>NZ_BMJE01000001.1 GCF_014642915.1 Flavobacterium suaedae
CCACAGAAGACTTAGCAGGCTTATCAGCAGGAACATACGATGTAACCGTAACCGATGCCAACGGATGTACAGCAACCGAATCAGTAGAAGTAACTGAACCAACAGCTATTGTAGTTGATGTTGTAGTTGACGAAAATGTAGTTTGTAACGGAGGTTCTACAGGGGCTGCTTCAGTAACAGCAACAGGAGGTACAGCACCATTTGAACTTACTGTTAATGGCACTACGTATAGTAACCTTCCTGATAATACGACTATACCTGTAGAAGGATTATCAGCGGGAACTTACCCTGTAAATGTAACAGATGGTAATGGATGTACAGCGACTGAATCAATAACTATAACAGAACCTGCAGCTATTGTAGTTGATGTTGTAGTTGATACAAATGTTAGTTGTTTCAATGGTAACGACGGTTCTGTAACTATTAACTTAACAAACGGTGTTGCACCATTTGAGTATACTATTAATGGTACAACTTGGAGCGGTGTTCCTGATGCGTCATTATTTGTTGACGGATTATCAGTAGGAACTTATCCAATAAATATTGTAGATGCTAACGGATGTACTGCAACTGGTTCGGTAGAAATTACAGAACCTGCAGAGGTAATGCCTCCAACAGCAGATGCACAAGTATTCTGTAACGAAGGTACTGTAGGTGACTTAGTTGCTGAAGGTACTGATGTATTATGGTATGATGTTGAAACAGGAGGTACTCCTCTAGATGCTTCAACAGATTTAGCTACTGCTACTTACTACGCTACTCAAACAGTAGACGGATGTGAAAGCCCAACAAGAACTGCAGTTGACGTAACTGTAAATGTTACACCTGCACCTTCAGCTTCAGCTCAGGTATTCTGTAATGAAGCTATGGTTTCAGACCTTGTTTCTTCAGGAACAGATGTACTATGGTATGATGTTGCAACAGGTGGAGAGGCATTAGCTTCAGACGCTATGCTTGCTACAGGTACTTACTATGTTTCTCAAACACTTAATGAGTGTGAAAGTGCTTCAAGAACAGCAGTTAGTGTAACAGTAAATGTTACTCCTGCACCTACAGCAGATGCTCAGGTATTCTGTAACTTTGGTACTGTAGGACAGTTAGAAGCTACAGGAGATAATATCCAGTGGTATGCTAGTGAAACAGCGGTTAACCCACTTGCATCAACAGCAAACCTTGCTACAGGTACTTACTATGTTACACAAACAATGAATGACTGTGAAAGCCCGAGAGCAGCAGTTGAAGTAACAGTAAATGTTACTCCTGCACCGGCGGCTATCGCACAGGTATTCTGTAACGAAGCTGTAGTTTCTGACTTAGTTGCTACAGGTGAAGGTACTATACTTTGGTATACAGAGGTTACAGGTGGTACTGCACTTGAAGGAGATGTTGTTCTTTCAACAGGTACTTACTATGCATCTCAGGTAATTAATGAATGTGAAAGTGCAGCTAGAGTAGCGATTAACGTAACAGTTAACGTAACAGAAGCACCAACAGCAGAAGCTCAGGTATTCTGTTCAGGAGCTATGGTTTCTGACTTAGCTGCTACAGGAACTGCTTTACTTTGGTATGCAGACGAAACAGGTGGAGAAGCATTAGCTTCAGATGCTATGCTAGCTACAGGTACTTATTACGTATCGCAAACAATGAATGATTGTGAGAGCCCAAGAACAGCAGTTGACGTAACAGTTAATGTAACTGAAGCACCAACAGCAGAGGCACAAGAATTCTGTAATGAAGCTATGGTTTCTGACTTAATTGCTACAGGAGATAACATCCAGTGGTATGCAGATGAAACAGGTGGAGAAGCGTTAGTTTCAGATGCTATGCTTGCTACAGGTACTTACTACGTATCGCAAACAATGAACGATTGTGAAAGTCCAAGAACAGCAGTTGACGTAACAGTAAATGTAGTTGCTGCTCCTGTTGCCGAAGACCAAACAATTTGTACTGCAGGTACTGTTGCAGATTTAGTTGCTACAGGTGATAACGTTTTATGGTATGCTGATGAAACTACTGATGAGCCACTTGCTGGTGACACAGTATTATTAGATGGTACTACTTACTATGCATCTCAAACTGTAGGTACTTGTGAGAGTACTGAAAGAACAGCTGTTATGGTTACAATAACTATGACTCCTGCACCAACTGGTGATGATGCACAAATAGTGGGTGAAAATGCAACATTTGCAGATCTTGTTGTTGATGGTACTGATATAGTATGGTATGCTTCTGCAGAAGATGCTGCAAACCATGAAAATGCACTTGATGCTTCTACAATACTTGTAGATGGTGTAACGTATTACGCTACTCAAACTGTAGATGGTTGTGAAAGTGTTGATTCACTTGCAGTAACTGTTACTGTATCACTTAGAGCAGATGTATTTGAAGCTAATAAGCTTACTTACTATCCTGTTCCTGTAGTTGATGTTCTTAACGTAGAGAACAACAACATGATAACATCTGTTACATTAATTAACATGATGGGACAAGTGGTACTAACGCAAGAAGTAAATGCTACAACAGCTAAAATAGATATGCGTTCGCTACAAGGTGCAACTTACATTATGCAAGTTGAAACTGAAACAGGAGTAATAACTGTTAAAGTAGTAAAGAACTCTGTTAACTAATTAATACATTAGTTATATAAATTAAAGTCCACGCGAAAGCGTGGACTTTTTTTATTAATTATACTTAATAGTATAGTATTAATATCTGTTTAGTTATTTTCTGTATTTAGATAATTATATGTTGTAGTAGCAAATACCGAAAAAATAATATGAGCTATAAATAATTGACTGTAATATCCTGAACGGTTGTTGTATGGAGGGTTTTTATGCTGTAAAAAAGTTAGTTCCCAAGTAATAATACCTACAGCCCCGCTAACAGACCCAAAGGCAAGCATAGATGATAATAAGTCTTTATCTAATAGTTTGTTTTTAATTGCTAAATGATAAGCTGACACAAAAAGTATACCTGCACCGGTATGTATTATCCATCCGTAAGGATTTACTTTTTTGTTTTTAATTTTCGGAAAATTTTCAGATTTATCAATAAGTCTGTTCAACAATTCTGCTTCTACATATATTTGTTTTTCTTTTTTTGATTTTAAGTAGCTGTAAAGCGACATAAAAACTGTTCCTGCTACTCCCGCTATTATTATTTTGTTTATAGTACTCTCCATAATCCACTGTATTTAAGTAATGTTTTAATACTTACTTATTAAAGTTATAGATTAACAAAAAGTATTTAGGTTAACAGTTTGCCAAAAAATATTGGCTATATAACTTATTTCTTTTGTACCTACAATGGTTAAACATACTATTAGTTTTTGATAATATATTATAAACCAAAAGATATGTTTTAGTGGTAAATTTATCGAATTGCAACTTTATCGATTTAGTATCTGAACAAAACGTAATTTATGGTCACTATTTTTCATCGTTTTTTAATTTTAATAATATTACTGTTTATCCAAAATATTTATTCTCAAAGTACAGCTAAGAGTATAGCTGTACGGGAAAAAATAGCAATAGATCATAACTGGCGATTTGCTTTCGGGCATCTATATGATACTGACAAAGATTTTAATCATGCTACAGGGTACTTTTCTTATTTAGCTAAAGCAGGAAACGGAGACGGGGCGGCAGCACCTGATTTTGATGACAGAGCATGGCGATTACTTAATATACCGCATGACTGGGCTGTAGAACAACCTTTTGATGAAAACGGAAGTTTTAGCCATGGGTTTAAAGCAGCCGGTAAAGGTTATCCTGAAAAAAGTATTGGGTGGTACAGAAAGAAAATAGATATACCGGAGAGTGATTTAGGACGAATAATTACCTTACAGTTTGATGGTGTTTTCAGAAATTCTAAAGTTTGGTTTAACGGACACTTTTTAGGTACAGAAGAGAGTGGGTATAACAGTTTTGAATACGATGTTACCGATTATATAAACTATGGCGGCAAGAATACTATAGCTGTTCGTGTAGATGCCTCTATGGAGGAAGGGTGGTTTTATGAAGGAGCAGGAATATACAGGCATGTATGGCTCAAAAAAACAGAACCGCTGCATGTTGCGACTAATGGCACTTATGTAACTACTGATATAGAAGATGATTTTGCAAATGTTACTGCCCAGGTAACTATTGAAAACAAAGGAAGTAAAAAAGGTGAGGTAGAAATAGTACAAACTATTTTTAATCAAAAAGGCGAACAGGTTGCTAAAACAAGTCAAAAAGCACAAGCTCCTGATTTTTATGGCACAACTACAGTAAATTCTACTTTAAAAGTAAATAACCCTCAGTTATGGGATATAGATAGCCCTAATTTATATAAACTGGTAACAGAAATAAAGAGAAACAATAACCTAATAGACCAATACACTACAAAATTTGGTATTCGCAGTTTTTATTTTGATGCAGAGAAAGGCTTCTTTTTAAATGGAAAACATGTAAAATTAAAAGGGACAAACAACCATCAGGACCATGCGGGAGTAGGAGCAGCTATGCCTGATGAGCTTCAATATTTCCGAATTAGTAAGTTAAAAGAAATGGGCTCTAATGCTTACAGGTGTTCGCATAACCCACCAACCCCTGAGTTATTGGAGGCATGTGATAGTTTAGGTATGCTTGTTATTGATGAAGCCCGATTAATGGGAATTAATAAAATGCATTTGGATAATCTAAGAAAGATGATAGAGCGCGATAGGAATCACCCAAGTATAATATGCTGGTCTGTAGGAAATGAAGAGTGGAAAATAGAAGGCGGTATAGTAGGGGAGCGTATTACACTTACCCTGCAGGATTATGTTAAGACTATTGATTCTACCAGACCTGTGTCTGTTGGTATAAGTAGCGGTTTTAAAAGCGGAATATCATCTGTAGTAGAAGTTATGGGGTATAATTACCTTGGTAATGGTGATATTGATGCGCACCGTAATGAGTATAAAGAGCAACCGGGGATGGGCTCGGAAGAAGGCTCTACGTTTGCAACAAGAGGTGTATATTTTACTGATGATGAAAAACATTATAAAAGTGCTTACGATGTTAAACCACGACCCAGCTTTTACAGTATAGAAGAAGGTTGGAATTTTTATGCTGACAGAGAATATTTGGCGGGAATGTTTATCTGGACAGGATTTGACTATCGCGGAGAGCCTACACCTTACGGTTGGCCTTCGGTAACATCGTATTTCGGGATGATGGATGTATGCGGATTTCCTAAAGACAATGTATATTATTTAAAGTCGTGGTGGGGGACTGAGCCTGTAGTCCACGTGTTCCCACATTGGAACTGGGAAGGTAAAGAAGGAGAAGAAATACCGGTATGGGTATATTCTAACTGTGAAGAGCTAGAATTGTTTTTAAATAATAAAAGCCTTGGTAAAAAGAAAATGAAACAAAACAGCCATTTAGAATGGCAGGTTACGTATAAAAAAGGAGAAATAAAGGCTGTTGGTTATAATAATGGTAAAAAGGTGCTGACGGATGTACAGAAAACAACAGGTAATCCTGAAAAAATAGCCTTAATAGCACATAAAAAGCAATTAACCGGGAGTGATGATATTGCTGTTATAACAGTTGAAACTCTTGATAAAAAAGACTTACATGTGCCTACAGCTAATAATGAAATCACTTTTAGTGTAAACGGTGGCGGAAAAATAATAGGTGTAGGGAACGGTAATCCAACCTCTTTAGAAAAGGATAAGTTTTTAGATGATATAACAACAATTGCATTTACTCAATTACAGGAACAGGCACTTGCAAGTGAGGTGCTTCCTGAAACATTATCTGAATATAATGAAAGCGATTGGAAAGAAGCTTTTAAGGATAGAGATTATAAAAACCTTGCTCCAAGCTATATTTATAAAACAACTTTTAAATTAGATGAACTATCTAAAAAAGATAAGATTACTTTTTTCTATGAAAAAATAGGTGAGGAAACAGCAGTTTTTGTAAATGGGCATTTAATAGCTCCGTCACAAGAAGATTCACAAAAATATGTGCTTAATAATGGGGTTTTAAAGCAAGGTATTAATACACTACACATTATAGCTACACCAATACATAAAGTAAATGATTGGGCTGTTATTAATAGTAGCCCTGGTATAATACAAGTAATAACACCTTCAGAATCATGGAAGCGTAAACTGTTTAACGGTTATGCTCAAGTAATTGTGCAGACTGATGGCAGTGATAATGAAATTACAGTAACAGCTACAGCAAAAGATTTAAAATCAGACACTATAGTTATAAAGAAATAATCTATTTTTTTTGTGATTATTCAGGTTAATAACCTTATTTCATTTTTCGGTTTACATTACTGCTGATAAACATTTCGTTTTTCTCTTCAATAATAATTTCTATAAACCTTTCGTAGTGTTTAAGCACATCAGATATTAGTTCATTTTTTGTAAACAAGTGTACATCATACCCTTCACGTGCATCACCAAAATACGCACGTGGGTAAAATGTTTTATTTTCATCAATATCCGGTAAGTTATCTTCATTAACAATATATTCCGAAACATCTCTTGATTTGTTTTCAATACCGTACTTAAAGTTGTTTACTATATCATAATGAATTTCAATTTCTACCCTTTTAGGGTTTTCATATTCATTAATTTTAGTTTCTATTTCATTGTTAGTAAACTCTTCTTGTAGCTCTCTAAATGCAGGCTTTGCTTTTGTTTCTATAAAATCATCAATTGTTTTTTTATCATTGAAAGAAATTATTTGTTTAAGACGTTCTTTCCAAAACTCTCCCGACCATGAAACAGTTGAAACAGAAAAATCACGTTCGTAATAATTTCGGTCAATAGCCAGTGCTTTAACTAAACTTACCATAAACAATAGTATAATTATTGAGAAAGGTAGGGCTGTTATTAACGTCATACTCTGCAGGGCTTTAAGTCCACCCGCATTAAGCAATAAAAGTGATAATATAGCAAGTAATGCACCCCATGTTATAGTTTGCCATTTCGGTGATATTTTTGCATTTTTTGTAGCAATACTGTTCATAACAAATATACCGGAGTCAGCAGAGGTTACAAAAAATATGATTATAATAGCTATAACCAAAAAGCTTACTACAGCAGGGAACGGTAAATATTCTAAAAATCGGAACATTAAAGCATCTGGGTTATCTGCCAGTTTGCTAAGTGCACCACCCGCCTTATTTACATCAAACCATATAGCACTGTTACCAAAAACAGACATCCATATAAAATTGAATAGGGTAGGGATAATAAGTACTGCCGATATAAACTCTCTTATAGTTCGCCCTTTAGAGATTTTAGCAATAAATAAACCTACATAAGGCGACCATGAAATCCACCATGCCCAGTAAAGAATAGTCCAGTTATAAAACCAAGGGAGTGTTTCTTCATCATACACATGGGTACTAAAAGTAAGGTTGAAAAAGTTGTTTATATAGCCTCCTATTCCTTCGGTAAAGCTTCCCAGTAAGTACACTGTAGGACCAAGTAAAAGCACAAAAAGCAGTAAAATAATTACACTGATTATATTGATACTACTTAATAGTTTCACGCCTTTATTAACCCCTGCAACAGCAGAGATAATGGATATGGATACCAGTATAGCTACTATTATTATTTGGTTTGTAAAGTTGTTACCGGGAAGAATGTTTAATGTTTCTAGTCCTGAACTTATTTGTACTACTCCAAAACCAAGAGTTGTAGTGATACCGAAAAAGGTACTGCACAAAGCAAAAACATCTATCGCATTACCCAAGCGGCCATTAATTTTATTTTTTAGCAGCGGATAAAAACAACTTCTTAACGATAACGGTAATCTGTACCTATAAGCGAAGTAGGAGAGTGAA
This sequence comes from Flavobacterium suaedae, assembly GCF_014642915.1. Taxonomy (GTDB): domain Bacteria; phylum Bacteroidota; class Bacteroidia; order Flavobacteriales; family Flavobacteriaceae; genus Flavobacterium; species Flavobacterium suaedae. The sequence continues at coordinate 7,843 of NZ_BMJE01000001.1, forward strand.
AGTCCTACAATTCCGTAAATAGCCCAGGCGTGTACACCCCAATGGAAGAAGGTATAAAGCTGTGCATTCTTTGCACGGTTAACATAGTGGCTGCCCGAAAATATTTCATTAGAATAATGTTGCATAGGTTCTGCCACACTAAAATACATCAAGCCAATCCCCATTCCGGCAGCAAATAACATTGAAATCCATGAGAAAAACGAATACTCAGGTTTACTATCGTTTTTTCCCAGTTTAATATTGCCATATTTACTAAACATCAAGTACACCAGGAATATTACAAATATGGTAACAGCCCAAACATATACCCAGTTAAGGTTTACAAATATGAATGTTTTTATGTAATTAAGTGCACTTTCCGTAAGTGTAGGAAAAACAGCAGAGAGTAAGCAAATGAGAATTATAAATAGTAAACTGGGTACAGTTACTCCTTTATTAAAGGTTGTTCTCAACTTAAAGAATTTATTCATAAAATAATACTTTGGTATGTAGTAAGCTTGTTTTGCTTATACTCTTTTTTATGTCTTAATAATGATTTGAATTCTGTACAGGGAATACATAATTATATTAAGAAAAGGTAGTGCAATTGGTTATTATTTATGCAAAGATATTAATATTCTAGTTTACCTCCCGATACAGAAATTATAAAGCCTTTATATTGCTGTTTTCCAATGTTTTGTTAACTCTTCTTTCGATAATGCCAGAATGGGAAACTTTTCGGGGTAGAAACATAATGAGCTGATGACGTACTTAAAGTGCTAAGACAGAAATACAAAAAGATGATAGACAGGGAAGGTTTTGACCTTGCTTGTTCTGGTGAAGGATTATTTCGTGCACATCCCAATATTTTTATCTCAGCAATATTTACAGCGCTTATTTAGCTTTTTGGATTCTACTATTTTTTAAATGTAAAAAGTCATAAAAATTAAATTATCATCAGAGTACCAGCTATTACTACTCTGCTCATCTCTTTCACTAACTATTATTTATATTAAAAAACGATATTACTATTTAACTTTACTTTATCAGCAATTAACATATCTATACAACTAACACTTAAATAGTATAATTAACTTTATAGTAATTAATTATAAAACTTTTTGTTATGGAAACTGATAAAGAAAAAAATGGTCTCAATATTACAAGAGAGGAAAGAATTAACGAAGGAAGTGGACATTTTGATTCAGAAAAAGATCCTTCCGGCACAGATCCTAACCGATATGAAAATATTTCCTCGGAAAAGAATAAGGATAATGCAGATAAAAAAAAGGATAAATAAATATTTAATTCTGAAAGGTAATATTGGAAGAGAAGAAAAATTAAGTCAGTCTAATTTTAGGTTTTAAAACATTATTTTCCGATACAGAAATTAGCAAGTCTTTATATTGCTGAATTTCAGGGTTGTGAGGTACAATAGGGATACAGTTTTTATCCAAATATCGACAAACATCACAAACGAACCATTTGTTTGACTGTCAAAGACATACCAGCGAAGGGCTGCTGGTTAGACCACAAATGTAAAATATTTTTTGAACGAAAAAGTGCAAATTTGCTAATTTTTGGAGGTGTTTAGAAACCGATAATATAGTGGAGGTACAATCAGTTTCTATTTCGGGTAATTTTGTTTAAGGATGATATATTGAAATTTATTTTCTATTTTTACAAACGATGCAGAAAACAAGGCAAATATTTATCAAGTTTTTATCAGTTTATTTACTGGTGCTAATGATATTGCCTTGCAGTGATGCCCATGCTTCTCTTGGTAACACAAACTCAGTGCAATTGAGTCAACAGGCAGACGATGAACATCATGATATGGAAATTTGTACACCCTTTTGCGTTTGCAGCAGTTGTGTTGTAGGTGTAGTATTACAACCTGTGACGGAGTTCTGTATTTTCATTCCTGAAATACCTTCTGCTCTAATTTCAAACTTCTACCAATCGGTAAAGTCCGATTTTCATGGCTCCATCTGGCAGCCACCCCAATTAGTTTAATGATTTTCCGGCGATGAGCCGGGTTATGCCGCATGTATATATGTGGTGGTATTTATTAAATCATTATACTAATAAATTTTCAATGTTAGATAAAATCATACGTTTTAGCATCAACAATAAGTTTATTGTTGCTTTATTGACTTTGGTATTGGTTGTAGTGGGCACATACTCATTGTATAACCTTCCAATCGATGCCTTGCCTGATATTACAAATAATCAGGTACAAATTATTACCAGTTCTCCAACACTTGCAACCCAAGAGGTGGAACAACTTATTTCTTACCCTATTGAGCAATCCGTAAAGTCGATACCCAAGATAGTAGAACTTCGCTCCATAAGCCGCTTTGGGCTAAGCGTGGTAACCATTGTTTTTAAGGAAGATGTCGATATTTACTGGGCGCGTGCACAAATCTCAGAGCGCATAAAAGAGGCGGAGAATATTATCCCGAAGAGCCTGGGTACTCCGGAAATGTCCCCGATAAGTACAGGTCTTGGTGAAATTTACCAGTATGTAGTTTTTCCTGAAAAAGGTTTTGAGGATAAGTATGATGCGACCCAATTGCGCACCATACAGGACTGGATCATAAAACCGCAATTAACCGGGACACCCGGCGTGGCAGAGGTAAATACCCTTGGCGGCCTGCTCAAGCAATATGAAATTGCCGTGCAGCCGGACCGCCTTAAAAGCATGAATACGACAGTTGCCGAAATTTTCGAAGCGCTTGAAGCCAATAACGAAAATACAGGAGGAGCTTATATTGACAAGAAGCCTTATGCCTACTTTATCAGGGGTATAGGAATGGTTAGCAGTATTGATGACATCAATAAGATTGTTATTAAGAATGTTAATGGCATACCTATCCTTATAAGGGATGTGGCAAAGGTGCAGATTGGGAGCAGCATCCGTTACGGAGCGGTTACCAAAGATGGCAAGGGCGAGGAGGTAAGCGGATTTGTAATGATGCTTAAAGGAGAGAACAGTGGACAGGTTGTACAACGCGTGAAGGATAAGATGGAACAGATTAAAGCTACCTTACCTGAGGGCGTTGCCATTGAGCCGTTTATTGATAGAACCGTTATGGTTGATAATGCTATAGATACCGTTCAGACCAACTTAATAGAAGGTGCCCTGATTGTGGTATTTGTACTGGTGTTGTTGCTTGGTAACTGGCGTGCAGGACTGGTCGTGGCTTCAGTAATCCCACTTGCACTTTTGTTTGCTATTAGCATGATGAAATTATTTGGTGTCAGCGGTAACCTGATGAGCCTCGGTGCTATCGATTTTGGTATTATTGTAGATGGTGCGGTCATAATTGTAGAAGCTATCATTCACAGGCTTGAAGTCAGGAAGAAACAAAAGCTTACCGTCAACGAGATGGATGCGGAGGTTTACGGGGCTGCCTCAAGGATACGTAGCAGTGCGGCCTTTGGAGAAATCATCATACTGATAGTTTACCTGCCGATATTGGCCCTTGTGGGTGTGGAAGGTAAAATGTTCGGGCCAATGGCACAAACCGTATCATTTGCTATCCTAGGGGCGTTTATACTTTCCCTGACATATGTGCCAATGATGAGTGCTTTGGTGCTTAAAAAGGAAACCGGACATAATCCAAATTTTAGCGATAGGATCATTTCTTCGGTATACAATATTTATCGTCCCCTGCTTGACAGGGCACTGAATGTAAAGGGAACGATACTTGGGTTTTCGGTGGCATTATTTACTGCTGCGCTTTTAGTTTTCAACTCGTTGGGAGGGGAATTTATACCTACTCTGGACGAAGGTGATATTGCTACACACCTTATAATAGCGTCGGGAAGTTCGCTGTCTCAGGAAATTGAGGCCACTACCAAAGCTGAAAAAATACTTAAGGATAAATTTCCGGAAATTAAAATGATCGTCACCAAGATAGGCAGCGCCGAAATCCCGACGGACCCTATGCCCATTGAGGCAGGTGACATGATCATCATACTCAAAGACAAGGATGAGTGGACCTCCGCAGAGACCAAAGAAGAGCTCATGGAAAAAATGGAGGAAGCCCTGGAGGAAATACCGGGGGCTACTACGGAGTTCTCGCAACCGGTACAGATGCGTATGAATGAGCTAATGACAGGGGTAAGGAGCGATGTGGCCATCAAGATATTTGGGGAGGATATCGATATGCTGGTTAGCAAGGGAGACGAGGTTACCCAAATGATCAAAGATATACCCGGGGTCGCTGATGCAAAGGCAGAGCGGGTTGCAGGCCTCCCCCAGATAACGATACGCTATAACAAGGACAGGCTTGCGCTCTACGGGCTGAATGTAGGTGACCTGAACAGGGTGATCCGCATGGGTTTTGCAGGCGAGAAAGCAGGTATTGTATATGAAGGCGAGAAACGTTTCGACCTGGTGGTAAGGCTGGAAGAAGAAAGCAGGCAGGATATCAGCAGCCTTAAATCGCTTTACGTTACACTGCCATCGGGCAGCCAAATCCCTTTGGAGCAGGTAGCCGATATCAAATACGAGGAAGGGCCGATGCAGATCAGCAGGGAAGACGGCAGGCGCAGGATAGTTATAGGGTTTAATGTCCGTGGGGCAGATGTGGAATCGGTTGTGAACAAAATACAGGATAAGCTCGGAGCAAGCCTTAAGCTGCCTGCAGGTTATTACATTACTTACGGAGGACAGTTTGAGAACCTTGTGGAGGCTAACAAGCGCCTAATGATTGCCGTGCCTGCGGCTCTTGCGCTGATTTTCGTATTGCTGTACTTTACGTTTAAATCTTTGAAGCAATCCATCCTGATCTTTACCGCAATACCCCTTTCGGCAATAGGCGGCGTGTTTGCGCTGTGGCTGAGAGGTATGCCGTTCAGTATTTCCGCTGGTGTCGGATTTATAGCCCTGTTCGGAGTGGCGGTATTAAATGGTATCGTACTGATCGCCTATTTTAACCAACTTAAATCAGAAGGCATGACTGATATTTTCAAACGCATCCATGAAGGCACGAAGGCGAGGCTCAGGCCTGTAATCCTTACCGCATCGGTGGCGTCCCTGGGCTTTTTGCCAATGGCGCTGAGTACGGGTGCGGGTGCCGAGGTGCAGAAACCCTTGGCAACGGTTGTAATCGGGGGGCTCATCACAGCTACGCTGCTAACCCTTGTAGTGCTGCCGATACTGTATTACTATTTTGAGAAGGGATTTGGATACAAATCAAAAATCGGGGTTGCTTCCATTATAGCGCTGCTGTTCTCGATCTCGGGCAACGCCCAGACGATAAAGAGCCTGGATGTGAATTCCGCCATTACAACAGCAGTCCAGAATAATAAAGGTGTCCAGTCCTCCTTACTGGAGAGCCGTATGCAGTCACAGCTGAAGGGGACGGCTTTTGATTTGCCTAAGACTGAAGTTAGCGGGACCTTCGGTCAAGTGAACACCGCCGCCCAGGATAAATATATCAGTATTTCCCAGAATTTCAGCCCCTTCCAGTTTGGGGCGCGGAGGAAACTGTTGAATGAGACCGCCGCAGCATCGGAACTGCGCGTTGCGGTCACAAAGCAAGAGCTGTCCTACAGGGTACGGCAATCATGGAACGCCATGCTTTATTATACAGAGCTCAATAAGATACTTCAGGAACAAAACGGCTATATGCAGAAATTTGTACGGGCAGCCGACCTGAAATTCCGGACAGGGGAGACGGGATCCCTTGAAAACACCATGGCAATTGCCAAACAGCAGGAACTGCAGCAGCAGATCAAGCAAAACGAGACCATGATAAAAGTGGAGCATTCCAGGATGCGGATCCTGCTGAACCTTGAAGGAGACTTCACCATTACCGATACAACCTTCATTCCGCTTGTGGGTATCGCCGTACGTGATTCGGCCCGTTTGAAGCAAAATGCCAATGTACAGCTCGCAGTACAGGAGCTGGAAGTAGCCAAAGCCGGCTCAAGGGTGGAGCGTTCTGCCCTGATGCCTGATTTTACAGCAGGTTATTTTATCCAGTCCATGCGAGGTGTGCAGGATGTCAACGGTTCGCCGGTCAACTATGGCAGCTCCCTGCAATTTCAGGGATTTTCGGTAGGCATCGGGATACCTATTTTCGCAGGGAGCGGGTCAGCCAGGATCAGGGCTGCCAAGACCAATGTTGAAGTACAGCAGATGAACGCAGATTACCTCCTGGCACAATTACAGGGTGAATTTCAACAGCAGCTGGAACAGCTCAGCACTTTTGAATCGCTGATAAACTACTATAATGCCACAGCATTGCCCAACGCCGATACTATCGTTAATAATTCGACGAAGGCATACATGAATGGTGATATATCCTATGTTGAATATATGCAGGGCCTGGAAACAGCCCTGAATATAAGGACGAACTATATCAATGCGGTGAACAAGCATAACCAGGCGGTGATCTACCTTCAATTTCTATTAAACCAATAATGTGACTATAATGAAAAATATAAAGCTTAAACATATACTGTATATAATTTTGGGGCTGGCAGCCGTGTTTGCCTTCGATTACTTCCTGCTGAGCAATACTATGGAAGGCGATGCCCACAACCATGAGCACGAACAGGAAGAAAAGAGGCAGGAAAGCGGTGAAAAGAAAACATCTGCCATTAAGGAAGTCGAGCTCAATGAGGCGCAGTTCACAGCTTCCTCAATCGAGCTCGGGACATTTTCATTGAAAAACCTCAGCGAAGTTGTCAATGCCAACGGCTATACAAAACTTCCCCCGCAAAACCAGGCGGACGTCTCAGTGCACATGACAGGTATCGTCAAGTCCATTAACGTCATAGAAGGGCAGTTCGTAAAGAAAGGGCAGGTGCTGGCGACCCTTGAGAGCCCTGAATTTGCGCAGCTACAAGAAGCTTACCTAACTTCCAAAAGCAACCTGGAGTTCCTAAAACTTGAATACGATAGGCAGAAGATACTCAGTGAGGAAAACGTAAATTCCAAGAAAGTGTTCCAACGCACCAAATCCGATTATGATATCGAGAAAGCGCGGCTGGCTTCCCTTGACAGGCAGCTGTCAGTGCTGAACCTCAGTAAGTCATCGGCCACATCGGTAATGTCACTTACCGCACCTTTATCAGGCTACGTTACGCAAGTGAACGTCAAACTCGGCAGCAATGCGGAAGTTGGTAAGCCGCTGTTCACCATCGTGGATAATTCCAAGCTCCATGTAGACCTTCTTGTGTATGAGAAGGACCTCCAAAAGGTAAAAGAGGGGCAAAACATCAGGTTCGTGCTGACCAACCAGGACAATACCGAAATAATAGGCAAGGTATTCAATGTGAGCAAGTCCTTTGAAAACGATACCAAGTCGGTTGCCGTACATGCGGAGATACTGAACCCGACAAAGTCACTTATATCGGGGATGTATGTCAATGCGCTTATCGATGTGGGCACAAGCCAGGTAGAGGCACTGCCTGCCGATGCGGTTATAAGGGCTGACGGCAGGGAGTATATCTTTGTCCTGGAAGAAGGGCATGAGGAACCCCCTCATGATAAGCAGGAAGGCCACAGCCACGATGACGGGCATGGGCACGACCACGACGCCCAGGTGGGCCACACTCATGATGACGGCCACGAGCATAAAGAACCGGAAGGCAAAACCTACCATTTCCAGCGTATTGAGGTCAAGACAGGAACAAGCCAGTTAGGTTATGTCCAGGTGACAATCCTGAAGGATATTGAAAAAGATGCCAAAATCGTGCTCAAAGGCGCTTATTATATCCAAAGCCACCTGCTTAAGAGCGAAGGAGGCGGAGGCCACCAACACTAATCACAAAATTATGCACTATGAATAACGACAATGCTTCAATTACACAGGGCTCGACCGCAAAAATTGTGGAAGACAATGAGGGCTGTAAAGGGCACTGGCCGTTGCTTTTGGCAATAGCCATTCTTTTTGTAATGCTTACACTGGAATATGGTTTTGACTATATTCCGGTATTTCCTTATAATTTTATCATTTATGCTATAGCTTATTTGTTATCAGGATATAATGTACTTTTTTTAGCCTGGAGTAAGGCAAAAAGATTTGCTTTCTTCAATGAGTTTTTTCTTATGAGCGTTGCCACCTTAGGTGCATTTGCTATCGGATCCTACAGTGAAGGGGTAGCTGTTATGGCTTTTTACTCCATAGGGGAGTGGTTCCAAGACAGTGCGGTAAATAAAGCTAAACACAGTATCAAGGCACTGCTTGATGTTCGACCGGACGAAGTGACAGTAATCCGTAGCAATAAGACAGAAGTTATTCATCCTAAGGAGGTAAAGGTTGGTGAGGTTATACAGGTGAAGCCGGGGGAGAAAGTTGCCCTGGACGGTGAGCTGGTATCTGATAAAGCCTCGTTTAACACAGCAGCCCTGACCGGTGAGAGTAAGCCTGATACTAAGCAAAAAGGCGAGAGGATCTTTGCCGGAATGATAAATCTCAATACAGTGGCCGAAGTAAAGGTTACAGCTTTGTTTCAGGACAGCAAGCTCAGCCGGATACTGGAAATGGTGCAGGATGCTACCTCACGGAAATCACAGACACAGCTTTTCATAAGCCGTTTTGCTAAGGTGTATACGCCCATTGTTTTTGCATTAGCTTTGCTTGTTTGCCTGGTCCCTTACTTGTTTGTAGAGGACTATATTTTTGAGGTTTGGTTCTATCGCGCACTTGTCTTTCTTGTTATCAGCTGTCCGTGTGCCTTAGTGGTCTCTATCCCATTAGGCTATTTTGGAGGGATCGGCCTTGCTTCACGAAAAGGTATCTTGTTTAAGGGTTCTAATTTTCTAGATGTAATGACGGAGGTTGATGTTGTAGTAATGGATAAAACAGGGACATTGACCGAAGGCATTTTTAAAGTACAGGAAGTTGTAGCTCAGGGTGTGACGGAAAACGAACTGCTTAAATTGGCGGCTGTCTTGGAAAGCCAATCAACACATCCTATCGGACTGGCAGTAATGGAATACGTCGGTAAGGAAGCTTTGCACAACATCTCTATCTCAAATGTAGAGGAGATTTCCGGGCACGGGCTCAAAGGCATCGTCGCTGGGAAAGAAGTCCTTGCAGGCAACACAAAACTGATGAAGAAATTTAATATTGATTACCCGCATAGTGTAGATGCAAAAGTATATACCATAGTTGTGGTAGCTATTGATAATCAATACAGCGGGTACATTACTATAGCTGATCAAATAAAGGAGGATGCACCAGTAGTTATAACTGAACTGCATAACTTGGGTATACAGACAGTTATGCTCTCCGGAGATAAAGAGACTGTGGTTAAACAGGTTGCAAAGGAAATCGGGATTGACAATGCTTATGGCGACCTGCTTCCAGAAGGTAAGGTTGAAAAGGTTCAGGAATTAAAAGACCAGGGAAAACGGATAGCTTTTGTGGGTGACGGGGTTAACGATGCACCTGTTGTGGCACTCGCTGATGCCGGTATTGCCATGGGAGGACTTGGTAGCGATGCCACAATAGAAACAGCTGATATCGTAATACAGAATGATCAGCCTTCCAAAATAGTCACCGCTATTCGTGCCGGAAAGCTAACAAAGAAAATCGTTTGGCAGAATATAATTTTAGCGATGACTGTTAAAATTATTGTTTTAGGACTTGGTGCAGGAGGAGTTGCCAATTTGTGGGAGGCTGTTATTGCCGATGTAGGTGTTGCCCTGCTTGCCATACTGAATGCAGTACGAATACAGAAGTCTGACATTTAGACATTTCTTTTAAATATAAAGTTGAGAAATAAATACAGGCTAATATTTTCAATGTAAAATCAATTGTAATGGATACTTTAAGTTATTGGTTAATTTGAGAAAGAAGATAGATCTTACAATGTTTTCTGTGACAGTCCACTTTTTAGTATGAAACCCAAAATGGCAGTCAGATACAAAAGTGGTATTGTCACAAAAATTATTCGATCTTCCATAGTTATTCTCAAAGGAAAAGACCGAAAAGCGAGTACCATGGCAAACGGGGCATTCCACCTCATAAAATTTTTGTAAAAGACTGATTTTCTGCCAAAAAGGCATATCTAAGTATTCAACCGCCAGTAATGACTGTTTTCGCTGTCAGTTGCTATTAAGTGTATTGAGACTATCTTTCCTGTGGTTTTGATGCATTGAAAGCACTTTTTTTACAACTCACTGAACGCTTTTTGTAACATGTTTCAATAAGGATACTTATATATTGCATGGCTTAATGACACAAAATGAAAAAGCATCCCTTTACAGCTGACGGTATACAGGCATTTCACAGTGAAATGTCGATGTATGATGAGGAACGCCTGGTAAACGAAGCTGTCGTTTTAGCAGAGGATTGCCTTGGCTACCTCAATCAGAAATTTGAGATTGATGTTTCAATGCTGGAAGCCATGAGAATGTTGGATACACAGCAGATGTTCACTTTAGGATGGTGCCTTGCCATCGCGGTTATCAACAGGCAACCTATAACTTTTGCAGATAATATTTTCAGTATTGCAAGTCCTGTAGTGTTGCATAACCCAATTTATACTTTTACTATCAAATGAGTTTAGCTGACCTTCCCGGATTGTCAGATAGCTATTATAGTTTGTCGCTGAAATCATAAGATATAACTTTTTCAACCAAGTGCTTATCCAGCTGTTAATGCTCTTAATCAAGGTCACCTAATATGCTATCCGATGTAACTATTGTAGGGTCGTACCAGTCGGCCTTTGCAAGTGCCCAATCTATCCAAAGTTGTATCTCTTCGGAAATTCCACCCTTTATCATTGCCGTACGCTCTGCAGCAGCGACAAAAGCCCGTATTTTTTCCGCCTTCGCAAAGTTATCAGCCTGTGAGAGGAGAGTATCCAGCTTTGCCTGCTCGGCCTTTCGCAACCTTTCCTTTTCCTGTCTTAGCTGCTCTTCTTTCTCACGCTCTATGGCAGCGATCCTTGCCGTCTCTCTCCACTGGGCTTCTTTTTGCGCATCAAGTTCGAGCCGCACTACGATTCTGGGCAGCATATCCTCAATTTTTGTTTTATTATCCCGCCATTCTTTATCAAAGGAGTACCTGCCTGATTTCAGGATGAGCTTGCCGTTGGGTATCAGTTCAGAGGTAGGCCATCGCGATTCGGTGTTGTAGACTCTGTTGGAAGCTTCCCGAAGCGAGAGCTTTATCTCAACGCCATCAATAAGGGCAAAAGTACCCCTTTCGTTGATGGCAACTCCATGCCCGCGGTATTCCAGTAATTTTATAAGGGTATCAAAGAAAAGCAGTGCCCTCGGTCTGTTGGCTTTCTCTGTGCCGATACTGAGATGGGGCATGGCATTCCCAAAACGGAAGCGGTCGCTGTGCTTGTTTTGTTCCACCCAGTAGCGCTTGGTTTCCCTAATATGGGGATGTGCCTTGGCAAGGGTTTCGGGTACGATCAGCGGTGCATCAGGGTCAGCCTTCAGTTTCCGTACCAGAATTGTTTCAGGCGAGGCGTCAAGGTTAAAGGGGTTTTCATCTCCGCGAAGGGTGAGTTCAATGGCATCATTACCCGTACCAAAAGCCGGCAACTTCCCGGGCATCACCGGCTTGTTGAACTTCAGTTTCTGCCAGTAGCCGTTAGGCGGTATCGGGACTTGGTATTTTTTGCACATCTTACGAAGGCCGTTATCCGATATGGCATAGGTCTTTGCCAGCTTGCTCAGCGGAGTACTCCATACCAGGTTATAAAATTCTTTTCGGGTTAAGGTTACCTTTTCCATCCTTTATATTTTCAGGGGATAAACAGATGCCTGTTCCCATCCAGTAATCCGATTACTTCCCGAAGGCTATAGGCTTTCGATTTATGTTTATAATAAATTTCCATAATATCATTCTTTAGGCGGTGATAATAAAACAAGTCACCCCCGGTTGCATTTATTTTTCGGAAATCCATTTTAGAGAGCCTTTCAATTACCACAGTACAGGTAGCAGCATCATAATTCTTACAAATATTTATCAGCGCTTCCGAGGCAATGCGGGTCGGTAGTGTAAACCTATCGTAAATTGCCTTGCTGTCGGGAGTTGTAAGGTACAGTTCCATCAGAGCTACAAGATCATCTATGCCCTCAACATTGCTGTAGCGTTGCCAATCATCGTTACGGAATTGTATGGTTACAATCTTTTTTTCCTTAAGTCGTGCAGTAATATAACCGAGCAGACTCTTGAATGCATTTGGGTCGTTGCAACCGACCATGTGCCTGATAATATCAATCTCATCATATACCTGATTATCTATCAGTTCCCGCTCATTCTGTAATAGGAATGTCCTTATTTTGTCATTTTTTTCGCTCTTGCTCCAAATATCTATAATTGTATCATAGACCATGCGGCGTACCCTTGAATCTCCCTGGTAGTGCATAAGTTCGTCAAGTACATTGTCGTCATTTTCGTAAAGCCGCTTAATTAATTGTATGGCAGTTACTTCACTGCCGTAATCAAGATAACGGTAAATGATATCCAGAAAGTTTATATTTAGCGACATAATGTCGATATCATGGTCCAGGCAATAGGAGAGGTGACCGTAAAAACAGGATGCCGGCAGCTGGGCATGGACAAGATTCCAGACAACACGCTGCCCAATCTCTTCATTGGTCAGACCGTCAGAGGTAAGGTTCTCAGATGGATTAGCCTGTCCCGAAAGTTGAATGTTTATGCCTTCCCACAGTTTAAAATACAGGAAATTCAACAGTGTCTCCTTATCCAGCGGAAACCTGAAATATTTCTGGAAATTGTGGATCAGTTCGTAGACCTTGAATTCTTCGGTATAACGCAGTTCTTTATCTTCAATTAATCTTGACTTGTAGAACTCTCTTAGATTATCCGCCGTATTGACACACCAATTTTCTATATATTTCACCTGCATCTGGGAAACCTCAATCTTCTGGTTTTTCTCATCCTTTTTGGGAAGTGCCTGATAGATGTCAAACATGATGTCAGTTTCCATAGCGGCTAACCTTTTCGGGGCATCAGAAAGCTTCATCCCCTTTTTGCGGCGTATCATTTGTCCGAGCAGGTGCTTGGCATTGCTACGCACGGCCTTAAAAAGGTCAAGGTCGTGGTAATACTTCCTATAAACAGTTTCCAGATCCTTATTTGTCATGGTATCCTTGCCGAGATACCCATACATATAGTTGATCTGTCCCAGCAATCCCTCCCGGTTAAAAAGCAGGTTGAAGTCTTCCTGTTTATCGGTACTGCGAACCATTGCCCATTGATCGGCCTCGCCGATGCTTAGCTTGTCTAAAAAGAGGTAGCTGCTGTGTTGCTCCACAAATTCCTCAAACCTTTTGCTTAAGGTGAAGCTGCGGTAGCTAAGTACATTCCGGTATTCTCTTATAAAATCATCATTCACACTGCCGCTGTGGTACTGTTCGGTAATCATTATGAAGTCCTTTTCCTCCATGATTTCAACCAGAAAATGTTTGGTGCTGCTGTTGCCCTTTACAGCTTTAAGTACAGCTGTTGCCACAGGCCTTGCTATTGCACATGCCTTTACAAGATTCACAAGCAGGTCATCCTCATAATACCTAATATTATCATTGATAACAGCCTTGCTGATCATATCGGTTAAGGTGTCATTGTATTCCGGCCTGTCTTTGAAGACGTTTTCCATATGCTCCAAAAAATCCTTCAATACACTTTCCTTAAGTGAATTCTCCTTATGCCTGGCCAATAGGAACCGGTAAATACGAAGAAGCTTATCGGGATTGGTAATCCGGCAAAAATGCTCAAATAGTGTATCCTTAGTAGAGTTTATCGAGCGTGTCCTGGCAGTAAATTTCCATTGCTTTAAACCAAGTGCTTTGTCGAGTATACCCAAAAAGTAATCCAGATGGTTCTCTACCGTAGCCTCAGGGACAGCCCTGAGGACAGCTCCCACCACTTCTTTGTGATCATCCTCCCTAACTATTTCTATTAGTTCGCCAAAGAATTCCCGGTCGTCACTCAGCCCCAGGCTCTTACTGAGCATTATTATGTCCTCTTTAAGGTAAATGTAATCTTCATCCATGTAATCAGCCGAAAGAACCTGTTTCACCAGTGTCTTGACACTTTCATTATGGTGGTGCGCCGGTTCCATTAGCGAAAGGATCTTGACCGCTGACATTCGGGCACGCCTGTGAATGCTCTCATCTGCAATTTTTTTGAGCAGGTAGGTGATATTGGCTTCGGTCTGGCTGAAACGTGCGATCTGCCCGGCATCATTTATCCATAGGGTTTCCTGTTCGCAGTGCCTCTCAAAATAGCGGACCAGCAATCGTTCCTTGATATCATCACTGATCAGGTTGGCGTCGGCGTTAAAAAGCACTTCGTAATCATGTTCAGCCAGCCAGTCGGCAAGATCTGCATACACCTGCTGTGGCAGGTTCAGGTTCAGGGTAAAAGAAACAACGTTATACCATGAGGGATGTACTTTATTGATATCGGTGTCGATGCGGATCAGCTCAAGAATCTCTTCGAACGAAAGTTCCACCATAAGGGTTGCTACAAAATATTCTTGAATGTTTTTATTTTCGAAAGCCCACGTACCATCGGTGTTTTCTTCCAGGAAAGGGTTTTTTGCCAATGTTGTGGCCTCCATTCCTGTAACTTTTTTAAGATCGGCGGCACTTAAGTTTGTTTTTTGAAGCGACTCAAAGGTGAAGGCAGCCCGTCTGGTATCCGAAATAATCCTGTCAATGTCAAAGCCGGCATCATTACTGAATTTATTATCCTCATCGTGTTTTAACCGTGAATTCACGAATTCACGAATCAGTGTGGCCTTATCGGTACGAAGGCTTTTATGCTGGAGGTAATACTTTCCTATCAGTTCTAGATAGAAAGGATTCTCAAAGAGCTGTCGCTGCTGGCTGTAATCAAAATTTGGCTGGGTGCTCAGATCCAATCCGAATTTTTCAAAAAGGAACGGCGCCGCCTGAGAAAAGGCAACCTCGTTCAGGTAGTATTCGTTGAAGGCAGCTACCTGTTTGATGTATTTCCTGTAGACATTGGTGCGGCAGCTGATAATGAACCTTATTTTGTATTTTTTGAGCTTGGTTTCGTGCTCATCGATATAAGCCCTGAGTTTGTTGGTAAAATCAGTAATGTTTTCCACCTCATCGACCCCGTCAAGAATGATAACAAGCCCTGCCGTACGCAGTGCCTGTTTGGGAAGCAACTCTTCAATGGAGCTTGCCCTGTTAAAAGTTTTAAGCTGGACAAAAAAGCAAACGTTGGATTTGCTGTTTCTGCTTTCCCATGAAGACACCGCAAAATTGCGCAGTTCGGTCGATTTACCGTAGCCCGCACCCCCCAGGAGGACAATACCCTTTTCAACTGTCGCCAATGCCCTTTCTAGGCTGATTCCCGAGGGATTATACATTTCCATAAGACTCCGCTCCTTTGAGGGGCGTAGGGTACGCGATATTGTTATCGGGTCTTTAAGTAGCTTTCCGATATAGACTTGCCGGTCGGTCTCCTGTATGGTAACCTGGCTGAGCAGGTTATCAGAAAAGAGAAAGCTCCTGAAATTAGCGATAAGTGTACGGCGTTGTTCCGCATTGAGTACTAACGCCTCTTTGCGGTAGATTTTTTTATATAAGTCAGAATAAAGGCTGATATAGTCCTGTATCCTCTGGTCCGGTGTCAGAAAGGCTACAGAGAACAGGTTGGTTACAAGGGCTTCAAAGAAGGGCTTGTTCCTTGTAGGTTCCATAATATTACTGAAAGGCTGAAAAGGGGATAGGAATAGTGCCAGGTCGATATCCCTGTGTGTGGAAGCGAGTTGAGGAAGCTTTGTCATGGCCTCCGAGTAATTAAGCTTAGTTGTGTAGTCCTTGCACTCACAGTATATGGTAAAGGTAATGCCCTTTTGGTCAATAACCTGTATCAGGTCATCATAACCATCCTGACTTCCTGAGTGCTGTATACGTAATGTTGCTACCGACAGCCCCATTTCCTTGCAAATTCGCTCAAGAAAGTCAATGGCAACTGTTTCTAAATCTCCGCCTTTTTTCACATGTAAAAATTTACTACTAATATAAAGATTCACAGGGTCAGATTGGTGAAAGCGGATGAGATTTTATGAACAGTGAAAATCATTCTGTAACGTCGGTGAGGAGATATCAGAGGGTAAACTGTTGAAAAGTGGGAGTGAATGACTTTTCCGTAAAGTAATGTATCGGTTATTAAGGTAACAGCAGTCCCGCGCCGCAGGAAACCCCGGGAAGGTTCCCTGTAGCGCGACACCGCCTAAAGCGGCAGTGGCATTGTCCTCAAATCCCCTAAATTAACAAACACACCCCGCTGCTCGGTAAAGCCCTTTCTAAAAAGTTGCCACAACAGGCTGCAACCCATTTGTGCCAATACGGAGTTGATGAACAAATCCTGTTTTTCGAGGGCTTCGGCAAGTGAGCAGCTCGGCAGGTTTTCGGTATCGCCCTGTAAGAGCAACTCCGCAAATTCTTTTGTAACCTGTGGCAGGCTGCCCACAGGTATGAACTTTTCCGATGCAGGCTGTTGGATACTGCCGATTGTGGAAAGGATAACCTGCCCTGTGTCCCTGCTGTTACCGAAGTCCATCCAGTAACGGGGCGTATCGGAACCGTATGCACTCAAATCCAAATCATTTAAAACGTCCGCAATCCCGAAACGGGCTGCTGCGGTGTCCACACAGGAAATATAAATCGCATTCCTGCCTGTTACGGTATTAGCGGTAAATGGTTTTTCTACGGCTCTCCACGCTGTGCCGAAAAAGCGGTTGGTACGGGTAATGAGGGCGGTGGCTTTGAATAAGCCCACTTCGCACTCCGCAAACAACTGCCTGCCACGGTTGGCATCCGTAATTACATCATCATCCCACAGGCTGACCTGAAAGCCTGCGTGTCCCAATTGTTGCAGGCTGTGGGACATCCGTGCCAAGCCTGTCAGCACCTGTGAGCCTGTACCGCCTGCGCCAATCAGGCAGACCTTTATGGGGTTGGTCGGGTTTAGCAGTTCGGGTGCGGTAAAGTGTGCTTTTGTTTTCGTTTCCATTACAATAGGTTTTTAAGGGTTAGCGGTGTGGTTTTTAAGGTGTCGGTTGGAAATGGCTTTTCAGGGTCTGCCATAAGTTCTTTGTAGAGGTTAAACAGGTTAACACCTACGGGGTTGTGGTCATTGATGTGGTGGGAAAAATAACTCCCGAAAAAATAGCCTTGCCATGCCGTAATGAATTCCTCTAAGGTCGCAGCGGATTTAATGGCGATGTTTACATTACCCATACACACATTGCCCTTTTGGTAGAGGTTAAAAAAGGGGGCATGGTATAACGGGGTATCTATTTTTGGTTTGGCTTTACCGTTCAGGGCAAATAGTTGCAGTTCCTTTTTAGTGGCTTTCCAAACGAGGGCAGGCAGGGCAACCGTGCCGTTATCCAATCCCAGGCTTTCGGCAAAGTAAAGTTGTTGCCTTTGGGGCTTGGTGTACCATAGCACGCTGCCGTTGTCGGACGGGTTAAGGTGCAACACAGTATCAGGCAGTACGCCCTCGGGGCGCAGGAATGCCTTGCCTGCCTGCTCTCGGGTATCAAGGGCTTTGGAAAGGCTTTGCGCTTCCCTCACGGTTAAAGGGTGTGGGTTTACAGGGCTTCCGCTTTCGTCCATGTCGTAATACTCAATATAGGGGGCGGTAAAACCGCTTGCAGTAAAAACTACAAGGGCGGCTTTAGGTTGGTATAGAGGGACGTTTGGTGTCATAATCGTAGTTGTTTAAGAGGTAGCACAATTCATTTAAAAGTGGGAACAGTCGGCATTCAAAATCGAGGGTATCGTTGTCCTGCGGTTGCCCGTCAAAGAAACGTTTCAGGACAGGCTCTTGTTTTGACACGCTTTCGTTAAAGTTGGCGTTAACCGACTGTTGTACGTTTTCATACAGCCACCCGTCAGTACAGGCGACAAAGCCGATGTATTTTTCCATCGTGATGCATTCGTAATCATCATAATCATCGTTTTCAAAATCAGGCAGGCAGCTTGTATCGGCGTGTTTGTAGATGGAGGTTTCAGGGTAGTCCTGCCACAGGCTGTAAAACTTTTGGGCGATACTTTGGCATTGTCTGTCCAAATCATCACAGGGCGTAAAGGCTTCGAGCCATTCCACGAAATGGTCAAAGTGTACCGTGTTCCAAATCCTGCGTAGCATGGTTTCCCCGTATTGCTGCGCAGCCCGTAACTGGCTTACATAATCGTAATAGTCTTTTTGTTTCCAATCATCGGGGTCATTTTGCACCCATTCGGAAACCATTTCATACTGCCAATACAAAAAACTGTCCTCGGTGTAATACGGAATATGTACGGTATGGAACAGGTAGCTGAACACACAAAGCAAGAGCCGTGCGCCTTTACGGTGCTTTTTGTCTTTAATCATATAATGCAGGGGCAGCACAGGAATGTAAAACAGCGTGTTACCTGTATAGCAGGTTTCTGTTGCTTCAACTATGAAACTGCCGTTATGCTCCAACAGTTCCAAACCGACATGTTGGGAATACTTCTCATTGAGCAGCCGCGCGGCTTCGTGCAGGGCAACCTCCCTGCCATAGGGATAGGCAAAACCTGTAGTGTCCACAGGGTTCACATTATAATGTTCACACAGCAGTTTAAAACTCCGGTAAAAGTCCTCTTTTTCGCTGCTGCCTGCGATTGCCTGCCCTGCATAATGTGGCAAAAAACGGGTTTTCAGAAAACCATAGGCAGCAGCCCCACAGGGGCTGACATTGGGTGGTCGGAAAGTACCTCGGCGGTGTCTTTCCTGCGCTGCAAGCCCGTCAGGAACTCGGCTGTGTTTTTGTGCAGCAGCTTTTGTCTTTTGTTTTGGGGCAGCCGTAACTGCCCCGCTATTATCTTTTGCATAGTCCATAACGTTAGGTCTTACAATTATCCTTTTGTCCCCATAGTGGTTTCAAAACGGTACAGTACGGTATCGTTTGTAATTTCAGGGCCGACTGTCTTGGCGGTCGTTAGTGTCGGGTACGTGTTCGCATAGAAATGCATCACGGCTTCCACGCTCCATTTCGGGTCGGGGTCGGTCAGGGTAAATTCATTCCCCTTGTCTTTCATCAGGAACACCCTCGGCATCAATAAGGTCTGTAGCATCTTGTTCGGTTTTAGGTTCAACATTCGTTATATCAGTAGCAGGTTGTTCAGCACCAAACAGGTCGGGGCTGAATTGAGCCGACAGGCTCGACCTGCGGTTGCGGATTTCCTCGGATTTTTCGGGGAACTCGGAAGTTTTTGGCACTTTTAGCCATGCTTCCCTGAATTTACCTGCTGCTTCGAGTTTATCCACTTCCGCCATAATGCCCTTGTATTTCATTTCTTTGATTTCCTCGGGTGTGGCGGGCTTGTCCGATTTATCGGCTTTATCCGTTTTTTCGGTTTTTTTCTTTTCCATCGCTGCATTTTTTTTGGCGGTTTCCTGCCCTTTAAGGTAGGCTTCCATATTCACGAGCAGTTTAGAGGTTTCGGCTACAGGTGCGCTGACAGCATCAAAGAAGCCCTCACACAATTCCTTTGCGCTACCCCTTAAAATCAGGGGCGGTATATGGTTCTTTGCTGCATCCCCGCAGCCCTCATTTTGCAGCAGTACGGAGGTGGTCAGTTGCTCCCCGTCCTTTCTGACGGTAATGTTCAGGCAGCCCTCGAACGGGATGGCTGCGATATGGGCGAAAAAATTCGTTACTGGCATGGCATTTATCTTTTTGGTTTGCGTTTCGGTTCGGGGTTGCTCTCTATTACTCGCCTGATGAGGTTCAGTGCGGTTGCGGTGTCAAAGGCATCGGCTGCGGTCATTGCCACGTGGTCAAGCCTTTCCATAATCGGCAGTACTTTTTTTAGTGTGGTTACTGCCTTGCGTTCTGTGGTCTGTGCTAATATGCTCATAACATTGTATTTTATGCTGCACCGCTTAGCGGTGCAGCGGTTAACTGTCAGTTGCATTGCAGGGCAACCGCCCCGTTTTTAGAGAAATCTCCGCACAGGTCAAAGGCTTTTTGCCCCCGTGCCTGTGCCGTGCCGCCCAAGCAGATACTTTTCAGTTTATCCTCGCCCGTTTTAAAGCTGCGTACATTTTGGTAGTAGCCCGTAACGGCATTGTACGCGCCAAACAACGTGCCTTTGGTGGTTACAAGGCTTTGGGTGTCGTCTGCCATAGCGTATTCAAAGGCAGCATCACAGGCGTTTTTGTACATTGTCGAAAGTTCTTCGGTAGCCCCTTTCTTTAAAAGGTTGTAGGTTTCTTTGTTGGGACATAGTGCCAACTGTATCAGTTGCTTCACCTGCTTATCTTCAATGCGCACATTAGCCCACTCATTAAAAATGCCCTCTAATTGTAGTGAAAGCATATCGGCAACGCCCATTACTTTGTGCGCCTGCTCCAAACGTTCCTTAGCCCCTGCGGTATGGCGTATGCGTACCACGTTGGTAGCGGTTTTCAGGGCTGCATTAAGGGTGTTTTGGCATACGATACGCACGGGCGTAAAGGCTGCGGTAATACTTCCACTACCATCGTGGGAGGTGGTCAGGAAAATATACTTTTGCGTTACGTCATCGCCATTGCCCACACGGATATAGCCGGGCAGCTTGGCGCTAATAAAAATGCGTTCCCCGTTGCCGAGTGCGCCTGCGGTCTCATACAATATGCCCTCGCCACCGCCTACAATGGCATCGAAAAAAGCGAACGCATCGGCATTTTGTACAATTTGGTAATCCTTGCCGACCACACCGAAAACGGCATTGGTATCGGTGCGCAGGGTCGCGTACTGGTTCGGTACGGCAAAATCAAGCCCTGCTGCTTCGGTCTTAGCAAACAGGGGTGCTTTTACCACCTCGTAGTCCAAGCCTGCAAAGGCTATCGCTTCACGGCTTGTCGGGTAGTTTTCCACTATCTGCCCAAGCCCGTGCCATGCAGGTTGTTTTACACTCATAAAGGCATGTTGCCCTGTTGCTTCATTGAAATTTATATTATGTGCCATGATATTTCAATTTAAAGGTTAAACGGTTTTAAAACGGTAGGTCATCGTCAGGGGCTGTACCATTGGGTACTACTTCGGCTTCGTACACGGGTGCTTCGCCTGCTGCGGTCTGGTTTACAGGCTGCGCTTTATCTGTGGCAGCCCCGCCACCGTGCAGGGTAATTTTGGAGGTGTGGAAGTTCAGCCCCGCCTTAGCGTTGCCTTCGCTGTCCACCCAAGCCCGTGCACTTACACGCCCTGAAAGTTCTACAATAGTTCCTTTGGTGAGGTACTGCGCTATGCCTGTGCCTATCCAGTAGGAACAGTCAAAGAATTAGGTCTGTGTGATACGTTCCCCGCTTTTTGCCTTGTAGCTGTCACTGACCGCCACGGAAAAATTCACTACCTGCCTGTTGTCGGACAGCGTACGCACCTGGGCATCCGCTGTCAGTCGTCCTGTAATTTCCATAATCGAAAGATTTTAAGTTTGACAAAATGTTCTGTTGCTTTCCCCAATCCCGCATAACATTTTCCAAAAGAAAAAACGGAAAAAAAGAAAGCCAGCCCAAAGCGGGCGGTAAGGGCGCGGCGTGCTATAAGTCCCGGAGGGTGGCCCGCGCGGCAGCAGGAGCCATTATGCGCACGGAGCAACCGCCGCCTGCTAGCTTAGCTGCCCTTTTTGGCCGTTTTCGCATTGGAAATGTCCTTTTCCGCCACCTATTATGTTTGAAGTACTTTCGGAATATGGGCAATAGTGTTAAAAATTATTTATTTTTATAATCCAATTAACAAACAACTTATGAAGCATACAGCGGAACAATTGCAAATTTTTGATTTTGTAAAGAATGATGATGGACATGGTATTATAGATGCGGTTGCCGGAGCCGGTAAGACTACCACGATTATGGAGTGCGTCAAGTTTGTTCCCAACAGGAATGATATTCTATTTTGTGCGTTTAATAACAGTATTGCCAATGAAATTGCCTATAAATTCAGCCAAAAGGGGTTTCCTGAAGTAGTTGTAAAGACCATGCACTCGTTAGGACGAAGTATTCTTCATGAAAATAACGGAACAGGGCATCCGATAAATCTTCGGGAAGACAAATACCGTGAACTGCTTAAAAATGAAGAACTCCTGGAAAAGATCAGGCCTTTTTTTGAAAATATCGCTATCATTAATGACTATGATATTACACCCTTTGATGATAAGGCTAAGTTTGCTTTAAATAACTTATATTCTACAATCAGGAGTAAGTTGCTGGAGATAAATCAGAAGTATAGGGCTACCCTGACAAAAGATGACATTGAGAGCTTTAAAGAGATGGCTATTCATTACAACCTGTTCAATGATATTGATGTAAAGAAAAAAGATTTTCATAAAGAGGCTCTCAATTATTTTGAGGCACACCGTATCATCCTTAAGGAGGGAAATGATCTTTCTGAAAGGACAATGATTATCGATTTTACGGATATGCTGTACCTGCCGTACCACTGGAAATTAGAACCTTCAAAAAAATACAGCTTCCTTTTTATCGACGAGTGTCAGGATTTGTCCAGGTCACAATTAGCTATTGCTATGAAATACGGAAAGCGGACAGGACGTATTCTGGCAGTTGGAGATCCCCGCCAATCTATTTACGGATTTACAGGAGCAGATATAGAGTCATTCTATAACATACAAAAAATCACAAAAGCCAAGGCACTTCCCCTGACAGAATGTTTTCGCTGTCCGGCAGATATAGTAGCATTGGCGCAAAAAATAAGGAGCGACATCAAAGGGAATAAACCGGAGGCGGGCAAAATCCATAAAATTGCTTTCGGGGAAATTGTAAAACTGGCAAGGCCCGGTAATCTCATTATATCAAGATTTAGGGATCCGATTATCGTCCTTGTCTTTAATTTTATTGACGAGAATATAAAAGTACATATTCACGAAGATGAAGCAAGGGAAATCATCAATGAAATAAAGAGCATTTTTAAGCAGGAAGAACTTAATGCGATCATTGCCTATCAGCCAAAGCAATTCGAGTCCATTTCAGAGGCTGTCTTTAACCGATGGATGTGGATAATAAAAAAGAATGCGGCACCAATAATCGACAGTAAGGAGCGCAGCCTATATATAGAAGAGCAAAAGGACATTCTGGAGCAAAAGCTTCGGTTCTTAAATAAAAAATATGAGCTTTGGAAGGAGGAGTGCAAGACACTGGTGGATATCTTAAAGAAGATTAAGGAATTCATATCCGCGCCAAGCAATTCCATAAAGCTATCAACTATCCACAGGGCTAAGGGGCTTGAAAACGAAAGGGTATTCATACTTGGATATGACCAGCTACCATTTAAGAGGCTATATCATAAAGATTGGGAAAAAATCCAGGAACTGAACCTCAAGTATGTTGCCATCACCAGGTCACTGGACGAACTGTTTCTTATCGAAAGCAATAATTTGCAAACCCTAGAAGAGGAGGGAAGCCTATTCGATATCTTACCTATTTAGTCCTAATGCTATTAAGTAACCTATAGCGATTATTTAAAATTTAAATATATCTCATTTCATTTGGTGTATATTCAGACATTTTGAAATTGAAATAATTATTTTAATCTTCGAGATAAGCCTGTTATATTAAGTCTGAACCTTACCATTTCTTCGCTTGCATTGTATTCTTCAGAAATAGCAGTGATGGAAAGCTTCTTTTTTATAGACCATAGAAGACATGGTTTAGAAAGTTGTAGGGTTGCACCAAGATAAATGGCTTCATCTTCTTGTTCTTTGTTAAAGTCTCTCATGCCTAACGGTATCGGGAAAGGATAATTGACCGATTCAATTTTGTGATTGCAGACAATATGAGCTATTTCATGCATTATATTGCTTTGTTGTCGTGGTGGATTATGAAAATCATTATGTATTATGATTTGGTTTCCTTCCTTTGTGACCATAGTAAGAGCACTCCACCCTGATGCATCAGATTCGCTTCCCGCAAGTTTTTCATGCTCGTCATTAGAAGTTAAAAATTCTGAGGCATTATATATCGGTACTTTAAGATATTCAGCCAATTTGAATGCACATAGAGGATTGCAAGGATGAATTCCCATTTGTTCCCTAAATTGGTTGGCGAGGCGTTCGGCGTTAGCTTTGAACCCCCTTTTAAGCGTTGTCTTTGTAGCCAATGTAAGGTGGTTTTATTTAGTTTCATATGCCATATTAATCATCTTGATGAGCATATTTACAGTGTCAGGTGAGAGTTCTTTGTCAGCTCTTAAATGGGCAACTACCTGATCCTTATTGCTGGTTGGAGAATCTTTTCTCTCTCCAATTATGAAAGTATCTGTTGTTACTTCCAGCCAACGGCATATACTTATAAAAGTGTCAACGTCAGGAATTTTTCCCTGCTCAATTCTGGATAAGGTTGCTGCACTAACGTTTCCAATTTCTTCCGCAACTGCCCTCAATCCTTTTCCGGCTCTCTTACTTTTCAACATTCCAGCTAGAAGTGCTGTATTTAGTGTTGATTGCATGTTAATAAGTTTTATGTGTTTTACACTGTATCATATATGCAACGTATTTAAAATATAGATAAATTTGTGTTGCAGCATAGTTGTGTTTGTCTAACTGCTGCAACAAAAATATAAATAATTTTAATTTTTAGAACTATGAGCAAAAAAAATCAACATGTAGTTCCCCGAGGAGATAACTGGGCGGTACAGGGAGCTGGAAATCAAAAAGCTACGCGTATTGTTTCCACACAAAAAGAGGCGATTAAGATAGCGAGAGAAATTGCCATAAATCAATCCTCAGAATTGTTTATCCATAGGCAAAATGGGCAATTCAGAGAGCGGAATAGTTATGGAAATGATGATTACCCTCCTAAAGGTTAAGTATGAGTGCAAAAGGTAAAGTTAGTTTTACACTTGGAGGTTTAGGGCTGGTATCCTGCTTTTTCCTTGATGAGGGAGAGCTCAAGGATACCATCCTAAAGATTTCTTTAGGATTAGTTATTGCTGTAGTGCTGGAAGTAATAATATTTCTGTACGAGCACAGAAAGAAATGGAGTTTAATCAAAACAAAATTTTGGAAACCAAATGCTTCAGTGCGGATTACGGTAGCCTATCTTTTTAGAATTGAAACGAATGGCAAATATGTACTTATTAAAAGACATAAGAATGATTTTATCGGCTATCAGCCTGTAGGGGGAGCTTATAAATATTTTAAAGAAGAGAACCGAGCAAGGTTCGATGAACTTGGAATACTACCCTGTAATCAAATTGTAAGAGATGAGGATACTGAAAATGATATGCGACTGATAATGAATAAAAGAAAGAAACTTGTTGATTTTTTAAAGTGGTTTGATAGTAGAAAAGATAGGGAAATAGACCCTTTTCGGGAGTTTTGTGAGGAGCTTATTCAGCCGGGCATCTTACCGATGAAATTATTCCCTCATATTAAGTATTCTTACGTAGGAAAGCATCAGGAGGGCATATTACGTACCGATGATTACCCTGTTGATCAATTTAGGCATGCAGACATATTTGAGCTTAGAATTGAATCAGAAGCACAAAAGCAAGCGATTCTTGATTTAGCTAAACATGAAGAAATAATTTTTGCTACCGCTGAAGAAATTAAAAAAGGTACAGCAAGTAATGGAATTAGAATATTACCTCATACATTTAAAATATTACCAAAATGAAAATTTTTGAAGATAAGTATGTTCAGATGGATGATCTTCTGGATAGAATGGCAGAGTCACTGCAACTGGATGAAACCCGATATAATTTAATGATACAGCATTATGAAGCGATCAAAAAATGGATTGAATCTGATACAGTCTTTTTTAAACCTTTTGAATATGAACTCTATCCTCATGGGTCTGTCCGAATACGTACAACGGTTAAACCTATAGGTAAAGATGAATTTGATTTGGACTTAGCTTTGCATATTAAAACGAGTTGGGCCAATCATACGCCGGAGAAAATATACCAAGAACTTAAACGAAGGCTAGGTGAACACGCTGCATATAAGCAAAGGATGGAGCTTAAAAATAGATGTATCCGCCTCAATTACTCCGGAGATTTTCATATGGATATTCTTCCAGGCGTTCAGGAAAATAGTTTTGATCCTGATAAACTAAGAGTGCCGGACAGGTCTCGGAATTATTGGGTAAGTAGTAATCCAAGAGGTTACGCGAAATGGTTTATGAACAGAGCAGAATTAGTGAAGACAAGTTTATTGCAAAAAGCTCGTAGGGCGGAGAACCTTCCCGAAAATGATTATGATGCGAAAAAGCCTTTACAGCGTGCAGTTCAATTGATTAAAAGATATCGTGACTTGTACTTTGAAAATAAACCTGAATTCAAAACCTCGAGTATCATTTTGACAACGATAGCAGGAGAATTTTACATGGGCGAGGAGAGTATTTTTTTGGCCATAGAAAGTATCATAAACAGAATAAGGGTTAAAACGCATGAACTACCAACACGGATAAAAGTATTGAATCCGGTGAACCCCGAGGAAGATTTTACAGACAAATGGGATGAAGATCCTCGCTATTATAAGGCTTTTAGAGAATTTAGTGAACATCTTTACAATGAATGGCAGGAGCTTAAGAGAGAGAATGGCTTAATAAGTGAGGCAAAGATACTGAAAGCTTTATTCGGAGATGAACTATATATGAGAGCACAACTTTCTCAGTCACAGGTTATAAGTACTGCCCGAAGAGAGCAGCAGTTAGGTATAAACAGAAATTCTGGCACACTGGCAGCCGTGGTAGGTTCAGCCAGTACAGGAGTCAGATCAAACACCTTCTTTGGGAACTGATGCTTCGCTATCTCATACAAAACAGAAACTTAAATGATCAGGCTGCTTCCGTTATGGTCAAGTTTAAGGAGTGGAAAGTAAGCTTCGGGGGTTACTACATTAAGGCTGTTGGAGAAATAAAGCCAACACCAAGAAGCGAAACATATACTGTGGAAGTTAAATTTTTTACAGATGAAAAAAAGCAGCCTTTGATCAGAGTACTATCTCCAAAGCTGGTAAGGAACCATAAAAATGAAGCCATACCGCACATGTATGGCCAGAAATATCTTTGTCTTTTCATGCCTGCCTTTAGAGAATTTAAGAGCACCGATTTAATTACTGATACTATAATTCCCTGGACTTCTTTGTGGCTCTATTATTATGAAATTTGGCATATAACAGACCGTTGGGAAGGAGGAGGTATACATATCGAAAACATATAATTTTTTAAAATTATTTATTGAAAAATAAGAATGAAATGCTAACAACAAATCAACTTTACGAATTAGTAACTGACCAGTTAACTATTGAAGCTATTCATCCTTTGCACAGGTCTATATTGGAAGAATGTTGCGAGCATGTATTAGCGAACACAAACTTGGATACTCAGTCAATTGTGATTGGCGTTCAGGTAGCTTTCTTGGCGTGTGAGAGAACGCTCAGGACAACTTTAAAAGCTTCTCTAGATAGTTTTAATGCAGACGAAATAACATTAAATTATCGTGGTAAGACTTTCATAATCAAAAAGGACTCACCATTTTTAAAAAAATACTTAACGGCTTTAAATTAAACGATTACCGGTTTAAAGTGCAAAATTGACTGCTTAAGAAATATTACTAAAATATTAGCTTTGAGATTTTAATGCAGATTTTTCCATTAGCAATGTATGGCAAGTAAACTCTTAATTCTTTCAATGAATGAAATCTCAGCTTGTTTTAGACTATTAAAATTTTGAAGGGCATTTACATGAATTCCGTCAATAATAAATGATGGTGGGAGTTCTTCATTTCCGTACAGATGTTTAGAATGAGAGATATGAGTATTTACTTCTTTGGTGAAAGGATATAGTAAGCCGGCTAATACGAGATTGGTATTATAAAAGCCAGCGTAAGAATGGATTTGGTGCAGGTCGTTTCTATCAACGTCTGCATTCACCATTTCCATTTTTTTAAATTTTACATCAAAAACCGCGATTTTATTATTTACCTTATGCTTAAGTACAATATCGGGAAACATGGAACGTCTGTAAAACTGCTTGTGATAAAGTGCCAAATTTTCTTGTCCAGTTACATTCCAGTTTTCTAATCCCCTAGATAATAATTTTTCCAGATAGATTTCAAATAATTCAGCAATATCAAATAAATAACCATGTGTAGATAATTGATTATCTTGTTTATTTTGAGTCAGCCCATCATTCTGCAGAATAATCTCCGCATATCTTAATACGTTGCGAAACCCTGCGTACATTGGATTGTTAAATGAAGGATTGTTTTTTGCTTTCTCTATGATTCGATGACTAGGATAGTATCCGGAAAATTCCTGCTGTAAAAGCTGGATAATACCAAGCAACCTTTTTTGATCTTCAGAAGACATAAAATTCTCAATCTTTTTGATTGCAACGTGCAGTACGTCAACAATTTCCTGTACATATTTACGCTCATTAAAGACAGACGTTATTTTTCCCTGGAAGGGTATATCCCTTTTTATATATTCAGCTATATTGATGTTACCTCTAAGCTTACTGCTTCGTTGGATATCTCTTTTATATTCTTGTGGGATACCTAATATCGCTGCTTTCTCAAGTGATTGTACGAATAAATATTTGATAATGTGGAGGTAAGGATTTTCAATATTTTGTTTTTGGGCTTTCTCGGGGTTGCAGTCAATAAAAATATCTAATACAAAATTTAGCATCCTGTGAAGTAATATATCACCGTACCGGCTTGAAATATTTATCTTACACCCTTTATGGAAAATTACACCCGCATATAAACCTGTTTGGATATAATATTCTTTGGTGCTTTTTTTTTCCTTACTATACATTTTAAGGATTAGACGATTATTATCGGCGGTAAAATGCCTGCCCTGTTTGAGGCTTACTATCTTAACTTTTTTAAGGTCAGGATTTCCTGTATTTAATTCGTTAACTGAAGAAAAAATTTCCTTTAGGCATTTTAACTGATCTGTACAGGCATGAAATGCATCAGTTAGGGCTGACTCCTTTATAGGAGACTCCTCATGAAAATTATGATTGACAGGAACCGTGATTTGCATGTTAAGCTCTAAATAGATTTAAGGCATATTGTAATTTTTCGTCGATTTCGTTTTCCGGATAAACAGACCTGAGGTATTCCCTTAGTGTTGGTCTTAAGTATAAATTAAATAGGACGTCTTTATTACCAGGAGTAATATTTTTTTTCTTTGCAATATCTCCTATTTTCATGAAAAAGGCGTGACCAAATTCAAAAGACCTTCCGAGACCTAAGTCACTGCTAATATAATTGTTAAGGTTTCTGCATGATAGTATGTAGTCAGCGATATTTTCGAAGTTGTCCTTTCCGTTGAATAGCGTTTCTTCGTCCAAAACGTCGTAGTCGCAATCTTTTCGGAGCCATTTGAATCTCCTGCGCAATGCCAGATCAAAAGTGTCGATACTTTTATCTACGTCATTCATCATTCCGATAAAATACAAATTGCTTGGAATACCAAATTTCGAAATACCATTATCAATTTCATATGCCAGATGACCAAAATTATTTATGTCTTCTGCTATAAGGCTATCTACTAATGAAGAGTATTGAGTACGGATTAAGTTCTTATTACTTCCGGTTTCATGCCTGTATCCTTTCTCCATCAACGATAATGTTTCTCCAAAAACTGCGGAGAGATTAGCACGATTTATTTCATCGACGATGAAATAGTATTCCTTATCAGGATTTAGTTTGGCTTTAATGCAGAAATTTTTAAATATTCCGTTAACTAACTCAAATCTAATTGTTCCGTCTTTTGTAACTCCTTTTGGTTTAACACCTTCAATAAAATCCTCATAGGTGAATGAAGGATGAAACTGCAGTAATTCATATCTTGTCGTATCTCCGAGGCAAACAAATTCAATATCATTTAAAACGGAGTAGGTTTTCCCGGTACCCGGCGGTCCATACAAAATAACGTTTGGACTATTACTGTCAGCTATGGCTTGAGCCTTTGTATACTTCCAAATAAAACGAGAGAGTAGCACAAGTTCAAGTGTATCTGTAGGGTCAATGTCTAAAATAGATAGTAAGACTTTGCAAAGTTCGTGGCTTCTTGAAAAAGTTGTCTCTGTTGTACCATCAATGAAATCTTCATATAATTTACCAATAACATCACCCGAGTAGATAAATAAGAAATCTGAGAGGTTGTCTAATACCGCCATCTTCATCAGGATTTGTTTGGCGCTATATGAAGACGAATCAACGAGTTCAGCCTTTTTAATTGGATCTTTTTCAAGTACAATTTTGTTTAGAATTTCCTTAATATTTTTATTAAAGAATTGTTCCGCATCAATTTTTGATGCATTTGCCGACTGTTTCTTTACGTAGTAAGTACCATCTGCATTAAGTTTTACTCCAAAATTTTCAGCATTTCCTGGTTTAGAAGATCCAAGCACACTACTGGTAGTCCGCTCAAGAAAATTACAAAGATATCCACCTGGCAAGGTAGCACTAGTGTTTTTTAGTACATTAGTGTATTCATCGAGGCTTAGTGTGCCATTCGTAACCTTTTGCTTATATAATTCCCAGTCACCCAAAGTCTTATTAATTCCATCTTGATATAGGGTTCTCTGTTCAGGAGTAATACCAGCTTTGAAATTATCCCAAAGAGCTTTTATCTGATCTTTACGTGTTGTAGAGAGTTTAATGTTGTTCATAAGATTACGATATTGTATGGCCCTGTGCCATTTTACTATAAAATGATTTGTTGCATTGTCATTGTTGCAAAATGTAAGAGTGCCAGGAGCCTGTATGTGATTGCTATTATATTTATTTAAAATATTGTCAAGAAGGATTTTATCCTCCGATTCAAATAACCCAAGTATTTCGATTTCTCTCCTTAAATCAAACCAGTCAAATTTTGGGTTGATATTGTTGTCGATATAAGATTTGCCAACGACACGGACTAATGCAACAGGATTTGTTCCATCCCGTACCATGACGATATCTCCTATTGCCACACTATCTTTAAAATGACGAGGGTCATCTACTGGGTTACCATGTTTGTTGTTCCATGAGCTACCCATACCAATAATTTTCTTTTTTCTAAGTATTTCTATAATGGTTTGCTCACTTAGTCTTTCATCGGGATGCATTTGTAGGTGCCAATAATTCATACGGGTTTGTTGAATCTAGGATTTGCACGAAAATACATCAATTATTTAAGCTTGAGGAATTTTTTTATAGATGTCATAGAGATTTAACTAGTCTAAAAGTCAAATTAATCCTTGGCAGCATTTCTTTAGCCGATTTCGGTATATGGTGTTCCCAATACGTATTGGTAGTTCCTGACATCAAAAGCAATGTACCGTGATGCAGGGGTATCTCAACCTGTGGAATGGATTTATCGGTCTTATGCCGGAACCTGAAGGGCCTTGTCTGCCCGAAGGTCACTGAAGCAATATTGGGATTACTCCCGATGCGGTGCTCCTTATCCGAATGCCAGGCCACACTGTCACTGCCGTTACGATACAGGTTCAATAATACCGCATTAAAGGACAGCCCGGTTTCCTTCTCCACCTTTTTTCGAAGTAGAAGAAGCTCCGGAGTCCAGGGCAGAGAACCCTCACCGGCCTCTTCGGGTTCGCCATACCAGGCAATCATGCGTGGAGCGGTAACGATCTTATCATACATGGGCATCTGATATTCCCGCCATGGTGTGTTATGGAGTAATTTTTCATAAAAAACATCCGCTTCCGCTTTCGGAACAAAACCGTCATACTGCATCAGCTCCATATCCGGCAGGTCGTAATAGCGTTTTGGTGAATTCCCTGTGGTAAACAATTCCGTATCGTCAAAAAGTGTCATCATAATTTTTATCCTTTCTACTGTCGTATTTTCTTCTTTTCCTCCCACACTTTATTCTTCGGCAGGCACTTCAGCCCGCAATACTCTACCGGGATGTTTCTCTGCGTAACCCGTAATGAGCTGCATGATATAGCGGTTGCTGTGATGAGGCGTTACATAGTCTTTTATTTGTAAAGCTTCGGTAATCCCCACATCCGACGGCATATAACCCATACCGTAGAAATGCCCGTTTTCCACCCAGATGCAGCTGCGTTCTTCAACAGATCGCCCCTTATCCACAATTCCGAAACTTGACCTGTTACTGGTAATATGTTCCATAGCCTTCTCCACCTTAGCATTGTGCTGTTTTATATCGGGCAGATTGGATGTATTGCTTTTAATAATGAAGTCCCCTGCATCCTGAACCCCGTAATGACAGAACCGATGGTCGATACTGAATTCCCCAGCCAGGGAAAGCAATAGGTTCACCCCCTCGTGCAGGGAAAAGAAATGTTCCACACAAGCCTGGCCTTTGGCCAGCTTCCCGATGCCAAGGTATTGATACCCGCTTCGCGCCTGGTAGTGGTACAGCCCGAACTTCGGCTCGAACTTCTTTAGTGCCCTGTTGTGCAGGGGCCAGAGCTTTCTGATCTCACAGCATTCCAATAGCAGTGCCATAAACTCGGTCCCGCAGACCTCATGGGAGATGGAGTGGATATCACGCATAAAGTTCTGGCGCTGGGGTGTGATCTTATGCCCTGAGAAATGCTGTGCCACCCGTTTCTTGATGTTTTTGGCCTTCCCGACATAGACCACTTTCCCCACCTGGTTATAGAAATAGTACACCCCTGGCTTTTCGGGCAACTGCTCGAATTCGGACTGGGGCAGGTGGGGAGGGAGGTTCTGGTCGTGGGAGTTGCGTTTGATCATCTTTGCTATTTCCCCGGCCTCATCCCATAACAGTAATCGGGAGAGCAGGATGGCTGTGGCATCGGCATCCCCTCCGGCACGGTGGGCGCGTGTAAGGGGGATATCCAGTGTGCGGCACAGGTTGCCCAGGCTGTAGGAAGGCAATCCCGGCCGTACCTTACGGGCAGCCCTCACGGTGCACAGCTTGCGGGTGGTCCATTTCAGCCCGGCATGCTCCAATTCATGCTTTACAAAGGAATGATCGAAATTCACATTATGTGCCACAAATATCCGGCCTTCCAGCAGCTCCAGTACCTTTTCGGCTATGTCATCAAAGATGGGCGCTCCGGCTACCATCTCGTTATTGATCCCGGTCAGGGCAAAAATGGGCAGGGGTATTTCCTTTTGCGGATTCACCAGGGTTTCCCATCGGTCAATCACCTTTATCCCGTCATGGATAATGATGCAGATTTCCGTAATGCGGCTCCTCGAGGCATTACCTCCCGTGGTCTCGATATCTACTATAGCGTACTCGTTCTTTCTCATTCTGCTTATCCTGTCTTTTTCTGGGTTGTTACTGTATTCATCTTATGCCTTGGCAGGCCGATTTCCTGCTCCTGCGGGTAAGGCGTACGATGGGTCATCGAAACATCTTCCCGCAATCGCTGCGCCGTACGGGTACTTTCCTCTTCGGTTTCCCTGTAACGCGGATCGGCAATGAAAGGCAGCTTCTCCATTTTGGATATGGTGATGGTAGGGAAGTGGTAGTCCACCTCCACGGTACCTAAGAGCAGGTAACAGCCACCGCCCTTAAAGGGGTACTGCTTCAGGCTGCCTGTAAAATGGGCGGTATCAAAGAATTCCCCGTTGGCATCGATCCATGTCCCGAAATACATGGCTCCCATCTTGGTGGGTACATGCTTACGCGAGACCAGATAGGCCAGCATCTTCACCTGTCTTTTATGGTACTGCACCAAATCCCGTGCCATGACGTCCCCACGGTAGCCGGTTTTCAAAAGGTTGAATGGGGTAACAGATACAGGGAAGCCCAGCAATTCAATCTCGTCAAAGGCATCCTCAAAAGGGGAGCGTTTCAGTTCGGGGAGCCTGTACTGCTGCACCGGCTCAGGAAGCAATTGCGGCTGGCGCTGCACCGGCTTAAAATGCATCATGATACGCCGGGCGGTAACCAAAAGTTCGTTCTTATTCTTCCCCGTGCAGCGGAAGGCTCCGATATAGATCAGCAGCTGCAGGCCTTCAATCCCTATAGGCACCCGGTTAATGAAATCCTCTAACGAACTATAGTCTCCATTTTCAATACGTTCGGATACAATACAACGGGCAATCTCCCACTGAAGCCCCTGCAGGTGCATAAAGCCCAGATAAATATCTTTTCCGTACAGGGTCGTCTCTACTTCGCTTTTGTTGATGCAGGGGGTATGGATAACCGCCCCGGACATCCTCGCCTCATGTACATACACCTCGGTGCGGTAGAAACCGCCCTGGTTGTTGATGACCGCCACCATAAACTCGATGGGGTAGTGTACCTTCAGGTACAGGCTCTGATAGCTTTCCACGGCATAGGAGGCCGAATGCGCCTTACAGAAGGAATACCCGGCAAAGGACTCGATCTGGCGGTAAATCTCTGCACTCAGCTCCTCGGGATGGCCTTTGGCGGCACAGGAAGCAAAAAAATTGTCCTTTACGCGTTGCAGCGCCGCTTTCGAACGCCCCTTACCGCTCATAGCACGGCGCAGGATGTCCCCGTCGGCTGCAGCCAGCCCCCCGTAGTGCAGGGCGATCTTGATTACATCCTCCTGGTAGACCATAATGCCGTAGGTTTCACCTAACTGCTCTTCAAATACCGGATGGAAGTACTCGAACTTATCGGGATGGTTGTGTCGGAAAATATATTCCTTCATCATTCCGCTTTGGGCCACACCCGGGCGTATGATGGAAGAGGCTGCCACCAGTGTCTTATAATTATCACACTTTAGTCGGCGGAGCAGCCCCCGCATGGCAGGGCTTTCAATATAAAAGCAGCCGATGGTCTTTCCCTGTCCCAAATACGTATTACAGATCGTTTCATCCTTGGAAAGGGAGGTATCGCGTATATCCACGGTAATCCCGCGGTTCTTTTTAATGAGCCGTACCGATTCGTCAATATGCCCAATGCCCCGCTGGGAGAGGATATCGAACTTGTCAAAACCGATCTCCTCAGCCACATGCATGTCGAACTGCACTATAGGAAAGCCCTTGGGTGGCAGCTCCAGTGCCGTAAAATCGGTAATGGGGTCTTCCGATATCAGTATCCCGCAGGAATGCATCGAGCGCTGGTTGGGGTATTTCTCCAACAGCATTCCGTAACGGTGTACCAGCTTTACCACCTCATTGGTATCGTGCCGGTCCATCGAAGTACCCGACAGGGCATCCAGTTCTTCTTTCGGGAGTCCGAATACCTTACCCACCTCCCGGAATATAGATTTGTACTTGAACTCTACATTAGTACCGCAGAAAGCCACATGATCCGCCCCGTAACGTCGGAAGATATATTCCAGTATCACATCGCGCTCCTTCCAGGACCAGTCGATGTCAAAATCCGGCGGACTTTTACGGTTGAGGTTCAAAAACCGCTCAAAATACAGGTCCAGCTCGAGCGGGCAGATATCGGTAATGCCCAGGCAGTAGGCAATGATACTGTTGGCTCCGCTGCCGCGCCCGATATGCAGAAAGCCCATGGAGTTGCTGTAGCGGACAATATCCCAGGTAATCAGGAAATAGCCGCTGAAGCCCAACTCATCAATAACCTTCAGCTCTTTTTCCACGCGCAGGCGGGCAGCCTCATTATTACTCCCATATCTTCGTACCAATCCCTGCCCGGCCAAACTGGTGAGTAGTTTCCGGTCGGTTTCCCGCGCCCCGGTGTAGTGTTTTTTGTTGCGGGGTACCCCAAATTCATACTGAAAATCACATTGCCGGATCAGGGCAAAGGTATTCTCCAATAATTGGGGATATTGACTAAAGCGCACCATAATCTCTTCCGGTGACAGCATCCGCTCCTCCGGCCCGCAATAATCCGAAGGCTTGAGTTTGCTGCCCAGGGTATTTAGGTCAATGGCCCGCAGGATACGATGCAGGTTGTACTCAGTTTTGTCGCGGAAGGTAACCGGCTGCCATACGACCATACGGTCAAGCCTACCTTTCCAACGCGATTGTATCAGTAATGATAACTCTTCACTGCGGACTCCGATGTACTCGAACTCCCGCAGCGTATCCGGCGCCTTATCCATCGGATAAACAACCACTACCTCCTTAAAATCAGGAGCCAGAGCAGGCACGGGAGTACCCTGCAGATTATGATCGGTACGGTGGCGGTTGATCTCCGCTATACCCGCACGGTTTTTAGCCAGTGCGATATACAATAGCTGATTCCCTTCACGGAATTCCATTCCTACAAGGGGTTTGATACCTGCATCCCTGCAAAGCCTGTAAAACTCATAGATGCCTGTTACCGTGTTGACATCGGTCAACGCCATAGTCGTTACCCCCAGGCTTTTGCCCAGGGCGACCAGTTCGGTTACCGGGATGGTACCGTAGCGCAGAGAGTGAAAGGAATGACAGTTTAGGTACATACGAATACTAAGAAATCAATTAATTCATTCTTGGTTTAACAAATGCCCCGCTACAGCGCATCACGGCGTTGGCGCCAAAGCGGTTCTTGATCTTATCCATTGCCTGGTAGAGTGACATCATCTCCTGGGTATCCTCAAAGAGGTTGATCTGGTAGGAGCCCCGTACCAGCCTGCCGAAACGTACCCCCACAAGGCGCAGGCTCATGCGGCGTTGGTAAAGCTTCTCAAAAGCCTCCAGTACGACCCGGGTCAAGGTATGGTCGGCCGAGGTATAGGCTAGGGTCACCTGACGGGTTTCGGTATCAAAATTGGAATAACGGATCTTTACCGTCACATTGGAGGTTAGCCAGCCCTCACTGCGCAGCTGGTAGGCCAGTTTTTCCACCATACCCGATAGTACCGCGCGCAGGAATACCATATCGGTGGTATCCTGATGAAAGGTGTCTTCGGTGGAAAGGGATTTACGCTCGCGATAGGGTTCGACCGGGGTATTGTCAATACCGTTGGCCTTTTTCCAGAGTTCCAGCCCGTTGAGCCCGATCATTTCCTGCAGCACCTTTGCCGGCATTTCGGCCAGAGTACCGATACTACGGATACCGATACGGGAGAGCAGGGTAAAGGTGGCATTGCCCACCATGGGAATCTTTCGTATGGATAAAGGGTTCAGGAACGGCTGAACCATCGCCTGAGGTATTTCCAGGTTGCCTTTGGGCTTGCCTTCCCCGGTACCGATCTTGGAAACGGTCTTGTTGACCGACAGGGCAAAACTGATGGGCAGCCCAGTCTCACGGGTGACCAGTGAGGAGAGTTCATGGGTCCATTTGTAGGAACCGTGAAAACGGTCCATACCGGTAATGTCTAAGTAAAACTCATCGATGGAGGCTTTTTCCATCACGGGCGCCTTTTCCTCGATGATCTGGGAAACAGTATGCGAATATCGTGAGAAAAGTTCCATATCCCCCTTGACAATACGTGCCTCGGGACAGAGGCGGAGTGCCATCTTTATCGGCATGGCTGAGTGAACGCCAAAGCGGCGGGCCTCATAGGAACAGGAAGCCACCACACCACGGTCACCACCGCCCACAATGAGAGGAATTCCTTCTAAATCACTGTTCTGCAGCCTTACACAGGAGACAAAAAAAGTATCGAGATCCATATGTACAATCGATCGCATCATAACTATTCATATTTGTACTGAACAAAATTAGGACAGATATTCCCAAAATGTTTTATATTTGTTGCGATAAATAATCCCAAAAACACTATGTCTTTATTTTCCGACAACATCAGGCACCTCAGGACGAAAAAAGAGGTTTCCCAGGCGATCGTGGCAGAAAACCTTGCCATAACGCGTGACAGGCTTGCCAAATACGAGGAAGGCAAGTCCCAGCCGCCCTTTGAGATACTGATCAAAATCTCACATTATTACCATGTGAGTATTGACCTGCTTTTGACGGCCGATATTCGAAAAATAGATATGGACGGGCTGATGCAGTTGGAGGACAATCGTATCCTTTTACCCATTACTGTAGACAGGGAAGGGGAGAACACTATTGAGGTCATTCCCCATAAGGCCAGGGCCGGTTACCTGAACGGTTACAGCGACCCCGAGTTTATCGAAGGCCTGCAGCAGGTCTCCCTGCCGTTCCTGACCAACGGTAAGTTCAGGGCCTTTCCCGTATCGGGGGATTCTATGCCACCCCACAGGGACGGGTCTTTTATCGTAGGAAGGTATGTGGAAAACCTGGGAGAGGTACGGGACGGCAAGACCTATATCCTGCTGACCAAGGAGGACGGTATCGTCTACAAGCGGCTGAACAAAAACGGCAGGAACAGCCTAATGCTGGTATCGGACAACAGTTTTTATGCACCCTATGCCATCAAAGCCTCCGATGTATTGGAGATCTGGGAATATGCCTGCAGCATTGCCACCAAGGAGGCAGAACCCGAGAATCTCGACCCGCAGAGTATCCGTGAGCTGCTTTACGGCATCCGTGAAGAAGTAAAAGCCCTGAAGCATTACAGGCAATAATCAAACTGTTATCCAAATTAGCATACCCCATGAACACGACCATCTGCCTGAGGATAAGGAAAGAACTTGACCCTGCCACCGAAAAGATAATCATCCGGCTGAAGGGTAGCCTGATTGCCCGCAACTTTACCGATATCATCTATTTTGATGATGATGATGATGAGCAGGAGTATTATATACATCATTTTACCGTGGAGACCGCACGTAAAAAAGAAGCAGCCGACTATATAGCCGGCTGTATTCAGGAAGGGAATCTTTCTGATATTGTCATGTTGGTAGAAAATTAAAGTACACTCTAAAGAATAAATCGACTAATCCTATTTTCAGTCCAAATCACCGACCGCCTGCTCCAGGTCTTCCTTGATGAGTTCCCAGTAATAACCTTT
The DNA here is from genome assembly GCF_014642915.1 of Flavobacterium suaedae. Lineage (GTDB taxonomy): Bacteria > Bacteroidota > Bacteroidia > Flavobacteriales > Flavobacteriaceae > Flavobacterium > Flavobacterium suaedae. Next base: position 46,569 of record NZ_BMJE01000001.1, read on the forward strand.
CAGGCTTACCGGGTCAAAATCATCATCGGCCAAGGAAAAATCTGTAAAATTAGCTACAATACGTTCCCTCTCGTGTGTGTAGGGATAACGTTTTTCATGGAGCGCTATCATTTGGGAAACCGGATACGAACTTAAAAGCTCGTGCAGGTCCCAGAAGTCCTTTTTCCTGCCGCCGCGCTGTACAATGTCCATTTTCATGGCAATGATTTCTTCGGGTGTGGCCATACGTAAATCCTCTATCTCAAGGGGTGGTGTGATAAAGGGATCGGTATAGTACAGGTCCAGCTTCACAGCATTCTCTTTATCCCTACCGATAAGATAGGATTTTCCCATACCGATGGCCGTACCGAAGCCTTTGTCCAGATAGGGAAAGGTGGCTTCCAAAAAAGATTCTATCGCCCGAAAATCAACCGAACCGTAGTCCGCATCGGTGAAAAGGTCGATGTCCACCGATATGCGGTGCCCCAGTTGCAGGCTGAGCGCGGTACCGCCCACCAGGCGGAACTCCTTTAGTGCATCGGACTGCATCAGCAGGAGCAGTGCCTCACGCAATGATTCGCTTACTGTATTCCAGTGTATCATACGGCCTTGTTCCATTGAACTGCGCCGGCAGCGTTATTGTTATCCCTGAGTACCTGCCTTGTTTTCTCCGCTCCGTAAAAGCGCAGGATTTCTTTTTTCTCGGTAAAGTTTCCCCTTTCGAATACGCGCAGGATTACCGCACGCGCCTGTCTTGTCCAGTCGATAGTCTCACTGTCGGTATCCCAAAAAAGGCTTTTACGAAGCAGTTGCATATTAGGCCTGTTTTCCTGTAGCAGTTTTCTTTTTTCTTTTTCAATCTCATAGTACGTCTGCAACAGTGCCAGGGTACCTTCCTCTATATTTAGTTCATGGTCAATCCTGAGTGCGGCAGGCAGCGGCAGGCTTCTTTTGCCCTTGATGATCTGGTTAAACGATTGTCGGGCCAGCCCTACCGATAAGGCAAACGGACGTTGGGCGAGGTTTCTATTTCTGAGTTCCCGCTCCAGTATAATGCCCGGATGGATGCCCCGGTATTTTTCAAATCGCTTTTCCATATCACAAATGTAAGCATTTTTGCTTACAAATACAATTTGTTTCGATGTTAAGCTTTTTACGTTCATTGCTATAAAAAAAATAGATTAATAATACACATACATAAATTATTTACGGATCACCAGGTAGTACAGGGCAGGGTCGGCCAATAGGCGTTCCATTTCCGACTGGATGATGTCCTGCACATCCTGTTTTACCTGCATATAGTTCCGCTGTACCATCAGCGGGTCGATCTTGCGTACCGGTTTGATTTCCTCATAACCCGCTTCCTCTTTTTTGATCGCTTCATGGTCGTTGAGTATCTCACAATGAAAAGCCTTGAGTTCAATCTTATTCAGGGGATTATCGGCTACAATCCCCACAAACTCCCCGGAGCTCAGCGCGGCAATCTTCGAAGGTGGTATGGCGGCTTCCAGCTGTTTGGATCGGCTGATGGAGGTATCGTTGCTGTTGATGGACAGGCTCTCGCGGTCCTGCATGATCTTGCCAAAACGCTCGGAGAGCTGCTTGGCGGTATCCCCGGTGACCTGCCCGGAGATGATGTTTCCTGTGATGTTCATGATTACATCCGCCTGCTCGCGCCCGTAGTCCTTACGGAGTTGGCTGAAATCCTGTATGCCGAGGCAGGTCGCCACCTTGTTGCTCCGCGCGGTGGCAATCAGGCTGTCCATATTATTGAGGTAGATGGTGGGGAACTCATCGAATACCAAACTGCTTTTGAGTTTGCCCTTTTTATTGACCTGTTTTACCAGACGTGTTACGTACAGGGAAAGTACTGCCCCATAAATCTGTATTTTCTGCGGGTTGTTGCCCATACAGACAATCTTAGGGTCGTCGGGATTGTTGATGTCCAACAGAAAATCATTGCCAGAAAGTACATAATACAGCTGTGGCGAAGACAACCTTGCCAGGGCAATCTTAGCCGATGCAATCTGCCCCTCCAGCTGCTCCATAACATCATTTAAGTAGGCGTTCACAAAGGGATTGATCAGCACCTCAATTTCCTTTTCGGTACGCAGCAGGGTAAAAAGGCTGTCGTAGTCCACCTGCATCAGTTCGATGACATGGGGCAGGGTACAGAACTGCCCGTCTTTATATTTACGCAGATACCAGATAACAGCGGTAAGAAAATTAATGGGTGACTCCACAAAAAAATCACCCTGCTTTTTGATCCATTCCCGGTTCAAGCCCATCAGGATGGTACGCGCCGATTCCGCCGCATCGGTAATATCGGTCATGGAGGAGGGTTCCAGTGGATTACAGCGATGGGAGCGGCTCAGGTCATCGAAATTGATCACATAGAAATTGGCAGGAACCGTGTATTTGTTCCTGTTCCTGAGCCAGGCATTATAGGCGATGCGCGAGAGGTCGTCGAATTTGAAATCATACACGAACATGGTGAAACCCTTGGCAATGTGCTGGGTAATGACATGGCGGATGACAAAATAGGATTTGCCCGAGCCAGGTGTCCCGAGTACCATCAGTGCCCGGAAGGGGTTGATGATGTTGATCCAGCTTTCGCGTACCTTGTCCTTGAGGCGGTAGCGGGAGGGAAGGTTAACCGAATATTCGTTCTCCAGCAGCCGCTCTTCCTGGGGGAAGGTCTCGTTCAGGGCGTTGAAGATGTCCCTGCCATCCAGCCTGCGGGTGATAATGCGCGAGAGCCGCATGCCCCCCGATAACACCAGCAGAAAACCAAGGGTACAGACCACCATATACAGCAAAGACTTAGCAACGATTCCCAAACTCAAAACCATCACTATCACAGCACCAAAATAAACTCCCAATCCGATACCGATACGCCAGAGCGCCTCCTTTGCTTTCAGCTTCTCGTCCTTTCGGCCTTTCGCCCCCAGAAGGGATATGCATAAAAAGCCCAGGGCAATCAGTTTGGGTTTGTGAAACCATCCGTACAATCCTGTAGCACGGATATTGCCCAGTATCCGGTCGGTGAATTCACTATGCAGCCCGAAGTGGCTGAAAAAGCCATAACACTCGTAATAGAAATGCAAAAAAAGCAGTACCAGGCTGATCAGCCGGGTCATGTCCAAAATCTTGCGCAATGCCTGTTCATTCTCTCCTGTATTCATAGCGTCAGTTTTTACTATAAAGGCCCGCGCCTTTTTCGTTTTTTCCTTTTTCGGGTATAATGTTTCGACACGTATTCCGGTGCACGTTCCACATCCACCAGCTTGTCCAAAAGCCCGGAAATCTCACGGATAATCCCTGAGGCAGAACCGTCCGGGTCACGGAGGGAGAGATCGTCTGCAATTTTATTCAACCTTTGGTCCTTTAATCCCGTCGACGAGAGCCCGGTTTCATCCGAAGTACCACTTAATGGAAAACGTTCCTGCATACCCTTGGCACTGTAGGGTTTTCCCAGGCTGCTGCCATTGCAGACCGTACCCGTCTTATGTTCCACATAGGTTAGCCCGTAGATAAAACCCTCACTGTTCCGTCTAGTGACAAGAGTAATGCCCTCTCGGGCCAATGCCTGCTCCACATCCGCGAGACCGGCACCTTTTTTTGTGGCCTCCAAGCGGTCAATGACGTTCTTAATGTGGAGTGTCTGTCCTTTGCCCGTTATCTTGTTCCGGGCAAATTTGCCTTCCAGTCGCTGCAGTGTAGGCCTACTATAAAACAGGCTTGCCTTAACGGGTACCCCGACGGGTTGGCCCGTATCGTCCAGGATGCGGTACTGAAGCCCTTTGTGCTGCTCCATTCGCGAGCCCTCACTGCCACGCTCCGCCCGCACGTTATAGATGCCCAGTACGGCATTCAACTCGTGCAGGCTGGTATATTTGTAGCGGTCCAGTACCGCCTCCAGTACGTTCTGGATGGCTGCGCGTGTTTCCGTTTTGCCATAACTAACAGGGCGGAGTATTTTCTCAGGGAGCGTTTTTTTGTTTTTACGGTCCTCTGCGCGAACCAGCCCAAAATGCTCTTCCAGTTTTTTGCGTGCCGGTTCGGACTTCCGAATTCCCAAATGATGCAGGTCTATCCTGCTGCCATCTGCCCGGATGTTTGTGGTGACCAGGTGCAGGTGCGGATGCCCCGCATCGTGGTGGCGGTACATCAGGTAGGGCTGCTCCCCAAAGCCCAGTTCCTTCATATAGGCATGTGCAATTTGTGCCATCTTTTTATCGCTCAATCCCTTTTCCGAGGTATCAAAATTCAGGGAGATGTGCAGGCTGTTCCGTTTGGTATTGGTGTTGAGTTCCATGCGCCTTGTAAAATAATTCAACCGCGCGGTAAAGGATAAATCAGCCGCTTCCCCTGGAAAGTTGTTGCCGCCAAGACAGACCGCCTTTTGCCGCTCTACCTTATTCTCATTATAGTTCAGGATACGGTTAATGGAACTGCTGACCTTAATCACCGCAACCATCGTTCGGCCATGGTATTGAGCAGCGCCTTTACCTCGGCAATCTTAGACAGTAGCTATTGCGATTCGGAAGCGTATCGTGCCGTCCAGCCCACCACTTCACCTTCCCGCAGGGTATGCAGCCGTTTTACCGTCTGGTTAAGATTGTTACCAATGCTGTTAAGTTCACGGTTTAAAACAACGATCTGTTCTACTATTTCATCCTGAGAAATATTACGAAAGGTTGCCACTATTGGATGGTCAAAAATTATCGAACGTATATATATGCTGAGATTGCGGCAGGTTGAGTTCATCTTCCTTTTCACAATTATATTATACTCATCAGGAGATAATCTAATATGTATCCATTTTACGCGGTTGTTGCTATCTTTTTTGTGTATGGTCCTCTTCATAATCTTGACTGTAATCAAATCGAAATTAAAAAGTAATTAATTTGAAAGCAATCAAGCGTAAAATTTACCTAGCAAGAATACCTGACATTTATCAGTTTGAATTTAAATAGATTTGGGTTTTAATCTTTATTGAAAGGAAAAAAAACAGCTTCTTTATAGCCTATCTGATCTTCTATAAATTTTAGCCCTTCCTTTGACAGTTGGCCGACTTTAGTGAAGGGTTGCCAATCATTCTTTTTATGATATAGATATGCAGAGATGAAGCTTGCTTTAAATTGTACCTGCCATTCAAATCCATCATTATTAAATTTTTCAAAATGGCTTTCCTCCAATGCAATATTTCCAAATTTGGCTGAGCTTGTTAACATTGCGCCCAAAAATTGCATTTTTGATTGAGGGTCCGGTGAGAGATATATCATAAAATGAGCAGGTATGCCGCGAACATTACGATTATTTTTTCCATGGAGGATATCCCCTGCATTGGCTTGGTTGTTAGGATCAGTCATAATTGCCATTATATTATTATTCTACTCATAGTCGTACTGAAATTATCATTAAATATAGATTACAGGCCATAAACTGATCTACATGCTTCCTCATAAGCTTCATAAGAACTTAAACCAGTCACAAAACCTATGAGGATTCGTCTACGCTTGTTTAGTGAGCCATTATTAGGATTAAGAGCGTTCAGCATTGATGGATGCTCACCTTTTAATTCATTATATTCTGAGATCAATGCTTTAGTTCTGGTCACCACTTCAAGATGCGCGGAACTACTTTCATCATATGGGGGAGTGACCCCAAAAGGCAGTTTATGCACATGACGTTTTCCGAATGCACCTTTTGGTTGAAAATCTTCAATGATTATATTTATTGCGTCACTATTTAATAACCCTGTTAAATATATCGCTTCGTCTTCTGAAGCAACTTGTGCCCAATATATTGTCTGATCGATTATTAATTTTGTAATATCGACATTATTGACATCTAAATAGGCCGAACATACTTTCCCTCCGCCAGCACCAGTCATAACTATGTATCCAGAAGGCGTAATCAATTGCTGACGCAATTTACCCAAAGTATTGATTAAATTGTAGATAGTATTAACTGATACACTTTTGGGATCAATTGTTTGAGAAATACTCTCAAATGAACTCTGGGTAACCGCACCAAATAATGCCACTTCTGCATCTGAAATTCCTTGCCAAGTATTGCTGTCGCTTTTCTTCAAAGGCAAAAATGCTTTTTGAAATTCAGCAACGTTGAACGGTGTTAATAAATTGGAAGTAATAACATCAAAAAATAATTTTTTAGGAAGCATTCTCCCTGTTAAATGAAAATCGCTAAATTTTTTTGCATCTTTAACCGTGAATCCAATGGGACTGGTAGTTGGATCTATTGATTGCATGTGAAAAAGTTGTGGATTTGAAGATTCACCCACTTCGTAAAAAAACAAATTCCTTGGCATAATATCAGCACCTTGCCTAAAGTTCGCGGGGTTGAAGAAGCCATTATTAGCACCAGTCATATTCTGTTCGCTCCAAGCGGTTCTATTCCCTTGTTTATTTTTATAGAATAGAATGTCTGTAGGAGGATAATTTTCCCGAATAGCCTTACCAGGAATAGTTTCATGGCTTACCTCAGCAATAGCTTTCCTGCCAAACAGAACTGCAGCATTATTCTTGAATACTTGTTCTTGTATTTTCCATATTTCTTCAACTGAAAATTGCACTGCTTTCGAGGATGTTCTAAACTCGGCAGTTCGGAACCTATTGTGATGATGTCCGTTTAGTATAGTCTCAGGAACGATACAGCCAATTTGAGCATTTGGCAGCAGATATTGATTCACTGCATAAAGAAGGAAAATAGTTGCTAATTCTATATGAAGGTGTGAAGAGCCAAAAGGTTTAATACCAAAATCTTCGGCCATTTTTTTAAGAATAACCTGATATGGATTGTTTGCGACCTTACTCAGGGCCAGCCAAGGCGGATTAGAAACTAAACCATTGAATTGTCCTGCGACTAATCCTGGACGAAAACTATTTCTTAAAATGTATGCCCAAATCCCGTTACGCCCATCTCTATTGAGTTCATCAACTGTGGTTATAAACTCTAAGAAGAAAGTTAGAACCTGATCTAATTCAACGTCTTTTAGTTTCACAGTTGAAGATTCCTGAATTGACTCAATATGCTTTTGCAGCGTATCCGGATCAATCGTCAGAGCACTTTGCTGCTTGTTGGAAACGATAAGACGATAACCAGTATCAATTAAAGTGTCAAAATAAAAATGATATTCAGGAGTGACAAGGAATGATGGTAAATTGATTGAATATTCTGCTATTTTGAGGGAATAATATCCGTTTTCATTTTCTTCAGCATTATTTGAAATAGGTGTAATTGCAAATAATGAATCTGCATGGTAAATGGGAATTGATATTTGATGCGTTCCAAGAGGTTGTATCCAATCTTTTGCTTTTAAAACCCAGTTTATCTTTGATAGCATAACAGCTAAAGGATCAATATCGAAACCTGTGATCGATTCTGTTAGAAGATGTATCCGTTGTTCAATTGAAATATCCGGATTATTCCGACTAATTCGTTCCTTGGCAATCTCTATGGCTTCGACAATCATAGAACCGGAACCACAGCACATATCAATTAACCGTAAAGGCTGATCAGGGCTTATACTTTCAATGACTTGTGCTACTAATTTATGAGATAACCATCCTGGTGTCCACTCTTGCCCTAATAATAATCTTTGAGATCTATTGGCAAGTTGAGCCATAAGTTCGCCAAACAGATCTTCACTGGGGATTGGGTTGAAGTTATAAGCCACCAAATCCTGCTGAATAGCTTTAGCTATAGGCAGAATAGCATTGACATGTTCAGTTGAATTCAACCAACCAAAATAATCATATTCCACAAAATTAAGTAGCCCTTTATTCTCAAAGAACTTACCATTTATAATTGAGGCTATTTCATTGTCATCGGAGCTGAGTGCTCTTTGTTCCAAATAATTTGCACATATCAATTTACCAAGCGTGAGAATGTAGTATTCATCAACATAGGTTTTTAAGTCAAAGTCATCAGCTTTTCCATCTTCACGTAAGTAACTTACAAAATTGCACCATAGCTCAGTGATAAGCGAAGCATATTTTTGGTTGACCGAAAATGCTTCGTTAACAATCCCGAGAAGGGAAATCAGATGAGGTTCACAAAACTTACTTTTAAATCCTAAATCATTAGCTATAGAGCTTGCCGAAACTGGTCTTGCTCCAATCCGGCCAAGGTATTTTTGGAGAAATCGGGCCAAATCACTTGCATCTTTTTCTGATGCAGTACTGCAATCAAGGAATTCAATTTGAGTAAGGATTATATTATCTCTTGAGCAAGTTTCCTCTGTAAGTTTTTCAACATCTATCTGAAAGGCGTACCATCGAATAGTATCGGATAGAATGCCAATTATCAAGGCAGGATCATGGCCTTGGTTTACCAGGCTTGAGACATAATCTTTTACCTGATTTAATCCTGTATTATATTTTGACGATACTTTTAAATTACTCTCATATTCAATAGCGGTTAAATCAACAAGATTGTCGACGAAACCCGTTCTTCCTTTTGATTCTTTTACAATCTTAACGGCAGCTTCACTTCCTTGTATATGCCTTACAACCCAATTTGGAACTTCTGGAAATACCTGACGCAAGTGAGATGTAAAACTATCCCGAATTATTTGCTCATTTTTTCCCTGTTCAATTAAAATGATGTTGTCAATCAGAATACGTTGTGCTGCTTCGATGTTTACAAGAAGTTCATTCATTTGACTTTTCGTTTTTTTAGGAGTTTAGCTTTGATTTCCAAAAGTTCATTTAGCTTATCGCCAGGATTGGATATGAAACCAAAGCCGGAAATAATAACTTTGTCAATTTCCTGAATTATATGTAGGTCATATATGGATGATTTTGACAACTTCATTCCTAGATTGGTAAGCGCTTTAATTGAAAAGGAATCTAACTCAGGAAAAAGGAGTTGATTCAATTGCGAAGCTTCAAGCTTTAAAGCTCCTCCGCCCATTACAGTACCATATTCTTCCATTGCAGTTGTTGCCCAGGTACTATTTAATAATGCTAATAATGCATACGGGTTATAATTTGATTCTTCTTTTAACCAAATAGAAGAAAAATTAGCATCAACAATATAAATACTGTTTGTATTAAGAAACGTTTTGGTTGTTCCTCCATTTATCCTTGGTAAAAATAGATCTGGGGAATGCCGTTTTGAAAATTCAGGTAGCATGTACCAAAACTTAGGTTGTAAATAAGGCTTTCTTTCATTCCATGGCCTGATATTGGTCTTTACTGCAGAAAGGTTTGGTAGCAAGATATCATCCTTTTTTTTTCCATTTTTTAATGTTGATGCGCGGCGTATATAATTTGCTAATGGCTCTGGAATCGGCTGATATACTCCTTGAAATTTCTCGTTATAGCTTACTGCACATTCAATATCCTCAGGTAAAGCGAACCCCTGGAGAGATAACACCCGACCACTTTTCGGTAGGCTATTCGTTGAAAATTGGTTTGGCAACTCCGTTTGATTTCTTATGACAAGTTTGAAATATTTGTTTTCGATCTCGAAAGGCGAAATATTAAAATTCTTACCAGGATATATTTTTAATCTTTTTTTGTCAAGATTCTCATAATCGATATAAAAGAATGTATTCGCTCCCGTTCTGAGGCCCTGTCCAACGCTTACCCCTAAATCTTTGAGACGTACAAAAGTAGTTGTTTTATTTTCACTCCAATCGGATAGCATAGATGAAGGCTTCAAAATTCTAATACTGTATGCCGTATCGAGAATAGCAGCAGAAAATAATGATTTATACCATTTTTTTTCTTCAATTATGGACTGTAATTCAAATGCAAATTCCTGTATCGATATCTCATTCGTAACAAAGTAACTTTTGTGCGATTTACCCTTAGCAATAGCGCTCATAAAGTCCTTTTCAGGGGATGAGCTGTCTGGAAATGCATTGCCTACCAAGCTATTATTATTTCGAGCAGTTACATAAAGTTGAGTATAGATGAAGTTTTCCCTGCCCCAGGAAATAAAACTATCTTTCTGTTCTATTCTTTTAGCTATAAGCAGTATTGTTTTTACTTGTGCGTCCTGAAACCATGCCGCGTTAGCGTCTTCGATAATATATTCAATCCTGAACCATCTTAGCAACAAATGTTTAACGATTTGGGCATAATCCCTATTTAGCCAAGTTTCCGGTACTACTATGGCTATTCTTCCTCCTGTTTTTACCAATAATGTACATAATATCCATGATGGAACAGCTAGATCTGATAGGCCAGACATGCCTAAAATAGTATTTGTCACTATTTGTTTTTCCGCTTCGCCTATCGTCTCAAAATGGGACAGTGATGCAAGCAGATTTGTCCGGATCTCCTTCATATCAAGGGCAGGAGAAAAGCTATTCTTAAATTTATTGACTGTTTGGTGACGTACATATGGCGGGTTTGTTATTACCAAATCGTAACCTCCTGGAAGAAGCTTACTTATTACATCAATATCAAAAGCATTTCCCTGTATTAAAGTAGCGGAATCTGATACGATTATTCGGTCTTTCAATTGTGAAAAAATAACAGGATCTATTTCAATTCCGCTTATGGCTAATTCACCGTTGGTTAAATCAAAGCTTGTAAGCATATCTCCAATACCGCACATTGGATCAATTATATTTTTTACTCCCTCAGAAGTTGAAAGAGTTATTAGTAACCTAGCGATGAGGCTTCCAGAAAAAAACTGGCCTAATTCTTTTTTTCGAGATATGTCATCTATTGCTAATTCCAAGTCAGTTAGTGTTATTGAGAAATTTGGTAAATGTGTAATTTTTCTTTAATTATTTCATAAAATTGCCCCGCATCTAATTCAACGGTCTCACCTTGTAAAATACATTCGTTAATATATCTTGAATATAGCCTTTCCGGTTTCTGCTCATCCAAATTGTCTGAATGTACAAACGCATTTTCGAGTATATTTCCTATCAAATCTGGGTTGTACTTTATTCTTTTTGTCTTAAAATCATCGTTGACTTTTTTTAATAATAGCAAAGGATCTCCTTGGACCTTAATTTCAGAATTTATCTGTTTAAAACTACTTTGTATCTTATCCAATACACTTGATGCCAAAACATGTAATCCTGCTTGCTTATATGATTCTATCAAAGCTTCCCAAATTTGCGCTTTAGCGGAATGGAATACTAAACTTATCGAACCCTCTGGTGTCAAGGTTCTGCTAACTTCAGAAAAGACACCTGCCATCAAAGTTTTGTAGTCGTCAATACCTTTATTTTGTGCTGTATTTACGATTGCCTCAGATTCGTTGTCGGTAATACTTCCTAGCCATGCTTCGTTTACCTGATTAATTTCGGAATATGGTATGTAATCTCCAAAGGGTGGATCGGTAAAAACATAATCGACGGACTTATCCGGAATTTCTAAAGATGTGCTGCTTGTATTATATACAGTAACATTACTTGTACTGTCTTTGACCAATTCAAATGCTTGTTTGAATGTCATTATTTTACGTTTAACACCTTCAAATATATTTTTTTCCACAGGGAGATTACTGATATATAATACGCCGGATTGAGAACCTGTTATTACAAAATCACTTATATTTTTCTTCACGACAACCCTGGTCATTAGTGTTGAATGTGTTGAGTTATAGCTAAGCAGCAGTAATTTAAGTGCACTTTGGTAATCATCCGGATATTCAGCAACTTTGTTCCATAATCTTGAAAACACGACAGCATTCCTGGAAGTATATAGGTGGTGCAAATGTGAAATGCCATAGTGATAGCCTTTCCTGTATAAGACTCCCCAATTAATCTTATAATCGGGAAAACTGTCCATTTGGATTTTAGCAGTTTTATTATAGTAGTCTTCTATGTCAACTGAATTAGCAAGGCGGCTCCATGTTCGCTTACCTGTTCGTCCATATATTTTTACAGGAATTCTCTTTTTAGAAATATGTTCTTTTCCAGTAATATGGTCGAGACTGGTTTGAGTCGCACGACTAATCTGAGAGGCTTCGTTACTATAATCGCATTTTGGGCACCTAAATGAAGATGAAATTTGAAGAGGGTCATGTGAGACAGCCCCATCCCAAAAAGTGCTTTCGTTGTTACAATTTGGGCAAATTAGAACTTCTGACCAAATTGTATACCTTATATTTCCTTCATTTCCCTCATTATCAATTATCGAGTATATATTTTTCAATTCGTCCTCGACAGTGCTTAATAAATCGTTAGCATATTTTTCAAATTGCGTAGGATTTGGAGGATTACACATTACCGTCGATATGAATGATCCTAATGTGCTTAATTCATACAATATTGCATTTCTATTTCCCCAAACAGGCTGTAACCCTAATTCCTTAGCAGCTTTGATCATGTAGGGGGTCGGCCTGTCGCATAACTTTGCTCCTAAACCGGTAGTTCCGCTTCCGCTAAAAGGATCTAAAACTGTGTTACCTACCTTTGTATGGCATGCAATAAAAATCCCAATAGCTTCAGGCGATATTTTTGTTGGATAGGAGAAAGCATTATACAAAGCACCGCTCCTGTTAGAAGCTAACGGTGTTTTATAAAGTTTCATTAAATCCGAAATAATACTCTGTAACTTATTGTCACTCATTACGTTTGTTTGTGCTTAAATTGTCTTCTGTTACCTTGAGCGCATAGGATGCAATTTCTTCATCCTTAACCAAATCATAGACCTGATCTGCCAGCCATAATGTAAGTAAAATTTCTTTCTCTTCATTATAGAGTTGGGCCAAAATCAAAACCTGCTCTTTTTTTGCTCTTCTTTCCCCTCTCTCGATCTTACTGAGCATAGGGGTGTCTATCTCCAATAATACAGCAACCTGCCTTTGTAACAAGTTGTTAGACTCTCGTAGATACTTGATTTTATTGCCAAATTGATTTTTCAATTTTCTATATTTGACTTGTCATATTTTGGCAATTATACGTCTTTTTTTTGAGTTAGAATCCGTAAAAAATCAATATATTACAATGTGGATTAAGATTTTTTCTTATATAAATTACAGACATGCCCAAAAAATATCAGCTTATAATTTTGGGGCATTTTGCTTATACGCTCACCGCCCCGAGTTCCGAGGCCAGGGCGGCAAGACCCCGGTTGTGTGATACAACCGTTCATCTTGCCGATTGCACCAGAGACGGCAATCTCCCTTAGAAATGTCCATCTTTTAAAAACGGTTTCCATTATAGTCAGGACAGCATATCAGAAAAACAGGAACTGTGGGAAAAAGAATTGTCCGCTGTCCCTGTCACCTCAAAACCTGTTTGCGAAAGTGAATCCATGGAGTGTGCGCAATGGATTTTTTTTCGCCCGTTACTCCCTTAAGGGGCACTGTACTGAGGACCGGTCCGAAGGGTTGTGCACCCGCTGTAAACCATTTGATACGGAACCTAAACCTATACGTCTCAATACGGTTGGCGGGATAGGACAAAACAAAAGTATAGGCAAGGGAGAAGGTATCCAATAATGGGGAAATTTTGACTATGATAATTCAAAGCCCCTTTCCTAAATTTGTTTTTTAGATGTCTAATTAAAACCAGAACGTATGCTGACAACAAATGAAGTGGGGCAGGTATTTGATACCATCTTAAGCAGCCCCGGGATGAATGATGCGGTACGAATCGACATGCGCATTTCAAGAAAAAATGTATTACTACTGACCCACGTGATCGAACAGGGGCTTACCGAAAAAGGGGAGGGCAAGGGCGGCCTGTTTGCTTCCGCACCGGAAGAGTCCCGCCAGGAACTCAGGGACATTTCCCATGACTTTCTGGAGAAGGCCGGACTGACGGAACTCAGCGAAAAACTGAAGAGCCTTGCCGGTACCAAGTAAACCTATCAGGGCTGCCTCATTAGGGTAGCCCTTTTTATTTTAAACAAGCCTGCTTTTTAAAATTTCCGGAACGCTTTGAGCAATCTCTTTTTTATTCTATGAAAGTAATTTAGCCAGTATACAAAGCTAAATTATTACAGCAAATGAAAATCCAATGTTCCATTCGGTCTGCCTTCATAGAAATAGTCTGTTACCTTTATGTCATTCTGTTTGTTTACGCGGCAGTAAGCAAGATCATTGATTTTCAAAATTTTCAGGCTCAGATTGGTCAGTCACCACTCTTGAGTATCTATGCGGGAATTATCTCCTACGGGGTTTTACTGTTTGAAATTATCCTTGCCGTCCTTTTATGTTTTCAACGGTTCAGGCTGGGAGGCCTCTATGGGGCATTTACATTAATGATATTATTTACTGTATACATTTTTATCATTCTAAATTACAGTTCGGACATTCCCTGTTCCTGTGGTGGAATCCTTGAAAAAATGGGATGGAAGGAACATTTCATATTTAATTGTTGTTTTGTCCTCCTGGCTCTGCTGGCGATACTATTTTATCCCGGATCCCGGTCGGATTCGGTAGCGAAATTATCCAATCCAGGCAAAAAACTAGTCGTCATGTTAAGCATCTCTGTATTGAGTATAGCAGCACTTACAGTCATGTATGGAAGTTCAGAGCGCAGGATGCACCAAGATAATCCATTCATACGAAAGTATGTTACAGGATATGCAGAGCGGTCAGGTGAGATGAAACTGCATACTGCTTCCCTCTACTTCGCCGGAACTGATAATACTAAGCTGTACCTTGGCGACAGCCGTGCGCCACTGTACATATTCGAGGTTGACACCATGCTCAAGAGCAGGAAGCACCATGTTATTCAGCTTGAGAATGACAAGTTGCCATTTACCCGCATACAGGTGCAGGTTAAAGGAAAAAACTTTTACGTGTACGATGGAACGGTACCTGTTATTTTTAAGGGAAGTATATCGGACTGGAAGGCTAAAATCGTAATGCAGCCCAACGATATTTATTTCACTAACGCTTTAGCAACAAGTGAAAATGAAATCATTTTCAAACAGTATCAATCTGGCAATCAAAGGACTGTAATTGGAAGCATAGATCTTAATGAGAGGAATGCGGTTCGCTACAGAGATGACATCCTGCAGAAACAGATTGATGGTTTGTTTGATGTTGATGGCACTATGCTCTATAATAAAAGCTCCGAAAGTTTTATATACCTGTATTACTATCGGAACCAGTTTACGGTCACCAATCATAAGCTGCGATTATCCCATCGTTGGAATACGATCGATACTAACAGGATTGCCGGTATAAAGACTTCATATGACCGTATTTCAGGTAAGCGACAGCTCTCATCACCCGGACATGTAATCAATAAAATTGCAGCTACCTATGACAATTTGCTACTTGTCAATTCAACTGCCAGGGGAAGGTTTGAAGCCGATCGGATGTGGGAAATTGCGAGCATTATAGATGTCTACGATTTTGCCGAGGGGGAATACCTTTTTAGTTTTTATATCTATAACGGACAGGAGGCCAAACTTAGGGATATGATGCCCTTCAATTCCAATTTATTTGTGCTTGTGGGGCATGAGCTGCAACGTTACAAAATAAATACAACATTTAATAATATCAGGAAGTAAGATCGAAAACCTGTAAAAAAGAGTAGATCAAATCTTTAATTTAATTTCTTATATTATGAAAGCAATTGCAAAATTGATTTTACCTGTAGCGGCGTTTATGCTGGCAAGTGCAGGTGCTGTGGGTACAAAGGCTGTTGAAGACAGTAAAGAAGGTACCCTGAACATTACCGGATATGTCCACCAGACTTCTAATCCGTGTTTTGAGGTTTCGGTAAACTGCCAGACCATGAACAATGGTCAAATCTGCAAGGCACTGACGCCTGAACAGAATGTTTACAGACTGACCGGTACCAATCAGTGTGCAGAGCTGCTGTGGAAGGTAATTCCATAGTATACCGTGAAAGTGACGGAAGCAATGATGCAGTTCTTTAGAAGAGCTGCATCATTTTTTACTTTACACCTTTCGTTATCCAGTCGTGGGAATACTCCTTTTTTAAAAAGTAATCAAACCACTCTCCAACCCTTATCGTAAGGTCTTCCTGGGCAGCCGAATCGAAAAGAACATGGCCCTCTTTAGGATAGAGGAGCAGTGCCGTTGTTTTATTCAGCCTTCTCAGGGCCAAATACATTTCTATACTTTGCTCGTGCCTGACATTGCCATCCATTTTACCCGCAAATAAAAGTAAGGGAGTCTTAACCTTATCGGCAAATAAAATCGGAGAATTATCCAGATATATATCGGGGTTATCGTAGAGCATGCTGCCAAGCCTGTATTGCTGGATTTCATATCGCCACATATCCGCTGTGTTGGAGTCCGTATGAACTGAAAAATAAGCACTAACAACATCGGAAACAGCCGAGCCGCTGACTGCCGCTGCAAATATATCGGAATGGGAAACAATGAAATTAGTTTCATAACCCCCAAAAGAATGCCCGAAGAGGCCAATCGCGGACGTATCTATGTCAGCCCAGGACCGTGCCGCACGTACTGCAGCTTCTACGCATTCAACTGCTGATTTGCCGGTGTTTCCTTTTGCATACATTATATCCGGTTTCAGCACTAAGTATCCATTGGCGGTAAGGTGTGCAATATTAAATCCGTAATTATTTCGTAGTGCGGGATTTACATAAGAGTTGATGTCCCTGGATACAATATCATAGATGTACACAATCATGGGATACTTTTTCTTCTCATCATAATCTGCAGGATAATACAATGCTGTATTTAATGTTTTTTCATTCTGAGTTTTATATTGGATAAGTACGGATTTTCCCCAGCTGTAGTGAAAATGATGCGGGTTCGATTGATATACCATCACATGCCGGCCTGTACTTTCGCCATAGATCAGTTGGGGCGGTAAGTCAAACCTCTGATTGATAAAAATGTATGAACTGTCATCCCCGGCGGTAATCAAACGACTTGCTGAAAAACCGTCGGTAAACGTTTCTGTTGTTGTCTTATGAAGTACGGAGTAACCCCAAACGCCCGTGTTTATATCGAAGGTCCGCAGCCATACTGGCTTTGCAGGGTCTATGGTTTCCAGTGAGGCACCTGAATAGTTGTAGGGAACCTGCCATTGATTTTCGGGAACTATCCTGTACTGTACATTATTCTCCCTTCCTTTTGTAAGCCTCCTGAAAGCTTTGCCATCTGATGACAGCGCCCAGATGTCATAGTAATCATATACCAGCAGTTCCCTGTCTTTTGTATATCCTCCCAAGCCATAGACTTCCAGTTGATTCGCAGGGTCCATGCTGCCGGTGTCAAATACGGTAGCGATTCCTGAGGTCAGATTGAAATGTTTTTTCATGGATACGGAATACGACCACCAGTCAGACCCTCTGTAGTAGTAAATGAAATTTCCATCGGGTGATGTCCTGAGCTGTGATATAGCCGTCGGCTGCTTTCGCAGCAGGAGTTCTGTTTTTCCGGTAGACAGTTCGGTAAGGTAAAGATCCATGTCCTTTACGCCTTTATACTGAGGATCGTAGTTTATGCTGCTTCCCGTGAGGGCATAATTCTGACTGCCCGCAAGCATTACAAACGAGTCGTCCTTACCGGTAATCTTCCTCACTTTTCCTGACAGGGGCCACCATACTGCAAGTTCATAAAATTCATCCGACCGGTATGCTTTCGCCTCGGGATATAATCTTTTATCATTACCGTTCCATAGCTGCACATATTCATCTTCAACCCAAGGCGTATCATTATGGCCCTTCAGTCCAAAGAACACCTTCTTTCCATCATCAGAGATTTTCAGGGCTCTTGACCGATCTTTACCGATTGCCATGCCTTTTGGAAAACCTTTTGCATGAGAAGGCGTAAGCCGGAATAACTGTCCGTTTTTCAATTGGTAGCAGCATAGGATATTCTCCTGCGCTGTCGAGGTATCAGCATCCCCGTAAAATAGTAAATAGCGGTCATCACTGCTCCAGGTCAGTGTATGGATATTATAGGTTCCAGCCTCCATCACAGTTATACTTTTCTTCCTTCCCGTAAACGGAAGGACATAAATGTGCGATTCTTTCGCATTTCTAACAACATATGCAAGAGCATCTTTAGCAGTATTCCACGCATAAGAGCTTACATTGTGGATTGTATCGCGTACACTTCCCCCGGCAGTCCGTATCAGGAGTGCCCTCTCTTTTTTATCCACCCTCTCATAAGTGACCAGATACCTTTGGTCACAAGTAAAGGAACCGCATTCCGCATCTGGCATCATCGTTGATTTTCCCGTATTTGTATCGAGTAATTCCATACCGCCGGCAACTACTGTAAACAAGAACTGACTATCTCCATTAAAACAGCCCTGAGTTGCATTCGGAAAGGCATATTTGGCAGCTGAGGAAGTGCTTTTCACAAACAGGGTATCATTTCCACGGTCATTGGTCATATAATAGCTTGCCCATTTTCCGGTGGCTGAAACAGCCTCCGGCTGTAAGGTACCCCAGAGATGGTAATCTGCGTCGGTAAGCTTTTTTTTGGGAAGAGCCTGCCCCCACAGGGGACAGGACACTAACCCAAAAATGAGTACAGCGAAAGTGCTGTACACAACTTTTAAAGGTGATACAGGGCAGTTCATCAGTAACCTATATTTTGCGGAAGCAGGTTCGGGTTTGCCAGTATTTCGGTTTCGGGTACCGGCCATAGCCTGTCATGGGTATCCCATCCGGGCTTTACCTCCGATAAGGCAGCATCCAGCCCGCCAGTGCGCTTCAGATCGAAAAAGCGGTGCCCGTACTCGGTAAAAAGTTCATGCCTTCGTTCTTCCAGGACGGCTGAGACGATATCTTCAGCTGTTGTTGCTTCGGTAGCTCCCAATCCTGCGCGTGCCCTGACTTTATTGAGGTCCGCAACAGCCCCGATCAGTTCCCCCTGTCTTGCCCTGGCCTCTGCGCGGATAAGGTATTGTTCGGCCAGACGCAGCAGCACCGAGTATTCTACAGATGTCCCCGTATTTGTATTCTGTTTATATTTATAGGGATAGTACCATGTATCGATCCCGTCCGTAACGGAACCAACCCAATGCAATTTCCTCAGATCACCCGCTTCAAAAGAATCGATGAGTCCCTGAGTTAAAGACATGGTGGGTGGCGGACCTTCCAGGAAAATAAAAGCACGAGCCTCATAGGTATTATCACCTTCCTGCAGCGGCTTTGCCTGCCAAATCGTAGACGAGCTTTGCCTGAGGAATACAAGGTCAAGGTCTGTTTCCCAAAAATATTGGGAATCATTAATTACAGCCGATGCTGCATCGGCTGCTTCAGACCATTGCCCTAAATACAGCAGAACCCTTGCCATCATTGCATAGGCAGCACCCCTGTTCGGCCTTACCCGCTCTCCTGTAAGGTCTTCAATTGGCAATAAAGCTATTGCAGTATCCAGATCAGCTATAATCCGTGTATAAACTTCTGTAGCAGGCATACGGGAGACAAGACGGTTTTGCTCATAATTTGTCGTTGTAACATATGGGATATCCCCATAGGCGTTGAGCAGGTAGAAATGAACAAGGGCTCGAAGGAAATGGGCTTCTCCGCTAAAGCGGTTTCGGTCATCGGTTTCAAGAGCCTGTGATTGTTCAACACCTTCAATTACGGCATTGGAGCAGTAAATGAGATAGTAGCTTTCATTCCACAGTTGCGAGGCAACCGAACTGGAGGGCAGCAGCGCATTGTTGTAGAGTTCCAGGTTAGAGGTGCCTGCTCCCCCGAAATACTTCAGCTCATCGGCATAGAGCCCCATGGCAGTGGTACTTCCGAGGCTGGACCCGGTAAGGAACCCTGTGTCGCGCAATCTGGTATAGATGTGTGCGAGTGCCGCATTTGCCGTGTTAGGGTCATTAAATACGGTAGTTCCTGTCAGTTGTGAATCTGGAAGTTCAACTTCCACAAAATCCTCACAACCATAACAGCATATTAAAAACAGTAGAATGTATATCTGATTTTTCATTATTAACAGGTTTTAAATTTAGAAAGTTAGACGAACCCCTGAGGATATTACCCGTAGGGGAGGGAGCTGCCCGGCAAATTTGAACTCCGGATCGCTTCCTTTATACTTGGTGAATGTCAGGAGGTTCTGGCCCTGAACAAAAATCAGGCACTTAAGGGGCTTCGCATCGTTTAGTGGCAGGTCATAGGAAAGGGATACATTCTTTAATTTTAAATAGGAGGCATCAACTACCGCGGCATCGCTGGAGGTATACCGATCATAGGCTTCCATGGCGGCACCGTTATACCCAAGGGTCAGTACCTGTTGTGAGGACACATCACCAGGCTGTTGCCATCCCGTCTGGTTGCCGCGGAGCTGGTTTACCCAGGTACCCCGCGCACCTGCATTGAACTCAAAACGTTCCTGTTTTACAAATTGCAGAAAGACATCCAACTGGAGCCTTTTCCAGGTGAACTGGTTCAAGAGCCCTCCGAAATATTTCGGGGCAAAATCAACGATCCTGCTCCTGTCACCCAGTGAGCTCAGTGTCCCGTCGCCGTTCACGTCCTCGAAGGTGTAAATCCCGCTCTGGGGATCAACACCCGTATAGTGGTATAGCTTCCTTATGTTCACCGACTCACCGATAACATAGGTATTGGCATACGGAGATGCTACCAGCCCCGGAAAGGACAGCAGCTTATTGCGGTTAGCCGAGATATTAAAAGTAGTGGTCCACGATAAGCCATCATATTTAAGATTTTCAGTCCTCAGGGTAAATTCAACACCGCGGTTCTCCACGGTGGCGCCAAGATTGGCATTCAGGGTAGTAAACCCTGTTGTCCCCGGAAGGTGTATCCCGACGAGCTGGTCTGAGGAGCGATTCGTATAAAATGAGGCTGTTATAAAAATACGGTCCTTAAAAAAACCGGTTTCCAGCCCCAGCTCAAGTTTCCTGTTTGTTTCCCATCCAAATGCCGGATTGTACAGCCTTGAAGGCTCTAGCCCGTTTGTACCCTGATAGGCCACACCGGTGGAGGTATAGGTGTCGAGGAACTGATAGTCACCAATCTGGTCGTTTCCGGTAATACCGTAGCTTCCCCGTAATTTTCCAAAACTCAGAATAGTATTATCCTTCAGCCAGCTCTCGTTGGAGAGCAGCCATGCTGCCCCGACAGCACCAAAGTTGGCAAACTGCCTGCCCGGCCCGAAACGGCTGGATCCGTCCCTTCTGCCGGTAATGTTTACAATATAGCGCGAATCGAAATTGTAATTTAACCTTGCAAATGCCGCCTGGTATTTGTAGATGGTTTCGTCGCTTCGCAATACGGAGATACTGGCAGCCGATGCAAGGTCATTAATGAGGCTGTTGCTGGAAAAGCCGTTCCCGCTTTCAAAAAGTCGTTTGGTACGCTGGCTTTGAAAGGATGTCCCTACCAGGGCCGTCAGGGTTCCTTTTCCAATCCTCAGGTTGTAGTTTACCTGCGGCTCAATAATCCACGAGCGCAGCGCAGTCTGGCTTATATTCAGACCCGAGACACTGCTGTCGAGGCCGTATGCAGGGTTGAATACCGTGGACGGAGTTGTTCGCCGCTCCTCATTGAGGATCTCATTATACCCGAAACTGCTTTTTAACTGTAAACCGTTGAACAGCTGATAGGACAGTACAGTATTCGCTGTCAGGCTGTTGGTGCGTGCCAAAAAATTTGAATTTAAGGCAGCAAGCGGATTTTCAAAGGTGCCGTTTTCCCAATTCAGGTTACCCTGGTCATCATACAGTGCCGGGGCATTGGGGGCAAGGGTAAGCGCCACGCCGCTCAGGTCAGTGGCAGCCTGGTTGTTTTTCTGAAAAACATAATTTCCCGAGAATGATATGGTGAACTTTTCATCCTGTGACCTGTGGTTTGCGGTAAAATGTACAGCACCTTTGTCGTATTGAAAATCACCTGGCATTACGGTGGTCTCCGTCCTGTAATTCCCGCTTAGAAGAAATTGCGTACCGGCAGAACCGCCTGACATCGATGCCCTAAGGTCCGTAATCCTTGCCGTGCCGCCGATAAGTTCCTTTTGCCAGTCGGTATAGCGGTTCCGATCCCATATACCGTTGATATCCGTCGCCCATTCGGGAATTTCTGTCAGTCCGTCACTGGCGACTGCCTGCTCCCGCATGGCAATGTATTCCCGTGTGTTCAGCAGTTCAGCAAAGCGGCCCACTTTAGCGAAAGCCGTCGAAGCTTCCGTACTGAAGGTTGTTTTACCCGCTTTTCCCTTTTTGGTGGTGATAAGCACCACACCATTGGCTCCGCGTGAACCGTAAATAGCTGTGGCATCCGCGTCTTTAAGCACCTCAATACTTGCAATATCCGCCGGGTTAATGCTGTTGAGCGGATTTGTCATAGTAATGAATACCCCGGATGTATTGGGGGCACCGATGCTTTCGGACGAAAAAGGCACTCCGTCGATAAGGTACAGCGGCTCATTGCCGTCAGCCCTGAGACTGTTTGTGCCCCTGATCCTTATCTGGAAGCCTCCTCCGGGCATGCCGTTATCCTGTGTAATATCCACCCCGGCCATACGCCCCTGCATGGTGCCCAGTACGTTGGCTACCGGCTGGTCGCGTATCTCCTCATTGGTGATACGGGCAATACTGCCCGTACTTTCTTTTTCCTTTACCGAGTAGTACCCGGCATTGATGACCACCTCCTGCAGCTGCGCTGCATCCTCTGCCAGCAGCACATCAAGGGTACTAGAGTCCACGACATACTCCACCTCTTTATAACCGATAAAGGAAAACACCAGTGTATCTCCAAGGGCTGCATTAATGCTGTACTGTCCCTTTTCGTCCGTGATGGTTGAAATAGATTTCCCCTTTACAAAAACGGTAACACCGGGCAATGATCTGGCAGCATCGGATACTGTTCCCGAGACGGCTGACTGCCAGTAGGAAATAGTTATATCGTGACGAAGATAATTGGCATGCATGTGGCTGCACCAGAGCAACAGCCCTAAAATAAAGGCAAAGCAGCCCTTATTCAATGAAATTATTTTCATAATTTTGAATTGTTAAATGAAACGAAAGTTTTGTTTTCTCACGCCTTCTGCTGGCTCGGCCAAGAAACAGCAGAGGGCTTTTTATTTGTGTTTTGGTCCGATTGTTTACTGGTCTTTCATGGGAAAAAAATGGTTTGTAGGTTAGTATTCTGGCTAGTTATTCTCTTTCCGATAGTTCCGGAGCCTTCTACAGATATTGCGGCATGAGTGGTGGGATCCAAAGAGTAAGGACCGAAAAAAGGAAAACGATGAATTTTCAAACACGCAACCATACTGTAGTATTGCTTAGCGCGACACCGGGGAAACATTGCTGAGAAGTAAGCTGAATAAAATACAATAGAAAACCATCCCAAAAAAGGAGGCGTGGGTTTCAACTCAACTTACTGCCATTGAGGTACTGGTATACCGTGCAACAATAAGTGAGCCCACGCCATTATGGCGTGAGCATTTACACTTATCTTCCCGTTGCAAAAATTACCAGTTTTCAATGGCGGGATTCAAAGCGAATGCTTCTAATATTAATATTGAAGTATCGCAAATTTAACAAATATGATACATTATACATAGTATCGAGTCAAATATATTAATTTTTATCGGTACGTCAAAACGTACCGATAAAAATATTTAGAAATTGTTAATTGCAATTGTGAAGGAAGATACGGATAATATTATTAAAATAAGAATTGCAATTACTTTACGACAGCTGCTCAGAAAAAAAGGAGTACCTGTTGAAGTTAGTAGCTATAATGATATCGCTATAGTAGCCGATTTAAGAAAAGCAACCGTTACCGATGCTTTCAATGCCAATACGGCATGTAAAGGAGTAACCTTATTTCTAATTATTAACGCAATGGGATATTCCGTTACCGAATTTGGGAAAGTTTACGATTCTATATTAGATTCAGAGATTACTCAGTTTGTGAGAGGAATACATCCTACTCAAAGGAAAAAATGAAAGATGTGAGAGCATCTTTCATTTTTTAGAAATATTACCTGTCGATTAAAACAGGTATTATTACCTATTTATTTTTAACACAACTTTTGTAATTTTATCTTACATCGTTAAGCTCGATATAAGATGAAGATTGATATCCATACACATACTAAAAAAATCAAATCAGGAGATGCTCCAACACGCCACGTTGAAGTAGAAGATTTCCAGGAAATCTTACGCAGTACAGATGTAAAAATCCTTGCGATCACGAATCATAACCATTTTGATGTTTCCCAATATAAAGCTCTACGGGAGTCTGTCGCAGGACATACGGAAGTATGGCCGGGGATTGAGCTGGATATCTTGGAAAACGGTAAGCGATCGCATATACTGGTTATTGTAAATCCATCCGTAGTGGACGAATTTGCCAATAGGACGAATACGCTTTTGGAAGGAGTAAATGCTGACACCTTTACAATCTCTTTGGACGATACGGTGAAGCTATTTGATGACCTGGATTGTGTTTATATCGCTCATTATCTTGCTAAGAAACCTAATTTAGGTGATGCGGAAATCAATAAATTATTAGGTCTTGTTGCCAATCCAAAAAGGGTGCTTAAAGAAGCTACGAATTCTATTTCAGCCGGTATTTACATAAGCCACGGACATAATTCAATATATGGCTCTGATGTTCATGACTGGAGCCTCTATCAGCAACAATCACTGGATTTACCAGAGCTAAGGTTGCCGGTTTCAAGTTTTGAGCAATTTTGTCTTCTACTTGAAAAGGATGAAGTAACGATTAATACGCTGCTAAACAAGAAAGTTAAAGAATCTGTCGAAATCGTACCGTTCACGGTGGCAGATATGGTGAAACTAGATATTTATAATGATATTAATATATTATTTGGCTCCAAGGGGACCGGTAAAACAGATATCCTTGATTCGCTGTCAAAATATTTTAACGAAAAAGGGCATAACACCTCAGTTTATAAATCTAATGATATACATCTCAGCGATGAATTTGATATCAAGGGACATGACTTTCACGTTACAGCATCTGATTTAGGGTTTAATAATTGTACAGAAGAAATTAATTCGCTGAAATCTGCAACCGACCATGATGTGACAAGCCTGTCAAAGTATAAGCAATATTTCTCTTATACAGAAACGAACAGGATTTCTCAAAAACTAAAGATAAAAAACATTACAAAAGAAGACGAGGGTCAGCCCGGCAGGCAGCTATTTGTTATTAAACATATTGTGGAAAAATTCAGTGAATTTACCGCATATATTCACGAGAACCAAAATCTTAGCAAATTTATAAATGAGCAACTTTTAAATGAATTACAAGATGTATTGGAAAGGATTTTGGGCGATTTAAAAGACGAGTCTGAAGAAAGCCTGGTCAATTTACAATCAGTCAAAATGCTAAATAGCATAATAGATATATTTATAAATGAAATCGCTAAAAAGACCGGTACTCCACAAAAACCAAGCAGGACCGGATTTGCTGAATATGCAAGTAATAGAATGAAACTCGAGGTTCAGGTTAAAAAAATTATCTCTAACATAAATCATCGGATTACTCCGATGAAAGAATTGGCCGGTAGTTTAGGAGTTAAAGGAAATCTTTACTGCGTAACCAACCTTATTGTTCAAAATGGATCATTTACTGATGGAGCATATACGACAGTTAAAGATGTAAATAAAACACCACAAAAGTCTTTTTCAAAAAATTTACTGATAATAATTAATCATTTGTATGAGAATAGCCTGTTTGAGAAGATAACTGAGTTAAATTCGATTGAGGGTATTGAAACGATAAACAGCATTGAGGATCTTTTGCTGTTTTACAGGCATTTTACGTTAAACGACAATTTGTATCACCCATCGAGCGGAGAATCTTCAATGATATTATTGCACAAAGAGTTATTAGATGACAAAGAGATATACTTGATTGATGAACCTGAAAAAAGCTTAGGCAATGATTATATTAATGATGTAATTGTACCTATACTTAAGGAGAAAGCTGCATTAGGAAAAAAAGTTATTATTGCTACCCATGATGCCAACATTGCAGTAAGGACACTACCTTACAACTCTATTTATAGGTTACACGATCAAAATCAATATTATACAATGACAGGAAATCCGTTTTCAAATACACTTAGATGTATTTATGGAAGTAGAAAGGAATTAGACTGGAAAGAAATTAGTATGAAAACACTTGAGGGCGGAAAAGAAGCCTTCGGAGAAAGAGGAAAAATATATGGAAACTAAGAAAGCTACAATTTTAAGAGAAGGGGACGATACTGTATACCTTGAACTACATCAAGCTGATGGGACTTTGAGAATAGCATTAACCGATAATAATCCTAATAATATTAAAGATGTTTTTAATAAGCTAATTAAAGGTTTGAAATTAGGACAGTTCACTTTTGAACTGGTTGACGACAAGGAAGATTTATATCATCATATATGTGTTGAATATTTAATTCAGTTAAATTCTGAAATGGAAAGCGTTTATAACGAACTTAGAGATTTAAGTTTATTAGAAAATACTCAAGAAGTGGATAATAGCAATTGAGTACTTAGAGCATACACCTGTTAAATCACCAATGGAGGAAATTTGTTTACACAATTAAGCTGTTGACAATATAAATAGTTTTCTCTTATTTGGTAACTGCGCGCAAATTAGTTCGTTTAATAAAATTTCGCGAATCGCACCGGACGGATTTAATATATTCTATAAAGTTAATTGTGCTAAATACTGGTGCGAACGCAACCATTTAAATGTTATTTATAATTTTCTTACTTTTATCTAATGAGTGAACATTCAATTGAAAATTTAATTGATAATATATTTAGTTCCAAGACAAGAGAATACTTTCACGAAGTTATTCAAACATACTATACAAATTGCTACAGGTCGTCAATAGTGATGCTTTATTCCGTAGTTATATGTGATCTTATTTATAAGCTTGAGGAACTACGAGATGTGTATAATGACTCTACGGCAAAAAAAATCCTTATAGAAATTGAGGGATTACAAAAAGCTAATCCAAAATCTTCTGATTGGGAAAATAAGCTGGTAGAAATGATAGCAGATCGTACAAAACTACTCGAGATTTCAGACGTCGAAAATATTAACCAACTTCAAAAACATCGTCATTTATCGGCTCACCCAGTTCTTAATCAGACCTCTCTTCTATTCAAACCCAATAAGGAAAACGTAAAGTCGCATATTATAAATATGTTGAGCGGGGTTTTGACAAAGCCTCCAATTTTATCTACCAAGATATTTTCGGAGCTTGTAAATGATCTTGCTACTAATCGTGACCGTTTTTCGGAAGATAAAGATTTGAAAAGATTCTTGTCGGCAAAATATTTCAAAAATCTACGTCAAGAAACTTTAGATGATATATTTAAAAAGATATGGAAATTAGTTTTTAAGCTTGAAAATGAAGAATGTGATCTTAACAGGGAGATTAATTACAGAACCATAAATATAATTTTTGCATTGAATCCTCCAGAAATTTTAAAACTTTTGAAGACTGAGGAAGCGCATTTTGATGGTATACTTCCTAAAGTTTGTACAAATTACTTTTTTAATTTCCTTTTTGACAATCCTAAAGCCTATAATGTGCTTAGCGAATTGAATAAGGCTCATGTTGATCACGAGATAGAAAATTCATTGGAGTTTAAGTTTTTAAGTTGGTTTAAGTTCGACTCAATCATGGAATATCATGAATTTATTTTATCGGAAATTAACGATGGAGGAACTTTTTATCTGCCAATGGAGATTATCCATAAGCTAAAAGAATTATACAAAGATTTCAACATGAAAGAAAAGTTCTTGGATTTATATATCGCAATCTTTGCTAAAAGTAATTTATTTGATACCGCAGATAGAAACTTTAATCAATTAATTCAACCTTATTTGGAAGATTTTTCAGAAGGGCAACTTCAAAATATTGTTTATGCCATAAATAACAATGGTCAGTTACACAATCGTGGTTTGGCAAGATATTCGAATAGATTGGTAAAAGCTGAATTGGATAGAAAGATTACCGACTTTAAATATTCAGATTTATACAACTTCAGGACCTAAAACTATACGTCATTAGATATAGGATTCAAATTTAAAACTAATAATTATTAATTATATAAAAAGAAAATTTATAGTTGTTATTTCGATTTTGAACCAGAGGATGTTACTTAGTAATGTCTTTTACTAATGGAGAGTTTAAATGAAACGAATCATGATTATAAAAAATCTCAACGGCAATATAGCATTATAAATCTATGTAATATTTTATTTCTGCATAAGATTATAATAATAATAGTAAGAAATTCTTTCGTCAAGTGTCAAATGGATGTTTTTAAAAACCTGAACGAAATTCTCTAAATCAATTGTAACATTGTTAAGCTCATCAACATAAAAGTGGTTAATGTTGGCATTGTTTAGTGGATAGCGTGAAAAATCCATTTTATCATCTTTGTTACTTGCTTTTGTGATCGCGAAAAGTTCTGCTATGTATAGCTGTAACATTTTGGTTTCTTGGTTAAAATACTTTAGTTCCTTTGCGCCACCATAATCTTTAATTCTAGACTTAACTGTTTGTAAGAATTGTTGAATATTGTGGCCGCGTTCTATTCTACTATTTTTAAGTAGCTGGTTAAGAGTCATTATAAACGCCTTAAGATAAAGCTCTATACCGTGATTAGCGTTGTGCAGTATTGGAAATATTAATGCATCAGCTTTATAATCGCTATTATCTGCTAGGCATATTTGAGCCAGTTCTAGTGATGATCTCAGAAAACCATCTGCCATTACAATGAAATTATCTATACTTTTATTAGAAGATGTTCGCCAATTGAGAAATGCTGATTTAGTAACATCAACATTTTCGGAAAAAATTGCTTTCATGCTTTAATAATTTAAATTAATTGCAACGTTTGAAATCCATTATTTCCAGCAATCGCTATCAAAGGTGCGATTACATCCCTGAACTTCTGATATTCAAAATTTACCCGGTCATTATCCGATTGAAATAAACACCAATATTCCTCCAGTAATTTTGATTTTGGGCTGTGGTGCGAAATAATCTCAAATGCTGATTTCTGCAAGCTGTAAAAGCCATCAAAATGCAAGTCCATGCTTGGCAGCCTATCACTTTTAACCGAATTGAATGTAGTATCAATCGGCACCAGGTTCCAGATCAGGTCGTGTGACACGAAGGCATGGGGAACAAAATGATCCAGTGCATATTTTCTGGCGGTAAGTCGGGTATTGGTAAATATACAGTCCACACCATCCAGTTCATTAATAGCGATATCCCAATAGTCCCTACGTTGTTTTACCAAAGTATTGCGCAGTGGCGGTTTTATAAGTTTTCCGGGGATATTCGGCACATTAGGATTTCGTACCTGAAGAAACAGGGAAAGGTTCCAGTAGCAATAGTCCTTTAGTATCCTCGAATTGGTTTGCATGTAAGATATCCAAACAGGGTTTATCGTAATACTATCGGAGAACAGGGCGTAGGGGACCTGACCGTAGAACTGTTGCGACTGCTTATAAATATTATTTCTATAGGAGCTGTCGTTTTCACCCCGGTTTCGTGATATCCACGGGGTCAGGAACCAGTGGGGAACATTCTTATCAAAATGTTTCAGCAGATTTACCGTGCTAGGATTTTGACTATTCAGGAGTACCTGTAATAGTCTTTCCTTCCGTATGTTGACCGGAATATTCTCTGTAGCTGTAATGGCCTGGATGGCTCTTTGTATAAGGTCCTGGCTTCCGAAAGAAACATGGAAGTAGTTTACCGTATACCATGCATGACCTAACATCCGTGCAAACAGTTCCTTTTTAGAAGTTTCTGTCATGCCTTCCTCACAGGCCTCAAGGATGGACAGTAGCCAATAAAATTTATAGGTAGCAGAGGTATTGTTGAATACACCTGCCAGTTTGCCGATATCAAGATTGGTTGCGTAAGGTAACTCCATAAACCAAAAATAAACTTTTCTGATGATGGAATAGCATAAAAATCAAAAAGCAGGCTTTTAAGCCTGCCTTGCAGCGGATATAAGAACACCTTACCTTAATTATAACCGTAGTTAATGATGTCTTATTTTTTAGATTCCTCCACAGAAACCTTACGGAAATCCTTCATCAGCTTACTAACCTCAAGGGCTGCCTTACGGGCACGGGTACCCGCTGCCTTGTTTCCTTTTTCGATGTGCTGTTCCGCCTCTGCCTTAAACGCCTCGTATCGTGCGTTGATCTGGTCAAATAATTCTTTCATGGAATATTTTTTGTTTTATTGCCACGCAAAGATAGCAGTATCCCGAATTGTGCCAAGTAAACCGGCTACTTTTTCCCTTCCTTTTTCTCGTACTCCTCCACAAAATATCCGGGTGGCATTCCCGTTTTCTTTTTGAACGCGGTCACAAAATGCTGCGCCGTGCTAAAGCCCGCCTCATCGGCCAGGGCGCCGTTGGTGTATTTTCGGATCTGCGGTTCCGCCTTTAAACGGCCCACCAGGTAATCAATCCGTAAGTCGTTGATATAGTTAATGAAACTCTTACCCCGGCGGACGCTGATGACCTTGGCGAGGTACTTGCTGTTGGTATCAAATGCTTCGGCGAGTTTTGTGGATGTAATTTCCTTTTTCAGGAAACCGTGCTTTTGCTCAAAGCTTTCCAGCTGCCGCACGATGTGATTGACGATTACCGGATTGATATCCAGCGTGTCGTTGGTAGGGGATTGTGTATCAGTAGGTGCCGGAGATTCGTTTTTTAATAATTCCTCAAACCGCCTGCGGTACTGTTTGCGCAATGTTTTGTGCCTGTAGAACAACAACCCAAAACCAAGTACAAGAACGATTATCGTGGCTTTCAATGTCATACTAAGGCCCTGGGTATGGTTCAGTTGGGACTGGATCTGTTGCTTCTCGGAGAGCAGTTCCGTGGTGTCGTATTCTTTGTATACTTTCTTGATCAGGTACCGGAATTCCTTACCCAAAACGCTGTCTGCCTGCAGAAGCCGGTCTACATATACCAGCTCCTGGGTGGGCATTTCCTTATGGTTATAATACTTTATGAGGTATTCGTAACTGCGCCTTAGGTCCGGGCGCAGGAAATTTTTGGTGAGGAAAATGGTGTCCACGTTCTTAAAATGCAGCGCCGCCGAATCCAGGCTGCCTAATTCCCAATAGGCTTTCCCCAAGTTAAAGTGCGCAATGGATTCGTTGGCATAATCCCCGTCTTTCTGTATCTGGGGCAGGGCATAGGTGAGCTGTTTTACCGCAGCGCTGTAGTTGCTTTTTTCCAGTTCGATAACACCCTGCGCGCTCTCCAGGTAGGGAAGCAGGTCCTTGATACGCAGCCGAGCACTTTCAGCCAGCGCAAGGTGGCAGGTTACCTCCGCTTTTTCGAGATTCCCGACAAAGGTATAGCATACCGTCAGGCAGTGCAGGGACTTAAGGTAGGGCAGGGGCTCTTCTTTGCTGAAATAGGCAATGCATTCATTAAAAAGAGAAATGGCCTCGTGGTAATAGCCCAGGTAGTATTTGATTTGGGCGATACTGTATTTGACCTTGTTCTTCAGGTAGTCGTCTTTGGTAGCGACCAGGTAACTGTTGGCCCTGATATAATTGTCGAGCGCCCTCTGATGGCTGTTGCGTTGGTAGTATACGATGCCGCGTGTGAGGTAGGCATCCCCGATAAGGTCATTGTCCCCGGATTGCCGGGCGGCGGCAATCAGGCTGTCGGCGTACACCAGGCGGAGTTTTTCGGGGCACTCATGCAGCATTTCCCTGTAGGCAAAAACAATCTCAGGAGCATTATTTTCCTGTTTGGCTTTACGCAGGTAGGCTTCCAGATAAGGCCAGGCTTTTTGGGTTCCCTGATACAGATCGATCTGTTGCAGCAGGGCATCATAGGAAAGGGTTTCCGATGGCTGTTGGGCAAGGGCTAGTACTGTGAAGAAAAGGCTGATAACAAATCCCGTGATTTTCATTTTCATAACATTCTTGATATAGCTGTACGCTATAGTAAGGTGCATGCGATATCATTGGGAGACTGCTTTTCAAATGTACTTTAAACTTTGTTAATAAAAACTTAACGATACGATAAAATTAGGCTGTGGAATTCCCGAATTCCACAGCTGCCATACCGGAATGGCACAGCCAAACAGTTGTGACCCTTGGTGATGTAAAATAGATTTGTCCTGAATTCAAAGCGAAAGGGAACCTCAAAAATTTCCTTGTTCCGCTCCCCGGGCGAATGGAACTGAATAACTGATTCAGGAACATTAAACGTTACATCATGAAGGTATTTGCTTCACTTACATTATTGCTGATACTGTCGGGTTGCAGTCCTGACGGCATTGCACCTGCACAACAGGAATTATCCGCCTCGGGCCTCTCGCATAAAAATGCGGTTGCCTTACCGGCAAACCCGTCCAACCCTGAGGACTTTATCGGAACCCTCTATGCCGAACTGCTACAGGAATACGAACTCTTAAATACCAAACCCTCCACGCTGCCGCTGCTGATACAGCAGGGGGAGACGCTTGCCTGGGCGAATGCCGATTTCCTCGCCCTGGAAGACCTTTCTGCCTACGACCCGATCGGTGTTGCCAATGTGCAGGCTTACCAAAATATCAATACAGCCGACCTGCGATCCCATCTTTCATCAGGTTACAGTACTGTTGCCAAAGACATTTATGTAGCACTTGCTACCGAGCTGACTGCTGTCAAAGCCAATGACGGCAACTATCAGGAAGCCTGTGAGGCAATCATGGCAACCGAGGGATTGATTATTGCCGCACCTAACCTTACGGCAACCGAACGCCATGCCATGCTGATGACGTCTTCCATCATGCGCAATGCCGTATATCAGGACGGGCGAAAAAGGAAAAGGGACCGGGACTGGGAGTGGATGACCGGCCACTATGCTGCCACTGCCAACGGAGCACTGGAATCATCCCCACAGGCCTTACTACTGTCCTTCGTGACCGATCTGTATAACGACTGACTGTTGCTCCCGGAGGTTCGCTTCCGGGTTTTTTATTAAAAAATTATTGTCATGGTGCTGATTACAGCTTTAGGGGATACCGGATTTCAGGTTCGCCGCCTGCAATTGCGGGGCGATGCTTTTACGCTGGCTTTTCTCTACGGGGTGCAGTATTTCCGTTACCACATCATTGTGGTAACCGAGGGACAGCTTCAGATAAACAGCGATACTCAAGGCTTAAAAGCCGTGGCGATGGATGTCTGTATAGTACCGCCGGAAAGTTATATGAAAGCTGCAGGCGGACAGACGGTAATAGTCTGGCTTGTCCGTTTTACCGAAACCTACCTGAGACAGACACTCTATACTGCCCGCAACACTACACTTACCGTGTTGCTGGAGCGAGAGGAACTGTATAGCCTCAAAGCCGATGAATTCCACTTTCAGGTCATCTGCCAGCTGCTGTTATTGCTGGAGAAACACCAGAAGCAGGGCACATCCCAGCACGCCGGAACCATTACAACCCTTACTTTTAACCTGCTGCTGAACTGTTTGTTGGAATTGCGGGAGCATACCGGATCCCGGTTCACGAATGCTGTCAGACGTAAGGAGCAACTGACCATCGCCTTTCTACGCCTTGTGGAACAGCAGGGCGGCATGCACCATGACGTAGGTTATTATGCTGATGTACTCTGCATGACGCGGGGCAACCTGACCAAAACCGTGCGGCAGCTCACCGGAAAAAGCCCGAAGGCACTAATTACGGTAGCCCTTGTCCGCCTGGCAAAGGAATTGCTGGACGGCAGCGAAGTACCGGTCTACGGTATTGCCGAGGCGCTTCATTTTGGTTCCTCGTCTGCCTTTGTCAATTTTTTCCGCCACCACACCGGGCTGACCCCTGAAGCCTACCGTAACCGAAAAAACCGATAGCCATGAGTACCGCGCGCACCTATTCGCTGGAATGGCTGGATGCCCTGATCTCGGTCACCCTTAATCCCGCACGCCCATACCGCAGGGAACTGCGCGCGGAGGATATTGCCCTTTTGCTGGAAAAGGTTTCCCTGGAAAGCCAGCAGGTGGAGCACGAGCTCAACGATAAGGTATTTGCCCTTTATAAAGACAGCCAGGTATGCCATCTCGTCCAAAAATACCATACCGCCCTGACCCACCTCAAAGAACAGGCTACAGGTTATCTAAACGGGGAAGCCGCTTCCGGCTCTGACCCGTTCAGGGAACTGGAGGAGCGTATCGCGAGCTCCCTTAGCACTTTACTTACATTTATTGAGCAGCGGTATTCCCATTACCTTTCGCCAGCTACTGAAGATTTGCCTGAAATGCCTGCAGTTCCATTAAAACCGTCCAATGACCGGATGAAAATATACTGCAACCTTTCCGGCGACCAGCTCGCCCTTATGCTACGGGCTGCCGATGAGGCCCAGCTGCTTAAAGCCCGCTCGATGAATGCCGTCTTCAAAGCTATAATCCCGCACCTGGCTACCGCCCAGCGCAACGAGCTCTCTGCGGATGCCATCCGCAGTAAGGCCTACAACCCCGAGGAACCGGACCGGGAAGCGTGTATCAATGCCCTGCAAAATATGATACGGAAAATTAAGGACTACTGAGGAACAACTTGGGGCACAAGTGAAAGTTGTTCTTTTACAGGCCAATCCCAACATGTAATTTCGGTACTGTAAAATGAGTTTAGCGGTGTTGCCGCAATGAAGATGATGAATGTTGAACGAAAAAAACAACGCTTATGTTTACCGAAATTACATGGGCTGACTACCTTAGGGTTACAGCCGCCGCACTTTTTATCTACTACACCATCCTGCTGCTGAAATTTTACTTTCCGCAAATCAGGGCCGCCGCCGGCGCAGGTGCATCTTTCCATTCCATGGGCAATCCGGGCCCGGCAGAACCCAATGCCACAACCGCCATCATGGAGGGCGGGGGCAACCTGACCCCGACAGGGGAATTCCAACAGCCGGTTACCGATTATGAGATTATCGAAGAGCTGGTAGACCGTGTCAAAAAGAACCTTATGGAGTCCTTTGAAAATAAGGCCGGCCAGCAGACCGTAACAAACGGCCTGAAAGCCATCGTAAACGATTATCCCGTCCTGGGCCAATCGACCTTCCGCCCCTCAATCAACGAGTTCATAGCCACAGAAAGCCAGCAGCACGGTTTCACCTTTATGACTGAAACACTGGCCGAAACCCTTTGGCAGAAAGCATAATCATAGCGAAGGCTATACCCCTGTTCGTCCCGCAGAAGTAAGAGGAGGTGACAGAAAGGAGGGGATGGCAACGGCGGATGGCCTTCGCTTATTTTTCACTAAAAATCTTCTGTTATGAAAACATATATCAACAGGGCACTACTGCTGTGCGTATTGCTTGTGGTGCTGGGATTCCCATATGCTGCCCTTGCGCAGGACGGGGTTGCCGGCATCAACGAGGCCAACCAGCAGGTGAGGAGCTATTTTGATGCGGGTACCGACCTTATGTATGCCGTAGGCGCCATACTGGGGCTTATCGGTGCGGTAAAAGTCTATCAGAAATGGAACGCGGGTGATCCCGATACCGGGAAAGTAGCCGCCGCCTGGTTCGGCAGCTGTGTCTTCCTGGTGGTAGTGGCCACGGTTATCCAATCCTTTTTCGGCATCTGATCATGGGCAGCCTGTACAAAGTCAATAAGGGTATCAACCAGAGCATTGAATTCAAGGGGCTTAAGGCACAATACATCTGGTACCTTGGCGGGGGCGTCATCATTCTGATGATTGTCTTTGCTGCCCTCTTTATCCTGGGTGTACCCTCACTGGTCTGTGTGGGGCTGATCGGGATACTGGGCACCGTACTGGTCGTCAAGATCTATGCGATGAGCCGCAAATACGGCGAGTATGGCATGATGAAAGCCCTGGCCCGGAAACAGCTTCCCAAAACGCTCAAATGCTACAGCCGTAAGGCCTTTATGCAACCATCCAAATAATATGTCATGGAGAAAACAATCGAACAGCTGCTGCCGCTTCTGGATGTGCGGCAGGGCATCATCATATCCAAGCAAGGCGATGCCACCCTGGGGTTCCGTGTGGAACTGCCGGAGCTCTTTACCTTATCGGATCCGGAGTACGAGGCCTTCCACCAGGCATGGCTGAAAGCCTTCCGGGTGCTGCCTAAGCATACCGTACTGTGCAAACAGGACTGGTTTATACACAGCAGGCACCAGCCGGATTTCGCAAAGGAGAGTTTTCTGGACCGCAGCAGCGAGCGTTTCTTTAACGAGCGTCCGTTCCTGGACCACAGCTGTTACCTGTACCTGACCAAAAAACCGGCCGGAAGAAAAAATGCTACCTCGCTGTTTTCCAGTCTCACGCGCCCTTCGCTGCTACCCAAAGAGACACTGGGGGCACAGGCACTGCAGGATTTCAGGGATGCCTGCGGGCAGTTTCAAAGGATATTACAGGACATTGGTTTTGTAAAAATGTTCCCTTTGGGGGATAGTGATATTTACAGCGAAGCCCACAGGGTTGGGCTTTTGGAACAGTACTGTACCCTGAGCGAGAGCAAAGGAGAATACCTGTATGGTGATGTTGCCTTTAATGAGGGCCTTTTGATCAACGGGAAATATGCCCAGTTGTACACCTTGGGGGAGGCTGCCAACCTGCCCTCACTGTGTGGCCCAAGGATTACCTATGACCGCTA
Source organism: Flavobacterium suaedae (assembly GCF_014642915.1). Lineage (GTDB taxonomy): Bacteria > Bacteroidota > Bacteroidia > Flavobacteriales > Flavobacteriaceae > Flavobacterium > Flavobacterium suaedae. Next base: position 83,091 of record NZ_BMJE01000001.1, read on the forward strand.
TTCTACCGACCGTACCCCGTTCAGCGTGGGGTTTGCCTCGCCGTTGGGGCAGTTGCTTTCGTGCAACCACCTGTACACCCAATACCTGTTTTTTGAGGATGGTGCCAAAACCCTGCAGCGCATGGAAAGCAAAAGGCTGCGCCTGCAGTCCCTTTCGGCCTATAGCCGTGAGAACTTGATAGCCCGGGATGCCACCAATGATTTCCTGAACGAAGCCATCAGCAAACAGCGGCTTCCGGTAAAAGCCCATTTCAATATACTGGTATGGACCGACCGTAAAGAAGAACTAAACGATTTGAAGAACAAGGTCTCTTCAGCCCTTGCCCAAATGGATGCCGCTGCCAAACAGGAGACTGTTGGGGCGCCACAGATCTGGTGGGCGGGCCTGCCGGGCAACGCCGCGGACTTTCCCATGAACGACACCTTTGACAGCTTTGCCGAACAGGCCTCCTGTTTCCTGAACCTGGAAACCGGCTACCGCAGCTCTGCCAGCCCGATGGGCATCCGCCTGGGCGACCGCCTGACCGGGCGCCCCGTGCATGTGGATATCAGCGATGAGCCCATGAAAATGGGCATCTGTACCAACCGCAACAAGTTCATACTTGGCCCTTCGGGCAGCGGCAAATCCTTTTTTACCAACCACATGGTACGCAGCTACTACGAGCAGGGCACCCATGTGGTACTGGTCGATGTGGGGCACAGCTACAAGGGGCTTTGCGATATGGTGGGCGGGTACTACTTCACCTATGAGGAGCACAATCCTATCCGGTTCAACCCTTTTTATATCGGTGAAGGCGACCGGCTGGATACCGAGAAAAAGGAAAGCATCAAAACCCTGCTGCTGGCCCTTTGGAAAAAGGATACGGAGACTTTCCGCCGCAGCGAGTACGTGGCACTTTCAAATGCGTTACAGCTCTACTACGAGAAACTGGATGCTGATCCTGAGCTTTTTCCCGGCTTTGATTCCTTTTACGAATTCCTGCGGGATGATTTTACCGCGGTATTACAGCAGGATAAGGTCAAGGAACGCGACTTTGATATCGGGAATTTCCTGTATGTGCTTCGCCCGTACTACCGCGGCGGTGAATTCGATTACCTGCTTAATGCTACGGCCAACCTGGAACTGTTACAGGAACGCTTTATCGTCTTTGAGCTGGACAACATCAAGGACCATCCTATATTGTTCCCGGTAGTCACCATCATCATCATGGAGGTGTTTATCAGCAAGATGCGCAAGCTAAAGGGGATACGAAAGATGATCCTGATTGAGGAGGCGTGGAAAGCGATAGCCCGTGAAGGCATGGCCGAGTACATCAAGTACCTTTTTAAGACGGTGCGTAAATTCTTCGGGGAGGCCATTGTGGTGACCCAGGAAGTAGAGGATATCATTTCCTCTCCCGTGGTCAAGCAGGCGATTATCAACAACAGCGATTGCAAGATATTGCTGGACCAGCGCAAATACCAGAACAAGTTTGATCAGATACAGGAACTCCTGGGGCTGACCGAAAAGGAAAAGGCACTGGTGCTCTCGGTCAATAAGGCCAACGATCCCGACAAACACTACAAAGAGGTGTTTATCTCCCTGGGCGGGGTACTTTCTAAGGTCTACCGCACCGAGGTCTCCCCGGAGGAATATTATGCCTATACCACCGAGGAAAGCGAAAAGGTAAAAATACAGCAATACGCCGCCCGCTTCGGCGGGGATGTGCGCAGGGGTATCGTAGCCTTAGTGCAGGAACTACACGATAATAAACCTAAATGATACGCTATGAAAACAATTGCAAAAATAATGGTGTGCCTGATGCTGCTCAGCAGTATTGCCGCACGTCCGGCGACTGCCGCACCGCCCATTTTTGGGATCATCCGCGCCGCAGTGGTAAAAGCGATTAAGGCGATGGACCTTAAGATACAGAAACTGCAGAACAAAACCATCTGGCTGCAGAACGCCCAAAAGGAAATAGAGAATACCCTTTCGAAGGTAAAACTGGATGAGATCTCCGACTGGACCAAAAAACAGAAGGAACTGTACCAGGAATATTACGATGAGCTCAAAGCGGTCAAGTCCATTATCACCCAGTACCAGCGCATCCGCGACATTACCGACAAACAGGCGCGTCTGCTCTCGGAATACCAGCGTGCCTGGCAGCTCTTCCAACAGGACGGGCATTTTACCGCGGACGAACTAGACTATATGGAGGAAGTATACGGCGGCATCCTTGCCGAGAGCCTTTCCAATATGGAGCTGATCTTTTCGATTATCGAATCCTACACCACCAGCATGAGCGATGCCCAGCGCCTGGAACTCATCAATGAGGCAGCGGACCAGATTGACCGCAATTACGATGACCTGAGACGCTTTAACGGGCAGAATGTGCTTCTGAGCCTGCAACGTGCCAAGTCCTCAAAAGAAGTAGAGCAGTTGCGCAGGTTGTACGGCAGTGTACACTAAAACAATACCGCGATGAAAACACTATTGACCATAACAGCCCTGCTGTTGTCCTTTGTACTAGTTGCGCAGTCAAGCCGCGACCGGGTTATGCTGCAGCAGATCGCAGCCCTTAAGACCTACGGCAGCTATCTGAAAAAAGGCTACCGTATCGCCCGTGACGGGTTAAATTTTATCGGAGACCTGAAGGACGGCGAGCTGAACCTGCACAGCCTGTTTTTTGAGGGGCTGGATAACGTAAGCCCTTTTGTGCAGGACTATCCCAAAGCAGGTGCCATTGTCACGCTGAACGCCCGTATTGCGGAGCTACAGGAAAAACTCTCCGCCCAGCTTGACGATGCCCTTTTCTACGGGAATGAGAAAGACTATATCCGAAGGGTCATCGCGCGCGTGCTGGAGGGTTGTGCTGATGACCTTGAAGAGTTGGAGGCCGTGCTGTCCCAAACCGGCTACACCGCTGATGATGCCGAGCGCATTGACCGTATTGACACGCTTTATGCCAATACGGAAGACCGCTACCGCTTTGCCCATGACTTTTACGACCAGTGTATGCTGCTGGTAAATGCCAGGGCACGCGAAGCCCGAAGCGTGCAACAAAGTGAACGCCTATACAATCTAAAGCCATAATTATGAAAGCACTTCGAAAACTACTGTTTGTCAGCTTTATGTTTTTAATTACCGTACAGGGCAACGCCCAGGTACAGGAACTCAAGCAGCTCGCGCTGAATATCGAAAAATTGGCGCAGTTCAGGGCCATACTTAAAGATATGAAGGAAGGTTATGAGATACTCACGAAGGGATACAACACCGTAAAGGACCTGACCGAAGGCAATTTTGACCTTCACAAGACCTTTTTGGATGCCTTGCTGCAGGTAAGCCCAGCGGTACGCAATTACAAAAGGGTGGGGGAGATCATCGATTACCAGGTGGAACTGGTCGGCAATTCGGGCCGCCACCGCAACAAACTGCAGTCCAGCGGGCTTTTTGCCCCTGAGGAACTCGCGTATTTCGTGCAGGTATACGACCGCATTTTCAACGAGAGCCTGCGCGATCTGGAAGAGCTGACGGCGGTACTGACCGCCGGGGAGCTGCGCATGTCGGATGAGGAACGCCTCGCGGCCATCGACAGGATCTATCTGTCGGTACAGGACAAATGCCTTTTTGTAAGGGATTTCAATTCGCAGACCGGGATACTAGCCCTGCAACGCGGCAGGGAAGCCCATGATGTGGAAGCCCTCAGGTTACTGACCCAAACCTACCCGTAAACTGATTGTTATGGCTATCAAATCTCAAAAAAAACTATGGGGCATGGCAGCAGTACTGCTGCTTCCTGCTATAGGCTACAGCCAGTCCATGGCGGAGGAGATGAACGGCCTTCATGCCGTGCTTGACCAGCTGTACGACGAGATGATGCCTCTGTGCAGCGACCTTATCGGGATATCCCAGGGTATTGCCGGTTTTGCGGCCCTGTTCTATATAGCCTCAAGGGTCTGGCGGCACCTGGCCAATGCGGAGCCCATCGATTTCTACCCGCTGTTCCGTCCCTTTGTGATCGGTTTCTGCATTATTTCCTTCCCGCTGGTCATTGCCATCATCAACGGCATTATGAAACCCGCGGTCAGCGCTACCGATACCATGGTGGAGAACTCCAATGCCGCTATCGAGGAGCTGCTCCGCCAGAAGGAGGAAGCTATTAAGACCACGGATGCCTGGCAGATGTACGTCGGGGAAGACGGCAGTGGCGACCGGGAACGCTGGTACAAATATACCCACGAGGAGGATTCCGGATCCGGGGAAGGATTGATCGAGAGCATTGGCAACGACATCAAGTTTGCCATGGCCAAGGCTTCCTACAATTTCAGGAATTCGGTCAAGGAATGGATGAGCGAAGTACTGCGTGTCCTTTTTGAGGCTGCGGCCCTTTGTATCGATACCCTACGCACCTTTCAATTGATCGTACTGGCAATACTGGGGCCACTGGTATTCGGGCTGGCTGTCTTTGAGGGCTTCCAGCATACCCTGACTGTTTGGCTGGCTCGATATATCAACGTATTCCTGTGGCTGCCCGTAGCTAATATTTTCGGGGGAATCATCGGCAAAATACAGGAAAAGATGCTGCAGGTGGACATTGCCCAGGTCAACGAGTACGGCGACACCTTTTTCAGCAGGACCGATATCGCCTACCTGGTCTTTATGATCATCGGTATCATTGGGTACTTTACCGTACCCTCGGTCGCCAATTACATTGTACACGCCGGCGGGGGCGGGGCTTTTGGACAGAAAGTGACCAGTATTTTCGGGGGTACCGCCACGGCTGCAGCACGTACCGCCTCCATGGGCGCCGGTATGGCAGCCGACGGGCTTGGCGATGCTGCAGGCAGGATGTCGGGAAGTTATTCCGGCCATGGGAGCAGCGGCCCCTATTTCGATAACGACAATTATATGAAAGATAAAGTAAAAGGCAATGAATCATGATGTTCACAAAAATTGACAACCTTGAAACCGCCTTCCGCCATGTAAAAACCTTTACGATGGTCGTGGTGGCGGCCAGTGCCCTGGTGAGTGTCTTTGCCCTCTACCAGAGCTACACGACGGTACACCGCCTGCAGGACAAAATCTATGTGCTGGCCAATGGCAAGGCAATTGAAGCTTATGCCTCGGACCGCAGGGACAACATCGCGGTGGAAGCGCGTGACCACGTGCGCAATTTCCATCACTATTTCTTTACCCTCGACCCGGATGACAAGGTCATACGTGAGAACGTGGCAAAGGCGCTGTATCTGGCCGACAACTCGGCAAAACGGGTGTACGATGACCTTAAGGAAGGTGGGTACTACTCCGGTATCATCTCGGGTAACATCAGCCAGGGCATCACCATAGACAGTATCGTGGTGAGTGTCGCGAACTATCCCTATTACTTCCGCTGCTATGCCAAGCAGCAGATCGTAAGGCCGACCAGCATCCTTAAGCGCAACCTGATAACTGAAGGTAATCTGCGGAACGTATCGCGCAGCGACAATAACCCTCACGGTTTCCTGATCGAGCGATGGCGTACGCTGGACAATAAAGATATCGGAACCGAAAACCGCCAGTAGCCATGATCGATAAAAATCAACATAAAGCAGAAAGGCCCAGCCTGCAGCAACAAATTCACGCGTTGCGGCTCCGGACACAACTGGCATGGGTGGAATGGATGGAAGCCAAGGCAGCCCGCCTTTCCCGAAAAGGGCAATACCTCTTATTAGGCCTTTTTATGGCCGTATCCGCAGGCTTTTGTACACTGATGCTCTTCGGAGGCCTTGGCAATCTAATGAGGTTTAACGCAAAACCGGCGGCTATCCGCAGTGTTGATGCCCCGCGGATCAGGAGTTCCAAAGTGGCGCCTAATGATTCCCTGCTACAGGAACGACTAGCTATTTTCCATCACTACTGGGACAGCCTTTCACTGACCGTATCCGGACGAAAGACTCGCGACAGTTTGCTGCAGACCCGGCCGGGACTGCTGGACAGCATCAGTATAGCCGAACAATTAATCGCAACTCAAAAACACGATTCTGATGAAAAACAATGAACCCGCACCGATGCGCAGGAAAAGAAAAATCCTCTGGCTCCTGCCGCTTTTACTGCTTCCCTTTACCACGCTCTTCTTCTGGGCTATGGGAGGGGGAACACCTACCACTGCTGAGGGACATCCCAAACGCGGCTTTAACCTCAAGCTGCCTGCTGCCAACCTGGAAGATGAAGCATCCTTTGACAAGATGCAGTATTATGACAGGGCCGCACAGGATTCCATCAAGATCAATGACCTGAGGAAAAAAGACCCGAACTACTCGTATGACACCCTTAACGAAATGACCGATTCGGTTACCGGGACCGGCAGGCAGCGCAGTGGGCTCTCCATAAGCAATTTCCAGAGCCCCCAGGAGAAAAAAGTCTACGAGCAGCTGGAAGCACTACAACGTGCTGTCAGTACACCACCCGAAACCAAAAAAGCACCACCTGCTGAACCCGCTGTTGAGCACCCTGTAAACACTATCAGCCAGAGTAGGGCATTGGAGGAGATGCTGCAATCCATGGAAACGGCATCGGAGCCGGACCCCGAACTGGCACAAATAGGAGGTATGCTGGAAAGTATTTTGGATATACAGTATCCTGAGCGCGTGCAGCAGAAACTGCGTGAGCAGTCCAAAAGCAACAGGGGCAGGGTCTATGGCATTGCCACAGAACGGGACGAGGAGGTGGTATCCAGCATAGCACCACAACAGCCACATAAGGTCGCCTTTGCACCCACCGCTGTCCATACCGGTTTCTACGGCCTTGATGAAGTGACCACGGAAACCTTTCAGAATAATGCGGTATCGGCGGTCATTGCCGAGACACAGACCGTGGTCAACGGCGCTACGGTAAAAATGGAACTGGACCAGGAAATCTACATTAATGGTCAGGTGATCCCGAAAGGCACTTTTGTGGTGGGTACGGCTTCCCTGAAGGGGGAACGCCTTACCATCGAGATACAGAGCATCCGACACGGCAATTCCTTATTCCACGTGGAGCTTGCCGTATACGACTTGGACGGGCTAAGCGGTATTTACATACCCGGAGCCATCAACAGGGATGTCGCCAAAGCCTCGGCAGACCGCTCCATGCAGACCCTGGGTGTTACCACCCTGAGTGATTCCTGGAGTGCGCAGGCGGCAGGTGCCGGCATTGAAGCGGCTAAAGGACTGTTCAGCAAAAAAGTAAAGCTGGTAAAAGTGATCCTTAAAAAGGGCTACCGTATCCTGCTTAAAGATGAACAACAAGATAAGTAACCCTAATAATCAGACTATGAAGACAATGTTTATTTTAAGATGTGTGCTGATGCTGCTGCCTGTTTGCCTATGGGCACAGTACAGCGGTTCGGCCCTGCCGGTTAACAGGGAAATCGGCATCTCGGAACAACAGACCACCAGCCTATTGTTCCCGTACCGTATCCTGAGCGTGGACAGGGGCAGCAGGGACATACTGGCCCAAAAGCCCAAGGGGCTTGAGAATATTTTGCAGATCAAGGCTGTGCAGGAAGAGTTCCTGCAATCCAACTTGACGGTGGTCACCGCGGACGGGAAACTCTACAATTTCCTGGTCTACTACGAAGCCTGTCCCTACTACAGTGCCTATGATTTTACGGTCAAGGGCGCGGGAGCGGTCGTGGCTGAGCAGACGGACAATGCTGCACTGCTTGATGCCCTGGCTTCCAAAGCCTACCATGACCGGCACCGTATCCGACTAAATGAAAGCGATAACGGCATCACCCTGTCGGTTACCGGCATGTTCGTAGAAGAGGAGTACTTTTTCTACAGGATTACCATAGAGAACGCTACCCATATCAGCTACACCATAGACAGGCTTCGTTTTCTGATTCGCGACCAGAAAAGGAGCAGGCGAACCGCTTCGCAGGACATTGAGATCACCCCGATAAGGGTATGGGAACCGACTGAAAAGGTACCGCCCAATGCCCTGAAGACCTTTGTGGTGGTACTGCCCAAGTTCACCATACCGGATAAAAAGAACCTGTTTGTGGAACTGACCGAGGCATCCGGAAGCAGGCACCTGCAGCTGAAGCTGCGCAACCGCAAGGCAACGCAGGTGGTACCGCTTCCGACTTTTAATGAATAACTAAAATGATGTATTATGAACGAACGTAATTATGATTACCTGAAAGACCAGGTAAAATACACCGGCTTCGGGGAAGCCCTGGAGGGCGAACTGAAGCAGCAGATGGAAAAGCAGCAACCCACTTTCAGCCTGAAGCATGATGCCTTTTACGGCGAGGACAAGGTAAGCGCGGAACTGAGTTTCAGGAAATCGGAACAGACCGACCTTTATTTTTTCAACTCTTATAAGGTAAGCCTGCAGAAAGAGGGCAGGCCGGAATCCCTGGAGCAGACCTTTTACATCAATAAGGGCAACAACATAACCCTTAAGGAAGCCTATAACCTGATGGAGGGCAGGGCAGTGAACAAGGACCTGACCAGCAGGGAAGGGGAGGTGTACAACGCGTGGGTTTCTTTGGACTTCAAAGATACCGACAATAACGGCAACTTCAGGCTGAACCACTACCATGAAAATTACGGTTATGACCTTGAGGCGGCAGTTGGCAAGCATGCGATAAAAGAGCTGGAAAATCCCAGCCATAAGGAAGACCTGATGAATTCCCTGAAAAAGGGGAATCTGCAGTCGGCTACCTTTATCAGGGACGGTCAGGAGGTAAAACAGTACCTGGAAGCCAACCCGCAGTTTAAGACGGTCAATGTCTATGATGCGGACAAAAACAGGCTGGATATGCGCCAAGGTAAAGAGCAGCAGCAAAGTGAGAAACAAGGGCAGTCGGCCAAGCAGGGGCGTGGGCAATCCGCCAAGGGCGCTGATGAGGATGGACCTGGTGACGAAAAGCAAAAGAAACAACGCCGTAAGGCACAATCCATGTAACTCAGTATGAATCCCCTGTCAGTTTTCCTGCGAGGCAGCCAGAACGATTACCGTATCAGCAGCACCCACATCGGGGTTTTTGCCGCCCTGGTGCAGTACAGCGCTGACAGGGGTCATATCAATCCCTATCGGGCCTACAGCTATGAGATCATGAAAATAGCCCGAATATCCAGCCTGAAAACCTACAGTCGCTGTATGCAGGACCTTAATGCCTATGGCTACCTGAAATACGAGCCCTCAAAAAAGAAAAACCTGGCCAGCAGGATCCGGTTCAACGAATAAACCCCTACCTATGAAACCTTTTACCTTTGACCAGATCCCCAAACTTATCGGCAAACTCTTTGACAAGATGGATCGTATTGAAGCGCTTCTAAAAGGCCTCAACATTGAGCCACATTCCGAGGAAGAGTTACTAACTATTACCGAAGCGGCGAAGTTTCTCAATCTTTCTGTGGCCACGTTATATTCCAAAGTCAGCCGTAACGAGATACCCGTATGCAAAAAAGGTAAAAGGCTCTACTTTTTGAAATCGGAGCTAACAGCATGGATACAATCCGGAAAAATTCCTACCAACGAGGAAATAATGGAAAGGTCAAGGCCTGATTAAAGCTTTACGTCTCATCAATTCTTCCTATTTTTATTTTTTCTGCTGCCTCCCTTTTTCGCTGATCCACCACCTTGGTATAAATTTGTGTTGTCTTTACGCTTTTATGCCCCAGCATCTTAGATACGGTCAATAAGTCAGTACCATGGGCAATCTGTAGTGTGGCGTAGGTATGTCGGAAACAATGAAAGGTGATATGCTTGCTGATACCCGCATCGGTTACCCAAATGGGCACCAGCCGGTCAAAATCCCACTTTTTAAGGTTTGGAAATACCAATTCTTCAGTACCAGTTGGTTTACCCAGTATTTCATATGCCATTTCAGAGATTGGAAGGTTCTCCTGTCGTTGGGTCTTTTGCTGCGCGAACCTAATATAATATCCATCATTTAAAGTATGCTGTACTTCTTTCCATTTAAGTTTTCGGATATCCGAATAGCGCATGCCCGTCAGTATGGAGAACAAGCTGACACGTTTTACGACTTCCTTTTTGCAGGGAGTGTGGAATAGTGCCGTGGCCTCTTCCAGCGTCAGGAAATTCCGTTGTGATTCCTGTTCCTTAATCCCTTCGATACCTGCATTCACATCAGTGCGCAATAATCCTTCCTTATAGGCTTTCTTTAGGGTGGTTCTTAGTTTGTTGAAATACGACAGCGCCGTATTCCTGGCCAGTACCTTTCCGGTATCCCTTCTGCTTTTGGCCTTTAACAGATAGTCACGGTAATCATCCACTAACACTATCGTGATATCCCCGAAACTTAATTTCTGACCATCGGCAAAGTTTTCAAAATGGCAGATGGCGCTCTCCCAAATCTCATTGCTTTGCCCCGAACGTTTTGCTGCCTGCTTTTTGAAGTAGGGCAGGAAGGGACGTTTGGCAATTTCTTTCTGGCGCAGCTGCTCCAACTCAAAAGGCGTATAGATAAATTCCTTGTTTACCTCGTTGCGGCGACGGGTGCATATCATTTCAGCCATTCTCAGGTTCTCGGAATTATTGAGTTTTTGGGCAAAACCCTTCGGTTTTTCATAGATGTACAGTTTCAGGAATTCCCTTCGGGTTTGAATTCCAGTCTCCGAATCGGTTACAGGCGGGTAAAAGTCAAGATACAGTGACTTCCTGCCGCCGCTAAGTGTTTTGCTTCGTAATGTTACACGTGTCTTTTTCATAGCTCCACTGCATTAAATATAACATCGAGTTCAGCTTTGGGAACATAGGTAAACTTACCTATGCAGTACTTTATAATCCCATGGCGGTGCAACAGATGGTACAGTGCCGCAGGGGACACGTTAAATTCGGCTTGTACCTGACTTATAGTATAGCAGTGCTCAATACCCGGAAAAGCCTGAACCGGTTCCAGTTTTTGCGGAATGATGGGTACGGCAAAAAAAGCTTCCATATCGCATTTTCTAAGCACGGTACGGGTTCCGAACTTGGCGATGTTCAGATGTCCCCGGTCAATTAACCGGTAAATTGTCCTTCTGCTGATTCCGAAGATCCTTCCCGCCTGGGTAATGCTAAGGAATTCCCGCTGGGTAATTTTCTCCAAATCGCCACTTAATAAACGGCTGGTCTGCGCATTGGTTTTGTCTATTTTTTCCTGTCGCTGCGCGGCTTTGTAGGCCTTACTGTTGCACTTATGGGAACAGTATTTCGTCGTTGTTTTTTTAGCCGTGAATTCCTGCAGACAGAACTCACAGATTTTCTTAATCCTGATGTTGGTGCTCATTCTCCCAATATTTTGTGCCTCCCTGTGCCTAAGTGTGTCTCTGTGTGCCATTATTTCGCCAAAAGAAGGTCCCGGAGGACAACTTTGAGGGCGAGGTACAAATGGGGTACAAATTTGAGCCAAACATCACCAAATAAAGATAAAGTGGCTAAAAATGAAAAACCAGTTAAATTGCTGTTTTATAACAATTTAACTGGTTTTGTTTGTGTTGTCTTGTGATATTTTGCGCCTGCTATTTACCGATACAGAAGTTAGCGAATATATTACCCAGTAACTCATCATTAGTAACCTGACCTGTTATTTCACCAAAGTAGTACAAAGCTTGGCGAATGTCTATAGCCATAAGGTCGGCAGGCAGGTTAGATTGCAGTCCGAATTTTACTTTCTGTATTTCCTCCAGAGCCTTTAATAAGGAGTCGTAATGGCGTGTATTGGTTACAATAGTTTCGTTGTTTTTTAGAGCTCCTGTATTTACAAACGATAGTATTTTTTCTTTTAACCCCTCAACACCTTCATTTTGTTTTGCTGAAAGCAGGTTTATTTCGGGAATTGACTCTAATAGTGTTTCTTTTTCAGTTGCACCAAGTTTATCTGCTTTATTAGCTAAAACTATTAAAGGCCGGTTTGGGAACTTCTCTTTAAGTTCCTTTACTGCCTTTATAGTATTTTCTAATCTTTCAGTATTATTTATTACTTCATAGCTATCAACCAAATATATAATTATTTGAGATTGTTCTATTTTCTCAAAAGTTTTCTTTATACCTATACTTTCTACAACGTCTTTGGTTTCTCGTATACCGGCAGTATCAATAAATCGGAACCCAATACCATTTAGTACAATTTCATCTTCTACAGTATCGCGGGTTGTACCTGCAATGTCTGATACTATTGCTCTTTCTTCATTAAGTAATACATTAAGTAGGGTAGACTTTCCAACATTAGGCTCACCAACAATGGCTACAGGAATACCGTTTTTAATAACATTCCCTACCGCAAAAGAGTCTATTAAGCTTTTTAATACCTTTTCTATTTTATTTAAAAGTTCATGAAATTGCGTACGATCGGCAAATTCTACATCCTCTTCAGAGAAATCAAGTTCCAGTTCAATTAAAGATGCAAAGTTTAAAAGTTGCTCACGTAGCTTTTCAATCTCTCCTGAAAAACCACCACGCATTTGCTGCATAGCTATTTGATGGGACGCCTCATTATCGCTGGCTATAAGGTCGGCTACAGCTTCTGCTTGAGATAAATCGAGTTTACCGTTTAAAAAAGCACGTAATGTAAATTCTCCCGCATTAGCCATTCTACAGCCTCTTCTTAATAGTAACTGTATGATTTGCTGTTGAATAAAAGTAGAGCCATGACAAGATATCTCAATGACGTTCTCGCCTGTGTATGAGTTGGGTCCTTTAAAGACAGATATTAGTACCTCGTCGAATATTTTATTATTTTCAACGATATTTCCTAAGTGTATTGTGTGCGACTTAACTGTTTTAATATCTTTGTTTACAACAGAATGGAATACTGTTGATGCTATTTCGATAGCATCGGGACCTGAAAGTCTTATTACAGCAATGGCTCCTGAGCCTGATGGTGTAGCTAAAGCAACAATAGTATCCTGTGCGATCATTGAAATTTTTTTTTGCAAAGATAACGCTTTAGTATTTATATGTTAGCATAACTATAACCAGTATTATTGTTTTGTTAATTAGTAAGAAAATTCTAGGTGTTTTCAATGTTATTTTGTAGTTTTAGTTTGTAAACATTGATTTATGAAACAGATTATTTTTCCAACTGATTTTTCTGAGGCTGCGAATGTTGCTTTTATTTATGCATTAAATTTTGCAGATGTTCTTGATGCTGAGGTAACTATACTGCATGTGTATGATTTACCTATAGTGGAAACGCCACCACTACCGGAGTCTACAAAAGAAATTTTTGATGTGGTAGAAGCAAATAAAGCAGAGAGTTTTAAAGAAGAATTAGCTAAATTAAATCAGTTGGCTGAAGAAAAAGGTTTAAGCAATGTAAAACTGAATAGTGAGCTTTTATACGGTGACCTTGTTTATAATATAAATAAGGTAACCAAAGAGCAAAGTGCAGGTTTGGTAATTATGGGTACTACCGGCGCAACAGGAGCTAAAGAGGTTTTTTTAGGCTCTAATGCTGCTTCGGTAATAAGTAATGTTAATATTCCTGTGCTGGCAATTCCTGCAAATGCAGATTTTAACGAAAAAGTTAGTAGTATAGTATTTACTACTCAGTATCAGGAAAAAGATACTGATGCTTTTAATAAAACGCTGGATATTGCAAAGAGCCTAAAAGCTAAAGTTTACTGTTTATATATTAAAACTCCGGATGATCCGACCAATATTGAAGAGCGAATTAATGAATGGAAAATATTATATAAAGATAATGATGTTTCTTTCTTTAATATTGATGGTGACCATGTAGAACAAACAATAATTGACTTTGTAGAAAACCAAAAAGTGGATATGCTCGTAATGTTAAAACATAAGCGCGGTTTTTTCGAGAGCTTATTTCATAGAAGTTTAACCAAAAAAATGGCATACCATACTAAAGTACCTTTAATGGTATACCATGAAAAATAATAAATAAATTAGCTTAGGATTGTTTAACTTAAAAAATAAAAAAGGATTTAATTTTTACATAAAATAATATAGTTTAATAATAGCGAAGTTTATATCGCTTTCTCTCCCCTCCCTTATATTAAATACTATATTGATTGATTTACTTTAAAGCCGCAAGGTGGTGCTATTTATTTTAATATTAACTTATTAAAGTATAATAGCGATGGATTTAGTAAAAACAAATTTAAAGAATGAACAGGTTTCATTTTTTAATAACACAGTAAATAAAGAAGATTATTTACTTGAGCAAAAAAGAAAAAGCATTTTCTATACATTGCTTGATGTAAACGGTAATGAAGTTAAAACTGATTTAAATATTGTACATCAGTTTGATAATGGATTGTTACTTACATATACTCCTTTCAGTAAAATGTATAAGTCGTCAGACGGTTACAGGTATGCTGTAAACTATAATGTATACTCAGTATATAACTATACTACTGATGAGTCATTGGTAATAAACATTATTCAGTCTGATAATCTTTTAGAAACAAAGTTTAAATCGGCACCTCAAGTTACAGTTCTTAAAGACTTTATGAGCGGTAAAATATATAAGTTTAACGACTTTATTTTTTCTGAGATAGTAGATAGTACATATGTAATAGTAGGTACACATTTAAGTTTTTCAGTAAAAGCTCCTAAAGTAGAGGCTAGTTTTGATGCTTTACAAAATAAAAAAATATGGGGTATTGCTGATTTGAGTCTTTGCAAAGCTTATACTGGAGAAACTGATGTAGAAGATGCTATGCTTTCGGGGTGTATTTTTAAAGAGGTAGAATATACATTATACAATCTTGTTACCTTTCCAGGTACTAACTTATTAGAAGAAAAAGAAATAAAGGCTAAAAAAGAAAAAGCTGAGAAAAGAAACTTGGAAAGAGAAAAAGTTGTTATAAACGTTAAGCCTAGTTTTTGGAAACGACCAAAATGGCAAACAGTACTAAATAACTTTCTTACTTTTTAAATTGATAATAATCGAATTATTCATTTTTTATTTAAATGTCATAATTTAAATACTTACTTTTTAAATAATATTTATGCTGAAAACTATATAATATCCCCCTTATTATTATATAAGTTTATCATTATTTAGTATTATTTTTTATCAAAAAACAACGTTAAAAATTTTGTTATTTTTAACGAAATTAACAAATATTTAGTTTTACAGTTTTTTTTGAGCACTTTTCTTACAAACTCTCATTGTAATTAACTTTTCTATAAAATTATTAACTTACTGATTGCTAATAATTTTAAAGTGATTTTTATCATAAATCCTTTCAACCAAATAATTTTTTTTATACTTTTACCACCGAATAAATTACAGATACGAGCAGTAAAAACTAATTGAGAAGAAAAAAATTATAACAATAAAGTAGAAAACATTAAGGATTTGTAAATCTTTAGATTACTATTGCGGCTAAAAACGGGGGGCCTGTAGTTAATATAATAAAGATTAAATTTAAGATTATGAGATATTTGTTTGATTATATCGAACACTTTTGGATATCCTTAAGTTCGTTCCCGTTTGTAATTCAAATAGCTATATTTTTTATATTTTTCAGTACAGCGGCTACTTTAAGTTTTATGATTGCTGTATTCATTATCCGAAGAGATAAGAAAAGAAGAGAAAAAATAGTTAGAGAATTGCGCCCACGTATTTTCTCGTTCCTGAGAAACATACTTATTTCCAAAGAAGATTATACAGATGAGGAAGTTTACGATAAGTTTGAAGAAAACTTTGGTAAGCTAACTAAAAAGATATATATATCATTAATACCTACACTTGAAGATGTTGTAGGGCAGGAGAGTGGTCATTTAGACTCACCTAATTATTATAATATAATTAGAGGACTTAAAATAGATGATTATTTAGAGAAACGTCTTGACTTCTCTAATACGAGAGTAAGATTAAGGGCTTTCCACTCATTATCACGATTAGACCTTACAATATCCGATTCAAAAATACTTCCCCATACCTATGCTAAGAATAAATCGCTTAGAAAAGAGTCGAGAGCATCATACGTAGGGGTAAGTAAAAACGATCCTTTTAAATTTTTTGATTTAGATAATGATTTAAATCAATGGGATCAAATAAGTTTACTGCAACAGTTTATATTACATCATAAAGATAACTTACCAAACTTTAGTAAATGGATTAAGTATTCAAAGGACTACAACCAAATAAAATTCTTTATAAAATTAGTAGCATATTTTAACCAGGCATCATCAGTAAGTGCTTTAACAGAATATCTGGATCATGAAGATCACTCTGTAAGAAGAGAAGCTATACTTGCAATGGGGCGTATGCGTGTAAAAGAAATAGAATCTCATTTAATAAAAATATATAATACACAGCCTTTAATTTGTCAAAATGCTATTATAGAAGCTGTTTCGTATATAAATTCAGGTAAAGCTATAGGTTTCCTTAAAAGTGCATACGAGTCAGCCAGTGCTCACGACACTAAAAGATTAATAGCAGAAGTAATATACTTATACGGAAAGACAGGTGAGGCTTATTTTGAGGAAATATATAAACAAGAGCAAGGGTTTAATCACTTGATATTAGAGCATGTAAAAAACCCCTTAATTCCTTCTATGTTGCGTAATTATCATAAAAATAAAATGAAAGAAGATTACACATCAGTAGAAGATTTAAATTTAAAAGTAACGTAACCTATAAAGGCAATAAAGCCTTGTTTTTAGCTCTTTTTACTTACTATTTATTCCTACATCTCCTTAATATCGCTTGTAAATGGGATTAACCTATAACTTTTTTGAATACTTTGTATTTTTCTACGCCTCGTCTATGTTTTTAGCATATTTAATACTGGGTGTATTTTCCTTCATTAGTATAACACGTTACCGTACCTATAACTCCAGGTTAGATGACCAGTTTTTACTGGATTCTCCTTTAACTCCCGGAATTTCAGTTGTTGCACCTGCCTACAACGAAGAGAAAACCATTATTGTAAATGTAAAATCATTACTTACCTTAAATTATCCACTATATGAGGTGATAATTGTAAACGATGGTAGTAAAGATAAAACGTTGGAACTATTAATAGAGGAGTTTGATATGAAGGAAACTCCATATGCCTATGTAGAGCGTATTAAAACCAAACCTTTTAAAAGAATATTTAAATCTACTAACCCAAAATATGAAAAATTAACGGTAGTAGATAAAGAAAATGGTGGTACAAAGGCAGATGCGTCAAATGCAGGAGTAAATGCTTCGCAATATCCCTACTTTTTATGTACAGATGTAGACTGTATATTAGAACGTAACACCATGCTTAAAATGATTAAGCCAATTCTTAATGCTAAAGAAAGGGTAATTGCAGTAGGTGCAACGTTAAGAATGTCTAACAGTTGTGATATAGAGGAGGGGGTAATAGAAAGAGTAAAACCACCTACAGGACTTATACCCAGATTTCAGGAACTGGAGTACTTAAGAGCTTATCTTTTTGGAAAAATGGGGTGGAGTCTCATCAACGCAGTACCAAACGTTTCGGGAGGATTAGGACTTTTTGATAAAGAAATAGCAGTAAATGCCGGAGGGTATGATGGAGATTCTCACGCTGAGGATATGGATATTTTGACCAAAATGGCAGCATACATGATTAATAATCACCAAAAATATAGTATAAAGTACATACCTGTTTCTTGTTGTTGGACTGAGGGACCACCTAACGTAAAAATTTTAGGACGTCAGCGAACACGTTGGTCTACGGGTTTAGCACAGATATTCTTTGTACACAGAAAGATATTACTAAATCCTCGTTATAAAAAGCTGGGGATGATAGCTTTTCCATTTCAGTTGATATATGAATTCTTGGCACCTGTTATTGAGGCAACCGGTATTGTGTACTTTATATACCTGATACTAAAAGGTGATGTAAACTGGTCTATGGCAGGGTATATATTCCTGTATTCCTATTCATTAGCTATAATGTTCGGGACACTGGTAATACTTATGGATAACTTTGTGAAACGACAATACAAAACAGGTCGTGAAACGTTTAAACTTTGGCTCGTAGTATTTTTAGAGCCATTTATCTACCACCCATTACTAATATTTTTCTCCTTAAAAGGATATTTTAACTTTTATACATCCAGACAGATGGAATGGGGTACAATGACAAGACAAGGTTACGATACCAAAAACAAAAAAGGAACTCCTACACCAAATATAAATACAGAGAACAATAATAATGGATAGGTTATTTAAAAATATAAAATATATAGTTGTTTGTGTGCTTTTACTGGGCTTTGCAAGTACAGCCTATTCACAAACATCCGATGAGTATTTCCAGATGGCTAAGCGGGAAGGAAAACAAAAAGGAAATTTTGCTGCTGCTGCTGAGTATTGTGAAAAGGCTTTGGAGTTAGCACCTTTAGATATGGATATTAAAGAATATCTGGGAAAATGTTATTTGGAACTGGGAAGACTGGAAGAAGCCCGAATTACATTGCTTGATGTACTGCAAAGAAGTCCCAGACGTACAGATGCGAGGCACTATCTTATAAATATAGAAACACAAACAGAGCGATATGCCAGTGCAATATGTTATGTAAACGAGCTACTGGAAATAACACCATACAGCAAAACGCTTTGGATGCGTAAAATAAACTTGTATAACCTTGACGATAATAAGGTAGAGGCAAACAGGGAGACAAAAAGACTGTACCAAATATTTCCTCAGGATGAGGAAATAAGGCAAATGTATCATAATGTTTTAATGGAAGATGCATTGAAAAAAAGTAAGGCAGGCGACCTTACAGGGGCAGCAAAACAATATCAGGCAGCATTAAAAGTAAGCAAATATAATTCTGACCTTTACCTAGGATTGATTAACCTGTATATTAAACTTGGCAATACTAATGAAGCACTTAACACAGCAGATATGGGGCTTTATTATTTACCTGATAACAGAGAAATATTAGATAAGAAAATAGGAATACTGGAGCAACAACACCGTTATCAGGAAGCTATTGCCATTGTACAGGAGCAATTAAAAAAATGGAATTCTCCATCATATAATAAACTATTAACTTACCTAACAGCAGAAGCAGCACGCCATTATAAAAATTCAGACCCTTATGTGTTGTATGGGCAGGTATATTACCGAGATTCGGGTAATAGTGAGGCGCATGATTACTTACTAACCACGGCCCTTTCACGAGGGTATTACCATGATGCCCAAAGAATACTAACAGAAGACTTAAAATCTAATCCTAATTCTAAAGATTTACTTGTAAAACAATTATTTGTTTATGAGAATTTAAAGGATGAAAAGGGAACACGCCAAACTTTAGAAAGGCTTTACGAATTATATCCAGAAGATACTGATATACGTGCTAAGTATAATGCTATGAGGTTTGAAGATGCTAAACTAATGTTTGCCAATGGTAACCATAAAGAAGCATTACCAATTTTTATAAGACTTTCTGAAAATCCTGATTATGGAAAGCCGTCTAAAAATTACATTTTTTCGATATACGTGGCAAAAGCCAACTATGTGCAGGCAATGGAGTTAATCAATGAAATGATTAGAGAAAACCCGGGTGAACAAAGGTACATAATAAGAAAAATAGACTTGTTAATGGCTATGGAGGAATACCCTGAGGCTTATGAATTGGCAAGAACGTATAAAGAGCAGTACCCTGATAACTTGGAATATAAATATATGTTCAGGGATTTATCTGTTGAATATATAAAATACTTAAATGAACATGAAGGCTACGAAACAGTAAAAGATGTAGCCGATGCTTTGGTTGAAGAAGACCCTGACAGCATGTTAGCGTACAACTATGCTATTGGAGCAAGAATTTCTATGAGTCAATATGAAGAGGCTATGGAAATGATACAAAGAGCTTTAGACCGTTTCCCTGATGATAAGCAAATGCGCTTAAAAGAAGCAGGTGTTTATTCGCAAATGGGAGAACACGAAAAGTCAATTGAAGCGTTGCGTGCTTTGTGGCAGGATTACCCTTATAATCATGATATAAAAGGCTCATTGGTAGAAGAAATGTTACTCCATGCCAAACAATTGCAGGAAGATGACGAACCTTTTCAGGCAAAAGCAGTATATCATGAAATTTTATTAATAAAACCAAATGATAAAACAGCAGCTTTAAAGCTGTCTAGTATTTATATTGACAGGCAGGAATATCCTGAAGCCATGAAGGTGGTGGATGACAGTTTGGAACTTAACCAAAACGATAATGATTTACTGTATAAAAAAGGAATAATTTATGAGCTGATGAAGGATTATAAGCGTGCCCGAAAATACCAGGGAATGTATAATCCTCCTGCACATAAATATGATGAACATATAGAGCATTTAGAGTATTTAGATTCTCAGCTGCTTAAAAATCAAATTAATGTAAGCTACTTAAAAGCAACTTCAGATTCTATTTTAATTACAACTTCAGTTGCTTCAATAGAGTATATGAGAATTAACAGAAGAGATACTTATGTTGCACGTCTTAATTATGCTGCCCGCTCTACCGGCGTAGGCGTGCAGGGAGAAGTAGACTGGTATCATACATTTAAAAA
The DNA here is from genome assembly GCF_014642915.1 of Flavobacterium suaedae. Classification (GTDB taxonomy): domain Bacteria; phylum Bacteroidota; class Bacteroidia; order Flavobacteriales; family Flavobacteriaceae; genus Flavobacterium; species Flavobacterium suaedae. The sequence goes on from NZ_BMJE01000001.1 coordinate 103,544, forward strand.
TAAATCATATTTACTGGCAAATGCGGGAGTGGCAAACAGATTTTTTCCTGATTTTAAAATAGGAGCATCATTATTTAAGCCATTTAAAAAAGTATGGCAAGCAGAACTTGGGGCTCGTTTTACCAGATTAAGTAACGAAACTAACTTTTATACCGGTATAATAGGACTTGAAAGAACCTATGACAGGCTATGGTTAAATGCTAGAGTTATGTTAATGGCAGATAGTGAAGACATATATAATAGTATTTTAGCCCAAGGAAGATTTTATTTAGATAATGATAGAGATTACCTTACAGTAATGGGTTCGGTGGGTACAGCGCCACAAGACCAAAAACTGGATTTTCAGATAAATACGTTTACATCTTATGTAAACACAATGGTAGGAGCAGGATATTTCCATTTTTTCAGTCACAGAACCAGTTTTGGGGTTATGGGTAATTGGTATAATTATCGTGTTACACCAACCTCATATATCAACCAGTATAACTTATACTTAACGGTAAGAACTAAGTTTTAAAACTTTATGATAAAGAAATTAGCTTTTATATTGGTTATATTTATTGGTTTGAGCTGCGATAGCAAGTCTCAGAACTTTGTGTTGTATAAAAAAGGTAAAGTAATACCTGTAGTTAAAGTTAATAGTGCCGATTTACATCCTTTAGCTGAAGATTTATGTGACCTTTTTGAGCAGGCAGCAGGCATGCGCCCTGAAATAATTGAAGGTAGTACTCCGAAAGGAACTCCTGTTATAGAAATTGGATATTTAAAAAATAAAGAAGCAGAGAACTATACCTTTTCATTTACTCAAAAAAAGAGTGATTTTATTATTGAAGGTGCAGCTAAAGAAAGCCTTTATTATGCTAACAGAAAATTTTTTGAACTGTATACTGGGGCAAATCAGTTTAATTTCAGCTCAAAAGAAGATAAACTGACAGAAATAAATATACCGCGTAATTTGGAATACAAGTTTACTCCTGATTTTGAATATAGAGAGCCTTATTTTCCGCAAAACTTTAAAGAGCAATTCAGACGTTGGAACATGACACATACTCTTGATGAAGAATGGGGTATATGGGGGCACAATATTAATAAAGCTGTTAAGGTTACTGAACCCATGCTTGCAACTGTTAACGGTGAACTTAATGAAGAGCAATTATGCTTTTCCAGCCCTGAGTTGAAAGCTGCTTTAACCGATTACATAAAAAATCAGATAGCAGAGAAAGCAAAGCAGTCAAAGTACATGATAATGCCTAATGATAATGCTTTGGTATGTCAGTGTGATAGATGTAAAGCTTTAGGGAACACCGAAAAAAATGCAAGTCCGGCTGTTTTTACCTTATTAAACATTTTAGCTAAAGAGTTTCCTGAAAAACAATTTTTTAGCACTGCTTATATAACCACACAACAACCTCCGGAATTTAAACTTAAAGACAACACAGGTGTTATGCTTAGCACTATGGCTTTCCCTAAAGGAGTAGTTATAGCACAGTCTAATAAAAAAGACTTTGCCGAAAAGCAGCTTTCAGAATGGAAAAATGTCACTAATACTATTTACTTGTGGGATTACGCAATTAATTTTGATAATTATTTAGAGGTATACCCAACTGTAGAAATTATGCAGCAAAACCTGCAATTTTACAAAAGCAGAGGAGTAACAGGTGTTTTTATGCAGGGGAGTGAAGGTACCTATAGCTCGTTTAGTGATTTAAAGAGTTATTTATACGCTCAGTTATTACAAGATGCTAATGTTAACTTAGAGCGTTGTATGAATACTTTTTTTAATGAAAACTATCCTGAAGTTAATGATTTGCTTTTTGATTATTATACAAATGCTGAGAGATTAGCGTTAGAGTCTAAAAAAGCATTTGATATATACGGAGGCTTCAACCAGGCATATGATAAATACATAGAGAAATCAGGTTTTGATTTATTCTATGACCGACTTATACAACGAACAGATACACTGGATATTGAAAAAAATAAAGACTTACAAAAATTACTCTTAAGTTTTACCTTCCAAAAACTGGAAATGTTACGCACCAAAGGTATAGGCGTGGGTGGTTATGCTGAACTAACGGAAGAAGGAAATATTAAAATAAAGTCTGTTACACATACACTTTTTGAAAGGCTTAAAAAGCTTAAAAAACAAACAGGTATAGAAGAGTATAATGAATCAGGTTTAAAGCTGAGTGATTATATAGTGCATTGGGACGAAAAAATCTTAAATGGCAACTACAGTAATTTATTACTGAATAAAAAAATACAGTTTTTAACACCTCTGGATGAAGATTACCCTAATGGACGTATGTTAACTGATGGCGCAATAGGCTTTCCTGATTACTACAATAATTGGCTTTTAATTAGCCATGAAGCCCCTTCAATAAAAATATATACGGAAGATGTAGGTAATGCTTCAACAATTAAAATGAACTTTTTAGTTGATGAAAGGCATAGAATATATCCGCCAAAAGAAGTAAGGGTAAAAATTAACGGGCGTCAATATGGTGCAGAGGTTACTACTGAAGAAGGTAGTTATAAAGCTACGGCAGTTATACCTATAGCAATAAAAGAGGGTGATGAGGCTATTATTATCACGATAGTAAAACAGCCTGATTACACCAAAAGACCAATAGCCTGTGATGAATTATACTTTAAATAAAAATATATAAGGTTTGTTATGAAAAGACCTGTAAAACATAAAATTATAATCAACTTTAAAAAAGTACTGTTACTTATTAGTACACTCATGCTGGTTTCTTTACTGCAAGGGTGTAAAAGTGACAGAGAAAATGCTTTTTTAGAGCTTACTACTATGGAGATAGAAGACTCCATAAGGCACTATTACCCTATATTACAGGGCTTAGAGCAAAATATAGTAGTGAAAATTACAAATACGGGTGAAAACCCTTTAAAACTGTATAAGGTATTGCCTTCTTGTGGGTGTACTACTGCCGAGTTTACCGAAAGAGCTATTGCGCCGGGCAATAGTGGGTTTATAGAACTAAAATACAACAGTATTAAAAATATAGGTAAAGTAGGTATTTATACCACTATAATAGCCAATACAAAAAAGCGTTCGCACACTATGTACTTTGATATTCACGTAGTACCCGATGCTTTATATACTAAAGATTACGAAGAACTTTACCATATACAGGAAGAAGAAAAAGGAGGTCTTCAGGAAATGGTAGAAGGTGAAACCAACCAACGTGGCTATGTGGTAGACTCTACTGAAGTACAGAAGTATATGTAATATAAAAATTTAGTTTTTATAGTGCTGTAAGCCTGTACTATTGCTGTATATTTGTTTCTTTAGCATTACAAAAATGGAATTTTATATTACCCAACTACAAGGTTACAAAACATTACTAAACAAACTAAAAAAACAATACAACATAATAAGCATCAGCAGGCTATTGGTAGCTGTTGCCGTTATAGTATTACTTTGGTTCAGTATACAAGAGCAAAGTATAAATAGTTATTTATTACCTATAGCTGTTTTTATATTGGCGTTTTTCTTTTTAATGAACAGGCATACTGTTATATCCCGAAAAAGAAAAAGAGCAGAAGCTATTATAGCCATCAATCAGGATGAAATTACCCATTTAAAACGAGAAGGGAATAATTTTGAAGACGGTGCTGAGTTTACAGACCCAAAACACGAGTATTCTTATGATTTAGATATATTCGGGAAACACTCTATTTTTCAGCATATAAACCGCACGGAGACCTATAAAGGAAAAGAAAAGCTGGCAGGTTTATTCTTGAAATTGTTACCTCAAAATGAAATACTCAACAATCAGGAAGCGGTAAAAGAACTTACAATAAAGCCGGAGTTCAGGCAGGAAATTCAGGCTTTAGGACTTATAAAAAAGGATAACCAAAAAACATATTCCAAGCTAATAAACTGGAGTAAGGAAAAGGTAGTTGGTGTAAGCCTAATATCAAGACTATTAGCATTTTTACTACCTTTGGTGTTACTAGGGCTTTTTACTGCCTATATAGTAACACGCGACACCGCATTACTTTCCGCTTGCGGTTATGTATTTATATTTAATCTGCTATTGGTTTTAGGCAAAATTAAAAGCCTGAGAAATGAAAATAATTATACTACAGAGGTTAATGAAATACTGCACCAGTACAGTTTAATAATCAATCAAATAGAAAAAGAGAAGTTTAAAGCAGAAAAACTGTTAACATTACAAAACAAGCTATATTCAGGTAAAGAACCTGCGGGTAAACTCATAAAAACATTAAGCATACTGTTCTCTCAAATGGATACTGTAGGTAATGTTTTGGGTGCCTTGATTATGAATGGAATTTTCCAGTACCATGTACATATATTGGCAGGGCTGCATAGCTGGAAAAAACAACATGCCGATAATATAGAAAACTGGCTGGATGTTATTGCCGAATTTGAAGCCTTAAACAGTTTGGCTAATTATTATTATAATAACCAGGACTATATTTTCCCACAGCTTAATACAGAATACAAAATTGAGTTTAAAAACCTCTCTCACCCTTTATTAAATCCTGCTACACGTATTGGTAACGATGTTGCTTTTACTCCGCAATTTACGGTGTTAACAGGTTCTAATATGTCGGGGAAAAGTACATTTTTACGCAGCTTAGGGTTAAATATGGTTTTAGCCGGTATGGGCGCTCCTGTTTGTGCCGATGCTGCTGTAGTACACCCATTGCCTGTATTGGTCTCTATGAGGCTTTCCGATTCTTTAGCGGATAGTGAATCGTATTTCTTTGCAGAGATAAAACGCCTTAAAAAGATAATGGATGCCGTTAAAAATGAGCGCTCTTTTGTATTGCTCGATGAAATACTGCGCGGTACAAACTCTGATGATAAGCGCAGTGGTACTATAGCCGTTGTAGAAAAAATGGTAGGCTACAATGCCATTGGTGCAATTGCTACCCACGATGTTGAAGTTTGTGAAACTACGTATAAATACCCTGATAGTTTAGTTAACCGTTGTTTTGAAGCAGAAATAACCCATAGCGAACTTTATTTTGACTACAAACTACGCGAAGGAGTTTGTAAAAATAAAAGTGCTACTTTCCTTATGAAAAAACAGGGTGTTATATAATTTATTTTATTGATACATAATTGTTTGTTGCTAATAATATTTATTTTAGCTAAAAATCTATCTAATTATGAAACTAATAAATCTGGTTTTTAAATACGGAGTAGCTCTAATTTTTCTGTTTACATTTTCAAGTTGTTTATACTTTCCTAAACCAATGCCACTAGAAGCTGATACGGTTGATAATTTTTCAGGTCTTCTTGAGGGAAGTTATAAATTTTTAGATGAATCGGATAAACAAAAAGATAGTATTGGAAGGCTTAAAATAATCAAAGATAAAAATGTATATAAAATATATGATTGGAAGAAAGCGAAAGACAACCCTGAAACTGTTGGTAGCAAAAAGCTATTGTTTCAATTAGATTTTGATACCAAAACTTTTTATGATTATAGAGCAAAGGAAGATGTAGCAAAGTCAAGTTTTATTCTGAAAAAGTTAAAGAACACTTTTTTTATTAATATATATATATACAATTCAGAAGCTAATAAAGGCATGTGGCACTTATATGCAATAGAAATCGAAGGAAACTTGATGACTTTTATTCAGTTTACTTATGATAAAAGTTTAGAAGATAACTTTAAATTAACTCGTGTAGGGGATAATAAATATAGCGATTATATAGTTAGTGTTACAGATGATGAGCTTTTTTCATTAATCAATAGTAGTACAAAAGCTATAACACGATCACATTTTATGAAAGAACCTGAGCCTGAAAATTATTTGAATAAATATTTAATTATTGGTACAGCTTTTATAGGTGTACTTTTAATAATATTATTTATATATAGAGCAGTAAAAAAATAAACAAAAAAGGCAGGTTATTTAAAAACCTGCCTTTTTCAATTTATAGAAATTTTGGTGTGTTTAGTTGTTAAGCATTACCGGCATAACCAGCATTGTAACGCTTTCGCCTTCGTCAAGACCATCAACAGGGGTTAATATACCTGCACGGTTTGGTAATGACATTTCCAGCATAATTTCATCGCTTTGCAGATTGTTCAGCATTTCAGTAAGGAAACGCGAGTTAAAACCAATCTGCATATCATCACCTTGGTAATCACAAGTAAGGCGTTCTTCCGCTTTGTTAGAGTAATCAATATCCTCCGCAGAAATATTTAACTCCGTACCTGCAATTTTAAGGCGTATTTGGTGTGTAGTCTTGTTAGAGAATATTGCCACACGCTTTACAGAGCTTAAAATCTGCATACGGTTTATAAGTAACTTGTTAGGGTTTTCTTTTGGTATAACCGCTTCGTAGTTAGGGTATTTACCATCTATAAGGCGACACGTTAACACATAGTTCTCAAAAGAAAAAGTAGCATTAGAATCGTTATACTCAATAGTAACCTCTGCATCAGATGCTGCTAAAATTCCTTTTAAAATAGTTAAAGGCTTTTTAGGCATGATGAAATCAGCTACCTGAGAGGCTTTAACGTCCTCACGTGAATATTTAACCAGTTTGTGAGCATCAGTAGCAACAAACGTTAAACCTTCGGGAGAGAACTGGAAAAACACTCCTGACATTACCGGACGTAAATCATCATTACCTGCTGCAAAAATAGTTTTACTAACGGCTGTAGCTAATACTTCGGCAGGCACTATAGTTGACGATGGGTCATCCAGCGATACTGCTTTAGGGAATTCATCTCCTTCAGCATAAGCCAGTGCATATTTACCCGAGTTAGAGCTTATCTCTATAGTACTGTTATCTTCTACTGTAAAAGTAAGCGGTTGCTCAGGGAATGTTTTTAAGGTTTCCAATAATAGTTTTGCAGGTACTGCAATGCTTCCCTGGCTTTCTGAATCAATATCAAGCGTAGAGGACATAGTAGTCTCTAAATCTGATGCGGAAACAGTCAGTTTATTATTATCTAATTCAAAAAGGAAGTTATCTAAAATAGGTAGGGTGTTGCTGCTGTTTATTACGCTGCCTAACACCTGTAACTGCTTTAATAAATATGTACTGGATACTATAAATTTCATCTCGTTGATTTATTTAATTGTAAGGATATACAATTTTACAAATATATCGTAATCCTGTTAATGTTGAAATATTTTTTATTAACACTATTTAGAATATTTACGCTTACGCAAGAAGGTAAACAGTATACCGAAAACTAAAAGTATTAGTATTGGTAACCCGACAGTTATAAACTGTGCGGTGGTATAATCGGCATATACTTTTTCTTTATCCAGCATTGGCAGGTTTACCTCTTTGCTTCTAATGTTGATAAGTCCTGTATCATCCAGTAAATAGTTAATACAGTTCATAACAAACTCTTTGTTGTCATACCTGTTTTTTGTCCACTTATCATAACCTAATTCAAGCGGTCTGTACTGGCTGTCTAACTGATTTTTTGCTATATCTCCGTCAGATATTATAATCATTTTGTTCTCTTTTCCAACACTTTTGTATGTGTCATCTTTAAAAGGCAGTACTCTGTTTTCATATACAGAGTGGAACTTACCTTCCAGCAATACCGAAACGGGAATGTAACCAAAGCCTTCATAATCGGCAGGACTGGTTTTTTGCGCTACCATACTAAGGCTTATTTGGGTAGGTGTACCTACCGGTTTAGAATACCTTGAGGTAGATAGCAGTACATTCTTTTTAATACCGTTTTTAAGGGTATCTATAGGGTTTGCGAATTCAAATTTAATTCCCCCTAAGTTTTTAACTATTGGGTGATTTGCACCTTTATATACTGTAGTGTCAGGATATACAAAAGGGGAGAAGCGCCATAAATATTGCTGGTATTGTGTTGAACTACCTTCAGCACCTGTTGCCAGTTGTATTGGTGTAGCCATTTCATCCTTAATAATATCAGGATTAAGGCGGAAACCATACTTAAAGAACATATCCCTAAGGTTTAAATCGCGAGGGTAAGCAAGCGTGGTACCGTTTTCGTTATACAGGCTGTCCATATCCATTTGTACCGCATCTACCATCCACAGTGTTTTACCACCATTCATAATATACTGGTCCAGCACTTCTTTTTCTTCTTCGCTAAAGCGTTCAGTAGGTTTTGCTATTATGGCGAGGTCATATTCTTTTAAATCAGTCAGTGTTTTTTGTGGATTGGCAGCCACAGAATCTAAAGTAAAAGGAGCAATAAAATAGCTTTCTCTTACTTCTTGCAGTAAGTCGGCTATAAACATTTCTCTCATTTCGCCATTACCTTTTATAACAGCTACCTTCTTTTGTTTTTCTGTAATTACTTTGTTTATGGCATCAGCAAAAGCATATTCTAAATGCTGTACCGATGTTACTACCATTTCGGTAGTGCTGGCGCCCATTTGGTTTTTAAGTAACTGAACAGTGGTGCTTTTGTTACCATAGTTAACAATGGCCCAAGGGTATACTATTTCCTGTGTTTGTTTTCCTTTGTCGTTAACGCTTATGTTTAAAGGTGTAAGACCAATTTTATAAAGGTCTGCCATTACCTGTTCTTCATTTACACCTTCTTCATCAAGAGGGTTTACAAAATTGAATACAATATTATCATTATAAGCTTTAAATTCTTCTAATAACTGGCGAGTTTCGTTTTGTAGTTTTTTAAACTCTCCGGGAAAATCACCTTCTAAAAACACATCTACATATAGCGGTTCAACAGGAGTTTCTACCAGTGATAGCGTAACAGGTGACAGGGTGTAACGTTTATCCTGCGTTAAGTCAAATCGTTTAAAATAATAACCACCTGCAAAATTTAGTGCCAGTAATACAATTACTGTTATAATAAGCTGCTTTATGCTTTTTTTCTTACCTGCTTTCATTACCACTTTAGCGATTTAAGTTTATACACAGTGAATGAAAGGAAAAGTATTGTTATGCTCACAAAGTAAATAACATCGCGAGTATCGATAACACCTCTGCTCATACTTTTGAAATGATAATCCATTCCGAAAGAAGCTATATAATTACCGGCTTGTTGTGCTATGCCTTCAAAACCGTAATACAGTATAAAACACATAAAAACAGCCGATATAAACGCTACAATTTGGTTTGATGAAAGGGTAGAGGCAAAAAGCCCTGCTGCGGTATACCCTGCAATAAGGAAGAGTAAACCAAAATAAGAACCCAGTGTGCTGCCCATATCAATATTGCCGGGAGGGCTGCCGTAGTCGGAAAGCACAATAACATATATTATAGTAGGTAATAGTGCTAAAATAATAAGTATAAAAGCCCCGAAAAACTTACCGCCTACTATTTGCCAGGTACTTAAAGGCTTAGTGAATAAAAGCTCTATAGTACCTTGTCTTTTTTCATCAGAAAAACTGCGCATGGTTACCGCAGGAATTAAGAAAATTAAAATCCACGGTGCAAGCGTAAAAAAGGGAGTTAAATCGGCAAAACCACTATTCAGAATATTAAAATCGCCATCAAAAACCCAAAGAAAAAGCCCGTTTAGTATGAGAAAAACCGCAATAACCAAATAGCCTACAGGCGACCCGAAAAACGATTTGATTTCTCTTAATAATATAGCTTTCATTTACTTAGTGTTCTGTTAGTTAGTTGTGTTTATATCAATTAGTAGTTTCAGTTTTTTTTGCTAATGTATTACTCCAGTGTTACCAGTTTGTCAACGCTCCAAGCCTGTGGTTTGTCATTAAACAGTTTTTTGGTAAAAGCCCAAACCTCTTTAAATAATTCAGACTGGCGATAGCTTTCTAAATCACTTTCGTTTTCCCAATAGCTGTATGTAAAAAATACAGAAGGATTATCTTTATCTCTGTACAATTCTAAAAAACGGTTTCCGGGATAGTTTCGTATGTGTTGCTTTACTTCATGGAAGTTTTCTAAAAAAGCAGCTACTTTATCCTCGTGAAAACTCATTTTTACAATTCTTACAAACATAGTGTTTTTATATTATTCTTTAAACTCAATACTTACCACATCCTGATACTTTAACCCGAACAGTGATTTAGCTGTACCTACCGTTAACGGGTTACTACGGTATATGCAAATTTCTAAAAGTCCTACTTCATTAAATAAAGCCAGTTTTAACCCTTCATAATCTTTTAGGGTAAAACGTTCATTTGTAGCAACTTCGGCATATTTATTTTTTATAGCACTTATAGTTGTTTTAGAGTTACCCAGTTTAACCTCATAACTCCTGCCACGACCAACGTCTTTAAATACTTGCTTACTTATATTAGTTACACAGTTACCAAAATGGTCTATATAAATAATATTTCCTTTTATGGTAGCTTTATCGTTACTTATTACCGGTTGTAACAGGTTTACGGTTTTAATTTCGCTTATCTCTCTGCCTATAACGTTTAACAGTCCACCACGCGCTATATGGCAGGCAACCTTTACAAATACATCTATATCGGTAACATTGCTGTCAAAACGGTCATGTATAGTAATCTCTACAATTTTTTGCGGAACTATTTTTTGAGTTAATATGCTCAGGATTCCATTATCGGCACAAATAAAAAAATGGTCGTTCCATTGCATAGCAATGTGTCTTGTTTCTTTATTTCTCTCAGCATCAACACCAACCAAGTGCACAGTACCTTTCGGGAAGCTGGAATATGCCGCATTTATAACATAACTGGCTTCCGGTATATTAAATAAATCAATATGGTGTGATATGTCAACAATAGTAGCCTCCCTGTACTCAGAGAAGATTTTTCCCTTTAGGGCGCCCACGAAATGGTCTTTAAGTCCAAAATCGGTTGTAAGGGTAATTATTGACATAAAATTGTGTAAAACTTTTACAATGTGCGATTAAAATTTCACTAAATTTGAATGCAAAGCTAATAATATTATGCCTATTATTTTTAATTAAAAAAGACTGCTTTTGAACGAAAGAATTATTGAACTTACTGATGTTACCCCAAAAGAGTTTTGGGGCGCTAGAGACATCCACCTTGAAACTATAAAAAAACACTACCCGAAACTTAAAATTGTAGCGCGAGGCACAACGCTTAAAGCCTTTGGAGAGAAAGAGGTACTGGATGAGTTTGAAAAGAAATTCAGAAGGTTAATGCTGCACTATAGCCGTTATAATAATATTGATAATAATGTTATAGAGCGTGTTATTTTAAGCGACCAGCAGGAAGAACAAATGAAGCCGGGTAACATACTGGTTCACGGAGTGGGAGGTAAGTTAATAAAGGCTATGACGCCCAACCAACAAAAACTGGTTGACCTGATGGCTAAAAATGATATGGTGTTTGCAGTAGGGCCTGCAGGTACGGGTAAAACCTATACGGGTGTGGCACTGGCTGTAAAAGCACTAAAGGAAAAGCAGGTAAAGCGTATAATATTAACCAGACCGGCAGTAGAGGCAGGGGAGAACCTTGGTTTTTTACCTGGTGATATGAAAGAAAAACTGGATCCTTATATGCAGCCTTTATATGATGCACTACGCGATATGATTCCGCCGGAAAAGCTGGAAGATTATATTTTAAAAGGTGTTATACAAATAGCACCATTGGCATTTATGCGTGGACGTACGCTTGATAATGCTTTTGTAATACTTGACGAGGCACAAAATACTACACACTCACAAATGAAAATGTTCCTTACCCGTATGGGGCGTAATGCCAAGTTTATGATTACAGGCGACCCGGGGCAGGTAGATTTACCAAGACGAACAATTTCAGGTTTAAAAGAGGCATTACTGGTACTTAAAGATGTAGAGGGAATAGGTATGTTATATCTTGATGATAAAGACGTTATACGCCATAGAATTGTTAAAAGGGTTATAGCAGCATATAAGAGTATAGAAAACCACGATTAAAAATATGGGTAAAAGAACTCTTAGGTTTATTGTTTTTTCTATAGCTGCGATTGCATTATTCTTTCTTTTATTAAAGTTTGCTTATAAAAATAATCCCGGTTTATTTGCTATTAACAAGACTATAGGATGGGCATGGACGGTCTCAGGCTTTGTGCTTCCTGTTATATCTTTTTCTTTTATAAGCTTTATAATAGGTTATTTTTTATTATTTGCTTTAAAAGCTAAATTTAACCTACGCTTTTTCTGGTATAATCTTTTGTTTTTATTGGGAAGTATAGCTCTTTTTGTAATGATTAGTATGAAGGTTTTTTTAAGTTCAATGTCTTTAACTTATATAATTTCTTTTGTATTGAGTTTTATAACTTTATTACTCATGTGTATTAACATAGGTATTTCAATAGTAAATTTTATAGCTGATAAAAGAAATAATAAAAGAAGCATTCAATAACTTTCTTATTTTTGCGGTTTAACTAACAACACAACAACTACATGAACACGATAACCAGTACAGATTTTAATTTTCCGGGGCAAAAATCCGTTTACAGAGGTAAAGTAAGAGAGGTTTATAATATAAACGACGAACTTTTAGTAATGGTGGCTACTGACAGACTTTCAGCTTTTGATGTTATTATGCCAAAAGGAATACCTTATAAAGGACAAATATTAAACCAGATAGCTACTAAATTTATGCGTTTAACGGAGGATATAGTACCTAACTGGTTAATAGATACTCCTGACCCAAATGTAGCGGTAGGGCACTTGTGTGAGCCTTTTAAAGTAGAAATGGTTATACGTGGTTACCTTTCGGGGCATGCTGCCAGAGAATATGCTGCGGGTAAAAGAGTACTATGTGGTGTTGAACTACCTGATGGAATGAAGGAGAACGACAAGTTCCCTGCGCCAATAATTACACCTACTACAAAAGCCGATAGTGGTGAGCACGATATGGATATTTCTCGTGAGGATATTATTAAAAAAGGAGTAGTAACTGAAGAGGATTATAAAATACTGGAAAAATATACCAGAGATTTATTTAACAGAGGTACTGAAATAGCAGCATCAAGAGGTTTAATACTGGTTGATACTAAATATGAGTTTGGTAAAACAAAAGATGGTAAAATTGTATTGATTGATGAAATACATACTCCTGATTCATCTCGTTATTTTTATGCTGATGGTTACGAACAACGCCAGAATAGAGGAGAAGCTCAAAAACAGCTTAGTAAAGAGTTTGTAAGACAATGGCTTATAGCTAATGGCTTTCAGGGGAAAGAAGGGCAGCAGATACCTGAAATGAATGAAGAGTATATTAATAGTGTTTCGGAACGATATATTGAGTTATATGAAAATATAATAGGGGAAAAATTCTCTAAAGCAGATATATCTGACATACACAGCAGAATTGAAAAAAATGTTTTAGCATTTTTAAATAAGTAATTCTGATAAAAAATAGTTTTAAAAAAGCCTCTTATTTTAATAAGAGGCTTTTTTTATGTAAATCATTGTAACTACTATTGCTAAGGTTGATTTTGCAGTTTCGGAAAGCTAGTTAAAAATGTTAAGTATTTGTTAAAATTATGTTTTACAGTAACGTTTAGTACTTTGTATGCGTCTATTGTAATAGACAGTCTAATCAACTGTTTTTTAATTTCCTAACTAGAATATTTAACTAAATATATAAATCAATCAAATCAAAATCATCATGAAAAAAACGATCGTTTATTTAAGTTTAGCTTTAGTAACTTTAAGTAGTGCTACTTTCGCATCAACAACAAATTTAGAAACACCTCAAGCTGTTTCTGCTGTAAATTATCTAAAAGTAACCCCTTTAGCTCAGGCTATTTGTAAAGGAGATATGGTTGCTGTTAAAAAGTTTATAGAATATGGTGTTGATGTAAATGAAAAATCAAACGGTGTAACGCCACTTATGCTGGCTGCCCGTTATAACAACGTAGAGGCAATTAAATTGCTTATAGAAAACGGTGCAAGACTGAAAACCGAAGATAAAAACGGCTATACTGCGGTTAAGTATGCGGAAATGTCTAACGCTACAGAAGCACAGGCATACTTGCAAAAAGCACTTGATGCATAGTAGAACAGAATAAAAAACTCCAAGTAAATAAAAAAGCACCTTAGTTAAGGTGCTTTTTTATTATATATCAATTTACTTTTTTACTTGAAGTAAGAGAAATCTTCTCCGTTTTCTATAGTAAGTAATGATTCATAAATTAATTTAATAACGTTTTCTACATCATCACGGTGTACCATTTCTACAGTAGTGTGCATATAACGTAACGGTAGCGATATAAGTGCAGAAGCCACGCCGCCATTGCTGTAAGCAAAAGCATCAGTATCAGTACCTGTAACACGAGATGAAGCTAACCTTTGAAAAGGTATTTCATTTTTAGTTGCCGTATCTAAAATATGCTCACGCAGGTTGTTTTGTACTGCCGGTGCATACGTTACAACAGGACCTTTGCCTATGTGTGTTTCCCCTTCCATACGCTTATCAATCATAGGCGTGGTAGTATCATGGCATACATCAGTAACTATAGCTACATTAGGTTTTATAGTGTCGGTAATCATTTCAGCACCGCGCAAACCTACCTCTTCCTGTACAGAGTTAGTTACATATAGCCCAAAAGGTAATTTCTTTTTGTTTTCGTGTAATAATCGCGCAACTTCGGCAATCATAAAACCGCCTATACGGTTATCTATAGCACGGCAAACAAATTTATTTTCATTAAGAATCATAAATTCATCAGGGTAAGTAACTACACAGCCTACGTGCGCACCAAGTGCTTCAACCTCTTCTTTATTAGTGCAACCTACATCAATAAAAATATTTTCCAGTTTAGCCTGTTCTTCTTTACCACCTTTATTACGGGTATGTATTGCCGGCCAGCCGAATACTCCATTTACAATACCTTTTTTGGTATGGATATTGACACGTTTAGAAGGAGCAATCATGTGGTCTGAACCTCCGTTACGAATAACGTGTAACAAACCGTTTTCTGTAATATAGTTTACATACCATGAAATTTCATCAGAATGTCCCTCTATAACTACCTTGTAAGGAGCATCAGGGTTAATAACACCTACGGCAGTACCATAAGTATCGGTAATAAAAGTATCAACGTATGGTTTTAGGTACTCCATCCATATTTTTTGCCCTTCGGCTTCAAACCCGGTAGGAGAGGAATTATTTAGGTATTTTTCCAGAAATTTAAGTGAATTGTCGTTTAAAACAGTTTTTGAAGACATATTTTGTTGTATTTTTCAGCTAAAATATAAATTTGAAAACAGAGTTATGTATAAATGTATAATTTTGGTGTAAATTTTTTACATATGAAAAAATGTTTTCTATTCTTTTTGCTGTTATTTTTCAGCCTTTCGGGTATTGCTCAGGAGGTTGTAAAGGATACTGTAAAAAATACTGTTGAAAATGACTCTGTTGTTTTTAATATGCAAATGGAGGAAATAGTAATTACTAATGTAAAGGACACTATTTCTAAAGAAGAGCGAAGAAAACTTTATATATTAAGAAGAAGAGTTTTAAAGGTATATCCGTATGCTAAAATAGCTGCCGACCGCTTAACGTTACTTAAGCGCAATATGGAAAAACTGAAAACTAAAAAAGAAAAGAAAAGATACGCTAAAATAGTAGAAAAATACCTTGAAGAAGAGTTTGAAGAGCAACTAAAAAACCTTTCGCGTAAAGATGGGCAAATACTCGTAAAACTTATATACAGGCAAACAGGAGAGACCACTTTTGATTTGATTAAAGAACAGAAAAGTGGTTGGAAAGCCTTTTGGTCTAATAAGGTGGCTAAAGTATTTAGCATAGACCTTAAAGAAAAATATGACCCTGCTACAGTGCCTGAGGATTATCTTATAGAAGGTTTTTTATTAAAAGCATTCCAAGAATACAGATTGCCCAGACAAGAACCTGCATTTAAAATTGATTACAGGCAAATAACTAAAGATTGGAGAGAAAAAAATAAGTCTTAGTTTTTTTGTCCTTACATAACTTTTACTACTTATAACAAAAGCCTATAAATACTGACTTTAAAGGTTATTTCTAATAACTTAAATAATCCGCAAAAAATTAATTTAAAAAATACGGTATTTACAGAAATATAAAATTAAGGGTAGGGAATTTCTTTTTTAGATTGTTTCACATACAAACAATCAAATAAATAACTTTAATTATGAAAAAGAAATTACTAACCTTATTAACCATTGTCCTATTTTCAGTTACAGCAGGATATTCACAAGCTACAGCTTATGATGTTCCTGATATTTTTATATGTAATGATGATGTAGATGTAGACTTAACTCAGCAAAACCCTATTGTATTGGGTAATCAAAATCCTGAAGATTTTTATGTAGTTTATTTTCACTCACAAACAAATGCTGAGGAGAATGTAAACCCTATTGATGAACCTACTTCTTATTTTAATGAACTTGAAGTAGAAGAAATTTTTATCAGAGTAACTAACATTGCAGATGGTAGCTATGATATTGCAAGCTTTACTGTAGGCTATATCTTTACAAATGTATCTTATTTCGCTGATTTTAATGTATGTGGAGGAGAATTTACCTTACCACCCTTGTCAGACGGTAATTATTACACGCAACCCGGAGGGCAAGGTACAATGCTTTCTGCAGGAGATGTACTGTCTACATCTCAAACAGTGTACATTTACAACCAGAATGAAGAAGTACCAAGCTGTACAGCTGAATCTGATTTTGATGTAATAATGACAAACTTAGTGGAAATAGACCCTGTACCGCCACTTGAAGCATGTGATGAAGATTTAGATGGCTATGCTGTTTTTGATTTGAACTTAGTTATTAATCAGGTGTACGATTTTTTATCAAATCAACCAATGGATTTCTATGTGTCTATTCATGAAAGTGAAGCAGATGCAGCAGAAGGGGTAAGCCCATTACCACCGGGACAGTTCCAAGCGTATACTAATACAGCACCTTACCAGCAAACACTTTATTTGAGAATATATGCAGCAGGAGGTGAGTGTTATCAAATTATGCCTTTTACTATAGTAGCGTCTGATTGTGAAAATACATTTTTAACAGGTACAGTTATGTATGATGTTGATGATAACGGATGTGATAACAACGATATACCGGCTACAGGATTAACAGTGGTGTGTACCAACAACGGATACTCAT
Organism: Flavobacterium suaedae; assembly: GCF_014642915.1. Taxonomy (GTDB): domain Bacteria; phylum Bacteroidota; class Bacteroidia; order Flavobacteriales; family Flavobacteriaceae; genus Flavobacterium; species Flavobacterium suaedae. The sequence goes on from NZ_BMJE01000001.1 coordinate 120,589, forward strand.
ATTACAGTGTTGTAGATAATAACGGTAATTATGCTTTTAACTATATACCTGCAGGACAAACTACAGTAGCTGTAGCACCTGATCCTTATGTTGATTTCATTTCATCGCCTTCAGAATATAATATTACTACTCCCTCAACAGAAGATGGGTTAGATTTCTGCCTGCTTGCTGAAGATGTTAATGATGTATTAGTATGGTTAATGCCAACATCAGCAGCATTACCTGGTTTTGAGACTACTTATACTTTAATATATGCAAATTATGGTACTCTGCCATCAAGCGGTGTTATATCGTTAAACTTTGATGATACTATGCTAACTTTTGATAGTGCAATGCCTGCAATGCAACAAAACGGTAACGTTTTATCAGTAGCGTATAATGATTTACAGCCATTTGCTACAGAATATGCCTACATTACATTTACAGTAATGCAACCGCCAACAGTAAACATGGGAGATATTTTAGATTTTGAAGCTATTATAGATGCTCAGGTGGATGATAACATGGCTAATAATACGTATGAGATAAGCCAGATTGTTACAAATAGTTATGACCCGAATGATATAACAGTGCGTGAGGGAGCTTCCATAACTCCGGAACAGGCAGAAGATTATTTACACTATACTATACGTTTCCAGAATGAAGGAACAGCAAATGCACAAATAGTACGTATAGAAACGCAGCTTGATGCTAATTTAGACTGGGATACATTTATGCCGATGAACTCAAGCCATAGTTATGAAATTGTAAGAGACGAAAATGGTGGGTTAGAGTTTATTTTTGATGGTATAGATTTACCTTATACAGATGCTGATGAAGCGGGTAGCCAAGGTTATATCATTTACAGAATTAAACCAAAAAGTACTGTAGAGTTAGGTGATTCAATGTCAGCAACAGCAGGTATTTATTTTGACTTTAACGAAGCTGTTATGACTAATACTGCAACTACTACAATAGAGGCTGCTGCAAGTGCAGATAAATTTGAAAATAATTTATTCACTGTATACCCTAACCCGGCTTCAGGGAATGTAAATATAGCTGTTAACAACTTTACAGGGGAGGCACAAATAAATGTAACGGATGTGTTGGGTAAAACAGTATTAAACTCAACAATATCAGATGCTAATACAAACATTGATGTATCAAGTTTAAAAACAGGGGTTTACTTTATAACGCTGCAAGCACAAGATAAATCGGCAACTAAAAAAGTTGTAATTAAATAAATAAGAGTTAGTGCCCTAATAAAAAATAGTTTTTGCCTCGGTGTAATGCCGGGGTTTTTTTATTTGTCTTTTTTAGTTTTTGCAGCTTTTTTATAAAGCGGAATAAAGTAAGAAACAGTGTAGTTAAAACCGGCACCAAAGCTACCTGCATAGGTTCGGTTAAAGCCCGGAATATAAAGGTTATCAAAATTATCAGGCTTATTTTCAGAAAGTAAAATGTTTAACCTTACACTAAAACCTATAAATAAATTATCAAATACTTCGGCTTTAATTCCTCCTATAACTTCCACCCAGTGTGCACTCAGGCTGCTATATTCTCTGTCAGGATATATGGTAACGGTTTCAAAATAGCTTTCATTATCTTGTATAGCCCTGTTATCATATATTTCATAAGAGTTGAGGTTTTGGCTAAATGATGATATTCCGTAACGCATACCGGCATATATCATATTTTCCATATCCAGCCAGTTTTCATAAGCATTATAATCAAACCCTATTTTTAGGTAAGAACCCTTAGCAGTAAAGTTTACCTGATTATCATCAATAGTATAATCTTCACTACCAATTTCGCCGGCTACATAAAACTTTTTGGTTAATCGGTAATCCGCAACCAGTTCAATACCACTGTAATCATCTATATAAAACCTTCGGGATAGTTTATTAAGGTCTACACCAACACGTATTCCGTATCTTTCCTTTTTTACAAGTTTTTCAGCGGCTATTGTATCAGTGGTAACAATAGTGTCAGCCTCCTGTGAAAATGCCGAAAAAGCAGTTAGTATAACTATAGTTTTAGTAAAGTATTTTAATATGTGCTGCATTTTCGTTTTCTATATTTTTTTGCAATACTATCACCTCATCAATCCATATATTATTTTCAGATGCATCATCTGTAAGTATAGGGTTAGGATTTTCAGGCTCTTCATCATTTAAATAAAAAAGTGATTTATAACCACAAGCTCTGGACACATAAATTTCATTATGCGTGTATTTAAATTCAATGTAATCAACATTTTCATTAGTTGTGCCACCAACACCACTTGTTACTAAAGTAAATTTCCACTTTGCCATTTCTGCATTAGTGGGTAAGGGAAGGGCAACACTATCAATACTTGTTTTACTTATTTCTTTATCAGAGCCTTCTATAGAAAATTTAAAACTCCCCGGTTTTGGCAGCTCCGGATTTTCTTTGTTATAAAAGGTAACAATCATGTTAGGGGTAGTTGCAGTTCCTTCGGCACAAATATCATCTTTCTCACAACTCCAAAAGTAGCAGGCTATTATACTGGCAAAAAAAGCGGTTACAAGTATCTTTTTCATATATTTTTTTACAGAGGTTAATCTGTTTTCTGATTTTTATCTCTTCTCCAAAAGTACAACATTTTCCACATGGTGTGTTTGCGGGAACATATCTACAGGGCGCACACGTATAACTTTGTACATTTCGTCCATCAGTGCAAGATCTCTTGCTTGTGTAGCCGAGTTACAACTTACATATACTACACGTTTTGGTGCTATGTTTAGTATTTGCGCTACAACATCTTTATGCATACCGTCACGTGGCGGGTCGGTAATAATTACATCAGGCTGACCATGTGTTGCTATGAATTCTTCATTAAACACATCCTTCATGTCTCCTACATAAAACTCGCAGTTGGTAATATTATTACGTTTCGCATTTTCTTTCGCATCTTCAATAGCCTCAGGTACAGCTTCAACACCAACTACCTTTTTAGCTTTTTTCGATACAAATTGTGCAATAGTACCTGTACCGGTATAAAGGTCATAAACCAGTTCTTCTCCTGTTAAGCCTGCAAAATCACGTGTGATTTTATAAAGCTCGTAAGCCTGTGCTGAGTTAGTTTGGTAGAACGATTTGGCATTAATGCTGAATTGTAGTCCTTCCATTTCCTCTAAAATGTAATCCCTGCCTTTGTATAACACCACATCCTGGTCGTATATAGTATCATTAGCTTTTTGGTTTACTACATATTGTAAAGAAGTTATTTGTGGGAATACATCTGCAAGATGGTCTAATAATAGTTCTCGCTGTTCTTTGTTATCATCAAAAAACTGAATAAGCACCATTATTTCTCCTGTAGAAGCAGTACGTAACATTAAGGTACGTAATAAGCCCGAATGTTCTCTTGGGTTGAAAAACTCAAGGTTATGTTTGTTGGCAAAGTCTCTTACCTCATTACGTATAGCATTACTTGGGTCTTCCTGTAACCAGCAGTGAGTTATATCAAGAATTTTATCCCACATACGCGGTATATGGAAACCAAGCGCATTACTGTTATCTATTTCTTTATCGCTGTTTATTTCTTCTTCAGTCATCCAGCGACTGTTAGAGAATGAAAACTCCATTTTATTACGATAGTAAAATTGCTTTTCACTACCTAAAATAGGTTCAAATTCAGGAAGTTCAATTTTACCAATGCGGGTAAGGTTATTAAAAACTTCTCTGTTTTTGTAGAATAGCTGGCGGTCATACTCCATATTTTGCCACTTGCAACCTCCGCAAGAACCAAAATGCTGGCAAACAGGTTCTGTTCTGTACTCCGAATATTTATGAATTTTTGTCGCTCTACCTTCATAGTAAGCTCTTTTTTTCTTCATGGTCTGTATATCTACCACATCGCCCGGTACTACATTTGGTATAAAAATAACCTTTCCGTCGGGTGCTTTAGCAACCGAAACACCTTTGGCTCCGGCATCAATCACCTCAATATTCTCAAACTGGATTTTCTCTCTTCTTTTTCGTCCCATGCGGCAAAAATAAACTATTGCTAATTAAATTTAAATAAATTTGTTAGCAATCGTCATAAATCAAAAACTTATATGAATGTTTATGCAGTTCTTTTTCGCGGAATAAACGTAAGTGGTAAAAATGTTATTAAAATGGAAGCGCTTCGAAACCTTTTGACTGAAGCAGGTTACGAATCGGTAAAAACCTATATACAAAGCGGGAATGTAGTTTTTAAAAGTAAGGAAGAAGATAAGGCTACTCTGGCTAAAAATATAGAGCGGTTAATAAAGGAGCATTATAATTACGACATTATCGTGTTTGTATATAATAAAGCGGATATAGCAAAAGTACTGCAAAACAGCCCGTATGCTACTGCTGACTATAAAGAAGAAGGTGTGAAAAAGTTGTATCTTACTTTCCTTTCTGAAATACCTGCAAAAGAAAATATAGAAAAATTGCACCAAGCACCTATAGGTAATGATGAAATAACGCTTACGGATGATATAGTATACTTTAAATTGGCTACAAAAGCATCAGAGTCTAAACTATCTAACAACCTGATAGAATCTAAACTAAAAGTAAAAGCTACCACTCGTAACTGGAATACTACTATAAAGCTGTTTTCTATGCTTGAAGCCTTATAAACTAAGGTTTTGTTAAAGTTACCTATACAGTTATGGTATTATATTTTGTATTGATTAATTTTAAGTTAGATACAAACAAAAAAACTATAATTATATGAAAAGAAATGCCAAAGCCGTATGGGCAGGTTCCCTAAAAGAGGGAAATGGAGATTTAACTACAGAGAGCAATGTATTAAATAACACACAATACTCTTATAAAACCCGTTTTGAAGATGGTAAGGGAACAAACCCTGAAGAGTTGGTAGCTGCTGCACATGCAGGATGCTTTACAATGCAGTTGACAGCTTATTTAACTGAAGCAGGGTACAGAGTAGCATCATTAGAAACAAAATGTGATATAGATTTCCAGAATGGAAGTGTAGTAGGTTCGCATTTATCTGTAATAGGCAGAGTAGATGATATTTCTACTGAAGCCTTTCAGCAGCATGTAAAAAAAGCAGAACAAAATTGTCCGATGTCAAAATTACTGGACACTAAAATTACATCGAATGCTACTTTAGTAGAAAACTAAAATACAGTTCGTTATATACCTTATTTGAAAGCTCCTGTTTAGGAGCTTTTTTATTTTTTGCATTTTTTCCTGATTATTATATAAAACAAAATGGTTTAAATTTGAGCACAAAACCAGCTTGCCATGAACCGCTTTGACAGGATAACCTCCATATTAATACAACTCCAAACCAAGAAAGTTGTAAAAGCACAAGACCTTGCCGAAAAGTTTGAAGTGAGCTTGCGTACTATTTATCGTGATATCAGAACGCTGGAAGAAGCCGGTATACCCTTGTATGGAGAAGCGGGGGTAGGGTACTCCCTTGTTGATGGTTATAGGTTGCCACCTGTTATGTTTACACCTGAAGAAGCTATGGCTTTTGTAACTGCCGAAAAGTTAATGCAACGGTTTAGCGATGACGGATTACAAAATAATTTTAGTTCGGCAATGGATAAGGTTAAAGCAGTATTGCGAGGTACAGAAAAAGATTTAGTAGAAAACTTAGAAGGCTATATAGAGGTAAAGGAACATAAAAGGGATAACAGACCTCCTGTAAACACACTGGACATGTTGTTAAAATCAATATCCGAAAAGAAGGTTGTAAAACTGGAATATCGTGCTTTTGGTAAAGATGATAATACAGAAAGGCATATAGAGCCTATAGGTATATTTCATGAAAATGATAATTGGTATACTATAGGATATTGTCACCTGCGCGAAAGCTACAGGCAGTTTAGGATAGACAGGGTTAAAAATATACAGCTTACAGACCAAGACCAACAGGAAAGAGAAAGTTTAAAAGAATACCGGTTAAAACAACAGGCTAAACCTGACTGTGAACTAAAAAAAGTTGTTATACGAATTGACAAAGGAGTACTGCGCTTTATACAAGAACGAAGGCATTATTATGGTTTTGTATCCGAAGTGGTATATGATAATTATATTGATATGACATTTTTAACACCTTCTATGGAAGAGGGTATAGCACGTTGGGTACTTATGTTTGGTGATTATGCTGAGGTGCTGGAACCGGACTCACTAAAAGAGCGTATAACGGAGCTTTTAGATAAAATTTCAAAAAAAATGCAGTTATCCAAAACCTACTGACAAAGGGTTGTCACTATCCGTAATTTACTTTGTAGTGTCAAACAATAAAACGAACAGTTAATTATGGATTTAATTACATTACTACAAAAGGAAATGGAAGCAGAGGCTGCTATAACCCGTAAAATGCTTGCAAGAGTACCGGCAGAAAAATTTGACTGGCAACCACACCAAAAAAGTATGAGTTTAAAAGCTTTAGCTACACATATTGCAGAACTCCCGGGATGGGTTCAATCGGCAGTACATGCTAACGGGATAGATTTTGCCGTTATCCCATACAAACCACAGGAAATAGCGAGTACAGGTGAATTACTGGACTTTTTTGAAGAAAAACTAGGCGTGGCACGAGAAGCTTTAAAAACAGCCGATGTAAGTACTTTTAATGAAGAGTGGGTGTTGCGTGATGGTGATAAAGTTTTCCTAACCAGTACAAAGTATGAAATGTTACGTACAACCTTTTGCCAAATAGTGCACCACAGAGCACAATTGGGAGTATATTTCAGATTACTTGATATACCTGTACCAGCCAGTTACGGACCAAGTGCTGACGAACCAAACTTTTAAGTTAAAAACCTTTTACATTGTGTATAAAGCCTCATTTTTATTAAGTGAGGCTTTTTGTTTTGCAATTAATGTAAATTAAACATTAAATAATTTTATTTTTAGTAATTTGCATCAATAAAACAGGATGATTTCTCTCCTTAAGAAGGAATTGTTATTACAAAAACATGAAAAAATAAAATTACAATGTCAGTTTTAGAGAAATTAACTTCAGCAGATGCTATTACCTTAGAAGACAAGTACGGAGCGCATAATTATCACCCGCTACCGGTAGTACTAAGTAAAGGAAAAGGTGTGCATGTATGGGATGTTGAAGGTAAACAGTACTATGATTTTCTTTCAGCATATTCAGCAGTAAATCAAGGACATTGCCACCCAAAAATTGTTGGTGCTATGATGGAGCAGGCACAAACGCTTACTTTAACATCTCGCGCATTTTACAACGACCAGTTAGGCCCATACGAAAAGTATGTAACAGAATATTTTGGTTTTGATAAAGTGCTACCAATGAATACAGGTGCCGAAGCTGTTGAAACAGCGATTAAAATCTGTAGAAAATGGGCTTATGAAAAGAAAGGTATAGAAGAGCATAGCGCTAAGATAGTAGTGTGCGAAAATAACTTCCACGGTAGGACAACTACTATTATTTCTTTCTCTAATGATGAAGATGCAAGAAAAAACTTTGGACCGTATACCCCGGGGTTTATAAAAATACCTTATAACGATGTTGAGGCACTTGAAAAAGTACTAAAAGAAGAAGATAATATTGCAGGTTTTCTTGTAGAACCTATACAGGGTGAAGCAGGTGTATTTGTACCGGATGAGGGTTACCTTGCTAAAACAAAAGCACTTTGTGAAGAGCACGGAGTACTGTTTATAGCAGATGAGGTACAAACCGGTATTGCAAGAACAGGAAAATTACTGGCAGTAAACCATGAAAATGTACAACCGGATATATTAATATTAGGTAAGGCTATTTCAGGGGGAGCATACCCTGTATCGGCAGTTTTAGCTAATAATCATATAATGAATGTTATTAAACCGGGACAACATGGTTCAACCTTTGGTGGTAACCCTGTAGCTGCGGTAGTGGCAGTAGCAGCATTGGATGTTATTAAAGATGAAAACCTTGCAGAGAACGCTGAAACATTAGGACAACTTTTCCGCGATAAAATGAATGAATATATATCAGGTAGCACTATAGTTACCTTGGTTAGAGGTAAAGGTTTATTAAACGCTATTGTTATTAACGATACTGAGGATAGTTCAACGGCTTGGGATATTTGTGTTAAACTAAAAGAAAACGGACTTTTAGCTAAGCCTACGCACGGTAATATTATACGTTTTGCTCCGCCATTAGTAATGAACAAAGAGCAGCTTTTAGAGTGTGTAAGTATTATTACCAATACAATTAAAGCATTTGAAAAGTAATATTATACAGGTAAATATTATTCAAACTATTAATACTAAATTTTTTGTATGGAAGAGAATTCAAATTTTGCCTCTTTTGAGATACAGCTACCGGTTGAAGCTAAAAACTTTTTAAATACGGCTTCAGGCTGGGCTTTGTTCTTGGCAATAGTTGGTACAATAGTAATATTATTTTCCCTGCTTGGTTCCTTAGGGATGTTAATAGCCAGTAGCACGATTGACTCTGCTCCTGGAAGTTTAGCAAGCATGGGAATAATGTCTGGCGCTACAATGGGATTACTTTTTTTATTGTTTACAATAACAATGTTTTTCCCTGTGCTGTATTTGTATAAGTTTTATTCTTCAACACAAAAAGCAGTTAAAAGTGATGATATCAATGGAATGACAAAATCTTTTAAAGATTTAAAAGGTTACTTTTTATGGTCCGGTATACTTACCATATTATCAATTATTCTGTATATCGTGCTTATAGTAATTACAGTATCATCAGCCTCACGACTGTCAGGAATGTAAAATTGTAATACTTAAAATATGCAAATCCCGCTTTTGCGGGATTTTTTATTACAGGCAATATCTGTACTTTTGTTTGGTAAAGTTTACTGCTATGAAAACTATATATATTATATTAATGTTTATTGCTGCATTTGTAGCGTTATATGAGCAATCTAAAGCAGAGTCTAACGTAATTGTTATGATTATTGCTATGGTTATTTTTGTAATAGGGTTAATGCGACTTATGAATAAAGTGCCAAGTAAAAGCGAGCGAAAAAATGAAGACGACGAAATTTAATATAGGAGATAGCGTAGCAGTACTTGATGATTCTTTTAGCGGTAAAGTAAAAAGCTTTAAAAATAACAGAATTATTATTGAAACTGATGAAGGTTTTGAACTTGATTTTGATGAAAAGGAATTAATTATTGTTCAAAATAATTCTAATGACCTATCAGGGTTGTTTTCTTCGCATAACCTTACATCTGTTTTAAAGGATAAAGAGGAGCCTAAAAAAAGAAGTTTTACCAAAGAGAAACGTTCTAAAAAGGAGACGTTTGCACTGGAAGTAGATTTACATATAGAAAAGTTGGTAAAGAGTAAAAAAGGGATGTCTAACCATGATATTCTTACACTGCAAACCGAAACAGCTAAACGCCAGATAGATTTTGCTATACGAAACCGAATACCTAAAGTGGTACTTATACACGGCGTAGGAGAAGGAATACTAAAAGCAGAGCTTGATTTTCTACTTGGGCGTTATGAAGGTATAACATTTCAGGATGCTAACTATCAAAAGTATGGGCTTGGCGCAACTGAAGTGTACATAAAACAAAATCCTGACAGATAATAAAAAAAGCGGCTAATGAGCTGCTTTTTTTATCAATTGTATGGTTGTTGTATATTATTCTTCTACTTGTGTTACATAGGTGCCCAGTATAAACCCTCCGTTATCTTGCACTTCCTGCCTTATTTCAGCTTCAAGCATTTCATATACTTCAAAATTTTCACCACTGTTCACGTCACTTCTTGAGAATATAATGTCTTTAAGCTTTATTTCATGTAAAAAAGTGCCTGGGCTTGCTTCATCTTCAGTAGTTGTAACTATTAAATCACCTTCAGCTACTCTCCATCTTTGCTGTATAACAGGAGTTACAGGCCGGTTATCACTACAAATTACACTGTTAGTAACACTACCATTATACTTTTCAAAAAGTATTTCAAATACTTCTGCCTGTTCTTCATCTTCAATAGGGAAACTTATTATTTGCTGACCTTCGGTATTTTCTATAAAATCAGGGGCTAAGTTTAGTATGATAACCTCTTGGCCACTTATTTTATATAACCTTTCGCTTATATCTTCGTTACAGGCTTGTATTAACGGGTTCTCTTCATTACCATAACCAAAGCTTACAGTTTGAGTTTCATAAGAACCAAATAAATTATCATTTACAATAATTGTACTCTCACCATTTGTAAATACTATTTCGTCAAGATTTATAGTGTGTATATAATTAACCAGTTTACCATCATCATTAATATCCTTAATGGTTGTAACAGATATAGTTCCTTCTCCTGTCCACTCTTCAATAATTACAGGGTCATTGGCACTCGTACTACCACCGCATATAATAGGGTTATTGTCATTATTATTTACTTCTCCGCTATAGTTTCGGTAAGTAATAGTATTAGCTCCACTCCCTAAAGAAACCGTTACAGGTTCTTCACTGGCAATATTATATAATACAGAAGGACTTAATTCAAGTATTATAACCTCTGTACCGTTTACTATATAATAAAGGTTACTGTCATTACAATGCTTTACACCATTAGATCCGGAAAAATCAAAGTCGTTAAACGTAATATCTCCGTCATCACAACCTGTAAGGGTTAAAAGTAATATTGTAGCCATACAGGCAAAAATCTTTTTCATAAATAGAAATTTTAAACAAAAATAATGTTTTTACGCGCTTGGCAAAATGTTTTATATACAGCAATAGCTTAATAATGTAGCTTAAGTGATTTTTAAGTAATTTTGTCCTGATGGAAAAAATATATCTCGATAACGCCTCAACTACTGCATTACTCCCCGAAGTAATAGAAGAAATTACTACTATACTTAGTACACAGTATGGTAATCCTTCGTCTACCCATAGTTTTGGGAGAAGTGCAAAAGTAGTACTGGAAACCAGTAGAAAAACTATTGCCAAACTATTAAACGCCGAAGCTCGTGAAATTATTTTTACTTCGGGAGGAACAGAGGCTGATAATTTAGTTATTCGTAGTGCTGTAAATGATTTAAAAGTACAGCGTATTATTACTGCCAAAACAGAGCATCATGCTGTTTTACATACTGTAGAGGCTGTTAGTAAACAATATGGTACGGAGGTAGTATATGTAAACCTGAAAGCCAATGGCTTACCCGATTTAGAGCATCTGGAGGATATTTTAAAAGACAATAAGCCTACTTTGGTTAGCCTTATGCATGTTAATAATGAAACAGGTACTATTTTCGACTTAAATGCTATAGGTACATTATGCCATCAATATAATGCTTGGTTTCATTCAGATACTGTACAGTCAGTAGGGAAGGAGTTATTAGACCTTAAAAATTTACCTGTAGATTTTGCTGCTGCCAGCGCACATAAATTTCACGGTCCTAAAGGTGTGGGTTTTGCATACATTAAAAAGAATATAACCCTGAAAGGAATGATTACAGGAGGAGAACAGGAAAAAGGTTTACGCGCAGGTACAGAGGCAGTGCATCAAATAGCAGGAATGGCTAAAGCACTTGAAATAGCTTATAATAATTTGGAAGAGGAAAGAAACTATATTTCAGGTTTAAAAAATTACTTGCTTGAACAACTAGAGGTAGCTTTTCCCGATTTTAAAGTAAATGGAGCAGATGAGGGTGATAATAATAGCTCACATTTGTTTTATAACATAGTAAATGTAATGCTGCCATTACCCGATGAAAAAACAGCTATGATATTATTCCATTTAGATATGAAAGGAATAGCTGTTTCCCGTGGTAGCGCATGCCAGTCCGGTAGTGTAAGACCATCGCATGTATTACAGGAATTATTAAGTGAAGAGGATATTAAAAAACCTTCCTTACGTATATCGTTAAGTCACTACAATACAAAACAAGATATAGATAAACTTATCGAGGCTTTAAAGGCAGTTTAAGAAATATAGGTAAGTTATATATAAAAGTAAAGGGCTGCTTTAACCAACCAAGCAGCCCTTTTCACAAAAACTGAAAAGAAAATTAAAATTTCATACCTACACCAAAGCCTACCAGCCATGGATCTATATCTACATCTGCAGGTATGCTAAGTCCTTCCGCTAAATTAGAGGCATCTACTGTTACATCTGTATTAAGGAAAAGCCTTTTAGCATCTACGTTTATAAAGAATTTATCGTTAAGCATAAGGTCAAAACCAGCCTGGAAAGCGTAACCAAATGTATTATCATAGTCTACATCTCTCACTGTATTTCCTTCATCTACACTGTAAAAAATAGTATAGTTAACACCGGCACCTACATATGGTTTAAACACATCACCTGCATAAAAGTGATATTGTAATGTAAGGGTAGGAGGCAATAAGTAAACACTACCCAAATCTACATCTGTACTGCTTGGTCCTCCAATAGCCGAAATATCAGAACCTGTAGTTTTTACATCATGTTTAGTAGTACCTAAAATAAGTTCAGCAGCAATATTTTTTGTAAAGAAGTATGTAAAGTCAACTTCAGGAATAAATGAAACCGAAATATCAGCATCACCACCTATAATTCCTATATCAGCACTTTCGCTTGGTGCCACAGCCACCCCACGAAGGCGAACCTGCCATTTTTTAAAATCAGTTGTGTTAGTGTCATCCTCCTGAGCGTTAACAAAAGTCGTACTGAATAATGCCATTGACAATACAGTTAAAAATATCTTTTTCATGTTTGTTGGGTTTAAAATTACACTTCAAAAGTAGGTAAGATAAACACCACAAAAACTGACTTAAATCATGGTTTGATAATTATTTTTTGTAGAATATAAACTGAAATAAAATTTAATTTTTTAAAGATAGATAGAGGGGATTAATCATGTTAACCACACCCGCCGCAACCTCCGCAGCCACCACATCCTGAGCATCCGCTGCTGCAACCGGCATCTCCACATCCGCTAAAGCCACCGCAACTGCTGTCAAAATCACTCGAAATATGTGTGAAATCATATCCATCATCCATGCCTACACAGCCTGCAACACCTATAAATGCGTGATTATTATAAAATTCACTTAGTAAACTTTTATCAACGTTCTTAAGCATTCCCATATCAAAGGTTTCTATAAGTGCAACGCATCCTAATATAGAATATACTATGGTATATGCCTTGTTAGGGTTACTAACAGCCAGTTCAGGGAGCTCTTTTTCAAGTGTTTCTATTTCGTGTTTAATCTCTTTTCTGTATTCGGCTCCACTATCACTAATTGTAGCCTTGCCAAATATTTTTTGAAAAATATTTCTTTTAAAAGCTTTTTTTATCAGTATACTGTCGTATATACTGTTTTTATATAAAGCTTCAGTTCTGGCATTTTGATATGCCATTTTTACAAAGTTCCTAAACAGAAACTCACTGTTTTTACCTTTTAAAAATGGCGTTACGAAAATCTCTTCGTGTTTGGCAAAATTATATTTGTGAAAGTTCGGTCCTTCCTTTACATACGTAAAAATCCAAATTCCATCTCTGCTTGTTATTTCTCTTTCAACTTCAAAAGTTTCAAGCACCTGTTTCATTAACAAGTCTATAAAAGTTACTTTAAGAAGTTCTTTTAGTTTAACCTCTTTATTTTTACTTATAAGTAAAACCTCGGCAGGGCTAAGTTTAGTTAAGTGTTTCATTTTTTAAATAGGAATGGAATTTTTTTAACAATCCAGAATCGGTGCATGTTCACTCTTCTGAAATTAATTTCTGAAAAGCGTATACTGCTCTCCGGCCATATATCTTCAGGAGGAGTATGCCCGAAAAGTTGTTTGTAAGTCTCTTTTGTTTTTTTGTACCAGTTAGTAAATTTATCGCCTTCCTGTTTTCCGCCTTTAGTAGGACCATGGTGAATTTCTCTTCCAATGGTTTTTTTACAGAAATCTATCCAGTAAGATTGTGTGTATAAGAGATGTAAATGCCACACCTGATCCACCTGGTCAGAAGGGGTGAGGGGGTGGTTACCAACACAAATAAGGAACATAAATTTTTTATATTCAATAACTGTTCTTACAGCAAACTCATATGTCCAGCCGTTTTCGCGGACTAATCTATCAGTAAAAGAAAAAGCAGATGTAGGGTCATCTATTTCAAAAGTGCGTATTTTGTCCCAAAGTACTTTTTGGTCAGCAGTTAAATTAGTTGTCGATTGGTTTTTTAAATTCACTATATAAATATATAATGCTCTAAAAATACAAAATCCGCTTTGAATATTTCAAAGCGGATTTTTTTATTTAATTGACTGTATACTGTTACTGAAAACTGTTGACTATTACAAGTGAATTACTTCATCATAAGCATCAGCTACAGCTTCCATAACCGCTTCACTCATTGTTGGGTGAGGGTGAACAGCTTTTAGTATTTCATGTCCTGTAGTTTCCAGTTTACGTGCTACAACTGCCTCAGCAATCATATCCGTAACACCGGCACCAATCATGTGGCAACCTAACCATTCGCCATACTTAGCATCAAAAATAACTTTTACAAAACCGTCAGGCGTACCTGCTGCTTTTGCTTTACCCGATGCAGAGAATGGGAATTTACCAATTTTAAGCTCGTAACCTTTTTCTTTAGCTGCTTTTTCAGTAAGTCCTACCGATGCAATTTCAGGAGTAGCGTAAGTACAGCCCGGTATGTTCCCGTAATCTAACGGTTCTACATGCATACCTGCTATTTTCTCAACACAAAGTATACCTTCGGCAGAAGCAACGTGTGCCAGTGCCTGCCCAGGTACTACATCACCAATAGCGTAGTAACCCGGTATGTTTGTTTGGTAATAATCGTTTACCATTATTTTATCTCTGTCTGTAGCAATACCAACATCTTCAAGACCTATGTTCTCAATGTTTGATTTAATACCTACAGCAGAAAGTACGATATCCGCTTCAAGTACTTCTTCGCCTTTGGCTGTTTTAACGGTAGCTTTAACGCTATCGCCACTGGTATCAACTTTCTCAACAGATGAGTTTGTCATTACTTTAATGCCTGCTTTTTTAAGCGAACGTTCAAATTGCTTTGATATGTCCTGATCTTCAACAGGTACAATGTTTGGCATAAACTCTACAACAGTAACATCAGTTCCCATTGCGTTATAGAAGTGAGCAAACTCAACACCTATAGCTCCTGAACCTACAACAATCATAGATTTTGGTTGCTTAGGCAATGTCATTGCCTGACGGTAACCGATTACTTTTTTACCGTCCTGCGGTAAGTTAGGTAATTCACGAGAACGTGCTCCTGTAGCAATTATAATATGGTCGGCACTAATTTCGCTAGTTTTACCATCAGCATCAGTAACATCTACTTTTTTGCCCGGTTTTACTTTACCAGTACCGTATATAACCTCTATTTTATTCTTTTTCATAAGGAACTGAACACCTTTGCTCATACCTTCGGCAACGCCACGGCTACGCTTAATTACAGCGTCAAAATCCTTATCAAATTCATTTACGGTCAGTCCGTAGTCAGATGCGTGCTTCAGGTAATCAAAAACCTGAGCGCTTTTTAGCAACGCTTTTGTTGGGATACACCCCCAGTTAAGACAAATTCCGCCTAAGCTTTCTTTTTCTACTATGGCTACTTTAAAGCCTAACTGAGAAGCCCTTATGGCTGTAACGTAACCGCCGGGGCCGCTCCCTAAAACAAGAACATCGTATTTCATGAGTATGTAGTTTTTTCGCGTTTATTTTTCTGTCCACGAAAATAGTCAATATTTTATTAAGAGGGAAATGTTTTGTAATACTAAAAGAGAACAGGGTTTTATTATTATATTTAATTACTAAATTGCCTAGTTTTGCTATATATATTCTACACAGTTTATGACCAAGCAAGAGTTTTTCAATTTCTATTATAATCAACTGGAAGATGCTGTTTATCTTACTGAGAGTGTAGATGAATTAAAGGAAGAAGTATCTCATAATTGCTGGTATATTAGTATTCCAAAAGAACTTAATTCAGAAATTACAGTAGATGAAATTTCTGATCTTATAAAATCAATAAAAGAAAAATATACAAAAGAGTTAAAAGCATCAGGACTTAATATCGGTTTATGGTTTTACTTATGGATTGATGAGCAGGCAGGACAATTGCGATTTAATTTTATTAATTCAAATCATAAAGAGTTGCCTTTTGGATGTAGTATTGTAACAACTGATAATATCAAATTTATTATCAGTGAATATATTGAGTTTCCCGATAAATATAAAGGCTTTATTGACTTTTCTGACTTAATAGATATAGATGATGATTTTTCTGATTCAGAATATGACCCTTCTAAATTTGTATTGACTGTTTATAGTGAGATGATTACTTCTTCTTAAAAATCAACCTAAACAGCAATGTATGTATAAATACATTTATAGCAACCAGAGCCAATGCTGTAAATAATGGTACAGGAGCGTAAAAGGGGTAACTCCTGTCAATTAATGATATAGGCAGGCTGATAATAAGCATAAGGTAATAACCAATGGTGTTGAGGAAATTTACAT
The DNA here is from genome assembly GCF_014642915.1 of Flavobacterium suaedae. Taxonomy (GTDB): domain Bacteria; phylum Bacteroidota; class Bacteroidia; order Flavobacteriales; family Flavobacteriaceae; genus Flavobacterium; species Flavobacterium suaedae. Next base: position 137,027 of record NZ_BMJE01000001.1, read on the forward strand.
ACACACCCTGCGTTAAAAACACACCAAGCATTCCCAAAGCTATTTCGGCAATAAAAAGGAAAGTGAATAGTTTTAAAAATGATTTCATTATTATATATCTTCTTCTGTAGATTCTACAGCAAACTGCGAGTAATACAGGTTTTTGTAATAGCCTGACTCTTGGTTTATTAAATCGTAGTGGCTACCTTGTTCAACAATTAAACCTTTATCCATTACAATAATTTTGTCAGCATTTACTATAGTTGCCAGTCGGTGTGCTATAACTATTGAGGTACGTCCTTCGGTAATTTTTTCGGTAGCATTTTGCATTAGCTCTTCCGAATACGTATCTACCGATGAAGTAGCTTCATCCAGTATTAATATACTTGGGTTACTTACATACGCACGCAGGAAAGCAATAAGCTGCCTTTGCCCGGAGGATAACATTACACCGCGTTCTTTTACGTTGTAATCGTACCCGCCTGGTAAAGTTTCAATAAAGTCGTGTACGCCAATTTCCTTTGCTGCGTCAATAACCTGCTCGCGGGTAATGTTTGGGTTGTTTAGTGTAATGTTGTTTAAAATACTGTCGGCAAACAGGAAAACATCCTGTAATACTATGGCTATCTGCCTGCGTAAGCTTTCCAGTGTAAATTGGTTAATGTTAGTGCCATCAACTGAAATAGTACCGCTGTCAATTTCATAAAAACGGTTCAACAGGTTTATAATAGTTGATTTTCCTGCACCTGTAGCACCTACTATAGCAATGGTTTCGCCTGCTTTTACATTCAGGTTAATACCTTTTATTACTTCTTCATCTTCTATATAGCTAAAACGTACATTTTCAAAATCAATATCACCTTTAAAATGACCTGCTACAGTAGTGCCTGTATTTTGTATTTGGTTTTCGGTATGCAGCAGTCCCAAAACCCTGTCTGAAGCTATAATACCCATTTGCAGTTCGTTAAACTTGTCGGCTATTTGCCTAAGCGGGTTAAACAGCATACTGATAAGCATTGTGTAGGCAAACAAGTCTCCGAATGTGGTTGTACCACTACCTGAAAGGATATCAAGCCCGCCATACCATATTATAAAGCCCAGTGTAAGCGATGATATAATATCGGCAATAGGGAAGAAGATAGAGTTGTATAATATGTTTTTAAGCCATGCTTTGTTATGCTTGGCGTTTATTTCCTGGAACTTTTTATACTCGATTTCTTCACGGTTAAAAAGTTGTACTATTTTCATGCCGGTAAGCCTTTCCTGTACAAAAGTATTAAGGTTGGAAACTTGTGTACGTACTTCTTCAAAAGCACCTTTCATTTTAATCTGAAAAATCCGGGTGGCGTAAAGCAGTATAGGCATTGAAATGAGTACAATAAGGGTAAGCTCCCAGTTCATGTAGAACATAAAGGCAAGTACTACAATCATTTTAAGCAAGTCGCTTATTATCATGAATAACCCCTGACTGAATATTTTAGCAATCGATTCAATATCAAAAACAGTACGGGTTACCAGTTTACCAACAGGTTCGTTGTCGTAAAACTTCATTTTAAAGGCAGTAATATGCCTAAAGAGTTTTTCGCGAATGTCTTTTACAATATCCTGCCCCAGCCAGTTTGCCCAATACACAAAGTAAAACTGAGAGGATACTTCTAAAATTAATACCAAGCCCATTAGCAATATGTAGTTAAGTAAGCCTTCTTTATCGTTAGTGCTTATATAACCGTCTACTGTTTGCTTTAAAAGGTAAGGGCGCAATGCTGCGAAAAGTGATAGCGCTATGGCAAATAGTATAACGCTTATATATCGTGTTTTATAAGGTTTTGCAAATTGCAGCACCTTTTTTAATGATGTAGATTTTATCTTTTTCATGTTTATTAGTGCCCTAAAGGTAAGGATAAATTACCTTGGTTAAATATAGCCCGTGTGCAGGTACCGAAAAGCCTGCATTACCTCTGTCACGGCTTTCAATTATAGTCCTGAAATCATCAAGGCTTACTTTTCCTAAACCTACGTTTACCAATGTTCCTACTATAGCGCGTACCATATTGCGCAGAAAACGGTCGGCTGTTACTGTAAATATCAGTTTAGTACCATTTTGTACCCAAAAAGCCTCTCTTACGTCGCAATTGTAGGTTTTTACATCGGTATTTGTTTTAGAGAAGCATTTAAAATCGGTATAGTCAAATAGTATTTTAGCTGCCTCGTTCATCTTGGCAACATCCAATGGCTTAGCATTATACCAACTGCCATCAAAATCAAAAGCATCTTTATAGGTAGTTATGTGGTATTCATAGGTGCGACTTGTAGCGTCGAAACGTGCGTGCGCATCTTCCTCTACAGGTAGTATACGGTAAATAACAATATCTTTTGGCAGGAAAGAGTTTAGTTTGTGTACTAGTGAGTCAATAGTAAACTCCTCTTCAAAATCAAAATGCCCATACATTTGTTTGGCGTGTACGCCTGTATCAGTACGTCCTGCACCGGTAATGTCTATTTCTTGCCTTAGTAGGGTAGAGATAGCTTTATTTAAAGTTTCTTGTACCGAGGGACTGTGTGGTTGATATTGCCACCCACAATAATTTTTTCCGTTATAGGCAAACTCTATAAAATACCTCAAAGCCGATTGATAATTTTAGAAGTGCAAAGATACAGTTTTACATTTTTGTAACTAAGACCTTTTAGCGCAATTTTTAGATTGAAATTACTAACAACCGTACATGATTTTGACAACAATATACTTAGTACAGATTTTTGTATTATTACGATATTGTTCTATTCGGAGTATATAAGAATCAAACACATAGTTGAAGAGTTTAACATTTTTTGTAAGCGTAGCATATTCAGTAAATTCTATAGGGATTTCTACAAGGGTATCACGCATTCCATATTTTTGTTTTACTTTTTTAAACTCTTCAGTTAATGATATAATTTTCTCATGTTCTTGCTGTATGGTATCTGTTTCTTTATCCCGCCTATCTTTAAGTAAATTTAGTCCTAAATTATCATCAGGTAATAATTTAAAGTTTAAATTACCGATATCTGTAAGTGCTATAAATTTTGTAGCTTCATTAATACGTAAACTATTTTCGTAAGCTTTATTAATGGCTTCCAGTTCCATTCCTTTTACGTTAAACTGCTCATATATTAAACCTATATAACCACTATATACTTTAAAAGTATCTCCGTTGGTATTGGGTAGTATCTGTATAATGTTTTCGCCTATTCGTTCATCCATTGTTTCGTATAGAAACAATGTGTCCTGTATTGCTAATACATACTCATGTTCATTATCAATAACTAATGATGCATTTTTTTCGGTTAAGCCTAATATCTCACCATCATAACTATCTATTTCATACCCCTTATAGCCGTGAATTATTACTTTAAAATCCGGGAAATGAATGTTAGTTTTAGATATGTTAGTAGTATCATTTGTATAATTTATTTCTTCTTTGCTTTCTTTTAATTCAGCTTTATTGCTAGTAGTATTAACATTTGTTTCAGGTATTTTGTTGTTTTCTGGTGCACTAATATTGTTGTTGTTTTTACAACTGGATATTAATAAAACCATTAGCGTTAATACTTTTAGATTGATTTTCTGTATTGTATTCATAGTTGGCAATATATAAAAAACTCTAATGCTTTATTATTACAACGTGTTATTTATGACAAGTGAGTTTTATTACTTTTGTGTTATGAAGAAAATTCTATTATTATCGGACACACACAGCCATATTGACGATACTATACTTAAATATGTAAAACAGGCTGATGAAGTATGGCATGCGGGTGATATAGGTGATTTAAAAGTTACTGATACCATTAAGGAATTAAAACCTCTGCGAGCTGTATATGGTAATATAGACAATAGTGAAGCACGACAGGAGTTTCCGCTGAATAACCGATTTATGTGCGAAGGGGTAGATGTATGGATAACTCATATAGGCGGTTATCCCGGCAGGTACAGTGCTGCTGTTAAAGAGGAAATTAAAATTAACCCTCCTAAACTTTTTATTTCGGGACATTCTCATATTTTAAAAGTACAGTTTGATAAAAAGCTGGACTTATTACACATGAATCCCGGAGCAGCGGGTGTGCATGGTTTTCACCAAGTGCGTACGATGCTGCGTTTTGAGATTAATGATGCCAAAATAGAAAAGCTGGAGGTTATTGAACTAGGGAAGAGGGGAGCTTAAAACTTAATTCCTGCAATAAGGCTAATCATTTGAATTTTACCAAAGAAGTCTTTGTATTCGGGATGGGTATTTGTTCTTAGAAATGCTATATTATAATTGAGTCCTATAAAAAAACTTATATTGGTAAGTCTTAAATCAGCAGTAACTGTAGGTGTAATACAAAAGCCATTTTGCCTGCCAATACTTTTAGAATTTCTTTTTTGGTTTACTCTAATTGTACCAATAGACAGCCCGGGGTTTACTTCAAACATTTTATTTACAGAAAATTTATACAGCCCTAATAAATACAGTTGCTGTATGTTAGTATCATTTGCATTACCGGCAAGCGATTTATCTGTTATGCTAAAAGTAGTTAATTCCCCTCCGCCAATAATATGTACCTGTCCTATAATACCAAAAGTAATGCCTACACCTATGCCTCCTCCCGGTTCGTTTGCCTTTGCTATAACATTGTCACCTATCCCATTAGGATGGATATAATATAAGCGGAAATATTCCTTAGGTTTTATTTTCTCTGCACTTTCAGTTTTTTCTTTTTTTTCAAGTGTTTTTTCATCCTGACTATAGCAAGCTATTGTAATAAGAGTAATAAAGATGATTAAGTAATTTTTAGCCATTTTTAGTAGGTAATAGTACGTTCAACACTTTCTTCGCCAATATATACTTCTGTTTCATGTACAGAATAATCGGAGAGCATATATTTGATTTTAATGGTTTGGTTCTTAGCGACAAGGTATGTACGGCTATATTCATAATACAAGTTTGCATCATATTGAGCATTATAGTTGCTAGGGCTGTCACTAGGTATATTATCAAAATCATAATCAATATAATTATCATCTGCTATTCCTATAATATTTACCTTTATAATACCATCATAATATGAAGATGTTTTATTAATGTTAACCCGAAGATTTACTGAATTGTCATCATTTAAATCATATAACTGTATTGTACTAAAATTAATTTTATAATCATGTGCTCTAATTACAGATTGTGTTATATTACCGATAGACAATGTTGAATAACTATTTTTATTATAGTTGTTCATGTAGTCTAAATGATTGATTAATATATTTATATCTACATTTTCGTTGGTTCCCGGAAATATAATACGGAAGTTTCCATTACTGTCTGTTTCTCCAAAACCTGCAATATCAGTAATATTACCGTTATAATATTTAGCTCCAACAGTAATGTTTGGTAGGGGAGAACCATTGTAGTCAGTAATATTACCCTCAAATATTATTTTAGTTTTTCCGTCATAATCTATTCCGCAACTGCATAGCGAAAAAGCAAAGATTAATAATAGTATAGTTTTATTCATTATAGTTGGTATCTTCGACTAAGATACACTTTTAGTTAAGAGGTTGCTTAACAAAATAAAAAAGCCGAGCAAATGCTCGGCTTTTTACGCACTAAAATAAACTAAGTTAAAAGGTTTTATCGTAATCTGTCTACTGATTTTACAAGATCTTCGTCCTTTTTAATAGCCTTGTTTGCAAGGAATAAAAATACGATAGAAATAATAGGAAGAAACATCCCAATACCCTTCTCTGAAACTACAGTAGCTTCTCCGGATAAGTTTAGCGACTGATAAACGAATAAGCCTATTAATATTAAATTTAATATCATGTTCAGCCTGTTCATAACAAACTGATTTTGTCTCTTTTTGTAACTGAATATACTTACCAGTGCAAGTGTGGTACTTAAGCCAAATAAGGCAGTGTATGCCATATTAGACATAAAGTAGAAATCTTTACCTTCTTCTGTAGCCCATAAAGGGAATATAAAAGGTAAAACTCCGTTTACAATAAAAACTATAAGTAAGTATACTGTTTGTATTCTTTGTAACATTTTGTATTGTTTACACCACAAAAATATGGTTTCTTTTTAAAAAATACTATTGTACAGTAAAAATAAATTTGTAATATTGCAATGCTTAATCATAACTACTTCATTCTACGAAGTGTTACATCTCCAAAACAAAAATTATACTTCCATTAATTACATTTTGAAGACTCACCTATCTAAAATAATTTATTAAAAACATAAATGTTTGATATTTCTGAATTAAAAAAAATGAAGCTCGTTGAGCTTCAGGAAATAGCTAAAAAAGCTAATATAAGTAAATACAGAGGCCTGAAGAAGGAGGATTTAGTATATAAAATACTAGACCATCAGGCTGCAGACCCGACTACCGTGAAACCTCTTTTTGAAGAAGAGAAAGTAGAAAATAATAGTACCAAGCCTACACAGGATAAGCCTAAAAAAACAAGGGCACGAATAAGTAAGCCTGCAGGTGATGATACTAATAAGCCTGAAAGCAATAAAAGCGAAAGCCAGGCAGTAAAACAAGCTGTTAAGCCCGCAAATGTTAATGCTAACGTTAATAAAACCGTTACAAAGACTAAACCTGCTGCAAAAGAAGATGGTCAAGCTTCTACAGACAGTAATAAAAGCGAGCAGCCTAAAAAAGACAGGCAAAACACTCCCACTGATAATAGCCAAAAAGATAACAGAAGAAAGAATACCAAAGAGAGTAAAAAGGCTCAAATTTCTGAAGAGGAAAGACTGGCACAGATCGAAAGAGCAAATGCCAACAATCCTAATCATCCCAGTTATAAGAAGAATCAGAATAATCAGAACAATAATAACCATCACAAACAACAAAAGAATAATTACCGAGAACCTGATTACGAGTTCGATGGAATTATAGAAAGTGAAGGTGTACTGGAAATTATGCCTGATGGTTATGGTTTCCTTCGTTCTTCTGATTACAATTATTTAGCTTCACCTGATGATATTTACTTATCTACTTCTCAAATACGCCTTTTCGGATTGAAAACAGGTGATACAGTAAAAGGAGTTGTACGCCCGCCAAAAGAAGGAGAGAAATATTTTCCTTTAGTGCGCGTATCAAAAATTAACGGGCATGATCCACAAGTGGTTCGTGACAGGGTTTCTTTTGAACACCTTACTCCGCTTTTCCCTGAGGAAAAATTTAACCTTGCCGATAAACAAAGTACAATATCAACACGTATTATAGACCTTTTCTCACCTATAGGTAAAGGGCAAAGGGGTATGATAGTAGCACAGCCTAAGACAGGTAAAACAATGCTACTTAAAGATATTGCAAACTCTATTGCGGCAAACCACCCTGAAGTGTACTTAATAGTTTTACTTATTGATGAACGTCCTGAAGAGGTAACGGATATGCAACGTAGTGTTAGGGGAGAAGTAATTGCTTCAACTTTTGATGAACCTGCTGATCGCCATGTTAAAGTTGCTAATATAGTACTGGAAAAATCTAAGCGTTTAGTAGAGTGCGGGCACGATGTTGTTATACTATTAGATTCTATTACACGTTTAGCACGAGCATACAACACGGTACAACCTGCATCAGGTAAAGTATTGAGTGGTGGTGTAGATGCTAATGCATTACAGAAACCAAAACGCTTCTTTGGTGCGGCACGTAATATAGAGGGCGGAGGTTCTTTAAGTATTATAGCTACTGCATTAACTGATACCGGTTCTAAAATGGACGAGGTTATATTTGAAGAGTTTAAGGGTACCGGTAACATGGAACTTCAGTTAGACAGAAAAATTGCTAATAGAAGAATATTCCCTGCTATTGACCTTACATCTTCAAGCACACGTAGAGATGACTTATTACTTGATGAAAGTACAGTACAACGTATGTGGATAATGAGAAAATACCTTGCAGATATGAATCCTGTAGAGGCTATGGACTTTATTAATGACAGGTTTAGAAAAACTAAAAATAACGAAGAGTTTTTGCTGTCTATGAATGATGGTTAATAGTAATAGTATTACTTTATAAATAAAAATGCCTGCTTACTAAGCAGGCATTTTTATTTACTCTATATTTTAAAAATTATTTTTCTTCACTATCATTACTAACTTCTTCCACTTCCTTTACAATAATTACAGTTGCTTTAAAACCTGTAGCTAAGTTCCATTGGTTTGAAGATACCAGTTTCTGCTGGTCATCATATACCCTAAACTCAGCAGTATTAGGTCCTGATGTTCCTTGGTTTAACGCTTCAAAATCTATTTTATTAAAGCCCGGTTGCAGTTGTATTTGTAACCCTTTAAAGTCATTAGTAAGCACAACATTAGCAATTACGGTTCTGTCGTTTACCAATACCTTTATGCGGTCGCCATCTTCATATTCAAAATCGCGAGCCATAACCTCTACATAAGCGGAGTTACTTCGATACTCCCCAAAAAACTGATTTCCTCTAAATGCTTTGTTAGATTCTCCTCTGGGCTTAACCTCAACTCTGTCCATATATTCAGCACCACGATCTACAAACTCATCTGTTTGATACATGCTAAAACTATTATTGTTATTAGCGCCTACTTGGTAAGGTTCTGTTACAGTAGGCTTAGGTGGTACAGTTGTAAAAGGGCTAACAGTGCTAATAGAGGGTGCATCAGTATCATCAGAAGTTGTATCTCCCTTAGGTACTGATATACTGCCCGTATTAGTATCAAACTGAGCATTAGCCTGCACAGTTATAAAAAGTAAAAATGTAAAAACAAATAGTTTTTTCATAATGCACTGTATCTTATATAGCAAAATAATAAAAATTAACTGACTTTTCAATATGCTTATAACGTGTTTTTATATTGAAAATTTTAGCCAAATTATTTTACATAAAAACAGTATAACAAAAATAAAGCCAATTTATGTTTACTTTATTTTTTAGTAGATAATAAGTTTATATGTAAATAATACTGATTATTTATGTCGCGAAGTACGACTTTTTTCGGCATTCCAGTCCTCTGTACTGTCTTTTTCATCACGTGTATCCAGTTGAGAAGGTCTGTCCGTTTCCTCGTAATGCGCATTATGGCTTACATCATCATTAGCCTGTCTTTTACCTGTCTTTTTATCTGAAGTATTCATTAGCTTAATTTTTAGTTGAAATTACCTAATAATTAGCAAGATACCCGTTAATAGAATTATAAAAAAGAAAATTAATTTAGGTAAGTATATACAAGTTTACACTAATACTAAATAATCTATTTTAATGTTTCCATTAATTTATTATTTTTAAGTTTCTCATGTCAAAGAGAACTCTTCTTTCAATGGCAGGTATGATTTTTTAGCTACTTCTCATTAGTGAAGTTCTATAGTATAATTTAAAAATCAAAGTTGTCATTAATATAGTTTTTCGTTCTTAGCATTGATTCATTCTGTGTATCAATATACTGATTATTATTTATCCATTCTTTCACATCATTAATGAGTGCTACTATTATAGCAGGTTTAATAATTCCTGCCGAATACTCTAAATCGGTTAAAGTATCCTGTGTGCCATCTTTCCTAGTAATTACTCTCTTGATTTTGGTATAATGATTATAATCTTCAAAGATGAACAAGATATTTTCAGCATAAATATCTCCTAATCTAACAGCAGGGAAATTTATGTCTAATGGTATTGACCAATAATAATCCGTGTAATTTTCAAGCAAATGACTTAAAGCATTGTTTATCTTACTCATAATAATTCGGTTTCAAGACATACTTAAGAATTTATGCCGTGGGAAGATTCAATTTCTCGAAAAGTACTTTATTTCGCTTTTTGGAATCTTTGATTAATTTATCAAAACTAATTATTTCGATATATAGATTATAATTACGGTTAAAACTAAAATATCCATCATTATCAGGAAATTTGGTAAAGCTTTGGTCTTCCGCAAATTGTCTCATCTTATTGGTCAAGTCACAAATAATATATGCATAAAGAGGAATACCATCTCTTAAATCAAAGGGTCTATCATATTTATCGAGTACTTTATTAGCTAATAACTCTCTTGCATATGTATTAATTTGTGAGATTGGGTTTTCACTATCTGTGTAATCATTACGCATTGGTCTTTTAAATTCAACTATTACAATTGAAGAGTAAGGCTTCTCATCTTCATTCAGAATATGTGGTTTATTAAAAACAATCAAATCAGTTTCCTTGGTTGACTTTGATGCTATGCTTTCAATTGAATTAAAAGTTTTATCTGATGCTAAATAATCATGAAAAGATAATCTTTCATCAATAACCCAAAGATTGTGTTCCTCAAGTTTAACATCATCAGATGTTTTCCTTAGAGGGAAAATTAACTGATGTACTGCATCCTCTTTCGAATACTTCCCTTCGTTTGATTTTCTTAATTGGACTTCAAGTAGTTCTAATATTTTTTTTCGGTGCAGTATATATTCGGCCAACTTACTATTACCTACTTCTAATATTTTGTTATATAGTTCATCAGCAAATATATTTTCACTATCTGAATTCTCAATATTAGATAAAATTTGTTCGGTTTCAGAAAGAACTTCTAGTTCTAATTTTTGTTGAACTTTAAACAATTCTATTTCAAGTTTGGAATCAGAGAGCTGACTAGGAATATGACGGAGTTCTTCGGGTTTATATTTTAATAAATATCTGTATCGTGGATGGTCTTTTACAAATTCTCTTACTCGATTTACCCTGTTTGCTGAAAGTTCGTCGATATAATCTTTAAAATTTTCTCTTACAACATCAATAATTTTAGTTGTTATCTCTTCTTCTGTTACTTCGTCAGGGAATAAACTGTTCTGTTTTGAAAACCCAATTTCTGTTCTCTCTTCATTAACTTTTTCATCTAAGAAGTTTCCAGAGACATACACACATATTGAAAATAGCTCGTTATTATTATCAATAAAGAATTTTTGAATCTCAGGTATATAATCACTTATTTTTTGATTGTAGACTTCTCTTTTATGAGCTCTAAAGTGTATTTTATTATCTGGCTTAGGACTATAAAGCTTTACAATATCCAGTTGGAAACTGTTTTTGTTAATTGTAATATCGCTTTTTATTATTGATTTTTTAGTGTATAACCCAAATAAATCATTTACTACTATTTCATCATCTCCATCAACTATTAATATTCTTGGGCAGTTTTCAGTATCTAAGAAATATGAAAAACAATGTTCAATTATTTTTAGGGCGATATCTTCACTTTTAGTATTACACCATTTTCTGTAATCTTCCTTTAAATTATTGAGATGAACCTTTGTATATCTGTTAGGGTTAGATTCTTCTAAATCCTCCAACTTATGATTCTCGATTCCTTTTTTTGTCTGTTCAAAAGAAAAAGTTCTTTTTTGGAAGATACCGTTGTGACGAAAAACACTCTCAATTTTTGCTCTCTCAAAAGCTCTTAACCAAGTTATCCTACCAATTCCTTTCCCTCCTTTATCTATTTTATATGTAGAATGAGCAAAATTGAATGATTCATAATTTTGCTCATTAAACCCTATACCATTATCTGTAATTATAAAGTCTGTAATTAGATTTATATTTTCTTCTTTGCTATCAAGCTCTAGTTTTCCTTGATAAGACCTAATTAATTCAACTTTAATTATACCTGGCTTAGTCGAACTTTCTTCTTCAATAGCATGAATAGAATTTACAATTGCTTCAAATAAAGGCAATAATGTATTGCTATAAGCAAGTCTTTTTTCACGAACTTTTCCCAGTATATCAATCTGCATATTATATATCTATATGGTTTTTATGTTAAATTTGAATTTACTCTTCGTTTGTTAACTCATCTTGACAATTATTACAATATTCATCAAAAGAGATTTTATAACTGCCACAACGCGGACAGACGCTTTCTCTTTCTTCCGTACATGAATAACATAAATCTTCATATACATCTTTATTACCGCCACAATTAGGACATGTAGTATCTTCTATGTCAATATTTACGTCATTTTGTAATTGCTTCCCGTCGGAATAACAGCCACCTCCATAATCTCCCAAAGTTACGACATATTCACATCCTCTGTCACTGATGAATGATATTTCTCCATATGAAATATTTTCTGGTGAAAAATGTGTTTCATCTAACCAACCACCATTAGGCCAATGTATAACAGTTAAATCTCCATCTTCTACATCTACATTTAAGGTATAAGTATTCCTTGTACCTGTATTAGGGTTATAATATTCAACTTCCGCACAATATGTTCCGTCAGGATAGTCTCCTGTCATATTATGAAATATTTCTACATCATAATCGTCGGTTATAACCATTAAATAAGGGTCAAAATTTTCCCTATTTATATCTTCTTCTTGAAGATTAGAATAATCTATTTCTCTTTTGCAAGCTAATAGACATATTATAATTACAATAAAATAAACTTTTTTCATCCTCATTGTCTAAAGTAAAAGAAGGGTATAACAATAGCTCTGCTTATTCTCGGTTAATATTCTTAAACCAAGATAGGTTCTTACCCGTTATATCTTTATATTCCTGTAAAGTAACTTCCCTATGAATTGGAATTACTGGTGCTAAAATTGAATTTGGATAAAACTCTTTAACCATATTATATGTTGTACTTTTTAATTATGCTAGGTAAATAGTTGCCTTAAACGGATATAGTAATGGATTGATGTAATTTACCATTAATTATTACATTCACTTCATGTATAAAATGTTTTATAAACTCTATAGGTAGTCTTATATAATCCCGTTTGTTTTTATAAGTACTTTAACATCATCAATTATTTGATTTGCCCTAGTATCTAAGATTATCGTTTCGGTTTCACGATTAAATCTATCCCAAATACCTGAACCATTAGAATTACTAAGGTCATATCGTAAAATATGATATCCTTTTGTATTCAAAAAATTAAGAGTATTGTGGTATTTATTTCCATTTAATTGTTCAGCAACAATCAAAGTTTGTGGTATATTATCCCAATCTTGGAATCTATCCTTTAAATCGATTCCTGTTTCCGTTGGCGAAGCAGGGACACAGTAAGTAACTAATTCTAAACATTTAAAATCTTGATTAAGAAATAACCATGAGAATCCTCGACGCATAACCGTTAAAGACTTTCTACTATATAGATTAATCAAATTTCTTATTGTTGCTGTTTTTCCTGAGTTTTGTTCTCCAACGATTAATATTGCTAATCTCATATTCACAAGTTAAGAAGTATGACAAGCAGAACAACATGTAGCACATCCATTTGACTGTCTATAGGTCTTTTTAGCCTCCTGTACAGCACTATGACACCCGTCATGATACCCAAGGTCTTTTTTGCTATATATTCTGTCAAAATAGGGGCAAGTAGTTCTATGAACTTCATGGTCTCCATTCGATTGAGCATTGTTGTTTACATAAAATTTTTCCATAATTATAGTTTTTGTTTAAAAATTAATCATTTAGCTTATGTTTGTGAGGTTTTAATTTAGGATGTTTAGATTGATTTTGACCTAACTCTTGTCCTTTCGTCAGGTGTCTCCATCTTCTTTTTTGTTTAGGATTGAAACTTAGTTATAATAATTAATTACTTTCATTTAAGTTAATTTTAAGTGGAAATCCTCCAATAAACCTTACACTATACAAAAATTGTGTATCGGTGAGCCCAGATATTGAATTTTTATTGCGGAAAGAAGGTATTTGAAGTTCAAATCTTAGATTAGCTAATCGAAACCCTAAGTTAAATTCTAAACCACTAAAATTAGTTTCATCTGAACCTAAAACATTTTGTCTGAATTCACGATTTCCATCTGAACTAATATCACCGATAATACCTCTATAAGAATAATTTGCGCCAAGGAAAATAGAATATTTTGCTCGTCCGTTATGAAGTCGATAATTATCAGGAATAAATTCATGAAAAATACCAGCCCTAAATGAAAGCACTCCCATATCAATTATACTTTCTTGATATTTCCAAGAATTATTGGATGTTAAAATCCTAACATTTATACCACTGATAACTTTAGAAAAAAAATCATCATAATTTCCAAAATACAAATTTGAATTAAAATACATAGATTGTTTTTTTCCAATCGGGTAAAGAATAAAATTTCCAAAATCTCTTCTATTTGTAAATTTACCTGCCTCGTTAAATTGAGCAATAATTGAATCAGAAGTGGATGCAATGTTTATCACAAGTTCCACTTCTAATGTTTGAATAAAATTCTTTGTGCCTTCTCCATTAGCTTCGTCAATAGTACCAAAGTAACGTTCAAAAATTATTCCTGCACCTGTGCTGGCTTTAGTATCACTACCTGACGAAACTGATTGTTGTAAATCCCCTGCGCCAACTACATCTACGAAAACTGGATATTCTGTTGGAGCAGCTAAACTTTGACCGATGGAATAAGTACAGCATAAGAATGCTGTTAATAGATATAAAGTTTTCATATTAGTACTATTTTACATATTTAAAATACACATAACCCTTATTGCCCGATTCAACAACCCTAACCTCTATCCAATCACCATCATAAGACAGAAATGTTAGTATATCACCTTTGGTTAACTTTTCTACAACATCATAAGAAGTACCTGCGCCTGCTCTGAGATTTAAAGCTTCTGAGGATATAATCAATTTGTCTCCAAATGAATAAGATGAAGGCAGCTTATAATTGGTAGTAGATGAATAAGATTTTGAAGTTGTTTTTTTGGGTTTGTTATATGATGCACATACACCACAAGTACCACCGTTATTGCAATGTTTACAATATCTACAGTTAGTGCATGCAGTACAATATGCATTTCCTGAACATCTCCCAAAAGATTTAGTTTCTTTATTTTCGCAACAACTTGCAATTAATTTAGATTCCTGACTAAATGAGGTAATTGATAAAAATAGGAATAATAAGGTAAGGTTTAGTAATTTCATATTAATTGTTAATTTTTTACTAAAAAACAAATATAAAAAATTGATTTATATGAAAATACGCGTATTTATACTAATTTTAACAAACAGGTAAAAATACCCATTAATGGGTATTTTATCAAACTGTACTGTTCAAACTATTTGATTATATATTCACCTTTACTTTTTAATCCCCTTCCCTCGCTCCAACATGTGTTACACATTTCACCCCATGTGTCTTTGTTATATAACTTACCACATTTAGGGCAGCTTACAATATTGTGGGGATGAGTATTAGTTTCATAATCAGTTTCGGCTTGAGGTTTTGCTAATCCTCGGTCTTGGCGAAGAGAATTATCACATTGATTTGCTAAAACAAATAAAATGATTAAAACACAGATAATAGTGTAAAATGTATTTTTCATATCCTGAAATATTATTTTTGAACATATATAAATCGATTGTAATCACCTGTTACAGGAATTAGTGTATTACCACCTTTATTAAATCTTAATGAGAATGAACCTTTAACAGCATAAGTAATCTCATTTGAATCCTCATCAATTTTATTAATACTCTCAATAGTATTCATATTAGTAAATGAATTATCCAGATTAAGCTTTTCATCATTTTCGTTATCATAATATTCTACAATAAAATCGAAATTATTATAACAGGATGACAGTGGATTGTACTCTTGTTTTATAACTGTGTTAGAGATGTCATATTCTTCAAATTGGTATTGATAACTTCTATAAATAAACACTATCCAAATATCAAATTGAGCATTAATAAAATCACCGAATTGTTGTACACTTAGGTCTATATTTGAATTACAGCTAGGTGCAACGGTACTTGATGTAGCATATGGATAATCTGTATAAGATTCTCCTAATATGTTGATTGTAGTATATTCTACAATGTCAGGTTGAGATGAATTATCATCATTTGAGCATGAAATAGTTAAGAGGCTAATTAAGAGAATAATGATTTTGGTTAAGTGTTTTTTCATAAGTGCTTTATTTAAAAGTTAATATCAGCAAATATAGAAGTTATTTTTATAAAATGATACATGTGTCATGATTTATATATCATTGAATACAATTCATTATGATTTTACCTTTATCCTATGCGAGAAAGGAAATCAGAAATACCAGAGAATATTAAGATTGTAGCCAAAAACATTAAACGCTTAATTGAGGATAAAGGATTAAAAGCTACTGAGGTTGCCAATAAAGCTCAAATCGATATTGAAACTTTCCGCAGATATATCGGTGGTCCAAATGGTCCATCAGTAGTAATGGGCACGGATAAATTAATCCGTATAGCTTTGGCTTTAGGATTGGATGATTACAATGAAATTTTTAAAGGAATATAAGTATGACTAAAGAAGAAGCTGAAAGCTTAATAGAAACTGCTCGTCCACTTGTAGGTAGAGAATTAACTTACAGCAATAGCAGATACACTTTTGTTGAAATTGGTACCTTAGTTGGAACTGGTGAAGATGGTAATATGACATATAAGATTAACGGCACGATTAGAAGCATTACTCCACCACCACACCAAAAAATACCTTTACCTTTGCAAACTATTGTTCGATTAATTAATGCAAGTTAATCATCAAATTTTTCTAATCTAATATCATTTAGATATTGCTTGATAAGCCAAAGCTTATCTTCAACATTTATATCTTCTTCGCTTAAGAGGTTTCTTATATTTGTTGAAAGGTCATACATATCTTTCTCAGTTAGGAATGAGATTTTGAGTTGTTCGTTTTCAAATTTATAAGTATAACTCTCATATTTATTTAGAAGTTCTCGATAATTGCCTTTACCATTAGGCAGAATTATAGTTGCTGTTTTCATATCGCTTTTTTATTAAATCTAATATCTAAATAACCAAGAGTAAATATTAATGTAAAAAAAATTAACAATTATTTTTTATTACAAAATATTAATTATCAAATAGTTATAGTTTGTTTAGGAAAATTTTTAGAAACGAATTTTTACTTTTGTTAGTAACTCCAAACTATCGCTTATGTTTGATACTAATATCCAATCTATGTTTGACCTTGCTAGAGCATTCCCTGATGAACAATCCTGCATAAAGTACCTAGAACAGCTTAGATGGGCAGGAAGACCAATATCACCATTTGACCCCACAAGTAAAGTTTATACCTGTGCGGGTGATAAATACAAATGCAAAACTACAGGTAAATATTTCAATGTACGTACAGGTACGATGTATGATAATACTAAGATATCTCTCCAGAGATGGTTTCTGGAAGTATGGATTATTACATCTCATAAAAAAGGAATCAGTTCAATACAACTTAGTAAAGATATCGGAGTGACCCAAAAGACAGCTTGGTTCATGCTGCAAAGGATAAGAGCTTGCTTCGGAATAGAGAACAATCCTGCCGAAAAATTCGAAGGTATAATTGAATGTGACGAAACCTTTGTTGGTGGAAAGAATAAGAATCGTCACAAGGATAAAAAGGTTAAGGCATCCCAAGGTAGGTCATTTAAAGATAAGACACCTGTAGTCGGAATCCTGCAACGTGGAGAAGTAAGTAAAGTTAAATGTATTGTGGCCCCTGACACTAAGAGAGAGAGTATACAGCCATTTATTGATAAGGTGTTAGAAAGAGATGCCGTAGTCATTTCTGATGAATGGCACGCCTATAAAGGATTAGAAAGCAGATATGACCATCATGTTGTTGACCACGGAAAGAAGCAATATGTCGATTATGACAACCCTGAGATTCACAGTAATTCAATCGAAAGCTTTTGGGGAATATTAAAGAGAGCATACAATGGAATCTATAATTGGTGGAGCAGGAAACACATGCAGAAATACGTTGATGAATTCGTCTTTCGATTTAATTTAAGAAAGTTAAAACAAAATGAGCGGTTTAATTTCTTAAATTTGAATTCAGGAGTACGAACCAAATTTAAAGATTTGATATCATGTTGACAGAAGCAGAATTATTGGAGAAAAATATTAGTTATATCGAGCATTATGGAGTGCTTTACTTCGATATACATGAGATTCGAGAAGCTTTCCCTAATACCAAATTTCCTCCCGACAAGGTAAGGCATTTGGCATTGGGGTCATTTATTAAAGATACAATCCCTAGTGATGATGTAGAGGAAATGACCGATTTCGACTTAAAGATAAAGCAAACGCTCAACTTTAATCCACAGAAGTAATAAAAAACCTGGTCCTAGCCAGGTTTTTATCTAACATTAGAGAGCTATTATTTACTAACGATTTTACTTACTTATATTTGGTGTAAACTTGTATATACTTACCTTAATTTAATATATAAGCTCCTCTACGTTTTTACGGATGTTATCGGCCATTTTGGCGGTAGGTAAATCGTTAGGGTCATTACCAAACGGATCCTCAATTTCTTCTGCAATAAGCTCAAGGCTGGCAAGCACATAAAACACAAACATTACTACAGGTACTACATAATACCCAAGGTGAAATGAGTAACCAAATGGTAGCGACATTACGTAAAAGAAAATAAACTTTTTAATAAAAACACTGTAAGAGTAGGGTATAGGTGTGTTTTTTATACGTTCGCAGGCACCGCAAATATCAGTAAGCGATTGTATTTCAGCATTAAGGACAATAAGTTGGTCACCGGTAATTTTTCCTGCTTCGTACAACTCATTTATTTTACCCATAATAGTTTTAGCTATTTGGTTGGGTTTGTGGTTATATACATCTTCAGGTAATGTTTCTTCCTCAAATAACCAGTGGGTTATTTTTTCATCTTTAAGGTGCAGACTAAGCACATGAGCATAAGCAGGTATAAGGCTTCGTAACTCTGCCTTATCACTACTCCCTTTAATCATCGATGCAACTTTTATTGCCAGGTTACGGCTATTATTTACCAGTGCTCCCCACATTTTTCTGCCTTCCCACCAGCGATCGTAAGCTGTGTTGGTACGAAAAACCAGTAGTAACGATATTACAAACCCAAGTAAACCATGTGCTATATTCAAATTACTGATATGGCTTTTTCCTGTTATTTGCCAGTATTCTATTTCAAGATAGGCTATTAAACCCGAATACGCTGCCAATACAAGCATTAAAGGAAGTAGTTTGCGAAATGTATCGGCTTTATGAAACTGAAATATAAAGGCAAACCATTCTTTTGGGTTATAGGAAATCATTTAATGATGTTGATTTAATTAAGAGCCGAAAATTACAATTTTTATTATAAAATGCTACCCATTTTTACTATCAGCAATATTTACCTGCATTTCGCTAAGTTTTTCGCCACCTTTAATACCAAAATCCAGTGTACGAATAGGGAATGGAATCATAATATCGTTAGCATCATATGCCTTCTTAATTGCTATAATGGCTTCACTCCCTACTTTTTTATAAGTAAGCTGTTCAGGAGAGTTAACCCACATTCTTATACTGAAATTAATAGAGCTGTCGCCAAACTCTTCAAAAAAGAAAGTCGTTTCTTCGGTTTTAGAAAGTTCCTTAATATCTTTTACAGCATCAAGTGTAATTTGTCTTACCCTCTCTAAATCCTCTCCATAAGAAACCCCTACAGCAAGGTCAAAACGTCTTCTGTTTTGATAGGAGTAGTTTTCTATTGGGTTTTGAAAAACTTCTTTATTAGGAATTATAACTGTTTGCCCGCCAAATGTACTTATAATAGTATCGCGAAGGTTTACTTCAACCACTTTACCCATATAGTCTTTAATTACCACAATATCGCCAACTTTTATTGGCTTACGGAATGATATAAATATACCTGACATAAAATTGGTAGCAATATCCTGAAATGCGAAAGCCAACGCCAAACCTAATATACCGGCACCGGCCAAAGCTGTAGTTACCGCTTTATCAAGTTGTAATACGCTAAGGGCTGTAAAAAGGACAACACCAATAAACACAAAGTAAATTATGGTGCTGAAAAGGTTATTTAAGGTAATGTTATGGGATATTTTGCTTATAAACTTTAAAGACAGTTTCTTTATCCATTTACCAATAAAAAAACCTATAACAGTAATTATAACAGCTAATACCAGATTAGGTAGTATTTTTATAAGTGCCTCGGTCCAGCCTGCTAGTTTTTCTGTAATAAGCTCTGATATACTGCCAATATTAAAATCCATATATTTTAGGTTGTAGGTTTTCCGCTGTTATAATTCAAAACACTAAAATATCAATTACAGAGTAGTTATGCACACATTTTTATAATTATTTTAGAAAGTGTCTGAAAGTGAAGTTACAAAAAACAGCGGTGTTACATCATAACACCGCTGCTTCTTTATTATTATTGTTTTTGCTATTTATGAATTACCGTAGAGGTTTGACTCCCCACCATCTATTGCTATAGTTTGCCCGTTTACATACTGGCATTCATCACTCAATAAAAAGGCAACTAAATTACCTACTTCTTCCGGTTTACCTAAACGCCTTGTAGGGTTACGTTGCGAGTATTCTTTTTCAGCAGCTTCAGGATTATCAGGATTTACCTGCTTGAATGATGATGCTACCATTGGTGTAAGGATGGCTCCGGGCGCAATGGCATTAGTAAAAATATTATCCTTACCATACTCTATAGCTGCATTTTTTGTCATACCCGATACAGCATGCTTACTGGCAACATAAGGTACCTCGTTAAGTACACCCCTTATACCTCCAACAGAAGCTACATTTACTATCTTGCCGCCACCTTGTTTTTGCATTACAGGAATTACGTATTTAAGACCGTAATAAACCCCCATTAGGTTAATGTCAATTACTTTTTTAAACATTTCAACATCATAATCAGCAATCAGGGCTTGTTTCCCTTCAATACCGGCATTGTTATAAAAGCCGTCAATTTTACCAAAGTGGTCAACGGTTTTATTTACGTAGTTTTTAACTGCTTGCTCATCAGAAACATCAGCTATAATGGTTAATATTTTTGTATCAGGAGATTCTTTACTTATTTCATCTTTAGCCTTGTTAAGTGCCTCTTCATTATAATCTATAATAGAAAGATTAGCACCCTTTCTCGCTAATACTTTAGCTGTTGCTAACCCAAGCCCCATGGCTCCTCCTGTAATAATTACTGTTTTATCTTTAAATGTGCTCATAATTTATATTTTAATTTCATATAAAATTATAAGTCATGTAGTATTATTAGAGTTAATGAGGCGTTAATTAACAAGTGTTAAAGCATGCGTTTAAGTGTTTCTTTACTTACTATAATATGTGATTTTACTAATTAACTTTTGAATATTTAATTTGACATGCCTCAATGCATGGGTAGTTAAGTATAAGATATGAACCATTTATTTCATAAGTAATTTGAGGAGTTCCTTCGCTAAAATTACAGTTGAGGTTCAATGTATTATCGTTTTCAGAATATGTGCCGCTTGAAGCAGTGCTAGCCTCAATTTCCATAGTACACAAATCCCCGTTAGAACTAACAGTAGCGTCAGTATTAAAAGTTATTGTTTTATCACTGTCTACTGCTGTAAAATCACCTGAACCATCACCTGGGTCAAAGTATACCTCTACAAGTTGCCATGTACCTATAATAGTAGATTGTTGGGGTGTAGTTTTGTTGTCATCATCATCACTACAAGAGACGGTTAAAAATAGCAACGTTAACAGAAAAACAATTTTTTTCATAACTGTATAATATTAAATGGTTAGCATTTTTATTATACAGATGATAAAAAAGTAGTTGGGTTGCGTTGAACACAACTATAATATAAAAGCTACGATATATAATTCCAGATGTTTTGCTTTTTGGTAAGCTCTAAATACGTGTGTTTTAAAGCAGCGTGTTCCGGTTTAGATAGGGAAGGGTCTTCTTTTAAAGTTTTAATAGCGTATTGCCTTGCCAGTGATAGTATATCCCTGTCTTTTACCAAATCGGCTATTTGCAGGTTGAGCACACCGCTTTGCTGTGTACCCATAATATCACCGGGACCCCGTAGTTTAAGGTCTACTTCCGCAATTTCAAAACCATCATTAGTACGGCACATAGTTTCCATACGGGTTTGACTGTCATTGCTCAGTTTATGACCTGTCATCATAATACAGAAGCTCTGTTCTGCACCACGCCCCACACGCCCTCGTAACTGGTGCAACTGGCTTAGCCCGAAGCGTTCGGCGCTTTCTATAACCATAACACTGGCATTGGGTACATTTACACCTACCTCAATTACTGTAGTGGCTACCATTATATTGGTTTTACCCTTTGCAAAGCGTTCCATTTCGGCATCTTTATCAGCGGGTTTCATACGCCCGTGAACAATACTTACACTATATTCAGGTAACGGGAAATCACGTGAAATACTCTCGTAACCATCCATCAGGTCTTTATAGTCCATTTTATCGCTTTCCTCAATTAGCGGATAAACAATATATACCTGCCTGCCTTTGGCTATTTCTTCTTTCAGGAAAGCCCAAACTTTAAGGCGGTTACTGTCGTAACGGTGTACGGTTTTTATAGGTTTACGCCCCGGAGGTAGTTCATCAATAACGGAAATATCCAAATCGCCGTACAGGCTCATAGCAAGTGTTCGCGGAATAGGAGTGGCAGTCATAACCAATACATGTGGCGGAATGGTGTTTTTACGCCACAGTTTACTGCGTTGTTCCACGCCAAAACGGTGCTGCTCGTCAATTACGGCTAAACCAAGGTTGTGGAACTGTACTTTATCTTCCAACAGCGCATGTGTACCTATAATTATTTGGAGAGAACCGTTTTCCAGTTCTTCATGTATTATTCTTCTTTCGGCTGTTTTGGTTGAGCCTGTAAGGATCTTAATATTTAGCCCAAGTGGTTCAGCAAGTTCTGTAAGCCCTGTATAGTGCTGATTGGCTAAAATTTCGGTAGGCGCCATTAAACACGCCTGATATCCGTTATCAATAGCTATTAGCATGCACATTAACGCAACTATGGTTTTACCTGAGCCAACATCACCCTGTAATAGCCGGTTCATTTGTACGGGTTGCCCCATATCGTTACGGATTTCTTTAATTACCCGTTTTTGGGCATTGGTAAGTTCGAAAGGCAAGTGATTTTGATAAAAGTCATTAAAATGTTCGCCTATTACATCAAAAGCATGACCTTTTATTTTATGTTTCCTGATAAGGTTTTTACTGATGAGCTGTAGCTGAATAAAAAACAGTTCTTCAAACTTTAATCGAAACTGTGCTTTAGCCAACAAATCCTGACTTTTCGGGAAGTGTATGTTAAATAGCGCAGCATTTTTTGGTATTAAGTGAAGCTCCTGCAATAGTTTTTCGGGTAGTGTTTCTTTAAATAAAGCCTGCGTTTCCCTGAAAAGCTGCATCATCATTTTCATTACCACTTTATTGCTTACCCCACGTTGCGTGAGCTTTTCGGTACTAGGGTATATGGGTTGCATGGCGGTGCGCAGGTTCTGTTTGTGTTCCTCCAGCAGTTCCATTTCAGGGTGCGGCATACTGAACCCATTATAATAGTTACACTTACCAAAAATTACATAAGGTGTATTTATTTTAAGGTTTTCCCGAATCCATTTCTGCCCCTGAAACCAAACCAGTTCCATTTCTCCTGTGCCATCGGTAAACGTAGCGACAAGGCGTTTGCCTCGCTTTTGCTCTATTGTTTTTATATTGATGACTTTACCTACTATTTGTACTTCGGTACCGCTGTTTTGTAACTCTTTAATGCGGTAATATCGGGTACGGTCAATATAACGGTTGGGGTACAGGTTAACGAGGTCGGCATATTTATGAATATCTAACTCTTTCCTGAGCAGTTCACCACGTGCCGGACCAACACCTTTAAGATATTCTATAGGAGTTTCGAGAAGGTTATTCATATAAAAGCTTAAAACACGAAGGTAATTTTAAAATTTAATTATAGCAACTTAAGCTTTTTCTTATTATAATTAAGATTTAACTTTTAAATATTATATTTGATTAAGAAAAAATTACTAAATAATGAGTTTACAACAAAAATTGCAAGTTCTTAATCCTACAGTTGAAGTAGAACGAAACGATAGTAAATATGTAATTAAGAAACTTTGGAATGACGATAGTTTTATATTAGAATTTCCTGATAAGTTTAACTTCGAAATATTTAATGATAAATATTTTCCTCCTGAGTTTTCAGCTATTTTACATGAAAAATCATCTTACGAGTTTATTTTTACTATTTTACCACATAATCATAAGTTAATTGGAAGAGAATTATCCTTTATTTATGATGGAAACGAGTATAAAACAAAATTTGCTGAACCGAGTAATTTATTAGTTGAAATTAGTAAGGGTTTTAAAGAGATAGATGCACCTGGAGATGCTAGCTATAGAAATCTTAGTATTATTAGAGATTTTTATAATATAGAAAGCCAGAGTACAGCTTTAAAAGATTTTTTTAAAGACAAAGTTGTTGTTTCCTTTTTCGTAGAGGGTGCTTTGAATAAAGTAAAGGATTGCAATCACTTTTTTAAGCTTTTAAACATATATATGCAATACTATGATAGGGACTCTCCAACAATTATTATACATAATACTTTGTCTGAAGAAGTTGAACATAATAAGCCATGTTTATTACGTAAAAACCCTTTTCCTGAAAAACTTATAATTAATGACATAGATGAAACCGTTGTTGAATTGTTTCATGTTGCAAAAAGTAGCAGTAATATAAGACTTCAATACTTATTTTATTATCAAGTTATAGAATATTTTTCTTATTACTTTATAAATGACAATACTAAGAGAAATATTAATAATATAATTTCTTATCCAAATTTTATAGATAATTCTAGTTACTATTCAAAACTACTTATAGAAGAACTGAGAGAGGGTATTAATAAAGATAGCGAGAAATTTAAAGCTTGTATAAAACATTTTTTAAGGATTGAAGATATAGATGATGAGATTGAGAGCAATATAGAATATTTTACTGAAGATATTATTTTTGATGGAGGTTATAAACTAAAACCAATATTAAAAAGTAGACAGTTCTATGAACAATTATTTTTAAATGCAAATGATAATAAATCTGAAAAAATTAGAAAAGAAAGAGAAACAGGTGAATTATTCGAAAATATAGCAGATAGATTAGACAAAATTAGAAATGTTTTAGTTCATGTTAGAGAAATGAGAGAACGCTCAGCTATAAGTCCAACTCAAAGTAATCATAACAAACTATTACCATATTATTATTTGATAAGAAGGATATCTGAAATAATTGCAATGAAGTATAAATCTATATTCTAATTTTTTACTTAAAATGAAGAGATTCTTTTTTTTAATTTCTTTACTTTATATAAGTACTATTGCTTTTGCACAGCAAAATCAAAATGTTGATTTTAAAGCCTGTAATGCTTCGCTTCGTTTTGATGTACCACAGGAAAAAGTAATCGGTAATGTTACCTATACTTTTGAAGTTCAAAACAAAAAGCCGGATACTATTTACATAGATGCCCGTAATATGCAGTTCAGTGATGTGAAAATTAATGGTAAGAAATCAGGCTGGGTAAATTCCGCTACTGCTTTAAAATTGTATAAAGGTTATAAAAAAGGGGCAAATACTATTACGTTTAGTTACTCCGCTCAGCCTAAACAATCATTATATTTTATAAAACTCGATTGCCCGGAATGCCAAGGCGGAAAAGAGCAGCAAATATGGACACAAGGGCAGGGGAAATACACCAGCCATTGGTTGCCCAGCTTTGACGACATGAATGAAAAGGTAATCTTCGGTTTTGATATTACTTTTGATAAGGATTATACTATACTAGCCAATGGAGAGAAAACTTTTGATGAGGTTATGGAAAATAAGCCTTTACGAAAAGTAAGCTACCAAATGAAGCGACCTATGAGTAGCTATTTGGTAATGCTGGCTATAGGGAAATATAAAAAGAGCTTAGGTTCTATTAGTAAATCAAATACACCGTTGGAGTTTTATATACGTCCTGATGATGTAAGTAAAATAGAGCCTACATACCGCTACAGTAAGCAGATATTCGATTTTTTTGAAGAAGAAATTGGTGTACCCTATCCTTGGGATATTTACAGGCAGGTTCCTGCTATTGATTTTTTATATGCAGGCATGGAAAACACCACTTCCACAATTTTTTCTCAGGATTTTGTTGTCGATTCTATAGGGTTTAACGACCGAACTTATATTAATGTAAACGCGCATGAACTGGCACACCAATGGTTTGGTAATTTAATTACTGCAAAATCAGGTAAGCACCACTGGTTGCAGGAAGGTTTTGCTACGTACTATGCATTATTGGCAGAACGTGAACTTTTCGGGGAAGACCATTTTAATTATGAACTTTATGATATGGCAGAACGCCTGCAAATGGTTTCAGCATCAAAAACAGATACTATTCCCATATTAAGCGAAGAAGCAAGTTCACTAACCTATTATCAAAAAGGTGCCTGGGCATTGCATGTGTTGCGAAAAGGAGTAGGGGAAGATGCCTTCCGAAAAGCAGTAAAAAACTATCTGGAGAAATACGCTTATAAAAATGTAGAAACGGATGATTTTTTAGCTGAGATAAATAAAGTATCGAATTATGATACGGAAGACTTTAAAAAGCGTTGGCTGGAAAGCTCTGTATTTCCGGTAAAAGAAGCGGTTGATATTCTTAATGAGAATAAGTTTATGCAGTTGTATTTTAAGCTGGGTGAACTGGTAGACAAACGTTTTAAAGAGAAAGGACCTATATTTAAACAAATATTGCAATCGGATATGTATTATCCTGTAAAAGAGGAAGTATTATTACAAACTGCCGAAGTACCTTTTGAAGATAAAAAAGAACTTATAACACTTGCTATGAAAAGCGGTAATGTAAAGTTAAGGCAGGCTGTTGCCCGTACGCTTACCACTATACCGGATGATTATTATGAGGAATACAAGTCGTTACTGGAAGATGAATCTTATATAAACCGTGAGATAGCTTTAAATGTACTGTACAGTCGTTTTCCTGAAAAACGAAAAGAACTTTTAGACCTTTCGGATGAATGGGTAGGTTTTAATGATAAAAACCTGCGAATATTATGGCTAACATTGGCATACGCTACTCCTGAATATAGAGAAGCACAAAAAGCAGATATATATGCCGAGTTACAACTATATGCCTCCCCAAGATATGCCAGTAAGGTAAGGCAAAATGCATTAAGTAACCTATTATATATTGGGAAACCTGACCCTATTGTGTGGGCAAATTTGGTAAATGCTACGTTACACCACAGGTGGCAGTTTGCTAAGTTTGGGCGGGAGAGTATCCGTAAGTTATTAAAGCAAGAGGGGTATCGTGAGTTTTTTGAAGGAATTATGCCTGATTTACCTGAACCGGAACAACGAAAGTTACAGCAGCTTTTAGATGAGTAACTTTGATTAACTGATAGATTATAAAAAAGCACTCTTTTAGGAGTGCTTTTTATTGAAATAAGTATTTATGCTTTAAACTATTGCCACATTTCGGCAACCTCATTTTTAAGGTAAGCAACAGCAATACTACTGGGGCTTTGCTTATCAAAAAGGTCAGTAAGCATAACTTCTCTTAACTTGTTAGCACTGTCTACCTTGTCACTCATATTTGATTTTCTAATCAATTGTATTGTGGCATTTTTACTGGTAGTTATTATATCCCAAGCCTCAGACGATACATATATTTGCTGCGTAAGGTTGTGCTCATATTCCTGTTCAATCTGTGCTATAAGGTAATCTTCATAAGCAGCTTTATCTGATGATTGCGGAGCTATTCTTACCAATAGTTTTGCTGGGTTAATACGTTCAGAAAAAAGAACCAGTCTTTCATAAGCTTGTAAACGTAGTGGTGTTGTATCTTTTTGTGCTTCTTTATGTATTAAGTACCTACGGCGACCTTCTTCGTTATCGGTATGCATTTTAAAAAAGTAATAGGCTACTATACCTGTTATAAGTGCAGGTAGCACAGCAAAAAGCATTTCTAAAAAATTGTCTAAATCCATTAAGTTACGTTTTGGTAGTTATCGTTTTTTATAACGTGATTTTACTATAAAAAATTATGAAGGGCTAAAATAGCAATAAACTTTGATGAATATAGGGGCTAAGGCAATATTTTCCGATTATATTTGAAGCAGCTTTAAATTTTATGAAATACTCAAAATATATAGTTTATATACCGGTAATTATAATAACTGTTGGGTTAGGCTTATTTGTTCGTGCAAAAGCAAATTGGTTTCCTGAAGTATTTAATTTATACGCGGGAGATGCACTTTATGCTTTTATGATGCATTATATAGTATGTCTGTTTACTAATAAGACTCCCTTATATAAAGCAGTAATAGCTTTACTTATATGTTATGTAATAGAATTTAGCCAGTTATATCAGGCAGAATGGATAAACACTATCAGGCAAACACCTCCCGGGAAATTAGTTTTGGGTTCAGGTTTTTTGTATAGTGATTTGTTAGCCTATTTAATAGGGATAACGCTAGCTTTTCTATCAGATTATTTTCTATTATCACATAAGTTTAAAAGGTAATTTTCTCATACAAAATCGTTATTTTTGCTACTTTCTAAAAGGCATTATGGAGATTCAGCAGTATATAAGTCAGTTAAATGAAGCGCAACAAGCACCTGTGTTGCAGAAGGATGGCCCAATGATAGTTATTGCGGGAGCAGGTTCAGGTAAAACCCGTGTACTTACTACCAGGATAGCTTATTTAATGAGTCAGGGAGTAGACCCTTTTAATATACTGGCACTTACCTTTACTAACAAGGCAGCACGCGAAATGAAAAGCCGTATTGCTGATATAGTAGGTAAATCGGAAGCTAAGAACCTTTGGATGGGTACTTTCCACTCCATATTTGCTAAAATCCTTCGTTTTGAGGCGGATAAATTAGGCTTTCCGTCTAATTTCACCATATATGATACGCAAGATAGTGTAAGGCTTATATCATCTATTATTAAAGAAATGCAACTTGATAAAGATGTATATAAACCTAAACAGGTATTGAATCGTATTTCCAGCTATAAAAACAGCCTTATAACCGTTAGGGCATACTTTAATAATCCTGAATTGCAAGAAGCAGATGCCATGTCTAAAAAACCACGTTTAGGAGAGGTTTATGAAAAGTATGTAGACCGTTGTTTTAAGGCAGGAGCAATGGATTTTGATGATTTACTGCTTCGTACTAATGAGCTATTAAACCGTTTCCCCGAAGTGTTGATGAAGTATCAGGACAGGTTTAAGTATATATTGGTAGATGAGTACCAGGATACCAACCACTCACAGTACCTTATTGTAAAAGCATTAAGTGACCGTTTTCAGAATATTTGTGTGGTGGGGGATGATGCGCAGAGTATATATGCTTTTAGAGGGGCGAACATTAATAACATCCTGAATTTCCAGAAAGATTATGATGGTGTTGAAATGTACAGGCTGGAACAAAATTACCGTTCTACTAAAAATATTGTAGAAGCAGCTAACTCCATTATAGATAAAAATAAAGTTAAGCTGGAAAAAGTAGTATGGACAGCAAACGACGACGGTCCGCGAATAAAAGTACACCGCAGCCTTACCGATAGTGAAGAAGGTAGATTTGTAGCCAGTACTATTTTTGAACATAAAATGAAAGAACAGCGAAAGAATGGCGATTTTGCTATTCTGTACCGTACCAATGCACAGTCACGTGCTATGGAGGATGCCCTCCGTAAGCGTGATATACCGTATCGTATATATGGTGGGCTTTCTTTCTATCAACGTAAAGAAATAAAAGATGTATTAGCTTATTTAAGGCTGATTATTAACCCCAAGGATGAAGAAGCCCTTATGAGGGTTATTAACTATCCTGCAAGGGGTATAGGTAATACCACACTGGAGAAACTTACTATTGCGGCCAACCATTACGACCGTTCTATATTCGAGGTAATGGAAAATATAGACAGAATAGACTTAAAGTTAAATTCAGGTACAAAAAATAAATTAAGTGACTTTGTTACCATGATTAAAAGTTTTCAGGTAATAAATGAGTCGCAGGATGCCTTTTTCCTTGCCGACCATGTTACCAAGAAAACAGGTTTAGTGCAGGAACTCAAAAAAGACGCTACACCCGAAGGTATTGCCCGTATAGAGAATATAGAAGAGTTACTTAATGGTATTAAAGACTTTATTGAAGGGCAAAAAGAAGTAGACGGTGCAAGAGGTGCTTTATCTGAATTTTTGGAAGATGTGGCACTGGCTACCGATATGGATAAAGATACCAGCGATGAAGACAGGGTTGCATTAATGACTATTCACTTAGCTAAGGGGTTGGAGTTCCCTTATGTATTTGTAGTAGGTATGGAAGAAGACCTTTTCCCGAGTGCTATGAGTATGAATACCCGTAGCGAACTGGAAGAGGAACGCAGGCTGTTTTATGTTGCCTTAACCCGGGCAGAATATCAGGCATATTTAACCTATGCACAGTCACGTTACCGTTGGGGTAAACTGGTAGATAGTGAGCCTTCGCGCTTTATTGAAGAAATAAGTGAAAACTATTTAGAGCATCTTACACCTATTCAAACAGGGTATAAGTTTAAGTCTATGATAGACAATGATATTTTTGGTGACGTAGACAAATCAAAATACAGGCAAAACAAACCCGTTAGCGGTACACCACCAAAATGGGCTACAGACGATGAACCAAAACCTGATGCTAACATTCGCAGGTTAAAACCAATGTCGAGATCTGTACCTTCCGGTAACAGTAACATGCCTGATACTAAACTGGCTGTAGGTAACGTAGTAATGCACGAGCGTTTTGGTAAAGGTAAAGTGCTTAACCTGGAAGGTGTAGGCGCAGATAAAAAAGCTGAAATACGTTTTGATGTAGGTGGTATTAAAAAACTGCTATTACGCTTTGCTAAGTTGGAGGTTATAGGGTAGAGACGATTTAATTAGTCATAAAATAATTCTTTCATTTTTTCAGGATAGCGTAAATAGAAAAAATAAAGAATGCATAGTAACCCCATAGAAAGGAAAATTACAGGAAAGTATCCATTTTCGGTTCTTACATCTTCAAAAGAGAGTAATGTTTTTCTGTCTGTATCTATACCAAAAATTTTAGGACTGTAGTTTTCTATCTCATTTTTCTTTATCCATACGGTAATTGAATCTGCCTGTTTGAGTCCTTTAGCTATTTTTATGTGCTTTTCAGAGTATTTTTCATGTTCAACAAGCTTAAACTCTTTTTTGATCTGATTTAGATAAAAGGTTAAATGTGTTATATAATTAGGCTGACGGGTACGACTGTTTTTTACAGTTTTATAATTCATGTTAACATACCCTACAGTTCCCTTTATAGCTATAAGTTCTGATTTTGATGTGAATGATGAGCTTAAATCTTTAACTGCAACTCCAATAACAATTATACCGATCAATAGAAATAAAAGATGATGGCTTAATGTATCATATTCAGGTCTTGGTCGAAACATTATTTTTTATAATTCAATTATTGTTCCCTGCTTTTTCAATTTATTACTTAACTCAGAATCATCATTTATATTTAAAAACTTAAACTGCATACTTTTATAAAAGTATTTGTATAAGGCTTTTATTAAGTCATTTTCTTTAAGTACATCATCATTAGCCAGCCCTATTGTTATAGCAGGATTATTATCAGCTATATACAGCCCCACTACAGGAGGTGTGCTGAAAGGAACTTTGTTATTATATTTTTTCAGGCACTTTGTAAGCTCTTTCATGGAAGATTTATCTATTGGCATAAATGCTGTAGCAATATTCTTTATTACTACTTTTCCCTGTTTAAAATCTGTTTCTGTAAGGTTGTTGTATACATCTTCCGTTACATCAATTCCTGTTTTGTTATTGCTTAAAGTTTTGGGTATATAAGCAGGTCCGAAAGGTAAACCCCACCAGCCCCATAGCAATGTTAAAACATTATATTTAATATGATAATTAGTTTTCTCCCCATCTCTTATAAAATAAATTTTTGAAGCACCTCTTCCGGGAGCTATAACAGGGCGGGGTATAAGGTATTCATAAAACACAAATCGACCTCCGTTATCTCGTTTTTGTAGTATAGAATCAAAAGTTTCATCTTCGGGTATAAAAAGCTTGTAAGTAGTTGTTTTTTGCACGGGTTAATAGTTTTAACTGAACCTGAATAATGTATAAAAATCAGTATTGTTGTGATAAAAAAATATTTTTTAAATGTAGTAATTTATAAAATTTTATACCGAGAACTTTAATGAAAAGAAAATAGCCAAAGTAGTATACTACTTTGGCTATTTTAAAAGACGTATTATCTAAAAATATAAAAATTATCTTTTATGGTTAAAGTGCCTTTTGTTATAAAAATCATCATCATCCTCGTGGTATTCATTATCCTCGGGGAAATATACCCCTAATATCTTTACTTCATAGTCCCTGTCAATGGCAGCTCCTTTTTCAAATCGGTTCGTATTAGAAAAAGTATCAAAGTTAATAAGATTACTTACTACCTTTTTATTATCATCATCTATAGTAACAGCTCCTATGGGCACAATAAGATGGTTTTCTCCATCTTTATTTAAAAATTCATGTACACCTTCATTAGATGGCGTATTATAGGTCTCATGTCCTTTTTTTATAAGTTCTTCGTTTACTTCCACATCAAGGTACACAACCCTTTCAGTAGCTTTATTCACTAATAAATTGTCTATTTTTCCTATTTTATTGCTATCGGCATCTATAAGGTCCCAATCCCTCACATCTGAATAATGAGATGCCACCTTATAATCAGACAATTCGTCGAGCCTGTATAAATTTCTTTTATCTGTAGTCATAGTTTTTTAATTTAGGTTATTGGTTCATTTTTTCTAAAAGTGTTGAGGCTTTATCAAAAAATGATTTCACCTCGCTTTTTTGGTCGAGCGTAAGCTCATCCGGGTTAATTGCTGATGCCGCTTCTTTCACTGCTGCGGACTCACTAGCAAGGTTACGGTTAGTATGTTCTTGTATATTTTCGAGTATTACCGCAAGTTTATCAAAAGCCTTCTTTATAGTATCGGCATGGCTTGTTTCATATGGGTCAGTAGTTATCTTGTCAGCATATTTCTTAACCTCATCCATGTCTTTTTTAATATCATAATCAGCATCATCAGCGGCTGCTTGGGTAGCGTTAATCAACTTCATTAATGCTTCGTTAGTATACTCATGGTCAAGTCCCATATTGCTTCTGTTTTCCTCTATAAAATCGACATAACTGGCAATTTGTGTGTTACCTGATTCATCATACTGGTTCTGATCGATGTCACTTTGCATAACATCGTTCACAACGGTGGTATTCTCTTCTGCTTCGGTGTTATTTTCCTCATTTTCCCTGAAAAACAAGAAATATACTACCCCTGCAATAACAAGCAGTAATAGCACTATCCAGGGCCATACCGTTTTTTTCTTTTCAATTTTAATTTCAGCCATAGTTTTTAATTTTTAATTTATTGATTAGTATTGTTTTAAGTAAATTTACTGATTAACTAAATCTCCAAATCTATTATTAACAAACTTTGGGTTATTTTTAATATATCGTTTTATTAGTTAAGTGGGAAGTAGGGCAGATAAAGCAGTATTTTTACAGTAGGTACTTTATTACATTAAAATAAAAACTTGTAACTTTAACTTCTCAACTATATACAGTATTATCATGGCTCAATTTATAAAGATATATCCCGAAAATCCTAATGAAAAGGAAATAGCCAAAGTAGTTAAAATACTTCGTGATGGCGGTATTATAATATACCCTACAGATACAGTTTATGGTTTAGGGTGTGATATAACCAACACTAAAGCGCTGGAAAAAATAGCAAGAATTAAAGGCGTAAAGCTGGAAAAAGCTAATTTCTCTTTTGTATGCCATGATTTGAGTAATTTATCAGACTATGTAAAGCAAATTGATACCAGTACATTTAAAATACTGAAGCGTTCCCTGCCGGGACCTTATACGTTTATATTACCGGGAAATAATAACCTGCCTAAAGAGTTTAAAAAGAAAAAAACGGTAGGTATACGTGTGCCTGATAACAATATTGCTTTGGAAATTGTACGCCAATTAGGTAATCCTATAATTTCAACATCTATACACGATGATGATGAGGTATTGGAGTATTCTACAGATCCTGAACTGATTTTTGAAAAATGGCAAAGCCAGGTTGATGCTGTAATTGACGGCGGATATGGTGATAACGTAGCTTCTACTATTATAGACCTTTCAGGAGACGAACCGGAAGTGGTTCGTGAAGGTAAAGGAAACCCTGATGTTTTTTAATGTAAAAAATGATATTATATATAAACTATAAAAAAGGCACTCATTATGAGTGCCTTTTTTAATACTATACTATGTAAGCAAAGTAATTATTTTAAAATACTTATTATTTGCTCAGCAAGCTCAGTACCTATTCTGTCTTGTGCTTCAAGAGTAGCAGCACCAATATGCGGTGTTAACGATACTTTTGGGTGCATTAGTACCTGTATTGCCGGTTTTGGCTCTTCTTCAAATACATCAAGCCCCGCAAAGGCAACTTTACCTGAATCTAAAGCATTTACAAGTGCTACCTCTTCAATTACACCACCACGCGCAGCATTTATAATACCTACACCGTTTTTCATTAAATCAAGTTCTTTAGCACCTATTAAATAACCGTTTTGTGCCGGTACGTGTACCGATATAAAATCAGAATGTTTTAATATATCCTCAAAAGGTTCTGTTTTAATCTCTATGTTTATGGTTTGCCCGTTATAGAAATTAATTTTAATTTCTGCTGTACCCAGTTCTTTATCTGATGCTATTACACGCATACCAAGCCCAAGCGCAATACGTGCTACAGCACGACCTATTCGTCCTAAACCTATAATGCCAAGTGTTTTACCTCTTAGCTCGCTACCGTTAGCATAGCTCTTTTTAAGTTGGTTAAAACTGGTTTCGCCTTCAAGCGGCATAAGCCTGTTAGAATCGTGTAAAAAACGAACTCCTGTAAACAGGTGGGCAAATACCAGTTCCGCTACAGAGTCAGAAGATGAAGCAGGAGTGTTTATTACATTTACCCCTTTTTCGCGGGCATAGTCCACAGCAATATTATCCATGCCTACACCACCACGACCTATAATTTTAAGACCGGGGCAGGCATCTATAACTTCTTTAGTTACTTTGGTAGCACTACGTACTAATAATACACTAATATCATTTTTATTAATGTAGTTTGCCAGTTGTTCCTGTGCTACTTTTGTAGTTATTACTTCAAAGCCGTTTTCTTCCAGTTTTTCAATACCACTTTTAGAAATTCCGTCATTTGCCAGTACTTTCATATTTATCTGTTCTCGTTTTTATTCTATTTATATTTAATGCGCTTTATTTGAAACTCTTTTCAAATTCCTGCATTACGCTTATTAATACTTTTACACTTTCAATAGGCATTGCGTTATATATTGAAGCCCTGTAGCCACCCACAGAACGGTGCCCGTTGATACCCGAAATACCTGCGTCTTTACACAGTTTATCAAAAGCATCTGTATTTACTCCTTCAACAGTTACAAAGGTAACATTCATTTTAGAACGATCTTCTTTTATAGCCGTTCCTGTAAACAGGCTGTTTCTGTCTATTTCGTTATATAACAGTGCTGCTTTTTCATTATTTTTTTTCTCAATATTTTCAATACCTCCGTTAGCTTTTATCCATTGCAGGGTAAGCATTGCAGTATATGTGGCAAAAACGGGAGGGGTGTTGTACATGCTTTCTTTCTCGATATGTTGCTGATAGTCCAGCATTCCCGGTATAGTTCTGCCTGTTTTACCTAAAATTTCCTCTTTTATAAGTAATAATGTAACTCCTGCGGGACCTATATTTTTTTGTGCTCCTGCGTATATAATACCGAATTTACTAAAGTCGATTGTTCGGGAAAAAATATCCGAACTCATATCACACACTATAGGTACATTAGTTTCGGGGAATTCCTGCATTTGTGTACCATAAATAGTATTGTTACTGGTACAGTGGAAGTAATCTGCGTCCTCAGGTATAGTATAACCTTTCGGTATGTAGCTATAATTATCTTCTTTTGATGAACCTACTACGGTAACATCTCCAAAAATTTTGGCTTCTTTTATAGCTCCGGCAGCCCAACTTCCTGAGTCAATATAGGCAGCTTTACCATTAACTTTCATTAAGTTATATGGTATACGGTCAAACTCCAGCCTTGCACCACCCGAAAGGAATAATGCTTTATAGCCTTTGCCTGATAACCCTGAAAGTTCCAGAGCCAGCGATTGTGCCTCTTCCATAACAGCTATAAAATCTTTGCTGCGATGGGATATTTCCAGTATTGATAATCCTGAATTATTATAGTCCAAAACTGCCTGAGAGGCTTTTTTAAATACCTCTTCTGGTAGTATAGACGGTCCGGCACTGAAGTTGTGTTTTTTCATTGCGTAAATGTGATAAGAATGAAATGCAAATTTCATAATTATCTATCAAACTGGTATACTAAAACTGTTTAATAATTCAGCTATATTTTTGATAAAAATGAAATAGTATCCACATTATCCGCATAATCCCATAAAGCAGGTTTTTGCGTTTGCCCGAAAGCAATGCTGTCTTTGGTTAGCCCATTGCTCACAACACACTGTAATTGTTCATGTTCTGCTTTTAATTTTTCTTTTAAGACTTCTAAATCATCATAAAATTCATAAAATAAAGATGAAATAGGAGAGGAGTAGCTTGTGTCTTCTTTTAGTGTAAGAAATTCATTGTCGAGTAATTTAAAATTACTCATTAGAAATACAGCTTTGTTGTAGTCGTAATTATTAGCATACTTTTCATAATGTATAATGTCACCGTATTCATATATGGCCTCAAAAAAGTTTTTAAAGTCATAATCTTTAGGAACATATAACTTGGAAACATTTCTGCAACCTAATCCAAAATACCTGAAAATATCTTCGCCCAATGCTACTAAATCTTCCTTACTTTCATCTCCGGTAAGTATAGCTGTTGAATTTCTGTTTTTACGTATTATAGCAGGCTTGTCTTTAAAGTAATATTCAAAGTAACGAGCTGTATTATTACTGCCCGTAGCTATTACAGCATCAAAGTTTTCCAGTTTACCGTCAGTGAACTCTATTCGGTTAGCCAACTCATTATTTACAGCGATAAGGTATTTGGCTAAAAATGGTAGTAAATGCTTGTCGTTAGATGATGTTTTAACCAATGCTTTATTACCTGTAAGTATAACCGAAATAAAATCGTGAAAACCAACGAGAGGGATATTACCCGCCAGTATGAGTCCTACTGTTTTAGGTTCCTTATATTCAATAGTATATCTGTCAAGCCACTTGTTAAGGTTTTCTTCTGTAAGTGCTTCAGCCCACGACTGTACAGCATGGTGTACCTGCTCTTTGATAAACCAACGGTTATGTGATTGTGACAATGCTATAAGACTGATAAAATCATCATAAAATTCATCATTATATAAAACAGCCTCATTTTTAGTATTATTATCTAATGAAAACTGACTAAGGAATTTTCCTAGTTCTACGAAAGCATTTTTAGTTTCTGTTAACGTCATTTTTTTGCTTATGAATGTAATTGGGCGTAATTTTGTACAAATTTACAGTATTAAAAATAAAACAAAGCTTATGGCTATCATTATAACAGACGAATGTATTAATTGCGGTGCTTGCGAACCTGAATGTCCTAACACTGCAATATATGAAGGTGCAGATGACTGGAGGTATAAAGACGGTACAGCACTTAATGGTACAGTAGTACTTCCTTCGGGGGAAGAAGTTGATGCAGATGCACCACAAACACCTATTTCAGACGATTTATACTATATTGTTCCAAGTAAATGTACCGAATGTAAAGGTTTCCATGATGAACCGCAATGTGCGGCGGTATGCCCTGTAGATTGTTGTGTGCCTGATGATAATCATGTAGAGAGTGAAGAAACACTGCTTAACAGACAGGCGTTTTTACATAATGAATAACCTGCAATAGGTACTAACAAAAAACAAAAAATCCCGAACATCATCTTCGGGATTTTTTGTTTTTCATAGCAATTAATATATACTCTATTATTTTTTGATAAGCGTATACGTTTCTACTACAACACCTTCGCCATCATTATCATAACTTTCTACAACAAAGTCTCCATCTTTGTTAAAGTACCCGAATGATGTTTTATCATCTGTTTTATAAATAAAATTCCCGTTAGATGTTTTTCTTAATACTCCGTAATCAAGATTATCCGGTGTAGAAATTTTATACCCTCTGCGGTCTTTAACAAACATATAGTTTTTGCCATCCATAGTGTAGTATGTAGTAGTACCCATTTGTGTGGCAATACCATCACCCGAAATGGTTTCTGATTTTGTTACTTTAACCGGAGTGTCCTTTATATCCTTATTAAGTTTATTTCCTTTTTCTTCCTTAAATTCAATATCCTGAACTTTATCCGTTTTCTCTGTTTTTACTATTTTTTTCTTTTCAGTACCATTATCAACAGTAACAGTAGTAGTTTTAGTTTCTTCGGTTACATTTTTATTAACCTTTTCCTGAGCGTACATGCCTGCGCTAAGCCCAAGCATTACAATTAAAGCTATCTTTTTCATGTTTTTTCTTCTTTTTTGGTTTGTATAGTTACAAAAGTAATTTTGCAGTGTTAAAATAGCTGATAACAAAAGCATAAAGTATTTATAAATCATACTGCTACATACCTTGCAGTTACACTGTATTTTTAATTTCAAAAACTTATATTTGCAGCCTTAAAAACACAGTTACTAATGAAAGCAGGAATAGTAGGATTACCAAACGTAGGTAAATCAACCCTTTTTAATTGTTTATCTAATGCCAAGGCGCAAAGTGCAAACTTTCCTTTTTGTACTATAGAGCCTAACGTAGGTGTAGTAAACGTACCCGACCCAAGACTTGAAAAACTTGAGGAACTTGTAAACCCGGAGCGTGTACAACCGGCTACCGTAGAAATTGTAGATATTGCAGGCCTTGTAAAAGGAGCCAGTAAAGGAGAAGGTCTAGGTAATCAGTTTTTAGGTAACATAAGAGAGTGTAATGCTATTATACACGTACTGCGTTGTTTTGATAACGATAATATTGTTCACGTTGACGGTAGTGTAAACCCTATTAGAGACAAAGAAACAATTGATATAGAACTACAGCTTAAAGACCTTGAAACTGTAGAAAAACGTCTTGAAAAAGTAAAAAGAGCGGCTAAAACAGGTAATAAAGAAGCACAGGTTGAAGAAGCACTTTTAACCAAAATAAGAGAAGTTTTACTGGAAGGTAAATCGGCTAGGGTAGTAGAGCCTGCTAACCAGGATGAGGAAGAACTGCTTGAAGACTTCCAGCTTATTACTACTAAACCTATACTATATGTATGTAATGTAGATGAAGGTGCTGCTGCAACAGGTAACGAGTATGTAGAAAAAGTAAAAGAACTGGTTAAGGAAGAAAATGCCGAAGTTATTGTACTGGCTGTGGGTACAGAGGCAGATATTACCGAACTGGAAACATACGAAGAGCGCCAAATGTTTTTGGAAGACTTAGGCTTAACAGAACCGGGAGCTTCTGCATTGATACGCGCTGCATATAAACTCTTACGCCTGCAAACCTACTTTACCGCAGGAGTTAAAGAAGTACGTGCGTGGACTATAAACATAGGTGATACCGCACCACAAGCAGCAGGTGTTATACATACCGATTTTGAAAAAGGATTTATCCGTGCAGAGGTAATTGCTTATGACGATTATGTACACTATGGTAGTGAAGCTAAAGTAAAAGAGGCAGGAAAACTACGTGTTGAGGGTAAGGAGTACATTGTGAAAGATGGTGATGTAATGCACTTCCGATTTAATGTGTAACAGCATTGCTATAGCGATATACAAAAGGGAGGTAAAGTTTTAACTTTTACTTCCCTTTTATTTTTACATATATATGTTTTATATGCTTGTTTTCAACATTTCTTTCATCTACTACAAACTCTTTGGTTAACGATTTTATTAAAGGAGTAAGTTTAGGATAGCCATAATTTCTGGGGTCAAAATCAGGTTTTTTCTTCATGATTAAAGCCCCTACTTCAGCAAGAAAAGCCCATCCGCTATCATCTGCAATATCGTCTACTGTAGTTTTTAAAAGTTTAATA
The DNA here is from genome assembly GCF_014642915.1 of Flavobacterium suaedae. Classification (GTDB taxonomy): domain Bacteria; phylum Bacteroidota; class Bacteroidia; order Flavobacteriales; family Flavobacteriaceae; genus Flavobacterium; species Flavobacterium suaedae. The sequence continues at coordinate 177,072 of NZ_BMJE01000001.1, forward strand.
AATTTACTGTCAATAGCATCAAATTCAGTAGTATTAGGTGCGCTCTGTGCTGCTTTTCCTTTCGAAATCTCTTTGTTACCTATTATTTCTATATAAATAAATTTATCACAGGCAACAATAAAAGGCTTAGGTGTTTTCTTTTCGCCAATCCCGAAAACAGTTTTGCCGGATTCCCTTAACCGAATAGCAAGCCGGGTAAAATCACTATCGCTGGAAACAAGGCAAAAACCATCAACCTTTTCACTATGCAAAATGTCCATAGCATCTATTATCATAGCAGAATCGGTAGCGTTTTTACCGGTAGTGTAACCATATTGTTGTATAGGCGTTATGGCATGTTCCAGTAAAGCAGGTTTCCAGCCCGAAACGGTTGGTTTAGTCCAGTCGCCATATATCCGTTTTATAGTAGGTAAACCAAATTTAGCTATTTCATCGAGCATACCTTTTATATTAGAGTAAGGTATATTATCAGCATCAATTAAAACAGCTAATTTTAAATCATTTTTATTTTTCATAGATTCTTTTAAGAAGTCTTACCAAAGGTACACTTTTATTCCTATATCAGTTAATTTGCTTATTTACAGCAATGAGGAAGCGAAAGAAGCCGATAAACTACGGGTAGAAGGTAAAGAATACAGAGTAAAAGACGGCGATGTAATGCACTTCCGTTTTAATGTGTAAATAGTATTTAGATATTTAGCATTGAGTATAGAAATTAGCATTGAGTATAGAGATAAGATCCCGCCATTGGTGGGATTTTTTAATATGACTCCCAACCGGGACCTTTTCTCTCTCCACTGTACGGTTGTGTTATTATAAGGTGGTTTAATAATTCAGGATTTTCTCTTCGTTTTATTGCCTTATGCATTTTAAGAAGTATTTTTATCAAGAATATTATTTCTTCTTTTTCCGAATCATTTTTAATTAGTTTAGCAAGAGCCATTTGAGTAGCTTTCCAAAAATAAGCTCTGTTTTCCGGAGTGAATTCTCTTAAGTCAAACACAAACATTATAGACCCTTCAATTCCTTCACGGAAAAAACCTCCAAATCCATTATATTCATCTTCATCGGTCATAACAAGTTTAATAAGATAATTATAGAAATCTTCAGCTCCATCTAATAATTTAATCTCATCATTAATGAGTTTAAGCATATAGTTCATCCAACTCCATCTTCTGCAAAAACCTCTGCCATCTTCTAAATACCAAAATCCTGAAGCCATTTTTTTCTATTTATCTATTTTACTTTGTGAATAAATTTTTTCCTGTTCTTATAGAAAGGGTTAGTTTCAAAAGTAACTATCTTTCTCAATTCCTTAACATTTTAAACTATGTATTTTCTTAATTTTATACAACAACCAAAAATTTTAAAAATGAAAATATTAGCTTTTGCCGGTAGTAGCAGTAATCAATCTATAAACAAGCGTTTCGCAATCTATACCGGTAATTTGTTTGAAGATAAACAACTGGAAATTTTAGACCTTAATGATTACGAACTCCCATTATTTAGTGTAGACAAAGAAGAAGAAATAGGAAAGCCTGCTATAGCCCGTACTTTTCTTGATAAAATAGACTGGGCAGATGTACTGGTACTTTCGGTAGCGGAGCATAACGCAGGATTAACGGTAGCCTTTAAAAACATATACGACTGGGCTTCCCGCCAAAGGGTTAAAGTATTTGATAATAAACCGATGCTCCTGCTTTCAACTTCACCGGGAAAAGGGGGCGGTAAAAACGCCGTGGAAGCTGCTCAAATAATTTTTAAACGCTATGGCGGTAATGTAAGGGCTACTTTTTCATTACCTTCTTTCAACGATAATTTTGATATTGAAGCCGGTAAAATATCCAATAAAGAGCATGATGATGCGTTAAAGGATATTATACGCAACTTTGATTATGGCAAAGAGCCGTCTTAAAAAAACAGTACGTTTCATAAAACAATTTATACTAGCCTTTATAGCTGTTATTACAGTATATATACTGGCTACATTTATATTTTCAATAATTCCTGTTAACAGTAACATTGCCAATCAGGGAGATATAACTGTTTATATAAACTCCAACGGTGTGCATACCGATATTGTAGTACCTGTAAAAAACAATATAAAAGACTGGACAACAGTTATACCATTCAGTCATACCATAGCAAATGACAGTTTAGCCCAATATGTAGCATTTGGGTGGGGTGACAGGGCTTTTTATTTGGAAACCCCGCAATGGAGCGACCTAAAAGCTAGTACGGCTTTTAATGCCGCTTTCCATTTAGGAACATCGGCAATGCATACCCGCTTTTACAGAACATTACAGGAAGATGAAGAATGTATTAAACTTAAAATAAGTAAGAGTAATTATAAAAAACTGGTTACTTATATTGATAATAGTTTTGCCTATAGCGAAAGTAAACAAGTAAAGTGGATAGCAAACCGTTCCTATAATAATTATGATGCGTTTTACGAAGCCAAAGGTAAATACAGTTTGTTTTATACCTGTAATACATGGACTAACAACGCATTAAAAGCTGCTAACCAAAAAGCCGCATTATGGACACTTTACGATAAAGGAATATTATATCATTATGATAAGTAAACTATTAAACAGAATAACTTTAAAAGCAATTTTCCCTACAATTCTTTTATGTACAGGTTTAATCCTTACAGAGTTTTGTAAAATGTTTAAATATACAGAGTACCATGACTATATGGCTTATGGAATTGTTTTAGGTTATTTAACATTATTGTTTTCTATTGTTTTTAGTTTTGTGTGCTCTTTAGAAGTATACAGGGAAATGAAAGTAAATTTTAAGCGATATTATATTTTACTTCTGCTATTAGCGCTATTGCCTCTTTTTTTGTTTATATTCCTTATGATACTATTTGCTTTATATTAAATATAGCTTTGGCAATATTTTTGGTTATAAATAACCATGAAAAAGTATATTCTTACAATAACATTATTATTTTGTTTGTTCTCCGGTATAGCAACCGCTCAAAGCTATACACAGGTAGATGAAAAAGTAAAAACATATCCACAGAAGTTCTCAAGTATAGAGAAATTAGCTGAGCAAATTAATTCAGACTTTACTAAGGACGATGAAAAAGCCCGTGCCATTTTTACATGGCTCGCATTGCATATACAATACGCTTATAAAGCCTTCGGTGCAAACCAAAAGCCTATAGCATATACCTTTAAATCGCAAGAGGAAAAATTAGCCAAAGAGAAAAAATTTAATGAAGACTTAGCTCTGAAAACCTTGCGTACCCGTAAGGCAGTGTGTCAGGGGTATGCAACCTTATATATGCTGGTTGCCGAACAGGTAGGACTGGAAGCTCAGGTGGTTTCGGGAACATCAAAAGCACATTATACACACATAGGTAGAGTTCCAAGTTTAAATACCAGTGACCATGCATGGAATGTGGTTAAAATAGATGGAGAATGGAAGTTGATTGATGTTACATGGGCTGCAGGTTCAGTAACAGGAAATCCCCCAAAATTTGAGTTTGATTTTAATGATAAATACTTTTTTACAAGCCCTGAAGTCTTCTTTTTAAATCATTACCCTGATGATGAAAAATGGCTGATGCTTAATGCTTCAAAAGACGATTTTACAGCGCTGCCGTTATATTTTGGTAATGCTATAAGAGAGGGCTATAAATTTCTTGTGCCTAATATTGGTACACTTACCAGCGACAGAAAAACAGGACTATTAATACCTTTTAAAGTTGAAAACCTAAAACCACAAGACAGGGTTGATTATGTGTACAGCAGCGAAAGAGTTTTTAAAAATGTAACGCCTACATTCAGTAATGGGGTTGCAACATTTTCTATTCCGTTAGAGAGGAATTACAGTGGGTATTTAACGGTATATATCAACGGAGAGTCTGCCATTTCATACAGGGTTACAAGGCAATAATTAGGAAAATAGTCAAAAAGATGCTTTTTTATGCTTTTTGGTGATAAGTTTCCGCATTTGCTACTTTCATCTTTACGGCAGATATATTAAATTAGCACAAAATCCATAAATTTTTCTATGCTGGAGCAAAATCAGTACACTGAAGATAACATCCGTTCACTTGACTGGAAAGAGCATATACGTATGCGCCCGGGTATGTACATTGGTAAGTTAGGGGATGGTTCTTCACCTGATGATGGTATATACATACTTTTAAAAGAGGTTCTGGATAACTCTATTGATGAGTTTGTAATGGGTACAGGTAAAACCATTGAGGTTTCTGTACGCGATAAAACGGTTACCGTACGTGACTATGGTAGGGGTATTCCGCTTGGTAAAGTGGTAGATGTAGTATCTAAAATGAATACCGGTGGTAAGTATGATTCCCGTGCGTTTAAAAAGTCAGTAGGGTTAAACGGTGTAGGTACAAAAGCCGTTAATGCCCTTTCTACATTTTTCAGGGTAGAATCAGTAAGAGATAATCAGCAAAAAGCTGCGGAATTCTCTGCCGGAGAAATTACCAATGAAGAAGATGTTATTGAAACCACAAAGCGTAAGGGTACAAAAGTATCCTTTATTGCCGATGAGACTATCTTTAAAAACTACAAGTACCGTAACGAGTATATTGTAAAAATGCTTAAAAACTATTGTTACCTGAACAGAGGGTTAACAATAATTTTTAACGGCGAAAAATTTGTATCGGAAAACGGACTTAAAGATTTACTTAGCGAAAATATAAGCGAAGAAGACATGCTATACCCAATTATTCATCTTCAGGATGATGATATTGAGGTAGCCATGACGCACAATAAAACCCAGTATAGCGAGGAGTATTACTCATTTGTAAATGGGCAGAATACTACACAAGGGGGTACACACCTTAGTGCTTTTAGAGAAGCAGTAGTACGAACAGTAAAAGAATTTTACGGTAAAAACTTTGAGGCTGCCGATATTAGAAAAAGTATAGTAAGCGCTATTAGTATAAAAGTTGAAGAGCCTGTTTTTGAATCGCAAACCAAAACAAAACTGGGTTCTACTGATATGGGGCCTAATTTACCTACGGTACGTACTTTTATAAATGATTTTATAAAAACCAAACTCGATAACTTTTTGCACCGTAACCCGGAAGTTGCCGATGCTTTACTGAAAAAGATATTACAGGCAGAGCGCGAGCGTAAAGAGCTTTCGGGTATCAGGAAGTTAGCACGAGACAGGGCTAAAAAAGCCAGCTTACACAATAAAAAACTAAGGGATTGCCGTGTACACCTTACCGATAGTAAAAACCCAAGAAGTTTAGAGAGTACCCTGTTTATTACAGAGGGGGATTCTGCATCGGGTTCTATAACCAAGTCTAGGGATGTAAACACACAGGCGGTATTTAGCCTTAGAGGTAAGCCGCTGAATTCATTTGGCATGAGTAAAAAGATTGTTTATGAAAATGAGGAATTCAACTTATTACAGGCAGCACTAAATATTGAGGAGGATATGGAAAACCTCCGTTATAAGAATATAGTAATCGCTACCGATGCCGATGTTGACGGTATGCACATACGTTTACTGCTTATAACCTTCTTTTTACAGTTTTTCCCTGAGTTAATAAAAGAAAATCATCTTTACATATTGCAAACACCGCTTTTTCGTGTGCGTAATAAAAAAGAAACAATATATTGCTATAGCGAGGAAGAGCGCAGAGCAGCTATAGAAAAACTAAAAGGTAAACCTGAAATTACCCGATTTAAAGGACTTGGGGAGATTTCACCTGATGAATTTAAACACTTTATAGGCGATGATATTCGTTTAGACCCTGTCATGCTGGACGGTGCAACTTCTATACAAACCATGTTAGAGTTTTATATGGGTAAAAATACACCTGACAGGCAAGAGTTTATTATAAACAACCTTAAAGTAGAGCTAGACGTAGTTGACGACGAAGAATAGCGAACACTTTACCAAAAAGAAAAAGTACTAACATATCAAATAGAATTTGAGGGTATTACATGAGCGAAGATAACTTTGAACCTCAGGAAGGGGAAGAACTTTACGATAATACAGAACATCAGGAGCAGGGCGATACCATAACCAAAGTTACCGGTATGTATAAAGACTGGTTTTTGGATTATGCTTCATACGTTATACTGGAAAGGGCAGTACCGGCTATAGAGGACGGTTTTAAGCCTGTGCAACGCCGTATAATGCACTCGCTTAAAGAGCTTGATGATGGCAGGTATAATAAAGTAGCCAATGTAGTAGGGCACACTATGCAGTATCACCCGCACGGAGATGCCAGTATAGGTGATGCTATGGTACAAATCGGTCAGAAAGATTTGCTTATAGACACTCAGGGTAACTGGGGTAACATATTAACAGGCGATAGTGCTGCTGCACCACGTTATATAGAAGCAAGACTATCTAAGTTTGCTCTGGATGTATTATACAGCCCAAAAATTACCACATGGCAACTATCGTATGACGGTCGTAAAAATGAACCTGTAAATCTGCCTGTAAAATTCCCATTATTATTAGCACAGGGAGCAGAGGGTATTGCAGTAGGACTTTCTACCAAAGTATTACCTCATAACTTTAATGAGCTGATAGATGCTTCAATAAAAATATTAAAGAATAAACCGTTTACTATATATCCAGACTTCCCAACTGCGGGTATAGCGGATATGTCTAATTATAACGAAGGTATGCGTGGCGGACGTGTGCGTGTGCGTGCCAGAATTAATCAGGTTGATAAAAGTACACTTGCCATAACCCAAATACCTTTTAGTACGACTACATCATCCTTAATTGACAGTATTTTAAAGGCTAACGATAAGGGTAAGATAAAAATTAAGAAAATAGAGGATAATACCGCTGCTGATGTAGAGATATTAATTCATTTACCTACAGGAGTATCGCCGGACAAAACTATTGATGCCTTATTTGCTTTTACAGCCTGTGAAACATCAATAGCACCATTAGGTTGTGTTATTCAAGACCATAAACCACTATTTATAGGAGTTAAGGATATGCTTAAAATGTCTACTCACCAAACGGTAGACTTATTAAAGCGTGAACTTGAAATTAAGCTTGATGAATTGGAAGAGCAATGGCACTTCCTTTCGTTAGAGCGTATATTTATAGAAAACAGAATATACCGCCTTATTGAAGAAGAGGAAACTTGGGAAGGCGTTATAAAAGCTATAGATGAAGGACTTAAACCTTTTACTAAAAACTTAAAAAGAGCTGTTACCGAAGAAGATATTATCAGGTTAACAGAAATTCGTATTAAGCGTATTTCTAAGTTTGATATTGATAAAGCTCAAGAAAAAATTGAGGCTCTTGAAGGAGAAATAGCTCAGGTTAAGCATCATCTTGAACATATTATTGATTTTGCTATAGATTATTTCCGTAACCTGAAAGAAAAATACGGTAAAGGCAGGGAGCGTAAAACAGAACTTCGCAACTTTGATAATATTGAGGCGGCAAAGGTTGTGATGCGTAATACTAAGCTGTATGTAAACCGTTCGGAAGGTTTTATAGGTACAGGTCTTAAAAAAGATGAATATGTTGCTGATTGTAGTGATATAGATGATGTTATTGTTTTCCTTAGAGATGGTAGCATGATAGTTACTAAAGTAGATGTAAAAACCTTTGTAGGTAAAGACATATTGTATGTGGCTATATTCACAAAAGGCGATAAGCGTACTACGTATAATATGATTTACCGTGACGGCAGGTCGGCACCTTCTTACGTAAAGCGTTTTAATGTAACATCGGTAACCAGAGACAGGGCTTATGATCTTACAAGAGGTACAAAAGGCTCACAGGTACTGTATTTTTCAGGGAACCCTAACGGAGAAGCTGAGGTAGTTACTATTTATCTGAGACAAATAGGCAGCATTAAAAAGCTGAAATTTGAAATTGACTTTGCAGATATAGCTATAAAAGGACGAGCATCTAAAGGTAACACGGTTTCCAAATACCCAATTAAACGTATTGAACTTAAAGAAAAAGGTATTTCTACTTTAAAGCCAAGACGTATTTGGTTTGATGAAACAGTGCAACGACTTAATGTTGAGGGTAGAGGAGAGCTTCTGGGTGAGTTTAAAGCAAATGACAGGTTATTGATAATTAATCAGTCAGGAAAAGTGAAAACTATTATACCGGAGTTAACTACTCATTTTGATGAAGATATGATAGTATTGGAAAAATGGAAGCCTACTAAACCTATTTCCGCTATTTATTATGATGGTGATAAAAAACGTTACTACGTAAAACGTTTTGTAATAGAAAATGAAAACAAGGAAGAGCTGTTTATCTCTGAACATGAAGCCTCGCAGTTAGAAATAGTATCTACTGATTATAAACCTGTGGCTGAGATAGTATTTTCTAAAATTAAGGGTGTACAAAAAGATAATTTAGTTATAGAGCTTGAAGAGTTTATAGCAGTTAAGGGTATAAAAGCGCAAGGTAACCAGTTAACTGCTGATAAAATAAAGCAAATAAACTTATTAGACCCATTACCTTTTGAAGAGCCAGAGGAAAAAGAACCTGAGGATATTGAAGTGAAAGATGAGAGTGAAATATTGGACAGCGATGATAAAAGTGAGCTTGATGATGACGGACAAATAACTATGAGTTGGGATTAATTAAATAAAAAAACAGCCCTGTAAAACTTAGGGCTGTTTTAAAAACTAAGAAAAAAGACAATTATTTTTTAATTACTATTTTATGTTGAGATTTTGTTCCGTTTACTTCTAAATCTAACATATACATTCCGTTTTGAAGTCCTGAAACATTTATAGTATTTGCTGTAGCAGCATTCATTACATTTCTACCGGACATATCATATATAGTGTAATTTACATCAGCACCCAGTGTATTACTTATAGTTATTTGAGAAGACGCCGGGTTCGGATAAATTACTAATTCGTTAGTATCAAATTCTGTAGCACTAAGCGGTACCGAAGGTAACTCTACAAGCGCACCACCATTAGCAGTAGCAGCCCATAATCCAAAAGCAGGTCCATTACTATTCATAGTAGGGTCTAAAAAACCACTTGCCAATACTGTTATTGCTGCACCTTCTAAATTTAAGGTAGCAAGAGGAGCATCATATCTGGCAACAACTGTATTGCCATCGGCAGTTGTAACATCAAGTGTGTAATCCGCTGTAGCCAATTCTAAGTAACCGTCAAAGTTACCATACATAATGTCATCTACCACTGTGCCTGCAGGAACACTACTTTCTACTACATCAACTGTAGGAGCATCAGTTGCACCATGGAATACCAGAACATCTGTATTACTACCGTCCGTTGCCATTTCTCTACCCATCGCATAAACATATAATCCAAAAGGTTCATCGGGAGTATATCCTGAATCACTAACTATACCATTAGCTATAACAATATAAGTTTCATTAACATCAAGTGTTGTTGTAAGGTTATAAATACTTTCGCTTGCCGATGTACTTGTAGAAGGAGCAATATCAATTGATATTTCTTCATTTGCCGGAGCATCTATAAAAGGAGTAGCTGTTCTGAAAGCAAAATCATCCTGTAAAATTTCACCATTTAGATAAACATCTACTGTTTGAGCAGCTAAATCGGCAGAATTGTGTATTACCTGAACTCTTGCTGTAAGTTCTGCTGTTGGTAACTCTACAAGAGGTCCACCGCTTGCTGTAGCAGCCCATAATCCAAAAGCAGGTCCTTCACTATTCATAGACGGGTCTAAAAAACCACTGGCTAATACTGTTATGGCTGCACCTTCTAAATTTAAAGTAGATAATGGTGCCTGGTATGAAGCTACAGTTGTACTACCATCGGCAGTAGTAACACTCAATATGTAATCATCAGTAGGTAATTCAAGGTAGTTACCGTTAAAATCGCCATACATAATATCATCTACTACTGTACCTGCACCAAGAGCAGTTACGTCAACAGTAGGTGCATCTGTTGCACCATGAAATGCTAATACGTCGGTATTGGTACCTGCTGATGCATTTTCTCTACCCATAGCATAAACAGAAAGTTCAAATGGTTGTGCAGGTGAGTATCCCGTTTCACTTACTATTCCGTTAGCTACTAAAATATACGTTTCACCTTCTGTGAGAGTAGTGCTTAGTGTGTATATACCATCAGCATCAGATGTGCTTGTAGATGGAGCTACAACAATTTCTATTTCAGTTTCAGCAGGAGCATCTATAAATGGAGTAGCTGTTCTGAAAGCAAAATCATTTAATAATATAGTTCCGTCTAAATATACATCTACTTCATCAGCAGCTGCATCTGCACAGTTGTGTATTACCTGAACCCTTGCATTTTGTGCTGTGGCTGTTAAGCCGATAAGGGCAAACATTAATGTAATAAGCTTTGTAAAGTTTTTCATTTTTATAGATTTTTTTTGTTTAACATTGAATAAAATTAATTAAACAAAAATAATTTTGCACTTTTAGATTAGTAACTATAAGAAATAATTAACGGTTGTTTAAAATTATTTTTTCACATATAAAGTATTAATTATAAGTTTATTATAGGCTTTTTACGGATTTGTGTAAATAATGAAAGTTATAAAAATTAAACAAAAAACGACAGCTATATAGCTGTCGTTTTTTGTTATGAAAAATATTTTGTTATTTATTTTTTCTCATTTTCATATTTAGGAATTCTACTGCCAGTGAGAAAGCAATAGCAAAGTATAAATACCCTTTTGGTACGGCACCTACATGTTGCCCGGCAAGTTCAGCCCCCGAAAGATGCATACTTTCCGTTATTAGCATAAAACCGATAAGTATAAGGAATGCAAGACCTAAAATTTGTATCGATGGGTTTTTGTTTACAAATTTACCTACCGGCACTGCAAACAGCATCATTACACTAACAGATATTACTACAGCAGTAATCATAATGTATAAAGCACCTTCCAGTCCGTTGGTCATACCAACAGCTGTCAATATAGAGTCTACAGAGAATATAAGGTCAATTAAAAGTATTTGCACAATAACATTAGAAAACGACTTTTTAGCTACTGTCTCTAAACTCTTTTCCTCTTCGCCTTTATGATCTACTTTTTCGTGAATTTCTTTAGTACTCTTATAAATCAGGAAAATACCACCGGCTAAGAGTATGAGTGCCTGTCCCGTAAAACTGGCACTAAACCACCCCCAGTTTACACTAAACCAAGGCTCTTTCATTGCAACAAGCAGGCTAATACCAAATAGTAGTCCTATACGCATAAACATAGCGAGAAATAAACCTATTTGAGTGGCTTTCTTCCGGTTTTCTTCCGGTAATTTACCTGTAACTATCGATATAAAAATAATGTTATCAATACCCAGTACAATTTCAAGAAATGTAAGGGTTAAAAGTGCAATCCAGGTATCCGGGCTGGCTAAAAATTCCATAGTCAGTTAGTTTATTTTAGTAACAGTTCCTTTTTGTTTATTATTATCTCCCACAATTGAAAACTCAAAAGTATACGTATTATCATTCGTGGTAAGTATTTTCATGTGTACTGCTTTTTGCTCCTGCATGTTTTTAGGATTAATTTTTTTCAAAATATATTCGCAGTCATTTATCCAGCGTATTGATGATGTATCTGTTTTACCCTCAAAAGTTTCTACTTCAATAGAGTCATTACGCTCAAAATAAGTAGTTTGTTTTTTACCATTTATTTCATGTTCAAACTTAAACTTACCTGTTTTAAAGTCTTTACAGTTACGTTCCTGATTATAACAAGACGATAACAGTATAACACAAAATAAAGATAATAGAAGTTTAATTTTCATTTTCAAAAAGACTGTTAATTATTGTTTTTATTCCTTTTGCCATAAATAAAATAGCCAAAAAGCAAAAAATGATTCCCAATCCTAAAACAGGTATAAACAGAGGGTGACCTTCATTTTTAAAAGAAATGTGTATTACAACAGGACCTAAAAAAAATAGAGGTAGCGCCCAACCCATATAGGTTAGTCCTTTCATTAATATTTTCTTATTTGTTGGCATAACTTTCTATAGCTTTTCTTACACTTTTATGCTCGCTAAGTAACTCTTCTGCTGTTTGTTGCGAAACGTTTAGCTCACCCATAACCATTCTCACACCACGATTTACAAGCTTATTATTACTAAGTTGCATATCTACCATTTTATTTCCTTTTACTCGTCCTAATTGTACCATAACAGCGGTTGATATCATATTAAGCACGAGTTTTTGTGCTGTACCGGCTTTCATGCGTGAGCTTCCTGTTACAAATTCAGGACCTGTTACAACCTCAATAGGGTATTGTGCTGTTTGCGATAGCGGACTACCTGCATTACAGGTTATACACCCCGTAATAATGTTATTTGCATTGCATTTCTCTAATCCGCCAATAACGTATGGAGTAGTACCCGAAGCAGCAATACCAATTACTACATCGTTACCATTTATGTTGTATTCAGATAAATCTTTCCAAGCTTGGTTGTTGTCATCTTCGGCAAATTCAACAGCTTTTCGTATAGCAGTATCGCCCCCTGCAATTAATCCGATTACCAAATCGTGCGGAACACCGAAAGTAGGAGGGCATTCCGAAGCATCTACAATACCCAAACGACCACTAGTTCCTGCGCCTATATAAAATAATCTTCCGCCAACTTTCATTTTATCAACGGTTGCTTGTACAAGTGCTTCTATTTGCGGGATAGCTTTTTCTACAGCAAGCGGAACGGTTTTATCTTCGTTGTTAATATTACGAAGTAAATCGCCTACAGGCATGTTTTCCAGTTGGTTGTAATTAGAATCTTGCTCTGTAGTCTTGGTAAAAGACATATAGTTGTAGTTTTAACCGTAAAATTAGATAAAATACGCCAAAATAACCCCTAATATTATAACTAATAGCTTAGCCATATTAAATTTATGCCCTTCGCTGCTTTCAAATATTATGGTTGAGGATATATGGAACAGTATACCTACTACTATTGCAGAAACTTCTTTATAATATTGCGTAAGGAAATCAAAATGTCCTGAAATTAATGTTCCCAGTGGTGTCATAACAGCAAATGCCATCATAAACAGTAAAATTGCTGTTTTGTTTAAACCGGAATTTACAAAAAAAGCAGTGAGTATAATAGCAATAGGGAAGTGGTGTATGGCAATACCCCAAGCTAAATCATGTTGATGGTTTACCGGCATGCCCTCCATTAGCGCATGTATACATAAGCTTATAAATAATAGCCAAGGCATATGGTCTTTATGTTCATGTCCCTGTCCGTGTACATGCCCGTGCTCAGCGCCTTTAGAAAAGTACTCCAGTATTATCTGGAAAATAATGCCCGCCATTATAAATAACCCCAGCGGACTGTTGTGGTTATGTGCATGACCTCCGTGCTCATGAAGTTCGTGCGCATGTTCACCTGCTTCAATAGAGTACACTTCAGGAAGTAGGTGCATCACCGTGATTGACAGTAAGAAAGCACCACTAAATGCAAGTAATAGTTTAATGCTTTTAGGGTTAGAAGGTTTTAGTAATAATGCTACGACATACCCCAAAACAACTGAAACTAATGGTAATATATATATCATTTTATTTGAAAATCATGATTAAACGTTCAGACTCTTTTTTATCAAACTTATGTAGTTTGTAGTCCCCAAAAATATCAAGCAGGTATATACCAGCTTCTTCCATTAAAGCCTCAAAATCCTCAAGTTTTAAAGCCTTAACTTTTTCGGTATAATTATATTCAGTACCATTATCGGTAAATGATATATCTTTATAAATGTGACTGTCTTTTTCATATCGTTTAATATGAAAATCAATACCATCTACGGTTTTGGTTTCTTTGGCTACAAGGTTTTTTAGTACATAATCAACATTCATAAAGTCAATTACAGCAAAACCATATTCATTTAAGTTACTTTTTATAGCTTTTAAGGTAGTAAGGTTATCCTCATCATTTTCAAAATAGCCAAAACTGGTGAAAAGGTTGAAAACAGCATCAAACTTTTCAGCAAAAGGTTTTCGCATATCATGCACTACAAAATGCAGGTTATCATTACTGAATTTAGAGGCTTCTTCTATGCTTTTTTCAGATAAATCAGCACCTGTAACATTATACCCCAGTTTGCTTAAGTATTTAGAATGTCTTCCTCTGCCACAGGCAAGGTCAAGTATTTTAGCATTATCAGGCAGGTTAAGATATCGAGTTAAGTTTTCCATAAAAAGCCCTGCTTCGGCATAATTACGGTCTTTATATAGAATATGATAATAGGGTGTGTTAAACCACGATGCAAACCATTTTGCTTTGTCTTGTTGCATAGAATTTATTTGTAGCCGCAAATTTATTAATAATTATGATAAGCTACATTTAAATTTGTAAACAAATGCAATATTGTTGCAATAAAATATTTTATCCTTTTATCAGCTTTCTTATTTTTATTCTGAAAGCAGCAAATATTAAAGTGGTTATAGGGCTTAATATATTAAAGAAAGCGTATGGGAGGTATGATAATGTATCTACTCCTAATACCCCTGATTGATAGGCACCACAAGTATTCCAAGGTACTAATACAGAGGTTACAGTTCCTGAATCCTCCAGTGTGCGGCTAAGATTTTCAGGTGCAAGTCCTTTATCTTTATAGGCTTCGGCAAACATTTTACCCGGTACTACTATAGCTAGGTACTGGTCGGAAGCTGTAATGTTTAATGCTATACAGCTTGCTACCGTACTGGTAAAAAGCCCGAATATACTGTTGGCTATACTTAATAATGCTCGACTTATGGTTTTTAAAGCGCCAATAGCTTCCATAACACCACCAAATACCATAGCACATATAATAAGCCATATAGTATTCAGCATTTTGGTCATACCACCGGCAACGAACAACTCACTTAATGTTTTATTTGAAGTTTCTATAACTGTTTCTACTGTAATAGCATTCATTACACCTTTATAGCCTGAAATGAAGTTTAGTGTTTTAGCTCCTCCGGCTTTAGCTACCAATTCGGGCTGAAATATAACCGCAAATGCTCCGCCAAGTAATATACCCAGCATTAAGGCTATAAGTGGCTCAGTTTTCTTTACAATAAGTATTATTACAATAACAGGAACTATAAATAGCCGGCCGTTAATATTAAAAATTTCTGTTATTGCAGTTTGGGTAGATACAGTATCTGTAGAACCTGATACATCTTGTGTTAATCCCAGTATGATAAATAAAATAAGTGTAACAACTAATGTAGGGACTGTTGTAAACGTCATATAACGTATGTGTGTAAACAAATCAGTTCCTGCCATAGCAGGGGCAAGATTGGTAGTATCTGATAAGGGAGACATTTTATCGCCAAAATAAGCACCTGAAATAACAGCTCCGGCCACCATACCCAAATGTATACCCATAGCACCGCCAATGCCTACCAATGCTATACCTACGGTTGCAGATGTTGTCCATGAACTACCTGTAGCAATAGATATTATAGCACATATTACTACACAAGCAGGCAGGAAAATATCAGGGTTAAGTATTTGTAAGCCATAATAAACCATAGCAGGTATAATACCACTTAACAGCCATGTGCCTGAAAGTGCGCCTACCATTAAAAGAATTAATATAGCACCTGCTGTAGATTTTATATTTTTTGAAACTTTGCCTAACATTGTACTGTAAGGTACTTTATGGGTAAAGCCTACTATAGCAGCTATTGCACCTCCTAAAAGTAATACAAACTGGTTGGAACCCGATAGTGCATCGTCGCCAAAAACATATACATTAAAAGCCAAAATGGCTACAAGTAATATAACAGGAATAAGTGCTTTAAATAAACTTAATTGTTTAGTAGTATCGGTAGCTTCAGGAGTAGTGTCCATGTATAAATTTCGGAATTTGAACCTGCAATTTACTAAAATTATATAAATGTAATTTTTACTGTCGCAGTTTCTGCTAAAAAAGAAATTTAATTGCTAAAACTTTTCGAATACTCCTAAACCAAATAAAGCGAAATCATATTTAACCGGGTCATTGCTATCCATTTCCCGTAATGCTACATCCAATTCTGCTAAGGCTTTGGCATCGTTTTGCTTACGATTAAGAATACCCAGTTTACGGGCTACATTACCCGAATGTACATCTAGTGGGCACGATAGGGCGGAAGGGGAGATACTTTCCCAAATGCCAAAATCTACACCTGTGTTATCTTTTCGTACCATCCAGCGCAAAAACATATTAATACGCTTAGCAGCCGAGCCTTTTAACGGGTCAGAAATATGCTTTTGGGTTCTTTGCTGGTGTTCTATTTCAAAAAAAGTCTTTTTAAAAACTGATATACTGTTTTGAAGGCTGTTATTTTGAATGTTTTTATTTAAAACAGCTTCCAGCCCGTTATGGTTAGTATAAATATGCTGTATCGCTTTAATAAAAGTGCTGAAATCAACTCCGTTAAAGGTGCGGTGTACAAAACCATCTAAGGCTTCTAAATGATGTTCTTTATGCTCCATAACAAAATCATACGGAGTATTCCCCATAAGTTCCATCATTTTGCGGGCATTATTGATTATCATTTTACGGTTTCCCCATGCAATAGTTGCTGATAGAAAGCCTGCTATTTCAATATCTTCTTTTTGGGTAAAGCTGTGCGGTATTTGTATCGGGTCTGATTCTATAAAATCAGGTTTATTATATAGTATTACTTTCTCGTCCAGAAAGGCTTTTAAATCCGTTGCATTTAGTGTCATTTCCATAATTGCAAAGATACTAAAGCGTAATGATTAGTTATTATCTACTTTTTTAGCAAAAAAGCCGTCTTTTATTTTGTTGCTTCTCTGTTGTGGTATATAACCTGTTTTTCGTTCAAAATATTTTATTTGTGCTTTATTTACACAGGGTATAGGGCCATTACCCGAAGCCCAGAAAAAATCATTTTTTATGGGTGAGTAAAAAGTAAGGTTTCCTATAGTCACTTTCTCAAATTCAGTATTTAATTTACTATTGCTGTGAGGTGCTACAATTTCTTCAAGTTTAAAGTTGCTGGTTTCTAAAGCGAATTTATTTTCGGCAAATTTATTAAGATCAATGGGTATAAAAAGTACATAGGCAGTAGCTATCATACTGAATATAAGTATAGGTTTCAGTAACATTTTATTTAAAAATAGTTTACTGCTCGTAAATATGAGTGCTGCAAAGAAAAAAGAAAACAATAACAATGTATTCATAAAAAAGCGGTACTGCGGTGATGAAATAAATAAAATAACCATTTGTACTACCATTAGTGTATATAATATCCACCACTTTCTTTCATTCTTGAATTTATAAATACCAAAGGGGGTTATAAAAATAAGTATTGCCCCTATAAGATTAAACAAGCCGTGCAATTTCGGTAATGTTAACCAGCGTAGTATAAGTTCTTTATACGACATGCTGTCGTATGCAGACTTTTTTAATAAGTAACCATACACTTTAGTTTCATCGTAGTACATTTGCGCTATAGACTCAGGGATTACCCAATCAGCATTATAAGCAAAATTTACTACAGGAAATAAAGGGTATCCGCTAATGATAGTATTCTTGACGATAAAAGCGCTTAACGTAATTAAGCCTATAATACTTAACGAACTTATAGCAGGTAATGTTTTTTTGAAATTACTAAAAAACATTATCAAGGGAACTGTTAGTAGGGCTACCGCAGTTGTTTTAATGAAAATAAGGTAAATAATAAGTAGGGCTATAATTTTAAAATCTTCTGTAAAAGTTTCTTTTTTACCAGTAAGGAAATAGCTGAAAATTATAAAACTGAAAACGTATACAGGTATATCAGGGGATGGAGCACTAATAAACTGAAAGAAAAATACATTTGCTAACGGGAACATTCCTATAACAAGACTATTAAATTTTCTATCGGTAAAATACTCGTTTAATTTGAAGATACAGAAGAGATTCCCCAGTAGCAGACAATAGCCACTTATATCATTAAAATTAGAGTATAAAAAAGAAAAACTGAATGCACTTTGGGTTATATGCCACCCACTTGATTGTGCCAGAAAGAAATGAATATTACCTAAACCCTTTACAAATCCACATTCATTCAACCATTTAATTGATTGTATGTAATAGGATTCATTATCAATAACATAAGGAGAAGAAGCACATTGCGCTATAATAAGGATTATATTTATAAATAATAGCGATTTACATATCAGTTTCAGACTGTTTATTTTTGACAAAATCTCTTTGTATATCGCTTTAATTTCCTTTCGTAACGAGTAGCCCGAAGCTAAAGTTAAGAGTAGTAAAAGTATGTGAAACTCTAAACCTACGTTTTTAAAAATAGCCCAAAATGAGGCTATAAGTGTAGTGGTAAACAACCCTAATATAGCAATAACAGAAAAGTTGTTTGTTTTTAATTTTACCAGTTTGGCAAACAGGCAACCTAAATTTATAGTTACAAAGCCTATATATATCCAGCTAATAAAAATTAAAAGCATAACATAGTTTTATCGGATTATATTTCCGTCGCTCATTACCAGCTTACGGTCTGCCATGTCGGCAAGATCTTCGTTATGGGTAACAATAACAAATGTTTGCCCCATTTCATCACGTAGTTTAAAAAATAACTTGTGTAAGTTTTCTGCCGAAGCAGTATCTAAGTTACCGGAAGGCTCATCGGCAAAAATTACAGCAGGTTTATTGATTAATGCCCTGGCAACTGCCACACGTTGCTGCTCTCCACCCGAAAGTTCTCCCGGTTTGTGATTTATTCTGTGTGATAGTCCTAAGTATTCTAAAAGCCTTTTGGCTTCTGCTTCAGCTTCTTTTTTAGGAGTATCGGCTATAAAAGCAGGAATACATACATTTTCCAGAGCGGTGAACTCGGGTAATAATTGATGAAATTGGAATATAAAGCCCAGTTGCAAGTTTCTGAATTTAGAGAGCGCTTTGTCTTTCATTGCCAATACATCTTCGTTATTAATTAATAACGAAGTGCCGTTTTCTTTGGCAGGTCTGTCTAAAGTACCCAGTATTTGCAATAAGGTTGTTTTACCCGCTCCTGAAGCTCCTACTATAGAAACTATTTCGCCTTTTTGTATATGCAGGCTAACTCCTTTTAAAACCTGAAGATTGCCGTAATATTTATGAATATTCTGTGCTTTTATCATTATAAGCTGTTTTCACAAAGAAACGAACAATTTAAAAAATTATAAATGTTTTTTGGCACAATATTTACTGTATTTGTATTGTAAAGTTTAGTTAACGCGGCAATAAGGCGATTTATAATTATTAATTTTGAACAGCTATGAAGAAGGGAATTGCATTAATTTTTGTTATGACTATTTTTTCCTGCCAGCTTAAAGGGAAAAACTCAAAAGAAGAAGTAGCAGAAAACATAAAGGAGAATACAACAAATACTATGGAAAATACAAATACAGCGACTGCAATTTTTGCAGGAGGTTGCTTTTGGTGTACAGAGGCATTTTTTACTGATTTAAAAGGAGTAGAGAAAGTAGTTTCAGGATATATAGGGGGCACGGTTAAAAATCCCAGTTACAGGGAAGTTTGTAATGGCACTACCGGTCATGCCGAAGCTATTAAAATAACTTACAATCCTAAAGAGGTAGCCTACGACGATTTGTTAGAGATATTTTTCGCAACGCATGACCCAACTACGCTTAACAGGCAGGGGGCTGATGTTGGTACACAATACCGAAGCGAAATATTTTACACTAATGACGAGCA
Source organism: Flavobacterium suaedae (assembly GCF_014642915.1). Lineage (GTDB taxonomy): Bacteria > Bacteroidota > Bacteroidia > Flavobacteriales > Flavobacteriaceae > Flavobacterium > Flavobacterium suaedae. The sequence goes on from NZ_BMJE01000001.1 coordinate 196,713, forward strand.
GAAAAAAGCTGCTGAGAATTTTATACAGTTACTGGAAAGTCAAAATATATTTGGTAAACCAATAGTTACCAAAGTAAGTGAAGCGAGTACTTTTTACCCTGCGGAAGATTATCATCAGGATTATTATGCACAAAATTCAAATCAGCCGTATTGCCAGGCGGTAATATCGCCCAAGTTGGAAAAACTGAAAAAGAATTATAAATCGAAACTTAAAGAGTAAGAAATAGTAATATTATAATTTGATATATAACAGCCCTGCAAATTGTGGGGCTTTTTTAGTCTTTAAATAAAAAGCCGAAGCCCATCATTTTCAGCATTCTTTTCTCAAAAGCCCAAAAGAATTTGAATTGCCCGAATATAAAGCCAAAGGAAACGAGTAAAACCTGATATATAGGGAATATTAAAATTATATATAGCGGAATGTAGAAATAGAGTGGTAGAGTGTCTTTAGTAATACCCATCCATGCTAAAACCGGTTTAGAAAGATAAGCAGACGTTGAGCCTGTAACTGCAAAAACAATAAATATTATAACTAGCTGAAAATTACTATTTATACCCCAACGTTCTTTTAGTTTTTTCATAATGATAAACCTTCTCGCAAATATACCTGTTTTAGTATTGCGGTACAACACCTGTGAAGTTTTGATTGTTACTTATTTGAAAATAGACTAAATAATTGTAAAGCAAGTAGTTTACCTCATAACCGTAGTCAATATTAGGTCTGTAGTCAATTTGCATTTGGTACAAGTTACCGTATTTCAACGGATTTTGCGCTCTTATATTCCATTCGGTAACCCATTGCCTGTTCTTTACTTCAAGATAAGGCTGTTCATAATAGCCCCTTGGTCGTGCTGTGGAAGCAAGCCAACCTGTAAACCCCGGGTCAATAATAATTATCTCATATTCTATATCATCATTAGCAATACGTACAGTATCATTTTTAATACTACTGTCAGCTAATTCTTTATTAGTAGTATTAGGCTCTTTAAAATTAGGTTTATTTGTTTTACAGCTAATTGTAAGGGTTGCTATAAGTATAGGTATGGTAAAAAAGAGCTTTTTCATGGCAATTGAATTTTATTGTATAAAGTTATAAAAATAAAAGCGCCCTAAAAAGGCGCTTTTATCACAATTGTTGTATTCTTTATGTAGTCGCTATGCTGTTGCTGAGTTGTAATTTTTCTCTTCGGTACTTGCTTTTACATCTATAGTATCACCAAGTTCCTTTCCGGTATTAGCCTTATGTTCTTTTGCTTTGCTGGCAAGATCTTCTCCTTTTTGTACTACCTCGTTAAATCTCTTTTTTGCAGATTCTTTTACATTATTAAACTTGTCTTTAAGGTCGTGTCCCAGTTCATCAGCTTTTTCAGAAACTCCGTCAAGATATCCTTTTCTTTTTAGTACAATTCCTACTGCTGCCATTGCTGCTACACCGGCAGCTATTCCTAATATTAGTTTCTTGTTGCTCATAATAATTTTTTTTGCTTTAATGATTCTACATTTAGTTGTAAGTGGTCAAGTAATGTTTTCCTTGATTATTACAGTACTAAATTAGTCATACTATAAGCGAAACTATACTAAAGGTGTCTTAAAATTTGATAACCAGTAGGTTATTTAACGTCTTGTTAGTAAAGGAGGGAGGAGATACAAAATCCGTGTTAAAAAAAGAGCTGGTATTAAACCGGCTCTTAATGTATATTATACGAATAATGGATAATCTTCTTCGTTACTTACATCTTGCTCCGGTTCATCTTCATTCCATTCGCCTTCCGTTGCATAACCAAAATTAAATTGATGTTTTGGGTTAATGTTAGCGAATAGTTTTAATAATAAATCGATTTTCATTTTCATCTTAATTTTTGCAATTTTAATTGATACAAACAGTACAATTCTGTTTTTCTTAATATTTTATTGCAAAACTATCAATTACATTGTTTCGATGAAAATTTTTAGTAAAACTTTAATATTTACCAAGAATTATTAATGAATAGTTTATGTTTTAGTGATAATTATTTTATTTGCCCAGATATATTCCCAGCCAAACAGCAAAGAGTCCTGTAATTATACTCGCTGCCATATAAGCAAACGCAGTAAAAGTATGTTGCCCTTGCAGCAGGTTTACATTTTCTATGGCAAAAGTAGAGAAGGTGGTGTAACCGCCACAAAAACCTGTTATAAAGAAATATTTAAAGTTATCACTGGCAATTTGCTGTTTTTCCATATAACCGAAAAGTAACCCTATAAGGAAACAACCTATGATATTTACTATAAACGTAGCAGCAGGAAATAAACTGTTTAAATACTTATTGGCAAGTAAAGAGGTTAAGTAACGTAATATACTGCCTATGCCTCCGCCAAGACCTATTATTAATATTGATTTAAACATGATTCTGAATGTATTTTACCATAGTTATCTTATCAGCTATGTGCTTTTCTTTAAAAAAGTTTTTAATGGTGCCACATTCTTCAAAGCCAAATTTATCATAGAGTTTAATCCCTGAAATATTAGAGGAGTAAACTTCCAGCCATATAATATTTACAGGTAAATGTTTTGTAGCAATTTTCAGTAGCATGTCCATAAGGCATGTGCCAATACCTAAATTTTGCCAATTGTTGGCTATACCCATGCCTAGTGCAGCAGTATGGAATATTTTTTCACGTTGATTTCCTGTAAGGTCTATATTTCCTATTAGTTCGTTATTATGTTCAGCAACAAGTAATAAACTGTTTTTTTGCTGTTTATACCTGTTAATTAGTTCTGCTTCATCATCAACTGTATTTCTATATTCATATTCATACAGTGGAATGGAAGTAGTATTTTTTATATAACCTTTTTTCAGGCGTAGCAACGCTTCTGCATCTTCTGTATCTGCTTCACGAACAATTATACTTAAACCGTTTTTTAATTTATATGTCTGGTTTATTAAACTCATAGAAAACTTTTAAGTACAGTTTTTAGTTATTTATAAAGGCTATGCATGTTTACAAATTTAACAAGTTTATTTATGTTGTGCGCCAAAACTATAAAACATAGCGTAATATTACCGTAAACAATTTACTATATTTGCTACTTTGTAAAGAAACAAACTAACGAAATCTATGAAATTATTAGAAGGAAAAACGGCTATTATTACCGGCGCGAGCAGAGGTATTGGTCGTGGTATAGCAAAAGTTTTTGCAGAGCAGGGTGCTAATGTAGCTTTTACATACAGTAGCAGTGCAGAAGCAGCAAAAGTACTTGAAGAAGAATTAACAGCTTTAGGAATCAAAGCAAAAGGTTACCAAAGTAATGCTGCTGACTTTAATGCGGCACAACAACTTGTTGATGATGTAGTAGCTGAATTTGGTACTGTAGATATTTTAATAAACAATGCAGGTATTACTAAAGATAACCTGCTTATGCGTATATCTGAAGAAGACTTTGATAAAGTTATAGACGTTAACCTTAAGTCAGTATTTAACATGACTAAAGCTGTACAACGTACTATGCTAAAGCAGCGTAAAGGTTCTATAATTAATATGAGCTCTGTAGTAGGAGTGAAGGGTAATGCAGGACAAACTAATTATGCAGCATCAAAAGCAGGGGTTATTGGTTTTACAAAATCTGTAGCGCTGGAGCTTGGTTCAAGAAATATACGTTGTAACGCAATTGCACCGGGCTTTATAGAAACAGAAATGACAGAAAAACTTGGTGAAGATGTTGTGAAAGGTTGGACTGAGAATATTCCGTTAAAAAGAGGAGGAAGTCCGGAAGACGTAGCCAACGCATGTGTATTCCTTGCTTCTGATATGTCTGCCTATGTAACAGGGCAAACATTGAATGTTGACGGTGGTATGCTTACGTAATTAAAAAGAATATAAATTTATAATATAAGGGATTGGAATGACTACATCTATGGTTTTATTACTAATAGTAGCTGTTTTTGCAGCATTTGGATTGTCATTCTATCAATATATATTTAAAGCTAAAAAGAAGGGTAAAGCACTTTTCTTTTTAGCTTTTTTACGTTTCTGCAGTTACTTGGCAATATTTATTTTGCTGATAAACCCTATAATAACCCATAAAGACTTTGAAGTAGAAAAAACACCACTACCTGTATTGGTAGATAATTCTGCTTCTATAAAAGAGCTGGGGCAGGATAGCTTGGTTAACAACCTTTATAAAGAGATAGTTGAAGATAAAGCCTTAAATGATAAGTTCGATGTTCAGTTATTTACTTTTGATGAAGGTTTTAACATGGGAGAAGAACCTGACTATAAGGGTAAACAAACTCATATTGCTCAGGCAGCACAAAACTTAAAACAATTATACAGGGGTAAAAAGTATCCGGTACTGTTAATTTCAGATGGTAACCAGACTCTAGGCAATGACTACATATACAGTTTTACTGAGGATACCCAAGTTTACCCAATTGTAGTAGGGGATACTACCTTATACCCTGACTTAAAAGTAAATCAGGTAAACGTTAACAAATACGCACTACTTAAAAATAAATTTCCTGTAGAAGTTTTTCTTCAATACAGTGGGAATAAAAATATAGATGCTGAGTTTAGCATTAAACAGGGGAATACAGTAGTATATAAGCAAAAAGTATCATTTACCCAGAATAATAAAGCACAGGTAGTAAATGTATTGCTTGAAGCTAAAAAAGTAGGTGTACAAACCTATAAAGCGGTAATAACTTCTGCCGAAAAGGAAAAGAACACTTATAACAATACTAAAAACTTTGCTGTAGAGGTTATAGACCAACGTTCGGAAGTTGCAATAGTATCAAACATTACACATCCTGATTTGGGTGCTTTAAAACGTGCTATAGAGAATAACAAGCAACGTAATGTAACATTATTAAAACCTAATGAAGTAAAATCATTACAGGACTATAATGTTTTACTATTATACCAACCTGATGCTACCTTCCGTAATTTATTAGAACAGAATAAAACAGCAGGCTTAAATACTTTTGTTATTACAGGATTACATACTGATTTTAACCTTTTAAACAGGTATCAGGATTTATTAAGCTTTAAAATGACTTCGCAAAAGGAGAATTATACGGCGAAATATAATTCGTTGTTTAACCTTTTTGCTGTTGATGATATAGGTTTTGAACAGTTTCCCCCTTTGCAAAATCCATTTGGTACGGTAACAGTAAAGTCAAGTGCTAATGAATTATTGGGTTCAAGCATTAGAAATTTAGATACTGATAGTCCATTATTTGTTTTTTCTGAAAACGGAGCTTCCCGCAACGCTTTTTTACTCGGTGAAGATATTTGGAAGTGGCGAATGGAAACGTACCTTAAAAATAACTCATTTGAGCAGTTTGATGTATTTATTGATAAGACAATACAGTTTTTAGCTTCAAACTCTAAAAGAAAGTCACTTATAGTTAATCATGAAAGTTTTTATAACTCAGGTGAACTAATAGGTATAACGGCTCAGTTTTTTAATAAAAATTATGAGTTTGATGAAAATGCCCGTTTAACTATAAGCATTAAAAATACTACTACAGGAGAAAGTAAAACATATGATTTTTTAAAAGGTAATAATGAATATAAAGTTAACCTTGATGGTATTACCGCAGGTAAATATTCGTTTACGGTAAAGGAGAATAACTCCAATACTGTTTACAGCAGCTCTTTTGAAGTATTAGATTTTGAAATAGAAAAACAATTTGTAAACCCTGACTTGAAAAGACTGCAACAAACAGCTTTAAAAACAGGAGGGGATGTGTATTACCCAAATAATACAAAAACGTTGTTAGAGAAGCTAATTTCGAATGATAACTATAAGGCTACTCAAAAAGAGATAACCCAAAAATCACCATTAATTGATTGGGTATGGCTATTAGTTATTTTAGCTATAACCTTAGCTATAGAGTGGTTTGTAAGAAAGTACAATGGTTTAATGTAATTAAATAATTTTTATAGTTACATTAATTGAAATAAAAAAAGAGGGCATTTTGCCCTCTTTTTTATTATGCTATTTTTTCCAATAGCTGTACTTGGTCTTTTAATCGTTCAATGAGTAAGTTCATCATTCTTTTATTTAACCTTGACGAATTAGTTATATACTCATTATACTCATCAATAGTAAACATTGCTATAACCATACCTTTTAAAGCATTTCTAAACTTTATGTCCTTTTGTATGGCATTCTCTATAAAAATCAGTTTTTTCTCTGTGTTAAGGCTGTAAAAATCACCTTTATGCTTATTTACATAGTTTAAAAAAGAAGCTAAAAAGAGATCATTCTGAAATTTAAGTATTGGTCGTATTGTTTTGTTTTGGAATATTTCTTCTTCTGATGATTGGGGGTGTATATCGCCTAATATATCACCTCTTATACCAATCAAACCTCTGTCTCTTGTTTCCATGGTTTTTATTTTAAATATAAAAAAACCTCTGCGGCTAGCAGAGGTTTCTATATTTAGTTATCAACAAGTTATTACTATTTCAGTATGAAAGTTACTTTTCTTACTGTTTGACGTGCATATCTTGAGCTCTTATCTACTGATGTATCTTCACCATTACCAACTATATTAAGTCTCGAACCATCAATACCTGCATCTACAAGTATTTGTTTTACATTCTCAGCTCTTCTGCTGGATAGTTGTCTATTATATTCAGTATTACCAATCTCATCAGCATAACCTATTACGTCAGCATTAACTTCAGGATGGTTTTTTAAATATGTAATTAAGAAGTTAAGTCCGTTTGTAGACTCTTGATTTGGCATATCTCTGTTAAAATCAAAGTATACATTTACATAACCACTATTAATAAGATCTTTAATATTACCATTCATAGTTTGAACGCTTTGTTCAACACTCTGCTTAACCTCATTATTTTTTTGTTCTAAGTATGATTCTAACTCATCAGGTACACCATTATTATTTCTGTCAATAGTTCTACCTTTACTATCTACAGCTACTCCGGTAATAGTATTTGGTTCAGCATCAAGATAATCAGGAATACCATCTTTATCAGAGTCATCAAGCATAGTTTCCATTTCGCCAAGTCTGTCTTCTATATCTAATAACTCGTCAGACTTGTCCTCAATATACCAGTCAGCGTGTTGTTCGTGCTTTCCTAAGTAAATTGAAAGACCAATAGTAGCATTGTATAATGTACCATCAAATCCTTGACGACCTTGTCTGTCATAATCACCACCATCCCAGTTTTTATGTTGAGAGAATGTATTCATCATAGTAAAGTCAGCATTAAGAGCAAGTCTTCGTGAAATTTTATACTGTACTCCCATACCTATTAAAAAATCACCAAGGCGATCCTCACCATCAAATCTGTCTCCTGTTAATTGAGAAACACCAAATCCCATGTGTCCTAAAACATTTAATCTGTTTGTCCACGACTCGAATTCCATGATTCTGCCAAGGTTAGCATATCCTTGGAAACCTATTGTTATTACTTCAGATTCAAAAGTGTTATCACTATCACCATCATCGTTTAATACATCATAACCTCCGTGGATTTTTAAACCAAACTTAGTGTTAAACATATACCTAAACCCTAAATCAGCATGAAATAAATTATTTGCATTCATGTGATAGCCTAAAGACATCGGGTTACCGGCCTTATTAACACCACCATTAATATCAATTGACCATTTATTATAGTCGCTTGCACTTTTTTCCTGTGCATTCATTGATGTGAGGCAAATTAATAATAAAGGTAGTACGAGTTTTTTCATAAATAATTGATTAACGTTATCGGTATGTTGAATTTCGGTGTAAATGTAATAATTTTATATTTAAGTAAATACGTGTTATATTTAAGTAATTAACCATGTAAAAGTAAGAAATGTTTTCAATTACAAACCCTTTTAATCAAACTTTTTTGTCTGAATATCAGTATATTACTGATGAACAAGCCATTTCTGATGTAGAAATATGTCAGAAAGCATATATGGGATGGAAAAGTAAAACTGTCGATGACCGACTAAAATTTATCAAAAATTTAATATTTGAGCTTGAAAATCAAAAAGAAATATTAACAAAGCAGTGTACTTTAGAGATGGGGAAACCCCTAAAACAGTCTGTAGCAGAGATAGAAAAGTGCGGAAAGCTATGTGAGTATTATATAAAAAACGCAGAAGATTTTCTTTCAGGAAAGAATATTACTACAGATGGAAGTGAAAGTTATACCACACATGAACCTTTAGGAGTCATTTTGGGTGTAATGCCTTGGAATTTTCCTTACTGGCAGGTTTTCCGCTTTGCAATACCAGCTATAATAGCAGGAAACACTGTTTGTGTAAAACATGCATCGAATGTAGCAGGGTGCGGAAAGTTATTAGAAAAGCTTTTTAAAGATGCCGGTTTTCCTCAAGGAGTATATAAAAACCTACTTATTTCGGGTAAACAGGTAGAAAATGTTATTAATAGCCCTATAATTAAAGGCGTATCATTAACAGGAAGTGAAAAGGCAGGTGCATCGGTAGCATCGGCAGCAGCTAATTTGATTAAAAAATCAGTTTTAGAACTTGGAGGCAGTAATGCATTTGTAATATGTAAAGATGCCAATATTGATGACGCTGTAGAAACAGCTGTAAATGCCCGAATGCAAAATACAGGACAAAGCTGTATTGCAGCGAAACGTTTTATAGTTCACGAAAGCTTATATGACTCTTTTGTAGATAAGTATAAAGCAAAAGTAGCAGATTTAGTTTCCGGTGATCCTATGGATGAAAATACTTATATAGGACCATTGGCAAGAATAGACCTTGCAGAAGATCTAGAAGAGCAAGTAAACAAATCTGTTGAAATGGGAGCCAAGGTAGTAATAGGAGGGAAGCGTAAAGATGCTTTTTATGAACCTACTATAATTACTGGTGTAACTAAGGATATGCCTGTGTTTAAAGAAGAGGTTTTTGGTCCTGTAGCTCCGGTAATATCATTTAAAACTTTTGAAGAAGCTGTGGAGATTAGTAACGATACTGAGTTTGGTTTAGGCGTTACGGTATTTACTGAAGATATAAAAGAAATAAAAGAGAAACTACACCTGTTTGATGAAGGAGCAGTGTTTATTAATGCTTTAGTGAAATCAGACCCTGCGTTACCATTTGGCGGAGTGAAAAAATCCGGTTACGGAAGAGAACTTGCTGAAAATGGAATAAAGGAGTTTGTAAACGTAAAAACAGTTTACATTAAATAAGACTTAAATATTATTCACATATAAAAGAAAAGCCCTGCAATTGCAGGGCTTTTCTTTTATAATTTCTAAATTAATATAATTCTGGATATTGTTCAGGATTAGATTCGTGCATAATAGCGTATACCTTTTCATAAATATCTTCTGCCGAAGGTTTAGAGAAGTAGTCCCCATCAGTACCATAAGCAGGGCGGTGTGCTTTAGCAGTAAGTGTTTCAGGCTTGCTGTCTAAGTGCCTGTATGCGTTTTGCTCGTCTAATACTTTTTGTAGTATATACGCAGAAGCACCACCAGGAACATCTTCGTCAATAACCAATAACCTGTTTGTTTTGGCTACACTTTTCACGATGTCATGGTTAATATCAAACGGTAATAAAGACTGGATATCTATAATTTCAGCATCAATGCCTTTTTCTAATAATTCTTTAGCAGCTTGTTCTACCAAACGAAGTGTAGAGCCATAAGAAACTAAAGTAATATCAGTACCTTCTTTTATTGTTTCAACAACGCCAAGCGGAGTTTTAAACTCGCCCATGTTTGTCGGCATTTTTTCTTTTAATCGGTAACCGTTAAGGCATTCTATAATTAAAGCAGGTTCATCAGTTTCTAAAAGTGTATTATAGAAACCTGCTGCTTTAGTCATATCACGAGGTACTAAAACATGCATACCTCTAAGCGCATTTATTATCATCCCCATTGGCGAACCGGAATGCCATATACCTTCCAGTCTGTGACCACGTGTTCTAATAATTAGCGGAGCTTTTTGCTTTCCTGCTGTACGGTATTGTAGTGTAGCAAGGTCATCACTCATTATTTGTATAGCATATAATAAGTAATCTAAATACTGAATTTCAGCAATAGGGCGTAAACCACGCATTGCCATACCAATCCCTTGACCTAAAATAGTCGCTTCGCGTATACCGGCATCACAAACACGGAAATCTCCGTATTTTTCCTGCATACCTTCAAGCCCTTGGTTAACATCACCAATATTACCGCAGTCTTCACCAAAAACAAGTGCTTCAGGATATTTTGCGAAAAGAGCATCAAAATTATCACGTACTATTACACGTCCATCAACATTTTCTGCATTTTCATCATATTCAGGAGCAACACCTTCTATATTTAATGCATTCTTTTCAGACTCTGAATATAAATGAGAACTGTATTTAGGTTGAATTTTAGCAGTATAATCTTTAATCCATTGTGCCAGTTTGCCTTTACCTGCTTCCCCAACTATAAGTCTCAGTACTTTTCTTGCAGTAACCAATAGCTCTTTACGTATAGGCTCTTTTATAGCATCAAGTTCGTTAGCAAACTTTTCTATAAATACTTTATTAGGGCTATTGCCGGCTATTTCATTAAGTAAATCAACAAGTTCCTTTTTTTCTGCTTTTATAGGAGCGGTATAGGCTGTCCAGGCTGCTTTTTTACCATCGCGAACATCTTTCTTCGCTTGGTCATCAATAGCTTTCAGTTCTTCTTCATTAGCAATATTGTTTTCAAGCATCCACTTTTTCATCTGTGCAATACAGTCGTACTCTTTCTCCCAGGAAAGTCTTTCTTCGTTTTTGTATCGCTCGTGCGAACCGGATGTTGAGTGCCCCTGTGGTTGTGTAAGTTCATGTACGTGCATTAATACCGGTACATGCTCTTCTCTTGCTATAGTAGACGCTTTTTCATAAGCTGCTACCAGTTCAGCATAATCCCAACCTTTTACTTTTATTATTTCGTACCCCTTATTGTCTTCATCACGCTGAAAACCTTTTAATATTTCAGAGATATTTTCTTTTGTTGTTTGGTAACGTGCGTGTACTGAGATACCGTATTCATCATCCCATACACTTATAACCATAGGTACTTGTAGTACTCCTGCCGCATTTATAGTTTCGAAAAACAACCCTTCGGATGTACTGGCGTTACCTATAGTACCCCATGCTACTTCGTTACCTTGTACTGAAAAGTTGTTTTCAGCTTTTATTTCTTTAACGTTGCGGTATATTTTTGATGCCTGAGCTAATCCCAGTAAACGAGGCATTTGTCCCGCTGTAGGAGAAATATCGGCACTTGAGTTTTTCTGTTGCGTAAGGTTTTTCCAGTTTCCGTTTTCATCAAGGCTGTGTGTGGCAAAGTGCCCGCCCATTTGTCTACCTCCGGACATAGGATCGTTTTCTATATCAGGATGGCCGTATAAGCCTGCGAAAAACTGTTGTATAGTTAATTCGCCTATAGCCATCATAAAAGTTTGGTCACGGTAATAACCGGAACGAAAATCTCCGTTTTTAAACGCTTTTGCCATTGCAAGTTGCGGAACTTCTTTACCATCTCCGAAAATTCCAAACTTGGCTTTACCGGTTAGTACTTCACGTCGTCCTAGAAGACTACACTCTCTGCTTACTACAGCAATTTGATAATCGTTAAGTACTTCGGTTTTAAAATCTTCAAATGAAATCGATTTTTTAATCTCTGTCTCTGTCATATAAAAGCGGGTTGTATGTCTACAAATTTATACAAAAGAATTAAATTTTGAAATGCCGTAACTGATTTTGATTTAATTTTTTTCAATAATACGGTTGATATTGAAGGTTTTGGTAGATAATAACCAACGAAATGTAACAAAAAATAGAAAATGTGTATTTTTTAGCTTTTTGATTACATACTCCCTAAAACCACTTTCGGGTAAACAGGTTAATTAGCGTACCGGGGCTTATAGTTACTACAAAGCGTATTTTTTCACTGTAATTACCTTCGTTAAACTCAAAACCATTGCTCGAATATACAGGGAAATATAATTCGAAGTAATCAGGTAAAAGGTTTAAGCGTATACCACTATCATACACAAATTTAGCCCCTCGGTATTTATTTTTAAATAAACCTACATCGCCATAAACTTCTACCCAGTTCCATATATTAAAACTGGCATTTACGGTAGTCATCCATTGGTTTGCAAACCTTGTGTCGAAAATAGATTTAAAGCCACCTTCTGCCATTATATACTGTTGACTGAAAAGTCCATCTGATTCTGAGCGACCGTAGTAGTTATAATCAAACATATAGTCACTTGGGCGGTCTAGTCCAAAACTGAAAAACTCTGAGCTTGTGCTTCTGTACATAAAAGCACCTGCAAAAAAACGAAGGTTTATTTGCCTGTTATCATCAAAAAGTCTCCTATATTGTATTTCTCCTGATAGTTTACCAAATGACTTTGAAATTTGTACATCAGTATAAAAATTATAGTGTTTAACTATTTCTGATTCGTATTTGCTATAGCGCAGGTTAAAAACAGAATAATTTTCATTTTGTTCTTCGGTAGCTACATATCTTGATTTTTCGCGTTCTACCATTACTTGGCGTAATACAATGAACTCCTTTTTGTTTTTCCTGAAATCTTCATCCCTTATCCTGAATGATACCGAAGGTACAAATTTGGTATATCGGGCATCGGGTGCGTAGTGAAATGTTGAGCCACCTATTGAATACCTAACATTGTAAAGTCCTTGTTCCCTTATATAATTGTTATAGGTTAAGTTAAAAGAACCTATAAGTGTACCTGTATTCATGGAGTAGGTAGGCGAAACATCAAATATAAAAGGCTTGGCTAATAATGATTTGTTATGGAAACGCATACCGGGCGAGAAGCCATCGTATAAGTTAAATACAAAGCTAGGCACATAGAACAGTTGGTTATACCTCGGGTCTTCTATATCCTGAAAAAAAGTAAATTTAAAAGGCTTTCGGTTAGGTAGCCAGTTACCTAGTGTTTTTGAATTATTTCTTAAATTAAACTCAGGTATTTCATTATTATAGTTTAAAACCAAACGGTCAGCATCATAAGAATGTATTGTTAATGTGGTATCAGTTTTTACATTTTCAAGCCACTTTTTAAATACTACTGTATCATTTTTAATGCTATATAAGGATATTGGCACATTAGTATGCGTACGGTTTTTAACTTTAACTCTTAAAGAGTCACCTTTTCGCTTAACATGACCAAATTTATAATCAATTAAATCTCGGGTGTCAATAACAGTATTAAAAAACCAGCTAATGTCTTTATCAGTTTTACTTTGTAGTATATTTTCAAAGTCTTTTCTACTCGCTTGTTTTTCGGAGTTTAATTTATAGAACTCTTTTAAACCCTCGGCTACAACATTGTTTTTAGTATAATTGTCAAGGTAGTTTATACTTAACCCTGCACGGTATTTATTAGCTATTTGTTCATTAAATTTTATTAAATCATCTTTTGGCATATTTAATGGCTGATCCAGGTTTCTGCGAGCCATTAACAGGTATAAATAATTATACTTTTCATTATAATCTATCTCAAAAAGATGATGTCCTTTTAAAATACCCCAGGTAGAGAGTTGTCCCATCATTTTTTCATTTTGGTGATACTCTTTTACATACTCCATCATTACATAAATCTGAAAGGCATCATATATCCATGCATCTTTACGCGGGTTGAGTTTTAAGGCATTTTTGAGGTTAGCATATAAGTACGTTTTTAAAAAACGCATTTCATATTTAAATGAGTCTGGGAAAGGGCTTATAAAAGAAGGGAGCTGGTTAAGCCCATATACAGGATTACGCTCATAATCAGTTTGCGATACTATAATTTTACCATTAGGGTAACGCCCAAGCTTTTCATCAACAAATTTAGTTATCTGGTCTATTATAAGCGTTTTTTGTATCTCTGTAATTCTGTTTTCTTTCAGGTTAGTGTTTACTTCAATAACAGAGTTTCTGTAAGTCTGAAAAGTTTTTTCTTTTTCAAGGATTAAACTAAACGTGTTAAACTGTTTACCTATAAAATAGTACTTTGTAGTGTTTTCTTCTTCTATTTTGTTACCCAGGTATAGGTCACACATTACCGAAATATCCGAAGGTACAGTTAAAGACAGTTCAAAATCACTAATAGCGTTAGCAATATCATCAAGATTTTCATTACTGTAGAGTGTAAACTCACCATTAACCAGTCGGGCAGGAGCTAAGTACCAGTTTCTTATATTAAAGTTACCATTATCATCATACCCAAATTTTGTAAACCTGCTACTGGGTATTTTAACCTGATAGCGTAAATAAAAACTGAATTTATGGTTAGGGTATATGGGATTTTTAAGCTGAATACGTACAATATCAGGATGCTCTGTAAATCTGCTCCAGTCCAGCATACGACCGTTTTGGTCTACTACAGATGCTATATCAGTATAACCGCGCTCTTCATCTTTGGCTAAATGAAAAGCACGGACATATTCATCTGAAAATCGTTTTGCAAGCGGACTGTTTTTATCAGAATAAGCATTATTCCAGTCGTTAAGTACAAAACTGTTTAAGGTATCGTTTGATTGGTTATGGAAAGTAATTTCCTGTCTTACATGTAATACTTTAGCATCATAGTCAACATCTACAGATAATTTGTTAAGATGTTGTCCACTAGCGTTTACTGAAAATAACAGTAAAATGAAAAGTAGCCTTGTAATAAAATTAAATTTCCGCAAATAACCTTGATTTTTAATGTTTTGAAAAACAAAAGTTGTACTAAATAGTAACGCCAATAACTTGTAATAAGATGCAATTATTGCATTTAGGTTGCCTTGATAGCTACTAAATACATTACTAGAAGTTAGGGCTAAGGTTATATTTTTTATAGAATGTTTCTATAGCTTCAAGCACTTCATCTTCGGTATCTACAACCTGAATAAGGTTTAAATCTTCAGGGCTGGCATTGAAATACTTTTCAATCATTACACTTTTTATCCAGTCTAAAAGACCGCTCCAAAACTCTCTTCCAACTAATATAATAGGGAATTTAGCTATTTTTTTGGTCTGTATAAGTGTAATGGCTTCAAACATTTCATCAAGCGTACCAAAGCCTCCGGGCATTACAACAAACCCTTGCGAATACTTTACAAACATTACTTTACGTACAAAAAAGTAATCAAAATTCAGGTTTTTGTTAGCATCGATATACGGATTGAAATGCTGCTCGAAAGGTAACTCTATATTAAGCCCTACAGATGGACCGCCACCTGTGTGCGCACCTTTATTTCCGGCTTCCATAATACCTGGACCACCACCTGTAATAACACCGTAACCGGCTTTAGCTATTTTATAAGCAATTTTTTCAGCAAGTAAATAATATTTATCGTCCGGTTTTGTACGTGCGGAACCAAATATGGAAACAGAAGGTCCTATACGAGCCATTGATTCGTAACCGTTAACAAATTCAGCCATTATTTTAAAAATAGCCCAAGAGTCGTTACTTCTTATCTCATTCCAGCTTTTTTGTTTTAACCTTTCCTGTATGCGTTCGGCATCATTTTCATATTTTTCTGTTGACATGCAATATTTTTTTTCAATTGAACAAACACGCTAAGATAGTTCTTTTTTAAGAAATTTAGCGGTATAACTTTTTTTGTCTTTTGCTACTTCCTCCGGTGTTCCTTTTGCAACAAGCTTCCCGCCGCCTTTACCACCTTCGTAGCCAATATCAATTATATAATCAGCCAGTTTAATAACATCTAAGTTATGCTCTATAATAAGTACTGTGTTCCCTTTATTAACCAGCTTGTTAATTACTTCCATTAATACTCTAATATCTTCAAAATGAAGCCCTGTAGTAGGCTCATCAAGAATATAAAAAGTATTACCGGTATCTCTTTTAGAAAGTTCCGAAGCGAGTTTTATACGCTGGGCTTCTCCTCCTGAAAGCGTAGTACTTTGTTGTCCTAGCGTAATATAACCTAAACCAACATCTTGTATGGTTTTTATTTTACGATATATTTTCGGGATGTTTTCAAAGAATACTACAGCTTCGTCTACCGTCATTTCCAAGACATCCGATATAGATTTTCCTTTATAGCGAATTTCCAGCGTTTCACGGTTAAAGCGTTTTCCTTGGCAGGTTTCGCACTCTACATACACATCGGGAAGGAAATTCATTTCAATAACACGAAGTCCCGAACCTTCACAGGTTTCACAACGTCCGCCTTTCACATTAAAACTAAATCTACCCGGTTTGTACCCGCGAATCATAGCTTCGGGTGTTTGTGTAAATAAACTGCGTATTTCACTGAAAACACCTGTATAAGTAGCAGGGTTAGAGCGTGGTGTACGCCCAATAGGCGATTGGTCAATATCAATAACCTTATCAATATGTTCCAGCCCTTTAATACTTTTATAAGGCTGTGGTTTTTTAACCGCATTAAAAAAGTGTGCGTTTAAAATAGGGTAGAGGGTTTCATTGATCAGCGTACTCTTACCGCTACCTGAAACACCTGTAACACATATTAGTTTACCTAATGGGAACTCAACCGATACATTTTTTAGGTTATTACCTGTAGCACCGGTTAGTTTTATAATATGTCCGTTACCCTCTCTGCGTTTTTTAGGTATTTCAATTTCTTTTTCACCGTTTAGGTAAGCAGCGGTAAGTGTATGTTCTTTAAGTAATTGTTTTGGCGTTCCTTTACTAACTATTTGCCCACCAAATCGACCCGCAGCAGGACCTATATCAATAACATAATCGGCACATTCTATCATGTCTTTATCGTGTTCTACCACAATAACCGAATTCCCTATATCTCTTAACTGTTCTAAAGAGTGAATTAATTTCTCATTATCACGTTGGTGTAACCCTATACTTGGTTCATCTAATATATATAGTACTCCAACCAATTGCGAACCTATTTGTGTTGCCAACCTTATACGTTGTGCTTCACCACCCGAAAGCGAGCGTGAACTTCTGTTTAATGATAGATAGGTAAGCCCTACATCTACTAAAAAGCCGAGTCTTGCGCTAATTTCCTTTACAATTTCGGTTGCTATAGCCTTTTGCTTTTCCGAAAGTTCTTTATCAATATTGTCAAACCAGTTGTGCAAGTCTGTAATATCCATTTCGGCAAGTTCAGCAATGTTGAGACCGTTTACTTTAAAGTAAAGCGATTCTTTTCTTAATCTACTGCCGTTACATTCGGGACAAGCTACCTCATCCATAAACTCCTTTGCCCAGCGTTTAATGGAGGTACTGCTGTTTTCGTTATACTGATTTTTTATAAAGCTGGCTATACCCTCAAAATCAATTTTGTATTCCCTGCTAACACCAAGCGTTTTAGATGATACGGTAAACTTTTCTTTACCACCGTTTAAAATCATATCCATTGCCTTTTCAGGAATATCCTCTATAGCGTCAGTCAGTTTAAACCCGAATTTCTCTCCAATAGCTTCAATTTGCTTAAATATCCAAGAGTTTTTATAATCTCCCAGTGGCGCAAATCCCCCTTTTTTAATAGTAAGTTTTGGGTTGGGTATTATTTTAGAAAGGTTAATCTCGTTTACTTTACCAAGACCATTACAATTTGGGCAAGCACCTTTTGGTGAGTTAAACGAAAATGTATTCGGCTCAGGGTTAGGGTACGATATTCCTGTGGTTGGGCACATAAGGCTACGGCTGTAATAGCGCATTTCATTAGTCTCATGTTCAATCACCATCATAACATCATCCCCGTGATACATAGCAGTTTTAATACTTTCTGCTAAACGCTTCTCTGTATCCTCCGATGTATCAACAGCCATACGGTCTATAACCGTTTCTATATCGTGGGTTTTGTAACGGTCAACTTTCATTCCGCTTTCTATTTCACGAATTTCGCCATCAACACGAACTCTTAAAAACCCTTGTTTTGATATTTGTTCGAAAAGTTCACGGTAATGTCCTTTTCGCGAACGAATTACAGGAGCCAGTATAGTAATGCGCTTACCGTTAAATTTTTCAATGATAAGATCACGAATCTGGTCGTCGCTGTAGCTTACCATTTTTTCGCCTGTTTCGTAACTGTAGGCATCAGCAGCACGGGCGTAAAGCAGACGCAAAAAGTCATATATCTCGGTGATAGTTCCTACGGTAGAACGTGGGCTTTTACTGGTTGTTTTTTGTTCTATAGCAATAACCGGTGATAGCCCGTCTATTTTATCTACATCGGGGCGTTCCAGCCCACCCAAAAACTGACGCGCATAAGCCGAAAAAGTTTCTATATAACGGCGTTGCCCTTCGGCGTAAATGGTATCGAAAGCTAAGGATGATTTTCCCGAACCGGAAAGACCGGTAATTACCACGAGTTTTTCGCGGGGTATGGTAACATCTATATTTTTAAGGTTGTGGGCGCGTGCGCCTAACACTTCAATCGTATCTTCGTTATTCAGCATAGCATTTTTGTGCAAAACGCAAATTTACTGATTTTTATGGAGAATAAAGAGGTAAGTGAATTGCAATGTATTGTTAAAATAGAAATATAATATTATACTATTAGTTTACTTAAGTTGTGATTTTTTGATATTTTAACATTAAATTTTACTTTTTAATAAATTAGATAGTTAAAGTATTGATGCCAAGTGTTTTTACCTGTTTTTTGTATAAATATATGATATATGTTTGTTTTATCATTTTGTAGCTACAATGATATTTTTTTTAATTTTTAATAAAAAACTAATTAATTATGAAACAAATAAAGTATTATACATTAGGATTGTTAAGTGTAGCATTATTAACTGTAGGTTTATATTCCTGCAGTAATGAAGATAATAGTGATATCCAAAATAATGAAGCAAGTAAAACTGTCTGGAATAAATCAAATGATGATGTTAGAGGAGGTCTGGTAGCAAAAATTGAAAACGGTGTTGCTGTGGCTTTATATGATGAGAAAGAAGCAAAAGATTTACTAGTAGATAGTGGTACTTTTACTGATGTTGAAAGCATCGAATTAGCATATGGGTTAAATCCTGATACAAATCAGTATGAAGCATTCGTAACTCTTATTGCCACAGAGGCATCTACTTCTATGGTGGTGGGTATAGTAGCAGATTTAACTATAGAAGGAGATAAATTAATTATTCCAAACCCTGAAACGGAATATCAAGCTTTTGCTAAACACTCATGTACTCCAAAAAATTGCAGTTGGTGTCAGTTTGACAGAAGTTGGTTTTTGGGAAGAATAAAGGGGTGTGATTGCAATAGAGCTGCTGAGGAAGGTAAGCCATCTTCATGTTTGCATGGGTTAAATAGTGGTCCTGCGCCTGGTTTACCTGAATTAGTAAGTACTTTAACTAAACTAGCTGCAGGAATTTAGAAGTTAAATTATTAAAGTCCTAATATAGTTTTTACTATATTAGGACTTCATTTTTCAACTAAAAATTATGAAAATTAAATGCCTATTTCTTAAAATGGGATGTTTACTTACTTTATTAAACACATATAGTAATTATGCACAACTTCCTGTAAAAGAGACATTAAAAGTCTTGCAAAAAATGGATGAGTCTTTGCTTAATATCAATACTGTTGTCTATAAAATAGATTATAAAAAGAAATTTCTGTCAAGTAGAGATACTGTTCATACCATAGCTGTTTGCTCACTTTATATAGCACCAAAAGATAAAATGAAAGCATACAATATTGTAGATTTATTGGTAGAAAATAGTTATGGGCATAGGCGATATGATGGAAAAAGGGCTTTTTTAAAGTATCATAGTGTTGATTCTTTGACTAAAGATGTTGAACCGCAGATATATAAAAGAAGAAGAGTAAGACATGCAGTGGTAGAGGGCTATAAGGATTTATTATTAAGTGAATATCTGCCACGTGAGAAATCTCCACACAAGTATAAGCTAAATGATGAAAACGAAGGGAGAATTGAAAATTTCACCCTCACAGAAGATATATTAAATGGTACTCCTGTTTATCTGCTGACTATAAATTTTAAAGATCAAGATGGTATAAAGGATAATGTTGAAAAGCATTATATTAGGAAATCAGATTATTTACCTATCGCTTACTATTCTTATATGTGGTGGGAGACTATGGTTCAATATAGGTATTATGAGGTAGATTATTTAGCTATAAACCCTGATATTTCATTAGATGAATTTAAAGTTGATAAAAATGAAACTATTAATGCAGAAGAGCGTTATAGTACTTTAATGGAGAAACTTAAGAGTGAAGAATAGCAATTTTAAAAATGGATAAATTATGAAAAATAGCTATACTATTATTGTGTTTTGTTTTTTAATAGTAATTTTTAGTTTAAACAGTAGTAATGCTCAAACTAATGAAAAAGAAATAAGTTTACCTGATTTAGAATTAAAATTACATAATGATGAGGTGTTAAATCTTAGTGAACTAAAAGGCAAAGTAGTATTACTTGATTTTTGGTACAGAGGCTGCGCTCCATGTTTAGAGGCTATGCCAGAACTGATTAAGTTACAGAAAGAGTTTAAAGATGATTTGGTTATAATTGGTATAAATAAATTTGATTTTAAAGAGGATATTGTTGCTTATTTTGAATATAAAAAAACGAATTATCCATCTACATATAAAGTTCAAAAAGATATTGATAAATATTTAAATATTACAGTAGAAGGTTACCCTACTGTTGTTCTTTACGATAAGGAAGGAAATATGATTAAAAAGGATTTTGGTTATAGTAAAGGAAGAATGCGTTCTTTATATAAAGCAATTAAAAGAGCTGTAAAGCGATAATTGTTGAGCTTAAAGCGAACTTTAATTAAGTCTTAACGCAAGTAAAAAAATGTCTTCTTTATCTTTAAAGTTAAATAAACATAACTATGGCTTATAAAGAAACTGATACAGTAGAATGGAATTGGGGTAATGGTACAGGTACGGGAAAAATAAAAAAAGTGTATACCCAAAAAATAACAAAAACTATTAAGGATACTGAAGTTACCCGAAACGCCAGTGAAGACAGCCCAGCTTACCTTATAGAGCAAGAGGATGGCGATAAAGTTTTAAAAGGGCATGACGAATTAAAAAAGAAATAGTTTCTATAATAATAAAAAAAGCATTTCATAATGAAATGCTTTTTTTATTAAAGTGTTTTTATCTCCCGTATGCCTGGCGTTCTACCATCCATTGCGGGTATTCGGTCGTTAACTTGCTTACTTCATCAATACGTTGCAGTTCTTCTTTGCTTAGTTCTATTTCTGTAGATTTTAAGTTGTCGTTTAACTGGTTAATGTTTTTCGCTCCTATAATAGTACTGCTAATACCCGGCTGCATTCGTACCCATGCTAAAGCTATTTGTGCTGCCGATGCATTTTTTTGTTTACCTATTTGGGTTATTATATCAATAATATCGTACCCTTTATCCTTATTAACAGGAGGGAAGTCAAAGTTTGCACGACGGCCTTCTGCATTTTCATTATTGCGAGTGTATTTCCCTGAAAGGAACCCTCCTGCTAACGGGCTCCAAGGCATAATGCTTAAGTTCTGGTCTTGTGCCAGGGGCATTATTTCACGTTCAATATCTCTGCCTGATAACGAGTAGTAATACTGCATACCTACAAATTTATGCCAGCCGTTCTTTTCTGCTATTCCCTGTGCTTTCATAACCATCCATGCCGGCCAGTTACAAACGGCTACATAGCGTACTTTACCTGACTGTACTACATCATTAAGTGTACGCATTATTTCTTCAACGGGAGTACGCGGGTCTACACCGTGAACATATAATATATCAATATTGTCCAGTTGTAAACGCTTAAGGCTTTCATCAACCGAGTAGAATATATGGTAGCGCGAAAGCCCTTGCTCATTTGGTCCTTCACCCATTGTGCCTCTAACTTTTGTAGCAATAACTAAATCATTTCGGTTTACACCTAAATCTTTTAATGATTGCCCTAACAGTGTTTCTGACTCTCCCATAGAGTAAATATTGGCAGTATCAATAAAATTAATACCCGAATCAATTACTGTTTTCATTAATTCGTTAACACCGTCTTGCTGAACGCCTGCAATTGCGCTCCATATACCTTTGTCGCCAAAAGTCATAGTCCCGAAACATAATTCCGAAACAAGCAGCCCTGTGTTGCTTAAATAATTGTAATTCATAGTAGTATTGTTGATTTTGTTTACAACAAAATTAACAGATTATGGAGCTAATCAGGTTGCGCGAATCAAACTTAAAATTGCAAAATTCAAACAATAGAACTGTAGTTTTAGTTAAAGTTTGTTAAAGCGAAAATAGCTTAAGGAAGGTTTTATTTTTATTAAACCTTATACTACTATTATAGTTCTCCTTTTTTTATACTTTTGCAAAAAAAATATAAACATGCTTTCAGTTTCAAATTTATCTGTACAGTTTGGCAAACGCGTTTTGTTTGATGAAGTAAATACTTCATTTACACAAGGGAATTGCTATGGAATTATAGGTGCCAACGGTGCAGGGAAATCAACATTTCTTAAAATATTAGCAGGAGATATAGACCCAACATCAGGTCATGTAAATCTTGAGCCTGGCAAACGTATGTCGGTACTAAACCAGAACCACAATATGTTTGACGAATATACGGTACTGGAAACAGTAATGATGGGTAACAAAAGGCTGTATGAGGTAAAGAAAGAAATGGATGAATTGTATATGAATCCTGATTTTTCTGATAAGGATGCTGAAAGAGTAGGAGAGTTACAGGTAGTATTTGAAGAAATGAATGGCTGGAATGCTGATACTGATGCTGCTACTTTATTATCCAGCCTTGGCATAGGTGAGGAACACCATTATACCCAAATGGAAGATATGGATAGCAAACTAAAGGTACGTGTGCTTTTAGCACAAGCGCTGTTTGGTAATCCTGATGTACTGATAATGGATGAGCCTACTAACGACCTTGACTTTGAAACAATTTCATGGTTAGAAAATTTCCTTGCAAATTATGATAATACAGTAATAGTAGTATCGCACGACCGTCACTTTCTTGATGCTGTATGTACACATATATCAGATATTGACTTTGGTAAAATAAACCAATACTCGGGTAACTATACTTTCTGGTACGAATCAAGTCAGCTTGCTGCTAAACAAAGAGCACAGCAAAATAAAAAGGCTGAGGACAAGAAAAAGGAATTACAGGAGTTCATTATGCGATTTAGTGCTAACGTGGCAAAATCTAAACAAGCTACCAGTCGTAAAAAAATGATTGAGAAGCTAAAAGTTGATGATATTAAGCCGTCAAGCCGTCGTTATCCTGCTATTATATTTGAAAGAGACCGTGAAGCGGGCGACCAGATATTAAACATAACAGGGCTTAGCGCATCTGTAGAAGGGGAAACGCTTTTTAAAGATGTAAACTTTAATATGGCGAAAGGCGATAAAGTAGTGGTAGTTTCTAAAGACTCCCGAGCTACTACAGCCTTTTATGAGATTATAAACGGAAATATGGAGCCGGAAAGCGGAAAGTTTGAATGGGGTATTACTACTTCTCAATCGTACCTACCTGCTGATAACAGTGAGTTTTTTGATAATGACCTAACACTTGTAGACTGGCTTCGCCAGTGGGCTACAACTGAGGAAGAACGTGACGAGGTTTATGTACGCGGTTTCCTTGGTAAAATGCTTTTCAGTGGAGAAGAGGCTTTAAAAACAGGAAGGGTATTATCAGGAGGTGAAAAAGTACGTTGTATGCTTTCACGAATGATGATGATTCGCGCTAATGTATTAATGCTTGATGAACCTACTAACCACCTTGACTTGGAAAGTATTACAGCCTTTAATAACTCATTAAAGAACTTTAAAGGTTCGGTACTGTTTACAACGCATGACCATGAATTTGCACATACAGTGGCCAATCGTGTACTGGAAATAACACCAAATGGTATTATAGATAAATACATGACATTTGATGATTATTTTGATGATGAAAAAATAAAAGAACAAAGAGCTAAGCTATACGCTAAGTAATAATATAAAATCCCGCAATATTTATTGCGGGATTTTTTTATAGGTTAAATACTCTCTGTTTATTACTTTCTAACTTTATATACAAGCCATAGCACTAATGCTATTATGGCTATTACTATAAATATACCAACGCTTATACCGGCTTCAAAAATATCACCGGCTAGTTCACACCCTGCAAATAAAGGCAATAACATAGAGAGTAAACCAAGTTTTATTATTCTGTTTTGCATAATAATTAATTGTTTAAGGTTTGCTATAATAAAGTTAGGATATGTTATGGTGTATTTAGTTAAAAATAAACTAATTGTGATAATATTATCCATGTAAGACTTATTATCCACAATAAATTTAAACCTCATTTTTATAAGCACAGTATTTTTCTGTAATTTTACAGACTAAACCAATAATGCATTTATGACTCAAAAAGTATTACTTACTGCTAAAGAAGTCAACATCATATTACATCGTTTAGCATGTCAGTTAATAGAAAATCATCTTGATTTTAAAGAAACTATATTAATAGGATTACAGCCCAGAGGTCGCTTTTTAGCAGAACGTATTAAACAAATTCTGGAGCAGGATTATAACGTAGACAATGTATTACTTGGTTTTTTAGACATAACTTTTTTCCGTGATGATTTCAGGAGATCAGGAAAACCTTTGGAAGCCAATAAAACCCAAATAGACTTTTTAGTTGAAGGTAAAAATGTTGTTTTTATTGATGATGTACTTTATACAGGCAGAAGCATAAGAGCAGCACTTACCGCAATACAATCTTTCGGCAGACCGTCGTCTATCGAGTTATTAACACTAATAGACCGTCGTTTCAGTCGCCATTTGCCAATTCAGCCTGATTACAGAGGCAGGCAGGTAGATGCCATAAGCGACGAAAAGGTAAAAGTAACCTGGAAGGAAAACGAAGGAGAAGACAGCGTTTATTTAATTTAAAAAAGCATACAGCAACACAACCATATAATGAAAGAATTAAGCGTTAATCACCTGTTAGGCATAAAGTATATAACCAAAAATGATATAGATCTTATTTTTGAAACTGCCGACCAGTTTAAAGAAGTAATTAACCGCCCTATAAAAAAAGTTCCTTCTCTTAGGGATTTTACTATTGCTAATATATTTTTTGAAAACAGTACCCGTACCAAACTCTCTTTTGAGCTGGCACAGAAAAGACTGTCTGCTGATGTTATTGGTTTTTCAGCAGGGCAATCATCAGTAAAAAAAGGAGAAACCTTAATTGATACTGTAAATAACATACTGTCAATGAAGGTAGATATGGTGGTAATGCGCCATTCAAGCCCGGGAGCGGCACACTTTTTATCGCAAAATGTAAAAGCAAGTATAGTAAATGCCGGAGATGGTGCACATGAACACCCAACACAAGGCTTACTGGATTCTTATACCATTCGTGAGCGATTAGGTAGTACAGAAGGTAAAAAAGTAGTTATAGTGGGCGATATATTACATTCGCGTGTTGCGCTGTCTAATATTTATGCTTTACAATTACAGGGAGCAGAGGTTAAAGTTTGTGGTCCTAAAACATTAATACCAAAGTATATTGAATCGTTAGGAGTTAAGGTTGAGCCTAATTTACGAAAAGCTTTAGAGTGGTGCGATGTTGCTAATATGTTAAGAGTACAAAATGAAAGGCTTGATGTAAATTACTTCCCTTCAACAAGAGAGTATACACAACAATATGGAGTGGATAAAGAACTGCTGGACTCTTTAAATAAAGAAATAGTTATAATGCACCCGGGACCTATAAACAGGGGGGTAGAAATAACCAGTGACGTTGCAGATTCTCAGCAATCCGTAATATTAGATCAGGTAGAGAACGGAGTGGCAGTACGTATGGCTGTTATATATTTATTAGCTTCTAAAATAAAGCAGTAAGTAGTATTATTAACTAAATGATATTAAAATTTGGTTAAGCTTATAATTTAAAACTATTTACATTAGTAACTTAGCTGAAATTAAACAAAATAAAAATGAAAGTAGTAGAAAAAGGAAATACTGTAACTATTAAAAATACTCAGGGAGATATTACTGCTTTTCAGGAAAAGATTAATAAAGAATACAACAATAAGTTTAAAGATTATAATATAGTACTTGACCTTTCTCATGACGAGAAGTTGAGTTTAAATCAAATATTATCTTTTTTACCATTATCTAATAAACACCGTAAAGCAAAAAAATCATTTGTATTGGTTATTAGTGATTTTGACTATAATGACGCTCCGGAAGAAATGGTAATAGTGCCTACAGTACTTGAGGCACACGATATTATACAAATGGAGGAAATTGAGCGTGATTTAGGTTTTTAGGTCCTAAATATAAATATACCTTTCTCCACCAATTAACGAGAAATAATGAATTTAACAATATTAGGCTGTTATGCAGCTACACCAAGGACTTTAACAAATCCTACTGCTCAGGTATTGGAAATTAAAAACAGAATGTTTTTAATTGATTGCGGAGAAGGTACACAGGTACAATTACGAAAACATAAGCTTCGTTTCTCTAAGATAAATCACATATTTATTTCACATCTGCATGGTGACCATGTTTTTGGACTTATAGGACTCATATCTACTTTTTCGTTACTTAATCGCCAGACAGATTTACATGTACATGGACCGAAAGGCATAAAGGAAATGATACTTTTACAGTTAAAACTTTCTAAAGCATGGACAGGGTATAACCTGTATTTCGATGAACTGGAATCGGATGAATCACAGGTAGTTTTTGAAGATGATAAAGTAAAAGTTAGTACAATACCTTTAAAACACCGTATATATGCTAATGGTTATCTTTTTGAAGAAAAGGAAGACCCGCGAAAGCTAAATGTAGCAGCAGTAGAAGAATACGGTATAGAAACCTGTTATTATAATAAAATTAAAGCAGGTCATGATATGAAGCTGGATGATGGCAAATTAATACCAAACAAAGAGTTAACTTTTGATCCTGCTCCGCCAAAAAGCTATGCATTTTGTTCGGATACCGTTTACCATGAGCCTGTTATACCCATTATTAAAGATGTTGATGTTTTATATCACGAAAGTACTTTTTTGGATAGTGAAGAACACTTATGTGAAAGAACAATGCATACTACTGCAAAGCAGGCGGCTTTAATAGCGAAAAAAGCAAATGCTAAAAAATTGATTTTAGGTCATTTTTCTACACGATATAAATCAATGGAACTCTTTAAAAAAGAGGCACAAACTGTATTTGAAAATGTTGATATTGCTGATGACGGTAAATTTTTTGATCTGTAATTATCAGTTTTGCAACTTATTTAATAATAAAAGTAATCTTACCTTTGTACTACTGGAAAAGTGATTTTTTTCAGTAGTATTTTTTTATAAATAACTTCATTATTTTCCTGCTATGAAAGATTTAAGCAATTATAGAAAATCATACGAAAAAAGTAAACTTATAGAAGAAAACCTTCCTGAAGATCCTATTTCGCTTTTTAGAAACTGGTTTATAGAGGTTGAAGAATTTGGTGGTGGGGCAGAAGTAAACGCTATGACTGTTTCTACTATAGGATTAGATGGTTTTCCAAAATCAAGAGTAGTACTTTTAAAACAATTTACTTTTGAAGGCTTTGTTTTTTATACTAATTATAATTCTGAAAAGGGTAAAGCAATAGCGAAAAATCCAAATGTATGCTTATCGTTTTTTTGGCACGAAATGGAAAGACAAGTTATTATAAAAGGTAAAGCTGAAAAGATAGCTGAAAATCTTTCAGACGGATATTTTGACAGCAGACCTGTTGGAAGCAAACTAGGTGCTGTTGTTTCTCCGCAAAGTCAGGTAATACCATCACGTGATTATTTAGATAAAAAATTAGTAGAATTTGATAAAGAATATCAAGGTAAAGAAATACCGAGACCGGATAATTGGGGAGGCTATATTGTTAAACCTGTGTCAGTTGAGTTTTGGCAAGGCAGAGCTAACCGACTACATGACAGAATACGCTATACTATGGCTGAAGATTACTCCTGGAACAAGGACAGGCTGGCTCCTTAAACTTTAATAGCAAATTAACAGCTAAAAATGTTCGTTGTGTTAAATTTTTTAAGATATTTAAGAACAGATTCTTTAATTAAATGCGTACACAATGAAAAATTTGATTCTTATACGCCACGCAAAATCCAGTTGGGATGCTCCGTTGATCGATAAAGACAGACCACTGTCCAGACGAGGGATAAATGATGCACATTTGGTTTCAGCCAATGTAGAGGAGTTTTTACCGGATTCGTATATAGTATGGAGCAGTACTGCTCAAAGAGCTAAAAACACAGCTTATATATTTGCAGAAACATTATCTATACCACAGGAAAGTATAGTGTTTAAAGACAGTCTTTACACTTTTGATGCTAAAAAACTGGAAGCAGAAATAAAAACCTGTGACGACCAATTTGATAACTTAATTGTTTTTGGGCATAATGATGCTATTACTACTTTTGTAAATACCTTCGGAAGTCAGGATGTAGAGAATGTTCCTACATCAGGATTTGTATATTTGTCTTTTAATGTTGATAGCTGGCAGGATATACAACAAGGAAAAACAGAAAAGCTATTGTTCCCAAGAGATTTTAAAAAATATGATTCACCACTCACCGGTAAACCGATATATTGACAGAGAAAAAAGCTGGCTTGCTTTTAATGCCAGAGTATTACAGGAAGCTTCAGATGAACATGTACCACTTATTGACAGACTTCGTTTTGTAGGGATTTTTTCCAATAATTTAGATGAATTTTTCCGGGTTAGGTATGCTGCTATTCGCCGATTAAGCCTTGAAGGTAAAACAGGTGAAAAAATACTGGGAGGTATTACTGCCGAAAAACTGCTTAAAGAAATTACAGAAGTAGTTATAGAGCAGCAGTCAGAAAGTTTACGCATACTTAGTGTAATAGAGCAAGAGCTTGAAAAGGAAAGTATACATATAATTAATGAAACAGAAGTAACTAAAGAGCAGGGACTTTTTATAAAAGACTTTTTTATACAAGAGGTAAGCCCACAGTTGGTTACTATTATACTTAACGATTTAGATGAATTCCCGTTATTAAAAGATACATCTGGCTACCTTGCTGTTAAATTAGTAATGAAGCCTAAAACAGATGAAATTGAAGACGAGGATGAAGAGGATAGCTTTACAGATGATAAAGTTAGGTATGCAATAGTTGAAATGCCTAAAAATATTAATCGCTTTGTAGTGTTACCTCCTGATAATGGTAAGCAGTACGTAATGATGCTTGATGATGTTATTCGTTATAACCTGCATAGCATATTCAATATGTTTAAATATCAGGAAGTAACGGCACACATGATTAAAATTACCCGAGATGCCGAGCTTGAAATTGATAGTGACCTAAGTAAAAGTCTTATGGAAAAAATATCAAAAGGAGTTCTGGAAAGAAGGGTAGGAGAGCCGGTACGTTTTGTTTATGACCAGTCTATAGATGAGGATACTTTACAGTTTTTCCTTAACCGTATGGGTATAGACGCTTCGGACAGTATAATACCCGGTGGACGTTACCACAACAGAAGAGATTATATGAACTTCCCTACATTGGGAAGGAAAGACTTGCAGTATAAAGAAAATATACCTCTGCCTGTTGATGGTTTAAGTCTTGAAGGCAGTATTATAAAGAAGATAAAAAAGAAAGATTACCTGTTATACGCTCCTTACCAGTCGTTTGCTTATATAATTAAGTTTTTACGAGAGGTAGCGTTGGATCCGAAAGTTATATCAATAAAAATAACACTATACAGGCTCGCTAAAAATTCGCAGATAATAAGCTCGCTTATAAACGCAGCTAAAAACGGTAAAAAAGTTACGGTACAAATAGAGTTACGTGCTCGTTTTGATGAAGCCAGCAACATATATTATGCAGAGTTAATGCAAACTGAAGGCATCAATCTTATTTTTGGTGTAAAAGGCTTAAAAGTGCATAGTAAAATATGTATTGCAGAGCGTGTAGAAGATAAAAAGCTAAAACGTTACGGGATTATATCTACAGGTAACTTTAATGAGTCTACCTCCAAGATATATACCGATGTAACATTATTTACAAGCCATCAGCCTATTTTAAAAGAGATTAATAAGGTATTTGACTTCTTTGAAGTAAACTATCGTATAAGCCGATATAAGCACCTTTTGGTTTCTCCGCAGTACACCCGAACAAAGCTTTATAAACTTATTGACAGGGAAATATTAAATGCTATTGCCGGTAAGGAAGCCTATATGAAGCTGAAAATGAACAGCCTTACCGATACTAAGATGATTGATAAGCTGTACGAAGCCAGTAGAGAAGGGGTAAAAATTCAGCTTATAGTACGCGGTATGTGTTGCCTTATACCGGGAGTTGAAGACATGAGCGAAAATATAGAGGCCATTAGTATTGTAGACCGCTATTTAGAACACTCCAGAGTGTATATTTTTGCTAATGCCGGAAATCCTGATGTTTATATTTCTTCCGCTGATTTTATGACAAGAAACTTAGATTCAAGAGTAGAGGTTACATGCCCTATTTATGACGAAGAAATTAAGCAGGAACTTATAGATACTTTTGATATAGGCTGGAAAGGTAATGTAAAAGCCCGTTTACACTCAGAAGACCTGAGTAATACTTATAGAAAAATTAATACTCATAAGGTATTCAGAGCGCAGCAGGAAATGTATAATTACTACCTTAATAAGCTGGAAGTTATATACGAGCAGCTATAATGGCTTCAAAGAAAAACTTTAAAGAGAAAGTTGTAGTATGAGGTGCTTTGCTATGGATAATAGCGTACCTTCAACCGGAATAATATATAATGATTACTATAAAAAAATATGCTGCTATAGATATTGGCTCTAATGCCATGAGGCTACTTATTGCCAATATTGTAGAGCAGGAAGGAAAAGAAACACAATTTAATAAAAGTTCATTAGTACGAGTACCTATCCGTTTAGGTCAGGATGCCTTTACCGAAGGTAAAATATCCGAAGACAGTAAGCAACGCATGGTAGAGGCTATGAAGGCTTATAAGCTGCTTATGGGTGTTCATAAAGTAGAGCGTTATACTGCTTGTGCTACTTCTGCTATGCGGGAAGCAAAAAACGGAAAAAAGATTGTAGAGCTTATAGAAAAAGAAACAGGAGTTAAAATAGATATTATAGATGGTAAAAAGGAAGCAGCGATTATAGCAGCTACTGATTTACACCGTTTTATAAAACCTGAAAATACTTATCTGTTTGTTGATGTAGGTGGTGGAAGTACTGAGTTTTCTTTATTTGACAATGGGAAAATAGTCGCTTCAAAATCATTTAAAAATGGTACGGTAAGGCTGCTTAACAATATGGTAGATGATTCTGTATGGAATGATATAGAAAAGTGGGTTAAAAAGGCTACTGCACCTTATGACAGGGTAATTTTAATAGGTTCAGGAGGAAATATTAATAAGTTGTTTAAACTATCGGGAAAAAAGCAGGATCTGCCGCTTTCCTATATGTATGTTAATTCACAATACCAATTTTTAAATAAATTGACGTATGAAGAGCGTATTTCGGAACTGGGACTTAACCCGGATAGAGCAGATGTTATTATACATGCTACAAGAATATACCTTAATACTATGAAATGGAGTGGCGCACGTAATATTTTTGTTCCCAAAATAGGTCTTGCCGATGGTATAGTTAAAGCCATGTATTACGGTAAAATATAAAGAAAAAGCGGTTTTTAAACCGCTTTTTCTTTATCTGTTGTTTTTTTCTATTTACTCTTTACCTTTTTTATATCTTGCCCAAAGCCTCCTGTTAAATTCATCTTCTGCTTTTTTGAGCTTTAAAATTTTTACAGGACCAATTATCGGTTTTAAATCTTCCACCAATTTTTTACGTAGTTGTATTAGCTTAGTTTCTGCTTCCTCAAATTCTTTCAGGTAGTTTAATGCCTCCTTGTCCGACATTTTATCGATATCACTTGCATCCAGCTTTTTCACTAAGCCTCTCATTTTATCGTGTCTTAAAGCAAATTCTTTTTCTTCAAATTCATTATATATAGGCCAAAACTTAGCAGATTCTTCACTACTAAGGTTTAACTCAGTAGTAATAAACGATACTTTAAGTGCTTTAATACGTTCTCTTTTTTCCTTATGCCCCTGGCTGTAAGATGTTAAAGTAAAAAGTAATATAAAAGGTAATAAATATTTTATTTTCATAGCTTTAATCATTTATGTAATATTCATATTCGTTTTCATAAGCTATATAATTCTCTATAGCTTCATTACTTATTTGTATATTTTCTTCCAGTATTTCTATATCACTTTCATTAAGGCTTTGATATAAATCTTCATTAGTAATATCAGACTGGTAAACCAAATAATTTTCAATGGTAGAAGCATCGGGTTGTACAATTTCATCTCCTGATGTGTTTAATTTAAAAAATAATCCCACACCAAATAAAATAACCAATATTGCTGCGACCCCTCCATACCATTTTTGTACGCTCTTGTATAAAGGTACTACTTTGGTTTCTTTCTCCGGTAATTGTTTCATTACCTTATCGGTAAAGTTGTCAAAGTATCCTTCGGGAGCCTTAAACCCTGAAGTTACCTTTTTTTCGTTATCCAGTTTAAAATTTTTCATAACAGTAAAACTCAATTATATGTAAATGGTTTAAGTTTTAGTAATATATTCCTCAACTTTTTTAACCGCATGGTGATAAGATGCCTTTAATGCCCCTACAGATGTTCCCAATACATCAGATATTTCTTCATACTTCAAATCTTCAAAATACTTCATTTTAAAAACTAACTGCTGCTTTTCGGGCAATATACTAATAGCTTGTTGTAGTTTAAGCTGTATTTCATCTCCTTCAAAATGTTCATCTGCTGTTAGGTTTTGTACTGCTTTTTGAACTACTTCCTCGTTAGTTATACCCTGCTTTCTAGCCTTTTGGTTAATAAAGGTAATAGCTTCATTGGTTGCAATTCGGTACATCCATGAAAACAGTTTGCTTTCACCTTTAAATCTATCTAGGTTTTTAAACACCTTTATAAAAGTGTTTTGTAAAACATCATCAGTGTCATCATGATTAAGAACTATATTTCTTATATGGCTGTATAACGGTCGGCTATATAGCGTTACCAGTTGCCTAAAAGCCTTCTCTCGGGTTTCAGGAGCCAGTAATTTTGCTATAAATTCTTTCTCGTTATCCAATTTCAGTTAACCTATTATATTTAGTATGACTAAAGTTAATGCAAAAGGTTTAATTAAATAGCTAACATTTTATGAGAGTATAAAGAAATGTTTAACAGCCCCTTATAGGTAAAAGCTTTTTTCTAATAGTAATTTTATAGTATACAAACTAAAAAAAGACTTATTATGGAAAATCAAACTATGATTGAAACTTGTTTAGAATGTTTTAGAGCATGCCACAACTGCGCTGCAGAATGCACTAAAATGGCAAATGATGATCACTTACGTTGTATATCATTATGTAATGACTGCTCCGAAATATGCCTGGAATGTATTAAGTTTGAACAGAGAGGTTCTGAGTTTAGTGAACAAATTATGAAATTATGCGCTGATATATGTAATGCTTGTGCTGATGAATGTGAAAAATTCAGTGATGAGCACGACCATTGCCGTGAATGTGCAGAGGCATGCAGACGATGCGCAGAAGCTTGCATGGCATACTAATGTAACATTAACGGCAACTTAATGCTATATTCCTTTTGGTGTATAGGGCTAAATTGTATTTTTGCGCCCTATACACACAACTATGATTAAAACAGTAATATTTGATATGGACGGGGTCATTGTAGATACTGAGCCCGTTCATTATTTTGCATACCATAAACATTTTGACCATTTGGGGATTGATGTTACTGATGAAATGTATGCTACCCTTACGGGTAACTCTACCAAAAACGTTTACCAAAAACTTAAAGAAACTTTCGGTTTAACTGAAGAAGTTGAAGCTTTAGTACAGCGAAAGAGAAACTTTTTCAACGATGCTTTTGATGAAAAAGAAGACCTTGACCTTTTGGAAGGGGTACGTAAACTTATTGTAGACCTTTATGATAACGGG
Organism: Flavobacterium suaedae; assembly: GCF_014642915.1. Classification (GTDB taxonomy): domain Bacteria; phylum Bacteroidota; class Bacteroidia; order Flavobacteriales; family Flavobacteriaceae; genus Flavobacterium; species Flavobacterium suaedae. Next base: position 230,723 of record NZ_BMJE01000001.1, read on the forward strand.
ATACAGTTAATACTGGCATCCTCTGCCTCAAAGGTTACTATAAACAGAGTATTTAACCGTTTTAAATTACACCAGTATTTTACGCATATTGTTAGTGGGGAAGACTTCCCGAAGTCTAAACCGGACCCTGCTATTTTTATAAAAGCTGCCGAACTTTCAGGTCATGCTAAAAATGAATGTATTATTATAGAAGATAGTACTAATGGCGTAAAGGCAGCAAAAGGTGCAGGAATATATTGTGTAGGGTATACAAGCATACACTCACAGGGGCAGCATTTGGAAGAGGCCGATGTTATTATTAACCATTTTGATGAGTTAAACTCAGATAAAATAAAACAGATAACACTGTGATAAACTGTGTGATTTTTGACATGGATGGGGTAGTGGTTAACACTGAACCTATTGGCTATATAGCTAACCAAGAGTTTTACAAAAAACTGGGAATAACTGTACCTGATGATGTTTATGCAACTTTTACAGGGAATTCAGATAAAAATATAATTCAGAAACTTAAAGAGTTATATAACCTTGAAGCGTCTGTTGAAGATTTACTGGAGGAAAGCTATAAATATTACTTTGAGGCTTTTAATCAAACAAAAGACTTAGAGTTAATGCCGGGTGTAAAAGACCTTATAATGGATTTACATAAACACGGTATTAAATTACTATTAGCATCATCAGCTACACATGCTAAAATCAATCAGGTTTTTGACAGGTTTGGACTAAACCCATACTTTGAAGATAAAATAAGCGGGGAAGATTTCGAATTCTCTAAGCCTAACCCTGCTATTTTTAACGAAGCGAACAAACGTTCAGGCTTCCTGAAAGAGGAGTGTATTATTTTTGAAGACAGTACTAACGGTATAAAAGCAGCAAAGGCAGCAGGAATATTTTGTATTGGTTACGAGAACGGTAACTCCATGATGCAGGAAACATCACTGGCTGATATGGTTATTGATGATTTCAATAATTTAAATGCTGAAAAAATAAAACATATTACAGAAAAGAAGGCTGTTTAAATTATAAGAGCATTTCATATTATATAAAAATAAATCCCCATTAATGGGGATTTATTTTTATAAGCTCTTTTAATATAATTGTACTTTATTAAAAAATCAATCTCTCAGATTAAATTTTTAATAATGAGATTTACGATTTAACAAAGATGGTTTAGTATGAATAAGTTTTTGATCTTAGTTCTATTGTTATTGGCTAATGCAGTATTTTCCCAAGAGGTAATTAAAAAATCATATCAAATAATAGAGCCTAGAAGTATATATTTAAATGGAGGAATGCGTTCTGAATTTGGTGGAAAATCTAGAACTTATATAAAAATAGATTTACCGCCTAATACTGTAGAATGGTATTATAGCTTTTCAACCTCTACGGGTAAAAGTGGCATTAAAAATCTAAATCTAGCTCTACAACTTTCAAGTTTACTTTTTGATTATAGCGGAATAACATCAAAAATAGCATCAAAAGTTAAAGTGCCAGAAGGCTCTAGTTCATTAGACGTTTATTTGTGTGATATTGAAAATATAGACTTATTTTATAAGAAAGTAGACAATAATGGTGGTATTTACAGATATATAAGAGAAGGAACAGTTGAAAATACTAAGCAAGCTGTTGTTCAAATTAATGATGTTACTACTAACACATGGTATTTGGGGTTGAAAAATCCTAGTTCTTTTGATGGAGTTAATGTTTCTATTGAAGTAGTTGCAATTACAGCAGAAATACATAAAACTCCTGAACAAGAAAGAGCAGAGCTATATGGGGGGATTGGTTGGACTCAATTTGAAAATGGAGATTACCTAAAGTGTATTGAGTATAGTGATAAGGCTAATGCTGAGTATGAATTAGGTTGGGTAACAGCAAATAAAGGACTTGCTCAATTGATGCTTGGAAAAGAATCAATAGCAATGGATACGTATGTAAATGCAATAACCCTAATTAAAAAACAACCTTATTCAGAATATGTTTTTAAAGAAGTTATAAAAGATATTGATAACGTTTTAATACGCTATCCTAATATAAAAGGAGCAAGAGAAATTAAAAAAATTATAGAGTTGCAACAACAATATTAACGTTAAGAAACAGCCTCTTTGTATACTTTTAATGCCCGTTCGCGGGCTTCTTTATGGTCTACTATAGGGGAGTAATCAGGTTCTTCAAATTCAGGAACCCATTTTTTTATGTATTGTAAGTCTTTATCAAACTTTTTAACCTGTTCTGTAGGGTTAAAAATCCTGAAATAAGGCGCAGCATCTACACCGCTACCTGCAGCCCACTGCCAATTCCCGACATTACTGGATTGTTCGTAGTCAAACAACTTTTCAGCGAAATAGGCTTCGCCCCAGCGCCAGTCTATTAATAAATGTTTGCATAAAAAGCTGGCAACTACCATACGTACACGGTTATGCATATACCCTGTTTGGTTAAGCTCGCGCATACCGGCATCTACCATTGGGTAGCCTGTTTTACCATTACACCACGCTTCAAACTCTTTTTTATTGTTACGCCACTTAATATTATCATACTTTTCACGGAAACTTTTAGTAACCGTATCGGGAAAATGCCATAATATCTGCATAAAGAACTCCCGCCATATCAACTCAGTTAAAAAAGTATCGTTTTTGCTTTCCAAGGCTTTTTTTACCATTTCACGCACGCTTACAGCACCAAAACGCAAATACGGGCTAAGGTGAGAAGTTCCGTTTTCCTTGGCAGGGAAATTACGGGTATCTTCATAATCATCAATAAGTGTCGGAGTAACTTTATAATCTATAGGCTTAAGTTCCGCCTCTTTAAAACCAATATCATCCAAACTTAAGAAAGGGTAGGAGTGTGTTGCCAGTTCAATAAGTTTATTTTCAGGATTATGTTGCCTAATGTCGCTGTCTGTAAGTTTTTCTCTCCACTTTTTCATGTAGGGAGTATATACTACATAGGGCTTGCCATCATCTTTAACTACTTCATCTTTTTCAAAAATAACCTGGTCTTTATAGGTGTGGAAATAAATACCTTCATCTTCAAGTAACTCTTTTATTTTAGTATCTCTCTTTTTGGCGTAAGGTTCATAGTCATGGTTTATAAAAACCGCTTTTACATCGTGTTCCTTGATTAGTTTTTTAAAAACCTTTTCCGGTTCATCGTAAAAAACAGCTAAGGAACGCTTATGCTTTTTAAGTTCTGTATTTATATCATTTAAAAGACTATGTATAAATGTTATCCTATGGTCGTTTTTAGGTAAATCTTCCAGTATATTTTTGTCGAAAATAAATATAGGCAGTACTTCTTCTTCCGAAGTAAGAGCATTGTATAGTCCTGTATTATCTTCTATTCTTAAATCACGCCTAAACCAAAATATATTCATAGTAGTTATTCCATTTTACCGAATAAAGACTCCAGCTTTTGTTGTCTGTATTCAAATATCTCTTCTAATTTTGGTTTTACCAATAACGGATGAAATAAATCGCCTAATATTCCCATAGGTAGTTTATAGTGTACAATATCTTCCATTTCTATACCTCCCGGTATTTCTTTAACAAAATGTTTATGATGCCAGAATTTATAAGGACCAAAGCGTTGTTCATCAACAAAGAATTCTAAATCTTTAACATGAGTAATCTCTGTAACCCATTGCATTTTTAACCCCATTAAAGGTGTTATATGATAATGGATAACCTGACCTGCAAACATTTTCCTGTCATCACCCGAAAGTGTTTTAAACCCCATAGAATCAGGAGTTATTACAGCCAGATTTTTAGGGTTTGATATAAAATTCCAAGCTTCTTCTAAGGAAATTGGGAGATTTTGCTTTTTATGAATAGTGTACAGTTTCATTTAAAAATAAAAAGTTATTGTGTGAAATTAAAAAAATGGCAGAAATTTTGTAGGTTAAAGTGTAATATTTTTTGATACATTTAACAATCGTAAGGGGTTTAATTTTTAATTTAGCGCCATACATTTATTACACTTATAACAAAGCAAAATTTATGAAAAAATCACTTATTGCGTTAGTAATGCTAACGGTATCTGCAATTGGTTTCGCACAGGTACAAACACCACAGGCAAGCCCTAAAGCAGTTGTACAGCAAACTGTAGGGTTAACAGATGTTAAAATTGAGTACCATCGCCCAAGCGCACGCGGCAGAGCTGTATACGGAGAGTTAGTTCCTTTTGGTCGTGTATGGAGAACAGGAGCGAATGAAAATACAATGATAACATTTTCTGATGATGTAGTTATCGGAGGCAAGTCGCTTGAAGCAGGGAAATATGCATTATACACTCAGCCAAAAGCAGATAGTTGGGATGTTATTTTTTATACTGATACTAATAACTGGGGACTACCTGAAAAATGGGATGATAAGAAGGTTGCTTTGCGTACCAGTGTTAAACCTGAGTTTTTAAACCGAAATATTGAGACGCTTACCATAGGAATTAATGACTTAAATAATGATTATGCTCATCTTGAAATTGCTTGGGAAAAAACAATGATTGCTGTTAAGATAGAGGTGCCTACAAGCGATTTAGCTATGAAGAGTATTGAAGCAGTAATGGATGGTCCTTCTGCAAGAGATTATTTTGATGCGGCACAATATTACTACCAGTCTAACCTTGATTTAGCTACAGCACTTAAGTGGATGGACACTGCTATTGAAAAAACACCTAAAGGAAAGGATGTTCCTTTTTATTTCTTAAGACAAAAAGCACTTATTCAAGCTAAAATGGGAGATAAAAAAGGCGATATAGCTACAGCAAAACTTTCACTGGAAGCTGCTGAAAAAGCTAATAATGCTGATTATGTAAAAATGAATAAAGATTCTATACAGGAATGGAGCAGAAAATAATCTGCAATTAAAATTACTCAAATAAAAAGGCAGCCAAACGGCTGCCTTTTTATTTGAGTAATTATTATGTCTCTTATGTTGTTTCAATTACTTCTTCAGTAGGAGAGGTGTTATTATTCATAAACATTTGTATTATAGCTGCTATTACTATAGTTAATACAGCCCCTATAACGTTTAGCCATAAAAAGCTGACAACATCATAATAATATATTACAAATATTGAAAGTTGACTTATTAAAGCTCCGATGAATATAGCTTGTGCTTTTATAAACTTAATGTAAAATGCTACCAAGAAAATACCCAGTACTGTACCATAGAATATAGAACCAATTATGTTTACCAACTGTATAAGATTTTCAAACAATGTACCTATACAAGCAAAAAGTATAGCAACCACACCCCAAAAAATAGTAAAAACTCGGGTAGCACTAACAAAATGCTTATCTGATTTCTCCCCTTTTACATTTCTTTTATATAAATCTATAGCAGTGGTAGATGCTAAAGCATTTAAACCAGACGCAGAAGATGACATGGCTGCGGAGAATATTACTGCTAATAATAGCCCAACAAGTCCTTTAGGTAAAAAGTTTAGAATGAAATACAGAAATACATAATCTTTATCATTGGTTTCTGCATTTTCATTTACTTCACTAATAAGTGTTTTAGCCTGATCTCTTAAGTCTTTTTCTTTACTGTTTAAAGCTACCAGTCGGTTATGCAGCTCTTTGTTGTCATAATCTTGGTGTAACTGGTCAGCATACAGCATGCTTATTTCTTTCTTTTCATTTACTACACCTTTAAGTTCTTTTTCAAGATTTTGATATTCTCCTTTGTACTCAGAACTATTTATAGCTTCAACATTATTAGGGTTAAAGTGTAAAGGTGCTTCGTGAAACTGAAAGAACAAGAAAACCATAACACCTATAAGCAATATAAAAAACTGCATAGGCACTTTAAGTATACCATTCATTATAAGCCCCATTTGACTTTCTCTAACTGATTTCCCCGAAAGATAACGCTGTACCTGAGATTGGTCTGTACCAAAGTAGGAGAGTGCCAGGAAAAAACCACCGGCAATACCACTCCATACCGTATACCGTTTATCAGTATCAAAAGAAAAATCAAGAATATCCATTTTATCATTAGCTCCGGCAATGTGCAGTACATTATCAAAACTAAGCTCATCAGGTAAGTAACTTAGTATAATAAAGAAGGTAATAAACATACCACTCATTATTACAAACATTTGCTGCTTGTGGGTAACATTTACAGCCCGTGTTCCTCCTGAAACAGTGTAAATTATAACTAATAAACCAATAAGAAAATTCATCAGATTAAGGTTCCACCCTAGTAATGATGACATTATAATGGCAGGGGCGTATATAGTAAGCCCTGTACCTAAACCACGCTGTATAAGAAAAAGGAGAGAGGCGAACGTTCTTGTTTTTATATCAAAACGTTGTTCTAAGAATTCGTATGCGGTAAATACTTTTAGTTTATGGTAAATAGGTATAAACGTAAGGCATATAACTACCATTGCCAGTGGTAAACCAAAGTAAAACTGCACGAAGCCCATCCCGTCATGATAGGCTTGCCCGGGTGTAGAAAGAAATGTAATAGCACTGGCTTGTGTAGCCATTACCGATAACCCTACTGTCCACCAAGGTGTAGTGTTACCTCCTAAAATAAATTCTTCTACATTTTTACTACCTTTTGTTTTTATGGCACCATACAGCACTATAAAAGTAAGGGTTACTCCCAGAATTATCCAGTCAATTAAGTGCATAGGCTTATGTGTATATTTCCATTAGTAGATAAAAAACTATTATATAAACTAAGTTTAGTAATAGTACTAATGAATAGCTTTTTTTCCAGCGTGAAGGATTTTTTTTCATAATGCTATTATTTTTTACCTAAGTCTATAATATTTGCCATGAGCCTGTATGCCCCTGAAACGCCCTGAGGCAGCTCCCTAAAAAAACTAAGTCCGGTATAAATATAATAACCTTTACCGTAGCGGGCTATAAGTAGGGCACCTTTTTTAGGTGTTTCTCCCGTATCGTGCGATGATAATATTGGTTCAAACTCCTCACTCCATTTGTCAGGATAGTATAAACCTTGCTCTTGTACCCAGCCTTTAAAATCGTTTTCTGTTATTTTGTTTGGTGTGTTTAAAACAGGATGTTTTTTATTAAGGAAGGTAACTTTAGCATCTTCCTCAGTAACTCTGTCTCGCGAAATTCTTAATTCATAAGGAGCTAAATCTCGTATTGATAAATGCCCTGTAGTATTATATTGTACCACCATATTACCGCCTTTTTCAACAAAATCGAATAACACATCTTGTTTTTGGGCTAAGTTTTCCAAAACATTATAGGCTCGTATTCCTGTAATTACAACATCAAACCCTTCAAGAGTCTCCGCTGATAATGATTCAGGCGTTAGCAGGGCAACTTCATAACCCATTTGTTCAAGGCTCTTAGGGATATTATCGCCTGCGCCCATTATATAAGCTATTTTACTGTTCTTAATCTCTAAATCTACTTTGGTGAATTTAGCTATTGCAGATAGTAAGACTTGTTGTTTAGCAATATGTGGGTAATCTATAATTACCTGTTTTTTATCGTATACATTATTCCCGATAACAGCAACACTTTTTGCAGTAACTTCTGAAGGTTTACTTGGCGGAGTAACTTCAAAATTTACTACTATTTCTTCATCTTTGTTTGCTATATCAAATGGTATAGTAGCAGGCGATACACTCCATTCCTTTGGTAAATCAAGTTTTACTATACCATTGCAATTGTCTTTTCCTGCTTTTACTTTTACAAGTACAACTTGTGTACTTTCGTCTTTAAACAGTTGTACATCGTTCATTATTTCTGTGCTTACAGCAGGTGTTATATCAAATGGCTGATATACTTCTCCCTTTACAGGATCACTGAATTTATGTACAATAGTTCTTTCAAAGGGAATAGTAACACCTTCTATATTTACACTAAACGCTACTTTAAAATTGCGTATTATATCAGGTACACCTATTTTTTGTAAATCGTTTACCACATACATACCGGTACCTGCTTTTTCTTCCAGCCAGTATGGAGAAGTATATTCAGCATTTTCAGGTATTTGTACAGTAGCAATATCATCTTTGTCAATATTATACTCTAAAGGTAATTCCTGCTGAATAACTTTATTTAATGGTAAAACAGTAATAGAATTTAAGTTAATAGCAGCGTTACTTCGGTTAATAGCTTCCCAGTGTAAAGTAACATTATCGCCCGGTGTTACCGATTGTGTTTCGGCATAGGCTTCAAGATATAAACCGCTACAATCAGCAATAATAGCTTTTAGTTCTTTCAGTTTTAATTCTTTCCAGTGGGTATCTTCCAGTTTATTAATTTGTTGGTATACTTTAACTAAAGCAGGCAGTGATTTAGCAGGATTAGCAAAATCATACTCTTTTATTATTTTGCTAACTGCTTCGCCTATAGGTTTTCCACCTTTAACTCTGTTCCAAGAAGTATCAATACCTTCAAAAAGGTTTTGTTTATCGTTAATATCACTACCTTTTGTAAGCTCTAAGTACTCCATATCCTCGCCACGAGCACCGCTTGTACCAAAACCTTGCGATTTATGTTTACTACGGCTAAGTGCTGCTATTTCCTGATTTGATTGCCCTAATAACGGATAGTAAAAACCTGTAGAAAGATTAATATATTTAGACTTATCAGCTTTTTCGAAGTTTTCTCTGCCTCCGAAAAACCACCATGAGGTATTAAAAAGTACTCTTTCAGGTTGCCATGTAGTTGTATATTGTAACTGTTCAGTAGCATATTTATCATCATTAGCTAAGTAAAATGCTTCCTGAGTTAACATAGCAGAAGAAGTGTGATGACCATGTGTTGTTCCGGGAGAACGATGGTCAAAGCGGGTGATAATTACATCAGGTTGAAAATTACGAATAACCCAAACCATATCTTCCAAAACTTCTTTTTTATCCCATATTTGCAGGGTTTCATTCGGTACTTTTGAATATCCGAAATCATTAGCACGGCTAAAAAATTGTTCACCCCCATCAATTTTACGTGCTTCTATAAGTTCCTGTGTTCTTATAACACCTAATAATTCTCTAAGCTCTAAACCAATAAGGTTTTGCCCACCGTCACCACGTGTTAGGGATAAATAGCCTGTACGGGCTTTTACATGGTTTGATAAGAAAGAAATTAACCTTGTATTTTCATCATCAGGGTGAGCCGCTATGTATAGTGCTGAACCTAAAAAGTTAAGTTTTTCTATTTTATGATATATTTCTGCTGAGTTTGGTTTCTCCGGTAAATTGGGTTGTGCCTGAGAAACTGCTGTAACTAACAGTAGAAATAAAGCAATAATATTTTTGTGCATTGTTTTGTATTGGTTTAATATGTATAGAATAGAAGCGTGTTTTTAAGACACAAACTTTATAAGTTCGTGGTATACTTTATTTACAGGCATACCTACTACATTATTATAAGAACCTTCCAGCTTAGCTATAGCTATTAAGCCAATCCATTCCTGTATGCCGTATGCACCTGCTTTGTCGAAAGGTTTATAGTTGTCTAAATAGTGTTTTATTTCCTCTTCGGTAATATCATGGAACGTTACCCTTGTAGTCTCGTTAAAAGTAACTGATTTCGTACTGCTTTTTAAACAAACCGAGCTAATAACCTCATGTGTTTTCCCTGATAGTGAGCTAAGCATAGTATAAGCATCATCATAATCCTTTGGCTTTCCCAGTGCTTCGTGATTGTGCCATACAATAGTATCACTGGTAATCAGTATCTCTTTATCCTCAAGGGTATCTGCTAATGCATTACTTTTCAGTTCTGCTAAAAAATCAGTTATTTCACACCCTTGCAGGTTTTCAGGATAAATTTCTTCTACTTCATTAAGGCGTATTTCAAAATCGATATTAAGGTCATTCATAAATTGCCTTCGGCGCGGAGAGCCGGAGGCTAAAATAACCTTATATCCTTGTAATTTTTCTTTAAGCATTATTAAAATTTATATTATAGTTTATTACTGCTACAGATATAGCAGTGAAGAACAAAATCAATTCTATAACTTTTGCTAAATGACTGTACTCTTTAGCAGTTTTTGCTCCCCATAATTTTATTAAAAAGTAAATGGTAGGACCTACTATGGTTAGTAATAAATAACCTGTAGCCCAGGTTAAATCCATTAAGTAGGTGTTAATGTAAAAGAATACCAGTCCTACAGGAATAAGCATTAAAAAGAAAACAACTTTACTTGCTCTGCCTTTTCCCAGTACTATAGGTAAGGTACTTCTGTAATCATTATAATCAGTATCTACATTTTTTAAATCGTATACTAAAGTAAGTATGAATACTAATAGTAGTATAAACAAACTGTAATCTAATAGTAAACTAAACATTGTAGCCATATTGGCTTGTGTACTTGGTACTATTATAGGGTACAGGTTGTATATTGCAATAACCATTAAAGGTAAAGCAGCTACAATAGCTACTACTATATTACTTATTAACAGCATTTGTTTGAGGGTACCAGAGTATACATACATCATACTTGCGGCAATAAAGTATATTATTGATAATGAGTAATTGCCCAGTATGTGCGATAGATATAAACCTATAACTAAACCGGTAACCGATAAAGTACCGTAAACATTATATATTTTATCTTGTGTAAAGTGAGCTTCAGTTTTACTGTTGCTTACAAACAAACCTCCTGCTGCAACTAGTAAAGTAGCCAGTACCATAAGTAGGTATTGCCAATCATTAAGTGCTAATATGCGCAGACTTGGTTCAAGAAACCCATATCGGAAAACTAGCATACCTGTTAGTATAATAACCAAATACTTAACACCTATAAAATTTATTATTTTCATTTAGTTTTTGTGTATAAAAATTACTTTTATTGTTTATTAATCGTACTGAGCATTAAAATGTTCCATCCATTTCCCCTGAACTTTCATAACCTGTTCTATCACATCACGTGCACAGCCTTTACCTCCCGTTTTGTGCGATACATATTCGCTTATTTCTTTAATTTCAGGTGCTGCATCCTGTGGGCAGGTAGGTAGTCCTACTTTTTTCATTATCCAATAATCCGGTAAATCATCACCCATAAACAATACCTGCTCAGGTTTAATATTATATATGTCTATATATTCTTCAAATGTTTCTACCTTATCCTGAACGCCAAGATAGATATCGGTAATTCCTAAATTTCTAAGGCGTATTCTTACTCCTTCGTTTTTTCCTCCTGAAATAGCACAAACATTGTAGCCACTTTCTATTGCAGTTTTTAGCGCATAACCATCTCTTATACTCATATTGCGCAACATTTCACCTGTAGTGCTTACGTGTATACTGCCATCGGTTAATACTCCGTCTACGTCAAAAATAAACGTAGTTATATCATTCATTATTTCCTTATAACTCTTACTCATTTGGTATTTTGTATAGATTTAGATAATATATGGTAGATTTCCTTCATGTTTTCATCTTCAAGGAAATCAATGTGTTTTTGTATTGTAGTTTGGTCATTACGTCTAGCAGGACCTGTTTGCGCTTCGGCAGGGTTTAGTAACTGCACTTTTGCTGCTGTCTCAGTAATAAGTGGTTTTAAAATGTCGAAAGGTAAATTATGTGTTTGGCAAATATCATTACCTAGTTTATACATGTGGTTTACAAAGTTGCTCACAAACACTGCTGCAACATGTAGCGACTGCCGTTGTGTTGAATCAACTGAATACACATTATCCGATATGGCATTTGCCAGTTTTTCCAATACTATATAATCTTCAGGGTGCTCACTTTCCAAACATAAAGGCACTTTTTTAAAGTCGACCTCTTTGTTTTTAGAGAATGTTTGTAATGGGTAGAAAACACCACGTTTGTTTTTACTGTCTAAACTGTTTTGCGATACACTGCCTGACGTGTGTACAACCAATCTGCGGGAGAAGGGCAGGGCAGATGCTACTTCACTAATAGCATCATCAGTAACGGATATAATATATATATCAGCTTCTTCAAGATTATGAAAACTATCGGTTATTTTATTTTCAGGAAGTAAGTGCAGTAATGACTGTGGTGTGCGGGCATACGCCTGTACCATTTCAATTCCAGGTGAATTGTTGAAAACACGTATTAAATGCTGTGCTACATTGCCCGAGCCAATTACAGTTACCTTTAACATGGTTGCTAAATTATAAAATAAACCCGGGTTATAAAACAACACCCGGGTTTGTATTTTTGAAACTATATCTTACAAAATTATTCCGCTATCCAGGAATTATCAGTCATATCAACATCCGGCATATAACGTTCCGGGTCTATATCTATATACTTCACCTTTTTAGGCGAATCTATATTATAATTCCATGTGTCCTGACGTTGCCATATTTCTACAGGTAGTTTTTTAGTCATAGACGTACCATCTTCAAAGCCTACTTTAAATACCACAGGCATTGGTACAGCGCCTTTGTTTTCGAAAGTAACTACAGTATAACCTTCTTTTGGAGCAACTTTTTTAATACCTAAGTCAATATTACCTGTTCCTGTAAACCAGCCTCTCCAAAACCAGTTTAGGTTTTCTCCTGCTACATTTTCCATGCAGTTATAAAAGTCTGTAGGTTGCGGGTGTTTGTACGCCCATGCCTTAATATACGCCCTGAAAGCATTATCAAAACGTTCATGATCTAAAATGTATTCTCGTAGTAATATAAGCCCTGTTGCAGGTTTGTAGTATGCTGTAAAGGCAAGGTTCATGCTTTTTGCTACATCAGGATAGGTGTCAATACCTTCGCGGTTTCTCCATTTAAACCATTGCACACGGTTTAAGCTTTTTGCCACATCCGATTCATATTCACCATCATTAAACGCTAAAGTACTGTAATAGTTGATAAATGTATTAAAACCTTCGTCCATCCAAGCGTAACGACGTTCGTTAGAACCTACTATCATAGGGAACCAGTTATGCCCGAATTCATGGTCGGTTACATCCCAAAGGTCAGCACCAAAACTTTTAGAACCACAGAATGATAACCCCGGGTACTCCATACCACCTACATTTGATGCTACATTTACAGCACTTGTATAAGGGTAAGGAAACCATTTTTCGGAGTAATGTTCTATAGAGGCTTTAGTATATTCTGTAGAACGACCCCAAGCCACGTCAGATGATACCTCTACAGGGTATGCTGATTGTGCTATTGCTGTTTCGTTATTTGGTAAGTTTATCCGTGCAGCATCCCACACAAATGCTTTTGAGGAAGCAAAAGCCACATCACGACTGTTTTTCATCTTGAAATGCCAGGTTAGTTTACCGCTTTGTGTAGGTCGGGTAATTTCTGTATTACCAACTTCATCAGGTTTTATAAGGTAAACTGTTTTATTGCTTTTGGCTGCTTTTTCATAGCGTTTTAATACTTTTTTAGAAAGTACCTCTTTAGCATTCACTAATTCTCCTGAACCAACTACTATATGATTGTACGGAACAGTAATTTTATAATCAAAATCCCCATATTCAAGATAAAATTCACCTGCGCCAAGGTAAGGTTCTGTATTCCAGCCTACAACATCATCAAAAACTGCAACACGAGGATACCATTGTGCCATAGAATAAATAATACCGTTTTTAGTTTCAAGCTGTCCCATTCTGTCCATACCTTCTACAGGTATTTTAAACTCAAAATCCATACTTACAGTTGCTTTTCCGCCTTTGGCCTTTAGAGGTTCAGTAAAGAAAACCTGCATACGGGTATCGGATATTAAATGCTTAGAAGATGCATCGCCTGTAGTTTTAGCAGACAGGTTGGTAATAGTCATACCACCATCCGTATCGCCGTCATAACGGTTATAGTTAGCAGGAGATGTAAGTGTACCACGAGAATCTTCAGTAAAACGATTCTGCTCAACATACATCCAGATAAAATCTAAATCCTGCGGGCTATTATTTTGATAGGTAAGAGTAAGTTTACCTTTCAGGGTGTTTTGTTTATCATCCAGTTCTGCTTCTATAGCATAGCTTGCACTGTTTTGCCAGTATTCCGGTCCCGGCACTCCTGATGCAGTACGGTATACATTACCGCGCCTGTAGGTTACATCATCAAATGCTGACTGGTTATTTGGTTCTACTTCCTGAGCAAAACTCCATGAACTTATTAAAATAAAAAATGATAGTAATTTCAGTTTTTGTAATCTCATGTGGTTATCATTATTTGTTAGCTAAACATTCCATTATAGTTTTTACTCTGTAGGCATCGCCTGTAGTAAAAGTTGTTTTTACACTATTAGTAACGGTACTTTCACTGTTGTTTATTGTATAGGCTATGGTTATACTTTTAATCATGTATTTGCACAACTTTTTTAATTCTTTGTTGTTTTCCATTACTTCGCTTAAAAAACAGGAGAAATCGCCATTACAGTTTTCATTACCCATTTGCTGTAAATCAATGGTTTTACCATTCGTAAATTCTACTGTTGCTATGGTTGTTTTATCTACACACCATATTTCTTTATCCAATGTGGTAATAGTAAATACTATAGACTGAGAGGTTTTCATGAGCATTATTTCCAGCCCTGAATTTTCTCCTTCTCCTTTTACTTTTATGCTGTTGTTGGCATAAACAACACTCTTACCATTACTATATGTTTTAGTTTTGATAAAATAGTTACACAAACTATCCGAATATATCCATGTTCCGTTATTATTAAGTATAACTTCCCTGCCATCTTTTGTCTTAGCTTCTATCTGGCTGTGAACAAAAAAAGGAGTAAGAAAAAGTAAAAGTGTAACTGTAAAAAGCTTCATTATATAAATATTACTGAGCCAAATATAATATACATTATCGTATTTTAATAAGTACACAAGATAATTAGCAATATTATTGATTTATGATTTTAATTTAGAAATAGTTTTAATAATAAGTCTTTCTTGACTTTTAATTTTTTAAATCATAAGAAAAACTTAAGTTTTCAGTATTTTTGCAGGAATTTGAAATAATCGTTCTGCAATACTCATGAATAAAATAATATCCTTTTTTTCTTCTACACGATTAATGGCTGTTCTCTTTTTGGTTTTTGCTGCCGCAATGGGAATAGGGACTTTTATAGAAGACGCACATAATACAGATACAGCAAGAAATTTTATATATAATGCATGGTGGTTTGAGGCTATAATGCTAATTTTTGTATTGAACTTTTTTGGTAATATAAAACGTTACCAATTGAATAAAAAAGAGAAGTGGGCTACACTTTTACTACACCTTTCTTTCATACTTATTATCATAGGTGCTTTTGTTACCCGTTACATTAGCTATGAGGGTATGATGCCTATAAGAGAAGGTGCTACCCAAAACCAGTTTTATTCTGATAAAACGTATTTAACTGTTTTTGTAGACGGTGAGTATGAAGGAGAAATGCGCCGCCGTAGTTACGAAAAACCTTTAATTTTAAGTGTAAAAGAAGTTCCGTTATTATCCAGCAATGATTTTACTATTGCTGATAAGTTTAACGATATACCTTTTGAGATTGAGTATAAAGACTATATGATTGATGCCAAAGAGGTAGTTAAAGAAGACCCAAACGGTCAGTTTTACCTTAAAATGGTTGAAGCCAGTAGCGGAAGCCGACATGAACATTACCTAAAAGAAGGAGAAGTACAAAATATACACAACTTACTTTTTGCTTTAAACAAAGAAACTCCGGGAGCTATAAATATTACTACCGATGGAGAAAACTATACAATAAGTTCTCCTTTTGAAGGTAACTTTATGCGAATGGCAGACCAACATACGGGTAATGTAGTTAAAGACTCTGTACAGCCGTTAATGATGCGTTCGTTATATACGTTGGGGCAAGCTCGTTTTGTATTTCCTGAGCCTGCTATAAAAGGAGCAATAGGTTATGAGTCTAACAACGACGCAAAATCTAAAGCAGATGGTGCGCTTACAGTAACGGTTCGTTCGGAAGGGCAGGAGAAAGATGTCACCCTTTTAGGAAGCAGGGGAAAAGTAGGAGTTCCGCAATCATTTAAAATAGGTAATCTTGAATATACTTTTATGTATGGCAGTAAAGTTTATGAACTACCATTCGCTATAAAACTAAACGATTTTATAGCAAAGAAAAACCCTGGTTCTGAGTCAAGCTTTGCTTCGTTTGAAAGTAAAACTACTGTAATTGATAATGAAAAGAATGAAACTTTTGATGCTCATATTTATATGAACCATGTTTTAGATTATAGAGGTTACCGTTTCTTCCAAGCTTCTTTTGATGATGATGAGTTAGGAACTGTACTTTCTGTAAGTCATGATTTTTGGGGTACATGGATTACATACATAGGCTACTTTTTACTGTACATAGGTCTTATGGCAATTCTATTTGATAAAAACACACGTTTTAACGACCTGAAGAAAAAACTGGAAAAAGTAAAAGCTAAAAAAGCAACACTAACTATAGCAGCATTATTTTTATTTGCTTTTAATGGTTATTCTCAGCAACATATACATGAAAAACCAACCCAAAAACAACTTGATTCACTTATTCATAAGTTTAAAGTAAACGAAGAGCAGGCAGATAAGTTTGGACGTGTTATTATACAGGATGCAGGTAGAATGAAACCGTTAAATACATTCTCATCTGAGCTTTTACGAAAAGTAAGTAAAAGTGATACTTATAAAGACATGAATGCCGACCAAGCATTCTTATCTATGATAATGTTGGATGAAGCGTGGTACAATATTCCTATTATTTACTTAAAGCGTGGTAACGATAGTTTAAGAGCAGTTGCAGGTGTAGAAAAAGATGCTAAATATGCTGCTCTTTCTGACTTTTTTGATGAAAGAGGAGGATATAAACTTACTGAAATTTTAGAGAAAGCATACCGTGAACCTGTGCCTAATAAGTTCGAGAAGGATTTTATGGATATAGACCAAAAAATTAATCTTCTGTATTCAGCACTTTCAGGGCAAATATTAAAGATATTCCCAATACCGGAACATGAAAATGACAAATGGGTATCGTATGTGGAACTTGGTGAGCCTACAGGTACATCTTTAGATACTATTAAAAACGCTTTGCCTTATTATTTACAAACATTAGCATCAGCTACCCAAACCAACGATTTTACACGATCAGAGGAGTTGCTAGTAGGCATAAAAAATTATCAAAAAACATACGGGGCAGACGTTATGCCCAGTAAAGATAAGGTAGATGCTGAAATTCTTTACAATAAGTACGACATCTTTAAAAAGCTTTTTTCATGGTATATGTATGCCGGCTTATTAATGATACTTTTTGTTATTATTAAAATATTTAATAACAAAAAGTGGGTAAAAGTAGGTGCTAATACCTTCCACGTAATTATAGGATTGTTATTTGCTTTACATACTGCAGGTTTAATAGTACGTTGGTATGTGTCAGGGCATGCTCCTTGGAGTAATGCTTATGAGTCAGTTATATATGTAGGTTGGGCTACTATGTTCTTTGGTTTGGCATTTGGCAGAAAATCACAACTAACTGTAGCTGCTGCTGCTTTCGTGGCTTCAATCATATTAATGGTAGCACACTGGAACTGGACTGACCCTGAAATTGGTAATCTTGTACCGGTGCTAAACTCTTACTGGTTAATGATACACGTTGCAGTTATTGTAGCCAGTTACGGACCGTTTACACTGGCTATGATATTAGGTCTTATAGCTATGATATTGATGCTGTTTGTAAATGACAAGAATAAAGAGAAAATGAAACTCAACATACAGGAGATTACTTATATTAATGAAATGGCACTTACTGTAGGGCTCGTTATGCTTACCATTGGTAACTTTTTAGGAGGGCAATGGGCTAACGAAAGCTGGGGGCGCTACTGGGGTTGGGACCCGAAAGAAACTTGGGCATTAGTTAGCATAATGGTATATGCTTTTGTAATACACATGCGTTTTGTACCATCATTACGAGGTACATGGATATATAACTTCTTTAGTGTATTGGCGTTTTCGTCAATATTAATGACATACTTTGGTGTTAACTTCTACCTTACAGGGTTACACTCGTATGCAAGCGGAGAGGTAAGAACACCTTCGTATTTTTTCTGGATGGCATTAGGAGTATTTATAATAGGTGGGCTATCTTATTTCAAATACAGGAAGTATTTAAAGAAATAGTATAACAAGAATATTATATAGCAAAAGCGTAAGATTTATTTTTTCTTACGCTTTTGTTGTGATTGTGTGTAATGGTGCTGTAACGTATTTATAAAAGTAAGTATAACACCAATACCCATTATAATATATAAAATAGTAAACAGCTTACCTAAGTCGGTTTGAGGAGTAAAATCGCCAAAACCTATAGTAGTTAAGGTTACTACTGAAAAGTAAAGAGAGTCTATATAACTCCAACCTTCAATATGGTGATATGAGAAAGTACCTATTGTTAATATTATAGCAGTGGTATATAACAAATCTCTATATTCCCTGTTTCGTAAAAAAGTTAATATAGTTTTCAAAAAATGCATAGTAGTTTAAGGTGTATATAATAATGGTTAAATATAAAGTAATAATTGGGTGTATAGAAATTAAGTTCTAAATTTATAACAAAATACAACGATGAAAAAATTAGCAATTATAGTATGCAGTATGGTGCTATTTGCCGGCTGTAAAAAAGAAGAAAAAACAGAAATAGTAGATATGAATGACCAAACAATATATCAGTTTAAGGTAAATGATATAAATGGAGAAACATTTGACTTTGCCGACTTAAAAGGTAAAAAAATAATGATTGTAAATACAGCTTCTAAATGTGGTTTAACTCCTCAATATAAAGATTTACAAACACTATACGATGCTTACAAAGACCAGAACTTTGTTATAGTCGGTTTCCCTGCTAATAATTTTGCAGAACAGGAACCCGGTACAAATGAAGAAATAGCCTCTTTTTGTGAGAAAAATTATGGTGTTACCTTTCCTATGATGGAAAAAATATCAGTAAAAGGAGATGATAAAGCACCTATATACCAATTTCTTACTGAAGAAAGTAAAAATGGTTTCCAGGATAGTAATGTAGAATGGAACTTCCAAAAATACCTTATAAATGAAGAAGGTAAGGTTGTAAAAGTAGTAAGCCCAAAAACATTACCTATAGACATTGATATTGTTAACTGGATAGGGGAAAAATAAAACAATTTATAAAAGCTATAAATTTCGATATAAAACCACATCGAAATAGTTTTGAATATATATGATATATCCTAAAATACCTTTAGCCCAAAGTGTAATAGAAATATGTTTGGCTAAAGGAGTTACCAATATTATAATTTCTCCCGGTTCGCGTAATGCACCGCTTACTATAGGTTTTGGCAGTAATCCTAATTTTAAGTGTTACAGCATAGCCGATGAGCGTTGTGCAGCATTTTTCGCTATGGGAATGGCACAACAGCTTAAAAAACCTACCGCTTTAGTATGTACATCGGGTTCTGCGCTGTTAAACTATTACCCTGCGGTTGCAGAGGCTTTTTACAGCCAGATACCGCTTATAGTTATTTCTGCAGACAGACCACCACATAAAATAGATATTGGTGACGGGCAAACCATACGACAGGAAAATGTATATGCCAATCATATACTGTATTCAGCTAATCTTACATTAGAGGCTTCCGCTGAAAATGATGATAAGATTAATAATGCAATAAATAGTGCCCTTATAAATAAAGGTCCTGTACATATAAATGTACCCTTTGAAGAGCCTTTATATGATACTGTTGAAGAACTTAGCGTACAGCCTAAAGTTTTTGATACGGTGCTGGAAAATAACTTCTTTAACGAAGAAGATTTACAGCATTATATTGATATATGGAATAATGCTAAAAAGAAACTGGTTTTAGTAGGTGTAAACCCTCCTAACACTATAGATGAAGCCATAATAAAACAGTTGGCTAAAGACCCTTCAGTTGTAGTAATGACTGAGACTACTTCGAATCTGCACGATGCTAGTTTTATCAGTAATATAGATGTTTTTATAACACCTTTTACGGATAAAGATTTTGAAGCCTATCGACCAGAAATACTAGTAACTTTCGGGGGTATGGTAGTTTCTAAAAGGGTAAAAGCATGGCTGCGAAAATACAGTCCGCAGGAACACTGGCATATAGATGAACTAAGGGCTTACGATACTTACAGTGCTTTAACCAAACACTTTAAAGTAGACCCTGATACCTTTTTAAATAGTTTCTTATCTAATGTACAACAGGTACAAAGCGAGTATAATGCAAAAGCACAGCAATTAAAAGCATTTAGGAAAGAAAAGAGTGAAAAATACTTAAGTGAAATACCTTTCTCTGACCTTAAAGTTTTTGAAAAAGTTTTAGCAGCTTTACCAAACAATATTCAACTGCAAATAAGCAATAGTGCAGGCATACGCTATGCTCAGCTATTAGATATTAACTCAACTATAGAAGTATTTTGTAACAGGGGTACAAGCGGAATAGACGGCAGTACTTCTACAGCAGTTGGGGCAGCATTGGCTTCGGGTAAAGAAACAATTTTAATTTCAGGAGATATTAGCTTTTTATATGACAGTAATGCCTTGTGGAACAGCTATATACCCAAAGATTTTAAAATTATTATAGTTAATAATAGCGGTGGCGGAATTTTCAGGATATTACCGGGACATCAGGAAAACTCAGTATTTAATACCTATTTTGAAACTTCACACAGCCATACAGCAGCACATTTAGCTAAAATGTTTGGTTTTGGCTATTATACTGCTGATAATGAAAGTAGTTTAGAAATAGCTTTAGAAAGTTTCTTAGAAAGAACAGGGCAACCGAAAATATTAGAAATATTTACACCAACAACTGAAAACAACAAAATATTAAAAGAGTTTTTTAAACAATTAATCTGATTTAATGGTTATTAATACTTGTTGTATAGCAATACATTAGAAATTAGATACCTAAGTTTAAATTTTAAATCATATTCCATTTCTATTGAATCAGATTCAGCACAAACGCGTAACAACTTTTCTAAATTTTCAATATGTCCGGTATTTTTTCTAGAGAATAACTCCTTCAATCGTGTAATATTCTTAAAGGGGCTATTATGAGATATCATTTTAAATTCTATTTTAGCTCTTAGTTCATCATAATTTTTACTTTTCTGATAAAAATGAAAATCTTGTTTAAGTTGTTCTCCTGAGTTGAATAATTCATTTATATTAGAAAATGTTTTAATAAAAGTTTCTATTGAAACAGTATGATTAGAAGTAACAGAATTTTTAATTTTATTTTTATCTTCTTTTGGGAATAAATATATTTTGTTTCCATTATTATTTTTGGGATAAAACTCTAAGGTAGAGTATACTCCAAAAGAAGTGTTTCCTTGATCTTTATTCCTGATTGAAATTGAAGATCTTAAGAAGCCTAAACTTTCTAATTCAATAGACTTTTTCTGAGATATAATAATGTCAAGTTTTGATTCACTAATTGATACTGAGGAAATAATAAATTCAACATCAGGATTTTGCTTTTTAAATTTATCTAGTTCAAGAATTGTCATTACAAAAGACTCAGCTATACCATACTCTTTATATGCAGAAGTATTAATACTTTTTAAATAATAATTTTCTTTATGGTTTAATATTCTAAATAATTTAGCTTTAGAGGCATTTTCATTATTATTGTAATATTTAGACCAGGAATCATTTAAGTCATTAAGTAAACCTCTTTTTGCGGGAACTTTTTTTAATGATTTTACATATTGAGATAAACTTTTGCTGCTGTAAAATAGATTTATTGAGTCATATATTGCTTCTGCATGAATCGAGTCATATAATAATTCTCCTTCATTTCCATTTTTTATATGAAAAATATATATTGGTTTCCCTGTTACTTCCTCAGATTTTAATTCGCATGTTACATCTTTTTCCTGAGCTTCTAAACGAATTAGAGTAAACCTTTCAGAATATTGTTTTACTAAGTTATATAGATATTCAATTTTATTATTTTCAATTTTTAAATTAGTATCAAGATTATACTTGTTAATAATAGCTTCTTTTAATTCATCATCATTTATAAGCTTTAACAAATCGTCTGTATATACGTAGTTTTCTGACTTTACATCTTCGTTTATAGAATACGTAATAGCTTTGAAATAATCTTTGTTTTCCATAATTTTAAAGTTAGATATAGTAAATTTAATAAATATTTTAACATATAATATTTATTTTATGAATATTTGCTCTGAAATGTTATGCTTGTATGAATTATTCTAATGCTAGCTATTCTTTGTATCTTTAACCCTTTAATTTATTCTAATGATTGAAATAGGAAAATATAATATCCTTACTATAGACAGGGAAACAAGCGTTGGGCTTTATTTAACCAATGGAGAAGACGATATACTATTACCTAACAAATATATACCTAAACAGTATGAGTTAGGCGAGGAGATAGAAGCATTCGTTTATCTCGACCAGCAGGAACGTCCTGTAGCCACTACCTTAAAACCCTATATTTTATTAAATGGGTTTGCTGCACTTCGTGTAAGTTTTGTTAACAAATACGGTGCTTTTTTAGATATGGGCTTAGAGAAAGATTTGTTTGTTCCGTTTAGAGAGCAGGCACGTCCTATGGAAGAAGGTAAAAGGTATATTGTTTATATGTATCTCGATGAAAAAAGTAACAGACTGGTAGGTTCAAGTAAAACAAGTCAGTTTACCGATAACGAGAACTTAACCGTACAGGAAGGGGAAGAAGTTTCATTAATTGTTACGCATACTACTGATTTAGGTATTAATGTAATAATAAATGAACAGTACACAGGGCTTTTATACAAAGATGAAGTATATAAAGACTTGAGAATGGGAGAAAGGCTTAAAGGATACATAAAAAATATTCGCCCTGACAATAAAATAGATGTTACGTTGCAAAAAGCAGGAGTAGAAGGTATAGAACCGAATGCAGCAAAAATACTACAGGAACTAGAAGAGGGCAGAGGCTTTTTAGGATTAAATGACAACAGTCATCCCGAAGATATAAAAACGGTACTCCAAATGAGTAAAAAAGCCTTTAAAAAAGCTATAGGTAGTCTTTATAAACAAAGGCTTATAGCTATTAAAGATGATGGAATTTACCTTGCTGAAAAAGACGATGTATAATCATCAATTAATGTAATTAGGTAATAAAATGTCATTACATACTTTTAAAAATTGGACTGATGACCTACAGCTACAAGGCGATAAGCAACCTGTTTTATTTGTAGGGCACGGTTCACCCATGAATGGTATTGAGGATAATGAGTTTTCCCAAAACTGGAGCAAACTGGGTAAAGAGTTACCAAAACCTAAAGCAGTATTGGTAATATCAGCACACTGGTTAACTTGGGGAACGTATGTTACCGCTATGGATAGCCCGAGAACCATACACGATTTTGGAGGTTTCCCTCAGGAGCTTTTTGATGTTCAATACTCCGCCAAAGGTAATCCTGAGTTAGCAAAACAAACTTCGGAACTAATAACGCATACTGATGTAAAAATGGATCATGAATGGGGTTTAGATCATGGTGCTTGGACGGTAGTACGCCACATGTATCCTGATGCGGATATTCCTGTTTTACAATTAAGTATAGACTATAATAAACCGTCCGAATATCACTATAACCTTGCAAAGGATTTAGCTAAACTTCGTGAAAAAGGTGTGCTTGTTTTAGGTAGCGGTAATATGGTTCATAACCTGAGAATGGTAGCGTGGGATAAACTTAATGATGATAATTATGGTTATGACTGGGCTATTGAAATGAATGAAATATTCAAACAAAAAATAGCAGACAGTAACCATAAAGACCTAATGGATTATGATAAGCTGAATAAAGTTGCTAAACTGGCTATACCAACACCTGATCATTACTATCCGTTATTATACTCGTTAGCATTGAAAGATAAAAAAGATGTAGTTAGCTTTTTTAATGATAAACTGGTTGGCGGTTCGTTAAATATGACATCTGTTTTAATTGGCTAGATATTAGTAAATATGGGAAAGGCAGAAGAAGAAAATAAAATAGTTTTAAAGTGGCTTCTATGGGGAGTGATATATTTGTTGATTTTCTTTGGTCTTACCTTTCTTAATGAAAAGTATAATTTTTCTATTTTCCCTGAACCGTATGAAAAAGTAGGTGTTATTACCTTAATTATATGTCTGGTTTTTATCTTACTCATAACTAACATTCGGAAAACAATTAAAAAAGACAGACATAAAAAACAAGAAGAGAATAATTAAAATCTTTACTATAATTATTCATATTTATATAGTATTTACAGGCTTTTGCTACTATACAAAGTATGTTTGTTATATTTGTTAAAAATAACCTTTTACAGTGAGCGGTATCAACAAGCTTAAAATACTTAACGACCCTATTTACGGGTTTATTTCCATAACAAACCCTTTGGTTTACGACCTTATTCAACACCCTTATTTTCAGCGCTTACGCCGTATTTCTCAAATGGGAATGTCATATTTGGTATACCCGGGAGCACACCATACAAGGTTTCATCATGCACTGGGCTGTATGCATATTATGCAAAAAACAGTTCAGGTATTAAAGTTTAAAGGTGTTGAAATATCCGAAGAAGAAGAAAATGCTCTTTATATAGCCATTTTATTGCACGATATTGGTCATGGTCCTTTTTCGCATGCTATGGAGCATAGTATTGTAGAAGATGTAAACCACGAATCCATATCACTGCTATTTATGGATAAGCTAAATGAAATTTTTAAGGGTAAGTTATCGCTTGCTATAAAAATTTTTAAAGGCGAATACCACAGAAAGTTCATGCTGCAACTTATATCCAGTCAGTTAGATATGGACAGGATGGACTATTTAAAGCGCGATAGCTTTTATAGTGGTGTAGCAGAAGGAAACATCAATTCTGAACGATTGATACAAATGATGAATGTTCAGGATGATATATTGGTTATAGAGGAGAAAGGAATTTATTCGGTAGAGAAATTTCTTGTGGCCAGAAGGTTAATGTATTGGCAAACCTATTTACATAAAACCAGTGTAGTGGCCGAACTTATACTTACTAAAATTTTAAAGCGTGCTAAACAATTAGTACATAATGGTGCCGATTTAATTTGTAGTGCGCCATTGCAGTTTTTCCTTAAAAATAAAATAACTTTAAATGATTTTAATGAAGATGTACTTAATACATTTTCACGATTAGATGATTTTGATGTTATGAGTGCTATAAAAGAATGGCAGTTTCATAATGATTTTGTATTGAGTGAATTAAGCAGAATGATTATAAACCGTGATTTACTTAAAATTAAGCTACGAGCAGAACAGGCTGATGAAGCTAAAATTACTGAAATTAAAACTTCTGTAATGGAAGAATATGATTTAGAGGAAGCAGAAGCAGAATATTTCGTGTTTAGTGGTGAAATAAAAAATCAGGCATATAACATAAAAGGAGAGCCAATACATATTTTAAAAAAGAACAAAACGGTAGAAGATGTGGCAGAAGCCTCAGATCAACTGAATATAAAAGCCTTATCAGAGCCGGTAACTAAATATTACGTGTGTTTTCCTAAAGTAATTTTGGAAAAAGTATCGATTTAATATAATTTTATATTTTTGTCGGGATGAAATTTACAGCAGAACAAATAGCGGGTATACTTGAAGGCGAGGTAGTAGGTAACCCTAATGAAGAGGTATATAAACTCTCTAAAATAGAAGAAGGAAGTAAAGGCTCGCTTACTTTTCTTGCAAACCCTAAATATCAACAATATATATATTCTACTCAGGCTAGTATTACTATAGTTAATAATACATTTGAGCCGGAAGAGGAAATATCTACCACACTTATAAAGGTAGAAGATGCTTATAAATCATTTTCTAAGTTATTAGAATATTATAATCAGGTAAAATTGATGAAATCAGGTATTGAAGACCATACTATGATTTCTGAGAATGTAAAATACGGAGAAGACCTTTACCTTGGCAGCTTTAGCTATATAGGTAAAAATGTGGTAATAGGGAAAAACGTAAAAATATACCCTAACACTTTTGTTGGAGATAATGTAATAATTGGAGACAATGTAATATTATTTTCAGGAGTACGTATTTATTCAGAAACCGAAATAGGCAACAACTGTATTATACATTCAGGTTGTATAGTAGGTTCAGATGGTTTTGGTTTTGTACCGAATGAAGAAGGAGTATATAGCAAAGTACCGCAAATAGGTAATGTAATACTTGAAGAGGATGTAGAAATAGGTGCAGGCACAACTATAGACAGGGCTACACTTGGCTCTACAGTAATTAAAAAAGGGGTAAAACTGGATAACCAAATACAAATAGCCCACAACGTAGTTATTGGCGAAAATACTGTTATAGCATCACAAACAGGTATAGCAGGTTCTACCAAAATAGGTAAAAACTGTATTATTGGCGGTCAGGTTGGTATAGTAGGGCATATAACTATTGGCGACGGTGTACGCATTCAAGCGCAATCAGGTGTAGGTAAAAGTATTCCTGATGGCGAAGCAGTACAGGGAACACCTGCATTAGGCTATTCTGATTTTAATAAATCGTATGTACACTTTAAGAATCTGCCTAAAATAGTTTCTGAAATAGATGAACTAAAGCAACAATATAAAGAACACAATTAAAAAATAAATTGAAGGTAATGGTTAAACAAACCACAATTAAAAGCCCAATATCCTTAAAGGGGGTAGGCTTACATACCGGTAAAGAAGTTACAATGACTTTTAAGCCTGCTCCTGTAAATAACGGTTATACATTTGTAAGGGTAGATTTAGAAGGTCAGCCAATAGTTGAAGCAGATGCTAACTATGTTGTAAATACCCAGCGTGGTACTAACCTTGAAAAAAAAGGCGTTAAAATTCAAACATCAGAGCATGTATTGGCGGCTTTTGTAGGATGTGATGTGGATAATGTAATCATTGAGCTTGATGCTTCCGAACCACCAATTATGGATGGTTCTTCTAAATTCTTTGTAGAAGCTATTGAAGAAGTAGGAGTAGAGGAGCAGGATGCCGAAAGAAAAGTTTACACTGTAAAAGAAGTTATTTCGTATACTGATGAAACTACAGGTAGTGAAATAATTGTAATGCCTTCTGAAGAATATCAGGTAACTGCAATGGTAGATTTTGGTACTAAGGTTTTAGCTACACAAAATGCTACACTTAAAAATATAAAAGAGTTTAAAACTGAAATAGCAAACTCAAGAACATTCAGTTTTCTACACGAACTTGAAACACTACTAAATAACGGACTTATTAAAGGTGGAGACCTTAATAATGCTATTGTTTATGTAGATAAAGAAATTTCTCCTGAGACTATGGAGAACCTTAAAACTGCTTTTGGCAAAGACAGTATTTCAATAAAGCCAAATGGTATATTAGACAACCTTACATTACACCACCCAAATGAGGCTGCAAGACATAAGCTACTTGATGTTATTGGTGACCTTGCTTTGGTAGGCACCCGTATAAAAGGTAAAATTATAGCTAATAAACCGGGACATTTTGTAAACACACAATTTGCTAAAAAGCTATCAAAAATAATTAAGATAGAACAACGTAACCACGTCCCTGAGTTCGATTTGCATAAAGAACCTTTAATGGACGTGAATAAAATAATGAGTATGCTGCCACACAGGCCACCATTCCTGTTGGTAGATAAGATATTAGAAATGTCTGAAACTCATGTGGTAGGGCTTAAAAATGTTACTATGAACGAAGGTTTCTTCGTAGGGCATTTTCCGGGTGCACCTGTAATGCCCGGTGTACTTATGGTGGAGGCTATGGCACAAACAGGAGGTATACTAATACTTAGCTCTGTGCCTGACCCTGAAAATTACCTTACCTATTTTATGAAAATAGATAACGTTAGGTTTAAACAAAAAGTGATGCCTGGAGACACACTTGTGTTTAAATGTGACTTAATTTCTCCTATAAGGAGAGGAATTTGCCACATGCAGGCTAATGCTTATGCAAATGGTAAGTTAGTAGCTGAAGCCGAACTAATGGCTCAGATTGTTAAAAACAATTAAAAAAGAATTGTATGAATCAACCCTTAGCATACGTACATCCGGGTGCGAAAATTGCCAAAAATGTTGTTATAGAACCTTTTACTACTATTCATAATAATGTAGAAATAGGTGAGGGAACCTGGATAGGTTCTAATGTAACAATAATGGAAGGTGCCCGTATAGGGAAGAACTGTAATATATTTCCGGGTGCAGTAATATCTGCTGTACCGCAAGACCTTAAATTCGGAGGTGAAGATTCACTTGCAATAATAGGTGATAACTGTACTGTAAGAGAGTGTGTTACCATAAACAGAGGTACAGTAGCATCGGGTGTTACCAAACTTGGTGATAACTGTTTGGTAATGGCTACTGCACACATAGCGCACGATTGCCATATAGGTGATAATGCTATAATTGTAAATGGTGTTGCACTGGCAGGTCACGTTACTGTAGGTAATTTTGCTATTATTGGTGGTCTTGCTGCAATACATCAGTTTATTAGTATTGGAGACCACGCTATGATATCAGGTGGTTCTTTGGTAAGAAAAGATGTACCACCTTTTACAAAAGCAGCAAAAGAGCCACTTTCTTATGTTGGTATAAACTCTATAGGTTTACGCCGCAGAGGATTTACTCCCGAAAAAATTAGGGAAATTCAGGATATTTACAGAATTTTATATCAAAAGAACTATAATACCACTCAGGCACTTGGTATCATTGAAGCTGAAATGGAAGCTACTCCTGAACGTGATGAAATTATACTTTTCATCAGAAACTCTTCAAGAGGTGTAATGAAAGGCTACACAGGTATTTATTAATAAAAATAAGAGACAAACTAATCAAGAAAATATTTTTAAAAAATGGCAAGTACATCAGACATCAGAAATGGTTTATGTATTAGATATAACCACGATATATATAAAATAATTGAGTTTTTACACGTAAAACCGGGAAAAGGTCCCGCTTTTGTAAGAACTAAACTAAAAAGCTTAACTACAGGAAAAGTTTTAGACAATACTTTTTCTGCGGGTCATAAAATTGATGACGTAAGAGTAGAAACTCACAAGTATCAGTTTTTGTATGCAGAAGGGAATGATTTCCATTTTATGCATACTGAAACATACGAACAAATATCACTTCAAAAAGATATTCTTGATGCTCCGGATTTATTAAAAGAAGGAGAAAATGTAATGGTTATTGTAAATACTGAAAATGATATGCCTTTATCAGTAGATATGCCACCATCAGTTATACTTGAAGTAACATACGCTGAACCCGGTGTTAAAGGTAATACGGCAACAAATGCAACAAAACCTGCTACAGTTGAAACCGGCGCAACCGTAAATGTACCTTTATTTATTAATGAAGGTGACAAAATTAAAATAGATACTGCTACAGGTTCATACCAGGAGCGCGTTAAGGAGTAAGGTATACCTTATCCTTTAGTAATATAATTGATAACTGTGTTGATGTATGAAGTTTCCTAAAGTATATCCTTTAAAAGATATAGCAGCGCTTATAGATAGTAAATATGTTGGAGCTGACTATTTTCCTGTGCATGGTATGAATGAAATACATGTAGTTGAAGCAGGCGATATTGTTTTTGTAGACCACCCAAAATATTATGATAAAGCATTACAATCTGCTGCTACAATTGTTTTGATAAATAAAGAAGTGGATTGTCCTGATGGTAAAGCTTTGCTTATATCTGATGATCCTTTTAGGGACTTTAATAAACTTACGCAATATTTCAGACCGTTTCAATCTTCAAACTCCTCTATATCACCTTCTGCTAAAATAGGAGAGGGTACTATTATACAACCCAATACTTTTGTAGGAAATAATGTTACTATAGGGAAAAATTGCATAATACATTCCAATGTATGTATATATGATAATACAGTTATAGGAGATAATGTAATTATCCATGCCGGAACTGTACTTGGTGCAGATGCATTTTATTATAAAAAACGTCCTGAAGGCTTCGATCAGTTGCTTTCAGGTGGTAGAGTAATTATTGAAAATAATGTAGGATTGGGAGCTTTATGTACTATAGATAAGGGCGTAACAGGAGATACCACTATTGGCGCAGGAACAAAAATTGATAATCAGGTACATATAGGACATGATACCGTTGTAGGTAAAAAATGTTTAATAGCTGCTCAAACAGGTATTGCCGGTTGTGTAGTTATAGAAGATGAAGTTACTATATGGGGTCAGGTTGGCACAACAAGTGGTATAACAATAGGCACTAAAGCAGTGCTATTGGCGCAATCAGGTATTGGTAAATCTCTTGAAGCCGGTAAAGTATATTTTGGTTCTCCTGCGGAGGAATCAAGAGAAAAAATGAAGCAACTGGTAAATGTAAAACGAATACCTGATATTCTGGATAAATTAAACAAAAAGCAATAATAGTATGGATGCAAAAGAGTTTATAACGGCATATTATAAATCTGATGCGTATGGCAATCCTGAAGTAATGGAAAGGTTTGTTCATAAAGACGTTATATTAGAATGGCGAAACTCCAAAGGACTTTCTAAGCTTAATAAGGAAGATATGTTGAATTTTATAAAAGAGCTTAAGCGTTCATACTCTTCATACAGAATAGAAATAAATAATGTTGTGGCAGATGGCAATAAAGCATCTGTACAATATACTCACTATGCAGATGCAATAGAAAACCCTGAGGAAGAAATAGTACTGGGGTATTTTATGGCTATTTGGGAGATTAAAGATAAAAAGCTTTACAGAGGTTATCTGATAAGCCAGACAGGGTAAACAAACTGATTTTTCTTTACCCTACTAATAAGTAAAAAATTTAAGTAAGATTTTTTTGCAAATTTAATCTATAAATAGCGCAAAAAACTTTATATATTTTAAGTAAACAGCTATTTTTGCATAGCGATTTTTAAATAATTAAAAAATATATCCATGAGTGTTTTAGTTAATAAAGATTCCAAAATAATTGTTCAGGGATTTACAGGAAGCGAAGGTACCTTCCATGCTACCCAGATGATTGAATATGGTACCAACGTTGTAGGCGGTGTAACCCCGGGAAAAGGAGGAACAACACACCTTGACAGACCTGTGTTTAATACTGTGAAAGATGCAGTAGAAGTTGCAGGAGCTGATACTACAATTATATTTGTTCCGCCTGCATTTGCTGCTGATGCAATTATGGAAGCGGCCGAAGCCGGTATTAAAGTAATTATTACTATTACTGAAGGTATTCCGGTAGCGGATATGATTAAAGCTTATGACTATATTCAAGATAAAGACTGTAGACTTATAGGTCCTAACTGCCCTGGAGTTATTACACCTGAAGAGGCAAAAGTAGGTATTATGCCGGGCTTTGTATTCAAAAAAGGTAATGTAGGTATTGTTTCAAAATCAGGTACTCTTACTTACGAAGCGGCTGACCAAGTTGTAAAACAAGGTTTAGGTATAACTACTGCTATTGGTATTGGTGGTGACCCAATTATTGGTACAACTACTAAAGAAGCTGTAGAATTACTAATGAATGACCCTGAAACTGAATGTATAGTTATGATAGGGGAGATAGGCGGACAGCTTGAAGCTGACGCTGCTAAATGGGTGAAAGAAAACGGAAACAAAAAACCTGTAGTTGGTTTTATTGCCGGAGAAACTGCACCTAAAGGAAGAACTATGGGGCACGCAGGTGCTATTGTAGGTGGTGCTGATGATACTGCTGAAGCTAAAAAGCGTATTATGAGAGAAAATGGAATTCACGTAGTAGATTCTCCTGCTGAAATTGGTAAAAAAGTAAAAGAGGTTTTAGCATAATTCTAAACCTGAATGATAAATAAAAAAAGCTCTGTGTTTTACAGAGCTTTTTTTATTTATAGAAATGTTATAGTAAAGGAAATTAAGGCTTTAATACTACTTTTACACAATTATCTTTTTTATTGCAGAATATGTCATACATATCAGGTGCCTTACTTAAAGGAACATTATGTGTAATAATATCATTAAGCACTACTTTATCTGTCTCTACAAGGTCAATAAGATGGTCAATATAATTATGTACAGGAGCCTGCCCGCCTCTTATTTTTAAAGCCTTATCAAACCATTGGTGTAAAGGAAAATTATCATAAGGAGTACCGTAAACACCTAATACACTAACTGTTCCGCCACGACGCACAGCATCTAAACATAATTTCAAGGCATTAATAGAGCCCATTTCTCCTTGTATAAGGTTTTTCGCTTTTGCCAGCATACTTCTGTCAGCTTCCATACCTACCGCATCTACACATACATCAGCTCCATATCCTTTAGTCATATCGCGTATAACTTCTATAGCATCTACTTCTTTAGAATTAATGGTTTCTACATTTGCGGATTTTTTGGCCATATCAAGCCTGTATTGCTGTATATCTACCCCAATTACTCTTTTAGCACCCCTCAACCATGCAGATTTCATAGCCATAATACCCACAGGACCACACCCAAAGACTACTACTGTTTCCCCGCCTTTTAGTTCTGCCCAGTCAATACCTGCCCATCCGGTAGGGAAAATATCCGTAAGGAAAAGTGCTTGTTCATCTGTAAGCTTGTCTGAAATTTTTCTTGGTCCGTAGTCAGCGTAAGGAACCCGCACATATTCAGCCTGTCCTCCACTATACCCTCCATATAAGTCAGTATAACCGAAAAGCGCGCCTCCTTTTCCGTCCAGCATTCCACCTTCAGGACCATAATGTTCAGGGTTACTGTTTTCACATTGTGTAGGGAGATTTATGTTACAAAAATGACAATGCCCGCATGAAATAGGGAAGGGGACTACCACACGGTCTCCCTTTTTAAGGTTTTTTACATCTTTACCTACTTCTTCAACAATTCCCATGAATTCATGTCCTACAACCATGTTTTCAGCCTGTGGAATAAATCCGTTATAAATATGTAAATCCGATCCGCAAATAGCTGTGGAAGTAACTTTTAATATTACATCATGATCTTCTTCAATTATAGGATCATCAACGGTATCTACACGTACATCTTTTGGTTTGTGAAATACTAATGCTTTCATAATACTATAAATTTAATGGTTAGAAAAATAAAGCCTGATGAGAATCAGGCTTTTCTGCAAATGATTTGCAATAGAAGATCTGATAATTATTTATTTTTATCAGCTTCAAAATTAATGTCATTATAAGCAGTATCGGTAAGAGTTTGGTCTGCTGCTTTTTCTTCTTTTAGCGTTTCATGCAGTAATTTTGCAGCCTCATCCTGTCCTAATGTTTTTGCAAAGGCACAAATAGTACCATAGGTAGCAATTTCATAATGCTCAATTTTTTGAGAAGCGGCAATAATACCTGCATCACGCACCGCTCCCGGTTTGGTACTTTCCATAATATCCTCTCCTTCTTTAAGCAAACCATCCATTGCTTCACATTTTTCGCCGGATGCTTTTTCTCCTATAAGTTCAAATGCTTTTTCTAAACGCTCAATATGACCTTCTGTTTCTTTAGTATGGTCTTCAATAGCTTTTTTTAAGCTTTCTGTGGTAGCATTTTTAGCAATTTTAGGTAATTTCTTTAAAAGTGCATTCTCAGCCCAATAGATATCTTTAAGACTGTCAATATACAATGACTTAAGGTCTTTTGCTGCACCTGAACTTGTTTTTACTTCTTTGTTTGTTGCTTTAGATTTAGTTTCTGTTGCCATGATAATTAAATTTTTTTAGTTAAATTTTTATATTGTTTATTAAACTTCTCTATCAAATTTAGAAAACTGATTATGGGGCAGGTATTAAGTAAATCATAAAATAATTGCCTATAACACTAATTTAACTTAGTTTGTAGTAAAAGGTTTATTTTTACTAATACCAACAAATAAGACTATGAAAAAGGCGTTTAAACCGATTGTATTTCCTGACTCTAAAATTTTAATTTTAGGCACTATGCCGGGAGAAAAATCTTTAGAATTGCAACAGTATTATGGTAACAGGGGAAATCAGTTCTGGAAAATATTATTTACTATGTTTAATGAATCTTTTAGTACAGATTATGACATAAGAATAAAGTTATTGAAGAAATATGGTATTGCTTTATGGGATGTATTGCAGTTGTGCGAAAGGGAGGGGAGTCTTGACAGTAATATAAAAAATGAACAGTTTAACGACTTTAGCACTTTTTATAAAAAACATAAGCAAATAAAACATATTTTCTTTTCCAGTAAAAAGGCTGCTGCATATTACGATAAATATAAGGATAGGGAAGGTGTGTTGAGCTATGATGTACTGCCATCGCCCAGCGGAGCAAATGCAACTAAAACATTTGCTGAAAAATTAGAAATTTGGAAAGAAAAAATGCTGCCAATAATTAATGAATAATTAAGAGCAGCATTTTTTCTTTATTTATAACTTACTGTTTAAATTAAGTCATAAAGTATTTCTGTAACTTTTTCTGTCTGTAATTTCTTATTCGGGATTGCAGCATTTTCTTAAATCGGTTTTTTAAGTTCTTCAGTTTCATAGTCAATAGTTTTGTTAGTAAAAGTTGCTGCAAGTTCACACTTTATTCATCTAAAACCTTTAAATTTATATTAAACCTTTATTAATTAAGAAATATTTAAGACTTTTCAATACCTCTAAGTATTTCGGGTAAGTATATTATGATTTCAGTTCCGTTATTTTCCTCGCTTAAGGCTGTTATATAGCCATTATGGTTTCTTGCAATTTTTCGGCATAAAGCTAATCCTATACCAGTTCCTCCTTTCTCGGAACCTAACCTTTCAAACATTTCAAATATTTTATTTTTATAGATAGGGTCAAAACCAATACCGTCATCTTTAATTGTAAACTTTATGTATTTATCACCGGTTCTTAAAAAATCGTTATTGCTAACCTCCTCTTCACTCGCATGAGTATGTTTTATTTCAATATGAGGAGTCCCTTTACTAAATTTAAGTGAGTTGCTAAGTATGTTATGAAATAGCTGATAAATTTGTACAGGTATAGCTTTTATTTTGGGTAATTTATTAAAATTAATTTGTGCCTCTTTATCGCTTATTATTAATTCTAAATCAGATATGACATCGGTTACTATCGTATTAATATCAGTTTCTGAAATTAACTCATTGTTATTAGTATTAGTATATTGTAAAATGTCTTTAATAAGTTTAGACATCCTTTGGGTGGCAGCACTTATTTTATCAGCATACAATAAAGCATCTTCTTTTTCATTAATTTTGTCTTTTAGCATTTTGCTAAAAAACTCAATTTTTCTTAAAGGCTCTTGCAGGTCATGTGAAGCTACATAAGCATATTGCTCTAACTCTTTATTTTTGGCTTCAAGCTTTTTGTTATATTCTTTTATCCTGTCATCAGATAGTTTTCTTTCAGTTAAGTCGCGGGTAACTTTTGTATAACCGATTACTTTACCCTTATCATCATGTATGGCTGTAATTACAATACTACCCCAAAACTTGCTATCATCTTTTCGTCGTCTCCAACCTTCATGAGAAGCCCTGCCTTCAGTACGTGCTATTTCTAATAGCCTGTCAGGCATTTTATTTTCTCTGTCTTTTTTAAAGTAGAAGTTTTTAAAGCTCTTACCTATTATTTCGTAATTTTTATAACCTTTTATTTTTTCGGCACCTTTATTCCAACTTACAATATTTCCATCTATATCAAGCATTATAATAGCATAATCCTCAATTTCTTCAATCATTTGCTGGTATTGCAGTTCCATTCTTTTTTTATCCAGTTGTTGCTTTTCTTCAGCTTCACCTGCTTTTTGTTTAAGAATGTATCGCTCACTAATATCAATATGAGTATTTAATGCCCCTACCAGTTTACCTGAAGTATTGAATATAGGTTTAGGGGTAGATAGTATGTAAAATTTTTGTCCGTCTTTATTTTCAAGTATTACTTCCCCTGAATGTGGCTTTGCATGTTTGAGTGTTAATGCCATTGGAGCAGCATCTGTGGGTAGTGGTTTGCCCTCCATAGAATAGAGTTTCCAGCCTGTATGATAAAAATCTTTACCAAGTTCAGGTTTAAAACCCCAGTAAGTTACGGCTGCTTTATTATAAAAAGTAAGTCTTCCGTATTCATCACATGTATAAAACACTATTGGTAAAAATTCAATAAGTCTGGAAAAGTATTCTTCTTTAAGAATTGATATGCGTTCCTTTTCCGAAAGTGAATTATCACCATTCATAGCTGTTCCTTTATAACTATCCATCCAATTATAGTTTAATTAATCTCCCCCTAACAATACCAAATTTAATCAAGAATATTGAATTTTTTAAATTAACTTTAGAATATTACACCTAAACATGAAACTTAAACTAAAAAACACATCAAATTAACTTTTGTTTAATATATTTTTGTAACTTAGTAAGTAATTGATTTAAAGGATAATCCATTTTTAATTTTTAATGATGAAATATACTATTTATTGATGTAAGGGTGTAAAGCCGCTGTTGATATCTTTTTTAAGTAACACTAAATTTTACAAGGGCTATGAAGATTTTTAGATTTCTATTATCGTTATTTACTATTATTCTTACAGGTATAAGTATGGTGTTATTCTTTCCTGACCTCAGTACTTTTGAAGGTGTAATAAGCTTTGCTTTATTGGTTGTTTTGTTACTAATATGTACTATAGGTTGTATACTAAACTTTTCTTCCACATCAAAAAGTATTAGTAGGCAGAGTTAGTTTACAATAAATAAATATTTAAAAACAAGTTTATTATTTATAAAGTAATAAAAATAAAAAGGGCTGTATAAAACAGCCCTTTTATTAATAAAGTAAATAATTATTTACTCTGATTCTTCATTTCTTTTTCAATCATTTCGTAGAACTGACCGATTTTAGGAAGAATTATAATTCTTGTTCTTCTGTTTCTTGCTCTTCCTTCAGCCGTAGTATTAGCTTCAAGAGGTACATATTCCCCACGTCCGGCAGCAATAAGTCTTTCCGGGGCAATATTATAGTCTTCTTGCAGTACTCTAACAACAGATGTTGCACGTTTAACACTTAAATCCCAGTTATCCTGAAGTACCGGGTTTTTAATAGGCACATTATCAGTATGACCTTCTACCATACATTCAAAATCTGCTTTGTCTTTTACAATAGCAGCTACTTTACCAAGCACAACTTTAGCCTTATCAGTCACCTCATATCTACCACTCTTAAATAAAAGCTTATCAGCTATTGATATATATACCACGCCTTTCTCTACATTAACTTCAATATCCGGATCATCTACACCAACAGCTCTTTTAATACTTGTTACTAAAGCAAGTGTTACGGAGTCTTTACGCGTAAGCGCATCTTGTAATCTTGATATTTTTAAATCCTTTTCTTTAAGTGATTCTAAAGATTTTTCAATTGTTTCCGCGCCTTTTGTAGAAAGCGTAGCAAAATTATCTTTTGATTTGATAAGCTCAGAGTTACTCTCTTTTAAATCATCAATACGGGCAGTCATTACTTTCTTTTCTGCCAAGCAAGAGTTTAGTTTAACTGTTGCAGTGTTTAACTGATCTTGAATTTCTTTATTTTTAGCCTCAAGTTCTGCTATTTTTTTCTTAGAACCGCACGACGTAAGTGTAAGCGCAGCCACTGTTAATGCTAGAATAGTACGTTTCATAAATTTAAACATTTTTGTTTTTACAAAATTAATTATTAATAGGAAAAGGATTAACTACAAGTGCTATAAACTATTGTTAAAGTTGTCAACAAACTTTTTCTTATTTAACATATAGTAACGCCAAATAATGCTGTTTGTTTTATAGTAGCATTTGTTTTGCTTTTTATACCTCTTTTTAAGGAAATAAGGTAGTTTTAAGTAAAAATAATAGTGAGCTTTAAGTAACGCCCATAAATGTAAAACCTGCCCTTTTAGTAAATAATGCATTCCGGCAGCCCCATCCATAGCCAGTCTTACAAAAAGTACAGGGAAAAGCTTATTTGCAGGAAGATTTTTAAGCATCATCCAAAGTGAATTCCTGAAATTTAAAAACGTTTTGCGTGGATTATTAGTTTGTAGTGTTGCCCCGCCAACATGGTATATTATAGATTGTGAGCAAAATTTAGCTGTATATCCTTTATTAAAAGCGCGCCAGCACAAATCTATTTCTTCCTGATGGGCAAAAAAATCTTCATCAAAACCATTTAGCTCCCAAAACACATCCCTACGTACAAATAAACAAGCGCCCGAAGCCCAGAAAATTTCAGCATTGTCATTATACTGACCATTATCTTCCTCAATAGTATTTAAAATACGTCCCCTGCAAAAAGGAATTCCGTATTTATCAATATAACCACCGGCAGCACCGGCGTATTCAAAATGGTTTTTATTATAATAGTCCAGTATTTTAGGTTGTATAAAAGTAGTATTTGGTTCGCTGTCAAATAGTTGCAAAACGGGAGTCAACCAGTTTTCTGTAACTTCAACATCAGAGTTTAATAATACGTATATGTCTTCTTTAACTTCTTTTAAAGCTGCATTATATCCCCCCGCATAACCATAATTTTGTTTATTCTCGATTATTTTAATATCCGGGTAATTGGCTTTTAAAAAAGAAACAGAATCATCGGTAGAAGCATTATCGGCAACATATATAGCAGCTTCAGGAGAGTATTTTACAACATAAGGTAAAAAGTCTTGTAATAGATTTTTGCCATTCCAGTTTAATATAACTACAGCTATACGTTTCATTTATCGCTTTTAAATTCAGGGAGTTCTCTAAGGAAAACATATTTCTCCTCGTTATAGTCCATCCGGCAAAAGTAATGATTTAATCCGTTTGTAACCATCATATATCGGGCTTTTGCTGTCATATTATAACGTGCTATTTGGTCAAAAGTATCTTGTGTTATTTTTACACTAGGTGCTTTGCATTCTACTAACAAGAATACCGAGCCATCAGGTTCAAAAACTACAGCATCATAACGCTTAGTAAGTCCGTTTATTTTCAGTACCTTTTCAACGTTCGTGTAATTTTTAGGATAGTTATTATCCTGTAACAAAAACTGAATAACATGTTGGCGTACCCATTCTTCGGGAGTAAGAAGAATAAATTTTTTACGTATTTCGTCAAAAATAGCCACTCTATTTTCACTATTTTTGAACCGAAAGTTATATTCGGGAAAATTAAGCTTTTGCATCACGCAAAGTTATATTTTTAGGCTTTACACTCAAATCAAATAGAAATTTTAAAGTACAATTATTAGTGGACGAAGTTTTAGCAATAGTTAACGATATAAAAGCAGGGAATATTAAACCTATTTATTTTTTAATGGGTGAGGAACCTTATTATATAGACAAACTTGCTGAATATATAGAAGATAATGTACTAACGGAAGAAGAGAAAGGTTTTAACCAAATGGTTTTGTACGGAAAGGATGTGAGTGTTGAGGAAGTAGTTTCCAGCGCGCGCCGATACCCCATGATGGCAGACAGACAGGTAGTTATAGTAAAAGAAGCTCAGGAACTTGCCCGTACTATTGATAAGTTTGAAGCCTATGCTGAAAATCCACAACCTACTACAGTATTAGTGCTAGCTTACAAATACAAAACGCTTGATAAGCGTAAAAAAGTTACCAAACTAATTAATAAAACCGGAGTAGTTTTTGAAAGCAAAAAACTGTATGAAAATCAGGTAGGGGACTGGATAAAACGAGTGCTTTCCGGTAAAGGATACACTATTGAACCTAAAGCCGCTGCAATGCTGGTTGAGTTTTTGGGGAATGATTTAAGCCGAATAAGTAATGAGTTAGACAAACTCGCTATAATAATACCTAAGGGGAATGCTGTTACTCCACAAGATATAGAGGAAAATATAGGTATTAGTAAGGACTATAATATATTTGAGTTACGTAAAGCTATAGGACAACGAGATCAGCTAAAAGCATATAAAATAGCAGACTATTTTTCTCAGAATCCTAAAGATAACCCACTCGTTATGACTACGGGGCTTATATTTAGCTTTTTCTCACAGCTATTACAATATCACGGGCTTAAAGATAAAAGTATGGCAGCAAAAGTGCTTAAAGTAAATCCTTATTTCCTGAAAGACTATGATATAGCATTACGAAACTACCCAATGAAAAAAGTAAGTGCTATAGTAGCTACCCTAAAAGATATAGACCTTAAAAGCAAAGGAGTAGGGGGAAACTCAATACCGCAAGGAGACCTTTTAAAAGAAATGTTAGTAAAGATTTTTAATTAAGTCGCTAACTTTTTGAGATTTTGCCTATAATAGATTAATTTCACGATATTTGCATTCTTAAAATATTTAGAGAAAGATATATTATGGGGATGAATAAAAATACCATTTTTGGCTGGGCATCATTCATTATGTTCCTTATAGGTACAGCACTTGTTTTACTTGGTGTACTTAAGTATAAAGAATATGCTATAGGCTTTTCGGTGGTAGGTATAGGATTTTTTGCCATATCATGGGCATTTAATGCACTTAAAGGCAGAGTATAACAATTTTTGATATCACACTTAAAATAAACAATATACATGTCAGACGATAAGAAGGTAATATTCTCCATGTCTAAGGTTAGTAAAGCCTATCAGGGGAGTAATAAACAAGTATTA
The DNA here is from genome assembly GCF_014642915.1 of Flavobacterium suaedae. GTDB lineage: Bacteria > Bacteroidota > Bacteroidia > Flavobacteriales > Flavobacteriaceae > Flavobacterium > Flavobacterium suaedae. The sequence continues at coordinate 271,224 of NZ_BMJE01000001.1, forward strand.
AAGGATATTTATTTAAGTTTCTTTTACGGAGCTAAAATTGGTATTCTTGGTTTAAACGGTTCAGGTAAATCAACCTTGCTTAAAATTATAGCAGGGGTAGAAAAAAGTTACCAAGGGGATGTAGTATTTGCTCCGGGTTATACAGTAGGCTATCTGGAACAAGAGCCTAAACTGGACGAAAGTAAAACCGTGATAGAAATTGTACGTGAGGGTGTAGCGGAAACAGTAGCGCTTCTTGACGAATTCAATAAAATAAACGACAGTTTTGCACTTCCTGAAGTATATGAGGATGCTGACAAGATGCAAAAACTAATGGATCGTCAGGCAGAACTTCAGGATAAAATAGATGCTTCGGGTGCTTGGGAACTTGATACTAAGCTCGAAATAGCTATGGATGCACTACGTACTCCGGAACCTGACACACCAATTAGTGTGCTTTCAGGAGGTGAAAAGAGACGTGTTGCATTATGTCGTTTATTATTACAAGAGCCTGATGTATTATTACTGGATGAACCTACCAACCACTTAGATGCAGAAAGTGTACTTTGGTTAGAACAACACTTACAGCAATACAAAGGTACTGTAATAGCTGTAACGCACGACCGTTATTTCCTTGATAATGTAGCAGGCTGGATATTAGAACTTGACAGAGGAGAAGGTATTCCATGGAAAGGAAATTACTCTTCTTGGCTAGACCAAAAGTCTAAACGTATGGAGCAGGAAGAAAAAACTGCTTCTAAGCGACGTAAAACATTAGAGCGAGAGCTTGACTGGGTCAGACAAGGGGCTAAAGGGCGTCAAACGAAACAGAAAGCTCGTTTACAAAACTATGACAGGTTATTAAATGAAGACCAAAAGCAGCTTGATGAAAAGCTGGAAATATACATACCTAATGGTCCGCGTTTGGGTACAAACGTAATTGATGCCAAAGGTGTGTCTAAAGCTTTTGGAGATAAATTATTGTATGATGATTTAAACTTCACTTTACCACAAGCAGGTATAGTTGGTATTATTGGACCTAACGGTGCCGGTAAAACTACTATATTTAAAATGATAATGGGCGAACAAACCCCAGATAAAGGTGAGTTTACAGTAGGCGAAACAGCAAAAATTGCTTATGTTGACCAGTCGCACAGTAATATAAATCCTGAAAAATCAATTTGGGAAAATTTCTGTGATGGACAGGAACTAATTATGATGGGAGGAAGACAAGTAAACTCTCGCGCATACCTTAGCCGATTTAACTTTAGTGGTAGTGAGCAAAATAAAAAAGTAAGCACACTATCAGGAGGGGAGCGTAACCGCCTTCACTTGGCAATGACTTTAAAAGAAGAAGGTAATGTATTACTTTTAGATGAGCCAACTAACGATTTAGATATTAATACATTACGTGCCCTTGAAGAAGGTTTGGAAAACTTTGCAGGGTGTGCAGTAGTAATATCGCACGACAGGTGGTTCTTAGACAGAATATGTACTCACATTCTTGCTTTTGAAGGAAACTCTGAAGTGTATTTCTTTGAAGGAAGTTTCTCTGATTACGAAGAGAATAAAAAGAAACGTCTTGGTGCTGATGTAACGCCTAAACGTATTAAATATAAAAAGCTGATAAGAAACTAATTTACAGTATTTCTTAAATTAAGAGCAATAAAAAAATCCCGATTAAATTTAATCGGGATTTTTTTATACTATTTTTTAGCTGTTGTGGCTGCTGTTCTTGATTAAAATCTGTATCTGATGGCGAGTGCGATATCCGGTCCGAAATCATCGTCTCTATAGTCATCTCCGAAATAAATCTCAGGACGGAAATCAAGTGCTAATTGTAGTGGTATATCAAAATTATATTCAATACCTATGTCACCTGCTATAAATAAAAAAGTTCCACTATCATCACCTTCAGCAGGTTCAGGTAAATTGTCATCATCAAATTCCCAAGAACCTAAACCACCACCGGCACCTACGTACCAGTTAAAGCCTCCTTCAATGTTCCATATCCATTGGTACAGAGCGGTTAGTTTAATAGCATCGTACTTTTTAGAGTCACGCCATCCCAAGTCAAGTTCTAGTCTGTTACTTTCACTAAAATAACGTTGGTATGAGACTTCGGCTCCAAAACCGTCATTATCTCCTAAACGTAAACCAATCGCATTAGCTTCCTGTGCTTTTGCGCTAAATCCGACTCCTATAAGCGCTACAGCAATCAAAAATAATCTCTTCATAAATATTGTTTTGGTTAATAATTAAGTCAAAATTACATGACAGGTAGCCAAACAACAGAAAAGATGTTAATTTATTAACACATATAATTTTGTTAAATTACTCTACACTATAGTTAACAAGTACCTCTTCTTGGTGTACAGCACTTGCTTCCGGTATAGGTAACTCTATAGGGTATTGTGATAAATCAGCCAGTTCATATTCAAAGTCAGTAACTACATGCACAACACCTATATTCTCAGCATAGTATTGTGTTGAGATTACTACGTCCTGCGCAGGCATTATATTAACAGGAATAGGCATACCGTTAAGATTGAAATTTATAGTAACCGAAAGGTTTAATTTCATTTCAACAGCTTTTACATTATTATATGTAACTCCATTAACAGTATAAGATTCCATGGATTCCTTTGCTGTGCTGGTAAGGGTATAGTCAAAATCTAAATCGTAACCCTCATATGTTTCAGAGATCTGATCACTGATACTACCCAATATTTGATTATTATTTGCATTGTCATTAAAAATAGGAAGATCATTAACCGAAGCCGTAAAAGGTAGGTCGGCATAAAAATCAAAATTCGCTTCTCCTGTAAGTAGTAATTGGCTTCCTGATTTTCTAACGTTATTATTTCTTAATGCGTTTGAGAAGAACCCCCATGCAGGATTTTCTGTTTGAAAAGTTTTGTAGGCTTCTCCGTTAATTTGTGTTTCACCATATATATATAATGAATCTCTTCCGGTACCGTTTTCAACAGCATCGCTCTCTACATCATATACCCAGTAATTAGAAGTTTCAAGTGGTAAAAAATCTCCTGTTGAAATTTGATTACCGGAATCATCGTCACTTGAACATGAAAAAAGAGCTACACTAAGTCCTAATAGTAAAATTTTGTTTTTCATAATGGTTTTGAATAGGTTAAGTTAGTTTTCTTGGCTAATATAACCAATTTAACTAATTTTTAAAGAGTTTGCTTTTCTTTATCAAAAACCAATGATGCTATAAGCTGATCACCTAATTCTGTTTCTAATTCAAAATATTCTTCTTCTTCAATTTCTTTTTCTGCATCTTCGTGCACATGTTGGTATAGTTTCCATCTTCTTTTATTGTACTCCAAAGCAGTAAGATTTTCAATCCAATCGCCAGAGTTCAGGTAGGTAACAGAACCTTTTTTATTTTCTATATTTTCAATTTTGGGTTCGTGTATATGACCGCATATTACATAATCATATCCGTTCTCAATAGCCAGTTCGGCAGCAGTATTTTCAAAATCAGATATAAACTTAACTGCTTTTTTTACACTCGATTTTATTTTTTTAGATAAAGAGTAAGGCTCTTTACCCATTTTCACCAAAATCCAGTTTATAAATCGGTTTAATAATATTAAATAGTCATAACCTATACCGCCCAGTTTGGCAATCCATTTTGCATGGTTTACAGAACTATCGAACACATCGCCATGGAAAAACCATGCTTTTTTACCGTTTAACTCCAAAACTACTTTATCTACTAACGAAATGTTACCCATAGAGGTATCACTAAACTTACGCAGCATTTCATCATGATTACCTGTAATGTAATATACTTTTGTACCTTTTGAAGCAAAGTCGATAAGTTTCTTTATTACTTTAAGGTGTGATTTTGGGAAATAAGATTTTCTAAATTGCCAGATGTCAATTATATCACCATTTAGTATTAGTGTTTTAGGCTTTATGGTACTAAGGTAAGAAAGAAGTTCCTTGGCATGGCACCCATACGTACCTAAGTGTACATCTGAAAGAACTACAAGATCAACAATCCTTTTTTTCATGAGATGTTTTCTGCAAAATACAACTATGAGTATAAATTGATTGTTATTATAAGATTACAAAATAGTTTACTTTTTAATATCCCTTATTATTATGTAATACTTTATTTAATAAACAACATAAGCTACATTTGTAGAAAAGTACATAAAACATGGCAGGTAATACATTCGGTAATATATTTAAGTTAACCACATTTGGCGAATCGCACGGGGAAGCAATAGGAGGGATAATAGATGGATGCCCTGCAGGTGTTGAATTAGATTTTGAAGCCATTCAAGTGGAAATGGACAGAAGAAAACCCGGACAGTCAAATATAGTAACACAGCGTAAAGAATCTGATATAGTAAAATTTAAATCAGGAATTTTTGAAGGTAAAACAACAGGAACACCTATAGGTTTTACTATTAAAAATAAAGATTACAAAAGTAAAGACTACTCACATATAAAAGATGTATACAGACCTTCTCACGCTGATTATGTTTATGAACAAAAATATGGTATAAGAGATTACAGGGGGGGAGGAAGGAGTTCTGCAAGGGAAACTGCCTGCAGGGTAGTAGCAGGAGCTATAGCCAAACAGCTAATTCCTAATATAAAAATTAACGCTTTTGTATCATCCGTAGGAAATATATTTATAGATAAGCCGTACCAAGCATTAGACTTTTCCTTAACTGAGACAAATAAAGTGCGGTGTCCTGATATTCCAACTGCCGAAAAAATGGAGGCATATATTAAAGAGGTTAGGAAAGAAGGAGATACTGTAGGAGGAACTATTACCTGCGTTATACAAAACGTGCCTGTTGGGTTGGGCGAGCCGGTTTTTGACAAACTGCATGCTGAGTTAGGAAAAGCAATGCTATCAATAAATGCAGTAAAAGGTTTTGAATATGGCAGTGGTTTTTGCGGAGCTAAAATGAAAGGAAGCGAGCATAATGATGCTTTTAATGCTGATGGAAGTACAAAAACAAACCTATCAGGGGGTATACAAGGCGGTATAAGTAATGGTATGGATGTTTATTTTAGAGTTGCTTTTAAGCCGGTTGCTACTTTAATACAAAGTCAGCAATCTATAGATAAAGCAGGAAACGAGGTAGAAATAAAAGGTAGAGGGAGACACGACCCGTGTGTAGTACCAAGAGCTGTCCCTATTATTGAAGCTATGGCAGCATTAGTTATTGCAGATTTTTACCTGTTAAATAATAAAGTAAAATTAACTTAATCCTAATACTTGATTCACAAATAACTAGACTCGTGGTTGAGATTTTTTCAGGAACGGTTTTTACTTTAAAATTGAAAATAACACAATAATATCAAGGCTTTTTGACGATATTAACATAATAAAAATTGTATCAGATTATTTTTTTATTATTTTTGGGAAAAATTAAAAACTATTACCATGAAAAAACAATTACTAATGGGAGCCTTCCTTTTAGGTTCTTTTTTAACGGCAAGCGCCCAATTAACTGAAGATTTTGAAGGTGCCTTTCCTCCAACTGATTGGACATTAGAAACTACTAATTCTAATTTTACTTGGGAAGCTATTACTGGAGATGGAGCCCTAGAAGGGTTACAATCTGTAAATGTGCAATATGATCCGGATTTAGTTGCACAAGATGAGTCTTTAGTTTCTCCATCATTTACTTTACCTGCTGGTGCTCCTACTTTAACATTTATAACATCTTTAAGTTATAATTGGGCTATTACTGAAGATAACTATGATTTCATTGTTTCTGTTTCTACAGATGGTGGCGCTAACTGGACAGCTGTTTGGGATGAAGCAGATCTTGGTACATTTGATAATTATACCCCTATTAATGTTTCAGTGCCTTTAGCTGATTATGCTGGTCAAACAGTAATGCTAAAGTTTCAATATATAGGTACAGATGGAGCACAACTTGTTCTTGATGCTATAGACATAGTTGCTTGTCCAAAGCCTTCAGGTTTTGCTTTCATAGATCCTCAACCAACAACTACGGCTGTAAACATTGGCTGGACTAATACTGGAGCTGAATATGAATTTGAGTACGGTGAACTAGGTTTTGAACAAGGTTCAGGTACACCACTTACTCTTACTGAAAACCAAGTGTCATTAACAGAATTATCACCAAGTACTGATTATGCATTTTATATTAGAACAAGCTGTGGAGATGACTCTTACAGTGACTGGGTAGGTCCTATTGCATTCAATACAGTATTTGAACCAACTACACCAACTTATGCTTATGGATTTGAAACTCCAAGTTTAGGTGGTTGGTCTACTTTTAATGCAACTAGTGGTAATGCAACTAGTGGTAGTCCTTGGGTTACAATGCTTGCAGAAGGAGATTTTGCTCCACAAGAAGGAGATGTATCAATGGCTGCAGGTGCATATGGTGCAGAGTCTGATGCTTGGTTATTCTCCAGAGGTATAGAGTTAGGTCCTAATGATGTAGCTACACTTACTTACTACGTTAAGAAACGTATTGGTGCAGGTACAGGTAATGTAAATAATTTAGGTGTATTTGTTGGTACAGATAGAACAGTTGAAGCTCAAACTACCAACTTAGTTCCTGCTACTGATATAACAAATGAAGAGTGGGTAATGGAACAAGTACAATTTGCGGCTCCTAGTGCTGGTGTGTATTACTTCTCTTTCAATTATACAGCTCCAGCTCAGGCACAGGCTAACTTTGGTTGGGTTGTTATTGATAATGTAGAGGTTACTGCTACAGCTTCAATTGACGAAGTTTCTGCTTCTCAACTTTCAGTATTCCCTAATCCGGCTAACAATGTTGTAAACATTGTAAATACAAGCAATAACTTAGTTAATGCTGTTGAAGTAGTTGACTTAAACGGACGTACTGTAAAATCAGTTAAGTTTGATGGTGTTTCTGAAGCACAGATTAATATATCTGAACTTTCAAGTGGTGTTTACATGATGAACATTACTACTGATAATGGTTCAGTAACTAAAAAGATCGTTAAAAACTAATTTCTGGAAAACTAGTTTTAACATATAATAACTAAAACCCCGCAATTGCGGGGTTTTTTATTATTTATTTAGTATTTCATTGGAATTTTTTTATGTGCTTTTAGGGATACCTTTGTAAAACACATAAAAAACAAATATTATGATGAAACGATTACTACTAGGATTTTTCTCTTTAGGAGCGGTATTAGCTACTAATGCACAAGATAGTTGTACAAATGCAATTGAAATTACAAATGATGAAGTAGTTTCTGTTCCTACAATATCAGGAGCGTATGTTGTTAAATGTTGGCACGGTGAAATGACAGAACAAGATCCTGAAGAGGGTACTACGATGTTAAGAGCAAATTGGTATTCGTATATACCATCTGCAAATGGTTTACTAACCATTACTTCTGTATTAGATACCAATCCGATAGAGAGTACAAATACAAGACTTTCTGTTTTTACAGGAACTTGTGAAAACCTTGATTGTTATAATGCAGGAGAAAATGTAGATATACAAAATGGAGATTATAGGACAACCACTATAATACCAGTTGAGGAAGGAGTAACGTATTATATTGCGTGGGATAATAATTGGTCAGATTCAGGTTTTGACTTCTCTGTAAGTTTTGAGGAAAAAGATTGTTTGAGTCCAAATGATTTTAGCGTAAGTCCATTTTCTGACTTTTCTACAACTTCTGCTACATTTAGTTGGAATCCATCAATAACTAATACTGATACTTATGAAGTGGAAGTAGGAGATGCCGGATTTACACCTGGTCTTGGAGAGGGTGAAACTTTTTATACTGATATGGCTTCGATAGATTTATCAGGTCTTTCTATAACTGATAATGAAGTCTTATATGTTTATTTAAGATCTAATTGCACAGACAATTCATATGGTAGATGGATTGGGCCACGCTTATTATATTTAGCTGCAAATACACCTTATGAAAATGGATTTGAGTTTGGATTAGAAGGTTTCAGAACAGCAATAACAGATTGGCTTTTACCTTATCAAGCGCCTGAGTTAGAAGTGTTTTCTTATGAAGGAGAAGGGCTTGCCTTTACCAAAACATCTACTACTGAAGTTTCAGATGCTTGGCTTTATTCAAGAGCATTTAGACTTGAAGCAGGTCAGGAAGTTACCTTGACATTTTTTACAAGGTTATTAAGCCCTCCGGACGATACTGTTACTGCAACTCTAGATATAACTGTGGGGACTGCAATAGGTAGCGAAAACCAAACAAATATTCTGCAAACCATTACTACAAGTGTGGAAGATACTTATACCGAAAGAACAGTTTATTTTACTCCAACAGAATCAGGAATATATTACTTTGGATTTCATAATAATTCTCCTATTGCTTCTTATCCGGCTTCCTTACTTCTTGATAATATATCGTTAATGGATACTCCGGCGGGTACAGCAAATATTGAAAACTCTCAATTTACAGTATTTCCTAACCCAGCCAACAATGTAGTAAACATAGTAAATGCTAACAACATTCTAGTTAATGCTGTTGAAGTAGTTGACTTAAACGGACGTACTGTAAAATCAGTTAAGTTTGATGGTGTTTCTGAAGCACAAATAAATATTTCTGAACTTTCAAGCGGTGTTTACATGATGAACATCAATACTGATAATGGTTCAGTAATTAAAAAGATTGTTAAGAACTAATTATAGTTCATATAATATATATTAAAAAGCCCTGCATATTCAGGGCTTTTTTTTTATATCTCATTTTTAGGATAAATATAAATGTGTATTTATCGCTTACTGATTATAGAAATTTAGCTTTCATCTGGGGAGTAGGAATCATACACTCTGATTTTTTACCATACCACTTGTAGCGGTTTTTAGCAATATAGTCATACACCATATTGTTTAAGCCTTTTGGGAAGATAGTAAAAACGTTCATTAACGTATATATGCCTCCAAGAGCACTGGCTATTTTAATCGCTGCTTGTGCTTTATAATAATACGCTTTTCCAGGTTCGTAAAGTATAATAGAATCTGTTTTTGTTCTGTTAATGCCTAAGTAATTAATAATTTCTTCTCCCAGTTCAGATTGTAATGCTACGAACCTAAATACGTCTTTATTATCACGCTTAATAAGATATTGAACAGTAGCGTCGCATAAATTGCATACCCCGTCAAACAGTATTATTTTTTTATCTTTTGGAAGCGTTTCTATATCCATAATTACTTTTTCTTAGCTTCAACTAACTCTAGTGAGTCGAGATCTACTTTAGATGTAAAGATACCATAATTTACAGTAGCTTTATTTTTTTCAATAACATCAAGTGTACCGACAGCTTTGCCATCAATCATACGAACACGGTCACCAACTTTTGGAGTGATTTTTGGTTTTTCAACAGGGGTGGCTTTAATTTTCTTTTCTTTTTTCTCTTTACGTATTTTATCTACTTCCTGTTTTACTTCTGCTATAACTTTACGTTGCTCTTTATCTTTTATCTTTTTTTCTTTAGGAGCAACTTTCTTTCTTTTAGAATTCTCTATTTCTACCATTTTCAGGAACTCACCAATAAGCACTTTTTTATTCTTATTATTATAGTACTTCTCGCTCAAGTCATCTAAACGTTGCCCTAAGTAAATTAGCTTTTGGTTAGCATCATACAGTTCTTGATAGCTTTCCAGTTTTTGCTGTATTTTAGTATTGGTACTCTCCAGCTTTTTACTTTCCTCTCTGGCTCTGCTTTCTTCTTCTTTTAATGTTTGAGAGGTTTTTTCAAGCTTAGAGCGTTCTTTTTGAAGGTTGGCAATAGTTTTATCAAAACGAACTTTACCACGTTCTATTTTCTTTTTAGCTCGGTTTATTAAGCTGAAAGGAATACCGTTTTTTTGTGCTACTTCAAATGTAAACGAACTACCGGCTTGCCCTAATATTAACTTATACATAGGCTCTAATGATTTTTCATCAAAAAGCATGTTAGCATTAGTAGCGTGTGGTAACTCATTTGCCAGCATTTTTAAATTGCTGTAATGTGTGGTAATAATACCAAATGCTTCACGGTTATAGAACTCTTCTAAAAAGGTTTCTGCTAAAGCACCACCCAGTTCAGGGTCTGATCCTGTACCGAACTCATCTATAAGGAAAAGTGTTTTATCGTTACACTTCTTTAAAAAATAATTCATGTTTTTAAGACGGTAACTATAGGTACTCAAATGGTTTTCTATTGACTGATTATCACCTATATCTGTTAAAATTCGGTTGAATAAACAGGTTTCACTTCTTTCATGCACAGGTATCAGTAAACCACATTGCAACATTAATTGTAATAAACCTATTGTTTTTAAGGTAATACTTTTACCTCCGGCGTTAGGACCCGATATTACAATTATTCTATTATCTTGTTTTAATTCAATGCTTTGAGGATAAGTTTCCTCCTGTTTCGCCTTATTATTTAAGTATAAAATAGGGTGGAAAGCATCTCTGAAAAATAATCTTTTCTCTTCGGTAATATTTGGTAATAAACCATTTATACGTCGCGCATACTTAGCTTTACCTGATATAACATCTATATCCGTTAAAAAGTCCTGATATTCTTCAAGAAGCGGTACAAAAGGGCGTATAGCTGCACTAAGCTGCTTTAAAATCTTTTTTACCTCTTCTTTTTCTTCATACTCGTAATTATTTAACTCTCGTGAATAGCGTAAGGTCGCTTCCGGTTCAATATACGCTATACTACCTGTTTTAGAACTACCCAGTATAGAGCCTTTTACTTTACGACGATACATAGCCTGGACAGCTAAAACACGTCTGTTTTCTACTATACTTTCCTTAATGTCATCAAGATAACCTAACCCATTATAGTGTGTTAAAGCAGCAGTAAAGCTTTGGTTAATTTTACCTTTAACCAAATTCATTTCACGGCGAATAACCTCTAGTTCAGAAGAAGCGTTGTCTTTTACATCACCATATTTATCAATGGCTTTATCAATGTAAGTAACTATTTCTTTAGTATAGTTTACTTCTGTAGCTCTTTCATTAAGAGTAGGATAGTAGTCATTAAACTTTTCCAGAAACTTTCGTAATACATTTACGGTTTCTGAAATAGTAGCTATTTTCCTGAATGAAGCAGCCTCCAAATAACTGTCTTCAATAGCAAGAAACTTTATTTCTTTATCAATAGCATCAAACCCATGATTGGGTAAAAAGTTATCATTATCAAAAGAGGAAACATATTCAGATGTTTGCAACAAAGACTTCATTAATAAATCTTTGTTTTTATATGGTTTTATATCAAAAGCTTTCTTTTTACCTGCTTCTGTAACACAACCTGCTGAAACTGTTTCCAGTACTGTATTAAACTCTAAATCTTTTAAAGTTTTCTCTGTAACATTAATCATCCTCTGTAGTAAGCAAATTTCTTGCAAAAATACTACATATTTACGCTTACTCTAAGTATTTTAGTAAAGTTTATAAAAGCTTTATAAATAGAAAATATAAGTTTAAAGCTATATTTGTAAAAATCATTGATTATTATGAGTGTCAGCATTCACGAATCCTGGAAAGAAGTACTGAAAGACGAGTTTGAAAAAGAATACTTTAAAAACCTTATTAAGTTTGTAAAAACAGAATATGCTCAGCATACCTGTTACCCGAAAGGTAACCGCATTTTTGCTGCTTTTGACCATTGTCCTTTTGATAAAGTAGAAGTAGTAATCATTGGACAAGACCCTTATCACGGACCAAATCAGGCAAACGGTTTGTGTTTTTCTGTGAGTGATGGTATACCGAACCCTCCTTCTTTAATTAATATTTTTAAAGAAATTCAGGATGATTTAGGAAAGCCTTTCCCTGAAACAGGAAATTTAGAACGTTGGGCAGATCAAGGTGTATTGTTACTCAACGCAACACTTACAGTAAGGCAATCACAAGCAGGTAGCCATCAAGGCAGGGGATGGGAAACTTTTACGGATGCTGTTATTCAAAAAATATCTGAAAAGAAAGAAAATGTTGTGTTTATGCTTTGGGGCGGCTTTGCTAAAAAGAAAGGTGCAAAAGTAGACCGAAGTAAACATTGTATATTAGAATCAGGGCATCCCTCGCCATTAAGTGCTAACAGAGGATTATGGTTTGGTAACGAGCATTTTAGTAAGGCAAATGCTTTTTTAGCTTCAAAAGGAAAAGAAACTATTGATTGGTAGTAATATAGGTGCTACTAATTTAGAGTAAGTGCTCCTAATATCTCTTCAGACATGAATGGTCCTCCCGGATATCTTGCTGTATAATCCAAGTTTAACCATACCTGTCCTCGTTCATCTATGTGGTAGTGTATTTCTTTGCCTTTACTTTCCTTTACAAATAAGACCTCTTTTATAAGGTATATTGCTGATTCAAGATCTGATTTATCGCCAACGAGCATTTCCGGGTATAAATGACCTCCTGTGTGTATTATTCTGGGTGTACCGCCTATAGCACGTATACAAGCAACCATAAGTATTGCATGGTCATCACAGTCTCCTGAAAAATGTTGCAGCGATTCGCTCGCATAAGCAATATATTCGCGTCCCTTAGGATCGTTTACATAATTCCATCTGTCTCTGATTGCTTTAAATACTGCAAAACATTGTATCATTTTCCGTTGTTCATGGTACCCTTTAACCTGGTCGAAAAAATCAGTTGTGGCTGAAAGGGCAAAGTTTCTTACTTTAGGATTATTATACTCTACAGCATCCAGTATTTCAGACTTATTAGGAAATGGCAATAGTTTTGAAATTATAATATCCTGTGGGTTAGGGTCTTCAGACATAGTATATATCATAGCCTGATAGTCCTCAAATACAGTTTTAAAACCATATTGTCCAAACAAAGTACCATACACCAAAGCGATAAGGTAGAGGAATATACATATTATAATAATGGTTTTAAGTAATTTTAAAATCAGTTGAAGTATAACTACTAATGTAATAAATATCAGAACCCTGTCTAAATGTAAAGGCCATTCAGGGTCTATTAAGTTTTGGTGCAAAATAATAAAAACAGGTATTGCTATAAGTATATTAAGGGCTAAAATGATAATAGAATCCCACGGCTTTCCTATCTGAAGCTTTTTTTTAAATTTTTGAAAAGTAGTGGTTTTAGATTCTGCCATTTTACCTGCCCTGAAAAGCTGTAAATTTATCCTGTTGCGTTTTCAAATGTAGTTTTTTCTGTAATGATATTTAACTCTGCCAATTGATTTTGTACTTTATTAAAAGTCTCTTCATTCAGCTTTTCCTGAGACCATTCTGTAAGAGTCAACCACTCTTTAATATCCTCTTGTTTTTGATTATATCGCTCTGCCAGTGTTTTATCAATATCAGGTATACTTTTAAACTGTTTTGTAGCACTGTTTATTATATCTAAAACCGTTCCAATAGTTTCTTTGTTTTCTTCTAAAAACTCATTGCGTACAGCAATTACAAAACAAGGCCAAGGGGTAGGGCAGTCGCCAACACGCCTAAAGATACCTTTGTCTACTATTGGCTTTGTCATAAAACGTTCCCACATAAAATAATCGGCATTACCTTCAGTAAGTCCTTCAATAGCGCCATCCAGTGTATTAATTATTTCAAATTGTAATTTGTTTGTCTCCCAGCCTTCCTTTTTTGCGTTTACTATAGCCATTAAATGTGAACCTGAACCATATCGACTAATGGCTACTTTTCCATTTTGTAAATCATTTACAGTATTGTAATCAGAACCTGCTGCTACATGAATTCCCCATATTAAAGGCGATTGTACATAAACTTGTACTATTTTACTGTTATTACCCGCAGCAATATCTTTTATAATACCTTCGGTTAGTATTACGGCTATGTCTGTTTCATTATTACGAAGCATTTGGCATAATTTACCTGTTCCTTCAGGTACATCCGTCCATACGGCATCTATATCATTATTTCTAAATATATTTTTTTCTATGCTTAAGTGCCAAGGCAGGTTAAAATGTTCGGGGACACCTGCTATTCTTACTTTTTTCATTCTATGTGATTATTTAAACTATAAAGGTAGTAAGAGAAATTTATATAAATAAGAAACTTAACCTTATTACAAGAAAAAATCCTTAATATAAATTAAGGATTGAATAGTCTAGTTATTTATGCATTGTTACAATGCTGTAATCTTTTCTAAAGTATATTGAATTAATTTTTCAACTACATCATAAGGATCTGCACTAAAAGTACCATTAGGTCGGTTAGCAATTATAGCGTTAAGCGATAACGCATTATGTCCTAGCAAAGCAGATAATCCATAAATAGCAGCTGTTTCCATCTCTAAATTAGTGATGCGGTTACCTTTGTAGTTAAAGCTGTCCATTTTACTGTTTAGCTCCCTGTCTTGGATATCTAAACGCAAAATACGCCCCTGAGCGCCATAAAAACCACCTGCTGTAGCTGTTAAACCATTGTAAACTCTGTCACTAGCCATAAGTTGCAGTAATTTATCACTGGCTTTTACTACATAAGGTTTTCCTTTACGGGCATCCCACTTAGTATAACTTATAAAAGCATCTTCAATCTCGCTTTCTGAGACTTTTTCTACAAGGTAAGTACGCAGCATATTATCAGTACCTAAACCATATTTAGACATTACAAAACTATCAACCGGTACATCTGACTGTAAAGAACCTGATGTGCCAACTCGTATTATATTTAAAGAAGTAAGTTCTTTTTTAGGCAGGCGGGTAGAAACGTCTATATTAACCAATGCATCCAGCTCATTCATTACAATATCAATATTATCAGGGCCTATACCAGTAGAAATTACTGTTAGCCTTTTACCTTTATATGTACCTGTTTGTGTTTTAAACTCTCTTTTTTGAGTAGAAAATTCGATACGGTCAAAATGCTGCGTGATTTTTTCAACACGATCCTGATCACCCACAAATATTATATTGTGCGCAATATTTTCAGGCTTAAGGTTTAAGTGATAAACGCTGCCATCTGGGTTTAATATAAGTTCTGACTCCTGTATTTTCATTAGTTGATTGATGTTGTTGTTAATTGCGTATAATTAATAAAAGTAATAAGGTAATAATTAACCACCTACACGTTTTACTTTATAACCTTCTTTAGTAAGGAAATCCATTATTTTATCTCTAAAGTTTCCTTGTATAATAATGTCTCCGTCCTTAGCAGAACCACCAACTCCACAAAGTGTTTTAAGTCTTTTAGCTAAAGCTTTCAAGTCGTCATCATTACCTTCAAAGCCTTTTATAACAGTAGCTACTTTACCACCTCTGTTTTTTTTATCTATATAAGCCTCAAGCCTTTGTTCGTTATTGGGTAAAGTTTCCTGTTGTTCTTCTCCGTTATCAAATTCAAAATCATCATTTGTAGAAAAAACAAACCCACCTAAATCTTCAAGGCTATTCATTTTCTTTTTTGCCATAGTTTATTCTTTATTAATTGGAACGCAGATGAAGCGGATTAGACGGATTAATACGAATTTTTTTCTTAACATTACTGAAAATTTTACGTGAAAACTCAGGTTCTTTTCCAAAATTTAATAATAACCCGACTTCGCAATCTGTACTTTTAAGGTAATTTATTAGTTGATATTCAAATTCATCAATTATGTATTCTGCAGCTTTTAGTTCTAAGATTACTTTATTATTTACAATTATATCTGCGAAATAATCGCCAACTAAGTGTTCTTTATAATATACAGATATTTTCTTTTGTGCTTCAACATCAAAGCCTCTTTGCTTTAACTCTATAAACAGTGCATTTTGATATACTCTTTCAAGAAAACCATAACCAAGCTCATTATAGACATCGTAAAAAGCTTTTATTATTTCTCCTGTCAAATGTTTATGAAGCATAGCGGGATCAAAAAATCTGTGAATATCTGTTTAATCTGCGTTATTCGCGTTCTGTTATAATATGGTTATAAAAGTAAAAGCATCAGGTTAAAAAACCTAATGCTTTACAGCTATATAAAAATAGTTATTATTTTTTGATTAAGCCTAACTCAACTAAACGTTCATGCAGAAATTCTCCCGCAGTAATGTCTTCATATAGTTTAGGGTTTTCTTCATCAATACAGTTCTCTAAACAATCCAGTTTCATTTCACTAACAGGATGCATAAAAAACGGTATAGAGTAACGTGAGCTACCCCATAACTCTTTAGGAGGGTTCACTACTTGGTGTATAGTACTTTTTAACTTGTTGTTTGTATGGCGGCTTAACATGTCACCTACATTAATAACAAGTTCATCAGGTTCTGCAATAGCATCTATCCATTCCCCTTCATGGTTTTGCACTTGTAAGCCTTTACCTTGTGCTCCCATTAGCAGTGTAATAAGGTTAATATCGCCATGTGCCGCTGCACGTACCGCATTTTTAGGCTCTTCTGTAATAGGAGGGTAGTGAATAGGGCGAAGAATACTATTACCTTCAGCTACATACTTGTCAAAGTAAAATTCATCAAGACCTAAATACAGTGCCAAGGCACGTAATACATAAATACCTGTTTTTTCAAGCATTTTATATGCTTCTTTACCCACTTCATTAAACTTAGGCACTTCTTTTACCTGTACATTATCAGGGTATTCATCTGCATACTTAGAACCTTCAGGTAAGTATTGACCAAAATGCCAAAATTCTTTTAAATCTCCTTCTTTACGTCCTTTAGCATGTTCTTTTCCAAAAGATACATAGCCGCGTTGTCCGCCAATACCCGGAATTTCGTATTGTTCTTTTACTTCTAAAGGAAGATTGAAAAAGTTTTTTACTTCACTATAAAGTTCTTCTACAAGCTGGTCATCAAGAAAATGTCCTTTTAATGCTACAAATCCTATCTCTTCGTAGGCTTTACCGATTTCATTTACAAATTTTTGTTTGCGTTTCGGGTCATCCGAAAGGAAATCACGCAGATTAACACTTGGAATGTTTTGCATGGTAATAAAAATTGTTAATAACTTAAAAAGGCATAAAGCCTTTTAAATACAAACATAAGGATATTTTTTAGGGTAGAATAATGGAAGTTATTAACAAATCTATATTATTTAAAACAATCCTCCAAACGCTTTGTTCTCCCACGTGGACAACTCTTTATCAGATAAATAACTAGAGGTTCTTATTTGTCCTCCTTGTTGTGAAGCAAATTCTTCTAAGCCCTCTGATTGATCTGTTTCATATCCGGCATCATCTACATTAGGGTCAAAACCACTACCAATACTTCTGTTTACAGATGGATTACCAGGTCTCAAATTAAAAGGAGAGTTATTTAATGCTTTTATTAATTCGTCTTGATCCGTTATTGAGGTAACATGATTATAATAGCCCTGATACCCTTTTTGATACATTCCAAAAGTTCGTTTTGGAATGGTTAAAGCTTTTACCATTTTATGGATTACTGCATTGTTTCCAGATTCTACTATTTCTTTTATACGCTGATAGGAAAGCCTATGCGCCATATCATATTCATCGCCGGTTAATAAGGGTGCTCCTTGCTTTTTTATTTTAGTAGCAGGGCCTGAAAAAGAAGGCCTGTTGCCTCCAAACTGAATAACAGAAGTATTCGGTTTATTTTGAATTTCCTTAACTAACTTTCTTTGTGTAACTGCCTGCGGGCGATTATCTGCTATATAAGAGCCTGATTTATTATTGACTGTGCTATTTGTGTTAGTAGCTGATTGTCCTTGTTTAGAAATAACCTTATTAGCGTAGCTGTTCATAATAGATTAGTAATTTAAGTTGTATACCCAAATTTAACCATTTATAAACAAATAAAAAACTGCAATAATGTAATAGTAAAGATTAACTAACAGAGGTGTTAATTTATAAAGTGATTTTTGGAAAAACTATTATATATGGAATCAAAAAACAACACAAGAAGAAGTTTTATTCAAAAATCACTATTAGCAGCAGGAGGTATTATACTGGCACCTAACTTTATAAGCTGTAGTAATGATGACGATAACAACACTAATCCTGCACCAGTTAATCCTGACGGATTTACACAAAAGAACTTTAATCAAGGAGTAGCCAGCTTTGAACCTAGCAGCTCCTCTGTAATTATATGGACACGTTATAACAGAGCAGGAGCAACCATTATTTGGGAAGTTGCAACCGACGAAAACTTTGAAAATATACTAAGAAACGGAGAATTGGTTACAGATTCTTTTAGAGATAACACACTGGCTGTTGAATTAACAGAGCTTGACGCTGACCAAAAGCTATATTACCGTTTTATGAGTGCAGAGGATGAAGCTATTTCTGTAACCGGTGAAACAATTACTCTACCTGTTAATGCATCATCTGTAAAATTGGCAGTTTGTTCTTGTTCAAACTATCAGGCTGGTCTTTTTAATGTATATGATGCAATGGCTAATTCTGAAGCTGATATTATTGTACATTTAGGTGATTACCTATATGAATACGGAGCAGGAGGATATGGTGCTACTGCTGAAAATGCTTTCTTAAACAGAGACCACGAACCGGCAGGAGAAATGCTATCATTGGAAGACTATAGAACACGTTACAAGCAATACAGGTCTGATGTTTCATTACAACTGGCACACCAAAAGAAACCATTTATATGTGTATGGGATGACCACGAAATAGCTAATGATACATATAAAGACGGTGCTGAAAACCATACTGAAGCAACAGAAGGTAGTTTTGAAGTAAGAAAACAATATGCTTTGCAAGCATACAGCGAGTTTTTACCATTTTCCAGAACAGATGAAAGTAATAATGAACTTATATACAGAACTGTAAATATTGGCAACTTAGTTAACCTTGTTATGCTTGATACTCGTGTTATAGCAAGAGATAAGCAGCTTGATATGACTAATTATTATACCGCAGGAGGTTTTGATGCTGTATCCTTTCAAAATGATTTAACAAACCCTGAAAGAACACTACTAGGTGCAACACAACGTAACTGGGCAATAAGTCAAATAACCTCAAGTGCTGCTAAATGGCAGGTTTTAGGGCAGCAAGTATTAATGGGTAAAATGCATGTGCCTGCAGAAATGTTACTCGCTTTTGGTAGTGAGGGTTTTACAGCACTACTTACAGAGTTAGTTACAATTAAAATGAGATTGTTAAATAATGACCCAACGCTTACTCCTGAAGAAATAGCACGTGTAACAACCACTATACCTTATAATCTTGATGCTTGGGATGGTTATCCTATAGACAGAGAAATATTATACAACTCATTAAACGGTAAAAAAATAGTAACTCTGGCAGGAGACACCCATAATGCCTGGAATAACACGCTTTATAAAGAGGACGGTACAGAAGTAGGGGTAGAGTTAGCAACATCAAGTATTAGCTCCCCCGGTTTTGAGACTTATTTAGGTGATGTAGATGCTGCTACTATAGCAGGATTTCAACAAGCATTAAATATATTGGTAGACGGACTTTCTTATTTTGATGCTTCAAGACGAGGTTTTATAATGGCTACATTTACAGAAGCAGAAGTAAAATCAGATTGGGTATTTGTAGATACAATACTATCACCAACATATGCTACTGAAATAGGGCATAGTATTACTTATTCATAATATACGGAATAAGTATGCTTTTATATACTAACACCCACTTTGTTTTTCACAAAGTGGGTGTTGCTTATTTTTATAAAACTCTTCAAGGGTTATCTACCTATTTTCATTTTTAAAACATATTCTTGTATTTTATAAAAAAGTATATTACGGGTTATATAAATACTTAAAAAACAATTATGAATTTATGGTTCTTTATACCTTTAGGAGGTCTGATATTCTATATAGTTTGGGGCTTCTTTCTCAATAAACAAGCGAGAGTAAAAAGAAAACTAAAAAAAGCTCCCTTAAAATCTATTATGGATTTTAAGAATAAAGAAACAGCGAAAATTATTGGAAAAGCAGAACCCGTAAATAAAGTAATAACAGCTCCTTTATCGGGTACTCAGTGTTGTCACTATTATATAAAAGTTCAGAAAAAAGTATATACTGGAAATAGTAGACAATATCACTGGGCAACAGTTATTGAAGAAGAAGTCATGACAGATTATGTTATAAATGATAATGGTCACTATGCATTTATATCTGATGATAACATAGAAAGCCATATTGTAAGAGATGTAAAATTTAAATCCGATTTATTTGAAAATCCTACAGAAGAGTTAAAACAGTTTCTTAAAGAACATAACTACAACAGTAAGTATTGGATAGGTTTGAATAAAACACTTAGATATTATGAAGGAAAAATAGACGTAAACGAAAAAATAGCTGTTTTAGGGAAAGGGGAGTGGCTACATGCTACAGAACTAGACCTTCCTGAAAGCTATGGCAAAGTTTTAAGTATATCAACGGATGAAAAGAAAAAGTATGTATACTTAAGTGATGATAAAAGTGTAATAAATAAAAGGTAGTTATTAATAATTATTTTTTAATAGATGTACTTGCTGTAAAAATGTATTTTTGTCTCTTGTTTTATAAAACCCACATTATGAAAAAGAACAATTTACTACTTGTTTTTTGCTTTATTACTTATTTAGCCAATGCGCAAGCTCCTTTTATTACAACTTGGGACACTTCTTCACTAGGCAATTCTATAACAATTGACGTTGTTGAGGATGATGATATTCCGGATAATTACACTATAGATTTTGGTGACGGTACAATATTAACTAATCAATCAGGAGAAATTACACACACTTACTCAAGTAATGATATATATACTGTTACAATGTCAGGAGAGTTTAGTAGAATAAGTTTTGGATTGAGTTCAAATCCTCCTTCAGACAGTAACAAACTATTAACAGTAGAACAATGGGGAGACATTCAATGGACGAGTATGGAAAATGCTTTTTTAGGATGTAGTAATTTAACGATAACTGCCACTGATGCTCCCGATTTAAGTAATGTAACAACTACAAAATCTATGTTCAGTAATTGTAATAGTTTTAATCAAGATATTTCGAATTGGGATATGTCAAACGTAAATAACACGAGCAGTATGTTTTTCGACTGTAACAATTTTAATCAATCTTTAAATAATTGGGATGTTTCTAGTGTAACGAACATGAGTAGAATGTTTGCAGACTGTACTCATTTTAATCAGCCTTTAGATAACTGGAATGTTTCTAATGTTGTGGATATGTCTGAAATGTTTGGTTTTTGTCCAGATTTTAATCAATCTTTAAATAGCTGGAATGTTTCTAGTGTAACTAACATGAATAGAATGTTTGTAAGAGCACTTTCATTTAACCAGCCTTTAGATAACTGGAATGTTTCTAATGTAACAAATATGCGTGGAATGTTTAATACTACTCCATTTAATCAACCTATAGATAACTGGGATGTTTCTAGTGTGACAAATATGGGGTATATGTTTTGGCAAGCTCATTCATTTAATCAACCTCTAAATAGTTGGGACGTTTCCAATGTAACAGATATGTCAAGTACATTTTTCGGTTGCATATCTTTTAACCAGCCTTTAAATAACTGGGATGTTTCTAATGTAACAACTATGGAAGCTATGTTTTGGAGTGCATTCGTATATAATCAACCTTTAGATAACTGGAATGTTTCTAATGTTATAAAAATGGGAAGCATGTTTAATTATGCATATATTTTTAATCAAGATCTTTCGGGATGGAATTTTAATACTGACATTACATTTGAAAATATAGATTATCCTAATCCACAATTATATTATACATTTCTTGGTTATTCAGGCTTGGATGTTAATAATTATGATGCTTTATTAAACAGATTTAAAGAATTAGGATTAGAAAATAAAACTATAGGTGCAGATGAGTTAGAATATTGTGATGAGGAAACTAGAAATTATTTAATTAATGAGCTGGGATGGACTATTGATGGAGATAGTCTGGCAGAAGACTGCACAGCCACAACTGTATCATTTACAGAAGAACAATTATTGTTATATCCAAACCCAGTTAATGATATTTTACATATAGAAGTAAAATCAGCAGTTCAGCTTGAAGAAGTAAAAGTATATAACCTACAGGGAAGTCAGTTAATGAGTTTAAATCAAAACTTTGAAAATATTAGTACTGAAAGTCTGAGTTCAGGTATTTACATATTAAGTATACAAACCAATAAAGGTTCAGCAGAATATAAATTGATTAAGAATTAATCAATAAAATACTTTTAAAAATCCTGCCAATGGGCAGGATTTTTTGTTTAAATAAATTTTCATAACACCTTATAACAATTCTGTTATTTTCTTACATTTGAAAGCACAAACAAATGAGAATCTTTCAAGAAACTATATGAATTTCGATAGAAAAAAACTAACTAACCAACAATTACTTACACTTTATAAGAAATTAATAAAACCCAGACTCATAGAGGAGAAGATGCTTATTCTTATTCGTCAGGGTAAAGTTTCCAAATGGTTTAGTGGTATCGGGCAGGAAGCCATATCGGTAGGTGTTACAGCAGTACTGGAACAAGATGAATATATTTTACCCATGCACCGTAACTTAGGAGTGTTTACAGGGCGTGACATTCCGTTATTCAGGCTGTTCTCACAATGGCAGGGTAAAGCTAATGGTTTTACCAAAGGACGCGACCGTTCGTTTCACTTTGGTACACAGGAATATAAAATAATAGGAATGATTTCCCATTTAGGGCCTCAGTTAGGTGTTGCCGACGGTATTGCACTTGCCAATAAACTACGTAAAAATGGCAAAGTAACCGCTGTATTTACGGGAGAAGGTGCAACCAGTGAAGGCGACTTTCATGAAGCATTAAATATTGCCTCTGTATGGGATTTACCTGTACTATTTGTGGTAGAAAATAATGGTTATGGTCTTAGTACACCAACTAATGAGCAATACCGTTGCGAAAACATAGCAGATAAAGGCATTGGCTATGGTATGGAAAGCTATATTATAGACGGTAATAATATACTGGAGGTTTATACACAACTTTCGGATATAGTAGCTTCTATGCGTGAGAATCCACGACCTGTATTATTGGAGTTCAAGACTTTCCGTATGCGTGGGCATGAGGAGGCTAGTGGTACTAAATACGTTCCGCAGGAGCTTATGGATATGTGGGCGGAAAAAGACCCTGTTGATAACTACAAAAACTATTTAATTTCAGAAGGAATATTAACGGAAGAAGTTGATAAGCAGTTACGTGATGAAATTAAAAAAGAAATCAATACAGCGTTTAAACAGGCATCAGATGAAGAAGCTATTGAAGCTAATGAAAGCATTGAATTAAATGATGTTTACAAACCTTTTAAATATGAAGAGGTTAATCCAAAAAAAGAAAGAGAAAACATGAGAATGATTGATGCTATTTCACAAGGTTTAAAGCAGAGTATGGAACGCCATGATAACCTTGTGATAATGGGGCAGGATATTGCAGAATATGGGGGGGCTTTTAAAATTACTGATGGTTTTGTAGCGGAGTTTGGTAAGGATAGGGTTCGTAATACTCCTATATGTGAATCGGCTATTATAGCTACAGGAATGGGCTTATCTATAAACGGGTATAAATCCGTTATTGAAATGCAATTTGCTGATTTCGTTTCTACAGGTTTTAACCCGATTGTTAACTATTTAGCTAAAGTTCACTACCGTTGGAATGAAAACGCTGATGTAGTTGTGCGTATGCCTTGCGGAGCAGGGGTACAGGCAGGACCTTTTCACTCACAAACTAATGAGGCCTGGTTTACTAAAACTCCGGGACTTAAAGTGGTTTATCCTGCATTTCCTTATGATGCTAAAGGCTTACTAGCTACAGCTATAAACGACCCTAACCCTGTTATGTTCTTTGAGCACAAGGCATTATACCGCAGTGTGTATCAGGATGTACCAAAGGATTACTATACACTTCCTTTTGGCAAAGCTGCTGTATTGAAGGAAGGGGAGGATGTTACCATTATTTCTTTTGGTGCCGGGGTACACTGGGCATTGGAAACATTAGCAAAAAATACTGATATAAAAGCTGATCTTATCGACCTGAGAACATTACAACCTCTTGATACTGAAACAATATTCAATTCGGTTAAGAAGACAGGAAAAGTTATTATACTTCAAGAGGATACTCTTTTTGGCGGTGTAGCCAGTGATATTTCATCTATGATAATGGAAGAGTGCTTTGAATATCTTGATGGCCCTGTAAAACGTGTAGGTAGCCTTGAAAGTGCTATTCCGTTTACCAAAGCATTAGAAGACCAATATTTACCAAAACAGCGTTTTGAAACAGTTTTAAAAGACTTATTAGCATATTAAATACTTTAAAAATAAATTATTGATAAAAGCTCTGCCATACGGTAGGGCTTTTTTATTACAGTATATATAAAACTAATGGTAATTAATTACATTTAAGCCTGTTATAAAGTAGTTTTGTATCGGAAAGTAATACGAAAAACTTATAGGTTAAAATAGTAATTTCAGTATTACTTAATAAACTGAATATAATAAATTAGCTATAAAAATCTTACAGATATGAAATTCCATACCAGAAAATGGGTAAAACCCGAAGACTTAAACCCTAACGGAACTTTATTTGGCGGTAAACTCCTTGCTTGGATAGATGAGGAGGCAGCCTTATATTCTATAGTACAGCTTGAAAACCAACGCGTAGTAACCAAACATATGTCGGAAATTAACTTTATGAGTTCTGCCAAGCAGGGTGATGTAATCGAAATAGGTATTGAAGTACTGCGCTTTGGGACTACTTCAATAGTATTAAAGTCAGAGGTTCGTAATAAAATGACTCACGAAAAAATTATTACTGTGGATAATATTACAATGGTAAACTTGGATGTTAATGGCAGACCTAAGCCTCATGGAAAAACTAAAATAGAGTACGTTAAAGACCGTTTGGCTAAATAATTTATTCCTGCTCCTGAATTAAACTTGCTCCTTGAGAAGGGAATTCAAATATTTCAAGATCAAAATATTGTACAGAAGCTATAACATGGTCAAAAATATCAGCCATAATATACTCGTAATTTTCCCAACGCTTATCAGATGAAAAGGCGTAAATCTCAATAGGGATACCTTTTTCTGTAGGTTGCAGGTGGCGACACATCATGGTTAAGTCTTTATTAATAGCCGGGTGTTTTTCTACATACTGGCTTATATATTTACGGAATAACCCTAAGTTGGTAAGGTTACGTCCGTTTAATATTAAAGACTTATCAATCTCATTCTGTATATTATACTTTTCAATATCTAATTGACGATGCTCTATATAGGAGTTTAAAAGTTGTATTTTTTTAAACTTTTCAAGTTCATCTTTCTCTATAAAGCGAACACTTTTTGTTTTTATAAGTACATGTCTTTTAATTCGTCTACCACCCGAATTAACCATGCCCCTCCAGTTTTTAAACGAATCTGATATAAGGCTGTAGGTGGGTAGAGTAGTAGTGGTATTATCAAAGTTACGAACTTTAACGGTTGCCAGGTTTATTTCGATAACATCACCATCGGCGCCATACTTTTCCATAGTAATCCAGTCGCCAATTCGTACCATATCGTTAGCACTAACCTGAATACTCGCTACAAACCCCAATATGGTATCTTTAAAGACTAAAAGTATTATAGCTGATACTGCTCCGAAAGTACCTATTATACTAAGGAACTCTACGCTGAACAGTACCATTATCATACCTATAACACCAAATAACCACAGGATAATCATTATTACCTGTACGTAACTGTCTATAGGTTTATCGCTAAAGTTTGGTTGTACTTTAAGGAAACTCTTAATAGCATTTAGTGCACTTTTTACTATCCAGAGAATGAGAAATATAATAAATATAGCTACTCCTTTTTCAAATATCCCTTCTAAGTAGCTAAAATCTTTTAATACAATAGGTAAGGTATGGTAAACAAAAAGTAATGGTACTAAATGGGCTATAAACTTTGATGTTTTATGTTCTACTAAAAAATCATCAAAAGATGTTTTAGTTCTGGCAGCAAAAGCACCAAAAGCTACTACCAGTACTTTTTTAGAAATAAAATCTAATAAATATGCTACTATAGTAATAACTATAATGTTTACTATAAGATTACCGTAAAAAGCAGTAGTATGTGAAAAATCTAAATTACGAAAAGCATCGTAAGCCCAATTAAATAAATCCATTACCTAAATTGTATTGAATTATTATACGTTTGTTTTAAAATACTTATTTTCAACATAAAAAGTTCCGAAAGGTATTACTGAAGCAACGCAAACAATAAGGAACTTTTTTGTAGGCCAACTTTGTTCCACTTTAAGCATTATTGCTAAAAATATATAAGCTATAAACAGTAATCCGTGTGCCATACCTACAATTCTTACTGTTTCGGGCATTTCCCATATATATTTAAGTGGCATTGCTATAAAAAGAAGCGCTAATAAGGATACACCTTCAAGTGTTGCTATTATTTTAAAAAAACGAGTCATAATTTGTAAAATTTCCTGCAAAGGTACTAATCAAAAAGTTTATAGAGAAAGATGAACACTGAATTAACAACATAAAAAAAGCTGTTTTGATACCAAACAGCTTCTAATTATATAACAATAAGATTTTATATTAAAAATCTTGAAGTGCTTTATTGTACTCCCTTAAATCTAACATATTATTTCTGTTATCAAGATCAATAAACAATGAAATTAAGTATTCAAGGCTTTCCATATTGTTCTCAGTAGGAATATTGTTCTCTTTTACTTCTTCTGTTTCTTCACCTTCTTCTTCAATAGGCTCATCATCCGGTATTGGAATTAAAAATAAGCCATACTCTTCAAGGTGTTCGTAGGTTAGCCGAAGTGCTTTAGTTAATACCGGATTACCCTCTTCCATAGAGTATTCACGAAGCTTTTTAAGGTCAGCAATTAATTTATCAGCATCAAAACCGTTCTTAAACAAATCAACCTCAATTTTATTGATTAGTTTTTGTGCACTCGGATTCTTCACAGTATAATGTATTTTATTTTAAACGTAGGACTGCAAAAATACTATTTTTATCTGCTTTTCCCATAAAGCTTTTTGATTTTTACATCTCTTACTGCAGTTTTTTATAAAAGTAACAGGTAGTCCAGATAAAAAATACATATTATATTTAAGTATAAGGTGCTGATTATTAAATATAATACCTAATCAAAAAGGCTTTTCTGTATATCAACAAAGTGTACTCCTTCTTTAAGATTTCCTAGCCTAAATTTATTCACTATTTCATGTGCCCTACGAGTTGGTTCCGGTATACGATGCCTTAATACACATTTTTTCATTATATTTAAGCTGTCCGGTACTGATACTTTATGTCCGGGAGATATAAAAACAGGCTTAACATTATCTTTTGTTCGTAAAGCATACCCTGTAATATCATTATTTATATAAATAGGAGAGGAGCTATATTTTTTTTCACCTACAGGAGAGTGTGTGCCAAAAAGCATTTTTTTAGCACAGCCAATAGTAGCGCAATCAGCCATTATACCGAAATGAGATGCTATACCCATACGTCTTTGGTGAGTGATTCCTTGCCCATCAAGTACTGTTATATCAGGTTTATCAGGAAGTTGTTTCCATGCTTCTAACAAAGCAGGTACTTCTCTAAAAGCTAAATATTGCGGAACATATGGGAACTTCGTTTCAGTAACAACCAGAGAATAGGACTGTAATACCATTTGAGGATAGCTTAGTATTACTATACCTGCATATATAGTATCAGTGTTCTTATTGTGAGAAATATCAGCACCTGCAATTGTATTGATATTTTCAACTTTTGTAATAAGTAAAAGTTGTTTTCTCAGTTTTTCCTGAATTGCTGTTGCTTCCGGTATAGATAAATTGTTGTAATTAATCATATCAATAAAATTATGCAATTTATATTGAAAATAATGGTTGTTTTAAACCTAAAGCAGTAAAGAATTACTAAAAACAAAAATTATACGGAGAATTATTATTTTATAAACACTATATATATAACTAAATACATATTTTTGAAAATTATCAAATTTCTATATGCAAAAAGAACACAACGTAGAGGAGAGAAAAGAATTATATCAATACCAACAGGAGGATATTGATGCTATATTTGAAAAGTTTGAAGGGCGACCTGATAACTATCATCTACTGTATCAATTACCGACAGGAGGAGGGAAGACTGTTATTTTCTCAGAAATTGCGCGCAGATATATAGAAAAATATAATAAAAAAGTACTGGTACTTACACACCGTATTGAGCTTAGTAAGCAAACATCTCAAATGCTTGAAGGTTTCGGGGTTAAAAACAAAGTTATAGACAGTAATATTAAAGAACTTGATGATCACGAAGAGTATAACTGTTATGTAGCAATGGTGGAAACCCTTAATAACCGCCTGAAAGACAAAAAATTCAAAATGGATTATATTGGGTTAGTTATAGTAGATGAAGCACACTATAATTCATTCCGAAAACTATTTACATATTTTAAAAATTCCTTTTTCCTGGGGGTTACAGCTACACCTTTAAGTTCTAATATAGAACTGCCTATGTATGAAACGTATGATGAATTACTAATGGGTGAGCCTATAAAGGCATTAATAAATAAAGGGTACTTGGCAAAAGCTGAAATATTTGGTTTTGATGTTGAATTAACATCCTTAAAGCTGGGTATTAACGGTGATTACACAGTAAGTTCTTCTGATGATTTATACTCACGTGCTAATATGCAGGATTTACTGATGCAGTCGTATGAAGCTAAATCAAAAGGAAAGAAAACGCTAATCTTTAATAATGGTATAAACACATCCTTATATGTTTATGAAACGTTTAGAGCTGCCGGCTACCCAATACGCCATTTAGATAACAGAACATCTGAAGAAGAACGTAAAAATATACTGGAGTGGTTTAAAAATACTCCTGATGCTATAGTAACATCAGTATCAATTCTTACCACAGGGTTTGATGAACCTACAGTAGAAACTATTATATTAAACAGGGCAACACGTTCGTTAACACTTTATTTCCAGATGATAGGTAGGGGGTCTCGTAGGTTAGATAATAAAGAGAGTTTTACGGTTATTGATTTAGGTAATAATGTACAGCGTTTCGGTTTATGGAGTGATCCTGTAGATTGGCAGTATATTTTTAAAAATCCTGAACAGTTTTTAGATAATATAAGAACTGATGCTGAAATAGAAAGTCATCACGTATATGTAATGCCTGATGATTTAAGAGCAAAATTTGAAAATACAGAGAATATAAAATTTGATATAGAGGGCGCGTTTAAAGAAGCAACCGAAAAAAAATTAAAGCCTAAAACAGTTATAGAAAAATCTATAAAGCAGCATGCTTTAATGTGTATTGAAAATACTGATAGTGTACCGGAAGCACGAAAACTTTCTAAAGAATTAGGTCCTGATATTGAATACAGAGTTAAAGAGTATACCAAACTGTTAGCTAAGACTACTAAGAACTACAGAGAGTGGTTAATAGAAGATTATAAGCATAAATTAAGTGTAAATATAGGTAAACTGTTTATAGCTCACCATGTAGATTGAAATACTGGCTAAAATAAACGTAATTGTCCCGAATCATTATCACTATTTTTTGGAGGTTTAGCATCACCAAAAATTGTTTTCCCACCATATTTATAGGACTCGTTACGCTCTTTTTCAATTAATGCTTTAAAATTATCGTTAGGCTCAAAGTTTTTTTCTGCTTGCTGCGAAATTTCAGATAGCTTTTTTATAGCACTCATTTTATCACTATTACCAATTTTTGCCCTGTCAATAGCTTTTTGCAGTGTACTTATAGTTTCATCATAAACCTTAGTAGGAACAGGGAAGGGGTGTCCGTCTTTTCCGCCATGAGCAAAAGAAAATCGGGCAGGATCATCAAAGCGACTGGGGGTTCCGTAAATAACCTCACTTACCAAAGCTAGTGATTGAATAGTTCTGGGGCCCATTCCTTTTAAAAGTAATAGTTCTTCAAAATTTTCAGGGTTATTTTCATGCGCCAGCCACAGCATAGCACCCAAACGTTTCATATTTACGTCTTTCATTTTTACATCATGATGGCGTGGCATAATAAGGCGCTGTATTTCTGTAATAACTTTTCCGGGCTTTTCGGCTGTTAATAACAATGATTTTTCCCTTGTATCAGTTGCCCTAGCTGAAGTCAGGTTTAGTATTTGTCCCTGATTTTGCCCATATATAAAAGTATGCGGCTCGTTTATGTATGATTTTAAATCTTTTGAGTGCCAATGGTAACGTCGTGCCATATTGGTTAACCCATTCATACCTTGCTGAATAACGCACCAATTACCTTTATTGTCTACAATAAAATTATGCTGGTATAAATTAAACCCATCCTGCACAGCAGTATTATCAACCTTTGCAGTTAATTTACTTAATCTTGCTAATTCATTACCGTTAAGCCCTGTACGGTCTCCAACCTGTAAAAGTTCAGTCGGCGTTTTCATGGAGTGTTTTCCTTTACCACCACAAATATATATGCCTAAATCTTTAGCATGAGGGTTTACAGAACGTTTTAAAGCTCCTAAAACAGAAGTAGTTATCCCTGAAGAATGCCAATCCATACCCATAACCGCACCCAAACTTTGAAACCAGAAAGGATTAGCCAGTTTATCAATAACTTCCTCTGTAGAAAATTCTAAAGCTATTGTTTCTACTATAGAAAGCCCTAGTTTAGCCATGCGTTCTGAAAGCCATCTGGGTACATGTCCGTTATGTAGCGGTAAGTCGGCAGAACCCGATTTTTTCATTTTGTTTTCAGATTTTGATAAGGCATATATTGTCTTGCAAAGATATTAAAAAGGTTAGGCTTCTTCTTTTCTGAACGTAATAATGGGAGCCAAGCAATTTTCAGGAATATTAAAAGCATCAACCAGGGGTACTGCATCCTGCCTTATTTCCCAGCATAACTGGCTTACAGCCTTTCGGATAGCTTTTGTTTTCACACCCTCCATATAATTTTCCTCTAAATACCAGGCTTTGTTCTTCTCTAAAGTATGCAGCGCAAAAAGGTTATAAAGCCTTGTAAGCACTTCTTTTAAAGGCTCATCATCACAAGTATCTATCGCTAGTACGAACTGTTCTAAAAACACACGTTCTAAATAGGCTTCCGCAAGATTCAGCATGTGCGGATGCATTACATTAGCTGCATCAAAAGTATCTAAACCGTCATCTACCAGTTTCTTAAACCGCCTTGCAGCAGAACTTACTAATTCTTTTTCTCTGTATTGAAAAGCATGCAAATGAAAATCTCTGTCTTTTAAATGTTCTTCATCCGTATTACGCGTAGCAAAAGGATTTTTTTCTGTAATAGTAGTTTTTGCTTGTTCCAACACGTAGTTGAAAATAGTACCCAACCCCATTTCGCCAAACTCTTTCCTGAATTCTCCCAGACGATTTTTTGCAACCAACTGCATTAATACAGTATTATCACCTTCAAAAGTGGTATATATTTCCGTATCGTTTTTAAGATCATCTATCCTGTTTTCAGAGATATAACCTTTACCACCGCACGCTTCGCGGCATTCCTGTAATGCATTGCGTGTGTTCCAGGTTACATAAGCTTTCATTCCGGCGGCCAGTGCTTCTATTTCCTGCATTTCTTCCGGTGAGCGGTTTATAAAGCGTTGGGTAAGGTATTGTAAACCAAAATGTAAAGCATATGATTTAGCAAGGTAGGGCATAAGCCTTAATTGGTGCATTCTGTAATTGAGTATGGGTACTTCATTCCCTCCCTGTGGACCAAACTGCTTCCTGTCATCTCCGTATTTAATGGCTATCGTCAGTCCGATTTTAGAAGCTGCCAAAGCGGATCTTGGTATACCAATACGCCCGCCAACCAAAGTACCCAGCATGGTAAAGAACCTGCGGTTATTACTGGGTATGGGGCTTTCAAATTCGCCATCTTCATTTATACTTGCAAAACGATCCAGCATATCTTCTTTCGGTATAACAACATTATCAAAATATATAATGCCGTTATCTACACCGTTAAGTCCCATTTTACGCCCGCAATCTTCAATAGTAACACCTTTTACTACTGTTCTATCTTTATTGCGTATAGGCACTACAAAAGCATTTACACCATAATCTTTCCCGTCTATAATAAGTTTTGCGAACACAGTAGCCATTTCACCATGGTTGGCAGCATTGCCTATATACTCTTTCCTGTCATATTTTTCAGGCGTATGTATGGTAAAGGTTTTATCTTTATGATTATAAGTTGCTGTTGTATTTATACCTTTTACATTAGACCCATGGTGGGTTTCTGTCATGGCAAAACAACCAGGTAATTGCAGTGTGCCTATATCTTTAAGGTATTTTTTATAATGCTTATCAGTACCTAATGAAAGTATGCTCATACCCCAAAGTCCAAATTGTACCCCGAACTTAATAACAAGACTAAGATCATGATAACTAAGGGTTTCCATAATAGTAAAATAGCCCTCAACATCATCCTTACCGCCTTGTGCTTTGGGATAAGCATACGCGCCTAAGCCTTTATTTGCAAGTATTTGAGACCATTGTAATACCTTTTCCCTGAAAGCCACGGTATCAGAAGAATCCTGAAGAGCAAATTCGGGACTATTAATAATTTGTTTAACCTTATCGATAATATCAGCCTGATTTCCGTCAAGAAATTTACTCATTTTCGCTACGCTAAAACTTTCTATGGTTTTATGGTTATGCGTAATAGTGTCGCGGTTTTTACGGAATCCTGAAATTACCTCGCGGCTTATTATACCAAGATCAGATTCCAGTTTGGCAAAAACAGGAGTAATTTTCTCAATATCTTCAACTGTAAGGGCTATCCGCTCAGCATTAGCTATTACTATGCCCAATGCTGTAAGACTTTCAGGTTTAGGAGGTTCCTGTAGCGCCTTATCTATCACCTCTCTCCACCGAAACAGTTCTGAACGAGTGGGAGGGGACTGTACATCAATTTTTGATTTGAGGAAATTTTTTTCAGCTTTGGTAAGCCATTCCTGATCGTTTATAAAACTATTCAAAGTTTTAAACTCTTCTTTAGTAAGTATATCATCTTCCCAGACTACATAAAATACAGGAATGAATAGGCTTAACTTAGGGTTATTTGTAAATGTAATAGACATTGATGATTTTTACTTTAAAAATAATCAATACCTTACAGTCAGGTTTAAAAAAAAAAGTTAATTTAGTCTATCCGAACAAATTATTAATCGCAGCATACTGTAGTAATATAATAGTTTTAGCATCTTTAATTTTTCCGGTTTTAATCATTTCAATAGTTTTTTTAAACGGTAATTCCATTACTTCAATATCTTCTTGTTCCTGTTCTGCGCCACCACCTTCGCTTGTTTTCATATCAGATGAATATTCTGCAACAAAATAATGTAATATCTCAGTAACAGATCCCGGAGACATATATACTTCCATAATTTTTTGAACCTTATCCAAGGTATATCCGGTTTCTTCTTCAGTTTCTCTGCGAATGCATTCTTCAGGGTTTTTATCATCAAGCATTCCTGCACAGGCTTCAATCATCAAACCATCTTTATTACCATTAAACCATGTTGGTATACGTAACTGGCGTGTTAATATTACTGATTGTTTACTTTTATTATATAATAAGATTACTGCGCCGTTTCCGCGATTATAAACTTCACGTTCTTGTATTTGTGTTGATCCATCTTGTAATTTGTATTCATATTTTACCTTTTCAAGTTTAGCCCAGTTATTTGATAGTTCTGTTTTTGAAATTATAGTAACGGGAGATTTTGTATCTTTCATAATTATATTAATTAAGTTAGCAAATGTAATTATACTATAATAACACAGTGGTTTTATAAACTTAAATATTCTATAAAGTGTGTATTTTTGATATATAATTTATATTATGTAAAATAAAGTGCTTTAATTTAAAGGGCACTATTCTATTAATACCCTTTAATAATTTATTTTATCATTAATGGTATATCCCAGTTTTCCCAACTTAAAGTAACATTATTATTGTTTATGTTGTAAACTAAACGCTCATTCATTCTATTAGATTTTTTTGGTTTCACTTTAACACGTATTTGGTCTTTAGACTCATCGTATTTATAAGCGCCCCATTGCTTAGCTTCTTTATTGAAAATAATCGTAGCTGAATCTTTTTCAGGGATTACAAAAAATGAATACGTTCCTGCCGGTAATTTCTGTCCTTCAACCATAATATCTTTTGTAGTTGTAAAAGTTGTAGCTTCGTTAGCACCTGCGCGCCAAACTTTACTATAAGGAACTAATCCGCCCCAAATTTCACGACCTTTAACCGAAGGACTACTGTACTGGATAGTAATGTCAGAACCATTAATTTTTCCTGTAGCTGTTTCCGCAGGGCTTGCTTTCTTTTTTTCCTGAGCAAATGTCACACCTGTCATTAAAACAGCTATGAATAAAAATGTAAGATTTTTTAATTTTTTCATGATATAGTCATATTATTATTTACTACATCATAAAAGTAAATTCTGAATTTTATATGTGGACTACTGTTTAACAAAGCTTTATAATTTTTAACAGTTAAAACAGTTATCGTTTATAGAAAATATAGTCTGTAACTAATGGGGCTAAACCATTGACTTTAAAGTCTGTAGCTATTTGTCCTCTATGGTATGTTGAGTGATTTACAATATGAAACAATATATCTTTAAATTTATTAGTATAAGCCTCTCCTCTACTGTTTTTATAAATTATTTCTTCTTCAAGATTGTATAAATCAAGTATTTCAATTGATTTTTTATAGTTTATGCTATTTATATCTTTTAAATCACTTAAATCTCTTATTTCCCAAACATCAATAGAAGATTTTCTGTTTTCAATTCTGTTGTTCCAAATTTCCTGAGCATTCAATGTATGATTTATAAGTGTTAAAGATTTTTCAGGTATTATTTCTATATTAGAAAGAGTAATAATAACCTCATTATTAAAGTAATAAGTATAATCAAACATCTCTTTAAAATACTCTCTCATTTTTACAAAGTTTAGGATGATCTGGAGATAAAATAATTAGCTATAAATTGGAAAGCAAAAAGCCCTAAAAGGTAAATAACTGCAATGTTATTAATAATAGTTCCTGTATTAAAAGTAATAATAGTTGCTAGTGTTCCTACAATCAACATTCCTATATTATATGGTATAAAAACATATTTAGGTGAGGTAAATAAATTACTTGTAGGTATCATCATTGTAAAGCTAAAAACTGTTAATGCCAAAAACCCTTCATTTCCTATAGTTAAAAAACTTATAATTGAAAGTATTGAAACCAGTAAGCATGTACCCGTTGCTACAGCCCCTATTTTCTCTTCTTTATCTAGTAAGTACTTACCATAAGAATTTAATTGTAAAAATAAGTTCCCTATTGGGTTAGCAATCCAGGTAAAAAATGCTGCAATAAACAATAGTATTACAATAGGGTATAAAAATGGAGCTAATACTTCATTTTTTTGAGCTATTTTCTGTAAAAATTTAGTACCAAAATAAAATCCAATAATAACAAACCATTGGTATTTAGAAGTCATGTTAGACATCCAAAAAGAATATTTTAAAAACCATCTATATACTATAAATCTGGCTTTTAACCCTTCTATCATACCTGCTTGTGCATACTGATTATTAGGATCATTCTTTAAAGCTTCCGTAAAATGTTCCAAAGCTTTTTTAGGTTCCCCTTTCTCTAATAGCCCCCAACCGTGGTTAGCATGGGTATAGGCATTATTAGGGTCTTCATGTAATGCTTCTGCAATAGTATTAAAAGATTCTTCTTTATGTCCTAATTTAAGCTGAGCTGTACTTCTAATATTTAATGCTAATAAATCTGTTGAATCTAAAGATAAAGCATGGTTTGCTTTGTTCAGAGCGTTTTCAAAATCTTTATTTAGTAATTCAATTTGTGCCCAAAAGGCAAAATAACTGGATTCAAGAGGATTTAAAATTATAGCGCGCTGTATATATTCACTTGCGTCACTCCTGTTTTCTTTTAATAAATAAATTCTTGATTTTGTGTATAAATACCCTGCTTCATTCGGATTGTTAGCTATAGCATTATTTATCAGTTCTTCTGCTTTATCATAATTATCTTGTTGAAGGCATACTTCGCTTAGTAAGTACAATAAATAGTCATTATTTGGATTTACTGAAAGTAGTTCACTAAGTACTTTTTCTGCTTCTGCGTAACGTCCTTGATTGATAAGTATATTGACCTTTTCAAATAACCTTTCTTCTATCATTTTTTAATCTTTAAGTATGATAAAACCTCATTATACAGGCCTGATTCATTAGCATATAGTGCAAAATTTCGCGCCGAAACAAACCATTCTTTAGTACTGGCATTATGTTTCTTACATGCTTTCATAAGATCTTTCTCTTGTATAGGTTTCGGTATTCCTGATTCAAAAGATTCTTCCAGTTTTTGCTCTATGGCGATATCAATAACAGCTTCTATATCAGCCCCTGAATAATCCTGTGTATTTTTAGCTACTTTTCTTAAGTTGATATCTTCTACAGGTTTATTTTTAAGCTTAATATTAAATATAGACTCTCTTGCTTTTTCATCCGGTGGCGGTATGAATATTATCCTGTCAAACCTACCGGGTCTTCTAAAAGCATTATCTAAATGCCAAGGGGCATTAGTCGCTCCAAGTACAAGTATACCGTCATTATCTGACTCTACTCCGTCAAGTTCCTGAAGAAATTGATTTATAAGATGTCTGGAATTAGAAGTTTTCATGTCATTCCTACTCGCTCCTAACGCATCAATTTCATCAAAAAACAATACACATGGTTTATTTTTCCTTGCAGTTTCAAATACTTCATGTAGGTTCTTTTCACTATTTCCTATCCACATGTCAAGGATATCATTAAGCCCTACACTAATAAAATTAGCATTAATTTGTCCTGCTGTTGCTTTTGCTATATAAGTTTTACCACAACCCGGCGGGCCGTAAAGTAAAATACCCCCTCCTGTTTTTTTACCATAAGCTTTATATAAGTCAGCATGTTGTAAAGGTTGTATAATTTTAATATCAATCTCCTTTTTAACATTCTCCATCCCGCCTACATCTTCAAAGTTTATAGATGGTTTAATAAAAAGCATATTATTATCTTCATCAACATATTCTTCTTGTTGTATTGAAGTGGTTTGGCATAGCTCAATATCTAGTTCATCGTCAGTATAGTTTGGTATTAATTCTAATACTTTTTTATAGGTTTCTTGTGCCTGAGCTATTAAATTTTCCTTTAAAAGTGTTTTAGCATATAATACCAGTAGGTTAACATTGTTAGGTTCGTTGCTCAACGAATCTTCAAGTATTACACTGCATGTTGTATATTCTCCCTGGTAAAAATATGCTTGTGCCAACCCGTAGCGAACAGCATTACTATTCTGTAAAACTAAAAGTTCTTTATATTCATTTTCTGCTTCCTTATACCTGTATAATTTCATTAAACTTTCAGCTAAATGAAGTTTTAAAGGAACATTGTCTGGAGATAGCTTTAATGCTTCTCTCAGGTTTTCAATTGAGCTACTATCCATAATTATAAAATATGAGCTAATATAAAATATAGTTTTCTTAAATAATAATATTGTTTTCAATAACTTTTTAAAACAAAAAAGCAGTCATAGAGACTGCTTTTTTGTTTATTTATGAGTAAAATTATATCCTGTTATCTTTAATTTCCTCTACAATTTCAGGGTTTAATAAAGTAGTTGTATCACCAAAGTTAGAGAAGTCACCTTCTGCAATTTTACGTAGTATTCTACGCATAATTTTACCCGAACGTGTTTTAGGAAGCCCCGTTACAAACTGTATTTTATCCAGTTTTGCAATAGGTCCTATATGGCTGGAAATATGCTCATTAATCTCCTTTTTAAGGTTTTCTCTGTCACGACTTTCTCCTGATTCTTTAAGGATAATAAAGCCATATAATGCATTACCTTTTACATCATGCGGGAAACCAACTATAGCCGATTCTGCTACTGC
Organism: Flavobacterium suaedae; assembly: GCF_014642915.1. GTDB lineage: Bacteria > Bacteroidota > Bacteroidia > Flavobacteriales > Flavobacteriaceae > Flavobacterium > Flavobacterium suaedae. Next base: position 309,140 of record NZ_BMJE01000001.1, read on the forward strand.
CGGATGCTCATTAATAGCATCTTCTATAGGTGCAGTACCTAAGTTATGCCCCGAAACAATAACCACGTCATCTACACGACCTGTAATTCGGTAATAGCCTACTTCATCACGTAGTGCACCATCTCCTGTAAAATATTTACCTGGGTATGCTGAGAAATAAGTTTCTTTAAAGCGTTGATGATCTCCCCAAATGGTACGCGCCATTCCCGGCCATGGGAATTTTATACATAAACTACCCACAACCTGATTACCTTCTATTTCATTACGCTTATCATCCATTAATACCGGTTGAACTCCGGGTAATGGTAGTGTTGCATAAGTCGGCTTTGTTGGAGTTATAAATGGAAGTGGCGATATCATAATTCCACCTGTTTCCGTTTGCCACCAAGTATCTACAATAGGTGATTTTTTCTTTCCTACGTGGTCATTATACCAGTGCCAAGCTTCTTCATTTATAGGTTCTCCTACTGAACCGATAACTTTAAGCGATGAAAGGTCGTATTTATTTACCCATTCCCAGTTTTCTTTAGCTAATGCTCTAATAGCAGTAGGTGCTGTATAAAACTGTGTTACTTTATGTTTATCTACTACTTCCCAAAAACGACCGAAATCAGGGTATGAAGGTACACCCTCAAATAATACTGTTGTAGCACCATTTAGTAACGGACCATATACAATATATGAGTGACCTGTAATCCAACCAATATCAGCAGTACACCAGTATACATCACCCTCTTCATAGGCGAAAACATTTTTAAATGTATATGCCGAATATACCATATAACCTGCTGTAGTATGCAGCATTCCTTTCGGCTTTCCTGTAGAACCTGAAGTATACAATATAAATAACGGGTCTTCCGCATCCATTATTTCTGCTACATTATTTGCATCTGCTTTATCTAAAAGAGGTTGTAACCATAAGTCCCGCCCTTCTTTCATATTTACATTAGTATTAGTCCTTTTTACTACAAGTGTTTTTTCAACAGTAGGACATTTTTCCAATGCTTCATCTATAATTTCCTTTAAAGCTATAGTTTTATTACCTCTAAAACCTCCATCTGCAGTAATTACCATTTTACATTCAGAGTCGTTAACTCGTGATGCTACAGCAGAAGCTGAAAATCCTGCAAATACAACCGAATGTATTGCACCTATCCTGGCACAAGCCAATACAGCAACAGCAAGTTCAGGAATCATAGGTAAATATATACATACCCTGTCCCCTTTTTCTACCCCCTGGCTGCGTAAAACATTTGCCATTTTACAAACTCTGTCATACAGCTCATTGTACGAAATATGCTGTGCCTCTTCTTTAGGGTTATTAGGTTCAAATAGTATAGCTGTTTTATCACCTCTTTTAGCCAAATGGCGGTCTATACAGTTTTTGGTAATATTTACTTTAGCATTTAAAAACCATTTAATTTCAGCTTCCTGCATATCAAACTCTACAACTTTATCCCATTTTTGGTACCATGTAAAGTTTTCATCTGCTATTCTGTCCCAAAACTTTCTTGGTTCGCGTAATGATTTGTTATAATGCTTAAAATATTGTTCTAAACTGTGTACTTTATAATAGCTCATTTGATATGTGATTTATAGATTGAGTGTCCGTGTAAATATAAAAGGTTTATTATTCTTTTAATAACACAAATCAATAAATATCAGATACTAAATTGATAGTTGTTAATTTAATATCTTCTTATAGTTATTAATCTGTATTTTATTAGTGTTATACTACAATATTAAAAAAAATATCCATTTTATTTGTAAGTAAAACCTACTTTATTTGTGAATTTATAGTTTTTCTAAATCGCTTATTATATAAATATGGTACAGCATGTTTTAGTAAAATTATATCTGTAACTTTGTATATTACAATTAACGATATAAACCGCATTATGGCAGATATAAAAATTAGTGTTTTAGACCAAGCGCATATAAGCAGAAACAGTAATGCTCACCAAACATTATTGAATTCAGCAGAATTAATTAAACTTTCCGATGAATTAGGTTTTGAAAGATATTGGTTAAGCGAACACCACAACTTTAAGCAATTGGCAGGTACAGCACCGGAAGTACTTATCCCCTACCTCGGTACACAATCTAAAAGAATACGTATTGGTTCAGGAGGAATAATGTTACCGAATCACAGTACCTTTAAAATGGCTGAAAATTTCGGGTTGCTGGCATCTATGTTTCCGGGAAGAATAGATTTGGGTATAGGCCGTGCTCCCGGTGGCGACAGGCTTTCGGCACATTTGTTAAATCCTTCAAACACTTTTAGTGAGAAAGATTTTCAAAATCAATTAATAGATATACAAACCTTTTTAAAGCATGAGGAGTTACCGGATACCTATCATGAAAGTGTAAAAGCATATCCTAAAGCAGAAATACCACCTGAGTTCTGGATATTAACATCCAGCGGAGGGAGCGCGGAATATGCGGCTAAGTTTGGAATGGCTTTATCTTTCGCTCACTTTATTAACCCTATGGGAGGTCCTGAAGTAGTGGCACAATACAGGGATAATTTTAAACCTTCTGATGAGTTGGGTGACCCAAAAGTTAACGTTGGTATTTTTGGGTTTTGCAGTGAAGATGAAAATAAAGTAAATGACTGGATTACTGAGTTTGACTATAGAATGTTATATATAGAAATGGGTGCTAAAGGCGAATTTCCTACTCTTGAGGAAATAAAACAAATGAAATATGACCGCTATCAACAAGCCAGAATTGCTTATAACAGAGGTCGTTTTATTGCCGGTACTCCTGATGAAATGCAAGCTAGAATAATGAAGTTAGCAAATGATTATAGTACTGACGAAATTATGATTGCTACTATGGCCGATAATTTTGAAGATAGAAAAGAGTCCTATAAATTAATAGCTGAAATAATGAAATAATAAAAAAGCCTCTCATAATTGAGAGGCTTTTTTATAGTTATAATTAATACCTTTCGTTTGTTTCTTCAAAATCATCATCATTACTTGATATAGATTGATTTTGGTCTTCATCAAGATCAATATTATCATTTAAAATATAGTCATCCTGATTAAATGCTTCTGAATATTTGCTATTTCCGCCCTCAGCATTCCATTTATTCTCACTATTCTGGCTACCTAACTCGTCTGATAAATTACTAGAATCAGTTTCACCTGTATATTTTACACCTGGTTGTTCCATAGCAAGATATTTATCTGTGTTATCAATATCTTTTTGTTCCGGTGACTTGTTTAAATTATCATTCTCCTTTTCAGTATTCTTTTTATTCTTTTCCATAGCTTTTTCTTTTTTAAAATAACAATACACTTCTGATGTCATTTAACCTCAGTAGTTTAATATTTGTCTTTAAAAGATTTTTAAGCATGCATGGTGTTTCTTCTTTTTTAACCTCTTGGTTAATTTCAGAAGCTACCTCCTCATAATGTACAGTCTTATCTGCATTTATGATACTGCTGCTATTATATTTAATTAAACGTTCCATCAGAAAAATTGTTAGTATAGTTAATTTTGTTTCTCAGGTCTAAATTACAAACTCTAAGTGGTTTTAAGTGCTAATTATTCTATAAGAGATTATTAAATAATAGCCAATTTTAATCAAATTAAAATAGTGTAAGTTTCCCTATAATTATTTACTTAAATTTACTACAAAATTAAAACAGGAACAAGGAAAAAGTTTTATTTAACGTTAAGTTTATATGAGTTTTTTAATTAAAATCCACAACCCACTCTATACCTGCACTATAGTGTAATTTGCCTTTGTTTACTTCAAGTGGAGCGGTGAAATTATTAGTATACAAAGCTCCGGTTCCCAGCCCTTGTGGCATAGTGCTGTTTTTAGTAAAAGTCCACTGTGCAATAGCGTTTAAACCGATATTGCTTTCTAAAGCTGAAGTTGCCCACCAACCTATATTATTTTGCTCTGCAAGCAAAATCCACTCATCACTTCCTTTATAACCGCCTACTAAGCTAGGCTTTAAAATAATATATTGTGGCTGTATTTTTTCTAACAAGGCTTGTTTATTCTTATAACCAAAAATGCCTATAAGTTCTTCATCAAGTGCTATAGGTATCGGAGAGGTTATACATAGCTGCGCCATTTCACTAACCTGACCTTGTTTTATAGGTTGTTCAATGCTATGTATTTGATATTTTGAAATTTGCTGTAATTTATTTAAAGCTTCATCTACAGAAAAAGCACCATTAGCATCAACGCGTATTTCTATAGTTTCAGCATCAAAATTAGAGCGTATATAGGCTAATAAGTCAAGTTCTTTATCAAAATCAATAGCCCCTATTTTTAGCTTAATACAATTAAACCCTTGTTGGAGTTTTTGCTCAATTTGTTTTTTCATAAACTCCTTCTCTCCCATCCAAACAAGACCGTTAATTGTAATACTTTCTTGTCCTTCTGTAAAAGCAGAAGGAAATAATAAATAAGAAGATTTGCTTTTTAGTGAGCGGAAAGCCACTTCTAAACCAAACTGTATAGAAGGGAATTCTGTAAGTTCATTCCATAAAACTTCTTCCCCTAAATGGATATTATTACAAACCCATTTTAATTTTTCTTCATAATCAGGTCTGTCATCTATGCTAAGCCCTCTCAGGATACCACACTCTCCTATTCCTTGCTTATCATTTTCTTCGAGTATTATAAACCAGGTTTCCTTTTCAGTAAGAACGCCCCGCGATGTTCCGCTGGGGCGTTTAAAATTGAGTATATATTTTTTATAACTAGCTTTCAATTCTGTTATGGCTCTTTTTATTTATACATCCAGTGATGAACCTATTTCCAGTAATATAAGTTCTTTGTTCTTATCACTGAATTTCTTTTTAGCACTATCGTGGTCTATTTCAATATATCCGAAAGTATCGTAGTGATAGCCTAATATCCTGTCACATTCTATAAAGTCAGAAGCTACTACAGCATCTTCTGCATCCATAGTAAAGTTACTACCAATAGGTAGTATCGCTAAATCCAGATTATAACGCATTGGTATTAGCTTCATATCAAAAGTTAAAGCGGTATCTCCTGCTATATATAGTGTTTTGCCGTCACTTTCTATTATAAAACCTCCTTGATTACCACCATAAGTACCATCAGGGAAAGAACTTGAATGTATGGCATTTACATACTTTACCGTACCAAAATCAAAATTCCAGCTTCCTCCGTGGTTCATAGGGTGTACTGTATAGCCTTTCTTTTCATAATATCCTGCAATTTCCGCATTAGATACTATTACTGCTCCTGTACGCTCTACTATAGCATCTACATCAAGAATATGGTCGCCATGCGCATGCGTTAATAAAATATAATCGGCTTCCAGTTTGGTAACGTCAATATCTTTAGCTAATTCATTTGCCGAAATAAAAGGATCTACAATTATTTTCTTTCCTCCTGTTTCTATACCGAGACTGGCATGTCCGTAATAGGTAACTTTCATAATAATTTTATTTTTTGGTTTTTAGGTCTAAAATTCAAAATTGCAGCACTATACAAAACAATATAGACAGAAAGAATGTACCTAAAGCTACTTTTTTTAATTCCGGGTCTAAAAGTTTTGGTACTTTGTTTTTAGCTACTGTTTTTAAATGAATTAAAAATGGTATGTAGGCTAACAGAAACAAATACTGCAACGGCTTAAAATTATATAAAATAGCAAAGAACAGCATTAAAACCAATGCTAATATTATTATAAAAAAGTGATAGGCTTTTGCTTTTTGAGGTCCTATTTTAACCACAAGTGTATTTTTACCCGACATGGCATCGGAAACCTGATCGCGCATGTTATTTAAGTTCAGTACAGCCACACTTAGTAAACCTATAGCAACTGCCGGTAATACCACTAGTCTGTCTATCTGTTTAGCATACAGAAAATAACAGCCAATAACACTTACTAAGCCAAAAAATATAAATACGAAAAGATCCCCAAGCCCACGATAGCCGTATGCCGAAGCGCCTACTGTATATTTTATAGCTGCTGCTACTGCTGCCAACCCTAAAACAAAGAAAAACACAGAATAGGCAAAGTTTTCTTTACCAAAGGAAAGGTAAATAAGTACTATTGCTGCTATTAAGGTTAACAAAGCCGTAAGTATTATACCTTTTTTCATGCCGCTAACGGTAATTTCTCCGCTTTGTATAGCTCTTTGAGGACCTATTCGGTTTTCGTTATCGGTTCCTTTTACACCATCACCATAATCATTAGCGAAATTAGAAAGTATTTGCAGCCCTAAGGTTGTAATAAGCGCAAAAGTAAAAATACCCCAATTTGTTAATCCTTGGGAAAAAGCATAAAAACTACCTACCAAGATACCTGAAACCGATAATGGTAACGTTCTTAATCGTGCAGCTTTAAACCATGCCCTAGCATTTGCCATTTTTTCTTCTTAATTTATTTGTGTTTTACATCCAGTTTTTATCAGTAGTTTCTACCTGATATAACCAATAATTAACCAACTCTTTAATTCGGGTATAGTTTGCTACCCCAAAACTTAAAGAACCTCCCGCAGTATATAGTGTAACCTTACCAATATCAGGCTTTTTTTGCCAAAAGTATTGTTTAACACTAACTGCCTGTATTTTATGCGGAGCTAAAAAATCATTATCAATATCCCATGCTCCACTTTGTTTTATTATAAAATCATCACTTACAAACAATTTGCTGTTATAGTAAGCGAAAAAGACCATTACCCCTACAAATAGTATATATACAGGCAGGAAAATAATAGCATCGTAAATTTCAGGGAATACTGTTATAGCCAGTAATAAAAATATCGCTACAGGAATAATTAACGCCTTAACAATCTGTATAATGAGTTTTCTAATACTTGGTCTTAGTTCTTGTCCTCTTTCAGGAATTTCGCCTAACAGAAAAGCTAAAATGGCGTCCCGTTCACTATTATTACATCCGGGTATTTCAATAGCCATTTTTTGTTGCTCTTTAGCAGAATTATTCCCCATATTAGACGCCTGTTGCACCTTAACATCCTGAATATTCATCTTCTTCTGAAAGAAGTTTCTTCGCACTCCTGCTATTTGAACCCTTTCCGGTTTTATAATAGTGCTTCTGGTATTAAGTAAACCGTATGATAGTAATAGAGAGTCTTTTTTCTTAGCTATTTTGTAACCAAAGTATTTTAGTATAGTACGGGAAAGGTTCACCAGTAAGGTTAAAAAGATAATAGCTACAATTATAAACGTTATAAACCTAAGTAACATTCTTGGATGGATATATTCATCGATAGGATTCTCGTTATACCCCATTGTGCCTATATACTCATCAACATTTTGGTAGATTGTCATTACAAAGGCAAACAGTAACCCGAAACTACGGGCATAGTTTGACGTTATACCTGTTTTTACAAGACTGAGAAAGCTGATTTCTACAAAATCTTTTTCCTCTTCCTTTTCTGTAACCTTTTCTGCATCTGCCTCGAAGTTTTTGTTTTCAGATGAAAGTAAACGTTCTTTTAAAAGTAAAGCCAATTCATGTGTTATAGCTTTTATAGTGACTTCTTTTTTACTGCTGCCTGCCGAATCTACTTCAAGTGCATGTACGCCTATAAACTTTTGTATAAGGTTTTGATTGATGTTAACCTGTTGTATTTTCTCCAGCGGAATAGTCGTCCTGCTTTTATTTAGAATACCATCTTTTAAAACAAACTCATCATTTTCTTCATCAATATAAAAAGTGAAATTGCGGTATTTTAAATAAGCTATTATACTTATTAAAACAACTACTGTCCCTACAATAAGAGCAACGCGGGATTTATCTAGCGAACTGAATTTAAATACCCAAACCAGTAATACAGGCCAAAAAGCCCTTACTGTTTTTTGCAGGGTATCAGTAAACATTACCACCACCCCAACTAATGACTGCCGTTGTGGCTGGCTAAAGTTCGCTTTCATTAGGCTCTTCTTCATTTAATAACTTTCCTCTCAAAAGTAATTTAATTTTCTCGGCATGTTCTTTTTCAAGTCCGGGAATTTTTACATCACTGCTATCGCCTCCTGCTGTGAATATTTCTATAGCTGCTAACCCTAAAGCCCTTGATATTAGCCCTTCGTGTAAGGCTACGTGTTGCACCCTGTTATAAGGAATTATAGTTGTATTTATAGCTATTGCACCGCTACGGTAAATTACATCGTGCGTACGGAAGGCAAAACCTCTGTTTTTAAACTTAATTCTTGTAATAAATACCGTAATAACTAAAAAGGTTATATATACGCTGCTAAAGGCATACCAGTACGGATGTAGCTCTTCTATAAAATATATAGCAACACTTGCAGCTACACCTAAAATAAAATAAAGTAATGCCACATTAAAAAGCATTACCTTAAGGTATTTTGGATGTAATTTTGTTAGTGTTACTTCTTCAAACTTAGGTAGCTCAAAAGTATTTATAGGATTGTTTTTAAATTCCTCCATTTAAAATAGTTAAACCTTATTAATTAAGGTATCCATTTAATATCTTTAAAATTAGGTTTTCTCTTTTCAAGAAAAGCATTTCTACCTTCTTTTGCTTCCTCTGTCATATAAGTAAGTCGGGTAGCTTCACCTGCAAAAACCTGTTGCCCTACCATACCATCATCGGTTGCATTAAATGCAAATTTCAGCATTTTTATAGAGGTTGGCGATTTTTCCAGTATTTCCTGTGCCCATTGGTAAGCAGTATCTTCCAGCTCTTTATGAGGTATTACGGCATTTACCATACCCATTTCATAAGCATCTTGTGCTGAATAATTACGTCCTAAAAAGAATATTTCACGAGCACGTTTTTGTCCTACCATTTTAGCAAGGTATGCCGATCCATAACCGCCATCAAAACTGGTAACATCAGCATCAGTTTGTTTAAATATAGCATGTTCTTTACTGGCAAGCGTAAGGTCGCATACAACATGAAGGCTATGTCCTCCGCCTACTGCCCAGCCCGGTACTACAGCAATTACAACCTTTGGCATAAAACGTATAAGGCGTTGTACTTCAAGTATATTAAGGCGATGCATACCATCATCTCCTACATATCCCTGCTCTCCTCTTGCTTTTTGGTCGCCACCACTACAAAATGAATAAATACCATCTTTAGGAGAAGGTCCTTCAGCTGAAAGTAATACTACCCCTATTGAAGTATCTTCACGTGCATCTAAAAATGCTTCAAAAAGTTCACTTGTAGTTTTCGGGCGAAAAGCATTACGTACCTCAGGTCTGTTAAAGGCTATACGGGCAACACCATCACATTTTTTATAGGTTATATCTTCAAATTCTTTTACTGTTTTCCAGTTTATAGTACTCATAATGTAAATTAAATTTCTCGTAAAAATACGGCATTTTTCGTATTCCTCAATAAAAATTAGGTATATAGATATTCTGTAAATATGCGTATTTAATGGCGGAATTTAACGTTAAACAACAAAAAAATTCTTGCAAAAAAAGCATGGTTGTTTATATTTGCGTTTTATGCCCAGGAAGAAGATGAAATTTACAAAAGCACTATTCTATATATTTACTGTTACTATTTTATTAATTTCTTGTAAAAGAACAGACTCCCCACTTATAGCGGAACACATTCCTAATAAGAAAGTTAAGGTAGATACTTTCCCGAGGTTAGCACCCCTTCGCACTGAGTTAAACAAGGTGACTTCCAGCTACAAAAAGCAAAAAATTGCTAAGATTGACAGGTTTTACAAAAAGATTTGGCGAAGAAATGACCTGAGTGGTGGTTTTTTAGTAGCAAAAAACGGTGAAATTTTATATGAGCAATATAACGGTCTTGCTAACAGAAAAACTAAAGAAAAAATAAATGAGCATACTCCGCTACATTTGGCATCTGTTAGTAAGGTAATTACTGCTACTGCAGTTTTAAAATTAATAGACAGAGGTAGGTTACAACTGGACCAAAAAGTAAATACTATACTAAAAGAGTTTCCTTATGAAGACATAACAGTTCAAATGCTGTTAAATCATCGTAGTGGGCTGCCTAAGTACTCTTATTTATGTGATGATGAAAAGATCTGGGATGGCAGTATGTTAACCAATCAGGATATTCTTGATATTTTCGCTGAAAACGACATTTCGCTATACTTTACGCCTGACAGAAAATTTGGTTACTGTAACACTAATTATGCTATGTTGGCATTAATTATCGAAAAGGTAACTGACATGAACTACCGAGATGCTATGAAAAAAATAGTATTTGACCCTCTTGGTATGAAAGATACTTATGTTTTTAATTATGAAAAGGATAAGGAAACTTGCTGCCTATCATATAAAGGCAATAATGTTTTATTTGACTTTAACCACCTTGATGATGTGTATGGGGATAAAAACATCTACTCTACTCCCAGAGATTTACTAAAATTTGATTTAGCAACCTATTCTAAAGATTTTTTAAGCCCTGAACTGGCTGAAAAGGTATTTAAAGGCTATAGTTACGAACACCCGGGAGTTAAAAACTACGGTTTAGGCATACGACTACGCGAATGGAAAACAGGCGAAAAAATGTTTTACCATAACGGTTGGTGGCATGGTAATACTTCGTCTTACATTACGCTTAAAAAGGATACTGTAGCTATTATAGCACTTTCTAACAAGTTCTCTAACAAGCCTTACAGAGTTTATAAACTTGCCAAAGAGTTTGGTTCGTACCCTCTGAAATAAAAGTGTTTTTTTATTATTTTAGCTTTTGCGATGAAGAAAACTATCTTTAAAATAGCTAAAATGGATTGCCCGTCTGAAGAAAATCTTATACGGATGAAACTTGACGGTATTATAGAGATTAAAAACCTTGATTTCAACATACCTGACAGAAAACTAACTGTTTTTCACGAAGGCGGTATTGAAACTATAGAAAAAGCAATAGCCGAATTAAACTTAGGCGATAAAAAACTCAGTACTGAAGATACTAATCAAACAGTATTTACTACCAATAAAAGTCAAAAGCATACACTTTGGCTTGTACTTATTATAAACTTCTCTTTCTTTATAATAGAAATTGCTACAGGTTTACTATCCAAGTCAATGGGACTTATAGCTGATGGTTTAGACATGCTTGCAGACTCTTTTGTATATGGTATAAGCCTGTTCGCCATTGGCGGTAGTATTACAAAGAAAAAACGAATAGCCAAAACAGCCGGATATTTTCAACTTGTACTTGCCTGCATTGGCTTTACAGAAGTAATAAGACGTTTTGTATATACTAAGCAACTTCCTGACTTCTCTACAATGATAATTGTGTCTTTGCTTGCACTGCTTGCAAACGCAGCATGCCTTTATATACTCCAAAAATCCAGAGATAAAGAGGAAGTTCACATGAAAGCCTCTCTTATTTTTACTTCTAATGATGTTATCATTAATGCAGGAGTAATAACAGCAGGATTACTGGTAAATTGGTTAAACTCAAGATTGCCTGATTTGATTATCGGCACAATAGTTTTCTTATTGGTGATAAAGGGAGCCATAAGAATTTTAAAGCTCGGGAATTAAATTTAATCCGTTAATAATTTCTTTTCTAGCACACTATAGTAAAGACTTCTGTTTAATATAGTATAAGTAACATTATTCTTACTAACTTTATAAAATAATTAGCATAAATTTTGGTTTATTAACTATACATTGCACTATTATTTTATAAATGAAAATAGCTCATAATAATGAATGAGATTAATATACTTTGGGTTGATGATGAAATAGACATGCTTAAGCCCCATATTCTTTTTTTGGAAAAGAAAAACTATAAAGTTACTACAGCCAATAATGGGCAGGATGCTATAGATTTGTTTAGAGAAGAAAACTTTGACATTGTTTTTCTTGATGAGAATATGCCGGGGTTAACAGGACTTGAAACACTTTCTGAAATTAAAGAAATAAAATCTTCTGTTCCGGTAATTATGATTACCAAAAGTGAAGAAGAATATATTATGGAAGAGGCTATTGGCTCTAAAATAGCCGATTACCTTATAAAACCTGTAAACCCAAACCAAATACTATTAAGCCTTAAAAAGAACCTTGATAACTCTCGTTTAGTGTCAGAAAAAACTACACTGGACTACCAAAAAGAGTTTAGAAAAATAGCTATGGATATGGCTATGGTAAACTCCTGGGAGGACTGGATAGAAATGTATAAAAGGCTTGTATTTTGGGAAATGCAGCTTGAAACCATTGAAGACCAAAGCATGGTAGAGATTTTAGAGTCTCAAAAAACAGAGGCAAACACCCAGTTTGGTAAGTTTATAGAAAAAAATTACGAAAGCTGGTATAAGCCTGATGCTGATAAACCAATACTTTCTCATAATGTTTTCAGAGAATTGGTAGTACCAGAAATTGTAAAAAAACAACCTATTTTATTTGTTGTTATAGATAACCTGCGTTACGACCAGTGGAAAGCATTTCAGTCAGTAGTAAATAATCACTATAAGCTGGAAAAAGAAACCTCTTACTACTCTATTTTACCAACAGCTACACAATATGCCAGAAATGCTATATTTTCGGGGTTAACACCTCTCGAAATGGAAAAAAAACATCCTGAATTTTGGAAAAATGACGTAGATGAAGGCGGTAAAAATTTATACGAGAGTGATTTCTTAACAGCTCACTTAAAAAGGCTTGGTTTAAATATAAAACAAGAGTATTATAAAATAACCAACTTTAAAGATGGTAAAAAACTGGTAGAAAACTTTAAAGGTTTAAAAGATAACGATCTTACTACGGTAGTTTATAATTTTGTTGATATGCTGTCGCATGCTAAAACAGAAATGGATGTAGTAAAAGAACTGGCAAGTAACGACAAAGCATACCGTTCACTTACGCTAAGCTGGTTTAAAAACTCTCCTCTGCTTGAAATGATACAACAAGCACAGCTAATGGGTTTTAAACTCATACTAACTACCGACCATGGTACAATAAATGTAAAAAACCCAAGTAAAGTAATTGGGGATAAGAATACAAGCCTTAACCTGCGTTACAAAACAGGACGTAGCTTAACATTTGAAGATAGAGATGTGTACCATGTAAAAGAACCTAATAAAGTTCAGTTACCGGCTATAAATATGAGCAGTTCTTATATTTTTGCTAAAAACGACTTATTTCTAGCTTACGTAAATAACTTTAACCATTACGTAAACTATTACAGGAATACCTATCAGCATGGTGGTATCTCTTTGGAGGAAATGATTATACCGTTTTTAGTATTTAACCCTAAATAAGTAGTTTTTATATGGAAATTACTTTTTCGCTGGAAGAAATAAATGATGTTGCAAAAAAGCTATTAAACAGTGGTTTAAAGCAAATAGTTACTTTTCATGCCGATATGGGAGCAGGTAAAACAACCCTTATTAAAGCAATAGCTAAACAAATGGGAGTTGAAGATGTCACTGCCAGCCCTACTTTCTCTTTGGTAAATGAATATGAAACCGAAAATGGCGATATTATTTATCATTTTGATTTGTACAGGCTTAATACTGAGGAGGAAGCTTATGATATGGGTATAGATGAATATTTTTATTCAGGTAATATGTGCCTTATAGAATGGCCGGAAAAAACCCCGAATTTAATACCGTTAGACCACTCTTCTATAAATATTAAACAGTTAGCTGACGGAAAGCGACGAATTACATTAAAATAAGTTTTAACACTTGTTATATTTTTGTAATTTAGAACCAATTATCATATTCCAATCATGCCTTTAACCCCTTTTACTAAACAGCAGTTAATTCCGCAGGAGGAAACCTTGGAGACTCTTAAATCTAAGAGTGATCTTTATATTGGTTTACCAAAGGAAACATCCTATCAGGAAAGGAGAATATGCCTTACACCTGATGCTGTAAACTCGTTAACTGCGCACGGGCACAGGGTTATGATTGAAGCCGGTGCAGGAGAAAGCTCCAGCTATACCGATAAAGAATACAGAGATGCTGGTGCTGAAATAACTCAGGATACAGCAAAGGTTTTTAAATGTCCTATAATTTTAAAGGTTGAACCACCAACTCTAGAGGAAATTGAAATGATGAGCCGAAAGGCTTTGTTAATTTCAGCCGTACAGCTTAAAACACAGCAAAAAAGCTATTTAGAAGCACTGGCAGCAAAAAAAATTACAGCATTAGCTTTTGAGTTTATAAAAGATGAAGACGGCTCCTACCCTGCTGTAAAATCATTAAGTGAAATAGCAGGAACAGCATCTGTACTTATAGCAGCTGAATTAATGATTAACCAAAAAATAGGTAAAGGTTTATTATTAGGTAATATAACAGGTGTTCCTCCTACTGAGGTTGTTATACTTGGAGCAGGTACAGTTGCAGAATTCGCTGCCCGAACTGCTATAGGTTTAGGAGCTAATGTAAAGGTTTTTGATAATTCAATTACAAAATTACGTCGATTGCAAAACAATTTAAATCAGCGTATTTATACCTCTACCATACAAGAAAAAACGCTAATGAAAGCACTTAAACGTTGCGATGTTGCTATTGGTGCGCTTAGAGGTAAAGACCGTACTCCTGTAGTAGTTAGCGAAACTATGGTAGAACACATGAAAAACGGTGCTGTAATAATTGATGTTTGTATTGACACCGGTGGTTGTTTTGAAACATCGGAAGTTACTACACATGAAAAACCAACTTTTATAAAAAATAATGTAGTGCATTACTGCGTGCCGAATATTCCTTCGCGCTACTCTAACACTGCTTCTATCTCTATAAGTAACATGATTAGTCCATTTTTACTGCAAATGGCAGATGATGGAGGCTTAGAGAGCTCTATTCGTTGTAATCCGGGGTTTAAAAATGGTATTTATTGTTACCATGGGTTATTAACCAATAAATCAGTAGCAGACTGGTTTTCATTATCGTATAGTGATATAAACCTGATTATTTTTTAAAACATTCACTCTACAGTTCTTTTTATTCTTTTTTAAGACTTTCTATGCGACAATAAATAAGTAAATTGCACGCAGATGGAGCAATACATTTTACTAACACTTTTCGGAATTTTAATTGGTACAGTAGGCACATTAATCGGCGCAGGTGGCGGATTCATATTAGTACCTATTTTATTACTATTTTACCCTGAGTTAAGTCCCGAGGTTATAACAGCTATTTCTATAGCTGTAGTAGCCTTAAATGCTGCATCTGGTACGCTGGCCTATGCTAAGTCAGGACGTATAGACTATAAAGCAGGTGTTACATTTGCTATATATACTATTCCCGGTTCTATATTAGGGGTATTAACCGTTACATATATTCCGCAACAACTGTTTAATATCATTTTTGGAGTTTTATTAATACTACTTTCGTTATATCTTTTTTATAAGAACAAAAAGAATATTGTTACTCCCGAACCTGTTATAAAAAAAGGGTATAAAATAAATACATTAACCGATAGAAATGGAATTACCTATAAGTATAGCTATAATGAAGTTTATGGAAAACTTATAAGCGTGATTGTGGGTTATATTTCTCCCCTCCTGGGTATCGGCGGAGGAATAATTCATGTACCGGCAATGGTTAACTGGTTAAAGTTCCCTGTACATATTGCTACCGCCACATCTCACTTTATATTAGCTATAATGGCAACAGTAAGTGTTATTGTACACATTATAAATGGCACATATAATAATAATGATGTTGTATTAATGATATTGTTTTTAGCACTTGGAGTGATACCAGGGGCTCAAATAGGTGCTAAACTATCGCATAAAATAAAAAGTAACATTATAATTCAGGCATTAGCCTTTTGCCTTATTATAGTAGGAATACGAATTTTTATCAAAAGCTTTTAAACTAAACTGTTAGCTGGCATTCAACTTCTCTTTTGCTTTTTCCTCTGCTTCATCCTCTACAGGTTCCTTTTTACTGGATATTGTCCCTATCATCATTACTAATGAAGTAAGAATAACTACCTGTATAATCATAGAGCGATTTATAAACGGTAAGCGTAATT
This sequence comes from Flavobacterium suaedae, assembly GCF_014642915.1. Classification (GTDB taxonomy): domain Bacteria; phylum Bacteroidota; class Bacteroidia; order Flavobacteriales; family Flavobacteriaceae; genus Flavobacterium; species Flavobacterium suaedae. The sequence continues at coordinate 325,069 of NZ_BMJE01000001.1, forward strand.
CTGGTGCTATGGCTAAGAAAAGTAATATAGTAATTAACCCTCTTGGGGCAATAAATACAAGAGGTATTAATTTGGCCCCAAATACCTTTAAGGCTATTATTCTTATTAAATAAATGCCTCCTACAATTGCTACAGAAAACAGTAAAGCTTCAGTATCTAAAAGTTCCGTAGCTTCAATTAAGTATCCAAACACTAAGAAGAATAAAGCTCTTACCAGGAAAGTAGCTTCTGTTGTAATTTCTTTAAACTTTCTTACCTCTCTTCTCAATACTCGTGGTTTAAGTTTTTGAATCCATTTAATATGACGTATTTCATTAAGATTATTAAGAAATAACCCAAATACTAATATAAACACTAAAGAGGGTAAATGAAATTCTTTACTTATTTCATATATAAGAATTACCAGAAATATTATAGGTACAAACTTTATATGATGTTCCAATCTACTTAACATAAATGAAAGGCTGCCTGTTGCTATAAACGAAATTATAATGATTATAATCAACTGTATAAAGAAAGAGCCAAATGCCCATGCATCAATAGTTTCATGTAGGGTAATAAAGTTGAAGAATATAACCCCCATTATATCTGATATACTACTTTCATAAATTACAAACTCCCTGTCTGAACGCATAAAATTCCTAACACTTGGTATAGCTACCGAACTACTTATTATAGCTAATGGTATAGCGTTGGTTAGGCAGATTTTAAAGCTCTGACCTGTATAGTATTGAAAAACAAAAGCTAATATTAAAGCAAACACTATAAGAGGAATACAACCAATAGCGGCAGCTTTACGAACTACAGGAAATTTTTCTTTTACGAGTTCAAGCTCAAGTGAGCCTTCTAAAACTATAAGTACTAAACCAATACCTCCCAATACAGGAAGCACATCTGTTAAATCAAAAAGATTGATGCCAAACAGGTTGCATAACTGGCGTACTAAAAAACCAAGCCCTAAAAGAAGTAATACCGAAGGTATTTTGGTTTTAGGAGCTGTAAGTTCAAAAATGTATGCCAACAATACCAGCAAACACAATGCTAAAATAATACCTGCGGTCATTTAAAATATCTTTTTTTACGAACACTAATATAGGTTTTAAAATCTAATTTAGGAAGTTGGAAATAAGTTTTTACTTTCAACTTTTATTAATTACTTAATAATCAGAAAACAGCATACTAAAAAAGCTTTGAGTTATACCCAAAGCTCTTTTTAAATTTAATAATATTGTTAATTTAAAGAGCGTATAACTCTTTCAAACCCTTTTTTAAAGTTGCAGGTTTTCTGTTTAATATACTCTCCAAGTCAGTAGAAACGATATTTAATAAATTGTTTTTAATATCTGTAGCAAAACCAACTGTTAGGTTTATTGCAAAATCAGGCACACTATATTCTTTTAGCTGTTTTGCAAAAACATCAGCATCAGGACTTGTATATTTTATTTCCTTCCCATAAAGCTCAGAAAGTGATACTGCAATATCGTTAAATGAATACGCTTCGGTATTCGTAATGTCATATACTTTGTTGGCATGTGTATCATCTGCCAGAACATTAGCCAATGCTTCTGCCATTTCCGTTCTTAAAGCGAAAGCAACTTTTCCTTCGCCTGCCGGTAAAACAACACCTGTTTCATTTGGCTTTTCACCAATAAACATTGGTATAACATCCATATAAAGGGAATTTCGCATTAAAGTATACTCTAAACCACTTTCTTTTATATAGTCTTCTGTTTGAAAGTGACTTCCCATAAAATCCTTCATTACCGAAGAGGAAACATCAGTCATAGAAACACTTGTATACACAATACGTTCTACCCCTGCTCTTTTGGCTGCATCAATTACGTTCTTGTGTTGCTCTAAACGATTTTCATCTAACCCCGAAATTAATAACACTTTATTAATGCCTTTCATAGCATTATCCAGTGCCGGTATGTTTTCATAATCTCCAGTAGCAATAGTGACACCTTTTTCTTTTAAGTTTGCTGCTTTTTGCTCATCTCTGGCTAAAGCTTTTATTTCAGATGCAGGTACACTTTTTAAAAGATTTTCTATTACCTTATTTCCTAAATGCCCTGTAGCTCCTGTTATTAGTATCATAATTAATTTCATTTTTTGTTCTATACAAAATTAGGTATATTTACTATACTTTTTATAGTAGTATACTATTGTATAGCACTATACTTTTGTATACTTAAATAGTTAACATTATGGAAAAGAGATATTTTGACGGTATAAGCTGCCCTATTGAATATGTATTAGCTTTAAAAGATTCGCTTAATGTAATTAGTGGTAAATGGAAGTTAGCCATTGTTAGCACACTGTTGGCTGAAAAGAAGCGATTTTCTGAGATACAAAAGATTATTCCCGGAATTACACCGAGAATGCTTTCTAAAGAATTAAAAGAGTTGGAAATAAATGGTATAATAATCCGCAATGTTGAAAACACTATACCTGTAACTATTGAATACAGTTTAACGCCTTCAGGTAAACGATTAAGTAAAGTATTGGATACTATGGTAGAATGGGGTTTACAACATCGAGAGGAAACTCTCGCGGAAATAAGTTCAAACTAAAGTTTTTTAGCTTATAAGTTTTATAAATTCAGGGTTATCCCATAAATTTTCCAATTCAGGAAAAACTTTAGCATCCTCCTTTAACTCAGGTTCCATATCAAAAGCTAATTTAAGATACTTAAAAGCTTCATCGGTTTTGCTTTGAAGATTCTTCATTATCCCTATTTGATAGTAATTCCATGAAAATTCCTGAATCTTATTTAAGTTTTTATATAACGCTATCGCTTCATCATACCTATTAATACCTTTTATATATAACCCTTTACAATATTCTAACTGATATTGTCCGGCAGGTTCTATTTCTTTATTGAAGGAAGAAAACTCTGCAACAGCCTTTTCATACGGGAATCGGTTAAACACAGCAAGCAATAATTGTATGGCAACTGTTTTCCTGTGGTGAATAGAAAATAATTTTTTTACTGATTTCAATGCTTTTTCCAAATCATTTTCTTTCAAATGAAACTGTATTATATAAACTAAAGCATTAGGATTTTCAGCATCATTACTCAAAATAGTTTTTACTGTTCTAATAAATTCCTCCTCATCAGAGTCGTTCTTCATTGTATCAAACAAAACTTCCATTTTATTCTCTAATATTTCAACGCTATCAGGTTCTATTTCAAGCGCTTTATTATAAAAATGAAGCGCTTTGTCACTATCTCCTTTCTGTAGGAACAAGGAGCCTTTATTTGCGTAGGCTAAAGTTGCTCTTTCATTAAGCGCTATAGCTTTATCAAATAACTCCAATGCGTTGTCAAAATCTCCACGATCCATCTGCCAGGCGCCAAAACCTATATATTTATCAACCGTATCAGCATCAACTTCTCCCTTTATATGTTCAGAGTTTGGCTTTATTTTAATATCCTTAATTTTCCCGGAGGCTAAATCCTGATCAAATTTATCTGCTGTTGCAGTATTTAAACGTTTAAGGTTTTCAATAACTAAATCACTTTGTTTATTATTAAGTCCTTCCTTTAATAATTCACTTTTTACAACATCATAATTCTGTTTTTCGCTAAAATAAACAGTTCTCGCTAACGCCAATATCTCAATTTGGTATTGTTGGGAATTAAATTTTGAATCTTCAATGCCTTTAGGTTTTTTATTAAAAAAGTTGAATAGCTTCATAAAGTCAATATTTTTTAGTGTAAGGATAATTTCAGAGCAGTATTACAGCTTACAATAAATAAGTTACGCAAGGAGTAAAAATAAACAAAAAAAGGTCTTTAGTTATTCACTAAGACCTTTTTTGTTTTGTGGGCGATGAGGGATTCGAACCCCCGACCCTCTCGGTGTAAACGAGATGCTCTGAACCAACTGAGCTAATCGCCCTTATTTTGCTTAACTTTCAAGGCTAACCTTGTTTGTTATTGCGAGTGCAAATATACGCTTGTTATTAATATATACAAGGGCTAAAGCGAAATATTTTATATTTTTTTTATAGTTTTTAAAAGCACCTTATTATCATAATTTACCATTTCAATTTCAATAGGTTCACCATTAGTATTTTCGCCTTCTATTATGTAAGTAGTACCGCCTTTGTATTTTTCTTTACTTCGAGAGAAGTCTACATCTCCGTCCTTAGTACAATTTCTTATATCATCTAAATTAACCCAGCTTTCATCAAGTTTTTGTTGTGCTTCAGGTGATATGGTCATTTTTTTACTCCTGATATTCTTTAAAACGCGACAATTTGGTAAATAACAGAACTCTGCTTTTTTGTTTTGCAGAAAAAACACCAAAATTAAAACACCTAATAAACCTCCGAAAAGGAAATAAGCCAATCTAACACCAAACTTCATGTACTATTTTTTAAAAATACTTATAACTTTCTTCTCTTTCTTTCCGCACTTATAAGGTTAAGCTCTCTGTTAGTTTGTCCGGCTACCGATGTGTTTTCCTCTGCTCTTCTTATCAAGTAAGGCATTACATCTCTTACGGGACCGAAAGGAAGATATTTAGCCACGTTATAACCATTTTCAGAAAGATTAAAGCTTATATTATCGCTCATTCCGTATAACTGTCCAAACCAAACACGGCTATCTTCTTTACTAATGTTTTTTTGCTCCATAATAGCCATTAGCTTATAAGAGCTTTCCTCATTATGCGTTCCTGCAAAAATAGACATTTTGTCCAAGTGATCCATCATATAATCTACAGCAGTGTCATAATTATCATCTGTAGCTTGTTTTGACTCACATATTGGTGATTTATACCCCTTTTCTTCTGCGCGCTTATTTTCTTTCTCCATATAAGCACCTCTCACTATTTTCATACCGATAAAAAAGCCTTCTTTTTCTGCCTGTTTGTGCAGTTTTTTAAGGTAATCCATCCTATCCCAACGATACATTTGTAACGTATTAAAAACAACAGGTTTTTGCTTGTTGTATTTCTGCATCATTTCGGTTACAAGGTCATCAGCAGCACCCTGCATCCAACTTTCCTCTGCATCGATCAATAATACTACATCGTTTTCGTATGCAGCACTACAAACTTTATCAAAGCGCTCTCTAACCTTACTCCACTCCTTAGCCTCGATATCTGTTAGGGTTTCGCCTGCTGTAAGCTTTTCGTAAAGAGCAAATCTGCCAAAACCGGTTGGTTTAAAAACGGCAAAAGGCATAGCACTTTTTCCGTTGGCAAAGTTTATTATTTCCAGTATTTTATTAAGAGCTTTATCAAAGTCGGCTTCATCCTCTTTCGCCTCTACAGAATAATCAAGAACTGATGCTACACGCTTAGTATACATTTTATCAACTACCGGAAGGCAATCGTCCTCTGTGGTTCCACCACAGAAATGGTCGAAAACAGTAGCCCTTATAAGCCCCTCTACAGGTAAATGTGCTTTTAAAGCAAAGTTTGTAACAGCTGTACCTATGCGCACTAAAGGCTGAGAAGCTATCATTTTAAACAGAAAATAAGCTCTGTCGAGCTCTGTATCACTTTTTAAAGCAAAAGCGACTTCGGTATTGTTGAAAATATTTTCCATCAGTTCAAAAAAATTTGTGCAAATATAGATACTATAGCAGAATTAGTAATATAAAAACCTTTATTTTGCCAAATATTTAAAATCAGTACAAATATCTATGGAAAATAGTACGCTGTCTCCTGTTTTTTTTAATGATGATTGCTACCCTTGGCTATATGAAACGGTTAAAAAAGAACATTACTCAAAAGCTTTTGTAATAGTAGATTCTAATACTGCTGAATATTGTCTTTCTATTTTTCTCCAACAGTTGCATACTGATGTACCTGTGGAAGTTATAGAACTGGAACCGGGAGAAGAGCATAAAAACATAGAAACCTGTATACAGGTATGGCAAACCCTTGCCGATTTAGGTGCTGACAGAAAAAGTTTGGTTATTAATTTAGGTGGTGGCGTTATTACTGATTTAGGTGGTTTTGTAGCCTCTACTTTTAAAAGAGGTATTGATTTTATAAACATACCCACTACTCTACTTGCTATGGTTGATGCTTCCTTAGGTGGTAAAACCGGCGTTGATATGGGAGCATTAAAAAATCAAATAGGTGTTATTAATAATCCCGTAGCAGTATTAATAGATACTATTTTCCTGAAAACGTTACCGCCCGAACAAATACGATCAGGCTTTGCTGAAATGCTTAAGCACGGGCTTGTTTATAATAAAGAGTATTGGTATAGTGTAGTAGCTTTAACTAATTTAACCAATGATGATTTAGATATTGCAATTAAACAATCAGTTGAAATAAAAAATACTGTAGTTAAAGAGGACCCTACTGAAAAAGGAATACGAAAAATATTGAATTTCGGACATACTTTGGGACATGCTATAGAGTCTTATTTTCTTGAAAACAAAAACAGAAATATACTTCTCCATGGTGAAGCAATTGCTATAGGCATGATATTAGAATCTCATATTTCTATGCAGCAAGGTTTATTAAGTGAGGAAGAGTATCGGGAAATAAAAACAGTATTACTTTCTGTATTTGATAAAACGTTATTTACTGATAAAGATATAGACGCAATTACCGAATTACTTATTCACGATAAAAAAAGTGAATTTGGTATGCCTAAATTTGTACTTCTTACAGAAACAGGAAAAGCAGTTATAAACAAAACCGTTGATAAAGTATTGATAAACAAGGCTTTTTCGGATTATGAAAAGTAACATATTTTTAAGAAAATTGTTTTTAAATAAGTAGTATATTTTTTTACATTTGTCGCAATGGAAAGAATATTTAACAACAATTATAGTTACTCTGCTGCTACTAAAAATAAGGCTTTAGCTTACCTTGAGTTGAAAGGTTTCAGCATAGTTAATATTCTTTTTTATACTACTTTTTTTAATCAAAATACTTTACACAAAAATTTGCAAATAATGTATGCTAACCTAAGAGTTTGATAAGTGTTATATTTAAAGTAATTTACACTATTAAATAAAGCACAACGCATCAAAATTTTAGGATCTTTACACTATGAATACAAAATATTACGACTTAATAAATCAAACTTACTACTTTCCACAGGAAGAGTTTACTTTAAATAAAGACAACCTACAGTTTCACAATATTGATTTAATGAAGCTTGTAGAACAGTACGGCACACCTTTAAAATTTACCTATTTGCCTCAAATTTCTAATAACATACGCAGAGCTAAAAACTGGTTCCGTATTGCTATGGAAAAAAATAAGTACGAAGGTAAATACCACTACTGTTATTGTACTAAAAGTTCTCATTTTGAATATGTAATGAATGAGGCTTTTAAAAATAATATACATGTAGAAACATCATCAGCATACGATATTAATATTGTGGAAAAGCTATTGGAATCAGGTAAAATAAATAAAAAAACTTATGTTATTTGTAACGGCTTTAAGCGAGATGAATATATAAGTAATATTGCCCGATTAATTAATAACGGTCACAATCAAACTATTCCGATTATTGACAATTACGAGGAACTAGACTTGCTACAGGAAGAAATAAACGGCAAGTTTAAAATAGGTATTCGTATTGCTGCGGAGGAAGAACCTAAGTTTGAGTTCTACACATCAAGACTGGGAATAGGTTACCGTAATATTGTACCTTTTTACAGAAAGCAAATACATGAAAATAAGAATGTAGAGCTTAAAATGCTTCACTTTTTTATTAATACCGGTATTCGTGATACTGCTTATTACTGGAATGAACTTTTAAAATGTTTAAAAGTATACATAAGCCTTAAAAAAGAGTGCCCGTCACTGGACAGTCTTAATATAGGTGGAGGTTTCCCTATTAAAAATTCATTACATTTTGAGTATGATTATCAGTATATGATTGATGAAATCATAAATCAGATAAAAATTGCTTGTGATGAAGCTGATGTAGAAGTACCTAACATATTTACAGAATTTGGCTCGTTTACCGTTGGGGAAAGCGGAGGTGCTATATATGAAGTGCTTTACCAAAAACAACAAAATGACAGGGAAAAATGGAATATGATAGATTCATCATTCATTACTACCCTACCTGATACATGGGCGATAAACAAGCGTTTTATAATGCTTGCCGTAAACCGATGGAATGATACTTACGAAAGAGTTTTACTGGGCGGGTTGACTTGTGATAGTGATGATTATTACAATTCCGAACAAAATATGAACGCCATTTATTTACCTAAGTACAGTAAAGAAAAACCTTTGTATATTGGCTTCTTTAATACAGGTGCTTATCAGGAAACTATTGGCGGTTATGGCGGAATACACCACTGCCTTATACCACAACCAAAACATATACTGATAGACCGTGATGAAAATGGAATTTTAGCAACAGAAGTATTCTCTGAACAGCAAAAAGCAGAAGAAGTATTAAACATACTGGGGTATAATAAAAAACAAGACTAAACAACACACTGAAATATGAGTAAAGGACCAATAAGTCAGTTTATAGAAAAAAATTATTTACACTTTAACGCAGCAGCTCTTGTAGATGCCGCTAAAGGGTATGAAAAACAATTAGAGGACGGTGCTAAAATGATGGTTACCCTTGCCGGAGCCATGAGTACAGCAGAACTTGGTAAAAGTTTTGCGGAAATGATACGCAGAGATAAAGTACAAATTATTTCGTGTACAGGTGCTAATCTTGAAGAAGATATAATGAATCTTGTAGCACACTCCCACTATGAAAGAGTACCTAACTACAGAGATTTAACACCACAGCAGGAATGGGATTTACTGGAAAGAGGATTAAACAGAGTAACTGATACTTGTATACCGGAACATGAAGCATTCCGTCGTTTGCAGAAACACATTCATAAAATATGGAAAGATGCAGAAGAGAAAGGAGAACGTTATTTTCCGCATGAGTTTATGTACAAAATGCTGCTTTCAGGTGTTTTAGAGGAATATTATGAAATAGATCTTAAAGATAGCTGGATGTATGCTGCTGCCGAAAAGAATTTACCAATAGTAGTACCGGGATGGGAAGACAGTACTATGGGTAATATTTTCGCTTCATACGTAATAAAAGGAGAACTTAAAGCCTCTACTATGAAGTCAGGTATTGAATATATGGCTTTCCTTGCTGACTGGTACGCTAAAAACAGTAGTAATGGTGTAGGCTTCTTCCAAATTGGCGGTGGTATAGCAGGAGATTTCCCTATTTGTGTAGTACCAATGCTATATCAGGATATGGAAATGACGGATATTCCTTTCTGGAGCTATTTCTGCCAGATATCTGACTCTACAACCAGTTACGGTTCATATTCAGGAGCTGTGCCTAACGAAAAGATTACTTGGGGTAAACTAGATATAAATACTCCTAAATTTATTATTGAATCTGATGCAACTATTGTTGCACCACTTATATTTGCTTATCTATTAGATTTATAATTGTTGTATGAAAAGAGTTATAGTTGACTACGCTAAATTAACTAACGAAATTCTTACCCTTTTGGTTGAGAAATTCCCTGAGGGTTATGATGATTCTGATATCATCCGCTTTAAAAATGCTAAAAATGAGACTGTTGAAGCAGTAGAAGTACGAACAGAAGATACTATTTATCTGGTAAAAGTGAGTACTAAACTGGCTGACCGAATTGAGAACTTTGAAGATGATGACGATGATGTTGACGCAGGTAGTGAAGACATGGACGCTTTAAAAGATCTTGAAATATCAGATGAAGAAGATTCTGACGATTAATTAAAAATTACATTCAAGAAAATAATTGCTAAAGAACCCTTAACGGGGTTCTTTTTTTTGTTGTATTCACTTAACTTTATAGTAAAACCAAGAATATACAAACCAATAAATTTTAAAAAATGAAAAAAATAGCTTTTATATTACTGGCAGGGATATGTTTTACTGCCTGTAAAGAAGAGAAAAAGAATGAAGAAGATAAAATGGGAACACCAGAAACTGTAACCCATGAAGAAGTAATGAGTGAAAAAAGTTGTTACTTAAAAGTTAGTGAATTTAGTCCCGAATATAACAAAGACCGTATTATTAACGACAGTATTGTATTACAGTTTGAAAGAACCGGTGATAGTATTTATGGCGAACTAAACTGGCTGCCGTATGAAAAAGACAGTAAATACACCACATTTAAAGGAATTGTGAATGGTAATAAAGCCAGTACTATTGCCCATTCAATTGCGGAAGGTGATGACTATAAAGAAGAACTTAATTTTACTTTGGAAGGCGACAAAGCCAAAGTTATGTATGGTGAAATGGTAGAAGGTGATAATGGAGTTTGGAAATATAAAGATGTAAATACTACCTCTGAACAAGTGTTAGAGAAAGTACCTTGTGAATAAATTTTATATAGTTATTATAAAAAAGCCTGCTATCAAGCAGGCTTTTTTGTTTTTTAATCTAAATATCTTTCTTTAAAAACTTTCATGTGGTGATTTTGGTGCCCAATGATAATAAAGCCCAAAGCTCTTACAGATGTTGTATTACCTGAAGCTATTCCTGTTTTTAATAAATCCTCTTTTGTTAAAGATTTAAACATTAATAGTGTATTATGTCTTAAAGAGGAAAGTTCAGTAAGTAAAGGCTGTAATCCTCTTTCGTTAGCTCGGGAATTTTCTACATACATATTTTGGTCATATCCCGGTAACTCAGTGCTATCCCCTCTTGAGAAACGTAAAGCACGATATGCAAATACCCTTTCAGAATCAATTAAGTGCTGGATTATCTCTTTTATGGTCCATTTTCCTTCAGCATATCGGTAATCATGCTTACCCATTGGTATATCCTGTACAAAACGAATAAAGTTATGTAAACTTATTTCCAGTTCTTCTGTAAGTGTCCACGTGTTGTCTACAAGTGGCAGGCAATAATTATAGAAAGAAGCATATTCATCTTCTTTTAAATCAGTTATTTTCATTTTTTAAGCAGAATTTCTACTGGCATTAATGTTCCCAAAAAGGGAACGGGTTACTATTTTTTCATATACACTAAGGAGGTCATCGTTAATTTCTCCTTTTTTCATTTGTCTTATTTTATGCAAAGCATATTGTTGTATAGTAAGCAATGGGCGTACTATTTGCTCACGCATTTTTACAGAAGCCCTGCTGTCGGGATAGTTTTCCATCAACTCTTTATACCCTGAAAGTTTTAAAAGTAATCGTTTTGTTTCTGTAAACTCATCATAAATAATTTGCCAAAACTCACCAAACTCAGCATCATTGCGCATATAAGCTGTTAATGGGAAGAATGATTTGGTAAGTGACATCATACTGTTTTCTATAAGTGTTCTAAAGAATAATGAGTGTTCATACAGCTCAACAATTTTATCCCACTCCCCTTTTTCTTCAAATTCTTTTAAAGCATACCCTAAACCATAAAAACCGGGAACGTTTTGCTTCAACTGGCTCCATGAACCTACAAATGGTATAGCCCTTAAATCGTTAAAATCAAGTTCTGCCGATTTACTTCTTTTTGAAGGACGGCTGCCAATATTAGTTTTAGCATAGTAGTTCAGCGTACTCATATGCTCCAAATAAGGTAAAAACTTAGGATGCGCTTTAAAATCAGAATATTTCTGATAGCTTAACTTTGCTAACTCATCAAAAAGTTCACGCTGTTCTTTAGTTAGTTCCTTTTTATCTTTATTAAACACTCCGTTAGTAACTCCCGCACTTAACAAGTTTTCTAAATTAAACCTGCAAGAATCAAGTGTTCCAAAGTTAGAACTTATAGTTTGTCCTTGTACTGTAATTTGTATTTCGCTGTTTTCAATAGTTTTTCCTTGCGAAGCATAGAATTTATGTGTTTTTCCTCCACCTCTTGCCGGTGGTCCTCCTCTACCATCAAAAAAGGCTACTTTAATACCATATTCGCGTGCCATAAGGGTAAGATTCTCTTTCGCCTGAAATATACCCCAGTTTGCCATTAAATATCCACCGTCTTTAGTGCCATCACTAAAGCCTAACATTATAGTTTGCTTTTTACCTCTGCTTTTTAGGTGCGCTGCATACTTTTCATTTTCATATAATGATTTCATTACATGGTGCGCTTCTTTAAGGTCTTCTACTGTTTCAAATAGTGGTACTATATCTACAGTAGGATTTTCCCAGCCTAGCAAACCAAAAACTGAAAGTATTTCTAAAACATTATGAGCACTTTCGTTATTACTTATTATATAGCGATTACATCCTTTTTCTCCATTCTTTTTTTGAATGGTTTTCATCGCTCTTATAGACTCAAGCGTTAATCGTGTATTTTCATCTTCAAACCAGTCCGGCTCTACTTTATAATTAATTTTTTCTAAGGCATGCAGTTTATCTTCTTCATTTAAATCATGATAGTTAGCAACTTCTGTATTACCATTTTCAACCAATACCGAAATTATATTTTTAAATACATTATCGTGTATACGGCTGTTTTGACGTATATCAAGCGAAGCAAAATGGAATCCGAATAGCTCTACTTTGCTTTCTAATGCCTCAATATCTTCCAAATACAGTGATTGATGTTGGTTTATTACAATACTTTTAATTTCTGCTAACCCTGTTTGTAATTCTTCAAGTGTAATATATACTTCACCCTCTGAATAAAATACTGAACGATAGAGTTTTTGCTCAATATAAGTAACCATAGGTTCAACCCCTGCAAAGGTTAGCTTGCGCTTTAGTTTTCTTATATCGTTATAATAGCATTTAAGTATACTTGTTCGTAACCTGTTAGCTACTTTTAAAGTAGTTTCAGTAGTAACAAAAGGATTTCCGTCCCTGTCACCACCCGGCCAGAAACCAAACGAAAGTATATTATTATGTAAAGGTTCTTCTTTAAAGATAGTATCTTTTATATAGGAATACATTTCACCAGCTGTATGGTAAAACACATTCTCTAAATACCAAAGCAAACTTATCGCCTCATCAAAAGGAGTTGGTTTCTCTTTTTTAATAAACGGTGTTTTACCAAGTTGCGCCAGTAATGATTTTATTTGAGGCAAATTGTTATTCCTGATAGCATGAGTTAAATCAGTAATAATACCCAACACAGCACCGGGATAAAATTGTGTGGGGTGTGCTGTTAATACAACTCTAAGCTGGTAATCGTTTAGGAATTGTTTTAAGGTACCTGTTAACCCTTGGCTTTCGCTTCTTTCTTTGCTTTCACGTAATGAACCGCTACCTTCAAGGTTATTCATTATATCAAAAGCTGCATCTTCAATAGCGTCAAACAATACTACCTGTCGCTCTACATATTGTATAAAGCGAAACATTAGGTCTATTTTCTCTGACTCCGTATTATTTTCCAGGTATTTTGCCGAGAAGGTATTAAAAATCTCTTCAGGACTTTTATTATTATCATAACCTTCATCGCAAATTTCAGAAAACAGCGGTAACAGTACACCTGTGTTGTCTATTGCCCTAAAAGGCAATGTCATAAATATACTGTTGAATAATTGGTATTTAAGCTCTACGTTTTCTTTAAAGCGTTCTATTTTTGTAGCAGGATACATACTATTGAATTTTGCTTTAAATTAATAAAAAAACCCTCACGTACAGTACATGAGGGTTATTAAACTTTTTATAAAATTACTACATATCTTTAAATATAGTATGCATTAGGCGTTTTTTATCGTTAATGCTCTCTTCAAGAGAAATCATCGTTTCTGTTCTGTACACACCTTCAATATCATCTATTAAGAAAATAACTTCTTTAGCGTGCTTAGTATTTCTTGCTCTAATTTTGCAGAACACATTAAACTTACCGGTAGTTACGTGAGCAACAGTTACATAAGGAATTTCATTTATTCTTTCTAACACAAACTTAGTTTGTGATGTATTGTGAAGAAATACCCCTACATAAGCTATAAAAGAATAGCCCAGTTTTTCATAGTCAAGCGTTAAAGATGAGCCCATAATGATGCCGGCATCCTCCATTTTCTTAACCCTAACGTGTACTGTACCGGCAGAGATAAGCAATTTTTTTGCAATATCAGTAAACGGCACCCTTGTGTTGTCAATCAGCATATCTAATATCTGGTGATCAACTTCATCTAAACGAAACTTGCTCATAAATGTGTTTTTTACTTTGGTAATGAATTTTGTTTTATTTATCGTATATTATATAAATACCATTACTGAAACTGGTTATTTAACTTCTTTACCGTTAACAAACTTTCTGTCTCCAATAAAAAAATCAGCTTCAGTATCGTTCTTAGGGATATTAGTTCCGTTTTTTCCTCGAAATGCTTCTCCCAGACCGTCATATTCTTCATGGCCTGCAACATCTTCCAAATTATCTATTTCATTAATAAATGCTCGAAATGTTACGGAATTATCAATAAGAACTTCTTTGTATTGAGAGGCAAAAATCGATATTTTTTCTTTATTTTCATAATTTATTTTGACATTTTTATATGTGAAATCATAAAATAGCTTCTTATTTTGAGGAATCCTAAAATATTCGGCTTTTTCATCTTGAACTAAAACGTTTTCGTTAATTGAATCAAATCCCGATAATAATGAAAAAAATATAAATTTCCTTGAATTTTCTCTCTCATAGTCATTTTGATAATGCCCTGCCTCAAATAATATAGTTGGCACACCCAGCGATTGCAAACTGTCTCCTATACAGTTTTTATTATACGAATCATCAAAACGCCCTACCTGCCCCGGTATATAGTGCTGTAATGTTTCATTCATAGCAGCTATAACACTTATAGCTTTTAACCTGACATCATTAATATCTCTTTCTTCATTATAAGCAGGGGCTAAAAAAGAAACTGTAGCTGGTTTATAAGTACCTGTATCACTTTCTAACCCGAATATTGTACGCTGGTCGTGCATATTATAACAATAATCAGGTTTAAAGTCATGAAAAGCCTGCATAAGCAAACGAATTTCAGGCTGAGTACAATTATAAGCATCCCTGTTTAGGTCTATTTTATTAAAATTTTGCCTGGTATATAGCTCTGCACCGTCAGGATTAAGTATAGGTATTATACAAAAGGAGAAGTTACTTTTAATACTATTAGCTTTTTCATCATCACTTTTAAGCCAATTAAGCAGGTCAAAAATAGCTTTGGTAGTGGTAGATTCATTACCATGCATTTGAGACCATATTAAAATTCTTGTTTTTCCGCTACCAATTTTAACTGTATATATAGGTTTATTTAAAACTGAAGTACCTATTATATCAATTTCAAAAAACTGTTTTAAGTCATTTAATATGGGGGCTATATGTTTATTGGTAACATACCTACCATGTAATTTGGTCTGTTTACAACTGTTAAATATTAAGGGTAAATCCATACAAATCTATTTGTTTACAAAAGTAAACATTACTTATTTTACATTTGTAAACAGCTAAGTTTAACTCTTTAGTTACATTTGTAATCTATATTAGATTGTAAATATGCTTGTACTTTTAAATGAATCACTGTTTATATTATAATATATATTAGTTAATGTAAATCAGTTATTTAAATACTTTATATAAAGTATAAGTTTAAAATAAAATATCTCTTTTTATATGCTTTTTGGATAAATGGAAACTCTTTTTTACATTTGTAAACAACAAATATTGTTACAATGGTAAACAATGAAGGTTTTATAAAACGACTGGAACATTTGCTCGAATATTACGATATGTCGGCTTCTCTTTTTGCAGATAAACTAGGTGTACAACGCTCAGGATTGTCTCATTTATTATCAGGCAGAAATAAACCCAGTTTAGATTTTGTACTGAAAATAATTGATAACTTTCCTGAAGTAGATTTATACTGGCTATTAAACGGGAAAGGTTCTTTTCCTAAAAATTCTGAAGAAGAACAAAAACCAATCCCCCCTACTACTCTTCAAAAAAATGAAGAAACAGGAAATGACTTGGGTGATTTATTTTCTGTAAACGAAGAGAAAAATATTTCAGAAGAAAATACAGGACAAATTAACACGCAGATACAATCGCCTAGTACTATTGATAAAATTGTAATTTTTTATAAGGACGGAACTTTTAAAGATTATAAACCGCAATAAAAAAACCCCGCAACATCTTATAAAAGATGTCGTCGGGGCTCATTAACCAATAAAACAAACACAAATTATCTATGGAAGTTCCTTGTAAAAGGAACCAGTATTTTTATTTAAGCACATTTTATTGGTTATTAATCAACCTTAATATCTATTATAAAATTAAGCATTAATAGTATAATAGTCTGTAAATAAAGCGTTAAACTCTTCATAAGATTTTGTTCTTCAGCTTTTAAATAATAAAACTCCTATACTTACTACTTCTTTAAATTGGATGTATATTTACACTACAAAAACAGACTTAAATGCTAAAGAAATTTTTAAGCTATTTAATCCCTATAAAAATTTATACTAAAACTTCCGAAATAAGCAGAACTCTTGAGGTAACCCTTAGTAACGGTGAGTTGGTACTCGATTCTAAAAATACAAACTACTCCTACGGGAGTTTACAGCGTATTTTACGTAAAGGGCTACAATATATAGGTTTTGAAAAAATAAAAACTTTTGAGAGTATATTGCTGCTTGGTGTTGCCGGAGGCAGTGTTATAAAAACACTTAAAGAAGAAATAAATTATAAAGGCAAAATAACAGGTGTTGAACTTGATCCTGAAATAATTGAAATAGCCAATAATTATTTTAATTTGGATAAAACAGAAGGTGTTACTGTTATTATAGACGATGCAAAAAAGTTTGTAGCCAACACAAACGAAAAATATGATTTTATCATCATAGATATTTTTCAGGATAAGAGTATGCCTGAATTTTTATTTGAGTCTGATTTTACAGAAAATATAAAGAGCATAGTAAACAACAAAGGGTATATTCTATTCAACACTATGGTTTTAAACCGAAAAGATAAAGAGCGAAATAAAGCCTATACTGAGTTATTTGACAATAGCTTTCAGGTAGACTCCTACCCCGGTTTAGAAAACTATAACGAGATTTTTATTATTCAGAAATTAAAGTAATTACTATGGTGTTTGCTGATTACAAAAATGAGATTGAAGAAAAAGGATTTACTGTTATCCCTAATATTTTCTCAGATAATGAAATAGATACTATCATTACTACTATTGAGAATACAGAAAAAAACAATACTTCTTTTAGGAAATCAGCAGGACTGTTTGCTATTCGTCATTTTCTTAATGAAATACCGCAAGCACAGACATTAATCCTAAATAAAAAATTAAAGCAAATTATAACTGAACTTTTTGGTAAAGATTATTTTATAGTAAAATCAATATATTTTGATAAGCCTCAAAACTCTAACTGGTTTGTCTCTTATCATCAGGACTTAACAATATCAACAGATAAAAAGTCTGAAATTGAAGGTTATGGTCCCTGGACAACAAAAAACAACCTTTTTGCGGTACAACCGTCTATAGGTATTTTACAGAATATATATACCATTCGTATTCATCTAGATGACACAGATGAAAATAATGGTGCATTAAAGGTAGTTCCTAGTTCTCATAATAAAGGAATATACAGACCTGAAACTATAAACTGGAATGTTGAAACCGAAACTACATGCCCTGTAAACAAAGGTGGCATTATGATTATGAAACCTTTGCTACTACATAGTTCATCCAGAACAACCAACGGTAACCAAAGGCGTGTAATACATATAGAATTTTCAAATACTCAACTGGCTGAGCCTTTAAACTGGGCTGAAAAACTAGATATAAATCTTTAAAGCATTTTTCTTGCCTTCTCTAAATCTTCGGGGGTATCTATACCAATTCCAGCATGGCTGGTTTGCACCATTTTTATTTTCTTACCATATTCCAAATAGCGTAACTGTTCCAGTTTTTCGCATTTCTCAAGCATTTGCATTGGTAATTTATAAAAATCGAGTAACGCATGCTTCCTAAATGCATATATACCAATGTGTTTGTAATACGTAGCTTCGGCTTCCTTATCGCGTACATACGGTATTACCGAACGTGAAAAATACAATGCAAAGTTCTTTTGGTCTACTATTACCTTTACATTATTCGGGCTTTCAATATCTTCTCTGTCTGTAATTTGCATCATTAGTGAAGCCAAATCAACTTCATGAGCTACATCACTTTTAAATACCTCCAGTAAGTCAGCCAATGGTTCTTTATTAATAAAAGGCTCATCACCCTGAACGTTAACCACAATATCAACATCCATAAGCTCAATAGCTTCAGCAATACGGTCGCTGCCACTTTCGTGCTCTTTTTTACTCATTATAGCCTTACCACCGTTCGCTATTATCTCTTTAAAAATAATATCCGAATCAGTTACTACAAAAACATCATCAAAAAGTTCGGTTTGAACAGCAGCTTGGTAAGTACGGGTAATAATAGTTTTACCACCTAAATCTTCCATTAACTTCCCCGGGAAGCGAGTGCTGGCGTAACGCGCCGGTATAACTGCAATAATTTTCATAGCTAAGTATTTCGTTTTTCTACAATGAAATTACCAAAAAATATTTTCTTATTGAAATTCCTCAAAATTTTCATCCTTAAAACCTATAAGGTATAAAGTTTCTTCCGCACGGGTTATAGCGGTATATAACCAACGGATGTAATCTCTTGTAATACCATCGGGTAAATAAGGTTGCTCTACAAAAACGGTTTTCCACTGTCCACCCTGCGATTTATGACAGGTAACAGCATAGGAGAACTTAACTTGTAAAGCATTAAAATGCGGATTGTTCTTAATTTTTAAAAAACGTTTATAGTTACTTTTCTCATCCTGAAAATCCTTTTGTACTTCTTCATAAAGTCTATTAGAGTCTTCGTAAGATAAAGATGATGATTCACTATGCAGTGTATCAAGCAACAGTACCGTTTCAAAAGGTATTTGTTCGCTATAGTCTACCATTCGCACCTTTACACGGGCAAATTTAAAACCGTATAGCTCTTCTATCCTGAATATCTCCAACACCTCTATAATATCACCATTGGCAATAAAACCTGCGGTTGATTTCTCGTTAATCCAGAAATAGTTATTTTTCACTACCATAAGGTAATCTCCTGCCGAAAGTTCACTTTCCCTGTCCAGTATTTTAAAGCGTATTTGCTGATTGTACTGGTTAGCACGCTTGTTAGAGCGTACTATAAAAGCCGTATCTTCTATACTGTAATCTCTGTAAGCTTGGTGTATTGCATCTTCAATATCGTAACGGTCTACCAAGCGAACAAAATCTTTAAAGCCTTTTGCCTTAAACTGAAAGGTATCTACAAAAGCAGATTTTAATATTTCTCTTAATTCGGTAGCATTATATAGTATCCCGGAGTCTGTTTCCTGTCGCATTACTTCATCCAGCTCTATTTGCTGCACTTCTTTTAAATAATGCATTGCCAGTGTATCCGTATCCAGTGCAGGGCTAATTTCAGAGTTTACGGGTGGTAACTGTGCAGTATCACCTATTAATATCAGCTTACAGTTTTTACCGGAATATACATACTGCATTAAATCATCCAGCAGCGATCCGTTTTCATACATTTTAGAGTCTGAACCCGAATCGGAAATCATAGAGGCTTCATCTACAATAAAAATGGTATTGGTAAATTTGTTTGCCTGCATGGTAAAGCCTACCGTGCCACCACTACCCTTTTTGGGGTAATAAATACGCTTGTGTATAGTATAGGCAGGACGTTTGGAATAACCGGAAATTACTTTGGCTGCCCTACCTGTCGGGGCAAGCAGCACACATTTTTTATTTACAGCCCTCAGTTGGTTTACCAATGTAGATACTATGGTGGTTTTACCCGTACCGGCATACCCTTTTAAAACAAAAACATCATCGTTATCATCATTAGTAATAAAAGCAGCTATTTTCTGTAAAAAAATATCTTGCTTTAAGGTAGGTGTAAACGGGAAATGCCTTCGGAGTATTTTGTAAAATTCGGCTGCATCCATGTAATGGAAACTGTTTTTCTTTAAAATTCTTGAAAAATTGAATTCAAAGATACTATGAATTTAAAGAGTAAGAAGGCTAATCATTAAAAAGATGTAAATTTGTTCTCCAATCAATTTTTATTAATGAGCAGCAATATAACCGCTAAAAATTATAAAAAACTTGTACTACAGGCAGGACTTAAAGGAGTTAGCTTCTGTTCGTTTGATATGCTAAACAATAGTATATCAGAGATAAGCAGTGCTACGTTCTCCCGATACCAGTCGGTAGAAGATGAGTTATGGAAACTTTTTGTACACCATCCGGAGCTGAAAGCCTCGTATGATGAAGTACTGGTGTTACACGATAATAATTTTAACACCTTTGTACCTGAAGCCTTGTTTGACAAGGATTTTTTGGGTAGTTACCTGCAATACAATACCAAAGTTTTTGAAACTGATTTTTTCGCGTACGATGCTATAAACAGCTACGATATAAACAATGTTTATGTACCGCTGGTTAACATTAATAACTATTTAATTGACCGTTTTGGTAGTTTCGACTATAAAAACACCAATACCATACTGGTAAACAAGCTACTGGATGCTTCTAAAAATATAGAAGAAAACCAAGTGTTTGTACATGTACAGGATACTCATTTTGAGGTAGTAATAGCCAACAACCAAAAACTGTTACTGTACAACTCTTTTGAGTACACATCACCCGAAGATTTTTTATACTTCCTGTTATTTACATTGGAACAATTATCGCTTAACCCTGAAACGGTTAAGGTTATACTACTGGGTAACATAAGTAAAACTGACCCATGCTATACTATGGCATATAAGTATATACGTCATATTTCATTTCACGATACCGAGGCACTACAGGAAAAATACAATATAAACAGTAACATCGCTACACAACACTTTATATTGCTTAACGCATGAGAATAATATCAGGAAAATATAAAGGCAAGCGCCTTACCGCACCCAAAAACTTACCCGTACGCCCTACTACCGATATGAGTAAGGAATCGTTATTTAATATACTGAATAACAAGTTTTATTTTGATGAAGTTAAGGTACTGGACTTGTTTTCGGGTACGGGCAACCTGAGTTATGAGTTTGGCTCACGTGGCACGGAAACCATTACGGCTGTAGATGCTGATTACGGTTGTATAAGGTATATAAAACAAACTGCCGAGGCTTTGGAACTAAACATTACCGCTATAAAAAGCGATGTGTATAAATTCCTGAAAAACCATAAACTAAGCTACAATATTATTGTATCCGACCCACCATACGACTTTGATCAACAAAAGTTTGAGGAAATTGTAAACCTTGTTTTTGAAAACGAATTACTTGATAAAGAAGGGACTATGGTTATAGAACACTCCCCACAAACGGATTTAGAGCATATGCCTCACTTTGTAATGAAAAAGAAATACGGTAGCAGTATTTTTTCTTTTTTTGAGTTTGAAAGTGACTAAACGTTTAAGGTAGTTTAAAAAAATTATATTTCAATATTAATTATTTCATCCAAGATATGTGGGCAAGTCGTTTACCCAACCTACAACTCTTTCTTGAATTAATTCTTTAATATCATTCTCAACAAAGCCATCATATTTATACCAATTATCCGTCTCAACATCATAATAAGCAACATATTTAAAAAAGTGTTCTTTATTATTATTTCGTTTTAAAACGCTAATCACATATGATTGGGAATGATTTGGTTTATTTTCAGGGTAAGAAATCCAATTCATGATTTAATTTTTTAGTTTAACCAAAGATAATAAAAATCATCACATCATGGAAAAGAATAAAGCAGGTCTATAAGCCGGATTCTGTATTTCTTAATAAAGAAACCCTTATCATTTATCTGGGTATAGCATTACTGCTATACTCTATCTGCCTACCCCCCGGCATCGGGCGAGCAACCCTTAACAGCCGGTATACGTGGCATTGCACCGCATAGAGTTTACCTGATTTCACTACAGCATTACCTGTACATCCTTTCTGCTGCACTTGTCCTCCCATGCCTAAACATGGTGACGGGCGTTACCCGCTATGCTGCTCTACGGTGTCCGGACTTTCCTCCCTTTACATAAAGTAAAGAGCGATAAGGCGACCTGCGCGGCAAAGATAGTTTTTTTAAGTCTAAAGTTTATATAGTCCTAAAGTTATAATGTTTATAAAGTCAAAAGCCCGAACCCCTTTTAAGACTTTATGACCTTTGACTTTATGACTTTCGACCTTCAACGTTATGACTAAAATGATGTTTAACATTTCATTGGCAGCGCAACCAATAGTAAATCTGTAATTTTAAATAAACAAAAGAAAAACCAATAAAAAACTAAGTTATGGACAGACAAATGTATCATTACGCTCCTGTATCGAAAGCATTAGCAGAATTAGCTAAAAAAGGATACACAACCGATTTTAATCTGGAAGAAGAGCGAATAGTAAATACTCCGGACGACTTTACCATAGAACATATATACCGTTACGAAGGGGAAACCGACCCTGCTGATGAAGCTACCGTTTATGGTGTGGAAGCAAAAGACGGAACTAAAGGTGTTTTTGTAGCAAGTCACGGAGCTTATACCGAAAAAAGTGCTGCCAAAGTATTGCACGAAATGAGTATACAAGGCAGAGAAGATAATTAATAAAGGTCAGTACCCTTAACAGTACATGAATGCAACTATAAAGAAACTTGAAAAAATAGGTAGTGACCCTAAAATTACTGCCAAAGCCGCTGGCTTACGTTATGCTCTGCAATCCAACAAAGGATATTACAGGAAACGTAAAGGCAGCGGCTTTACTTATCAAGACCATGATGGCAACACGGTTAAAGACAAAGAACTGCGTAAGCGTTTTAAAGATTTGGTAATTCCGCCAGCATGGACTGATGTTTGGATATCGCCCTACCCTAACGGGCATTTACAGGTAACAGGTTATGATGATAAGGGCAGAAAACAATACCGCTACCACCCGGACTGGAACAAAATAAGAAACCAATCTAA
The DNA here is from genome assembly GCF_014642915.1 of Flavobacterium suaedae. Taxonomy (GTDB): domain Bacteria; phylum Bacteroidota; class Bacteroidia; order Flavobacteriales; family Flavobacteriaceae; genus Flavobacterium; species Flavobacterium suaedae. Next base: position 347,990 of record NZ_BMJE01000001.1, read on the forward strand.
ATTTTATCGATTAAAGCATTTCGCCGAGGTACTGCCTGATATCCGTAAACAGGTAGAAAAAGACTTGCGTAAGCATGGCTTGCCGTATGAGAAAGTTGTTGCGCTAGTTGTAAAACTTATAGAGCTTACCAACATACGTATAGGTAACGATGAGTATAAAAAACTATACGGTTCTTTCGGGCTTACTACCCTGCGCGATAAACATGTAAAGTTTGAAGGACGTGCAGTTTACTTTCAGTTTACAGGGAAAAAAGGCGTTAAGCACAAAATAAAGCTACAAAGTAGACGAATGGCAAACCTGGTTAAAAAATGTAAAGAAGTACCCGGTTATGAACTTTTCCAATATTATGATGACGATGGAACGCACCATAGTATTGGCTCTGCTGATGTAAATAGCTATGTAAAAGAAATTACAGGCGAAGATTTTACCGCAAAAGATTTCAGGTCTTGGGCAGGCAGCCTTAATGCCCTTTGTTCTTTCTACGAAATAGGTGAACATACCAATAAAACCGACTGCAAGAAAAAAATAGTTCACGTGCTGGATTCCGTAGCCAAAAAATTGGGAAATACCCGTAGTGTTTGCAAAAAGTACTACGTACACCCTACTGTAATAGCATCGTACAAGCAGGGTTCTATTTGGAACTATAAACCCAAAAATACTACAAGTACCGACCTTAATGCAGAAGAAAAAGCATTATATAAACTTTTATCTACCGAAAACATTGCAGAGGTAATTGCCTGATAGTTACACATTATAAATTTATGTGATTAATTTCCTCATATTTCAAATATAAATTATATTGCAGTTGGCAGGGCAATTAGTATATTTGCTCTACAATTATTTCTATGGAGCAGTTTATTGTATCAGCACGCAAGTATCGTCCGCAAACATTTAAAGATGTTGTGGGGCAGCAGGCTATTACCAATACTTTGCTCAACGCTATAGAAAACAATCACTTAGCACAGGCATTATTATTTACAGGACCTCGTGGGGTTGGTAAAACCACCTGTGCGCGTATTTTGGCACGTAAAATCAATCAGGAAGGGTATGATGACCCTAATGAAGATTTTGCTTTTAACGTGTTCGAGCTTGATGCGGCTTCTAATAACTCAGTAGATGACATTCGTAATCTTATAGACCAAGTACGCATACCACCACAAACAGGTAAATACAAGGTTTATATTATTGACGAGGTACACATGCTTTCTCAGGCTGCATTTAACGCCTTCCTGAAAACACTGGAAGAACCGCCAAGGCATGCCATATTTATACTTGCCACTACCGAAAAGCATAAAATTATACCGACTATACTTTCGCGCTGCCAGATATTCGATTTTAAACGAATTACGGTAAACGATGCTAAAGAACACTTAGCAGTAGTAGCGGAAAACCAAGGTATTACTTTTGAGGATGATGCTTTACACATTATAGCCCAAAAAGCAGATGGTGCTATGCGTGATGCACTTTCTATTTTTGACAGGGTGGTTAGCTATTGTGGTAACAACTTAACCAGACAGGCAGTTACTGAAAACCTTAATGTACTTGACTTTGAGTACTACATAAAAGTAACGGACTTAATACTGGAAAATAAAATACCGGAATTGCTTTTAGCTTTTAATGATATTTTGGCTAAAGGTTTTGATGGTCATCATTTTATTGCAGGTTTAGCTTCCCATTTTAGGGATTTAATGGTATGTAAAAACCCTGCTACACTGGTATTACTACAAGTAGGCGAAATGGCGCAAAAGCAATATGCTGAACAAGCACAAAAAACATCAGAGAGTTTTTTACTTGAAGCTATAGATATAGCTAACGATTGTGACTTAAAATACAAAACAAGCCAAAACCAACGGCTTTTAGTAGAATTAACACTTATGCAGCTTGCCTCCCTCACTTTTGACGGAGAAAAAAAAAAGCTGACAAATTTATAATTCCACCGCATTACTTTAAGCAAGGTGCCACTACTCCATCGATAACTACTACTACCGAGCAGGTTAATAATAAGTCTGATAAGTCTAGAAGTAATACAAGTACAGAGGGAATAAGCTCTTTACCTACTAAGCAAATACCTGTAAATAATCCTGAAGTAGTAAAACCGCCTGTAATTAAAAAACAAGATGATGGTAAACCTCGTGTTTCCGCTTTTTCGCTATCCAGTATCCAAAAAAAGCGTGAAATTGAGCAGAATCAAAAAGCTCAAATTAAAAAACAGGACGAGCTGCCAAGAGAGTCTTTCACGGAAACGGATATGTTGTTAATGTGGAATAAATTTGCACAACGCCTTAGCGACAGTGGACAGAAAATTATGGCTACTTATATGCAAATAAACGACCCCGTATTAGCTGAAGATGGCGTAACCTTAAACCTTGAATTACCTAATGAGGGATCTAAAGTTGATTTTGACAGGAGTAAAAATGAATTAATAGGCTACCTGCGCGGGAAACTACACAATCATGATATTGTTATAGAAACCCATGTAAATGAGGAAGTTTCTAAAAAACATGCTTTTACACCACAGGAAAAGTATGAAAGGCTAAAAGCTATTAACCCTACTATTGAGTTATTACGTAAAACCTTTGATTTAGATATTTAAATCAATTGTTGTTACTAGTTTTTTCTACTTCATTTAAAAATTGGTTTAACCAGTTGTTTCTGTGCAATACTAAAAACTGATTTATAAGTTGGGATAGTTCATTTTGTATAATTCTGTCATTTTTACCATAATCCCATATCGGTAATATTGCTGTTTTAGCTATAGCTTCAAAATTAGGTGATATACTATATATACGAGATATATTGTTATCATCTTTAATAATATTCTCAGGGAAAGAGTTAATTCTGCAATCAAGTAGGTAGAATAAGGCACGTAATGCTAAACAAGCTGTACCAGGGTCATTTATACCGGGACTTAACGCCTTAATAGCAACTTCTGAAAGCTGCCGAAAACCATATAAATAATTGTTTTCAATAGTTTCATCTTGGTTTATAATAAGTGTTGTTTGCAGTTTCTTTACTACATCTTCTGATATTGGTTTGTCTACTTCCAATACAGGAGTGTTTTTTAGCACATATACGCCCGGCTCATATTTGACTTTAACCGTAATATCATTACTCTTACATAACTGGAGTAGGTTTTTAGTATCTATCCCTTCATAAACACCTGCTACGGGTGCTACTATATCATTTTGGAAATTAATATCATCTATAGGTTGTGGGAGTGACTTTAAAGTACACTTATTCTTCATAGATTTCTCTGTATCATTCAAAATACGGTGAATAATTACCTCATATTTTACCGACTGGGTAATAAAATGAATGAAATATATAAAGATGAAAATATCAATAACGGCAAGTATTATCAATAAATAAGTGCTTATGGCAGGTATGTGTATACCAGAGTCTATATCCCGTATGGTAGTATGCAGGAAAAGTGCAAACATAATAGTACCTATGTATACCCCAAGCACTACTTGCTGAAAGCTATTGCCTATTAACTTATTAAGTACCCGATTAGACATTTTTGATGCTGCCTGATTAAGCACTATCATTACCATTGAGAAACTAAACACTGTAAGCGATAATATACCTGCTGCAATTACCCCAATAATATTACGTGCTGTATCAGCATCTTGCAGATTCAGCCACTCTACATTGCTTTTTAAACTTTTACCCATTTCAGAGAAATCAAAGCGAATAGCTATTATTGAAACTATAAGAAATGTAAGAGATATAAAAGCAGGGTAAAATGCTATACTATTAACTATTTTGTAGTAGTTATGGCGAATCCAAATCTTTATTTTACTAAATAATTTACTCAAACTGCTGTTTTTATTTTTTGTAATACTAAATTTACATATAATTGACCTATTATATTCTTAACAAAATGCAAATAGTGTAAACTATGGCTTCAAGATCTGATATAATTTCTGTAAATACTTATATAGAGGTATTTAATATAAGTAATGATGAGTATATTGAAGAATTTGATATAAGTCATATTCCTTTAGCAATTCTTCGAACAATATTTGACCCAAACGAAGAGTATGATGTAGAGCTATATTTATCATACTCTATAAATAAAGAAAAATCAATAGCATTGAATTCATTTATAGACCCTCCCATAATATTTGAATTTTCAAAATATGAATATTTTCTGCAACGTTATGGAGATTATAAATAAAAAGCCGCTTAATAGCGGCTTTTTACTAATTAACCTTTACGGAGCTACTCCACGTCGCCCCGCTTATATCTGTCAGTGTTAAAATGTAATTTTCATGTTCTGATAAAATACCACTTCCTACAGGTAAAGTTATTGATGCCTTTGCACCTAATGGTATTATTAAGCTATATTTCCCTGATTTTACATCAGCTATATATTTATTTCTAATAGCACTTTTAGGCAGCTTAGCTAAATCTTCTCCTTTCAAATTCAAGATGGTTTTACCATGAGAATCCTTTAAAGAAATTCCAATTAAAAAAGAGCCGTAAACATCAACCCCTTCTACTCTATAAACATTGAATTGTAATTGATTAATATCAATCACTGCATCTGATACTTCAATTAATGGTTTTACGGATTTATTGTGTAATGTACCCCACAAACCACCATGAAAATAATGATTAGTAAATAGTGTTAGAAACAATATTAGCGTAGCTCCTGTTAAGGAGAGTTTTTTTAATGTATGTAGCTTTATCGGTAAACTCCCTGAGCCTAACCAGCTAAACCATTTTTTAGTAGTAAAGATGTATTTCTTGTTTAGCAGCCAATTATCAACAGCGTAATAACCACTACCGGAAAGGAATAATATAAAACCTCCTGAAATACCTAAAACGCCTATTTGCCATTCATCAAGGCATGTAGTACCAAGCCATCCTGAACCCAGCAAAATCCCCATAGCTAAAGCAATTACACCAATACTCATTAATCGGGTAAATAGCCCAAATAGTATAAAAAGCCCTACTACGCCTTCAATTATGGTAAAAATTACCATAGCGAGCCAAAGCTCATCAGGATTAAGTAATAAACGCTCAATAATGGGTTTAATTCCCAAAGCATTAGGTAAAAAATGATTGAACTTCTCCCCTATGTAGCCTGCTGTATCAGGGTTTAGTTTATCTGCTAAAATTAACCGCCTCCAAAAAGCGGAAAAGTACGTCCACCCCACCACTAAACGCAGGGCAAGTGTTATTGTGCCAGCCATTGTATAATGCTGACTATTAATATGTATGTTTTGCATATTATCTGAAAAATTAAAAAATGAAATATTTTACCGTTAGTAACGGTACTCTTAAAACTGTAAAGTATTTTAAGATAATAAGCTGTATTTCATTTTTTTGTAGAGAATATAAAGTGGTATTTTTTCCGCTATATATTGACTTTCAGCTTTTAAAGAGTTGATTTTAAAGCTATATGCTGTAAATAAAGTACTTGAATTATTTCTATTTAAGAAAGGAAGTGAAATAAACTTTTTAGCAGAAATTTTATACTGATTTTCTGCTTTTACTTCAGAGAAATGACAAGAATTAGTAACAGAAGATACTGTAGTTTTTGAAAGGTTTAAAGGTTTTTCATAACCTACATCAACAGCATGAGCAATTACTTTTTTTACTGTACATGAAGATAGTAGCAGTAATAGAGCACTAAAAAATGCCAAAAAATAATTGTTATGTATTTGTTCTCTACCGTTCAAACCCTGATATATACTATTTTAAAGTAAGTTTTATTATTTTATTTCTGCCTGCTGCTATTACAGTTTTATTATCTGCAAAACGTAATGTATGTAAAGCAGTATCATTATGTACTTTTTTCCAGCTTTTTCCTCTGTCATAAGAATAAAATACTCCCGCAGGACCACAAGCTAAAAGTTCATAACCATCACTTGCAGGGATAAATTGCACGCATGAAGCATAACCAAATCCAGTGTTTTGACCAACTAAAATCCAGGTTTTACCTCCATCAGTAGTTAGTATTTTATTACCTGAATTTTTATTTTGCTGTTCATAATCACCTCCTACAGCAAAACCAATGTTTTCATCGTAAAAATCTGCTGAAAAGATACCAGTCATAGCACTTCCCTGTACTATTGGAGTGTCAAACACTTCCCAGCTTTCTCCCTTATCAGCTGAATAAAAAACTCTGGATTTTTTCCCTCCGGAAACTATCCATGTGTTATCTCCCTTTACAATTACATTAGTATCGCTTGCTGCAAAACCAGCCTCACCTTCTGCAACATTCGGTAAAGCATCACAGCTAATTTTATGCCATGTTTCGCCTCCGTCTGTAGTTTTTATAACCGAAAGGCACTCATTAGTAGGATCTCCCATTGCAATACCCTCTTTATCATTATAAAACTGCATACTGTCATAAAAAACTTTTTCTCCTTCTTCGGTATATACTTTTGTAACGACACCGTCCTTTTTATCTATTTTATAAAGCATGGCAGGCGATGCAACATTAATAATAAAAATGTTATGCTTATTCTGTGCTATAGCTCTGAATTCAGGTAATATAGAGTCTTGTTCCTGAGTAATAACTTTTTGTAATTTATCTTCTCCGTTTAGTGACACCCTACCCCACTTTCCGTTACTGCCGGCATACCAAACTTTATCATTATCAATAGTTATAGCGCGTATACTTATATCATCCTGTAATAAGGTATCTACAGTAACTTCGCTAAAAGAAACCTCATTAATATGGTTTTCTTTGCAGCCAATAAAAACTAAAACAGAAAGTATAAAAAAGAGTTGTTTCATAAAACATAACATATTGTAATGCTAATATAAAAACAAAATCCGGTTAGTTATACCCAACTGAGTTACTAACCGGATTTCTTTGGAAATTAGTTTTAAAAAACTGAAACAAATTAATTATGTACTTCCTGCTTTTTCTTTTTCCCATCAAAAATATACATCCATATCATTCGTGAAAGCCTGAAATTAAAAGTACTCAACAAAAATGCACATATACCTATTATAGCTATAGTTGCATTGTAACTTTCTATAAAAATTCTTGATATAAGAAATACAGGAGCCATTTCTAATATTGTAAGCCCATAACTTACATACATTGCCCCGTAAAAAAATCCGGGTTCTTTTTCAAATTTATGCCCACATACATCGCATTCTTTTTTCATTTTGGGCATTTTAAATAAAAATGGATTCCCTTTTTGTGTAAAAACATGACTCTCACCACAAACAGGGCATTTTTCTGTTATAATATCTTTAAACTGTGACATACCTAAAAGTTTGATACAAATTTACTTCACAAAGCCCTATACAGTCAATGCAATATGTGAGCATAAATTTGTACTTTTAGGACATTATCATGGGAATATGAAAAAAGTAGCCATATTAAATATAAATCAGTTCTTAAGGCAAAGCAGCTTAAAGGGCTTTTATGCTAATACATTGGAGGACCACTTAGTAACCAGCCATAAAGATATTGCACTGCCCCATTCACACGATTTTTATTTGGCTATATTGTTCACGCATGGAAGCGGTATACATGAAGTAGATTTTACGACCTATGACATTAAACCCGGTAGCCTTTTTTATTTAAACCCGGGGCAAACGCATCATTGGGAACTATCTGATGACGTAAAAGGATATGTGTTTTTCCATACACAAGGTTTTTACGACTTGCAATACACCCAAGCCAACATCAATAGATTTCCCTTCTTTTACAGTATGCACAATTCACCCTGCTTATACTTAGTGAATGATGAACTTACATACATTATCTCGCTTTTTAGGCAGATACATGAAGAAAACTTAAAAGAAGAGCCTCTAAAAAGACAAAAAATGCTGAGCCTTATCAACTTGGTGTATATTGAGAGTACTCGTATTTATTTAGATGAAAATCCTGTTGATGATATCAATAAAAACGGATATTATTTAAAATTCAGGCAGTTAGAACAACTGATAGAAGAAAATTATAAAACAGAAAAAGCACCATCTGCTTACGCTGATATGATACACGTTAGCCCTAAACACTTAAACCGAATAACCCAAACTGTTGCAGGCAAAACAGCTACTGATGTTATTTTAGAACGTGTTTTTTTAGAAGCAAAAAAAGAACTGGTTTTACAGCAAAAAAACTTTAATGAAGTAGCTTACTTACTTGGTTATGAAGATTATGCTTATTTCTCCCGAATATTTAAAAAGAAAACAGGCGAAACACCTTCAGCTTTTTTAAATCGCTACAGAAAAGAGTAAAAAACCTTTGTTAAGCAGTAGAGCTACCTCAGTAAATTTCAGTACCTTTGCCCCTCAATTTTTCACAATGAGATTACACAGAAATTTAGTCTTTACAGTAATAGACTCGCTAAACTTTATTTTTAATGATGGAGAGTATGCCGATAAGGTAGTAGCACGTGCTTTAAAAAAAGATAAACGTTGGGGCAGTCATGACAGAAAGTTTGTTGCCGAAACAATATATGAAATAGTACGCTGGAAACGCCTTTACGCTGAAATAGCAGAGGTTAAAGAACCTTATGACAGGGATAACCTATGGCGCATATTTGCCGTATGGGCAATATTACGCGGTTATAAATTACCGGACTGGAAGTACTTTGAGCAAACCCCTGTACGCCGCATAAAAGGACGTTTTGATGAGCTTAATAAAATAAGAAAATATAGAGAGTCTATCCCTGACTGGATGGATGAACTGGGCGTTAAAGAGCTGGGCGAGAAAAAATGGGAAACCGAACTGGCTGCACAAAACCAGCAGGCTAAAGTAGTCCTTAGAGTAAACACCTTAAAAACGACTAAGGAAAAGCTTAGGGCTATTTTAATGGATGATGATATTGAAACAGAATTCAATAAAGAGTATCCTGATGCGCTTATACTAAAAGAGCGTGCTAATGTTTTCCTAACTCAAGCATTTAAAGACGGACTATTTGAAGTACAGGATGCTTCTTCTCAGTTAGTAGCACATTTCCTTGATGTTAAGCCGGGTATGCGTGTGGTAGATACGTGTGCAGGTGCAGGAGGTAAAACATTACACATAGCGTCCCTTATGGAAAATAAAGGGCAAATAGTAGCTATGGATATTTACGAAAGTAAATTAAAACAGCTTAAACTACGTGCGAAAAGAAATAGTGTTTTCAATATCGATTACCGCATTATTGAAAGTACAAAAGCTATAAAAAAATTACACGAAAAAGCAGACAGGGTACTTATTGATGCGCCTTGTAGTGGTTTAGGTGTTTTAAAAAGAAACCCTGACAGTAAATGGAAGTTACAACAGGAGTTTGTAGATAACATAAAGAAAACACAGGCAGAAGTACTGGAAAGCTATTCTAAAATAGTAAAACCGGGTGGTAAATTAGTATACGCTACCTGTTCCGTATTACCATCTGAAAATCAGGAACAAATAGAAAAATTCCTTACTACGGAAACCGGTAAAAACTTCACTTTTGTAAAAGATAAAAAAGTATTGGCTTCACAGTCAGGTTTTGATGGTTTTTACATGGCGCTTTTAGAACGTAAAGCATAAACAAAATACGTTTAAAGGCTTTTTATGTTAAACTTTAGGAGTTAATTTAAAATATTACTCTAAGTTTGTAGCCCAATTTTTGAGAGATGAAACATATTTACACTTTTTGCCTAATGATGCTTTCATTAGGTGCAATTGCACAAGACGGAGCTCCTGCTTCTCCTTATTATGATGGTTTTAATTTTGAGCAGACAGGAACAGCTTTAAAAAACAGTTTATCTACTAAGATTACCAATACCCATGTTAATGAATTATCTTATACACCTGAGGTTTGGGAAGCTTTAAAAATAACAGATCAGGATCCTGATGCATCAAATTACGTATTCTTATTATATGGATATAGTGATAATGTATGTCCTAACAACTCATCGAACGATGATTACCACAGAAGAAGACTAAAAAATGACAATGGCGGAGACCCTAATTGTGAGTGGAACAGAGAACATGTTTACCCACAATCATTAGGAAACCCAGAACTTGGACAGGTAGGTGCTGGAGCCGATGCACACCACTTAAGAGCGTGTGATGTTGACTTTAACGGTGACCGTGCTAACAAAAAATATAATACAGGTAGCGGTAATGCAGGAAATTCAGGTGGCGGATGGTATCCCGGTGATGAATGGAAAGGTGATGTTGCACGTATATTAATGTATATGTACCTGCACTATGGTGAACAATGCCTTCCTACAAATGTTGTAATGGGTGGTACTGTTCCCAGTGACTCAAACATGCCTGAACTGTTATTACAATGGAATGCCGAAGACCCGGTATCTGAACACGAAGATTACAGAAATACTTATTTAGGTAATGCCAATAATAATTACGGACAAGGTAACCGTAACCCGTTTATTGATAACCCTTACTTGGCAACATTAATATGGGGAGGACCTGTAGCACAAGACCGTTGGGCTATGGCTTCAATAGAAGATTACTTTACTACAAATCTTTCTGTATATCCTAATCCTGCTACAGCACATGAAGTTAACATATACAGTGAAGTTGAACTAGAGGAAATCCAGCTAATAAACCTTAACGGGCAAATAATTCAGTATATACAGCAACCAAAAGCTGAAAGTAACACTTATACTATAGAAAACCTGCCTAGTGGTTTTTATATGCTAAAAGTAGCTTCAGATAAAAACACTGCTGTTAAAAAAGTAATTGTAAACTAAATAATAGTTTAATAAAAAAGCCTCCAATAATTGGAGGCTTTTTTTGTGTTTATTTTATAACAGAAATTAATAAAATTGATGTAAAATTATTTCATGTACAATTTTAACGCGATATCGTTATAGTATTAGCAATTTATTTACCTTTGCCCACCGTATTTAAAGTAACTTTGCTACAAAACATTGTTTTGCTATGAACGAATGTATTTCAGTTTTTGATATGCTTAAAATAGGTGTGGGACCTTCAAGTTCGCACACTTTAGGACCTTGGCGTGGTGCCGAACGCTTTTTAGCCGAACTGCGCGAAGAGAATATTTTTGATAGTGTTACCCGTATAAAAGTAGATTTATATGGTTCGCTATCATTAACAGGAAAAGGACATGCTACTGATTTGGCTGTTATTCTTGGTCTTAGTGGTGCAGACCCTGAATATGTACCTATTGAAGCTGTTGAGAGTATAGTAGAAAACATAAAGGAAACTAGTGTTATGCGACTGGGTAATGAAAGAGAAATTACCTTTACTCCTGCTGATGATATTATTTTCAACAGAGATTTTCTTCCTTTTCACTCTAATGGTTTCCGTTTTACAGCATATTCAAATGATAAAGAAATATTCGTTTCTACATTATACTCTATAGGCGGTGGTTTTGTTGTAAAAGAAGAACGTACCGTAGCCAAAGAAAAAGAAGAAATAAAAGACAACTTCCCTTACCCTGTAGATAAAGCAACTGAACTATTAGAATACACCAAGAAGTTAAACAAAAGCATTTCGGAACTGGTTTACGAAAACGAGAAATCAATCCGTAGTGAACAGGAAATACACACCGAGTTAATGCGTGTATGGAACACCATGCTGGAATGTATGTATACAGGTTGCCATACTGAAGGTGTATTACCTGGCGGACTTAACGTTCGCAGGCGTGCTTATGATATGCACCTTAAAATGATTGGCGATTTACCTTATAACAATCCGCAGGACTGGATTGCCGTTATACGAAAAACAGAAGTAAAATTCAGGCAAATACTAAAATGGGTTAGCTGTTTCGCTTTAGCTGTAAATGAAGTTAATGCAGCGCTAGGTCGTGTAGTAACAGCTCCTACCAATGGTAGCGCAGGTGTAATACCTGCTGTACTTATGTACTATTTGGTTATAGAAAACCATGAAGCTGGCGAAGATGAAATCAAGCAATTTTTATTAGTAGCAGGCGAAATAGGAAGTCTATTTAAAAAAGGTGCTACTATATCAGCAGCTATGGGAGGTTGCCAGGCAGAAATAGGCGTTTCATCAGCAATGGCAGCAGCAGGATTATGTGAAGTTATGGGCGGAACTCCCGAACAGTGTCTTATCGCCTCTGAAATAGCTATGGAGCATCACTTAGGCTTAACCTGCGACCCTATTGCCGGACTTGTACAGGTACCTTGTATAGAGCGTAATACTATGGGTGCAATAAAAGCTATTAATGCCGCCGAATTGGCGTTGGAAACAGACCCGAAAAATGCTAAAGTACCGCTTGACAAAGTAATTAATACTATGTGGGAAACAGCAAAAGATATGAATAACAAGTATAAAGAAACTTCTGAAGGAGGGCTTGCTATAACTGTTAACGTATCCGACTGTTAATATTCTAATTTACTTACTATACTTATATATACTATGGTACAGGTGTTAATAAACAACCTGTGTCCTTAATTTCTTGTGGCAATTTAGTACTTTTACATCTTCAAAAAACTTAGGTATGTCTACAGCAAAAAAAGATTATAAAAGAATTACCACAAAATCATTAATAGAAATGAAAGCCAACGGCGAGAAGATATCTATGCTAACGGCTTATGACTATACAATGGCTAAAATAGTTGACACAGCAGGTGTTGACGTTATTTTAGTTGGTGACTCAGCATCAAACGTAATGGCGGGTCACGAAACCACCCTTCCTATAACACTGGATCAAATGATATATCATGCATCATCAGTAGTGCGTGCTATACAACGATCATTAGTAGTAGTAGATTTACCTTTCGGTAGTTACCAATCAGACTCTAAAGAAGCACTACGCTCTGCTATACGTATTATGAAAGAAAGTGGCGCACATGCTGTAAAACTTGAAGGCGGCAGAGAGATAAAAGACTCTATTAAAAAAATACTGCATGCAGGTATACCTGTTATGGGACACTTAGGGCTTACACCACAATCCATATATAAATTTGGTACGTATACGGTAAGAGCAAAAGAGGAAGAAGAAGCAGAAAAATTAATTGATGATGCCAAGCTTTTAGAGCGTATAGGCTGTTTTGCTGTAGTATTAGAAAAAATACCTGCTGCATTAGCAAAAAGAGTAGCAGAAAGTATATCTATACCTGTAATTGGTATTGGTGCCGGTGGTGGTGTAGATGGTCAGGTACTTGTAGTACATGATATGCTGGGTATGACACATGAATTCAGTCCTCGTTTCCTTCGCAGGTACATGAATTTATTTGAAGATATGAATATTGCTATTTCGCAATATGTGTCAGATGTTAAGTCAACTGACTTTCCTAATGAACAAGAGCAATATTAATTTACTAACGTAGAAAGTAAATTACTTTGAAAATAGTTTCAAATAAAGATAACCTACAAGTCTTACACGAAGACAATCACATAATTGTAGTAAATAAGCGCGCCGGAGATATTGTTCAGGGAGATAAAACCGGCGATAAGCCACTGAGCGATGTGGTTAAAGAGTATATTAAAGAAAAATATAATAAACCCGGCGCAGTTTTTTTAGGGGTTGTACATAGGCTGGACAGACCTACTACCGGTATTGTTGTTTTCGCTCGTACATCAAAAGCATTATCTCGTTTAAATGATTTATTTAAAAATCGTGAGACTAAAAAAACATATTGGGCTGCTGTAAAAAACCAACTGCCTAAAGAGCAAGGTACTCTGGTGCATTACCTTGTTCGAAATCCTAAAAATAATACCTCAAAAGCCCATACTAAAGAGGTTAATAATAGTAAAAAAGCAAGCCTGGATTACACAATTATCAGGGCTTTAAATAACTATTATATACTTGAAATAAACTTGCACACAGGACGCCACCACCAAATAAGGTCACAACTTTCGGCTATAGGCTGCCCTATAAAAGGTGATTTAAAATACGGCTTTAACCGCAGTAATCCTGATGGAGGGATACATTTACATGCACGTCAACTTTCATTTAATCACCCTGTTAATAAAGAAATATTAAATATTACAGCCCCTACTCCAAACGATCCTGTTTGGTCTTCTATATAAATACCCATTAGCAGGTATTTTAAGGTATTAAGACAAATTATAAATTTGCTAATATAAAGCCCTGTTAGGTGTCACTTTTAATAAATACATGATATTTTTTGTTAATTTTATAGAAAACAAATACTTACTACGAATATGAAAAAAACACTACTATGTCTTTTCTCTGTTATAGGGATATCTTCTTTTGCACAAGAACATTTTTCAGGTATTAATACTTCCCGAAGAGGAGGGTTATTAAATGCCGACATCAACCCTGCCGAATTAGCTAATATGAGCAGTAAATATGATGTGAATGTATTTAACTTCAGTGGTAATTTTGCTAATAACAAAGTTGCTTTTGGAGATTTTATTGATGGAGGAGATGATTTTGAAAACATACTGTTTTCAGGAAATGAAAACGTAAATATGCGTGTTGATGTAGAAATTTTAGGTCCTGCATTAGCTTTTCAGGTAAACAAATGGGCTTTTGCAATTTCTTCATCTGCAAAAGTACAGGCTTCATTAGTTGATATTAATACTACTTTGGGTAATGCTGTTACTAATGGTGGCGTAGATAATATTACTGAAGTGTATAATATACTTGCAAGCGAAAACCAAAGAGCGGCAGGTATTTCTTGGGGAGAAATAGGATTATCAATAGCTAGAGAGCTTTATGACTCTGAAGAACATAAAATAAGTGCTGGTATAACCTTCAATTTATTATTTCCGGGTACTTATGCCAATATGGGTGCCAGCAGATTTGAAGGTACTATAACTAATAACTTTGGGGATGTATCACTTACTGATGCCTCTGCAGAAGTTAATATTGCCTACTCCGGTTCTTTAGCAGGCGATTTTTCTGAAAGCGATAATTTTACAGAGTTTTTTGCAGGAGGCTTAAACGGTTTTTCTACAGATATTGGTGTTAACTACCGCTGGAAAGATAAAAGTAATTTTACATTAACAAAAAACAGTAACGATGAAGATGATAATGAAAATAATACATTAACATTTCAATATTCTGATCCAAGAAATTATAAGCTTAATGCAGGGCTTGCAATTCGTAACATGGGTAGCATGACATTTAAAGATGATAATAACGAGTCTGTAAACTATGAACTTGATGTACCTACAGGAGAATTTTTAGATCTTAACCAGTTTGAAGATGCTGAAAGTATTCAGGATGTTGAGGACATTCTTTTACAAAGTGGATATTTAACTATGGATGAGGCTGCTAAAGATTTTAAAGTAAAATTACCTACTGTATTTTCTGCTTATGCTGATGTTAAACTTTATGGTAAATTTTATGCTACAGGATTTGTACAACAAAAACTTAATGAGAATAATGATAACGACCAAATAACTGTACAAAACATTGTAAGTGTTACCCCTCGTTATTCTACTAACTTTTTTGAGGTGTATGCACCACTTGCCAATAATGAAATTTCAGGTTTTACAGCCGGTTTAGGAGTTAGACTTGGAGGATTCTTTATTGGTTCAGGTTCAGGAATATCTATGCTTTTAGACAGTGACTCTAAACAAGCGGACTTATATTTTGGGTTTAGATTCGGAATTTAAATCGAAAACAATTTAATCAATATATGCACAAAAAAGCCGAAGTATAATACTTCGGCTTTTTTATTGGTTAAAAACATTAACGCAATCAAGTTGCATTTAAATAAACTTTAATTAATTTTGCAACTTAATTGCATTAAAATTAATCATGATAGTAAAAAAATTACCTGTAACTGTTCTAAGCGGTTTTTTAGGTGCAGGAAAAACAACCTTATTAAATCATATTCTACACAATAAAGAAAATTTAAAAGTAGCTGTTATCGTAAATGATATGAGCGAAATAAATATAGATGCCCGATTAGTTGAAAAAGAAGAAACACTTTCACGGACAGAGGAGAAGCTAGTGGAAATGAGTAATGGTTGTATATGCTGCACACTCAGGGAAGATTTAATGGTAGAGGTAGAAAAATTAGCAAAAGACGGTCGGTTTGATTATTTATTAATTGAGAGTACAGGTATTAGTGAACCGGTTCCTGTAGCACAAACGTTTTCATTTGTTGACAGCGAAAATAATATTGATATGTCCAGATTCAGTTACATTGACACGATGGTAACAGTAGTTGATTGCTTTAATTTCTTTAACGATTTTAGCACAAATGAACTTCTGCAAGACCGTGACTTAACAGATATTCAGGATGACTATCGTACTATTGTTAATTTATTGACGGATCAAATAGAGTTTGCAAATGTTATAATACTAAATAAAACTGACTTAGTTGATAATAACACAATAGGACTTTTAAAAGCTGCTATACACAAGTTAAATCCAAGTGCAAAAATTATACTTTCTTCTTTTGGTAAAGTAGTCCCTACTGAGATATTAAATACTCAACTTTTTGACTTTGAAGAAGCTCAAAACTCGGCTGGTTGGCAAAAAGAATTACAAGCTGAGAACCATACACCTGAAACTGAAGAATATGGTATTAGTTCCTTTGTATTTCGAAATCAAAAACCATTTCACCCTGAAAGATTCTGGAATTATTTAAATAGTCAATACCCTGATGGAATTATACGAGCCAAAGGTCTGTTTTGGCTGGCTTCAAGACCTAACGAAGCTTTAACTTTCTCTCAGGCAGGTGGTTCTTTCAGAATGGAAAGAGGAGGTGTTTGGTGGTGCAGTATGGACTTTGGGGAAAGAATTAGATATGCCTCATTTATTAATAATAGAGATATTATTGAGGAACGCTGGGACAAACAATGGGGAGACCGGATGAATGAATTGGTATTTATAGGGCAGGATATAAATAAAGATAAAATGGTTACTGACCTTGAAGAATGTCTTTTATTAGATAATGAACAACATTTATTTGATAAAAACATGCCGTTTAATGACCCTTTTCCTGTAAATATATAATATCTAAATAATTAAGAATATTAATAAAGAAGCCATTACAAAAGCAAGTGTAACATATTCGTTTTTGCTATTGGCTTCTTTTAGTATCGATTTAAATGTTCTTTTCCTTCCCAAAAACAACCAGCGTATAAAAGCTCCCGGATAGGGTAAAATAACCTCTGTTATAACTTCAATTACAAAATCTGAACCTGCCAATGCTTTATAAATGTTTATTTGTGAGCTAATAGTGTTATAGTAGCTGCTGCAGTAACTTTTGCTTTAAAACTGCTATAGTCGCTTATATTTTCGCTTTTTTCATCTATAAAAATCCAACCTTCTCCACTACTATCTATTAATTGATTCGCTGTATTAGTAAATTCTTTTTCTTCCAGCCCTTTATTATTATCACTAACAAAAGATTTAATAATAGTATTTTTAGCTTCGTTTATATAGTGCACTTCTTGCAGCCTGCCAACACCATTATCCAATTTAAAATTAGCAATCACTGCATCGCTATCGGGGTATTCTTCCAATTCCCATTGAACATCTTTTTGTACCTCCAATAAAAAATTCTGAATCTCTTTAGTGGCTTCCTTCTTTGTGGTATAAGTAAATACTTTAGTAAAATCGATATTAATATCTTTCCAGGCTACTGCAAATGCTTCAGCAAGTGCTTCTTTATCAAATAATTTAGGGATAAACTCATCATTTTCTGTCTCTGCAACAGCTTCTACTTCCTGTTCATTATAGGTATCTTCTGCACTACAAGAAAAAAATAATCCTGATACTGCTATAAGTGATAGTATTCGTAAGTTTTTCATAATTATAATTTTTTAGTCGGTTAAATATACTCTAAATCACTTACAATCAGTTTATCAATTAATTATTTTTCTTACTATTCATTATTCTCCATTGGTCATTTAAGTACTTTACTTTGTGTACGTCTTTTATTATAAGTTCGCGGTATTTCTCGTAATAGTCAGGGTATTCTTTTTTCAAAAGAATTATATTCTCATAAACTAATTTACCGTTTTATCTAATATATTTTGATTTTAATCAATAATTATTATTAAAATATTTAACTTTTAAAACATGTTAATTGTGGTTTTATCTCAATAATAATAACTAAAAATCATATTCATTTACACCCGATTTCATCATGATATAATCAAAATATCTCATAGATTATTTTTCTATTATTATTATTAATTAAATCTAATTTTAAAAATGTTAAAAAGAATTTGGATGCCTTTAATGGCATTAGTAATTTTCGGCTGTTCAAGTGATAATGATTCAACAGAAATTAAAAAGCAAGCTTTTACAAAGAGTGATGATTTTACAATTAAAGATTTTGCTTATACACATTGTGTACTCACAAAAGATATAATGGATGTTTGGACAAATGAAGTTGAATCCGGTAGAGAAATTAAAGAAGAAGTAATTTATCAAATCCAAAGTGCTAAAACTGAATCTGAAATTAAATCTATCTTAGAAAATAATGGGGTATCTAAAGAGAATACATTAAAAATTGTAGAACTTCACATTCAGCAAATTGATAATTTTAAAAATTTTATAGATAAAAATAAAGAATTTTCTACTTTAGAGACTAAAGCTCAAGAACAAGCTATAAGTAATGCTGTTAGTGAAATGATTACCTTAAATCCTGGAAATATATTTCATCCTGGGGATATCTATGAACCAAATGTACATCCTTGTAACAGAGATAAAAGATTAGGTTTAAGAGATTGTTTTGAGGATGCCAGTGTAACGATGGGTATTGGGCTTATTGGTGGTATTTGGACATGCGGTATATCAATATTAAGTGGCACTCTTGTTGCAGGAGTTCAGGCTGCCTTATGCGAAAGAAGAGTTTTAAGAGCATGGCACAATTGTCTTGATGATGCAGGTATTGTAATACATATATAATTATGAACAATAAGATATTACCAATAATATTGATTATAATATTTGCAATTTTTTTATCCTTTGATAATGAAATAGTATTCTATTTGCAGGCAATTATAGTTATATTTATGGTAACCATGTCTATAATCAAACTTAAAAGGTTATATACAATCAATAAAATAGATAAATTTATTTTTGGTGCTACACTAATAGTATTAGTATTTCTTACCATTACAATACTTTATTTTTTATATAAAAAATACTTGAAATAATTCTGATAATATGAGATAGTATAATTATACTATCTCATATTTATTTAAAATAAGAACTATTAAAATCAAGTCATTATCAATTAATTATTTTCTCTGCTATTCATTATTCGCCATTGGTCATTTAAATACTTTACTTTATGTACATCTTTCATTATAAGTTCACGGTCTTCCTCATAATACTCCGGGTCTTCATTTTTAAATTCGTCATACTCCCCTGCCCGTTCCAGTATATTATCAATAACAGGTTTTAATTTATCTTGCACAAATTGTGGCATTCCGTTAAATAACTCTTCAAGTTCTTTTTTAAACATATTTTTTATTCTTTATTAATTCTTACCACATTATCCCAGCCAGCCCTCTCGGTCTAAACTTCTGTATTGTATAGCTTCTGAGATATGATGTGGTTCAATATTTTCGGCATTTTCAAGATCAGCAATAGTACGGCTTACTTTTAATATTCTGTCATAAGCCCTTGCCGAAAGGTTTAATCGTTCCATAGCTGTTTTCAGTAATTGTAACGATGTACTGTCTAATTTACAAAACTCCTGAATATGCTTGGTATTCATTTGTGCATTATAATGAATACTTTTATTACTTTCAAATCTTTTAGTCTGTATTTCTCTTGCTTTAATAACTCTTTCACGTATTTCCTTACTACTCTCCGCTTTTTGAGTATCGCTTAGCTTTTCAAAAGGCACGGGAGTAACTTCAATGTGTATATCAATCCTGTCCAATAATGGTCCTGAAATTTTACTTAAATAACGCTGTATTTCATGTGGTGAAGATGCGGATGGAACATCAGGGTCATTAAAATAACCGCTTGGGCTGGGGTTCATACTGGCAACCAACATGAATGATGACGGATAGGTTATCGTAAATTTAGAACGGCTTATAGTTACCTCTCTATCTTCCAGAGGCTGTCGCATAACCTCCAGTACGTCTCGCTTAAACTCAGGAAGCTCATCAAGAAAAAGCACACCATTATGTGCCATAGAAATTTCTCCCGGCTGAGGGAAACTTCCTCCACCCACAAGTGCTACATTACTTATAGTATGGTGCGGACTTCTAAACGGTCGCTGATTCATTAAACCTACATCTTTAAGTTTACCTGCAACACTATGTATTTTAGTAGTTTCCAAGGCTTCATGCAGTGTCATTGGTGGCAATATGCTTGGTAAGCGTTTTGCCAACATGGTTTTACCTGCACCGGGAGGACCTATCAATATTATATTATGCCCTCCTGCTGCTGCAATTTCCATACAGCGCTTTATACTCTCCTGTCCTTTAACATCACTAAAATCAAATTCAGGAAAATCAAGGGTTTTGTAAAACTCTTCTCTTGTATTAATTACAGTTGGTTCAAGTGTACTCTTACCTTCAAAAAACTCAATTACTTCTGTAAGGTTTTCTATTCCATATACATCTAATCCGCTCACAATAGCTGCTTCTCTCACATTCTCCTTCGGCAGGAAAAAGCCTTTAAATCCTTCTTCTTTTGCTTTTATAGCAATGGGTAGCACCCCTTTTATGGGTTGAAGGCTACCGTCAAGCGACAACTCACCCATTATAATATAATCTCCTACATCATTAGCTTTTATTTGCCCTGATGCTGCCAGTATACCAATAGCTAAAGTAAGGTCGTAAGCAGAGCCTTCTTTACGCATGTCGGCAGGAGCCATGTTTATTGTTATTTTTTTACCGGGAAGTTGATAACCTGTGTTTTTAAGTGCGGCTGCAATACGATAACTACTTTCTTTAATAGCGTTGTCGGGCAACCCTACCAAGTGATATCCTATTCCTTTATCAATATTAACTTCAACAGTAATAGTGGTAGCTTCTACGCCAAAAACAGCGCTTCCGAAGACTTTTATTAGCATAATTGTTTAATAATTTTAGGCATTCGAAAATAACCTAAAAAAGTGTATAAATCATAAATTACACTTAAAAATAATCGCACTTTTCTCACATTGACTAATAAGTTTTTAAATTGTATATCTATACTGATTGATATTAAAAAATAAATCTTAGCCTTTATTACATAGATGCCTGACTATTTTGAAATTGAATACTATAACATGGTGTTGCTTGCTACAGGAGTTATTGCTCTGCTGGCAGCTATAATACCTGTTATTACACAACGTAAAGTTCTATCTGCTCCGGTTGTATATATGCTACTGGGTATTGGTGGTTATTTTATATTCCTGCACTATTTCTTTCAGCCAATGGACTACATGGAGGTAATTAAAAAAGTTACTGAATTTGTAGTTATTATAGCACTTACCAATGCCGGCTTAAAAATAAAAGAACCTTTTAAATGGAGTACTTGGCGTAATTCTTTAAGGTTACTGGCTATTGTTATGCCTTTTACTATAGTTGCCGCTGCTTTTTTAGGCTGGTGGATTATTGGTCTTGCTCCTGCTACCGCTTTATTATTCGGGGCTTTAATAGCTCCTACAGACCCTGTACTGGCTAGTGAATTACAAACATCTCAGCCCAGTGAAGCAGATACATCTAAAATTAAACTGGGGCTTACTTCCGAAGCCGGTTTAAATGATGGTCTGGCTTTCCCTTTCACTTATTTTGCCATTTTAGCGGCACAAAAAGGAATGGAAATTGAAAATTGGATTGGTGATTGGTTACTACACTACGTACTAATTAGAATTGTAGTAGCCGTTATAATTGGTTTACTGTCTGGCTGGATATTATTTAAAATAGTATTTAATGTTGCTAAAAATGAATTGTTAACACAGATAAGCCGAGGGATATTATCATTATCTTTAACATTACTACCATATGCTATAACTGAAATGGTAGGCGGATATGGATTTATAGCTGTTTTTATAGCTGCCTGTATATTTAGCCGATATGAAAAGTTTGATGAACATATGGATAGTCTGCACGACTTTAATGAAGAGCTTGAAAGCCTTATAGTAGCTGTAATATTTATAGTTACAGGTATATTTATAGCCTCTCACTATTATATATTAATAGACGTTAAAATTATTTCAGTAGCACTAATAATGATATTCTTAATACGACCTGTAATTGGGTACTTATCACTATTAGGTACTGATTTAAACAAATTTCAAAAATTTGTACTCTCGTTTTACGGAATCAGAGGTATAGGCTCAGTGTTTTATTTAGCTTATGCTCTTACTTCTGCTGATTTTAAAGACTCTGAAAAATTGTTTGAGATTACTATAGCAATTATATTTTTCTCTGTACTTATACACGGTTTAACAGCACACCGCGTGCAAAAAAGAATTTATAAACATGACTCAACATAAAAGTAAAGGCAATAAACTTGTAGTGATTGGCGGAGATGCAGCAGGGATGTCAGCAGCATCAAAAGTAAGAAGAGAAAATCCTGAACGAGAGATAATAGTATTTGAAAAATCAAGCTACACCTCCTACTCTGCTTGTGGTATTCCTTATTTTATATCTAATACAATACCTGATATTAATGAACTTATAGTGCGAAGCCCTGAAGAGTTTAGAGAAAAATATGATATTAATGTACACATACAACACGAAGTTATACAGGTAAACACTAAAGAGAAAAAGATAAAAGTAAAGGACATTGAAGGTAATAAAGAGTTTTGGGAGAGTTATGACCAGTTACTGATTGCTACAGGTGCTAAAGCCTATTGTCCTGATGTAAAAGGTTATAATGCTGATGGTATTTTCGGAGTATCGAATTTGAGAAGCGGTGTAAAAGTCGAAAAGTTTATTGAGGAAGAAAAGCCTAAGAAAGCGGTAATAATAGGCGGTGGTTATATCGGGCTGGAAATGGCAGAGGCATTACTAATACGCGGGCTGGAAGTAACCATAATAAACAAATCTCCACAGTTAATGAATACGCTTGACCCAGATATGGGAGAAAAAATATCGGAAGCGATGAAAGGTTTGGGTATTACAGTGTATTGCGGAGAAGCCTTAAACTATTTTAAAACTAAGGATAACAAAGTAATCGCGGTAGTAAGCGAAAACAGAACCATAAAAACCGATATGGTTATACTGGGTATGGGCGCATTGCCTAACACCGGGTTTTTAAAAGGTTCAGGGATTGACCTGGGCGTAAAAAACGCTATAAAAGTAAATGCACAAATGCAAACCAATATAGAAGATGTATATGCCGCCGGCGATTGCAGTGAAACATTGGACCTTACCAGCAAACGGCCAACGCATATTGCTTTGGGTACGGTAGCCAATAAAACAGGGTTGGTTGCGGGTAGTAATTTAGCTGGTGAAAAAAGTGTATTCCCCGGTGTTGTAGGTACGGCAGTTTGTAAACTTTGCAGTTATGAGGTTGCCCGAACGGGGCTTCGTGAAAAAGATATAGAAAGTTTAGGTATAGAATATGTTACAGGTACTATTGACAGTAAAACCAGAGCGCATTACTACCCGGGTGCTAAGGACATAACTGTAAAGCTACTTGCAGAAAAAAACAGCGGGCGACTACTCGGTGGGCAAATAGTAGGTATGGAAGGTGCCGCCAAACGTATTGATGTTATAGCAACAGCTTTAACCCACAACCTTACACTGCAAAATATTATCGATCTAGACCTTTCTTACGCTCCTCCCTTCTCCCCTGTTTGGGATCCTGTGCAAACAGCAGCGAGGCATTTAATTAAAAGTATATAAAAAAAGCTCCTTAAAAAGGAGCTTTTTTTATTTTCAGATAATGTTATTTAATATCAGCAATTACTCTATCTCTTTCAATTGTATAATCGTTATAAACATCAGGATTTTCATCTAAATAAGTTCTTACCGGTTTTCCGTTAGGTAGCTCATCCTTAATAATAAAGTCTCCTTTATATTCTCCTTCATAACTATTAGTTACCAAACCTTCATCATCACACCCTGAACCTGTTTGAATAATAGCTGAATGAGCAAGACTTCTTTCTCCATCTTTATCCTTTAAAACTATTCTAAGTTGATACTTGAAACAGTTATTATCCCAGCTAATTAAATCAACTTCAACAAATATTCCGGTTTCTTTAGGTACTGGTTCAGTAGATTTCACATTAAAACCAGCATTAGATTTAGCTGCTTCATTATTAGTTACTTCACTATCATTTGAACACGATTGAGTACCTATTATCAAAAAAAGTAAACATAAAACAAAAATTGATTTTGCTACTACTGTATATAATGGTTTTTTATTCATAATAAATTTATTGCTTAGTGATTATTTTATATATGGACGTTAATTTTGTAATTTTTCTCTTTTTAAAACATATTCTTCATAAACTTTAGGGTGTTCCTTTAAAAAAGGGATTATAGGTTTGTCGTCCGGTCTTTCATCTTTAAGTAAATAATCCGGTAAAGACTTTGTTCCAAAGTAAGTAGTACTTAAAAGAACCTGCCCCTCTCTATCTCCACATCCAATACCACTTAATACTATTGCGGAGTGTATAAGTCTTCTCTGTCTTGTTGTAGTATTAGTAGCATAAATTCTGATTTGATAAGAAGTACAGCCTGAACCTGCACTATTAAATATATCAGCCTCTGCAGTAAACACATAGCTATCCTGAATTTGAGTTTTTTCATTTTTCTCAATCTTTAATGATTTGTTTTCTTGAAATAATTCTACATTAGGATTGATATTACCAGTAACCAAAAGCAATGGTAATAGTAATATTCCAATTTTAGGAATAAATAGGTTTGTCATAATTTAGATGGATTTAATAATTGTTTGTAATTTTAATTAGCTAGCTACTCAAATATAGACAGAAAGTATGTAAGAAAAAACGAAAAAATTCCTTTCAATAAAAAATACCTAGTATTAGGTATTTAACGATATAAATAAAAAAAGCTCCTTTTTAAGGAGCTTTTTTTATTATTCTTTAAAGTTTTCAATGCCCGATGTGAGCCATTCTTTATACTCTAATACATCCGGTGTATAACCTACTGGATCATTTAGTTTTTCCTCTGTATCAGGATTCATTAAAACATAATACGGCTGTGCATTGGCTTTATAGCGTTCTATTTGTAAGTCACTCCATTTATTACCTATTGTTTTAATCTTTTTACCTGTAGTTTCAGATATATATTGTTCGCTTTCAGGAAGGTCTTCTTTAGAATCTACATAAAGTGATACTAATACTACCTCATTTTTAAGTATTGAAAGTATACGTTCGTCAGACCACACATGGTCTTCCATTTTACGACAATTTACACAAGCATAGCCTGTAAAATCTAACATAACAGGTTTATTAACTTCTTTTGCATAAGCTAAGCCATCTTTATAATCTTCAAAAGCTATAAGCCCGTGTGCAGCTATTTTAGCTCCTTCAGGAAGTTCCTCTTCCATAATGGCAGCCGAAGACCCACCGAAGCCAAATGGCGACTCACTATACGTTGATGGTGGCGGGAAACCGCTTAATAATTTTAAGGGTGCTCCCCATAATCCCGGGATAAGGTATACAGTAAATGATAATACCAGTAACCCCATACATAAACGCCCTACCGAAATAGAAGTTATAGGGCTGTCATGCGGTAATTGTATTTTACCAAATAAGTAAAATGCAAGTGTACCAAATATAGCTATCCATAATGCTAAAAATGTTTCACGTTCTAATAAGTGCATTTGTAATACAAGGTCAGCATTAGAAAGGAATTTAAAAGCAAAAGCAAGCTCTAAAAATCCTAAAAATACTTTTACAGTGTTTAACCAGCCTCCTGATTTTGGCATAGAATTAAGCCAGCCCGGGAACATTGCAAATAACATAAATGGTAATGCTAAAGCTGATGAAAAACCAAGCATCCCAACTATAGGAGCGATACCACCTTTACTTGCTGCCTGTACTAATAAAGTACCTACTATTGGACCTGTACATGAAAAGGAAACAATTGCCAGTGCCAGTGCCATAAAGACTATACCTATGTAACCTCCTTTATCTGCCTGACGGTCTATTTTATTTGCCCAAGAGTTTGGTAACATAATTTCAAAAGCACCTAGGAAAGAGGTAGCAAAAACTATAAGTAATACAAAAAATACTAAGTTAAAAGTAACATTAGTAGAAAGTGCATTTAATGAATCTGCACCGAAAATTGCAGTTACTACAGAACCTAAAATTACATATATTACTATAATAGAAATTCCGTAAAAAATGGCATTTCTTCTTCCTGCTGCTTTTGTTTTACTTTGTTTAGTAAAGAAGCTTACCGTCATAGGTATCATAGGGAATACACAAGGAGTAAGTAAAGCTGCAAAACCGCCGGCAAAGGCTAATAAAAAGATAGTTAATAAGCCTTTTTCCTCTTCTTCTTCATCTTCCGATGATTTTTCTGTAGGAGATTTATCTTCTTTTTTTTTATCAGTAGTAGTGGCTGCTGTAGTAGCTTCTTCAAAATTATTTACTTCCTGAGATGTTAATTTCTCTAAATCAATAACAAAAAGCTTATCTCCCTGTAAACAAGATTCTTTACAAACCTGATATTCAATTTCAATCTGAACTAATTTATTATCAGGATTAGTAACTTTTATATGTTGTTTTAACTCGGCTGTTTCACTAAAAAAGGTTTCCTCTACACCAAAAGTTTCATTAAACTCTTTATGTGTTTCACTTTCTTCGGCTGTTTTTTCAGGCTCATAATTACCCTCAGCATTATTAAAGCTTATTACCATAGGTAAACCGCCCATTTCATCACTAAACTGAGAGTACATATGCCATTCCGGCTCTATCTCAGCATTAAAGATCAATATATATTCAGTGTCTGACTTTTTTTCTACACTGGACTCCCACTTTACAGGGTCTGCCATCTGTGCATTTGATGTTAAAAAAGCCATGAAAAACAAAGCAAAGTAAACTAGTTTTTTCATTTCTATAATAACTCTATTTTTAAAATTTGTGTTGTGTTTTCAGTTACTTTATAGCGTTCATCTGCCCGGCGACCAATTATCCATATAATATTGTTACCGGAACATAAAAGCCAGGTGTTTTCTTTTTCTGATAAAGACATTTTTTCGTCTTTAAAGAATTTAGAAACCTTTTTTTTCTTCCCATTCATTCCGAAAGGGTAAAAATAATCACCTTCTCGCCATTTTCTCACAAATAACGGGAATTTTATTAATTCATTGTTAACAAAGATTTCATTTTTTGATGATTTCTCAGGAACTATTGTTGTTTTTTGAAAATGTAATTGAATTGGCGTAGCTATATCACTTTGTCCTTCTTCAATTTTATACACATTACTATCCTGCTGTTGCAGAGGCTCTAAAATTAAATTTTCCCGATTTTTTAATAATCTGTATTCATCCGTATTAACCTGTTTACCTGATTGTGCATTAGGAAGTTTGTATATATCATTCCAGGCAGTAAAACCAAAAGGTTTCAACCACTGGTATAAATAAGCCTGATAATTAGGTAAGCGTAAAAGTTGTTCAATATTAATATGCTTTTGTCCCTCAACCTCTGTAACCACTTGCTTATAAACCAGTACCGATGCATCCTCTACCAGTGACTGTGCCTGTTGTAAATGCTGCAAAGTTTCTTTAAACGAACCATTAAAATCAGTATTCATCGATTTTAAAACAGGAATAATATCATGACGCAGTTTATTACGCATGTATTTATCTGAAACATTACTACTATCTTCCCGCCATTTTATGTTATTCTCTTCTGCATAACTTTCTATTTCAGCTCTGGTAAAAGATAATAATGGACGTATAATTATATCATTCTGTTGCGGAATACCTGTTAAGCCCTCTAAGCCTGTACCTCGCGTAAAATTGATAAGGAAAGTTTCTATACTATCATCCAAATGATGTGCTGTAAGCAGGTAATCAAACCCTTTTTCTTGTATTAATTCCTGAAACCAGGCATAGCGCAATTGCCTTGCTGCCATTTGAATGGATAGTTTAGCATCCTCAGCAAAAGAGACTGTATTAAAATGAGTTACAAAAATTTCAATATCATTATCCTGAGCATAATTTTTAATGAAATTTTCATCTCCGTCACTCTCTTCGCCACGCAAATTAAAGTTGCAATGTGCTATAGCGATATTATAATTTAATGCTTTAAAAAGATGCGTCAATACCATACTATCAACTCCCCCACTAACGGCAAGCAAGAGTTTTTTATCTTGTAAAAAAGGTAAGTTTTGCGATAAATGATTTTGGAGTTGTAAAAGCATTTTCAAAAATAGTAAATTAATAAGATAGTTTTACCCTACTCAGCTTCTAAAACATTACGCATTGCTTTGGCTTTAAGCAGGCATTCTTCATATTCTTTTTCGGGAGTTGCTTTAGCAGTAATAGCACTACCTACAGAAAAGGAAACATATTTTTCCTTTTCGTTATATAATATACTTCGTATTATTACATTAAAATCAAAATCGCCATCAGGTGTAAAATAACCAACCGCACCACTGTAAAGTCCACGTTTAGTTTCTTCCAACTTTTCTATAATCTGCATTGCTGATATTTTTGGTGCACCAGTCATACTACCCATTGGGAAAGTTGTTTTTATAACGTCAACAGGTGTATGGATGTCATCTATATGAGATGTTACCGTAGATACCAAATGATGCACTTGCTTAAAAGTATATACACCGCACAGCTCCTCTACTTTTACCGAGCCTTTGGCTGCCGTACGGGAAAGGTCGTTACGTACCAAATCAACAATCATTATATTTTCCGACCGTTCTTTTTCATTTAGGGTTAGTTCTTGCTTAATAGCCTCATCTTCCTGTGGGTTTTCACTACGTCGTGCGGTGCCTTTTATGGGTTGCGAAATTATCTTACTTGCCGATTTGCGCAAATAACGCTCCGGTGAGGCAGAAAGTAAATAATTAGAACCGTTATTTAAATAGGTTGCAAATGGTGGCTGCGATATGTTATTCAGTTTTTTATAAGTTGACAAAGTATCTATTTGGGCATTTTCAGCGTAAAACTCCATGCAGAAGTTTGCTTCATAAATATCACCACGCTGAATATGTGCCAGCATTTGCTGTACTTTATCAATGTATTCTTCTTTAGAAATTCTTTGTTGTATCGTTAGCGAGTTATGGGTTGCAGGTTGTGGGTTGTCGATACTTAATGATTCTATTTCCTTAACATCATCTTCCATTTCATCACTGCACATATTCAGATAGCAAACTTCTACTTCATTCCCTTTCACTAAAAATAACTTTTGTGGCTGAAAAAAAAACAATTCAGGGAAGTGTAACCCGTCAAAATTATTGGATGACAATTTTTCAGTATCATTTTTCAGGTCGTAAGTAAGATACCCAAACAACCAGTCTTTAGTAGTTTGTTGGTATTCATTTAAATCATTAAATGCGTTATGGTAATCGGTTACTATTGAGGTAAATGCATCAACAGCTAATACAGCATCATAACTGGTATATTTCCTGTGATAATCGTTACCGTCAAGATATACTACCTCTCTAAACTGCCTGCTCCATTGAAGCAACTGTTCTTTAAACTGTATCGGGTTTTGCAGGGTATATGTAGCACTAACTCTCACTTGTATTCTATTGAAATTCCTAAAAATTCAGTACTAAAAACTATAAAAAAACCCACTCCCTTACGAAAGTGGGTTTTATATATAAAATTATATTTTTTATAAATGTAATGGTCTGTTATCAGTAGCAGCAAGCGCAGCTTCTTTAACAGCCTCAGCATACGTAGGGTGTGCGTGCGACATTCTTGAAATATCTTCAGCAGAAGCACGGAACTCCATAGCTGTAACTGCTTCAGCAATAAGGTCAGCAACACGAGCACCAATCATGTGTACCCCTAAAACTTCATCCGTTTTAGCATCAGCTAGTATTTTTACAAAACCATCAGTATCCATACTCGCACGAGAACGTCCTAATGCTTTGAATGGGAAACTACCTGACTTATACTCTACTCCTGCCTCTTTAAGTTGCTCTTCGGTTTTACCTACAGCAGCAACTTCAGGCCATGTATACACTACACCCGGTATTAGGTTATAGTTTATATGTGGTTTTTGTCCTGCTAATATTTCAGCAACAAGTACACCTTCTTCCTCAGCTTTGTGTGCCAGCATTGCACCTCGCACTACATCACCAATAGCGTATATGTTCGAGACATTTGTTTGTAAGTGGTCATTTACTTCTACCTGACCTCTTTCTGTTAGCTTAACACCTGCTTTATCAGCATCAAGACCATCTGTATAAGGGCGACGACCTACCGATACTAAAGCGTAATCACCTTCAAGGGTTTCAATATCTCCTTTTTTGTTTTCCGCCTTTACGGTTACAGTATCACCATCTCTTTCAACCGATTGTACTTTATGGCTAGTGTAGAACTTCATCCCCTGCTTTTTAAGCACTTTTGTAAGCTCTTTAGAAAGGGCAGCATCCATTGTAGGGATAATTCTGTCCATATATTCTACAACTGATACTTTAGCACCTAAACGAAGGTAAACCTGACCAAGCTCTAAACCAATAACACCACCACCTATAATTACAAGGTGTTTTGGTATTTCTTTAAGTTTTAAAGCCTCTGTAGAGGTTATTATTCTTTCTTTATCAATATCTATAAAAGGAAGTGAAGCAGGCTTAGAACCTGTAGCAATTATAACGTTCTTAGCTTCTACCGTTTCAGATGAACCATCTTCTTTGGTTACTTTTACATGTGTTGCATCTTCAAAAGAGCCTACACCCTGTATAACAGTTATTTTGTTCTTATCCATCAGGTATTGTATACCGCTAACATTTTGGTCTACTACACCTTTTTTACGGTTAATCATTTGCTCGAAGTTTACTTTTATATCGCCCGGTATTTCAATACCATGCTCTTTAAAGTGCTTCATTGCATCATCATAATGATGTGAAGAATCAAGTAATGCCTTTGATGGTATGCAGCCTACATTAAGGCAGGTTCCCCCAAGTGTTGGGTATTTTTCAACAATTGCTGTATTAAACCCAAGCTGTGCGCAACGTATAGCTGACACATATCCGCCGGGACCTGAACCTATAACGACTACGTCAAATGAACTCATATTCTATAGTTTTTGTGTATTTTTTATTAGTTAGGCAAATTTAGCGAAGTTTTTTTGTTTAGGCTATTTTATACATTTAAAGTATATGTAAAAAATTTCCTGATTTGTTATAAATCTATCACATTTGTGTTTTTCACCTCGCTTATCATAAAAATACTGTGTGTACTGCCTATGTGTTGCAGTGTAGTTAACTTGGTTACCATAAACTCCCTGTAGGCATCCATATCATCAACATATATTTTTAAAATATAGTCGTAATCACCACTAACGTGGTAACACTCAAGTACTTCTTTTAGCTTCTTTACTTCCTGTTCAAAACGGGTTAAATATTCCTTGGTATGCTGTACCAACTTTATATGACAAAAGACTATAAAGGCTCTTTCTACTTTTTTGTGGTCTAATAAGGCTACATAGTTACTAATTATTCCTTCGCGTTCCAGTTTTTTAACTCTTTCATACACTGCTGTTACAGAAAGGTTAAGTTGTAAAGAAAGTTCTTTAGTAGTACGCCTGCTATTGGTTTGCAACAGGTTAAGTAATTTTTTATCTATAGCATCAAGATTCATACTGTAAATTTTTCTGTAAAGATACGTTAATAAAAACGTAAATAAATTTTTAAACTATAGAAGCACACTTAAACTGAAAATAAATCTATAATTATAGCTATATATTGATTATATAACTTTATTTTATTCTATTTGAGGGTAAAATTATAGAACAAAACAACTAAACCCTTAATCACTATGGAATTTAATCCGGCAGATAAAATACAGGATTTACAGTATTTTGGAGAGTTTGGAGGCGTAAACCCTTCAATTTCTGATTCATCTACTTATACCTTTCTTTCAGCAAAAACAATGTTTGATACTTTTGAAGGAAATGCTGATGGATGTTACTTATATTCACGTCACTCATCGCCAAGTAACTTGTATTTAGGTCAGGCACTTGCAGCAATGGAAGGTACAGAAACAGCAAATGTTACCGCTTCGGGTATGGGTGCTATAGTAAGTGCTTTAATGCAACTTTGCGAAGCAGGCGACCATATTGTTTCCAGCCGTACTATATATGGCGGAACATATGCTTTTATGAAAAACTTCCTACCTAAAATAAACATACAAACCGCTTTTGTAGATATTACTAAGCTGGATGTTGTTGAAGCTGCTATTACTCCTAACACTAAAGTGCTTTACTGTGAAACCGTTAGCAACCCATTACTTGAGGTAGCTGATATTGAAGGACTTTCTAAAATTGCTAAAAAACATAACCTGACACTTATAGTTGATAATACTTTCTCTCCACTATCTGTTACACCAACCAAATTTGGTGCTGATGTTGTAATACACAGTCTTACTAAGTTTATTAACGGTAGTAGCGATACTGTAGGTGGTGTTGCTTGTGGTTCTCAGGAATTTATTGATGCTATGCGTAACGTTAACGACGGGGCAGCTATGCTGTTAGGTTCTACTATGGACAGCCTAAGAGCAGCAAGTATATTAAAAAACTTACGTACACTGCACATACGTGTTAAGCAACACAGCCATAATGCACAGTATTTAGCAGAGCGTTTTGAAAAAGACGGTATTAAAACGGTGTATCCTGGACTGGCAAGCCACCCAAGCCATGAACTTTATAAAAGCATGATAAATCCTGAATACGGGTTTGGCGGAATGCTTACTATTGACGTAGGTTCTCTTGAAAAAGCGAATGAGCTTATGGAGCTTATGCAACATAAAAACCTTGGTTACTTAGCAGTAAGTCTTGGTTTTTACAAAACACTATTCAGTGCACCGGGTTCATCAACTTCCAGTGAAATACCGGAAGAAGAGCAAAAAGAAATGGGATTAACCGATGGTCTTATCCGTTTCTCAATAGGTCTTGATAATGATATTGAAAGAACCTATAATATGATGAAAGAGTGCATGAAAGAACTGGGAATATTGTAATCCAACTCCAACCAATATATCACAACAGTGAAAAAAGCCGCTTTTAAAAGCGGCTTTTTTGTAACTAATTACTATTTGTTACTACTAATAATAGCAAATATCATTTCGGTGAATTACACAGTTTCGTTAAATTCGCCTTCTAATTAAACAACAAACAATTTAAAAATGAAAAAATTTTTAATACTGTTCCTGCTTACAGGTATGGTGGCTACTGCTCAGCGTAACCTTACCATTCAGGAAGCAACCTACGGGCAATACCAAGCCTTTGCACCAAAAAGTCTTGTAGCACAACAATGGAGACCGGAAAGTAACACCATTACGTACCTTAGCAGTAATTACGCTGCATTAATGTCCAGAAGTAAAGAAAGTAACTGGACAGAAAGCACTCTTGTAACTAAAGACGAGCTACTTACTAAACTACAGGAAAGATTCTCTGACGAATCTTTTATGATGTCTATTTTCCCATATACTTACCAGTGGAGCGACAAAAATACTATCAGCTTTACGGTTCCCGGTAAAAGCGGTAACTACTTAATACTATTTAACGTTGAAAGCAAAGCTATAAGCAATACTATAAAAATAGACTCTACAGGAGAGCAGGAAAAACTTTCACCGGATAATAAATATGCAGCTTCTTTAAATGGTAACAATATTGTTATTACTGATGCTG
The DNA here is from genome assembly GCF_014642915.1 of Flavobacterium suaedae. Taxonomy (GTDB): domain Bacteria; phylum Bacteroidota; class Bacteroidia; order Flavobacteriales; family Flavobacteriaceae; genus Flavobacterium; species Flavobacterium suaedae. The sequence goes on from NZ_BMJE01000001.1 coordinate 381,582, forward strand.
CCGGTAAAAATATTACTGTTACTAACGATGCTGATGCAGGTATTGTAAACGGTAGCGACTATACACACCGTCAGGAGTTTGGTATTGACAGGGGTATGTGGTGGAGCCCTAACAGCGATAAGCTACTTTTTTATCGTAAAGACGAAACTATGGTAGGCAACTACCCGCTTACTGATTTTTCAGCACGTACTGCCTCAGAAAATGATATTAAATACCCAATGGCAGGGCTTAAAAGTGAAGAGGTTACGCTTGTAGTGTATGATGTAAAGTCAGGTAATAAAACAACACTTAAAACCGAAGGCCCTAAAGAACAGTTCCTTACTACAGTAACATGGTCGCCTGACGGGAAGTATGTTTTTGTAGGAGTTTTAAACCGTGAACAAAACGACTTAAAACTTAATAAGTATGATGCTGCTACAGGTAATTTTATAAAAACATTATTTGAAGAAACAGCTCCTACATATGTTGAGCCTTTACACCCATTAACTTTTGTTCCCGGTGAAAATGACGAGTTTTTATACCGTACTGAAAAAGATGGTTATGAGCAATTATACCTATACAACACTGATGGTAAACTGTTAGAAAAATTAGGTTATAAAGATATAGTTGTTACAGAATTCCTTGGGTTTGACAGCAAAGCTAAAAATGCTTTCTATATGGGAACTGCTAATAACGGACTTGACAGGCAGTTATATAAAGTTAGCTTGAAATCAGGAAAAACAACACAGTTAACAACTGAATCAGGTACACACAATGTTATTATTAATAGTGATGCTACTTTAGGTTTAGACAGCTTTAGTAACATTACTACTCCTAATGATGTAAGTATTATAAACCTTAAAAACGGTAAAGTTGAAAAGGAACTTATCATTGCAGAAGATCCATACAAAGGTACTGTTGAACTACCTAAAATGGAATTGGTAACAATTACAGCCGCTGATGGTAAAACACCATTAAACGGAAGAATTATTTACCCTGCTAATTTTGATGCTACCAAAAAATATCCTGTAATGATATATGTATATGGTGGTCCTCATGCCCAGCTTGTTACTAATAGTTGGTTAGGCGGAGCTTCTTTATTTGACTACTACATGGCACAACATGGTTATGTAGTATTTACATTGGATAACAGAGGTAGTGATGCCCGCGGACGTGATTTTGAACATGTAATACACCGCCAGTTAGGTCAAAATGAAATGGCTGACCAGATGAAAGGCGTTGATTTCCTTAAATCAAAAACGTTTGTAGACCAAGATAAAATTGGTGTATACGGTTGGAGTTTTGGTGGCTTTATGACTACTTCATTAATGACTACACATCCTGAAACCTTTAAAGTAGGTGTTGCCGGTGGTCCTGTTATTGACTGGAAGTTTTATGAAATAATGTATGGTGAGCGTTATATGGATATGCCACAGGAAAATCCTGATGGTTATGCTAAAGCAAGTCTTATAGATAAAGCTAAGAACTTACAAGGACGATTACTTATGATTCATGGTGCTCAGGATAATGTTGTGGTGCAACAACACAGTATGGAGTTTATACAGGCATGTATAGAGGCAGGTAAACAAGTAGATTACTTCCTGTACCCTACTCATGAGCACAATGTTCGCGGTAAAGATCGTTTCCACTTAAATCAGAAAATAGCTGATTATTTCGACACATACTTAAAGAAAGAGTAAATAAATCTCAATAATAAATTAAAGGGAGGCTGTACAGCCTCCCTTTTTAGTTAAATATACCCACTAATGGGTATGTTTTGATATTAGTCAACATAATACTTTTGTAGGAGCAATTATAAGTAAAGTTCAGATTTCCTTTTCAGGATTTAAATCTAAATTAAACGGGGGTCCATCTCCAACAAAAACAAGGGGTACAAAACTGTACCCCTTGTTTTGCTTTAAAATAATAACATTTTATTTGTATACATTTAAATAAAATGTATATTTGTACTATGTATAGTAAAGAACTTACCAAAGGAACCCTTCAGCCCATCATTTTAAAGCTCATAAGTGAGAGTGATAAAATGTATGGTTATGAAATAACGCAGAAGGTTAAAGAGATAACTAAAGGAAAAATAGATATCTCAGAAGGTGCGCTCTACCCTATTCTTCATAGATTAGAAGCTGATAAAATATTAGATACTAAAAAAGTATATATAGGTAAACGAGTACGTAAATACTATAAAATAACTAATTCAGGAAAAAAAGCAGCACAAAAAATAACTGCGGAACTGAATGATTTTATAGGAACACTATCATTAATTTTTAACGAGAAAAAGCCGTTATATGAAGCTGACTGATGAACAAATAGAATATATAGCTACTAACTTAAAGTTTTATGGGGTAAAATCAGAGGAACTAAAAGAAGATTTATTAGACCATATATGTACCTATATAGAGACAGGAAATTTTACAGATTTTGATACTGCATATAAAGCTGCTTTAAAGGAGTTTGGCGGTCATCATGCTATGGGTAGCATACAACGAGAAACTTATATAATGACAACCTTTAAGAAAAATATCAGGATTCAGCGATTGATATATATAACAGGCTATATAGTAGCAACACTAATTAGTACAGGGTTTATTTTTAAAATGATGCACTGGCCGGGAGCCAGTATTTTACTTACTATAGGCTTTGCTATATTAATAGTAATGCTTTTACCGGTATTTTTTTACAGAAAATATAAATCATCAGAAAGAAAACTATACGAATAATCATTAATCTAAATCAATCATATCATGAAACGAACAGTTTATTTATTCGCGTTTATTACCTGCTTTATTTTAAGTACAGGAATTATGTTTAAAATGATGCATTGGCCGGGGGCTAACATTTTAATCTTCTCAGGTTTTTTATTACTAAACCTTGTTACCATGCCAATGTATTTTTACCATAAGTACAAAGCAGCAGTATAATAAAAAAGAGGCTTAATAAGCCTCTTTTTTTATTTTTGTTAAATGAAAACATCCAAAATAATATATCTTCATATAGTTCTTTACATATTATTAAACATCTTGTTCTTTTTTTATTCCGAGATGCTTTTAAATATAACTGTTCCGGGACTTAGTAATATAGCTATATGGCTATATTTAATATTATTCGGTAGTATTACTCTTTTTACATTTTCCACTATCTCCTGCATATTCTTCATCCGTAAAGAAAAAAAGAAAAATTCTGAAGGATAATTACTTTACCTCTCTTATTCCTTTTATAAAAAGCCACTTCATAAATATTTTTTCTTCTCCCTGATAATTTAACGCCTGAAACTTAGGTGCTAATATAGTGGAGGCTATAAATGCTGTAAGTGGCATCCAAAAACCTGTTAATCCCGTAAATTTTTCAACTAAAAAATAAACTAATAGGAAAATAGGTGCAAAACCTAAAAAATTATATAAAAATGCTTTTACCTTTTTCTTACTCATAATAAAATTTATTGATTAGGGTTGTTATATTTTGCTTTTTTACTACCCTCGTATATTTCGTATTTTACTAACCTAGCTTCCAGTTTACCGTTAAACAGCTTTATTTTTCTTGATGGTTTTAGCCCCACAAACTTTAAAGCCTCTAAATTAGCCGTTATAAACCAAGCATTAGTATTAGGGTAACCTTGCTTAAAGGTATCGCCTATTTCACGATAAAAACGCTCCATATCTATATCCAAACGCTCTCCATACGGCGGGTTAAACACCATGTGTAAAGGTCCGCTTGTTTCTTTTTTGGTTTCAAAAAAGTTTTCATGCTTAATGATTATATAATCTTCCAAATTAGCATTACTTATATTATTTTTAGCTTTCTCTACTGCCGATGGTGCTTTATCATAACCTGTAATGGTATAATGAAACTCTCTGGTTTTATTTAATAACGAATCTTCTATTTTTTCAAAAAGGTCATTATCCCAGTCACTCCACTTTTCAAAAGCAAATTCTTTTCTGTTAATATTCGCAGGAATATTACAAGCAATCATAGCCGCTTCGGCTATTATAGTACCACTACCACACATAGGGTCTAAAAAATCCCCTTGTCCGTCCCAACCGGAAAGTAAAAGCATACCAGCAGCAAGCACCTCATTAATTGGTGCAATATTGGTTGCTGTTCTGTACCCTCTGTGGTGTAAAGAGCTACCGGAAGTATCTAGCGATACAGAACATTGCTCATCATGTATATGTACATTTATACGTAAATCAGGGAAATCTTTATCAATATTAGGGCGTTTACCAAATTTATCCCTAAACTGGTCTACTATAGCATCTTTAGTTTTTAGTGCTACAAACTGCGAGTGGTTAAAATGATCAGAATTTAAAGTAACATCAACCACAAAAGAGTCGTTTACATCTAAATACTGAGACCAGTCAACATTTTGTATACCACTATATAAGCTCTTGTCGTTATACACTCTGCAACTGTGTATAGGCTTTAATATTTTTAAAGCAGTACGCAAAGCAAGGTTAGCTTTATACATAAAGCCTTTATCTCCTACAAAGCTTACCATTCTTACACCTGTTTGTACATCTTGCGCGCCAAGGTTTCTTAACTCTTTAGCAAGCACTTCTTCAAGACCAAATAAAGTCTTGGCTATCATTTTAAAATTCTCCATTTCTTCACGTCAAAATTCTATGCAAAAGTAAGGGAAATATTTTAGGGTTTATTTAATATACTTCCTTATTATATTTGTAACGCTTTTTATATTTTCACTCAGCAAATTACGTATAGCCTATATCTATCATATAGGAAATTTCTATATACTAATAGGTAAATACGATAAATATCATTTATAGTAAAGGCTAATAAATTATATTTTTGCATTGTAATAAATTAGTAACCACAAAAAAAATCATACTTATGTCATTAGTAGGAAAAAAATTCCCAAACATTACTGTAGACGCAATGTCTGAAATGGGCGACAACCTTTCAATCAACGTTTACGAAGAAGCAGTAAATAATAAGAAAAAAGTATTATTATTCTGGTATCCAAAAGATTTTACTTTTGTTTGCCCTACTGAACTTCACGCTTTCCAGTCTGCTCTTAAAGAATTTGAAAAGAGAAACACTATGGTGATAGGTGCATCATGCGATACTAACGAAGTACATTTTGCATGGCTTAATACTCCAAAAGATAACGGTGGTATAGAAGGTGTTACTTACCCTATACTTGCAGATACTAACAGAAACCTTTCAAGTGTACTTGGTATTCTTGATATACAGTCTGCTGAATACAACGAAACAACTGATACTGTAATGGTAGAAGGTTCTAACGTAACTTACCGTGCTACTTATTTAGTAGACGAAGATGGTAAAATATTCCACGAAAGTGTAAACGATATGCCATTAGGTAGAAATGTAAATGAATACCTAAGATTAATTGATGCTTACACTCACGTACAGGAAAAAGGAGAAGTTTGTCCTGCAAACTGGGAAGAAGGTAAAGAAGCAATGACTGCTGACAGAGCCGGTGTAGCTTCTTACCTAAGCTCAAACTAATTAAATAACCTTAAAAAATTTCATTATGCTACAGGAACTGGATAAAGATAATCTTGCAGAGATAGTAGCTGAACAACCGGTGGTGTTAGTGCAATACTCTGCCGGATGGTGCGGCAACTGCAGGATAATGAAACCAAAATTTAAAAGACTGGCAGGAGAACATGAAAATGTACAGTTTGTTATAGCTGATGCTGAAAATTTCCCTGAATCGAGAAAACTGGCAAAGGTTGATAACCTGCCTACTTTTGCAGCTTTTAAAGATGGTAAACTGGTTAACCAGGTACAAACAAATAAACTAGAAATTTTAACTGATTTAGTCAATGAAGTTACCGGTAATTAAGAACCTTACAGAGTTTATAGAGCAAAACGACCAAGATTATGTAATTGAGGCAGTTGAAGTGCTTGAAGCACTAACGGAAGTACCTTCGCTTAAAGATGAAGAACTGGACGTTATTGGAGAGTTAATCTCTAACATGTATGGTGCTATAGAGGTAGACAAAATGATTAAAGACGGTATGAGCAAAAAAGAAGCGTTAAATACATTTATGCAACGCGTTCTTGGAGCAATAGATAAAAATTAATTTTAGAATTTCTTTTTAAATTTAAAAAAGCGTCCTGTAAACAGGGCGCTTTTTGGTTTTTGACTGTAATTTAAACTTTACTATACAATATAATTTGCTACTTTTGTTTACCAAGTAAATACAACAAAAATGGCACAAATAACATTAGGAGGAAATCCTGTAAATATCACTGGTAATTTACCTGCTACAGGTACTAAAGCTCCGGGGTTTGAATTAGTTAAAAACGATTTATCGACTGTATCATTAAATGATTTTAAAAGCAGTAAGTTGGTGCTTAATATTTTCCCCAGTATTGATACAGGAACTTGTGCTACATCTGTACGAAAGTTTAATGAAAAAGCAGCAGGTATAGAAAATACAAAAGTACTTTGCATATCACGCGATTTACCATTTGCTCAAGCCCGTTTTTGTGGTGCTGAAGGGCTGGACAATGTTATTACGCTTTCTGATTTTAAAGAAGGTAAATTTGGTAACGATTACGGGCTTACCATAACCGATGGCCCATTAGCAGGATTACATTCCCGAGCAGTAATAGTAATAAATGAAGAAGGTAATATAGTTTATACAGAACAGGTAAGCGAAATAAAAGACGAACCTGATTATGATAAAGCATTAGCTGCCCTATAATTTATTAAATGAAGAAACCATTTGTAAGTGGCAGACTTAAAAGTGTAGTATATGCTTTTAACGGAGCCAAGAAATTAATACTAACAGAGCATAGTATAATGGTTCAGTTTACTATTGGTATACTGGTAACCATAGCCGGTTTCATATTTAATATTTCAACTACCGAATGGCTTATACAAACCCTTGCCATAGGTATGGTACTGGGTATTGAAGGGGTAAATACAGCTATAGAAAAAATAGCCGATTTTATACACCCTCAATACCATGAACGAATAGGGTTTATAAAAGATATTGCTGCAGGAGCCGTTTTTTTTGCTGCTCTTATGGCATTATGTATAGGGATAATTATATATTACCCTAAGGTTTTTTAAACACCTTGCTTATAAATTAATATTTTTACATAAAAGAATTAGTTACTTTATAAATGGCGAAAGCAAAAAAAGACACTTCTAAGAAAAAGACGAAAACAGGTGCTGAAGGTAGTGAAGGTAAAAAGAAATGGTCTTTATCACGCAGGAATAAAGTCCTTATAGGAGTTTTATCATTTCTGTTTGCTGTTGCCATGTTACTATCATTTATTTCATACTTTCTATACGGAAGTTATGACCAAAGTGAGGTAACCGCATTAGCTGAAAGAAATGAAGTAGTACACAATTGGTTAGGTAAGTTTGGTGCTTATTTAGCCGATTTATTTTTGTACCATGGCTTTGGTGCCGCTTCTTTTATTTTAGTACGTTTTTTCTTTTTACTGGGTGCTTACCTTGTGCTGGGGTTACCCTCTCGAAAACTTAAAAGAACACTGTTTTGGGATTTATTCCTAACTATAAATGTTTCGGTATTATTTGGTTTCTTTAGCTCTTGCCTACCCGAACTTGGCGGAATTATAGGTTATGAAATTAACCTATTCCTACAGGATTACTTAGGTAAAACAGGAACATTACTCTTACTTATTTTCGGTTTCTTTACTTTCCTTTTATTTAAAGTAAAAATGTCTCCGGACGCTATAAAAGCACTTTTTGAAAGAAAGAAAAAAGAAATTGAAGAGGAAAATAACGATATAGAAAACGCTGTAACGGACTCGACTTTTTCGCCTACCGTAGTAGCTGCTGAAAACTCGGAAGGAAGTAATAAAACAAAATCAGACTCATTACAAGAAGTAAATACTAATAATAATGATGACGATAATGAATGGGAAAACATGCAACTTAAAACTGTTGAGGAAACTCCTGTTGAAGAAGCCTTTGATGCAAACAGTAAAATTAAACAAGAAGAATCTTCTGAAATTGACTTAAGCCCTGTAAAAAAAGAGTCTGAAACTAAAACTGATAAAAAGGCAGAAAAAGAAGAAGAGTTTGTTATAGAACAGGCTGTAGAGGAAGACAGTGTGGAAGAAAACCAAGCCTCTAAATTAGTTCAGGATTTTGGTGAATTTGATCCTACCCTAGAACTTTCTAACTATCAGTTACCTTCTATAGAACTCTTGAGAGACCATGCGTCGGGAGGTATCACTATTAATCAGGAAGAATTAGAAGAAAACAAAAACCGTATTGTAGATACATTAAAGAACTACAAAATTGATATTGCCCAAATAAAAGCAACGGTTGGACCTACGGTTACTTTATACGAAATTGTACCGGAAGCCGGAGTACGAATATCAAAAATTAAAAATCTTGAAGATGATATTGCACTATCGCTTTCAGCATTAGGTATTCGTATTATTGCGCCTATACCTGGTAAAGGAACAATAGGTATAGAAGTACCCAACCAAAAACCTACAATTGTTTCCGCAAAATCAGCTATAGCATCACCTAAGTTCCAAAATGCAGAAATGGAATTACCTATAGCATTAGGTAAAACAATATCAAATGAAACATTTGTAGTTGATTTAGCTAAAATGCCCCACTTACTTATGGCAGGTGCTACAGGTCAGGGTAAATCTGTTGGGCTTAATATGGTGCTAACTTCCCTGCTTTACAAAAAGCACCCTGCGGAAGTTAAGTTTGTATTGGTTGACCCTAAAAAAGTAGAGCTTACTTTATTTAATAAAATAGAAAGGCATTACTTGGCAAAATTACCGGATTCGGATGATGCTATTATTACTGATAACTCTAAAGTTATTACGACCTTAAACTCCTTGTGTGTTGAAATGGATAACCGTTACAACCTGCTTAAAGATGCCATGGTACGTAATATAAAAGAGTATAATGAGAAATTTAAGCAACGAAAACTCAACCCTGAAAACGGTCACAGATTTCTACCCTACATTGTACTTGTGGTAGATGAATTTGCTGACCTTATAATGACCGCCGGTAAAGAGGTAGAAACACCTATAGCAAGGCTGGCGCAGTTAGCAAGGGCGATTGGTATACACCTTATTATTGCTACACAACGTCCGTCGGTTAACGTTATTACAGGTATAATTAAAGCAAACTTCCCGGCGCGTATTGCTTTTAGGGTAACATCTAAAATAGATTCACGTACTATTTTGGACAGTCAGGGAGCCGACCAGCTTATAGGTCGCGGTGATTTACTATACACTCAGGGTAACGATTTAACACGCGTGCAATGTGCCTTTGTTGATACTCCTGAAGTAGAAAAAATCACTGAATTTATCGGATCGCAAAAAGCCTATCCTGATGCTTATTTACTTCCCGAATATCAAGGTGAAGAAAGTGGCACTAATCTTGATATTGATGTGTCCGAAAGAGATTCAATGTTCAGGGAAGCTGCCGAAGTTTTGGTTACAGCACAACAAGGTTCAGCATCTTTATTGCAACGAAAACTTAAACTGGGCTACAACCGTGCAGGCAGGCTTATAGACCAACTTGAAGCGGCAGGAATTGTAGGTCCGTTTGAAGGCAGTAAGGCAAGAAGTGTTTTAATTCCTGATTTGCAGTCTCTTGAACAATTTTTTGCAAATGAAGAAAATAGTTAATAACATGCACAAAAATATACTAAAACTGGTATTGCTTTTTACTTTAACGCTGGGCGTTACTGCACAAGCACAAGATTCTTTAAAAGCTAAAGATTTACTTGACCAAGTAGCTCTTAAAGCAAGAAGCTATGATAATATTGTTATCGACTTTAAATATTCAGTAGTTAATCTTGACAAAAATATTAATCAGGAAAGTAAGGGTAATGTAGCGTTAAAAGGTAACCGTTATGTACTTAATATTATGGGAATGACCCGTATATATGATGGTAGTAAGGTATACAATATTGTACCTGAAGATGAAGAAATTTCTATAGCTTCGTTTGACGATACTAATACCAATGAACTTACCCCTGCCAAAATGTTTACTTTTTTTGATTATGGTTATGAATACTACTGGGATATAACTCAAAATGTAAGAGGCAGAAAAATACAGTATATAAAGCTTAAGCCTATAGATGACAAAGACAATACAAAGGAAATACTTATTGGTGTTGATTTACAAACTAAGCACATATATAATCTTATAAAAATGGAAAAAGATGGTACTAAAATTACCTTTACCATAAATTCTTTTAAAACAAATCAACCTTTATCAAAAAATCACTTTACTTTTACAGAAAGTAAATATCCTAATTATTACATCAACCGATTAGATTGATTTTTCTTTGAAAATATTAGACCGTTATATAGTATCGTCATTCCTAAAAACATTTACATCTGTATTTGTTATACTCTTTTTTATCTTTATCCTGCAGGGAATATGGCTTTTCATTTCCGAACTGGCAGGTAAAGACCTTGATGCATGGGTAGTAATTAAATTTTTATTATTCTACTCCCCTACCATGGTTCCTTTAGTACTTCCTTTATCAGTACTGCTTGCTTCTATTATGACATTTGGTAATCTTGCCGAAAATTATGAGTTTGCTGCTATGAAAGCATCAGGAATATCATTAGGTCGTGCTATGCGAGGTTTAATGGTTTTTATATTTATACTCAGTATTATATCTTTTTTCTTCGCAAACAATGTTATCCCCAGAGCACAGTATAAGTTTATTAACCTGAGAAAAAATATTGTACAAACAAAACCGGCACTGGCTATTGCGGAAGGACAGTTTAACGCTATTGGAAACTTTAATATTAAGGTAGATAAGAAAAGTGGCGATAAAGGGCAAGAGCTTTCCGGGGTTACAATTCATAAGCGACTTCCGGGTTCTTCAAACGCGACCATAATACGGGCGAAAAGTGGTTTACTTCATAGCAGCGAAAAATCTAATATATTACAGCTGGAACTATTTAATGGGTATTACTATGAAGAAGTAACTACCAAAAATCCTGTTGAAAGAAGAAAACTTCCTTTTGTAAAAAGTAGTTTTTCTAAACAAGTCATGAATATCGACCTTACAATGCTCAACTCTGAGGATATGGATAAAGAGAGTATTTCTCCTACTAACAGTATGCTGAATATTAACGAATTAAAGTATACGTTAGATTCATTAGAGTCTAATTTTGAAAAAGAAAAAATAAGTGTACGGTCTAATATTACTGACAGAACAAATTTAATACTAACAAAAAGGCAACCTGTTACTAAACAACTTACGCTTCACGATAGTATTAAAGATATTACCAAGAATATAAATGACACTCTTAATAATAGTAATATTATAGAAAAAGAAATTGCAGTTAGCGATACAGACTCTTTACCGCAAAATCTTTTGCCGTTAATTGATAAAGAAGAAGATAAGAAAAGAGTTGTTGATTTAGCTTTTAACACACTAAACAGTACTGACTTTACTATTACTTCAGGTATAAGTAATCTGGATCAAAAGAAAAAAAATATAAATAACCACTGGTACGCAATTTACCAGAAGTTTGTAATTGCCTTTTCATGTATCCTTATGTTCTTTATAGGAGCCCCTCTTGGCGCAATAATACGTAAAGGAGGGTTAGGGTTACCTATAGTATTTGCGGTTATTATTTTTATAATATTTCACTTTGTAAATACTTTCGGAAGAAAATTAACTCAGGAAGATGCTATTTCTCCATTTTTAGGAGCATGGGTATCTTCAATAATATTAGCTCCTTTGGCGGTATTCTTAACTTATAGGGCTACTAACGATATAGGGCTTATTAATATGGATAACATATTATTACCTTTACAAAAGTTTGTACAAAAACTATTTAAATTAAAATCAAAAGAAGAAAATTAAATGGCTACTACTGCTACACAACAAGACATACAACTAAATACTATAGAAGAAGCTATTGAAGACATCAGAAATGGAAAAGTAATTATTGTAGTAGATGATGAAGACCGTGAAAACGAAGGTGATTTTCTTGCTGCAGCCGATAAAGTAACTCCTGATATGATTAACTTTATGGCAACTCACGGTAAAGGGCTTATATGTACCCCCCTTACCGAAAAAAGATGTAAAGAGCTTGAACTAAATGTAATGGTTGCTAATAATACCGATGCTATGGAAACAGCATTTACAGTATCGGTAGATCTTAGGGGAAAAGGTGTTACTACAGGTATATCAGCACATGACAGGTCTAAAACAATAGAAGCTCTTGTTGACCATAATACAAAACCATACGAATTAGGACGACCAGGGCATATATTCCCTTTAATAGCTAAAGAAGGTGGTGTACTTAGACGAACAGGTCACACAGAGGCTGCTATAGACTTTGCAAGACTTGCAGGGTTTCAGCCCGCAGGTGTTATTTGCGAAATAATGAACGATAACGGTACAATGGCAAGATTACCGGAATTATATGAAGTAGCAAAGAAATTTGACCTAAAACTGGTTTCTATTGAAGATTTAGTTGCTTACAGAATGCAACATGACAGTCTGATTCAGAAAAAAGAAGATTTTGAAGTAGAAACACGTTTTGGTGCCTTTCGTTTAAGAGCTTATGAACAAACTACAAATAAGCAAATACATATTGCATTAACCAAAGGTAGCTGGAATACAGGTGAACCTATATTGACACGTATAAATGCTACACATGTTAATAACGACATTTTAAGCACACTTACTAAAGATGCTGATAAAAAACTTGAGAAAATCTTTGAAAGGATTAATCAGGAAGAAAAAGCAGCTGTTTTGTTTATTAATCAGGAGGTGCGCCCTACAGAACTTTTAACGAGGATAAAAGAACTTAAAAGTTTACAAGCGGAAGGAACAAGCCAGGCTCCACAAATTAAAATGGACGCTAAAGATTTTGGTATAGGGGCACAAATATTACATGATATTGATATTTCTAAAATAAGATTACTTACAAACTCAGGACAGACAAAACGTGTAGGTATGATAGGTTACGGACTGGAAATAACAGAGTACGTTGAATTTTAAAAAAAATATAATTTTATAATATTCACTTAATGAAGCAGTTGAAAGTACTATAAAAATAAACATATATATTTTTAATTAATATGTTTGGAAAACCCGAAAAGCTTAGTATATTTGCAACCGCAATCAGGAAATGATAGCAGAATATTGGAGAAATGGCAGAGCGGTCGAATGCGGCGGTCTTGAAAACCGTTGACTGTAACAGGTCCGGGGGTTCGAATCCCTCTTTCTCCGCAGAAAAAAGGTCAGATTATAATCTGACCTTTTTTATTATTATATTTCATAAAACTCTATATCATTCTGTCAACTTATTTACTAATACTAGAATTATAATAAAATATATAATTCTTAGTACATTTTCACTTTAACAGATTTAATTCATTCCTCTTACATCAATAGTATTTTATTATAAATATAAATAAATACTGGGCGTAAGACATTTTAATTACACAAAAAGTAATTATAAAATATTGAAAATAACCTTTGCTTATCTTACATAAAAATAAATTTAATAGGTAATAACTAATTATATATCAATAAAAAAGAGTTTTAAAAGGTAATCATACAGTTCTTTGGTTGCGGAAAAACCGCAATTAAAGTTTTTTTCATTCATTTTTAACAAAAAACAAACTTAAATAACTGAATATTAATTTATTGAGATTAAAATATTAAAAGTATATTATCAAATAACATTAACATAATAAATACTTAGCTAAAAAAACGTTTTAACGTAATGGTTTAAAACTAAATTTGAAAAAGGAAGCACAAACCCTGCGCAGGTATAAAATGCTTTTAGTCAACGATTTATCCAACTTTAATTTTTAATCATTATGTTTAAAAAACGATTTTTGTTAGCCCTAGCCGTTGTAGGTATAACGGGACTATCATTCGGAAATTTTAAAACTATTTCCGGTCTTTTAGCTACTGAGTCAACCTCAATGGTAGCTTGCTCAGGAGGAGGAAACGAAACCTTCTCTAACCTTGGCTCTAGCCAAAGTAATTATACTACCAGAACTTGGACTGGTAATGACGGAATATCTTGGGAAGCTACTGATGCCAGAACTGACCAAGATTTAGATGGCGATGCTATCGCTGTAAGATCAGGGCATTTAATAAACACTTCTACTATATCTGGTGGTGTTGGTACAGTAAGCTTTGATTATGCAAGAGTATTTTCCGGTAATTCTACATTAAAACTTTATGTTAACGGTACTCAGTACGGTTCAGACATAACTGTATCATCTACATCTTCTACTACTTTCACTCAGGCTGTAAATGTAGCTGGTGATGCTACTATTGAATTAGTAAACAGTGGTAAAAGAACAATTATAGACAATTTAACTTGGGATTGTTACCCATCTATTAGCGGTCCTGAACTTCAGGTTGCTGACTCTGGTAACAATAATTTTGATTGTGATAGTCTTACTGTAAACTTTGGTTCTCAAGCAGTAAATGATTATAACGATCAGGTATTCTACATTAAAAACCTAGGTACTACAGATCTTGATGTTAGCTCATTAACATTAAGCAACACTACTGATTTCTCTATTATTTCACCTTCAGGTGCATTTACAGTAGCTCCATCTAACTCTTCTATAATACTTGTTCGTTTTCAAAGTGCTACTGCCGGTGCTAAAACATCTACACTTACAATAGCAAGCAACGATGCTGATGAAGCTTCTTGTGTTGTTAACCTTTCAGGTGTAGCTCTTGGTGCTTGTGTAGCTCCTGCTGATGCTGATGAACTTGTAATAAGCAATGTTACTTCTTCTTCTGCTGATGTTGAAGTTGAAAACAATACTGCTGATGGTTACATCGCTATTTTAAGTGACACTACTCCTCTGTCTGCAGCTCCTTCTGATGCTACAGAATATCAGGTAAATGATGCTATAGGTAATGGTACTGTAGCTTACGTTGGTGCTTCATCAACTTTCACTATTTCAGATCTTGAAGAAGATTCTGATTACTATCTATTTATCTACGCATACAACAGTGTAGATTGTACGGGTGGACCTCTTTACTCTTCTGTTGCCGGAGAGGATGAAATACAAACTCCAGTTGCTCCATGTATTGGTGGTTCTGAAAGCTTCTCTAACATGGGGTCTAGCCAAAGTAACTACGCTACAAGAACTTGGACTGGTGATAATGGTGTTGAGTGGGAAGCTACTGATGCCAGAACTGACCAAAGCCTTACTGACGAAGCTATTGCTATAAGAACCGGTTACCTTACAAACACAACTACTGTTTCTGGTGGTATAGGTACACTTTCATTTGACTATGCAAGAGTATTCTCCGGAGAGTCCACTCTTAAAGTATTTGTAAACGGTAATCAAGTAGGTACTGATGTTACTGTATCTGAAACTACTGCTACTGAATATTCTGTAGCTGTTGATGTTGACGGTGATGTTACAATCCGTATAGAAAACAGCGGTAACAGAACTATTATTGACAACCTTGCTTGGGATTGTTATTCAACTCCTACAACTCAAGAACTTCAGCTTCTTGATAGTAATCTTGCTAATCAGGATTGTGGTTATAACTTAGAATTTGGTAATGTTGAAACAAGTGTTGATACAGAGCGTACATTTACTATTCAAAACCGTGGTGCTTTAGACCTTAATGTAAGTAGCCTTGTATTAAGCGATGCTACTAACTACTCTATAGTAAGCCCAACTACTGTTCCTTTTGTAATAGCTCCACAAGGTACTCAAGACGTAACTGTACGTTTTAATAGTGCTACTGCTGCTGCTTACCCGGCTACTCTTACAATAAACAATAATGATGCAGATGAGTCTGCTTGTGTTGTTAAACTTAACGCTAATGCTCAAGATGCTTGTGCTGCTCCTGGAGTTACAGGTGAAGTTGCTATAAGCAATATTACTTCTACTTCTGCTGACTTTGCTGTAAGTAACGTTACTGCTAACGGCTATGTTGCTGTAGTAGTTTCTGCTTCCGGTACTGTAGAAGAGCCTGTAAACGGTACTTCTTACGAAGTAAATGATATGTTAGGTGACGGTGTAGTTGCTTACGTTGGTACTGACGCTAACTTTACTATCTCTGACTTAGACCCTGAAACATATTACCTTGTTTTCATTCACCCATATAATGATGCTGATTGTTTCGGTGCTCCTGTATATGCTTTAGCTGGTATAGAGGACGAAGTTACTACTGCTGCTGCTCCATGTGTTGGTGGTTCTGAAAACTTTGATAACTTAGGTTCTAGCTCTAGTAGCTACTCTACAAGAACTTGGACTGGTAACAATGGAGTTATATGGCAAGCTACTGATGCCAGAACTGACCAAGACCTTAACGATGATGCTATCGCTATAAGAACAGGTTCTCTTACTAACACAACTGCTGTTTCTGGAGGTATAGGTACACTTTCTTTCAACTATGCCAGAGTGTTCTCTGGAGAGTCTACTCTTAAAGTATTTGTAAATGGTACTCAGTACGGTTCTGATATTACTGTATCTGAAACTAGTGCTACTTTATTCTCTCAATCAATCAATGTTTCTGGTGATGTTACTATAGAAATAGAAAACAGCGGTAACAGAACTATTATTGATGATGTATCTTGGGATTGTTATTCAGCTCCTGCAACTCAGGAACTTCAGTTATTAGATAGCAGCCTGAACAACCAAGAGTGTGGTTTCGCTATCAACTACGGTGACGTTCAAACTGGTGTTAATGCTGATCAGACTTTCACTATTGAGAACATAGGTCTTCAGGCTCTTTCTGTATCTGACTTAGTATTAAGCGATGCTACTAACTACTCTATAGTTACTCCAGCTACATCTTCATTCACTGTAGCTGCTCAATCAACTCAAACAGTTACTGTACGTTTCAACAGTGCTTCTGAAGGTACATTCCCTGCTACACTTACAATAAGCAGTGATGATGCTAACGAGGGTACATGTGTTGTTAACTTTAGCGCTACAGCTCAGGATGTATGTGCTGCTCCTGCTAACACAGGTGAAGTTGCAATAAGCAATGTTACTACTAGTTCTGCTGATATTGCTGTAAGCAGCGTTACTGCTGATGGTTATATAGCATTAGTACTTACTTCAGGTACTGTTGGTACTCTTAATGATGGTACTGTATATGCAGTAGGTTCATCTGTAGGAGATGCAGTTGTTGCTTATGTTGGTCCTAGTGCTTCTTTCACTGCTTCTGACTTAGCTGACGGTACTTACTACCAACTTTATGTTTATCCATACAACAGTGCTAACTGTTTTGGTGGTCCTGTATACGCTACTGCTGCTATAGAAGATGAAATTACTACTCCTGCTGCTCCTTGCTCTGGTGTTGCTGAAGCATTCGATAACTTAGGTTCTAGCTCTAGCAGCTACTCTACAAGAACTTGGACTGGTAACGGTGGTATAGACTGGACTGCTACTGATGCAAGAACTGACCAAGACCTTAATGGTGATGCTATTGCTATAAGAACTGGTTCTCTTACTAACGATGATCCGATTTCTGGTGGTATAGGTACTCTTACTTTCAACTATGCAAGAGTATTCTCCGGAAACTCTACTATTAAAGTATATGTAAATGGTGTTCAGGTTGGTAGTGATGTTACTGTATCTTCTACTTCTGCTACTCAGTTCTCTGAAGTAGTTAATGTTGCAGGTAATGTTTCTATAGAAATAGAAAACAGCGGTAACAGAACTATTATTGATGATGTAACTTGGGATTGTTACTCAGCTCCTTCTTCTAGAATAGCTGTTGAGCAAACTGAAGCTAAAGAAGTTTCAGCTCCTTCAACTGTTGCCAGCAACGAAGTAGTACTTTACCCTAACCCTAACAACGGAGAATTCTTTATAGAGCTTCCTAGCGTTGATGCTAATGCTGAAGTAACTGTATTTGATTCTCTTGGTAAGCAAATAATAAGCAAAAAAGTTACCGGTAAAGAGTCAATCAACATGGAAAATGCTAATCAAGGTATATACATGGTGGTTATAACTTCTGGTAATAATGTAACTACTAAAAAAGTAGTTATAAAATAAGTTTTAGGTAAATTTATAATATCTAATTTTTAATAGCTCCGGAAGGATATCCTTCCGGAGCTTATTTTTTTGATTATTAACTACTTATGCTTTAATTTGACTAAATTTTATGTTTTTGTAATGTTTTTTTTATAACTATTTTGGGAATAAATGTTTTAATTTAGCATCACAACTACTTTTTTTCACTTTAACATTTAATTAAAACTAATATAACAATCATAAGCAAATTAACATGTAACTTGCGCGGCATTTTACCTTTTAGTAATCAATAAAAATTATCTATGAAAAAAACTACATTATTATTAACTATAACAACTTTTTTTACTGCGTTGTTATTTTTAATACCAAATAACGTATCAGCTCAGCTATATATGCATGAGTTTGGTACAGACCCTATAACAAGTCACCCTTACACAGTAACTCCTGATGTATTAGATACTGATTTATCTAATTCTGAATGGACAAATAATTTAGGTATATGGGTTAGCTATCTTGGTGAAAGTGGACAGGCAATAGGTCATGCTTCTGCATTAGCAGGTGCTACTGTTACATTAAATTTTGATATTGCTCCCGGTAAAGAGTTAGAAATAGCATCATTCAACTTCTGGAGAAAACGTTCTCCTGTAGGAGCGCAAAGCTGGGCTATGACTATTAACGGTATTGATGTAGGTAATGGCTCAATACCATCAACCGGAGCAGAAATAGGTACTACTGCTGTTGCAAACCCTGTTAATGGACTTACAGGAAACGTTACTATAGTAATAACATTAAGTAATGCTATAGGTTCAGGATGGTTTGCTTTAGATAATTTTACATTAAACGGTACTTTAACTGATGCTTGTATCCCTCCTACTGTAACATCGGTTTCACCACAATCAGGACCTGCACAAACTGTTGTTACTATTGAAGGTAGCGGGTTTGAAGCAGGAACAGGAACAACAAGTGTACTATTTAATGGGGTGGAATCTAACGGTTTTACTGTAATATCAGACACTACAATTAGAGCCGTTGTACCTGTAGACGCTACAGATGGCGATATTACAATAATTACAGATGGCTGTGAAGCAAACGCAGGAACATTTACTGTTTTCGAATCTGATTGTCCCGATTCAGGTAGTATACCAGATTTATTTATTTCTGAACTTTACGATCATACACCGGGAAGTTATGGAGTGATAGAACTTTATAATCCTACCCCAAACACTATTACTTTTAATGATGAATATGTACTGGAAAGGTATGGAGATATTGGCGGCGCTACAGCTAGCTACTCTTTAGTTTTACCTGGTTCAGTCGCTCCATTTACAACTTATTTAGTACGCAGTTACGGTACAGGAGTTTTAGGTTGTACTGTTGCTACAGATGCAGAAGTGGGAACGGGAATTAATGACAATGATGAATTTAAACTAAAAAAGAACGGTGTACTTATTGATGTGGCACATGCTCCAACCAATACAGGATATACCGTTATAAGAAATGCAGACGCTACGGCACCTAGCCCTACTTTTATAAGTGGTGATTGGAGTTTTACAAGTAATGATTGTTCTGACTTAGGAACTCATAATATTACACTTGCTGCTGCAATAGCTACACAACCTGAAAGTACAAGTGTTTGTGAAAATAATAGTGCTCAGTTTTCAGTATCTGTAACTGATGATACAGGATTTACATACCAATGGAAAACTTTAAATGATAGTGGTAACTGGGTAAACCTTACGGATGATGCCACATATTCTGGTACTAACACAAATACTTTAACAGTTACTCAGGTTACAAACAGTATGGACGGGCAACAATTCTATTGTGAAATAGAATCTGTAAGTTGTACACTTGTTACTGATGGTGTACAGTTAACAGTATCTCCACTACCATTAGCAATAGTGATACCTACACAGCCTACCTGTACTACAAACACAGGTAGTATAGAAATAACAGCATCTATAGGCGATGACCTTACTTACAGCCTTGACGGAGTAAACTTCCAAACAGAAACTACTTTTACAGGTTTAGCACCCGGTAACTATACATTATATATAGAATCTTCAACGGGTTGTAGTTCTACAATGCCTGTAGAGATAGAAGAAGCTCCTGACGGACCTGCTATTGCTACTACAGTACAAACACAACCTACCTGTACTACAAACACAGGTAGTATTGAAGTAACAGCGCCACTTGATGCTACCTTAGAATACAGCCTTAACGGAATTGATTTCCAATCAGGAACTACTTTTGATAACTTAGCACCAAGCACATATACTATTACAGTACAAAATGATGAAGGATGTATATCTGTCACAGAACAAATAACAATTGATGATGTGCCTACTCCACCGGCAGTAGCTACTTTAAACATCAGCCAATCAACCTGTACTACACCAGAAACTGTAGAAGTAACTGCACCGCTTGGAGCTGATTTAGAATATAGTATTGACGGGATTAACTTCCAAAGCGAAACTACATTTACAGGGATAGCTGCCGGAAATTATACTATAACAGTGAGAAATAATGATGGTTGTACATCAGAAACTGCTTCTTTCACTATTGATGAAGCCCCTACAACTCCTGTTGTAGCTACAACTACAGTTATTCAACCTACTTGTAATACAAATGCAAATATAGAAGTAACTGCACCACTTGGAACTGATTTAGAATATAGTATTGACGGGGTTAACTTCCAAACGGAAACTACATTTACAGGTTTGTCTGCCGGAAATTACACAGTAACAGTAAGAAATAATGATGGTTGTACTTCTGTTACAGGAACAATAACTATAAACCCTTCAGTTGATGCTCCTGATACTCCAACAGTATCTGTAACACAACCTGACTGTACTACTGCAATAGGTAGTATTGAAGTAACTGCACCACTGGGAGCTGATTTAGAATATAGTATTGATGGGACTAACTTCCAATCAGGAACAACTTTTAATAACTTAGCAGCAGGTTCTTACACAGTAACAGTAAAAAATTCAGCAGATTGTACATCTACTACAAACATTGTAATAAATGATGCGCCTGAAACCCCTGCAATAGCTACAGTTACAGAAACACAACCTGACTGTACTACTGCAACAGGTAGTATTGAAGTAACTGCACCACTGGGAGCTGATTTAGAATATAGTATTGATGGGACTAACTTCCAATCAGGAACAACTTTTAATAACTTAGCAGCAGGAACATATACGGTAACTGTTCAAAATAACGACGGTTGTACTTCTGTAACAGCTGATATAGTAATAAACGATGCCCCTGAAACTCCGGCTGTAGCTACAATTACAGAAACACAGCCTGACTGTACTACTTCAACGGGTAGTATTGAGGTGACTGCACCATTGGGAGCTGATTTAGAATATAGTATTGATGGAACTAACTTCCAGTCTGCAACTACTTTTGATAACTTGGCAGCAGGAACATATACGGTAACTGTTCAAAATAACGATGGTTGTACTTCTGTAACAGCTGATATAGTAATAAATTCAGTAACAACACCTGATGTTGCTACAACTACAGTTACTCAACCAGACTGTACCACACCAACAGGTAGTATTGACGTTACTGCACCACTGGGAGCTGATTTAGAATATAGTATTGATGGGACTAACTTCCAGCCTGGAACTACTTTTAACAATTTAGCTGCAGGAACATATACAGTAATTGTTAGAAATAATGACGGCTGTACTTCTGAAACTGCCACTATAACAATAGATGCTGATAACGGTGCTCCTGATGTAGCAACAATAACAGAAACACAGCCTGACTGTACTACTGCAACAGGTAGTATTGAAGTAACTGCACCACTGGGAGCTGATTTAGAATATAGTATTGACGGAACTAACTTCCAGTCTGCAACTATATTTGATAACCTTACACCGGGTACTTATAACGTAACTGTAAGAAATGGTGCCGGTTGTATTTCTACAACTACAGATATTGTAATAAACACAGTAACCACACCAACAGCTCCTACAGCAACAGCTACACAAGCTACGTGTAATGTAAACGCAAGTATTGAAGTAACTGCACCGCTGGGGGCTGATTTAGAATATAGTATTGATGGGGCTACCTTCCAAAGCGATGTTACTTTTAATGATGTAGCTGCCGGAACATATACAGTAACTGTGAGAAACAACGATGGCTGTACAGCAACATCATCAAATATTATAATTGATGACAGCCCACAAGCAGAAATTGCAACATACTTAGAAACACAGCCAACATGTGCTGTAGAAACAGGTACTATAGAAGTGGTTGCACCTGTAGGAGCAGGATACTCTTACAGTATAGATGGTACTAACTTCCAGTCTTCACGTTTCTTTAGTAACTTACAGCCTGGCCAGTACACAATAACACTTGAGAACCCTGATGGTTGTACATCAGTTACAGAAGCTATAACAATAAACGATGTTCCTACCCCGCCTACCATTACAGGTGTACAAGGTTGTTCTGAAATTACAGGTGGAGAAGTAAACTACTTATTAAATTTTAAAGTTGCTGATAACTCTTTTGATATTAATACAGCAACCATTACTTGGATAAATGAGAATGGTAGCACTATAGGTAATGATATTACTTTTAATGTTACCGAGTATGCTGATATGAATAGCATTGAGGGTTCAGACTATCCACTAGAAATTACAGCTATAGTTGAAACTGCCGGAGGATGTGAAACAAGCTATACCTTTATTATTGATGGTATACTATGTACTATACCAAGAGGTATTTCTCCAAACAATGACAACCAAAACGACAACTTTGACCTTAGTGGTTTAAATGCTCAAAAAGTAATTATATTTAACCGTTATGGTAAAGAAGTGTATAGCAAAACTAACTATACTAACGAATGGAATGGACAAACGGATAACGGAGATGAGTTACCAACAGGAACTTATTTTTACGTAGTTGAAACTACAAGCGGCTCAAAAACAGGATGGGTTTATGTAAATCGTCAGGAAAACTAATAGTAAAATCAATAATTTAGAATAGTAAAAGCCACTTATATAAGTGGCTTTTATTTTTTTATTTTGCATTTAACATTATATTTACAATTAATCTGCTTTTATATAATGTTATAATAATAGCTCAAACCATATTATCTTATAATTTTGGGCTGCTAAAAACGCTTAATAAAAAAGAAATGTTATTGAATTACAGTACTTTAACAAAAAAAAACTTTATACTGTTTTTTTTTCTCCTAATAGTTCCTATTAGTATAAAAGCACAATCTGTTATTTACCATCATAATTTTGATACTTATCAGGCTTCTGTTCCATATAATATACCTCCTACTACTATAGCTCCTGAAATATCAAATTCCCAATGGACTAATAATACTGATACACAGACCTGGAATGATGCATTAGGAGTTACAGGTAATTCATTATCATCAGATACAAGTCCGGGAAATACCATCCCGCTAACCATTTTTACACTTACTTTTGATGTAGCAGCAGGACAACAACTTGAAGTTTCTTCCTACGAATTTGCCAAAATGAGATCTTCTTTTGGAGCACAAAACTGGACAATGTACATAAACGGTACAATGGTTGGCAACGGTTCTTTAAGCAGTTCATGGACAAATAATACAAATTCCACCGTACTTGCACCAATATCAGGTTTAACAGGTACTGTTACAGTTAGTCTGGAATTTAATAACCACCCTACAGGAAGCGGAAGCATAAGAATTGATAATTTTTACTTATATGGTGCTTTAACACCGGATGCTGCTTCTTGCCCACTGGAAATAACTTCTTTTTCTCCCTCATACGGACCTGCTAATACATTAGTTACTATAGAAGGTACAGGTTTTAATGATGCTACATCAGTAACTTTTGACGGTATAGATGCTACTTTTGCAGCATTGTCAGATACCGAAATTATGGCGCTTGTGCCGGAAGGTGCAAGTACAGGAGAAATAGTAGTAAACTCAGCTGCTTGTAGTGAAACTACTACTTCAAACTTTACAGTACTTACTTCGGAATGTGAAAGTGATATTTATATTTCTGAAGTATATGACGCTTATAGTGGAAACCCTGGTGCTGTAGAATTATATAATCCTACCTCTACTACAATTAATCTTTCCGGTTACACCCTACTAAGGTATGGAGATATAGGTGCTGCTTCACCCAGTTATACTATGAATCTTTCAGGTTCTATAGCACCGGGAGATACTTTTATTATTGGTTTTTCAATAGGTAGTGTTTGTAGTGGAGTGACTTCTGACTTTGGATTAACAAATGGTATTAATGCAAATGATGAATTTGAACTATTAAAAAACGGAAGTGTTATAGATAATCTTGAAATACCTTTGGGGTCAGGTAATTCAGGTAAAGGATATACGTTAATAAGAAAACCTGATGCAGTAGCCCCTAAAGTTGCTTTTGATGTAGCTGACTGGAATGTATATGGTAATGAATTTTGCAGTGACCTTGGCACTCATACTGCAAATAATTCGGCTGCTCCAACTCCTGATATTACGCATCCTGTAACACAATATATTTGTGAAAATGAAACAGCTACATTCTCTGTAAGTGTAGATGGGACAGGTTATAACTACCAATGGGTAGTACTGGATAATTCGGGTAACTGGGTTAATGTAAATAACAACAGTAATTACTCGGGTGCTACTACTGATACTTTAACAATAACGGATGTGCCTTTCAGTTTTAACGGCTATCAGTATTACTGTTATATAACCTCTACTACCTGCGAAATTTTTAGTAATGCGGCACAGCTAAACGTTACGGAATCTCCTGAACAACCAACAGTTGTGGTTACTCCATCTGATTGTAATGCCGATACAGGAACTATTACTGTTTCTACAACATCTACAGACCCTATACTGTTTTACAGTATAGATGGTACTAACTACCAAGTAAATAACCCTATATTTACTAATTTAGCTCCGGGCGAATATACTGTAACAGTTAAAAACTTATCTGATTGTGTTTCTTTACCAGCAACCGCTACTGTAGAAGTTACCGGAGCGCCTGATATTGCCGACACAACAGTAACACAACCTAGCTGTCCCGACCCTTTCGGTACAATTACAGTTAACAGCCCTACGGGAGCAATTTACACGTACAGTATTGATGATGTTACTTATAATACTGACCCTGTATTTACGAACCTTATTCCGGGCGATTACGTTGTGTATGTAAAAAACGACCTTGGGTGTGTTTCTGAAACAGAAACTATAGAAATAGAAGCAATTACAACACTTCCTGAACCTGAAGCAACTACTATACAGCCTACTTGTGATGTGCCTACAGGAACTATTGAAGTGACTACCCCACTAGGAACTGAATATACTTATAGTATTGACGGAACTAACTTCCAATCTTCAACTACTTTTGAAAATTTAGCTCCGGACAACTATAATATAACACTAAAGGATAACAGTAACTGTACTGCTGTATCGCAAACAATAACAATTGACGATGTTCCTGCTCCACCTGTTTTAGGAACAATAAATGTAACACAACCTGACTGTAATATTAGCGGACAAATATTTGTATTTTCTCCTGTCGGTACAGGCTATACCTATAGTATAGATGGAGTTAACTACCAAAGTAGTCCTGTTTTTAATAATTTAGCAGCAGGAACTTATGATGTTACAGTACAATTAAACACTTGTATTTCAGATTCTCAATCTGTAACTATAAATAATGATAATGCTCCTTCATGTATCGAAAACCCTAACTTAGAAGATGGCTTCCCTCCTTCATCTGATACTTATTTATCAAGTAAAGGGAGTTGGTTTACTTCACATGGGTCTCCTTCAACCAGCACAACATCCAGCCATATCTGGATGTGGTCATACGGTGGAATAGGTGAAGGTACTTATACTTGCTATAATTTTGAAGCAGGAAAAGAATACCGCGTTTGTATAAATGTTGTAAACCAAAATGATCCCGGAACAAGAGGATATGACAATCCTAACGCTGTACTATACATACAAGCCAGTAATGGTAATTTTACTCCTACTCCTACCCCTGCAGGTAATCAGGTAATAGCGGGAGACCATATTATTGACGACACACCTACAGATTACGATTATACATTTACAGCAGATAATAATTATAATAAACTATGGTTATTTCCCTATATGGCACAAACCGCTGCTGTTTCGGGTGATGAATATAAAATACAAATATTCTCTGTTACCGTAGAAGAGGTTATAGCTGACCCGCAAGTAACAGTAGCTGCAAATACAGCAACTATAACAGGTACACCTGCTACAGGAGGGTCATGGTCATGGTCTCCTTCTAATTTAGTAACATCTCAAAACACTGATAATTCAGTAGTAACATTAGAAGAAACCTGTGCTCCTGAAACTGTTACAGCTACTTTTATATCAGACTGTGAAATTTGTTCAACATATACTGTACAAGTAACTACTAATACTACTCCTTTACCTGCACCTGATGTTATAACTACACAACCTGATTGCTCGGGAACAGTGTCTCAAATAGAAATTACATCACCAACAGGTACAGGAATTACATATAGCATTGGAGATGGAAACGGATACCAGTCCTCTCCTGTTTTCAATAATATTGCTACAGGAAATTATGACGTTACTATACAAAATGAAGATGGATGTATTTCTGAAATAACACAGGTAACTATTAACCCTATACCTAATGCGCCTGATGTACCTACACTAACAGTTACTGCACAGCCTACTTGTAATACCCCGACAGGAACTATTGAAGTGACTGCACCAACAGGTAGTGATTTAGAATATAGTATTGATGGCGGAACTTATCAAACTGCACCGGTATTTAGTGCTGCACCGGGTACACATACTATAACAGTACAAAATGCTGCGGGTTGTACTTCATCAAATACTATAACTGTTGATGATTTACCTACGGTAGCAGTACCAACCTACACAATACCTATTTTAGCTTGTGAAGATACTGATGGTATACTTACATTTAACTCTCCTACAGGTAATGAATACGAATATAGTATTGACGGAGGTACAACATTTGAAACTTTTACAGACTTTACAGTAACCCCTGGTAATTATACGCTAGTAGTACTAAATACTACTAACGGATGTGTATATGCTGATGAAAGTATTACTGTATTACCTGCTCCAAATACTCCTGAACAAGCTTTAGCTACATTAACACAACCTACTTGTACTACAACAACAGGAACTATTGAAGTTACCTCGCCAACAGGAAATGATTTAGAATATAGTATTGATGGAATAAACTTCCAGTCGTCAACTACTTTTGATAACCTGAATCCGGATACTTATAACGTAACAGTACAAAATGCAGATGGATGTATATCTGTTTCTAATGATTTTGTAATAACTGATGCGCTTGAAGTTCCTGCTACACCAACAGTAACAGAAACGCAACCTGATTGTACTACTGCAACAGGAACTATTGAAGTAACTTCACCAATAGGAGCTGACTTAGAATATAGTATTGACGGTACTAATTTCCAATTATCAACTACATTTAGTAACCTAACTCCGGGAATATATGATATAACAGTGCAAAATACCGATGGTTGTACTTCGTTATTAACAGGAATCGTAATAAATGACGCTCTTGAAGTTCCTGCTACACCAACAGTAACAGAAATGCAACCTGATTGTACTACAGCAACAGGAACTATTGAAGTTACTTCGCCAACAGGTACTGATTTAGAATATAGTATTGACGGAACAAACTTCCAGTCGTCAACTACATTTAGTAACCTAAATCAAGGAATATATGATATAACAGTGCAAAATACTGATGGTTGTACTGCGGTAGTAACAGGAATAGTAATAAATAATGCACCTGTAACACCTGCAGTAGCTACAACTGCACAAACTCAGCCTGACTGTACTACACCAACAGGAACTATTGAAGTTACATCACCAACAGGTACAGACTTAGAATACAGTATCGACGGAACAAACTTTCAGTCGTCAACTACATTTAGTAACCTAAATCAGGGAACATATACTGTAACTGTACAAAACGCTGATGGATGTACTTCGGTATTAACAGGAGTAACAATAGATGATGCACCTACTATACCTGCAATAGCTACAACTACACAAATTCAACCTGATTGTCTTGTAACAACAGGAACTATTGAAGTTACCGCACCAACAGGAACTGATTTAGAATACAGTATTGACGGAGTTAATTTCCAGTCGTCAAATACATTTGTAAACTTAACTCCGGGAACATATAGTATAACAATACAAAACGCTGAAGGATGTACATCGGTAGCGAATAACATCGTTATCAATGATATCCCAACAGACCCTGCTAACCCTACAGTATCGGAAACACAACCTAACTGCTTTAATAATACGGGTAGCATAGAGGTTACATCTCCTTTAGGTACTGATTTAACATACAGTATTAATGGCGTTAATTTCCAGTCATCAACTACATTTAATAACCTAAATCCGGGAACTTACACTATTACTGTAAAAAATGCAGGCAATTGTACAGCCGAGCTAAACAATATAATTATAAACAATGCTCCGCAAACACCTGCTACTCCTGTAGTGACACAAACACAGCCTACTTGTACAGTAACTACAGGAAGTATAGAAGTTACTGCACCATTAGGGGCTAATTTAGAATATAGTATAGACGGGGTTAACTTCCAGTCCTCAACTATATTTAATAACCTTACACCGGGAAGCTATAATGTAACAGTACAAAATGCCGATGGCTGTACTGCTACAGTTAATAATGTTATTATAAATGCTCCGCTTAACATTCCTGATGATGCAATTGTAAGTGTTACTCACCCTACTTGTAATAGTCCTTTAGGTATTATTGCTGTAACTGAACCTATAGGTAATGGGATGACATATAGTATTGACGGAGTTAACTATCAATCACAAACTACATTTTATAACGTTGCACCAGGGAATTATACTGTATATGTTAAGAATGCTGCAGGATGTATTTCTGACAACCCACCGAGTGTAACTATAAACCCTGCATTACAAATACCGGCAATTACAACTGCTGATATAACCAACCCTGACTGCGAAAATGCATTGGGTACAATTACAATTACATCTCCGCTGGGAACAGATTTAACGTATAGTATAGATAACGGAGTAACCTATCAATCATCTGCTGTATTTAGTGATGTAGCATCAGGAACATATTTTATCAGGGTTCAAAATGGTGATGGCTGTACATCTCAGCCATATCAGGTATATGTACAACCACAACCTTCAATTCCTGCTGTACCTACACTATCAATAATACAAACAGATTGTGATAATGACTTTGGTAGAATTACAGTTACCAGCCCTGTTGGTCCTATGAATACGTATAGTATAGATGGCGGTGCAAGTTATCAAGCTACAACTACTTTTAATAACCTTGCTCCGGGAAATTATACCGTTCAGGTAAGAAATCAGGCAGGATGTACTGCAATTTCAGAAGAAGTAACTATAGATGCTCCTCCCTCCCCAGCTCCAGACCCGGGAATTATTACAGGGACTACAACTATTTGTGAAGGTGAAAGCACAATACTCGAAAACACTGTTCTTGATGGAATATGGTCCAGCAGCAATGAAAATATAGCTACGGTAGACCAAGATGGTAATGTAACAAGTGTAGCAGCAGGAACAGTAACAATAAGTTATACAGTAGGAACAGAATGTACTGATAGTGCTGAGGCAACCATAAGAATCAATCCTCTGCCTAGCCCTCAGCTAAAAGATGAATATTACTTATGTTTTGATGAAGAAACAGAAGAGTATAACTCTGTAATGTTAAACACAGGACTTTCAACATCTAACTTTAGTTTTGTATGGAAAAAAGGTGAAGAAACACTACCATTTATGTCCAATTTTGTTTTTATAAATGAACCCGGTAATTATACTGTTGATGTAACTAATATTACTACAGGGTGTACCACAACGGCAACTACAACTGTAAATGTTTCATCTACAGCAACTGCAACTGCTACAGTAGGCACTGATTTTACTAACAACCAAATTATAACTGTAAATGTAGTTGGTGGTTCAGGAGACTATGAATTCAGCTTGAATGGTGGTCTATTCCAGGATAGTAATATATTTACCAATATAAATGAAGGTTTATATACAATAATCGTAAATGACAAAAACGGTTGTAACCCAATAGAACTTGAAGTCTATGCTTTAAATTACCCCAGGTTCTTTAGCCCTAACGGAGACGGGCAGCATGATACTTGGAACATTAGCGGTCTTAGAAATCAAAGAGAAGCGATAATTTATATATATGACAGGTTTGGTAAAATTGTATCTGTATTACAACCCGGTGGCTTAGGTTGGGACGGAACATATAATGGAGAAAGACTCCCTGCAACCGATTACTGGTTTACATTAGATTATCAATCTTCCGACGGAAGCAAAAAAGAATTTAAAGCACACTTCTCATTATTAAGATAAATTAAAATAGAATGAAGTTAAATAAAATCACGTTCCTATTATTATTTCCCTTATACTGTTTAGGTCAGGAAATCCCTGAATACTATTCATCAATAAATTTTGAATTAACAGGCGATGCTTTAAAAGAGGAATTGGCTGACATGATTACGGAAACACATACTAATGAACTGGTATATACACCTGAAGTTTGGGAAGCGTTAAAACAATCTGACTTAGACCCCGAAAATTCTGAAAATGTGCTTTTACTATATGGGTATGAGGATAACGACAATGATCCTGATAATGACAGAACAAGAGATAAAGATTTAAGTTGCCATAATACCAGTTGCGAAGGCAAATGGGTAAGAGAACATGTATATCCTCGCTCTCTTGGTGACCCTAACTTAGAATATACAGGACCGGGCTCTGATGCGCACCATTTACGCTCTATAGACTATTATATGAATAGCTCCAGAAGCAACAGGCGTTTTGCAGACGGCGAAGGACATGCCGCCCCCCTTGACGGATGGTTATTTTACCCGGGAGACGAATGGAAAGGTGATGTAGCCCGAATGATGATGTATATGTATGTAAGATATAATGAAAGATGTCTTGCAACAACCGTAGGGGCAGGTAGTACTACTTATAGTAGTGATATGCCTGATATATTTTTGGAATGGAATGAAGAAGATCCAGTAAGCCAATATGAAATAAACAGAAATGAAATATTAGAAGATATGCAAGGCAATAGAAATCCTTTTATAGACAATCCTTACTTGGCTACTATAATATGGAATGGACCTAATGCTGAAGATAAATGGGCTTTAAATAGCACGAATGAAATAGTTCAAACAAAATTTATAGTACATCCTACTATAACTGATGGTATAATCCATATCGAAAATAATTCAAATTCTAACTATAGTTATTCAGTATATAATATGGTTGGACAAGCTATTGAAACTACTCTATCCAGTAATAGTATTAATATTAAAGGCAATCCAAAAGGAATTTATTTTTTAAATATCACAACAAAAAATAAAAAAGAAATCTTCAAAATTCTATTAAAATAAATAGCTCCTGGGTTATTATAAAAGCTATGCTTTTTTATAAAAACTCAATCCAAAAAAATTTATTTAAAAAATTAATTATCAGTAATTTATAAACATTTTTTCAACAAAAAGGACTTAACATTATAGTAATAGTCATTTTACAAAAATGACATGATTAGTTAATATGTGATTTGAAACTTTGCGCTTGCCTCAGAATAGGTAATCCTTAAAGTATCCAAATATTAATTAAAACTTCTATGATGAAATTTTTGAAAAAAAAATTACTGTTAAAAATTTTTATGGCAGCATTTATGCTGTCTGTATGGACCGGATGGTCTCAGGGTCATGAAACATTTTCGAATATTACTACAGCCATAAATGGTAATAGTAATGAATATACTACACGAGAATGGACTGGCGATAATGGTATTGAATGGACCGCAACAGAGTCCACTATAAACCAATCAATTGATGGACCTGCATTAGGTGGGTTACGTGGCGGTGAACTAAGTCATTCATCACCTATATCAGGGGGCGTAGGTACTCTTAGCTTTGAATACAAAAGACTTTTTAGTGGAAATTCTAACTTAAGAGTATATGTAAACAACATACAGTATGGCTCTGATTTAACCGTAAGCAGTACTTCTGTAAATACATATAGTATAGATGTTAATGTTAGCGGAGATGTAAATATTAGAATAGTTAATACTATAAGTAAAAGAGTTGTATTAGATGATTTAAGATGGACTGCATATGTAACAACTCCCGAAATAACTACAAACAGTACTGTTACAAATACTACTACTAATTCTGCTACTGTTAGCGGAGAAATTACAAGTGAAGGAGCTTCTGCTATAACAGCAAGAGGATTTGTTTGGAGTTCTTCAGTTACTGCACCTACTTTAGAGTCGAATGACGGTTTAAGTAGTAACGGAACCGGAACCGGAACTTTTACAGAAGGTTTAACAGGTTTAACTCAAGGCACAACTTACTACTTCCGAGCTTATGCTACAAATAATGAGGGTACTGCATACGGAAATGTACAAACATTCACTACTCAGGCAATAGTCACTCCAACTGTATTTACCACTACAGTTGACGAACAAAATGACGTTGATTCTTCGTTTGCAATAATAGCTGGTGGTGTTACAAATAATGGAAATGCAACAGTTACAGAGAAAGGTTTTGTTTATAATACTACAGGAACAGACCTTAATGCAAGTGAGACAACAACTGTTATAAATGCTAATGCTGACAATTCATCATTTAGTGAAATTATAGAAGACCTTAATGCAAACACTCAATATTACTTCAGAGCTTATGCTACAAATAGTACAGGCACAGGCTATGGTAATACAGAAAGTTTTTATACGTATGCTGCTACTCCTTTAGCCCCAAGTATTACTAACCCTACAACTAACAGCCTGGATGTTACAGTTAACGATAATGGCGCTTCATTATACTCAATTACAGTATTAGGAGGAATAATTGACGGTTATTTAAATACTGATGGTACAATATCTGAAACACCTGTATGGGCAGATGCTTCTTCTTGGGTTAATGTAACTTTAACTGATTTAACTCCTGAAACATCTTATTTATTTGCTGTAAATGCACAAAATGCTTCAGGTATAGAAACGGGTGAGGGAGCAACTGCTGAAGAAACAACTGCTGAGGCTGTAAACCCTTACTTAGTACCTGTAGACAGTAATTTAGACTTTGGTGATATTTGTATCACTGCATCTAACACTACGGGATATATAACATTTAGTGGAGAAAACTTTAGCTCCCCTACTACTATAACTATAAGTTCAGCTACTCCTGATGGTACTGGTGGGTATGAGGATTTAGATGGATTTAGATTTGGTATTGAAGGAGAAACATTCACCGCAGGTTCTTACACCTTAAATGATTTTGATGGTAGTGAAGTAACTATACAAGTACATTTTTATCCTGCCTTAGCAGAAGATTACAGTACAGAGGATATACTTATAACTTATAATAATGGAAGTGCTATAGTAGAACTTTATACTTTTGATATTCTTAGTGCAAGAGGCATTAACACTGCAGGAGCAGTTACTACAGGAGGAGTTATAAGTACTGATTTATTTACAGCTACTTTGGCAGGACAAGCTGTTGAAGCATGTACTGCTTTTACTGAATACGGAATAGAATATAGTAATACCGAAAACTTTACAGAGGGTACGGGCACATCTGTAACAAGTAATAACATTAGTTCCGGTAATTACACTGCTGATATAACAGGACTTGAGCCTTGTACAACCTACTATTATAAAGCCTACGCTACTGATTCGGCAGGTACACATTACGGAACGCAACAATCCTTCACAACTTCACAAGTAGGCGCTCCTACTACAATTACCGCTACAGAAATTTCAAGCTCATCATTTACAGCTAATTGGGAAACAGAAGAAGGTGCTACAAGTTATATTCTTGAAATAAGTACAAGCCCTAATTTTATTACTGAAAACTATGCTGATGATTTATTTATATCTGAATATATAGAAGGTAGTTCAAATAATAAATATATAGAAATATATAACGGTACAGGAGAAGATGTTGATTTAAATAATTACGACCTTAGAATTTACTACAATGGTAATAGTTCATACGGTACCAGTATGAACTTAACAGGAACACTGGCAAACGGAGAAGTTATAGTGTACCGTAACCCTAATGCTGAAGTACATGGTGCAGTATCAACTATTGCTAGTTATGATGTTAATTTTAATGGTGATGATGCTATAGAATTATATAATAATAGTACTGATGCTCCTGTAGATATTTTTGGAGAAATTGGCAATGACCCCGGTAGTGGTTGGAATGTAGGAGGAAACTTTACAGCGAATTACACATTAGTACGTAATGCTGATGTAATGGGGGGAGTAACTACAAGTGTTGCCGGTTTCCCTTCATTAGGTACAGAATGGACTTCCTATTCAACAAACACAACTTCTAACCTTGGAAGCCATGATTTTGATGGAGGCTTAATTTCTGATATTATAGAAGGTTATGAAAACTTAAATGTAGGGAATGTAACATCATACAATGTTACAGGTCTTGATGAGTTTACAACATATTACTACAGAGTTCGTGCAGTAACAGATGGTTGTACATCTGAAAACTCTAATGTAACAAGTGTAACTACAAGTGGAATGGTAACTTGGGAGGAAGTTGACGGTATAGCAAAATGGATGCCTGAGTTTGAATCAGATGGTGTCACACCAATTTCCATTGATAATTCAGTAGCTATTGTAATTGATACTGATTATAATACAGGTACAGACGGAGAGTTTGAGGTAGAAAGCCTTACGGTTAACAGCGGCGCATCAATTACCGTTACCTCCGGTACCACCTTAACTATATCCGAGGGTATAGTAAACAACGCCGGAGCCGAGAACTTCATAGTAGAAGACAACGCCAACATTATACAAACCAACGATGCAGCCAATACAGGAGCCATCACAGTATATAAAAACAGCTCACCACTATACCGCTTAGACTACACCATGTGGTCATCACCCGTAAGCGGACAAAACCTACAGGAATTCTCACCGCAGACCCTGTCAAACCGTTTCTACACCTATAACGAAACCACCGATCAGTACAATGCCATAGACCCAAGTGTTACAGCATTTGCAACAGGACTGGGATACCTTATCCGTATCGCAAACGACCACCCGTCCTATGTAGATACCGACACACCCGGAGCACCATGGACAGGAACCTTTACAGGAACCCCAAATAATGGCGATGTAGCCGTAAACATGTCAACAGTCCTTAACGGCTATAACATAGTAGGAAACCCCTACCCATCACCAATAAACGTACACGACTTCTACAACACCAACTCAGGAACCATAAACGCAGGCTCAGCACTGTACTTCTGGAGAAAACGTAACGATGCCGCAGCAAGCAGCTATGCCACCGTAACCATGGCAGCCTATACCGCAAACAGCCAGGAAGGCGGATTCGGAGATACCGGTTCAGGAACCTTTACAGGAGACCCATCCACTTGGGTAATCAATCCCGGACAAGGATTCATAGTACAGGCAACAGGAAGCACCCTTACCTTCAACAACAGTATGAGAAGAGGCGTTAACAACGGGCAATTCTTCCGAATGAATCAGGAAAACACCCCATCAACAAACATTTCCCGTTTATGGTTAAACATCACCGGAAACAACGGAGAATTTAACCAAATGGCAGTAGCCTACAGCGATGTTACCACAAACGAGCTGGACTATGGTTGGGATGGTAAAATGTTAGAAAACAATGACAATGTTAAACTATTCTCTCTACTGGGAGATGCTACCAAACTATCCATACAGGCAAGAGCAGCCTTTACCGATACCGATGCAGTAGCGGTAGGATACAAAGCAAACAATGCAGGAAGCTATACCATAAGCCTGGACCATGTAGACGGATTGTTTGAAGAAGGACAACAAATATACCTTATAGACAAGGTACAGAACATGACCCATAACCTTACAGAAGGAGGCGGGTACAACTTCAGTACAGAAGCAGGAACATTTACTGACCGATTTGAAATAATTTATACCATAGAGGCACNTACTGGTACGTATAATGCCCTTTTATCAGAGTTGGGAATCATGAGTAAAAGTACAATTTTGAAAGCAATTCACAACTCCTTTCAACTCTTCCACGTATTTCTGTATGTTGGGAATCATGAGTAAAAGTACAATTTTGAAAGCAATTCACAACTATTCCAGTATCGCCAGCCTTGAGGGGTTGGTTGGGAATCATGAGTAAAAGTACAATTTTGAAAGCAATTCACAACTATAGTGTCTATTAATGGAGAATTGAATTAGTTGGGAATCATGAGTAAAAGTACAATTTTGAAAGCAATTCACAACTCTAGTGTTTGCAGTCCTCCTTTTGTTAGTGTTGGGAATCATGAGTAAAAGTACAATTTTGAAAGCAATTCACAACCCTGTTAAGTGTCATAAACATTTGACTATGTTGGGAATCATGAGTAAAAGTACAATTTTGAAAGCAATTCACAACATACCATCTTTAGCAAAAATAGAAACACCAGTTGGGAATCATGAGTAAAAGTACAATTTTGAAAGCAATTCACAACGCTAGGGTCTATGTACGTTGTTAAGTCTTTGTTGGGAATCATGAGTAAAAGTACAATTTTGAAAGCAATTCACAACTGCGATGCTTAAAGTAGTAGCATTGCAATGGTTGGGAATCATGTATTTAGTAATAGTACGCTTGCCATAATTACACTTTGACGATAGATGTGCCAGAAACTTTTCCAGTAAATTCGGAGTAATTTCATGGAATGCAATATTCTTTCCGTCCAAAAGTTCCTTAAACAATTTCAATCGTGATTTATCTGAAAGAAAGTCATTATAGCTCCCGGCATCTTTGAATTTTTGCAAGAACGCTGCCGCTTGGGTAAAAAATGTTTCTCCTCTTTGTGGTTTGATTTTATGCCGAATGGCACATACTGTTATTTCTTTCTTATTTTTTTCTACTTCAATGGAAATATTACTGGTCTTGGCTTTACGGCTAAGGATAAGATTGTTCAGCCTTTTAAAATTAGGGTGGGAGGTTCTGGACCGTTGCTCTGATAATCCAATCTTCACTTTTTAAATTATATTTTATTTTTTAACAGTAAAATAAAATACATTAATTGTAAGTGTTAAATTTCTTTTTAATAGAATGTTTTATTGAAAAATCAACTATTAAATATTAAATACGTGTTAACTAAAAAAAGATTAGTTAATATTAATTTAATGATAATGTGACTAATACATAAACATTTTTTAAGGTAAATAATTAAAATATAAATATATTTGCACCTTGATTATCCTTAAAAAATATTCACTAAATTAATTTTATTTATATGCTAAAAAGTTTACAATTGCATATAACAAAAGTGCTGTTCGCAGCAGTTTTGTTATGTATTGGCGCAACCTCTTGGGGGCAAGATTTAATAGCAGTGCAAGATTTTGAGTCTAGTCCTGCTACGCCAACTTTAACATTCTCTAATAGTAGTGGTAATTATTCTTCTGGTACAAATAGCGGTAGTTACAGACCTTCAGGTGCAGATAGATTTGTTAGTGGTTCTCGCGGGTGGGAAGTAAGAGGAGGTACATCTACTTTAACATTTAACAATCAAAGCCTTGATGGCTATATAGATGTTGACT
Source organism: Flavobacterium suaedae (assembly GCF_014642915.1). Taxonomy (GTDB): domain Bacteria; phylum Bacteroidota; class Bacteroidia; order Flavobacteriales; family Flavobacteriaceae; genus Flavobacterium; species Flavobacterium suaedae. Next base: position 419,220 of record NZ_BMJE01000001.1, read on the forward strand.
TAAATCTCAAGATAGCTTCAATGTCTTTAACTACAGGCAATGGTGCAGACAGTTCTGATTATGTAGATGTCTATATAAGTTTAGATGGAGGCTCGACCTATTCTAATGAAGTTAGTATTAATGGTTCAGGAAACACTTATTGGTCTTTTACGGATTCAGGTTCTGAAACCGTTGAATATGACGGAGATAATAACCCTACAGATTTTACTTCAAGTGGTGAACCAAACGGTATTTCTAGCTTAACGGTTAGCTTACCTAATACTGCTACTCAAGTTAGAGTTAGGGTAGTTTTACATAATAATTCAAGTAATGAGCGTTGGGTTATTGATGATGTTAAGTTAACTGGTACAGTTTCAGGTCCATCAGTAACTACTGATTCACCTGATGTAGATACAGATTTTGCTATATTAAATGGTACAGTGAGCAATGGAGACGCTACAGCAGTTTCATTTGATTATGGTACAACTACAGATTACGGTAGTAACGAAATAGGAGATCCTTCAACTATTACAGGTAACGGTAGTTTTAATGCAATTGTGCTTATAGATGTAAATACACAATATCACTACCGTGCTGTTGCCGGTAGCGAACTGGGTGACGATGTAAGTTTTTGGACGTTGGCAAATGTGCCAAATGCTCCTGAGGCAAACAACGTAGGAGTTTATCAGGCGGATATTACAATAGGATCAGGGGACGGAAACCCTGCTACTACGCAATATGCTTTACATGTTGTAGATGAAGCAAATAATGATTATTATGTACAGACTGACGGTACATTGGGTGTCACAGCAGCATGGCATATAGCATCAGAGTGGGCTGCTATAACAGTAAACGGTCTTACAGAAGATTCAGATTATGTTTTCTATGCGAAAGCACGAAATGGTGCTAATGTAGAAACTGCTGAAAATACACAGGGTTTGTTAGTATCTACATTACCTAACACAGCTCCAACTATTACAGCAGACGAACTTACTGCGTTTGGAGAGGTGTGTATACATACAACATCTACAGAAAATAGTTTTGGGCTTTACGGAGAAAACCTTACAGCAGATAATGTAGTAATTACAGCACCAACAGGGTATACACTATCAAACACAGCAGCAGGTACTTATGCTGCAACATTAACATTAACTCCGGTAGGAGGGGAAGTATTAGAAGATATTTATGTACGTTTTACACCTACAGCAGTACAGTCATATAGCGGAAATATAACCATATCAGGTGGAGGCACAAGTATAGATACTAACGTTGCAACATCAGGTTCAGGTGTAAATACAGGCGCAACAGTAACAACAAGCAGTGCAAATGCTATTAATACTACCACAGCTACTTTAGGCGGAGAGGTTACAGATGAAGGGTGTAGTAGTGTAACAGCACGTGGTGTTGTAATAGGTACATCAGCAACTCCAAGTATAGGTGATGCAGGCGTTACAAATTTTGCTGCTGCTTCAGGTGGTTCAGGAGTATTCACTGTTTCAGCAACAGGGCTTACCTCAAATACACAGTACTATGCAAGAGCTTATGCTACTACAGCAGGGGGTACTACATACGGTAGTGATATTACTTTTACTACATTATGTGGAGAGTTTGCACTGCCATTTACCGAAGGATTTGATGATGTATCTTTTCCACCAACGTGTTGGACATCTTTTAGAGGTTCAAATGGTTTAGGCACTAACCAAGACTGGAAAAGGGAGACTAATACAAGTTACACGTATAACGGTTCTGCCGGTACAGCATATGTTGAGTATGAAAGTGTGTCAGGAGGAAATGCAGAAGATTGGTTAGTGACACCACCTATTATGTTACCGAATACTGATGGCACAATAGAATTGAAGTATCAAGAAATGCAGGACTTTGAAAATAATTGGGGTACGGAATATTATGTAAAAATAGCTACCAGTAATCCAAGCAATCCTGCATCATATACAAATGTCATAAATTATGGTGAATCTGATTTACCTGATGCAGAGACCAGTAATTATGCTGAAAGAACTATTGATTTAACCACCTATAAAGGGCAAACAGTATATATTGCTTTTGTAATGGTACAAAACAATGGTGATAGCTGGTATATAGATGATATTTCTATAACAGAAACAGCACCGCCTCTTGCTGCACCGGTTGCCATAGCAGCTACAGATATCACTACCACAAGCTTTACTGCTAACTGGGCTTCGGTTGAAGGTGCCACAAGTTACAGGCTTGATGTTAGCGCATATGAAGAGTTTGGAGTAGGATCTGCTTTTAGTGAACTAATTATATCAGAATATGTAGAAGGTAATAACCCCGGTAATAACAGAGCTATAGAGTTGTATAACGGAACAGGAAATAGTATAGATTTATCTGAATATTCTATTAGTAGGGGTGATGATACCAAATATGTTCTTTCAGGTACTTTAGCCAATGGAGCTACATACGTGATAGCCAATAGTGGGGCAGCATCAGGAACATTGGCTGTTGCTGATGATACAGTAGCTTGGTCTGATGGTACAGCAATGTCTTTTACAGGTGATGAAGATGTAAACTTATATAAGAACTTTGTTTTAATAGATAAAGTAGGAGCTGGTAATACAAATGTAACACTAAGAAGAAAATCTACTGTAACAGGTCCGACAACATCATACAATAGTAATGAATGGGATAGCTACCCTGTTGATAATATAGATAACTTAGGAAGTCATACCGCTAATGGAAGCTTTACACCGTCTTATGTAACAGGTTATGAAGACCTTAATGTAAGTGATGTAACGAGTTATGAAGTAACAGGTCTTGAATCAGGTGTTGATTATTTTTATAGAGTCAGAGCTGTTTCTGCAACAGAAACTTCTGATAATTCAAATGTTATAGCAACTATTACAGGTGCTCAAAATGTATGGAATGGTACTGAGTGGACTACCGGTAGCGCTCCTGGTGTAATTGATGCTGCTATTATAGAAGGCCCTTATAATACAACTGATAACGGAACTTTCTCTGCTGCTACACTTACAGTAAATGCGGAAGGTAGTATTACCGTTACCTCCGGTACTACCTTAACCATATCCGAGGGTATAGTAAACAACGCCGGAGCCGAGAACTTCATAGTAGAAGACAACGCCAACATTATACAAACCAATAATGTAGCCAACACAGGAGCTATCACAGTATATAAAAACAGCTCACCACTATACCGCTTAGACTACACCATGTGGTCATCACCCGTAAGCGGACAAAACCTACAGGAATTCTCACCACAAACCCTGTCAAACCGTTTCTACACCTATAACGAAACCACCGACCAATACAACACAGTAGACCCAAGCGTTACAGCATTTGCAACAGGACTGGGATACCTTATCCGTATCGCAAACGACCACCCGTCCTATGTAAATACCGACACACCCGGAGCACCATGGACAGGAACCTTTACAGGAACCCCAAACAATGGCGATGTAGCCGTAAACATGTCAACAGTCCTTAACGGCTATAACATAGTAGGAAACCCCTACCCATCACCAATAAACGTACACGACTTCTACAACACCAACTCAGGAACCATAAACGCAGGCTCAGCACTATACTTCTGGAGAAAACGTAACGATGCCGCAGCAAGCAGCTATGCCACCGTAACCATGGCAGCCTATACCGCAAACAGCCAGGAAGGCGGATTTGGAGATACCGGTTCAGGAACCTTTACAGGAGATCCATCCACTTGGGTAATCAACCCCGGACAAGGATTCATAGTACAAGCAACAGGAAGCACCCTTACCTTCAACAACAGTATGAGAAGAGGCGTTAACAACGGACAGTTCTTCCGAATGGATCAGGAAAACACCCCATCAACAAACATTTCCCGTTTATGGTTAAACATAACCGGAAACAACGGAGAATTTAACCAAATGGCAGTAGCCTACAGCGATGTTACCACAAACGAGCTGGACTATGGTTGGGATGGTAAAATGTTAGAAAACAATGACGATGTTAAACTATTCTCTCTACTGGGAGATGCTACCAAACTATCCATACAGGCAAGAGCAGCCTTTACCGATACCGATGCAGTAGCGGTAGGATACAAAGCAACAAATACAGGAAGCTATACCATAAGCCTGGACCATGTAGACGGATTGTTTGAAGAAGGACAACAAATATACCTTATAGACAACGTACAGAACATGACCCATAACCTTACAGAAGGAGGCGGGTACAACTTCAGTACAGAAGCAGGAACATTTACTGACCGATTTGAAATAATTTATACCATAGAGGCACTGGATACCAACACACCTGTATTAAATATCAATCAGGTTGTGGTGTATAAAGAAGGAAACAGTGTAATGATTGATACCGGAAATGCAGAAATAAGCACAGTAAATGTTTATGACATTAACGGAAGATTACTATACAATGCCGGTAACATTAATGCTACTACTACAGCTATTAACAATTTAAGAATAGCACAACAGTTAATCATCCTTGAAATTAATACAAACAAAGGTACTGTTAACAAGAAGTTTGTGTTTTAATATTTAGTTTGTCTTAAATAATAAAACCCCTCACGTATAGTTGACGTGAGGGGTTTGTTTTTTATTATTGACCTAAGTTTAGCTATTCAGGAATATTGGTTGCAGCAATTACCTTGAATAATTGTGCATATGAATCTAAATATTTATTTTCAAGGTCTATAAGTGATATTCTACTGCTAACAAGTTTATTTTCTCGGGTGTTTATTAAGAAAATAGAGCTTTCACCAAAAGAGAATAACCGCTCTTCCGAATCCAGCATTTTAGTATAGTCCTGAACTAATGAATCAGTTAACTCTATCTGTTTTTCTATATTGGTTATTTCATTTTGGCTAGCTATAACTTTGTTTTTAAGTTTTACTCTTTCCAAGTTTAAATCCAGTTCTGCATCTTGTATTTTAAGTTTAGTAAGTTTTAAATAACCTCTTTCTTTTCTTAAAAATAGAGGAAAGCTGAAGTTTAAAGCAAATTTGTGATCTTCAAACCTGAAATTGTCTATATATGAAGGCTCCGAAAGGTAATAATAGCTTAAATCTACTTTAGGTAAAAGAAGGTTGGCATTTAATTTACGTTCTATATTAAGCATATCAATTTTTGTTTGTAGTGATATTACCTTTGGGTGATTGTCTATATCAGCTATTCCTCCATTAAGTTCAGTAATATTTAATGCCTCCTGAACAGTCTTTTTTATATCGGCATCAGGCTTTATGGTTTCTTCAAGTTCAACCGGTACACCTTCAATCCATAAATAATTAGAAAGTTGAAGTTTAGCTTTTATTAATTTTAAACCAGCTTGTTCAACATTAAGCTTACGGTTTTTTACTACTATACCTGCCTCAATACTGTCTATCGCAGGTTTATCACCCAGTTCAATTAAACGGGTAATTCCTTTGTACCTTTTCTCAGCAAATTCCAGATATTCTTTATAAAGTAAACTTTCATTATAGGCTTTTAACCAATCAAAATATGCTACCGATGCTTCGTAAACAACATCTACAGCTCTAAGCTGGCGTTCGGCAACACTTAGTTTTTGCAGCATTTTTGCTGTGCGAATGTCAGCCATTCGTTGGTTAATAATTAGCCCTTGACCTATAGGCACACTAACTCCTAAAGATGTTAAACCACTATTAGGTAAAGTATTTTGCGGGTTAACATATATTCCTTCACTATTGTCAAATCCTGCTTTTACTTCTATGCCGTACCAGGTAGGTATTTTAAAACTGCTGTTTAGCAGTGAGTAATACTCTTTATCTTTAAACTCTTTTTTATCAAAATCCACTTCTATTTTTGGGTCAAAAGCACCACGGGCAGTCATTAACTTAGCTTCAGCCTTGCTGATTTCTAAGTTAGCTTGCTTTACTTGTGGATGGTATTTTTTTACATACCCAACATATTCAGTATAGCTTAAAATTTCAGGTTGTATCTCCTGAGAATGCATGAGTGAAGGTAAAGTAGCAAATGCACTCACCAATATAAGCTGTACTATTTTATTTTTTTTCTTTTCCAGCATCACTTTGTGTATTGTTGGGTTGATAATAGTTAGGAGGGAAGCCGTTAAGGGTTCTCCATATTTCAAACCATACCGGCACAGTTTCTAACAATGCCATTGTTTGAGCACCTGCGCCAATACTTAGTTGCTCAGGCCATGGTTCTGCACTTTTATCAGGAGCAATTAAAACCCTGTATTTACCGTTAGGGCTTATAAAGTTTTCTATTGCTACAATTTCGCCTCCAAAAGTACCGTATGACATATTTGGCCATCCTGAAAATACTATGGTAGGCCATCCGTCAAACCATACCCTTACTTTTTCACCTCTTTTTAATAGTGGTAAATCAATAGGGTTAACATAGGTTTCTACTGCAATTTCGTAATCAGAAGGCATTATGCTTACTATAGGTGTTCCTTCTTTAATAGTTTCTCCTAAGCCTGATTGCAGCGCACGATTTACATAGCCGTCTTGTGGTGCTTTTATATAGTACATGCCATTACGTATGCTATAATTTACATACTGATTTTCAAGTTTATTAACTTGTGTTTCAGTATCGAACTGATTGCTTAGAGCGGTAAACTTATCACTATTAGCTTTTGAAATTTTTTCAGAATATTCGGCTAAAATTCTATTAATCTCTACCTGAGCGTTTATAAGCTCGTTTTCGGAACTTAAAAGTTTATTTTCCTGAGTGATTATTTTTGCTTGAGATTCCTGTAATTTTAATCTTTTCTCTTCCAGTTCAGTAAGTGGTTTTAAGCCTTCTTCATGTAACTGGGAAACTCGGTTAAACTGTCTTGTAGCAATAGTAAGTTGTGTTTTTACAGCTTCCAGATCAATACTGTCACTCTTAACCTTTAACCGGGCTTGTTTCATTTTATTTTGAGCCTGTTCCAGTTTAAGATTCTGTTCTCTACTAAGAGCATTAATTTGGGAACTTAAAGCCTCTACCTTACCACTGTAAGACTCCAAAGACATTTTTTTAGCATCAACCTGTTGCTTAGTGTTTTGTACTAAGTTAGGGTCAAAATACTCTTCTTTTATTTCTGAAATAAATAAAATAGTATCCCCTTTATTTACATGGTCACCTTCTTTTACATACCATTTTTCAATTCTTCCTGCAATTGCAGAGTGTACCGTTTGCGGTCTTTGGTCAGGCTTTAAAGTAGTTACTGCACCGGAGCCTGATATATTTTGCGTCCACGGCATTAACAGTATTATTATAGCTAATACACAGGCAACTACTATAATACGGTTAAGTATTTTATAATGAGGCCTGTTTGCAAGTTTCTTTACAGTGTCTAAACTCTGTAAACCCTCTTGTTTTACATTTTTGTTGTTAGATATATTTAGCATAATTTTTACTGTATAATATCTTTAATAATTCGTCCTTTCTCCATTACAATATGTCTGCTGGTTTTAGTTTGCCAGTAAGGGTATGTAGATGATACAACTACAGTCCAGGTATTTTCAGGAGCACATATAAAATCTATAATTGCTTTGGCGGCTTGTTCATCTATTTTATCTGTAGGGTCTTCATAAAACAGTACCCTTGGTCTTCTTATAATACTTCGTGCCAATAATATTTTTTGAGCATTTGAAGCACTTAACTGTTTCCCTTCAGGGTATACCATTGTATCAAGACCATTGGTTAATGTTTTTATATAAGGAGTTAATTGTACCGCATCTAGCGCCCATTTTATGTCTTCAGGACTTATATTAGGGTCGTTAAATGTAATGTTTTCCATAATTGTTCCTTCAAAAGGTGTTTCACCCTGAACAATAGAACCTATTTGAACTCTATATTGTACAAGATCAATTTTATGGAAAGTATTATCATTAATATAAAAAGAACCGCTAGTAGGTTTAAGCACTGCGGAAAGTACACGCATGAGTGTAGTTTTCCCTGCTCCATTACTACCTTTAAGGCTTATTCTTTCACCTTGTTCTATTTTTAAAGATATGTCTTTTAAAATGTCATTTGAAGCTTGAGGGAATTTAAAGTGCAAGTTTTCTGTTTCCAGTGTAATACTGTTGTAGCAACTTTTACTGTCAGTCTCTTTAACATCTTCAATATCCATATCTGCCACCTCTCCAATTTTTTCAATAGAAGTAAGTACATCATAAAAAGTTTCCATACCCAGTATAATCTTTTCAACAGAGTTTATAACCAGCAGTATAACAATTTCCGAAGCTACAAACTGCCCTATATTCATACGCTGTGTTATAACAAGGTAACCACCTATAATCAGGAGACCGGCAGTAATAATTATTTTAAAAAGAATTAGCTGGCTATACTGTCTTTTAATTACAGAGAAATGTTTTTCCCTGTAATTAAGGTAACCATCAACCAAGTGGTCATTTTTCTCAAGAGCATAATCAAAATTTCTCTTTTTTCTAAAACTGGAGTTATTACGAGCTATTTCCTGTAGCCAGTCTGCAACTCGATATTTGTATTTTGATTCTTTTAAACTTGTAGCAAGACCGGGGTTATATGAAAGTCTGAATATTAAGTATAACAAAACCAAAAGTAATAACCCAAACAATATAAAGAAAGGGTGGTATAATGATAATAGTATAATACCAAAGATAATTTGCAATAGGGCAGCCGAAAAATCAAGTAATAATTTAGAGATACCTTTTTGTATAGAAATAGTATCAAAAAAACGATTGGCTAACTCTGGGGGATATACATTATTATATAGTTCATCAAACTTAATTTTTGGCATACGATAAGCAAACTCAAACGATGAGCGTACAAATATTTTTTGCTGTAAATTTTCAGTAATACGTAGTTGCATTAGCGATAGTATACCCACAAAGGCTACACCAATAACTACGACTACTACAAGTACCACCCATGATGCGCTTACCCTGCCACTTTGTATTAAGTTTACAATAGCCTGTATACCCAACGGAAGCGATAAACTAATGAGCCCTGCAAAAATTGCATAAAAGAAAATTTGGTAGACATCCTTCTTGTCTAGTTTTAATAAATTAAAAAAGCGTTTTGTAGTGGTCATAAATTAATGTTTTAAAACTCGTTTCACCAAGTCACTATAATAATCAGTAGGGCTAATTTTTTCGTTACAATTTGTAATAGTTTGTAAATGGTCTCTTAAAAAATGCTGATGAAGCCCTCCTTCAACAATATTTGAAACTAAACTTTTAGGATAAGGATATTCAGGATCAACCATAGTCACAATGTCCACCATACGGTTTATTATCCTTTTATATATAGTAAAAAAACCCTCTCTGTTTTCCTCATCAACCTCTTTAGTAAGAAAGGTTTTTGTAAATTCAGCTATAATAATCTTATTTAATATTGACTCATTAACATGTAAAGTAGCATCATCATCTTTAATTTTTTCAGTAATTACCGCAATAGCCTTTAAAAGCTGCTCCATAGGGCAAGTAACATTAGTAGTAGCAAGCAACATTTTATATTCAATCCAGCTCCAGTACCAAGATGATAAATATACTAGAAACTTATGCTTGTTTTCAAAGTACCTATATAAAGAACTTTCATTAGAACCTATTTTAGCTCCCAGCTTTTTAAAAGTAAAGCAATCAAACCCTATTTCATCAATAAGTAATATACCCTCCTTAATAATCTTTTTACCCAATACAGACGATTCAGGATCCTTAAGGTAAATTTTATCATTTACCTGTATGCGTAAACTTGAAAGTATAGTTTTCATTTAATATATTTTGTTTTCAAAATTAATAGTAAAACTATTAAAAAAGAAAATTTTAATATTATTTAACAATATTAGATGAATTTATTATTAATATACTTCTTTTAAGTAGGTACACAATGTATTAATAGTCTATTTTATCAATACAGACTTAAAATTAAAATTTTGTTATTTAACCATATATCGCACTATAATTTTTTATACCTCAAAACAAAACATTAGTTTAGCAGTAGAATAGTTTATACTATTTCAGTAATTTTTAGTTAGATTAAAAAGCTCGCGTTATAGCGAGCTTTTTTTATACATATATAAATAAAAAACACACTTCATCTACATATTAAAGTCATTTACCAGACTCAACAACCAGTTAGGCTAAAAATTAAATATATAATAGGTGTTCAAATATAGATTTGTATCAGAAATTGAAAACAAGAAAAGAATTAAAGTTGGACATAATTTTTAAAGTTAGATTTAAATTAAAGTAACAGCCCCTAAAAGTTGCTATAATTATGTTAGCCTGCCAAAACGGTAGGCTAATTTTTTATATGTATATTTAAAAAGTCTAAAAAATATAAACTAAAATTTATTAGATTAGCCTCCAAGAAAATTTAAGAATCGAGAAAATGACTGATTATGACAAACTAGAAAAAGAGCTCCATAAAGACTGTGAAGAGCTAAGTAAAGACTTTGTAAAGCAATATAATGAAAATTATATTTCAGCAGGAGGAGCTAAACTTGATGCATTTATATACGAAATGCAACAAGAATTCAATAATACAGCAATAAAGTTTCTGCAACAACGCCACCTTTTACATAATAAAGAAGCAAAAAAGCGTACATTAAATATAACAAAACACTACGCTAAAAATTGCGTAGAGCACTTTAGTAAAGTAACAAAATAATAACTTTTACTATGTTTGGGTTATTTAATAAAAAAGCAGCAAAAAAAACTTCAGTGTCTAAAATTAGGTAAATCAACAAGTTGAGCTAAAAGATTAAAAAAAGGTTAAAAAAACCTTAGCAAAACAGTTGCAAAAGCCAAAAAGAGTATTACATTTGCACCCGCTTACAACAACAAGCACGTACAGACACATACTGAAAACCTCCAAGCGCTGCAAACACTTATTTAAACTAAGAAAAGCAGCGAAAAAGTTTTAAAAAAAACTTCAAAAAACATTTGGAAAAAGGAAAAAAAGAATAGTATCTTTGCACCCCTTTCCGCCGGTAAAACANTATAAATGCTACTACTACAGCTATTAACAACTTAAGAATAGCACAACAGTTAATCATCCTTGAAATTATTACAGATAAAGGTACTGTTAAAAAGAAGTTTGCTTTATAAGAAAACTTCATAAATATTAAAAAAGCCCTCACAATGTGAGGGCTTTTGGTTTCTTATAGCTATTGTATAGGTTCTATTTTAAAACCTCTGCTTTTTATCTTTTCAATTACTCTATCTTCTGTAATACCATTTGATTTTACAGTAAGTATTTTATCAGGATTATCAGTATCTACTTTCCATTCTTGTATACCTTCTGCTTCATCAAGAACAGGGGTTACTTTTGCTACACAACCACCACAGTTGATAGTTGTTTTAAACTTAAATTCTTTCTCCATTTTATCTTATTATTTTTAGATTTTATAATTTTTTTAATCGTAAAAGCAAACTGTTACTTACTACACTAACACTACTCATAGCCATAGCAGCACCTGCAATCATCGGGCTTAGTAAAAAACCATTTATTGGGTATAGCACTCCCGCAGCAATAGGAATACCGATAACATTATAAATAAACGCCCAAAACAGGTTAAATCGAATAGTTTTAACGGTTTGCTGCGATAGTTTTATAGCCTGAGACACTTTCATCAAATCACCGGAAATAATAGTAATTTTTGCCACGTCCATAGCAATATCGCTACCACTGCCCATTGCAATACTTACATCGGCTTGTGCCAGTGCGCTACTGTCATTTATACCATCGCCAGCCATCGCTACAGTTTTACCTTGTTGTTGCAGTTTCTTTATATAATCCAGTTTATCCTGAGGTAAGATTCCGCCTTCGTAATGCTTAATACCTACCTGAGTTGCCACTGCTTTGGCTGTATGCTCATTATCTCCGGTAAGCATATATACATTAATACCATTATAATGTAATTGCTGTATTGCTTTTTGAGAAGTTTCTTTAATAGTATCGGCAATACCAATGGCACAAATAACCTGTTTTTCATCTGCGAAGAATACTACGGTGTTTGCCTGTTCCAGTCGTTGCTTTTCCCAAACTAATACCTCATCAGTAATAGTAATACCCTTTTCTTCCGTAAGTTTTCGGTTACCTATGGTATAGCTTTCACTGTTGTATTTCGCCTGTATACCTTTACCCTCATGATTTTCTATCGTAACATTTTCCAGATATTGCGATTGCTCTTTTAAATGTCGCACTACTGCATCTGCCAACGGGTGCTCTGATGCTTTTTCTATACTGTAAAGAATATTTCTTGCTTCATCCGTCTCACTGTCAAACCATTGTATTGCAGTAACATTTGGTTTCCCTTCAGTAATAGTCCCTGTTTTATCTAAAACTACAGTATCTACTTTATTTGCTAATTCTAAGCTCTGTGCATCTTTAATCAAAATACCATTTTGGGCTCCCTTGCCCACTCCTACCATTATAGCGGTTGGTGTAGCTAAGCCTAATGCACACGGGCAGGCAATAACCAATACAGTAATAGCTGCCAGTAAACCATGTGTAAACCCATCTGCTCCTCCGAAAGCTAACCAAATAAAGAAAGTAGCAGTGGCTATGAGTATAACAACAGGCACAAATATTCCTGCTATTTTATCAACTAAACGCTGAACGGGAGCTTTACTACCCTGTGCATCTTCAACCATTTTTATAATTTGAGATAGCAGCGTCTCCCCTCCTACTTTTTCAGCTTTGAATTGAAAACTTCCTTTTTGGTTTATTGTCCCTGCAAATACTTCGCTGTCTTTCTTCTTTTCTAACGCCAAAGGCTCTCCGTTAATCATACTTTCATCAACAAAAGAACTTCCTGAAATTACTTTGCCATCAACCGCAATTTTCTCTCCGGGTTTTACCAGTATTATATCTCCTTTTTCTACCTCAGCAATTGGTATTTTCCCCTGATTGTTATCTCTAACTACTGTTACTGTTTTAGGTTGTAACCCTATCAGGTTTTTAATAGCCGATGATGTTTTACTCTTAGCTTTTTCTTCCAGCATTTTACCTAGCAGAATGAAAGCAATTACCACTCCGGCAGCCTCAAAATAAACGCTCGCTTCTAACCCTCTACTTTCCCAAAACTGCGGAAACAATACATTAAAAACGCTAAACAAATAAGCTGTACCTGTACTTACCGCTACAAGAGTATCCATGTTAGCAGAGCGATGTTTGGTTTGTTTATAAGCTCCTACAAAAAACTGCCTGCCTAAGTATAAAACTATTGGAGTAGAAAATGCCCACATAGCATATTTAGCCCAAGGCTGATGATGTAAAAATGGTGTCATACCTATTACTACCAATGGTATAGCAAGTAGTACTGCCCATATTGTTCGTGTTCGTAATGCTTTATAATGCTGTACTTTCATTTCTTCCATAGCATCAGCATTCGACTCGTTTTCATCAATCAGTAAATCATACCCTATGGATTGCAATGAACTTTTTAATTTTTGAGGACTGGTAATAGTGGGGATAAATTCTACGGTTCCGTTGCCGTTAGCATAGTTAACCGAAGCGTCTACCACACCTGGCTGCATTTTCAGCACATCCTGACTTGATGCAGCACAGGAGGCGCAACTCATACCCGTAACAGGATATGTTTTTTTAATAGTAGTTACACCATATCCTAAATCGCGAATTTGTTTTACGGCTTCGGGTACGGCAGTTAAAATATCAGTTGTATTGAGTACTACTCGGTTGTTATTTAGTTCTACCTCATGGCTGTCAATAGCTTTTATATCATTGAGTCCTTTATTTACTATCATGGCGCAATGTTCGCTATCTACACCCTGTAAAGGCAGGTATACTGTATTTTCATTATTCTTTTCCATACTACTGTATTTGTACTATACAAAATTCAGTATAATTACGAAAAAGTGTTTATACAATTAAGGAAAGTGTTTACAGCTTTTTGGTAAGACTGTCTATAGGCTGGCGGTTATTAGTCCCACTACTGCGAAAAGCCGTAGGTGTAACGCCTGTAATTTTCCGGAATTGAGAGGAAAGATGTGCACTACTACTGTAGCCAAGTAAATCAGCGATTTCTGTTAAGTTTAATTCTTTATAAAGCAACAGCTCTTTTACTTTTTCTATTTTTTGGAGGATAATAAATTGCTCAATAGTGATGGCTTCTTCTGCCGAAAAAAGTTTACTTAATCCTGAATAATCTTTATGAAGTTCTTTGGATAGTAATTCAGAGAAAACAACAGGCTTACCATCCATGTGGTGAATATGCTCAATAATTATAGATTTTATACGGTCTATAATTCTGTCTTTATCAGCTTCCAACAGTTCAAAACCCTGCTGCTGTAATAGTTGCTTTAATTTACTTAATTGCTCGCTTTTAAGTTCTTCTGCCAAAATTACCTGTCCTAAAGTAACTTGCTCTGCATGAAATCCCATATTGCGTAATGTAGCATCAACAGCAGCAATACATCTCGGGCAAACCATATTTTTAATAGCAAGTTCCATTTTTCGGTTCAATTAAATCGATTACAAAGTTAGGTATTATTCATTTAAACAAATAATGTAACTATTTTGCACAATTACTATTCCGTAAGATTTTTTTTAGCAAAATTTTAAATAGGTAGTGCTTAATTTATGGCTACTTTTAGCCTTGAATGAATACAAAGGTTAAAAAATACTCGAAAAAGGTTTTAAAAATACTATTATGGATAATTGGTTCTATAATAGCACTATTTTTATTAATTGTTTTACTACTGCAAATACCCTACATACAAAACAAGGTTAAAGACAAAGCGGTTACCTATTTAGAAGAAAAAATAGGCACTGAAGTTGAAATTGACCGCATTGAAATTGGTTTACCTAAAAAAGTGATTGTAGAAGGTATTTACTTTGAAGACCAACAAGGAGACACTTTATTATCGGGTAAAAAAATTGCAGTAGATATTAGTTTATTCAAGCTGCTTGATAATACTGTAGAATTAAATAAAGTAGAACTTGAAGGCATAGTAGCTAATGTGGAGCGAGGTAAAGACTCTGTTTTCAATTTTGATTACATTATAAAAGCATTTGATTCCGGCAAGCCAAAAGATACTACGGCTGCACCTACTACTTTTTCTTTAGGTAAAGTTGAACTTAATAACATACGCGTTACGTATAATGATGCTATTACTAAAAATGACCTAAAGGCTAACCTTACTCACTTTGATACCAAAATTAAAGAGTTCGACCTTGAAAATATGAGTTTTAGCGCTCCTGAAATTAACCTTGACGGGCTTAAACTTGTTTTTGAACAGGGCATGGTTGATGAAATAGCCAAAACTACCCAAAAAGCAGCCGAAGAGGTATCAAAACGACCTGATTTAAAACTTGAGTTAGGCGATATTAATCTTACCAATATTGAAGTAGGCTATGATAATGCAGGTACTCATCTTGATACTAAAATAAAATTTGAAAAGCTATTAACCGAAGTTAACACTGTAGACCTTAAAAAGCAGCTTATAGATTTAGAAAAATTAGAATTTAAAGGCGTTGATGGTCAGCTTACACTAGGGGAATTTGAAAAACAAATAAAAAACAAACTACCGGAAGAAGACCCGGAGGCAAGTTCTGCACAATGGAAGTTTAAATTACAAGAAACCGATATTGCAGATGTAAACTTTAAATTTAATGATGAAAATGCTGCCCCTGTTAAAAAAGGTATCGATTATAAACACTTGAATATCCAAAATTTTAATCTGCAAGCAAAAGAACTATCCTATGCTACAGATACTATTTCAGGAGAAATAAATAATCTGAGTGTAAAAGAACTGGGGAGTGACTTAACCGTTACTAAATTACAAACTAACTTTTATTACGGGCAACAAACAGCTAAACTGGAAAACCTTTATATAGAAACACCTGAAACACTTATAAAAGATAAAATTGTAGTCAGCTACCCTTCTATTGAATCTCTAAAAGAAAATATAGGAGAGTTAGCTGTTGATGTTAAACTGAAACAAAGTAAAATAAGTTTTAAAGATGTATTACTATTTGTTCCTGATTTAGCTGATACTAATCCTTTTAAAAGTAACCCAAATGCTACGGTTTATATAGATAGTAATATAAAAGGTAAAGTAAGCGATTTACGTATAAATAGCCTTTCTATTAGTGGTATAAGTAATACTACCGTTGCTGCAAGAGGAAGAATAAAAGGTTTACCCGACGTTAAAACTGCTTATTTTGATTTAGAAATACCAAAACTTAAAACAACAGCAAAAGACATTAATACTTTTGTTCCTGAAAATACAATACCAAACAATATACAATTACCTAAATCACTAACAGTTTATGCTTACTTTAAAGGTACAATGGAAAACTTTAATACTGATGTTGGTTTAACCAGTAGCTTTGGTAATGCTAAAATAACAGCCTTGTTAGACCAAAGCCGTAAAGGCAATGAGAAATATGATGCTGATGTTGAAATAGACAAATTTGATGTAGGTGCATTATTAAAAAATGACTCTATTGGTACAGTAAGTTTAAACGCTACTGTAAAAGGTACAGGGCTTGACCCTAAAACAGCCAACGCTACACTAAAAGGAAAACTTATTGAGGCAGAGTATAACAGCTATGTGTACAATAACCTAAATATTGACGGTAGCATCAATAACGGTAGCTTTGAGGCTACTGCTAATATGACTGACCCTAACTTGGAGTTTGATTTAGTAGCAAGCGGAGGATTTAAAGATAAATACCCTACAGGGAAAATAAAACTTAATGTAGATATAGCTGACTTAAACGAACTAAACCTTCATGCTGGTCCTTTAAAACTGAGAGGAAATGTAGATGCAGATATTGCTGATTCTAATCCTGATAATTTAAACGGTACTGTTAAGTTTTATGATTTTTGGTTTGCTAATGCTGAAGAGCAGTTTGGCTTAGATACTATAAAAATAGAGGCAGAATCAACAGCAGAGAAAAACTCTATTATTCTAAAATCTCAAATTGTTGATGCTTACACTAAAGGTAAATATAATGTTAGTGAACTGGGTACTGCCCTATCTAACACTATTGCCAAATATTATAATACTGATACGCTTGCAAAAAGAAAAACTACCAGTCCGCAAAAAATTAAATTCTTAGTAAAAGTTAAAAACGACCCTGTTTTAACTAAGCTGTTACCCAACCTAAAACGTATTGAACCGATACAAATAATCGGTAAATATGACAGTGAACATGATAGCCTAAATATAAACGGGGTAATACCAAGAATAAGTTATGGTAGTAATACCCTATCAAGCGGAGTTATAAATATTAAAAATGACAGTTCTGCTCTAGCCTATGAAGTACGAGTAGGCAGTATAGAAAATGAGCAATTCCAAATACGCAATACTGCACTTACAGGAAAATTAAAAGATAACATACTTACCTACGAACTTGAGATTATAGGCAGAAAAGAAGAAGAACAAGAACAGCAATACCTTATAGCAGGAGAAATGCGTGCCAATAATGGTAATAACGAAATTGAACTTTACCCTAAAGGGCTTACGCTTAATTATGAGCCTTGGGATGTGGCAAAGGACAATCTTATACGTTTAGGTAAAAATGGTTTCTATGCCAATAACTTTAAAATGAGTAATGAAAATGGTAGTTCAATTAGCTTGCAATCAGAAAGTGAAACTGCCAATGCACCCCTTGATGTAAAATTACAGGACTTTAAAATTGAAACCATAACCAATATCATTCAAAAAGAAGAATTAAAAATAAAAGGTACTATAGACGGTGAAGCAAACATACGTAACCTGGCTAAAGAACCTATATTTACTTCTGATATTAATATATCTGATTTAGCTATTAGTAAAGACACCGTAGGAAATGTGGCTATAAAAGTTGATAACAATATAGCCGATACTTTTACTGCCGATGTAAAAATTACGGGAAAAGGTAACGATGTACAACTGGATGGAACATATAACACAAATGAGAGTAGCTTTAACTTAAACATGAATATGAATAAGCTGAACATGAATAGTGTTCAGGCTTTTTCTATGGGTAACCTTACAGATGGTGAAGGGTATTTATCCGGTAACTTTAAATTAACAGGAAATGTGCAGGCACCTAAAGTAAATGGCGATTTAAAGTTTAATGATGTAGCATTCAGAGTAGTTCCTTTTAATGCTTATTATCAAAATATAGATGATGCTATTACTTTTAATAATAAAGGGGTTCGCTTTAATAACTTTACTATAGAGGATAAAGACAATAACATCCTTACAGTTAATGGAGATGTAGCTACTACAAACTTTCAGGAATTTGGTTTTGGTTTACAGGTAGATGCTCAAAACTTTAAAGTAGTAAACTCAACAGCTCAAGATAACGATTTATATTACGGAAATCTGATAATAGATACCAACCTTAATATAAAAGGTACACTGGAAAGCCCTGTTATAGATGGTGACCTCAGAATTAATGAGGACACTAAATTTACTGTTGTATTACCTCAACAAGACCCTTCTATAGCAGACAGAGAGGGAATAGTAGAGTTTATAGACCAAGACAATATGCAGCTAAAACAAAAGTTGCAAATGGAACAAGACTTCAACCAAAGTGACCTTAAAGGTATGGATGTCTCGGTATCCATTAAAATTGTTGAGGAAGCAGAACTTAACTTGGTTATTGATAAAGGTAACGGAGACTTTTTACGACTAAAAGGAGAAGCAGATTTAAATGGTGGTATAGACCCATCAGGTAAAACCAGTCTTACCGGTAGGTATGAATTTACTGACGGAGCCTATGAAATGACCTTCAATTTTATAAAAAGAAAATTTGATATACAGGAAGGTAGTTACATACTTTGGACGGGAGAGCCTACCAAAGCAAATATTAATATTACTGCCGTTTATGAAACCGAAGCTGCTCCTATAGACCTTTTAGACGGTCAGCTTAATGCCAGCCAATCTGAAAGAAACATGTACAAACAAAGACTTCCTTTTGAAACACAGTTAAAGATGGAAGGTGAACTGTTGGAACCTGAATTATCATTTGATGTTGTACTACCTGAAGGAAACTATAATGTAGCTGCAAGAGTAGTAAACGATAGCCGTGCAAAACTGGAAGAGTTAAGGCAACAACCTTCGGAAATGAATAAACAGGTTTTTGCACTGTTGCTTTTAAACCGATTTATAGGAGAAAACCCTTTTGCCAGCGAAGCAGGTGTAAGTGGCGAAACCATAGCAAGAGAAAGTGTAAGTAAAATACTTTCGCAACAGCTAAACAGATTAGCTTCTGATGTTGTTAGTGGTGTAGAATTAAATTTTGATTTAGAGTCTACAGAAGATTATACTACTGGACAAAGAGAAAACCGTACAGACCTGAATGTAGGTGTATCTAAAAGACTATTAAATGACAGACTTAAAGTTACAGTGGGCAGCACGTTTAATTTAGAAGGACCACAGCAAACCAATGAAGAAGCAAACAATATAGCCGGAGACGTATCTGTAGATTATGAGTTAACAAAAGATGGCAGGTATATGGTTCGCGCCTACCGTAAAAACGAATATCAGGTAGCATTACAGGGGCAGGTAGTAGAAACAGGAGTAGCATTTATTATCACAATGGATTATGATAAATTCCGTGAGTTATTCCATACTACCAAGGAGGAAAAAGAAATGAAAGAGAGAGAACGCGCCAAAAAGAAACGAGAGAAGGAAAAAGCAAAACAAAAAGAGCAAGAAGAGAAAAATAAGAAGGAAGATACGAATGATTTACCGCCTAATACTGAGCAGAATGAGGAATAACCCTATTATATACATTTTATTAGTAATTTTTGCCTTTGGATGTAGCAATACTAAATATTTACCTGAAGGGGAAATGCTGTATACAGGTGCGGAAGTAAAGGTAAAAGATTCCACTTTAAGCAAAAGTGACCGAAAAGAAATGGAGCAGGAAATGGAAGACTTACTCCGCCCGAGGCCTAACCGTAAAATACTCGGGTTAAGAGCTAAACTCTATTTCTATAATATTGCGGGGGAGCCTAAAAAAAATAAAGGTTTCAGGCATTGGTTAAAAAATAAAGTTGGAGAGCCACCTGTACTTTTTAGTCAGGTAGATATGGATTATAATGCCGATTTACTGCAAAATTATGCTGAAAATAAAGGCTATTTTAAAACCAGAACAAGTGCCGATTCTACTTCACATAATCGCAGGGCATCTGTAGATTATACTGTTACTACGGGAAAGCGCTATACAATACGTAACGTAAACTACCCTCCTGCTGATTCTACAAAAATAGACAGTGTTATAAGTGGTTTAAAACGCTGGAGCATACTAAAATCAGGAAATCCTTATGATTTAGGAGATATAAAAGAGCAGAGAGAACAAATTGACAAAATACTTAAATATAAAGGCTATTATTACTTTAACCTTGACTATTTATTAGTACAGGTTGACAGTACAATAGGAAATAAACAGGTAGACTTGTTTTTAAAAGTAAAAGAGGAAACCCCAGAAAAGGCAAAGCAAGTTTATACTATAAATGATATTTATATTTATCCTAACTATTCTATTAGTGATAAAGAGCAAACAATAAACCCTGATAAAGATTCTATTACAGTATATAAGGATTTTAAGATTATAGACCCTGATCACACTTTTAGACCTGTAATATATGACAGAACATTATACTTTAAAAAAGGAGACATATATAATCGTAAAGACCATAACCTTTCCTTAAACAGGCTGGTTAACTTAGGGGTGTTTAAATTTGTAAAAAACGAATTTCGTCCTGCTGATAGTACCAACACTTTAAACGCTTATTACTACCTGAGCCCCTATCCTAAAAAATCAATCAGGGTAGAACTATTAGGAAAAACAAACTCTGCAAACTATAATGGTACAGAGCTAAATGTTAACTGGAGTAATCGTAACATATTTGGTGGTGCAGAACTTTTAACTTTAAGTGTTTTTGGTGGTATGGAAGTACAGGTAGCAGGACAAAACAAGGGGTATAATGTATACCGCGTTGGTGGGGAGGCAAGTTTAGACTGGCCTCGTTTTATAACTCCATTTAAGGTACATTCTGCAAGTGGGTTTGTACCCCACACACAAGCCAAAATAAGCTATGAATACCAAAACAGGCGTAAATTATATTCCCTAAACTCTTTTAGGGCACAGTTTGGCTATAAATGGAAAGAAAACATTAAGAAAGAGCATAACCTTAATGTGTTTGATATAAACTATGTAAGCCCTGCTACAGTAACTGATTTGTACAGAGAACGCATAGATGGTGATCCATCATTAAAAAATGTTATTGAAAAGCAGCTTATTTTTGGACCTACCTACTCTTACAACTATACCAATACTATGCAAGAGTACAAAAGGCATACTTTTTATTACAAAGGTTCGCTAGATCTTTCAGGAACACTTACAGGTTTACTATCAGGAGCTAATGTTAAAAAAGGTGATACAATTAGAATTTTAGATGTTCCTTTCAGTCAGTTTATCAAAATGGAACACGATTTTAGGTACTATTTAAAATTGAGTCGTAATTCTCAATTAGCCAACCGTATTATAGTGGGGGTTGGTATGCCCTATGGTAACTCAGGAGAGCTTCCCTATATAAGGCAGTTTTTCTCTGGCGGTACAAATAGCCTTCGTGGTTTCAGAGCAAGGTCTATAGGTCCCGGAACTTACAGAGATGATATTGATGAAGGTAGCTTTTTACCGGATCAATCGGGTGACTTAAAATTGGAACTAAACACTGAATATCGCGCAACGATTTACAAAATAATTGAAGGAGCAGTTTTTGTTGATGCCGGTAATATATGGCTATGGAATGACAACAGAGATGAAGATGGAAATATTATTAAACCTGACGGGCGCATATCTAAAGATTTTTACAAACAACTGGCTGTTGATACAGGAATAGGTTTACGGTTTGATTTTTCATTCCTTATACTGCGTACTGACCTTGCCTTCCCTATAAGAAAACCATGGTTACCTGAAGGTGACAGGTGGGTGCTTGACAGGATTAACTTTGGCAGTAGTACGTGGAGGAAAGAAAACCTTGTATTCAACTTAGCAATAGGCTATCCTTTCTAGTTTTTTTATTAGTTTAGCGAGATGATAAATTCATCCTTATAAAATAATGGCTAATATAATTACTTATTTAAAGCCTGTACCTGTAACAAAACGCATATTAGGTTTCACACTAATAATTTTTGGCTTTTTAGCTATTTTCACTAAAAGTATAGGGTTTGGTGCAGTTGCTGTAGCTTTTGGCATACACTTTTCTTCAAGCGAAGGTTCTCAAATTGATATTACAAGTAAAAAATATCGAAAAATATGGTCTATAGCAAGTATACATATTGGTAAATGGAAGCCATGCCCTGAATTTGAATATATATCTGTTTTTAGCACTAAAGAGTCTCAGAGAGTAAATGTAGTGACTGCTACAACTAATGTAACAAGAAGTGTAATTTTACTAAATCTGTTTTATGGTAATAAACATCAGACTGTTTATAAAACTACAAATAAAAAAGATGCTTTTAAAATAGCTGAACATTTTAAAGTTGCATTTAATATTGATATTCTTGATGCTACAGGAACAGAAAAAGTCTGGCTTTAAAAAGCCAGACTTTTTAAGTGCATTTGTCCTCTATAAATTCTTTATTTTTCTTATCAGGACGTATAATCATGCGTAAAGATTGGTCTTGTGCAAAATACGCTGTCATCCAGTTCCAAAAAGTTACAATTCTGTTTCGGTAACTTATTAAGGACATTAGGTGGATAAACAACCACATTAACCAGGCTATGAAACCATTAAAGTGCATTTTGGGTTTAGGTAAATCAACAACCGCTTTATTTTTACCAATAATAGCCATAGAGCCTTTATCATTATAATGGAAAGGAGTTAAAGTCTCCCCTTTTACCATTTTCTTGAAGTTTTTAGCTAAATGTTCTCCTTGTTGTATGGCAACCTGTGCAACCTGTGGGTGACCATGAGGAAAATCTTTATCGGTAAGCTGTATACAAGTATCGCCTATTGCATAAATATTTTCAGTATTCGCTACTTTGTTAAACTCATCTACCATCATACGTTTACCACGTCCATAACTTTCAACAGGAATACCTTCAAAAGTTTTAGCGGAAACTCCTGCCGCCCATATCAAATTTTTGGACTGTATGGTTTCTCCTGTTGATAGGTGAACAGTATCATCTTTATAATCGGTAACCCTTGTATTTAGTTTTATAATAACACCAAGTTTTTTTAAAGCGTTATAAGTATCTTTTTGCGATTTCTCACTCATAGGGCTTAATAACTGAGAACCGCCATCAACCAAATAAATATTACTAACACTGGTAGCTAATTCAGGATATTCTTTTCTTAAAGCTCCTTTACGCATCTCAGCAAACATACCTGAAAGCTCTACCCCTGTTGGTCCCCCTCCTGCTATTACTATGTTTAAGTACTTTCTGCGCTCACGCATGTCTTTACATATAGCGGCTTTTTCTGTACGTTGTAATAGCACGTTACGCATCTCAATAGCATCATTAAGCGTTTTCATCGGTATGGCATTATTTTTAACGTTTTCCATACCAAAATAGTTGGTCTCTGCACCTGTAGCAAAAATAAGAGTATCGTATGTCAGCTCACCATTATTAAGTACTATTTTATTCTCTTCAGGTTTTACTGATAGTAATTCTCCTAAACGAAATTGTATATTATCTTTAGTTCGGTATAATCTCCTAAAGGGATAACTAATGCTTGAAGGCTCTAAATAAGCAGTAGCAACCTGGTATATTAAGGGCGGGAAAAAATTATAATTATTTTTATCTATAAGAGTAACGCTAAAATTTTTATTTTTTGCCAGGTTTTGTGCCAAGTTAATACCTGCAAAACCACCACCTATTATTAAAACTTTCATGAAAATTTCTTTTTAGTTTTTGCTGTTCCCTTTGTAGGAAATTTTACTATAAAGTTAACCAATTTGGTACGAATTGCCAATGTATAAGTAGCTGTATAATCAGTTTTTAGGAAAGAATTAGCAATTTATAATTTGGTTGTATAATATATTGCCGAATACTTATAGCATAATGTTAATGTAATAGTTTTTATGTAGTGCTATTCTTATTTTTATGTTTAAACTAAACGGTTATATATGTATATTTTTAGTAAAAAGTTTGTAAAGGACAGTATCACTATATTAAAAGATGCAGGCTCAGGTTTTATGAAGGATAAAGGTTTAAAACTCAGCGCATCATTATCATACTATACAGTCTTTTCTATGGCTCCCTTATTATTACTGGTTATATCACTGGTAGGCTTCTTTTTTGGAGATGAAGCCATTGAGGGAAGAGTTTTTGCAGAGATAAATGGTTTAATAGGAGATTCAGCAGCATCTCAGGTACAGGAAACCATTACAAATATGAAATTATCAGGGGAAACAAATCTTTCGCTTATTATTGGTATTATAACACTAATTATTACTGCCACCACTGTATTTAATGAAATTCAGGATTCTATTAATATGATATGGCGACTGAAGGTTAAACCTAAGCGAGGTTGGTTAAAACTTTTAAAAGACAGACTTCAATCAGGTTCTGTAATAATAGGTTTAGGGTTTTTACTTATTGTTACTTTAATAGTAAACGGTGTATTACTGGCAATGGGAGATGCACTTAAAGATTACTTCCCTCAAATAACCATAGCACTTATGGACGTTATAAATATTGCATTAAACTTTTTAGTAATAACCGTACTTTTTGGAGTTATATTTAAAGTATTACCAGATGCTAAAATAGCCTGGAAGGATGTAAGAGCCGGAGCACTTTTTACGGCATGCCTATTTATGCTGGGGCGTTATTTAATTAACCTGTACATACAAACTACAGGCGCAGGTTCACCTTATGGAGCAGCAGGCTCTATAATAGTTATATTACTGTGGGTGTATTTTACAGCTGCTATTTTATATTTTGGTGCCGAGTTTACCCGTGCTTATGCTAATTTTATTGGTGCTAAGGTACGACCATCACAATATGCTGTATATGTAGAGCAACGTGAAATAGAAAAGCATGTTGATTGTTTGCCTAAACGCTGTGATGAAGAAAAAAATAATGTTACTATAGATGATTGATAGTTAGCAAGATGTTTTTATGAAAAAAAGCTCCTCTAATAATTAATTAAGAGGAGCTTTTAGCATTAATAAATAACTAAACGGGGGGGATAGTTATACTTTTATGTATATTACTCTACATTCAATTTTCCTTCTACGCCTATATCTGCTTTTTTACCTGTAACAGCCGAAGCTGCCATTTTTAGCATTGCAATCATCTTACCGTTTTTAGTATCCCAGTAATAAGCATCTTTAGGTATTACTTTAATAACTGTAGCATTAGGGTCTTTTTTACCTTCTTCAAACCATGCTTTGGCAACAGGTTTCCAAATATCATCTACATGAGACTGGTCTGTGTATATTACAGCTTCTCCCAATAATGAAAGATATTTTGCACCTGAATTTTCAGCAAATATAAGCTGAACTTCGTTATCATGCTTAATTTCAAAGTTTTTATTACTCTCTGCCGAACTTATAAACCACAGATTACCATTATCATCTACTTCACTAACGGCCATAGGGCGTGTTGGTACTGGTCTTACAGAAAGTTCTGTACAAAACATACAGGTTTTAATATCTTTTGCCATGTCTTTCACTTTGGCAATTGCTTCTTCACTAAATAAATCTTTATGATTTCCCATTTTTCAATTTTTTAATTAAACATTTACTTTTCCTGAAACCCAATTCACCGCATCGTTATAATCAGATGTATGATATCCTTTAAACTCACCCGGCATTACTTTACTAAAACCATCAGTAAAATCAATAACAGTATCAGAGTCAGACACTATAGCTACACGGTTCCATTTGGTTATATTTTCTATACCTAAAAGTACATCCTGTAACCAGGCTCCAACACTAAAATCTTTTGGTGAATTTTCTAAAAGCAATAAGTAGTTCAGTTCACCTGTCCTCTCAACAAGTTCCTTTACATGCTTTTTAACCAGTTCAAAGTCTTTACTGGTTACCTCGCCCTGAGAGCGGAAGCCTACCATATTTTCGGGTAAATTATTAATATAAGTTATCATAAGGTTATTAGGTTTTTACCAAATTTACCCTTATTATACCTTAATATGTGTTATAGGTATTATAATAAATATCCAAATTTATTATAAAGCAAGATTTTTCTCCAGTATAAAATCCTCCATTAAATAACCTCTGCCTATATCAATATCTTCTTCTCCTACTTTTTGAAAACCTGTTTTTTTATAAAAATGTAAGGCACTATTAAAGCGGTTTACATTTAATGTTATAATAGTATTATTCATAACCATAGCCTCTTTTTCTACAGCAGAAAGCAAAATTCTGCCTACACCTTTCCCTTGAGCATTTGGTAAAACGTATATTTTATGAATTTTTGTTACCCCGGGTTTAGCATTTATTTCATACGATGCAAAACCATAATATTGGGTATCATCTTTCACTAATAAATACTCATGTCCTTTCTTTACAATCTGCTCATTAATAGACTCTTTACTATACATCATAGTAAACATATATTGTAATTGTTCCGGTGAAAGAATTTCCTTATAAGTAGGCTCCCAAACCTGCTCTGCAAGTTTGTTTATTAATAAAATATCTTTTAAGCCTGCTTTAACAATTTCCATAAGTTAGTATATTTGGTGTAAAGTCTTTTATTTACAAGTTGTTTTATACAAGGTAAAATTACTAAAAAATTATTGGCACAGTAATTGGTTAATCTTAAACAGATAATAAAAAATAATTAATTCAGGGCATTTAAAAATTACCAGACGATGAAAACGAAAATGAAATATATTGCCTTATTTGCTTTACTTTTTGTAAATCAAATTTTTGCCCAGGATGTAACTACAGTCACTGCCAATAGTTATGATATTAGCGATAATCTGGACTTAAAAGCTGTAGCCTCTATTTTTGGAGAATCGAGAGACCTGGAAGATTTTGAAAAAAGACTTAACGACCCAAACATACAAATATCTAATCTGGACCTGAATGGTGATAACAGAGTGGATTATTTAAGGGTTATAGAGGTAGTAGAAAATAACACACACCTTATTATACTGCAATCAGTACTGGGAATTAACCAGTTTCAGGATGTGGCAACTATTGAGGTTGAAAGAGACCGCTATAATAATGTACAAGTACAGGTAGTGGGAGATGTATACATGTATGGTACAAATTATATATATGAACCTGTATACGTTACAAGACCACTTATATATGATGTGTTTTGGGCAAGCAGTTATCGTCCGTACTACTCACCTTGGTACTGGGGGTACTACCCTACTTATTACTCTTATTGGAACCCTTACCCGGTGTACAGATACAGAAGAAATATACACATACATATAAATAACAGAAATACTTATCATTATGTAAGTACACGAAGAAGTAGCCGTGCAGTAGCCATGCACAGTTCCAGAAGGTCTGATTACTACGAAAGAACACACCCTAACAGATCGTTTAACAGCAGAACATCTGCTACAAACAGATATGCTTTAGTACAAAGAAGAGGTAATAATGATACAACTACCAGAGCTACCACTACAGGTACTACAAGAAACAGCTATACCACTTCGGGCAGAAACTCAAATACCACTAATAATGTTAGAAACAGTAATATCAATCATAGTAACGTTAACAGTAGTCGCAGTAATAATTCACGCGCTACTACTCCTGCAAGAACAACTACCACTACAAGAAGAAGCAACACCACTACTTCAGGAAGAAACAGTAGTTTAAACAGGTCAGGCAGTTCTTCCAGACAAAATAATAACTCTTCATACTCCGGACAAAGAAGTAATACTCCAAGCAGAAATTCTAGTCCAAGTATGAGAAGCGGTTCATCAAGAAGCAGTAGTTCTTCTCCAAGAGTAAGAACAAGTACCCCTTCACCTTCAAGGTCCGGTTCAAGCACAAGAAGTTCCAGAGGTCAATAATTTTATAATAGTTTCTTTTGTTTTGTTTTAAAAAAGCACTGTGTATTTACAGTGCTTTTTTCATTTACATACTATTCACTTAACAAACATTAGCAGAACTTTAATAGTGCATTATAAAGTGTTGATTAATAGTATAACTAAATTTGAAGTAAATAAATTACAAACCAAAAAAAATAAAATTATGAACAAGAAGGTAGCAATTTTAGCAACTAACGGATTTGAAGAAAGTGAATTAAGCTCTCCTAAAGAAGCAATAGAAAAACAAGGCTGGACAGCACATATTATAAGCCCGGAAAGCGGATCTATTAAATCATGGTCTGGTACTGACTGGAGTAAAAGCTATGATGTAGATAAAACACTAGACGAAGTATCATCTTCTCAGTATCATGCACTTGTAGTACCTGGAGGCGTAATTAATCCTGACAAGTTAAGAAGAGACGAAAAAGCAATAAGCTTTGTTAGAGACTTTTTTAAAGAAAAGAAACCTGTAGCTGCTATATGCCACGGTCCTCAAATTCTTATCAATGCAGAAGTTGTAGAGGGCAGAGAGCTTACATCTTTCCCTTCAATCAGAAAAGATTTAGAAAATGCAGGAGCTAAATGGGTTGATAAAGAAGTTGTAGTAGATAATGGTTTTGTAACCAGCCGTACACCGGACGATCTTCCTGCTTTTAATGATAAGCTTATTGAAGAAATTAAAGAAGGTAAACATGAATTACAAACAGCATAGTTTGTAGTACTGTATAATTAAAGTTAATTATTTAACCTGGAAAAGCTTTTATATCAATTGATATAAAAGCTTTTTTTATATTTATCCTTTAAACAACCCAATAAAAAATGAAAACTAAACTATTATTTTGCTTCGCTCTTGTAACTATGGCTACACAAATCAACGCACAACGACTACAACCAATAAATTATAATGATGAAAACCAACAACTAAATGGTTTTGCTATAGCTCCCGAAGAAGCTACACCTGAAACTCCCGGTATTTTAATATTACCGGCATGGATGGGTATAAACGACCACTCTAAAAGAGTAGCGAAAGAACTGGCTGATTTGGGCTATTATGCTTTTATAGCTGATATATATGGTGAGGGTAGCTACCCGAAAAACCGAGAAGAAGCAGGAGAAAAATCAGGTTATTTTAAAAACAATCCTGAAAAGTATCAAAAGCGTATTCGCTTGGCTATGAATCAGCTCATAAAGTTTGGTGCAAGCCCCGAAAATATTGTAGTGATAGGCTATTGTTTTGGTGGTACAGGAGCACTTGAAGTAATGAGAGCGCAAATGGCGGTAAGAGGCATTGTATCATTTCACGGTGGGCTATGGAAAAATCCTGAACGCGAAAACAAAAAAATAAAATGTAAGGTATTGATTTTACATGGTGCTGATGACCCCTATGTACCTCAAGAGCATGTTGCATCGTTAAAACAAGAATTGAAAGACGGAAATGCCGATTGGCAAATGGTGTACTACGGTAATGCTGTACATGCGTTTACCGAGAAAGAAGCAGGAAATGATAACACTAAAGGAGCTGCCTATAATGCCCAGGCAGACAGAAGAAGCTGGGAACATTTTATGATGTTTTTGGATGAGATTTTTAATGAATAAAGATTTTAAATTAAAAAAACTAATATTAATTGCCGGTTAAAGTTAATTTTTTATATTCGTAGAGAATATATTCTGTCTGACAAGCCGAAACAAAGACATAAAATTATTGAGAGGAGGCACAATCCAATTAAATCATTTACTAATGAAAAAAATTTCTATGCTCTTAATTGGGCTATTTCTAATGGTTTCTTGTTCTTCTGACCAAGATGAAACTACAATTACTGATGCAAATGCATCTAAAAACTCTTCCCAAACTAAAGCATTAAGTAAACTTGAAAGCCTTTATAATACTATGGTTAGCTCTCAGGACTACATTGACTATGATGATGCAATAGAATCATTTGTAGCTAAAATGAAATTTTCAGGTTCATCATCACAAATAGATACCGAAGCTAAAATGCTTAACTGGATTTCAACTAATATAGGTAGTACAGGCTTTACAAGTTATATTGATGCTGAAAATGAATGGAATAGTATAAAAGCACAAAGGGAAACTGTAATTCTTAATAATAAACCTTTCTTTGCTGAACTTTCAATAAGCACAAGACAAGATTTTGTTATATTATTACCTGAAATAGAACCAGGTGTACAACCTACCAATGCATGTATGGATGAATGTAGAGCTACATTTGATGCCATTGTAGATGCTGCTCAGGATGATTTTGGTGATTCTCTACAGTTAGGGGCAAATGATTTCGGAATGTCTGGAGATGGACAAACTTTTTCAAGGCTTATGGCTATAGAGAAAATAACACTTACAGTAACTGTAGAAATGGCTGCAGGTGAATATGCAGATTGCCTAATAGGCTGCCTTTAATTAAAAATGGATACGATAATAAAAATATTGTCTTTAATTAGTATTTGTTTAAGTACTTGTTACTCTTTTGCTCAGCAAAATACTGTGCATAATGATAGCGTTACCTCTTATGATTTAGCCTATAACAAGCTAAAAAAATTATATATAGAGCAACTAGATTCAGATGTTTATAAAAAACAAAAAGTTGTTTTCCGTAAATTTTATAAAAAAATGAATTTTGAGGGAGATGCCTCGGAAATTACACCTGATCCTATACCTTGGATTAAGGAAAATCTGGAAAAAACTGATTTTTTTAGTGTGACTGAAGCAGAATTAGAGTGGGCTCAATATATGCTATTATATGAAGAGGATCTAAAACAAAATGCTGATTATCACGATTACTTAGTAGAAGTTGTTTTAAAATTTGGAGGGAAAATTGCTGCAAGTGTAATAAAAGACGTTGTTGAAGAGTACCCTGATAAATTTTTTAATAAAGACTCTCCCGAGGAGCTATATAAAGATTAAACTATTTCATACAAATAAAAGCCTGAGTTTAACTCAGGCTTTTTGCTCTAATACTAAAAGGTTTTGAAAATAATAAAAGGAATATTTATAATGAGTATTTATTTAAGTACTTGTTACTCTTTTGCTCAGCAAAACACATTGAGTGATAGTCTTACCTCTTATGATTTAGCCTTTAACAGGCTAAAAAAATTATATCTAAAACAACTTGATTCAAATATATATTGTAAGAAAAAAGCTGCTTATCGAAAGTTTTATAAAAAAATGAATTTTGAAGGAGATGTCTCAGAAATTGCACCTGATCCTATACCTTGGATTAAGGATAATCTGGAAAAAACTGATTTTTTTAGTGTGACCGAAGCAGAATTAGAATGGGCTCAATATATGGTATTGGATGAAGAGGATCAAAAACAAAATTCTGATTATTATAATTTTTTATTTGAATCTATACCAAAGTTTGGTGCTAAAATAGTTACGGAACTAATGGATGATATAGTAACCAATCATCTTGATAAATTCCTTTGTAAAGACTCCCCTAGGGAGCTATATAAAGATTAAATTAATTTATAGAAATAAAAGCCTGAGTTAAACTCAGGCTTTTTTTATTAAACATTGTTTTGTAAAGTTTAGGTTTAAATAATATATTTACTAAAAACATATTACTTTTAATGAAAAAACTATTTATATTACCGTTATCGCTACTTGTATTTTCGTGTAGTACTACCAAAATTGAAAATAAAGATTATGCCAAGGCAGATGTAACAAAGTATATGAACAGTATTACTACCTCTGATTTAGAGAAGCATCTTTATACAGTAGCTTCTGATGAAATGGAAGGACGTAATACAGGAGAAAAAGGACAGAAAAAAGCAGGGCTGTACATTATTAATCATTATAAAGATAATGGCATCTCCTTCCCAAAAGGAGCTGATAATTTTTATCAGAAAGTACCTTCAGAATATATGGTACGCCCTTTCAGCCCAAAACTTAATGACTCTGAAAATATATGGGCATATATAGAGGGAACAGAAAAACCCGATGAAATTTTAGTAATATCTGCCCACTATGACCATATTGGTATGAAGAATGGCGAAATATATAATGGTGCAGATGATGACGGTTCGGGTACTGTAGCTTTACTTGAAATAGCTCAGGCATTTATGGAAGCTAAAAAAGACGGATACGGTCCTAAGCGTTCTATTTTATTCCTGCATGTAACGGGTGAGGAATATGGGTTACATGGCTCTCGCTACTACTCTGATAATCCTTTATTTCCTTTAGAAAATACAATTACAGATATAAATATTGATATGGTAGGACGCAGAGATGCAGATCATGAAAATAATGGTAATTATGTATATGTTATAGGTTCTGACAGGCTAAGCTCTGAACTTCGTGAGATTAACGAGGAGGTAAACAATAAATACACGCACCTTGAACTGGACTATAAATATGATGACAGGAATGACCCTAATCAATTCTATTACAGATCAGACCACTATAACTTTGCTAAAAAAGGTATACCTATTATTTTCTTTTTTAATGGGGTACATGATGATTACCACATGCCTACTGATACTCCTGACAAAATTGAATATGATTTACTGGCTAAACGTGCTCAGCTTGCATTTGTAACAGCCTGGGAGCTGGCTAACAGAGAAAACAGACCTGTAGTTGACAGAGATGGTAAATAAATAGTTTTTAAAATAAGGAATAAACAATGTAAATAAAAAACTCCGGCAAAAGCCGGAGTTTTTTTATTTACTGTATTTTCTTTCTCTTTTAGAGAAGTTATTGGTCACAAATAATATAACTTTTCCTTTTTTATTTTTCCTGAACACCTCCCAATTAATAATTACTCCTGTTACGCATATAGCCATGAGCAACACTAGTAACGATATGTAAATACCGTCGTTAAAACTTTCGACAAAAGGTATTTTGTCAAAAAAGAAATATAGTGATACAAAGAACACCACTATAGATAATATCAGTGAAAATAATTTCATAGCCCTTTACTTTAAATTAAACAGGTTGTAAATAGCAAAAGGTGGAGTAAAACATTTTAATTGGCGGCTGCATTCATACAGATAAAACTGTATTTCCCCTTCATACTTACATTGTACAAATGTACAAAGTTTTAAGTTTAATTTAACTTTTATTAGGTTATTTTTTAGTAAACGTTATAATGCAAGCATTAACTCTTGCATGGTATTAAACTCCTGTTCTCTGCCTTTTATTGTATAATTAAACTGATATATTATTTTTTCATCTAAAAAGTCTTTGTAATAAGCAGTTGCATGCAACATTTTGTCTTGTTCATCACTTTCAAAATCAGCCGAAACCTCAGGTTCTTCTTTACTACATACTGCCGAAACTAAAAATTCAAAAGTTTCTCCTTCAAATGTTTCAATATCACCTTCAATAATAAAATCAGTATTGTCAAGATTTTTATACACATCTACATCCAACACTATAGCATGGTCTTTATATTCGGCAGTAACACTATGTTCATTTTCCTTAAACTTAAAACTGCCATCTCTTTTAAAGAACTCTTTAAAGCTATCAAATATATTTTTTATTTCATCTTTCTTTATCTCTTTTTTGGCATATTCATACTGCTTTCTGTATTGCTTATATTCTGCCTTAATATCTATCCTTAATTTAAGGTATGCTACGTCCATAAAGTACTGTTTTATAATTCTGCTACTTTAGGCGGATAAAAGTTTACATAAAAAACGTCGTTATAAT
This sequence comes from Flavobacterium suaedae, assembly GCF_014642915.1. Lineage (GTDB taxonomy): Bacteria > Bacteroidota > Bacteroidia > Flavobacteriales > Flavobacteriaceae > Flavobacterium > Flavobacterium suaedae. The sequence goes on from NZ_BMJE01000001.1 coordinate 452,800, forward strand.
CTATTCCCTCTTCTACAAGAATTTTCTTAATTTCTTCTGTACGCTCTTTGCTATTACTGGCTCCTGATATTTTGAGAAACTCCGAAAACTCATCTATGTTTTCAAACTTAAAGCTAAGGTCTGTATTTAGGGAATATCGAGTTAATTTAAACTCAACTGTAGTTAATTCTATATTTGCTTCTTTAAAAGCATCAAGTATTATTTTAAAATTTTCTTTCATGGCTGTATTTTTAATTAAATATAGCCCAAAAATTCTATTTCTGCAATAAGGTATCTATAGTTATTTTCATAGCGGCAATAGTTTCTTTTTGTGCCTCTATGGTCTTTAATAAAGCTTCTTTCTCACTTTCGTAAACAACAGGTTCTGGCTCAGCTATATTTTTAGAATTAGCGTTAGTATATCCTTTGTGTTTTAAGTATAAATCCTGATTTACAAATTCATCCAGCGTCAGATTAAATTCCTCGCAAATTTTTTGCATCACTTCGATTTTAGGATAAGATATTCCCCTTACGTAAGTACCTATCACACTCTTTTTGAGCCCGAATTTAGCACCAAACTCATCCTGAGACAAAAAATTATTCTCACACAGATATTTGATATTTAATCCAATAAAATTTTTCATTTCCAAAATTGATGATATATTTGTAATAAATAATTGTTTTTACTAGTAATATTCGATATGAAATCTTTATAAATATAAATAATTTATCGCAAAAATATAATTTATGACAGTAAGTGACCTATTAAAAAAGAGGAATCAAAAAATTGTAGAGCGGTATCACCAACTAAAACTACTAAAAATGAGAAGTGATGAAGCTAAAAAAATTATCAGCAATGAGTTTAATAATCTGTCTATCTCTACGATTGATCAGGTTATATATAACAAAAAGTATTCTAATAGCCCATATACTAAAGAATAAGTACCTGTAATTTATGTAAGTTGGATGGTTGATGGAACTCCGGGCTAAATATATAAATGCTCGGGGTTTTGTTTTTATTGAGAATAGTAAACTGTAATTTATACTATAAAAAATCCTAACGTTTAAAATCTGTATCTTTGCCCAAAATACAAGCTATGGCAACTTTCAACGATTTTAATTTACCTAAGTCCCTACAAAAAGCAATTGATGAAATGGGATTAACCACCCCTACTCCTATTCAGGAGCGTGCTATGCCGGTTATACTATCAGGCAGAGACATGATGGGAATTGCACAAACAGGTACAGGTAAAACATTTGCCTACTTGTTACCGGTATTAAAACAATGGAAGTTTGCAGAAACGCATACTCCCAGAGTTGTAATAATAGTACCAACTAGAGAGCTTGTAGTACAAGTAGTAGAAGTTGTTGAAAAATTAACGCAGTTTATGTCTATACGCACTGTAGGTGTATATGGTGGTACTAATATAAATACACAAAAAAAGCTTGTTTACGAAGGAGTAGATATATTAGTAGGAACTCCGGGACGTACAATGGATCTGGCTTTAGATAATGTTTTACGCTTTGATGCACTTCAAAAACTCATTATAGATGAGTTTGATGAAATACTAAACCTGGGATTCCGATTCCAGGTTACTTCTATACTAACCATGATGAAGGGTAAAAGACAAAACATTCTGTTTTCGGCTACTATGACTGAAGATGTAGACGATATACTAAATGAGTATTTTGATTTTCCCGAAGAAGTATCGTTAGCGCCATCAGGAACACCTTTAGAAAAAATAGAACAACTAGGCTACCATGTACCTAACTTTACTACTAAAGTTAATTTACTAAAGCACATACTAAAAAATGAAGAACTGGAAAGAGTTTTAATTTTTGTAAACAGTAAGCGTGCTGCCGATTTTGTAATGGAACATTTAGAGGAAGACTACCCTGAACAGTTTGGGGTTATACACTCTAATAAATCACAAAATTACAGGCTTAACACTATGGCTTCTTTTAAAGCCAGTGAAATAAGAGGTATTGTTACTACAGATGTAATGGCTCGTGGTCTTGATATTCCTGATATTACCCATGTTATTAATATTGAGTTTACCGAAACTCCGGAACAATACATACACCGTATAGGTAGAACGGGACGTGCAGAGAAAAAAGGTATTGCCATTAGTTTTATAAGCCCTAAAGAACAGGAACATCAAGTTGAGGCAGAAGTACTGATGGAAAAAGAAATAACCTTACATGCTATTCCCGAAGAAGTTGAGATAGCTAAGGAACTACTCCCTTTTGAAAAAGAAAAGCCAAAAATAAAAAAGCTACTTAAAGCACCTAAAACAGAAACTGTAGGACCTGCATTCCACGAGAAAAAAGCGAAGAACAAAAAAGTAAACTTAGGTGGTCCCGGTAAAAGAAAACCGCAAAAAACAGGTAAAAACCGAAATGCTCAAAAATCAAAAGCTGCAAAAAGGAAAAAGAGATAACACTTAGTTTATAAGCGCTTTTACTATACAAGCAATATACTTACTGGAAACGTTTTTTATAAAAACGGGAAAATCAATTGGTGAGGCATCATCTGCAGCGTCTGATATAATTCTTATAACGGTAAACGGTATATCATACTCATAGCACACTTGTGCTACAGCAGCGCCTTCCATTTCCACACAAAGTGTTTCAGGTAAGTTATCTGTAAGCTTTTCTTTATCGTCATTAGTAGCAAAAAATTTATCGCCACTGGCAATATCGCCAACATGCACACTTAGTCTTGTAATACCAAAATCACTTAAAACCTCTTTACCGACATTTTGAGATAAAATATTATTTTCCAATAAATTCGTTATGGTAGAAAGAGCTAAGGAAACGTTTCCGGCATTAGCTTCTATATAAGTTTTACCCAATAAAGGTATTTCAAAGCGTTGCATAATAGGTCGTGCATCAATATCATGCTGTATAAGCCTTTTGCCTATTACAATGTCACCAATTGCTACATTGGTATGAACAGCACCTGCTACGCCTGTAAAAATAAGCTCAGTTACGTTAAATACATTAATGAGTGTTGCAGCAGTAGCCGACGCAGCCACTTTTCCCCAACGTGAAAAAACTAATACTGTTTTAACCCCGTTAAGCATGCCGGAAATATACCTGCGTTTGCCTATTATTGTAGAAGTGGTATCTGTTAAAAGGGCTTTTATACCTTCAATTTCTTCGGGCATAGCCCCCATTATACCAACTACCCTATTGCTTTGCATTTACTCGTTGTGTTCTGCAAGAAGTTCCTTAGAGTCGTACCCGAATAAATTATCTTTCTTAATCATTTCCGAAACGCCTTCAGGAAGCATATTTTCCCAACCTGTTTGCCCCTTGCTAATCATTTTAAGTACTTCTCTGGAGAATATTTTAAGGTGCTCTTCTTTAACATCCGGTATATCTATTACCTTACCATTAAACTTAAAGAATTTGTACAGCTCCTTCATTCTTGGGTGTACTTTAAGATTTTCAGAGGTTATAATTGTACCGTCATCCTCTTTCATTGGGTATAAGAATACTTTAAGGTCTCTGTAGAATAGTTTACCAAATGCCTCCAGTATACCTCCACTAAGGTGACGATAGTACTTCTCATCGAATATATCAATAAGGTTACTAACCCCCATAGCAAGCCCCATACGGGCTTTAGTATACTTAGAAAAGTATTCTACAACTTTATAGTATTCCTGGAAGTTCGATATCATTACGGTTTGCCCAAGTGAACATAAAAGCTCTGCCCTGTCAAGAAAATCTCTTTCATCAATTTCCCCTTCGGAGCGAAGGTTAGAAAGTGTTATTTCAAATACAACAAGTGTTTTCTCTTTATTAACTTTATTCTCTTCAAGGAACATTTCGTAGGAGTTCTCCAGCATATCAATGTTAACCTTGGTTACAGGACGGAAACTACCACGTAAAGCCAGTATATTCTTTTTATATAATACTGCCGCAGGCAGTACATTATTACCATCAGGGTTAAACATTACGGCATCAGTCATGCCGTTTTTAACCAACTGAAGGCTCATTAAGCGGTTATCTACATCCTTAAACTTAGGACCTGAAAAGTTAATTGTATCTATTTCAAGCTGATCTTTGTCAAGGTTATCATATAAATATCTCAGCAGCTTTTTAGGATTATTATATTTATAAAAAGCACCATAAATAAGGTTAACCCCTAGTATTCCTAAAGTTTCCTGCTGCAATCTTGCATCATTCTCTCTAAAACGAATATGCAATGTAATCTCATTATACTCCTCTTCAGGATCAAGCTGATATTTTATACCTACCCAGCCATGCCCTTTAAACTGCTTGGCAAAATCTATAGTTGCTACAGTATTGGCATAACTAAAAAACATTTTATGAGGGTGCTTGTCTCTTTTAAGTCGGTTCTCAATAATGCGAACTTCATGAACAAGCATTTTCTTTAAACGGCTTTCTGTAACATACCTCCCATCATCCTCAACACCATATATGGCATCACTAAAGTCCTTATCATAAGCAGACATTGCTTTTGCAATAGTACCCGAAGAACCTCCTGCCCTGAAAAAGTGACGAACAGTTTCCTGCCCCGCTCCTATCTCAGAAAAGGTTCCGTATATATTTTCGTTAAGATTTATGCGTAAAGCTTTGTCTTTTGATGAAGGAACGTGCTCAATTATTTTGTCCCCTTTTAAAGTTATGTCTTTCTCTGTTAGTTTCATAGCTTGTTAGCTTAGTAGGTAGTGTAAAATAGGTCTCCTGCAAAGTTAGGAAAACAGGCAGTCTAATAAAACAAATAATGTTATTTTTGTAAAAATATCAAGTGATTTGAAAGTTTGTTTTTTAGGTACAGGAACATCGCAGGGAATCCCAATTATAGGTTCTGAGCACCCCGTGTGTCTCAGTAACGACCCGAGGGACAAACGTTTGCGTGTTTCTGTATGGATAGAATGGGATGAATATTCGTATGTTATAGACTGTGGTCCTGACTTCAGGCAGCAAATGCTTGTATCGCAATGCCCGAAGGTTGACGGTATATTATTTACCCATGAACATGCTGACCACACTGCAGGGCTTGATGATATCCGTCCTTTCTTTTTTAGGCAAGGTGATATTCCTGTATATGGCTGTGAGCGAGTAATAAAAAATCTTTCACGCCGTTTTGATTATATTTTTAGCAGTGAAAATAAATATCCGGGTGCACCTTCGGTAGCAATTAAAATTGTTGAAAATAATAAACCATTTCCTGTAGGAGATAAAATAGCAGTACCTATTAAAGTTTTTCATGGCAGCCTGGAGGTATTTGGATACCGAATTGATGAATTTGCTTACCTTACTGATATTAAAACAATAGCTGACGAAGAAGCTGAAAAACTTAAAGGAGTTAAGGTTTTAGTAGTAAGTGCATTGCGAATTGAACCTCATGCCACTCATTTTAATCTGGAAGAAGCTCTGGCTTTTATAGAAAGAATACAGCCTGAAAGAGCTTACTTAACGCATATTAGCCATAATATGGGCTTTCATGCCGAAGTAGAAAAAACATTACCCGAAAATGTATTTTTAGCTTACGATAACCTTAAAATAACTATTTAAAATACACCATGAAGAAGAACATATTTTTATATCTGTTTATTTTTAGCTTACTAATCAACATTTTTACTTTCATGCATTTTAGTAAACAGGAAAAATATCAAACTGAAAGAGTAAACAACCTTACGGAAAGAGTTACAGGCTTAAAAGACAGTCTTGCTGTAACTACTGATTTAATGCAAAGGGCTGACTACTTTTCGATAGAACAAAACCTTAATGCCCGTAATTATTTTAGAGGTGAGTATGATATTGATGAACTTGCTATTAAAATAACAGATGCTGTTTTTGCTAAAAATAAAAATGAAGAAGGTAATCCGCTAATAAACTACCCTAAAATGGGTGAAAAACCTTTTATCATCAACAAAATAAAAATACTTAACAATCGCTGGATAATAGCCGATTTTACTGACGGTAAAGCGTGGGGAGAAGTACTTATTAAGTATTTTATTGAAGAAAACGGCGATGTAACTTTCGAAACTATTGAAACGTTACTACATGCCAATACAATAATGCGCTAAAATTAATAGCGCATTATTGATATATAGTAATAGTATTATTTGTTTATAAATGTTAGCATATCCTGAAAGCTTTGTGGTGTAACACCATGCCCTACAGGATATTCATGATACTCCGGAGACATTCCTAAACCTTTAAAATATTCCGGTGCTTTACGTGCCCAGTCTACAGGTATAACCTGGTCTACCGTTCCGTGTGATATAAAGAGTTTTAAGTCCTTAATTTGTTCATCTGCCTTTTTATTAGCGATATCTAAATTAAGGTAACCGCTAAGCGCAATTACTCTCTTTATTTTTTCAGGATACGTTAATGCTATAGCATAACTTAAAATTGCTCCCTGACTGAAACCTATTAACGTAATATCATCTGCATCAATAGGATATTCTTTTATAACCTCATCAATAAACGTAACAATCAATTCGCGCGATTCTACTGCCTGCTTTTCATCAGTAAACTTATTCATACCGGCATCAAAATTAATAGCGTACCATGCATTACCATAAGGCGGTATAGTATGTGGTGCTCTTGCCGATATTATATAATATTCGTCCGGTAAATGTTCTGCAAAAGAGAATAAATCCTCTTCATTACTGCCGTAACCATGTAGTAGTAGTAATAACGGATTTTTATCTTTTTTTACTTTTGGTTCTCTTACTAAGTGGTATAGTGATAAATTATTTGCCATTACAATGATTTAAATATTTTTTGATAAACATTTCCTAAAAGCGGTATAAGATACGTGCGCCCCTGAACTGCACCTATAAAGCCATATATCCATAACACAAAAAAGAAAATATAAAAAGGAAGTGTTACTAACCAGCTATTAAAAGAACCTATAGGGTAGCCCAAAGCCATAAATGTTAGTAATAAACCTAACGCCTGCCTTACATGGAAAGAGGTAAAGGCATTTTTCTTTTCTAAATTCATTATCAGCGCTATTATAGTACCAAAAATAGTTACATAACTTACAATAGCCATTGTTTTTCCTTCCTGTACTGTATTATTATTATTTATATTGTTCATTTTAGTTTATTTCTATTGTACTTTTTGACTCTATATCTGTTCTGGCATCAAAAACCACATCATAATAATTAGCTTCTCCGGCCTTCCCTTCTACTTCAATTTGTTTTCTTCCGTACTCCACGCCTTTTTTATCTGTAAGTTTAAAGGTTAGCGGAGCTTTAAAATCTTGTTCGGTTATAATGTATATAACCAGTTTATTATCATTATTAGTTTCTATATCACTTTCAGTATAGTATTTCCCTATACTAATACCTTTACTTTGTAGCGTATCAGAAAGTTCTATTTTACTGTCTAAAGTATTTTTTATACCATCCTTTAAGCCATCAGCAATTTCAGATGCAGTTTCTCCTACTACTCTACCTCCTTCATTAAGAGTATCTTTTGTTCTTTCTTTTACATCATTACAAGAAATGAATAGTAAACCTGATAATAAAACTAAAACAAGTGATTTCATGGTTTTTATTCTTTTAAAATTATTTTTCCGTTACTGCCTATTCCGTATACTTTTCCTTTTAACTTTTTACCTAAAAAAGCTGAATTTTTAGATTTTGAAAGAATATGCTCTTTACCAAATGTATAGTCTTCATTTGGATTAAACAACGTAAACGAAGCCGGTTTCCCTTCGGCTATAACATGGTCTTCAACACTAAATAACTCTTTACCTGCTGTTAGTTTTTCAATAACAGTTTCCAAAGGTAAAAGTGTATTTAATGCACCAAAAGCACTTTCCAGTCCTATTGTACCATCCTTAGCCAAATCAAACTCCAGTTTTTTATTTTCTATATCCATAGGGTTATGGTCAGAGGTAACTAAATCAATAGTCCCGTCAATAACACCTTCAAGCAATGCTTTGCGTTCGCTTTCAGGGCGTAACGGTGGCATAACTTTATAGTTTGCGTCAAAACCGGTAAGTTCTTCATCCGTAAGGAATAAATGGTGTACGCTTACACTACAGGTTACATTTAAACCTTTGGCTTTAGCTTCTCTTACAAGCTGTACTGATTTTGCTGTAGAAACGGTTGGTATATGCATTTTACCACCTGTATATTCTAAAAGGAATAAGTTTCTTACTATTTGTAATTCTTCTGCAAGGGCAGGAATACCTTTAAGCCCCAACTTGGTGCTTACTTCACCTTCGTGTACTATTCCTTTACCTTTTATTTTACTGTCCTGAGCAAAAGCAATTAATAACCCATTAAAATCCTGAACGTATTGTAATGCTATTTTTAAAAGATTAGCATCCGATAATGATTTGTTATAATCACCAAAAGCTACTGCTCCTGCATTTTTCATATCAAAAAGCTCTGCCATATCTGCGCCTTCGCTGCCTTTTGTTAATGCTCCTATTGGGTGTACTCGTGTAGCATGTCCTGTTGCTTTACCTTTAAGGAAATGAATATCTGCCTGAGTATCTGCAACGGGATGTCCTGTGGGTTGTATAGCTACATCAGTAAAACCGCTTAATGCAGCAGTATTAAGTCCGTTAGCTATGGTTTCTCTGTTCTCGTAACCCGGTTCTCCAAAACTTACAGAGCTATCAAACCATCCACGTGAAACATGCAGATTAGGCAGCTCTATAACTTCTAAATGTGATTCTTCCGCTAGGTTCGCCCCTATTTTACTAATAATGCCGTTTTCAACCTTAATATCTACAGTCTCATTATTGTACTGACTGTGTTTATCTATTATCGTGGCATTTTTAAAAAGTAAATTCATTTTACAAATTTTTGTATAAAAAGTTCCAGTAACAAAAAGATTAGTGTCGCTATAACAAACCACTTCCATAATTCATCGGCTGTTCTTTTCGATTGCATATCGGTATACACCTCTTCTACAGAATTGGCTATGTTATACTCTTTCAGTATGGCTTTATTTTGCAGATTTAAATTACTCTCATTCCTGCTGTAATTAAAGCTAATATTTTTCAATGGCTCGTTATCCTTATAAATGGTATAGTTACCCGCTTTTTCAGGATAATTACCAAATGACAGTTTTACTTTATTGTTTAAAACCTGCTGCATTGGTATAAAATCACTGTTTTCACTACGTACCGTTACAACCTCATCTTTAGATAGTAAAGCATCAATAAAAATGCTCTCACTTTTACCGATAGTAATAGCACTAACTCCGGTAGTATTGCTATTCTGTGCCATATTAATAAATGTAGGCACTATAAGCGGAGAGTTCTGGAAATTACTATTATCGGTATTTACAGGAGCTGCAAAAACGTATACATTACCCACTCCATTGGTTACCGATGCCAGAAATAGTGAACCATCATCATACGTAAGCACAGGTAAAGCATTACCTCTTAATGTAAAGCCTGCGCTCACCTTAGGATATTGGAAATTAGATATTTGCTTTTCAAAAACAGTTCTGTACAATGGGTGACTAAATGCTATTTTAGTTACTTGCTTTTCTGTACTCTTTACAGCACTATATGTAGTACTACTAAATGCACTTAATAACTGATTTAAGTTTTGCGCACTGCTTTTAGCGTTAGGTAGTATTACTATATTCAATCCACTATCGTAATATGATTTTAAAGTAGTAATAAGCGACTGCGGAATTTCAGTCAGCTCATTTAATATTACAGCATCTTGCTTTTCAAGAATATTATAATCCAGCGTACTTAGTTCTGTAGCTGTAAAATTATATTCCTCAGTAGTATAAATACGTGACAGGAAGTTATTTTTAGCTGTTTCACCTATTGCAATTACATTCTGCTTTTCAGGTTCAGTTATACTGAAATAGTATTTATTGTCATAAGCCAGGTTGTTATCTGTTACACTAACATAACCGTTAAAATCTGCTTTAGGTATGGTAAAAGTAGCTTCCTGCTTTGGCTCGGTAAAGTTTACTACTGTTTTAGCCTGTAGTTTATTGCCATTGTATAAGGCTATTGGGGTTTCTTCTTCAACAGTACCATAAGCCTGCATGGTTACTTTTATTTCGTAAAAGTTATCCAGTGCCTGTGCTATATAGACACTATCAATAGTTATGTTATTTTTATTCTCAGCTTCCGGTACTATAAAATAAGTAGAAGCATCAGCATTTAAATCATTCAGGTATTTACTGTCCATATTTACAGCATCAGTAATTGTAATAATATCCTTAGTTGTATTAGGCTTTTTGGCTTGTGCCTTTGTCAGTAAAAAGTCAGGTCGAAAAGCAACATCCGAATACTCTAAACTCTGTAATTCCTTTTGTACTGATTTTACGTCAGTATCCCAAAAGACAGTAGTATTTGTAATTAATGAAAATTGCTTATCATCAGGTGTATTCTCCAATATGTCCTGTATAGCTCTTTTTAAAAGTTCTCCTTTACTGCCTTTTGCCTGCATAGAAAAAGAATTATCCAGCAATATTACCATTTCATTAGCTGCACTTTCGCTATCTTCCGCTTTAAAATAAGGCTGGGCAAAAGCAATAATAATTGCAGTAAGTAATAACAACCTAGTAAAAAGTAACAGCCATTTTTTAATAACTGAACTTTTACGGGTTTGCAGGCTCAACTCTTTTAAAAACTTAACGTTTGTAAAATTTTGCTTTTGAAAACGGCGTAATTGAAATAAATGAACCAGTATGGGAATTACCAACAGAAAAAGAAAGTAAAGGATTTCCGGGTGTTTAAACTGCATTCGTCTTAAAGTTTGTCAAAAATACTAATTTTTATTCGAAGCCTAAAGATACAAACAGCTATAAATATATAGTTACCGTTTAAATTCTTATTTTTGTTTTTCGCAAAAAAAATTAAGAAGCCATGAAATTATTAAAAATAGCTGCATTACTGTTATGCATTAGTGTAAATGCTCAAAATGATTATAACCTTTTAGTAGGTACTTATACTAATAAATGTGAAAGTGACGGTATTTATGTATACGGCTACGATGCTTCGAGCGGAGAGCTAAAATTAAAGGGAAGCACCAAGAACGTAGATAACCCCAGTTTTTTAACTGTCTCTGCTGATGAGAAAACAGTATATGCAGTAAACGAGAGTGGCAAAAAAAGTAGTGTTAGTGCTTTTCAATATATGCCGGCTGAAGGGAAACTTGACTTAATAGATAAAAAAAATGCAAAAGGCGAAGACCCTTGCCATATAATAAGCGATGAAAAAAATGTAATTATAGCTAACTATACCAGTGGTAATATTGTTGTTTTTGGTCGTAATAAAAAAGGGGAACTTACCGATGCTAAACAAGTTGTAATACATAGTGGTAACAGTATGCATCCAAGACAGAAAAGCTCTCATGTACACATGGTGCAATTTTCTCCTGACAAGAAATATGTTTTGGCTACTGACTTAGGTACAGATGAAATATACATATATGACTATGACCCTGACGGAGGTAAAGAAACATTGGTAGAGCAAGATGTAAAAGATGTAAAAAAAGGTAGCGGACCGCGTCATTTGGTTTTTAATCCTAACAATACATTTTTATACACTTTACACGAACTGGACGGAACACTTTCTGCATATTACTATAAAGATGGTAATATGGCAAATGTGCAGGATTTAACAGTACAACCTGAGGGTATGCACACGGAAGATAACAGTGCTGCCGAAATACAAATTACAAAAGACGGTAAGTATATATATGCCACAAACCGAGGTGGTGCTAACAATATATCTGTATTTAAAGTACACGCAAACGGAAAAATAAATCTGATACAACAAATAAGTACCGAAGGTATTGCGCCACGTCACTTTACTATTGACCCTAACGAACAGTTTATTTTGGTAGCTAACCAAATAAGTAATAATATAGTAATTTTTAAAAGAGATAAAGCTACAGGTATGCTGGAAGATACCGGAAACCGTGTAGAAGTATGCCAGCCGGTTTGCTTGGTTTTTACTAAAAGTAAATAAACTTTCTGTTTTCGTTAAGCAAATTTTTCATATCTGGCTCTTACAAAACTAAATACGCCATAACATATTAAACCAAAGCCTACTGCTGCTAAAAGGTAAGGACCGTATTCCACATCTTTTAAATAACTAAATGCTTTAGCGGTATCACCGGCTTTACTGGCATTAGCATCAATAGCTGCTTTTGCAAAAAGCCAGGCCAACAATAACCATACTACTCCCCTGGCAATGTATCCCATTTTACCGGAATTAAGCATTATCTTCCTCCCCTTTTCTACAGTTTTGTCAACATGCTTTTTATATTTTTCTGAATAGCCGTAATATATCTGATAAATACCAACCCCTAATAATATCGCTGCCGCAATACCTACCAAAATCTGACCGAAAGGTTTACTTAACAGTTCTTGGGCAACATTTTGTTGTGTGCTATTACCTCCGCTATCAGATGATGAGGATGATATGCCGGATATAAGTTTTTTGATCACCCTGTATGCCAATACGCCGTAAGCCACGGCACTAAAAATATATCGGAATGTTTTAATATACTTTTTAGATTTTTTATCCGTATCTTTTTTGCTAAATGCTTCTACAAATCGCCAAATGCAATAGCAAACCAAACCCAGTGCAAGTATGCCGAGCATTATTTGCCCTCCTGTTTGCTGATACAGAAAGTCAAAAACCCCTCCCTTGCCTGTTTCTTTTGTAGACTGCCCATTAATATTAAATGCAGCCATAAAAGTTAAAGCCCCCAATAGGCAATACACAATTCCTTTTGCGACGAAACCTGCCTTGGCTACAGGTTTTATTTTATTTTTAGATACTGATGGATTTGAAGTAATTGTAGACATGATAAATCAATTAAAGCTTATTTTCAAAGATATACCATATGCTACTGCAAAGCTCTTAACAATATGCTAAACAAAGACTAATGAATAAATAAAAAAAGCAGCCTGTTGGCTGCTTTTTTTATTTTAATATCTGTGAAGCATGTTCTTTGGTTTTAACCTTTTCAATTACTTCATCTATGATACCTTCTTCATTTATTATAAAAGTTGTTCGGTGAATACCTTCATACTCGCGTCCCATAAACTTTTTAGGACCCCATACCCCAAAAGCATGAATCACATCTTTATTTTCGTCTGCGAGTAAAGAGAATGGCAACTCATATTTGTCTCTAAATTTGCCTTGTGCTTTTTGGTTATCGCCACTCACACCTATCAGTTCATAATTATTGTCTACAAATCGCTCATAATTATCGCGTAAGTCGCAAGCTTCGCTTGTACACCCGGGGGTATTAGCTTTTGGGTAAAAAAACAATACTACCTTTTTACCTTTATAGTCACTTAGTTTATGTGCTTTACCATCTTGGTCAATACCTGAAAAATCAGGAGCTTTATCTCCTTTTTTTAATGTAGTCATAAATGTATATTTGTTTTTTTATAAAATTACTAAAAATGACAAAAGCTGAAAAGGTAAATTTTGTTATAGATACGTTAAACGATATTTACCCTACAATACCCATACCACTGGACCATAAAGATCCTTATACCTTATTAATTGCCGTACTAATGTCTGCGCAAAGTACCGATGTACGGGTAAACCAAATCACTCCTTTACTTTTTGAGAGGGCTGATAACCCCTATGACATGGTTAAACTCTCGGTAGATGAAATACGCGAAATTATAAAACCGGTAGGGCTTTCTCCTATGAAATCAAAAGGAATACATGGGCTCTCGAAAATATTAATTGAAAAGCACAATGGCGAAGTTCCTGCTAATTTTGAAGATTTAGAAGCCTTACCTGCTGTTGGGCATAAAACTGCGAGTGTTGTAATGAGTCAGGCTTTTGGTATACCTGCTTTTCCTGTTGATACACACATACACCGATTAATGTACCGCTGGGGCTTTAGTAATGGTAAAAATGTTGTACAAACAGAAAAAGATGCTAAACGTTTATTTCCTGAAGAGTTGTGGAATAAGCTCCACCTGCAAATAATATGGTATGGCAGGGAATACTCACCTGCACGTGGCTGGAATTTAAATAAAGATATTATTACCCGCACTATAGGCAGAAAAAGTGTAATAAACGAATATAATAAAAAAGCCTCCCGATAAAGGAGGCTTTATTTTTGCTTGTTAATTAGCAATGTTCTCAAACGTACCGTTAGAAGTCTTAACTATAGTAAGCGACTTAGAATAGTTAAGAAGAAAATCAATCGTTTCTTTCTTAGGTAGCATATTAGGAACTTGTAATTTTTCTTTAGAGTAAATTTTTGCCATATATAGAAGTTGTTTTTGTTTACATTTTCTATATAACGCAAAGCAAGTTCCTATTATTGTTTAATTTGTCAAAACAATATTATTTTTTTCTATAACTTTCCTCAAATTCATAATCGCATAGCGCATTCTGCCTAAAGCAGTATTAATGCTAACCCCTGTACTTTCAGCTATTTCCTTAAAACTCATATCCTGGTACATACGCATCAATAATACTTGTTTTTGGTCTTCAGGTAACTCTTCAATAAGCTTTTGCACATCGCTCTCTACCTGATTTGTTATCATAGTACTTTCTACATTCGGGCTATTATCACTCATAATAGAGAAAATAGAAAACTCCTCTGTTTCACGAAACATTGGCATTTTTTTGTTTTTCCTGAAGTGATCTACAATAAGGTTGTGAGAAATACGCATAACCCAAGGCAGGAATTTACCTTCCTCATTATAGTTATTCGATTTAAGTGTTTTGATTACCTTAATGAAAGTATCCTGGAAGATATCTTCTGCAATATCTCTGTCAGTTACTTTTGAATAGATAAAACCGTAGATTTTTGATTGGTGTCTCTTGATTAAGCAGGCAAGAGCGTTTTCGTCTCCACCTATGTAGTTTTTAACCAGAGCCGCATCTGGGATTACAACATTAGCCATAGCACAACTTTTTAGTTTTTGATTCGTGTTTTCGATAAATAGAACTTACAGTTCTCTAAAAAGTAGTTTTTCGCTTATAGGCAAATAGTAATTCTGGTTAATAATGAATCAAATATACTATAAAAGTTTTGTTAATAGCAACACAAAACTTAAACTTTAACATTTAAAACGCAATAAAATCTGTTAAAAATAATAAAAACAGCACACTTTTTTTATTGAAATTTACTATACTTTTTCGTGTTTTTCTATTTTTTTCAGCATTGTTACAATACGTTTTACTTTAGTCTTTTCCTGCTTTGCAGCGTATATCCAATCTATAAAAGCTTTTTGTTCACCATCGGTATAACTACAAAAGGTTTCATAAGCATTAGGTTCATTTTGTAAACAAAGTTTAATTTCTTCAGGTATCACAACAGGAGCATTGTCCAAGTATAGTGCAATATTTACATAGCCGCCTGCTTCCTTTTTTATCTTTTTTCGTATAGCAGCTTTTACAGGTAAAAACAACTCACCATTGCCCATAGGCATCAAGTTATAATTATTTATTTCATAATCGTCAATAGTGCCCTTTACCCGTACCATACCAAACTGTTTTGTTTTATCGGCTTTTATTTCAGGCATTCGGGCATACGTCCACCCTCCCTTACCGGGAAATTTTTCGAGTAGACAGGTTTTATTTATTAACAAAATATCCAATTTATTATATTTTTTAAGAGGTACTTTATTTGATAATAATCTACCATCAAAAAACTCTGTTTCATTATTTTCTATCTCTTCAAGAATGTATTTCGGCAATACATTTTTATATTCATCTGCATGAAATTCATAAAAAAGTTGGAAAGTATTAGCATCATTTAAACTCTTATACCTTAAAATTCCTCCCCCAAAACCTTCTGTATTAAGTTCTAAAAAAATGGGAAACATTATTATAGACTTAAAAGTTTTTGTTTCGCCGGGATATACAGTTACACTATTTCGGAGATAATTATCCACTTTCCTCGAATAAGATTTAGTAATCCCTAACTTTTCATAATCATCCATTCTATGTGTAATTACCCATCCTCTACAATCAGTACAGTTCATTATATCAAAATTATCCGCAATTCCTGGTGCAGGTTTCATAAGTTTATCATTTTTATCTCTTATATAAAATCCCGGACAAACAGATCTTGAATATGTTTCAGAAAACATTGGTTCAACTGTTTCTCTATCAATTATAAATAGTAGTTTTTTATCTGTCGGGTTATTAATAGTGTATGTAATTACATTCGTTGCTTTCTTTCTTATACTATCATTTTTATAATTATTAAACTGTATAGTTTCAGAAGAATCAACATAGGATATATACTCATTTTCAACAGTAAGTGTTACATGTTCTTCTTTATTATTACAACTAATAAAAGTCATTAATAGAACTAAACAAAAGCCAGTTAAATATCTTTTAATCATTGTTTTACAAGTTTTTCATTCAGTATTTTATTAATTATGCCTGTAGCTACAATTACACTTCCTTCACGGGCATCAAACTCCATTCCTACAGCCAAACTTTTCTCGAAATAATCCACTGCAAGTATTTTTATAGCTACATCAATAGTTTCTCCGGGGTTAACTATTTTTTTATTAATGAAAACTTGCATACCTGTTGTCATCATTTTATCGAAAGGAAACTTTACTGCAGGACGGTATCCTGATATTGCATAAGTCTTTCTCCCTCCCTCTTCTGCAGTTTTATACACTAAAGTGGCTATAAAATCACAAGAATCAATTTGTAGTTTTTTGATAAATCTTTCAGATAAATCACTTATTAATTCTTTTTTAGCCAGTTGGTTTAACCATTGTACAGGAATATTTTCTACACCATACAGTAAACCTGCAAGACCTCCTGCTACAGCAGCGGTAGTATCAGTATCTTCTCCTAGGTTTACGGCATTTAAAACACAGTCTTTATAACTTTTAAAATTAAATAAACACCAGAAAGATGCTTCTAAAGTATGTAAAACATAACCGCTACTCTGTATTTCATTCTCAGGTAAATTCCAAATATCATTTTTCAATAACCTGTCAAAAAACGATATTTCTTTTTCAGTAATATGTATGTTTTTAAGAAATTCAGGGATTTCATCTTTTAGCTTATTATAAATAGTTTTTGCGAACTCATTTGTTCTTTCTATCTCTGAAACTGATACTAAATACCTTGCAAATTCCAGATAATAAAAACAAGCTATTACAGAGCGGATATGCCCATGAGTAATAGATGAAACTTGTTTGGTAATTTCCCAACGTTCATTAATAGGTTTATTTTTTATGTAAAAAACCAACGGCAATATTCTCATTAACGAACCATTTCCATTTGAATATTCATCACTCCCACCGGCTAGCTCAGGCGAAGAAGCATCTTCTGCTAATTTGTTTATAGCCTGCCTTGTAGCAATACCTATATCGAAAACCTTTCCATGTGCTGCCCAGTAACCCTCCTTATACCATGCTATAAAATTGTATGCTATTTCAGTTAAGTTATAATCTTTAGTTAAAGCCTCTGCTAGACACAGTGTAAGCGAAGTATCGTCAGAAAACGTGCCTGCCGGTTGATGATGTGTACCAAAAGCCAACATATCATGTACAGGAAAACGCTTTAAATAATCACGGTCTTTAAACTCTACAGGTACGCCAATTGCATCACCTACAGCAACCCCTAAAAGTGCTGATTTTATATCTTGGGTATAAGTAAATGTCATATCGAGCTAATGTAATAATTGGAATGTTCAAATTTTTGTGCTTCTTTCAAATAAAAATAATTCGTAATCAAAATATTAAGTTGGTTTATAATTGTCATGAGTTCTTCACGTCTTTTAGTCTTTTCTTCACCTAATGTATTAAAATCATGCTTTTCTTCATCTAAAACAAGTTGACGTAGTCTGTCTATATATAGTTTCTTTTGCTTATCAATTTTATACTTTTTTTCATAAACATCTTTATTGTTTTTATACAGGTAAACACTATACTCAACTTTGCCATATATTCTGCTCATTTGATGACCAAAATAAGTTCCTCCATAATTTAGACTTCCATATATAGAATTTATATATTGAAAAATTTTGATAAGATTTTCTCTTTCTTCTTTATATTCCTCTTCTGCATTTTTCTGTTTTAAAAAATGACTGTATAAGACGTAATACACATCTTGTCCTGCTTCGCTTGTAAATTCATATCTCAAATCTTCATATCCCTCAATACAACATCCTGATAAAATTAAATAGGTTGTTTCCGGATTTTTAATAAAACCATCATTTATTTCATCAAAATATTGCTGATATTTATAGAATACTCTTTCAGAAATTCGCAAGGTGTCTTCTCTAATAATTATTTCTTTTTTAATTTCAGGTTTAACAGAAACTTCGGAATCATTCTCTTTTATAATTTCATCTTTATTTTCGTCAATATTTTTTACTTTATTACATGACACTAAAACAAGTAGGATAAGATAAATGGTTATTTGTTTCATATAGTACAGTATTTAAAATCAACTTGATGTATCATTAAGAAAATCAAGGTCAAAAAAGCATTTTTTATTGCGCGGATTATAGTAAATGTCTATTTCTTTTTTATTGTATAACTTTATTTCTAAAGTTTTCTTATCCATTTTTATCGCCTTACTTTTAAATAGCTTTTGAGTAAAATTTACTTTAGCCAGACATTCTATATAATAATCTTCAGTTTCTTTATATTTTTCACTTATAATTTTACACTTATCAGCACCGATAGTAATTTTAATTCCCTCTGCCTTAATAGTATTTATAAATTGGATTTCGCGTTCCCTTTGTTTCTTTTTATCTCTTCTTCGTGAGTATACTATATATAACAAAATGAGTATACAGGTTGTAGATACTGTTATAGTTTTTACACCACCTGAATAATTATTTCTATCCCAACTAGGAGGCGAATAACGAGATAGTATAAAACAGAATGTTATAAAGTAATTCACTGGTCGGTTTAAAATGATATAAAGATAGCAATCAAATATACCACTTCCCTTTCTCATTCCCTTAACAAAATTTTCCTGTAAAAACAGTACTTTTGCACATTACACTTTTTGCTATGACGAAAACCGATATATCTACACTAGAACCAAAGAAAAACATACTGATAAAAGGCGCGCAACTGCACAACCTTAAAAATATAGATGTTGCTATACCCCGTAATAAACTGGTAGTGGTAACAGGGCTTTCGGGTTCGGGTAAATCAAGCCTTGCATTTGACACACTATATGCCGAGGGACAACGCCGCTATGTGGAAAGCCTTTCCAGTTATGCACGTCAGTTTTTAGGACGATTGGATAAACCAAAAGTAGAATATATAAAAGGTATAGCACCCGCTATTGCTATAGAGCAAAAAGTAAACACTACCAATGCCCGCAGTACCGTTGGTACCAGTACCGAGATATACGATTACTTAAAACTACTGTTTGCCCGTGTGGGACGTACCTACTCCCCTGTTTCAGGCAGAGAGGTTAAAAAAGATACGGTAACTGATGTAGTGGAAGAAATAAAAAGCAAAGAGCTAAACACCCGCTGGTTACTATTAGCACCAGTGCATACCGAAAAAGGTCGTAGTATAGAAGAAAAACTTGGTGTACTATTACAACAAGGTTTCGCACGTATATTGGTAGATAACGAAACTATCCGCTTAGATGAAATAGAGCATGTAGATTTTACCAATAAAGAGGTTTTACTGGTAATTGACCGTATTGTGGTAAAAGAGGAAGAAGAATTTTATAACAGGCTTGCCGATGCCGTACAAACTGCTTTTTACGAAGGTAAAGGTGAATGTTTTTTGCAAGAACTAAAATCAGGGGAGCGTGTTACGTATAGTAATAAGTTTGAACTGGACGGTATGGCTTTTTTAGAGCCTAATGTTCACTTGTTCAGTTTTAACAATCCTTATGGAGCTTGCCCTGCCTGCGAAGGTTACGGCAGCATTATTGGTATAGATGAAGACTTAGTAGTACCCAATACATCACTATCGGTTTACGAAAGTGCTATATACCCTTGGCGTGGCGAGAGTATGAGTTGGTATAAAGATCAATTGGTAAATAATAGCCATAAATTCGATTTCCCGATACATAAGCCTTATTTTGAATTATCAGAAAAAGACCGCCTGTTAATCTGGGAAGGCAATAAATACTTTACAGGACTTAATGACTTTTTTAAAGAACTGGAAGAAAAGAATTATAAAATTCAAAACCGTGTAATGCTTTCGCGTTATCGTGGTAAAACCAAATGTAATGTTTGTAACGGTAAGCGTTTACGCCCCGAAGCTAATTATATAAAAGTAGGTAACAGAACAATATCCGACCTTGTTGACCTGCCTATTAAAAATCTTATTCCGTTTTTTGATGGCTTAGAGCTTAACGAATACGACCAAAAAGTAGCCAAACGACTGCTTATTGAAATAAATAACCGTTTACACTTTTTACAGGAAGTGGGGTTAGATTACCTTACCCTAAATCGTAAATCGGCTACACTATCAGGAGGGGAATCGCAGCGTATAAACCTGGCAACATCACTGGGCAGTAGCTTGGTAGGCTCTATGTATATACTGGATGAGCCTAGTATAGGGCTACACCCAAAAGACACCGAAAGGCTGGTTAAAGTACTCCTAAATCTACGTGATTTGGGTAATACCGTTATTGTAGTAGAACATGACGAAGATATTATGAAAGCTGCCGATATGATTATTGACATAGGTCCCGAAGCGGGAACACTGGGCGGTAATGTAGTAGCACAAGGCACGTATAAAGAGATTTTAAAGTCTGATTCGCTTACAGCCCAATACCTGAATGGCGAAATGGAAATAGCTTTGCCCAAAAAACGCAGAAAGTTTAAACACCATATTGATGTAGTTGGCGCACGCGAAAACAACCTAAAAAATATAGATGTTACTTTCCCGCTCGATTGCCTTACGGTAATAACAGGTGTTTCGGGTAGTGGTAAAAGTACATTGGTTAAAAAAATACTATTCCCTGCCCTGCAAAAAAAGCTGGAAAGCGTAGGCGAAAAAGCAGGTCAGTTTACAGAGTTAAGGGGTAGCTATTCGCATATTAAACATATTGAGTACGTTGACCAAAACCCTATCGGGCGTAGTTCGCGTTCTAACCCTGTAACCTATATAAAAGCGTATGATGACATAAGGGATTTATTCTCTAAACAAAAAATCTCTAAAATACGCGGGTACAAACCAAAGCATTTCTCTTTTAACGTAGATGGCGGACGTTGCGAAACCTGCAAAGGTGAAGGCGAAGTGACTATCGAAATGCAGTTTATGGCGGATGTTCACCTGGAGTGTGAAACTTGTAACGGTAAACGTTTTAAAAAGGAAATACTGGAGGTTACTTTTAAAGATAAGAATATTGATGATATCCTGACTATGACTATTGATGATGCTGTCGCTTTTTTTAGTGAGCACAAGCAAACCAAAATTATTCAGAAGCTACAGCCGTTACAGGATGTTGGTTTGGGCTATGTTCAGTTAGGGCAGTCGTCCTCTACCCTTTCGGGTGGTGAGGCACAGCGTATTAAACTGGCGTCTTTCCTTGTAAAAGGTACGACTAAAGATAAAGTACTTTTTGTGTTTGATGAACCTACTACGGGGTTGCACTTTCACG
The DNA here is from genome assembly GCF_014642915.1 of Flavobacterium suaedae. Classification (GTDB taxonomy): domain Bacteria; phylum Bacteroidota; class Bacteroidia; order Flavobacteriales; family Flavobacteriaceae; genus Flavobacterium; species Flavobacterium suaedae. The sequence goes on from NZ_BMJE01000001.1 coordinate 474,317, forward strand.
ATATTAAAAAGCTATTAGCCTCTTTTGAAGCGCTTTTAGATAAAGGACATTCCATTATAGTGATTGAGCATAATTTAGACCTTATAAAATGCGCCGACTATATTATTGATATAGGCCCGGAAGGTGGCGAAAACGGCGGACATTTGGTTGCTTTTGGCACACCGGAACAAATTGCTAAAAACAGTAAATCAGTTACAGGAGAGTATTTGAGAGAGAAGTTGTAATAATTTTAATATTTTTATAAAAAGTAAAAGTTTTCCTTACTTTATTTATTCCAACTTAATATATAGTTATGGCAATTCCAAAATATCATGAATTAAGAATCTCCGCTTTAAGACTTCTTTCAGACGGACGTTCTATGAAACTCAGAGATTTTCTTGAACCATTAGCAAATGAATTTAAATTAACCGATGAAGAAATAAATGAAATGTATCCATCCGGTAACGGTCATATTTTTTATGATAGGATTTCATGGGCATTAAGTTATCTTAATATGGCGGGCTTACTAGATAAACCCGCAAGGGGTATTTACAAAATAAGCAAGAAGGGTGTAACAATGTTTAATTCTGAAACTCCTGAATATATAAATGAGTTTGTTGATAAAGAAGTTGCTAAACGAGATAAAATAAAGAAAAATAAAAATCCTGAAATAAAAATTATAGATTTAAATGACAGGCAGACTCCTCAAGAAGGTCTTTATACATCATTTAATAATATTCGAAATTCTATCTATGAAGAAATTCTTACTACTATCCTAACTAAAACCCCAGCTGCTTTTGAAAAGCTAGTAGTAATGCTTCTTCAAAAAATGGGATATGGAGGTGAAATTAAAAACTCTGGAGTAGTGACTAAGCAGTCTAATGACGGGGGTATAGATGGAATTATAAAAGAGGATATTCTTGGATTTGGCAGAATAAACATTCAAGCAAAAAGGTACAGACTTGATATTGCTGTAGGACGTGAGGAAATACAACGCTTTGTAGGTGCTTTAGCTGTTGCTCAATCAAATAAAGGGGTATTTATAACTACATCTTATTTTTCAAAAGGAGCAATTGAATATGTTGAAAACTTATTTGGTAACACGACCGTTGTACTGATTGATGGTAAAAATCTAGCTTCTTATATATATGATTATGGATTAGGAATGCAAGTAGAACAAACCATTGAAATTAAAAAGATGGATACTGATTTTTGGGATTCTATGGCTAATCAATAAAATGAAAAACCACTATAAAATACTCGGCGTTACACCCGGTAGCTCGCAAGCTGAAATAAAAAAGGCTTATAAGTTACTGGCGGTAAAGCACCATCCTGATAAAAACAACGGGGACAGGCATAGCGAAGAGCGTTTTAAAGAAATAGCGGAAGCATACCATATACTTTACGACGAGGAACGAAGAGAGGCTTATGATTTTGAAAAGAAATATAACCGACAAAAAGTAGGCTCTCAGGATATAACCTCTACTACTTTCCTCAACTTAATACGACGAATAAAAGACCGTATTTTCCATGCCGGAGGGCATATTGACGAAAATGCGCTTTTTAAACTGCTTAATGAAATACTTTCTGATAAGAATATTGAGTTAATGATAAAATCGGAAGATTTAGCAACCAATAGCCTTATTATGGATGAAACAATAGTTTCGAGTATCTTTTTAAGTGATTCCCATAAAGCCATTATATATAATAAACTCACCAAGCTGGCTGATAACAACCCTTGGTTTCTTGAAAAAATCCCGACTATTGAAGGGGATGCTACTGCCCATACATTCAACACCCCGGGTAAAAATGTAGAAACTCCTTATGCTGCTTTAGCGGTATTTTTTATACTTCTGGGTATCTGCATCTTCCTTATTGTGGTAGTATAAACCAAAAAAATGTATTTAAAAGTTATTCGCTTTCAAACACTTATTAAAAAATATCACTTGTATAATACACTTTTATTCCGTTAATTTATAATACCAACTAAATAAATTAACTATGAATACCTATACACAACGGTCGCAAACTGTTCAACAACAGTCTGCAGCAGGTAGCACTACATCAAAAAATACTGCTGCAATTACAGATAACCGTCCTGAAGCAGTTGCTCAACTAAAATTAAAGTCTTCCTTAAATGAAACTTGCACTCCTCAAAACAATGTAGTACAGTTGGTTAAGTCTATTAAAAAAAAGAAAGATGAACCAAAAATACCGGGAGTAACAAAAACTATAAAAAAAAGAACTAAATACAGAGAAGGACAGCATGGTTATAAAAAAAGTGAACAGCAACGTTTAAAGAAATTACTAGGTAAAGCTGTTAGCGGAAAAACGCATCAATCAGAACATTACTTCGGCTTTGCAGCACTTAATCAAACCTCCGGACAATCCAGAAAAGAATCCGGTGCGTTTGAAAGAAATGCATATGCCTATCAGGAAGCCTATCAATCTCACAGAGATCATGTAGGCACAGGTAGTAGCAAACAAATAGGTCCTACAGGGCTTTCATCAGAAACATATAGAAATGACACCCGAATGCTATTAGAGTCCGGAGATGTCAGTTCAGCAGGGCAATTAAACACTTTAGGATATGCTTTTCAACCTGATTTTTCAAAAAGGGCACAAACTATAGCAGGACAACAAGCCAGTAATTCTTTTACACATATGATGAGAGGAATGGATAGTGTTAGTTATATGCAAGGCAATAAACAAGTATCGGTACCGGTATCAGATTATGACAGACTTGAACAACTAGCTGCCCGATATGCTGTTGAAAGGAAGCATTCCTGGCCTACAGATAAAGACATTGCTGATGCAAAAAAAGCATTAGGTATGTTGTAAATAATAAACAGTAATAAAAAACATTACACTTAAACCGACTTTGGCACACAACTTGCTATTAACTATATGAATCTCAATCTACTTTTTGAGATTTGTTAATAATTGGTTGGTTGGTTTGTTAAGTCCCGTCTTTCTTTCATAAGAAGAAAACGGGATTTTACTTTTAAAGTATTTTAATTACTGATTATTAACGTTTTAGAATACTTTCAAGTTGTCCTGTTAAATTTTTTCTAGAATATTGTTGCAATCCTATAGCATGGCTTTTCAGTTCCTTTTTCTGGTATAAATCAAAATAGTTTTGCAGTGTTTCTTTAATTTTATCTTTCTCAGTATACGTAGTAAAAACTCCTGTATTGGTAGTTTTAATTATACTCTCAATATCAGCTCCTTCAGGACCAATAGCCAATATAGGACGTTCTGATACCATATATTCAAACAGCTTACCTGGAATAATACATCTGGTATCAGGTGAGTCTATTTCAACTAATAAAAGTACTTGTGATTTTCGCTGCTGTACTAAAGCCTCTGTATGGGAAATATATCCCATATTATTTACATAGCTTGTAAGCTCAAACTCATTAATGGTATTTAAAACTTCCTGACTTACCGCTCCTATAAGTTTTAATTCGAAAGCATTTTTAAAATCACTATTCTCATCTATAAGCTCTTTTATAGCTTGCCACAATGCTTTAGGGTTACGTTCCGAAAGTAATGAGCCTATATGTGCCAATGTAAACTTTTCATCCAGTGGTTGCCTGCCTACTTTTGATACATCATAACCATTAGTTATTACGGTTATAGGTTTATCAGTAATAGCTTCAAATTCTTTTTTAGTAGTAGGACTGGTTACTATAACATGGTCAGCAGTATTTAAAACTTCACTTTCCAGTTGTTTATGCTTTTTTGCAGCGGTTTTAGATAGCTTTAATTCTTTATGATAACCAATAGTAGTCCAAGGGTCTCTAAAATCAGCAAACCATTTTACAGCCAACTGCTTTTTTAACTCTAAACCTATTAAATGTAAACTATGCGGAGGCCCTGTAGTAATTACAGTATCGATACCATGTTCTTGTATATAATTAGATAAATAATTGACTGATGGCTTTACCCAAAGTACTCGGGCATCAGGAATAAAAAGGTTTCCCCTAACCCAAAGCATTAATCGCTGCATAAACGATTGTTTCTGCTTGTTAGGAATAATTCCTGAACTTATCTTTTTAGTATCTTTTTTAGAAAAAGCAGAAGCCCAATTATACGGTTCTGTAATTCTGTGCTTGATTATGGTAACTTGTGGGTTTACCTCATCAACCAAATCATTATCAATAAGCGGATAGGTAGGGTTTTCAGGTATGTAAACAATTGGCTCTATACTATATTCAGGTAAGTACTTTACAAACTTTAGCCAACGTTGCACACCGGGACCTCCTGCAGGTGGCCAGTAATATGTTATAATAAGAACCTTCTTCACAGTTAAAGTTGGTTATCTTTTTTAGTATTGAAATATATACCTCCCACTAAAAGCAACAGCATACCTATACTACTAAACAATGCTATAGAACTACCCGTTTTTACTACCTGAGGGTCAAACTTAAACTCAATAGTGTGTTTACCAGCAGGCACTTGCATAGCACGTAATACATAGTCTGCTCTAAAATACGGAACTTCTTTTCCGTCAATATAGGCTTGCCAGCCATTGGCATAATATATTTCAGAGAATATAGCTAAACCTTCATTTTTATTATCAGAAGTATATTTTATGTAGTTTGGCTTATGCTCATCCAATTGTATAGTAGCAGTACTATCAACAGCGTATGATGCTTTTATAACTTCTGTTAAGTCATTTTTATTTACTACAGCTTCTTGCTTGGAGTTTAAATCTTTAAGCGACAGGATTTCATCGTCTGCCGAAGCTACTGTTTTTACGTCGCTAACAAACCATGCTGCACCATTAGCATAAGGGTTCGTTAAAGGAAGACTCTGTCCCTCACCTGCTTGTACAATAATGTATTTTATATTTAATAAGTTAAGTACAGGGAAGTTTTTATTTACCTGCATTGTTTCAGGGTCAATAGACTGATATATTTCAGAAATATAAGGGTCTGCCAAATACGTAAACAGTTGGTCTGTTCTTCTTGGTCGTACAGCACTGTACCCCCCTACTGAATTATGGAAATAGGATGTTCTACCCTGTAGTCTTGCCTGTGGTTCGTATACTCTGTAGAATGAATCATCCTCAAGAATGTAAGAATCTGAAGGAGTTTCCTGAAATGGCATGTTAGCCTCTCTTGCACTTATAAAATCTTCTTTATTTACGTAATTTTTATCTATTAAATATAAATCGCCTACCAATAGTACCCCTACTATTATAGTCGCAACCATATTAGATAGTTTATTCTCTTTATAAGCCCACAATACACCACCTGTAACTAAAATTAAAAACCCTGAACGTAATAAATCGTTCATATACATATCGGCACGCTGTTCTTGTAATGCTTCTACAAATGCAGGTCCCATTTGCCCGTACATTTCTCTTAACTGGGCATCGTACCCACCTGTATATTCAAAACTTCCGCTAAGTGCAAATAATACTATTATTACTCCTAAAGCAGCACCTCCTGCATACTGTAAACCTTTCCATTGCTCAGCTTTTTCTGATTTCATAAACGATTGCAGCCCCATTATAGCTAAAACGGGAAAGCATAACTCTAATACAACTTGTATAGACGATACTGCTCTGAACTTATCATAAAGCGGAACGTAATCAATAAAGAAATTGGTAAGTACAGGGAAGTTTTTACCCCACGATAATAATAACGATAGAATAGCTCCTGCCAAAAAGGCATATTTTACTTTACGCTTATCTATAAACAATGCCAAAAGGGCTAAAAAGAAAACTACAGCACCTATATATGCCGGAGCTTCTACTATAGGCTGGTCTCCCCAATAAGTAGGTACACCCGAAACAAAATCTTTTGCTTCCGAAGGTCTTGCACCTTGCGAAAGTATAAACTCATACATTACAGAGTCTTCCCCTACATTTTCACGGGCACCACCTCCAAATAATCGTGGTGCAATAAGGTTAAAACTTTCAGCTTTACCATAACTATACTCTGTAATATAGTCATAGTCCATAGCAGAATCTGTATTGTTAGGAGAACCATCAGGGTTTATAGTTAGTTCACTTTTACTTCGCATACTAAAATCAGTATACTCGGCAGTAGCCATTAATCCTGTTGCATTAGCACCTATTGCAAAAAGTCCTGCAACTACAAATGTACCGGCTAATATCCCTAAGTGTTTAAAGTCTTTTTTCTGTATAATCTGAACTATGTAGTATATACCTATAACCAGTAATAATAGTAATAAGTAATACGTCATCTGGAAGTGGTTGGCATTTATTTCCAGTGCAGCGGCAACCATAGTAAGCAAACCACCTGTTATATATCGTTTCCTGAAAACCAGTAATACACCGGCTACTACCATAGGCATATAGGCAATAGCATGGGCTTTCGCATTATGCCCAACCCCCAGTATTATAACCAGATAGGTTGAAAAACCAAAAGCGAGTGCACCAAAAAATGCTTTTAGCGGATCAACTTTTAGTACACACATTAAAATATAAAACCCTATAAAATAAAGGAATAAATAATCGGCTGGGCGAGGAAGAAATCGTAAAACGGAGTCTAATTTTTTTACATAGTTATGTGGGTAATTAGCACCCATTTGGTAAGTGGGCATTCCCCCAAAGGCGTTGTCTGCCCAGTACGGTTCTTCACCTGTTGTTTTCCTGAAATCGTTTTGCTGTTTTGCCATACCTGTATACTGAGCAATATCAGACTGATATATTTTTTTGCCTTGTAATACAGGGTAAAAATAAATTAGGGAAACAACTACAAAACCTATTATAGCCAGTAAATGCGGATAGAGTTTACCGATGTTCTTCATGTATCGTTAATCTTTTTTAAACTAAAGTAAAACGCCGTGAAGATACTTAATTTACAGGAAAGAATAAATTAGCCGGTATAATTAATATAACATGTATGCATAAAAAAAGTTCCTGTAAGGAACTTTTAAATTTCTTTAATCTATTTCTTCAAAGTCAATATACTCACCAACTTTTTTATTGTCATTATATTTTTTGTCTGACTTAACTTTATGCTGTTGGTTAGTATTACGCTCTTGCTGACTTTTGTTATATTGTTGCTGGTTATACTGTTGTTGCTGATAGAAGTTTTGTTCTGCTTTTTTTGCTACCTGCTGTAATATCATAGGGGCAAACAGGCGCAGTAAAAATTTAGCTGCATAATAAATTAATATCAGTATGGCTATTGTTCTTAATATGCCTGCAAAAGATGCGATGTCCATAATCAATAATTTTTTTCAAAAATACGGAATCCGTACTTTAAAATTAAATAAGCTGCCTTAAAATAATAATAAATGTAGTATTTTTGAGCATTACCTTAACTTAAAATGAACAATAAACCTGCCAAACATGAGATACGCTAAAAAAATATTTCTTTTTGCTTTTTTGTCATGTCTTACTTCTACATACGCGCAGTATACTGACCAAATAAACTCTAACCGTCCCGGTAAATCAATGTCTGCTTTTGCTGTAGGTAAAAGTATATTTCAGGTAGAAACGGGTGTATACGGTATAATGGAAGACCACTCTATATTGAATTATGAAACTAAAGGCTTAGGCATAGACCTTTCTGTTCGATATGGTGCTTTTGTAGAAGAACTGGAATTTGTAGTTGATTTACAATACCAGTTTGACCAGCATGAAGATTTAATTTATACTAAATACCGTAACGATTTTAAACAGGCTTATATAGGTGCTAAATACTTATTATATGACCCTGACAAAAACTATAACCCGGAACCAAACTTATACAGTTGGAAAGCAAACCATAAATTTAAATGGCATAATTTATTACCCGCTGTTGCGTTATATGGTGGTGCAAACCTTATAGGGGGGAATAATATATACACTTTCCCTGAAGATAAAATCAGCTTTAAATTTATGGCTATTACTCAAAACCATTTTGGTAAGTGGGTATGGGTAAATAATATTATTGTTGATAAATTCCCTACAGAGTATCCCAGCCTTGGCTTAATTTCTACCCTTACAAGAGGTTTTAATGAAAGATGGTCTGGTTTCGTAGAATTTCAGGGCTATAATAGTGATTACTACTCTGATGGTATAGGACGTATAGGTGCCGCACACCTGCTTACGGATGTTTTACAAGTAGATGCATCAATAAGTGCTAATGTTAAAGATACACCTTCTATATTATATGCAGGACTAGGTCTCTCTTGGCGTTTTGATGCTAATTATGTTGATGTTTTACTACCGGGTAAAGGTAGCCGTGAAGATGAATATAACGAAGAGCAGAAAAAGCTAAAGGAGAAAAAAGAGAAAGAAAAGGAAGAACGTAAAAAGAAAAGAGAAGCGCGCAAGCAAAAAAGACTTGACGAAATAGACGAAGATTAACCCTACCATGATAACTATAACAGAAGTTAAAACGCTTAAAGAAAAAAAACAATTCATTAAATTTTCTTTTAAGTTATATAAAGATAACCCGTACTGGATACCACCACTTATTAGTGATGAACTTGAAAATTTTGATGAAACTAAAAACCCGGCTTTTAAAAATGCAGATGTAAAACTGTTTTTAGCTAAAAAAGGGAATGAGATAGTAGGTAAAATAGCTGCTATAGTTAACTGGCAGGAAATAAAACTGCAAAACAAACTTAAAGTACGTTTTGGTTGGTTTGATGTTATTGATGATATAGAGGTTACCAAAGCATTGCTTGAAAAAGTTTATGAATACGGCAGAGAGCACCATTTAGAGTATGTAGAGGGCCCCATGGGCTTTTCTAACTTAGATAAAGTTGGTGCGCTAACAGAAGGTTTTGATAAAATAGGTACGGCTATTACATGGTATAATCCTCCATATTATAAAGAACATTTTGAAAAACTGGGCTTTGTAAAGGAAAAAGAGTACATAGAGAGTACTTTTACTATGAATAATGTAGACCCTAAATCTTTTCAGAAAGCCAGCACCTTAATTAAAAAGAGGTATAACTTAACATCTGTAAACTTTTCCAGCAGCAAAGAAATAATGCCTTATGTAGACAAGATGTTCGATTTATTTAACCGATCGTATGAAAGGCTTTCTTCTTTTGTAGCAATCTCCGATGAGCAAAAAGCATACTTTAAAAAGAAATATATAGGGCTTATAAACCCTGAGTATATAAAATTTGTAGAGGACGAAAATAAAAATATAGTAGCCTTTTGTATTGTAATGCCTTCTTTTGCTAAGGCATTAAAAAAAGCTAACGGCAAACTATTCCCTTTTGGTTTTTTACACCTGCTTAAAGCACGCAAACACAGTAAAGATGTAGTTTTTTACTTGATAGGTATAGAGCCTGCTTACCAAAACAAAGGGGTTACAGCTATAATTTTTGATGAGTATTATAAAGTCTTTAAAAGAAATAACATTCAAAATTGTATTCGCACTCCTGAATTGGAAGAAAACCGTGCAATGCATAATCTTTGGAAAAACTTCGACCCTATTATACACAAACGCAGAAGAACATACCGAAAAGATTTATAAAAAAAATCCCGAGTAGTAACTCGGGATTTTTTATTTCAAGTAAAATTATTCTCCTGATACATCAACAGTAGTTTCAGCAGCTACTTTTTTGTATGTACCATTTTCTAATTTTTCTCTAATAGCTTCATAAGCCTCAAGTGTCAATTCTATATCTTCTGCCGTATGAGAAGCTGTAGGTATCATTCTTAAAAGTATAATACCTTTTGGTATTACAGGGTACACCACTATAGAAAGGAATATACCGTAATTCTCTCTCAGGTCATTAACCATCGCCATAGCTTCAGGAATACTACCTTCAAGATACACAGGTGTTACACAAGTATTAGTATCACCTATATTAAAGCCTCTGCTTTTTAAACCATTTTGCAGTGCATTTACATTCTCCCAAAGTTTTGCTTTTATCTCAGGCATTGTCCTTAGCATTTCTAAACGCCTAAGAGCACCTTTTACCATAATCATTGGTAATGATTTAGCAAACATTTGAGAACGCAGGTTATACTTTAAAAAGTCAATAACATCTTTATCTGCCGCTACAAATGCACCTATACTTGCCATAGATTTTGCAAATGTAGAGAAGTAAACATCTATACCGTCCTGGCATCCCTGCTCCTCTCCTGCTCCGGCACCTGTTTTACCAAGTGTACCAAAACCATGTGCATCATCTACTAAAAGTCTGAAGTTATACTTTTCTTTTAGTGCAATAATTTCTTTTAGTTTACCCTGCTGCCCACGCATACCAAACACACCTTCGGTAATAACCAATATACCGCCTCCGGTAGTTTCTGCTATGTTTACAGCACGTTCAAGGTTTTTTTCAAGGCTCTCTACATCATTATGCTTATAGGTAAAACGTTTACCCATGTGCAAACGTACACCGTCTATAATACAAGCATGAGAATCTACATCATATACTATAACATCGTTTTTAGATACTAATGCGTCTATAATAGACACCATACCCTGATAACCAAAGTTTAATAAATACGCTGATTCTTTTTGTACAAATGAAGCTAGTTCATCTTGTAATTTTTCGTGCCAGGTAGTGTGTCCACTCATCATCCTTGCACCCATGGGGTAAGCCGCTCCATACTCTGCTGCTGCTTCCGCATCAACTTTTCTTACTTCAGGATGATTACCCAGACCTAAATAGTCATTAATGCTCCAGTTGATAACTTTCTTACCATGAAACATCATTCTATTGGATAAAGGCCCTTCAAGTTTAGGGAAAACATAGTACCCCTCTGCCTGAGATGCCCATTTACCTAATGGTCCTTTATTTTTTTGTATTCTCTCAAATAAATCTTTTACCATTATCTCTAAATTTTCTGTGTCATAAAAAACGCATCAAAAGTAGTTATTATATTGCTTTCATCATAATAATTTTTTAATGCAGCTAGTAACTAAATGGTCTTAGATTTGCAGAAACAGAGTATTTTAAATAAGTTATGCATACATAATTTTATCAAAAAATTACTTTAACATAATTTTAATTAAAATATTTTTATAGTTTTACGCAGTTAACCAACCAAAAACTAAAAATAATGGATGCACAAAAAGTGGACATGTATATAATGTCAAATTCAAAGTATTTCCAAAGCCATCAAATAAGCTACCTGAGAGAAAGACTTTTGTTATTAGATGAGGACAAATGGATGATGCTACAAACAGTAGATCTTAAAGACCCGACTACTATATTAATAGTATCTATACTTGCAGGATCGCTTGGTATAGATCGTTTCCTTATAGGTGATACAGGGCTTGGTGTAGGTAAACTTTTAACTTGTGGTGGGGCATATATATGGACTATTGTTGACTGGTTCCTTATACAGGATGCTACTCGCCAAAAGAACATGGAAAAGATACAGCAATTCCTATAGTAAAAAGGTAATGACAAAAAAAAGGCTATACCTAATACTTACTTTAGGATTAATAGCCGGATATAGCTGGCTGGCTTATAATTTATGGCAACAACATGCCGTAAATAGTAAGCCGGTTTGTTTTTTTAAAAGAACTACAGGTATTCCATGCCCTTCCTGTGGTAATACCCGTTCTGTACTTGCTATAACTTCAGGAGATTTTTACGATGCTGTTTTAATTAACCCCTTGGGTTATGTTATTGCTGCTATTTTAATTATATTTCCTTTTTGGCTTCTTTATGATGTAACTTTAAGAAAAGAGACCTTATACAGGAGCTATTTACAGTTTGAAAAGGCTCTAGGCAAAAAAACTGTAGCTATACTACTTATTGTACTCATTTTATTAAACTGGATATGGAATATACAGAAGGGACTGTAACTAAAGAAAAACAGGTAAGCATACACCCGTATGAATACGAACAGGCGTCAAACGGATACCTTATGGCTATAGTAGCCGTTATTGTAGGGGTGCCTTTACCTATAGTTAATGTATTAGCTTCATTAATTTACTATTTAAGCAATTTAAAATCGAGCTATTTTATAAAATGGCATAGCCTGCAAGCAGTATTAGCACAACTTATTATAGTACCGTTTAACAGTATTGCATGGGGCTGGACTTTTGCTATAATGTGGCAAGACAGCAAAGTATCTGTGTTCTTTGTAATTTATATTTTCTTTGTATTAATATTAAATATAGCCGAGTTTATTGCGGTTATTGCTACCTCTTCAAAAGTGCGTAATGGTGAAAATGTACGCTGGGCAGTTGTAGCTAATATTACAGATGCACTCTGTAAGCCAAATAACAAAAATTAACAAACCCATTATTTCTATTCAATGAAACTTGTATTTGCCTCTAACAACAAAAACAAAGTAAAAGAAATAAAGCATCAGCTACCGAGTAGTATTGAGATACTAACACTTGAAGATATTGGGTGTACCGAAGATATACCCGAAACAGCCGAAACGATAGAAGGAAATGCAATTTTAAAAGCAAACTATATTACCGAAAAATATGGTTATAACTGTTTTGCTGACGATACAGGGCTTGAAGTAGAAGCACTAAACGGCGCTCCCGGTGTATATTCCGCACGATATGCAGGAGAAGAAAAAAACGCTGAAGCCAATATGGAAAAGCTTTTAAATGAACTTAGAGATAAAAGTAACCGTAATGCACAGTTTAAAACTGTAATAGCCTTAAACTTAAACGGAGAACAACTTTTATTTACAGGAATTGCCAAAGGCGAAATAACTGTAAACAAGCAGGGAAATGAAGGTTTTGGCTATGACCCTATATTTAAACCGGAGGGCAAAAATATAACTTTTGCCGAGATTTCTCTTGAGGAAAAAACAAAGCTAAGCCACCGTGGCAAAGCCGTTACAGCATTAACACAATTTCTGAAAAATATAAATATCTGATTTTCAAATTTTTAATTTAAAATAAAACTCGTACTGTTATTAGTATATCTCACTAACAAACAGTACCTTTGCAGCTATTTTAAAAATATTTATGAATAAATTTGAACAATTAGGATTGAATGAATCGCTGCTGAGGGCGATAAACGATCTAGGGTTTGAAAACCCGTCAGAAGTGCAGGAAAAGGCGATTCCCCTATTATTGGAAAAAGATACCGATATAGTTGCTCTTGCTCAAACAGGAACAGGTAAAACAGCAGCTTTCGGTTTTCCGTTAATTCAAAAAATTGATGCTGATAACAGAAATACACAAGCCTTAATACTTTCTCCTACTCGCGAGCTTTGTCTGCAAATTACAAACGAGATTAAACTTTACTCCAAATACATAAACGGTATTCGTACTGTTGCAGTATATGGTGGAGCAAGCATTACAGAACAAGCCAGAGAAATTAAAAAAGGAGCACAAATAATTGTAGCTACCCCGGGAAGAATGCAGGATATGCTTAATCGTAAAATGATTGACATATCTAAAATAAACTTTTGCGTTCTTGATGAGGCAGATGAAATGCTTAACATGGGCTTTTATGAGGATATAGTATCTATATTATCTACAACGCCTGATGAGAAAAACACATGGTTATTCTCTGCTACTATGCCAAGAGAAGTAGCACGTATAGCAAAAGAATTTATGAGAAAACCACTTGAAATAACAGTGGGACACAAAAATTCAGGCTCTTCTACAGTCTCACATGAATTTTACTTAGTTAACGGTCGTAACCGTTACGAGGCACTAAAAAGGCTTGCAGATGCAAACCCTGATATTTTCTCAGTAGTATTTTGTCGTACAAAACGTGATACACAGGCTGTAGCCGAAAAACTTATTGGTGACGGTTATAATGCAGCAGCGCTACATGGTGACTTATCGCAGGCACAACGTGATGCGGTAATGAAATCATTCAGAACACGCCAAATACAAATGCTTGTAGCTACTGATGTGGCAGCAAGAGGTATTGATGTTGATGATATTACACACGTAATTAATTACCAGTTACCTGATGAAATAGAAACCTATAACCACCGTAGTGGCCGTACAGGACGTGCAGGTAAATCAGGTACATCTATCGTAATTGTTACTAAAAGTGAGTTACGCAAAATATCTACTATAGAGAAGATTATCAAACAAAAGTTTGAAGAAAAATCTATCCCTTCAGGTATGGAAATTTGCGAAATACAACTTTTCCACCTTGCGAATAAAATAAAAGATGTAGAAGTAGATCACGAAATAGACTCTTACCTTCCTGCTATATATGAGGTAATGAAAGACCTTACCAAGGAAGAAGTTATCAAAAAAATGGTGTCAGTAGAGTTTAACAGGTTTATTAACTACTACAAAAAGAATCAAGACCTTAATACGCCATCTGCTGACAGAGGCAGCCATGCAATACCTACAGACGGTAACGTACGTTTCTTTATAAACATTGGTTCACGAGATAATTTCGACTGGATGAGCCTTAAAGATTTCCTTAGAGATACTTTAGGTCTTGGTCGTGATGATGTATTTAAAGTTGACGTAAAAGAAGGATTCTCATTCTTTAATACAGAAGCCGGTAACTTATCATTAGTTATGGATACGTTAAACAGTATGCACTTAGAAGGCAGAAAAATTAACGTAGAAATCTCTAAAAATGATGGTGGAGGAAGCAACAGCCGTCGCAGAGACCATAACGGAAGAAATAAAAGAAGCGGTAAGTTCGAAAACTCTTCCAGCTCAAACTCCAGAAAAGGAAACTTTAATAAAGGAGGGGGCAGCGGAAGAAGATCCAGAAGAAGTTAAAAGAAATATTTTTACTTAATTATACACTAACTACAAAATATCGCGTTTGTTTATTACTTTTACAACATATAGAGATTCGATGAGATATTTTGTAGTTTTTTTATTTTTATTTATTTCCGTTAGCGGTTTAGCACAAACAACTGTTTCGGGTATTATTATTAATGATGGTACAATGCGCCCTGCGGCTAATATCAGCATTATTAATATTAACACCGTAAAAGGTACTGTTACCGATGCTAAAGGACAATTTACCATAGAAGCAAAAGCAAACGATACCCTGCATATTTCGCAAACAGGTTATCAGGCAATAAAAGTAAGGGTAACAAACGACTGGATAAATAATGCTACCGTTACCAAAATTCCGCTTACAGAAAGAGCTTATACACTGGAAGAAGTTGTAATTAACAAATACAACCTTACCGGTTATCTTCAAATAGACTCAAAATTAGCTCCTATTGAGGAGAATAATTACCGTTATGGTATTGCAGGACTTAATTATGGCTACGAGGGCGGAGAGTACTCCCCCAGTGCTTTTAAACGTATTGTTAGCTCAGTACTAAACCCTGCCGATTTACTGCATAATATTTTTGGTAAAAAACCTGCCGAAATGCGCCGTTTAAGGCAAATGAAAAAAGATGATACAGTAAGAAACCTGTTAGCATCTAAATTTGACCGCGAAACACTGTCTGCATTATTAGGTGTATCAAAAGATGAAATTGCTGAAATATTAGAGCGTTGTAACTACTCCGAAGCATTTATTACCACTGCTAATGACTTACAGATAATGGATGCGATAAGTAGCTGTTATGAAGAATATAAAGTTTTAAACAGAGATTAAAGAATTTTATTATTCCTGATTAGCCTCAATATATTTTCGCTTTATATAATCAATATCTTTAATTGATTTCTCAGCCCAGTCAATACGCTTTTGCAGTAACTCTTCATCAGTTAACTTCCAATCAATATCTGATTTTCTTAGCTTACTTGTTATATACTGCATTACAATAGCTGCCGATGTAGATATATTAAGACTTTCAGTAAAACCTACCATTGGTATTTTAATAAAACTATCTGCCTGATCTAATACCTCTTGCGATAGCCCTGTTTTTTCAGTCCCGAAAAACAACGCTGCGGGTTTCGTTATATCAAATTCATCAAGATAACACGAGTCAATATGCGGTGAAGTAGCTATAATTTTATACCCTTCCCCTCTTAACTTATGTATACATGATGCTGTAGAAGCATGCCGGTTAATATCAACCCACTTTTGTGCGCCTAAAGCTATTTCCTTATCTATATCTTTACCAAATTTTTCTTCTATTACATTAAGTTCCTGTATACCAAAAACATCGCAGGTACGCATTACCGCACTGGTATTATGCAACTGAAAAACATCTTCTACAGCTACTGTAAAATGTTTTGTTCGGTTTTGTAATACCTTTAAAAAAGTCTCTTTTCTGTTTTCTGTAATAAAGCCTTCCAGATGTTGAAGGTAGTCTGCACCAAAAGTGTTTTTCATTAATCGTTAAAATGTTAAAAATCTTTTACTAAATTAGGCGTATCAAATTGAACTTATGACACAGGAAGAACTATTAGAGCAAATTTACAAAAAAGACAGTAAAGCCTTTACCTTGCTATACGACATGTACTCCAAAAGTTTGTATGGGGTAATATACAACCTGCTAAAGGATAAAGAAGAAAGCGAAGATGTATTGCAAGAGGTATTTGTAAAAATCTGGAAAAATCTTGATACTTACAATGACAAAAAAGGCAGGTTTTTTACCTGGATTCTTAATATTGCTCGCAATGCATCTATAGACAGGTTGCGCTCTAAAAGCCATAATAACAGTAAGAAAAACTTATCTTCAGACAATTTCGTACATATTCTCGACCACAATACCTCAACCACGAATAAGATAGACGCTATCGGGATAAAACAATTTATCCAAAAACTGAAACCTAAATGTATTCGTATAATCGATTTGCTGTTCTTTAAAGGCTACACACAAAAAGAAGCCTCCGAAGAACTGGATATACCTTTGGGTACAGTAAAAACACAAAACAGAAATTGTATTAAAGAATTAAGGAACATTTTACAAGCGTAATGGAGAAAGAAGAACTAATAGAATCAGGAACACTGGAATTGTTTGTTTTCGGGTTGCTAACCGAGGAAGAGAATATTGCGGTACAGGAAATGGCACAAAAACACCCCGAAGTACAAGCAGAAATACTATCTATAGAACAGGCAGTTATAAACCTGTCATATAGTATATCACCAAAACTTTCGGCAGAAAACTACCATAAAATAAAACAAATATTACTTGAGCGACAAGGTGGCGAAGTAGTACAAATACAACCTAAAAAATCTGTATCGCCATACCTTGGTTGGGCAGCAGCCGTTATACTTATGTTTGGTATAGGTATACAGTATTACAAGTATAACGAAGTTAAAGACGAAGCCAAAAAAGTGGTTATTGAAAGAAATAAGTATGAGCAAATGCTTGCCGATGCACAAAAGCAAAACACCCAAACAGAAGAGGCACTGGCAATAGTTCGCGATAAAGCAGACCAAACCATAACACTGGAAGGACAACAAGTAGCCCCCGATGCTAAAGCAAAAATATACTTAAACAAAGCCGATAACGAAACTTATGTTGATATTGCAGGACTGCCTACTCCACCCGAAGGAAAAGTATACCAAGTATGGGCACTTAAACTTAGTCCCCTTACCCCAACCAGTATAGGTGTACTTGATACTGATAATATAGCCGACACAAAAGGTATTTATAAAGTAGACTCTTTTGAAGGGGCTGAAGCCTTTGGTATTACGCTTGAACCGGAAGGTGGTAGCGATTCGCCTACCCTTGAACAACTTTACACACTGGGAAAAGTATAACTAAATGAAAAAGAAACTGGTAGTACTTTCCGGAGCCGGAGTGAGTGCCGAAAGTGGTATTAAAACCTTTCGCGATGCTGACGGGCTTTGGGAAGGACACGATGTTATGGAAGTGGCAACACCCGAAGGTTTTCGTAAAAACCCTGCGTTGGTACTGGATTTTTATAACCAAAGGCGTAAACAGCTTTTAGAAGTACAGCCCAACAAAGCGCATAAAATAATAGCGGAACTGGAAAGCCATTTTGATGTTACGGTTATTACCCAAAATGTAGACGACCTGCACGAACGTGGTGGCAGTACTAATGTAGTACACCTGCATGGCGAACTGTTAAAGGCGCGCTGTACTGTATGCGAAACAGAGATACTGAACTGGCAAGACGATATTTTACAAGGCACACTACACCCTGTTACACAAAAACAGCTACGCCCGCATATAGTATGGTTTGGTGAGGCGGTACCCGCTATTGAAAAAGCCATGAAAATAGTAGAACAAGCTGATTATATGATAGTAATAGGCACCAGTATGCAGGTATACCCTGCAGCAGGGCTTGTAGACTATGCTAAACCCGATACCCCTATTTATTACATAGACCCGAAACCGGCACAAATCCCGCACTTACCAAACCCATTAGAGGTATTTCCGTTAACGGCTAGTGAGGGGATAGAGGTAGTAAAAGGAAAACTGATGTCGTTTACTGCTTTTTTCCCTCTGATAAAGAATAACTTAAAAGATAAACTTGAACTTGATAAAGACTATCTTTTTGGTTACACCTACTTCGATGGTTTAACTCATAGATTGCTCAATATTGACCTTTTTGTAAATCTCTTATATGAATATGAGATAAAAATGAGCTTTCGTAATGAAGATAATAAGGAGAAAACTCATATTTCTTCCGGAAACTTTCCTGAGCATCTAAAAAGTATGCTTGACAATATTTTAAACAATCAGAGTTTTCAAACAAAAGAAGAATACAACGGAGATTTTTGCGCTACTGATTTATCTCTTGAAAACTATTATTTTAATATAAATGGCAGAAAAGCAAGTTCTTTCATATATGGTTTAATAACTAATCAAAAAGAGTATTTTACAAGTGAAAACGAGCAGACTTTATTTGAATTCCACACCTCAATAAAAGACTGGACTAAAAAGATTTTTGAAGAATTGACAAATACATAATGAACTCAATAAAAGATATATGGATAGAAAGCGAAGTTAAAGGGTCAATTATTGAAGGTGAATTATATACTAATGACAATACTGATGTTATAGTTACTTTTGATAATGATAAAAAATACATTGCTACATTTTTCACTTATCAAAACATCCAACACCTCAGATTAAAAAATCAAAAAACAGGAGAATGCGATTCAGGTTATTATTTTTGGCTTCTGATATGATAATTATAGAAAGAACAGATAGAAAATCAATTATATCAACAATTGAATATCTAATAGATAATGATGAATTTTATTCTGTTTTTAATGAAATCAGCACTTAATCACAGTCCACAAACAAAGAATCCGCTAAAGGAGCTAAGCCTATTTCTGCTCTGGCGCTGTTGGTTTCTTCTCGCATATCTTTACATGGCATTCCAAACTGAGAACCATATAGTACCCTGTGGTTATTATCCTTTTTTACCCAATAATACTTATCTAAAATAGTAGCATACATTTCCGCTTTTAAATTTCCTTTTTTAACCTCATTTAAAAACACATTAAAATACGTTTTATCATTTACCAGCATATGTGGGGTATGTAGTAATACCGCAACAGCAGCAGCTTCTACACATTCATGGCTATAGTTCTTTTCACCTAAAAGCTTTTTAGTCGGGAATCCGTTATCTTTTACAAAAGCAACCAGCTTTTTAAAGTTAATAGAATCTATTTTTTGAACGTAAGCCCAGTCTATTTTGCCACCATATAAATAAGGGTCTCTTAACCCCTGGTCGCTACCATATAGTTTGCAAAGCTCAAAAGCAAGGCTATCCTGTAGCTTTGTGTTTACAGTTTTTATACTCTTGCCGTCGGTAGTTATATTTTCCGCCTTAATAGTTATACAACTGTATACTAAAAAGATAAGCATTGAAGCTAATAGCAAAGGCAGTTTTTTCATAGTAATTTATTATTTTTTGATGATGGAACGGCAAGTTAGCATTATTTTTTAAACTATTGTAAAGCAGTAATTTTTCTATAGACTTATATTTAATTATTACCTAAAATTGGTAACTTTACAAAAAATTCAGGTTATGGGGAAAAACACATCAATATCATTAGGCAATCATTTTGAAGGGTTTGTAGAACATGCAATATCAAACGGACGATTTAAAAATGTAAGTGAGGTAGTAAGGGCGGGGTTACGACTTCTTGAAGAACAAGAAGATAAAGCTGCTATGCTAAAAAAGGCTATTCAGGAAGGAATAAACAGTGGAAGAGCTGATGATTTCGACCCCAAAAAACACCTTGCATCATTAAAAGCTCAAAAAGCGAAAAATGGCTAAATATCATCTTTCAAAAAAAGCTGTTGATGACTTAGCCAATATATGGAGCTATACTTATGATGAATGGTCTGAAAGGCAAGCTGACAAATATTACAAATTACTTATAGACAGTTGTCAAGAAATAGCAAACAATCCGTTATTAGGTAAATCATATACCGAAATAGCTGATTCTTTATTCGGCTATAAATCAGGAGAACATATTATATTTTACCTGATAATTGACAAAAAAGAAATAGAAGTAGTAAGAATACTTCACGGCAGAATGGATATAAAACAGAAGTTTTAATATTGGCTTCAAAAACCTATCTTTGCCGTTTACTGAAACACACAACAACAAATGCAAGTTTTAACTGAATTAAATGCCATTTCTCCGATAGACGGAAGATACAGAGGTAAAACACAATCGTTATCAGCTTATTTTTCTGAAGAAGCACTAATACGCTACCGTGTATTAGTAGAAATCGAATACTTTATTGAACTATGCTCATTACCCCTGCCACAGTTGGAAGGCGTAAGCGAAAGTAAGTTTGAAGAACTTCGCGATATATACAAAAATTTTACTGCACAGGATGCAGCGGATATAAAAGAAATAGAAAAAACTACTAACCACGATGTTAAAGCGGTTGAGTATTTTATAAAAAAGAAATTTGATACACTGGGACTTGAAGCGTATAAAGAGTTTATACACTTCGGGCTTACCTCTCAGGACATAAACAACACGGCTATACCGCTTTCTACCAAAGAAGCATTTGAAAACGTATACCTGCCATCGCTTATTAAGGTTATTGCCAAATTAAAAGAGCTATCTGTTGAATGGGCAGATGTACCTATGCTGGCACGAACACACGGGCAACCGGCATCGCCTACGCGTTTAGGTAAGGAAATAGCTGTTTTTGTAGAACGTTTAGAAGAGCAAATGCGTTTGTTATTCAACGTACCTTTTGCTGCTAAATTTGGTGGTGCTACAGGTAACTTTAATGCGCATTTTATTGCCTACCCTAAAAATGACTGGAAACAGTTTGGTATCGACTTCGTTGAAGGGAACCTTGGGTTAAAACACTCATTCCCTACTACACAAATAGAACATTACGACCATTTTGCTGCTTTTTGCGATGCTTTAAAACGTATCAATAATATTTTTATTGATTTAGACCGCGATATATGGACGTATGTATCTATGGACTACTTTAAGCAAAAAATTAAAGCAGGTGAAATAGGTTCATCGGCTATGCCACATAAAGTAAATCCTATTGATTTTGAAAACTCAGAAGGGAACTTAGGTATTGCAAATGCACTATTTGAACACCTTGCTGCTAAATTACCAATATCAAGACTGCAACGTGACTTAACAGATAGTACTGTATTACGAAATATAGGTGTACCTGTTGGGCATACATTAATAGCTTTTGAAGCTACTTTAAAAGGGCTTAACAAACTATTGCTTAACGCAGATAAATTTGCAGAAGACCTAGAAAAGAATTGGGCTGTAGTAGCAGAAGCGATACAAACCATTTTAAGAAGGGAAAACTACCCTAACCCGTATGAGGCTTTAAAAGATCTTACACGTACTAATACAGTAATAAATAAAGAAGCTATACATTCCTTTATAAACACACTTAACGTAAGTGACGATGTAAAGAATGAACTATTACAAATTACACCTTCTAACTATTTAGGTATAAACGTATAGTACGTTTATAAAAATAATTTTAAAAGAAAACCGATATTTTTTAATATACTCGCTATGTTTTAGCAGTATTAATTCAGAGAATATCGGTTTTCTTTTTTATTTAAGGTGTATTTATAAAGTTTTTCATCAATTAAAAATGGGATTAATTTCAACATTTGTAAAAGATGTTAAAGAAGCGTTATTGCTGGAATATAACACTTACTTTTTTATGAATAAATCCTTAACTTTAATGGCATATAAGTTAGTTACATGCCAAACAGGATTCTTATAATTTTTGCACATCCGCTATTCGAAAAGTCAAAGGCAAATGCTGCATTGGTAAAGAGTATACCCAAATCAAGTAATATTACATTTCACGATTTATATCAGGAATATCCGGAGTTTGATATTGATATGAAACGGGAACAGCAATTACTGTTAATGCACGATATTATTATTTGGCATCACCCGATGTATTGGTATAGCTGTCCGCCATTATTAAAACAATGGATTGATATTGTGCTGGAACATGGCTGGGCATACGGAAAAGAAGGCAAAGCATTAAAAAATAAACTTCTATTACAAGTAATTACTACCGGAGGCAGACGTGAGAACTACAGCCCTACCGGACGTGACCGCTTTACTATAATGCAACTTTTAGAACCTTTTTACCAAACGGCTCAGGTTTGTAACATGACGTATCTGCCACCTTATGTAGTGCATGGTACACACGTAATGAAAAATCAGGGGTATGATGAATGTGGTAAAGAATATAGTGTTTTACTGGACTATCTTGAAAACAGAGACCTTAATATCTCTGAACTGAGCAAATACACTTATTTTAATGATTGGTTAAAAACTAAACTAAGCTAATTATGCAGGACAGCTTTTTCTTTCAGGCTATAATATACCTTACGGCTGCCGTAATATGTGTACCTATTGCTAAAAAAATAGGACTCAGTTCCATACTGGGGTATCTTTTTGCCGGTATTATAATAGGTCCTTATGTTTTAGGGTTAATCGGTCAGGAAGGAGAAGACATTATGCACTTTGCCGAATTTGGTGTAGTAATGATGCTTTTCCTTATTGGTTTAGAACTGGACCCCGCTAAGTTCTGGCGTATGCGGAAGTTTATTTTTGGTATGGGGCTTTTACAGGTCGTCATGACCATAGTAGTGCTGTTTTTAGCCTGTTCGCTTGTGCTGCGGTGGGAATGGAAAACTACTTTAGCTATATCTATGGCACTGACGCTTTCCTCTACTGCTATTGTCATGCAAACCTTAAAAGAGAAAAACCTCACTAAAACCTCAATGGGGCGTTCCTCTTTTGCTGTGTTGTTATTTCAGGATATTGCAGTGATTCCTATACTGGCACTATTACCATTTTTGGCAAGCAGCACCATACAAAACGAAAATGTAGGGCAGTCACTCATTACAGAATTATCTCCCTGGCTACAGGCAGGAATAGTATTCGGTGCTATAGCATTAGTATATTTTGGAGGGCGTTATATTATTGTCCCATTATTACATATAATAGCCAAAACACGGTTACAAGAGCTATTTACAGCATCAGCACTACTCTTAGTTATGGCAGTTTCCTACATGATGCAACTGGTAGGACTTAGCCCCGCATTAGGTGCATTTATGGCAGGAGTAGTATTAGCAAACAGTGAATTTAGGCATGAACTGGAAGGCGACATAGAACCCTTTAAAGGATTGCTCTTAGGACTATTTTTTATAGGTGTAGGAGCGTCTATAAATTTTAGATTAATATTTGCCGATCCTGCTTTCATTATCATATTCTGTACTATTTTCAACATTATAAAATTCTTTGTATTAGTATTTGTAGGTCGGGTTTATAAAAAGAGTTCCGACCAAAATTTACTATTCGCATTTGCATTAAGTCAGGCAGGTGAATTTGGGTTTGTAGTGTTAGGGTTTGCCAATCAACTAAACCTGATGCCTACTACACTGGCAAACCAAATGATGGCTGTTATTGCTTTAAGTATGATGGGAACTCCTTTCCTTCTATTAATAAATGAACGCTGGATAGCCCCTAATTTTGGAGTAAAGGAAAAGTCAGGTAACGATTTTGATACTATTGATGAAGATGAAAACAATGACGTGATTATTGCCGGGTTCGGAAACTTTGGTAGTACCATTGGTCGACTACTTAAAGCAAACGGAATACCTGCTACAGTATTAGACCTCAACTCCGAACGTGTAGACTCACTACGTAAAATGGGCTTTAAAGTATATTATGGTGATGCTAACCGCCTAGAATTATTGAAAGCAGCAGGTTGCGAGAAAGCTAAAATATTTATTGCAGCTATAGATAACCCTAATGTTAACCTTAGCGTTATAGAAAAAATAAAAAAACATTTTCCTCATCTTAAAATACTGGCACGTGCCAGAAACCGTACAGACTCTTTTGAAATGGTAGATTTAGGGCTGGAAAATTTTTACAGAGAAAACCTATACAGTGCGGTACATTTAGGAGTAGATGCTTTAGTAGCTATGGGACACCGTAGGTATACTGCAACAAGGCAAGGACAACGCTTTATTAAATATGACGAGCAGGCTACTTTTAGGCTGGCACATAAACGCCATGATAAAAAAGCTTTCCTAATTACTTCATTAGAAGAAATTGAAATGCAGGAACAACTTATAAAAAGTGACTTGTATGCCCAATTGGGAGCTAATGACCACGCTTGGGAAAGTGAAGATATTAAACGTGAACATTTGGAAGCAAATCAAAAAGATAAAAAGAAATAAAAAAGCAAGGTTTAAAACCTTGCTTTTTTATTATATATCCTAATTGTATTATCTTCTTGAATAGTTTGGAGATTCTTTTGTTATAGTAACATCATGTGGATGACTTTCTGCAATTCCGCTTGATGTTATACGAACAAACCTACCGTTATCCTGAAGCGTAAGAATATCGCTTGCACCACAATAGCCCATACCGGCACGAAGTCCGCCTATAAACTGTAGCATACTTTCAAATAGTTCTCCTTTATACGCTACACGCCCTACAATACCTTCCGGCACAAGTTTCTTAACATCATCCTCAACATCTTGGAAGTATCGGTCTTTTGAACCTTTTTCCATAGCCTCTACAGACCCCATACCTCGGTATGACTTGAACTTTCTTCCTTCGTATATTATCGTTTCTCCAGGAGATTCTTTAGTTCCTGCCAGTAGCGAACCAAGCATTACAGAATCAGCTCCCGCTGCTATCGCTTTAGGAATATCACCTGTAAAGCGTATACCACCATCGGCAATAACCGGCACACCCGAACCCTTTATAGCTGCTGCTACTTCCAGCACTGCTGAAAACTGAGGGAAACCAACACCTGCAACTACTCTTGTAGTACATATAGAACCTGGTCCTATGCCTACTTTTACAGCATCAGCACCATTTTCTACAAGATATTTAGCCGCTTCCGGTGTAGCAATATTTCCTACTACTACATCAAGCTCCGGAAATTCTCTTTTAAGTTCTTTAAGTACTTCTACCACTCCTTTTGTATGCCCGTGTGCAGTATCTACAATTACAGCATCTACTCCGGCATTTACAAGTGCTCCGGCACGCTCTAACACATCGCCTGTTACACCCAGTGCAGCCGCAACACGCAGCCTGCCGTATCGGTCTTTATTAGCAATAGGTTTTTGTGTTAGTTTGGTTATATCTCTAAAGGTAATAAGCCCTATTAGTTTATAATCACTGTCAACTACAGGTAGTTTTTCAATTTTATTATCCTGAAGAATTGTTTCAGCCGTAGTAAGGGTTGTACCCTCTCCTGCCGTAACTAAATTTTCAAAAGTCATTACCTCTGTAATGGCTCTGTCATTATTTCTTTCAAATCGTAAATCACGATTGGTAACAATACCTCTAAGTATTCCGTTATCGTCTACAATAGGAATACCGCCAATACTATACTCACGCATAACTGTTTTAGCATCGCCTACAGTAGCAGTAAGTGGTAAAGTAACAGGGTCTATTATCATTCCTGATTCTGCTCTTTTTACCTTACGTACTTCTGTAGCCTGCTTTTCAATCGTCATGTTTTTGTGTAACACACCTATCCCGCCTTCGCGAGCCATAGCAATAGCCATAGCACTTTCGGTTACGGTATCCATAGCTGCAGAAACTATAGGTACATTTAGCTCTATATTACGTGAAAATTTAGATTTCAGGCTTACCTCTCTCGGTAATACTTCTGAGTAGTTTGGTATAAGGAGAACATCATCGTAAGTAAGTCCTTCCCCGATGATTTTTGTGTTGTGTGCTTCCATTTGCAATTTGTAGTTAAATTGCATGCAAATATAATACTTTTTAAAATACTTTTAAAGTAGTATTATTTATAAAAAATTAATGATACTCATTAAATATTTTGGTAGCCTCATTATAGGCACTTTCAAAACTTAGTGAATTTAAGTTTGTGGTAACTTTTTCAGCAGTAAAATAGGATAACATTTTTTCTGTAGGCATATTTCCTGTCAGGTCATCTTTTGCCATTGGGCAGCCGCCAAAGCCTTGTATTGCACCATCAAAACGAATACACCCTGCTTTATAAGCAGCATCTACTTTTTCATGCCATTTGTCAGGCGTTATATGTAAATGCGCACCAAATTCTATTTCAGGATATTTGGTTATCAGGTTCGAGAACAAGTAATCAATAACGTCAGGTGTTGAACTCCCTACAGTATCCGATAACGATAATATAGTTACCCCCATATTGGCAAGTTTCTCTGTCCACTCCCCCACTATTTCTACATTCCAAGGGTCACCATACGGATTACCAAAACCCATAGACAGGTATGCTACTACTTCCTTATTGGATTTATCAGCCATATTTAATATTTCCTGTAACGTCACAATAGATTCCGCTATGGTTTTATGTGTGTTACGCATCTGGAAGTTTTCGGATATAGAGAAAGGATAACCTAAATATTGTATTTCAGGATGCTGAGCAGCAGCTTCTGCACCACGGGTATTGGCAATAATAGCCAGTAATTTACTTCGTGTTGAAGATAGGTCTAATTGTGCCAGTACCTCAGCGGTATCTTGCATTTGTGGTATTGCCTTTGGCGAAACAAAACTACCAAAATCAATAGTATCAAAACCAACACGCAAAAGCGATTGTATATAAGCTACTTTTTTTTCTGTAGGAATAAACGTTTTTATACCCTGCATTGCATCGCGTGGGCATTCAATGATTTTTACCTGCTCCATAGAAAGCCAAAGATATAAAATTTACCGTTTACGAAATCGTTTTATTTCTACAGAATATGCAATAAATACTATAAAAACAAAGGTTGATTTACAGGTTTCTTATTTATACACCTGTAATATCTTTTTATTGATAGCTTTAACCAATTCCGGCCCTTCGTAAACAAAGCCTGTATAAAGCTGGATAAGGCTTGCTCCTGCTTCCAGTTTTTCAATAGCATCTTCAGGAGTGTGAATACCTCCCACCCCTATTATAGGGAATGCTCTATTACTTTTCTCTGAAAGGAAGCGTATTACTTCTGTAGAACGTTTGTTTAACGGTTTACCGCTTAACCCTCCCATTTCCTTTTTATTTTCAGATTGTAGTCCTTCTCTTGAAATGGTAGTATTGGTAGCTATAACCCCTGCTATTTTTGTAGTAGTTACTATATCTATTATATCTAATAATTGCTCATCCGTAAGATCAGGAGCTATTTTTAATAATATAGGTTTCTGTTTTGGCTTTGCAGTATTTTTTGCCTGTAGTGTTTGTAACAGCTTGGTTAATGGTTCTTTGTCCTGTAACTCTCTTAAATTAGGCGTGTTTGGCGAACTTACATTTACCACAAAATAATCTACATAATCATATAATGCATCAAAACATACTTCGTAATCCTTTACAGCATCTTCATTTGGGGTAACTTTATTTTTACCAATATTACCTCCTATTAATACGTGTCCTTTTCCTTTCGGGTTATTTTTCAGGCGTTCCACTGCATCAACTACACCACCGTTATTAAACCCCATTCGGTTAATAAGTGCACTGTCTTCACGAAGCCTGAATAACCTTGTTTTAGGATTTCCGGGCTGGGGTTTTGGCGTTAGCGTACCTATTTCTATAAATCCGAAACCGCAATTAGAAAGTTCTTTATACAGCGTAGCATCTTTATCTAAGCCTGCTGCAAGCCCTACTGGGTTTTTAAAATTCAGTCCGAAAACTTCTCTTTCAAGTCTTGGGTCACTTACTGTATACTTTGCTTTAAGAAAACCGGCCATTCCCGGTATTTTGTTCATAAAGCGAATGGAATCAAAAGTAAAGTGGTGTATTTTTTCAGGATCGAAACGGAAAAGTAACGGGCGTATAATTGATTTGTACATAGTTGTTGTGTTGTGAGTGCAAAAATAACATTATCCTTTCAATAATTACTAATTTTGATAAGAAGCAATAATTACCAAATCGTTTTTATGATGAAAGATGTTTTTTATAGTTTATTAGACAACTACACTAAAGATAAAAACCTGATTAGTACATTATGGATTGAAATAGAAACTAATTATACTAATAGTAAAAGGCATTATCATACACTCCTACACTTGAAAAACATGTGTAAAGAACTGTATGAATGTAATGATGATATTAACGATTGGCATACAATTTTGTTTTCGCTGTTTTACCATGATATAATTTATAATGCTTCGAAAAAAGATAATGAGGAAAAAAGTGCAGACTTGGCAATAAAGCGGCTTCAACAAATAAATTATACTGAAAGCAAAATAAACGTATGTCATGAAGCAATAGTAGCTACAAAAAGCCATACTTTAAGTAATAATAATGATATCAACCTCTTTACTGATGCCGACCTTTCCATATTAGGGTATACATGGCAAGAATATGAGCAGTACTATAAACAGGTACGAAAAGAATATAGTATATACCCTGACTTTTTATACAACCCAGGCAGAAAAAAAGTATTACAGCATTTTCTTGATATGGAAAATATATTTAAAACTGAATTCTTTAGAAGTAAATATGAAAATACCGCCCGAAATAACATCTCTAAAGAATTAAGGCTGCTTTAAATTTAATACTCTTAAATAAATCGTAAATTTGTGCTTCATTATTAATAAAAATATAAAAATGCAACACATAATAGACCGTTTTATCAGCTATGTTACTGTTGATACCGAATCTGATCCGAATTCTGACACTACACCAAGTACCGAAAAACAATGGGATTTAGCTAACCAACTTGTAGAGGAGCTAAAAGCCATAGGTATGGAAGATGTAACTATAGATGAAAATGCATACATAATGGCGACGTTACCATCTAACGTGGAGCATGATGTTCCTGTTATTGGTTTTGTTGCTCACTTTGATACTACTCCTGACTTTACAGGAGCTAATGTAAAGCCTCAAATTATAGAGAATTATGATGGTGGCGATATTGTTTTAAACAAAGAACAAAACATTGTACTTTCTCCGTCATACTTTAAAGATATGCTACAGTATAAAGGGCAAACTCTTATTACTACTGATGGTACTACCCTACTGGGTGCTGATGATAAAGCAGGTATTACCGAAATTGTAAGTGCAATGGAATACCTTATACAGCATCCTGAAATTAAGCATGGTAAAATTCGTGTTGGATTTACTCCTGATGAAGAAATTGGTCGTGGAGCTCATAAATTTGATGTAGCTAAATTTGGTGCTGAGTGGGCTTATACTATGGATGGTAGCCAAATAGGCGAACTGGAGTATGAAAACTTTAATGCGGCAGGAGCAAAAATTACTTTTAAAGGTAAAAGCGTACACCCTGGTTATGCAAAAGGAAAAATGATAAACTCTATGCTATTGGCAAGCCGTTTTGTTGCTGCTTTACCACAGGATGAAGTACCGGAAAGAACTACTGGTTATGAAGGTTTTTACCATGTAACAGGTATTGAAGGTAGCCTTGAAGAAACTACCGTGAAAATGATTATCCGTGACCATGATAAAGAAAAGTTTGAAGCAAGAAAGAAAAAAGTTGCGGAGATAGCTGATGAAATCAGTAATGACTTTATGGAGCAATTTGGCGAGCCTGTTGCCATTGCTGATATAAAAGACCAGTACTACAACATGAAAGAAAAAGTAGTACCGGTTATACATATTGTTGATATTGCGGAACAGGCGATGAAAGAACTAAGCATTGAACCTATCATTAAGCCAATTCGTGGTGGTACTGATGGTTGCCAACTTTCTTACATGGGGTTACCTTGTCCTAACATTTTTGCAGGTGGTCATAACTTCCACGGTAAGTACGAATATGTACCTGCTGAGAGTATGCAAAAAGCAACGGATGTTATTATAAAAATAGCAGAACTTACAGCTAAAAAATATAATGGATAAGGAGAAAAAAAGTTGGGACAGTTCACACTTGTGGACAGAGGAACTCGATTTTTTAAAATCTATAATAAATAAAACAGGGCTTACCGAAACTATTAAATGGGGTAGCCCTGTTTATATCTATAATAACAAAAACGTACTGGGTTTAGGTGGCTTTAAAAGCTATTTTGGCTTATGGTTTTTTAAAGGTATTTTTCTTAAAGATGAATCTAATGTATTAGTAAATGCTAATGAAGAAAACACTAAATCGTTACGCCAAATGCGTTTTACATCAATCGACGAAATAGATGAAAAACTGGTATTACAATACATTTATGAAGCTATTGAGGTAGAAAAAAGCGGATTGGAAATAAAACCTGAAAAAAGAGAAACGGTTATACCTGAGTTATTACAAAAAGAACTTAATAATAACCCGGAGTTGCAGACAGCTTTTGATGGTTTACCGCCTTATAAACAACGTGAGCATTGCGAGCATATTGAAAGTGCTAAACGGGAAGCTACAAAACTTTCACGGCTTGAAAAGTGTAAACCTTTAATACTGGAAGGTAAAGGATTAAATGATAAGTACAGATAACACATAAAAAAGCCTCATCAATTGATGAGGCTTTTTTTATTTCCTGTAATCAGAAAATTATTTCTTTTCAACAGGTGCATTTAGTTTTTGGCTAAGCTCTAATGATACTGCCGAACGCTCCATTTTAAGCTTTCCTGCAAGTGTTTCCATTATTATGGTATTATCATTATCGTTTAGTTCTAAAACTTTACC
The DNA here is from genome assembly GCF_014642915.1 of Flavobacterium suaedae. Lineage (GTDB taxonomy): Bacteria > Bacteroidota > Bacteroidia > Flavobacteriales > Flavobacteriaceae > Flavobacterium > Flavobacterium suaedae. The sequence goes on from NZ_BMJE01000001.1 coordinate 505,126, forward strand.
ATGAAGACCACTTCTAGTAATTATTTTATCACCTACTTTTAAGTTCTTTTCAAATTCTTTTTCCTGTTTTTGCCTTTTTTGTTGTGGGCGTATCATTAAAAAATAGATAACCACAAACATCATTATTAACGGCAAAAAAGTACCTAATTGATCCATATATTATTATACTTATGATTTTTTAACTACATCAGCAGTAAACTTAACTACCTCTGTACCTTTTTCTGTGTTAGCAGTAATAGTAACTGATTTACTTTGCTTACCGTTTTTACCTGCTGTATTAAACTCTACGTTTACCTCTCCTGTTTCACCAGGTGCCACAGCAGTTTCGGTATAACTAGGTACAGTACAACCACAACTTGCTTTTGCATTTGTTATAAGAAGATCTGAACTACCTGTATTTTTAAATGTAAACGTGTGTGTTACTTTTTCACCCTGCTCAACAGTACCAAAATCGTAATCTGTTTCGTTAAATTCCATAACAGCTACTTTTCCTGCATCTGCATGAGCTTGTTCTGCCTTTTCAGCAGTTTCTTCATCTATACGTAATGCAGCATTGCTATTTTCTTTACATGATACTGTAAGTGCAAGAGACGCTATAGCAAACATAGCTACTGTTTTTCTTATCATAATTATAGTTTTAATTTGGTTTTACATTAAGCCTCTTCCGGCTTTTATTAACTTATTATTAGTTTGGTAATCTTTAACTAAATTATCTAAAATACCATTGATAAAAATACTACTTTTTGGCGTAGAATATTCTTTAGATATTTCCAGATACTCGTTAATAGTAACTTTTACAGGGATTGAAGGGAATTTTAAAAACTCGCATATAGCCATTTTCAGTATAATAGCATCAATTTCCGCTATCCTTTCGGTATCCCAGTTTGGTGTTTTATCAATGAACTCTTTTGCAAGTTCTACCTCATTCAGTACTGTTTTCCTGAAAAGGTTTCTTACAAACTCTTTATCATCTGAATCTTTATACAAACTTGGTACAAAAAATGGTTTCCCTTCAGGTTTAATTTGCTTTAATTGTTTTGCAATAAGCGTATTCACTAAAGGTATATCATCAACCCAAGTAAGTTTATAATCTTCAAGATATTCATACAGCTTTTCGTTTGGTGCAATAACATTTACAAAAAGGTCATGCACAAAACGCTTGTCTTCCTCAAAGCTATCTTCATTACTTTGCATATAATTATTATATACTTCACTCTCCCTGATAGCCTCAAGCAGTATCAATATATAATCATCATTCTTCTTCCAGTTGTCTACTTTAGACTCTTCTAAAGCATTCATAACTGATTCATTCTCTTCAAGCAGCTTTAGTACCCTATTATTTACAAACTTTCTGTTTGGGTTTCGCTCTTCAGCAGTGGCAAGGTGCTTTTTAGATATTCTTTCTATATGTTGCTCCTCGCTGTTTCTAATTTCAACCAAAGCAGAAATTATGATAAGGTATAAGTTTCGGATGTTTTCTATACTTTGGAAAAGGAATTTTTCTTCCCTTACCATATCATCTGAATTACTTTGATGCATAGCGTATATTGATTGCATCACTTTTACCCGAATATGTCTCCTGTTTAACATCCGACTTGTAAGAACTTTTTAAAAATTAAAGAAGCGAAAGAAAAATTCTTTCGCTTCGCAAAATTAAGATAATATTTTTTCTGTCGCCAAATTATTTAGCTGTTTCTTTTTTCTTATCGTCAATTCTTTTCTGAGCTAATGACATTGCTGCATTTTGTGTAGTTATACCATGCGCATCAGCAAAAGTAAGTATCTCTAAAGTAGTGTTATAAATGTTTTCGGTACGCTTCATTGCTTCAGCTTTATCATAACCTACTATTTCAGCATATACATTTATAATACCGCCGGCATTGATTAAGAAGTCAGGAGCATATAAAATTCCTTTTTCCTGTAATTTTCTACCGTGTATTTCTTCATTAGCAAGCTGGTTGTTTGCAGCACCTGCAATAACTCTTGCCTTAAGTCTTTCAATAGTTTCATCATTTACAGTAGCACCAAGCGCACACGGAGCATAAATATCAACATCTGCACCATAAATATCTTCTCCTGTATATATTTTAGCACCATACTTAGCCGCTACTTCTTCCATTTTAGCCTGATTAATATCTGCTATTTCTACAATAGCACCTTCTTTAGCCAAATAGCTTATAAGTGTTTCACCAACGTGACCTGTACCTTGTACTAATACTTTTTTACCTTCAAGCTTATCAGTACCAAACTGGTGCTTAGCAGCAGCTTTCATACCCATATATACACCATAAGCTGTAACAGGAGAAGGGTTACCTGAACCTCCTTTAGCTTCTGATATACCTGTAACGTGAGGGGTAACTTCACGAATAATATCCATATCAGGAGTTGTAGTACCTACATCTTCTGCTGTTATATACTTCCCGCTTAGAGAGTGTATGAATTGACCAAATCTGGTCATCATCTCCGGAGTTTTATCTGTTTTTGAGTCACCTATAATTACGGCTTTTCCTCCACCCAGATTTAATCCTGAAATAGCAGACTTATATGTCATACCTCTGGATAACCTTAATACATCATTTAAAGCCTCCCATTCATTAGCATAATTCCACATTCGGGTACCTCCCAAAGCGGGACCTAAAACCGTGTTGTGAATACCAATTATTGCTTTTAATCCAGTATCTTTGTCGTGACAAAAAACAATTTGTTCATGGTCGTTAAAAGATGTCTGTCCAAAAACAGGATCAGCTTTTGTAAGCTCGTTGGCTTTAATAACTTCTGCTATCATGATATTAATATTAAATTGAAATTTATTCAAAAACAGTGTACAAAAATACATATTTAATCAAAATACAGCAATTGAAAACGTTTTTTTTGCATATTCAATAATTTACCGCCTAGCAACAGCAGAATTAATAAAAGTAAATTACATACAAAATTTAACATAAACTTAATAGATATTACTTACAGATAACACACATAATGAAGGAACTTCAATATTTAAATAAATATTTTGTAAAATATAAATTTCAATTTCTTTTAGGAATCCTCATTACTATTATTGCTCAGATATTCTCTCTGTTTACTCCTGAGCTTATAGGGGATTCTATTAAAACTATTGAAGAATTTGGAAGAAATACCAATTCTAATACAGAAACCATACGAGGAGAACTGCTAAACAACATATTACTTATTGTAGCAACTACTCTTATTGCGGGTGTACTCACCTTCCTTATGCGACAGACTTTAATAGTGATGTCCCGACATATAGAGTACGACTTAAAGAATGAGATATTCAGGCATTATGAGGATTTATCTCAAAACTTCTACAAGCGTAACAGAACGGGTGACTTAATGAACCGTATTAGTGAAGATGTTAATAGGGTACGTATGTATGTAGGTCCTGCTGTTATGTATTCTATGAATACTATAATACGTTTTATTGTTATCATTACACATATGTGTATTATATCACCAAAATTAACTTTATACACACTCCTACCCTTACCCATACTTTCATACAGTATATTTAAAATAAGTAAAGAGATTAATAAACGTAGTGGGGTGTACCAACAAAATCTTTCTACCCTTTCAACATTTACTCAGGAAATGTTTTCAGGAATACGTGTAATAAAGGCTTATGCTTTAGAAAAACAAAAGCAAGATGACTTTACTGAAATTTCCCGAGACAGTAAACAAAAATACATGAACCTTGCTAAAGTAAACGCACAGTTTGGTCCTTTAATGATATTACTTATAGGTATTAGTAACCTGGTAGTTATATATGTAGGTGGAGTAATGTATATAAATGGCTCTATACCTGATATTGGTGTTATTGCAGAGTTTATTTTATACATAAACATGCTTACCTGGCCTGTAGCATCTTTAGGATGGATATCATCTATGATACAGCAGGCAGAAGCATCACAAAAAAGGATAAACGAGTTTTTAAAAACAGAACCGGAAATACAAAACACCCAGCCAAAGCACACTCCTATTATAGGTTCAATTGCATTTAATAACGTATCATTTACCTATCCTGACACAGGTATTAATGCGCTAAAAGATATTTCGTTTACTGTAAACAGAGGAGAAACACTGGCTGTTTTAGGTAAAACGGGTTCGGGTAAATCTACCTTATTATCATTAATAAGTAGGTTGTATGATGTACAATATGGGGAAATTAAAGTTGATAATGAAAACGTTAAAAACTTAAACTTAAATGATTTAAGAAACAGTATAGGTTTTGTACCGCAAGATGCCTTCTTGTTCTCCGACTCTATTAAAAACAACATAAAATTTGGTAATGAAAACGCTACAGATGAAGAAGTAATTACTGTAGCTAAAAAAGCAGTAGTACATAATAATATTATCGGCTTTACTAAAGAGTATGAAACGGTACTTGGCGAGCGTGGTATTACGCTATCAGGTGGACAAAAGCAAAGGGTGTCTATAGCTCGCGCTATGATTAAAGATGCTCCTGTATTATTACTGGATGATTGCCTTTCGGCAGTAGATACAGAAACCGAAGAAGCAATACTAAATAATTTATTAGAATTTTGTAAAGATAAAACTACTATAATAGTGAGCCACAGGGTGTCATCGGCTAAAAATGCAGACAAAATTATTATACTTGATGATGGAGAAATTATACAACAAGGAACTCACAATCAATTAGTAAATCAGGCAGGGTATTACAAAGATTTATACCTTAAGCAGCTTTCTGAAAAAGAAATTGAGTAATTTGTTGTATTATTTAGATTTTTTTTAGACTTTTGGTCGGTACATAAACCAATATTATAAAGACGAAAGGATTATGAGAGATAATGGTACGCTGGAAAGAGAAGAGATATTCTCAAAAGTATTGAGAGCCGGAAGAAGAACTTATTTCTTTGATGTAAGAGCTACTAAAGCTGACGATTATTACCTTACTATTACTGAAAGCAAGAAGTTTACAGAAGATGATGGTTCTTTCCACTTCAAGAAACATAAAATTTATCTTTACAAAGAGGATTTTGCTGCCTTTAAGGAAATACTGGATGAAATGACACAGTATATTCTGGATCATAAAGGTGAAGAAGTAATCTCTGAAAGACACCAAAAAGATTTCAAAAAGCTGTTTGGTGAAAAAGGAGAAGAAGCTGTTACCGCTACTGCTACTACAGAAAGTTTTACAGACGTAAGTTTTGACGATATATAATATATAAAAACAGCCCTATAAATATAGGGCTGTTTTTATTTTATACTATCTGCTACTGTTACTTTACGCGTTTTATGTTTAGGCAATACGCAAACCATTTTGCACTTTAAAGTCAGGTGAAAGCAATGTAATATTGTTTTCCTCACCTACAGCTCCCAGTACAAGACATTCACTCATAAATTTTCCTATTTGCTTTTTAGGGAAATTTACAACTGCTATTATTTGCCTGTTCAGCAAATCTTCTTTGCTGTATCTTTTAGTTATTTGTGCTGATGATTTAAGAATACCTATTTCGGTACCGAAATCTATTTGTAGTTGATATGCAGGTTTTCTTGCTTCAGGAAAATCATTAACTTCAATAATAGTACCTATTCGCATATCTGTCTTTTCAAAATCTTCCCAAGTAAGCATAGTTAATTATTTAATTTATCAATACGTTAATGTAACAATATTTAAAATAGATGAAATTGATACATTGGTATATTGATTAATTGATACATTATTCTTTCTCCACTACAATATCTATAGGCTTATTCATTCTCCTTCCAAACTTCATAGCAGCCTGCTTACTGTCGTTAGAACAAAGCACATACATATTATATCGGTATAAAGGTATTGTTACCGTTTTAAACTTACCACCATTCTCCTCACCGTCAACATCTTCAACTTTTACACTAAAATCATCAGCAGGAAAAGTATTAGCTACCGATAGTAAGTAATTATCTCCTGCAAACGGGAAGAACCAGCGTTCTTTAGCAGAAGTATCTCCCTCCGCAAGTCTCTTGTTATCATCACCTATTCTATAATTAAGAGAAAACAAAAGCGGTTCATTAGCATGTTTAAAACTGTATATATTATTAAGATTTATAACCTCTTTACCCTCTTTATTTACTATAGTAATTTTAAGGTTTTTAATATTTTCTGTTTTTCCCGCTTCATGCACATCCAAAACTATGTATGATGTAAAGTCATACCCACAGTGCATTACCTGAGCTTTTGCGGTAAAAGTGGTAACTACTAAAAACAGAAGTGTTATATAATATTTCATAGTAAAAATTAAATATCTGTAAAATTAACGTATAACTCCCTATCCAAAAAGCATTCCAATAAAAAAAGCCACCTAAAAGGCAGCTTTTTTTATTTATAGTGTAAATGGATATTATTTTACATCCATTAACTCAACATCAAAAACAAGTGTTGCATCAGGAGGAATAACACCACCTGCACCGCGAGAACCATACCCAAGGTGAGAAGGTATTACAAAACGAGCCTTATCCCCTACTTGTAGTAAAGATATACCTTCATCCCAGCCCGATATAACCTGACCTACACCTAATTGAAACTCTATAGGCTGCTTTCTCTGGTAAGAAGAATCAAATACCTGCCCGTTATCAAGAGCTCCTTTATAGTGTACTGATACCATTTTACCTTTCTCCGCTTTTTTACCGTCTCCTTTTTGAATTATTTGGTAACGAAGTCCGCTGTCAGTCTTATCAAAGCCTGCTGCAAGTTTTCCCATTTCTTCCTCAGCTCTTTTCTTAGCTTCAGCTTCTCTTTTTTCACGCTCGCCTTCAAAAACTCTAAACGCCTCTATTGCATTCCAGTTTTTAGCCTCGTCACCTTCTCTTATTATTTCTACACTTTCAATAGCATCACCTTGTGCAACACTATCTACAATATCTTGCCCTTCTACAACATGACCAAAAACAGTATGCTTGTTATCTAACCAAGGTGTTTCAACATGGGTAATAAAAAACTGAGAACCGTTTGTACCCGGTCCTGCATTTGCCATAGAAAGTACACCCGGTCCGTCATGTCTTAATTCAGGGTGAAACTCATCATCAAAGTTGTAACCCGGCCCCCCTGAACCTGTACCTTGTGGGCAACCACCTTGTATCATAAAGTCAGGTATAACTCTGTGGAATTTTAACCCATCATAATATGGCTGTCCTTGTGGTTTAGCATCGTTTTCAAGGTTACCTTCTGCCAAACCTACAAAGTTCCCAACAGTACCTGGAGTTTTATCGTGTGTAAGTTTAACCAGTATAGCACCTTTTGAAGTATTGAATTTTGCGTAAATTCCGTTTTCCATTATGTTTTAAGTTTGTTTTTTACAATTGAAATGCAAAAGTACAAATAAAAATTTTCTAGCCCGTTAAACCTTAAAATAGCGTTAAAAAAAGTAAATTTGAACTATTACTATTAATAAACTTATATAAGTGGAATTCTTAGCACAAAAACAATGCAAAAAGTGTAGAAACATAGATGAATACCAGATAACTAAAATAGAGGCTGCGTTTTCACTAAAAGATGATTTTATATATAATCAAGCATGTAGTAAATGTGGTAGTAAAGATTATGTTAGCTACAGTCGTGATCTAGTTGCTGTAGATCAAGAAATACTGGATATATGGGGCAACAATCCTTCTTATCACTTTTTAGATCAAGATGAAGATTTACTACTTGCATACATGCAATATATGCCAATATTATTAAATGCTGTAGATAATAATCTTTACCCTCAAGAAAAATTGAATATAGTTATTTTAGCGTTATGCATTTTACTATATGATAATACAGGTGACTATAGTCAATATAGTGCAGAAGAAAGTAAAAAAATGCAGCAAAATGCAGCTATTATACAAGCTGAGCTTCTAAAAAGAAACAATATAATTTTCAAACATCAAGATGTAATTATGAATTACATAAAAAAGCGGGTTTTCCCCTTAATTGATTTAAAAATATAAACTAATGGAAAACAATTATATAGAAATAAATAAAAAAGCATGGAATACTAAAACAGCCATTCATGTTGACTCTGAATTTTATGATATGCCTGCTTTCCTGCAAGGTAAAAGCAGTTTAAATAGTATTGAACTGGAATTATTGGGAGATGTTAAGGGCAAAAAAATATTACACCTACAGTGCCACTTTGGACAAGATACACTATCGCTTGCACGAATGGGTGCCGAAGTTACCGGTGTAGACCTATCTGACCAAGCTATAAATAAAGCCCAAGGATTAGCTGAATCATTAAACATTCCTGCCCGTTTTATTTGTTGTGACCTGTATAGCCTGCCTGAACACCTTGATGATACATTTGATATTGTTTTTTCAAGCTACGGCACAATAGGCTGGTTACCCGATATTGAAAAATGGGGAAGCATAATAAGCCGTTACCTGAAACCAAAAGGGCAATTTATTTTTGCTGAATTTCATCCTGTGGTGTGGATGTTCGACGACTCATTCAGCACTGTGGCTTACAACTACTTTAATAAAGAGACTATTATTGAAACGGAAACAGGTACGTATACCAATAATGAGGCTGATATTACAACCGAAACTATTTCATGGAATCATAGTATTGCAGATGTATTAACCAGTTTATTAAATAATGGATTAGCAATAAAAGCTTTTAAAGAATATGATTACAGTCCTTATGACTGTTTTCAGGGTATGGAAGAATTTGAAAAAGGAAAATTCAGGATTAAAAAAATGGGAGACAAACTTCCAATGGTATATGCTTTAGTAGCAGAAAGACAGTAACCACTATTTACTTATATTTAACCTGTAAACCAAAACGTTATGGAGAGTATTTTTGACCAACAAGGCAACCAAAATATAATAGCTCGTATAGAAAAGCTTACCCCGTCTACTCCGGCAAAATGGGGTAAAATGACAGTAAGCCAAATGCTGGTACATTGCCAGCAGCCTATAAAAGTATGTTATGGCACACTTAAACTAAAATCAGGAATAATGGCTTTTCTTTTTGGGAAAATGATTAAAAAGAAAATAGGAGGTCCTAAACCTTTTAAACAGGATTTACCTACCGTAAAAGAATTTGTTGTAGCTAATGACCCTGATTTTGAGACATCACAAAAAGAACTTATCGACTTAGTTAAAGTTTTTGCAGAAAAAGGTCATGACGCTATAGTAAACCCTAAACATCCGTTTTTTGGTGAAATGACTATGGACGAGTGGAATGAATTACAATGGAAACATCTTGACCACCATTTAAGGCAATTTGGAGTATAACTTAATGTAGTAATTATTCAATTTAATAATGTAGCAATGGAATTTGTTACATTTGCACTTTATTACATTAAGAAACTAACGAATGCGCATTGATATAATTACTGTACTGCCTGAACTGCTACGCAGCCCTTTTGAAGCATCTATTTTAAAAAGAGCTATAGATAAAGGTTTGGTAGAAGTACACCTACACAACCTGAGAGATTACAGCACCAACAAACATAAAAATGTAGACGATTACCAGTTTGGTGGTGGTGCGGGTATGGTAATGATGGTAGAGCCTATTGATGCCTGTATTTCTAAATTAAAAAGCGAACGCAATTACGACGAGGTTATTTATATGACTCCCGATGGCGAAACATTAAACCAAGGGATTTCTAACCAAATGTCGATGCTGGAAAACATAATTATACTTTGCGGACACTATAAAGGTGTTGACCAGCGTGTGCGCGACCACTTTATTACCCGTGAAATCTCTATAGGTGATTACGTGCTTTCAGGTGGTGAGCTGGCAGCAGCCGTACTTTCGGACTCTATTATACGTTTAATACCGGGTGTATTAAGCAATGAAACATCAGCATTAACGGATAGTTTTCAGGATAACCTGCTCTCCCCTCCTATTTATACCCGCCCTTCTGATTATAAAGGCTGGCAAGTACCCGAAGTTTTATTGAGCGGTAACTTTGCTAAAATAGACAAGTGGCGTGAGGATAAAGCTATAGAGCATACTAAAAACAGGCGACCGGATTTATTAGAGTAGTTGTAATAATCAGCCAAAAGCCATTAGGCAATAATTGATAGCTTTGTATTTCTTTTGGCTAGTAGCTTATGCCTATTAACTCATAACCACTAACTTTGCAATACAAAAATTTCTAATTATTTAAAATAATTTCTATATTTGCACCCACTTTCGGACCAACCTCTGACGAAGTACGTGTATGTTGCTCTGATTCAAAACTTTAATCATTAGAAATCATGTCTGATTTAGTAAAATTTGTCGAAGAAGAATTCGTAACAAAAAAAGATTTCCCTGAATTTAGTACGGGAGACACAATTACTGTTTACTACGAAATTAAAGAGGGTGAAAAAACAAGAACTCAGTTCTTTAAAGGTGTAGTTATCCAAAAAAGAGGAACTGGAAGTACACAAACTTTCACAATCCGTAAAATGTCAGGTTCTGTAGGTGTAGAGCGTATCTTCCCTATCAACATGCCTGCATTACAAAAAATTGAAGTTAACCAAAGAGGTCAAGTGCGTAGAGCACGTATCTTCTACTTCAGAAATCTTACCGGTAAAAAAGCTAAGATTAAAGAAAGAAGAAGATAATTATCGCTTTGAGCAAATTATACCAAAAACCTCCGTTACAGCGGAGGTTTTTTTATGCTTACTAATTACAGAATATAACTCCTTAATGTTTGGCTGTTATAAAAACATCAACTCTTGTTTTTAGGCTATTTACAACTGGAAAAATTGCTTATATTTTCCTATATTTGCGAGCCTTGCTTTTTTAATCAAAAGGTTCTGTAACAGCTTACTTAAAGCCTCAATCTTTTATCTGCACAAAAAAGCACTGCAAACCAAAAAACTTAATCGATTAATAATCTGCCTGTCCGCTGTTAAAGGGCAGGGAATAAAAAAATGTAAAAAATGTCAAAAGCATCAAAAATCATTTATACGATAACTGATGAGGCCCCAATGCTGGCCACACATTCTTTCTTACCTATAATAGAAGCCTTTGCCGCTCCGGCTGGTGTAGCTATAGAAACAAGGGATATTTCCCTGGCAGGCAGGATACTGGCAAATTTCCCTGACCACCTTACTGAAGAACAAAAAATTGGTGATGCGCTTAGCGAACTTGGCGAGCTGGCTAAAACACCGGAAGCTAACATAATAAAATTACCAAACATATCTGCTTCTGTACCACAGCTTAAAGCAGCTATAAAAGAACTACAGGAACAAGGGTACAACATACCTGACTATCCCGGAGAACCAAAAACAGATGAGGAAAAGGAAATAAAAGCACGTTACGCTAAAGTTTTAGGTTCTGCTGTAAACCCTGTACTACGTGAAGGTAACTCTGACCGTAGAGCACCTAAAGCCGTTAAAAACTATGCTAAAGCACATCCGCACAGAATGGGTGCATGGTCATCTGATTCTAAAACGCATGTGACTAGCATGGAGCAGGGTGATTTTTACGGTAGTGAGAAGTCAGTTACTGTAAATGAGGCTGATGATGTTAAAATAGAATTTGTTGACAAAGCAGGTAATGCTACTGTATTAAAAGAAAGCACACCGCTTAAAGCAGGTGAAATTATAGATTGCTCTGTAATGAGCATGAGTGCTTTAAAAGAATTTATATCTAAAGAAGTTGAAGATGCTAAAGCAAAAGGAGTACTTTTCTCTGTACACCTTAAAGCTACCATGATGAAGGTTTCTGACCCTATTATCTTCGGTGCTTTTGTTGAAGTATTCTTTAAGGATGTATTTGCTAAGTACGGAGAGTTATTTAAAGAACTTGGTGTTAATACACGTAACGGTCTTGGTGATGTATATGCTAAAATAGAAGGTACTCCGCAAGAAGCAGAAGTTAAAGCTGCTCTTGATGAAGTTTACAAAACAGGACCGGATTTAGCAATGGTAAACTCTGATAAAGGTATTACTAACCTCCATGTACCATCTGATGTTATTATTGATGCTTCTATGCCTGCAATGATTCGTACATCAGGACAAATGTGGAATGCAGAGGGTAACCAACAAGATACTAAAGCTATTATACCGGACAGAAGTTATGCAGGGATTTATGATGCCACTATAAACTTCTGTAAAGAAAATGGTGCATTCGACCCTGCAACAATGGGTAGTGTACCAAACGTTGGGCTTATGGCTCAAAAGGCAGAAGAATATGGTTCTCACGATAAAACATTCCAACTTCATGGAGAGGGTGTTGTTCGTGTAGTTGATAAGAACGGAAATACACTAATGGAGCAAAATGTTTCGGAAGGAGATATTTTCAGAATGTGTCAAACTAAAGATGAGCCAATTCGCGACTGGGTTAAACTTGCTGTTACCCGTTCAAGACTATCTGAAACACCTGCTGTATTCTGGTTAGATGAACACAGAGCACATGACAAGCAACTTATAGAAAAAGTAAATACTTACTTAAAAGACCATGACACTACAGGACTTGATATCCGTATTATGAGCCCTGTAGAAGCTACAAACTTCACGCTACAAAGAATTAAAAACGGTCAGGATACTATCTCTGTTACAGGAAATGTACTAAGAGATTATTTAACTGACTTATTCCCTATTCTTGAACTTGGAACATCTGCAAAAATGCTTTCTATAGTACCGTTAATGAATGGCGGAGGTCTATTTGAAACCGGTGCGGGAGGTTCAGCTCCTAAGCACGTACAACAATTCCAGGAAGAGGGTTATTTAAGATGGGATTCTCTTGGTGAGTTCTTAGCACTTGGTGTATCATTAGAACATTTAGGTCAGGCATTTGGAAACGAAAAAGCACTTGTGCTTTCTGAAACACTTGATGATGCTACGGCTAAATTCTTAGAAAATGATAAATCGCCTGCTCGTAAGTTAGGACAAATTGATAACAGGGGTTCTCATTTCTACCTTGCTTTATACTGGGCAAATGCACTTGCTAATCAGGATAAAAACGAAGAGCTAAAAGCTACCTTTACTAATATAGCTAAAGCGCTTAATGAAAACGAAGAAAAGATTAATGCTGAATTAATCGGTGCACAAGGTAAAGCTCAGGAAATAGGCGGATACTACCACCCTAATGAGGAAAAAACCACTAATGCTATGCGCCCTAGTGAAACATTAAATACTGTTTTGGCACAACTAAAATAGTAGTAACTAAATACTTTTATATAAAAGCCGTATTGCATTGCAATACGGCTTTTATTTTTAGCAAAAATCGGGTTACAAATTACGTTACAATTCGTCATGTGCATAAAACCATTCAGTAGTATTTTTCTACAGTTTGGTATTTTACCTATTAATGGGTAATAGCCTAAAAACTAAAAAGGAGTATTTTTGCAGCGGAAATAAATCGTAATACTTTTTTTATAAAAAAGACAGTAAAAAATAAAGGCAAAAGGCAATTAAAATTACTATGACTCGTTATCCTAACAAATCGTTTTTACACATAATCTATCAATAATAAACAGAGTTCAATCATTAATCAAAAAAAACAAACAATCAGCTATGAAGTTAAATCCCCGGACTTACCTAACGGTATTCCTATGCCTAATTTTTTCGGTAGCATTTGCTCAGGAAAAATATACGTTAAGTGGTGTTATTTCTGACGCTCAGAGTAGTGAAACCCTAATAGGGGCAAATGTTTATATTGTAGAAGCTGAAAAGGCAGTATCTGCAAATGAATATGGGTTTTATTCCATTACACTACCGGCAGGAACTTACACATTACAAATAAGTTATGTAAGTTTCGGTACTGTACAAGAAACTGTAGAACTAAACAGTGACATTCGTAAAGATGTTTCATTATCACCCGCTTCGGAAGAACTGGAAGAAATAGTTATTACTGATAATCAAAAAAGAGCAGATATTCGCACTCCGCAAATGAGTGTAAATAAACTTACCATAAGCGAAATAAAGAAAATGCCTGCGGTAATGGGAGAAGTTGACGTATTAAAGTCTATACTGCAATTACCGGGTGTTACCAATGCTGGTGAAGGTTCATCAGGGTTTAATGTACGTGGTGGCGCTGCCGACCAAAACCTTATATTACTGGATGAAGCTACAATATACAACTCCTCTCACCTTTTTGGCTTCTTCTCTGTATTTAACCCTGATGCTATTAAAAACCTAAAACTGTATAAAGGTGGTATTCCTGCAAAGTTTGGTGGCAGGGTATCATCAGTATTGGATATCTATCAAAAGGAGGGTAATAAAAATGAATTCCATATGACTGGTGGTATAGGTGCTATTTCCAGCAGATTACTTGCCGAAGGACCTCTTGTAAAAGGTAAAAGTTCATTTCTTGTAGGTGGTCGTGCTTCATACGCACACTTATTTTTAAAATTAAGTAATAATGATAACTCAGCATATTTCTACGACTTGAATACTAAACTGAGCTATAACATTAACGAAAATAACAACCTCTACCTTTCAGGATATTTTGGTCGTGATTTATTGGGTATTAGCGATAGTTTCGAAAACGTATACGGTAACTCAGTATTAAATCTTAGATGGAATCACTTATTTAATGAAAAGCTATTCTCTAACTTATCTTTAATATATAGTGATTACTATTATGGTTTGGAATTAGGCTTTGTAGGGCTACAATGGGATTCCGGTATTAAAAACTTTAACCTGAAATACGACTTTAAACATTATTTATCTGATAAATTTAAACTGGACTACGGTATAAATGCTATTTACTACGATTTCAACCCGGGTGAAATATCAGCTTCAGGAAGCGATTCTTCTATAAATCCTCAAAGTTTTGAACATAAGTATGCTTTTGAACCTGCTATTTATATAGATGCAGAACATGAAATTACTGACTTTTTAAATATTAGCTATGGTGTACGCTATAGTATGTTCTACAGAATGGGTGCACAAACTATGAGTCTTTATGCAAATGACCAGCCTGTATATTACAACAACCAGTTAAAAATATATGAAGAGGCTGACGCTATAGGCACTAAACGATATGGAAGTGGTGATGTAATTGCTGATTTTAGCAACTTTGAGCCTCGCGCAGCAATATCTTTTCAACTGGATGACAACCAATCTATAAAAGCAAGCTATAACAGAATGGCGCAGTACCTGCACCTTATTTCTAACACGGCGTCACCTACCCCTCTTGACAATTGGGCGCCAAGTGGAAAATATATAAAACCTCAGTTACTGGATCAGGTGGCTTTAGGCTACTTCAGGAATTTTGCTAACGATAAGTACTCTTTAGAGGCTGAAACGTTCTACAAAAAAGTAAAAAACAGACTCGACTATATTGATGGTTCTGATCTTGTTGCTAACGAAAATATAGAAAGAGTACTACTTAATGGTGAAGGAAGAGCTTATGGTCTGGAATTATTACTTCGCAAAAATGAAGGTAAACTAACAGGCTGGATAGCTTATACACTATCACGTTCAGAACAAAGAGCACCGGGCAGAACCCCTGAAGAAACAGGTATTAATAATGGTAACTGGTATAAAACAGGGTATGATAAACTACATGACCTTTCAGTAACCGGGGCTTATGAATTGAATGATAAATGGTCTTTCGGGGCAATATTCGCACTACAATCAGGTCGTCCTGTAACCTACCCTAATGGGCAGTACGTATATGGCGATATGGTAGTACCCAGCTACGGAGACAGAAATGAAGAAAGACTACCTGCTTATCATCACTTAGATATTTCTGCAACCTATACTCCAACTAAAAATAAAGACAGAAAATGGAAAGGAGAATGGGTATTTAGTATTTACAACCTCTACAATCGTAAAAATGCCGCTTCAATTACTTTTGGACAAAATGAAGATACAGGAGTTAACGAGGCAACAAGGCTTTCAATATTCGGAGTAATACCAAGTGTTACCTATAACTTTAAGTTTTAACTAAAAATTGCTTTTCTAAAAAAGAATAATAAGTCATGAAAAATATAAAATATATACTACTGATAATAACAGGGATATTTTTTACCGCCTGTACAGATGTTGTAGATGTAGACCTGGAAACAGGCCCAACACGTCTGGTTGTAGATGCGCAACTGCAATGGCTAAAAGGTACTGATGGCAGCGAGCAAGTTATTAAGCTAAGCACTACTACAGGGTATTATGAACAAGAAATACCTGTGGTAACTAATGCTACTGTTTTTATAACGAACAGCGAAGGAACAGTATTTACGTTTAATGAAAATAACGGAACAGGAAACTACATTTGTAATAACTTTATTCCTGTAATTGGTGAGGAATACACCCTTACCGTAGAATATAACGAAGAAACGTATGTAGGTACAGAAACTTTATATGCCGTTTCTGAAATTTCGGAAATAGTACAGGACAATGAAGGTGGTTTTGGTGGTGATGACATTGAAGTACGCATTAAATGGATGGATAACCCTGACGAAATAAACTATTATATGGTTAGGTTTGATACTGACAGACTCCCTTACCCTGATTACGATGTAATGGATGATGAATTCTTTCAGGGAAATGAAATGTTTACATTTATAGACGATGAAGATTTTGAAGCTGGTGATGTTGTAGACATGAAGCTATATGGAATATCTGAACAATATTTTAATTATATGATGACCCTTTTAGGTGTTACTGAAGGTGGTGGAAGCCCTTTCCAGACACCACCCGTGGGTGTAAGAGGTAATATGGTTAACATTGATAACGAAGACAATTTCCCTGTAGGCTATTTTAGCATTACAGAAACTGATAAGACAAGTTATACCATTCAGTAAAAAAACACGGCACTGTATTTGAGGCAGTTATTAATAAATTGCCTATGAAAAAGAAACTATATTTATTGTTTACATCTTTGGTTTTACTTTCTGTAATTCTCACAAGTTGTGAAGATGTTATTGATGTAGATTTAGGCAGTTCAGAAAAAAGACTGGTAGTAGAAGCATCTATAAACTGGAAAAAAGGAACTGCAGGAGAATGGCAGGTTGTATATTTAAGTACTACTACTGATTTTTACAGTAATAACGTTCCTCGTGTTTCGGGAGCTGAAGTGTATATAACAAACAGTAAAGGAGATATATTTGAATTCCCTGAGCTCTCTAATGAGTTCAGGGGTTCTTATGGTTGTACCAATTTTGTCCCTGAAATTGGAGAAACCTATACACTTACAATACACTATAACAATAATACCTATACCGCTACCGAAAAACTACTACCCGTACCTGAATTAGTAGATGCAGGACAAGAAACTGAAAGTTTACTAGAAGACCTGATTATCGTTAAAGGATATTTTAATGACCCTCAAAACGAAGTCAACTATTATATGAGCGGATATGAACAGGAAAATAAAGGGTTAGAATACGCCGTTTTTGATGACAAATTTGTAAATGGCAATTATACCTATGCTGCAAGAATATTTGATGATTTAAATAGTAATGATGAGATAACTATTAACCTATACGGTATTACAAGGCAGTATTATGATTATATGAGTAAAATATTTACTATAACTTCCGAAGCAAATGTAGGTCCGTTTCAAGTTCCTCCCGGTGATATAAGAGGAAATATAAAAAACAGCAATAACCCTGATGATTTTGCTTATGGCTATTTTCGCTTAAGTGAAGTATCCACCATTCAGTACACAGTACAATAGTTTATTTGTATTTTTGCTGCTAAACTTTACTATATGTCATCTCACCACATAGTTCGTGACGACCAGGAATCGGCATTAATAATAGCCAATGGCGCAACTTGCAGCCAAGAACTATTAGGGCAATTACTGGAGTGGTCTCCCTATATAATTGTATTGGATAACGCTATGCAACGCGTAACGGAACTTGGTATTAAAGTAGATGTATTACTGGGTGATTTTGATGATGATTTTAATCCTGAAAAGTATAAGGATATGCAATATCCTTTGGAAATTGTACATACTCCCGACCAAGACAAAACAGACCTTGAAAAAGCCTTTGATTACCTTATAGAAAAAGGCTTTCCTGCGGTAAATGTAGTATGGGCAACAGGCAAACGTGCCGACCATACTATTACTAATATTACCAATATAGTACGTTACCGTAATAAACTAAAAATAGTGATCTTGGATGACCACAGTAAGGTTTTCCTGCTACGTGAAAAGTTTGAAAAGTGGTACACAGCAGGTACTCCTATTTCGCTTATTCCTATTGGTAAAGTAACCGGTATACATACTAAAAACCTAAAATACCCTTTAGCTGATGAAGAGTTAACCATAGGATATCGCACAGGTAGCAGCAATAAGGTTTTACAAGATGGTATAGTTAGCATTGAGCATAAGGAAGGTGATTTATTGCTTATGGAATGTTTTGATTAAAGAACTCCTCTCACTTAGTGTTAAGGGGTTACTACAACTGTAAACTAATCGTTATCTTTGTGAGAAAGCAGGAAAAAGAACATGAAATTTCAGGTAGTATCAGACTATAAGCCGATGGGCGATCAGCCCACAGCCATAAAACAACTTAGCGAAGGAATAAATGCAGGAGACAAATACCAAACACTTTTAGGGGTTACGGGTTCCGGTAAAACATTTACAGTTGCAAATGTTATTCAGGAAGTGCAGCGCCCTACTCTGGTACTGGCACACAACAAAACACTGGCAGCACAGTTATACAGCGAGTTCAAACAATTCTTCCCGAATAATGCAGTGGAATACTTTGTCTCGTACTACGACTACTACCAACCCGAAGCCTACATACCCGTATCAGGGCTTTATATAGAAAAAGACCTCTCCATAAACGAGGAACTGGAAAAAATGCGACTAAGCACCACCTCTGCCCTGTTATCAGGTCGCAGGGATGTTTTAGTAGTAGCGTCCGTATCGTGTTTATACGGTATTGGTAACCCTGTAGAATTTCAAAAGAACGTAATATCAATAGAGCGCGATCAGGTCATTAGCAGAACACAGCTATTGCACAGACTCGTACAAAGTTTATACTCCCGAACGGAAGCCGAATTCGTACCTGGAACATTCCGTATTAAAGGCGATACTGTAGAAGTTTTCCCTAGTTATGCCGATGAACCATTCCGTATACACTTTTTTGGTGATGAAATAGAAGAAATAGAAGCGTTTGATGCTAAAACCAGTTTGGTAATAGAAAAGTATGAAAAGCTGAATATTTATCCTGCTAATATGTTTGTTACCAGTCCTGATGTGTTACAAGGGGCGATATGGCAAATACAGCAAGACTTAGTAAAGCAAGTTGACTACTTTAAAGAAGTAGGCAAACACCTTGAAGCTAAACGACTGGAAGAGCGTACTAACTTCGATTTAGAGATGATTCGTGAACTTGGGTACTGTTCCGGTATTGAGAACTACTCCCGCTATTTAGATGGAAGAGAGCCCGGCACACGTCCTTTCTGTTTATTAGATTATTTCCCTGATGATTATTTAATGGTAATTGACGAAAGTCACGTAACCGTTAGTCAGGTGCATGCCATGTATGGAGGAGACCGTTCCCGTAAGGAAAACTTAGTGGAGTATGGTTTCAGACTACCAGCAGCTATGGATAATCGCCCGTTAAAATTTGAGGAGTTTGAAGCACTGCAAAACCAAGTGGTATACGTGAGTGCTACCCCTGCCGATTACGAAATGCAAAAAAGCGAAGGTATATATGTAGAGCAGGTTATTCGCCCAACGGGATTACTGGACCCTGTAATTGAAATACGCCCAAGCCTCAACCAGATAGACGATTTAATTGAAGAGATTCAGCAGCGTGTAGAGGTTGACGAGCGTGTTTTGGTAACTACCTTAACCAAACGTATGGCAGAGGAATTGGCTAAATACCTTACTAAAGTGGGTATTCGCTGCCGTTACATACACAGTGAAATTGATACGCTGGAACGTGTAGAAATTATGCAGGATTTACGTAAAGGTTTATTTGATGTGCTGATTGGGGTAAACTTACTGCGTGAGGGACTCGACTTACCCGAAGTATCATTGGTTGCTATACTGGATGCTGATAAAGAAGGCTTCCTGCGTAGTAATCGTTCGCTGATACAAACGGTGGGGCGTGCTGCACGTAACGTAAATGGTAAAGCGATAATGTATGCAGATAAGATTACTGACAGTATGCAAAAAACCATTGATGAAACCGCTTACCGCCGAGAAAAGCAGCATAACTTTAACGTAGCGCATAACATTAAGCCTACTGCGCTTAATAAAAAGATTGAAAGTGCCCTTTCTAAGAGCCCTATTAACGAATTCCATTACGATAATACGCAAAAAGCTGCTGCCGAACCGGATACTGCTTACATGAGTAAAGGTGATATTGAAAAACTGATACGTGAAAAACGTAAAACAATGGAAAAAGCTGCCAAAGAGCTTGACTTTTTACAGGCTGCTAAACTGAGAGATGAAATTAAGGCTTTGCAGGAGAAAATATAAACAATATAAAACTGAAATTATGCCTTCAAATGCCTATATAAATTTTTTACATATTAGAGTCGATGTATTGAAACTAATCGAAACATATACTTACTATAAAGACAACAATCTTGGTAAAAAGGGTCTAGGGCACTTAACTAGAAGTGCAATAATAATGTTATGTGCAGCATGGGAAAGATATAATGAAGATTTGTTATTGGAAAGCATTCAATATATAGGTAATCATGTTAATAATATCCAGTCACTGAATAAAAAAATAAAAAAGACAATCAGTAAAAAAGTAAGAGATGATAAAAATGAAATTAAGCCTATTGAATTAGCAGGAACAGGCTGGAAGGATATATGGTTTGAATATGCAAAGATTGATACTGATTTATTAAATACTCCAAAGTCTGAAAAGTTGAAAACATTATTTGAGACATATTTAGGCATCTCCGATTATTTATCTTTTTGGAACACAACTAATCCAAAAGAGATTGATAAGTTTGTTTCAGATAGAGGCGATATAGCTCATAATGGAAATAAAGCATCTTCAATCAGAATGAATAAATTAAGAAAATATCAAGATTTAGTAGTAGAAAATGTTATTGAAATTGATTCTAAAATGGCTAATGAGTTAAAAAGAATGACTAACTCTTCAAACTTAGCATGGACTCAAGAGTATTATACTAATATAAACAGATATTAAAGTATATGGGAAAGTTTGTCATACAAAAAAAATCTAATGGATTATATTATTTTACTTTAAATATAAACGGTAGAGTAATATTAAATAGTGAAGGGTATACAAGTATCTCAGGGTGTCATAACGGAATCGAAGCGGTTAAATTAAATTCTAAAAATGACTCAAGTTACAAATTAGGAATGGCTCGAAATGGAAAGTATTATTTTTACATTAAATCAAGTAATGGACAAATTATAGCTACAAGTGAATTATATGACACAAAAATCACAATAGAAAATGATATTAATAAAATAAAAGAATGTGGTTTAACTGCACATGTTTATGAAAAAAACAATTAATTATCTTAAAATTCACATGTTCTAATCTTATAAAAATCAACCATTCTTATCATCTTTTTATTTTCTGCAAAATCTAGTAACTATCATAGTAAGGAAAATTGAAATTCAAATATTGAAGTTAAGCCGTTAACCAATAATTTTTAACCATCCCCTTTTCTCCCTGCTTTTTAGTATCTTGCTATAACAAACACAAAACCAGTTTCGGGATGAAAAGCTTTTTCCGTTTCTTTCTATTTTCACTATTACTAATAGTAGGGCAATTATTGCACGCACAAACCGATACGGTTAAGCAGGCCGACTCGGTAAATACTGTAAGCCTTAGCGACTATAAATTACAATTGCAGTCACTTGAACAACAGCGCATAGCCGACTCTATTAAAAAGGCACGACTGGAAGAGCAATTGCATTCGCTAAAGACCACTGATAATATTAAGAAAGAAGAGCTACTTGCTGAAATTAATGAATTGAACAGCCGAGAAGCCAAACTTCTTAAAGATAAAAAAGCACGTATTGATTCGCTAAGGGCTACGGCAAAAGGGTATCCTGTAAGAGGGTTCTTTAAAGATACACTGTTTACTATCTACAGCAAACTGGGTAGTTTTTCCGCACACGACCGTGCTGAAGCTATTACTGAACGAATTAAGGTGCTCGGAGATAATTACCTGTTTAAAGCTGATTCACTAAAGGTTACAGCTTCTGAAAACACGTATGATGTTGTTGCAGGAGAATCTATTATAGTAAGCGTTTCAGAGAATGATGCCTTATGGAATGACACCACTATGGAAGGGCTTGCTATGGCATATTCCAAAATAATTGGCGATGCTGTACTCCATTATAAAGATGAAACAAGTTTTATTACACTGGCTAAAGAAATAGGTTTAGCCATACTTGTTTTACTACTGCTTGGGCTTATCATACGCTTTTCAAACAGGCTGTTCCGGTGGACAGCGTTGAAAATACATGATCAAAAAGGTAAGCTCATTAAGGGCATTACCATAAAAAATTATGACTTGTTTGACGCAGAACGTCAAATAAGAATACTATTAACACTAAATACTATACTAAAATGGCTTGTAATATTATTACTGATATATATTGCCTTGCCAATACTGTTTGGTATTTTCCCCTGGACACAAAACTTTGCGGAAACGCTGTTTAGCTATATCCTCTCCCCTGTCAAAAATATGGCATTCGGGTTATGGAACTACCTGCCTAACTTAATTACAATAATTGTTATCATTTTCGTTTTCCGTTATGTATTACGGTTTGCACGTTTTCTAAAAAATGAAATTGCCAGTGGTGACCTTCATATTAATGGGTTTTATCCGGACTGGGCTAACCCTACCTACCAAATAATACGCGTATTGATTATCGCTTTTATGTTGGTACTCATCTATCCTTACCTACCGGGAAGCGACTCACCTATTTTCCAAGGGGTTTCAGTGTTTTTAGGTTTCCTGTTCACGTTTGGGTCTATGGGGTCGCTGTCAAATATTATTGCCGGGCTGGTACTTACCTATATGCGACTATTTAAAATAAACGACCGTGTAAAAATAGGTGATGTAGTTGGCGACGTTATAGAAAAATCACTTCTAGTAACCCGCGTGCGTACTATAAAAAATGAGATTATAAGTATCCCTAATTCCACTGTAATGAACAGTTATACTATAAACTACAGTAGCGATACCGTAGATCGTGGACTTATACTACATACCACAGTAACACTAGGTTATGATGTGCCCTGGAAAGATGTACATCAGGCACTTATAACGGCTGCCGACCGCACAGAATTACTTGAAAAAGAACCGAAACCGTTTGTACTGCAAACCAGCCTTGATGATTTTTATGTATCATATCAGTTAAATGCTTATACCAGAGAGGCTAACAAACAGGCTAAAATATACAGCGACCTACACCAAAATATACAGGACTGTTGTAATGAGGCGGGTATCGAAATACTATCGCCACACTATCGTGCTGCACGAGATGGTAACATGACCACCATACCTGCTGATTATCTGGATAAGGATTATAAAGTACCATCATTCAATGTAAAAATGGATAAGAAGAATGGGGAACAACGCTAAACGAGGTTAAACTTATTACAAAACCTTACTTTTTATAACTGTAATACTATATTTTCATAGTATGAAAACGAAAAAGCCTTTAGGGAATGTTACATCCTTTGTTTTAGAAGCTCCGCAACTGCATAGCGATAAAACTATTTGGGTATACTTGCCTTATAACTACAATAATAGTGATACTAACTACCCTGTACTATATATGCACGACGGGCAAAATGTTTTTGATGAATCGGAATCATATAAAAGAGAATGGCATGTGGAGGATAAACTTAATGAACTACACTCCGAAGTTATTGTGGTAGGTATAGAACATGGCGGCAGTACGCACCGTATTGATGAGCTTACTCCTTATAAAAATGATGATTATGGAGGAGGACATGCCGATGATTATCTTGATTTTATGCTTACAGTTTTAAAACCTCATATTGATAATAATTTCCGCACGCTTACTGATAAGGAACATACTACTATATTTGGCAGCTCTGTAGGTGGTTTAATTTCTTTTTATGCCCTGCTTAAGTTTCCTGATGTGTTTGGCAATGCCGGAGTTTTCTCTCCTTCTTTCTGGTTTAGTGAGGAAATTTTTAAGTTAATGGATGAAGTAGAAACTATTGAGGGTAAGATATATTTTATGGCAGGTGACCACGAAAGTAAAGGTATGATTCCCGATTTGGAACGTATGGAAAAGTTAGTGCTGCAAAAAGTAAAAAATGAAAATCAGGTATATAAAAAAATTGTACCCAATGGCAGGCATAACGAAAAAAGCTGGAGAAAGCAATTTAAAGAAGCCTATATGTGGCTTGAAAAACAAAATTAAATAACTTTATAGCTGATATTTTAATGTAATCAAACTAATTAATGGATGAAATAAGTGATAATATTACTGAAGATTTAAGTATACATGAAATACTTGACTCTGTATTATTTTCTATTGGGGATACCCGTATTAAGCTAAGTGCTGTACTTGCAGTAGTTATATTTGTTATTATTTCTTTACTAATAATAAAGCTAATAAAAAGAAGTGTATACCGCTCTAAAAGTCTTGATAGTGCTAAAAAGTACTCGGTATATATGCTTATTAAATACTTTTTATTAGTAATTATAATAGTAACTTCATTACAAATACTTGGTTTTGACCTTTCAGTACTTTTAGCCGGTTCTGCAGCACTATTGGTAGGTATCGGGCTTGGTATACAAAATTTATTTAGCGATTATACGTCGGGTATAATCATACTTATAGATTCGACTGTAAAAGTAGGCGATGTTATAGAGGTAAACAGTATAGTAGGTACAGTACAGGAAATACGGCTCCGTACTACTACAATACTTACACGAGACGATAAATATATTATTCTACCCAATACTTTGCTTACAAGAAATGAACTTATTAACTGGACACATAATGCCCTTGCATCACGTTTTGAGGTATCAGTAGGTGTAGATTATTCTTCTGATGTAAAAGTTGTTATGGACATATTAAAGGAAGCAGCACTAGAGGAACCTGCTGTACTTTCTGCACCTGAGCCTTTTGTACGCTTTACAGAGTATGGAGAATCATCACTTAACTTTTCTGTTTACTTTTGGGTTGAAGATGTTTTTAGGGCTGAAAATGCTAAAAGTAAATTAAGGGTAACCATATTTGAAAAATTTACTGAGAATAATATCACCATTCCATTCCCACAACGAGTAATGCATCAGGCTAAAGAATAATTACTATGAAAGACAACTTTTATGAAATACTAAACAATCCTGTTATTACCAAAGTACTATTTCTCTCATTGGGCATAATTATTATATGGTTTGTTATACGCCTTGTACAGCGCAACTTATTTTCCCGAATAAAGGAAAACGAGCACCGTTACAGAGCCAGAAAGTTTGGTCATTTTATAGGTTATTTACTAACAGCGCTTTTATTTACAATAGTGTTTAGTGACAAGCTGGGTGGGCTTACTGTAGCTTTTGGTGTAGCAGGTGCAGGTATTGCTTTTGCTTTGCAGGAAGTTATAGCATCATTTGCAGGGTGGCTGGCTATAATGTTCGGCGGATTTTATAAAACCGGAGACAGGGTACAGCTTGGTGGTATGAAAGGTGATGTTATGGACATAGGTGTACTTCGTACTACACTTATGGAAACAGGACAATGGGTAGATGGGGATTTATATAACGGTCGTATTGTTTTAGTGGCTAACAGTTTTGTTTTTAAAGAACCTGTTTTCAATTACTCAGGCGATTTTCCTTTTTTATGGGATGAACTAAAAATTCCTGTACAATATGGTAGCGATTATGATTTAGCTAAAGAAATATTGCTTAAAGTTGGTAATGAGGTAGCCGGTAACCTTTCGGAAGAATCTCAGGCTAAATGGCATTCACTACAACGTAAATACAGGCTTGAAGAAGCCAAAACAGAACCAATGGTATCATTAATTGCTAACGATAACTGGGTAGAGTTTACACTTCGCTACGTAGTAGATTATAAACAAAGAAGAGGTATTAAAACCGAAATGTTTACCCGTATATTAAAAGAAGTTGATGCCACTAATGGCGCTATTAAATTTGCATCGGCTACCTTCCAGTTAGTAGAACCTTCGGGTATTGATGTTTATTTAAAAAACAGAGAGTCTAAACAAAATTAATTTAGTAGGGGCACTATTTTTTTCTGAACCATTGGAGAATCATCTCGCCAGTCGCCACCTTCTTTATCTTTATAATTAGTTACTATTAATACTTCTCCTTTATCATTAAGTAAAATATATTTAGAGAAGTCATCAATAGTTTCAAATTTAGCAGGTGTAATTTCCTTTACAAATTGTCTGTTTCTCTTTTTGGTTCTCTTTCCATATACTTCGTCAGATAGTATTGCTATTTGTATATCCTTATCTTGCTCCTTTAAAAAAGCTACTGCATTTTGTGTCATATCACTACCTTGCTCATCTACAATTATTACATAAAAGTTAAGATTATAGTCTTTAGCAAGTTTTATAGCAGTAGGTAAATGCAAGCGGCAAGGTTCGCACCATATACCAAATGTGTAAAATAAAGTATAGTCTTTATCAGAATCTTTAGCTACTTGTGGTAAGGATGCCGCATCAACTACTAAAACATCAATCTTTTCATCTGCTGATTGTGCATTAGCAAATTGCATTACAATAATAGCCAGTAACGCTAAAAGTAATTTTTTCATTTTTGAAGATATAAAATGATTAGTTATGTTGTGCCCTGAAAAGAGCAATTAAAATATCAGGATCAATAAGGCCACTTGGCGATTTTTCCATTTCAGCAAGTACACTACGCATGGCAAAAGGACTAAGTCCCATATTAACGCCAAGTTCGCGTATTGCTATTTGCTCATTTTCATGTAAAACACCATCAGCATGCATTAAAAGTGCTAGTCTGTAAAACTGCATTATACGCTGGTGTTCTGATTTTATAACCATCTTCTCTGCTTTATGCACAAAAAGGCGTTCAAAATCAGTAACATCCACTTTTAGCTGAGTAGCTACCACTGAAAGAAAACTATATTCTCTTTCATGCACTTCACCATCTATTTGGGCAAATGCAATCATTTCCGAAAGTAAACTTAATTTCTCTTGGTAACTGCTCATAGCATTTAATATTTTTTAGCTAAAATATTCTTTTATATATTAAAATCAAAGATATTTTGTTAAACTGCTCACTTATAAATATTATACGGTCTAAAAATCAGAAAGGTTTTAATAATAGAGTATCTTTGCCAAAATTACATACAGTATGGATAATAATGATATTTTTAAAAAGTTAAGAGTTGCATTACAGCTAAGAGATGACCAGATAGTAGAAATACTGCAACTTGTTGATTTCAGAATATCAAAATCAGAACTAAGTGCATTTTTCCGTAAACCTGATCACCCTAATTATATGGAATGTGGTGACCAGGTATTACGTAATTTTTTAAACGGACTCGTTATTCATTTAAGAGGTACTAAAGAGGAGCCTAAAAACCCTACCGAAGTTTTGGCTAAAAATACAGGATCAGCTAAGCAAAATGGTAATAATAAAGCCAAAGCAAACATAAAACCTGATACAAAATCGCAGACAAAGCCTCAGTTTAAAACTCCTGTAAATAAAAAATTTAAAGAAAAGAAATCTGTTGTTGAAAAAGTGAAATTCAATAATGGTAAGGATAAAAAATCTTCAAAATAAAGCGGGAGATTTTTTTTATTTTTCATTAAATTTTCCAGTTTTTATTCATTCAATAAAACGCTCTTAATTATATGTTACTTAACATATATTAAAGTTTTTTTTAATACGGTGTTTTGTAAATTTGAGAAAACAGTCCCGCTAAAATTATTTAATTATTTAAGGCGGGCAAAACACCTGAAATGAAAATAATAACCGTTTCTTACAGACTTCCACTCTCAATTAAAAAAAGTAAAGACAACGTAAAAATTACACAAAGTGCCGGAGGACTGGCCACAGCAGTACTCTCCTATTCTGAAAAAAGTAATGTAGATCTTACTTGGGTAGGCATTGCAGATTTTGACAAAACCACTTGGGAAAATAATAAAAACCGTTACGACAAAAACTTTGAGGTTGAACCTGTTTTCTTAGAAAAACAACTAAACCGGATGTTTTATAATATATTCAGCAACTCTGTATTATGGGCACTATTTCACTATTTCCCTTCTTTTGTAGAATATACTGACGATGGTTTTGAAGCCTATAAAAAAGCTAATGAAATTGTAGCGCAAAAAGTAAGTGATATTTATGAACCGGGAGATATTATCTGGATACATGATTATCACTTTTTAGGATTACCACATTTACTTAGAAAATTGCAGCCTGATGCCAAAATAGGCTTCTTTTTACATATACCCTTCCCAAATTTTGAAATTTTCAGAATATTACCTAACAAGGTTAAAAAATATATCCTTAATGGTGTACTGGGCAGTAATGTTGCAGGTTTTCATACATGGGATAATACCATCCACTTTACCGAGTGTGTTGAAAAAATATTGGGTGTTCCTCATAAAAATTTTATTTTCAGCCAGGAATCACACCGTACAAAAGCAGGATCTTTCCCTATTAGTATTGATTTTGATAAGTTTCATGAAGCTTATGATAACGACCGTGTAGTAACGTTACGAAAAGAGATTAAAGAACTATATGAGGATAAAAAAATAATTTTCTCTGTAGACAGGTTAGACTATACTAAAGGAGTTACTAACAGGCTCAAAGCTTTTGAGAAATTCCTTAAAAAATACCCTGAATGGAGCGAAAAAGTTGTGTTTCTTTTAGTATTAGTGCCTTCACGAGAAGAAATAAAGAAATATGGTGAGCGTAAACGAATGATTGAGCTTAGTATAGGGCGCATTAATGGTAATATGGGTAACTATAAATGGACTCCCGTGGTATACCAGTACCAGCCTGTTAACTTTAATAAACTTATAGCCTTATATACCAGTGCAGATGTAGCACTTATATCTCCGGTACGTGATGGTATGAACCTTGTTGCAAAAGAGTATGTTGCATCAAGAAAAGATTTAAGGGGTGCACTTATATTAAGCAGTATGGCAGGTGCAGCTAAAGACCTGAAAGAAGCCATTACCATAAATCCTTTTGATGCGGAAATGATAGCAGATAAACTATCTTACGCTTTGAATATGAATGAAAAAGAACAAGAAGTTCGACTGGAACGTATGCAACGCTATCTTAAAAAGCATGATGTATTTAATTGGGCTACCAAGTTTTTAAATGAAACAGAAAAAATACATAAACTTGACTCTAAGTCTACCCAACTTGAAACAGAGGCTAAAAAAGAATTACTAAATAAATTTAAAGTTGCTGAAAAAAGATTATTATTAATAGACTTTGACGGTACTTTGGTTAATTTACAGTCTAAACCGGAACTTGCAACTCCCGGGGATGATGTAATAAAAGTATTAAAGAACTTAGCTGCCAATCCTAAAAATGAAGTTTGGATTGTGAGTGGTAGAAACAGAGATTTTTTAGAGCAATGGCTAGGACACTTACCGATAGGTATGGTAGCAGAACACGGTGGATATGTAAAAAATCCGGAATGGACTCCTGTAATTAAAGGCGAACCGGAATGGAAACAACAGGTTATTGATATAATGCAATATTATGTAGACAGTAACGCTGAAAGTTTTATAGAAGTAAAAGAGTTTGGTGTAGCCTACCATTACCGTAACGTTTCTGAAAAACAAGGTTTTAATACTTCAAGAGAGTTGTTAATGCTACTGAAAAACCATATGTATAACACCCCTACCCAAATTATTGACGGTAATAAAGTTATTGAAGTAAAACACTTTATGGCACATAAGGGTATGACGTGTAAAAACAATATATTAACTCAAGGAGAGCATGATTTTGTTTTAGCTTTTGGTGATGATAAAACTGACGAAGATTTATTTGAAATGCTTACCGGTGAAAATGAATTTTCAGTAAAAGTAGGGCAAGGTAATACTGCTGCTAAATATAGGCTAAATACTGTAGAAGAAGTACTAACTTTCTTAAATGAACTGGAGAATTAGACAGCGATAGACAAAATTTAAGTGCAAAACCATACAAAAAAGCCTGAGTTAAAACTCAGGCTTTTTTGTACGTAATTCTTGCTGTTATTAAAAATAATATATTTTTGCTAAAAAATTAAAATACGTGCAGTTTATAAAATCCAACCTTACTTACTTCTTTCTTTCAATAGTATTAATAGGAAGTCTTGTTCATTCATATATTCAATACAGTAAATCTACAATTGATGGTGATGTATCTCGAATTGTAGTATCAGCTCCTCCTTATGATAAAGTTTTAAAAGATCCTTTGGGTTTAAGTGCTTTAAAAGGCGAAGAATATGGTGCTACTAACCGATATACTGCACACCTCATAATGTCAGAATATTTTTTGAATATTCCTCTTTTCTTGCAAAATTTTGTATCTCCTGTTCAAAGTGTATTCTTATCAATATACTTAATGAAATTTTTAACGCATTTACTTTTACTATTTTTAATTAGCTATTATGTAAGTGCTTGGAATAATTTTAGTTGGAAATCAATAATAATAGCCGCTGTACTTATTAATCCGCTTTTTTATACGGGTTCATCTTCTATTAAAGAATATATGGCCATAATTGATCCTGCTATTACTTATGTAATGTTTTATGCGTTACCTTTCTGTGCTTTATTACTGTTTTTATTACCTTTTTATAAATACTTATTCACAGGTAAATTGTCTAGCTCTCCCCTTTTTATTATTTCCTGGATAGTATTTGCCGGTTTTTTAGTATTCTTCGGTCCGCTTACTGCACCAATGCTAATAGTTGCTATAACAGTAATTTTTGGTTATATATTTATAAAAGGCTTTTTAAGTGACTATAAAATAAATACAGCGTTTAATGCTGTCTTCAAAATGAGAAGAAGTGTATTAATACTATTTATTATTACGCTGCTTTTCTCTTTTTACTCTATGTATATAGGAACCAAAAACATAGAAAATATTTATGTTGAACAAGTTTCTTTAACGGAACGTTTTATAAAACTTGCTAATGGTATTGTAGATGCGTTTTTAAAACCTAAATCCGGTTTATTATTCGTTGTACTACTATGCATTATTAACCTTACAGTTACCTATAAATACTATAAGGAGAACTATAAGAACCAGCTTAAAATTACACTCTTATTAATAGTATTCAGTGTACTATATACCTTACTTCTGCCATTAGGAGGTTATAGATTTTATCGTCCACTTATAGTAAGGCGGGACACTTTATTCCCTGTACTTATTATTATATATTATATATGGGGAACAACATCTATAGTATTACTAAAACACTTGCCTAAAACAAAAACGACCATTTTTTGTATATGTGCTACCGTTCTTTTTGTCTTTTTTGAAGTAAAAAACAAGAAAAATGCTTCTAACATTTGCCAGCAAGAAAGCATGATAATACTATCAGAATCTAAAAGTAATGTAGTAAAATTGGAAAGAAATTGTATTTTAGGTTTATGGAGTTTTAATACCGAAAAAGAGGGTAGTAAAGATGTAGCAAAGCTATTAAAGCATTGGAATATAACACCCGGAAGAGAGGTGCTGTTTTATTATGATGAAGAAAAATAAAGAGTAGAAATGTTAATCTACTCTTTTATCTATAATATATCTTGGGCGCTGTTTAACCTCAGCATATATTTTGCCTATATACTCTCCTGCAATACCAATACATAATAACTGGATACCTCCTAAAAAATACATTGGTAAGACGGTAGAAACCCAACCCGGAACAGTATTACCCATAGATAAAGAATAAAGAGCATATACACTCATAAAAAGGCAACAAATAAAGATAATAACTCCTATTCTTGTAACTATTTTTAGGGGAAATGTACTAAAGGAAGTAATTCCATTCCAAGCAAAAGTAAGCATCTTTTTTAATGGATATTTAGATTCTCCTGCCATACGCTCAAGCCTGTCATAATAAACTACATCATTTTTAAAGCCTATAGATGGAATTATGCCTCTAAGAAAAAGATTAACTTCGTTAAATTGGGACAGCGCTTTAATTACCCTGCTACTACATAAACGAAAATCAGCATGATTATAAAGTATATTTACTTTCATTATCTTCATCATTCTGTAAAATAATAAAGCTGTATTTCGCTTAAAGAAGGTATCTGTTGTCCTTTGCTTTCTCACACCATAAACAACATCTGTTCCTTCAGTATACTTAACAATCATTTCCTCAATAACACTTATATCATCCTGAAGGTCGGCATCTATAGATATTAAAGCATCTGCATCATCATTAAAAGTGAGTAACCCTCCTAATAAAGCATTTTGGTGCCCTACGTTACCGGCAAGTTTTAAACCTTTTACAAGGTTATTTTTAGTTGCTAATTCGTTTATTATAGTCCATGTTTTATCATGGCTTCCATCATCTACAAAAGCAATAAAACTTTTATCTGAAATAATATTTTTCTCTATTAACTGAGATAATAATATTTGTAACTGCTTAGAAGTTTCGTAAAGTATTTCTTCTTCATTATAACAAGGAGAAACAATACCTATAATGGGTTGAGGATGAATGGTCATAATAACGTAATTACATAATATAAAAGAAAATCCTACGAAGTTTTAATTACGTAGGATTTTTATCTTCTTAAAGGTAAGAATATTTATTCTTTTAGCTCAAAGCAGCTTTAACTTGGTCAGCAGCTTCTTGGAATAAAGTAGCTGAAAGTATTGGCATACCTGAGTTATCTATAAGTTCTTTAGCAATTTCCGCATTAGTACCCTGTAGACGAACAATAATCGGAACATTGATTGAATCTCCCATGTTCTTATATGCATCAACTACACCCTGTGCAACACGGTCACAACGTACAATACCACCAAATATATTAATAAGGATAGCTTTTACATTAGGATCTTTTAATATAATACGGAAAGCAGTTTCTACACGCTTAGCATCAGCAGTACCACCAACATCAAGGAAGTTAGCCGGCTCAAAACCTGCATACTTAATTAAGTCCATAGTAGCCATTGCTAAACCAGCACCGTTAACCATACAACCAACTGTACCGTCAAGGTCAACATAGTTAAGACCTACTTCTTTAGCTTCAACTTCAATTGGGTTCTCTTCTGTAATATCACGCATTTCAGCGTACTCTTTTTGTCTGTATAAAGCATTATCATCAAGAGATACTTTAGCATCTACAGCAAGTATTTTATCGTCAGACGTTTTTAACACCGGGTTAATTTCAAACATCGAAGCATCACTTTCTACATATGCTTTGTAAAGTGCCGCAGCAAACTTTACCATTTCCTTAAATGCATTACCTGAAAGACCAAGGTTAAAAGCAATTCTTCTTGCCTGAAATGACTGTAAGCCTACAGCAGGATCAATTTCCTCAGTAAAGATTAGGTGAGGTGTCTTTTCAGCAACCTCTTCTATATCCATACCACCTTCGGTAGAATACATTATCATGTTACGTCCTTTACCTCTATTAAGAAGTACAGACATATAAATTTCTGAAGTTTCACTTTCTCCGGGATAATAAACATCTTCTGCAATTAGTACTTTGTTTACTTTTTTACCTGTTGGAGGAGTTTGTGGTGTAACTAGGTCCATACCTATAATTTGTCCGGCAATATCTTTAACCTCATCAAGGTTTTTAGCCAGTTTTACACCTCCGCCTTTACCGCGGCCACCTGCATGAATCTGTGCTTTAATTACATGCCATCCGGTACCTGTTTCATCAGTAAGTTTTTTTGCTGCTTCTACAGCCTCTTCAGCAGTGTTAGCAACAATACCGCGCTGTACACGTACTCCGTGGCTTGCTAATATTTGTTTTCCCTGATATTCGTGTAAATTCATAATTCGTGGGTTTATCTTATTAAAAGTGCAACAAAAATAGCAAAATACATCCAATGGCTGAAAGTATTTTTAAATTTTTTCCTGCAAAAAACAACAGGTATTTAAAAAATGATACTGCCTTTACGCAACCTTGATAAGCAAAGGGTATCTACTATATATAAAAACGGTTGTTTTTAGAGTTTTAATACCTATAATAATATAGAAATTAAGAGAGTAGTTTTGTCCATAAATAAAGTTTAGTTATTTATTATTATGTACTTCTATTAATTGCCCGGTAAGTAAACATTTAGTCCGTGTTTATAAGTCGGGCTTTTTTTTTATTTCAAAAAGAAAATAAAAAGTTTTATTTAAAACAAAATGTTATATTTTGTTATATAGTATTATATTTTTTGATTGCTGTTTATTCCGTATATACTTTTGTTCTATTAATAATTATAGAAATGGAAACAAATCAGTTACTACAACTGGCAAACGAGTACGGCAGCCCGCTATATGTATATGACGGAGCAAAAATAGAATTGCAATACCAAAGACTGGAAAAAGCTTTTAATAAGGTAAACAGTCTTAAAATAAACTATGCGGTTAAGGCATTAAGTAATATATCTATATTAAAATTGCTTAAACGTTTAGGCTCAGGGCTTGATACTGTTTCTATACAAGAAGTTCAGCTTGGATTAATGGCAGGTTTCGCTCCCGAAAATATTATATACACTCCCAACGGCGTGTCAATGGAAGAAATTGAAGAAGTGGCAGCACTGGGAGTACAAATTAATATTGACAACCTTTCTATACTGGAACAATTTGGTGCAAAGCACCCTACTACCCCTGTTTGCATACGTATAAACCCACACGTTATGGCAGGAGGAAACAGTAATATATCTGTAGGGCATATTGACAGCAAATTCGGTATATCTATACATCAAATGCCGCACCTGCTACGAATTATAGAAAACACCGGTATGCATATTAATGGTATACACATGCATACAGGATCGGATATTTTAGATATTGAAGTTTTTCTGTATGCTGCCGAAATACTATTTAAAGCAGCCACTGAATTTAAAGAATTAGAATTTATAGATTTTGGTAGTGGTTTTAAAGTACCTTATAAAAAAGATGATATTGAAACCAATGTAGAAGAGCTTGGTAAAAAACTAAGCAAACGCTTTAATAACTTTTGCAAAGAGTATGGCAGAGAACTTACACTTTGCTTTGAACCGGGTAAATTTTTAGTTAGCGAGGCAGGTTATTTTCTTGCAAAAGTAAATGTAGTAAAGCAAACAACTTCTACAGTATTTGCAGGGATTGACAGTGGTTTTAACCACCTTATGCGCCCTATGCTATATGGCTCATACCATCATATAGAAAATCTTTCTAACATAAAAGGTAAAGAACGATTTTACAGTATAGTAGGTTATATATGTGAAACAGACACTTTTGCTAGCAATAGAAGAATAGCCGAGATTAACGAAGGAGATATTCTTTGTTTCCGTAATGCCGGCGCCTATTGTTTTTCTATGGCTAGTAATTATAACTCTCGTGTTCGCCCTGCCGAGGTACTGTGGTATGAAAATAAAGCGTACTTAATAAGAGAAAGAGAAACGCTGGACGATATTATTCGCAAACAGGTTATTGTAGATTTTGAAACTGAACCTGCTACTATATAAATGGCACAACTAGTTTATATCATTTTTATGATTGGTCCCGCCCTGAAAGCGGGATTCATTTATTAACAGATACTCTTACTTTCAAAAAAGTAATTTCTATATCTTTGCCGTAACTCAAAAAAATTACCTGTAATAGTGAGTAAAAAGCTAAACACTAACATATATAAAAGGCTCTGCTTTTTTTTAGCACTCTATATCCTTAATCTTAGTGTAGACTCACCTGATACGCATAACTTTGCTGCAACTGACAGTTTACAAATAAATGACCAGGAAAGTATACTGGAAATAGTCATTGAAAAGGTTTTAAAATTTGATGATGTTATTATTGAGTATGATGATGATGATGATGCAGAAACTTCTTTAAAAAAAAAATAAAAACAATATTGATTTTTACCTGTCACAATTAAGACATACTTCTATAAGAATAAATAAATATTGTAATAATAATAACTATTCTTTTTTAGCCCAAAAGGTTAAATATATCTATTATAAAATTCCGTCCCCTCCACCTGATAGTTTGGTTTAATATAAGGTTTTAAACCTCTTTATAATATAAAGGTTTCAATCTATTTTTATTAAATCAAATTTTAAAATCCATATGAAATATGTAATATCATTATGGGTCATTGCTTTGTGCTTTGTACCTGTAACAAACTATGCCCAAAATATAAATAACGAAAGTTTACAAAATAATACAGAAGAAAACAACCTACCCCCTAAAGTTTTACATGCTGAACCACTTTATATTGACCTGATTAGAGATTTAGGTGCAAGGAAAGGAGAAAAAGAATGGAATATAGGTTTAGGGCTTACTGATAACAATAATTACGATGAATATATAGCCTTAATAGAATATGAATGGGCTCCTATAGACCGCTTAGGGTTTGAAATAGAATTACCCTTCTCATTATACTACCGTACAACCGCTGAATCTGCACCGGCAAATAAATTAAACAGTTTAAAGATGGCTACCCAATATAGCTTTTTTGTATCAGAGAAATGGCAAACCTCTATGGCTATTGGTTATATACATGAATTTGAATTAACCGAATTCAATAATTACAATGAAGGAAAACTGGTTACAGGAAATATATATAATCCTTTTTTTGTAGCCGCTAAAAACTGGGGAAAGGGTATACATTCCTTACTATATACAGGACCACAATTTTTTCATCATTTTAATGAATCACAAATAGAAATGGAGTGGGAAATAAATTCTAATTTCCATTATATGATACCGGACACACGAAATTTTGTAGGTTTAGAATTCAATAAAAGATTATCTGATGATGATTTTGATATGATAATACGCCCGCAAATGCGAGTAGATTTTGCCGAGAATCTCTTAGTAGGGATTGTTACAGGTATCCCTCTTAGTAAAAGGAATGAACGCTTTAGCGCTTTTTTAAGGCTTATATATGAACCTGCTAACTAAAAAAATTTATATAAAATCCTGTTATAAATAACAGGATTTTTTTTACTTTTTAAAATAATAAATAGTCTTTTATACTGAATTCTTAACAGAGAAGATAATTCATAAAACACTATTACATGCAAGGTTTATTTATATAATTATAATAAAAAAATAAAATCATACATTCAAAATACTGTTAAAATTTATTTTAATTGATATTTTTTTAATACTTTAAAAACTTAATAAAAATATTCCACCATGAAAAAAATTTACTTAATTTTTGCTTTTATGCTGTTTCTA
Source organism: Flavobacterium suaedae (assembly GCF_014642915.1). GTDB lineage: Bacteria > Bacteroidota > Bacteroidia > Flavobacteriales > Flavobacteriaceae > Flavobacterium > Flavobacterium suaedae. The sequence goes on from NZ_BMJE01000001.1 coordinate 542,307, forward strand.
CCGGCAACAATACAAGCACAATGTACCCCACCAAGCCTTACTGATGTAAGCGGTCCCGAAACTGTTTGTAACGGCACTTCCGCTACTCTTACTGCTTCAACTGACGGTACAGACGTTGCCTGGTATACATCAGAGAACGGAGGCACGGCTATAGGCACCGGAACAACTTTTGAAACTCCCCCTGTAACTGCTACAACATCCTACTGGGCAGAAGCTCAAGGAGAAACTGTAGGCGGAACACCAACATCAGGTGGAGGTAAACTGGCTCCTACAGGTGCTTCAGGTACTACTGTGGTTGATGTTACTTCACCTTGGGGTTTATCTTTTGATGCTTCTGAACCTTTTATATTAAACTCTGTAGATGTATTTCTTACTTCCTCTACTCCCGGAGATATAGTAATGCAACTTAAAAACAGTAATTATGAACTTATTGAGACTGTAACCGTATCGGCTCCCGCAGGAGGTTCAGGCTCAAACCCTGTACAGTTTACTGTACCACTTGGTTTTAGTATCCCCGCAGGAACAGGTTATAAACTTGTTGCTGCCAGCGGACCGGCAATGATACGCGATTTTAGTTCAGGAAATAACTTTCCTTATCCTATAGGTAGCGTTGGTTCTGTTACAGCAGGAACAATTAACAACGGAACAGGAAATTCAGGTGTATACTATTTCTTTTATAACTGGAATTATACACCGGGTACTGTTTGTGTTTCAGACAGACAGGAAGTTATTGTAGATGTTAACACTACCCCGGCACCAACAGTAGAAGATTTTGATTCTTGTACCTCAGCTACAATAGCCGACCTTAGTGCTACAGGCGAAAACCTTGCTTGGTATAATACTGCTACAGGTGGTACAGCTCTTTCAAGTGATGCTGACCTTACTTCGGGTACCTATTATGTATCACAAACTGTAGATGGCTGCGAAAGTGCTCGTGAGTCATTTACTGTAACTATAACTAACGCTGCTGCTCCAGCAGTACAAAATTTTGAGTTTTGCAATGAGGCAGTTATATCTCAGTTAAGTGCTGAAGGGGAAAACCTCTCGTGGTATGATCAAGCATCGGGTGGCACAGCCCTTACAGGAGATGTGGCGCTTACTACAGGAACATACTACGTATCGCAAACCATAAACGGATGTGAAAGTGAACTTTCAGCGTTTACAGTAACTATAAACAATACACCTGCACCAGCAGTTAATGATTTTCAGTTTTGTAATGCTGCCACAGTAGCCGACCTAAGTGCAACAGGTGAGAATCTTGCATGGTATACGAATGAAACAGGAGGAACTGCTCTTACTGATGAAACAGAACTTACATCAGGTATTTATTATGTATCACAAACATTAAACAACTGCGAAAGTACACGTGCCTCATTTACTGTAAGCATTAGTGATATAGAAGCTCCTTTAGCTGAGAATCAGCAACTTTGTAGCGGTGCTATGATATCAGACCTATCACCTTCAGGAGCAGCCTATAACTGGTACAATATCGATGTTGAAGGAGAAGTTCTTGCTGAAGAAACCCTGCTTACTTCAGGAACTTATTATGTTTCTCAAACATCAGGTGAGTGCGAAAGTGAATTAACCGCTGTAGTTATAGATATAAATGCTACTCCTGCACTGCCAACAGGTGAAACAGATCAGCTTTTTGAAGAAGGCGAAACACTTGCCGATCTTAATGTAACAGGAAATAACCTGATATGGTATAGTGATGCGGAAGGTACAATACTTTTACCTGATACTACGGAGCTTGTAAGCGGAATGACTTATTATGTAAGCCAAACTATAGACGGATGTACCAGTGAACTTCTTGCTGTAAATGTTACAAGTACTGCAGGTGTTGAAGAGCAAACATTTACAGGTTTTAACTATTACCCTAACCCAACAAATGGTATACTTAATATCTCTAACAATAACACTATTAAAAAGGTTGAAATATATAGCCTTCTAGGGCAGCGAGTACAAGAGCAAACTTTTAACTCTGATAACATACAACTTAATATGTCAGCTATTTCACAAGGAATATATCTTGTAAAAATATATTCGGGTACAGCCGTAAAAACAATCAGGATAAGTAAGAACTAAATAAATTTATAGTATTCTATTCTTAAAAAAATCCCGCTGCAATTAGCGGGATTTTTTTCTATATATACTTCTATAGCTTTATTGAGCTAACCATAAAATAACAGTAGCCAATAATTATGTTTCACAATTTGTTGCTATTTTTGGGGAAACTACATTTATACCAATGGACAGAAGAAAATTTTTCAGGGCAGGTTCACTGGCTACTATAGGAGCTGCTGTATTAAACCCTTTTAGAACAGATCAGGAATTAATTGATTTTGATAGCCTTACCGGTAAAGATAAAAAAGCAAAAAACATCATATTCTTAGTAAGCGATGGTATGAGTTCAGGTACATTAAACATGGCTGACATATACCTTAACCGCAAAATGGGAAGAAGTTCTAACTGGATTCAGTTATATAAAGACCAGCGTGTAAGCCGTGCATTAATGGAAACAGCTTCGGCAAGTTCCATAGTAACCGATTCTGCTGCAGGTAGTTCCTCCTGGGGAGGCGGTTTCAGGGTTAACAATGGTTCTTTAAATGTTGGTCCTAACGGAGAGGAACATTTACCTATCCTTCAAAAATTTAAAATGAGTGGTAAAAAAGTAGGTTGTGTTACTTCAGTACCTATCACACACGCTACTCCCGCAGGTTTTTGTATTAACAGTAACAGCCGAAATGCACAACCTGAAATAGCTAAAGACTATTTAAGAATAGGTTTTGATATTATGATGGGCGGCGGAGATAAATACTTTAATGCGGAAAAAAGAACCGACGGGGAAGACTTATACAGCCAGTACAAAGCAAAAGGCTGGCAAATAGTACGCAACACTCAGGAAATGAACAAAGCAGGAAATAATAATCCTGTACTTGGTATTTTCGGTGAAGATGCTATGCCCTATAGTTTAGACCGTAGCAGTAGCAAAGAGCTTACTAACAGTACTCCTACCCTTGCCGAAATGACTCAGAAAGCTATAGATCACATGAAAGGGAGCAAAAAAGGCTTTGCTCTACAGGTTGAAGGCGGTAAAGTGGATTGGGGAGCACACTCTAATGATGTAGGAGCACTTTTATATGACCAGGTTGCTTTTGATGAGGCTATAAAAGTAGCTATAGACTTTGCTGAAGAAGATGGTGAAACACTTGTAATTATTACAACTGACCATGGTAATGCCAACCCGGGTATTATATATGGTAAAGAAGCTAATGATAATTTTGACAGCTTGCAAAACTATAAACAAACTAATGAGTGGATATTAAACGAAATTAAGCCAACTTCAACAACAGCACAAGTAAAAGAACTTGTTGATTATGCTAACGGTCATGCTATTACCGATGAGGAAGCCAAAACCATTTTAAGCTACTACACAGGTACATTTGGTAAACAAAACGGGCTTTACAATTATAAAAATGTTCCGTTTGAAAAATATGCTGAAATACAAAAGAAGTATAATTCAATAGGCTGGATTAGTATGCAGCATTCCGCAGACCATGTTGAACTGGCAATGTTTGGTCCCGGTAGTGAGTTATTAAAGCCTTTTGTTAAAAATACAGACTTGCATTACTTAATGCTACAAGCAGCAGAGGTAGAAAATAAGTTTTAAGCTCAAATTAAATATATATCTTTAAGCTCGGTTATACCGAGCTTTTTGTTTATAACTTAGTTTCATTATGAAGAATATATTAATAGTCTTTAGTTTTTTATTATTACTTGTTAGCTGTAATAACAAACAACCTGATGTTTCACTGCTTAAAAATGGTGATATTATTTTCCAGACCTCAACATCTGCACAAAGTAAGGCTATACAGCTAGCTACAAACTCTAAATACTCACATTGCGGTATTATTTATAAAGAAGATGGTAACTATTTTGTTTTTGAAGCGGTACAACCTGTAAAGAAAACTCCATTATTAAAGTGGATAGCACGAGGGAAGGATAACCATTATGTAGTAAAACGACTTAAAAATGCAGATGAGGTACTTACCAAAAAGGCTTTAAACCAAATGAAAAGCATAGGTAAAAGTATGAACGGTAAAAATTATGACTTATATTTTGAGTGGAGTAATGAGCGTATATATTGCTCTGAACTGGTATGGAAGTTATACAAACAATCAACAGGGTTAGAGGTTGGAAAACTGCAGCAACTAAAAGAGTTTGACCTCTCCCACCCTATGGTACAGCAAAAAATGAAAGAATGCTACGGGAATACTATTCCTTTAAATGAAAAAGTAATTTCTCCCGCAGCTATTTTTGAAAGCGATTTGCTTTATACTGTTACTTCAAACTAAATTTTGATTATTATAAGCCGGCAACTTCCTGTTTAGCTTTTTCAAAATCAGTAATTATTTCTTTTACTATATCAGCAGCAGGTTTAATATCGTGAATAAGCCCTGCTATTTGCCCTATTTCCAGTTCGCCTTCATCAAGGTCACCTTCAAACATACCTTTTTTGGCACGGGCGCGCCCCAGTAGTGTTTTAAGATCATCAACTGTTGGTGATTTAGTGTATAGTTCTGTTACATCCTGGAAAAATTTATTTTTAATCAACCTTACAGGTGCTAATTCTTTTAAAGTAAGTTGCGTGTCGCCATCTTTAGCTTCAACAATAGCTTTCTTAAAATTATCATGTGATGACGACTCTACCGAAGCAGCAAACCTGCTCCCTACCTGTACAGCATCGGCTCCCAGAACCATAGCTGCTAACATACCGTGTCCTGTAGCAATACCACCCGCAGCAATAAGCGGTATTTGTAACTGTTCTTTAACCATCGGTATAAGGGTAAAAGTTGTAGTTTCTTCTCTACCGTTATGCCCGCCTGCTTCGAAGCCTTCAGCTACTACAGCATCAACGCCTGCATCTTGTGCTTTTAGCGCAAATTTTACACTACTCACTACGTGTACTACAATAATACCATTCTCTTTTAAAAATGGTGTCCATGTTTTAGGGTTACCCGCCGAAGTAAAAACTATTTTTACGCCCTCTTCCACTATTATATCCATAATTTCTTCAATATTAGGATATAGCATTGGCACATTTACGCCAAAAGGCTTATCAGTAGCTTTTTTACATTTTTGTATATGTTCACGCAATACATCAGGGTACATAGAACCTGCACCTATAAGCCCCAGCCCTCCTGCATTACTTACTGCACTGGCAAGTTTATAGCCGCTTGCCCATATCATTCCTGCTTGTATTAAAGGATATTCAATATTAAATAGTTGGGTTATTCTGTTATTCATAATTAGTATTAAATTATTTTTTTATTCAAGTTCGCAAAAGTTGCTTCCCTCCAAAAGGTTTCTCCCTACATCAATAGTTTTTGTTGTACCGTCTTTTAAGTATATTTTATAATACCTCCCGTCGGTTTTTATATTTTCTAATAGTTTATTAGAATAGGTAATTGTGTATTCTTCTTTAAACGTTTTATTGGTCTCTTTACCTTCTACTAGGCTATTAATAATATAAAAGGTTTCGGATGTTGTTAAGTGAACATTTTTCCTACCCTTTAATGAAGCATAATATATCTCATCATTATACAAATAATCAGGTACTTCTCGAGCTGAAACCTCCATCTTTTGTTCTAAGTTAAATAGTGAGTTATATGCGTATACAAATTCAGGAGGGCTGGATGCAGCATAATCTGATATTGACTGTACTACCTTTCCGTTTTTTATAAAAGTTGTGTAGACTGTAGCGCAATCTGTAACCATAGTAAAATACTCTTTTTTAAGGTTCATGTAATTTGCCTGCTTAAATCGTGTCATTATATTTTTAAACTCCGATTTTGAAATATGTGAGGTATAATGTCCCTCATTCTTTAAATATTCTTCACCATGGTAGCTCACTTTTCCTTCCTTAGTAACAATAATTTCAAATATAGGGCAAATGCCAAAACAAGGGGTTGAAGCTACTACAACGGCATCATAATCAGGAATTGTATCGAGGTTAAAATGTCTTTTTATAAAAATATTAGGAACACCTTTAAATTCTATAATTAAACTGTCTGCTTTTAAACTTTTTAATTTATAAGCGTCCCATCTGTTTTCTGAAAGATTAAATACCTTAAGACTATCTTGTGATAGAGAATATCTTGTTTTTGTACCTAAATTATTTAAAAATTTATCTTTTCGGCTTTTAGGATCATTCATGTAAGCATTATAATCTACAAAACCATCTTTATAGTTGCATACACTGTCATTAATAAATTCAAAACCTAAACGGTTAACATATTTAAGTTGTTTTTAATATTACCTTGTAAATTATCAGGAGACCAATGCCCTATAATGGTGTTTTCCGTATTATCGGAAACTATTTGCTTTTTACTTTCTTTATTTTTACAGCCAATAAAACTCACAACGATTATAATTAAATAAATAACTTGCTTCATATATTATTGCTTTATCAGTTTACCTGTATATAAATATTCCCCTGAAGTTATTGTATAATTATACATCCCGTTAGAGAGATTATCTACTGTAACTGTTTGTTTATTTGATGATATAATCTCTTCTAAAACCAATTGTCCTAAACTGTTATATAGCGTAATAGTTGCTGTTTTATCACTTTGAATAGTATTATATATTTTAATTACACTATTCGCAGGATTAGGGTATATAATAATTTTATCTTTTTTAAAGCTGGCTACCTGTAAACCATCTTGTAAAGCTAAAGCAAAATCAGGAATACCATAACCATATTGTCCGTCAGGATTATTATAACGGTCTGCCGATTGTCTTACTATTGCTATAATTTCAGCATTAGTTTTATCAGGCAGTGCCTGCCACAAACAAGCTACTAAACCTGCTGTAATAGGACTGGAGAAAGAAGTACCCCCTGCCAATATAATTTCACCGTCTTCGTTTGCCATTACTGCATTTTGCCCTTGTGCTACTACATCGGGTTTAATTCTCATATCTGCTGTAGGACCTATAGAGCTAAAAGTAGCGTATTGTCCTTCAGGTGTTACAGCTCCAACAGTAAGTGTGGTTAAAGCATCTGCAGGGACACCGATATTTGGGTGTGCAAAATTCCCTGAGTTTCCTGCTGAGGTAACACATATCATACCTTTAGCAAATGCCATATCAGCCCCCCTTGATATAAAAGCAGTTTGCCCGTTAATATCTTCAAAAGTATAGCTGTAATCAGGGTTATCATATTGAAAATAGCCTAATGATGTATTAATAACATCTACACCAAGACTATCAGCCGCTTCGGCTGCTTCCACCCAATAAGATTCTTCTACAGGGTTTTCACTGGTTGCATCTTCTGTTCTGAATAAATAATAAAAAGCATCAGGAGCAGTACCTGTAAGCTCTCCTTCAGTATAACCTCCCATTGTAGAAAGCACTAAAGTACCGTGATTATTTGCTGTATAAAAATCTTCGGAACGGGATACAAAATCATACCCCCCTAAAATTAAATTATTATTTAAAAGCCTTTGAAAAGGCTGTGCCGTATTCACTCCCGGAAAACCTGAATCTAAAACTGCAATGGTTATCCCTGCACCGGTATAACCATCATGATGTAACAAATGCCCGTTAAGCATCATTATTTGGTTTCCTGAGTCACCATAATCAAAATCAGCCTGAATATCCTGTAGTTCATTAAACTCTTGTTGCTCAATTATTTGTTGTGGTCTTCCTGATGTGTTAAGGTTTTTGTTTGCAAAATCAACATGATCTACAAAATCGAGTGTGGTTAAATTATTGATAGCATCTTCTGTGCCACGAATATGCAATGCATTTAGCCATTTTGATTTTGCCATAACGGTAATGCCTTGGGCTTCACTTACAGCAAGTATATATGCCTCACTTATTGGCACATCTGTTTCATCAAGAGCTATGTTTTGATTTTCCCTTCTGTCCAGTGCCTTTTGAGTAAGCATCTCTAAGGGATTAGCTAAATAATAATTAGTATCAGGTTTATCAGTAAAATATACCCAGGCATCTTCCTGTGCATATAAAGAACTTACCGTTATAAGGAATAATAAGGCTAACAGTTTCTTTATCATCAGCTAATTTTTATTCTGATTAAAATTTTAGTATTGAGAATTATGTAATAAAAAGCAATTTTTTTCTTTATTAATCTACATATTTAGTGTATTTCAAAGATACAAAAAGATAATTGGTCGAGTATTAATTGTAATTTGACTAAACCTTTTATTTTTGTGAGATAAATTTTTCTGAAAAATGCTATATCTCATATTATGTGTTATATGCAGCGTTAGTGTAGGTGTTATATTTAAGGTAATAAGAAAATTTCAGCCGCTCTCTATGATGCAGGTTTTAATGTGGAATTACCTTGTTGCTTTGCTGCTTTCTTTTTTTATTTTTAAACCAGACTTTACGGCTGTAGGCAGGAATGCCCCCTGGGTTATATATACATTGCTATCTGTTTTATTGCCTTTAATATTCTTGTTTTTAATTGCTTCTATACGGCATACAGGTATTGTAAAAACCGATGCCGCTCAACGGCTTTCGCTTATTATACCCATACTGGCAGCTTATTTTATTTTTCAGGAAAAGTTTAACCTGTTTAAAATAATAGGTATTAGTATTTGTTTCCCGGCTATATGGTTAATACTAAAAAAACCTGATGCACAAAAAAGTAAAAAGTGGATTTTCCCTGCTGTGGTATTGCTGGGTTTTGGTGTAATAGACACAATGTTTAAAAAAATTGCAACATATACTGAAATACCTTACACTACATCGATTTTTATAATTTTTGCAGGTGCATTAATTGTTAGCAAGATACTAGTAGCCAATGAAATGTTTGCCTGTAAAACAAAAATTCAGGGTAAAAACCTGCTTTTTGGTTTTATAGTGGGAGTATTTAACTTTGGTAATATTATTTTTTATTTAACGGCGCATAAAACATTTGCAACCAATCCTTCTACTGTATTTGCCAGTATTAATATTGGTGTTATTGTTTTAGGTAGCATTGTAGGTACTTTAGTTTTTAAAGAAAAACTCTCTATTTTAAACTATGCGGGTATACTTTTAGCTGTAGCAGCTATACTTTTTATTACCTTATCTCAGGTTTATTAAAAGTTTAAATTAGTTTTTATAAGCCTTTACTCCTGCTTTTATTTCAATTAAAAGATCATTTTGCTCCGGTGGTACAGGGCATGAGTAGTCATGATTATAAGCACAATAAGGGTTGTAAGCCGTATTAAAATCTATATTAATTATATCACCTTCCGGTATGGTTAAGTCAATATAGCGTCCTCCTCCATAGCTGCCGTTACCCGAAGTAAGGTCGGTAAATGGTAAAAATAAGTAGTCTTTATACTTTTCCATTTTAGACAGTCGAACATTCCTGAAAACATCCAGCTTACACTTTTTCCCTTTTAATGTAAAGTGTAACTCCCCATACTTTACATACAGTGGTTTCCTTCTGGTAGAAGTATGCATTTCAAAAGGTTTTTCATCAGGTGTACGTACCAATTTAGCCGTTACACAATATGCTGTATCTATCGGGTAAAAATCAAGCGATTTAAAGTGCTTTAAGTCTTTCTTAGTTAATGGCGATTCTTCAGGGTTAGCATATTCACTGTTTATTCTCTTTTGGAAAGCAACTGCATTTGCTTCGCTACACTCTTGTGCATTTATAAACAAACTGCTTAAAAATAAAAGTGCCAGTATTAATTTTCTCATAATTAAAATTGTATTGATACAAAAATAACAATTCACTTTGCATACAGCGTATATTTAAGAGTGTAAAATCCTACCTTTGCTGTTTCATTTTTTATAAAACACATTTTTTTCTTTATCCATGTTTCAAAGGGCTATACAACGTTACGTAAACAACTTTAGAGGATTTAGTCGCGAAATCTGGATTCTTACCCTGATTACTTTTATTAACCGTGCAGGGACTATGGTATTTCCTTTCCTGTCTAAATATCTTAAAGAAGACTTACATTTTACATATGGACAAGTAGGAACTGTTATGATGTTTTTTGGGGCAGGTTCATTAGCAGGTTCATGGATAGGTGGTAAACTATCCGATAAAATAGGATTCTATAAAATAATGGTTTTCAGCCTCTTTACTACCGGTATATTATTCTTTTTTATGCAATATGTAACCACCTTTAAAGGTTGGTGTGCTGCTATATTTGGTATTATGGTTATTGCTGATATGTTTCGCCCTGCTATGTTTGTTTCACTTGGGGTTTATGCCAAGCCGGAAAACAGAACCCGGGCTTTAGCACTGGTAAGACTGGCCATAAATTTAGGGTTTGCAGCAGGACCTGCTTTGGGTGGGCTTATTATTGTATACATGGGTTATAGTGGACTTTTTTGGGCTGATAGTATAAGCTGTGTACTGGCAATAATAATATTTTGGTTATTAGTTAAAGAAAAAAGTAAAAAAACTACGGATGAAGAAACAGAACAAGAAAACAATACGGTAAAGCAAATAAAAAGGAGGCTTTTTAAAGACACTGTATTCTTGCTGTTCCTTTTCAATTGTTTTGCTACTGCTTTTATTTTCTTTCAGCTTTTTACAACACAACCGTTATATCATAAAGAAGTTTATGGCTTAACAGAGTTCCATACAGGTTTATTAATGTCGTTAAACGGACTTACAGTCTTTATTTTAGAGATGCCTCTTGTTGGGTATGTAGAACGGAAAGGTATCCCTAAAACAAAAGTTTTTGTTTTTGGTACACTACTTTTTGCTTTAAGTTTTTACGTACTGCTTATTCATGTATGGTTAGGCATTTTATTACTCGGGTTGTTATTATTAACCGTAGCAGAGATGTTTTACTTCCCCTTCTCTAACAGCTTTGCTATGGGACGTGCACCTAAAGGCAGAGAAGGTACTTATATGGCTGCCTATACTATGGCTTTTAGCCTTGCGCATATACTTAGTGCTAAAACCGGTATGACTATAATATCAAAATGGGGATATAATGTAAACTGGGTATTTATGGGAACTTTTGGTTTACTTGGTGTTGGCTCACTCATCCTTATGCAAAAATTACTGGCAGAAGAAAATAAATAACTTACTGTTTTTCATAAATTTACACTTCTTAAACACAATAAAAGACTATTTATCTAGTTATTCAACTATAAAAATAGTTTGTAAACTAAAAATATAGTTATACATTTGTTATATATAAAAGTTACATCATGCAAAAACTCACAAATAAAGAAGAAGAGATAATGCACATATTATGGAAGCTGGAAAAAGCTTTTGTAAAAGAAGTGCTTGCTGAGATTAAAACCGAAAAGCCTCATTATAACACGCTTTCTACTATAATAAGAAATTTAGAAGAAAAAGGATATGTAGGTCATAATGCTTTTGGTAATACCCACCAATACTACCCTAAAATAGCTAAAGAAGAATACCGAAAAGGTTTTATGAATAATGCTATAGAAAACTACTTTAATAACTCGTATAAAAGTATGATTTCATTCTTTGCTAAAGAAGAAAAAATTAGTGCCGAAGAACTGAGAGAAATACTGGATATGATAGAAAAAAAGAAATAGTATGGAAAATTTTATAATATACCTGTGTAAAACATCGGCATTACTATCCATATTCTATATAGCTTACTATGCCCTGCTTAGAAAAGAAACTTTTTTTAACTCTAACAGGAGGTTTTTACTAATAGGCTTAATTACATCTGCCGTATTACCACTATTGGTATTTACCCGCACTGTTTGGGTAGAGCCTGTAGTGTTACAGGAATTAAACGCTCAGGATATTCAACAGGCAATAAATGCACAAGAACTGAATATAACCGAACAGACCAAAGGGTCTCCCATAAACTGGATAGCTGTAGCTATAGGCTTTTACCTTGCAGGGATGTTATTTTTTATAGGGCGCTTTTTAAATGAGCTGAGAAACTTAAAAAACATGCTGAAAAATCAGCCATTTTTAAAAAGAAACGGGTTTAAATATATCGACACTCCTGCTGTAAGCTCCCCGTTCTCTTTCTTTAATTATATTGTTTACAATTCAAAAGTATTAAGTGAAACAGAATTAGAGAATATACTGCAACACGAAAAAGTGCACAGCAGCCAAAAACACTCGCTTGATATGGTTATAAGCCAGTTATTCTGTTCATTTTTCTGGTTTAACCCTTTTGCTTGGCTGTACAAAAAAGCTATAGCGCAAAACCTTGAGTTTATTGCCGACTCCGAAGCATGTAAAAAAGTAAATGATGTTACCGCATATCAAAAAACATTATTAAAAATAACAGTACAACCCGAAGAGGGAAATACTGCAATCGTCAATCAATTTTATCAATCATTAATCAAAAAACGAATCGTTATGTTAAACACAAAACAATCAAGCTTACTCAACAAATGGAAGTATGCGACAGTATTACCTATACTGGTACTATTTATGTTTGCTTTTCAATTAGAAGTAAATGCACAGGAAAAAGGAAAAAAAGCCAATACAGCTTATTCTTTTGATAAAAGCGTTAAACTTGAGTTGCTCATTACCAAGGATACAAAAAAAGAAGAACTTGAAAAGGAAAAGGATTTCTTAAAAGAACAATTTAATGTGGATTTGAATTACTCTGATATTAAATACAATAACAACGAAGAGTTAATCGGCATAAAAATTATTACTAATAACGGAAAAAAGAAAAAAGAATATCATATAAGCGGTACTGAGCCTATTACTCCTTTTGCTATTATTGCTGAACAAAAAAATGGTAAAAATGTTGAAATTGATTTCTCTTCGCAAACACTCCCCGTTAATGCAAAAGGGCATGTATATATAAAATCAGATGAAGATGATATAAACATAACTAACGAGGACGAAATAACAGCTATTGTTGTAGGTAATACATCTGACACTGATAAATCAGAATCTAAAACAGGTTTTTGGTCTGTAGACAATGTAAAAATTAATAATAAGGAACTTCTTATAGTTATAGATGGTAAAAAACAGGAAAAAGGAGAAACGATACAAATACCTGTTAATCGCGCTATAGATGTAATAAAAACACTGGAACGAAAAGAAGCTAAAAAGAAATACGGCAGAGACGGCAGAAAGGGAGCTATAGAAATAACTACCAAAAAAGATAGTGATTTAGGAACAGGAGTAATTATAAAAAGTGATTTAAAAGGTTTAAAATCAGATGCTATAAAAATGTATAGCGGAAAAGGTGTTGCAGTTATTGACAGTAGAGACCTTCAGGAAGAGGCTTATAACCGTACCAAAAAACTACTTATAAAAACTGAGCAACAGCTAAATGATAATGAAGAAATGCTAGTGTACAGCAACGAAGAACAGGAAGAAGTAAGAAGAGCTTTAAAAGAAGCCCGTAAAGAAGTAGAGTCTACCAGAAAAGAAATGATTAATACCAGAAAAGAACTTTCCGAAAAGCGCAGAGTATTACAATTGGAAAGAGCTAAACAAATAGAAGAACGAAGTAAAATAAAAGACGAAAGAGCCAAACAGCGTGAAGAGTGGAATAAAGTAAAGGAAGAGATAAAAAAGGCTAAAGAAGAAAATTAATTAAGGAATTAGTTAGCAAGTAACAAATTAAAAATTTGTTATAAAAAGAGACGGCTATACAACGCCGTCTCTTTTTTTTGTATTTTTATTATATATTAAGTAACATAACTTACTATGTATAAACTACTGGCAAAACTAAATAAGTTGCTTTTACCAAGCTATACTAAACAACAACTGGATCTTGCCAAGGCAACCAAGCTGCAAAAAGCAATTATAGCCTGGAAATATTTTGTAACTACCCGTGCTGTAAACTAGTAGTTTATTGCAGCATATATATTATATTGGCTTAATTTATCACGCCCGTTAAGAAAGGAAAGTTCCATAAGAAAATTACACTGTACAATCTCCCCTCCCAGTTTTTCAACCAATTCGCATACTGCACTTGCAGTACCGCCTGTAGCTAAAACATCATCGTGTATTAAAACACACTCTCCCTCTTTTATAGCATCTGTATGAATTTCTAAAGTGTCTTGCCCATATTCTAAATCATACGAAGCAGCTATAGTACTGTAAGGTAATTTACCCGGTTTACGTACCGGTACAAACCCTGCATTAAGTTCATAAGCTAAAATAGTACCTAAAAAGTACCCTCTGCTTTCTATACCCACTACTTTATCAATGTTTTTATCTTTTATAGTACTCATAAGCTGTGCAATACTAGCTTTAACAGCTTTTGGGTCTGCAAGCAGTGGAGTAATATCTTTAAAACCTATTCCGGGTTTCGGAAAATCCTGTATGTCACGCACATACTCATTTAATACCATTTTTTTCTTATTTTTTATTGTAATTACGTTTGCAAGTTAATCAATTTTATATATATTTGCACCCGCAAAGAAGATAACACTATTAGTGTATTTGAAAGCATTTTTTACTAAACCAATGTTTTGGCGCCGTGGCGCAACTGAATAGCGCATCTGATTACGGCTCAGAAGGTTACAGGTTTGAATCCTGTCGGCGTCACCATATGGTGCAAATGATAAAAATTATCATTTGCACCATTTTTATTTATTATAAATTTATCAATCAGCATATAGCATTACAATAAAAAACCGCCCTAAAAAGAGCGGTTTTTTTATAATAAGAAGTAGTATATGCTATATTATTGTTTTACAACTTTTTTGGTAAATATTGTTCCATCAGTATTATTAACCTGTAGTATATATATACCATTTGCTAAAGCACTTATATTAATGTTTTGGGTTTGACTGGTTATTAAAGATCTTTGTCCTAATATATCATAAAATTCTACTTCAGAAACTTCCTTATTATCAGGCAGTGAAATAGAAAGAATGTTTCTTGTCGGGTTTGGAAAAACTGCAAAGGAATTATTTTCAAACGATGGTGTGCTTAAACTCCCAGTAGTAATTACAAAATTATCATAGTATCCGTCGGCACCAAAGTTATTATGCAACATATTAAGCCCAACAATATCAAGTTGTGTATAATTAGCTATCGTGTTCTCCAGTGTGTCGTTAATATAGTATTTTATTTCATCTGCAGATACTTCAATCCTAACATTTATCCATTCATTCGGAGTCCATTCTGCCTCAGCATAGTCAAAACCATAGTCTACATCTTTAATAAGATAAATATATCCGCGGTTTTCAATCCCAACCCCCGCTACAGGAACATACTCTTCATTTTCATTTATTGCGAAAAGGGTAAATTCAAAATCTGAACCGTCAGTTTCTGTTACTAAAACATCATAAGAAACTGTAAGATTCGTATAATCAATTGGTTCATCAAAAGTTTTTGAAGCACCAAATATAGGAAACCACTGATCAGAAAATGAAGGCTCAAATGCATTTTTAAAAGAGAAAGAGCCTTCTGAAGCTTCTTCATCTGTTATTACCTGATTTGTTATAAGGCCATCACTGCCTTCGGTTACTTCCCAATCATTTTGTCCATGTATCGTTCCAAGTTCATATCCTTCGGATGATTCAAAAGAAGTTGACTGCTGTGCAAATGTTAAGGAAGACAAAAGTGATGCAAAAAGTAGGTAAAAATTTTTCATAGCTATTAAATAAATTATTTATTCAAATTTAGCTATTTTTAAAGGTTTAAAGTATTCTCACACTATTGTTAACACTATTAATACAGGGGATACCATAAATTTCATTAAAGCGTAATAGTAATGGTAAATAAAGCTACTTACTATTAAATTATCAATAACTGCATATGGCCTTAAAGCAGATAAAGTAAAATAATTATACAGGGAGAAAAATTGAAAAGTTATCGTAAATGAGTATACCAATATCATTTAAAAAATGATTGAAAATTTGATATCAGTATAAAGAAAACGAAATTTAGTAACTATAGCGTTTTTTCTTTTTACAAAATAAACCGGCCATTTATTATTTAAGGCTTTATAAAGTAAAACTACTATTTGTCTTACTTAAAAGGTTATTTAACTGCACATACAATTGGGTTAAACGAAAAAGTAACCATATACTGACAAAACGAACGTAAATTTACTATATAAATCGATGGCCCCCCAAACATGCCATATTTATTTCGAAACTAGTGCAAATAAAAAAGCCTGCTATATACTATAGCAGGCTTTTACATTCTATATAGATATATTAAACTGTTGCTCTTTTTTTATTTGTAAACGACTGTACAACTGCAAAAGCTACTACAGATGCTAATATCCCGAAAAAGTTAGCGTCTAACCCCTTCCATAACTCTATTTGAGTAAGGATTAAAGTTAGAGTAGTAAGCCCCCCGCATATCATTGCTGCCATAGCTGCCATTGCTGAAGGTTTTTTAAGCACAAGCATACCTATAACAGGCACTAATAAGCCTGAAACCATAAATGCATAAGAATACAGCATTAACTCCAATACATTTTGCATGTGGGTTGCCAACAGCACTGCTATTGCACCAATAATTAATGTAATAAATTGTGAGTTCTTTATAGTATCATATTTCTTTTTGCCTTTAAAATAAGCTAGTATATCTGTTGAGAAGTTACCTGAGGCAGCCATTAAACAACTATCAGCTGTAGACATAATTGCCGAAAAGTAAGCTGAAAGCATTAGCCCCATAAGCCCTATTGGTAGTATACTTCTTAAAAATAGCGGTAATCCCAGCTCTGCATCTAAATCACTTCCCGGTGCATAACCAATATCAGTAAACATACCTTGTTCAAAACCTACCCTTGCAAATAAGCCTAAGGCAATACCCATAAATGCCATTACAGGCCATTCAAACAATCCTGCTATTCTCCATGCCTTTTTAGCTGTTTTTTCATCTCTACAGGCGTAAATACGCTGGTATAACGTCATACCCACAAACCATATAGGTACTATGGTTATAAACCAATTAAAAAACTGGACGGGCTCTACTTCGGTTAATGAAAGGAAACTACTATCAAGTGTATTTTCAATAGCCTGCCAACCGCCAATATAGTTATATCCTAATGGTATGCCTATACCTATTAAACCTGCCATAAGTATAATCCATTGAATAGTATCGGTATATATTACCGCTTTAATACCGCCTATAGCAGTATATACTATTGCTATAACTCCCATTATTAAAATGGCATCAGGAATGGAAACTGATGGGAATGTAGCCGAAGCCAGTTTAGCTCCTGCCAATATTTGCGAACTGGTAAAACCTATATAACCAACCAATGATATTATTCCTGCTACCAGTGCTACTTTAGCATTATAATGAAATGCCAGCGACTGTGGAAAGGTTAAAAACTTATGTTTGTGTGCTATAGGGTATACCTTTGGTATTAGCAAAACGGCACTAATCCAAGCGCCAAGCAGCCCTGTAAAAAGCATCCAGCTACCCGAAAGCCCCATCATAAAGCCAAGTCCTCCTAAACCTATGGAGAATCCCCCGCCAACATCCGTAGCTACTACAGAAAGACCAATATGCCCGGCAGACATTCCTCTGCCCCCTACATAGTAATCTTCTTCGGATTTATTGCGTTTCATAAAATAAACGCCAACGCCAAGCATTATTACTAAATAAACAATAAAGATAAGAAGGTCGATAATGTGAATGTCCATGAAAGGATTTTTTGGTTTATTACAAAAAAATAAAGGCTGTATAAAAACCATTAAGCCAACGTCAATATAGAGTATGACTACTGAACTTATTATGTAAAATGATTATTTTGGCGTTCAGTATAAAAATGATTTTTGCCAAGAATTTAATAATATACTAAATGGCAATAGCCTTAAAATATATTGTGTTAGCAACAAATATATAAAAGTTATGCGGTAAAGGCTAACTTTGTAGTAAACCCTGTATATACAAGAAAGCGCTACATTAATATAATGTAACGCCTCTATTGTATATAAAACCAAATTATATCTCTTACATTTTATATGCTTTGTATACGTTTATTTCATAACTGTATGGTCCTAAAAATAATTGCATTGCCGAGCCGTCAGCTGCGTACCATGCTAAGTTTATTTTAGCTTTTTTAGCTTGTATGGCACTATGCAGTTCCGCAGCAGTATCATTTTCAATATCGCTGTCTCCTACACTATTATATATATTAGGTTCTGAGGTTAATAGCTGATTTTTTAACAGCATCTGATCCATTATATCCAACGCGTCCTGTAATCCTTTCGGCGTTTGAGGAAATTTCATAATTACATCATTAGTATTTCCTTTTCTCAGCCAGTCGTAATAAACAGCTTCAGTATTGCTAAATGTACCTTCTACTTCAAGCCCTGCGCCTCCAAAAGATTGTGCTCCGGCAACAGTAGCCACAAAAAGAAAGAACATAGTAAGATAATTTTTTAATTTCATAATATGTAAGTTTTTAATTTTAAAATTCTTGTTTTATCTAAATTACAAAATCATAAAGTGAAAAATTTTAAATAAATCATAAAACAAATCTTACTAAGAGGTAACTTAACTAAAAATTAAGAATATAACCTTTTAAAAAAAGCCCTCTAATTAAAGAAGGCTTTCTTGTTAGATTGAAGTAACCGGATTATAAATTTTTGCTTATATAGCTTCCAAACATATCTTTAAATTCATAGCCTGAAGAGATTCGGTCTTTATTTAATTTGTTGTACTGAGATAATCCCCACAAAATAAACTCTTTAATAAAGTACACATCTTCTTTAGATGTGTTAGGCTGGTATTTTTTTACCAAATGGCTTAACGGTGTAACAGCATCTAAAGCTTTTTTATATTCATCATCTGTTGCATCATCAGGCAACTCAAAATTACTTTGGTTAAAGAACCAGTCATAAACTTCCTGATACGGACTTTCTTCATTAGGGCGCTCCAGTTTCTCTATTTTAGGGAAGTATACAGGGAATAGCGTTTCTATGGCTTTGCCTATTAAGTGTTCGGCAACATAAGCAGCTCCCTCCTGCTCTCCTTCATAAACCAACTCTATTTTTCCGGTTAAAGCAGGAATAATCCCCATAAAGTCAGAAAGGCGAACTCCTGTAGTTTTATCGCCCGAAAGTAAAGCCCTTCGTTCGGCTGTACTCAGCAAGTTTTCAAATGCCGTAATACTCATACGTGCACTCACACCGCTTTTATAGTCCACATACTCGCTGTCACGAGCCTCAAAGCCTATCTGCTCCAATAAATCTTTCGCTAATGAAGGTACATAAACACTACCGCTCTGTCTTTCATCAAGATTAGCTTCCTGTTCTGTAATAGTACGGGCTATTTGTATGTTTTCAGGGTAATGTGTTAATATTTGCGAACCTATCCTGTCTTTAAGCGGTGTAACTATGCTACCCCTGTTGGTATAATCTTCAGGGTTCGCCGTAAATACAAACTGGATATTTAAAGGCATACGCACTTTAAACCCTCTGATTTGTATATCGCCTTCCTGTAATATATTGAATAATGCTACCTGAATACGTGCCTGTAAATCAGGCAATTCATTAATTACAAAAATACAACGATTGGCTCTTGGCACCATCCCAAAATGAATTACTCTGTCATCAGCATACGATAGTTTTAAGTTTGCTGCTTTAATAGGGTCTATATCCCCTATAAGGTCGGCTACTGTTACATCAGGTGTGGCAAGCTTTTCGTAGAAACGTTCGCTACGGTGTAGCCATATTATTGGTGTATCATCGCCTTTTGTGTCAATAATTTCTTTAGCATAACGCGAAATAGGGTTAAAAGGATCATCGTTAATTTCTGAACCTTCTACAACCGGAATCCACTCATTTAAAAGGTTTACCATAAGCCTTGCCAGTCTTGTTTTTGCCTGACCTCTTAAACCCAGTAAATTGATATTATGACGTGATAATATAGCACGTTCCAGTTCGGGTATCACAGTGTTTTCAAAACCCCAAACACCTTCAAAAACATTTTCTTTTTTACTTATTTTATCTATCAGGTTATCTCTAAGTTCATCTTTTATATTTTTACTTTGGTAACCTGTTTTCTTTAACTCTCCTAAAGTTTTTATGTTTTTTACATCCATTTGATAATCTGTCTTAAAGTTTAAAAGTTGAAAGTCGTAAAGCCCTTCCTATTTAAAATTCTACTTTATTTATAATTTCCTAAAAGGCCTAAACCTCTTATATCATTTCTATCTTCTAATGTTGTTGGATTAATGCTCCATTTTTCTGCTATTTTCATAACAAGCTCTTCGTCTGGATAAGTAATATCTTCTCTTTCCCAATAGCTTTCCTGTTTTGCTTCTTCCGATGCTGTATCTATCAATATGTAGTTTGATTCAGCTTCTGTCGGCTCTCCTATTATTTCAAGATTTTCACCGCTTTCTCCTAAATAAGAATAAAACCTTTTTATTTCTCCATTTATTGACTTTACCCAACAATGATATTCTACTATTCTATGGGTACCGAAAAACTGAACCTCACCAAATTGCTTACTTAGCTTATTAGCCAGTTCTTTTAGTTCTGTTATAGATTCTTTTGAATCTCCTGACGGTAAGCCCCAACCTACTGCGAGCACCCAACCGTCTATAGGAGGACTTACATAAACTTTATCTTTATAAGCCGAGTCTATTCCTTTTTTCCAACCAGAAGGTTTTACATTTTTTAAATGCAATGAATTTGCTACTTCTTCCGCATTTGATGATTTTACCGCAAACCATACTACTTTATAACCAAAGGAAACAGGTGTATTATGTATGGTATCAGCTACTATTTCAGTCTGTTTTACAGCAGATTCACTTTTTATACCTGTCCTTCTTATTAAGAATACTAACAGAGTGATAACAATAATAGGTGCAAAAACTACAATGTATTCTGACTTCATTTTATAATTATACTATTTGTAAATTCCTAAAAGCCCTAAGCCTTTTATATTTTTATTTTCTCGTAATTTCATGGGGTTTACACTCCATTCTTCCGCTATATCCAAAATGGTTGCACCATCAACAAAAGTTACCTTGTTTCTTTTCCAATAGTCTTGGTCTTCTTCATCTATTTCCCAAGGTAAAATAGCAGGTAAGTTATACCCTAGCTCTGCTCTTGTAGGGGTACCTAAAGTATGATATTCATTTGTATGATCGTTATAATCATATAGCCTTTCAATACTACCATTTATAGCTTTTGCAAAACAATAGTAGCCATAACTTTTTGCAAAGTATTGTGCTTCTCCAAAAGTAGCACTGAGTTTTTTTAATAGTTTCTTTATCGTTTTTAAATCTTCTGCCATACTCCCTAAAGGCAAGCCATCTCCCATAACTAAAACCCAATCATTTACCTTAGGGGTTACAAATACAGTTTCCAACCCTTCGTAACTCATTGCATTTTTCCAATTGGACTTAACAACTCCTTCCAAACCCAATATTTGAGATACTTTTACAACATCATTTGTTTTAACAGCAAACCAGGCATCTCCAAAATTATAGGGTGCATCAGGTGTTGCAACTTCTTTTAAAATCCCTTTTCTTCTGTTTTCAGATTTTGTATTATTATTTCCCTCTTCAGTTATTAACCTATAAGATATAACCACGAAAACAAGAGCTATTAAAATAATTATTACTTCCATTAAGTATTTTCTACTAAATATAACTATTTACTTTACCCTCTTTTTCCTATTCGTTTCGTAATCTTCAAAAATCATTTCACCCAGTCCTTTTAAGCCTGTATAAAATGCCTTACCTTGATTCGCTTCGGTAAAATTCATTACAAAACGCTGCAAATAAGGGTCTGATGTTATCATAAAAGTAGTAATGGGTATATGCAGCTTTCTGGCTTGCGATGCCATATTATAGCATTTCTCTACAATATATTCATCTAGCCCGTTACTGTTCATGTAATACGTACCATCATTTTCCTTAACACAGCTTGGCTTACCGTCGGTAATCATAAAAATCTGTTTATTGGTATTACGCTTTCGGCGAAGTATATCCATTGCCAACTGTAACCCTGCTACAGTATTGGTATGATAGGGACCTACCTGCAAGTAAGGCAAGTCTTTAATAGGTATTGTCCAGGCATCGTTACCAAAAACCAAAATATCAAGTGTGTCTTTTGGGTAGCGTGTAGTAATTAACTCAGATAATGCCATAGCTACTTTTTTAGCGGGTGTAATACGGTCTTCTCCGTAAAGTATCATACTGTGGCTAATATCAATCATTAACACCGTACTCATTTGGGCTTTATACTGTGCATCTTCAACTACCAAGTCATTTTCAGTAAGGGTTAAATCGCCTATACCGTTATTTATCTGAGCGTTTTTTATACTTTCAGTTAGCGATATCCTGTCGAAGCCATCGCCAAAGCGGTATTCCCTAAACTCACCTGTTTGTTCGTTTCCGCTTCCGGAATGTTTGGTTTTATGGTTACCTGCCCCACGCTTTTGTAAATTCCCAAATATTTGTTTTAAGGCATGCTGACGTATAGAGCGTTCTGTTTTTGCAGTAATTTTTAAACCTCCATCGCCAGTTTGTTCTGTTTCATCTTTTATATAACCTTTCTTTTTAAGGTCTTCAATAAAATCGTCTATAGTATAATTTTCATCCGTAAGTTTGTATTCCTGGTCAAGCTGCCTAAGCCAGTCCAACGCTTCGTCTAAGTCTCCTGAAGTATGTGTAATAAGTTCAGTAAATATCTCGAATAACTTATCAAAAGGAGGTACATCGGGTGCTGTATAGGAAGAAAAACGGAATCCCTTTCTTTTTTTATTTTCCATAGCCTTAAATTTACTATTTATTACACGTAAAGGCTATAAAACAAAACTAAATTTTGAGTTAAATTTAGATAGGCTTTATTAAAATAAAAAAACTCCCCTTAACTAAGGAGAGTTTTTATAGTATATAATCATATTTTTATTTAGAAAACAAAAGTAGGTCTTTCGCTCATCATTTCATTAACTTCAGCAGCTACAACTTCAATAACTTCCTCGTTTTCAAAGTCGTTTATTACTCTGTCAATCATATCTACTATAGTTTCCATATCAGCCTCCATTAAACCTCTTGTAGTAATAGCAGCAGTACCCACACGAATTCCTGATGTTACAAATGGTGATTTATCATCAAACGGAACCATGTTTTTGTTTACGGTAATTTCTGCTTTTACTAATGCGTTTTCAGCATCTTTACCTGATATATTTTTATTTCTAAGGTCAATAAGCATCATGTGGTTATCAGTCCCTCCTGAAATAATATCGTAACCTCTTTTTACAAATGCTTCTGCCATAGCTTTAGCATTCTTCTGTACTTGTAACATATAACGGAAGAACTCATCTTGTAATGCCTCACCAAATGCTACTGCTTTAGCTGCAATTATATGCTCTAAAGGCCCTCCCTGGTTACCCGGGAATACACCTGAGTCTAATAACGAAGACATCATACGTACATTACCTTTAGGTGTTTTAAGCCCCCAAGGGTTCTCAAAATCTTTCCCCATTAAAATCATACCTCCTCTTGGTCCTCTTAAGGTTTTGTGAGTGGTAGTAGTTATAATGTGGCAATGTGGTACAGGGTCGTTTAATAAGCCTTTAGCAATAAGTCCCGCAGGGTGCGAAATATCAGCCATAAGTATAGCGCCTACGCTATCAGCAATCTCTCTGAAACGTTTAAAGTCCATATCACGAGAGTATGCCGAAGCACCTGCTATAATCAGCTTTGGTTTTTCCTGCTCTGCTACTTCCTGTATTTTATCGTAGTTTAATAGACCTGTTTCCTTTTCTACACCGTAAAATGATGTTTCGTATAATTTACCTGAAAAGTTTACAGGCGAACCATGTGTTAAGTGCCCACCGTGAGAAAGGTCGAAACCTAAAATTTTATCACCCGGTTTAAGACATGCTGCAAATACTGCTGTATTAGCCTGAGAACCTGAGTGTGGCTGTACGTTAGCATACTCAGCTCCAAAAAGTGCTTTGGCTCTGTCTATAGCTATTTGTTCTACAACATCAACTACTTCACATCCGCCATAATATCTTTTTCCGGGGTATCCTTCAGCATATTTATTGGTTAAAACAGAACCCGCAGCTTCCATTACCTGATCGCTTACAAAGTTTTCTGATGCAATTAGTTCCAGACCATGTATTTGTCTTTCTTGTTCTTCCAGTATTAAGTCGAAAATTTGTTCGTCTCGTTGCATTTTATAATTTTTCGTTAATTTGCTGTCAAAAATACAAAAAAAGGTTTGTTAATACCACTTAGGAAAGTATATTTGATAATTCAATAAAACATAAAAACAACGTTACTAAGATATGCCAATAACAGCAAACGACCCAACCAGAAAATCCTGGTTAGACGTACCAAAAAACAGCGATTTCCCAATACAAAATATACCATTTGGTGTTTTCATTACTAAAGATGATGTAGTTACCATAGGAACAAGAATTGGCGATTATGCCATAGACCTTGGTGCACTACAGCAACTTAACTACTTTGAAGGTATTGAACTTACTGATGATATGTTTATGCAGGATACTCTGAACGATTTCATATCGGACGGTAGAAAAACATGGAGATTAGTACGTAACAGAATAGCTGAACTATTTGACAGCAACAACCCAACACTTAGAGATAACCAAAAGCATCGTGATATTGTTATCTTCAATTTAGAAGATGTTGAAATGCAATTACCGGTTTTAATTGGTGATTATACTGATTTCTATTCGAGCAGAGAACATGCTACTAACGTAGGTAAAATGTTCCGCGATCCTGAAAATGCATTATTACCAAACTGGTTGCATATACCTGTAGGGTATCATGGCAGATCCTCTACTATAGTACCATCAGGAATACCGGTACACCGCCCTAACGGACAGACGTTACCTCCTGGAGAAACACAGCCTGTTTTCGGTCCTTCAAAAAGAGTTGACTTTGAACTTGAAATGGCATTTGTTACTACAGATGCTAACATTATGGGTGAAAGTATTCCTGTAGACAAAGCAGAAGAACATATTTTTGGTTTAGTATTGCTTAATGACTGGAGTGCCCGCGATATACAAAAATGGGAATATGTGCCGCTAGGCCCGTTCCTTGCTAAAAACTTTGCATCATCAATGTCGCCTTGGATTGTTACTCTTGATGCTTTAGAGCCTTTCCGCGCCAAAGGTCCTGAGCAGAATGATCCTAAGCCATTAGAGTATTTACAACTTGATGGCGAGCATGCTTTTAATATTAAACTGGAAGTTGGTCTTAAGCCAGAAAACGGTGAAGAGAAAACAATAGCTAACTCTAACTTTAAGTACATGTACTGGAGTATGGCACAACAACTGGCTCACCACACTGTAAACGGCTGTCGTGTAAACAGTGGTGACCTTATGGGTAGTGGTACTATATCAGGGCCTACACCTGATAGTTTCGGTTCTATGTTAGAGCTTACTTGGGGTGGTAAAAACCCAATAAAAATGAACGACGGTAGCGAGCGTAAATTTATAAATGACGGTGATACTGTTATTATGCGCGGTCACTGTGAAAATGATGAAGTAAGAATAGGTTTTGGTGAAGTAAGCAGTAAATTATTACCTGCTTTTACTCCTAAAAAATAATTCTATTTTATAAAGCATAAAAAAAGCTCCTTGAAATTCAAGGAGCTTTTTTATTATCTATTATTTAAAAATGTTTATGTTGTCTTATTTAAAACGACTTTTTAATCCTGTCAAGACTACGTTTTACATCTCTGTCTTTTATAGTTTCTCGTTTATCATAATTCTTTTTACCGCGAGCCAGACCAATTTCCAGCTTTGCCAAACCTCTATCGTTAGTAAACAGTCGCAATGGTACTATAGTTAACCCTTTGGACTGTACACTTTTTTGCAGGCTTTTCAACTCTCTCTTATTAAGCAAAAGTTTACGCTCACTTTTAGGTGCATGACTAAAATTTCGGCTAAAAGCATACTCCTCTATATTGGTATTTATAGCAAATAATTCATGCCCCTGAAATTCACAAAAACTTTCAGCTATAGAAGCCCTGCCCTGTCGGATAGATTTAATCTCCGATCCGGCAAGTACTATACCTGCTGTATATTTATCCAAGATTTCATATTCAAACTTGGCTTTTCTGTTTAATATGTTTACTGATTTCTGCATAAGGATTGCAAAGTTACATACAAATTGTGTAAAGTACTACAATCAGCACTTTTAATGCATGTAAGTTTTGCTAAATCAATATATAACCGGGGAAATAGCATTTAATACCCTTTACAGCTATTTGCATTGCAACGGGCTGTACAGGAATAAAACACATTGCACATAAAAAACGACACAGTTGAAAAAGACTGCTTAGGGTTATTGCGTGATAAGAGGTTATTGCTGTTTAATAATGATGATTTCATCGCTACCGGCATTCATAATCTTGAAACATTATTTTATAAAGTAGCATTAAAAAGCCCGTAAGATTACGGGCTTTTTTTATTATTGTTTAAAGATAGTTTAACATTTTTTACCACATACTCGTGTATTGGTAAGACTTACTTTTGTATATATCATAGTGCAATCGCCAGGATTTGTTAAATTATTAGTCATATAATCTTTAATTGCACTTGCTACACACTCCTGTGGGTTACTAAAATTACCACAATTAGCAAGCTCTGTATACCCTCCTGGGCATTTTGCAGCGTTAATATTTATAGATTGGAGAACTGGAGCACTGTATACTACATATTTGTTAATTGATTCATCTAAATACCAACCTCTTTTCATTTTGTCGGAATTTGAATCATAATGTAAGATTTCGGAAATATACGCTTCGCCATTACTTATTGTTACTTTTGTGTAAACATCGCTAATGTCGTTATAGTCATTAAATTCATCCAAGGATTCTTGAAATAATGTTGAAAAACTAGTATCAACACTATCAATAGCTTGCGCCACTGTAGTATAGGTAAATAAAGTTGTTTTAGTACCTATTTGCAGTCCTTTTAAATTAAGAGGTATTTCACCAATTAGAACTTCAGAGTTTTGCTCGTTAGACTTAATTGATGAATCACTGTGACCATCGTCTGAACAAGAATAAAATGCAGTAACTGCTAATAATAAAACTAGCTTAAATTTGAATAAATGTTTCATAAATTAGAATTTTAGTTGGTATTTGGATTATAAAAATATAAAAAATGTTTTTAAAAATTACTTTTAAATAAATATATATATCGATTAATGCAATACTTTAATCGACAATATGTTACAAATTTTTGTAAATAAAGTAATTATTAAAATACAGGTAAATACCTATTAATAGATATTTATTAAAATGTAAATATAATCTTCAACATTGTCAATTTTCATATTACAAAATAACATATAGGCCATTGCCACATTTGATTAAAATGCAAGGCAATGGCAAAATGTTGTGAAACTATACTAATTATTCTGTTACTGTAATAATTTTAGTAATATAGTTTGTATTACTGGTAGGAAATCTAAGCTCATATTCTCCTGCTTCGGTAACCTGAAAGGTAAATTGATCTGTTTCTGTAGTAGCTATTTCAGCACATTGACAACCTGTATAAGCAACAACAGGACTTACAGTTCTAAACCCACTTACAGAGGGATTAGACACTTGAAAGCGAACAAAATCTCCGCAATCACTAAGTACTACAAAGTCTACATCAAAAACAGCAGGTTCATTTACCGCAACAGTTTCAGGACCTGTAACGCCGCTAACGCTTGCATAGCCTATATAGTAGCAATTATCACTTCCGTCATCATCTAAACTACAGCCGGTTATTAATAATGTGGTTAGTGTTACAACTATCAAATAAATAAACCTCATCTTTTTCATATCTCGTCTTTATTTATAGGATGTTAAACTAATAAAATGGTTGCGTAGAAAATAGAATTATCAACCTAATACTTCTATACTAAAACTTTTAGATATTTTTTCTTTTTCGTCTAAAACAATAATACCTTCTTTTTCAAATATATTACCTGTGGTGTTTACACTATCTGCATAGCCCTGCCATGGCTCAATACATAAAAATGGTGCGCCCGGTTTCGTCCATATACCCAGATGAGGAAAATCTTCAAAATTTATTTTCAAAAATACCTCATCGTTTTTTTCTATTGCAAGGGATTTTGAATTTAACTGTTTAAATACTAAAGCATCATTAGCGAATAACTTATGGTTTAAATTCAGTTTTTTATCAACTGTAGGTACTGCTACAGTAGTTTGCGACAATAAGTTTTCCTGTAATGGATAACTGGTTAGCTTTTCCTCTTTTTCAAAACTTAAACTATAGTCTTCAAAATTACCGGGTAATGCAAAAGCAGGATGTGCACCTATAGAAAACGGCATCTTTTCGCTACTGTTATTGTGCACTATATATTCTATAATTAAACTTGTAGTACCCAGAGTATATTTTAATTCTAATTCAAAATCAAAAGGATATACAGCTCTAGTATCATCATTAGCTTTTAGTGAAAAAACAACATTATCCAATTGCTGCTCTTTTACTTTAAACTCATTATCGCGGGCAAAACCATGACGGCTAAGCTTATATTCTTTATCATTATAGGTGTAGGTGTCATTTTTTAATGCTCCTACTATTGGGAATAATACAGGTGAATGTTTACCCCAAAACTCAGGGTTTCCTTCCCACATATATTCTTTTCCGTCTTTATTTTTTAATGATACAAGCTCTGCTCCTTTAGGGTTTATTACAGCTTTTAAATGATTGTTACGTATGGTTACCACAGTTATAATTTTTTACAATACTACCGATTTCTTTTCAGCAAGCTCTTTAATTTTATGCGATGCTGTTTCTCCAAAGGTAATGCTTTCATCATAATACTTATCTCCTTCGGTAAGTATCGCAAAATCGCCTATTTCTATGCCAAGCCATGTATGCCCTTTATCATCAACTGACAGTGTATAGGTATAACCAATATTGGTTATGGTATCATCATTCCATGCCGGCATATATACTGAATATTTAAGGGTCTGGTTTACATCAAACTCTACCACCTTCATTACAGAAACACCCGGTCGCTCTATTACTGTGGCGTTTTGTATTTCATAATCTCCGAAATCTTCCGGTAAGTAATTCCATTGGCGGATGTATTCCGGCTTGGTTAAAATTTCCCATACTCTAGCAGCAGGGGCTTCTATCCTTATATTGTTTTTAACAACTAACTCTTTACTCATGGCAATTTTTTTATGGTTATTACATAAAATTATAAATACCCTTACAGCTTACATAGGCATTTAACTATACTTTAAAAAAATAAAAGCAACACAGTATGTTGCTTTTATTAAACTCCAAATTATGTGTTTATTTCTTTAAAAACCTATGCTTCATCTTTAGTTCTTTTTATAAGCCTTATCCCGGCTATAAAAAATATTAACCCTATTATTCCGTATATAGAAGTTGTTTTTATACTATATGTACCTGTAGAGGTATTAGCGAATATATAAGCTGCATAAATAAGCCCTGCAACACCTAATATTGTAAGCAATGCTCCAAAAATTCTTTTCATGTTCATAATAATCTGCTTTTGTTGTTTTTTACAAATTTCAAACTAATGCCAGCGAAAGCCTGAACTTTTGTCAAAACTTTAACTTTAAACCGTTTACATTTATTTTTTATTCGTTAACAGATTGTAAACATTTTATGTAACACTTATTATTATTGAGTTACAGTAAAAAAAGTAAGTTTTAACTTATAAAAAATGATTTAAAGAAAAGTTATTCATTCACAAAGTTCTAGTGATGAAAGGATTAAATTCTGAAATTGCAGAATGTTTTAAGGCTGTTAAAGCCCATAAAAAAAAACTCAAAAAGAATATTATTATGAGATTCCTATACCTATCCTTATTAGCATTAGTTGGCTTAGTTGCCGGTTATTTATTTTTAAATGATTTCAGCTTTGATAATAAAAGCTTTAGTAACTATTTAATAAGCACATTGTTTATTATACTGCTAACATCACTTGCTGTTATAGGTATGGTACTATTATTGAACAAAAGAAAAGACAAAGGAAAAAATATAATGACGATACGTCAATATTATCAATATAAAAATAGAAGTTAAGTTAAAAGTGCCCTAATAAAAAAAGCCCCCTATGTATTGTACATAAGGGGTTTTTTCATTCCAATTATCTATTATTAACTCTCACCTTCTATAATATCTGTTTGGTTTCTAAAAACCAGTTCACCATCAAAACTATCCAGTAGTATAATACTATCAGTAGTTATAGTTCCCGAAAGTATTTGTTTAGAAAGTTCGTTCATTACTTCTTTTTGAATTACACGTTTTACAGGACGCGCACCAAAATCAGGATCATAACCTTTCTTAGCTAAATAATCAATCGCTTCAGGAGTAGCATCAAGCGTTATATTCTGCTGTGCTAACAGTTTAGTAACACCTTTCAGTTGTAATCCTACAATCTCTTTAATGTTTTCAGCACTAAGCGGCGTAAACATTACTATATCGTCAATACGGTTTATAAATTCAGGGCGTACAGTTTGTTTTAATAAGCCCAATACCTCTGTTTTAGCAGATTCTATAGCACCTTCCATATCGCCTTTTAGCGTTTCAAACTTCTCCTGTATAATACTACTACCCATGTTTGATGTCATTATGATAATAGTATTTTTGAAGTCAGCCAAACGACCTTTGTTATCTGTTAAGCGACCTTCATCAAGCACCTGTAACAGAATATTAAAAGTATCAGGGTGCGCTTTCTCTATCTCATCAAGCAGTATTACAGAATACGGTTTTCTTCTTACCGCTTCGGTAAGCTGTCCGCCTTCATCATACCCTACATATCCCGGAGGTGCACCTACCAGCCTACTCACACTATGGCGTTCTTGGTATTCACTCATATCAATACGAGTCATAGAACTTTCGTCATCAAACAGGTACGATGCTAAGGCTTTGGCAAGCTCTGTTTTACCTACACCGGTTGTACCTAAAAACAGGAACGAACCTATTGGCTTTTTTTGGTCTTGTAATCCCGCTCTGCTTCGTCTTACAGCATCACTAACTGCTTGTATTGCTTCTTCCTGCCCTACTACGCGCTTGTGTAGCTCCTGTTCTAAATGCAGTAGTTTTTCACGCTCGCTTTGCAGCATTTTGGTAACCGGTATTCCTGTCCACTTCGCAATAACCTCAGCAATATCCTCATTGGTTACTTCCTCTTTAATAAGGCTGTTTCCTTTTTGGGTTTCCTGTAATTGCTCTTGGTATTTATCTAACTGCTCCTGAGCTTCTTTTATTTTACCGTAACGTATTTCGGCTACTTTACCGTAATCACCATCACGCTCTGCTCTTTCCGCTTCTTGCTTATAATCTTCAATATTAGCTTTTGTAGCTTGTATATTATCAATTACATCTTTTTCACTTTTCCAGCGTGCGTAAATTTCGTTACGCTCTTCTTTTAAGTTAGCAAGCTCAAGCCCTAATGTTTTTAATTTAGCTTCGTCATTTTCGCGTTTAATCGCCTCAATTTCAATTTCAAGCTGCATTATTTTACGGTCTATAACATCAAGCTCTTCGGGTTTTGAGTTAATTTCCATACGCAGTTTACTCGCAGCCTCATCCATAAGGTCAATAGCTTTATCCGGTAAAAAACGATTGGTTATATAACGTTGCGATAGTTCAACCGCTGCTATAATAGCATCATCCTTAATACGTACCTGGTGATGTGCTTCATATTTTTCTTTAATACCACGAAGTATAGAAATGGCACTTTCGGTATCCGGTTCATCAACCATTACTTTTTGGAAACGTCTTTCTAACGCTTTATCTTTTTCAAAGTATTTTTGATATTCATCCAGCGTTGTAGCACCTATAGCACGCAGCTCTCCACGAGCTAATGCGGGTTTTAATATGTTAGCAGCATCCATTGCACCGTCTCCCCCGCCTGCTCCTACAAGAGTGTGTATCTCATCAATAAAGAGTACTATATTACCATCAGCAGAGGTTACTTCTTTCACTACCGATTTTAAACGCTCTTCAAACTCACCTTTATATTTAGCACCTGCAATAAGTGCCCCCATATCCAGCGAGTAAATTACTTTATCTTTTAAGTTTTCAGGTACGTCTCCCTGAATGATACGGTGGGCTAAACCTTCGGCAATGGCTGTTTTACCTACACCCGGTTCCCCTACCAGCATCGGGTTGTTTTTAGTTCTTCGTGAAAGTATTTGTAATACTCTGCGGATTTCCTCATCACGCCCTATTACGGGATCCAGTTTACCATCATTGGCTAACTGATTCAGATTTTTGGCGTATTTATTTAAGGAGTTATAATTTTCTTCAGCACTGGCTGAAGTTACACGCTCACCTTTTCTTAACTCTTCTATCGCCGCTTTTAATCCTTTTTCGGTAACGCCCTGGTCTTTTAAAATTTGGGCTACCTTACTTTTAGTATTAAAAATGGCTAACAGTAAATGTTCTATAGAAACGAATTCATCGTTCATTTTTCTCGCAATATTCGATGCTTCGTTTAACGCAGTTCCCGAACTTCGCGAAAGCGACATATCGCCTCCCTGAACTTTTGGGAAACTTTGCAGGGTACTGTCCAGTATTTGCTGGAACATTCCTACATTTACATTCAGTTTTTTAAGCAGAAAAGGAGTTACATTTTCGTCGACTTCCAGTATAGCTTTAACAATGTGTTCATTTTCTATTTGCTGGTGTCCGTAGCCTTGGGCAATTTGTTGAGCCCTTTGTATGGCTTCTTGTGATTTTATGGTAAAATTGGCAAAATTCATATTCTAATTTTTTAAATTCGATATGTATATTTCAATTTATATTCCAATAAGTAAAATCTGATATTTTGACTTTAAAAAACTGGTTAAAAGGAATTTAAACAGACAAAATGTCTTAAACTAAGTAAAACATGAGTATTTTCGATAATATATTCGGTAAGAATGACAGTAAAGGTACTTCATCCCAATCAGTAATGTGGAATGAATTAACACAATTACAACAACTTGATACTATAGCAGAAGAGTCTGAAAGTACCCCTGTACTTATATTTAAACACAGTACAAGATGCAGCGTGAGCCGTATGGCTTTACGAGGTTTTGAAAATGAATATTCTTTACCGGAAGAAGATTTGAAACTCTACTTTTTAGATCTTATAGCTTATAGAAATGTTAGCAATGAAATTGCCTCCCGATTTGACGTTGTACACCAGTCACCACAAGTTATACTTATTAAAAACGGAAAAGCAGTATATAATGAATCGCATAGCGATATAGATGTTACTGCAATTGAAGACATTTTATAAATAAAAAAGCACTCTTAAAAGAGTGCTTTTTTATTGAATATATGTTATAATTATTACTTAAAGCCTATAATAGCCTCTTCTATAGCTAATACTTCTTCTACATATTTTTTATACTCATCATAATCAGCTACTTTAATAGTATTCCAAGGTGTTGTAACATCTCGGGTAACTTTTAAAGAATTGGGGCTTACCAATTCATATTTTATTTTGTAATTATGCCCCTTAAATTTAAGTTCTTTACCTTCCGGTATTTCAATAAACTTTTTACCTTCTTCAATATTTACTATTACCGTTGTATGGTATTCGTTAGTATTCTCATATCTTGTATAGTCAATATCATACTTACGCTTTTCGTTGGTAATAATATCGCGTGTATACACTTTATCCAAATACGGTACATCTGTAATTTTAAGGCTACCTACAGATTGTAATTTTTCGGTTATAGAAAACTTACTTTCAAACTTCATAGACTCAGAGTATTTATCTGAATTTTCTATAAGCTTTACTGATTCTAACGAAACTGCTTTATCTAATTTACCGTTAATGTCTTCCTCAAACTTTTTATTTCTCATATCTGCGGTAGTAGCATCAGAGAACAACTCGTTATAATATGATTTTGACAGTCCTTGTACATTAACTGTATTAGTATAATGCTTTGTATCATCTTTTACATCTACAACTGTAGTAGTAGAAAGTATATTTTGCATAGCATTTGTAAACGGTATGTTTATAATGTTTGCTTTTTCATTTTGGTTACGATCTAAAGACACTACCAGTGCTTTAGCATTATATAATGATAATGGCAGTGCTTTAAATGGTAAATACTTATTAGTAAGTTCTAAAAAGTGTTCTTTACCATTAAGCATAACTTTTACAATACAGTGATTAAAATCTATTTCCGGTAGTATAGGGAAAACTGTTCCGTTATCAGATGTAAGCACTAATACCAGTTTGGCATCAAGACCTGCTTTTTCTGCCATAGCAACAAAAAGCGTTGATACATCTTTACAGTCCCCCAGCTTTGTACTAATAGTTTTAGACGGTTTTTGCGGCACATAACCACTCTGCCTGAAATCAAGAGAACTATATGTGATATTATCTTCTATATACTTATAAATTTTATAGGCTTTCTCTTCGTCTGATAATCCTTTAGCTTCATTAGGGAATATTTCATTAAAGGTTTTAAGTGCAACATTATCCATGTCTACATTCTTCTTAACCAAGTCTGCATACCAGTTAGCAATTTCTCCCCATGTTTTTATACTGCTTATTTGTATTTGGTTTGCCACATTATAATAACTTGGTGAATAACTATCAAAAATTGGCATTGCAGGAGTGTTATTTAATTCCCAGCGAATGTAATTTCTGCCATTAACTTTACTTTTCTTAGGAGTTACGTTTCCGTTTACTACTTCATAAGAGAAAGTCACGTCCTCAGGGGATATTATACCGAAAATAGTTTGCACACACGGGTATGAACCATTAAAGAATGATGTAGTATTAAAGTCCTTATAAAAACGCCCGTAACCACTACTGGTAGACTCATATTCAATATATACAACATCATTAACTGCCAGATTAGTAAATACTACTGTACCGTAACCTCTGTCTCCCGGAACAATAGTACCGTCCGGCTTTACAATTTCTGCTTTAATAATATTAAGCCCGCTTGCACTTATACGATACTCTTTTAACTCCTCAATACCACTCTCGGCAGTCACTTCATACACATATATTGTTTTTGCTTTTCTGCTTCCTTCCGGTAATATATTAACAATAAATTCATCAAGAAGAAGTGTTACCCCATAATCGTTTTTCAGTTTAGAGTTTCTTCTGTTTTTTATTAGCTCATATATATCTTTTGTAGATACCTCTTCCAGCTCATCAGGCGTTTTGGTTATATCATACAGCGTTCTTCTTAGGCTGGAATCAGCAGAATTATATACCAATGACTGTCTGAAATACTTTTCAGCCTCTTTAGTATTTTTAAGATAATTGTAGCCGTTACCTTTTCGCTCCATCATTCCGTAAGAATATGGAAAGTTATTTAACGCTGTGGTAGTATATTTTATACCTTCTTCATAATTACTTTCTTTATAAGCAATATTAATCAAGTCTTCATATATATAATTATTGTATGGGTAGTACTCTGCTCGCTGAAGAAGTATTTTTTTAACGTCATCCTTTCTTCCTACAGAGTTATAATAGCTAATTAACTGGTTTTGAGCCGAAATGTTTTCTACTCTGTTTGCCAGCTCTTCATATATTGAGATTGTCTTTTCTTTATCATTCTTTAGTGAAGTATATAATTGTGAGAATGATATTACCAAGTTTTCATTATGATATGACTTTTCAACTATAGTTTCTGCTTTAGTCATCATTTCCTCAACATCCTGATTTCTGGAAACAATAAGAAAATCATATAAAGTACTATATAAATCAGACTTCAAGTTCTTTGCTTTATCCCTATATTCTTCAATATCCGAAATGTTAGCACTTCGCATCCAGCTATCATCCTGAATCTTTTTTATAATGCTGTAGTAGTAATACTCATCCTTAACTAAAACACTTTTTTCAAGTTCTTCTTTCTTTTGCTCATCTCCCATTAATTCGAAGTAAGGTATAAGCTCCACTTTAAGTAAAGAACTTTCAGGATATTTTTCATAAAGGCTCTCTATAACCTCATAAGCCTTTTCTTTTTTGTTATTGCTCATGTAGGCACTGTACAATAAATAAGTATGGAATATATCTCCAGGCTTTTCTTTAAGTTTTTGGATAAGGAACTCCTCATAATCAGGATTAATTTCCTCTGCTTTTAACTGCTCTGCTGTAGATTTGGTATAAGGCTTATAGGTATCGTAAAACTTTAAACCGTTAACAGCTTTCCCGTTTTTATCTTTAATCGCAGCATAAAAATAGTCGCTACTTCCGCTTATTGCCGATTTTATAACTAACCTGCTTATACCTTTTGGTAAATTAAATTTTAAAGAAAAAGCATTTAAGTTAGTGGTTAGCGCTTTATCATTTCTATAAACTTCTACATCGTTTATAAGAATTTTGATAGGGTCACTTGTTCCGAAATTTAATACTACTTCACGGTCAGCATCTGACTCTATAAAAGTTTGTGCATATATAGTTCCGCTACCATACTCTCCTTCATTACTGTAAAAATGATACCCTTCGCGCTGTACTATAGCAGGGTTATACCAGTTTACAATACCATTACTGTTAGCGTTAAATGTCTTGTCGTTTTTAGCGTAAAATTCCGCTTCATATTCAGTATCTAAACCACTGCCGTTCATGTTTTCAAAAACACCACAAAACTGCCATTTTTCTATAGCACCCAGTTTTTCAATACCGGTTTTATAACTGTTTAAATCATACCTTCTTTTATCATAAACAGCTTTGGTATAAATAACCATAGGGTTACTTTTAAACTTATCTACACTGGCAACATAGTCCATTTTTTTGTAGGCTAAATCATCATACCCCTCTGATTCAGGTGCTCCAATCCCGTATTTTCTATACCAAATAGAATAAAGGTATTTTTCACTTTCATCAAGTGCTGCAAAATCTTTAAGAAAGGTTTCATCATAATATATCCTTCCTAATTCTTCATCTATAATAGCATCCAAAACAAGTAGTTCTATGTTGCTGTTTTTCTTCTTTTTAAACTTTTTATCAAAAGTTTCACGTGCACCTTCCCTATCATTTTTCAGCAAAAGATCCCAAACCTTTTGAGTATCCTGAGCATGCATTGCTGCTGTAAAAAGCAGTAATAGTGCTAATAAAATTTTTCTCATTATGCTATGGTCTTAGTATTTTATATTAGTTAATTAGTTTTTATCTTCTAATAATGGCACAAACCTGAAATCGCCAAACTCATGTTTTTCAAAACGCGTCTCAGTTTTTCTTATAAGTAATGTCATTATTTGTTTTTCTTCTCCCACCGGTATTACCAACCTTCCCCCTACTTTTAACTGCGCCATTAGCGGTTTTGGTATAAATGGTGCACCTGCCGTAACAATAATACTGTCAAAAGGGGCATAGTTGGGTAAGCCTTTATAACCATCCCCAAAGGAAAGGTGTTTAGGACGTATTCCTAATTTTCGTAATAAATGCGATGTAGTTTTAAAAAGCTCATGTTGCCTTTCTACACTATATACCTTTGCCCCCATTTTAAAAAGAACAGTAGTTTGGTAGCCCGAACCAGTACCTATTTCCAGTATTTTATGGTCTTTTTCTACCTCTAGCAACTGCGACTGAAAAGCCACCGTATAAGGTTGCGATATAGTTTGCCCTGCCCCTATAGGAAAGGCTTTATCCTGATAGGCGTAATCTTCAAAACTGGAATCTAAAAACAAGTGTCTGGGTATATTGCGTATGGCTTCAAGAACATTTTTGTCTTTAATACCTTTTTGCTCCAAAACATTTACCAACTGGTTACGAAGTCCTTGGTGTTTTGCTGTATCTTTCAATTTTAGGATTTAATTTTGCAGTAAAAATAGAAAACTAATTTTAAAATATAGCTTTTAAAACCAGTCTTGGTCAGGTTTATTGATATCACAAGCAGCTCAGGCAATTTTAGCCGTTTTTTTGCTTTTTCGCCCCAAATAATCTTATTTTTGTTAAAAATATATTTCACATGTTAAAAATCGGAGTATTGGGTGCGGGGCATCTTGGTAAAATACATCTTCGTCTGCTTAATGAGTCGGAAAAATATGAACTTGTAGGTTTTTATGATCCTGATAAAAAAAATGCTGACAAAGTAGCCAAGGAGTTTGGTTATAAAAAGTTTGACTCTATTGCTGCCCTTATTGATGTTGTTGATGTTGTTGATATTGTAACACCTACCCTTTCTCACCACGATTGCGCCAAACAAAGTATAAAAAAAGGAAAGCACGTTTTCCTTGAAAAGCCTATAGCCAATACCGTAGCAGAAGCAGAAGAAATTATTGCTTTGGCTAAAGAATACAATGTAAAAGGACAAGTAGGGCACGTAGAGCGTTTTAACCCTGCATTTATGGCTACTAAAGATGCTATAAACAACCCAATGTTTATAGAAACGCACCGTTTAGCGGAGTTTAACCCGCGCGGTACAGATGTTCCTGTAGTTTTAGACTTAATGATTCACGATATTGATGTTATACTAAGTGTGGTAAAGAGCAAAGTGAAAAACATTAATGCCAGCGGAGTATCAGTAATCAGTGAAACGCCTGATATTGCCAATGCACGCCTTGAATTTGAAAATGGATGTGTGGCAAACCTTACATCCAGTCGTATATCGCTAAAAAATATGCGCAAATCACGCTTTTTCCAGAAAGATGCCTATATCTCTGTAGATTTTCTTGATAAAGGCTGTGAAGTAGTAAAAATGAAAGATGCACCCGAAACTCCGGGCGATTTTGATATGGTACTGCAAAATGCAGAAGGGGTACGAAAACAAATTTATTTTGAAAACCCTGAAGTACAACTGAACAACGCTATACTGGATGAGCTTGAAACTTTTGCCGATGCCATTACTAACAATACAACGCCAATTGTAACACTTGAAGATGGTACTGAAGCACTAAGGATAGCCTACCAGATTATAGACTGTTTTAATTAATACTAACTATTCTTAAAATAACGTTTACAAGATGAAAACAAAGCAACTAATCACTGCTTAAAAAAATCATCAATGAAAAATTTTATAGTAACACTACTCTTTATTTTATCTACAGTAAACGGTATTGCCCAAAATTTCATTAAGGGAGTTATTAAAGACATCGCCACTAATGAAACTATTGAAAGAGCCAGTATTTATACAGCCGATTTTAAGCTCCATACTATCTCTAATAAGGACGGAGTTTTTAAACTTTATTACCGGGAAGGGAATAAAAGTTTTACTGTAAAATACTTAGGTTATAAGGATTTAAAGATAACAGTAAACAATCTGCCTGCCGATGGTATTTATTATCTTGAACCTAAAAATCTTGAACTGGAGGAAATTGTATTAAACAACATTCCTATAAATGAATTAATAGAAAGTTTGGTTGAAAGTTCTGTAAAAAGGCTGGAAGCCCCTGTAATACTAAATACTTATTACAGAGAGTTTATAAGAATCAACGATACTTTTACTAAGTTTTCGGATGCGCTGATTGATTATAATTTTTATAAGAATAAAAGGGAAACCAAAGTAAAAACAGATTTATCTGTAAAACAAAGCAGGTTTGCAGAACTTAATAAAGTTGAAGAAGGTTTTATAAGAGGTGTTGGTCCTGATGTACGAAAAGCTATAGAAATTCCTGCTAATTTCAGCGTAATTAAAGAAGTGTTTCCTAATAAAAAAGAGTATACTAAGTATAATTTCAAGATAGCATCATACGGTACTGATAACGGAGAACCATTACAGGCTATAACTTTTGCACCGAAAGAAGACTTAAATGAACTTTTTTACGAAGGTGTTATTATTTACAGTCCCAACAATAGCCTTATAAGGAGTATTGAAGCAAAAATGACCGAAAAATCTAAAGAAAACATTCGGTACTCTAATATCCTTATCGCCAAGTTAGGTATAGAAGATTTGGTTATAAAGAGTGGTTTTAACTACATAAATAACCAATATTTGCCTGCTTACTATTATATTTATGGTGTTTTACATATTTGGAACCGTAACTACGATAAATCCTACAAGTATACCAGTGATATAATAGTTACAAATGTATCGGAAGATGTTTCCTCTTTTAGTGACGAAAAGAAGTACAAAAAGCGGTCTTTATATGAAAACGGAAACAACTATACTAGTAAATTTTGGCAGGGCAATAATAGTTTAGTACTTACCCCAAATGAGGAAGCGATTATAAAACAATTAGAGCATAAAAAATAAACAGACTCAAACAAACAATAAAACAAATATGAAAAACGTAGCAGTAATAGGTGCAGGAACAATGGGTAACGGTATTGCCCACACTTTTGCACAAAGCGGTTTTAAAGTAAACCTTATTGATATTTCGGAACAATCGTTAGAAAGAGGTATAGCAACCATTGCTAAAAACCTTGACCGTATGGTAGCTAAAGAAAAAATAACTGAAGCTGATAAGCAAAATACATTAGGCAACATTACTACTTATACTGATACAAAAGAGGGTGTAGCAAATGTTGAATTAGTAGTAGAAGCTGCTACCGAAAATACAGACCTTAAACTTAAAATATTTAAAGACCTTGATGCTTTTTGTAATGACAGTACTATTCTTGCTACCAATACATCATCAATATCTATTACACAAATAGCGGCTGTTACAGCCTCAGGAAGACAAGATAAAGTAATTGGTATGCACTTTATGAACCCTGTGCCGATTATGAAGCTGGTAGAAATCATCAGAGGGTATAATACTTCTGACGAGGTAACTAAAACTATAATGGACTTATCTGAACAACTGGGTAAAGTTCCTGTAGAAGTAAACGATTATCCCGGTTTCGTGGCAAACCGCATATTAATGCCAATGATTAACGAAGCTATAGAAACACTTTACAATGGCGTAGCGGGTGTATATGAAATTGATACCGTAATGAAGTTAGGTATGGCACACCCTATGGGACCATTACAACTAGCTGACTTTATCGGTCTTGATGTATGTCTTTCTATTTTAGAGGTAATGTATAATGGCTTCAAAAACCCTAAATATGCACCATGCCCGTTATTAGTAAACATGGTAAGAGCCGGTAAACTAGGTGTTAAATCAGGAGAAGGTTTCTACGACTACTCCGAAAGCAAAAAAGCAGAAAAAGTAGCTGCAATGTTCAGCAACTAATAAACATATTCAACTTTCCTGTTTTAAAGTTATTGAAACAGGAAAGTTATCTTTAAAATATACTCCTTTGGCAAAAATAGTTCCTTTTAAAGCCGTGCGCCCTGCACGCGATAAAGTTAGTCTTGTAATATCCCGTTCTTACGATGAATACAGTGCAGCCGAACTGGCATCGCAACTGGATTATAACCCTTTCTCTTTTTTACATGTGCTAAACCCTGCCTATGTAAACGTACAGAAAATAGCTACTGCTACCCGATTAAAAGCAGTAAACCTAAAGTATGAAGAGTTTAAGGAATCGCAAGTACTAAAAAAGGAAGAAGAGCCAATATTCATGCTTTATGAAATTAAAAGCAAAGGCAATACGTATACCGGTATTATAGCAGGTACATCTTTAGAGGATTACAGAAATAATGTGATAAAAAAGCACGAAGATACTTTATCCTACCGGGTAGAGTATTTTAAAGAATATCTGGACTATACCGGCTTTAATACAGAGCCCGTACTTATTACCTACCCTGAAGATAAAGAATTACAGGACTGGATAACAGCAAAAAAGCAAAACCGCCCGTTATACCATTTTTCATCTGTAAACCGTAATATGCATACGCTTTGGCGCATAAAATATGATGATGAAATTGAATGGATTAAAAAGAAGTTTGAAGGCATGGACAGCATTTATATTGCAGATGGGCACCACAGATCAGCATCGGCAAATATGTTGTTAGAACAAAATCAAGATTCTGATAACGAGAATCTGAACTATTTTATGAGCTTTCTTATTGCGGAAAGCGATTTAAAAATAAACGAATACAACCGTATTGTTCATGACCTAAATGGCTTAAGTAGCGAACAGTTTCTGGAAGCACTTTCAAATGACTTTATAATCGAAAACAAAAAGCAGGAACTTTGGAAGCCAAATGAAAAGTTTAGCTTTGGTATGTATTTTAACGGAGAGTTTTATGCTTTGCAGCTAAAAGAAAAAGAATTCAATTCGGTTTACGAGGCACTGGATGCGCGTATTTTATACGAAAAAGTACTACATCCGTTACTGGGTATTACTGATTTACGTAATGATGAACGTATTGAGTATATTCCGGGAAATCAACCTATTACTAATATTAAAAAAATGGTTGATGAAAGTGAGTTTGAAGTAGGTTTTATGCTTTACCCTCCTACTATTGATGAAATAAAAAACCTGGCAGATAATAACCTTATTATGCCGCCAAAAAGTACCTATATAGAACCGAAGTTCAGGAGTGGTCTTGTGGTTTATGAATTGTAAATGAAAAAACTAAGCTTCCTCATACTATTCCTTTTTATTTGTTCCTTTTGTAATGCACAAGAAGGATACAATTTTACTGTAAAAGAAATTGACAGTATTATCAAAATAAATGATGTTATAACAAAAGGAGGATTAGCTAAAATTGTTGACGGAAGAGAAGTTTCGGGAGTATCCTATAGTTCATACTACATATTTGAATCTAAAGAAAAAAATGAAAGAATTATAAAAGGTACATACCATCAAAACTTTCTCTTTGAAAAATATTCAGAGGAATCAAATATGGAATTGTATTTTAACAAAGGGGAATTATTTTTTGCGAAATTAGAGATTAAGAAGTATAACAAAAGGTTCAAAGAAATTGAAAGCAACTACTATAAGTATAGTGTTGGACAAGAAAGTACTAGTAGTGATATTTTACCCGATAATATTAAAGAATGGATAGAGGATAATAGTCAAGAAATACTTGAAAAATATAATTCTGCTAAATATGAAAATTGAACAAAGCTTAAACAACATAAAACAATCATTACCTGAAAATGTTACACTTGTAGCCGTTAGTAAAACCAAACCTGTAGCAGACCTTATGGAAGCATACGAGGCTGGGCAGCGCATTTTTGGCGAAAATAAGGTACAGGAAATGACTGATAAATGGGAGCAAATGCCGAAGGATATACAATGGCACATGATAGGGCATGTACAAACCAATAAGGTTAAATATATGGCTCCGTTTGTTTCACTTATTCACGGGGTAGATAGCCTTAAACTATTAAAGGAAGTCAACAAACAGGCTAAAAAGAATGACCGTGTTATCGATTGCCTGTTACAAATGCATATTGCTGATGAAGAAACTAAATTCGGTATGGATGAGCAGGAACTTTCAGATTTACTAAATTCAGAAGTGTTCACACAAATGGAAAACGTAAAAGTTAAAGGCTTAATGGGGATGGCTACTTTTACAGAAGATACCGCACAAATAAAACAGGAATTTACTGCTCTTAAAAATATTTTTGACAAGCTTAAGGAAAAACCTACTACCAAAAACTTTGAACCGGACACTTTATCTATGGGTATGAGTGGCGATTATGAAATTGCTGTAACCTGCGGCAGCAACATGGTACGCATAGGCAGCAGCATTTTCGGCGCACGTCAATACAATAAATAAAGGCTTCAGGAATACTATAAGGTATGAAAGTTAGTGCTTTATTCGTATATTTGAAGTTTATCTGAATTTTTCAGACGCGCAACTTTTACTAATCTTAGCACAAAATAAAGCATTCCCTTTTGCAGTAAAGGGTAATTTTATGTACGCAATACTCGATATAGAAACTACCGGAGGACAATATAATGAAGAAGGGATAACGGAAATCGCTATATACCAATATGACGGACATGAAATAACCGATCAGTTCATTAGCCTTATTAACCCTGAAAAACCCATACAACCATTTGTTGTAAAACTTACGGGAATCAATAATGAAATGCTTCGCAACGCTCCTAAATTTTATGACGTTGCCAAGAGAATTATTGAAATCACCGAAGGCTGTATTATTGTAGCCCATAATGCCGGTTTTGACTATAGGGTACTACAGGCTGAATTTGACAGACTGGGCTATAACTACCAAAGGCAATCCCTTTGTACGGTTGAGCTATCACAAAAACTTTTACCGGAACAAAAATCACACAGCTTAGGGAAGTTGGTGCGCTCATTGGGCATACCTATCAGCGACAGGCACCGTGCCAGTGGTGATGCTATGGCAACGGTTAAACTGTTTAAACTTTTACTGGCTAAAGATGTAGAA
Source organism: Flavobacterium suaedae (assembly GCF_014642915.1). Lineage (GTDB taxonomy): Bacteria > Bacteroidota > Bacteroidia > Flavobacteriales > Flavobacteriaceae > Flavobacterium > Flavobacterium suaedae. The sequence goes on from NZ_BMJE01000001.1 coordinate 586,344, forward strand.
AAGGAAATAATAAAAAATCTTGTACGTTCGGGAGAGAAAAAAGAAGTATCCGCTAAAATATTTAACCTGTTGGAAGATATACCTCCTGTAACAGGTATGTACTACATTTATAAAGAAAACGGCAATTTAGTATATATAGGTAAAAGCAATAATATAAAGCGCAGACTACACCAGCACTTTACAGGTACTTCGCGTAAAGCAAAGCGACTGCAAAAAGATGCTTTTACCATAAACTATGAGGAAACAGGTAATGAGCTTATAGCACAATTAAAAGAAAATCAGGAAGTAGCGGCTAACAAACCTATACATAACCGATTAATACAAAAAGTAGCTCCACCCTACTCTTTATATTCCAAAAAAAATAAAGAGGGCTATATTGTGCTTACAGTTGCCAAAACAGATTACAGAAAGAAAGAAGTTACATCATTTAGAAATACCAACGAGGCACGTAATGCTATTAATAAGTTTATAGAAGAATACAACCTGTCATCTGAACTTATAGCAACTACCCGAGATATTGAACTGGATAATATTATTAATGGCACTGATATTACTAATATAACCGCCGAAGAATATAACACCAGAGTAGACAGGTTTATTAAGCAATACAGCTTTTATCATCAAAATATGATTATTATTGATAAAGGACGCTCTATTGAAGAACGAAGTGCTGTATTAATAGAAAAAGGTGTATATAAAGGCTACGCTTTTTATGATCTTAACCATCAGATAAATAAGCCTGAAATATTAAAAAACATTCTTATCCCTATGCCACATAACAGGGATATTAAAAATATCATTCAGAGCTACCTGCGTAAAAAAAGAAACTTAAAAATTATTCGGTTTTAAAGCCTAATAAATCTTTTTGCATTCCTTAACTTAAGGTACATATCTTATACGCCCTTTTTTCTCCAAGATATAATATTTATTTTTACAAGAAATATAAAACACAAACTATAATGTCAAGAGGTTTCAGGGAAAAACTGCATGAAGTAATTTACGAAGCTGATACGCCTGAAGGGAAACTTTTTGATGTTGTACTCCTCATAATTATACTTATAAGTGTTATTGCCGTTATGCTGGAAAGCGTGGCAGGAATAAAAGCAGTATATGGTTATGAGCTGGATATTATAGAATGGGTAATAACTGCTTTTTTTACTATTGAGTACATAGCCCGTATTATATCGGTTAAAAAACCTGCTGCTTATATTTTCAGTTTTTACGGTGTTATAGACTTACTGGCGCTTTTGCCCAAATATATTGGTATACTATTCCCGGGGCTGGGTTTTTTACTATCTATAAGAGCATTACGATTATTACGTGTATTCAGGATTTTAAAGCTCGTACATTTTATAGGGGCTTCAAACCAGCTTGTTACCGCTATTAAAAAAAGTCGTGCTAAAATAGCGGTATTTATGTTTAGTGTAGTAATACTATGTGTTATAATGGGAACGTTTATGTATATGATAGAAGGTCCCGAAGCAGGGTTTGATAATATACCTATAAGTATTTACTGGACTATTGTTACCCTTACTACCGTAGGCTTTGGAGATATTACTCCAATTACACCATTTGGGCAGTTTATATCATCGCTTATTATGATTATGGGTTATGGTATTATAGCTGTACCGACAGGTTTGGTAACTGCCCAGTTTATGGAAGAAAATAAAGTACATAAAAACACACAGGTTTGCCCTGTTTGCAATGCTGATGCCCATAAAGACGGAGCTAAATATTGCTATAACTGCGGGGCTAAACTTTAACTAACAAAATGAATACTACACACAGAAAAAAATATTTAATAACCGTTATTGGTCCTACTGCTATTGGTAAAACAGCAATGGCTATACATATTGCTAATTATTTTAATACAAGTATAATATCTGCTGATAGCAGACAGTTTTTTAAAGAAATGGCTATAGGTACTGCTGTACCCGGTAAAGAGGAACTGGAAGCAGCAAAACATCATTTTATACAAAACATCAGCATATTTGACGATTACAGTGTTGGTGATTTTGAAAGAGAGGCTATTGACTTATTAGATAACTTATACACAGAGCAGGATTTTGTTGTTATGGCAGGAGGTTCAGGACTGTATGTTGATGCTGTTTTAAAGGGCTTTGATGAATTTCCTGACATTGAACTTTCTATACGTGAGGATTTAATAGCTGAATACGAAAGTAAAGGCATTACTTATCTACAAAATAAATTACAAGAGTTGGACCCTACACATTATGAACGTGTAGCTAAAGATAACCCTCAGCGAATGATGCGCGCATTAGAAGTATGTATTGGTACAGGTAAGCCATACTCATCATTCCTCAACCAAAAAAAGAATGAAAGAAATTTCACTCCTATAGTTATAGGCTTAGAGGCTGACCGCGAAATAATGTATAATCGCATTAATATGCGTGTAGATATAATGGTGAATAACGGGCTAATTGAAGAAGCAGAAGCCTTATATAAACATAAAGACTTAAATGCACTGCAAACCGTTGGCTACAGGGAACTGTTCAGTTATTTTGATGGGGAGCTTACAAAAGAAGAAGCTATCGAAGAAATAAAGAAGAACACACGCCGTTTTGCTAAAAGACAAATGACATGGTTTAGGCGTAATGAAGCTGCCAAATGGTTTGATTACCAAACGCCTCCTTCAACTATTATTAACTACATAAAAGATACTATATAATGCCTATAGCAGACAATTTTACTTCTGTATATACTCAGGATTTTGAAATTACTTTTTTACACTGCCATCCTAACGGTTATTTAAAGCAAACCGAGCTTTGTAACTTATTACAGCTTACTGCAGGTGCACATGCCGAAGCAGGTGGAATGAGCTTTACCGATATGCAAACCAAAGACCAAGCATGGGTATTAAGCCGTATGAGAGTTGAAATTGATGAATTACCTAAATGGCGTGACACGATAACAATAAAAACCTGGATTATAGATTTACAAGGCTCACGCTCTGTAAGGGCTTTAGAAGTGTGGCTTAATGGTAAAAAAATTATAGGTGCTATGACGTATTGGGCAGTTATAAATACAAAACTAAGAAGAGCTGAAAGCTTAGCCTTACCGCATGAACATTTTGAAAAATATCCTGAAAAGCACCCAACTACTGAGCCTTTCAAAAAAATAGAATTAGACAAACCGGCAGAAAAAACAGGCACAAGAACAGTTGTACTATCTGACCTTGATATAGTTTTTCATGCTAACAACGTGAAGTATTTAGAATGGTGTCTTGATTTTGTTGATTTTAAACCATTATTAAAACAACAACTAAAAAGTTTTGATATGAACTTTTTGAGGGAACTTAAACTTGGAGATGAAGTAAGTTTCCTGAGAGGGAAAAAGGAAAACCAAGAGTACTTTACTATTACAAAAGGAGAAAAGCCCTGTTTTGCTCTTGAACTAAACTGGAAATAGATAAAAAATAAAAAACTCTTTCATTAAGTCGGTGGATGATTATGAAAGAGTTTTCTATATGTGTGTATAAGTAATGGTATCTACTACTTGTCGTCGCCTTCCGAAACTTTATTTTTAACTACTAAACGGAAACCTTCGCCGTGTATGTTAAGTATTTCTACATCCTCATCAGGTTTCAGGTATTTTCTTAGCTTAGCTATGTAAACATCCATACTTCTTGATGTAAAGTAGTTATCATCTCTCCATATTTTAGTAAGTGCTAATTCTCTTGGCATAAGGTCATTTTCATGAAGCGCAAGCATTTTAAGCAGCTCATTTTCTTTTGGAGAAAGTTTTATCGGTTCTTCATTCTCAAAAGTTAAGAAACGTAACTTTGAGTTTAGGTGGAACTTACCTATCTGGAACTCAAACTTAGAGTTATCCGTTTTAGTCTCTGATGCTTTTCTTTGGATAATGGCTTTAATTTTCATCAATAAAACTTCAGAATCAAACGGCTTGTTTAGGTAATCATCCGCTCCTACTTTATACCCTTTAAGCACATCTTCTTTCATAGATTTTGCCGTAAGGAAAATAATAGGTACTTCTTTGTTTTTATCTCTGATTTCTCTGGCCAGAGTATAACCATCTTTATATGGCATCATGACATCAAGGATACAAAGGTCGAAATTATCTTTTTTAAATTTTTCGAAACCCTCCATACCGTTCTTTGCCAAGGTAACTTCAAAATCGTTAATTGACAGATAGTCTTTTAGTACTGCTCCGAAGTTTGGATCATCTTCTACTAAAAGAATCTTTTTGTTTACTTCTTCCATATTTTTAATTTATTAGAGGCATTTTTATTATAAAGGTACTACCCTTCCCTTTTTCACTTTCTACGTATATATCACAATTGTGGTCGTCAATCACCCGTTTTACATAAGCAAGACCAAGACCGTGTCCCTTTACATTGTGTATGTCTCCGGTATGCTCACGGTAAAATTTCTGAAATATTTTCTTCTGTACAGATTTAGACATTCCCAAGCCTTTATCTGTAATTTTAATTAATATGAAATCCTTTACATTTTCCGTATATATGTCTATAACGGGTTCTCCTTCAGAATATTTTATTGCATTGTCTAAAATATTAACTAAAACATTTGTAAAATGAACATCGTTTAACAAAACAGTGGTTCTCTTTGCGTTAAAATGTCTTGTTAACCTACCATCTCTGGCTTCAACAATTAAATGGACATGCTCTATAGCTTCTTCAATAATCTCCTGAACATCAGCCTGATCTTTAGTTATATCAAGCTCTTTTTTATCAAATTTAGATATCTGTAAAACATTTTCTACCTGAGAATGCATTCGCTTATTCTCATCTCTTATCATCCGCAAATAATTCTGAACCCTGTCAGGGTCATTTAGTATTTTCGGATTTTTTATAGCATCAAGCGCAAGGTTTATAGTAGCTATCGGCGTTTTAAACTCATGCGTCATGTTATTTATAAAATCAGTTTTAATTTCAGATATCTGTTTTTGTTTTATTAACTGATTTATGGCACTAAGGTACGCAATAATAATTATAAGTGTAAAAATGAGTGATAATGATGTTATACCAACTATAGAAGAAAATATAAATGTTTTCTTTTTCGGGAAACTTATTACCAGCCTGTACTGTGTTTTACCATCTATATCATCATATAAAGGGTATTGATATGAAGTACCTTCCTTCCACTCCAGTTTTCCTGAATGTAATTCTGTAGGCTCTCCGTTTTTATATACTCCAAACTCAAATGGGGTATCAACACCACTTTGCGCCAACTCCACCTTTATTTTTCGTTTTAAATCATTGATAGAAACACGCTCGGTAATTGGTGTAGACTCTCTGTAATCATTTACATAAAGTTTAAATTGATAGCGTTGCCAAACCTGCATATCACCATCTTCCTCCTCTAACTTTGTTTGGGCAATAGTATCTTTTTTATGTATGGCAGTTAAGTCATCTACGTCGTGATCAACGGAATTGCCATTGCTGATATCTACTGTATCAAAACTTACTGTTTCTTTATTTTTTGAAGATTGCGGCTTTTGTTTGGTCTTACTATTTGCTTTAATATCTATTAAATTGCAATAGGCAGCCTGCATTTCTTCTCTGCTTGGTGAGTGACCAATACTGTCTTCGTAAGCTTTATATAGCTCTAAAAATTTATATTCGTCTTTTTGCTGTAACTTAACTGCAACTTTACCCAGCACCTGCTGTATATGGCGCTTAAACTGGTCTTCACTATTTTCTATAGAAGAATTTACCCAGTACAATTGTACAAGGATAATACCTATTAAGGATAGGCTCATAAAAAATACCAGTAAGCGAAACCGAGTCTTATTCATCGGCACAAATTTAACATTTTAACACACATTAATTTAAGGCGTTAACCAAAGATTAACAAGAGTATCAATTTTTTAAAGTGTGTGAATTGTCTTATAAATTTTATTCACCTGATTTTTAGCTACTTCCAAGTCAATATTTTCAATAATAAAATCGCTTAATTTTTTCTTTTTTTCTTCGCTCCATTGGTTTTTCATCCTCTCAAGCACCTCTTTTTCGCTTACACCATCCCTTTTCATTACCCTTTTTATTCTTGTCTCTTTAGGAGCTGTAACCAGTATAACTTTATCACAATCTTTAAAGCTGCCACTCTCAAATAGTATTGCTGCTTCTTTTATTACAAATTTTTCATCTTTGTGCTGGTCTGTCCAGTCAGTAAAATGCTGCCTTACCCTTGGGTGTATAATAGCATTAAGTTGCTCCAGTTTTTCAGGTTTTTTAAAAACTACCGAAGCTAATTTTTTTCTGTCAGGAATATTATCTGTAAGTACTTCTTCTCCAAAAACCTCTGAAATTTGCTGCACTACTTCAGGAAAGTATAATATTTTCTTTGCTTCCGTATCTGCTATATAAACAGGCACTCCTAAATCAGCAAAATAATTAGCAATAGTAGTTTTACCACTGCCTATACCTCCTGTAAGCCCTATAATTTTGGTTTTCATTTTTTAAAGAATAATTCAGGGAAAGCTACTTCCGGTTTTTTTGAAAGTAAGTGCACATTTATAAACGATTTTAAGTACCCTACTCCATACCCATAAAACTGTATAAAAACAGCTATAAGGGAGTAACCTCCTATTTTTAAACTTTTGTTTTGTATGGTCGATGCAATAAATAGTAAAACAAAATACAGAAAATACAGATATAAAAGGACAGCTATATTACCAAAAAGTAATAAGAGTACTGAAAATGCTAACCCCAGTATAAATAGTGTAGGAAACAAAAAAGTAACTTTTTTATATTGCGGATGCCATAAATCCAGTATTGGTCTTGCTTTACCAAACTTATTAACCTGTTTATAAAACTTCTCCCAATCTATTCTCCGTTTGTGGTATACTTTACAATCAGGAAAAAGTTTTGTTGCATAGCCCAAACGCCATAAACGTATAGAAAGGTCCGGGTCTTCCCCTGGGTGTATATTTCCGAAACCTCCTGAAGCCTCAAAAGCTTTTTTAGAAATCCCCATATTAAAACTTCTGGGTTGAAACTTTTCTATTTTTTCCGATTTCCCTCTTATACCTCCTGTAGTTAAAAAAGAAGTCATTGTAAAGTTTATAGCCTTTTGTATATCGCTAAAACTATCTAAAGCAGCATCAGGTCCTCCAAAACAATCTACATAGTTTTTTGACAGGCTTTTAGCTACATTAGTAAGATAATTTTCAGGAATAATACAATCAGAGTCCAGTATTATAAAATATTCTCCTTTGGCTTTTTTCATGCCATAATTTCGGGAATCTCCGGGACCTGAATTCTCTTTATAATAGTAGGATATAAACAGCTTACCTTCAAACTTATCAACTACATCAGTACATGCTATTGAGGAGCCATCTTCTATAATAACCACTTCATAACGATCTGTATAAGTTTGTTTGGTTAAGCTCTCCAGTAATTCCTCTATTTCATCAGGTCTGTTATATACGGGTATTATTAGCGAAAAAAGCATTTATACAAATTTTAAGCAAAGTTACTGTTTAATTAAAAACAAAAGCCACCCAAGGCAGCCTTTACATAAAAGTTTATATAAAAAAGAACCGATGGCATACGCCACCGGTTCCAAACAATTAAAATTTAATAATTACAACTATTGCTTTTTAACTACTTTAATTGTTTTATTTACAGTACCTGCAGTTACCTGAACTACATAAGTACCGTCAGCAAGAATGCTCATATCAATTTTAGCCTCTGGCGTATTTGGCTTAACATTCATTACTTCCTGACCAAGCATATTAAATATTGCTACAGAAGTAATTTCAGATGAGTAGTTCATTACAAGTACATCCTTAACCGGGTTAGGATAATAGCTGAATGAAGTTACATCAAATCTGTCTCCTGCAAGTACAGCAGTAATTGTAACTGCAAGCGGTGACATACTTGAACATCCGTTCATTGTTGCAACAGCATAATAATTAGCACCTGCCTCAATCATAGCGTCAGCAGCAAGTGGGTTAACACCGGCCATTGCATCTTCCATACTAGCATACCATACTACGTTAGTACCTGTTACCTCAATATCTGCAACAGTAGCAAAGTCAGCATCAGTAACTTCAATTTGTTGCTCAGCTGCACCTGTAGCGTCTTCAACTACAACAACCTGAGCTGTTACAGCTGCACGGTTAATACTTTCACAACCTCCCATAGTTTGAGAAGCATAATATGTCATACCATCCATAACTGTTGCATCCATAGCAAGTGGTTCTCCACCTTCGGCAGCCATATACCATTGAATCATTTCTCCGGAAGCAGATAAATCTGCAACTGTAGCACTCTGACAGAATATTTGATTTGCAGATGCAGTTGGTGTAGATGCAGGACATAGTACTTCAAGTACTCCGCTCATATACGTAACACCATCCCAAATGTTTCCACCGTTTGCATTATAACCACCGTAAGTATAAGGACCATCTTCAAGCTGGAATCTTGCAGCATAGTAGTAAGTACCTATTTCAAGGTCTGAACCTATTGCAGCTACAAACTCATCGTTATTTCCTGACTGTAGGTTAAATGTTGCAGGAACCCACTCTGTCCAAGTTGAAGGATCAGTATCTTCTGTACTAATACCTACCCAAGCAGAAACGCCTACACCAGGTCCTGTGCCGGGAGTAACTCCTTCTTCATAACCCTGAATGTAAACCATTCCTGATTGACCTTGAAGTATAGATAGTGTACCAGGGTATTGCAGGCTAACATAATCCATAGTCGGTTCGTTAACTGTTACAGTAACCGCCAGTCTGTTTTGGCTTTCACAGCCATTCATTGTTTGAGAAGCATAGTACGTCATACCATCTTCAAGAGCAGTATACGCAGATACCATGTTACCATCAACCTCAGCATCATACCACATAATCATATTTCCGTTTGCCATTAGGTCGGCAACTGTAGCACCTGCTTCAAATACCTGAGTAGTATTTCCTGTTGGAGCAGCAGTACTGTTTATAGTTACAGCAACAGCTGTCCTCATTTCACTTTCACATCCTACAGTTTGAGAAGCATAATAAGTGCCTCCGTTTGCAAGAGCAGCATCTGCTGCAAGTGGGTTTCCTCCTTGTGCAGTAGCATACCACATTACCATATCTCCTTCAGCCATTAAGTCTGCAACTGTAGCACTGTAACAGAAAGATTGTGCTGCATCAGCTACAGGAGCTTCAGTACCACAATTAACTGTAAGTACTCCGCTTACATACATATCACCATCCCAGAAAGAACCACCTTCTGCACTGTAACCACCATATCTGTATGGTCCTTCAAGATATTTAAATCTTGATGCGTAGTAATATGTACCAGGCTCTAAATCATCTCCTATTGCAGCTACAAACTCATCGTTATTACCTACCTGAGTGTTAAACGTCATAGGAATCCATGTAGTCCATGTAGATGGGTCAGTATTAGCTTCACTAACACCTATCCAAGCCGTAACCCCTAGACCAGGTCCTGCTCCCGGAGTAACTCCTTCTTTGTAACCTTGCGCATATACCATTCCTGTTTCTCCTTGTACTACAGTTAACTGTGGTGGCCACTGTAAATTAATCCAATCCATTTCAGGAACGCTTACTGTTACTGCAAGTCTTTCCTGGCTTTCGCAACCATTCACTGTTTGTGTAGCATAATACATTCCTGATGTTAAACCTGCTGATTCAGCTAAAGCTGTACCACCTTCGGCAACACTGTACCATTGTATATTCTCACCTGTTGCTTCTAAATCTGCAACTGTTGCTGCTGTAGTAAATACATAATCAGTTTGCCCTGTAGGTGCAGGTGTTATAATAACCTCTATATCTACACTGTCAGAAGCAGGGCAACCTAAATCTGTTGTTACAGTAGCTGTATAAGTCGCATCAGCCATTGGCTTAGCATATACCATTTGTGCAGGATCTCCTGTATATGGTACTGTTGCAGCAGGATCAGAGTAAAGACCTTCCATAGGAGACCATACAAATTCAACTGCACTTGCTCCACCTGTAACCATAACATTATAATCTTCCCACTCACCAAAACCTGTGTGACCACAAGCCTCATCAGCATTAATTCCTGTAGAACCATATCTACAACCTACACGCATTCTTGTAAATCCGTTAAATGCAGTTGCCGGTATACTAGCTGTTCCTGTTACTTCATCTGTTGTTGCTGTAGCAGTATCAAAAATACTTTCATCTGCCGTAAACTCACCATCCATGTTAAAGTCAATCCATACACGGAAACGCTGTCCCCAAGTACCACCTGCATCAACTGAAATATCATATGTTTGACCTGCAATTACGTTTGCAGTCATAGCATCATAGTATGTATAATCTGAAGCTGCATCATCTGAACCATTGTTAGCAAGGTCTGCAAAAGAGAAGCTTCCGATAAAGTCTCCTGTAGAGCCTGTGCTGCTTACAGTTGGTATACAGTATTCAGCAGGAACTATACTTTCGCCTCCTTCAGCCATAAGCATTACAGGAGAACCCTGACAAGCTACTACAGAAGAAGGTACTACTGTTACAGGGTTTGGCACAGGGTTTACAGTAACAGTATAATCTGTTGATATTTCACAGTTACCTGCAGATTGTGAAGCCGTTAATGTAAACGTAGTTGTTTCTGCTGGTGTAAACACATAACCATTTACAGAGTCTCCACTAACTCCATCAGCAGGAGACCAAACGTATGTATCAAAATCAGCAAGACCTTCTGTTATTGTTACCAATTCAGAATCGTCTCCAGAACATATAGTAGTTTCTGTTCCGCTTAACGTTAAGTTAGCCGGTTCAGTTACACTAAACTCATCTGTTGTAGTAGCTGTTCCTGCTACTGTTGTTACTGATACAGTACCTGATACTCCGGCAGGAACTGTTGCTACTATTTCTGTATCTGTGTTAGATGTAATATCTATTGCTGTACCTCCTATTTCAAGAGCTGTAGCAAAACCTAAATTTGTACCTGTTATAGTTATATCCCCTGATACTGCACAATATGCAGCCGGTGTGAACTCTGTAATTGCAGGAGGATCCGGCATAAATACGTTTAATGTATAGTCCTCAAAACTACCCCAAGAACCTGTATAACATGGTCCTGAAGGTCCTGAGTTATTATCTGTACCACCTACTCTCACTCGGTGAGAACCTACAACTACTGCGTCAGCAGGTATTGAGAATGAACCTTCCAGTGTAGTTGGCTCATCACTTTCTGATAATCCTTCATAAACAAGTTCTCCTTCATCGTCAAAATCAGTATCATTATTCCAGTCTACCCATACTTTAGTACCATATGTGTAACCTGTATTATAGGTAATAGCGAAATCTACAGTTGCTGCCACAGGGAAATCTGTTGACATAGCTGAGTAATCTCCATAGTAAGATGGTTCACCTCCTGTTTCATTATTTATAGTTCCCATAAGGAATCCTACAATACCATCACCATCCATACTACTTGGTGCCGGAGTACAATATCCTGTATAGAATGATGCAGGTCCTTCCCATGGGCTTGAATCTGAGTCTGAACATACGGCCTGTACCCAAGTATAATATGTAGTATTTGGTGTAAGTGCCGATACTGTAGCCTCTGTTACCCCTGCTGCTACACTTCCTGTTGCAACTGTTGTTTCTGTAGGCATTTCATCTGAAGTACTCACATAATAGTTATATCCGTCAGCAGGTTCGCTGGCAGATGCCGACCATGTAACAAGACCTGATTCAAAAGAAGCTGTTTCCGCAGAAACACTTCCTACAGGCTCACATGATGGAGTTTCTATTACTGATATATCGTCTACAAATAATCTGTTTTGGTTTGCAATTGAGTATGCATTGAAACCTATGTAATAAACACCGGATGTTGTAGGTGTAAAATCTACAAATACTTCTTCTGAACCTGACATAGAAATTTCAGGATAATCTGCCAAAGTAGTAGTCATTGCAGCAGCAGTACCACTGGTACCATAGGCTACCTGAAGACTCTCTGTATAGAATGTACTGTCATTACCGTAACGATATGCCAACCTGTACGATACTCCTCCTGTTAAGTTTAAGCCTTGTGTAAAGAACCAAGCGTTAGCAGGGTTAGAACTGTTATACTGATATCTGAAAACAATTCCGTCAAAACCATAACCAGGATTATTAGTTGTAGACCAGTTGTTGCCTGAACCTACATTTTGTCGTGTAATACACTCCGGCATTCCGGGTGTAGTAGCTGTTTCTGCATCTTGATAATAAGGTACATCAGTAGCTGTACATAATGTAGTAAATGATACTGAACTAGACCATGCACTAACATCTGAACCGCCGCATAGGCTTCTTACCCATACATAATACATAGTATTAGGAGTAAGTGATGTTATATTTGCAGTAGTTGTACCTGCTGTAACACTTCCTGAAGCAGTTTGAGATGCATCAGGAGCAGCTGCTGATGTACTGTAATAATACTCATATCCTGCTGAAGCATTTGTTGCAGCAGTCCAAGACACATCTGCTGAGTCCGTTCCAAATCCTGCTACTGATAGCGCTGTTGGAGGCAAGCATGAAGCTACAGGTCCTACAAATTGTAATCTTGCTAACGTAGAAGTACGTGTTCCTGATGGCGGTGAAGCAGGGTCAGGGTTTGTACCATCACTATAATAATACAGACCGGTGTTTGAGGTTGATGAATACGAACCAAAGTTAGCTGTACAAGAATAACCTGAAACGTTTTCATCTACTGCTATAATAAGGTTACTGGTACCATCGTAATTAAATGGTGTTGAAAAAGTAATTTCAAACCAGTTTCCGCCAACAGGAGTAATTGCTCCTGAATAAACTTGCGTTAAGTTAGCAACAGGTTCCCAGTCAGAAGTAGAAGTAAACTCAGTTTTAGTAGTGTGACCTAAGTAAACTGTCCATTGATTCCAGTTTCCTAAGGTTGTACCGCCTGATGAATAATAATACCTTACTTTGGTAATTTCTCCCGGTAGTCCTCCTCCGGTTGCATACTCAGAAGCTTTAACAATTTGCTGAGTATAATTGTAGTTATAACATGAATTAATTGGTATTAATCCATTTGTAGATGTTCCGGAACCAATCCCTATGGTTCCTGTTTGTGAGAATCCTGTCGTGACCGACAGTAAGGCTGTTAATAGCCAAAAGCAAACATGCCACTGTCTCCGGTTTTTCCCATAACCGGAAACACTGTTAATAGTAGTGTTTTTCATATTATAATAGTTATAAATTATTGTTAATAAAATTACAAATTTTACATTTAAATAACACTAAATAATACTTTTTATATTTTTTATAAATAAATTTTTAAATTAAAATCAATTATTTTCACAAATAATGGCTTTATGTCATTAAAAAGTTAAAAAAATCAATGTATTTTATAAAAAATTCTTTTTTTTAACATTTAGAATGATTTTAAATTTAATTTTTAGTTACAAAAAATCTTATAAAACCATTTATTAACAGCGATAAACAAAAAAACAAGTATATGATAATATTAATTATATAAATAATACAGTAAAAAAATAGCATAAAAAAAGGAGCCGTAAAGACTCCTTTTTTTATGCTATTTTATATATAAATTTTATTCTTCTGTCGAAAATTTTTCCATTACTTCTGCACTAACTCCTGTCGAAGAGTACCCTCCGTCATGGAAAAGGTTCTGCATTGTAACCATTCTTGTAAGGTCTGAGAATAATGTAATACAGTAATCCGCACAAGACTCTGCATCTGCATTACCAAGTGGTGCAATAGAATCGGCATAATCATAAAAAGCATCAAAACCTTTAATACCTGTACCTGCTGTTGTTTTGGTTGGTGACTGTGATACTGTATTAATACGTACTTTTTTCTCTACTCCATAGTGGTAACCAAAACTACGTGCTATAGACTCAAGCATTGCTTTAATGTCTGCCATATCAGTATAGAAAGGATAAGTACGCTGTGCAGCCATATATGTTAATGCTACTACACTACCCCCTTCATTTATTACATCCATTTTTTTGGCTACACTAAGCATTTTATGTAAAGACATAGCAGAAACATCTATACCTTTCATAAAGTAGTCGTAGTTAGACTCTGTATACGATATTTTTTTACGAATGTTTACACTCATACCTATAGAGTGTAATACAAAATCTATTTTACCTCCTAAAACTTCTTGTGCCTTTTCATAAAGGTTAGCAATGTCATCTACATTTGTAGCATCGGCAGGTATAATTTCTGAACCTGTTTTTTCTGCTAACTCATTTATTTGCCCCATTCGCATAGCAATTGGTGCATTAGTAAGTACAAATTTAGCTCCTTGTTCATGTGCTTTTTCAGCAACTTTCCAAGCTATAGAGTTTTGGTCAAGAGCACCTGTTATAATACCTCTTTTACCTTTTAGTAAATTATACATATCGATCGTGTGTTTGCTTTGTTTATTGATAAACAAATATTATATTTTTTTTTTACTTAAGCAATTCCCTTGCATGGGTTAAAGCAGTTTCCGAAATATCTTTTCCGGAAAGCATCTCTGCTATTTCATTTACCCTCTCATCCTGAGATAATAATTTAAGTTCGGAAACAGTATTATCACCTTCTGTTGTTTTAAATACTTTATAATGAGTATCGCCTTTTCCTGCAATTTGCGGTAAGTGCGTTATAGCAAAAACCTGCATATTTTTACTCATAGCCTTCATAATATCACCCATTTTGTTTGATATTTCCCCTGACACTCCAGTATCTATTTCATCGAATATAATAGTAGGCAGGTTAGAATACTCTGCCAGTACCGCTTTTACCGAAAGCATTACACGAGACATCTCTCCACCGGAAGCTACCTTTTTAAACGTACCGAAATCAGTACCTTTATTTGCTGAGAATAATAAGACAACATTATCTTTCCCATCAGCATAATAACTATCAGAAATTGTTACTTCAAATTTTAGGCGTGCATTTGGCATACCTTGCAATGCTAATAATTCAGTAATTTTCTCTGTTAATACCGGTACCGCTTCTCTTCTCTTCTCAGAAATTGTTTCGGCTGTTTCATTAAGTTGCTCACGTGCCCCTTCTATTTTTATAGTAAGTTCTTCTATTAAAGTATCTAAATCTTCCGAATAACTTACTTTTTCTTTAAGTACTTCCTGAATAGTCATTAACTCTTCTACCGTTGTTACCTGATGCTTTTTTTGCAAAGTATAAATAAGCTGTAGCTTTTGGTTTACCTGTTCCAGTTGTTCAGGGTCATCAATTAATGAATCAGAACTTTGCGAAAGTTCATTAGTTATATCATCAAACTCTATTAAAACACTGGAAACTCTTTCATGTAACTGATTATACTCTTCCGAAAAACTACTTATTTTTTGCAGTACATTTTTTACCTCTTTCAGGTTTTGCACTACACCTATCTGCTCTTCACTGGCTATGGCTAATACTTTAGCTACCGATTCTTTTATAAACTCAACATTACTCAACTTTTCAAGTTCAGCCTCCATCTCCTCCTGTTCACCTGCTTTTAACTTAGCTGTTTCCAGTTCTTCCAGTAAAAAAGCATTATAATCCTGCTCTTTAACCAGATTGCTTTTATCTTCTTGTGCTTTAGCAAGTGTTGCTTCTAACTGTTTATATGCTTTAAGCTGACTTTTATAATCTTTCAAAACATTTGCATTATCAGCTATTGCATCAAGCAATTGTTTTTGATAACTTTCATCTGAAAGCTCGCGAGTTTGGTGTTGCGAATGAATATCAATAAGGTAATTACCTAACTGTTGTAGTTTTTGAAGGTTTACAGGGCTGTCATTTACAAATGCCCTGGATTTCCCTGAAGGTAAAATTTCTCTCCTAATGATGGTTACATCATCATAATCCAAATCATTTTGAGTAAAGAAATCACTAAGGCTGTAATTTTTAATTTTAAAATAAGCCTCTATTACACATTTCTTTTCCTTGTTTTTTAGAGAGGTAAGGTCTGCCCTGTTCCCCAATACTAAACCAAGTGCACCCAGTAATATAGATTTACCGGCTCCTGTTTCTCCTGTTATTATAGAAAAACCTTCGGAAAAGTCAATATTAAGTTGCTCTATAAGAGCAAAGTTTTTAATTTGAAGTGTTTGCAGCATATAGTATTTTGTGCCTTTAATGTCACACAAATATACTATTTAATATTACTCCATTTAGAAGAATTAAGAGGAGATATTCTGTTTAAAGTATCAACAAGCTGTGTAATAGTAATCATTGGTCCTCCTGAGAAAACAGAAACTATTTCATCTGCCTTGGCATCAAAAAATATACGGGTTAAAAAAGCATTAGGTCTTACTTTGTTTACCTCTGCCAGTGTTTGTATTGCCTCCGCCACTTTCTCTTTACCTTCTTTAACGTTTTTTGCCATCACATCCAGTCCTAAACGATGGTACTGGTATAATGCTTCTCTAAAAGAACTGTAGGTATTGGACAAAAGGTCGCTTATTAAAAAGTATCGGTTTTGGTTACCATCCTGCTGACTCCAGCCTTTATAACCACCACCCTGCGCTAACGATGCCATATTTTGTGCCTCTTGGTAATATGGTGTACCACTATTAAGTTCAAAAGTATCGGCATCCAAACCAATTATAATATTGGCATAAAAAGATATTAAAGCCACCAGGTTAGAACCATAACTGTTTGGGTTATAAATAAGGTTTTCTGATTGTGTATATCTAAAACCTACATCAGGATCACTGTAGTTTAAAACAGGCGACTGGTATGTTGAGTTATGTACAGGTCTTGAAGATTGTACCTGCATTGTTGCTTTAAAGTTGTTAGAATTATATTCTGATACGTTTATAAATATAGAACAATCAATACGCTCATTTCTTCCATAGTTACGGGTTGTCCAGCGTGTATTGTTTATAAACTCTGTAAGCGAAGTTTCCAGTGTTTTAAATAACTGTGTATCACCATCGGTTATCCTGTCTGTATTTACCTGCACTATGCAATTAAGCTCCTGTGCTTTTACAGAAAAAGAAAATAACACCAATACCAGTGCTGCTACCCATTTATACATTGTAATGCTGTTTTATTTTACTAATAATATCTTTTGCAACTTCTTCCTTTGTTTTAAGCTCTGCCGGCTCAACTTCAAAGTTTTTATTTATAAATGTTACTTTGTTTGTTGGTTTGCCGAACCCCGCCCCTTCATCATTCAGCGAATTTAAAACAATCAAATCTAAGTTTTTTTTCTGTATTTTTTGCTTTGCGTGCTCTAATTCATTTTCTGTCTCTAATGCAAAGCCAACTAAAAACTGATTTTTCTTTTCCTGTCCCAAAGAAGCTAAAACATCTTTAGTTTTCTCCAGTTCAATAGTTAAATTTTCATCAGCCTTTTTTATTTTTTGCTGTGCTACTGTTTTAGGTCTGTAATCAGCCACCGCAGCTGCAGCTACTACTGCATCTGCATTTTTAAAATGAGCATGACAGGCATTATACATATCCTCTGCCGAGGTTATATTTATAATCTTTACAAGCTCATGTTCTGCTTTCAGGTTTGTGGGGCCACTCACTAAAGTAATCTCAGCACCTTCATTTGCAGCAGCAAGCGCAATATCATACCCCATTTTACCTGAAGAATGATTACCTATAAAACGTACAGGGTCTATAGCTTCGTATGTAGGACCTGCAGTAATTAGTATTTTTTTTCCGCGTAAGGGTAATTTCGCTGTTATATCCTTTTCAAGAAAAGTGATAATATTTTCAGGTTCTGCCATGCGCCCTTCACCATGAAGACCGCTTGCCAGTTCGCCTGACTCTGCCGGAATCATTACATTACCGTATTCCTGTAATGCCTTAAATGTAGCTGTTGTAGAAGGGTGGCGATACATATCTAAATCCATTGCAGGAGCAAAATAAACAGTGCATTTTGCTGAAAGATATGTTGCCAGTAATAAATTATCTGAACTGCCCGAAACCATTTTAGAGAGCGTGTTGGCGGTTGCCGGGGCTATTAAAAACAAATCAGCCCAAAGGGCTAATTCTACATGATTATTCCACACCGCGTTTTCATCTTCTTCGTTATAAAATGATGAATGCACGGGGTTTTTAGACAACGTGGAAAGTGTAAGCGGAGTTACAAAATCTTTAGCAGCAGGCGTCATGATAACACGAACATGCGCGCCTGCCTTTACAAAAAGTCTTACTAATGTTGCTGTTTTATAAGCGGCAATACCTCCGGATATACCTAGAACAATTTTTTTACCGCTTAAAACTGACATCTATATTTTTATTTTGCTTTTTTGTATGAAACTTTTTCCTCTAACCACTCTTCTACTGCTAAAGCATGTGGTTTAGGAAGTTTTTCATAAAACTTAGATACTTCTATCTGCTCCTTGTTTTCAAATATTTCTTCAAGGCTGTCATTATAAGTAGCAAATTCCTCAAGCTTTTCTATAAGCTCTTTTTTAATTTCTGTATTAATCTGCCCTGCTCTTTTAGCTATAATAGTAATAGCTTCATATATGTTACCTGTCGGCTCTTCAATCTTACTTCTGTTGTAAGTAACTGTGTTTACAGGAGCTTGTGCTTTTTTTAAATCTATCATAATATAATGACTCTTTGTTATTTAGAATATAATTGTAATTCGTTTTCCAGTTCTTTCTTCATTGCGTCAGCCTGCTTTTTATATTTAGTATCAGGCTTAAACTTAATCAATTCGTTATAGTTTTGTATAGCTGCTAAAAGACGTTCTTCCTGTTTAGAGCGTACACTGTTAATAGCTAACCTGTAAGAAGCATCTAATTTATAAAAAAGAGCATCTTCTTTATATTTTGTACCCGGAAAGTTAATCAGGAAGTTATCTAATGCAGTTGCAGCTGCTTTAAAATCTCCAAAGTACTCGGCTGTTGTATTATATTGTTTTGCTACTTCAAATGCTTTCTTTTCCAGCTTTTCATTAAGTTCTTTTACCAGTGCATTAGCCTCATCCATATATTCAGATTCAGGATAAGTGTTAATAAACACCTGTAGTTTATCTAACGCTTTGTATGTAGCTTCCTGGTCAAGAGAATATCTTGGGGAAAGCATATAGTATGATTTAGCTCCTAATAAAAAAGCTTCTTCTCTTTTTTCGCTACGTGGATAGTTTGCTGTAAAATATTCAAACTGATATCCGGCAGTGTAATATGTGCCTACCTCATATAATGATTTAGCATAAATGTAAAATAACTTCTCTCCCTGAGGCTTACCCCTGTATGATGGTGTTATCTGCTCGGCAAGCCGTACTGTTTTGGAGTATTTTCCCTGATCATACATTTGCACAGCGATATCATATTTAAACTTAAGATCTTCTGACTTAAGTGCTTTTTGGTATTGGCTGCATGATGTTAACACTGCCGCAAGTATGAATATATACAGGTATTTCGCCATTTTAATTTGTTTGTTTTATGCTACAGCTACTGCTGATTTAAAAGCAACTGCAAATTTAGTTAATAATTATACAATACAAAATCTTTTTTTAGCTCTCGCTTTTTTTTAAAATCAGGTATAAAAAAAGATGCCTTTTGGGCACCTTCCTTTAAACTCATATATTTTACTTTTATTGCACTATGTTGTGCGCTGTAGAACTAAAGTTCTTCATATCGTTATCAAACATATACAACCCTCCTTTATCATCACCTATCAGGTCTATTTTATCCAGTATTACTTTAGCAGTAGCTTCTTCTTCTATTTGTTCGGAAACATACCATTGTAAAAAGTTATGCGTAGCATAGTCTTTTTCTTTTAAAGCAATATCAACTAAAATATTGATACATTCTGAAACTCTTACTTCGTGCTCATATAACTGACGGAAAAGTGTTTTAAATGATGTATAGTCCAATTTAGGCTCATCAAGCTGAGATATCTTTGCTTCTCCTCCGCGCTGGTTTACATATTTTAACAGTTTAAGCATGTGCGCACGCTCTTCGTCAGATTGTTTAAACATAAAAGTAGCAATACCCTCGAACCCCTTGATTTCTGCCCAAGATGCCATTGCAAGATATATTTGAGAAGACTCTGCCTCTACTTTTATCTGTTCATTTAAAGCGGATTGTATAATTTCAGGTAACATAGTAGTCGGTTTTTAAAATTGTGTCTCTTACAAATTTAACCGATTTTTTTTACAAAACCCTCAATACGATCTGCTAAATCTTCGTTAACCTTTACTAAAGGTAACCTAACAACATCTTCACAAAGTCCTAATGATTTAAATACTGATTTTATTCCTGCCGGGTTACCCTGCTCAAAAATCATATCTATAGCATCAGCAAGCAGGTAGTGTAATGTATAGGCTTCATCAGCTTTTTTCTCACGACCTAAACGTACCATATCAGAGAATTGTTTTGGGAAACCTTCGGCAATTACTGATATTACCCCTACTCCTCCGGCAAGTATCATCGGCAGCGTTATCATATCATCACCTGAAATTACTAAAAAGTCTTTTGGGGCTTTTTGTATCAGTTTCATTGCCTGTACTATATCGCCTGCCGCTTCTTTAATCGCTACAATATTATCAAAATCTTTAGCTAGTCGCACTACTGTATCAGGTAGCATATTGCTTGCCGTTCTACCCGGTACATTATACAATATAATTGGTAACGGAGAAGCCTCAGCAACCATTTTAAAATGCTGATAAATTCCCTCCTGTGTTGGTTTATTATAATATGGCGAAACAGAAAGCACTGCTGTAAAAGCAGATAAATCTCTTATTTTTAATTCTTCTGTTACTGCTGCGGTATTATTACCACCAATACCAAGCACTAACGGCAAACGTTTATTATTTGCTTCTACTACAGTAGTAATAACAAGTTCTCTTTCTTCAGCGGTTAAGGTAGCAGCTTCTGCTGTTGTACCCAGCACTACCAAATAATCAATACCGTTATCTATTTGATAATTCACTATTTTTTTCAAGGCTTCAGTATCTACTGAAAAATCTTGCTTAAACGGTGTAATAAGCGCTACACCTGTACCTGTTATTGCCTGCATATGTATATTATTATTTTTCTTTTTAAAACTTATAACCAACTATATACAAACAACATACACTTTTAAAAACAATTTCTTAATACTACTTTTTAGTAAAAAATATTTAATAAAGTGTAAAATGGTTGTAATTTTGGCTACTGAATACAAAACTACTTCAATTTAAGTGTCATCGCAAATGATAAACCTAAAAAAGAATAGTACAATACAAAGTGTTTTTGTGCTATTTCTAACTTTTTTAATATTAACCTCTTGTGGGTCTGAAAAGCTATATAATTCTGAAATTAAAGGTAAACAAATACCTGTTAGCGATACATATAATAACGATAAGCAAATAGAAGATTTTATCGCACCGTATCGTGATCATATCAATAAAGATTTAGATAGTGTATTGGCGTATGCACCTGAAACGTTTACCAAAACAAAAGGTAAATGGCAAACCAATATTGGTAACCTGATGGCAGATATGACTTTTGAAACTGCTGACACATTACTTTACCAAAGAGAAAAAGAGCATGTAGATATTTGCCTGTTAAACTATGGCGGAATACGCGCTACCATACCACAAGGCAATGTAACAGCACGTTCAGCTTATGAAATAATGCCTTTTGAAAACAGCCTTATTGTTATGGCACTTAGAGGAAAGCAAGTAAAAGAAATCGCAGAATATATTTCGCAAGGCAAACGCCCTCACCCACTGGCAGGAATGTTAATTGTTTTAAACAATAACGGAACTGTTAAAAGTGCTACAGTACAGGGAGAACCGATAGATGAAAATAAAGTATACTACGTTGCAACATCTGATTACCTATCTAATGGTGGGGATAATATGAACTTTTTTAAAGAAGCTGTAGCAGAGTATAAACTGGACTATAAGCTAAGAAACATCTATATAGATTATTTCAAAAAAGCAGATACACTGCCGGTTAACAATTCAAATCGTATAATTACAGAGTAAAGCATTATGAAAAGAAGAGATTTTATACAGAAAACAGCAGCAGGCTCGGCACTGGTTGTAGGCGGACTTTCATTAAGCAGCTTTACCAACACCAATACTAATAAAGATAATACTAAGCGTATCACTATACTACATACTAATGATACGCACAGCCATATAGACCCTTTTGAAAAAACTGACCCCAAATACCCTAATATGGGCGGGGCAGCACGCAGGGCTACTTTGGTACAGCAAATACGCAGAGAAAATCCAAACACGCTATTACTTGATGCAGGTGATATATTCCAAGGAACGCCATACTTTAACTACTATGGTGGTGAACTGGAATTTAAGATTATGAGTATGATGAAGTACGACCTTGCTACACTGGGTAATCATGATTTTGACAACGGTATTGAAGGGTTTTACAAACAATTACCACATGCTAACTTCGACTTTGTTTCCGCTAACTACGATTTTAAAAACACAGTGCTTGACGGTATTGTAAAGCCTTACAAAACATTTACTTTTGACGGTGTTAAAATAGGCGTTTTCGGATTAGGTATACAGCTAAAAGGATTGGTTGACGAACGTAACTACAAAGAAACACTATATATAGAACCTGTTGATGTAGCTAAAGACATGAGCCGTATATTAAAAACAGAAGAAAAGTGTGATTTGGTTATCTGCCTTTCACACCTTGGTTTTAAATATGGCGGCGATAAAGTATCGGATGTAGTGATTGCTAACCAAACAAAAGATATTGACTTAATTATTGGCGGGCATACCCATACTTTTTTAGACAAACCATACATTACCAACAATATTGATGGTAAAGAAGTTATGGTTAACCAAGTAGGTTGTTATGGTATTAACTTAGGGCAGATAGATTTCTACTTTAAAGAAGGCAAAAAGGCAGCAGAAGGCAGGACTATTACCGTATAATAATAAATCTAGTTAATTAATTACGAAAGTTTATATATTGCAGCTTCTGAAAACTACAACTAAATGAAGCACTTTTTTAAGTATAAATACGGCTATATAAATATAGATGATGAAAACCTATATTTAACAAGTTCAGGAAACTGGCAGGAAGCAAGAGAATTAAATGAAAAAAACAGAGCTTCAATCAAAAAAAATAATAGAAGAATAAATAACCAAAAAGCTTTTGTTTATGTTACTGTGACAATCATTATAATTCTTTTATTTTTTATGCTTCAAAACAATAGAGTTTCCATTGGTCTTTCAATAGGGCTTATTTCATTAGCTTATTATATAAATAATTATTTTAGAGGAGAGTTTGGTGTAAGGTATAAAATACCTTTGGCTAAAATTGAAAGTATAGAGCATTATGAAAATAATGGTTTAAAAATTAACTTCAAAAATGCCGACAACGAATTAGACACTGAAACCGTGTACGAAGTTGATGAAAAAGGGCTTGTCTTTTTATTAGGACTAAAATGAAACACTTTTTTAAATATAAATACGGTTATATAAATGTAGACGAAGAAACCTTGTACCTAACCAAAACAGGCAACTGGCAAAGAAGTTAAGGATATAATAGCTTGCAATAATAAAAATAAAGAAGACAAAAAGCCGAATACTATATTCCAAATATTCTCATATATATTAGTTCTGTTTAATATCGCTATTTTTCTATACACATTAGTATACACCCCTGAACACATTATAACTACCCTCATTGCCGTTTTAGTTCTTGATACTATAACTTTTATATTTCGCAGAAGAGACTTTGGTAAACAATGCATTATACCACTAAACTGTATTACAGCTATAGAAATACTAAAAAACAATAAATTAAAAATCAGTTACACAAACAAAGATAATAAACCTGATTATGTTACTTTAAAACGTGTAGAAGAAAAGGGAATTGAGTTTTTAAATGGAATAAGTAATAATATAAAATTACAAAGCGCTTAAAAAACTTTCAGCTATAGCATCTGCTTACACTCCACCCTATTTGTTCTCCCTATTTATCTGCTTTTCTCGAAAAAAACCACTACTTTAGCTACTACATAAATAACAATTGCCCACTAAAGAAAATGATTTCAGAAAAACAATTTCAGCACGAACTTGATATAATTATTGCCAATGCCGTTCGCGAAGATGTCGGCGACGGCGACCATAGCTCTTTAGCTTGTATTCCTGAAGACGCTACGGGAAGAGCAAAACTTTTAGTAAAAGACGAAGGTATTATTGCAGGTATCGACTTTGCCAAGCAAGTTTTTGAGTATGTAGACCCTGAACTGAAAGTAGATGTAATGATTGAAGACGGATCTCCAGTAAAATATGGCGATGAGGCTTTTTATGTTGCAGGTAGCTCACAATCTATACTAAAAGCAGAACGATTAGTACTTAACGCCATGCAGCGTATGAGTGCCATAGCTACAAAAACTAAAAAATTTGTCAGCCTACTGGAAGGAACTGATACTAAAATACTGGACACCCGTAAAACTACTCCCGGTATTCGTGCCATTGAAAAATGGGCAGTAAAAATAGGCGGAGGCGAAAACCACCGTTTTGCATTATACGATATGATTATGCTTAAAGACAATCATATTGACTTTGCAGGGGGTATTACTGCAGCAATACAAAAAACGCTGGGATATTTAAGGGGTAAAGAACTCGATTTAAAAATAATAGTAGAAGCCCGCAGTCTTGATGAAGTTCGGGAAATAATGCAGAACGAAGGGGTTTACCGCATACTTTTAGACAACTTTACGCTGGAAGAAACAAGAGAAGCTGTTGCCCTTATCGGCGATTATTGCCTTACGGAATCATCGGGCGGTATTAATGAAACCAATATGCGTGGCTATGCAGAGTGCGGTGTAAACTACATATCATCAGGAGCAATAACACACTCTGTGTACAACATGGATTTAAGTTTAAAAGCATTTTAATTAATGTCTGCAGAACTGGAACATAAGCTGGAACGCATTCCTGTAATCAAGCATATTGTACGGTTTGGTAAAAGTATAGAGTTACCCTGGTCAGAAGGGCTTACACTTTATCACCTTGGCGAGTTGTATATTACAGGTATTGTAAAAGGAGACCTTTCTTATAAAGCAGGGTCTATCGCTTTCAGTTTCTTTATGTCTCTGTTTCCGTTTGCGCTTTTTATACTGAATTTAATCCCCTATGTACCCGTTACTAACTTTCAAAAAGACTTTATGCGTTTTGTGGAAGAAAATGTCCCACCTAACACATACGATGCTATAGCGGGCACACTTAATGATATTACTAATACCAGTTATAACAGCCTGCTGTCTTTTGGTATATTATTGGCTATCCTGTTAATGTCTAACGGGGTAAATGCTATACTAAGCGGGTTTCAGTCCTCTATGCACATAAGTATTAAACGCTCTTATTTTAAGCAATATGCCATTGCTATAGGGTTATCACTCCTTTTAACAATAATACTTATTATAACTGTAGTAGCCATTATTACCCTCGAAGTAGTAATACACAGTTTAAAAAGTAATGGCTTTTTAACTGATGATGTATATTTACTGGAAATAGGCAGGTATGCTTTTTTAGTATTAATGATACTTACTACTACATCTATGCTGTTTAAATTTGCTGCAAAAGAAACCCGAAAAGCCGCATTTTTCAGCTATGGGTCTGTATTTACTACTATACTGTTTATTTTAACTTCCTTCCTTTTCAGGATTTATGTAATACGTTTTGCACAGTACAATCAACTGTACGGTTCAATTGGTACACTTCTTGTTTTAATGTTGTATATATGGATTAACTGTTTCATCCTTTTATTAGGTTTCGAACTAAATGCATTAATTCATAAATTAAAACGAAAAAATTTATATATTTAACAAAAAATAAAAGTATTACTTATGAAAAAATATTTTTTCACATTACTATTCGTAATGGTAGCAGGAGTATTTTCTGCAACGGCACAGGGAGTTGTTGGTCAATGGAAAACTATTGACGATGAAACAGGAGAAGCTAAATCTATTGTAGAGATTTACGAGAAAGATGGTAAAATTTACGGTAAAGTAGTAAAAATACTTAACCCTGCTAAAAAAGATGCTAAATGCACCGAATGCAAAGGTTCTGATAAAAACAAACCAATTCTTGGTATGGTTATTATAAAAGGTTTAGAGAAGGACGACGACGAGTACACTGACGGAAAAATACTTGACCCAAACAATGGTAAATTATACAGTTGTACCATAAAACTGGACGGTAAGGATAAACTAGAGGTAAGAGGTTACATTGGCTTTTCTTTTATCGGTAGAAGCCAAACGTGGACAAGAGTATAATCTGTTGAATTTCAATTATAAAACACCTCCCGAATCGGGAGGTGTTTTTTTATACCTATATAGCAACTATCTTTGTAAGAAATAGTACAGTATATATGCCGTTTTTTGTAGAAGTTATTCTTCCGTTGGCGTTGCCAAAACCTTTTACCTATAGCATTACCGAAGCCGAATATAATTATATAAAGCCGGGGATGCGTATAGCGGTGCCTTTCGGTAAAAGCAAAGTATATACCGGTATTGCTATAAACCTGCATACTACGCCACCACAACTGTACGAAGCGAAAGAAATAGACCAAATACTGGATGAAGAACCTATTGTTACACAACAACAATTAAAACACTGGGAATGGATAGCATCTTACTATATGTGTAATATAGGCGATGTTTATCGCTCGGCAATGCCATCTGCCTATTTACTGGAAAGTGAAACCATAATAGTAAAAAAGGAAGAGTACACAGAGCAGAATAGTGAGTTAACCGATGAGGAATACTTAATTTATGAGGCGTTACAAAACCAGTCTGCATTAAAAATACAGGAAGCAGTAAGTATACTTAACAAAAAAAATATACTGCCTGTAATTAATAAACTGCTAGCTAAAAATGCTATTTCACTTCGCGAAGAAGTAAAGGAAAAATATAAACCAAAACGTATTAAGTATATAAAACTTCGTGATGAATTTTTACAAGGAGATAAACTAAACGAAATTTTAGAGATATTATCGCGGGCACAAAAACAACGCGAAGCTGTTTTACAGTACTTTCAGCTATATGCAGTAGAAAAAAAGCCCATTACAGCTAAACAACTTACCGAAACTGCGGGGGTATCGTCGACTGTATTAAAATCCCTAACCGATAAAGAAATTTTTGAGGAATATTATTTAGAAGAAGACCGCGTAACATTTCATGCTACTGATAATTCAGGCTTTTCCCTAAGTGAAAAACAACAAAAAGCTTTTGAAGCAGTAAAGGCTTCGTTTACAGAAAAACAGGTAACATTATTACACGGAGTAACATCCAGCGGTAAAACAGAACTTTACATAAAACTGATTGAGGAATACATCAATCAAGATAAACAAGTACTATATTTATTACCAGAAATAGCACTTACTACCCAGTTAGTTGCACGCCTTACTGCTTATTTTGGTAATCAGGTAGCTGTATTTCATTCAAAATATACCAATAACGAACGCGTAGAAACCTGGCAACAGGTAATACAAGAGTCTGAAAAAGCTAAAATAATAATAGGCGCACGTTCCTCTTTATTTTTGCCTTTTAAAAATTTGGGCTTAATTGTTATTGATGAGGAACATGAACAAACATTTAAGCAACAGGACCCTGCACCACGATATCATGCGCGCGATGCTACTATAGTTTTAGCAGGGTATTTTAATGCAAAAGTATTATTAGGTTCTGCAACACCTGCTATAGAAAGCTACTATAACGCAGCAAATAAAAAATATGGCTATGTGCAAATGAAAGAACGCTACGGTAATGTAGTGCCTCCTGAAATTGTACTGGTAGACCTTAAAGATAAATACAAGCGTAAAAGAATGAAAGGTCACTTTAGTGACCAACTTATAGAAGCGATTACAGAAACTTTATCAGAGGGTAAACAGGTAATCCTATTCCAAAACAGAAGAGGTTTCTCCCCTTGGGTAGAATGTTTAACCTGCGGGCATGTACCACAATGCCCACAATGCGACGTAAGCCTCACTTTTTATAAGTATAAAAAACAACTTCGTTGTCACTATTGTGGTTATAATATTGCCAGCCCAACACAGTGCCATCAATGCCATTCTACTGATATTTCTACCAAAGGTTTTGGTACTGAGCAGATAGAAATGGAACTGAAAGAAATTTTCCCCGAAAAGAATATTTCTCGTATGGATCAAGATACTACACGAGGGAAATATGGCTACGAAAGGATAATTGATGCTTTTAAAAACAGAGAAGTAGATATTTTAGTCGGCACACAAATGCTTGCAAAAGGACTACACTTTGACAATGTTAACCTTGTGGGCATCTTAAACGCCGATAATATGCTCTACCAACCTGATTTCAGAGCTTTTGAACGTGCCTACCAAATGATGGTACAGGTTGCAGGACGTGCAGGAAGGAAAGATATTCAGGGGAAGGTATACATACAAACCTATAACCCTTTACATAATGTAATACAGCAAGTAACTGACAATAATTATGAAGGGATGTATAAAGAGCAGTTACATGAACGTATTAATTTTAAATACCCTCCTTTTTACAAACTGATACGCCTTACGCTAAAACATAGAGATTACGAAAAGTTAAAAGATGGTGCTATGTGGTTATACAGCGTTTTAAGTCAAAACCTGAAAATGCCTGTTCTAGGACCCGAAGAGCCTGCTATAAGCAGAATACGAAATGAATATATAAGAACCATTATAATAAAAGTACCACAAGACACTTCATTAGGGTACTCAAAAGGAGTTATTCAAAAAGCAATGAGTAGTTTTGACAGTATTCCGGCATATAAATCTGTAAAAGTGGTAGCAAATGTAGATCCTTATTAAAATTAAGTTCTGTTATTTAAGGCATTTGCTAAATCTTCCTTTTTATTCCGGCTTAAAGGTATTTGTGTCCCTGCTATTTCAGCCACCCTGCTATTAAATTTCTCTACTCTGTCTATATTAATTATATAGGATTTATGAACTCTCAAAAATTTATCAGCCGGTAGTTCTTCCGCAAAAGACTTCATTGTTGAAAGCACTAAGTGCGTACCCTCTTCCGTATTAATTTTAATGTAGTCGCCAAACGCCTCAACCCATTTTATACGGTTAATGTAAATTTTAAGGTTTTTAAGGTTACTCTTTACAAAAATAAAATCACCCTCCTCTTCAGGAGTTTCCTTCCTCATTTGGCTCATCTCTATCGCCTTTTGTACTGCCTTTTCAAAACGGTCTTTAGTAACCGGTTTATGTAAGTAGTCCAAAGCAGCATAATCAAATGCCCTAAGGGCATAGTCTGACTTCGCAGATACAAAAATTATCTGCGGCCTAACTTTTAGCCCGTCAAGCAAATCAAAACCACTCTGCACCGGCATTTCTATATCTAGAAATAAAAGATCAATACTTTTATTCAGGATACAATTGCGGGTTTCAGAAGCGTTAGAGAAATCTCCAATTAAATTGAGATCCGGATGTTCATTTACTAACTTTGCAATAGTTATCCTATGTATCGTGCTATCATCAACAACTACACAGTTAAGTTTCATTATCTTAAATCTATTAGTAAGGTTTTAGCATTATAATGCATTTTTTGATGGAGTGATTTTACAAATATAATGAAAAAAGAGGTCAAAAAAATCGATAAAAAACCATTTTTTCCACTTGTAAAGTAAATATAATTACTTATTTTTGCACCCAATTTTATAACAAAATTTTTATCATTATGAATAACTATGAAACTGTTTTCATCTTGAATCCCGTTTTATCTGAAACTCAGGTAAAGGAAACAGTAAGTAAATTTGAAGATTTCCTTACTTCTAAAGGAGCCGAGATTGTAGCAAAAGAAGACTGGGGGCTAAAAAAACTAGCTTATGAAATCCAGCACAAAAAAAGCGGTTTTTACCACTTATTTCAATTCAAAGCTTCAGGTGAAATCCTGAAAGGTTTTGAAACTGAGTTTAGACGTGACGAAAGAGTTATGCGTTTTTTAACTGTATCACTTGACAAGCACGCTCTTGCATGGGCCGAAAGAAGAAGAGAAAAACTAAAAGCTAAAGCAAACTAATTATGGCTAGTATAGAACAATCAGCTAAAGGGAAAAAAGACGGAGATATCAGATATCTTACACCTTTAAATATAGAAACTAACAAAGCTAAAAAATATTGCCGCTTTAAAAAATCAGGTATTAAGTATATTGATTATAAAGATCCTGACTTTTTATTAAAGTTTGTAAACGAGCAAGGTAAAATACTTCCTCGCCGTTTAACAGGTACTTCTTTAAAATACCAAAGAAAAGTGTCTGTAGCTGTAAAAAGAGCACGTCATTTAGCATTAATGCCATATGTGGCTGATTTATTAAAATAAAAAAGGAGGCAATATTATGGAAATTATACTTAAACAAGACGTAGAGAATTTAGGGTTTAAAGATGATATTGTTACTGTAAAGCCAGGTTATGGTCGTAACTATCTAATCCCTCAGGGATTTGCTCAAATTGCAACTCCTACAGCTAGAAAAGTATTAGCTGAAAACCTTAAACAAAGAGCATTTAAAGAGCAAAAGCTTGTTGATGACGCTAACAAAACTGCTGAAGCAATTAAAGCACTTGAAATAAAAATTTCTGCAAAAGCAGGTAGCGGGGACAAATTATTCGGTTCTGTTACTAACGCTGATATAGCTGCTGCTTTAGAGAAAAACGGACAATCTATTGAGAAAAAATACATCAATAGCGGTATCGTTAAGCGTACAGGTAAATATACTGCAACAGTAAGGTTACACCGTGATGTTATAGTAGAACTACCATACGAAATTGTTGCTGAGCAATAATTAATAACATTATATACAAAGCCTTCCCAATGGGAAGGCTTTTTTATTTAATAAAATTCCTTTATAAAAATGAAATACGCACGCCTTACTAAAGAACAATTTGAAGAATTACACCCTGAGTTTATCCGATTTTTAGCTTCACAGCAAATCGATAAAAATGAATGGGATACTGTAAAACAAGATAAACCCGAAGTAGCTGAACAAGTACTTGATGTTTTTAGTGACTTAATTTGGGAAGCAGTTCTGGATAAGGCAGAGTGGCTGGAGCATTATGCTAAAAACCATATTTTTCTTTTTAAACTTAGTAAAGAGGAAATGCAAAGCATTGTAATACATGCTCATGCCCCGCATGTAGACTTTTTATCTAAGGGCGGGCTACAATGGCTTAACGAAAATATTTTCTCTGATGAAGTTAAAGTAACAAGAGGTAAAAAGCCTTTTGGCGAAGACCGAAATGCAGAAGTTTTTGAACTTATACAGCAGGGAACAATATTAACCGACGGTACAGTTTACAAGCAGTTTGAAGATATGTTTGAATAGGTTTTAAGCCTAATAATCATTTTCCAAATAAGCGAAGTTTGCCTAAATTAGCAAACACAAAATTTGGTAAATGGATATTCTTCAAAAAATAACTGAACTGCGCGAAGAACTACAGCAGCACAATTATAATTATTACGTACTGGACACTCCTGTAATTAGTGACCTTGAGTTTGATATGAAACTTAAAGAGCTACAGGAACTGGAAGAAAAGCATCCTGAATATTATGATGCCAACTCCCCTACCCAACGTGTGGGTGGAGCCATTACCAAAAACTTTGAAACAGTACAACACGAGTACCGAATGTACTCACTGGATAACTCTTATTCTAAAGAAGAATTACAAGAGTGGGAACAGCGTGTACATAAAGGTTTGGGTACTACAGCCGTAACCTATACCTGTGAATTGAAATATGATGGTGCATCCATAAGCCTTACGTATGAGAATGGAAAACTTGCTCAGGCTGTAACCAGAGGCGATGGCTTTCAGGGCGATGATGTTACCAACAATGTAAAAACTATCCGTTCAGTACCTTTAAAATTAAGAGGGGACTATCCTGAAAAATTTCATATACGTGGTGAAATCATCCTACCATTAGATGGTTTCGCAAAAATGAACCAGGATTTAATAGAAATTGGTGAAACACCTTATGCCAACCCACGTAATACTGCGTCGGGAAGTTTAAAACTGCAAGACAGTAGTTTAGTTGCAAAACGCCCGTTAGATTGTTTACTTTATTCTATCATAGGTAATAACCTGCCTATAAGCACTCAGTTTGAAGGGCTGGAAAAAGCGCGCGAATGGGGCTTTAAAGCACCTAAAGAAGCTATATTAGCAAATAGCATACAGGAAGTTATAGCATTTATAGACCATTGGGATGTGCATCGCCACGAGCTGCCTTATGAAACTGATGGTGTGGTAATAAAAGTAAACGACTTGTATCAACAGGAAGAACTAGGCTATACCGCCAAGTCACCACGCTGGGCAATAGCTTATAAATTCAAAGCTGAACAGGCTTCCACCAAACTGGATAAAATTACCTACCAAGTAGGACGCACAGGTGCAATTACGCCTGTTGCTAACTTACAACCTGTACAACTTGCAGGTACTACTGTAAAACGTGCCTCTCTACACAATGCCGACCAAATTGCAAAACTTGACGTTCGTGAGGGTGATACTGTTTTTGTAGAAAAGGGCGGAGAAATTATTCCAAAAATTGTAGCAGTTGATTTTACACAACGTCAGGAAAATTCAGAACCAACAAAATACATAACACATTGCCCTGAATGTGGCACGGAACTAATACGTAAAGAAGGAGAGGCACAACACTACTGCCCTAACTTTTACGGTTGCCCACCACAAATTATTGGGCGTGTACAGCATTATATTTCCCGTAAAGCAATGGATATAGAAGGTTTAGGTGGCGAAACTGTGGCACTATTGTATAACGCTGACCTAATTAAAAACTACGCTGATTTATACGAGTTAACCAAAGAGCAGGTTATTCCGTTAGAACGAATGGCAGATAAATCGGCTGAGAACCTCGTTAATGGTATTGAAAAATCAAAAGAGATACCTTTTGAAAGAGTATTATACGCTTTAGGTATTCGCTATGTAGGGGAAACCGTAGCCAAAAAACTGGCGAAACATTACAAGAGTATTGATGGTCTTGCGAATGCCACGCTAACAGAATTAATTTTAGTTGATGAAATTGGCGAACGCATAGCACAAAGTGTAATTGACTTTTTTGAAAATGAAAAGAACAGAATGCTTATTGAGCGTTTAAAAGGCTATGGTATACAAATGGAGCTTAACGAAGCTACCGACACCAGCGTTAGCGATAAACTGGCAGGTAATACTTTTGTAGTTTCGGGAGTATTTGAAAAGTTTTCCCGTAATGACCTTAAAAAAGCTATTGAAGATAATGGCGGTAAAGTAGGTAGTTCAATATCATCTAAAACCAATTATGTGGTAGCAGGCGAGAATATGGGACCTGCTAAACTTGAAAAAGCTGAAAAACTGGGCATTCCTATTATTAGTGAAGATGATTTTGCCAAAATGATTAACAACTAAAAAGCATATCATGATAAAAAAGTTATTGCAATTTGTTATACTGTGCTTGCTAGTTTCATCTTGTCAGGAGAAAGAAAATAAAATATCTGATGCTGATATAAAAAAAGCCGAAGAACTTAGTATGCAAGCTGGTGATTTATATTTAGATGGAGAAAAAGACAAAGCTCTTGAAAAATATAATGAAGCATTTAAAATCAATAATGAAAATTTTAACTATATATCATCTATCATTGGTATTCATGTTGAAAGAAACGATTTTAAAAAGGCTTTTGAAACTCTGGAAGAACTACCTGTAGAGGATAAAAAATCTGTTTTTTATTATCAAATAAAAGCTGGTATATATGCATTTAAAAAAGATTATAAATCTGCAAAATTAAACTATCAAAAAGCATATGAAATAGCTGAACCTATAGATGCATTTGATATAGAAGATGAATATGACCTTATGCCCTTAACAGGTTATGCTATGTTAGAAACATATGCCGGACATAAAGAAAAAGCTCTTAAAAGGCTAAATACCACATTACAATTAGATTGGTTATCTGAAAATAACATTATGTACATTGAACAAATAAGAAATGAAATTGAATATTATAGAGGTATAAGATTTGATGATTTTTCCTATTCAAACGATATTA
This sequence comes from Flavobacterium suaedae, assembly GCF_014642915.1. Classification (GTDB taxonomy): domain Bacteria; phylum Bacteroidota; class Bacteroidia; order Flavobacteriales; family Flavobacteriaceae; genus Flavobacterium; species Flavobacterium suaedae. The sequence continues at coordinate 620,280 of NZ_BMJE01000001.1, forward strand.
CTATATGTACTACAAATGTTGATAGTTTAGAAAAAGTTTTACACCAAAATCACATCAATAGTTCAGGCAGCAGTAGTGGAGAAATATATATATCAGAGAAATATCGTAAAGGATTGGAAAAGCTAAATATAACTCCTTGCAAAGACTCTATTAAGTAATGAACATTAAACTTATTGCTATAGGCAAAACAGATAGTAAACAATTACAATCTCTTATAGATGAGTACGTGAAAAGGTTGTCTTTTTACGTAAAATTTGAATTGGATATAATACCTGATGTAAAAAACGTAAAAAACCTTAGTGAAGCACAACAAAAGCAAAAAGAGGGTGAGTTTATACTGAATAGGCTTTCCCCTACTGACCAGTTAATTTTACTTGATGAAAACGGTAAAAGTTTCAGTAGTGTTAGCTTTTCGGAAGAGCTACAAAAAAAGATGAACTCGGGCATTAAAACCCTTGTATTTGTTATTGGTGGCCCTTATGGCTTTTCCGATGAAGTATATCAAAAAGCACAGGGAAAAATATCATTATCTGCCATGACATTCTCACACCAAATGGTACGCTTATTCTTTATAGAGCAGGTATATAGGGCTTTCACTATTTTGCGTAACGAGCCGTACCACCATCAATAACACCCTATTATTTTATTCTAAAAATTATTTACAAAAAATACTTACATTTGCTTTCGTCTTTATACTTGTAAAGACACCTCCCCCCAGATTACCCGCACTTACTTTAGCTATTGCACCCGCAATAAAACCCTTTATTAATATCCGTTTGGCATATTGCCATTTTTAGGAAATAATATTTACCGGTGTATGATTACCTTTATAGCTGAATGTAAACGTGAAAAAGAAAAATTTAAGACGCTCGCAAAAAAGAATGTACAATCAGATGATAATTTTGATAAGCATTGCCTTTATGCAGTAGATTTTGCCAACATACTTGATTATTTTGCTGAATGTGCCAAAAAAAGAGTTCCAGGTTCTGAGGAGGAAATAATCAATATTTATAAATGGCATATTAGGCGCTATGTAGATTATTTAAATTCTTTATAGGTTTAAGCACCTAAATTTTATGTATTTTTATATAAATCAATTACTTAAACAATTATGAAGACTTTAGTTTTATCACTGATTGCAGGGTTCCTTGTATCTGCCTCTGCTCCCCTAAACGATACTACTGCTTACATTTGTAATGGTAAATACAGTAAAAAATATCATTTAAAACAAAATTGCAGAGGGCTTAGCAACTGCTCTACTGAAGTTGAAAAAACCACCGTTAGCAAAGCCAAAACAAAAGGTCGTACACTTTGCGGTTATGAAGACTAAAGTTATAGACTGTTCATTATTTTCACTGCTTGTACCGCCTCTTTTACATCGTGAACCCGTAATATAGTAGCACCTTTACTTAAAGCTATAGTATTTAAAACCGTAGTTCCGTTTAATGCTTCCTGAGGCGTAATACCCAGTAATTTATATATCATTGATTTTCGGGAAACGCCAACTAGTATAGGCAACGTTGTTATTTTAAATAATCCCAGTTTTTGCATCATTTCATAGTTTTGTTCTAACGTTTTTGCAAAACCAAAACCGGGATCAATAATAATGTCATCTATTCCGTTTTTACGGGCTTCATCAATACGCTGCGAAAAATAAAGCAGCATATCCTTCACAATATCGTCATACTCAGTAAGTGTTTGCATGGTTTGCGGTGTACCGCGCATGTGCATCATTATATAAGGCACTTTCAACTCCCCTATTGTTTTCAGCATAGCATCATCAAGCATACCTGCTGCAATATCATTTACAATAGCAGCTCCGGCATTTATACACGCTTTTGCAACATCAGCCCTAAAAGTATCTATAGAAATTAATGCATCGGGAAAATGTTTAATAAGTAATTCAACCACAGGTACAGCACGGCGCAACTCCTCCTCATTACTTACAAAATCAGCATTTGGCTTAGTAGAATATGCTCCTATATCAATAAAGTCTGCTCCGTCTGTAAGCATTTGTTCTGCCTGCTTTAAAAACTGGGTTTCATCTTTATACTTACCGCCATCGTAAAACGAATCAGGAGTACAATTTAAAATCCCCATTACTTTGGGTTTAGCCAAGTCAATAAGTTTGCCTTTGCAATTAATAAGCATACACTCTATTTTAATATTGCCCCTTTGGGTTTGGGGTGTTTTTTACTACATTTGAAATTTGAACAAAGATACTACTTAAATGAGTAATACCTCCGCTGAATACGACAGTGTAGTTGCCACATGCAGGCAATTGTATATTAACAAGATGAAAGACTACGGTAGCGCATGGCGTATACTTAGGTTACCATCTTTAACCGACCAGATATTTATTAAAGCGCAGCGCATACGCAGTTTACAGGAAAACGAAGTACGTAAGATAGATGAGGATGAGTCAGGTGAGTTTATAGGTATTATAAACTACTCTGTAATGGCACTTATACAACTGGAAAGAGGTATTGCTGACCAACCTGACCTTGATGTTGAGGAAGCAACTAAACTTTATGATGAAAAAATAAAGTTAACAAAAGACCTTATGGAAGCTAAAAATCACGATTATGGTGAGGCTTGGCGCGATATGAGGATAAGTTCGCTTACTGACCTGATACTGCAAAAGCTACTTCGTGTAAAACAAATAGAAGATAATAAAGGCAAAACTTTAGTATCCGAAGGTATTGATGCAAACTATCAGGATATGATAAACTATGCGGTGTTTGCCTTAATACTACTGGGGTTTAACCAATAACAACTCATTAACAAATTGAATTGCTTTAACCGCTATATTTGATAAAAGTTTATAAAAAGCTAAGCCATGAAGAAATATTTACCTATAATTATAAGAGTAATCATAGCCCTTTTATTTTTAGTTTCGGCAGCGGGAAAAATGTATCCGTCACCATATTTTGCCATTACCACTTTCGAGGTAAAGCAATTATACGTTATGGGCTTCTCAGAAAGTTTTGCACCGTATTTCTCCCGAGTTTTAATAGGTATAGAACTTGCTTTAGGCTTACTACTACTACAACGTAATTATTTAAAACGCTTAGTAGTTCCTGCTACTATACTAATGCTGTTAGTGTTTATAGTACACCTAACAATTGATACAATACAAAACGGTAACTCAGGTAACTGTGGTTGTTTTGGTGCCTTAATAGAAATGACTCCTGTAGAGGCTATTATAAAAAATGCCATCTCTGTTATTTTACTGGTTTACCTGCTAAACCTCATAAAGCGTGACCGTGACAGTAGTAACTTCTGGGTACTAACAACAGTAACGTTTGCAAGTATACTATTTGTGTTTATGCTTGCACCTATACAACCACAAGTGGCAGAATCAGGTGCTACACCACAGGAAATTATAGCAGACAGTGCAGAAACCTCAACAGGCGATGCTCCTACGCCGGCTACCTCTCCTTACTCGCAGTATTTCCCGAATATAGATAAAGGCAAAAAAATTGTTGCACTTTTCGCTCCGGGTTGTGAACACTGTAAAGAAACAGCGAAGGAACTAACCGCTATGAAAAACAGTAATGCTGATTTCCCTGAAATTCGCATTCTGTTTATGGATGAGGAAGCAGACCTTATCCCTGAATTCTTTGAATATGCAGGTGCAGAATACCCTTATCAAGTATTAGATATTCTTAACTTCTGGAAAGTTTTAGGTAATACTAAGGATACTCCCGGTGTAGTATACCTGTGGAATGGTAATAATATTAAAGAGTGGGATGGTATTAATGAGAAAAAGTTTGTAGCTGAAGAAATGGAAGAGGTTATAAGCAAACCTTACTCAGAAATAAACAAACAATAGTTTCATTTGGTAAAGTATCTTTTAAACAAAATCGGATATGCTCTGCTAACCCTGTTTGGGGTAGTAACAGTTATATTCTTTTTGTTTACAGTATTGCCCGGAGATCCGGCAGAGATGATGCTGGATCAAAATAAAAACTCAGAGCAAATAGCTATCGTTAAAAAAAAGTATGGGTTTGATAAACCTGTAAGCACGCAGTATTTATATTATTTAAACGACCTCTCTCCTATTTCATTTCACAGTACTCATCCTGATGATTACACTTACCTGACGGAAGGAAAATATAATGCATTACAACTTTTTACTGTTAGCAATACTACCATAGTTTTAAAAACACCCTATTTAAGAGAAAGCTTTCAGAAAAACGGTAAAAAAGTTACGGCTGTTATTGGCGAAACCCTGCCCAATACCATTATACTGGCATTTTTTGCTATAACCATAGCTATAATTATCGGTATTATTTTAGGTATAGTTTCAGCTCTTAATAAAAACACGTGGCTGGACAGGACTATAGCTATATTCAGCACGCTGGGTATGAGCTTACCCTCTTTCTTTGCGGCTATACTTTTTGCATGGGTATTCGGTTTTTTACTGCATAAATATACACACCTCAACATGACAGGCAGCCTGTATGAAGTAGATGATTTTGGCGAAGGAGTTTACATACAATGGAAAAACTTAATACTGCCCGCTATAGTACTGGGCATACGTCCGCTTGGGGTTGTAATACAACTTATGCGTAACTCACTCTTAGAAGTTACAAGTCAGGATTACATTCGTACTGCAAGAGCTAAAGGGCTAAGCGAAATACGAATAATCCGTAAGCATGCATTAAAAAATGCTTTAAACCCTGTAGTAACTACTATATCAGGTTGGTTTGCCTCTATGCTGGCAGGTGCTGTTTTTGTAGAATATATTTTCGGGTGGAATGGTTTAGGTAAAGAAATAGTTGAAGCCCTAAACAATTTAGACTTACCTGTAATTATGGGAGCTGTACTGGTTATAGCCACTACTTTTATAATTATAAATATATTGGTAGATTTTATTTATGCATGGCTCGACCCAAGAGTCAGGCTGGAATAATACCGCTTCTTTTACCGTAACCCTATAAAAGCAAAATAAAAAATTTACGAAAACGAGTGAGTTAAAAATATTGTTATTTTATAACAGTATTAGGTATACGCCATGCTGGTTTATTACCTCAGTTATTGTAAATTTGTTTCACACATGAGAAGAAAAACTATGAAAAAACTATTGTTATTACCCATAATACTTTTAGCTTTTACAGGCTGTAAAGACAAAAGCGATAAATCACAAGAAGAAGAAAAAGTGCAACCTACAAGTTTTACAGAGAAAGCACTGAATGAAACTATGCAAACACCGGATGGTGCTACAATGGATTTCAGGACTGTATTAGAAAAATATCAGGGCAGGCCTATAGTTATAGACTTATGGGCATCATGGTGTCCTGATTGTATAAAAGGTATGCCTAAATTACATGCTTTACAAGAACAATTTCCTGATGTTACCTATCTGTTTCTTTCTTTTGACAAAACAAAAGAAGCATGGATAAATGGTATTGATAAATATGAAGTAAAAGGCGAACACTACCTGTTAGGGCGTGATAAATGGAAAGGCGGAGCATTAAGCGAAGCTGTGGAGTTAGATTGGATTCCGCGCTATATGGTACTTGATGAAACAGGAAACATTGCTTTATTCAGAGCTGTAGAAGCTGATGACGAAAAACTAATTGCCACATTAAATAACTTGAAATAATGAGAAAACAAATTGTTGCAGGAAACTGGAAGATGAATAACGACAGCAAAGAAACAAAAGCATTGCTGGATGAACTATTGGCTAAAACGCCTAAAGATACTACAGCTAAAGTAGTTGTAGCTCCTACTTTTGTTAACCTACAGGCTGCCGTTGCACAAACAGCAGACAGCAACATTATTGTTGCGGCACAAAACATGCATCAGGCAGAAAACGGTGCCTATACCGGTGAAGTTTCGGTTGGTATGCTAAAAAGTATTGATGTAAATACTGTAATACTCGGTCACTCAGAGCGCAGGGCATATTTTGGCGAAACCAATGCCTTATTAGCTGAAAAAGTAAACACTGCTTTAAAACATAATCTTACTATTATTTTCTGTTTTGGAGAAGAGTTAGCAGACAGACAGTCTAACAATCATTTCAGTATAGTAGAAACACAATTAAGAGAAGCATTATTTCATATAGAAGAGTCACAATGGGCAAACATTGTTTTAGCTTACGAACCTGTTTGGGCTATCGGTACAGGAGAAACAGCATCTCCGGAGCAGGCACAGGAAATGCATGCCTTTATAAGAACCTTACTTCGTGATAATATTAATAGTAATGTGGCTGATGCTACTTCTATATTATATGGTGGTAGTGTAAAACCTGCCAATGCTAAAGAAATATTCTCTAATCCTGACGTTGACGGAGGGCTAATAGGAGGAGCATCACTAAAAGCAGACGACTTTTTAGCAATAGTTAATGCTATATAATTACTACATTTTAAACAAAATATAAATTGGAAAAGAGCGATGTATAATACATCGCTCTTTTTTATCACTAAGGTTACCTGTATATTAACTAAGTAAACACTTACAACTATTTAGTTAATAGAGAAGTTTTATTCACTTAATAATTAATTAAGATATAAAGCACAGTTTTGTAGCTATTATTAACAAACTACAAAACTATGTTGAACAACTACACTAAAAAATGCTTTATGTTACTGGCATTCTGCTTAGTAACTACTTTAGCAAAAGCACAGGAATTAGTACATTACTGGAATTTTAATACCATAGATGGTACAGTAGAAACGGTTCCTGCTGATTATTCAATTATTGCAGGTACTCCATCTATAACTTACCCCGGTACGGGCGATGGTTATATGGATGACGTATCGGGTGATGCACTTAATGCACAAATGGATGCTGAGGCAGGAAATGGTATCCGCCCGAGAAACCCTAGTGATACAAGAGACTTCCTTATTGCATTTCCAACCACAGGGTATGAAAACATTGAAGTAACATTTGCTACCCGAAGAACAAACTCAGGTGCTACAGAGCAATTATACTCATACAGCCTTGATGGTGGTGCAAACTACACCAATGCAGATTTAGCACTTACATCATTTAACCCTAGTCCTGATGACTATCAGTTGGTAACATTAGATTTTTCTGCAATTGAAGGAGCAGAAAATAATGCTGACTTTATACTTAAAATAAATTTTGGAGGTGATAATGCTTCAGGTGACAGCGGAAATAACAGATTTGACAACATTGCCGTTAAAGGTACACTTATGGATGGTGTTGAAGATGTTACCGCTCCTATGGCAATGTTTACTCCTTCTAACGAAGAGAACTATTTACCTGTAACTACAACACCTTCTATTGAATTTAATGAAGATGTTAGACTTACAGATGACAGCCCGATAACTGATGCTAATGCTGCAAGTGTTGTAGAACTTCGTCTTGATGATGCAGAAGGTACTGCTGTACCGTTTACAGCTACCTTTAACAATAATACAATTACAATAACTCCTACCGAAGATTTACTAAACAATCAACAATATTATGTTGCACTTTTAGCTAATACAGTAGAAGACATGAGCGATAATGCTATTACAGAAGTACAATCATCTGTATTTATGACTATAGCTGAACAAACAGAATTAAGTGCAGGAGATATGGTATTTACTGCATACCGTATGAATGCAAGTGATGCAGAAGATGAAATAGCACTACTTACACTTGTTGATATTGCTCCGGGTACATTTATTTACCTTACAGATTCAAAATATACTACAAACCCGCAACCACAATGTGGAGACGCTATTATTTGGACTGCTACTGATTGTGTTCCTGCCGGTTCTGTAATTACAATACAAACTTCTGACCTTGTAACAAATTCAGGTACAGTAACGGGTGATGATTTCGGTTTAAGTTCAGGCGGAGACCAGGTAATAGTTTACACAGGTTCAGTTGAAAATCCTAATTATATTACCGCAATGACTTCTAATGACTGGTTAGAAACAAATACTGATTGTGGTGGTAGTGAATCTATGATACCAATGGGATTACAAGACGGCGTTAGCGCAGTAAACCTTTCTACTGCTCCCGGTAACGTTGATGGTAACACTGTAAACGCTTACTATAACGGCACACAGGAAGGTACTCCTGCCGATTTAAGAGTTGCTATACAAAACCCTGCTAACTGGGTTGGTATAGGTGAAGATACTCCTGCACAGGAATGGCCAACATGGAACTTCCCTAGCTCTCCAACAGTACAGGAAATTACAGTAGTAAACCAAACTACTATAGAAGTTGTTTTCAATAACGAACTTAATGCTACTTCTGCTGCTACAATAGCTAACTATACAGGTATTAACGGACTTGACACTGCAAATGCAGAGGGTAATGTGGTGACACTTACTTACACTATTCCTTTTGCTTTAGGTACAGACTACGGGCTTACTATAAACAATATAGAAGATGAAGCCGGTATTACTATGGCTTGTGCATATAACTTTAGCTTTACTTACAATACCGAAATTTCATTTGATACTGACTACATAGTAGTAAATGAAGATGCAGGTACAATAGAGGTTGTTTTAAACCTTGTAAACCCTGCTACAGGTTCGGTTGATATAGTACTTAAAGGAGCGCCTTTCAGCACTGCTGACTCTAACGACTTTACTTATACCACAACTACACTTAACTTTACTGGTACAAGTGAACTTACACAAACTATATCAATACCTGTAATTGATGATACTGAAGAAGAACAACAGGCAGAATATTTTGTTCTAAGCCTTGAAAACCCTGTATCTGTAGGAATAGAAGGCGAAACAATGGCTACTATATACATTATAGATAACGACCGTATGGCGCCTACAGCTTCTCAAAGCATAGAACTTGATTACATCGGTAGTTTCGACCCTTCAGGAACAGGTTCCAGCACATGCGAAATTGTAGCCTATGATCCTGAAAGTGAAAGACTGTTTACTACAAGTGCCGAAGAAGGTTTCTTAGATATAATTGACTTTTCTAATCCTGAAGCTCCAACAGTAGTGAACTCTGTTGATATGAGTGGTTTTGGTGGCATTACAAGCGTAGCGGTTAAAAATGGTATGGTTGCAGTTGCTGCTCCAAACGCTGATGAGCATTTAGATGGTTCTGTAGTATTCTTTAATGTTGATGGTGATATGCAAAGCCAGGTAATTGTTGGTGCTTTACCGGATAACCTTGCTTTTACACCTGATGCAACTAAAGTTATTACCGCAAACGAAGGTCAGCCAAACAATGATTACAGTATAGATCCTGAAGGTTCTGTAAGTGTTATAAATGTTACAGGTGGTATAGAAAACCTTACTGATGCTGATGTTACTACAATTTACTTTACTGATTATAATTCTCAGGAAGCTGAATTAATCGCTGCCGGAGTTAGAAAATTATATGCTGCAAGCACAATGTCTCAGGACTTTGAACCTGAATACGTTACTATTAGTGCCGACTCTAACACTGCATGGATTTCACTACAGGAAAATAATGCTATAGCTGAAATAAACCTTACTGATAATACCATTACCGATGTATGGGCGCTTGGAACTAAAGACATGAGCCAGGCAGGTAACGGTTTTGATATTTCTGATAAAAATGACGAAATACTTATTGCTAACTGGCCTATACAAGCATACTATATGCCGGACGCTGTTGCTACTTACAATGTGGGTGGTACTAACTATATTGTTACCGCTAACGAAGGTGACGAGAAAGAATATGACGGTTTTGAAGAAAGAACTACTATAGGTAATGATGATTACACTCTTGATGCTACTGCATACCCACAGGCAGCAATGCTTAAAAAAGAGAAAAATGCAGGTAGAATGAGAGTTACTAATCTTGATGGTGATACTGATAACGATACAGAATTTGAGCAAATATACTGTTTAGGTTCGCGTTCATTCTCAATATTTAATGCAGACAGTAAAGAGATTGTTTACGATAGTGGTGACGATTTTGAAATGATTACTGCTGCCGATGCTGTTATTGGTGCTATATTTAACTCTGACAGTGATGAAAATGAACTTAAATCAAGAAGCCGTGCTAAAGGTCCTGAACCTGAAGGTGTAGCTTTAGGTACTATAGGTAACAATACTTTTGCTTTTGTTGGTCTTGAAAGAATAGGTGGTATTATGGTATATGATATTACTGACCCAACAGCTCCTACTTTTGTTGACTATAAAAACCCCAGAAGTGTTAGTGAATTTGGTGGAGATAACGGTCCTGAAGGGATTGCATTTATAAGTAACACTGATAGTCCTGATGATAAAAACTATGTTATTGTAGCTAACGAAATAAGTGGTACACTTACAATTTATGAAGTAGATACTACTAACCTTAGCACTGATAACTTTGTAAATGCACCTAAAAGATTTACAATATTCCCTAACCCTGCTAACGACGGTATAGTTTATTTTAACCGTATAGCTGATGTGGAAATATATGACCTGAATGGTAAATTGGTACACTCAGAAAAACAAGCTTTAAAAGTTAATACTACTACCATGTCTTCAGGTATATACATTATAAAAACTGCTGAAGGTATAGTTAAAAAATTAGTTGTTAATTAATTTTGTGAATACTTTTTTGAATTGAATCCTGCTCTGTATAGAGCAGGATTTTTTAATTTAGCACCAATGGATATTTTCTTTAACCCTTTGGCGGTATTTTGGATTTTCATAGTACTATCCTTGTTTTTTTATGCAATGAAACGTAAAAAAACAGCTAATAGAATAGCTGTCATAGCTATTGCAGAGCTTTTTATATTCAGTATTAGCCCTTTACCAACTTACTTAATAAGAAGACTGGAACAACAATATAAACCACTTAAACATATTGAGGCAAACAATAATTTGCCAATATTAGTTTTAGGCGGCGGTCATACTTATGATACAACTTTAGTACCATCACAACAAATATCTGCTACAGCGCTTTCAAGGCTAACCGAAGGTATACGGTTATATAATGAAGGTAACAAAGCCCCGTTAATACTTTCAGGGTATACAAAATATAGCACTAAGCCCGCACATGCAAAACTAATGGCTGAAACCGCAATTTCTTTAGGTGTAAAGGCTAAAGACACTATAATGCTTACACAACCTGCTGTTACATGGGAAGAAGCTATTGCGTTTAAAAAAAGATTCGGAAACGATAAAAAACTGATATTGGTTACAAGTGCTTATCATATGCCCAGAGCTATAAAAACATTTAAACGGGTAGGATTAAACCCTGTTCCTGCGCCTACTGATTACCAGGTAAAACATGACACTGATAACTTAATGTACAATTGGAAACCTTCTTCAGAAAAAATAAAGTATACTACAAAGGCATTGCATGAATATGCCGGAATGCTTTATTATAAGTGGTTTAAAACAGAAAAATAAAAAATCCCCAATAAAATAAATTATTGAGGATTCTGATTTTATAAGCTATAGCTAATTATATACCTGCTATTTCTTTTATTTCTCCCATTATATGTTCAGCTAAAACATTTGCTTTTTCTTGTGTATGTGCCTCTGTATAAATACGGATAATAGGCTCTGTGTTCGATTTTCTTAAGTGTACCCACTCTTCAGCAAAGTCAATCTTAACACCGTCAACAGTAGATACCTCTTCATTAGCATACTTAGTAGCCATACCTTTTAAAATAGCATCTACATCTATTTGTGGTGTAAGCTCTATTTTATTTTTGCTCATGTAATACTGAGGGTATGATGCTCTCAATGCCGCTACAGAAGTTATATTGTTTTCAGCTAAGTACGTAAGGAAAAGTGCTACTCCTACCAGCGAATCACGACCATAGTGTAACTCAGGGTAAATAATACCTCCGTTACCTTCGCCACCAATTATGGCGTTATTCTTTTTCATTAACTCTACTACGTTAACCTCACCTACTGCACTGGCTTCGTAGCTACCGTTATGTTTTTCGGTAATATCGCGTAATGCTCTTGATGATGACATGTTAGAAACCGTGTTACCTGGTGTTTTACTCAGAACATAGTCTGCACAAGCTACCAGTGTGTACTCTTCGCCAAACATTTCTCCGTCGTCTGATATAAATGCTAAACGATCTACATCCGGGTCCACTACTATACCAAAGTGGGCTTTTTCTTTAACTACAAGCTCACATATATCTGTTAAGTGCTCTTTTAGTGGTTCAGGGTTATGAGGGAAATGTCCATTAGGCTCGCAGTATAATTCTACAACCTCAACGCCCATTTGTCTTAATAGTCTTGGTATTATTACCCCACCTGATGAGTTTACACCATCAACAACTACTTTAAATTTTGCTTCGCGTACTGCATCAGCATTTACTAACGGCAGCTCAAGCACTTCATCAATATGGATATCCATATAAGCACCATTCTCCGTTACTTCTCCTAAACTATCTACATCCGAATATTCAAAAGCTTCGTCTTCTGCTATTTCAAGTATTTCAGCACCATCTTTACCGCTTAAAAACTCTCCTTTTTCATTAAGTAATTTTAAGGCATTCCATTGCTTAGGGTTATGGCTGGCTGTAAGTATTATACCACCATCAGCTTTTTCCAGAGGAACGGCAACCTCAACAGTTGGTGTAGTAGAAAGCCCTAAGTCAATGACATCTATACCCAAACCTACTAATGTATTCATAACCAAATTATGAATCATAGGTCCTGATATACGTGCATCTCTTCCTATTACTACTTTTATTTTTTGTTTACCGGCATGCTTTTTTAGCCACGTACCGTATGCTGATGCAAATTTTACAGCATCCAGAGGGGTTAGGTTATCCCCTGTATTTCCCCCTATTGTACCTCGTATCCCAGAAATGGATTTAATTAATGTCATAAATTTTCGGTTTTTGGTTACAACAAATATAAAACTTCCTTAAGGTTTAGTTTTAACTAAAGTTTATTTTTTGCAAGATAAAAATTACTGCTTCCTAATAAAGCAACAAATGCTTATCTTGTAAACATGAATTTCCTTGCTCACATATACCTTTCAGGTGATAATGACTTGCTTAAGATAGGTAACTTTATGGCTGACGGAGTGTATGGTAAACCTTCTGAAAACTTTCCCGAAGATATACAAAAAGGTATAATATTACATCGACTTATTGATAGTTATACCGATGCTCACCCTATATTCAGGCAAAGCACCAAAAGATTACACCCTGTTTATCATCACTATTCGGGGGTTATTATAGATATATATTACGATCATTTTTTAGCTAAAAACTGGGGTAACTACAGCGATATTCCATTAGCAGACTATACACAGCATTTTTATAACTTATTACAGGAAAATTATGATGTGCTTACAGAGAAAACTAAAAATATGATTCCTTACATGGTTAAATATAATTGGTTGCTAAGTTACGCCTCTGTAGAAGGTATATCCCGAATACTGGAACAAATGGATAAGCGAACAAAAAACAAATCGGGTATGCGTAACGCTAAAAATGAACTTGTAGCCTATTATGCGGAATTTGAAGAAGAGTTTACTGAGTATTTTGAGGCTGTTCAGGTTTTTGTACAAGAGAAATTACCAACATTACAATCATAAACTTAAAATAATAGTTTTCTTTCTGCTATTATCGTGTCAAGCCTATTAATGCTAATTTCAATTTAAAAAAGGTAAAAACCTACCGTCGTTTTTTTTAAATGAAGTAACTTTGCTGTTTTATTCAAAAAATTAAATTTTTACAGAAATAAACAATGCTCAATCGTAATGTTTCAAAAGTACGGTTATTCTTCAGGAATAACTTTCGTCGTGTTGAAACCCTGTTTTTTATAGCTAAAAGTTTGCTGTCAGATAGGCAATTTATATACCTATCGGCAGTACTTGTATCTATATCAACAGCCTTTGCCGTAATTATACTAAAAGGGTTTGCGCATAATGTATTTAATTTTGCTAACTATATAAATGGCTATTTAAAACTGCCATATATTAACAGTTTATTGCCTATTGCCGGTATATTACTAACAGTTCTTGTTGTTAGAAAAATACTAAATGGCAGGATGGAAAAGGGTACTTCCAGTATATTATACTCTGTAGCACGCAGGGGTGGTATTATACCGCGAAAGCAAATGTACTCACAAATTATAACCAGTTCCCTTACCGTTGGTTTAGGAGGGTCTGCAGGACTGGAGTCACCCATTACCATAACAGGAGCTGCCTTTGGTTCTAACTTTGCACAAAAATATAAACTTCCTCAAAAAGACAGGGTTTTAATGCTTGCATGTGGTGTAGCAGCAGGTATAGCAGCAGCCTTTAACGCTCCTATTGCAGGGGTGCTTTTTGCTATTGAAGTAGTTCTTACGGATGTTTCTATTACTGCGTTTATCCCTATTATGATATCGGCTGCTACAGGTGCTATTATATCAAATATAGTGCTAAATGAAGAAGTACTGCTTTCCTTTAAGCAACAGCATATGTTTGATTATCATAACATACCGTATTATATATTATTGGGTATTTTAGGCGGGCTTGTATCGGTATATCATGCACGAAAATTTCAAAAAATAGAAAGCTATTTTGCCCGAATGAAAAAGAGTGATTATCGTAAAGCATTATATGGAGCATTACCCTTAGCAGGTTTAATATTCCTGTTTCCTACACTGTTTGGTGAGGGTTACGAAAGTATAAAAATACTTACCAATGCCGACCCTAGCGAAATACTAAACAATACACTTCTCGAAGGTTTTAAAGATAATGCCTGGGTACTTTTAGGTTTTGTAGGACTCACTATGATGGTAAAAGTATTTGCAGCAGGTTTAACCCTGTCTAGTGGTGGTAATGGCGGTAACTTTGCTCCTTCTCTTTTTGTTGGTTCTTACCTTGGGTTTGTAGTAGCTAAACTACTTCACCTTTTAGGTTTTGCTAAAAACCTGCCGCTAAGCAGTTTTACTATAGTGGGTATGGCAGGTATATTAAGCGGATTATTCCATGCGCCTTTAACGGCTATATTCCTTATCGGGGAGATAACAGGAGGCTATAACCTTATGGTTCCGCTAATGATTGTTTCTTCTATTAGTTTTGCAGTGTCTAAACAGTTTGAAAAGCACTCAATGGATATTAAGCACCTTGCTGATAAAGGCGATGTATTTACAGGAGATAAAGACAAGAATATACTTTCTACTCTGGACTTATTAAGCCTTATAAATACTGATATAAAAGTTATAAAAGCTGATGAAAATACTACCGATGATATTGTAAATCTTTTATCATCTACACACCACAATGTTTTTGCAGTAACCGACCAGAAAAACAAACTTCTGGGTGTTATAGATTTCAATACTATAAAGCATATTGTATTTAGTCCTTTTAAAATAAAATACAGCAAACTGGATGAGTTAATAACAACTCCACCTGTAATTGTAACTATTGAAGACTCCGTAGAAACAATTATGGAACAATTTGAAGAGGCTAATGCTGACTATCTGCCTATTTTAAAAGACGGCAAGTATTATGGCTTTATTTATAAAGCTAAAATACTGGAGGCTTATCGACAAAAATTAAAAGAGATAGTAATAGAGTAAACTTCTATTTCTCATTTACTTCATCAAAAGTTTAAGTTACGTTAAAGTCGCCTGCTTTAACAGCTACATTTAATACATTTATTGCTAATACTTATTATTTATGAGTGCGCAAAAAATATACGATGTAGTTATTATTGGTGGCAGCTATGCAGGCTTATCAGCAGCATTGGCTCTGGGCAGGTCTTTACGTAATGTTTTGGTTATTGATAATGACAACCCTTGTAACAAATCAGCTCCCGAGGCACATAACTTTTTAACAAACGACGGTGTTACTCCGTGTGAGATAAGAGATAAAGGCAGAGAACAAATAAAACAATATAAAACTGTAGATTTTGCTACTGATACGGTTACAGATGTGGTAAAAACAGAAAACAACCATTTTAAAATACTGTCAGAAAAGTCAAAACCTGTAAAATGTAAAAAAGTACTTTTTGCTACAGGTATTACTGATACTTTGCCAAGCATACAGGGTTTTGAAGCCTGTTGGGGAATATCAATATTACACTGCCCCTATTGTCATGGCTATGAGGTAGCCAATAAAAAACTGGGTGTTTTAGGTAATGGCGATATGGGTTATGAAATGGCTAAAACAATATGCCATTGGGCAGGTGAACTTACACTTTTTACTAATGGTGCAAGCACACTGGCTCCGGAAGAAGTATTACTATTAAATGAACATAATATTACCATTATAGAAAATGAAATAACGAATATTGTTCACGATAACGGATATATAACAGAACTTCAGTTTGAAGATACCGAACCAGAAAAACTGGATGCTTTATTTACGCAACTACCATTTGTACAACAATGTGACATCCCCGAAAAACTGGGTTGCGAGTTTACTGATAACGGTTTTATTAAAGTAAGTAAAACTATGGAAACCTCTGTACCCGGTATATATGCTGCGGGAGATTGCTTAACCCTGTTCCGCTCTGTAGCTAATGCTGTAGCAGCAGGAAACAAAGCAGGCGCAACAATAAATAAGCAATTTATAGCTGAAGCTTTTGAGCTTCCCGAAGTAAAAATTATATAATAAAAAAAGCTCCCTAAATAGGGAGCTTTTTTTATATGAGAAATCAATTTACTGATTATTTATTTCCTTTTTCAAAATCTGCAATAAATTGAGCTAAACCTGCATCAGTAAGAGGGTGCTTTAAAAGCCCTGTAATAGCCGATAGTGGTCCTGTCATAACATCAGCTCCTATTTTAGCACAATCTACAATATGCATCGTATGGCGTACTGAAGCAGCTAATATTTCAGTATCAAATCCATAATTATCATATACCTGACGAATTTCTTCAATAAGGCTTAAACCATCTGCCGAAATATCATCTAAACGACCTATAAACGGTGATACATAAGTAGCTCCTGCCTTAGCAGCTAATAGTGCCTGCCCAACTGAGAATACTAACGTTACATTGGTTTTAATACCTTTATCAGCAAAATATTTAGCAGCTTTAACTCCATCTTTAATCATTGGTAGTTTTACCACAATTTGCTCATGTAAAGCAGCAAGTTCTTCACCTTCTTTAACCATGCCTTCAAAATCAACAGCATTTACTTCAGCACTCACATCGCCTTCTACTATATTACAAATATCCACATAGTGCTTTAGTATGTTTTCCTTACCTGTAATTCCCTCTTTGGCCATTAATGAAGGGTTAGTAGTAACACCATCTAAAATTCCCAGTTCCTGAGCTTCTTTTATCTGGTCTAGGTTTGCTGTATCAATAAAAAATTTCATTTTTTGTTTATTTATATAGGTTGTGTTATCGTTTTTATACTCAATTGCAAAACTACAACTTATAATGATTCATCAGTAATTTTTCGTATACCTTATCGGGTAAAATTCGCTTTAATACAATAGAGAACTTTTGCATAAATGCCCCTACTTTATAATGCACATTTGGCACATCTGTTTTAATGATGTTATATACCGCTTGCGCCATTTTCTCAGGATTACTGCCAGAGTCTACATGCTCATCCATCATTCGCAGGGTACGTCCGTAGGATTCTTCATAAGGAGAACCTTCAATAAGTGGCGCATGGTAACGCCGGGTAGCTATATTAGTAGCAAAATCGCCCGGGGCTACATTGGTAATACTTATCCCGAAGTTTTTAACTTCCATGCGTAATGCCTCTGTAATAAGTTCTAAAGCTCCTTTTGAGGCGGAATATACGCTTCGGTAAGGTAAGCCCATGTAACCCGCTATAGAGGTTACATTTATTATTAAACCTGCTTTTTGGTTACGCATATAGGGTAATACTGCTTTCATTACCGCTATAGGCCCGAAAACATTAGTATCAAAGTTGTTTTTTATTTCTTCGGCAGGTATTTCTTCAAGCGGTCCTGTAATCCCTACTCCTGCATTATTAATCAGTACATCTATACGTCCTGATTTAGTAACTACTTCCTGTACTGCTTTGGCAATACTTTCTGAATCGCGGACATCAAGTTGTACCAACGGAAAAACAGAATCTTTTACATTATCAGGATTACGGCTTGTACCATATACAGTATATCCTTTTTCATGCAAAAAGTTCCCTATGGATTTACCTATACCGGATGAACCTCCGGTTATTAAAACTATTTTTCTGTCCATTATATTGTAGTTACTTAACGCCCAAAAATAAAAAAATCTCCGCGAGGGAGACCATTAAAAAGAAATAAAAAAAGGCAAGCGACCTACATCGCACCGCTACAACCGTATACCTTTGCTGCGTTCCCGCCCTGGAGGATTCTACAGGAGCTGGTCGTGTAGGACTTGCCGAGTGCAAAGATACATTATTTTTATATTTTTGCAAGGCAATTTGCGGTTATAAAATACAATTGTATCTTGCCTTAACTATTATAAATACTATGAAAACACTTAAAATACTAGCTTTCATTTCGTTGGCTATAACACTACAGTCGTGTGGAGACGATGATAAAGACAAAAATAATTTATTTAAGCTCGATACTTCTGCTATGAAACAGCAGTATCACCTGCATGAAACACTTTCTTTATCGCTTGTAAACGCTAAAAATAAGCCTGTAGATTCAGTTGTGTATTACCTGAATAATGAAAGAGCGGGGAAAGTAACCGGTAATGAAAAGCTGGACATAAAACTGGAAGGCAGAAAGTTTGGTTACCAAAACATTAAAGCACTTACTTTTTATGATGGTGAAAATGCAGAAGTAACAGGGCGAATTGAATTGGTTTCGGATATTCAACCTGAACTGTTGGAGTACGAAATTGTAAATACTTACCCTCACGATATAGAGGCTTATACTCAAGGACTGGAGTTTTATCGTGATACTTTATATGAAGGTACAGGACAATACCAACACTCTACCCTGCGTAAAGTAGACTATAAAACAGGAAAGGTTTATAAAAAAATAAGCCAAAAGGGTGAATACTTTGGTGAAGGTATAACTATACTTAATAATAAAGTATATCAGCTTACATGGCGAGAAAAGACAGGTTTTATTTATGATGCCGATACTTTTGAAAAAATAAAGGAGTTTCCTTATTTTAAAAATATTGAAGGTTGGGGGCTTACTAATGATGGTGAGTACTTATACCAAAGTGATGGTACTGAAAAAATATGGAAGCTAGACCCCGAAACATTAAAAGAGGTTGATTATGTAAATGTGTACACCAGTAACTCTAAAATAAAGGCTGTAAACGAACTGGAATGGATTGATGGTAAAATATACGGTAATGTATACCAAAAGGACGCTGTAGCAGTTATAGATCCTGCTACAGGTGCTGTAGAGACTATTATTAACTTCTCTGAATTAAAGCAAAAAGTAACCAAGCACCCAAAAATGGATGTGCTTAACGGTATAGCTTATAACCCTAAAACCAAAACTATTTTTGTTACCGGTAAAAACTGGGATAAAATGTTTGAAGTAAAAATTAAAAAGAAAACAGAAGAGTAAAATAACTCCTCTTATTATATATAAAAAAGCCCTGCAAATACAGGGCTTTTTTAATATCTAAAATATACATTATAATTATTTTTTTATTTAAAAAACTATTAAATACAAAAAAATGTTAATTTTATATAACCCAACAATTAAAATATTATGTATATCCTTGAAATTTTACAGCAAGCAATTAAGCAAAAAAGGCAAATAAGTTACGAATATGATTTATTAGGTAAAGCACAAGGAAAAAGATATGGAGATCCCCACGCAATATTTACAGCTACAACAAAAAATATGAACATACACATTTATAAACAAGACGGAGTATGTTCTGACAGTAAACCGCTACCTGGTTGGAGGGAATATAAAGTTAAGCATATTATAAACGTAAAAATATTGGATAAACATTTTGAAGTTGCTCCTGGTTATAACCCAAATTCAAGTAGATATATTAATGTATTTGAGAAAATATAATGAGTGTTCCTTACCACAAAGAGATTTTTTCTAATAAAAAAATCAAGCTAATTATAAATTATTCAGGCATTGATTTGAATAACACCACCAATAAAGATACGATTTCTCTATCAATTTATGCAATCAATATTAAAACAACTGATACTATATTTTCAGAAAAATTAAACTTTAAACAAATAAAGTCATTATATGATCATTTAAATAGTATTTCAATAATTACTGGAGAAAACTATAGCACAAACGAGTTTATAGAAATAACAGATGCTATTAAAGATATTACTTCAATGATTGAGAAAATTGATTTAAATTCTTTAAAATCAATTTTAAATAAAATTAATGAAGCTGAAAAAATTAACCTATTAATAGAAGCTCTTAATGATAATGAAATCCAAAACTTACATGCAGCTATAAGGCAAAAGAACCATAAAAAATCTCTTAGTGATTTAATTCAATTACTGTCTCTTGAAGAAAAAGAAAATATCGTAAATGAGATTAAGCTAATCCAAACGTTAGAAAAATACAATGCTGGGCAACCAGAGAAAATCTTTCAAAATTGGATTGAAAAAAATATTTGGGCTCTGGGAATCGATTATATAAAAAAACATTCTGCAAGAAAAATTGGCATCGAATCTGAAAGTGATTTAATAATGGAAACTACAGATGGCTTTATAGATTTAATAGAATTAAAAAGACCTAAAGTAAAACTTTTAAATTACGATAGTAGTCATAAAAGCTATTACCCATCAGTAGATTTATCAAAAGTAATTGGACAATGTATGTTCTACCTAAAAACTTTAGATGAATATAAATTAATACTAGAAAAACAACACAGATTTAAATTACTAAAGCCGAGAATTAAAATTATTATTGGTAGAACTAATGAATTTAATGATGATGAATTTGAAGCATTAAGAATGCTTAATGCAACTCTAAATCATATTCAAATAATTTCTTATGATTATTTACATTTGTGCGGTCAAAATATTATATCATACTATAATGAAGAATTAACACATTCTAAAACGGATTCAGGGAATAATATTTTACCAGCAATGTCTTAAAGTATTTAAAATATAAACAAAAAGCCCCCACTTTCGTGAGGGCTTTTTTATATCTAAAATGAATTGAGGATTTAGTATTAGCTATTTCCTTTTTCCATTTTTTCTTTTAAAGCTGCAAGTGCATCTATATCACCCAGAGTAGTTTTCTCTGCATTGTTAGAGTTGCTGTTAGACTCTTGTGCAGCCTTAACATTCTTCTCTTCTTCATCTTTAAATGTAGCAGTGTGCGAAGCAACTACTCTCTTGAATTCTTTATTAAATTCAATTACTTTAAAGTCTGCAGTATCACCTTTCTTAAGTTTCTTACCGTCTTCTTTTTCAAGGTGTCTTGTTGGTATAAAGGCAACAATATCATCGTTAAACTTAACTGTAGCTCCTTTATCAACTATTTCAGAAATCTCTCCGTTGTGTACAGTACCTACTGCGAAAGAATCTTCATACTTATCCCAAGGATTAGCTTGTGTTTGTTTGTGACCTAAAGATAATTTACGTCCGTCAACATCAAGTTCAAGAACTACTACGTCAAGAGTATCACCTACATTTACAAATTCACTTGGGTGCTTAATTTTCTTAGTCCAAGAAAGGTCAGATATATAGATAAGACCATCAATACCTTCTTCAAGCTCTACAAATATACCGAAGTTAGTAAAGTTTCTTACTACACCTGTATGCTTAGAACCTACAGGGTATTTAGTAGTAATATCAGTCCAAGGGTCTTGGCTAAGTTGCTTAATACCTAGAGACATTTTACGCTCATCTCTGTCAAGAGTAAGTATTTGAGCTTCTACTTCATCACCAACTTTTACAAAGTCTTGTGCTGAACGTAAGTGAGTAGACCAAGACATTTCAGAAACGTGTATAAGTCCTTCAACACCTTCAGCTACTTCAATAAATGCACCGTAATCAGCTATAACAACTACTTTACCTTTAACCTTATCACCTACTGCAAGGTTTGCGTCAAGCGCATCCCATGGGTGTGGGTGAAGCTGCTTAAGACCAAGTTGTATACGTGTTTTCTCATCATCAAAGTCAAGAATAACAACGTTAAGTTTCTGGTCAAGTTCAAGAACTTCACTTGGGTGGTTAATACGGCTCCAAGAAAGGTCAGTAATGTGGATAAGTCCATCAACACCTCCAAGGTCAATAAATACACCGTAAGAAGTAATGTTCTTAACAACACCTTCAAGTACTTGTCCTTTTTCAAGCTGACCGATAATTTCTTTCTTCTGAATTTCGATATCAGCTTCAATAAGTGCTTTATGCGATACAACAACGTTTTTAAATTCGTGATTAATCTTAACCACTTTAAATTCCATTGTTTTATTTACATACTGATCGTAATCTCTAATTGGCTTAACATCAATTTGAGAACCAGGAAGGAAAGCTTCAATACCAAATACATCTACAATCATACCTCCTTTAGTTCTGCATTTCACAAAACCATTAACAATCTCTCCTGTTTCGTGAGCATTGATAACTCTGTCCCAAGCTTTAATTGTACGTGCTTTTTTGTGAGATAGTACAAGCTGTCCTGATTTATCTTCACGAATATCAATAAGTACTTCTACTTTGTCACCTACTTTTAAATCCGGGTTGTAACGGAATTCGTTAAGCGATATAACACCTTCCGATTTTGCGTTGATATCAACAATAGCATCTCTGTCAGTAATTCTTACTACAGTACCTTCAACAACTTCGTCACTGTCGGTATCTACAAATGTTTTCTCAACTAATTCTTCGAATTCTTTTAAGTTACTTTCATCTACCGGATCAATACCTTCTTCAAAGTTATGCCAGTTAAAATCTTTTAAGAATTCTTCTTGTGTTTTTGTTTGCTCAGACATATGCTGAATAAAAAATTTGTATTCTGTGTTAACTATAGGTTTCGTGCAGTAGAAAACAGCAGAAGCAGTTTATATAAAATATTGATACCTAATGGAAACCATTACCTGCCAAAAGGTGCGCAAAATTACTATTATTTTTTTGATATACAAACAAATAGCATACCTAAAGTACTTTATATAAAAAACTTTATGCAAATAATACTTATTTGCGGGAATAAAACTGATTTACAGCATATAAACAAAATCACTTTTTATTATATATAAATAATTTTATTTACCTTGGCAGTATGAAAAAGATTAATAATTAAGTTAAAAAACTTAATTTTTGCTATGCATCCACACTTTACCACCCTTAATAAACCAATAAGGTTTAAAAAATTGTTTCTATTATTTAAGTTTTGCCTGACAATAATATTTATTACAACACAAAATGTTAGTGCGCAAGACCTCAACCTCTCTATATCTGTAACAAACCAAACATGCCCCGGTAACGGTGCTATGAGTTTTACGGTAGATAACATTTCCTCTGCTCCTGTTAACTATGTGGTTTACTTACTCCCGGACACTGCAAACCCTATATATAATAATACAGAAGCTAACGTAACAGGGCTTGTAGATGGTAATTATTTAGTAATTGCTACTCAAAATGATAATGGTACAACCTATACTGATGAACAAGAGGTAACTATTGAAGACGAAACTACACCTTTAATATATAATGTTACAAGTGTTGATACTACTTGTGGCGATGATGGTACTATTACTATTAATGTAGAAGAAGGTAATCCCGTTACATATGAAATACTAACAGGACCTGTTACAGCGGGGCCACAAGCATCAAATGTTTTTGAAAATGTACCTGACGGAACTTATACAGTCAGAGTAACCGATAATTGCGGTGAAGGCATAGTAAAAGCACATACAGTACTATCATCAGTAACAGGAATAGTGATTGGTTTACCGGGCTTTCCTGATACCGAATTACCTGATTGCAATGAAATAACAGTAAGCCACAACCTTAGCCCTGAAGATCAGGATATACCTATGGCATTACCAATATCAGTTACAGTAACAGTATACCCTCCGGGTGGTGGCACACCAATAGTATTTACGCAAACAGCTAATGGAGATCCTTCAGGCTTCGCTATTGATGAAATTATACCATTTTATTATGATACTGATTATTATTACGACCTTGAGATAGTAGATGCATGCGGAGCTGTATACACGCAAAACAATAATCTTGTAAGACAGAAACTTACCGTTGTGGGTGGTTTTGATAATGCTGATTGTCCCGGTAAATTTCTATTTATTGATGTATATAAATATGGTGCTCCTTTTACAGTAGAGTTCCTTTCAGTTCCTGCTGGCTTTAATCCTGAAGATTTTAACACCGAACATCCTGGTCCTTTTACTGATGAAAACAACGTACAGTATGGCGATGAAGAAAATCCCGTGCCTTACGGTATATACGAAATAAAAGTTGCGGATAATTGCGGACGTGAAGAAACTATTTTACTGGAGTTAGAAGAACTTGAAATTGAAACACAAGTTACTGCTTTCAATAACGACTGTGTAAATAACCTTGGAAGAACAGAAATACTACTTCCCGGTTTTCCGATAACAGGTGGTAATATACTATCAGGACCTGATGAATATACAGAAACACTTCCTTTTGACCTGTCAAACTATGTTAACGATGAAGGAAATATAGAAATTGGAGGACTCCCACCGGGAACATACCAATTTGAAGTTTTTGATGACTGCGGAAATACTTACCCTGCCGAAGTTGTTATTCCTGAATTTAGCGCATCAGGAATTGCCTATAATGCCCGTCCTGACTGTACACCGGGTCTTGGTAGCCTACGGGTAGCAGGTGGATATGCATTAACATCCGTAATAATTACAGAAGCGCCTGATGAGTTTTCAGAAACGTTACCGTATGATGCTTCAGAATTTATTTCTCCAGGTGGTTCATTTTATTTAGATGAACTTCCTCCCGGTGAATATGTACTAACAGCATCTACAGATTGTACCGATGACCAAATTGTAACAGCAAATGTTATGGGGTATGAAGTAACTACTAATAACATATATGAAACAAGACATTGTGGCGCTTTTGATGTTACTGTAGAGCACGACAGTAACGGCTCAGCATTTGTTAAGTTTTGGCTACAAAAAAAGATTGATACTGATACATGGGGGCATCCGTCATTAGGCATTGAGTATATTGAAGGAGAAGTACCTTCGGAAGATGATTCCAGGGAGTTAATCAACAATACTGCTACCTACAATATTATTAATACAGGCGAATTTAGGGTTTTAAAATCGTACAGAGCTTTTGGCAGAGGAACAGAAATAAAAATGTGTGTTGAAGTTTTATACGAGTTTGAATTTTATGATGATTTAAATATTATAGAGCTAAAAAATCTTACCTGCATAGGGAATGTGGCAGACGTAGAAGTTACAGCAATAGGTGCAGAACCACTTACTTATAAAATTATAGAGAAAGACGGAGATAGTTCCTTTACAATAGATAACGGCACTAATAATGTATTTACAGGATTAGAAACCGCTTCATATAAAATACGTGTAGATGACCCTTGCGGTAATTTTGATACTATGGAGTTTAATGTTGCAGACCTCCCATCATTAGTAAACGCAAATACACCACCTGATATGGAAGTATGCGATGAAGGTTATGATAATACCGAAACTTTTGATTTAAGTGACCAAGATGAAATAATATTAGGAGGGCAATCTAATGACGATGTTGTACTCACATACCACAGTACATTACTTGATGCTGAAATAAATGCTAGTCCTATAGATGTTATTTACCCTCAAACAACAGGAACTTCAACAGTATATGCCCGAATAACAAAAGTAGATGATGTTAATTGCTATTCCACAACATACTTTCATGTAATAGTAAGACCTACCCCACAACTGCAAATGCAGGAAGAATGGTCTATGTGTGAAGACTCTACTGTTACACTAATAGCTGATTTAGGTTATGATAGTTATGAATGGTCTGACGGAACACAAGGAAGAATAAAAACAGTAAGCGAACCCGGTGAATATACGGTTACAGTACAAAACCAATACGGTTGCGAAGCATCAAAAACAGTTACCGTTGTAGAATCATTAGCGCCAAGAATAGCGACTTTAACTATTGAAGACTGGACTGATGATGAAAACGTAATAACAGTACTACTGGAAAACCCATCACCTAATTTTGAGTATTCTATTGACGGCATTACTTATCAGGAGAGCAATACTTTTACAGGATTAACTCCCGGAGAATACGATGTATACGTACGTGATAAATATAATTGTGGAGAAGATGAAGGCGCTGTATACCTTTTAACCTATCCTAAATTTTTCACCCCAAATGGCGATGGTGTAAACGAACGTTGGCGAATTGCTTTTTCAACCATAGCAGAGCCTAATTTATACACCTTTATTTACGACCGTTACGGTAAACTAATAGCCGGTTTTGGTACAGACAGCTTAGGTTGGGATGGTACTTTTAATGGCGTTAACCTCCCTTCTACTGACTACTGGTTTGTGGTAATACGCGAAAATGGTAAAGAATACAAAGGGCACTTCTCTATGATACGATAATTTGTTTCGTTAGTGAATCAACATGACGAATGTCATATTTTAATAAACTACACAGTGATAATTTTGCGCCTCAAAATTATCACTAATGACTGAAAACGGAAAAATAGAACTTATGGCACCTGCGGGAAACTTTGAATCCCTACAGGCTGCTTTAGACAATGGAGCTGATTCGGTTTACTTCGGCGTAGAACAGCTAAACATGCGTGCAAGAGCATCTATAAATTTTACACTTGATGACCTGCCGGAAATTACAAAACGCTGCGAAGCAAAAGGTGTTCGTACTTACCTTACGCTGAATACTATTATTTACGACCATGACCTTTCGCTTATTAAAACACTTTTAGACAAAGCTAAAGAAGCCAACATTACAGCAGTAATTGCTATGGACCAAGCAGTAATTGCCTATGCAAGGCAAATAAACATAGAAGTACATATTTCCACACAAATAAACATTACCAACATAGAAACTGTTAAGTTTTACGCCATGTTTGCAGATACTGTTGTATTAAGCCGAGAACTTAGCTTAACACAGGTAAAGAAAATTACCGAACAAATAGAAAAGGAACAAATAAAAGGTCCATCCGGCAGGTTAGTTGAAATAGAAATATTCGGGCACGGTGCATTGTGTATGGCAGTATCGGGTAAATGTTATTTAAGTCTGCATTCTCATAACTCTTCTGCAAACAGAGGCGCATGCAAGCAAAACTGCCGTAAAAAGTATATAGTAACCGACCAGGAAAGCGGTTTTGAGGTAGAAATTGATAATGAGTACATGATGTCGCCTAAAGATTTATGTACTATTGACTTCCTTGATGAAATTGCAGCCTCAGGTATTAAAGTATTAAAAATTGAAGGTAGAGGTCGCGCTCCTGAGTATGTTGCTACTGTTATTAAATGTTACAGAGAAGCTATTGACTCCATTAATAACGGTACTTATACCAAGGAGAAAGGCAGGGAATGGATGGAAGAGCTTAAAAAAGTATATAATCGCGGTTTCTGGACAGGTTACTACCTTGGGCAGAAACTGGGAGAATGGTCGCCAATAAGCGGTTCTATGGCTACACAGCGTAAAGTGTATATTGGAAAAGGAAGACACTTTTACCCGAAAGCAAGCATAGGGGAATTTTTAATTGAAGCCTACGATTTACAAGTTGGTGATACTATATTAATTACCGGCCCTACTACAGGAGCTAAAGAAACTACTGTTACATCGCTTATGGTAGATGATATAGCATCAGAAAAAGCTACTAAAGGAGATAAAATTACATTACCAATAGATTTTAGAATTCGACCTTCAGACAAATTGTATAAATTGGTAAAAACCGAATATGCCGAAGCCTGATGATAGTAATAACATTACAACGAAATAAATGTATTGGCTGTAATTATTGTGCTGAACTGGCTCCGCAAAAATTCAGGATGTCTAAAAAGGACGGTAAATCGGTATTATTGCATTCCACAGAGAAAAAAGGCTTCTTTACCTTAAAAGAACCTGACTATTCACAACTGGAAGATTGTGAAAAGGCAGCGAAAGCCTGCCCTGTAAAAATTATATCAGTAAAAGAAACATAAATAAAAAGCCCGAACAATTATAGTTCGGGCTTTTTTATATTTTTTTAATTAGAACACCTATTCTGTTAGTGACTAACTGACTCTACATCTTCAGGGTTATGTTTGTGTTTAAACAATATAGCAAATGCTATAGCTACCACTAAAGCATACACTGCAAAAGCAAGCCATATACTGTGCCAGTCTTTCATAAAAATAGTATCGCTAAAGCTACCATTAGCAGTTACCTCTATACCTCTTTCGTTTACTAATTCCAACATTTTAGAGTTAGATGGTTCTGTTTCTAAAAACGTAGCAAGCCTCTCACTATTTGAAAATGATTTGGTGAAATACTTATCAATCATCCAACCGGAAGTAAAACTACCTAATACTGCACCAAAACCGTTTGTCATCATCATAAACAAACCTTGTGCTGATGAACGTATTTTTGCAGGTGTTGTAGTCTCTACAAATAACGACCCTGATATATTAAAGAAGTCAAAAGCCATACCGTATACAATACACGAAAGTATAATCATCCACAAGCCTGTTACAGGGTCTCCGTAAGCAAATAAAGCGAAACGTAATACCCATGCCAGCATACTAATAAGCATTACCTGCTTAATACCAAATCGCTTTAAGAAGAATGGAATTGCCAATATAAACAGGGTTTCTGAAACCTGAGAAATAGACATTATTATGGTACTGTACTCTACTACGAAAGAATCAGCGTATTTAGGAAAGAATTTAAATTCATCTAAAAACACATCTCCGTAAGCATTAGTCAGCTGTAATGCACCTCCCAAAAACATAGAGAATATAAAGAACAATGCTATTTTATACTGCCCGAAAAGTTTAAAGGCTTCCAGTCCGAAAGCTTCTGATAGTGTAGCATTGGCTTTCGTATTTTTAGGCTTACACTTAGGCAATGTAAATGCATATATACCCAAAAGTACAGCAGCTATACCTGCTATATAAAACTGAAATTCTGTTGCTTTACTGCCTGTAAGGTTAGTAACCCACATGGCAACTATAAAACCTATAGTACCCCAAACCCTGATAGGCGGAAAATCTTTCACTACATCAAAGCCGTTTGATTTTAAGGCATTATAGGATATGGAATTACTTAATGCAATAGTAGGCATATAAAAACACATTGCTGCCAGCATTACATATATAAAAGTATTGGGGTCACTTACTTGGGGAATAAAAAATAATGTTGCGGCATACAGTAAATGTAACACACCATACAGTCGTTCTGCATTTATCCATCTGTCAGCTATAATACCTGTAAGAGTAGGCATAAATATAGACGCTATACCCATGGTCCCAAAAACAAGACCAAATTGGGTTCCATCCCATTGTCTTGTACCAAACCAGTAGTTAGCAATCGTTATAAGCCATGCTCCCCAAACAAAAAATTGGAAAAAGCTCATGGCTACGAGGCGGTCTTTAATCCCCATAAGAACAAAAAATCAAATTAACATTTAATTAACGGAAACAAAACTATTAATAAAATTTGATTTTCAGCTTACTACCGCCGTTAAAGTTGAGAGGCTTTATGTGCTAATTGTACAACTTTTTCAAACTGCTCGGTAATGGTCATATCAGAGTTGTCTATTTCAATAGCATCATCAGCTTTTACCAAAGGAGAATCTGCCCTGCTGGAGTCAATACTATCACGCTCTTTTACATTTTGCAAAACATCCTCAAATTCAACATTCTCACCTTTCTGTAAAAGTTCATCATAACGGCGTTTGGCTCTGGTTTCTGCACTGGCTATCATGTATAGTTTAAGTTCTGCATCAGGAAAAACAACAGTACCTATATCCCTGCCATCCATTACAATACCTTTATCAGCCCCCATTTGCTTTTGTTGCTCTACCAGTTTAGCGCGCACTTCTGAAACTGCAGCTACTTTGCTTACTAATCTTGAAACTTCAAGTGTACGGATTATCTTTTCAACATTATTACCGTTAAGATACATTTCAGCAAAGCCTAAAGCTTCATTAAACTTAAATTGTAACTGTATCTTGGGTAAATCTGCAATTAATTCTTCTTTATTAAAGCTATCAGTAGTTATATAACCCTTTTCCATTGCATAATAGGTTACAGCTCTGTACATAGCACCTGTGTCTACATATACATAACCTAAATGGCTTGCTAGCTGTTTAGCTAAAGTACTTTTCCCTGTAGAGGAAAAACCGTCTATTGCAATGGTAATTTTTTTATCCAACACTGTAAATTATTGAAGGTTAATCATTAATCCGAAAAGACTGGTGTTTGCTGCCAGCGTATATCTTGAATACGAATAATCGAAACGTAAATTATTAAATCTAAGCCCTACTCCTACTGATATTCCTGAAAAGTTTCGGGTTTCCTCTATTCGAAGCTCTTCTCCTTTTCTAAAGTTATATCCTACACGTAAGTTAAAACTCCTGCCGGGGAATAATTCAGCTCCCAGTATAACGTGGCGAAGTGCATTATTTACAAATGAAACTTTCTCTTCTTTTACTCCGCCATCAATGTTTTGTTCTGCACGGTTTGGGTTAGAAAATGCTATGTTCCACTGTTGCAGGTTTTCCAACGTTATATGCCAGCGTATAGGCACATTTTCTACCTCTTGCGATATACCTGCTATAATTTCTAATGGAAGTTTTTCCTGTAAACCTGCATAGGTAGTAAACTGAGTACCTACATTACGTATTACCAATCCTATGTTAATATCGTTGTCTTCATCAATATATAAAGCTCCTAAATCTAAAGCTCCACCGAAAGAGTTATAACTTTCTAAGGTAGAAGATATAAGTTTTGCATTAGCACCTATATAAAAATCTGTCCAAGGTATATTATAAGCATAGCCGAAAGAGAGTGCTATTTCGCTACCTGTAAAATCTCCTGTAAGTAAACCGGCTTCATCACGCCCTTCAAAAGTACCGTAGTTAACATAGTTAACCCCTGCGTGGAATGTTTGCACGTGCCTGTCATACGTATAGGCATAGGCAGCAGTACCATAGGTAACTTCCCCGTAATAACTACCGTAATTCACTGAAAGTTGGTTATCCATATCAGGGTTTATGGTAGCAGGGTTGTATATAGCCTGATTTACGTCGTAATCGTAAACTGTAACTGTTTTTCCGCCTAATGCAGCCTGACGCGGGGAGGTAACTAAATTTAAAAATTGATAGGTATGTTTACCCCCTATCTGACTAAAAGAGAAAGTACTGGCTAATAAAAGAAGGTAAAGATAACCGTTTTTAAACATTATTGTAATATACGTTTTGTGCTTACTATAACGTGAGTGCGAAGATATTATTTTTTAAATAAAAAAACGGCTAAAAAGTTTAGCCGTTTTTTGTATTGAATATATATTTTTAAAAGTCTTATAATACTTTAGCGTTTTTAACCTTTTGGTCAGTAATAGCGTGTTGTATCACTTCACTCATTTCCCTAACATAATGGAACGTAAGTCCTTTTAAGTATTCAGGTTTTATTTCATCTATATCGCGTTTATTCTCTTCACAAAGAATAATCTCTTTTATATTAGCACGTTTAGCAGCAAGTATTTTTTCTTTTATCCCCCCTACAGGAAGCACTCTTCCTCTAAGTGTTATCTCACCTGTCATAGCAAGGTTCTTTTTCACACGTCTTTGCGTAAATGAAGACACTAATGATGTTAGCATTGCTACGCCTGCACTTGGACCATCTTTAGGGGTTGCTCCTTCCGGTACGTGAATATGTACATTATAGTTACCTATCACTTCAGGACTTATTTTTAACTGCTCGGCATTGGCTTTAATGTATTCAAGTGCTATGGTAGCCGACTCCTTCATTACATTACCTAAATTACCTGTCATAGTCATAGTTCCTTTTCCTTTAGAAAGTATTGACTCTATGAAAAGTATATCTCCGCCTACGCTTGTCCATGCCAGTCCTGTTACTACACCTGCTACTTCATTATTTTCATACTTATCGCGCTCCATTCTTGGGGCTCCCAGTATTTCAATAATATCTTCATCAGTTAGTTTTACGTTGTACTCTTCCTCCATTGCTATATTTTTAGCAATGTGGCGTACCACTTTGGCTATTTGTTTTTCAAGTCCTCTAACACCGGACTCTCTGGTATAGCCTACTGCTATTTTTTCTATTTGCCTTTTGCCAAGTGTTATATCTTTAGAGGTAAGTCCGTGCTCTTTAATTTGTTTTGGTAACAAGTGCCTTTTGGCTATTTCTACTTTTTCTTCTATAGTATAACCTGTCATGTTTATAACCTCCATCCTGTCACGTAAGGCAGGCTGAATAGTTGACATATTATTTGAGGTTGCAATAAACATTACGCGAGAAAGGTCGAAACCAAGCTCAAGGAAGTTATCGTAAAACTCTGAGTTTTGTTCAGGGTCCAATACTTCCAGTAAAGCTGATGAAGGGTCTCCGTTATACCCTCCTGTTGCCAGTTTGTCTATCTCATCAAGTACAAATACAGGGTTTGATGTTCCTGCCTTTTTTATACTTTGAATGATACGACCGGGCATTGCCCCTATATAGGTTTTTCTGTGCCCTCGTATCTCCGCTTCATCACGAAGACCACCAAGCGATATACGTATGTACTCTCTGCCCAGTGCTTCGGCTACTGATTTGCCTATTGATGTTTTACCAACCCCCGGAGGTCCGTAAAGGCATAATATAGGCGATTTCATGTCATTACGCAGCTTTAATACAGCTAAGTACTCTATTATACGCTTTTTAACATCATCAAGCCCGTAATGGTCTTTATGCAATATTTTATCAGCACGTTTCAGGTCAAACTTATCATCAGAGAATGTATTCCAAGGTAAATCCAACATTAACTCTAAATAGTTTCGCTGTGTAGCATACTCTGCTACTTGAGGATTCATACGCTGTAATTTGGAAAGCTCTTTTTCGAAATGCTTTTTGGTTTTTTCATTCCATTTTTTGGCTTTTCCTTTTTTACGCATTTCATCTATTTCCTGATCATGAGAAACGCCACCCAATTCTTCCTGGATGGTTTTCATTTGCTGATGCAGGAAATATTCGCGCTGTTGTTGGTCTAAGTCTGAACGTACTTTACTTTGAATGTCATTTTTAAGCTCCAGTTTTTGTAGCTCAACATTCATGTGCTTTAACGTTTCCAGCGCCCTTTCTTTCAAGCTACTCTTAGTAAGTAAGTCTTGTTTTTCATCTACCGTTAAGTTCATGTTAGATGAAACAAAGTTTACTAAGAAAGATTCGCTCTCTATATTTTTAATAGCAAAAGTAGCCTCAGTAGGAATGTTTGGGCTCTCCTTAATTATTTGAATAGCCAATTCTTTAATAGAATCTATAATAGTAGAAAACTCAGCATCTTCCTTATCAGGTCTTACTTCATTTACTTCTTTTATAGTTGCCATCAGGTAAGGTTGCTCATCTGTAATTTTATCTATCTCAAAGCGTTTTTTACCTTGCAATATTACAGTGGTGTTACCGTCGGGCATTTTAAGTACTCGTAAAATACGTGCTACTGTACCAACAGTATGAATATCAGCCGGTGTAGGCTCTTCTACAGTTTCATCTTTTTGTGCTACCACTCCTATTACTTTACCACTGGCATTGGCATCATTAAGCAGTTTTATTGATTTATCTCTACCTGCTGTAATAGGTATTACCACACCCGGAAACAACACCATATTACGTAAAGGCAATATAGGCAAGGCCTCAGGCAATACCTCATTATTCATTTCCTCCTCATCTTCGGGGGTCATTAAAGGTATTAATTCTGCATCTGTGTCAAGTTCCTGAAGTGACAAACTGTCAATATCTAATATTTTTTGATTTGGCATCTCTAATTTAAAGTCATTTTGTCATTATACATTGGTACATAACCTATATACGAAATATTGTGTATACAGGTTATCCCCTTGTTTATCAGCTATTTTTAGTATTGTATAGCTATTTAGTCTAATTATTTAGACAATGATTATGCCAATAAAAAAATCCGCCAGTTGGCGGATTTTTTATTGTTATTTTACAAAAATAGTTTCCTTACGGAATTTGCATTTCAAAATCTCCGTTAGTTATGTCTATTGTATCATTTTCATCGTCTGAATTGTATGCTGAAAACTCAAAAGTTCCTTTTATAACATCACCATCATTACTTATAATTGTTAATTCACCAGATGAAACAACATATAGTGCTAAACCTTCAGAATACATTGCTGTCACTCCATTACCAAACCCTCCATCTTCAGTAATGCTATATGTTCCTGCTTCTATATCAGCATCCATCATTAGTTGTATTTGTTTAGGAGGAGCTACATTTTGACCACTTACTGTTAAAAAGTTACCCGATACTAATGCCACTGCTATTGTAAAATCTGTTTCAGTACCATCTATATCCGCAACAATATAATCTTCATCCGATCCAGGGTTTGGGTTAGTAGTATTATCTGCATAGGACACGTCGGTGAAAACACCACTCGTAAGTTCTACAGATTCTATTTCATCATCGGTATTACTCCAGTATCCTGTAAAGCTAAATGTACCTGAAATAGTTTTATTAACAGTATCAATGTCAGTTATAGTAAATGATCCTTCGTAAATATCATCAGGAATTTCACCTCCTATTACAAGATCCGGGTTATAGTTTATATAACCGTAATCATCAGGATTTGTCTCCGGCTGATATATCATTAATACATCTGACGGTTCATATTCACCAATACTCGATGGTGCAGCTTCACCTTCTAAAACTAAACTTACATTTTTACCATTGCTTCCTGATCCTTGTATAGCAATTAACCCTTCGCCTATAACTGCTTGGGTTTGTGTTGCTGTGAAAAGTTCGCCATCAATGTTAACCTGAAAAGAACCTGAACCGGTATCGGGAACCTGATCTTCTATATTATCTAAAAAAACAGGGTCAACAGGTTCAGTATCACAAGAAATAAAGTTTAATGATACAAAGAAAGCCAACAATGCAGCAGGCAGCATTTTCATTTTTTTCATAACAGTCAATTTAAGTTTTTGCTACAAACCAAAAAGGCTTGATTTTTATTACGTTAGTCTATTACAGCTTTTTATATTTCCCGAAATATACGGCTTACAGCTATTAATACAAAACGGAAAAATTTATTACTTGATATATTTTATTTTATATTTTTCAAATATAAGGTAATATATTTAAATGTTAATCTTTTTTTAAAACTCTGGTTAAAAGCACTATACCCAAAATAAAGAAAACAGTTAAGAATATTACCGAATAGCGCATACTGCCAAAATACTGGTCTATAGCGCCATAAAGGATCATACCTATTACTATACCTATTTTTTCGGTTACATCGTAAAAACTAAAAAATGAGGCTGTATCTTTTGTTTCCGGTAAAAATTTAGAATACGTAGAGCGGGAAAGCGATTGTATACCACCCATTACTAAACCTACAAAACCTGCTGTTATATAAAAATGCAATGGTAGGGTTACAAAAAATGCACAAACACATATTACTGCCCAAATAACATTTATACCTATCAAGGTTTTTATATTACCGTATTTTTTAGACATGCGGGAAGTAATTATAGCACCTGCAACAGCTACGAGTTGTATAAGTAATATACTTACTATAAGTCCCATTTGTTTAGCATCCGAATCACTCCATGCTATTTCTTCTGCGCCAAAATAGGTTGCTACAAGCATAACTGTTTGCACTGCCATACTGTAAACAAAAAATGCTCCCAAATAACGTTTTAAAGTTATGTTCAGTTTTAATTCATTCCATACTTTTTTCAACTCTCTAAAGCCGTTGAGTAATACATCTTTAGTTACTTTATTTTTTCTTGTCCCTTTCGGCAGGTAATAATAAGTGTACTGGCTAAATAATATCCACCAAATACCTACAGTAATAAATGAAATACGCATAGCTATTAAACCTGCACTTTCATCAACAGTATCTTCAATACCAAACAAGCCAGGGTACATTACCATTACAAGGTTAAATATAAGTAACAGTACGCTACCTATATAACCCATTGAGTAACCTTTTGCACTTATACCATCTTGTTGGTCAGGGTATGCTACATCCGGTAAATATGAATTATAAAAAACCAAACTACCCCAAAAGCCTACTAAACCAAAAAAGTAACAGGTTAAACTCCAGAAAATATTTTCAAGGCTAAACCAGTATAAACCGATACATGAAACTGCTCCTATATAACAAAATAGTTTTAAAAATATCTTCTTGTTACCTGAATAATCAGCAATACCTGATAGTAAAGGTGAAATAAAGGCAACAAACAAAAAGGCAAAAGCAGTAACAAAACTTATAAGAGCCGTTCCTTTTACAGAGTTACCCAGTATAGCTATATGGGTTTGTCCTTCCTCAAAAAGACCTGTATAAAAAATGGGGAAAACGGCAGTTGCTATAACTAAACTGTATACCGAGTTTGCCCAATCATAAAAAGCCCATGCATTAAGCAGTTTTTTACTTCCTTTCTCTAAATGTGGCATAGTTGGTTGCTTTAGTAATTATTGTATATAAAAAAAGCTGTCATTAAAATTAATGACAGCTAATATATATATAATTATTAAACTTAAATGTTACTATTTAAATGTAACACCAAATTTAGCAGCTTCGGCTTTTGCCTCAGGAATTAATCTATTTATATTATTAATACGTGTATTACTTGATGGGTGTGTACTTAAAAATTCAGGTGGTGCACCGCCTCCGGAATTTGCATCCATTCTTTTCCAAAAATCAATTGCTTCTTCAGGATTATAACCTGCTATTGCCATAAGTGTCAGTCCTACTTCATCTGCTTCATTTTCATGGCTTCTGCTAAATGGCAACATAGCTCCATACTGAGTGGTAATACCATAAGCCTGCATATATAACTGTTGTGCAGTTTCATTTTTACCTGATGTTGCTGCTCCTACTCCCACAGCTCCTAATTGCTGTAAAGTCTGTGCGCTCATACGCTGTGCACCATGATTAACCAAGGCGTGTGCAACTTCATGCCCCATAACTGTCGCTAAACCTGCTTCATTTTTAGCTATTGGTAAAATACCGGTATATACCACTATTTTCCCTCCGGGCATACACCAAGCATTAACCGCAGGATCTTTTACCAAATTATACTCCCATTGGTAATCATCTAAATAACCTCTATGCCCGTTGGCATTTAAAAACTTTTCCGCTGCAACTTTTATCTTCTGCCCCACTCTTGTTACCATCTGTGCTTCCGAAGTACCCCTTACCACCTCATTTTCTTGTAAAAATTGGTCATACTGCTGAAAGGCTACCGGAAATATCTCACTGTTAGATACAAAATTAAGATTTTTCTCTCCTGTAAAAGGATTTGTTTTACAGGCAGCACTCAATATAAAAAGCGCTATAAAAAGCCCTACTATACTTTTTTTCATGTTTCTTGTGTTTTGTTACCTCCAAAATTAACAAAATCATTTCATAACTGATTCTGAAAAATTACATTGTAAAGTTAAAGTACTGTGAATTCTTTACACACAATAAGTTTTTTTATTTTTTATATAAAGCTACAATTTGAGATAAAATAGCGTCAATCATATTAATATCAACATCTTCATTAGGTTCAATTAATACTATTTTCATTCTTGCCCGCTTTTCTGATAGTAGCCTGTCATGCTTAATTTTATTTCCTTCCACTACTCCAATATAAGGAATACCATACTTTTTATGTACCCATAAATAGCAACACATTTTACCATTATACAAGTAAAAAGGCATTCCGTATTTTCTGTCTTCTGTTATAGCATCATCATAATTAAGTATATATTCTCTTAAAAACAGTAAACAGCTTTTTACAGGTTCTTCCTTTTCAAGGAAATATTTATCAATCAGTTTCATTTATTACGTAATCAAACAGTTTTGTTATTTAGTATCTTTATCGTTTACAAAATACAAATAATCAAGATTAAACTATATGTCTAAAAATAATAACAACGCTATAAAAATTCCTAAACCCATTTTAATAACAGCCAAAACTCTTGAAGTAATGTCTAACAAACTTGCAGCAAAGTTTGCTATGAAGCTCTTTAGAACCCCTATGAAATTTAAGCTCCCTAAAAGGGAACAAAAAATGGATAAAGAAAGTAAACAAGAGTTTTTAGAAATACCGGGAGTAAATGAAAAAATAAGAGTTTATCATTTAGGCAATAGTAACAAAAAAGTATTACTGGTACATGGCTGGAGCGGTCGCGGAACGCAATTGTGCAGTATAGCCTACAAATTTGTAAAAAAGGGCTATAGCACCGTAAGTTTTGATGCCCCTGCACACGGTAAATCAACAGGGAAAACCAGTGATATGACTGAATTTATAGCATCAATACAAGAATTAGATAAAAAATACGGTCCATTCGAATATGCCATTGGGCATTCCTTAGGAGCCATGTCTGTATTAAATGCTATAAAAAGAGGTTTAAAAGTTAAAAAAGCTATAATTATTGGTAGCGGAGATGTTATAAAAGACATAATGAATGACTTTATTATAAAATTAGGTATGAATGTTGCAACAGAAAAAGAAATGATAAAGCTGTTTGAAAAGAAATTCAACACAACTATCAATAGCTATTCTGCGTATATAGCAGCAAAAGAAGTCAATATACCAGTACTAATAATTCATGATGAAGATGATAATGATGTTCCCGTTAGCGCAGCACACCATTTATACAAACATTTAAATAATGCTGAACTCGTAATAACAGAAGGACTCGGTCACAGAAAAATACTGGGCGATAAAGAAGTAATAAAAAAAATACTACAATTTACAGAAGATGAAGAAGATAATAATGATAACGCTAATAGTGTTTAACCTTACAGCATGTAAGGGACAAACAAATAAAAATACAGAAAGAACAAATACTAAATCAGCTGAAATGAAAGATACAACTAACAGTAAATTTAAAGTTAACAAAACTGATGCTGAATGGCGCCAAGAACTAACAGCAGAAGAATATGATGTGCTCCGAAATAAAGGTACTGAACGACCACATACAGGAAAGTATAACAAATTCTTTGAAGATGGTGTATATGTATGCGCAGCTTGCGGTAACCCATTATTTAAATCAGACACTAAATTTGACTCTCATTGCGGATGGCCATCATTCGATCAGGCAATTGAAGGCTCAGTAATATATGAACATGATACAAGTTACGGTATGAACAGAACTGAAGTAATGTGCGCAAACTGTGGAGGTCATCTTGGTCATGTATTTGATGATGGTCCTAAAGAAACAACAGGAGAACGATTTTGCACAAATTCAGTTTCAATAAAATTTATACCGGCAAAAGAAAATCAATAAATATGAAAAAATACAATATTGAAAAGTCTGAGAATGAATGGAAAAAACAGTTAGGTGCTGAGCAATATAAAATTTTGAGACAAAAAGGAACCGAAATGCCACATTCAGGCGAATATAATCTTCATTTTGAAAATGGAACTTATAAATGCAGAGCATGCGATGAAGAACTTTTTGAAAGCGACTCTAAATTTGAATCAGGATGTGGCTGGCCATCATTCGATAAAGCAATGCCCGGAAAAGTAGAATATATAAAAGACACCAGTTTCGGAATGATTAGAACAGAAATAGTATGCTCCAATTGCGGAAGCCATTTAGGTCACGTATTTGATGATGGTCCAACCGAAACCGGACAACGTTACTGTGTAAACTCATTATCAATAGATTTTAATAAATAAATAGCAGCTATTTAGCTGCTTTTATCTTATCTTTTAATAGTACAAAGAATAATAAGAATAATAAGAAGTAAATAAACGCAAAAACCCCTTACTACTTGTATAGTAAGGGGTTTTAAAAGAAAGGCGATGACATACTCTCCCACAATAAGCAGTACCATCTGCGCAAGCGGGCTTAACTTCTCTGTTCGGAATGGGAAGAG
>NZ_BMJE01000002.1 GCF_014642915.1 Flavobacterium suaedae
ACCAGGGTCTAAATCGGTGCCGAGTACTTCTCCGTCTTTGATGGTTAGGTCAAAGATTGCCTCTCCGTCGGTGTCGTCACTGCCGTTGTCGCACAGCTCGTAGTCACTTGGTAGTTGTGCTTCGGGTGTCGGGTGTACAATCAGGTCGAGTGTTACGATGTCGAAGCATTCGGTTTGACTGCTTTGTACGCGGATATACAGGGTTTGTTGCCCGTTGCTGGTTTGGGCTTGTATGTTGCTGTAGTTTCCGGTGTTGGGTATTGGGTTGGCATTGTATGTGGCATCTGCTTGGGTTTCGTGTACGGTGATGTCTACGTTTCCGCCCAGGGCGTTGCTTATTTGTTGTAGTACGGGGTCTATGTTAAAGATAGCTACCTGGTCGTTGTTGAAGTCGCATTCTTCGAGTGGTGCGGGTTGGGGTGCTATGGGTGCGGGCAGTACTTCGAGTTCCACGGGTGTGATGGTGACACACAGGGTGGCTTGGTCTACTACGCGGGCATAGATGGTGCTTGTGGGTGCGGTGAACGGGCTGCTTAGGTTGTCGTTTCCGCCGGCTATTGCTGCGGCTTGGTCGGTATAATAGTATACGTCGTAGCCGGATGCGCCGTCGATGACTACGGGGGTCATCTCGGGGGTTTCGAATTGGCCTTCTCCCGGGATTTCTTCACAGGCGTAGAAGGGTTCTAGGTTGGGGTTGATTACGGGTAGTGGGTTGACGATGATGTCAAAGGACCCTATGCTGCGGCATCCGAAGTCGGATACGGCGGCTACCCAGATGGTTTCCCCGCCCGGGGTGGTGTTTTGGTAGGCTTCGGGGGTGGTGATTGGGTTGTTGCCGCTTTGGGCGTCGTTTTGGCTTGTATAGTATTCGGCGGTTACTCCTGCTGCGCCGTAGGTGATTTCGGCTTCACGGGTGGTGAGGTCGAAGGTTTCTACTCCATCGGGTGAGTTGTTGTCGTCGCATAGTTCGTAGTTGCTCGGGGTTGGTAACTCGGGTCTTGGGTGTACGATGAGTTCCAGGGGTTCTACGCCGGCGCAGTTGGTGGTGTTGCCTTCTTCTGTGACGCGGATGTAGATGGTGCCGGTGATGGCGGAGTAGTTGGCTATATCGGCTATTGGGGTGCCGCCAAAGGTTGCGCCGTCTTCGGTTTCGTGGAAACTTATGGTGTAACCGCTCTGGTTGTTTATTACTTCTGAGACTGCAGGGGTTAAATTGAATATGGTGTAACCGTCGTTGTTGTCGTCGCATTCTTCTAAAGTGGTTACAGGGAAGGTGGTGGGAGCTTTGTTTATAGTTATGCTTACTGTAGTACTGCTTTCTGAAATACAGTTTTCAGCATCTTCTGCTACAGTATATGTTATATCATGAGTTCCTGCAATACTTGATGTAAGGTCTATGATTCCTGAATCAGCATCTATTACTACACCTGCTGATGCTGTAAATGTTCCTCCTGTCGTTGCATTTGTATCCATTACAGGGGTTACTGTATTTTCGCTTTCACATACTTCACTT
This sequence comes from Flavobacterium suaedae, assembly GCF_014642915.1. GTDB lineage: Bacteria > Bacteroidota > Bacteroidia > Flavobacteriales > Flavobacteriaceae > Flavobacterium > Flavobacterium suaedae. The sequence continues at coordinate 1,514 of NZ_BMJE01000002.1, forward strand.
GGTAAAGTGAAATCAGTTATAGGTGTTTGTCCTTCAACTATTGTCACAACTAAAGGAACTGCTGTACTTTGGCAACCTTCATTTGTTTCCTGAATAACGTAATAGGTTGTACTGCCTAAATTAGAGGTGTCAGGTGTTGGTGCATTTGGTAACTCTGAACCATTTAAGTAATAAAGAATTGTATTGTTTGGGTTGTCTAAAGGAACATCCAACGGTATTGCTGTTTGATTTTGGCAATAAGTAATATCTGTTACTGTAGGGTCAGGAGGGTTATCTCCTGTAAAGATTACTTCTATTGAACTTGTACAATATTGTGTAGTCCAATCAAAATAATAACTTCCCTGAGCAGTAAAACCAGATATTTCGACATTATTAGCTGTAGGATCTGAAAAAGTAACAGGTGAAGGGTTATTAACATCGGCTGACCATGTTCCCGTTCCTGCTGCTTCAAGATTAGCTACTAATTCCCCACAATTTAAATAAAAGGGGCTTGGAGTGATTATACCGTTATTTGCTGTAAAACTAATAGAGTCCAGAAAATTTCCTACACTGGCTCCGCCTACACTTGATACTGACTGAAATATAAAACGGGTTACTGTTTGCCCGGCGGGTACAGTATATGAACCTGTATTATAACTCCATGCGGTATTACCTGTAGAAACACTGGTTACAGGGCTATATGGTCCTCCCGGAGGTCCTGCAAGTAGCTGACAAGTATCTGTACCTTGCCTTCCCCTATGGGCAAAACCGTAATTAAATACAGTGGGTTGTGGTGTTTCATAATCCTGATATACACCTGATACTACATTAGCATTTAATTCGATAAACTGATCTCCACTGTACGAAGGTATATTTTCAAAGTTAGGAGCCTGCCAAATTTCCATCATCTGATCAGAAGCAGTAGTTCTCCACCCCTGCATAGTATTGTGATTAACAAATTCAGGATAAAGTGAAGATGCTAAGTCAGGTGATTCAAAATCATAATTTATAGTAGTAATTAAACAATCTGTTTGATTATTTCCTGATGGTGGCGGGGGAGTAGTTATACAAACATCGAGCGTATTACTAAGGCTTGGCACTGATGTGTTGAAATAAATTTTTACTTTATATACTTCGCCTATTGTTAAATTTGTTGCATTAAGTACATTATTTTGGCTACACGAAAGCTGTGTTAAGCTCCCGCAGTTTCCATCATACAATACTATAACGATGGGTTGTGCCGTTCCTGTGAAATTAGAAAGGCTGATAGTTTGCGATGTGGAAGTTGCTGTAAACTCATACCATATATCTGCACCATTTTGTGAAGTACAGTTATCACCTTCTGTTGATGTTGTAGCTTGAGTAAATGTAACCGTAGTACTGTTAGTACATGTTTCATCAGAATTAACAGGAAGTGGAATTGATCCCGAGCAATTGTTATTGCTGGGAGGCAATAGCAATTTATTTTTGGCAAAACTATAATTACATATTAATAGTATTAGAGTAAAAGCAATAGTTTTTATTTTATAATAATTCTTTTTCGATTTCATGGGTAATGCAATTTTTGCTTGGCTTTCTTCTTTTCTTTTTTAATACTAGTTTTTTTGATTTTCAGGGTGTATTACTAATTGTTATTTCGAGTCTAAAAATAGAGCAAAATTCTTATATAGAAATTGCAGGCTACCAAAATAATGAAAAACTACTATTTATCATTTGTTGCTATCTATGAAAAAAGGTAGCCTGCTCATTCTGTTTGTTTAAATAACTATTGCTGTCTGTTTATATAAACCCAGCCTGTTTTATTTTTACCTGTGTTTAACTGTAAAGAATAAAAGTAAGTACCGGTAGGCAGTTCATCTCCATCGCTAGATTGACCACTCCATTGATTTGTATAATTACCGTAGCTGAATACTTCTTTACCATAACGGTTAAAAATACTTATACTGGTTACATTAAATCCGGTAAGGTCAAATGTATCATTCATATCGTCGCCGTTAGGCGAAATACCACGAGGTATTAAACAAGCTATGCTATCTACATTTTGTATTAGTGTTGCAGAACAACTGTTTCCTGCCACAGGAGTTATTATAACGGTATAGTCACCTTCCTGTTCAGCCTCAACTGTGCTTTCGGTACTTATTACAGTGCCCGAAGGGTCGAGCCATTGGATAGTTACATCATCAAAAGTATAATTTCCATCCAGTGAAACTTCCAGTGTATAAGCAGCATCTACACAGCCTCCTATAATTCCTAAAACAGGTGTAGGTATTATTGCTATATCAAAACTACTTTCGTCAGTACAATTACTTCCCGGTGTTTGGGCATATATATAAATAGTTTGATTGGCTGTTATTTCTGCCCCTGCCGTAAGCATATCTCCTGTAGCTCCTGTACCGGTATAATAATTATTATTAGCACTAAGAGCCGGTAATATATAAGAATCACAGGCGGTTTGGTTATTTATTAAATCAGCTTGTGGCATTGCTATAATTGTTACTGTAAGCGGAACTCTTGTACTTTCACATCCGTTTGTTTCCGATTGGCTTACATAGTATGTTGTAATACCTGCCACAGATGTATCAGGTGTTGGGGCTTCGGATAGTGGTGTGCCTCCTGTTTCATCGGTATACCATATTGCTGTATGGTTTGCCAGTACATCCGCCGTAAGTGCTGTTGCTGCTGTCCCCTGACAATAATTTACATCAGTTACTGTAGGTGCTGGTGTGTTGATGATTGTAATACTAAAACTACTTTCGTCATTACAGTTTGTACCTGCAACCTCGGCATATATGTATATTGTTTGGTCGGTTGTTATTTCATTACCAGCCGTAAGCATATCCCCTGTACCTCCTGAGCCGGTATAGTAATTATTGTTGGCACTTAATGCCGGTAATGTATAAACACCGCACTCATTTACATCAGGTAAAATGTCTGCTACCGGCATTTCTGTAACAGTAACAGTTATGGCTGCTCTGGGGCTTTCGCATCCGTTATTGCTTAGCTGACTTACATAATATGTTGTAATACCTGCTACAGATGTATCCGGGGTAGGGGCTTCCGCTAAAGGTGTACCTCCTGTTTCATCGGCATACCAAATTGCTGTATGATCAGTTAAAATATCAGCAGACAGTACTGTTGCAATATCTCCTGTACAATAGTTTACATCGGTTACTAGGGGTGCAGGAACATCGCCACCGGCATAGTTTATTACTATGGTACTGCTGCAAAAAGGCGTACTCCATTCGTAATAATAGTCTCCGGAAAGCGTAAAGCCTGATATTGTAGTGGAATTACTGTTAGGGTTTGCTATTATAGTAGGTGCAGGGTTTGTGCCCAAAGGAATCCAGGTACCCGCGCCTATTGCTTCAACATCTACTACGGGATCTCCACAATCCGCAAGAACAGGACTAGGTGTTATTATACCTGTACTTGCTGTAAAAGATATAGCATCTAAAAAGTTACCAATTGTAGAACCTCCGGTACTGCTTACTGATTCAAAAATAAATCGGGTAACTGATTGTCCTGCAGGTACTGTATAAGTTCCGGTATTATAATTCCAACCGGATGTATCTGCAGTAGAAGTAGTTACTGTTGTATACGGTCCTCCGGGAGGTCCTGCCAGTAATTGACAAGTATCAGTACCCATACGGCCTCTGTGTGCAAAACCGTAATTAAATACTGTTCCTTCAGGAGCGGTATAGTCCTGATAAACGCCCGATACAAGATTAGCATTTAATTCTATAAATTGGTTACCACTATAAGAGGGTACTCCGTTAAATCCTGTAGACCAATATTCCATCATCCCATCTGAGGCTGTAGTTCTCCAGCCCGGTACAGCGTTTTGATGAAACATTCCCCAGCCGCCTAAATCAATTTCAGGTTGTTCGAAATCAAAATTTATTGTGGTTACCAAACATTCATTATTACCTTGACTAGCATCAGGGGTTGTAACGCAAATATCGCAAACATCACTTAGTAAAACCGGAGTACTTGAGTTAAGTGTTATTCTTACTTTATAAGTATTACCTGTTGTAAGCCCTACTGCACTTATACCATTGTTAGTGTTGCAGTATAGCGGTGCACCCAGCGTGCCACAATTGTCTTCGTAAAGTGATAGGGTATAGGGCTGTGCGGTATTATTACCTACCGTAAAGTTGCTCAGTGTAATAATATGAGATGGGTTTTCAGCTACAAATTCATACCACACATCTCCGCCATTAACACCTGTACATACGGCATCAGCAGAAGGAGTTGCTCCTGAAAAAGAAACATCTGCAAAATCTACACAGTTAGAATCTGGGTTTACTGTAAGTTCGGTGGCTCCCGAACATTCATCATTAGTAATAGGCGTTATACATGTAATAGTAGCCATCCACCCTGTATTAGGATTTAATCCTGATGTAAACCGGAATGTTATACAGCCACCAGGAGTTGGGGAAACAATGGTTCCCGGATTGGTTGCTGAGTATGTTCCTATTAAAGGAGCAGATGTATCTGTACCATCATAAGCATAAAGGAAATCAACGTTTCCGTTTAATACGAATTGAGTGAATTCAAATCGTAAAAGGTCATTGGCACTATCAGAACAAAAAGTCATAGTACGGTCTTCCTGTGGGCCATAGTTAACAAATTGCCCTCCTGAGTCGGTAAATGTACCTGAACAGGTAGTTATATTGGCACCATCAATCATACTATAAGTCTGCCCTTGCATAATGTGAAGTGCAAAAAGACAAACCACGGTGAATAATAACTTTTTCATAATTTTTTAATGTTTTTAGGTCATATAGCCTTGGTGTGATTAAAAAGCCAATGCAGATATAGCAAAACTATACCTGCATAAGCTTTAGACAGATTCAATAATTACTGTTTCAGCACTTTAACTGTACTGATATTATTATCAAAATGTATCTTAACTATATAGTAACCTGCTTGTAAATTTTGAAGGTTAACGTTACTTGATGTTCCTGTATATACTTCCTGACCAATCATATTATACACTTTAACCTGTTGTATTTGGTTTGTTGTGTTTATATACAATATATCTGATACAGGATTAGGATAAACAGAGAATTTGTCTTTATTAAATTTTTCGGTTGATAATGGAATGTTTATGACTATTTCTATTTCATCGAAAATAGTACCATCAGCGTCTGATGTTGCTCTTACAGTTACAGTACCGTTTGCTATTGCCGTTACCACACCATTTTCATCTACTGTAGCAAATTCACTTCCTGATGTTATCGTCCATGTTACATCAGTATTCGTAGCATCCTCAGGAGTTATTGTAGCTATAAGCTGTAAAGTACCTCCTTCGGTAGTAATTTCTGCCGGAGCATTGTCTTGTACTGTTACGGTTAAACCTGTTACCGCTACAACTTGGTTAGAGATTGTTATCTCTATTTCGTCATAAACAGTACCATCAGCGTCTGATGTTGCTCTTACCGTTACTATACCGTTTGCTATTGCTGTTACTATACCATTTTCATCTACCGTAGCAAATTCACTTCCTGATGTTATCGTCCATGTTACATCAGTATTAGTAGCATCTTCAGGAGTAATAGTAGCTATAAGCTGTAAAGTACCTCCTTCGGTAGTAATTTCTGCTGCTGCATTATCTTGTACTGCTACAGTTAACCCTGTTACAGCCACTACCTGATTAGATATTGTAATCTCTATTTCGTCATATATTTCTGAGTCGCTTGTTAAAGCTGCTCTTACTGTAACTGTTCCGTTACCTATAGCTGTTACTAAACCGGTATTGCTTACTAACGCATATTCAGCTCCGTCAACTATAGTCCATGTTACCTGTTCTGTTTCCGGTGTTACAGTTGCTTCCAGTTGTAATGTACCGTTATCTGTTGTTATTTCAGCAGGGACATTATTTTGTGTACTAACTGTTATACTAGGGTTTTGTTCTTCTGTAATAACAATAGTGTAATCATGGAAGTTACCGCTTCCTTCTCTGTCAAAAGTATCACATGCCTGACCTGCTGTAATAGGAGGGTTTGCAGCATTATCTCCCCAAACAGCAACTACTCTCATTCTATACGTTCCCGGAGTAATATCTGATGGTAATACAAATGAATTTTCAACTATTTCTACAGGGTTAACCCATTCCGGCGTGCCTGCAAACAGCATTTCTCCTGCATCATCAAAATCTCCATCAGCATTAAAATCAGCATATATTGCAAAGGACATCCAGTTTCCTAATGTTATAGAAAAATCTACTGTTTCTCCTATTTCATGTGTCGTACTTAATGCTAAGTAATCATAATCAAGACAGCTTGCAGTAGTAGCATCATTGTTTATATCTCCTATGGATACGGTTCTTAATCTGTAATTTCCACATCCAAGACCTGATGTAAATACAGGTGTACAATAACTGATTTCCTGACCTGAAACGGTGATTGTAATTGTATTACTAACAGTACCGTCAACGCTGGATGTAGCTGTTACAGTAACAGAGCCGTTGCCTGTAGCAGTAACTAAACCATTTTCATCAATAGTAGCGAACTCAGAACCTTCTGTTATTGTCCACTCGACTGATTGTGAAGCTCCTTCAGGCAATACAACTGCTTCCAATTGAAGTGTGCCACCATTTGTTGTTATTTCAGCAGGAACATCGTTTAGCGTGTTTATAGCTAATGTTTCAGGGTTTACTGTTTGTGTAGCCTGCGTTTCGCAGATACTTAAAGCAATAACAGCTGTTGTAGTAGCATCATTACCCGAAGTTTCTTTATTGAAAGTTACAGACTCTATCAGTTTGTTATGATTTTCTTCATCTAACAGAAATTCTGTTTGGAAAAGCTGCGTTTGTGTTAATCCGCTAAAGCTGTTAACCGGAGCCCAGGCAGCTGTTGTTATTACTGAAACTCTACCAATACTTCCCATAGCTACTGTAGAAGCGTCAGGGCTTGTTGACCACCAGTCTGAAGCATTTTGTGAAGCAAAAGTTTGAGAAGAACCATCAGTAAAATTAACTACTACATCAACATTATTACTGCCTTCGGCACTTACCCACGCTATATAAAGTTTCTCGGCTTTTTTCTGCTCCGTCAGTTCCAGAGTGCCGGTATTACTGGTTGTGTTTCTTAAAACTAAAGCATTATTACCTGTGTAATCTGCTATTTGATATGCTAAACCTTCTGTAGCACTGCTTTCTATATATCCGCTGTTAGGAAGCCCACCTCCGTATGCTGCTGCGCTTGCTCCTGAAAAGTGCGGGTTAGTTGGTACAAAATCCTGAGCATAAAATGCGTTTGCCGCATCTATTTGGTGGGTTGCTTTTTCATTAGCATCACCTCCTGTACCTTCTGCTACAACATCATGGTTAAATCCTGTAAGTGACAATGGTGTAAATACACATTCTCCTGATTGAACAGACTCTGTACTTTCGGCACTTACCGCTAATAGGGATAAACGGATTTCGCTGCCCCATTCGGCTGTCTGGTCGCCATCAAAAGAGAAAGATAAACTTGTTATGGTTTTATTTTGGTTCGCTTCGTCAATAGCTATTGTATATTCGTAAAGTCTTGGGTTTGTAGCATCACCTTCCAGATTGTTGTTTGCTCTGTTAACCCTGCCCATACCTTGTATTGCTGCTCCTGTACCATTGTACCAGTCTGATACGGTAACTGTAGCTGCCTGTGTGGTACTGTCATCAAAATTAACCGTAACATTTAACGGTAAATATTGCACTCCGCCTCCTGCCATAGCAGTAAGTAAATATAAATTACTGGCATTTTCTACCGAAAGTTCAAGTGCTCCTGTACTTGTTCCTGTACCTACATAATCAGGGGTAAGAAATAATGCATTATCTCCTGAGTAATCAGCAAGCTGAAATGTAACACCGGGAGTAAGAGCGCTGTTTATTAAACCATCAGCGGGTAATCCGTATGTTGGGAAACCGGATCCTGAAGTTTCCTGAAAATCTAATGACACTAATGCTCTGCTGTTTACTTCATCAAAGCCTATATCTGAGCTTGCAGAAGCATCACCAATACCATTCGCTATAATATCATGGTTAAAGCCTGAAGTAATGGTTACCGGGTTAATAGTTGTTACGGGAGTTTCTACCGAAGCATTAAGGTCATATTCCATCATTACAAGTTTTCCCAGACTGTTATCTGAAAAAACTAATAGTAAGTGGTCATCTGAATTAACCTGTAATGAGTTATATGTAGCTTGTCCTGCAGAGATATATCCATCTCCTATTTGTTCCCAAGTGTTTTCTGATTCATTATAGCCTACTACATAGTTTTTAAGAAAATCGACATCTTCCCAGTTGCTAACTGCAACATAGGGTGTACCGTCAGAACTAACAGCTATACTCACGTGTTGTACTCTTCCTGCTGTAAAATTTGCAGTACCTAATTGTGTCCAGGAAGTACCATCGTATTTTTTTACATTTAGTTTTTGTCCTCCGGCTGAATTGGAAACATAAGCTAAATAAAGATTATCATTATCATCTACAGTTATTGCTGATTTGTAATTTTCTGAATCAGAAGCAGGAGCGATATTTGCTTCTCCGCCTGTAGGTATCCACTCCGTTGAGGCGTCTGCTGTTACATCATTTTCATATACATGTACATAACCATTGCTATTAAAACTAATATACATCTTGTCATTAGAGTCTATAACAGCATCTATAAAGAAAGGTACTCCTCCTGCAAAGCCTGTTGTACCAACCTGCTCCCATGTACTGCCTACATATCTTTTTACAGTACCGCTATCCTCGCCGTTTGCAACCAATAGTATATCGCTATTACTTACGGCACTGGTTTGGTGGTTAATTCCGTTTTCTGTAGGTTTCGGTAATTCTGTCCATGATGTGCCGTCAAAAAGCCGAACTTCCATACCTGAATCAGGCCAACTGCTTTGATTTGTGAAATATACATTTCCGGAGTTATCAATACTAAATGAGTTATAGTTGGCATAGCTATCTGTAATACCTGCTGTACCGCCTACATAGCTCCATGCACCATCAGAATATTGTTGAACTGTTCCTTTTGAAACAGAAAGATCATAATAGGATACATAAACTGTTCCGTCTTCAGTTAGAGCAGTACTTACAGAACCTCCTCCTCCGGCAGAGAAGCCTGAAGATGGATCTATATATTCCCAGCTTTGAGCATTTAAACCTGTATAAAACAAGATTGTTAGCAGGGTAAGAAGGGTTTTACTTCTCCCGTGCAGACTTAAGGTAATTTTATTCATAACATAGGATTTTTAGGTTAATTATTCTGGTTGTAAAAGTAATAATTTTTATAAAGTCTAAATAAAAATAAAAGATTTTGTAAGTTTTTACTGTTTAACTACTTTGCTTATAGCAATTTGGTTATTAGCAAATGTGATTTTAACTATATATAAACCACTTTGCAGTGTTGAAAGGTTTAATATAGAGGATTTTGATTGTAATACTGTTTGTCCTGTAATGGAAGTTATTGTTATATTTTTTACAGTTTCCTGAGTATTAATACTTAATACATCTTTAACAGGGTTTGGTATTAAACTGTATTTTGGCTTTTCAACAACAGTTGCATCAAGAGTTTCACTATAGCTTTGTAAGTATACGGACATTGGGAACTCTCCTTGGTCTCCGCTAAACACTGCGTCGGGTACATCTATTTTAAATGAGTGTTCTCCTGCTGAAAGGTCTCCAAGATCTATTACACGGATAGGAATTTTATCTCCTGGGCACCAGTTGCTGAAAGACGCCCATTCAGCTTCTGTTCTCGGGCTTGGTCCATATATTCCGTTTCCTTGTGTATTGTATTCTCTAAATGGTTCGCAAGATTCTCCTCCCGGCTTATAACTTAATGCCAGCTCCTCATCAAAGTATATATAATGCCATCTTCTGATGTATTCTTCTCCTCCTGCATTAGCTCCGTGGTTTGATGTTATAAGGTGTAGTTTTGCGTTTGGTACATCTTCTTCAAGCGTAAATGTTATAGTTCTTACTGTTTCTCCTAAAACATCAGTACCTTCAAGTGTGTAATCCCTAAGTAGGTATTTAAAAGAAAGAGGCAGTAAAAAGTTATCTCCATATTCTACTGTAGTATCTAAATCGGTTACAAATTCTAAAGTACCGTAGAAAACATCATTTCTGCCGGCACAACCTGCTACTTCTGTATTAGCAGCGTATGGAACGCCAAATAGTTCTAATTCAATCCAGATATCGTATTCTGCTAAAATTGTCTCATCTTTAAAAATCTGAGCAACATTATCTATTGTAAAATTATAGGGTACTTCATCAGGTTCTATATTTTTATTCATAAAAGGGGTGATGTATCTGCCTATCTCTATTCTTTCTACTTCATCATAGGTATATGATTCCTGATTTTTTGGTACAAATGCTATGTTTGCACTACCAATTCTGTCATAATTATCACATGCAGCTTTAATAGTAATATTCATTGTTAATGTATTGCCGAAAGTTGCTAATTCATCTTCGCTAAGTTTTCGGGTATAGCAAGAATTACTAAGACGTAGTATTCCTTCAGGAACAGGTTCATTTACTGTTTCGGCATATCCATCATAAAACAGGATTTCATCAAATACAGTAAAGGTAGAAGGATATTCCTGGGCAATACTTTTTGATGCGCTACTTATAAGTACAGTTAGCATAAAAAGTTTTACAATACTCTTAAAGTTGATTCCTTTTACATAAGGATTAAAAGGGAAAGTAGTTTTATTCATAGTTAAAGTAAAGTTTAAAAAAATGTTAAAGTGTAAAACTCTAATTTTTTTAACATTAACTATGTAAAATATGTTTCAAATACTGTAAATAATGTTTCAGTTTATATTTTTTTGGCTGTATTCCGTAGGGGTTACAGCGTATACCTCCTTAAAACATTTACTAAAGTATGATGGGCTTCCAAAGCCTGTTTTATATGCTACTTCTGATATGTTATAGTTTTCCTTTAATAGTAAAACTGCTTTTTTAAGGCGATATACTTTAATTATTTCACCTGTACTCATGTTGGTGAGTGTTTTTACTTTTCTGTGTAAACTTGTTCTGCTCATATTTAATTCTGCAGCCAATTCTTCAACATTCAAATTTTCATCATCTAACCTTTTTTCTATAACATTATATACTTTTTGTAAAAAAACATCTTCTACTACATTTTGCTTTTCTTCAGTTTTTTCATCATCAGGTAGCACTTTAAATTTTCTGTAGATGTAGTTTCGTTGCTTTTTTTGTAATTCAAGCCTGTTTTCTATTCTCATTAATAATTCTGAAATATTAAACGGCTTGGTAATATAGTCATCTGCTTTATAAGACAATCCTTCCAATTTACTTTCGGTATCTGATTTGGCAGTTAGGAGTATAATGGGGATGTGGTCTGTATTAATATCTTCTTTTAAAAACTTACACATTTCAAACCCATCCATTTCGTCCATTAAAACATCACTTAATATTAAATCAGGAATAATTTTAAGAGCCATATTAATACCAATTTTACCATTTTCTGCATGGTATATATTGTAGTAAGGCTTTAGGCTTGTAGCTATAAAAGAGGCTAATTCATAATTATCTTCAACTAAGAGTATTGTTGGTTTATTATTTGCTGTTTCAGTTAAATTTATTTTTTCTTTTATTTTAGTATTTTCAGGATCATTAACTGTAGTTTGGTTGCTTATTTTGTTGTATGGCAGGAAAATATTAAAAGTAGTTCCGTGATTTTCTTTTTGTATTGAACTATTTACATTTATTGCTCCTCCTTGTAATTCCACAAGTTCTTTTACTAGTGACAGCCCTATCCCTGTACCTACTTCTTTTTTATCAGACTCGATATGATAAAATCTTTTAAAAATATTCTTAAGTTCATTTTCCGGAATTCCTTTACCTCTATCCTCTACTTGTAGCGTAATACCTTCATGTTCTTCTGTTAGTTTTACGGTAATAGTATCTTTATTATTACTATACTTAAGTGCATTGGAAAGCAGGTTGTATAAAATTCTTTCTACTATTTCCGGAGCAAAAAAGTATTCAGCTTTTTGAGGTCCTTCAAACCTTATACTGTTATTTTTAATAGCAGCTTCTTCACTAAATAAGCTAATTACCTGTTTTATTTCAGATATAATATCCCCCCAACGCATGTGTGGTTTTAAAGCACCTGCCTCCAGTTTAGCTATATCCAGTAATTGATTAGTAAGATTTAAAAGGTTATTGGCATTTTTTGTTATTATAGACAGGAGGTGTTTTTGTTGTTGTTCTTCTTTTACTTTTTTTAGTTGTTCCGCAGGTCCCATAATCAGGGTTAGGGGAGTTCTTAATTCATGTGTTATGTTAGAAAAGAAACGACTTTTAACTTCATCCATCTCTTTAAGTTGTTCCGTTTCTTTTTGTTTTAGCAGTATTTCATTTTTTATTAACCCTTGCTTTATACTATATTTTATAAACACTATAGTTATGAATAGTGCTAAAAAAATGTAGATACCAAATGCCCACCACGTAGCCCACCACGGAGGAGATATTTTTATAGCGAGTGATTTTACTATGGTACTCCACTTTCCTGTAGTATTAGTAGCATTGGTTTCAAAAATGTAATTTCCCGGAGGGATTTTTGTATAAACCGCTTCTTTTTTATTTCCTGCAACTACCCAGTTATTATCGTAGCCTTTTAATCGGTATCTGTATATTATATCTTGCGGCTGGCTAAATTCCAGTGCAGCATACTCTATTGCCAGTGTATTTTGGTTATAAGGTAAAGCAATACTTGTTATTGTATTGAATGGTGTTTCAGTCTCTGTATTAAAGGAGAGGTTATTTATTTTAATTCCTGTAATTGCAATATTAGGGTTAAAATTATCTTCTTTTATTTTCAGAGGATCAAATAGTACTCCGCTCTCAACACCTCCAAATGCAACTTTACCATTTGGGAGGTATAATTGATGATATCTGTTAAACTCGAAACAGGGCAATCCATGACGTTCTGTAAAAGTTCTGGTTTGGCGTGTTTCAGGGTTAAACCTGCATATACCTTTATTAGTACCCATCCAAATGTAGCCTGATTCATCTAACAGGATAGAATATATAACATTATCAGGAAGACCATCCTCTACAGAAAATAAAGTGCTTTCATAGGTGTCTTTAGAAAAACGAATCAAACCATGGCTGCTGGCAATCCATAAAATATTTTTTTCTTTTTCATCAGGTATGCTACCATATAATTTTTGAGAAGGGATTTTATATTTTTCAGTATCACCGGAAATACGTGTAACTATATTTGTAATTAGATTGACATTAATTAATCCGTCATATTCTGTAGTTATCCATAAATTATTATCGTCAGCATATATATTACTAGGAGAAACCCTATAGCCAATTACGCTTTTTAATTGAGAGCCGGAGAAAATTATTTCCCATGATGAGGCTTCCTCTTCGTATCTGTATATAGTATTCTTTTTGTCTATTACTATAGGAGTTTTGTTTTTAGATAGTGTTATACCGGCTATTTCATTAGAAACAGTAGGCGAGGTATCAGGTAAGGAAGGGAGTTTGTATAATTTATTTTCAAAAGTGTAAAAAAAGCTAACAGTTCGGTTAACGGCTATCCAAATTTTATTTTTTTCACTATCTCGAACAGATCTTAAATAGTAGGCAGGAGGCAAATCACCTCGTTTTGACGAGTTGATATCAAAAAAATTGTAAAAAGATATTTTCAATTCTTTTTCAATTAAGTCTACTGCAAAATCTTCTTTATATTTAAAGGCTTTAAAGTCTGTTTTTAAGTCAACCAGATAAATACCATCAGTATTGGCTCCCAGCCAAATTAAACCTGATTTATCTACTAACAGTGATTGAGTTTCACGACTATTATTTATAACTACTTTTTTGGTAAAGCCTGCTTTTTCAGTATAACTGTAAAGAGTTCTGTTTAATTGTAGGTATTCTTTATCTGTATCAGCTTTAGCTAAAAGTTTTCCGTTAAAAGTAACTTCTTCAGGTAATTTTATTTGTTTAAATTCAATTTTTTCAGGAGTAAAAATATATAGAGATTTTTTCCCTATCCACATTAAATCCCCGTTTTCCTTTTCAAGGATAGAAGGTATTTCTTCGCCAAAATCAAATTTATAATCTGCATCAAACGGGTAGGGGGTGTTGTATTTAATAAATTCATTAGAGGCTGTGTCAAATTTATTTATAGCATTTTTACTGAGTACCCATATATTAGATTTAGAATCCTCTATAATAGAGTAAATTTCATCTGTACTAAAACTATATTCATCAACTATAGCTTTTGTTGTTGTTTCTTCTATAGCAGGTAAATTAAATTTACATACTTTACCATTTTGTGATATATACCAAAAAAAATCGTCTTGAGAAATTAACCATCCTCTTCTTGCAATTATTATCTTATTCTGGTCTAAAAAGTCTCTACTTATAATATGATTAACCTTGTGTGTTGTCATGTTAAACACATCAATGGCACCGCTATCAAAACGTAGCCACAAATCTCCGTTTTTCCCCTTTATTGAGTTAGATATAAAATTTGAAGAAATAGAGGAGTTATCTCCGGGTTTATTCTGGAAAATTTCAAAATTATTTCCATCATAACGTGCTAAACCGTTATGTGTACTTATCCATATAAAGCCTTCTTCATCTTCCGATATACCGGATACAAAGGATTGAGGTAACCCGTTTTTAACAGATAAATGCCTTACGTTTTGCGGGAAAGATAAAGTATATACTAATAAAAAAGAGAATAGATATATTAATCTTTTTTTAATCATTTTAAGATAAAATAACTTTGATTGATTTCTTTTTGTTATGAATTTTATCGCAATGTAGTTAATAATTTATGACTACCGTAGGGTAGAGGTGTTAAAGTAGGCTGTACGAAAAGTCTCTGATTTTTTTAAATAAATTACTCTAAAAGATTATTAAAAAATTGTTTAATACGTTATGAACTATACAACTATCATTTTGGGATTAACTATTTTAATTTCGAAATAATTGAAAAGACTAGAGTTCTTTATAGTTGTACTTGTCTTTATCCTATTATATAGTATAATAATATAAGATTACTGCTTAAACTGAGAGGTTATTTATTAAAGTTTTATTACAGCCTGAAAGCCCCATTCTCCTTAACATTTGTAATGTTTTTTAATAAAATTAATATAGTTAATAAAATTTTAAAAAAGTTAAAAAATTTAATGTAAATATACGATGTTTGTAGATTTATAAAAACATAGCAAAAAAAATATCTAATAATTAAATAATTAGCAAAATGAATAAAAAATTACTTTTTAGCTTAAACGTTATGCTAATGCTCTTCTCAGTCACTATTACCTCTGCACAAACTACAGTTTTTAGTGATGATTTCAGCACTTCAACCGGTAGCAGCTACACATCAACTAACGGTGCTGTAGGAACCAGTACAAGTTGGGCGCAAATTCGTAGCGGTACGGATATGGGTGCCAGAATCAATTCCGGATTTCTAACACTTACCAATGATGCAACGGGAGCAGGAAATTCTAATGGCTGGATTCTTGCCTATGTGTCTTCCGCATCCTTCAGTACTCCCTATATAAGTACTTTGAATAATAATCCGGGTATGGTTACCTGGACGTTCAATATGCGTCAGATTCGTTCAAACCCATCAGGCCCGGCAAACGGAAGTTATGCAAATGCTTTTGTATTGGCAGGAACTTCCAATACCACTGCAACAACAGGTTCAGGATATGCAGTACTATTGGGTAATAATGGTAAAACCGACCCTTTACGACTTGTGAGATACACTGCGGGTCTTCGTACATCAACGAATATACTATCATCTAATACAAGTGGATTATCAGATTTTGGAAATACGCATTTAAGTGTAAAAGTTACTTATACTCCAGGGTCTAACACGTGGGAACTTTTTGTAAGGCAAGACGGCGGTACGTTTAGTAACCCTGAATCAGGCAGCCTTGTTTCTCAGGGAACGGCTGTAAATAGTAGCTCTACAGGAACATCATTACCCTTAACAGGTGCGTTTTGGAATGCTTCTACTAAAAAAAACCAGACAGCTTATTTTGATAATATTGTAGTTAAGGTTACAGAACCGGTTATCACCTCTTTATCTCCATCTTCTGCAATAGCAGGTACCGGAGCTTTTACACTAACGGTGGAAGGAACTGATTTTACTCCTTCCAGCACAGTAAGGTGGAACGGTAGCAGTAGGACAACTACTTATGTGTCTGACACACAGCTTACGGCTTCAATCCCGGCTACCGATGTTACTACGGCAGGTTCTGCCAGTGTAACGGTAGCTACCGGGACGGCAACATCTAACACGCTGACCTTTATAATAGATCCTGCTGCAACGCCATCTATTTCAACCTCAACAACTGCACTCACAAGTGTTACCACGGTTACAGGAACGGCATCAACAACGCGAAGTTTTACAGTTACGGGAGCTAATCTTACCAATAATGTAACTGTAGCCGCCCCTGCAAATTTTGAGGTTTCTACCAGCAGTTCTTCGGGATTTGCCGACAGCATCAGCCTTACACAATCCGGCGGGACTTTAACAGGGCAACCCGTTACGGTCTACTCAAGAATAAAAGCTTCGGCACCTGCAGGTATTTATTCAGGAAATATAATACTCTCTACAACGGGCGGTACTAACAAACAGGTAGCAGTATCAGGTAAAGCCCTTGCTCTTGAGCCTGCAACCTCTGCTACCAATGTTACTTTTAATAATGTAGGGGCTTCTGCTTTTACTGTTAATTTTACTGCCGGTTCGGGCACTAACAGGTTGGTAGTACTAAAACAGGGAAGCGCTGTAACAGCAATTCCCACAGACGGAACATCGTATACCGCCTCTGCTACATTTGGTTTAGGTTCAGATATCGGTTCGGCAAGCTATGTGGTGTATAACGGAACTGCTTCTTCTGTTACAGTAACAGGGCTTACAGCCTCTACAAGTTATCATGTGGCAGTATTTGAATTTAACGGAAGTGCGGGAACGCAAAATTATAAAACCACAACACCTGCTACAGGCAACAGAACAACGCTTAATGCACCTTTAGGGCTACAGGTAGCTACGGCAAATACAGCGTATAAAGTAGATTTTGACAGTACTGTTGACGGTGTGAATAATGGCACTTATGCAGGTACAGGAGTATCCAGTGTTCCGGAATCGGGAGAGCTTAACTCGTATTCATGGGCTTTTACAGGCTTTACAGATGGTGCTGTAAACTATGGAGGGGACAGCGGAGAGGATACGGTATATGACTCGGGCAGTTCCGCAGGAGGGGAAACCGCTGGCGGTATTTATGCTTTTGAGGTAGAGCAGGGCAACTACGCTTTGGGAATACAGCCTTCCACAGGAAATTTTGCTCCGGGTAGCATTACATTCCGTTTCCAAAACCAAACAGGAAGTACCATTACCTCATTAAGTGTAGGATATAAAGTATATGTGTATAATGATGAAGCAGGCTCTAATAGCCTTAATTTAAGCTATTCTTCCAACAACAGCACTTATACCAATGCTACCGCTGTAAACCATACCACAACAGCCGTAAGCGATGCCGTACCGGGATGGAAGGCTTATTATAAAGTAGTAACCATTACCGGATTAAATATTGCAACCAATAATTATGGCTATTTACGTTGGAGCGGAACAACTGTTTCAGGTACAGCATTTGATGAAATTGCCCTTGATGATTTAGTGGTTGTAGCTAACCCTACCACCTCGTTTGCATCATTTGCCGGTAATGCCGAAACATTTACGGTTGCGGGTAATGCCGAACTTTCAGGAAATATAACCGTTTCGGGTACAACTACTTTCTCAAACAACAGTTGGTTGAATCTTTCATCCAGTACACTAACGCTGGAAGGGCAGGTTATCAATACCACTATAGGAGGGTTAAGAGGTAACGGAACAGGCTCATTAATAAGTTCGGGTACAACCAACCAAACTTTGAGCTTTGACCAGACTACGCCCGGTACAACTAATACCTTTACTAACTTTACAGTTAGTACAACATCGTCCAATACAGTTACTGCAGGAAATGTACTAAATGTTTCAGGTATACTGACTATAGATACGGACCAAACACTAAATATGGGCAGCAACGCTCTGGGAGGGGCATTATCTACCATAAGTAATGACGGAACCATTTCGTCACAAAATACCTCTGCTGCTCCCTGGACATCAGGCAGGACATGGTCAGGCACAGGGAAAGTTATACTTAATAATAGCTCATCAGCGCAAACGCTGGTTCCCGGTACGTATAATGATGTGACCATAAGTACCCCCGGAGGAGCTACAACTTCGGGTGATGTTACAGTAAATGGTGCATTAAATATTACAGTATCCAATCCTTCATCTTCAGCAGGTGGGCTGGCTACAGGAACTAATACTTTGTATATGGGAGGAGATGCCACTAATACAGGTATTGGCGAAGTTAGCGGTATTGTAACCCGAAATACAGGCATTATAAGTAATAAATTGTATACGTTTGGAAACCCATATACCTCAATACGGTTTGCGGACGAAGGTATATTGCCTACTTCTATGAGCCTGAAAATTACACCGGGTACAGCTCCGGCGGGTAAAACAGATGCTATTTTAAGAACTTATGATTTTATACAGACCGGCGGAAGCGCCACCAAAGCCGTTATCAGTGCCCGTTACCAGGATTCAGAGTTGAACAGCAATGATGAAAATCGTCTTGTGGACTGGGTAGTGGTTGTTTCTCCGTTGCAAACCATTGAACAGAGTCGTACCAACTACAGTACTACAAATAATTATGTTGAATTAGCTAACGTGAATGTTGCATTTTTTGAGAGCACTTTCGGTAACAGACTTTTAACATTAGCCGATGCAGAAGTAGCCACAGCAGTATGGAACGGATCGGTAAGCGACTCGTGGACTACAGCCGCCAACTGGACACCTAATGCCACACCTTCGGACAATACTAACGTAATTATTCCGGATGCTGCTACCACACCAAACGATCCAACATTAAACCCAACAGTTACTATAGGAACACTATCAATTGAAGCAGGAGGAATTGTAAATGCTCCTGATGACTCCCAATTAATTATTACCGGAAATAATGGAGCCTGGATAAATAACGGCACCTTTAACCCGGGAGGTGGTACAAGTACTGTTACTTTTAATAATACTACGGCAGATGCGACTATTGCGGGAAATACTGATTTTAATAACATTACTATTGCAAGCGGTACGTTATTGCGTACGCTTACCAATAATCAAATGAATATAGCCGGTACATTTACCAATTCAGGCACATTTATATCTAATGTTGTAGAAAACACGGTAGAGTATAGCGGTACTAATCAAACTATTGTTGCACCCGGTGGCAGTACTCCTGCCTATCATAACCTTATAATCAGCGGAACGGGTGCTGTTTTCCCAACGAGTTTAAACATAAGGGGCGACCTTACCCTTAATCAGACTGTTGATTTTACAGGAAAAACAATAGCCATGACAGGAACCGAAGCACAATCTATCGGGGGTACTTCAATGCCTGACTTTAATAATCTTACGATCAACAATTCGTCTGCTGATGTTTCGTTAGCTGCTGATGTAACAGTATCAGGTACACTTACGCTTACCACCGGACTCTTCAATATAGGAGATTATGACCTTACTTTGGGCGCAAATGCCGTGTCGGGTTCATTCTCATCTACCACCATGATAGTTGCCGATGGCGACGGGTTAGTGAGGAGACCTTACACAGCAACAGGTTCCTATACTTTCCCTGTTGGTGAAAAAGTAAGCAATACAACTTATTCACCCATAATAGTTAATGTAACTTCAGGTACGTTCAGCAATGCTTATGTAGGGGTTAATGTGCGTGATGCCGTACACCCAGACAATAATAGTATTGATGCTTACCTTACCCGATACTGGAATGTTACCCAAACAGGAATAACAGATGCTATAGCTAATATTACCGCTACTTATGTAATTGGTGATGCTGTTGGTGGCGAGGCAGCTTTAATATCGGCACAACTTGATGGAGGTTTTGATGTTGTCTCTAATCCGTGGGTAAAATTCAGTGCACTTTCTGGCAACACGCTAACAGCTAATAATGCTTTATTAACAGAAGGTCAAACTTCTGTATTTACAGGAATTACTGCTCAAAACATATCTGCACAAATAACTGGAGAAGGTACTTTCTGTCAGGATACCGAAGTTACCCTTACAGCTGAGGTAACCGGCGGTGATGCTCCTTACACCTATGAATGGAGCAATGGACTCGGTAGTGGAGAAACTGCTATACCTCCAACAGATACTGCCGGTACAATAACCTATACGCTTACCGTAAGAGATGCCAACGGTATTGCTTCAACAGATACAGCCGATGTAGTTGTTACAGAAAACCCAGAGGCAGGAACGTTATCGGCAGATCAGGTAATTTGTGCAGGCAGTACCCCAAGTGCCATTACACTTTCCGGATTTACCGGAACAGTGGTAAGGTGGGAACGCTCTATTACAGGTACTTTTACAAACCCTGCATTTATATCGAGTACTTCGCCTACCTTAACCGGAGCTGAAATGGGTAGCTTTACCACTACCCGTTACTTTAGGGCTGTGGTGCAAAATGGCTCATGCCCGGTAGTATATTCTAATGTTGTGGCCGTTACTATAACCTCTACAACATGGGACGGAAGCACATGGAGTAACGGTGAACCCGATGCAACAAAATCAGCCATATTTAACGGAGATTATACCGCATCGGCAGATATAGAGGCTTGTACCATACAGGTAAACGGCACGGCAAATGTTACCATCCCCTCCGGCTTTAATGTAACTGTTAACGGGGCAATAACAGTATCTGGAGGCAACTTTATAGTAGAAGATAATGCCAATCTTCTTCAACTTACAAATGCGGTTAATTCAGGTAATATCATAGTGTATAAAAACAGTTCATTGCTGTACAGGCTCGACTATACCATATGGTCTTCGCCGGTGGAGGGACAAAATCTAAAGGATTTTTCACTGTATACGCTCAATGACCGTTTTTATTTATATAACTCCCTTACTTCGTTATTTGAAACTACCGATCCTACCGCGCAGGATTTTGAACCGGGATATGGCTATTTAATACGAATGCCTAATTCAGACAGTGAGCCAGGCTACAATAACGGCTCAACACCTATTGTGTTTACAGGAGAATTTACAGGTGTACCCAATAACGGAGATATTAATGTGAGTGTTACAACGGCAGGCGACGCTTATAATATGTTAGGTAACCCTTATCCATCAGCAATAAATATTCATGCTTTCTTCGATACCAATGTGGGAGCTATAAACCAAAGTTCGGCGTTATACTTCTGGAGAAAAAGAAATAATCCTGATGCCACAACTTATGCAACCATAACTAAGCTTGCTTATACGGCTAATGATGCCGAGGGAGGCGATACCGGTTCATCTACTTTTGTGGGAGATCCTTCGGAATGGGTTATTAACACAGGTCAGGGCTTTTTTGTACAGGCAGAGAGTTCTTCAATAGTGTTTACCAATGATATGAGAAGGGCGGTTAATAACGGACAGTTTTTCCGCGCTCCCCAAACAGATGAACAGCCCTTGATATCAAGATTGTGGCTTAACCTTAAAGATACCCAAGGTTTAGGTTTCTCTCAAACCGCAGTGGGGTATACTGATGAAACTACTACAGGTATAGATTACGGTTGGGATGGAAAACTATTATCTGATGGCACAATTGCACTATATTCGCTTGCCGAAGGTCTCGAACTTTCGGTTCAGGCAAGGAATCAATTTACTATAGACGATGCTGTTCCTTTAGGGTTTATGGTTAGCGAACCCGGTATATATGTAATTGAAGCCGATCATTTTGATGGCGTTTTTGCAGAAGGGCAACTAATATATATTCATGATTTATATACTGAGACTTATACTGAGTTGTCTCAGGGAAACACTTATGAGTTTAATACCGATGCCGGTAGGTTTGATAATAGGTTTGAAGTTGTTTATACAGCCGAAGCTCTTGGTAATAATGATGTAGAAGCAGATCCAAATACAACCTTTATTTATAAGCAGGATCAAAACCTGATAGTTAAGAGTTCTTCAATGCTTAAATCAGTCTTTATATACGATATAAGAGGAAGGCTGATACATAGTAAAGCTGATTTAAACAAAAAAGATTATACTATAAACAACCTTGTTGCCGAAGAACAGATGTTGATTATTAAATTAAACACTGAAAACGGAACAATCTATAAAAAACTTGTTTATTAACTTATTTGTCATTCAGTACTTACAACAAAAAGGGATAAATCATTTCGATTTATCCCTTTTTTATATGATTCTAAATATTTTTAAACTTCTTTGTTTAAGTTTTTGTAAACTATTAAAAATCCCCATTTATAAGTACTTTTTCTCTTTTTTAATTGTTTAGCTTAGTAGCTACTAATTTATTACAACTAAAAATTATGAAAAAAGCCGAGTCCTTATCTGCGGATTTATTGATTACTGAGAGTCTTAGCAGTAGTCTTTTTCAGGAAATAGCAAACGAACTGGAAACAGGAGTTGCTGCCCCTGATGCTAAACTTGTAGAGTTTAAAGTAGAGCAAAAAATTACCAATCTTGATGCCAGTGCCGAATTTAATTTCGGCGGGTTTGTAAATTCAAACTCTAAGGTAAATTCAATGAATACCAATTATACCGCAGCATTGCTTTCGGATAAATACCAAACCATTACTAATGCCGATGGAGAGGTACTGATTTTAAAACGTTACGGTATAGGTTTCTCTTTAATGTTGGAAGTTAAAGATGTTGAAACTAAAATAAACGCAAACTATGGTGTGGTTGCAGCAGCGGGAGCATTAAACCTTTCTAAAGTTGGTTATAAAATATCAGTATATGGCGTACTGTCGCCACAACTGGTGCAGTACTTACCAAAACAGGAGGGTGATTTTACAAATGAAGTTTTCGGTCAGATTCAAACATTTTTTGAAAAAGCAAAAGAGCATATTGGTGATATGAGTAACTCATCTTTATATCCTATAGAGGTGATTAAAAGTTCTCAAATGAAACCTGAAAAAGATAATATTAAGTCAATTTACTTTGCCGCTAAAGCTGTGGCTTCAGGAGAAAGGCTTGCAGATTGTATAAAAAGGTATCAGTCTAAAAATCTTGCTGTTGATGATAATGTAGTACAGTTTATATATGATTATTTTGGAGTTAAAGATGCCTATGTAACACCCGGAGTTACACAAAAGCAAAATGCTGCAAAATGGCTTGCGGGACAATACAATAAAATTGAGAGGACACCTCTTGAGGGAAGTTGGGTAGAGATTGACTCTTCTTATGTTAACAGTATTGACCAAGATAGTGAATATAAACCTCACCCTGTTCCTGCTGACTGGGCTACTGTAGGTAAGGTGCTGGAAGATGAAGCGTTTGAGGTAAGTGCTAATTATTCTTCTGAAATAAAAATAGCAGCAATGCTTAATACATCTTCTAAGTTCAATACTTATACACTAGGCAGACGCATTGTGCATTACCTTGATACCTCCGATAACGCTCCTGCGGGCAGTAAAGTAATGGAAACCCGTTATGGTGTTGGTATAAGGGTATTACTGAAAATTTCGGGTGTGGAGTTTGGTACAGAGATTAGCTTTGCTAATATTGGTGCAATAGCCGAATTGAATTTAGGAAATGTAGAATACGAAATTTCAGGGATAGGAATTAATGATGTTGAATTGGTTAAGTTATTGCCTGTGCCGCAGGATATAAATCAGAATACTTTTAATGAAATAAATAAAACGATTGAAGATTTAAAGACTAAAATATCTGAACTGGATCCTGCTGATTTTGAACCACAGGCTTTACGTATAAGAGTAGAAGAGCCTGAAAAGGTAGACCCGACTTTAAAAGCACAGGCTGCAGTATTAGCATACCGAAATATTGTAGAGAAAGAAAGGCTTAACGAAACGCTTAGTAAAGCTAAGGCATTAGGGTTACCCGAAGAGCCTATTAAAGAAGTTTACAAAGAACTAGACATTGAGGGTAATGACAGACCAAGACGATCTGATAAACTTGAAGCAAGGGACTGGCTTGAGTTTGATGAAGAGTAAGTAGAATAATTTGAACTATTTGTAAATAAAAAAGAGCTGCCATTCGGCAGCTCTTTTTATATTATAATACAATGTGTTTATTATTTAAACACGATTTTAGAAGTTCCGAAATCCATTGTAGGGCTTGTAATGTTAAGGAACATTAACCCTGAAGGAACATCAAAATTAAATTTGAACTCATTTCTTCCTTCCTGTAGTTGTACAGGTGCATTGTAAATAAGTTTACCTGTTATATCGTGTAGCGTTACATTAGCTGTTGTAGCACTGTCACTATACAGTAAGCAGTTTACAGTACCGAAAGATGGGTTAGGGTACACCATAAACTCATTATTCATATTGTTTAGTAGCTCTTCATATCCTTCAGGAGCTGATTTAGTAAACTTCACATTCTCTATAGTTAAGTCAAGGTCGTTTGTACCTGCTTCAACCGGTAGGAATGTAAAGGTAATTGTTGTTAAATCATCGGCTGTAATTTCCTGATTTGTTTTTGTAGATGTAAAGAAGCTGAAAGGAACGTAATACGTTTGTTCTTCTTCTCCTACATTAATAAGGGCTCTATACTGGTGTGTCCACTCTTCTATAGATGATTTTACTAAACCTAACTCAAGTAATCCGCTTCCTTTTGCTGTGAACGATAAGTATCCGTATTCTGTATAATCAGCAGAAAGATTACCCGGTAGTAATGATTTGTAAAGCGTTAAGTAGTCATACTCACTATGTGCTTCCAGTTTTACATTTCTGTTAACCGGCATTTCATCGTCTTCATATACTCTTTCAAAATCATTGTATACAGTATAGCCGTTTATAGTAGTATAGGTAGCATCATAATCTAAGCCCCAGTTACCATCAGCATGATAAAATGCATCCTGAATTTCACCGTCTACTTTTATTAGACCATCATATTCGTAACCATCTTTAATTTCAAGTCTAACGGTTTGCTCTAATTCAGATTTGAATGGGTTGTAACGTAAAGCAAAACCATTAGTTTCACTATATACTTCATCCATTGTTATCTCTACACTTTTAGATTCTTCTGTACTTTTTAGTTTAAGTACCATATCTACACCGTCTCTCGAAACTTTCGCAGCGTATGTTTTAGGTAACTTTTGCACTTCTGTTTGTTCAATAGGTGCGTAAGCAGCTAAATTGTCAAGTATATCTTTTACCAGTTTGGTAGTGTTTTCAGGAACAGTAGCCCATACCTGGAAGTTATATACATTGTTAGAAACGTTATACTGGTTTACGTACCAGTTTGTTTGTAATGTGTATTTGTTTTCGTTGTTGTTTTCACCAATAGCGAAAGAAATAGCATATTCAGTAACTCCGTTACGTTGCTTAATAGCCTGCATTAAGAAGTTGTAACCTTTTACCTGAACTGTTTTTACATTTAGTATTTCAGCTCCGCGAAGTCTGTCACAAGATGCCTTAGTGTGGTTATATACTTTATCTACTGTTTTAACACCTAAAACAACAGCTTTAGTTTTTCCGTCTAATGAAAAGTCAACACTTAAAACTTCCTGAGCAATAGTATAATCTAAAATATCAGTAGGAGAAGTGATATTACCAACGTTACCCGGTGCTAATTGAGCAGGGAACATATCTAAAAGTGTTTGTCCGTTACCCGAGCGTGCTGCATATTGAGTAGTCATACTACTTTTGTTGTATATGTTAGCACCGCTTTTAGTAAAGGTAGTTGGTACGCTCTTCATTTTTCGCTGTACATATCTTTTAGTAACAGCATCACCTAAACTTTCACTTTCTAAACCACCATCGTTACCTGTATTAACATCTTCTGATGCTATTACTACAGGCACAATTGTAGTTGTTTCGCAACCGTTGTTATCAACAGCGCTTACAATAACTTCATAATAACCTGCTTGTGTAAACTCAAAGTTTACTGTGCTTTGGTTTGCATGTAAACCTGAACCTTGTCCAGGTAATGTCCAAGAGTAGCTGGTAAAATCAGCACTGTTAGTTAGTGTAAATTGTTTTGTTATAGAACCTGAACCTGTGCTTGCTGTAGTTTGTGTAACTGTTGCATTTGTAGCTTCATTAACTACTACTTGCATTGTTTCATCATCAGAACCGTAAGTGTTAGTAGCCGTAAGTTTTACCGTATATGTTCCTGCTGTAGTATATGTTTTTACAGGAGTCATATCGGTACTTGTTGTACCGTCACCAAAATCCCAAGAATAGGTTATTGGTGCTTCCGGTTGTGCAGCACCACCCGTGTTAGAACCATTGCTGAATTCAAATGAGTTACCTGCTAAACACTGCGTAGTATTGTTTACATTAAATACAGAAGTAGGAGGTACGCCTGCTACAGGAGCACAACCTGTTATTGAAGGAGCGAATTTTGCATAGTGAATTTCGCCACCGCTTTGTAATAACGACTTACCAATAACCTGACCTTCTATGTTCGATTGGTTAACAGTTTTGGTTATATCAGCAAAAGGAGCGAAAACAGTACCCTCAATAGTTGAGTTTCCTGCTATATTTAAAGTATTAGTGTTGTAGAAGTTATATAAGATGTAAGGACATTGGTAGAAACCAATTCCTGCCTGATTCCAAACGTTCCAGTTAAATGTACCCGGAGCATCTACATTTATAATTAATATTTTTGATGCACTCGGTTGTTGGTTGTATGTAAATACCTGAACGTTGTTTAGGTCTGCACCTGTAACATTTAAATAGTTTACACCATTTTGCAGGTTTATTTTAACCTGATTGGGGAGGTTAGTGTTGGGTATTGACTGTCCGTTAGGGTTAGTTAGCTGTGCATTACCGGAACATTGAGAAATACTTAATGAAGTAGCTCTCATTTCCTGAAACGCACTGGCAAAGTCTAATAAACCTGATTGGAAAACAGGGTTATTGTTTACGCCTACACCTAGTTGGTTAGAATTAGCCTGAAGCATAATCTTCGGAGAAGAGTTATAGTTCGAATTAGGTGTAATTCTGATAGGTGAAGCAGCGTTGTTCTGGTCGTAATACCAAACGTTTGACCCTGTTCCGTCACCTATTTTCACGTAGGCATTTTGGTTAACCTGTAGTGCGTTACCGGACTGGTAGTTAACTTTACCGTTAACAAGTAAGCCAATTTTAACACCGTTTACCATAAAAGTACCGGGATCATGGATAGAAACCTGATAGTTTCCTGCAACTGTTAAGTCACCACCGCAAGCAACAGGACCTTCAGTCTCGTTGGTTACAAGAGTCATGTTGTTTTCTGTAAAGACATTGAAGTCTTTAGCCGGTGTAGTAGGGCTCTGGCTGTGGGCTATGTTTGTAGCCGACAGGAATATTGCTGATATAGCAACAGTAAGTTTAAGTATTTTATTTAGCATATAAAGGGGGATTTAATAAGTAAATAATTTTGCGCAAATGTAATAAAAAAAGACTTATAACTTGTGTTATTATTTATTTGTTTTAAGACGTAAATTATTTTTTATGTATTGGTTATGAGTTTTTTAGTTTAATTTTCTATGTAATAATATATCTTTTTTCATCTGAAAAAATAGAGTACAAAAATAACTATCATATTCTTATTATGATTTATGAAGTGTGTAGAATTAATACTACAAGTACAATCTGTATACAATTGTATTAATATAAAAAGCCTTTACAGCAATGTAAAGGCTTTTTAATTTTATAAAATTTCGAGTTTTTTATAATTCTTCAAACTCTTGTACTTCATTAGGGTGTGCACTCCTAACATTTAGTGCATTTCCTTCTGCATCGGTAACAAAAGCAACAAACTCTATGTTTCCTGTATTGGTTATATTTTCAGGAATTGATATATTAAATGATTTTGTATATACGTTTAATATTCCTGTCTCGTTGTTTGGTATAATTTCTCCCATTAAAGGAGTTAGGCAAGCTCTAAGTACATGGTTGTGTTCAAAATCTACTATAGGATCTTCACTGTTATAGTAAGTCGTGTAATTATGTTGGTCATATATTAAACCGTTTTCTAAAACATACACTACCAGTTTAAGCTCATTACCGAAGTCTTTACCAAATTTTACATTAACATCAAGAGTTATGTCATTACCGCTAATTGCAGTATTCATAGCTACTCCTAATTTAGGGTTTTCGCCTTGTGTTAGTGCTATTACCTGATTAATGTTATTAGGTTCCGGGTTATCCCATTGTGTAAGGCGGTTTAATAAACCTTTAGGATACCCGGGAATATCTATGTAATTTTCTAGTTCCGATGAATCAAAATTATACGGGTCATATACAGGACTGGACTCGTTAGAACTAGGTCTGTGTATGGCTACTGCCACAACATCTTCTGTTTGTTGATGTACCAACTCAATACCATAAGCAACCCTAGGGCACCATCCGCACCAAGTACCGGTATAATCTTCAATTAATACTCTTTTTCTGAAGTTTATTCCTGTTCCGTCATGAAAGTTAATAACTATAGGGTCAGCTTCTACTTCAAAATAAGTAGCGGTAACTTCATAATTACCTACAACATCAGTTGTAAATGTATTACCTTCAATTTCCTCGCCATCTACAAAAAATACAGTATCATCGGTAAGGTCATTGCCTTCATTGTCTTTAACAGTAAAAGTAATAGTTTCATTTATTACTTTTACAGAACTGTCTGCTGTTAATATTATATCGCTATAGGAGTTTAATATGTCGTAATTTTTACTACAACCGACTAAAGCCAGGCAAGCGATAAAAAGCAGTATAAGATTCTTTTTCATTTTACATCAACATCTGATTGGTTATACAAAACAGTCTTTGATTATTTTTTTACAATTTTTACTTGAGACGTTCTATTATCCTCAGTAGTAAATTTAGCTATGTAAATAGATGAAGTTAGTGCAGAAAGGTCGATGGTTTGATAACCGTTCTTTATTGCAGCAGCTTGTACTTTTTTACCATTAAGGTCAAATATTTCTACATTAGCAGCTATAGAAGAGTCTAACTGTAAAGCATCTGTTACAACTGTGTTTTTTAAATTAATACCAAGGTTAGAAAGTCCTTCTATATCATTAACTCCTGCTGTAGGGTTGTATACGTAAGAAAAGCTAAGTAAAGTGCCAACTTCAGTACCATCTGAAGTGAATTGTACTAGAGACATATTGTAAACTACGTTTTCGCCTGCAGTATCTCCACCATAACCACTAGCAAAGTGGTCATCAATATGATTAGTTCCTCCCGCTGTTATTTTTCCTTGTTCTAGATTACTAGGTACAGAACTTCCTTCTGACACGGAGAAGTAACATTGTTCTCCAAAACAAAAGAAAATAAAGAATTCGTTTCCGGCAGCATTTTCCATAGAGTCCATTCTTAATCTAACATATATATCGTCGTTAGTAAGGTTGGTAACTACAATAGGCATATATCCATCTTCTCCTTCATCAGTATTTAAAGAGTTAGTAGTGTAAGTATAACCGTCAGTTATTGTAACACCGTCTTTCCCTGTAACGCTTACTGTTTGTGCCTGTACAGCAAAGGTTAACATTGCAGCTGCAGCTAGTATAAATTTTTTCATAATGTTAAAATAGAGTTTGTGTATTTAATTAAAAAGGCTATTGGAAGTAAATAAACTTACTTCCAATAGCACCAAATATAAATTATTATTTTTTTACGCGATTACTTTATTACAAGTTTTAGCGTTTTTTCAGCAGTATTCTCACCAGTTACTTTTGCAATATATACACCTGGCTGAAGTTGGCTAAGGTTCATAGTATCTCCGTTATTAATACCTTTTTGAGTGTGAACAGTTTTTCCTGTTACATCAAT
The DNA here is from genome assembly GCF_014642915.1 of Flavobacterium suaedae. Lineage (GTDB taxonomy): Bacteria > Bacteroidota > Bacteroidia > Flavobacteriales > Flavobacteriaceae > Flavobacterium > Flavobacterium suaedae. The sequence continues at coordinate 31,329 of NZ_BMJE01000002.1, forward strand.
TACAGTTACATCAACAACACTTTGAGTTGCGAAGTTAAATATACCTGTTGATGGGTTAGGGTATATAGAGAACTCATCAGTATTAAATTTCTCAGCATCCAGCTGTCCATTAGTTTTAAATGTAGCTTCTTGAATAAATACTTGACCAGCAAAGTCTCCGTCACTTTCAAATAATGTTGTAGCTCCGTCCGCAGTTTCAAATATAATTCCGTGAGGTACGTCTGGTCCTGATTCATTGTAAGTCCACCCGTCTCCATAAGAATCTGTCATTGCTACCATATAACAGTCAATATCTTCTAAAGTTACTACATATTCAAAAGTTTGCTCATTATCTGCAGCAGTATAGTTTGGTGTATTCCATACTATATTTCCTGAACTGTCAAGTATATAAGCTTTCATTTCATTAGCCCACTCATCAGTGTGGATAGTAACTTTAATGTTTTGATAGCTGTCTACAGAAGCATTAGGAACTACTGTAAAGTTTTCAGAAGCTAGGTTTTCAGGAATTGTAGCTACAGGAGTCTCACCATTTACCTGAGTTAACTCTACTTGATATTCAGCACTACCGTCAAGTTCTACGTTTTCAAAAGCTACAGTTTGTGCTTCGAATAAACCTAATTCTACAGTAAATGTTTGAGTATCTACAACTGTACCGTTCTTTTTAAGGTCAATAGTAGCTGATGTTACGTTACTACCAAAACTTGTTAAGTTAAAGTTGATGTCTCCTGTGCTTTCACAGTATCTTGCATCTCCCGCCTCTATTTTAGCCCAGTTTTCAACACCTTCAAGCTGAGTACATGCTCCGTTGATGAATTGTGTAAGTTCTGCAGGTGTACCTCTTTCAATTTCGGTAACTATTCCTGGTTCACCCACACCTTGTGGGCATATAGCAAACATAGTTGGGTATCCCGGGATATCGTATTCTGCACCAACATTATCGTTATTTATTATTGGATATGGAGTGCCTTCTGTCCAGTCACCTAGTGGGGCCGGTGGAGCCGGTATACCTGACGGTAAATCCTGAGGTAAATCCTCGCCGAAAATTTCACCTTCCGGAGTTCTCCAGTCAGATTCAATATAAATTACTGCGATTTCATCACTTCCTTCCGGACCATAGGCATGGTAAATATCAGAAAGGTAATGTGTGTTGTGAAAACTCCAACATGGACCACACCATGCAGCAGACATATATACTACTACTGTTTTCCCTTCATCAAGATAAGCCTGTAATGATATCTCTTCTTGAGTTACTACATCTGTTCCGCTAAAGTCAGGAGCCTCACTCCCGTCAGCTATCTGTGCATTAGCTGAAAAACCTGCTAAAGCAAGCAATCCTAAAAGTAAAGTTTTTTTCATTTTTTCTAGAAATTAGTTGTCTTAATTTTTATGTAACGTTTTTTTTATGAAATGTTATATTTTTAACTAATTATAAAAATATAGTTCATTTTTATCCGAAAGTATATAAAATAAGTTTATTTCCAAAATTTACATTAAAAATTTTAGTTAATTAACATTTTCTAGTGTTAATGCGGTATTTAGGCTATTTCCCTATGGATATAGTAGGGTTTTATGTAGATGTTTATTAATTCGTTAATGTGTTTAGTTAAACTAAAAATAAATATTATTTAATGATTAGTTTTTCTGTTTTACTGCTGTTGTTACTTTCTATTTGAGCAATGTATACGCCTTTTTGTAGTGTGCTTAAATTAATACTGTTGCCATTATCAAGTTGTTTACCGCTGTACACCGTTTTGCCTGTTAAGTCTGTAATAGTTATAGCAACAGGTATTTCGGTTTTAACGTTGAATATACCGTTAGAAGGGTTAGGGTAAATTACAAATTCATTACTTTTGATAGTGTTTGTAGATAGTACCCCGTTAGTTTTAAAAGCATACCTTTCATTTAACACATCACCAAAATCATCTACTTTAATACGAAGAACCTGATTTCCGTTTCCGATAATTTCTATTCCCGGCTCTATTTCTCCTAAGTCAGTATTCCAGCCATCGCCAAAATCATCATAAAGGTTGATGTGGAAACACTCTTGTGTTCCTTCAGGTATAATAACATTATAATATTTAGCTGTTAAACCATCGGGACCTCCGCCTCCTGAGTTGTTTTCGTTGCCGGGTTCATACTCGTCACTTATAAGTATTTCCTCGTTACTGTCTCTAATGTCCCAACTTATTTCTCCGGGGTAGTAGTCAGTATATACTATTATAGTTAAGTTGTTTCCTGCTTCTGGAGTTTCTTCAAATACAATAGTGCTTTTTTCAAGAGGTCCGTTAAAAACTGAACCACCATTAACCTGAGTAATCTCTACAGTATAGTCATGTGTCGAATTAAATGTAATATCATTAAAAGAAGCGGATAAACCTGTAAAAGCCTCGATTGTTTCTTCAGAGAAAGTTTCCGAATGGATAGTTGCTCCGTCTTGTTTAAGAGAAACTTCAATACTATTTATGTCATTAGTTCCATAGTTCGTGATCTTAAAATCAACATCATTTATACCTGAGTTATCGCACACTCTCATGGAAGGAGTTGTTATCTCTGCATGGTTTTCAATTCCAGTCAAATCGCCATTACATCCTGAAATCTGTCCTATATAATGTCCGCGTGGGTCAGGGTTTGAAGCAGGACCCTGTATATGGAACTGAGATCCGTCAGGACATATTTTTATCCACGAAGGATACCCGTCTACAGGATAATAATACTGTATAGTGTGATCGTTAATAATTGGGTAAGGGGTTCCTTCAAGCCAATTTCCTCGGCTTGCTGTTGTTAATCCTTTCAAATCATCCATTCCGGTACCCGGGTCGCATTCAATAAATAACATTACTATCTCATCAGACCCATCAGGACCGTATGCCTGGTAAATCTCTGAGAAGTAATGACCTGAATGGTAGCCCCAGCAAGGAGTACACCAAGTAGCAAAGAAATCAAGTATTACTGTTTTTCCATCATCAAGGTAGTCTTGCAAATGGTGCTCGTTGCCATTTATATCGGTAGCTGTAAAATCAGGAGCAGCACCTTCAATAGGTATTTGGGCGTTAACTGTAGAAAAAGTTAAGATAATCAGCAGGAGGAATAATTTTTTCATTGTTAATAGAGGTTAAAGTTATTGGTTTTTGTTAAATAGGTGATTTATATTTAAAGTATATTGATTTTAGTTAAATTATTTTCCGAAAGTATGTAAAAATATTTAAGTTACAAAATGTTTAAGTTGTACTTATACAGTGTTTTACCTCGCTAATTAGCTTTTCTCTATAGATATAATAGGGTGTTTAAGGCTTTTATTTTTTTAAAGAAAAAAGGATGGATAATGTCAAAAAATTTTTAATATTGCCGAATAACAACACATTTATTAAAAACATAACTAAATTATAATGAAAAAGATATTCATACTTTTCTTGTTTTTAAGTTTTTCAGCTTTTGCTCAAAAACAAATGCCTAATGTTACTATAAAGTCAGTTAATAATAAAAGGTATAACGTTAAAACCGATTTTAGTGAAGAAGATAAAATATACGTTTTTGCTTTTTGGGCTACATGGTGTGCGCCATGTATTAACGAGCTTGATGCCATAAAAGAACATTACTCAGAATGGAGTAAGGAACTGAATATGGAAGTTGTGGCGGTTTCTATAGACGACTCCAGAACACAAAGAAGAGTAAAACCGCTACTTAACGGTAAAAACTGGCCTTATACTATACTTATAGATAATAACCAGGATTTAAAAAGAGCACTTTCTATAGTAAATGTGCCATATACTGTAGTTGTAAAAAACAAAAAAGTAGTATATGTACACAATGGTTATAGCCAAGGAGCAGAAAACGAGTTATATAACAAACTCAAGGAACTATAGAAAATGAAAAGACTATTACTGCTGCTTTTACCTTTAGCAACCGGGGTTTTGTATGCCCAGGAAGAAGAGGAAAAAGAAGAGGTTAGGATATACGGTGGTTTCGAATCGAACACGCAATGGTATCTTAATGATGAAGGGAGAGGTATTGAACAACCGAGTAACCCAATACGTTCTAACAACTATTTTTTAATAAACTCTCAATACAGTAATTTCTCTGCAGGCTTTCAGTTAGAAGTATATGAAAGTGATGCATTACTGAATTATAATCCCGGTTTTCATGATGGGGGTGTAGGTACGTATTACATGAGCTATCAGACTGAAAAGCTGGAATTGACTGCCGGTTATTTTTATGAACAGTTTGGTAGTGGTTTACTACTGAGAGCATGGGAAGACAGAGCTTTGGGGATTAATACAGCATTACGCGGAGGACGTGTAATATACAGACCGAGTTATAATGTAAAACTTACAGCATTATTCGGTCAGCAACGTACAGGTTTCGAGGTGTCAGACGGAAGAATATACGGTTTCGATTCCGATTTTAATTTAAGTACATTATTTAAATTTGAGCAAACTGACCTTTCAGTTGGTGCTACATATGTAGGGCGATATGAAAAGTTAAACATGCCAGACCCGTCTTTTAATGAATTAACCAGTGCAGTAGCAGGTAGAATTAATTTTATACATAATTCATTCTATGCCTCAGGAGAGTATAACTATAAAGAAGAAGACGGTGTACTTGATGTACAAAACCGTATAAACAATGAGTTTGTTAAGCCCGGTAATGCTATATTGCTAAACTTTGGTTATACGGGCACAGGTTTAGGGATAGATGCTACTGTAAGAAGAACGGAAAATATGAGTTTCCTTTCGGAAAGAGAGCCAACTTTTGTTGATGCAACTTCTTCGAGCCTTAACTATAACGACAAGGTATTAAACTTTGTTCCTGCCTTAACTAAGCAGCACCACTCTAATCTTGCTAATATTTATGTATATCAGGCACAAAATAAAGTTGATTTTGTAGACCAAGGTATAATGAAAGCAGGAGAAACAGGAGGACAAATTGATATTTTCTACGAATTTCCGAAAGAAACAACATTTGGGGGTAAATATGGTACTAAGTTAGCCTTAAATGCTTCCAGCTGGTATAACCTGCCGGGGCAATATCGTTATGCGCCTGCGGATTATGATACTGACTTTTTCGGTGTAGGAGAGAAATACTTTTCTGATTATAACATTGAGATAAAGAAAAGACTTTCTGAAACATGGCTTACTAATTTTTACTACATAAACCAGTACTACAATACACAGTGGTTACAAGGTGGTGAAAAAGTAAAAAGTAACATTGTTACGGGAGAAGCCATTTATAATTTTGATACCACAAAGTCTATACGTGTTGAAGCAGAACACATGTGGGCTGATGCTGACAGAAAAAACTGGGCAGGAGGTACTGTAGAGTTAAACCTTAACGATAAATACTCACTGTATGTTTGGGATATTTATAATTATGGTAATGATGATGAAGATATGCAAACACATTACTATAATGTTGGAGGAGCATACAGGCATGGAGCTACACGTATCGCAGTAAACTATGGTCGCCAGCGTGGTGGTCTGGTTTGTGTAGGAGGTGTATGCCGTTTTGTCCCCGAAAGTACAGGATTTACACTTTCACTAAATACAGCGTTTTAAAGAGTAACTAACCAAACACCATAAAAGTCCTTATTACTTCGGTAGTAAGGGCTTTCTTTTTTATTATACTTTGTAGCTGTAAAAACTTTAATATTTTTATAGAGGTAAAATTTATTAATAGTGATGAGTAAAGACATAAATTGGGGAATAATAGGTTGCGGTAATGTAACAGAATTAAAAAGTGGACCTGCATATACTAAAACAGAAGGCTTTAAACTATATGCTGTAATGCGTCGTGACTTGGCAAAAGCAGAAGACTATGCTAAACGCCATAATGTTCCTGTTTTTTATAATGATGCAGACAAACTTATAAATGACCCGGATGTTGATGCAGTATATATTGCTACCCCGCCCGATACTCATAAATATTATGCGCTAAAAGTAGCAGAAGCAGGTAAGCCATGTTGTATAGAAAAACCAATGGCACCCAGTTATGAAGAATGTAAAGTTATTTGCGATGCCTTTGGTGAAAAACAAGTGCCCCTTTTTGTAGCCTATTACAGGCGTTCTTTGCCAAGATTTAAACAAGTAAGGGAATGGATAGACAATGGGGAGATAGGAAAACCACGACATATAAACTGGTTATTGACCAGAACGCCATCGCCTGCAGATAAATCAAAAGAATATAACTGGCGTACTGATGCGGCTATTGCGACAGCAGGCTATTTTGATGATTTAGCCAGTCATGGTATTGATTTATTTATACAAATGTTAGGTAAAGTTATCGAAGCTAAAGGTATTGCATTAAACCAACAGGGATTATATTCCGCTAAAGATGCTGTTACAGGTTGCTGGCTTCACAATACCCGAGTTACCGGTTCGGCAACATGGAACTTTGGTAGTAATTCCAGAGAGGATATAGTGGAGCTATATGGTAGCGATGGTAAAATAACATTTTCTGTTTTTGGAGAAGAACCTGTAGTGTTGGAAAATAACAATGATAAAAAAGAATTGTTTATAGAAAACCCTGAAAACATACAATTATATCATGTGCGTAATATGAGAGAGCACTTGTTGGGAAATAGTGTACACCCTTCTACAGGGGAAACAGGAGCGCATACCTCTTGGGTGTTAGATAAAATTGTAGGGAAGCTTTAGTATTGTAACTTTAAAGCGAGTTGCGTAGTAGTAATTGTGATTGATTTTCTATTGTTTCCCGTTTGTTGTTTAATACCATTTCGGCAAGTAGTTTACCCATATCCTTAAAGTCTGTAGATATAGTAGTTACACCGTTTTCTACAACTTTTTTTAGCGGAGTATCATTGTAAGAAATAATACCAAAATCAGTACCGGTTTGTAGCTCTTGCTTTTTAGCCTGTAGTATAATGTTTACCAAGTGCCTGTCATCAGGTACAATGTAAACCTCTCCTTTGTTTATTGTGTTCGTAGTGAACTCTGCTACTATATCATATTGAAAATTCTGCCGGATACAATATTGGGTAAAACCCTTTACCATGCCTTTTGGTTGTTTAAAATCATCAAACACTAAAATCAACTTTTTGTAGCGTAATAGTTTTTTATGCGCTTGGGTTAAACCATTAAAAATATCTTTCTCAAAATTTTGATGTACCGAAGGATAATTGTAAAGCTCTTTGTTAGTTTGATCTAAAATATATACATCCTTTTCAGGGAGTTGTTTTATGCTCTCGGCAGCTTCTTTAAGGTTGGTGGGCATAATAACATACTTAGAGTAATAGCCGTTATTTTCTTTAATCAGTTTTTTAAAAACATCAGGATTAAAATAATGAAAGAAAACATCAGCTTTAGCCTGATTGCCAATTGTGACCATAAATGAATTGTATAAATCTTCTTTAAAGGTGTTTAGTTCATCAAACAAAAGAAAAATGCGTTGTTCATGGCTTATAAACTCCTCACTCTTCACATAATACCCTTTTCCCTTTGCGGCATATATAATGCCTCTCTTTTTTAGTTTTTCATAGGCTAGGAGTACAGTATCACGCGAGAGTGAAAACTCAAGGGCTACTTTGTTTACGGAGGGTAATTTTTCGCCTCTTTTCAGTTTTTTATTAGCAATGGCATCAATTACGCCTTCTGTTATTTGCTGATATTTTGGTGTTCCTGACTTCGGGTTAATAGTAATAATTTTCATGGTCTCAAATACTGGTAGGGTAAAGATACTAAAACTGGTAGGTAGTAGTAGGTTTTTATAATAGTAAAAGTTTATATTTGGAGAGCTACTTATAGTAAAAAATGAAAACTAAAAAGCTGATTAACAAATATAAAAAATCACTTTTCGGGAATTTTCCCGGGGGGACTCCCATATATAGCTATACCATTAGCAATAAAAACGGTATGGCACTAACAGTAACCAATTATGGTGCTGCTATTACTTCGTTGGAAATTCCTTCCAAACAAAGAGAACTACTTGATGTTGTTTTAGGATTTAATGATGCTGAGAGTTACATAAAATCGTATGCTATTGCCGGAGCACCTTACTTTGGTGCTATAGTGGGGAGGTATGCAGGGCGTATTAAAAACGGAACATTTACCTTAAACGGTAAAACACATCAACTGACTAAGAACTTGAATGATGCTCACACACTGCATGGCGGCAGGAATGGGTTTAGTTCGGCTTTATGGCAGGCTTCTCACGATGAAAAAGCAAATACATTGCATTTTACATACACCGGTACTAACGGAGAGGAAGGCTTTCCCGGAGCGTTAAAAGTAAAAGCAACCTATACATTAAATAGTAAAAATGAGCTTATTATAAGCTATACAGCAGAGTCTACTGAGGATACTATTATTAATCTTACCAATCATAGTTATTTTAATTTAGATGGACATACTGCCGATGTACGGGATCAGTATTTAAAAATTAATGCTTCAGAGTTACTGGAGGTGGATAATGAGAATGTTCCTACAGGGGCATTTATAAATGTAGCCGAGAAAGATTTTGACTTCAACGAGTTTAAAAACTGCCCTGAGACTATAGATGATTCTTTTATCACTGCCGGAGATATTACTAAACTGGTAGCAACTTTAAAAAGTGAACAATCAGGTATAGCGATGGATGTTTATACCAATCAGCCTTCGGTACATGTATATGTGGGAGGTAGTTGCGGAGAGATAGCAGGCAAAGAAAAAGCTGTTTACCACAACCATAGCGGTATTTGTTTTGAAACACAAAACTATCCTGATGCACCCAATCAGCCACATTTTCCCAGTGCTGTTTTAAAAAAGGGAGAAGTATATCAAAAACAAACAATTTTTAAGTTTAAGCACTTATAACAACCAATGAGCAAAGAGACACTAATACAACAAACACAAGGTTTTTTTCAGGAGCGTTTTAAAACGGAACCACAGCATGTTTTCCTCTCTCCGGGAAGAATAAATATAATAGGGGAGCATGTAGACTATAATGATGGCTTTGTATTACCTGCTGCAATAGATAAATATGTTTGTCTTACCATATCATCCACAGATGATACTACCTGTACCATAGTAGCTAAAGATATTGAAGAAGAGTATACTTTTAACCTACAATATAGTTTACATCCGGTAGACCAAATGTGGGTTAATTACCTGCTTGGGGTTTTAAGTCAGTTAAAAGATAAAGGCTTTAATCTTAAAGGTTTTAACCTGGCTTTTAGCAGCACAGTGCCTATGGGTGCAGGGCTTTCTTCTTCCGCAGCATTAGAGTGTGGTGTTGCTTTTGCCATGAATGAAATGTTCAGCTTAGAGTTAACAAAACAAGATATAGCCTTAATAGGGCAAAAAGCAGAACATACTTACGTAGGAGTTAAGTGTGGTATTATGGATCAGTTTGCAAGTGTTTTCGGTAAAGAAAATAAAGTTATAAAACTGGATTGTAATACACTGGAGTATGAATATCATAATGCTGATTTTAAAGACTATTCTTTACTACTGTTAGATAGTAATGTAAAGCATACCCACCTAACATCTGGCTATAACACCCGAAGAGAAGAAGTAGAAAAGGGGATAGCAATATTAAAAAGTCATTTCCCTGAAGTAAAAAACTTCCGAGATTATACAGAAGAACAAGTAGAATCGGTTAAAGAAGAACTGGGTGATACGGTGTATAGACGTTGCCTTTTTGTAGTGAAAGAAATACAACGTGTGCAAGATGCAGTAAAAGCAATGGATGCTTCCGATTTTAAAACGCTTGGAACATTAATGTTTGAAACGCATAACGGACTATCTGAAAACTATGAAGTGAGCTGTGAGGAACTTGACTTTTTAGTTGATACAGTACGTAATAATGATGCTGTTATTGGCTCCCGAATGATGGGAGGCGGTTTTGGTGGCTGTACTATTAACTTAGTTAAAAAAGGTAGTGAAGATGAGGTTATAGCGCAAGTGAGTAAGGCATACAAAGAGAAATTTACTATTGAATTAACAGCATATAAAGTAGCAGTTTCGGAAGGAACACATACTTACAAAAAATAAAATGGAAAAATTCGACAATAACGAACATCCGCACCGCAGGTATAATCCATTAACAGGAGACTGGATTTTAGTTTCGCCACATCGTGCCAAACGTCCTTGGCAGGGGCAGGAGGAAAAACCTGTAGCCGGAACTTTACCAATGTATGATGAAAAGTGTTACTTATGTCCCGGTAACGAGCGTTCGGGAGGGGTACATAATGAGCAGTATACGGGTGTTTATGTTTTTGATAATGATTTTCCTGCACTGCTACAGGATGAAGTAGCTGTTGAAGAGGAAAGTAATGCTTTATTTCAATTAAAACCTGAAAGGGGTATTAACAGGGTAGTCTGTTTTTCACCACGTCATGACCTTACTCTGGCAGAAATGGAAGTGCCTGCAATAGTAGAAGTAATAAAAGCATGGAAATTTCACTATAATGATTTAGGCGGTAGAGATTTTATTAATCACGTTCAGATTTTTGAAAATAAAGGAAGTGTAATGGGGTGTAGTAACCCACACCCGCATGGGCAAATATGGTCGCAATCATCATTACCTACTTTAGTGCAAAAAACTCAGGATAATTTGCTAAAGTATTATCAGGAAAAAGGGAATAGTCTTTTAGCAGATTATTTAGAAGAAGAACTTAAAAAAGAAGAGCGCATAATAGCAGTTAACGATAGTTTTGTGGCAGTTGTACCATTTTGGGCAACATGGCCTTACGAAACAATGATAATAAGCCGGAGGCATTTTGGCAGGATTACGGATATGACAGCCCAGGAAACAGAAGACTATGCCGCAATGCTAAAAACAGTAGCGGTAAAGTATGATAACTTGTTTAAAACATCGTTCCCTTATTCATCAGGAATACACCAGGCACCTACTGATGGGGAAGACCATGCTGAATGGCATTTCCATATGCATTTTTATCCGCCGTTGCTTCGTTCGGCTACTGTAAAGAAATTTATGGTAGGTTATGAAATGATGGCAGAGGCACAACGTGATATTTCACCCGAAAAGAGTGCTGAAATATTAAGAGCGCTGCCAACTACCCATTATAAATTCAGTAATTAATATGCTGAAATGAAAAAGCTCCTGAAAATATCAGGAGCTTTTTTTATGAAAAAAATCGTTTTTATTTAGTGAGCGTTCAGTTTCCCGAATGTGTGTTCTAATGCATGTTTAATTCTGTCTGTAGCACCCGAAACAGCTTTTTCAATAGTATCGGCATGGTGTTCAACAGCTATAGGTTTTAACCCTGCAACACGGGCTTCAATCAGGCAACGCTTATCTCTTTCGCCTCCTTTGTGACTATTTTCATCTCCAAGGTGTACTTCCAGTCTTGTAATTCTGTCTTCATACTTCTTTAAAGTATTTTGCAATATATCAGTGAAGTATCCCTCTAATCTTTCGTGTCCTTCAATGTTGTTATCGGTATTAATCTTTACTAACATAGTTTTTGTGTTTTAGTTATATATAACAAATATAATAACAAAACTATAAGAGTCTTATGATATTTATCATAGTTAACTAAAGATTAAGTCTTTCTGTTAAAGTAATAGGTTTTTGTGTAACTACATCGTTTTATGTTAAGGTAATCTTTAATCAGTTCAATCACACAATTCGTTTTTTTAATTTTATGCCTCTTAACTTAAAAATCAGCAAACTATGAATTTCAGTAATCTTGATACTACACTTGTAAAATATATAATATTTAGTATTGTAGGACTCGGGGTTAGTTTTGCTGTTATTTTTTATGTGTTAAAGAAAGTAGGTAAAAATCCAAGAAATATATTGCCTGTAAACTTTGCGCATCGAATTAAAATACCACTTATACTTTTTATAACGGCACTGGTATTACGCATTGGTGTTTCAAGCGATGTTTTTGATGAATCGTACGCCTCTATAATAGGACATATAGGTACTATTTTAATAATTATAAGTTCAACCTGGTTTATTATTATAGGTATACGAATATTAAAAAGAACCCTGATTAAAAGGTATGATATTAATGCATCTGATAATCTTAATGCGCGAAAAGTATATACTCAGTTTAATATACTGGAAAAAGTAGCTGTTTTTATAATAGTAATATTAGCTATAGGTGCAGGGCTAATGAGTTTTGACAGTATACGCTCTATAGGTGCCAGTGTACTGGCATCGGCGGGTATTGCCGGTATAATAATAGGTTTTTCAGCACAAAAAGCACTGGGTACGCTATTAGCAGGAATACAAATAGCTATAACGCAACCCATACGATTGGATGATGTAGTAATTGTAGAGGGAGAGTGGGGGCGTATTGAAGAAATTACGCTTACCTATGTAGTGGTAAATATTTGGGATAAAAGGAGACTGGTAGTGCCTACTACCTATTTTATAGAAACACCTTTCCAGAACTGGACACGAAGCACATCGGAAATTTTAGGTACGGTTTTTATTTATACTGATTTTCACGTTCCTGTAGATGAGATAAGAAAGGAGTTAACTCGTTTACTTGAAAGTACTGATCTGTGGGATGGTAAGGTAAATGTAGTTCAGGTTACCGATGCGAAAGCTGATGTTATGGAGGTAAGAGCTTTAATGAGTGCTAAAGATTCCGGTATAGCGTGGGATTTAAGAGTATATGTAAGGGAGAAGTTAATCACCTTTTTACAGGAAAATTATCCTGATAGTTTACCAAGAACAAGAGTGTCTTTTGTAGATAAAAATACCAGTGAGAAGATTGATAATGATAGCAGCCCTGGAAATATTCCTGATGCAAAGTAGAAGTGCTAAATATTAAAGTTAATACAAAACAACCAGACTTTTCTTTACTTTTAAGTATCTTTAAAAGTAATTTATAATCAATACAATGGCATCCGGTAAAAAAATACTTTTTAATGGTACAGTAGCTATAGTGGGTATATACTTTTTTTGTTTATGCATTATAGAAAGTAAACCTTTTTTAGCTCCTTTTTTAACAGCTATAGTGCTTTCCCTTTTAATGCTTCCTGTTTCAAACAAACTTGAAAAATGGGGTGTAGGTCGGGTGTATGCATCGCTTATTAATACTATTTTACTGTTTTTATTAAGTTTAGGTTTTGCAGCATTAATATCATTACAGCTAACTGAATTTATAGGAGACTGGCATAAAGCCAAGCAGCAAATAATGCCTAAAATAGAGCAGGTGGAAGAAATGTTATATACCACGACTCCCATAGAAAAAGAAGATGTAAAGTTAAAAGACAGCATGTCCTCAAGTAAAATGGGACAGGCTGCATTAAGTTTTGTAAATAGCTTTTACTCTTTTGCGGGAGACTATTTGCTTACATTTATATATATCTTCTTCCTACTCAATTACAGGCGTAAATTCAGGAGGTTTTTTATAAAGTTATTTCCTGATGACAGTAAAGAGGAGGTATCTAAAGTATTGAGTGAAACTGCTAATATCACACAAGGTTATTTGTTTGGTAAGTTTTTGCTTATGCTTTTCTTAGCTATAATCTACGCCATAGGTATGGGAGTTTCGGGAGTTGAAAACTTTATAGTAATAAGCGTAATAGCCGCACTTTTAACAATAATACCTTATATAGGCAATATTATAGGTTTTATAATAGCGATAGGTTTAGGGTATATAACCACTGGCGACACAACAGCTTTAATAGGTATAGTAGCAACATTTACGGTAGGACAGTTTGTAGAGTCTTATATTTTGGAGCCTTATGTGGTGGGAGATAAAGTAAATTTAGATCCTTTAATTACAATACTTGTAGTTGTAATTGGCAGTATTATGTGGGGCGTTATGGGTATGATACTTTCTGTACCGTTATTGGGTATAGCAAACGCTATTTTTAGCCATGTAAAACCGTTAAAACCTTTCAATTATTTGTTGAGTAAGGACGAATAAAAGCTATTATACAATAACTATTTTGCATATTTGTATTCTCAATTATAAAGTTATGCGCCTTTTCTTTCTGCTTTTAGCTTATTGTACAGTATATACTTGTGTTGCACAAACCGAGGGCTTAGAAATTACTCAAGAACAAGATACTACTTTAGTAGCAGACCCTAAATATAGGGAAGATCAGTTTTATGCATCAATATCCTATATATTAATGCAGGGTAAACCTGATTATTATTCTCAAAATTCATTTTCAACAGGGCTCGGTTTGGGATTTTTAAGGGATATGCCTGTTAATAAAGACAGAACGTATGCTATAGCTGCTGGTTTGGGATATTCGTATAGTAACATAAAGCATAACTTTAGGGTGAATGAAACAGCAGGAGATTATTTTTATGATATTGCTGATGGTAATGAATTTGATAAAAATAAACTGGTACTTCATTATTTAGAGTTACCTATAGAACTACGCTGGAGAAACTCTAATGCTGTAAGCCATAAGTTTTGGCGAATATATGCAGGTTTTAAAGTAAGTTACCTTTTTGCAGACAAAGCCCAGTTTTACCCAAAAGGAAGCGGGAGCTATAAAATAAAAAACAATAGCGATTTAGAAGATTTTGTTTACGGAGCATACCTTTCCGTAGGCTGGAATACATGGAACTTTTATGCGTATTACGGGTTAACTCCTATTTTTAAAGATGGTGCAAAAATGGATTCCGGAGAAGATATTAACCTTAATGTTGTAAACTTTGGTTTGATGTTTTATATTCTGTAGTCTAGAATACAGGAATAAGCCATACAAACCATAACAGTATTTGCGGAATAACTCCCGCTAAAGCGCCTGATACTATACCTGAAAGTGAATGTTCATCATCTTGCAGTCTTGCAGAAGCAACCAAACCACAACAGAGTATAAGTAGTCCTATAAGTATTAAAAAGTTAGTATGGTAGTAAACAGCAATGCTTATAACAAACAAAGTTAAAGATGAAACCCCCATTACATGCAGGCTTATTTTTCGGTTAAATATTACAAGTGTAAGTGCTGTTAATATACTAATTGAAATGCCCAGAAAATAATAATACAACTCCGGTATTACCAGGTTGGCAAGACTGTGTTTTATTAAAGTAAAGAGCAAAATAGCATAGAACGCCAAGGGTAGCCTTCTTTCTCTTTTATTTATTAGCATTTTAGTGCGCACTATTCCTAATGAGCGAAATAAATAAAAAAGCGATATAGGTAATAATAGCGTGAGTATTAAAACCTCTATAAAAGCAAGATATACTTCGTGTTTGTGGAAATAATTAAGCGTTACAAAAAAATAAAATAACGTAGCGTATGTTGGTATAAGCAACGGGTTAAATAAGTAAGAGAAAAATAACAGAAACTTTTTCATACTATATTTTCTTCCGCATCCTTGCTACAGGTATATCCAGTTGCTCACGGTATTTAGCAATTGTTCTTCTTGCTATAGGGTACCCTTTATTTTTAAGTAGTTCAGCCAGTTTATCATCAGGTAAAGGCTTGCGTTTGTCTTCTTCGTCAATAACGTTTTGTAGTATTCTTTTAATTTCTATGGTAGAAACATCCTCTCCCTGGTCGTTTTTCATCGCTTCAGAGAAGAACTCTTTAATCAGTTTAGTGCCATAAGGAGTATCTACATACTTACTGTTTGCCACACGTGACACGGTTGAAATGTCAAGCCCTACTAGGTCAGCAATATCTTTAAGAATCATGGGTTTCAGCTTGGCTTCGTCGCCATCTAAAAAATATTCTTTTTGATAATGCATAATGGCATTCATAGTAACAAATAATGTTTCCTGTCGCTGGCGTATAGCATCAATAAACCACTTGGCAGAATCCAGTTTTTGTTTAATAAACTGCACTGCATCTTTTTGCTTTCCTGTTTTATCTCTGGAATCCTTATAGCTTTGCAGCATGTCTTTATAATCTTTAGAAACATGCAGCTCCGGAGCATTTCGCCCGTTAAGTGTAAGTTCCAGTTCACCATCTACAATTTTAATGGCAAAATCAGGAACTACGTGTTCTATAATTTTATTACTACTGTCATAAGAACCTCCCGGTTTCGGGTTAAGCCTTTCAATTTCATCAATAGCACCACGTAGCTGGTCTTCGCTAATGTCAAACTTCTGCATCAGCTTTTTGTAATGCTTTTTAGTAAAAGAATCAAACTGATTTTCCAGTATTGCTATAGCGAGGTCTATAGTTTCGGTAGGTGTTTTGTGTTTTAGTTGTAGTAATAAGCATTCTTGTAAGTCGCGGGCACCAACACCTGCCGGCTCCAATTGGTGGATAATATGCAGTATGTTTTCTACCGTTTTTTCATCGGTATAAATACCTTGTGTAAATGCCATATCATCTACAAGATCTGATATACTACGGCGAATGTACCCTGTATCATCAATACTGCCAATTAAAAACTCAGCAATATCCCTTTCATTCTCACTAAGTATAAAAGTGTTAAGTTGTTCAATTAAACTTTGGTGGAAACTTACATGCGCGGCAAAAGGCATTGTTTTTTCCTCATCGTCATCGCTGTAATTATTTGCCTGTAGCTTATAACTTGGTACATCGTCGTCGCTTAAGTACTCATCAATATTTATTTCGTCAGTTTCAATTCTGTCATTATCATCATAGTCGTCGTATTCTTCATACTCATCATTGCTGTACTCATCTTGTTCGTACTCGTCGTTTTTACCGGCTTCAAGTGCAGGGTTCTCTACCATTTCCTCTTTCAGGCGTTGCTCAAAAGCCTGAGTAGGAAGCTGTATTAACTTCATCAGCTGAATTTGCTGAGGAGATAATTTTTGAGATAGTTTTAATTGTAAATTCTGCTTAAGCATAAGTAAACACTGTGATTATTGTAGTATAAAAATACAAAAACAGGTATTACAACCCTATGCTTTTTAGATAAAATTATAAAGCTTGAGTGTAATACCTGTATTTACAGATATGTAAGATTATTTTTAGAAATCAGCGTTTTGCGGTGTTCTAGGAAAAGGTATTACATCACGAATGTTAGTCATACCAGTTACAAAAAGTACAAGACGCTCAAAACCAAGACCAAAGCCACTGTGTACTGCTGTACCAAAGCGGCGGGTATCAAGATACCACCATAGCTCTTTTTCATCGATGCCCAGTTCGTTAATTTTGTCCTGTAGTACCTCCAGTCTTTCCTCTCTTTGTGAACCGCCTACAATTTCTCCTATACCCGGGAAAAGAATATCCATGGCTCGAACGGTTTTACCGTCATCATTAAGCCTCATGTAGAATGCTTTAATATCGGCAGGGTAATCAAATAATATTACAGGTGAATTAAAGTGTTTTTCCACAAGGTAACGCTCATGCTCACTTTGCAGGTCGGCACCCCATTCATCTATAATGTATTTAAACTTCTTCTTTTTATTAGGCTTAGAGTTTTTAAGTATATCTATAGCCTCAGTGTAGCTTACACGCTTAAAGTTATTTTCCAGTACAAAACGCAGTTTTTCAAGCAATGTCATTTCACTACGTTCGGCAGCAGGTTTCTTTTTGTCCTCTTCTTGTAACCTTTGGTTTAGGAAGGTTAAATCTTCAGGACATTTTTCCATTGCATAGCGAATAACGTACTTTATAAAGTCTTCTGCTAAGTCCATGTTAGCATCAAGGTCGTTAAACGCAACCTCAGGTTCTATCATCCAGAATTCTGCTAAGTGACGTGACGTGTTAGAGTTTTCCGCACGGAAAGTAGGACCAAAGGTATATACCTGACCTAATGCCATAGCATACGTTTCAGCTTCAAGCTGTCCTGATACTGTAAGGTTTGTTTCTTTACCGAAGAAATCCTGTGTATAATCTACTTTACCTTCCTCGTTTACCGGAGGATTTTGTGCAGGTAATGCAGTAACACGGAACATTTCTCCTGCTCCTTCAGCGTCACTACCGGTAATAACAGGCGTGTTTACGTATACAAACCCTCTATCCTGAAAATAGTGGTGTACTGCGAATGACAGTACCGACCGTACTCTCATTATAGCACCAAATACATTAGTACGCACACGCAGGTGAGCATTCTCTCTTAAAAACTCAAGAGAGTGCTTTTTAGGCTGCATTGGGTAGTCCTCGGCATCAGAGTCGCCCAGTATTTCAATGTTCGTAACCTGTATTTCGTATTTCTGTCCCGAACCCTGGCTTTCTACAAGATTTCCTTGTATAGCAACTGCAGCTCCGGTTGTAATTCTTTTTAAAGTTTCTTCCGGTGTGTTTTCAAAGTCAATAACACACTGTATGTTATGTATTACCGAACCATCGTTCAGTGCTAAAAAGCGTTTGCTTCTAAAAGTTCTAACCCATCCCTTTACTGATACTTCATCCACTGGCTTAGTGCTATTCAGTAGGTCTTTAACTTTTGTATGTTTCATTTCCAATTTAATTACTTTTTTATATGATGAGCTAATAAATTGCTCAATGATAATGTAAATGCCTGCAAATGTACTAAAAACAACAAAAAACTTAAATTGAATTGCTTTAATATTTAGAAAACTTTACATTAACACCATGAACTGGATATTACTTGTTATAGCAGGACTGTTTGAAGTAGGGTTTGCTTCATGTCTTGGTAAAGCTAAAGAGACTACAGGCTTAGCTTCTACTTACTGGATGATAGGCTTTTTTGTTTGTCTTACTATTAGTATGTTTTTATTGTATAAAGCAACGCAAAATTTACCTATAGGTACTGCTTATGCCGTTTGGACGGGAGTTGGTGCAGCAGGTACTGTTTTGGTAGGGATTTTTGTTTTTAAAGAACCTTCTGATTTTTGGAGGTTGTTTTTCCTTACTACTTTAATAGCTTCTATTATAGGATTAAAGGTAGTATCACACTAAAGAAGTTTTAGCATAAATGATACTTTTATAGCTATATTCCTGTCAAAACGCGGCAGGTGGTAAGGACCATACCTGTAAAATGCTGAAAAGCCTAAGCCTTTAAATATTTGATTAAATTCGAAACCACTCTCGTAATACCCTTTTTCCAGTGTGTTATATGTAATGCCGTTGTGTTCTTGAGCGTCTTCCATATTACCCCATGCAAAGCGTGTTACAAATAAGGGTTCCAGCTTTAAAGCCCTGAATATTGTAAAACGGTTTAAACCGTATTTAACCTGACCTATTACATATTGACTGGAGTAAAATTCATTAAAATACATTGTTTCAAAACTGTTTTTACCCGCAAACGTTATTCTTTTTAAAATGCCGTTTTTATTCAGGTTGTTAGGCGATGTGTTGTAAAGATGGGTAAGAGGTGTATCGCCAACTGCTACTCCGGTTTGTAGCAGCATTTCTAACTTTTGTCCGTTTAAATATTTTTTTTGAAACTCAGTTCTGAAATCAAGTTTACCAAAATTAAGGTCGCTACCCATAATGCCGGGTAATGCCTGCATATATTGAAATGTAAATTGAGGGAAGCGCTCATCAGTTTCTATTCTGCCCGAAGGTGTTTGCATAAAATCACTAAAAGGATTCCATTGTAAAGCCAGTGTAGCTGTTGCCAGTTTAAATAGCGGATAAATTTTATCTCCCGGAGTAAAAATGTAATTGAATTTCGGGTTTATGCGGCTTCGGGCAATTTGTAAGTTTGCTTCGGTTTTAGGTATTGCTTTTGATTCGATGTGTATTTTCCACGTTTCGTGATTGTAAAAAGTAGAAACGTTAATAGGGCGGGGGTCATATAGCTTAAATACTTTTTTATCAGTAGCGAATGATGTGCTTGCAATTTCTTTTACATCATCCGTGTACGAAAAGCCTACCCATGAGCTGGAAAATTTATGCACCCTGACACTTCCGCCTATATTATACTTAAATATACCGTCTTTAGTACCATAGGCATTATAACCGCTTATCCTGAAATTATCGGCTAACTTGTTATTAGTAATTCCGCCTATTCCTAAACGAAACCCTTCGTAGTTGTTATATTTAATAACTTCTCTTAGGTTAATGTCGAAAAAGCCGATAGGTATATACCCATTAATAATTTTTTTACCTAAAAATATTTTCTTTTCCAGCTTTTCTTTAGCCACTATACTGTCCAGTGCAATGTAGGTTTCCATGCTTCTGGAGTCGAGTGTGTCGCGTCTGTACTTATTCCAGTATTCTTCAGGTCGGTTTATCGCTTCATCCTTAATTTCTATAGCAATACCGCCATGTTTAATAGTTACGGGTGTATTGTATTCGTAATCAAAATTAACTGATTCGGAGAGCAGGTATACATAATCAGAAGCCTCTTTATCTCTGTCTTTACCACTGGCAGCATCAAACCGTATGGTTTCCCCTAAAATGGTAATATCATGTGAACTGTTCCCTTTGTTTATTTTAAGTTTTTTCCCTTCAGGAAACCATAAGTTGAGTTTTTTTTCATAGCGAAATAAATGTGTAGAAGTAACATCTAAAACACTTTTTGCCCTGAGTACTGCTTTAGCAACACCATAATTTTCGCGGTCTATATAAATAACCCCTTCCAGTTTTTTCTTTTTTCTTTCTCTTTTAGGTGAAAAGTATATCATGTAAGTATCTCTGCCTTCAACCGCAATAGTATCCAGTATTTTATACTGGTAGTTGCTAAGAGCGTCATCAGCCAGAGGGCCTGCGTATTTGGTTTCAACCAGTTCAATATTGTTTTGGTATATAGAATAGGATTGCAGGGTTAGGCCTATAATTTCGTATAGCGGTTGTTTAAAACCTGCCATACGTGTTGCCAGTATATTTTCTTTAAGTCCCTGTTCTTTATTGAATTTAAATTCAGATACTTTTTCTGTTTGGTATAGGTGCTGTTTTTCAACCAGTTTCTTGAATTTAAAATCAGTAGAATCAATTTTTTGAAAACGCCTCCCTATACGCTCATATACATAAATAGAGTCAAGCTTACCGGAAATAGAATCAGGGTTTGCAGTTACTAAAAGCCTGTTGTAGCTTTTATATTTAAAGCTGTTTAGCTTTTTCTGTGGGTCATTATCAGGTTTTTTATAAATTACCTTTCTTATAAGTATGTTTGCAGCATTATTGCGCTCAACAACAAGCTCTTTTAGTTCCTCGGCGTGTTCTTTAAGTAATATTGTATAGTTACTCTTGCCTCGGGTAGCTTTAACTTTTTGTTGCTTATAGCCGGTATAGCTTACTATAAACCATTTTTGCACTTCTGTAGAGAATTTACCGTCAATATCTGCTGCCAGTGTTTCTCCCTCGTCAGTAATAATAGTAGCATAGGGTAACGGGGTGTTACTTTTACGATCCTTTACAATTCCTGTTACTGTAAATTGTGCATGGCAGGTAAAACTTATAAAAAAGAGCAGTAGTGCAAGGTTTTTCATGTACCTTTTTTATACTAGGAACGACAGAAAGTGTCCTTTATTTCTGCAAAGATATGTATAAATAAAAAATCCGCCATTTCGGCGGATTTAAAAATTATACTTTCATTATCTCGGCTTCTTTGTGTGAGAGTATTTCGTCAATCTTTTTTATGTAACTGTCTGTTAATTCCTGTATATCGTCTTCTGCATTTTTACGAGCATCTTCCGATACGCCTTCTTTTTCCAGTTTTTTAATATCGTTATTAGCATCTTTACGAGCATTTCGTATACCTATTTTAGCTTCTTCCGCTTCCGCTTTAGCTTGCTTTACAAGGTCTTTTCTGCGCTCTTCTGTAAGTGGCGGTACATTTATAATAATGCTTTCACCATTATTCATTGGGTTAAAACCTAAGTTTGCTATTATAATAGCTTTTTCTATAGGCTGCATCATAGCTTTTTCCCAAGGTTGTACGGTTATTGTTCTTGCATCAGGAGTATTAACGTTTGCTACCTGTGCAAGAGGTGTTTGTGCTCCGTAGTAATCAACCATAACACTACCCAACATGGCAGGGCTTGCTTTACCGGCACGAATGTTTAGAAACTCTTTTTCAAGGTGTGCTATAGAACCATTCATAGATTCTTTTGCGGTATCTAAAATAAAATTTATTTCTTCCATAAGGTTAAGTAATTCTCAGTTTCAATTAATATTTTAAACGCTAACGGTAGTACCTACTGTTTCTCCTTCACATACCTTTACAAGGTTACCTTCTTTGTTCATATCAAAAACAATAATCGGTAACTCATTTTCCTGGCTTAGTGTAAAGGCTGTAGTATCCATTACATTTAGTCCTTTATTAAGTACGTCTTCAAAAGTAAGGTTATCATATTTTTTAGCAGCCGGATCTTTTTCCGGGTCAGCAGTATATATACCATCCACACGAGTACCTTTCAGTATAACATCGGCATTAACCTCAACACCACGTAATACAGCAGCAGTATCGGTAGTAAAGTATGGGTTACCAGTACCTGCACCAAATATTACAATACGTCCTTTTTCTAAATGGCGTACAGCTCTTCTTTTAATGTAAGGTTCGGCAATAGCTTCTACTTTAAGTGCTGTTTGTAATCGGGTTTGCATACCGGCATCTTCAAGAGCACCTTGCAATGCCATAGCATTTATAATGGTTGCCAGCATGCCCATATAGTCGCCCTGCACTCTGTCCATTCCGTTACTGGCTCCGGCTACACCTCTAAATATGTTACCGCCTCCTATTACAATTGCTATTTCTACACCTTTATCGTGTATTGATTTAATTTGGTCAGCATACTCGGCAAGCCTTTTAGGATCTATACCGTATTGCCTGTCGCCCATTAGGGCCTCACCACTTAATTTCAGGAGAATTCTTTTATATTTCATAGGGTTGCGTTGACTGGTGCAAATATAGTAATAAATGTTTTTTGAAAAACTCTTTTTCGTTATCGGTAATTATACAAGAAGCTCTTCATACGATTTTTTTGCAGCTTCGTACCCTACTTTAAAAATTTTCTCCATTTTAGCTTTATTTGTTTCAAAAGTGTTGTAAAGTGCCAGTTCATCAGGGCTTATAACCCAATCGCAAAGGGTAAACTTCTGCATATTAGTATTAGCCGATAGTAGTTCGTAAGCACGTGTGGTAACAGCTTTTATTGTTTTTAAATCTTTTGCTTCTACTTTTTGCATAGGGCTTACATACACGCCTATAAGGGTTTCGCAGCGGCCCTGTAAAATATCAGTAGGGAAGTGGTTTAATATACCACCGTCACTATATAACTTATCGTCTATTTTATGGGGAGATATAACTCCGGGAAATGCTGAAGATGCCAGTATAGCATCAACAACTTTTACTTCAGGACCAAATATGCGCAATTTGCCCGATACTAAATCGGTAGCCGTTAAATGCATTTTGTATGGAAGCTCTCCTAATAGTTTGTCACCAAATACACTTTCAAAATAATTTTTAAATGCTTCGGAGTCTATAAAGCCGGGTTTACGAAAAGTAAAATGTCTCCAGTGGAAAAAATATATAGATTTAAAAAATTCCAGTATTTCCTGAGGACTTTTCCCGCATGCATATAGCGCCGATACTATAGCCCCTGAACTGGTGCCGGCTATATGTGTAGGCTTAATGTTTACTTCTTCTAAAAATTTAATTACTCCCGCATGGGCTATGCCTTTTGTTCCTCCGCCGGAAAGTATTAGCCCTACGTTGGCTCCGTCTATTTTCATTGGTTGTAAATTATCCAACTAAAGTACATTTTTTTTGTGTATTGTAAGGGTTGGTTGCTTAGTAAAGTTGGTGTAAATTTGTAAGAAATAAACATTGCACAATGGAAACACTTATTGCCGAAAGCCTTGAAAAAAGCTATAGCTACTCAGAGTACAGAAACCATATATCACAACTTTTATTAGACGGTTTATCAACAGGAGATACACAGTCAGAAGACCTTACGCATTATAGTTCTCTTAATGAAGTAAGAATGAATCGCCTTGATAGAACTATTAAAGTTACGCTTGAAATAAGCGAACGATTAAAGAAAATAAACAGAAGTTATATACTGCTTGTAATTACCGAAGGTTGGTGTGGGGATGCTGCACAACTTGTCCCTATAATGGATAAAATGGCAGCAGAAAATGATTTGTTAGATTTACGTTTGGTACTACGCGATGAAAATGATGCTTTAATGACGCAGTTTTTAACTAACGGATCGCGCTCTATACCTAAACTGGTTTTGCTGGATGCAGAAACAAATGCTGTTTTAGGCAGTTGGGGACCAAGACCTAAAGGTGCTGCACAGTTAATAAAGGACTATAAAGAAAAGTTTGGTGTAATTAACGAAGAAGCAAAAGTTGAACTCCAGAAATGGTATTTACATGATAAAGGAATGTCTACAATGGAAGAAATTACCACAATGCTTGAAGAGAATGCCCAAACTAAGTAATCAAATCAATCTAAGCGATTAAGGTTCAATCCGGTCTATAATTTCAATTTTGTCTGATACAGACATTCCGCCGGGGTTACACCCCGGTAGCCCTTCGGGTATTGTTGCACCAATGCTTTTGTAATATTCTACCCATGCAGGGAAAAACTCATTAGTATTGGGTTGCTTATACGTCATGGGGTAAAGCTGAAAAAATGGTTTACCGCCATTGGCAAACATAAAAGCATCGTAAATAAGCTCTGAGCAATAATAATTGCCGTTGTCGTATACATATTCATCGTCATACGGTACTCCCATTTGTTGTAATGAAAAACTAATAGCTAACGGAATTAGTTTTTTATACTTCTTTTTAACCCTGCCTACATACATAGGCTTTTTAGTATTTTCAGAGAATTTTTCCAGAGTAGTTAACCTTACAGCACTTCCTGCTGCTTCTAATATATATATACTGTCGTTTTTGTAATAAACCATACCCATATGGCTAAAATCGTTACCGTTATAGCCTTCGGTTACGGCTTCAATAGCATCGCATAACGGACCGCAATCCATATCCTGAAAAATAAGGTCACCATCCTGTAACTGCATTTTTTGTGCAGAAGCGCTTATGCTAATTAATAGGAATAAAATATATCGTATCATTTTTCAAAAAGCTTTAGTAAAGAGATACCTATGCTAAAATTACCTACCTGATTTATGTTTTCTTTATCAGGATTAAACCCATAAAGACTAACATCTAAATTAATGGCTAAAAATTCGCCAACAACTAACCCCAATCGGTATTTTTGGTATGTTCCTGAAAGGTTCCCACGACCTATAGCAAAACTGTGTCCTAAGCCTGCCTGTGCTATAATGGAGCTATCATCAAAAGCATCTACAGTAAAAGTAAGCATGGCATATACAGGTACTGCTACCAGTTTATCTGATGAAGAAGTGTCAACTCCCGTATTGGCTGATAACCCTAACCAGGAATTGTAAAGATAGCCATAACCAAAGTGTCCTTCAAGTCCATCGGGAATTATAAAGTCAGATAGTTCAAGTTCACCATCTCCATCATTACCTTCCGGGTTACCTCTTACCGACATATTAATTGCTAACTGTGTAAAAGGTATAAAGCCCCTGCCTTCTTTTTCTTTCTTCTTTTCTCTTGGTTCAGAACTTGTAATAAATACGGTTTCCGGTTTCTTTTTGTTTTGGGAGAAACAGGAAAAAGACATTAGTAAAATAACAGTAAATAAAAAGTTAGCTACTGATTTCATTTTCAAACATTTCAGGAGTTATAGCATCTTCAACGGAAAAATCTCCTATTTTAGTTCGTCTCAGTACGGTTAAATGCCCACCTGATTGTAATGCTTCACCAAAATCGTTTGCTAAGGAACGAATGTAAGTACCCTTACTGCATACTACCCTGAAATCTACTTCGGGTAAGTTTATTCGGGTAATTTCAAACTCGTGTAGGGTTACTTTTCGTGATTTTATTTCGACTTCTTCTCCTTTACGGGCATGCTCATACAGCCTTTTGCCATCTTTTTTAATGGCAGAGAAAATAGGCGGTTTTTGGTTTATCTCACCTAAAAATTGTTCGGTAGTTTTATTAATAAGCGCATCATCAATATGCTCGGTAGGGAAGGTTTGGTTTATCTCGGTTTCCAAGTCGTATGATGGCGTGGTGGCACCAATATGAAATGTACCGGTATATTCCTTTACCATCCCCTGTAATTCAGGTATACGTTTAGTAAACTTCCCTGTGCAGATAATTAATAAGCCTGTAGCAAGAGGGTCTAACGTACCTGCATGACCAACCTTAATTTTTTTTAAACCCAGTTGTTTTTTCAGTGCCCACTTTACTTTGTTTACTGCCTGAAAAGAACTCCATGTAAGAGGTTTGTCAATTAATAAAACTTTTCCGTTTGTAAAATCTTCAGGTGAAGTCAAATTGAATTAATTGTAAGTTAAAAAATAAGCCAATAGTAAAGAGCCTGCTATAATTCTGTACCAGCCCCAAGGTTTAAACCCGTACTTTTTAATAAAGCCTATAAACCCTTTTATGGCAATAACAGCAACTATAAAGGCAACAATATTACCCACAAAGAACATAGTAAGCGTATCTGATGATTGTGTAAGCAATTCATACCCTTTAAGTCCTGTATGGTCGTATGTTTTTAAGAAAACAGAATATAATGTTGCAGCAGCCATAGTAGGTACAGCAAGGAAAAAAGAGAACTCAGCAGCAGCCTCTCTGGTTAAGCCTTGTTGCATACCCCCTATAATAGAAGCAGCCGAACGGCTTGTTCCCGGCATCATGGCAATACATTGCCAAAAACCTATGGCTATTGCTTTTTTGTTAGATATATCTTCTTCCTTTTTAATAGGTTGGTTCTTAAAAAAGTTTTCTATAAAAAGTAAAATAACACCACCCACTATTAATACTATAGCAATGGGTATAGGGTTGCCCAGTGCACTTTCAATAAGGTCGTCAAAAAGGTAACCCAGTATTAGTGCCGGTATTACAGCAAGGAATAACTTAAGGAAAAAGTTAACACGAGTAAAATCGAAGAACTTTTTCCAGTACAGGGCAACTACTGCAAGTATAGCCCCGAATTGTATAGAAACCTGAAATAACTTTACATAATCATCTTCCTGAATGCCGTAGTACGAACTGGCAAAAATCATGTGCGCGGTAGATGATACAGGTAAATATTCAGTAAGCCCTTCTATAATAGCAATGATAACAGCCTGAAAAAAATCCATTATTATTTTTTGTTTTTAAAGTTTTTAATGGCTTTATCTTTTGGGAATGTTTCTTCTTCACCCTTTACAGGGACAGCCTCTATCGTTTCCGGTTTCTTCATTATTGCATATATAGTAACCCCAAAACCAAGTAATACCAGAGTAGGAGCAAGCCTTATTCTGCGAAAGTTAAATATAGCATCGCTAAAAACTTTTGGGTCGTCACTACCGCCACCAGCCATTAGTATAAAGCCAAGAGCTATTACTGCTATACCTATGTAAAGTATTTTATAATTAACCTTCTCAAAAAGGAAGTGTGTTTTTATTTCGTTTTTGTTTTCTGTTTTATTTTCCACGTTATATGGTTTTTAAATTTTTCAGATTTTTATCTTTACTATTGCCTTATGCCTTTTCGCTATAGACTGATTAATACAAATCGTCTGTACGCAGGTTAAGGAATCGTTGTGTAGCGAAAAAAGTACTTATAGCCGCTATTACAATACCAAATAGCAGTACACCTGCAAAAACTATTGCATTGGGCACCCAGTCCTCCCAAATATTTAATACAGGGAATTTTTGGTCTAAGTAATATATAAACCACAATAGCGCCGCTATAGCACACAGTGAACCGATAAGCCCCAGCTTGATACCCCTCCAGATGAACGGCCTGCGGATGAATGATTTAGTAGCACCTACCATTTGCATGGTTTTAATAATAAAACGGTGCGAGTAAATAGAAAGCCTTAATGAGCTGTTTATAAGTAGCATGGATATAAATGCCAGTACTCCGCTTATAATCAATATCCAGAAAGAAATCCTTTTAATGTTCTCATTCGCCATTTCTACCATAAGCACATCATACGTAACATCACTAACCTCAGGGTTAGAACGAAAAGCTACTTCAATTTTTTTAATGCTGTCCGCTTGTACATAATTCCCTTTTAAGTGCAGGTCATACGAGTCAGATAGCGGGTTGCTGTCTAAAAGGTTCTCATAGTCGCCCATAATATCCCTGTTATTGGCAGCAGCCTCTTCCTTAGTAACATAAGCATAGTCTTTTATGTACTCGGCATCTTTTAATTTTTCACCAAAAGCCTTAACGGTTTCAGGGTCTGCATCTCTTTTAAAGTAAACCGAAATAGGTATGTTTTCCTTTACATGACCCGATATTTTGTCGGTATTAATAACAAAAAGCCCCAGTGCACCCAGCAGGGTAAGCACTATGAACATACTGAGTATCACGGAAAAATAAGAGGAAAGAAGCCTTCTTTTCTGAAATTTCTCAAAAGATGATGCCATATAAATTAATTTTAGGGGTAAAAATAGTAAAGAAATTTGTTAAACATACTTTATAACGTCCAAAGTTTCTACATTCGTACAATAACCTTAAATTTGCGGGCATTAAACCGTTTCAGTACGATATAAACTTTTCAAAGACAGCATGAAATACCACCACAAAGAAATTGAAGCCCGTTGGCAAAAATACTGGGCAGAGAACAAAACCTTTATGGCGGAAGATACTTCCGATAAGCCAAAATATTATGTATTGGATATGTTCCCTTACCCATCAGGTGCGGGGTTGCATGTGGGGCATCCGCTGGGCTATATAGCTTCTGATATTTATGCGCGCTACAAGCGTCATCAGGGCTTTAATGTGCTACACCCACAGGGGTATGACAGCTTTGGGCTTCCGGCAGAGCAATATGCCATACAAACAGGGCAACACCCTGCGGTTACTACCGAAACCAATATTAAACGCTATCGTGAGCAGCTGGATAAAATAGGTTTTTCATTCGACTGGGACAGAGAGGTACGTACATCGAACCCTGACTATTACAAATGGACACAATGGATTTTTGTGCAGTTGTTTAATTCATGGTACAATAACGATACGAACAAAGCAGAAAGCATTTGTACCCTTATTGCTGAATTTGAAGCAAACGGAAACAGCAAAGTAAATGCGGCATGCGATGATGATATAATTGCTTTTACCGCCGATGAGTGGAAAGGCTACAGCAAAGAAGAGCAGGAGCGTATACTATTACAATACAGGCTTACCTACCTTGCCGAAACCGAAGTAAACTGGTGCCCTGCACTGGGTACGGTACTGGCAAATGATGAAATAGTAAACGGTGTTTCCGAAAGGGGAGGACATCCTGTAATTCGTAAAAAAATGAAGCAGTGGAGCATGCGTATATCTGCGTATGCCGAAAGATTACTGCAAGGTTTAGATACTATAGACTGGACAGAATCGCTTAAAGAAAGCCAACGTAACTGGATAGGGAAATCAGTTGGGGCATCGGTACTGTTTAAAGTAAAGCAATCCGTATCGCAAAAAGATATGGTAGACTATTTAGTAACAGGCGATGATACAAGCGAAGATGTAATTGAAGTATTTACTACCCGCCCTGACACTATTTTCGGGGTTACGTTTATGACGCTTGCACCGGAGCACGAACTGGTAGCTAAAATTACTACTCCTGAACAAAAAGCAGCCGTTGAACAGTATATTGAAGCTACAGCAAAGCGTAGTGAACGCGATAGAATGTCTGATGTTAAAAATATCTCAGGTGTGTTTACAGGGGCGTATGCCGAGCATCCGTTTACTAAAGAGCCAATTCCAATTTGGATAGGCGATTATGTATTGGCAGGTTACGGTACAGGTGCGGTTATGGCGGTGCCATGTGGCGACCAGCGTGATTATGACTTCGCGAAGCATTATGATATTCCTATTAAAAATATATTTGAAGGCGTAGATATTTCGGAAGAAGCCTATAGTGCTAAAGACGAAACCAAACTAAAAGATTCTGATTTTCTTGACGGGCTATCATATAAAGAAGCTACGAAGAAAGCTATAGACCAACTGGAAAAAATGGGGCAGGGTAAAGGTAAAACCAATTACCGCCTGCGCGATGCCGTATTTAGCCGTCAGCGTTATTGGGGAGAGCCGTTCCCGGTATATTACGTAAACGGTTTACCGCAAATGATTGCTACCGAGCATTTACCAATTCGCTTGCCGGAAGTAGAAAAATATTTACCAACCGAGGATGGGCAACCACCACTTGGTAATGCTACAACATGGGCTTGGGATACTGAAAAAAACCAAGTAGTAAGCAACGAGCTGATAGACGACAAAACCATATTCCCGCTGGAGTTAAACACTATGCCGGGTTGGGCAGGTAGCTCGTGGTACTGGTTGCGTTATATAGACCCGCGTAATGATGAAGCGTTTGTATCGCCCGAGCATGAGGCATACTGGCATAATGTAGATTTGTATATAGGTGGTAGCGAGCATGCTACAGGGCACTTACTATACAGCCGTTTCTGGACAAAGTTTTTAAAAGACAGAGGCGAAATACATGCCGATGAGCCTTTTAAAAAGCTGATTAACCAAGGGATGATATTGGGGCAGAGTGCTTTTGTATATAGAATTCATACTACCAGTCTTTTAACAGGAACAAAAAGTGGTCAAGATTTAGATGAACATGTTGGAAGGCATTTTACATCTGATATATATATAGGAACTACATTGTCTAAACAACTTGAAAATGATTCTCAAGAAATGGGTGTTTGGGACAAGTTACTTAGTTTAATCAATGAAGAGGTAAATAAAGCTAATCATAATTTAAAAGATGGGGAGCTAAAGTATAGTCATTTTTCAGGTTTTGATTCAATACCATATCATGTTGATGTGAACTTAGTTGATTCTTCAGATAAGGTTAAATTAGACTCCTTTAAAAATTGGTTACCTGAATTTAAAAATGCGATATTCATTGATGATAATGGTAATGTTACGGAGGAAATAGTTGTAGGTCGCGAAGTTGAAAAAATGTCTAAGTCCAAATATAATGTAGTAAACCCTGATGATATTTGTGAGGAATACGGAGCTGATACATTACGTTTATACGAAATGTTCCTTGGGCCCTTAGAGCAGGCTAAACCATGGAATACAGCAGGAATAACAGGCGTTAGCGGTTTCCTTAAAAAATTATGGAAACTGTATTTTGATGATAGCGGGCTTATTGTGAGTTCAGAGCCTGCAAGCAAAGAAGCATACAAAATATTACACCGTACCATTAAAAAAGTACAGGAAGATATTGAGAATTTCTCGTTTAATACGTCGGTAAGTTCGTTTATGATTGCTGTTAATGAGCTAACCGCCATTAATTGTCACAACCGTACTATACTGGAACCTTTAGCGGTGTTAATATCGCCTTATGCACCACACATTGCAGAGGAACTATGGCATCAGTTAGGGCATCAGCAAAGTATTGCTACTGTACCATTCCCGGTATTCAACCCTGAATATTTAGTGGAAAGCAGCAAGGAATACCCGGTATCGTTTAACGGTAAAATGCGTTTTAAAATAGAATTACCGCTGGATATGCCTAAAGATGAGGTAGAAAAAACTGTTATGGCTGATGAGCGTACCGTAGCACAACTTAACGGGCGCGAACCTAAAAAAATAATTTTTGTACCCGGTAAAATTATTAACATAGTAGGTTAATTTTTAACCTGTTAAAATATTGAGGAGAGCAACAACTGTACAATATGGTTGTTGCTTTTTTCGTTTTCAGGATTAACAAGATTTTTTTGGCATGTCATTTGGTATAGCCAAAAGCAATCATTAATCAATATTCAATCATTATGAAAAAAATCTTACTTGCAGCTATCTGCTTTGTTGGGGTTCAGTCATTAACCGCACAAGAAACGAACAGTTCTACTACAACAACCACTTCTTCTGTAACTATTAACGAAACTACTGTAGACGATAATTACCCCTTTAAATTTTATTTTGGTTTTGGTATTTCGGTGCCCGGCGATTATAAAATTAACGATAATCTGGGGGCAGCTGGAATGCCTCAGCTAAAAGATGCTATGCCTGAGTTTATAATAGGTTATAATATTGGCGGCAAAAAAGTTTCTGTGGATATAGAGCTTGCTGCGAGCTATCTGGACAAAAAAACGAGTTCGGACAGGATTAAATATACAGGTGCAAACATAGTAGTACGCCCTCATTATGTGATTCTGAATTCTGAAAAATTTACATTTTCAGGAGGTTTAGATTTGAGTTATCAAATGAATAGGTTTGACCTGTATGAAAGAGGGAATGTAATCGATTTAAATAACCTTAACCCTGGTACGCACACCGGTCATATAAACCTTTATAATAAGCAGTTAAATGTAGGGCCTTCATTAACGTTTATAGCATTTAAAAATTATGACATTCCCGTAAAACTTACCACAGGTTACCAATGGTCGGTACTAAGTAGTAAATGGGAATCGGAAGTGGCTAATGTGGCTAACTCATTACGAGAAGATGGACAAGGACGCTTTTATGCAAGGCTAAGTTTTTACCTAAACTAATAGCCTTATTATATCCGTTATCTGACAAAAATTCATAAAAAGCCAGTCTGAAAAGATTGGCTTTAATTTTGCTATATTATTTTCAGAATCAAAAAAAGCTGAACAGAAAATGTTAGGATATTATTTATTAATAGGAATTATAGCGCTAGCCAGTTTTGCGGTAAGCGCCAAACTAAAATCAAAGTTTGCACATTATAGTAAAATACGCTTACAAAATGGAATGAGCGGTGCGGAAATAGCGCAGCAAATGTTACATGATAACGGTATTTATGATGTAAAGGTAATTTCTACTTCAGGTAGACTTACCGATCATTACAACCCTGTAAATAAAACAGTAAACCTTAGTGAGGCAGTGTACAATCAGCGTAATGCCGCTGCTGCCGCTGTAGCTGCCCATGAGGTAGGACATGCTGTACAACATGCAACAGCATATAATATGTTACAGTTGCGCAGTAAATTAGTGCCTGCGGTAAATATCTCTTCCAGATTATCAGGGTTTTTAATTTTTGGTGGTTTAATATTGGGAGCCACACAAGGTTTAGTTATGGGCTATTATATTGCAGTATTAGGTTTAGTGCTTATGGCTGTAGCTACTTTGTTTAGTTTTATTACCCTGCCTGTAGAATATGATGCCAGTAACAGAGCTTTAAAATGGCTAAAACAATATAATATGCTTACTCCACAGGAGTATGACGGTGCGGCTGATTCGTTAAAATGGGCTGCAAGAACGTATGTGGTAGCAGCGTTGGGTGCATTAGCATCATTATTATACTGGGCTTCCCTTATTTTAGGAAGTAGAGATTAACGGTTGTAAATAAACTTATATAAAAACAAAACCGCCCCAAAAGGGCGGTTTTTGAATTAATAGGTGTATATAAATAGTTAGGGATGTTACATCCTTACAATTCCGGTAACGTATGGTTTACCGTCAAGAGGTTTAAAGATTTCTACGATTGCTTCCCATACCGCATCAGATAGTGGCATAGAAGCCTCGCACTTAAATCTGTAGTTCATACCTGCTACAACTTGTGTAGACACTGCGAAAGGTTTATAGTGTACTCCTACAAAGCCTTTCATTGCTTCATCAAATACTTTTTGATCTTCTGCAGTTAAATCATGGTAGGCGCTCCACCCACCAAGTACTGCTGGTCGTACTGCTTCTTTTGTTGACATAATTTTTTAGTTAGAATTTTTTTCCTACTCATAAGGCTTTTCGGAAACCGCCCGTTTTTTAAGTGGTTACTGTTCCACTGTTTTGATTTTCAATATATTGATTATTGCAAGGTATAATAAATAAGCATATAAAAAATACGTGAAAATACCGTTTTTTTAATCAGGTACTTTTATTTGGTTTTTATAAAAAAAGCCTCCCATACGGGAGGCCTCAGAGTAAAATTGGGTTAGTTAACAAGGAGTTAGCTTGCTACATTTTGCGGGTTATACCCCATATATTTTGTTTCCTTTTCGTTAAACACAATACCAAATTCCTCCAGCTCTTTAAGTATGGGCTGGTATATTTCTTTGTGTATTGGTAGTTGCACTCCAGTAAGGTTTATATTTCCGTTTAGTATTTGGAGGGTAGCCATAGCTACCGGCAGTCCTACAGTTTTTGCCATAGCGGTATAGGTTTGGTTTTCTCCTATACATACCATAGTAGCATCTATTTGTTTACGTTCTCCGTTTAGCTCGTAGCCAAATTTATGATACATAACAATCATATCTTTATCTTCTTGGCTAAGTGTCCACTTATCACTAAGTATTTTTTCCAGTATTTGTGCAGGTGTTGCGTTAGCCAGCCCAACTTTCTTGTTAGGGTTAAAAATATCCAGTTCCATTAATTTATCCCACTGAATATCATCCTGCTCTATTTTAAGTAAGTGTCTTAATTTAAGCTCAACAGAGTCGGTGGGGTGGTAAGGTAAAAAGGCATTGGTAAAGTCGCGGTAACTCATGTTTTCAGAATCTTCCATAACATAGTTATCATCTGTCATCCCTAATTGTACAAACATATTCCATGTTTTAGAAAAGCCTACTCTGCGTAATGTGCCCCTGTATAATGTTAAAGCATCATCCAAACCATATACTCCTTTATATTTAAGAGAGTCGCGGTTTGCGTAGCCTTCAAATCGCCCGAAACCTTCTACTTCCATAAACTCAGTACGGCGGAACAGTTTATTATAAGGTATGTATTTAAACTTGCCTTCCTGTATAAACTTGGCAGCACCACCTTGACCTGCCAGTACAACATTGCGAGGGTTCCAGGTAAATTTATAATTCCATAAGTTATTGTCAGATTCAGGAGCCACTAAACCTCCACAAAATGATTCAAATAAAAGTACTTTACCACCTTTATCTCTTATAGAATCTATAACACTCATAGCGCTCATGTGGTCAATCCCCGGGTCTAAACCAATTTCATTCATTAGTATAATCCCGTTTTCCTTAGCCTGTTCGTCAAGTTCCATCATAGCAGGGCTAACGTATGAAGCGGTAACCATATTCTTTTTATATTTAATACAGTCTTTCGCTACTTCATAATGTAGGCTTGCCGGAAGCATTGATATAACAATATCAGCACCACTTATGTATTTCGAACGTTGTTCGTCATTATGAATGTCAAAAGCTACGGGTGTAGCCCTTGGGTGATTTTGTGTTTTTTTTGCAGCCAGTTCTTCCGATAGGTCACCAATTGTAATATGTAAATTTTCGGTTTCAGCTTTTTCTAACAAGTATTTTATTAACCATGTTGCCGAACGTCCGGCACCTATAATTAAAATATGTCTCATTGCTAACTCTAATTATAACACTTAAGTTGTGTTTTGTTATAAATTTCGACGTAAAGTTCTACAAACTTTTTAATTTTACACTATAATTTTTGAGAAAAATGGATAGAAAAATTTTAAGTACTGCTGCCCTATTGGGAGTAATTGCAATTGTATTGGGTGCTTTTGGTGCTCACGGATTAAAAAAAATAGTTGAGCCAGAGTCAATTGCAACTTTTGAAACAGGTGTGAGATATCAAATGTATAATGCTCTCTTTTTATTGTTTGTAGGGGTAACGCCTCTTGTTACTCAAAAAGCTAAAAAGCTAATTTTTACACTTGTACTAATTGGTGTGCTGTTTTTTTCAGGATCTATCTATTTTTTAGCCTGTAATTCGTTGTTTTCTTTTGATTTCAAAAGAATAGGAATAATCACTCCCATTGGAGGATTGTTATTAATTTTAGGTTGGGGGGTACTCTTTTTAAATTTAATTAAACGAAAGGGATAAAAAAATTATAATTCTATATGGTTTAAAATTTATTTTTTTACATTTGTCCCATATAACAATGCAACTTAATCAGAAAGTTATGGATAATTCTAGCCTTTTCACGAAAACGATTTCGTTAGAGAGCATGGGTATTAAAAATGCAGATATAAAATATCAGTTATCTCCGGATGAGTTACATGATATTGCTGTTGAAAAGGGGCAGGGAGTAGAATCTGCTGCGGGAGCTTTAGCTATTAATACCGGTGAGTTTACCGGTAGATCGCCACAAGATCGTTTTATTGTTGAAGATGATATAACGAAAGACAGGGTATGGTGGGGTAATATTAACCAACCATTTGATAGTGATAAATTTGATGCTTTATATAATAAGGTAACAGAATACTTATCGGGCAAAGAAATATATGTACGTGACAGCTATGTGTGTGCTGACCCTAAGTACAGAATGAATGTAAGGGCAGTAACGGAGTTTGCTTGGTCAAACCTTTTTTGTCATAACATGTTTCTTCGTCCTGAAGAATCAGAATTAGAAAATTATACACCTGAGTGGCATGTAGTATGTGCACCGGGCTTTATGGCAGACCCTGAAGTTGACGGGACACGCCAGCATAATTTTGCTATATTAAACTTTACACGAAAAATTGCACTTATTGGTGGTACGGGTTATACAGGAGAAATGAAAAAAGGAATTTTCTCTGCGCTTAACTTTATACTACCGGTATTTAAAAACACTTTACCAATGCACTGTAGTGCTAACGTTGGTGAAGATGGTAATACAGCAATTTTCTTCGGTCTTTCGGGTACGGGTAAAACTACCCTTTCAGCTGACCCTGAGCGTAAGCTAATAGGTGATGATGAACACGGATGGACTAATGAGAATACTGTATTTAACTTCGAGGGAGGTTGCTATGCGAAAGTAATTAACTTAAGTGAAGAAAACGAACCGGATATTTTCCGCGCTATAAAAAGAGGTGCGCTTCTGGAAAACGTTATCTTTAAAGAAGGAACTAACGAGGTTGATTTTGAGGATACATCAATAACACCTAACACGAGGGTGAGTTATCCTATTTATCATATTGATAATATTCAGCCGGGTTCTATAGGTAAAAACCCTAAAAACATATTCTTCCTTACAGCGGATGCGTTTGGGGTATTGCCTCCAATATCTAAATTAACACCGGGTCAGGCAGCGTATCACTTTATTTCGGGTTATACTGCTAAAGTAGCAGGTACCGAAGCTGGTATTAACGAGCCTGTGCCTAACTTCTCTGCTTGTTTCGGAGCGCCGTTTATGCCGCTGCACCCAACAAAGTATGCAGAGATGCTTAGTGCTAAAATGAAAGAGGCAGGTGTTAATGTATGGCTTATTAATACTGGTTGGACAGGTGGTCCTTACGGTGTTGGTAGCCGAATGAAATTAAAGTATACAAGAGCAATGATTACCGCTGCTCTTAAAGGAGAACTGGATAATGTGGGTTACGAAACGCATGAAGTGTTTGGTATAGCTAAGCCACAAAGTTGTCCTAATGTACCAGAGGAAGTATTAAATCCAAGAAATACATGGGAAGATAAAACTGCTTACGATGCGAAAGCACGAGAACTTGCAGAGTCTTTCAAGAAAAATTTTGCCAAGTTTGAGGAGTATGCAAATGAAGAAATTCTTGCAGGCGCCCCACTGGCATAAATGTGATTTTAGAATAGATGCGAAAAGCCGTCCAGTATGTATGTATTGGGCGGTTTTTTTTGAGGTTTAATTACATGAGGATATAAAAAAAGCAGCCTATTTAATAGGCTGCTTTTTTTATGCTTTTCTGTTAGGTATTCTTCTTGTCAAGATGTTATTTTTTGTTAACCTCCACTATATATTTTTCTAATGCCATCGTCATAGAAGGTGTGTCAGGAGCCGGAGCCATAATATCTATGCGTAGCTCTCTGTCTAAGGCTTCTTTTTGTGTTGTACTTCCAAATACCGCTATACGGGTATTGTTTTGTTTAAAATCAGGGAAGTTTTTAAATAACGATTTTATTCCCGTAGGGCTAAAGAAAACAAGAATGTCATAATATACATCCTTCAAGTCAGAAAGGTCACTCATTACAGTACGGTAAAACGTACCGGGAGTCCAGTCTACTTTTAGTTTATCAAGTGTTAGCGGTATATCATCATTCAACTGGTCAGAAGCTGGTAAAAGGAATTTTTCGTCCTTATACTTTTTAATTAGCGGAGAAAGATCCGCAAAGTCCTTTTGTCCAACATAAATTTTCCTTTTCCTGTACACTACATACTTTTGCAGATAAAAAGCCACTGCTTCACTTTGGCAAAAATACTTCATTGTTTCAGGAACTTTATAACGCATTTCTTCTGCTACTCTGAAAAAATGGTCTACAGAATTTTTACTGGTAAGAATGATGGCTGTAAAATTAGTAAGGTCAATTTTTTGGTGTCTTACATCTTTTGCGCTTACACCCTCCACATGAATAAATGGTCTGAAATCTACCTTTACTTTTAGTTTTTGTTGAAGTTCAAAGTACGGTGAATTTTCTACTTTAGGTTCGGGTTGCGAAACCAAAATTGTTTTCACTTTCATATTTAAGATGTTCTTTTACTTACTGTTAGTAAACCAATAATACATGAAATAATAGGGTGCTATTTCAAGAGTGCAAAGATACAAAATAAAATAGAACAATTTGCCTAGAATCAAATTTTGATATAACCGTAATGAAACTATGTATGATATTATGATTCCTGTGAAAATTATTCCTAATAATATATATATGATAAATGTCTGCGGAGGCTGATTGTAAAATAGTATAAACGTAACAGGTAATAGTAAAAAACCTATATAAGTGCGATAGCTTACTTTTTGTAAATTAAACATATCAGCAAACTCTTCTATGTTAAAACAAACCGCAATAATCTTTTCAATTAAGTATTTAGAGGTTATAAAAACACAAATTAAAGTAAACAACTGCACAAAGGTTATCCAGTCAGTTTTCTCAGCCATTCCAAAATAGCTTAATGTTAGCTGTATTAAAAAGGTAAAGGATATTATCTGAACAATAAACAAGGGTATGGTGAACCCGTTTAATAAATTGTTATTGTCTTTATATATCTTTATATATTTGTCAGACACTCCCAGTTTGGCAAAGTCATTAAATCGGTTTCCGTATGTCGCCCTTGCTATGGCTATAAGTATAAAGCAAAATATAAACAGAAAGGTTGCCCAGTCTTTGCTCCATAATTCCCGTTCTGTTACTATTATATTCAGCATGATGCAAAATTACTAAAATTCCACATGAAAAATTATTACAATTTAATTATGAAACTGACGTTAGAAAAGCACTATTTTTGCACCAAAATTTACGGTTACTAATGAATGATGGCATAGTTATAATTCCTACCTATAACGAAATTGAAAATGTTGAAGCCATAATAAGAGCTGTTTTTGC
Organism: Flavobacterium suaedae; assembly: GCF_014642915.1. Classification (GTDB taxonomy): domain Bacteria; phylum Bacteroidota; class Bacteroidia; order Flavobacteriales; family Flavobacteriaceae; genus Flavobacterium; species Flavobacterium suaedae. The sequence goes on from NZ_BMJE01000002.1 coordinate 70,295, forward strand.
ACTAAACACAAGTTTTGATATATTAGTAGTAGATGACAATTCTCCTGATGGTACAGCAAACCGTGTTAAACAATTGCAGGCAGAATTTCCGGAAAGGCTTTATATTGAAGTAAGAGCCGAGAAGTCAGGGCTGGGAACTGCCTATGTGCATGGGTTTAAATGGGCCTTAAAAAGAGGGTATGAATATATTTTTGAGATGGATGCCGATTTCTCTCATAATCCTGTAGATTTGGAAAGATTACACCAGGCTTGTGTAAACGGGGCAGATATGGCAATAGGTTCTCGTTACAGTAAAGGGGTAAATGTAGTAAACTGGCCACTAAGCAGGGTGTTAATGTCCTATTACGCATCAGTATACGTAAAGCTTATTACAGGTATGAAAATACACGATGCCACTGCCGGGTTTGTATGTTATAAGCGTAAAGTACTGGAAAGAATAAGGCTGGAAAGAGTAAAGTTTGTGGGATATGCTTTCCAGATAGAAATGAAATACAGGGCACACTCTAATGGTTTTGTAATAGTAGAAGTACCTATTATTTTTACAGACAGAACAAAAGGAGAGTCTAAAATGAGCAACGCAATTATTAAAGAGGCCATATTTGGCGTTATAAAGCTTAGAATAAAAAAATTACTAAATCAATTATAGTATTATAATAAAGTATAGAGCAATGAACAGGGTTTTAATAAAGAATGCCAAAATTGTAAACGAGGGGACTATATTTGAAGGCGACCTGTTAATAGAGGATAAATTTATTAAAGAAATAGGGGATAGTATAAGCCCGAAATCGGCAGATATAAAAATTATTGATGCTGAGGGTAACTACTTAATTCCCGGAATGATTGATGACCAGGTACACTTCAGGGAGCCGGGCTTAACGCATAAAGGGAATATTGAAACCGAATCGCGTGCGGCTGTGGCGGGAGGTATTACATCTTTTATAGAGCAGCCTAACACAGTACCAAATGCAGTAACGCAAGAACTGCTTGAAGATAAATACAAGCGTGCTGCCGAAGTATCGTATGCTAACTACTCTTTTATGATGGGGGGCACTAACAACAACCTTGAAGAGGTGCTTAAAACTAACCCGAGGAATGTAGCGGGTATTAAGCTGTTTTTAGGTTCTTCTACAGGTAATATGCTGGTAGATGATGAAGCAGTACTGGAGAAAATATTCAGTAGTACCAAAATGCTTATTGCTGCCCATTGTGAAGATGAGGGCACTATTCGTGAAAACTTAGCAAAGTATAAAGAAGAATACGGAGATGATATTCCTATTAGATACCACCCGGAAATAAGAAGTGCAGAAGCTTGTTATATATCATCGTCAAGAGCAATAGCATTAGCTAAAAAAACAGGAGCAAGATTACACGTATTCCATGTTTCTACAGCAAAAGAAACAGAATTGTTTACTAATAAAATTCCTTTAGAAGAGAAAAAAATAACAGCAGAGGTATGTATACATCACCTTTGGTTTACTGATGCTGATTATGATAAGAAAGGAAGTTTAATAAAATGGAATCCGGCAGTTAAAACCGAAGCAGACAGAGATGCTTTATGGAAGGCGTTACTTGATGACAGAATTGATGTAATTGCTACAGACCATGCACCACACACATTAGACGAAAAGCAGAACCCATATACAAGTGCTCCTTCAGGAGGACCGCTAGTGCAGCATGCTGTGGTGGCTATGTTTGAGGCATACCATCAAAAGAAAATATCAGTAGAGCGTATTGTAGAGAAAATTTCTCATAATCCTGCAAAGCTGTTTAAGGTAGAAAAAAGAGGATTTATTAAAGAGGGCTATTATGCCGATTTAGTTTTGGTAAACCCGGGGCTGCCATGGAATGTAAAAAAAGAAAATATTCTCTATAAATGCGGATGGTCTCCGTTTGAAGGCACAAACTTTAAATCGAGAATAACCCATACATTTGTAAACGGGCAGTTGGTTTATAACAACTTTAAAGTAAAAGACATCCGTTGTGGTGAGCGTTTACTTTTTGACAGAGAATAGAAAGAGAATAAAAGGTAATATGAAGAAAGCTATAGTTGTACTTTTAGGAACACTTACATTATTTACTGCCTGTGGAGAGCATGAGGCAGAAAAACCGGAGAACCTTATAGGTGAAGATGAGATGGTTGATATATTGTATGATATTACTTTGCTACAAGCAATAAAATCGTACAAACCAAAAAACCTTAGAGATAATAATGTAGATGCAACCACATATATTTATAAAAAGTATGACATAGATAGCGTTACGTTTGCCGAGAGTCAGTCCTATTATGCTGCTGATTTAGAAGTATATGAGCGCATTCATAAAAAGGTGAAGGCCAAAATGGAGATAGAAAAGAAAAAGTATGAGCCTGAAGATAAGAAAACAGATAAAGATACTATAGGGCAGGCAAAAGACATTGATAAAAATGCAGCGGTAAAAAAAGATAGTCTGGACGAGAAAGACAAATAAAAAAGGGGAGTTTTAAAACTCCCCTTTTTTATTTCTTTATTGCAATGCTACCGGGTTTAAAATTTTCAGCAAGCTGCTTTATATAGCTTTTCATTTCTGTAAAATTATACCCCAGTTCATTTTTTATTTTGCTGTTATCATATTTGTAATGGCTGTGAGACGAATTAGCCATAAAACGGGTTAAAAACCTTTTTCGGCGCAATAGCTTAGCAAAAAGCCAATCCATTCGCCAGGCAATACTACTCATTAACTTTGTAGCGTATACCGGAGGTCTTTTTTTGTTCATTCCATCAGCAATAGCAAATAATATCTCGCGATAAGAAAGGTGAGTCCCTACTACAGTATAGCGTTCTCCTGTAATACTACTTTCCATTAGCTTAATCATAATATTAGTAACATCTTCTACAGCTACAACACCGCAACTGCCTTTAGTGTAAAAATAGAGCCCGTTATAAACCGTTTTAAACATAGCCCCACTACCGGTAGCAAAACCATAACCAAAAACAATTCCCGGGTTTACTATAACTACATCTATACCTTCCTGCCATCCGCGCCATACTTCCATTTCCGCACCATGTTTGCTTATGGCATAATCATCATGCTTTACTTCGGGGTTCCATTCTGTTTCTTCCGTAATAGTCGGCTCGTGTTCTTTGGCATCGCCTAATGCAGCTATAGAACTGACATGACACAGTTTTTTAATGCCGTAATCAATACAAAAGTTAACAATGTTTGCAGTACCCTCAATATTTACTTTTCGCAGTAAATCTTCATCAGAAGGGTCAAACGAAACACAAGCCGCACAATGATATACATGGGTAATACCCTTAAAAGCCTTTTCAAGAGAAGGAATGTTGTTAATATCACCTTTAACCCACTCTATTTTTTCAAACAAAGAAGCCTTTTCATAATAACTGAAAAGATTTTTGGTTTTGTTTATTCTTGACGCTGTACGGTAAAGTGCACGGATAGGAATGTTTCCTTCTGTTAACTGAAGTAAGAGGTGTGCACCTACTAAACCTGTACCGCCGGTTACTAGTATCATGGTTACAAATGTAATTGATAGTTTATAAATAAATATGTGCAGTTGTACACTTTTTTTGATGCTTTTTGACGCAGGTAGCCTCAAGTTTGTATTTTTGTATTCCAATAAACAGCAAGAATGAAAAATTTTGTAGAAGAATTGCAATGGAGAGGCATGGTGCACGACATTATGCCGGGAACAGAAGAACAACTGAGTAAAGAAATGACAACTGCCTATATTGGCTTTGATCCTACTTCTGACTCACTGCATATAGGGAGCCTTGTGCCTATTATTATATTAGTACACCTGTATAAGAGCGGGCATAAGCCTGTTGCACTTATAGGGGGTGCTACCGGTATGATAGGTGACCCTTCAGGGAAATCAGATGAAAGAAACCTTTTAGATGAAGCTACACTGAATAAAAATGTAGCCGGTATAAAAGGGGTGCTGTCTCGTTTTCTTGATTTTGATTCACAAGAAGAAAATGCTCCGATACTGGTTAATAATTATGACTGGATGAAAGAATTTTCTTTTATCGATTTTGCACGTGATGTAGGAAAACGAATTACAGTTAACTACATGATGGCGAAAGACTCCGTTAAAAAACGTTTAACCGGTGAGGCAGGGTCAGGAATGTCATTCACAGAGTTTACGTATCAGCTTATCCAGGGGTATGACTTCTACCACTTATATAAAAACCATAACTGTATGTTACAGTTAGGGGGGAGTGACCAATGGGGGAATATTACCACAGGTACAGAACTAATTCGCCGTATGACGGACGAAGAAGGTGCTAAGGCATACGCTATGACCTGTCCGCTTATAACGAAGGCAGACGGTTCTAAATTCGGTAAATCAGAAGGTGGAAACGTATGGCTTGATGCTGATAAAACATCGGTATATAAGTTTTATCAGTTTTGGTTAAATACTACGGATGAGGATGCAGAGAAGTACATTAAGATATTTACATTTTTAGATAAGTTAACCGTAGATGCCCTGATTGAAGAGCACAGGCAAGACCCTGGAGCTAGAAAACTTCAGAAGAAACTGGCAGAAGAGGTTACTACATTTGTACACTCTAAAGAAGAGTTGGAGGAAGCAATTAAAACATCTGAGTTTGCTTTTTCAAACTTCACAAAAAAAGACCTTATTGCTAAAGGAGAAAAAGTGTTTATTGACGTTTTAGGAGAGTTTTTCCATGCTGAGGTTACTAAAGAACAGCTTGAGAGTGCTGAAGGTATTATTGAAATACTTTCGGATACTACCAGTATTTTTCCTTCAAGAGGAGAAGCTCGTAAGGCTTTAAAAGCTAATGCAGTATCTGTAAACAGAGAGAAAATAAATGATTCTTACGAACTGAGCGAAACTGACTTTATATTCGGTAAGTATATTTATATTCAGTTTGGTAAAAAGAAGAAGTATGTTATTACAGTTAAGTAATAATATACTTTACTATATGAAAAAGCGGCTTATGCCGCTTTTTTTATGCTATAATACCATTAAGTTACACCCTCTTATATCAGAGTTGTCAAACCTGCCTAATACCTCAAAAGACTGATTGGTGTATTTTTTACCCAAGTCCTGCGTAGCAATAAACGAGCAGGAATTTATATTGGCTAAATCTATTACATTAATACCACCGGTTTTGTTATAGTCTACATAGCTAAGCGCATCTTCCGTATCGCGTATTAAAATGTCCATCCAAGGAGGGCATTCAAATACGCCATCACCTAAAGAGTAGGCTTGTGAGAGTAATTCGGTCATGCCATATTCCGAGTGAATTTTATCTACCCCAAAACCTTTACAAAGTATGGTATGTAGTTCTTCGCGTATTATTTCTTTTCGCTTACCTTTCATGCCTCCCGTTTCCATTATAATGGTGTTTTTTAGCTTAAAACTTTGTAGGTCTATAAGGTCGAGCAGAGCATAGGTAACCCCTATTAATAATACATTTTCACCTGAGTTGTCCAGTTTTATAAGTTTTTCTATTAACTCAGCATAGTTATGCAGATAAAACCCGCTGTCAGGGTTATTAGAGGCTTCTATCAGGTCATTTACCATATATATTAATGATGACCCTTCTCGTTCTAAATAAGACGGGAGAAGGGCTAAAACAGTGTAGTCTTCTATATTGCCGTAAAACTGTGAAAATGCCTGCCTGAAACTTTGTTCGTAGTAACTTAAATCAGTAACCAAATGTTTGCTGGTAATGCTCCTTGTCGTGCCACTGCTGGTAAATGTAGTTTGTACAGGCTCTTGCGAGCTAAGTATCTCATGTGATTTAAAAAACTGGATGGGTAAAAACGGGATATCCTTTATAGTTTTTACATTCTGTTTATTTCTGTTTAAGAAATTACAAAACTCCTGATAAACGCTGTTGTTGTCGTATTGATGACGAAATACTTTCAGTGTAATTTTTTCAAATTCTTTTTTAGATGATATACTAAAAATGTCAGGAATTGTTATCAAGGCTATTTAGTTTTAAGCAAAGGTATAAAATAAAAAAGCACTGCTTTCGCAGTGCTTTTAATTATATAAGATTTTTGTGTACTTATTTTACAACAAGTTTTCTTGTAGCCGTTTTACCGTCTTCAGTAATTTTTACAATGTAAACACCCGAAGTTAGGTTAGTAACGTTTACAGTTCCGTTTTTAGTTACTGTGTTTGCTACTTGTTTACCAAGAACATCATATATAGCTACTGTTTTATCAGCATTGTTATCAGATGTTATGTTAAGAGTGCTACCAGTAAGTGGATTAGGGTACATTTTAAGTCCTGAGATAGAGTCAAATTTTTCAGTCGCTAATGTAGAGAACACTCCCATTGGTACTGCGGTAGTAAATTGATCACAGTCCACTCCGTCAAGAGCATCATTTCCACCGTAAGTAAATGAGCTTGAATCAAAGTTACCTCCATTTGCAGCTACACCATTATTTCTTGCAGCATAACTGTCTTGAAAAGCCCACGTTGCATCAAGGTCATCTCCATTGGCAACATCTAGCGGGTTACCATATTGGTCTATTACTTCTATTAAAGTATCACCGTTGTAATTCGCTACTCTTATGGCGTCGTTACCATTAGGGTTTGGAGCATATCCTGAGTATATAACATGCTGAGCATCTATATTTGGATATAAATCTTCAAATATAGGTAAAGCACCTTCATAAAAAGGAGTACCATTATTGTTTGGCATATTAACAGCATATATAAATGAATCAGTAACTTCACCGAAATCACTCATATACATACCTATTCCACCCCAGTATTCTTCAGCTTCTGTGGCAGCACCGTTAGATTCTACCTGAAGTCTGTAATCATTAGAATTGCTTCCGAAATCAATGGTTCCTGAAACATACATTTCAACGATTCTGGGACTAAAAGTTCCGTCTGTTTCTTCACATCCACCGTGAGGTAATGTTCCGTCAACTACTTTAGTAATTACTATGCTCTGCCCGAAAGACACAGCAGAGAAAAGAACTAATGATAGTGCGTAAATTTTTTTCATGTTTGGGAATTATTTAATTAGACAGCAAATGTATATAATAGAGATGTTTAGTATGTTTCTAAATTGTTATTTTAATGAAAAAGCCCCCTCAATTTATGAGGGGGCTTTCTAAATTATATTTTAACTAGGTGTTACTTTACAACAAGTTTTCTTGTAGCGGTTTTACCTTCTTCAGTAATTTTTACAATGTAAACACCAGAAGTTAGATTAGAAACGTTTACAGTTCCGTTTTTAACTACTGTATTTACAACTTGCTTTCCAAGAACATCATATATAGCTACTGACTTGTCAGAGTTATTGTCAGATGTTATGTTAAGAACGTTACCTGTAACAGGGTTAGGGTAAAGTTTTAATCCTGCTATATTGTTTGTTTTTGAGCTTGCTGTAGACTGGTCATAGAACATTACATTATCATATAATATAATACCGGAGTCAGCACCATTTTCTTGCTGATATACTCTGAAGTCTAGTCTGAATGCAGTTGCATTAGCAGGAGCTACAAGTGTATAAGTAACCTCTTGCCATCCATTGCTGTTTTCAATATAGTTAGGGCGAAGAATATCTTGATTGTCATCCATTTGCGCACCGTCTGCATCTCTCCATGAAGCCCAATGTCTACCCTTTGCATTGTCGCTTTCGTCTTTAAACCAATAAGAGAAAACATAAGTGTTCCCTGCTGTCACAGGGATGTCCTGAATTACAAGTTTAGTGTTTCCTGTTCCTGCAGGGGCTGTAAATAAAGCCGCACTTGTTCCTTCTTGTATGTCTGTAGTTTCTTGTGTTATGCTACCACCATTATCACTAGTGTAAATGGTAAATCCTTCAGGTGCCCCATCTGTCCATGCTTCAAAACCTCCGTTTGCAACTAAATTAGTTTGTGCATTTACTGTAAATGTGCCAAGGGCAACTAATAATAAAGAGTAAAATTTTTTCATTTGCTATTATTTTGCGAATTAGTTTAACAACAAAAGTAAGAATAAAAAATAAAAGAGAGAAAAAACAAATCTAAAAATAAATTGTTTTTTTATGAATACAATTTTTTGTAATTACTTTATTATGAGCTTTCTAGTTGCAGTAGCTTCTCCTTCTTTTATTTTTATGATGTATACACCGGCAGGAATATTTGAAATACTAAGTTCTTTTCCGCTAATTGTAGTTTGAAGTATCTTTTTACCTAGCACATCATAAATCTCAACATCTTTAGATAATGTGTTATTTTTAGAGCTTATATATACACGATCTGCACTGGTAGGATTCGGGTATATATTTAATCCTTCTATAACAGTAGTATCATTCTGTTTTGTAAACGGTTTATTTTTTTCTGCAGTTTGTGCAGAAGCAAATACGCTGAATAAAGCGCATGCTATAAGGCTGTAAATGTATTTTTGTTTCATAATAAACGCGTTTTTCCAAAATTAAATATACAAAAAAGAAATCAAATAATATACCAAAAAAATACCCCTTCAAATTGAAGGAGTATTTTTTAAGAATATTTTATATGAAGTTTATTTTAAACTTACATTTTAGTCCACCCTTGAGCCCACGTAGGTAAAGCAGAACCATTTCCAGCTCCTGTGTTTTCACCTAGAGTGTAGAATTGGTTTTCACCTTGGTAGTTTGTTACAGTAGGAACGTTTACAAGAGTAACATTTGTAAATGTTATTTCGTTATTGTCTAAGTGTGCATTAGATTCAGGGTCGCTTTCTGAATCTTTAACATTAATAGCTGTTTCGAAACCATCTACATAGAAGTTTTCAACAGTCCAGAAACCTCCACCTTCTTTAATGTATATTCCACCTTCAGTACCACCACCTACTACAGAGATGTTTTTAAGGGTAGCGGTTGTAGTTGGAGTTGCTGCAAAGTCATCACCATTGTTAGAACCTTCAACACCAGCTTTAGCTCCGTCTTTTATGTACCAGTACTCACCAGTACCACTCCATCCGTCAGCAAAGTCGATAGAGTCATCCCCACTACCTATAGATACTAAGTATTTACCGTTTACAGCACCTCCGAAGAATTCGATACCGTCATCACCACCTTTGTATGACTGAACATATTCAAAAGTAGTACCAGAACCTACACCGAAAAGAGATACTCCGTTAAATTCTTTATCATTTGTAAATGTAGCACCTGTGTACTCAACTCTCAGGTAACGGATGCTTCCTGATGAATCGTTATTAACAGTACCACCGTAAGTTAAATTACCTACTTCAGACGTGGCAACTTGTCCTGTAGAACCACCTTTGTTAGTGTTTGCACGACCACAAATTACAAGTCCACCCCAATCTCCTTCAGCAGGTGTAGCTGAAGCAGAAGTCATAATAACCGGGTTGTTAGCTTCACCATTAATAAATATTTTACCGCCTTGAGCTACTGCTATGTAAGCACTAGTACCGCCCTGAGCTTCTATTCTTGTACCAGCCGGTATTGTAAGCTTAGCACCGTCCTGAACTACAAAAGCTCCTGTAAGTGTGTACGTCTGACCAGCATCTAATGTTGCTGTTTCTCCACTTGTAAGTGTTCCTTGAAAAGAGGCTGGATCAATAACAGTGTTGTTATTGTCATTGTTGTCATCATCGCTGCTGCATGATGTAACTGCTAATGCTGATATTGCAAGCATTGAAAGAAGCAATTTTTTCATCTGTTGTGTTTTTAAGTTTTAGTATAAATTTATTGGCAAAAGTATTTGTCTTTGATTAACCGTTATTTGTGTAAACATTAAGTAATCGTTAAAATAATTTCTTGTTTTATACTTAATGTTACTTAACTGTTAACTGTTGTTTTTTAAAATTTATAAGTTACAGACATGCTGCCAAATAACCCTTTTTTGTATGAAACTACGTCAACCTCATTACTGTTAGTGCTGGAAGCATTAGCATCAATTTCTTGCACTCTTTGTACTGTAGGGTCTAAAAGGTTTTTTAATGACAGGCTAACGTTTAGATTTTTGGTTATATCACTTTTAAAGATAAAGTCTAATGTTCCTACTGCTTTATCAACTAAATCTCCTCTACCGTTAGTACCAATAGCATATAATCTGTCAGAAAAATAGTTGTAAGCCACAGTTGCCATTAATCTTCTGTCTTGGTTAAATTCATAGTTATAGCTTATGTCACCATTAACTAGCCAGTCAGAAGCTCCTGTAAGTCTTCCTTCGTCATTTGTAAAACCTACACTATAACTTGTTTCTCTGGTAACCTTTTCTCTGTCAAAATCTTGATTGTGATACATATAAGTGGCATTTGCACCTACCGATAATGCATTACTGTACATTTCGCCTTCACCATGCTTAAAGTCGAATATATCTTTTCTTGCTTCAAATTCAGCACCTATTACAGTTGCTTTTTCTCCTGTATTAATCCAAGAAACATCATTAGTTGCAGATGCAATGATTACTTCATTTATTGGGTTTTGTATGTACTTCCCAAATGCTGTGAACGAAATAACCTCTGTACTCTTAGGGAAGAATTCCCATTTAATATCAGCATTATAGTTGGTAGATTCATATAAATCAGCATTACCAATATAAGTTTGTACAACCTCTTCGTATAGGAAAGGTGCTCTTTCTTTAAACTGAGGTAATGTGTATGTTTTACTGGCAGCAAACTTCAAGTTGTGTTTATCATTTAGTTCGTATTTAAATGATAAACTAGGTAGCACCTGTGTTGTATTAAGGCTACTGCTACCTCTTGAGATAGATGTGTTCCAGTCTATGTCTTGTTGGATAACTTCAACGCGTCCACCTGCAATTAAAGTAAACTTAGGAGATAATTTATATTCAACTGCAGCAGAACCTGCATGAATAGTTTGGTCTCCATTATAAGTTTGTGGTTGCAGTGCGTTAGGAATACCTGAACCACCTCTAAAAGTTACAATACTATATAGTCCTTCATCAAAGTTTTCTTGAGTAAAGTAGCTATCTAAATCCTCAAGCGTTACTACAGGTTGAGTAACACTGTTGTCAGCTAATTTAAAATTGTATTGAGTGGCTTCAAAATCAACTGATTTTATACGTCCGCTATACCCTACGGTTAATTTACCTTTATAATTATCTTCAGAATTTTTAGAGAACCTGTAGTTGCTAAATATGTTTGCAGCAACTTCATTTTCGTTTAAATCTTGGAAATACCTGTGGTTATCAGAGTTTGAAAGGTCATTAAGTTGTCTTATAGTTAAGTCACCATTATCGTCAATAGGTCTTAATGTATTTTGCATTCTGTCCGGAATAACGTTGTTTACAAAGTTGTAAGATACTCCCCAGTCAAGGTCAAGTCTTTCTGAAAACTTATTAGTACCTAAAAGCTGGTTTACATAGAGACTTGTTCTGTTAAATGTAGAACGTCTTACTATACCTCCACCATTAGGAGCGTTATCAAAAATATCAATTACACCATAAAACTCATCATGATTTTGAGAGGTAGAGTTTATATATAGTGAGTTAAAGTTTAGCTTATGATTGGTATTTATGCTGTAGTTAAGGTTACCCATTCCTGTAGTATTAGTAAGGTAACTGTATGACTGATAGTCAAAATCTTTTCTTGCAATACCTTGTGCACTTACCGAACCTCTTGCGATACCTTCTCTATAACCATACTGGCTGTCAAAAGACCCTGTAGCAAAAAAGCTCATTCTTCCTTCTTCACCAACATCATAAGAATCTCCACCTCTAATGGCAAAACTACTGTTTATAGGTGTAGCTGTTTCTCTGTTCCAGTTTGTTGTAAAATTGTACCCGTTTAAAGGATTTGATGGTTGTTTTTCGTTTGAGAAACCTGTAAAGTTTGGACCATCTTGTAAATAAAACTTATCCTGCTCAATAGCGTTTGTACTAATACCTGTACCTATACTGATTTCGAAGAAACCATTTCCTTTATAATTTTTGGACGATATATCTATGTTAGCTCCGGCAAAATCACCATAGTTTTTAAGGCTGTAGGTTTTATCTATACCTATATATTCTACGATATCAGCAGAAAATATGTCCAGTTGAATATTCTTTTTAGATGGGTTATTGGATGGTAATGGTAATCCATTCATGGTAGACATATTGTATCTGTCACCAAGACCTCTTACATATACACTACCCGAGCCTTCTTGTTTAGAGATACCTGTAGTTTTAGAAACAGCGGTAGCAACATCACTAATACCTTTTCTTGCCATTTCCTGTGCACCTATACTTTGTTTTATTTCTACAGCTTTTTTCTGTTGTAATAATAGTGCTGATTCTTTTTCGCGACTAATAGTTTTTTCAATTACTATATCTTGTAATTGAACGCTGGTAGAAGCCATTCCTTTGTTTATAACTTTAGTTTCACCTGCGGCTACAGATACAGCAACCTCTATGGTTTCATATCCTAAAAAGCCAAAAACAAGAGTGTGGTTTCCTGCCGGTACTTTAAAACTATACTCACCATTCATGTCAGTATTAGTTCCAATATTTGTACCTTTAAGAGCTACACTTGCAAAAGGTAGCGGTTCGTTATTCATGTCCAGGTCTGTCACTGTACCTTTAATAGTACCTGATTCTTGTGCATAACCTAAAGCAAAGATAAACAGGGAAATAAATAGAAATTTAAGTTTCATTTTGTGTTGTTTAAATTTGATGCAAAGAAACCCCAAGCCTAGAAATGCTATGTTAACAAAAGGTTACTTTTGTATTTGGTATTTATTACGAAATTGTTAACAGATTAAATTATAGTTAACCTGTTTCTTACTTTTGTATTATCTTTACCTTTACGGCGCAAAACAATACGCAAAGTGTCATTATGAAAAAAAAAGACATTAAGATCTTACTTGTTGATGATGAGCAAGATATTCTTGAAATTGTAGGTTATAATCTTAGCCAGGAAGGGTACAACGTTATAACAGCAACAAATGGAAAGGATGCCATTGCCAAAGCTAAAAAGGAGCTGCCTCACCTTATTATTATGGATGTTATGATGCCCGAAATGGATGGTATGGAAGCATGTGAAACAATAAGGAAAGTTCCTGAGCTTAATAACGTTATCATAACATTCCTTACTGCTCGTAATGAAGATTATTCTCAGGTAGCAGGGTTTGATGCGGGTGCTGATGATTATATCGCTAAACCTATTAAGCCGAAGTTACTTGTTAGTAAAGTAAAAGCACTTTTAAGAAGGCTTAAGGATGATGAAAACAAAGGTGATATTTTAAGAGTAGGTAATATTGAAATAAATCGTGAAGAGTACAAAATTGTTGTAGACGACAGCGAGATAATATTACCAAGAAAAGAATTTGAACTTTTCTATTTATTAGCAAGCAAGCCGGGTAAAGTATTTAAAAGAGAGGAAATACTGGACAAGGTTTGGGGTAACGAAGTTGTTGTAGGTGGCAGAACAATAGATGTTCACATTAGAAAACTTCGTGAAAAAATAGGAGATGAACTGTTTAAAACAATAAAAGGAGTAGGCTATAAGCTGGAGATTTAGTGGCAATAAATTTTAAGAAATCATATCGTTTTGCTGTAAAATCAGCAACATACATTACACTTTTTTCTGCCTTTTTATTAACGGTACTGCTATACCTTTTTGCCGAAATAAACACAATCTTTATTTTGGCTTTCTCTGCATCATTATATGTTTTTTCGTTTTTTGTACTTCAGTATAGGGTAGAACACTTTATATACAGAAGGGTGAAAAAAATATATGATGATGTCTCACTTCTTGATTCTACAACCCTAAGAAACAAACCTATAACTACCGATATGGTAACCCTTACAAGGGAGGTTCAGAAATTTGCCCGTGACAAGAAGTTGGAAATTGAAACACTTAAAGTTCGTGAGGAATACCGTAGAGAGTTTATGGGTAATGTATCGCACGAATTAAAAACACCACTATTTACCGTTCAGGGTTATTTGTTAACGTTGCTGGATGGTGCCATGAGTGATAAAACGCTTCGTAAAAAATATTTGCAACGTGCTGAAAAAGGAGTAGAACGCCTTATATATATAGTTCAGGATTTGGATATGATATCTAAACTTGAGCTTGGCGACCTTAACCTTAACTATACCAAATTTAATATAGTTGAAGTAGTCCAGAACGTATTTGATATGCTGGAAATGCGTGCAGATAAAAAAGGTATCATGTTAATGTTTGATATGAAATACCTTAAACCAATAATGGTATTTGCCGATAAAGATAAAATTCAGCAGGTAGTAACCAATTTGGTTGTAAACTCTATTAAATATGGTAAAGAAGACGGTACTACCGAGGTAAGTATCGAAGATTTAGTAAATAACAAAATTATTGTAAGAGTTAAAGATAATGGCGAGGGTATAGAGAAACAGCATATACCAAGACTGTTTGAGCGCTTTTACCGTGTAGACAAAAGCGGAGCCCGTTCCGAAGGAGGTTCAGGCTTAGGTTTGGCTATAGTAAAACACATAATAGAAGGTCACGAAGAAAAAATGTATGTAGAAAGTAAATTTGGCGAAGGGTCTGAGTTTTCATTCACCCTCGAAAAGACCAAATAAATCTTTCCATCTCATATCACTCCCCAGATTTTTCAATCCTTTATACATATCTATTTTATCTAAATCCTCTACTTTAAAAGCATGTTGTCTAGCATAAGGTACAAGTCCGCTTTTCTTTAATTTATGCGCTAAATATTCTTGTTCATATTGCCCGGGGGTAGGTATAAAGAAAGCCTTTTTACCTAGCTGAGCTAAATCCATAATGGTAGTATAACCTGAACGACACAATACCTTGTCACTTTCATTAAAAGCCTGCTCTAATGCAGAACCATTCATAAAATTGTAGAAAGTAATATTGTCTTTTACTGATACTTTTTCCTCAGGTTCCACAACACCTTTTATAAAAATAACTTTGCCTTTATAGCGTGTCAACTCCTGGCTAAGTCTTTCTTCCAACAAAGTACGTTGTGGTTCAGGACCTGAAAGTATAGCCATAAGGTCATACTTTTTTTCTAACTTCTTTTTATGAAGTCTGCTTAAAGGTCCTATGTACTTTACCTTAAGCTCTTCTGTTTCCAAATGCCCTAATTTACCCGACAGGTTAGGAGAATCGGCAACATCGGGAACCCAGCACTCATTAAATTTTTTAATGAATACCTGATGTACTTTTGATGTGAACCATGTAGTGTTGCCGGTTAGAACTTTTAACTGATGTGTTATGAAAACAGAGGGTATGTTTTTGCAATATACTCCCAGTCGATTATCGGAAATTATACCACTAATGTTATATTCTTTAATCAGTTTTTGTACCTGATTGTTTTCCCGGGTAACGGCTTTTATCATATTCGGGATTTGTCCCATTAATTTTAATTTGAAAAAAGCACCGTTTTTGGCATATTCTATTTGGTATGGAGGCAATTCTAAAGCATGTAAATTAGGGAACTCTTTCTTTAAAAGTTCTAATGCTACGCCATCAGATGCAATTACAGGTTCAAAACCATGATTCTCCAATGCCTCTATCACGGGTATACACCGTGTAGCATGGCCAAGACCCCAGTTTAGCGGAGCTACCAAAATCCTTTTCCTGTGTTGCAATGTGTTGTTTTTTGATAAGTAGTTAATAACTGCGAATGTAAAATTATTTGCCGTTCCGTATATTTCTTTAATTTTACCAAAATTTTAAGAATTAGTTTTGGGAAGCAAGAATAAGTTAAAGAGATTCAGGGAAAACGAGACATTCTCGAATGTTATACAGCCTGAAAGAGAGGATGCACTTGCAGGTAATTTTAACCTGAAAGGCAAATGGGGGGAAGCGTTTTTTAAAAACGATAACCCAATAGTTTTAGAGCTTGGTTGTGGTAAAGGAGAGTACACTATTGGTTTGGCCCAACGATATCCTAATACTAATTTTATAGGTATAGATATTAAAGGAGCGCGTTTTTGGCGTGGTGCTAAAACAGCTCTTGAAAAAAATATTAATAATGCGGGTTTCCTGCGTACTCAAATAGAGATAATAGACCATTTTTTTGCTGAAAATGAGGTTTCGGAAATTTGGATAACATTCCCCGACCCACAAATAAAGTATAAACGTACTAAACACAGGTTAACTAACACTGAATTTTTACAACGTTATAAAAAAATACTAAAGCCTGAGGGGGTAGTAAATCTTAAAACCGATAGCGAGTTTATGCATGGTTATACATTGGGTTTACTGCATGGTGAAGGACATGAGGTTATATATGCTAACCATAATGTATACAGAAACGAAGGTGCGCCGGAAGCTGTTACAGCTATACAAACCTTTTATGAAGAGCAGTATTTAGAGTTAAATAAGCCTATAACCTACATACAGTTTAAAATAAAATAATATGGATTTTCTCCTGCCTTTTGTGCTGGGTTTTATTGTAGCGGCTCCGGGAATATTATTACCGGGATTGCTAAATATAACTGCAGCAAAAATTAACTTACAAAAAGGCAGGCAAAGAGCCATTATTTTTGCACTGGGTGCCAGTGCTACTATCTTTGTACAGTCATACATAGCAGTTTCCTTTGCTAAATTTTTAAATAAAAGACCCGATGTAATTTATTTACTACAGGAGGTAGGTTTAGGTATTTTTATAGTACTAAGTATTTTTTTCTTTTTCATTGCCAAAAAGCCTAAACCTAAAACTGACGAGGAAGTGGAAAAGTTAAGGAATAAAAGCAGATTCGGAGAGTTTTTTCTGGGTATGCTGCTTTCTGCACTAAACGTTTTACCCATACCTTTTTATGTTTTTGCGAGTATAGCGTTATTCAGGCAAGGGTATTTTCAGTTCGACGATACTTCTTTTATATTCTTTTTTGTTATAGGGGCAGTAATAAGCTCATTTTTAGTGTTTAATCTTTATATTAGTTTCTTTAAGCGATTTGAGCATAAAGCTGAGTTTTTCCTTAGAAATATAAATTATTTTTTGGGAGGGATAACCGGTTTAGTAGCTGTTATCACGCTTATTAAAATGATGAGAAGCTAAATAAAGCAATAAAATTATGGCTACAGGTAACGATAACTTTTTTCAAAAAGTATATCAGGTAGTAAGGCAAGTGCCTTATGGCAGGGTAACATCTTACGGAGCTATAGCAAAATACCTTGGTGCTGCGCGCTCTTCGCGTATGGTAGGCTGGGCTATGAATGCCAGTCATGGTCTGGATGACGTTCCTGCACACCGTGTAGTAAACAGACATGGACTACTGACAGGGAAACATCATTTTGAAGGAACAAACCTTATGCAGCAGTTGCTGGAAAATGAAGGCGTGGAAGTAATAGAAAATAAAGTGCAAAATTTTGATGTGCTTTTCTGGGATCCTGCTAAGGAATTATAAGTATTAAACTACTGTATTGTCTCAATTTTTTAGCTAAGCCAAAACTTTTACATATCAGCTTTTACTCTTATCTTTGTAATTTAAAATAAGTCTTAGTTAACAGGCTGTTACAGAAAGCAATATTTATATGAAATTAGATAGAAAAGAGATACTTAAATCACTTGAAAGTATAACATTGGCAGGAGAAGGTCAAAACATGGTAGAGAGTGGTGCGGTACGTAATGTGCTTACTTTTGGAGACGAGGTTGTAGTGGAGTTGGTTTTAAGCACGCCTGCTATGCACATAAAAAAACGTGCTGAAGCAGATATAATTAAAAACATACAGGAGAATGTTTATAAAGACGCTAAAGTAAAAGTAAACATAAAAGTAGAAGCTCCTGAAAAACCTGAAATAAAAGGAAAAGGAATACCGGGTATAAGTAACATAATAGCGGTATCATCCGGTAAGGGTGGTGTAGGTAAATCTACCGTAACGGCAAACCTTGCCGTATCATTAGCAAAAATGGGCTTTAAAGTAGGTATACTGGATGCTGATATTTACGGACCTTCAATCCCAATTATGTTTGATGTAGAGCGTGAGCGCCCTATATCGGTAAACGTAGACGGGAAATCTAAAATGAAACCAATACAAAGCTACGGTGTAGAAATACTTTCTATAGGATTCTTTACTACACCTGAGCAAGCTATTATATGGAGAGGTCCAATGGCTTCGAAAGCATTAAACCAAATGATTTTTGATGCAGATTGGGGCGAACTTGACTTTATGCTTGTAGACCTTCCTCCGGGAACAGGAGATATCCACCTTTCTATAATGCAATCGTTACCAATAACAGGTGCAGTTGTAGTAAGTACTCCGCAGGCAGTAGCACTTGCTGATGCTAAAAAGGGAGTAGCTATGTTCCGTCAGGAAAGTATAAACGTTCCTGTACTGGGTATTATAGAAAATATGGCATATTTTACACCGGATGAATTACCTGATAATAAATATTATATCTTTGGTAAAGAAGGAGCTAAAAACTTAGCAGAAGATTTAGATGTTCCTTTCCTTGGTGAAGTTCCTATTGTACAGAGTATACGTGAGGCAGGAGATTACGGTCGTCCGGCAGCAATGCAAACAGCTACGCCTTTAGAAACATCTTTTGAAGAACTGGCACGCTCTGTAGTACAGGAAACGGTAAACAGAAACGAAAATCTACCACCAACAGAGGCAATAAAAATAACTACAATGGCTGGCTGCTCAGCAGTTAAAAAGAAGTAAGATGACAACACAGGAAATTAAAATGAATGTAGAAAAGGCGTTAGAAGAGATACGTCCTTTTTTAGAGTCTGATGGTGGGAATATTTCTTTAATAGAAATAGAGGATGACAAGCATGTAAAAGTGCGACTAGAAGGTGCATGTGTAGGGTGTAGTGTAAACCAAATGACACTTAAAGCAGGTGTTGAAACTACTATAAAAAAATATGTACCGCAAATAGAAACAGTGGTAAACATTGCCTAAAGGCAGTAACAATAAATATTAATTTCAGTGATATATTTTATTGACTGATAATTATCATATAACAACTAGGCAGTTTTAAGGATATTTGTTGTCCTTAAAACTGTTTTTTTTAAATGTGTTTCACAATGATTACAACAGATATACTTATTATCGGGGCAGGTCCCACAGGACTTTTTGCCGTTTTTGAAGCAGGATTGTTAAAACTGAAATGCCATATAATTGATGCGCTTCCGCAACCGGGAGGGCAGTTGGCAGAGCTATATCCTAAAAAACCTATTTTTGATATACCGGGCTACCCATCTGTAATGGCGGGAGAATTGGTCGATAACCTGATGGAGCAAATTAAGCAGTTTCAACCGGGATTTACACTTAACGAAAGAGCAGAAACTATAGATAAACTGGAAGACGGAACATTTATAGTAACTACAAACAAAGGAACCAAACATCATGCAAAGGCAGTAGCTATAGCAGGGGGGTTAGGTAGTTTTGAGCCTCGTAAACCACTTATTGAGAATATTGCAGATTATGAGGAAAAAGGTGTAGAATACTTTGTGAAAAAGCCTGAAATATTTGAAGGCAAACGTGTAGTAATTGCCGGTGGTGGTGACTCAGCGTTAGACTGGAGTATTTTCCTTTCTAATGTTGCTTCAGAAGTGACTTTAGTACACAGGAGAAATGAGTTTAGAGGAGCTTTAGATTCTGTAGAGAAAGTACAGGAACTTAAAAAGCTGGGTAAAATAAACCTTATTACTCCCGCAGAAGTAAAAGCTATAAAAGGAGAAGAAAAGGTAGAGTCGCTTGTAATTGAGCGTGAAGGTGAAGAAATGATAGTAGAGACTGATTACTTTATACCATTATTCGGGCTTACACCTAAATTGGGACCAATAGCTGACTGGGGGCTCGAAATAGAGAAAAATGCTATTAAAGTAAACAATGCTTTAGATTACCAAACCAATATAGAAGGGGTTTACGCCATTGGAGACGTTAACACCTACCCTGGGAAGTTAAAACTAATTCTTTGTGGTTTTCACGAGGCTACTTTAATGTGCCAGAGTGTATATAACAGGCTAAACCCGGGCAAAAAATATGTACTTAAATATACTACTGTAAGTGGTGTAAATGGTTTTGACGGTACGCGTAAAGAAGCAGAGAAACAAGTTGTAAAAGCAATAGAGTAGTAGTATGGCAGCAGATATAACCATAAAAATAACCGATAGGGAAGGTGTTGTGCATGAAGTACAAGCGCCAACAGATATGGCGATGAATATTATGGAGTTATGCCGTTCTTATGAGCTAGCGCCTGAAGGAACTATAGGTGTATGTGGTGGCATGGCTATGTGTGCTTCTTGCCAGTGTTATGTACTTAACGATGTTGAACTGCCCGAAATGGAAGCTGATGAAGATGCTATGCTTTCGGAAGCGTTTTATGTTAAGCCAAATAGCCGTTTAGGTTGCCAGATACCGATTACAGAAGAACTGGACGGACTTGAAATTGAATTAGCTCCTGAGAGTTAATAGAATCCTATACAAATAGAGGGCTGCTAATATTTAGCAGCCTTTTTATTTTACTTATATTTAGCTCCAAGTTTAAACACCAACTGAAAATTAATTACAACTTTTAAAAATGATTAAATACATAACATTTGGTATTGCTATATCATTTATATCTTGGTTAGTGGGAATGTTTTTTAATGTTGTTTTAGCAAAAACAAGGTATTATGAAAAGCTATCAAACCTAAACATACTAAAAAGTAAATCACTTAATAGGAATATAGGTGTTGGTGTTATTAAGTGGTATATACTAAATACACCGTTTAAATATTTTAATCAGAAGTTAAAGGTAGATGGCAAAGCAGGAGTAAGCCAGTTGAATGAGCTGCGAAAAGAAATGACATATGCTGAATTGGGTTATTTAATAGGTTTTATTTTTGTGAGTGTTTTTATAGTAGTGAATTTGGTTAAAGCTAATTATTTAGCTGCCTTAATCATTATGATTATTAACATACTGATGAATTTATATCCATCTTTATTACAACAGCAAAACAAAAGGCGTATTGACAGGCTTATAAAAATTGCAGAATTTAAAAATAAAAGATAATAAAAAAGCCCACTTAATTAAGTGGGCTTTTTTATTATAAATTAATAGGGTTTTATTTCTTTACAAACTTCAATACTTTACTTTGAGAACCTTTATTAATTCTTATAAAGTAAATACCATTACTGTATGATGATGTATTTACAGTAAGGTCATTTGCTGAAGTTACCTCAGTACTAATCACTGTTTGCCCAAGGTTGTTGTATATAACATAATTATCAGGCAGTTCTGCTGCGCCTATGTTAAGTATGTTTTGTGTTGGGTTAGGGTAAACATTAATACCATTTAACAGTTCAAAATCTTTACTGTCGGCCAAAGGCATACATGCAAGCGATGTTTTAAGCGAAGCCCTGCGTGGAGAGTTTTGTAGAACGGCAAGTATACGCTCTTTTTGATCCTGAGTAAAAATGTTCATACATGCATCATTAGTATAGTCCATATAGTTTTCTATCATGTCGTAGTTAGAGCAACTGTAGTGCGAATTACAGCCACCGTTAGGACCGCTTGATGCAGGTGTATCATCGCAATAGTCACTAAAACTACACGATTCGTTGTTATAGGTATTACCCCAAATATGTATTAAACCCAGAGAGTGTCCTACCTCGTGAGTGGTAGTTCTGCCTTTATCATAAGGAGACTGGTAGTTCCCGCTTGAGTATATGTCTCTGCTTCCGAAATATTCGTAATGAATAGCTACTCCATCAGTATTTGCACTTCCTCCGTTTGACGAAATACCCTCCAGTCCTGATGATGAAGGAAATTGCGCATATCCTAACACACCTTCTAAATCTCCACCAAAATTACAAACCCAGATATTAAAATAATTATTTGGGTTCCAAATAGTATTAGGTTTTAAAGTGTTTTCAATTTGAGATTCACTCCAACTCGATTGCCCATAATAAACCCTGTCGATACCATTTGTAGCATTTCCCGAAGGGTCTACCTGTGCTAAACAAAACTCTATTTCAACATCAGCACCTACCACATTACTGTTATACCCCGGGGTGCCAATCATTCTTCTGTAATCTTGGTTTAAAACAGTAATTTGTGAAAGCACCTGTTCATCAGTTATGTTTTCGTTACTGCCTTCAAAAGGTTCGTTATGTATAACATGTACTACAACGGGTATAGTAATTATTTCGTTTGTGCTGTTTGCAGAAGCAGTAACTCTTTTAGCTTGGTTTTCCTGTATCTTTCCTGAAATCCATTGTTCAAATTCAGCATTCGTAGCACGTTTAGGGTGTTTATTTTGCAGGTACTCTTCATACTCTGTAGTAATACATCGTATTGTGCCTGTTTCAGTGTTAACACTGTTAGGATGAAGTTGCTTTCCAAATACTTTAGGCAGTTCTTGTGCATTTATAGTAAAACTACACACTGCTGCAAGCATAGTAAAAAGTAAGCTTCGGTTAGTATATCTTCTTCTCATTGTTAAAAAAATTATAATATCGTGCAAGATATTGTATACCAGATGATAATGAAAATGTTTTTAGTTAAATGTTGTGTGGCTTTAATATTTGATTCTCAATAAACAAAAAAGCCCCCGCAGTACGGAGGCTTTTTAAACTATATAAGTGTATTTATATTATTGTTTTACAAACTGTAATGTTTCAGTAGTGCTACCACCATTTACTTTTACAAAATAAACGCCGTTAGCAAAACCTGATATATTAATAGTAGTGTTGTTAGTTGTAATAGTACCGTTAGCGATTACTTGACCTAAATTGTTATATACAGTATAGTTTTCAGGTAGTACTTTACCTTGTGGAATACTAATATTTACAGATGTATTAGCAGGGTTAGGGTATAACACTATATTACTTGTAGCAAAATTGTTAACTCCCGCTGTTGAAGTAACTCCGAAAGGAACCATAACTTGGTCAGTAAATGTACCGCCTTCAGCAATTATATCACCATCGATAGTAGTTACAGAGAAATAACCATTACCATACTCACAACAAATACCGTCTCCTCCTAAATCAAGCATTGCAAAATAGTAACACTGGTCAGGGTCTACATCAATAGTTTCAGTATAAAGTTGATTGTCATTGTAAAAGTCAGAATTCCATGGGTTTTCAATATCAATGTTACTGAAAATAGGGTCTTCATTACTGTCCAGTAATGCCCATATTGTTTCATCACCATAATCATCAGTCATAACATTTACAATTATCTGGGTAGTGTTATAAAACGCTACAATAGTAAAATCTCTTGTAAATGTATCATTACTACTAATTTCATCTGTAGTCCCATTAACAGACGTTAATGCTCCATTAAAGCTGTGCTCTCCTGATTCAACTGTTATTTCGTCTAAAGTTATAATAGTTTCCTCATTCGTTTCCAGGTTACCTTCCCAGTTATAAACAGCATCGTTTTCACCATCAATATTATAAGTAATAACAGCGCTGGTTATAGTAGTGCTACCTTGGTTACGTAAAACCATTGAAGCTACAAAAGTGTCACTACAGTCATTATTAAGTTCATTAATATTTAAAGCACCGTCAAGCTCAGGAACTATACCGGGCTGACAACCTAAAGAAGTTATTAACGATGCTCTTCTTGGGGAGTTTAAAAGTACTGCCTGCATTCTTGCTTTTTGGTCCTGAGTAAATACATTCTGGCAATCATCTACCGTATAATCCATGTAGTTTTCTATCATATCCTCTCCCGGAGATTGAGGGCAAGAGTCTGTTCCTACTGTACAGCCTTGGTTAGCACCTGCTGCAACCGGAGTGTCATCACAATAATCATCTGCACTACAATCACCATCACCCCAAATATGCCTTAGCCCGAAGAAATGACCTACTTCGTGAGTAGCAGTACGTCCTTCATCTTTACCTGATACATCATCATAAGTACCTTGTGGATAAATTTCTCTTGACCCCATGTGAAGGTGACCAATTACTACACCATCAGTATTTGCTGCTGTAGCTTGTCCTGTACCATCAATGCCGGGTAAGCCTGATTGCGTAGGAAATTGTGCATAACCTGCTAACTCTCCTCCGAAAACATAGGCATAATCAACTACCCATATATTTAAATATTGTGTTGGGTCCCACTGTGTTTGCGGTTTTACATTAGCTTCAATATCTTCCATCTGCCAGCCATTCCCATCACCCATATTGTAACGTATAATACCTGATGTAGCAATACCGTTAGGGTCACGTTGTGCAATACAAAATTCAATTTCCATATCAGCACCTACAGGGTTTTCATTATACCCCGGGGTATCCATCATTTTTCTGAAATCCTGATTTAATACAGTAATTTGAGAAAGAACCTGCTCATCTGAAATGTTTTCATCAACTCCCAAAGGAGAACCATTGTGTATTACGTGTACTACTACCGGAATTGTAACAACCTCGTTTGTTGAGAACGGAGTGTTGCCCATAGCTACAGTTTGTGCTTTTATTGCATTTACCTTTGGGGCTAACCATTGCTCAAACTCTTCAGTTGTAGAACGTTTTGAATTTTTTTGGCGGAGTAAGGCTTCATATTCTGTAGTTCCGCATTTATGAATTTCTTGTGTTAAGTTTTGACCGAAAACTCTCCCTTTTACAGGTGTTTTCTCCTGAGCATTAGCGCTCAGGGCAAATGTAGCGGTTAGTAGTAACGCTACTTTTAAAGTAAATTTTTTCATGAAGTTTGAAATTTATGTGCCGAAAATAATCATTTATTTTACATTCAGCCGGTATAAAGCAAAAATCCTGCCCATTTGGGCAGGATTTTTTGTTAAAGTTTAAATTTTTATATAGAAGCCATATCAGGGCTTAGTATTTTTTCTTCAATGGCATTCCATAAACCTATTCTTTTTTCAAGAGCCAGTTTAGATACTTCTTCAGCTTCTTTCCATTTATCGCTATCATTTCCGCATAACTGGTTAATCATCTCCATAGCCATAGGTCCATGCTCATCACCATCCAGTTCTATATGTCTCTCAAAATAATAAATTAGTTTACTAAGGTCTGCTTCCGGGAAGTTTGACTGGAAGTTTTTAAGTATCTCAGTAAACATTTCCGGAATTAAATCTTCACGACCAAATGTAAATGCCGCAGCTATTTCGTGAGGTTTACCCTGCTCAATAATCGTAAAAGTGAATTCTAAAAACTCTTTAATACCATCGGGTAGTCCACTTTGTCTTATAGAAACAAAAATATTCTGTGTTTCAATTACATTGTTAAGGAAATTTTCAATTTCCGATGTGTCGGCTCCGCAGGCTTCCATAGCATCAACATACATTTCAAAATGACTTTGTCTTTTATTGTCAATATTAATATCTGTTTCTTCAGCTAAAACAATTTCATTTATTAAATAACGTGTTTGACCATTTCCTGTGGGTAGCCATGGAGTGGTAGTACAAGTAAGTTTAACCTGCAATGCTTTAAGCAAAGACATAAAGTCCCACACGGCATAAACATGTCCCTGAACAAAATATCTTAAATCATCTAAAGTTTTTACTTTGTTATAAAGTGAATGGTTTAACAGCTGTTCCTTTTGGGGTAGGATGCTTTTATTTATAGTATCGATATTCATAGCATTTTATATTTAATACAAAATTAAAAAAGCCATAGTGCTTTTGGAAGTGTTTTGGTATTGTTTTTATCTATACAATAATAGTGCCTGTTTAAAACAGGCAGTTTCCTGAAATAATAAACGTGTAAAAAACTGTTTTGGTTTATAGATTGATAATTTTTTTGATTTATATAAATAAAAAACCCGCCTATTAAATAGCCGGGTTCTGAATTTATTGAAAGTTATTTTCTATTTAAAAGCTGCATGCCCTGTAACATCCATACCTGTTATTAACAGGTGAATGTCGTGTGTACCTTCATAAGTAATAACACTTTCTAAGTTCATCATGTGGCGCATTATAGAGTATTCTCCTGTTATACCCATACCGCCTAACATTTGGCGTGCTTCACGTGCTATAGTAAGAGCCATATCTACATTGTTTCTCTTAGCCATAGATATTTGTGCTGTTGTTGCTTTACCTTCATTTCTTAATACACCAAGTCTCCATGTTAATAACTGCGCTTTAGTGATTTCGGTAATCATTTCAGCAAGTTTCTTTTGCTGTAATTGTGTAGCGGCAATAGGTTTATCAAACTGTACGCGCTCTTTAGCATAACGTAGAGCAGTATCGTAACAATCCATAGCTGCACCTATAGCACCCCATGCAATACCGTAACGGGCAGAGTCAAGACAGCCAAGTGGTGCTCCTAAACCTGTTTTGTTTGGTAATAGGTTTTCTTTAGGAACTTTTACATTATCAAAAATAAGTTCTCCGGTAGCCGAAGCTCTTAAAGACCATTTATTATGTGTTTCAGGAGTAGTAAAGCCTTCCATACCACGCTCTACTATAAGCCCGTGTATTCTTCCTTCTTCATTTTTTGCCCATACTACAGCTACATCAGCAAACGGTGCATTACTAATCCACATTTTAGCACCATTAAGTAAATAATGGTCACCCATATCTTTATAATTAGTAATCATACCACCCGGGTTAGAACCGTAATCAGGTTCTGTAAGACCGAAACAACCCATAAATTCACCTGAAGCTAACTTAGGTAAGTATTTTTTACGTTGCTCTTCGGTACCGTATTTCCATATTGGGTACATTACTAATGATGATTGCACTGATGCTGTAGAACGTACACCGCTGTCACCTCGTTCTATTTCCTGCATTATAAGTCCGTAAGAAATCTGGTCCAAACCTGCGCCACCATATTCTTCCGGAATGTAAGGACCAAAAGCACCAATATCGGCAAGTCCTTTTATTATTTGTGTAGGAAATTCAGCCTTTTGGGCATAGTCTTCTATAATAGGCGATACTTCACGTTTTACCCACTCGCGGGCAGCGTCGCGTACCATTTTGTGCTCATCAGTTAATAATTCATCTAAATTATAATAGTCAGGAGCCTGAAAAAGATCGGGTTTCATTGTTGTTTATTTTTAGGTAGCAACAAAAGTAAACAAGAAACCTAACAAATCAATAATAATTTGTTGTATTTTTTACGGATAAACTAAACTGATTAACTATTTGCGAGCGTTTTATATTAATATATTAGCTGTAATAGTAGTTCAACTAAAAAATATGTAATGAAAAAGAAGTTTATTTTATCTTTTTTCTTCCTGTTTATTTTATATGTGCAAGCGCAACAAATAACCATATCCCTAAAGGATTCCCTAACTAATAAACCTGTGTCTTTCGCAACAATTTTGTTAGTTCAGGATGATAAGCATTTTTATGCTGATTATTGTAATGAAGAAGGTGTTATTACTATTGAAGAAAATAGAAGTTTTGATGCTGTTACTTTTTCTTGTGTTGGATATAAGGATAAAACCATTACTAAGGAAAAATTAAAGAAGAGCGTTGTTTATCTAACTCCGGAAAGTTACCAGTTAGATGAAGTGGTTATTACAAATAAAAAGGTAATAGATACCCTTTTATTGGGAGAACTTAAAGAAAAAAAGAAGGGCGTATTGCCATTATATATTCAAAATGAGGTAGCCGTTTTTTTTAAAAATGATTTTGAGAGGGATGTGGCTTTAAAAACCTTTCTATTTAAAACATGGCGAATAAAATATAAGACGGCTATTCGATTGCGATTATATAAAAAAAGAATATTTAAGACTTATCATCTTTCACCCAATGATCCTGAAAAAAAGAAAAATTATTATAATACGGTTATTCCCGGAGAGGATTTGTTAGGAGAAAATATAATAATCTATCTTGACCCGCAAAAAAAGGAAATAATTGAAGTTGATTTTTCTCAATATAATATACCAATACCTAAAGGAGGTGTTTTCATAAGCGTGGAATGTTTGGGTTATTATGATGAAAATGGTAATGCAATTAATCCTGATAAGAATAAGTTGTCAGAATTAGAGATGCATACTACAACTGTTGATAATTATTGTATTAAATATACTAATATTACTAGGTTTTGGGTGAATGAAAATCAGCACTATAAAATTGATTATAAATATATTAATAATAAGGAAGCACCTAGAAATGTTTTAAGATCACCTACTTTTGGGTTAAAGGTTGTGAGGTTGGAGTAGCTTACATTTTTAAGTAAAAATCTTTTGTTAAGGCAGTATATTCAGGAGTGTATTGGTGGCGGGCTATTTCTACTATTAGCTCGTCTTCAATAATAGTGTCAGGTTTTTGAAACTTAAAAGCGATAAGGCTACGCTTTATTGCTGTTTCTGGTGTGCCTTTTACTTTTGTAATTTTGTATGGGTATAATGAAAATCCTTGTGCTATTTTTATAAAATTTTCTTCTTCCTTATAAGGTATAACTACTGCAAACACTCCGTATTCTCTATTTAATAATAAGGATGCTGATTCTGCAAGTTCCTCAAAAGGCATAGCGAATGAAAATCGGGCTTTGTCTCTTTCAGTATTACCGGAAGTGTAATCTTCACTATAAAAAGGCGGGTTCGATACTATTATGTCATATTTTTCCTCGTCCTGCATTTCATCAGTAAATTCATCCAGTCCTGCATGGTAGCAGAAAAGGCGGTCACCCCAAGGGCTATTTTCAAAGTTTTCTACAGCTTGTTCGTAAGCGTTGTCTTCAACTTCCAAGGCATCTATCAATTCAGCATTTGTGCGTTGTGCTAACATTAAAGCAATTAAGCCTGTGCCGGCACCTATATCCAGTATGCTGAAAGGTTGGTTGTCTATAGGGGTCCAAGCGCCAAGTAAAACGCCGTCGGTACCTACCTTCATAGCACATTTGTCTTGCTCTATATTGAATTGTTTGAATTGAAATGTAGACATGCTGATTTTTATTTTCAGCAAATATACTATTTCTATGGTATGGAGTGTGGGTAGATTAATTTTCCAAATAAAGGTCAACTAATCCTTCAGGAGTATTAAGGATGATTTTTTTATTATCTCTGTCTACTTTAATAATAAAATCATCTATCATAGGTATAAGGATTTCTATATCTCCTTTTATTATTTCAAAAAGTGGTTGTGCAGAGCTGTCGTTAACACCTATTATAGTTCCTACAGTTCCAAGGCGTTGGTCTTCTGCTTCAAACCCTATAATTTCATGGTAATAAAATTTATTACCTTCCAGTTTGGGTAAGAATTTTAAAGGGAGGTATAATTCGCAGCCCAGTATTCTGTCAGCAGCTTCTTCGCTGTCAATATCTTCAAAGCGAATACGTAAAAAGTCATTTTTATGGAGTTGACTTTTTTCAATAAAAAAAGGAACCAAGTGTTTGTGTATTTCAACAAACACTGATTCCAGTTTTTCGTATAGTTCCGGCTCATCAGTATCTAAGTAAGCCAGTACCTCACCCTTATAGCTATATTTTTTTGCGATTTTACCTAAATAGAAGCATTCTTCTTTATGCATAATCGCAAAAGTTAAATTAAGCTTGGGTTTCTTCGTTGTTTTCTTCCGTAGCTGTTTCTTCGCTTTCGTTTGCAGCTTCCTCTTCGGTAGCAGCAGCGTTAGCTTCTTCTTCAGCTTGTTTAGCAGCAGCTATACGGTCTTCGTTAACTTTTCTTTCCGCTTCAAGTGCTTTAGCCTTAGCATCAGCTTTCACTTTGTCTAAACCTTCAACTTTAGCATTTACTTTGTTAGTTTTTTCTTCTAACCAAGCTTCAAATTTAGCGTCAGCTTGTTCTTGTGTTAAAGCTCCTTTACGAACTCCACCATCAAGGTGATGCTTTAATAAAGCTCCTTTATAAGAAAGGATTCCTCTTGCAGTATCTGTTGGCTGTGCACCATTGTGTAGCCATTTTACAGCTCCATCAACATTTAAGTCGATAGTTGCAGGATTAGTGTTAGGATTGTAAGTTCCTAGTTTTTCAAGGAATTTACCATCTCTTTTAGAACGGCTGTCTGCCGCTACTACCCAGTAAAAAGGTTTTCCTTTTTTACCGTGTCTTTGTAATCTGATTCTTACAGGCATAATCTTTAGATTAAAATTGAGGTTCCCGACCTCTGTTAATTAAGGGTGCAAATATAAGAAAGTTTGTTAGATTAGCGTTTAAATAGAAAGATTTTAATAGTTTTTGTGCTTGGAATTTTCAGATTATTAATTTTTATTGTGATTTCTCTTATTTATACTAGGATATATTCCATAAAAAACTATTTTTGTCGTTACAAAAAAATTGATTTACCTTTTTCTAATTATATATAATGATGAAAAAACTGTTATCACTTATAGTGTTGTTGACCATTTTTAGCTCTTGCGAAGAAGATATAAAGTTTAATACTCCCGCAGTTCAAGGGATTAAAGATAACGAGTTGTGGAAGGCAATAGAATATAGTGCTAGAATATCAAATGGTAATGTGTTAACTATTGAGGCTGACAATGGTTTTGAAACTGTTGTTTTAAGAACAAGTGATTATACTCCGGGTTCATCATACGAATTAGGGGTTGATGATATTAATAAGGCAACTTATTCTCTGGAAGCTGATGGTGTTTCTTTACAATATCAAACAGGCACAGGTATAGGTGATGGGCTTATAGAAATAAGTGATAAACCGGGAGAGACAAATTTTGAACAAGGGTATATTTCTGGAACTTTTCGATTTAATGCTGTCAATAGTTTAAATAACACAGTGAACTTTCAGAGAGGTTTCTTTTATAAAGTGCCTATAGTAGAGACTACTCCTTAATATATACGAATAAAACATAAATAAAAAAGCCTTGCACATGCAAGGCTTTTTTATTTTGATAACTTTATTACTTGTAAAAAATGTATTTTTGTAGCTAGACTATGTGTAGTTGTAATTCTTTATAATTTCCAAACCCTAAGCTTGTTATGTACTTGATATTTGATACTGAAACGACTGGATTACCCAAGCGTTGGGATGCACCAATTACTGATACTGAAAACTGGCCTCGCTGTATACAGATTGCATGGCAATTGCATGATGAAATGGGCAATCTTATAGAGCATCAGGATTATTTAATAAAACCTGAAGGCTTTAATATACCATATGACTCTGAAAGGATACACGGTATTTCTACTGAGCTTGCACAGGAAGAAGGTGTGCCATTGCAGGAGGTACTGGCTAAGTTTAATGCTGCAATAGCCAAATCAAAGTTTATAGTAGGGCAAAATGTAGGTTTTGATGTTAATATAATGGGCTGTGAATTTTACAGACATGATGTAGAATCTCCGCTTGCATCAAAAAGGGTATTGGATACCTGTACAGAGGTTACAGCTGAGTTACTCCGTTTACCCGGAGGTCGTGGAGGTAAGTTTAAGTTACCTACACTTACTGAACTTCATGAATATCTTTTTGGAGAGCCTTTTGCAGAAGCGCACAATGCGACTGCCGATGTTGAAGCTACTACACGCTGTTTTCTTGAACTTATAAGAAAAGAAGTTTATACTCGTGAAGAACTTGATGTAGAACCGGGTTACTTTACAGAGTTTAGAGAAGAGAACCCTCAACCTATACAGTTAATAGGGCTTAAGCATATTAACTTAAAGGCGGCTTCTGATGCTATTAGAAAACGTTTACAAAAGTTAAATCAGGATGATGATGTAAATGTTCCTACGGAAGAAGAGAAAGAAGAACTTAAAGAGGTTAGTTTCGCTCATTTACATAATCATACTCAGTTTTCGGTACTACAGTCCACAATAGCAGTTCCTCAATTGGTAAAAACAGCTGCAAAATATAAAATGCCTGCTGTAGCTATGACGGATCATGCTAACATGATGGGGGCTTTTCAGTTTGTAAGTAATGTTCTTAATCATAATAAAGAAGCAGAAGAGAAAAACAAAGAAGCTATAGAGAATGGAGAGGAACCGCAAGAGGTAATTATGAAGCCTATTGTTGGTTGTGAATTTTTTGTTTGTGAGAATCATACTGATAAATCTCGAAAAGATAATGGCTACCAGGTAGTATTACTGGCAAAGAATAAAAAAGGTTATCATAATTTGGCTAAAATGTCTTCTATTGCTTACACAGAAGGGTTTTACTATGTACCAAGGATTGATAAGCATGTTATAGAAAAATATAAAGAAGATGTAATTGTGCTTTCGGGTAACCTATATGGAGAAATACCCAGTAAAGTATTAAACATAGGAGAAAATCAAGCTGAAGAAGCGCTACTATGGTGGAAAGAAACTTTTGGAGAAGATTTCTATATAGAGCTTATGCGTCATGGTCAGGAAGATGAAGATAGGGTTAATGTATCTCTTATAAAACTTGCAAGAAAGCACGATGTAAAATTAATAGCTACTAATAACACCTATTATATAAATAAAGATGATGCTCATGCCCATGATATTTTATTGTGTGTAAAAGATGGTGAAAAACTAGCTACACCTAAAGGTAGGGGTAGGGGATTTCGTTATGGGTTGCCAAATAATGAGTATTACTTTAAGTCGGGTGATGAAATGAAAAATCTTTTTGAAGATTTACCCGAAGCTATAATTAATATACAGGAGATAGTAGATAAAATAGAGGTATTCTCTTTATATAGAGATGTACTGCTGCCTAAGTTTACTATACCTGAAGAATTTTTAGTTGCTGAGGATAATGAAGATGGGGGCAAACGAGGAGAAAATAAATTTTTAAGACACCTTACTTATGAAGGTGCTAAAAAACGTTATGGAGAAATAACTCCCGAAATAAGTGAACGTTTAGATTTTGAGCTTCAAACTATAGAAAACACAGGTTATCCCGGGTATTTCCTAATTGTGCAGGATTTTATTGCTGAAGCTCGAAACCTTGGAGTTTCGGTTGGGCCGGGTCGTGGTTCGGCAGCAGGTTCAGCAGTAGCATATTGTTTAGGTATTACTAATATAGACCCAATAGCTTACGATTTGCTGTTTGAGCGTTTCCTAAACCCTGACCGTGTGTCGATGCCTGATATTGATATTGACTTTGATGATGAAGGGCGTAGCCGAGTAATGGACTATGTAATTGAAAAATATGGGGCAAATCAGGTAGCGCAAATTATTACTTATGGTACTATGGCTGCTAAATCATCTATACGGGATACAGCTCGTGTACTGGATTTACCACTATTTGAGGCAGATAAGATAGCTAAGCTTATACCTAACATGAAGTTAGCTAAGATATTCAACTTTGATACTGCTTCTTTGCGTGGCGCTCTACGTTCAGAAGAATTTGAAAAGGTACAGGAACTATTAAACATGTCCGAAGGAGATGGTTTAGAAGCAGAAACGATACAGCAGGCAAAAGTACTTGAAGGTTCATTACGTAATACAGGTATTCATGCTTGTGGGGTTATAATTACCCCTGATGATATTACCAACTTTGTACCTGTATCTGTAGCTAAAGATTCTGATTTATACGTAACACAGTTTGATAACTCGGTAGTAGAAAGTGCAGGGTTATTAAAAATGGACTTCTTAGGGCTTAAAACACTTACCCTTATTAAGGATACTGTTAAACTGGTTAAGTATAAAAGAGGAATAGATTTAGATCCTGATAATTTCCCTATTGATGACGAAAAGACATATGAACTTTTCCAAAGAGGGGAAACGGTAGGTATATTCCAGTATGAATCTCCGGGGATGCAAAAATATATGAAGGAATTAAAACCTACTGTTTTTGCTGACCTTATTGCGATGAATGCTTTGTATAGACCGGGACCACTTGAATATATACCAAGTTTTATTCGTAGGAAAAATGGGGAAGAAGAAATAGCTTATGATTTAGATGCTTGTGAAGAATACCTTAAAGAAACATACGGTATTACGGTTTACCAAGAGCAGGTGATGCTTTTATCGCAAAAGCTGGCAGGCTTTACTAAAGGTGAGGCCGATGTGCTCCGTAAGGCGATGGGTAAAAAGCAAAAAGCTGTTCTTGACAAAATGAAACCAAAATTCATTGAGCAGGCAGCAGAAAAAGGACATGACCCTACGATACTGGAAAAAATATGGAAAGACTGGGAAGCCTTTGCGAGTTATGCATTTAATAAGTCACACTCTACATGTTATGCATGGGTGGCATACCAAACAGCATATTTGAAAGCACACTACCCAGCAGAATATATGGCTGCTGTGCTTAGTAACAACATGAATGATATTAAGCAGGTTACTTTCTTTATGGAAGAATGTAGGCGTATGGGGTTACAGGTTTTAGGACCTGATGTAAATGAATCATTCTATAAGTTTACAGTAAACGACCAAAATGCAGTACGTTTTGGTATGGGAGCTATAAAAGGAGTAGGTTCCGGGGCGGTAAAAACTATTGTAGAGAACCGGGAAAAAGAAAAATATAAATCAATATTTGATTTAGCAAAGCGTATTGATTTGCGTGCAGCTAATAAAAAAGCATTCGAAAATTTAGCTTTAGCAGGCGGTTTTGATTGTTTTACTGATACACACCGTGCCCAGTATTTCCACAATGATGGAGAGAATATGACTTTCTTAGAGAAAGCAATGCGTTATGGTGCTAAATATCAGGAAAACGAGAATTCTTCTCAGGTGAGTTTATTTGGTGAGGCGAGTGATGTTCAAATACCTGAACCTGTAGTACCCCCATGTGAAGAATGGAGTACTATGGAGAAACTTGCAAAAGAAAAAGAGGTAGTAGGTATTTATATATCAGGGCACCCGTTGGATGATTATAAATTCCAAATGAAATATTTCTGCAATTCTAATTTAGAAGCTCTTAAAAACCTAGAACAACATGTTAACAGAAACCTGAGTTTCGGCGGTATTATAAGTAATGTTCAGCATAGAGTGGCTAAAAACGGAAAAGGTTGGGCTTCTTTCGTACTGGAAGGGTATGATGAGAGCCACGAATTCAGAATTTTCGGAGAGGAATATTTGAAGTTTAGACACTTTTTAGTAGATAATAACTATACTTATATAAAAGTTATGGTTCGTGAAGGATGGGTAAATCAGGAAGGCAGAAGAGGAGAACCAAGAATACAGTTTTTAGCCATACAGTATTTACAGGACGTATTAACAACTTTTGCTAAAAAGCTGGTTATACAGTTTAGTGTAAGTGATTTAAAAGAAAATGTAGTAGAACGATTAAAGCAGTTATTTAAGGTTAATAAAGGTGAGCATAGTGTAATGTTTGAAGTTATGGAATTGGAAAAAATTACTAAGCAAGTAGCTATGACTAATATGCTAAACGAGCCTGCTGCTGAATATGGAGACCCAAGCGAAGAAACAGAGGTTACAGAAACAGTAATGACTGATGTGGAAGATGTAAAAGTGAAAACTAAGTTAACAATGCCTAGCAGAAAACTAAAAATTAACATATCCAATGAGTTGCTGTATGAGCTGGAAAAGCTTCAGGTAAATTTCAAATTGAATTAAAATTCTTAATAATTTTTATTTATGTTTGTATAGTTAAATCTAATATATCTTTAACGATTAGATTAGATTTTAATGCCTAATTTTGTAAATAATTAATTATAACTAAGATATATTTAATATGGCACAAGAAATAACAGATGCTACATTTGAAGAAGTAGTATTAAATTCAGATAAACCGGTACTAGTAGATTTTTGGGCAGAATGGTGTGGACCATGTCGTATGGTAGGACCAATTGTTGAAGAAATCAGTAAAGAGTATGACGGTAAAGCAGTAGTTGGTAAAGTTGATGTAGATGCTAACCAGGAATTTGCTGCTAAATACGGAATTAGAAATATCCCTACAGTATTAGTTTTCCAAAAAGGAGAAGTAGTAGGTAGACAAGTAGGTGTTGCACCTAAGCAAACCTATACTGATGCTATTGATGCTTTACTGTAACAAAGTAAAAAACGAATATAAAAAAGCCTGATAGAATTATCAGGCTTTTTTATATCTATGCGTTTTGTAAACTTTCTTTTTCAGGACAATTATGTTCTTTATCCCATTTTGCCAGTTGTATAATAATAGGTAATAATGATTTTCCCTTTTCGCTGAGTTTATACTCTACTCTTGGGGGTAACTCTTTATATTCCTTTCTTTCAATAATTCCGTCACTCTCAAGTTCCTTTAATGTTGATGTAAGTACTTTTTTTGAAATAGAATCTATAGCTGCGTGTATTTGCCCAAAGCGTGCAGTACGCTCACGTAATACGTAAATAACTATGGGTTTCCATTTAGTCCCTATTACAGCCATGGAGCGATGCATAGGGCAGTCACTATATCTAAAAACATCTTTTTTCATTACTGGTTACTTATTGGTTACCACTTTATACTATTATTAGTTACAAAAGTAAACTATTGTTTGTTTCTTTGCAGAATATTTTTGAAAAAACTCATTAAATAAAAAAGTAAAATGAATTTCGACCCACTATTTGAACCGTTCCAATATAAAAACCTAACCCTTAAAAACCGTTTTGTAATGGCACCGATGACACGTGCTTTTGCAACAGATGGGATTCCTAATCAGCAAATAGCCGATTATTACTCTCGTCGTGCAGCAGGAGAAGTAGGGTTAATACTTACCGAAGGCACGGTTATAGACCGACCTGCATCTAAAAACGTAAAAGACATTCCAAATTTTTATGGAGATGAAGCTTTAAACGGCTGGAAAAAAGTTGTACAGGATGTTCATGCTCAAAACGGGGTAATAGCCCCACAGATATGGCATGTTGGTAATACCCGTGCAGGAGAATGGCTTCCTGATGCCCCTTTAGAAAGTCCTGACACGATGAGCATAAAAGATATTGAAGATACTATTGCGGCATATGCTAAAGCAGCAAAATCAGCTAAGGATATGGGCTTTGATGCTTTAGAAATCCATGGGGCACACGGGTATCTTATAGACCAGTTTTTTTGGCAGCAAACTAACAACCGTACAGATGAGTATGGAGGCAAAACAATAAAAGAGCGTAGTAAGTTTGCTATTGATGTAATTAAAGCCATGCGTGAAGCTGTGGGGCCTGATTTTGTTATTTTATTGCGTCTTTCACAATGGAAACAACAGGACTACACGGCTAAACTGGCAAGCACACCAAAAGAGTTTGAAGACTGGATACTTCCTTTGGCTGAAGCAGGAGTTGATATTTTCCACGGATCGCAAAGACGTTATTGGGAACCGGAGTTTGAAGGAAGTGACTTGAACTTTGCAGGCTGGCTTAAAAAAGTTACCGGTTTGCCAACTATAACAGTAGGTTCTGTAGGGCTTTCCGGTGAATTTACCAAAGCTTTTACTGAAGGGGCAGGAGCAGAAAAGGCAGATATGTCTGAACTTTTACGAAGATATGAAAGAGGAGATTTTGATTTAGTGGCAATAGGGAGAGCTTTATTACAAGACCCTGAATGGGTTAAAAAAGTAAAAGAAAAAAGATTTGAGGAGCAGCATGATTTTACAGCTTCAAGCCTAAAAAAACTATACTAAATATTTTTTACCAAGAAAGTTTTAAAGCCCTGTAACATTACAGGGCTTTATTGCTATATAATAATGTTTATATTTGGGTATATGAAGTTAGAAAATCAACTACAAAAAATATCATCTTTTTCAAATCTTGAACTTTTAGCCAATGAAGTGGTTGAAGGTTTTATTTCAGGTATGCATAAAAGTCCGTTTCATGGCTTTTCATCGGAGTTTGCTGAGCACAAAGTATACAACCAAGGTGAGAGTACCCGCCATATAGACTGGAAGCTTTTTGCAAGGACAGACAGATTATATACTAAGCGCTTTGAAGAGGAAACCAATATGCGTTGTCATATTATTCTGGACAACTCTTCCTCCATGCATTACCCTAAATTAAAAACCAATCAGCCGTTTTACGAAAATAAAATAGGTTTCTCAGTTTTAGCTTCGGCGGTTTTAATGGATTTACTGAAGCGACAACGCGATGCGGTAGGGTTGAGTGTCTATTCGGATAGTTATGAGTTCTACGCGCCTGAAAAGGGTAGCGGAAGGCACCATAGAATGTTGCTTGATAAGCTGGAGAGTATTCTAAAAGAACCAAAAGAAGCAAAACAGACTGATACAGCAGCGTTACTGCATCAGATAGCCCAGAAAATGCACCGCAGGTCTATGATAGTGCTTTTTACTGATATGTTTCAGCTGGGGGAGAATTCTGACCTGTTTAATGCCTTACAGCATTTAAAACACAATAAGCATAAAGTAGTGCTTTTTCATGTAGTAGATAAAAAAACAGAGTTTAATTTCGATTTTGACAGTACTCCAAGAAAGTTTATTGATGTAGAAACAGGAGAACAGATTAATTTATTTGCTGAAAATGTAAAAGAAGAGTACGAAAAGAGCGTTAGCAAATATTTTAAAAATATAGAAGAAACTTGTATTCAGTATAAAATTAAATATGTTCCTGTTTCGGTAGAAGAAAAATTTGAAAAAATTTTAACCACTTATCTTGTTGAAAAACAAAAGTTTGGTTGATACGGTGTGATTTTTTTTAAATTTTTATTACCAAAACGTTTGGAGAATTGAAAAACAGTGGTATATTTGCAACCGCAATACAGCAATGGTCTGGTAGTTCAGTTGGTTAGAATACATGCCTGTCACGCATGGGGTCGCGGGTTCGAGTCCCGTCCAGACCGCAACTAAGAAGATGAGGAAGCCTTTCGAATAAAAAACGAAAGGCTTTTTTCGCCGAAAAATATTTAAGATTAGTTGTGTTGTTTATACCGCGAGAGCGGTAGGTTTAGTAGTTAGACCAATGAAAAGCTTTCCATTAAATTGGAGGGCTTTTTTGATTATATATATTTTGTATCTGTTTGTTCTATTACTGGTGAAAATGTAGGTTGGTTAATTTAAACCAGTCACAATAGTTTTCGTTCTTACCTTTATCTGCACTTAAAGTAATAATTTTAGAGTTTTCAACAGGTAAGGTTATTGTAGTGTCCTTTTTATAGGTTATATATAATTTTTGGTCTAAAATATTGTCTTTGTATATGGTAAGGTATACTTCTCCGTCTTTAGCAGGATTACAGTTTTCTGATATTAAGTCTTTATTGTTAAACGTAGCGGTAAAAGTTAAAAATTTATCTTTTTCGTTTACTTGAAAGCTAACAGAACTTCCCCTGCCATTACCGGGAATTAAAAAGAGTGTTTCACTTCCTTCAAACCTCACCTCTCCATAGCCGTCCCCTCTTGTTATATTTATACTCTTAGTAATAGATGTATTAATGTTATACATGTTAGGATATTCAGGGTACAGGTTTTTAAAATGTTCCCTCATAGTATCAATTTCTTCATTGCTAATAGTTTTTTCTTTACGAAGTAAAACAGCTGTGGTGTTATCTTTAAGAGGGAATTTTTGTACAACACTATAATGGTCTTTTAAAAAGCCATTTAAAATTTCGTTATTAAAGTAGGCTATGACCTGCTGGTTGTCTTCTCCTAAATGTAAAGCTATCGGGTTAGTAGTAATAACATAATCTGCTAAAAATAATGTATTCGGAAACCTGTCTCTTTTGTCTACGTGTTCTGTAGGCAAAAGTTTATAAATAATATTATTAACATCCGGTAGTTTTATGTTTTTAAGAATATCATTATTTAAAATATCGCTACTGGCAAGGCAATATACCCCTATGCCTTTTTCGTGTAGTTCATTTACTAAATTAGCCATTTTATCAATTTCATAATAATCACTTCTGTAGATAGGTTTACCCTGAATTGAAGAAAAAAGCGGGGCTTTTTTTTCAGGAGTGTTATAACCAAAAACAAAATAATTATTTACTAAAAGAACTAAAAAACAAGTTACACCAATAATTTTATTATACTTA
The DNA here is from genome assembly GCF_014642915.1 of Flavobacterium suaedae. GTDB lineage: Bacteria > Bacteroidota > Bacteroidia > Flavobacteriales > Flavobacteriaceae > Flavobacterium > Flavobacterium suaedae. The sequence continues at coordinate 109,843 of NZ_BMJE01000002.1, forward strand.
TATATAAACATTATACCTTTTATAAAGCTAATAATAACAAGTGGTACTAATAGGTAATAATGCTGAAGTCCGCCAAAATCATTAATACGAGTAAATAAAACTATAATTATAAAGGTACTTATAAAAAGAAAGTAGAAAAAAACTCTTTTCTCTATAATGCCTTTTACAAGCCCTAAGCCTGAAATTATTAAAATTAAGCTTCCAAAGAATAAATTAGTAATATTTAATTGATGTAACAATGAAGATTGCCTGTAAGCAGAGTATATATCGCTATAATCTTTTAAAACGCTCATCTCAAAGAAAGGATAAAAGAAAACTAACATTATAACGGTTGGTATTATCCCTGCAATGAATAAGTTTATACAAGTGTTTTTTTAGTATTGTAAAACTTTTAATTCTAATACTGTAAATACAGTTAATTAAGAATACAGTAAAATAAAATGCTACAAACCAAAATGCATACCACCTCCGGGTGAAGATGAGTAAAAGCATTAATATACCTGTTATAACAGATTGTTTAAAACGTAAACTCCTGAAGTAATTACTGCGTACAAAAATGGATAATACTAATGCAATGTATACCAAACCGGCTATATCTACAAACCCGTAACGCATAGGTATAAGGCAGGGGGTAAAGAATATTATAAAATACGGAAGTAATAGTTTTAGACTTCGATTAATATCAGGATATAGTTTTATAATTAAAGAAGAAAGTATCAGGGCGAAGGGTAAAAAATAAATCAAATAGATACTAAATACATAACTACCAAAGCCCATTCCTAAAATTTTATTTACAGGAGTAAGTAATAAGTTGGGGAGTGTGTTATATTCATCGTGATTAATGGTGTTATATATTTGCTCTATAGCCGCAAAAGGATTTTCAAAGTATAGCTTGGTGAAGTTTATAGATTTTACCCAGTATGCAGCATAATCCCAGTAATAAATAAACCTTTCATTTTTAAGAAGTAAAAATAGTATTATGCCCGGAAGAAAAAGCCCCGCCGTATAAATGATTGTTGAATAGATGCTTTTGTTTTTAACTAAAGTTCTTCTTATCTCCTTTGTAAAAGAAAAGATGAAAAAGAAATAAACGAAATATATAGCTAATGATAATAGAATGGATATGAAGATTTTCATGGGTAATTTTTTCAGATTTCAAATATATAAATTCTGGCTGCTTATTATATCTAAGCCGACTTAAAGTTCAGAAACATCTTTTTTTACTTGCGTTTAATCTATTTAAGAGATAGAATGTTAAAAAGGCAGATGAGCTATAGAGCTAATTATTTTGTTTATTTTTGAATGATGAATTCAAACATCTTTTTATTAATGAAATATTTGCTAGCTTTTTTGCTGTTCTGTAGTGTGGTTTCCTGCAAATGGTTCGATACTAAAGCACCTGATGAACAGGAACTACTGGAGCAGCGCCTTAATGAAATTAATTTAAGGGAAGTTAGTAGTTATCCATCTATAGCGGGATGTGATGCCTTAATGGACAAAAACGAGCGTAAAGAGTGCTTTCTTTCTACTATGGCAGCATTAATACAGAAAAAGCTAACAGCAGATACCCTTATAGTAGAATACGCTGAAGCCGATACCATAAAAGTAGAGGTTACGGTATTCCCTGATGCTACTTTAAATTTTGAACCTAAGTTTGAGACAGACAGTACGGCTTATGATACTACTGCTGTATACAGAGTTATAAAAAGCAGTTTAGTAAATTTTCCCGAAATAGAACCTGCTCAGAAAGAAGGAATACCTGTTACTACAAAGTTTACACTACCTGTTGTTATCAATATAGAGTAGTATTCTGTACAAGCAGTTTATAAATGCTTAGCTTTGTATTAATCTTTATTACTTAAATAATTCAATTTGGCAAACGAGCGTATAATACTAGGTATAGATCCCGGTACTACCATAATGGGGTTTGGTCTAATAAAAGTGGTTAAAAAAGAAATGCAGTTTATGCAATTAAATGAGCTGCAACTAAAAAAATATGATGATCACTATGTAAAGCTTCGTATTATTTTTGAACGTACTATTGAGTTAATAGAAACGTATCATCCTGATGAAATAGCTATTGAAGCCCCATTTTTTGGTAAAAATGTACAGTCTATGCTCAAACTCGGTAGAGCGCAGGGGGTAGCTATGGCAGCAGGACTATCGCGACAGATACCTATTACTGAATATGAGCCAAAAAAGATAAAAATGGCAATTACCGGTAACGGTAATGCCAGTAAAGAACAGGTAGCGAAAATGTTGCAGCAACTTTTAAATATTGGTGAGCTTCCTAAAAACCTTGATAGTACTGATGGTTTGGCAGCAGCAGTATGTCATCATTTTAATTCAGGGAAAAAAATAGCAGGGAAAAGTTATAGTGGTTGGGGTGCCTTTGTAAAGCAGAATTCCGACAGGGTTAAGTAAAGCAGCAATGGGACAAAGTTATAATGACGAAGACTTAATGAGAGATGGAGCGGGAATATATATCCATATTCCGTTTTGTAAACAGGCTTGCCATTACTGCGATTTTCATTTCTCTACATCAATGAAAAAAAGAGAAGCTATTGTCGCAGCGCTTTTAAAAGAAATACAGCTTCGTAAAGACGAATTAGGTAATAAGGAAATAGCTACTATTTATTTTGGTGGCGGTACACCATCTGTCCTATCTGATGATGAAATAAAAAGTATAATAGATGCTGTTTATACTAATTTCACCGTTATTGCTAATCCTGAAATCACCTTAGAAGCCAACCCTGATGATTTATCTGCGCAGCGGATTAAGCAATTAGCTTTGTTACCTATAAACAGGTTGAGTATTGGTATACAATCTTTTTTTGAAGAAGATTTAAAACTAATGAATCGTGCGCATAATACAGATCAGGCAGAGGCGTGTCTTAAAGAAGCGACGAAATACTTTGATAATATATCTATAGACTTAATTTACGGAGTGCCGGGCATGAGTAATGAGCGTTGGCAGCAAAATATAGAAAAAGCACTGTCTTTTAATGTACCTCATATTTCCAGTTATGCGCTAACGGTGGAACCTAAAACAGCTTTACATACATTTGTTAAAAAAGGGATTATATCACAACCCAGTGATGAGGTGGCACAACAGCATTTCCAGATTTTAGTTGACAAACTCAAAGAAAATAACTTTATTCATTATGAACTTTCTAATTTTGGAAAAGAAGGTTATTTCTCAAAAAACAATACAGCTTACTGGTTAGGTAAAAAGTATTTTGGTATAGGGCCTTCGGCACATAGTTATGATGGTGTTTCCCGCAGTTGGAATGTGTCAAACAATACACTTTATTTAAAAGCAATAGAAAGTAACAAATTACCACTGGAAAGCGAAGAACTCACCATAGGAGACCGATATAATGAGTATATAATGACAGGGCTACGGACTATATGGGGTGTTTCTCTGGAGAAAATACAGCAAGATTTTGGGAAGGGGTATTTTGACTACTTACTTAAAGAGTCCGAAACATTTATTGAAAAAGAACTGCTGGAAATAGAGAATGGAAACCTAAAAGTAACTTCAAAAGGTAAGTTTTTAGCAGATGGTATAGCCAGCGATTTGTTTTTCATAAATTTGGAGGACTAATTGTAGTTTCTAAGTATGAGAACAGAAATAACCCATAAGGGAAAAACATATACTGCCGACTTATCGCAACCTTTAGATATATCATTACCATTACAAGCTAATGATAGTAACCCTATAGCATGGTATATTGATAAGCCCGTTATTGAACCTGTAAAAGCAGATGGCTGGGTAGGAAAAGTAAGCGAAGGTTCTACTACAAACTTTAATAATATTTTTTTTAATCCACACGGGCATGGCACGCATACTGAGTGCTTAGGGCATATTACTAAAAACTTCTACAGTGTAAATAAAGCACTAAAACAGTTTTTCTTTTTAGCAGAGGTAATTTCTGTTCAACCAGAGGTACAGGGTGAAGATTTAGTTATTACTAAAGTTCAAATTGGAGGACAGCTTAATGGTAAAACACCTGAAGCACTTGTTATACGTACATTGCCAAACACAGAAGAAAAAAAGCATAAAAACTATAGTCATACTAATCCGCCTTATTTAGCAGAAGAAGCTGCTGTATATATTCGGGAAATTGGTATTGTGCACCTTTTAATAGACTTACCAAGTGTAGATAAAGAAAAAGATGAAGGAAAGCTATTAGCACATAAGGCTTTTTGGAATGTAAAAGATGTTGATAACCTTAATGAAGAGGCAAGGCATAATGCGACCATTACAGAGTTAATTTATGTAGATGATGCTATTAAGGATGGCGGCTACTTATTAAACCTGCAAATCGCATCTTTTGAAAATGATGCTTCGCCGAGTAAACCCTTGTTATATAAACTATTATGAAGACACTGATTAAACTTGAGGAGTTAGCTTTATTTGGCTTAGCTATCTATTTGTTTAGTGTGCTAAACTATGAATGGTGGTGGTTTTTAGTTTTAATTTTAGCCCCTGACTTATCAATGTTAGGGTATGTTTTTGGTAATAAAGCAGGTGCGTGGTCGTATAATTTTTTCCATCATACAGCTGTAGCTATAGTTTGCTATATAGTCGGTTTATTTATCCGAAACGAAACATTACAGCTAATAGGAGTCATACTTTTTGCACATTCCCGAATGGACAGAATGTTTGGCTACGGACTTAAATATGAAAAAGGATTTAAGTTTACCCATTTAGGAGAAATAGGAAAGTAAAGGTTTTATAGGTAAAAAAATAGACTATGAACATTCAGGATTTTTATGAAATATGCCTTTCAAAAAAAGGAGTCACAGAGCACTTTCCTTTTGATGAAGACACACTGGTTTTTAAAGTAGGCGGAAAAATGTTTGCACTTTCTTCATTAAAAGGCTGGGAAGAAGGTACTCCTTCGGTAAATTTAAAGTGTGACCCTGAAAGAGCTTTAGAACTTCGTACAGAATATGAAGGGATAAAACCGGGCTACCACATGAGTAAAAAGCACTGGAATACAGTAACTATAAATAATAGCGATGTTGCTCCTAAATTTTTAAAGGAGTTGATAAACCATTCTTACGATTTAGTATTTAAATCACTTACTAAGAAAATACAAGCTGAAATAGAAACTTAAACTTTAAAAAGTTCCTACAACACCTATTGTATTAGTACCAAAACGAAGATTCCAAGATACCTTTTTTTCCGGTTTGTAAATGTCTTTCTGCTGTAAGTAGTGGTCTATACTATCTACAATTAAAATGCTTAAACCAACCCCTACAGTAACATCAGAAAGCCAATGAGCGCCCTGCCATACACGAGATACCGGTGTAACCAGTCCTAAAGCATATATGCCACCTTTAATCCATGGGCTTTTAAACTGTTTACCTATAGCATAAGCAGTAGTAAAACTAAGCATAGCATGACCTGAAGGGAATGAATGCGCTCCTGCATCTTTAGAAAAAGGTGTAAAGTGATATTGCCCACGTTCTTTATCTGGTCTTGATCTCCCGATAATATTTTTAGTTATGGTTTGCAAAACACCTGACGCTAAAGCTGAGGAAAATAAAAGTACTCCTGTTTTTCTTATTTTTTCCTGTTTTGTAACCAGCCCCAGTATATATACAGAGCCTGTAATAGAATAATTATATCCCGGGCTACCCATTGCCCAGCCATAATCAGAAATCTCCTGAGGAATGTCATCACGCTGCCTCCTCATAAAGTCGCTTGTTTCCTGATCTGTAGCAAAAAGAATAGCAGTGCCCGCTACTGAAGCCCCCAATGTATAAAAATCATTTTTCTCCCAGTGTAATGGGCGTGTATAGGCATACTTAATACCTCCGTACATGTTTAGGGCATCACTTTTTAGATTTTGCCATATAGTAGGTTTTACTTTTTCAATTTCAGCGGTAGAAATTGTGTCTTGTGAAAAGCTGTACAGTGTACAAAGTAAAGCACTCCATAGGAAAAGTACTTTACGGTATTTAAAGATATTCAAGGTTTTATGTTATTGCGGAATTGTCCTGTTATAAACAATAAAGATACAATATTTAAAGAGTATTATACAATACCCTACATAACGCCTTTTTGTTTTTCTGTAAAGCGGTCGCTTTGCAGTTTTAATAACTCAATAGCTTTTTGCTTTTTATAGTTATATAGTTCTTTATCAGTTCTTATTTCTCCATATACATCGTCATAAATAGCAGCATCGGTATCACGCATTAAGTTACGCTGATAGTTATTCTGCTGTAGATTGGTTTTTAGTGCGGTTTCACTGTCTTCCAATTTAAAATCATATTCACCTTTAGGCGATAAAAGTTTTGCAATGATGGGAGAGGTTTCGATAGCTAAAAATAAAAGCATTATAAATAATGAGGGTAAAAATGGTAGCTTATTAAGCGCATTAATTCTTGCCATTAAACCATCAAAATTATCAACTATTGGTTGACTTTCTGCTATCTTTTTATCTAAGTTAGTCTTTAAAGTAGCTGCTTCCTTCTCTTTATCACTTATTTTAGCTTCATTCTTTTTTCTTAGCAAGTCCAGTTCAGCTAACGCAGCATCATGTTTCTCCCGCTTTTCTTTATATACAGGACCTTTTCCCAACTTCATAGTTCCGCTTGTGCCTTCTGCTTCGCTTATGTAGGTGCTGTAAAGTGCATTAACTTCTTTTTCCTTTGCTGTAATTTCATTTTTCAGGCTATCCATAGCAGCTTGATTTTTTTCAAAATCAGTAGCGTAGTAATTAGCCATTTGCTCTTTATTTGCCAAGGCAAGTTCATTTTTTTCTTTTAGTAATACCGTATCTATTTCCTTTTCGAATATTTTTATTTCTAATGGTTTTGATATTACCAAAGCTATGATGATAGCTAACACTATACGCGGAGATGCTTGCAGTAATTCCTGACTGAATTTATCCCGTTTACGAATGGTAGAGACTATAAACCTGTCGAGATTGAATATTAGTAAACCCCATACCGCACCAAACAATATAGCAGGCAGCATACTGTCAAAAACTACATATAGTGCATAAGCTGAAGCTATCCATGCCATAAGTGCTGTAAAAAATACTGTAGCACCTATTCCGGCATATTTATTTTGCTCTCCGTTAGAGCAACTATAAATTAGATTTTTATCTGCCCCGGAGCAGATAATAAAAAAGCGTTTCAACATGATGATTGATTTTTTGATTGATGATGTTTAAATATAACGCTTTTTTATATCAGTATCTTATAACAGGGTGATTTTTTAATCTGATTATCTTATAGTTATTGGATAGTTATAGTTATTGGAATAACGAAGTTAAGTTTATCGGGTATCGTGTCCGTTCCTATAGGCTGTAACTTAGCTTTAGCTTTTTCGGCAGCTTTAATTACAGCTTCATCTAAGCCATAGCCTGCTTTTTTAATAACTTTAATATCTGATACTGAACCATCCGTATTTACTACAAAGTTTGTATATACTTTGTAAACCCCGGCAGGTATATTTTCGGGAAAAACTATATTTTCATTTATATCTTGTAGAAAAGTTTCAAAACCATCCAAGCTATAGGGTTGTATATCAAGTTTATTATCTTCCGATTTAATAAGTGGTTTGTTTTCTGTAAGAGTGTCAATTTGTTTGTTCTTTATAGGCATGAACCTAACATATTTTGTCTTTACAGTATCTGTACTTGCTTTTTTAGTGTATTTGGTAATACGTTCTCTATAAGGTTTAAGCCCCGGTGCACGTACAATTAACAAACTATTATAATGCTGTTGGTATGTTTTAAAAGAGGTATTTACAAGGCTGTCAAATTGCGTTTGTGTAATTCTTTCTTTTACCTGAACTAATATGCGCCCTTTGTATTTTTGAGTAGCAACCTTTATACCCGATGGTTTTACAGTATCCAGCGCTGTTTGGAACGCTGTTCCTTTCAGGCTGTCTAACTGTATTTTCGGAGTAAGGTGTATAGCAAATGGCTTTAAAACTATAGCTTCATTAGTGTCTTTTCGAGTTTTATTTTTGATAGGAATATTTGATGTGCTTATGCTTGCCGATGTTTCTTTTTCTGTGATTTGTTGAGTATTAATTTCTGGTTCTGTTGTATCTGTTTTATGCGTTTTTGAGCTATTGATGGTATCGGTGATTACTACATTCTGTTTTGATGAATTGTGAGGTTGAGGTAAATGGTTTGATTTCTGCGGAACTATCATATAAATAATTATTCCAATACCTAGAACGCTCAAAAGTATTAAAAAAGTCATTTTAGCTTTTCCTCTTGATGCAGATTGGCTATCCATTTTCTCAGTAATTGAATTCCAAAGCGCATCCCCCGGTTTTTCATCCAATGTATTACTACGGGTTCTAAAGTGATTATATAGCTCTTTGTCTGTTATTTTACTTGACATGATTTTTTGTTTTAGGAGTGAAATCTGCAAAAAAAGTTTTCTTCAGCTTTTCTTTAGCGTAGTTAAGTTGCGATTTTGAAGTGCCTTCGGATATGCCTAGCTGCTTTGCAATTTCTTTATGTTTATAGCCTTCTATAGCATATAGATTAAAAATAATACGGGCACCTTCAGGAAGTATAGCAAGCATTTTTTCAATGTCCTCGTGGTATATCTTTTCTAGGGTATTGCCGTCAACGGGTAGTTGTAGGGTGTCGGGTGATACCTCCTGATTAAAGTTTGTTTTTTTGCGTAATTCCATCAGGCAGCAATTCACGGCTATTTTTAATATCCAGCCTTCGAAACTACCATCACTTTTATATTGTTTTATTTTCTGAAAAACAGATAGGAAGGTATTCATTACCATTTCTTCGGCACGCTCCCTGTCTTTCATGTACCTGCGGCAAATGCCCAGTACCTTAGCTCCATAGGTATTGTAAACCTCCTGCTGAATGCGACGGTCTTTTTTTTGACAACCTTTTATAAGATCGGTTTCGATCATAGTATTTACTGAAGCGTTAATATAGTTTTGGTGTTTCGTTTTCTACTGCTTCGTATTCGGGTTTCACAACTTCCTCGCCTGTTTCGTCTATAAACCCATAATAACCATCTTTGCTTACTAATAACCATCCTTTTTTTATATTACCCGATTGTCCTATTGTGTCATATTTCGGTGGTACTATTTCTTCTCCGGTTACGTCAATGAAACCTAATAATCCATCTTTTTCAACTAAAGCCCATCCTTCAATATAATCACCAAACACACCGATGTTAGTGTAGACAGGTGGTACAATTTCGTTACCTGATTCATCTATATAACCAATTAGCCCGTCTTTTTGTATCTGCACCCATTCAGGTTGAGGTAAAGTGTTTTTGTACACCTGTGCATTACAATATATAGTAAAAATGAATAAACAAAATACAATAATCTTTTTCATAAGACATACTTTTAGTGGTTTCTTATAAAGATGCAGGCTTGTGCAATAGGGTTGGAACTATTCATAAAAAAATCCGCCACAATGGGCGGATTTTGTAAAAACTACATATAGAAGACTATTTTTTACTTGTAATATTTATAGTAATAGGCAAGTTATAATTTGCAGACACTTTTTCTCCATTTAATTCACCAGGTATCCATTTTTGATCCATACTTTTAAGCACCCTAACCGCTTCATCTCCCATGCCATAACCAGGGTCTCTTAGTATTTTAATATTAGACATAGAACCATCTTTTTCAATTACAAAAGAGAGGTATATTCTGGCAGTCATGTCTTTATTAACCTTTGGGACTTTAAAATGCTTATAAACATAAGTATAAAAGCCTTGCATACCACCATCGCTATATTCGGGTTGCTTTGTAAGTTCAGAAGCAGCATAGCTTAATTGCTGTTCTACAAGCGGGATACCTTCAAATTTTTCTGTTTTGCTTTTTTCTTGCGCATTTGCTTCCTCAGATAATGATAGCATTATGATTACCAATAAAAGACTTCGGACTATATTTCTCGATATCATAAAAAGATAGCTGTTGATGGGTGTTATTTACTCATTTCAGTAAAATACTTATAGAATAACGGAATTGTCTCAATACCTTTAAGGTAATTGAAAACCCCGAAATGCTCGTTAGGGGAGTGGATAGCATCACTGTCTAAACCAAAGCCCATCATTATAGTTTTACTTTTTAACTCTTTTTCAAATAAAGCTACAATAGGAATACTTCCTCCTGAACGTACCGGTATTGGTTTTATATTAAAACTTTCCTCATAAGCTGCTGCTGCTGCCTGATATCCTGTGCTGTCTATAGGCGTAACATAAGCCTGACCACCATGATGAGGTGTAACTTTTACTCTTACTGAATCAGGGGCAATGCTTTCGAAATATTTAGTGAACAATTCCGTTATCTCTTCCCAGTCTTGGTCAGGAACTAAACGCATTGATATTTTTGCATAGGCTTTACTGGCAATAACCGTTTTAGCACCTTCTCCTGTATAACCACCCCAAATACCATTTACATCAAGTGTAGGGCGAATGGAGTTACGCTCGTTAGTAGTATATGTAGCCTCACCATGAACATCATTAATGTCTAATGCTTTTTTATATTCGTCTAAAGAGAACGGAGCTTTAGCCATTTCATCACGTTCTTCACGCGAAAGTTCTTCTACTTTGTCATAAAAACCGGGAATAGTTATATGGTTGTTTTCGTCATGTAGCTGTGCTATCATTTTAGCCAGAATGTTGATTGGGTTGGCTACTGCACCACCGTATAAACCTGAGTGCAGGTCGCGGTTAGGTCCTGTAACTTCTACTTCTACATAGCTTAAACCTCTTAAACCTGTTGTGATAGATGGCTGTGTGTTAGATATCATTCCCGTATCAGAAATCAGGATAACATCATTTTTAAGTTTTTCCTGATTGCGTTCCACAAACCAGCTAAGGCTCGGCGAACCTACCTCTTCTTCACCTTCAATCATGAATTTCACATTACAAGGCAGGCTGTCATTTTGTACCATGTACTCCATTGCCTTTACATGCATATACATTTGCCCTTTGTCATCACATGCACCACGTGCAAAAATTGCACCTTCAGGGTGTTTAGGTGTTTCTTTAATAACAGGTTCAAATGGTGGTGAAGTCCATAGCTCTACAGGATCCGGTGGTTGTACGTCATAATGCCCGTAAACCAGTACTGTAGGTAAGTTTTTATCTATTATTTTTTCACCATATACAATTGGGTAGCCCGGAGTTTCACATATTTCAACTAAATCACATCCGGCTTTTTCTAAGCTTTCTTTTACTGCTTCAGCGGTATTTATTACATCCTGAGAGTAAGCACTGTCTGCACTAACAGAAGGTATTTTAAGAAGCTCTATCAGCTCGTTTAAAAATCTTTCTTTGTGTTCTTGGACGTAGTTTTTAATGTTATTCATTTTAAAATTAACGATATAGGTTTCTTGTCAAAATTACGTAAAAAATTAATTAAATATTTTTCGAATTTTTACTTGCATTATATCAAACTATGCGTATATTTGCACCCACAATAATGAAACACAATATCGAGTTCGTTATTACCCTGCGGGTGTGGTGAAATTGGTAGACACGCTAGACTTAGGATCTAGTGCTTCACGGCGTGTAGGTTCGAGTCCTATCACCCGCACAACAAAAGCTTCTGAATTTTCAGAGGCTTTTTTATTTTATATAGTTTTTATTATAAGTATTTCTAAATAAAAAAGCCACCTCTCGATAAAGGTGGCTTTAATTTTTTATACAGATTATATTATCGTTTAATTACTTTAATTGTTTTCTCCGTATTGTTTGAGGATACTTTAAGTAAATATATTCCTGAAGGAAGGTTTTCTAAACCAACCTGATAATTAGAAGTGTTAGGAGTATACTTATTTAAAGATTGCCCGTAAATACTGTAAATAGTTATTTCATCAATACTATTAGAGGCTTCAACTCTCACATAGTTGTCAGCAGGGTTAGGATATACATTAAAAGTAACATTTCTTTCAGGTGTAGTAACAGATAGTACTTCCAGACCTGTAACAGCAATGTTATTAAAGTAAACTCTTTCGCCATTTTCAGCAAACATATCTGTGCCGTCAAAACGAATACGAACTTTAAAATCAGGATTGTTGTTCGCTATAGTAATACCCGAAAAATCAAACTCTTTTACTTCGTAGCTATCCGCTAATGTAACTGATGCATTTTCAAGTTCATTGGTTGTCCACTCAGTACCGTTCCAGTAATCAACAAGCAATGTTTGCGCAGCACCATCTGAATATACAGCAAATGAAACTTTTACTTCTTCTAAATTAGTAGTTGGTACTTGTAACTCCATAGCGTTTTCTAAATCAGCAGCTCTGAAAGGTTGCCTTATTTGTATTCCTTTCATAATCCCGTCAGCATAAGGTATGTTATCGTTAGCTTCAGGGTAGTAGTTTAATGGAGTAGGTTCATTTTTACGCTCCATAGAAGCCTTGCGCCAGTTTTCATGACTACTGGTAAACGGATACCCTTCTAAACAAGAACTGTAAACTATTTCAGCATTTAATTCATTTGCAGCGTATGTTGCCGCAAGATTTTCTAAAGGTGTGTCGTTTGGAATTTCAGAATCCATTAACCAAAAATAAACAACCTCTTCTCCTGCCGGTTCCGGTTCAAAATTAGCCTGTATTTGCATGTCAGCGGTTGGAGTAACTGTTATGGCAGGTTCTGTACTGCTTACGTCACCAGACCAGTGAGAGAATACATAACCCGGCATTGCTTCAGCTTCCAGCGTTACAGGAATTGCGTTAAAGTAAGTACCTGTCCATGGGTATGGTGTTTCAGGTACACCCGGAGTAGAAGCTTCTATAGCAATAGTGTTAATTGTAACAGTACCGGCTTCGGTGTCCGAAACATTAAGTGTTAAATCGTGTGTTTCTGTAATATCAAAGTAGGTTTTAATTTGGTCTCTTTGTATATCAGGTCTGTTTGTTCCCCAATCCAATAAGCTCTGTCTTTCAATTTCCTGATAAAAGCTTTCACGTGGGAAACGGTTTGTGTCTTCTGCTAAATAAGGAGCAACTTCATCAAAAGTATTGTTTACTACTGTATTGAAGTACTCAGGAGTATATACCGTATTTAAAATATCAGCAAAGCGATTGATAAACTGTACTCTGAATTCATCATTATCTAACAGGTGTGCTAAAAACGATTCGTTAATCGATTCGCTCATATCGCCCCAGTGCTGTAACCAGTCTGTTTCACTTTTAAGTGATGCTTCAAAATCCTGAACGGTTAAACGCCATTTTCCGTCTCCAAAGCTATCATTTTCAACATCTCTTACTTTCCAGAAATTTCTTTCGTAGCTGTCATTGGCAGCGTAAATTTCCATAACCATATGATCAATAAACGATGCCATATCCAGCATATCGGCAGCCTGTGCATATAAGCCTGCATCAGCCATATCGTTTTGTACAATAAAATCGCGCATTTCAATAAAGGTCTGATAGTCGGTATCATCACCTTCATCTATTTCACAGTTAGCACCCTTACAGTCTACCTGAACAATATTGTCTTTATCAAGGTCAAAGTTTATAGCGTAATGGTGGTTGTCAAACCTGTCTCTTAGTGCTGTTATACCCCAATACTCACCGTTAATAAAGTGTATAGCTGGTTTTATACGGGTAACACCATTATAAACAGGTTGCATAACACGGTTAAAAACAACATCGTAAGATACAGGACCACCTGAACCGTCACCTCTTAGCATTATACGCTTAAACTCATTATTATTAATTGAACCCGGAATTGATTGCTCAAATAGATCATGTTCAAAAACATCTGTTTCGTCATAATCACTTCGGGCGTATAGCCTAAGGTTTTTTATAGCAAGAGCCCTTGAGTTGTTACCGTGTATTCTGAATCCTGCATTTACACTCATTACGGAGTTTAAACCTTCAGTTTCAAAAAACTCTACATTAATAGGGTACTCCCAGTCCGAACCACTTCTCCAGTAATTAGACCATTCCGGTCTGTACCATTGGTTGTTATCAGGGTTGTTTTCTCTCCATGTGTCAAAGTCCACCCCTGATGTGTAAACCCCATCGTTATAATCAAATAAATGGTTTTCCTGTATTTGTAATGAAATTACAGGTATTTGGTATGGATTACCTTCGCTCCAAACAAAAAATGTTTTAGCTATAGTTTCAGAACCTACTCCGTCAACAAAAACCTTTGCTTTTACAACGGTTGCCTTTCTTACCGGGTTTACAGGAGTGTGTAATGGATGCTGTCTTGTGTTTTTAACGGCTAACTCGTCTGCATCAGCAGAGCGGTCGTATATATTTACAGGTGCAGTATACGTGTTGGAAGTGTAAGAATCACTTAGTAGAGGTCCCGGTGTATCGGTACTTTCCAGCTTATAACTGTTTTTATAATTAAATTCAGTACCTGTTGTATTACCTAAATCGGGTTCAGAGCCATCTGTAGTATATATAATTACCGCATTAGGATTAGTGTGTGATAATGTAAGGTCAAAAGCTTCTGTGTACAGTCCTGATTCGTGAGAGAATACAGGAGGTGTTAATAGTTCAGATAGTCCTGTACCTGTATTCGACTCTCCCGGTGTTGGAGTATAGAAAAATAACCAATCTCCTGTGCCATCAGGCTGTCTTCCTGTAGAAACATCTCCTTCAAGAGCTGTGGCGGGAGCTTGGTTAACAATGTTTTCGTCAGAACTGGTAAGTGTTATGACTTCTCCTCCCGAACTGATTTTAAAGTTGGTGTGTAGTGGTTCTCCTGCAATAGCACGATCCTTATCAGATGCCCATATCAGCATATATTCATTAGCTGCTATAGTAACATCAGGGAAAACCCACTTAAACGGAACAGTTTCATCATCTGAAATACCGAATCCCTGTAAGTTTACAGGGGTTGTTCCGTAGTTATAAATTTCAATCCAGTCTTCATTATCTCCATCTTCATCTTCAATAATAGAGTTGTTTGATGACATTACTTCGTTAATTGCAATTTCCTGAGTCCAGCCTATACTGTAACTCATGAGTAGCAAAAATAAAGCACATAGCTTTTTAAGGGTAGTTTTACTCATGTAATAACATTTAAGAGTTTAAAATAATTTTAAGTATTTATAAGGTATAGGGAATTAATGCTTTACAAAAATAATGTTTTATAAAAGTTATGGTACATTTATTTTTTAAATATGTTAATACTTAAAGCTATTTGTATAACGCTACAGCTTTTTCGTGTTTTTTCCTGATTTTTCTTCGTAAAAGTCGGGGTTTTATAACCTCTATACACTCACCAAAACCTAAAATAAGACGTTCCAGTTCAAAGTTTATATGTACATCCAGTTTAACTATAATACTTTTGTCCTCCAATTCCTCTATAACCTCCTGAGTATGGTGTAAGGGTTTGGTAAGTACATAGGGAGCATTACTTCTATCTACTTTTAAATGAATTTCTTGTACATGCTCTTCTGCCAATACGGTAACGCCAACGGTGTTTTTATAATATTCTTCTCCGTTAAAGTTAATATCCAAATAGGGAATGTTTAAATCATAATCTACTTTCTCAATCCTGTCCAATGCGAAAGTAGCTATTGGTTTTTTTGCTGAAGTTTTACCTACCAAAAACCATCTGTTATTAAACTCTTTTAAGATGAATGGGTGAAAAACAATCTCCGATGCCTCTCTGGCTTTAAATGATTTATAGGTAATTCGTAATACTATTTTTTTGAGTATTGCCTGATATAGTGTGTCAAGATACTCCAATCCCTTTAGGTTCTCGTTTTTATCTAAATGGATAATAGCCGATTGTTTTGTTTTTTCAGTGTATACCTTGTCTTCCAATCGTTGAATGATACCGCCCAACTCCGAGAACAGCGAAAAATCTTTAAACTGTTTCAGCATTTCTACCGTTTCGGTAAGCACGCTCATATCATTTTCATTAAGCGGGATATCAGTTATAGAATATTCAGGGTCTTCATACTGGTAAAACTTTTTGTCATAGACTACAATAGGGGCGTTGTACCCCAGTTTATCACTTCGCATCATTTGTATATCAAGCTGAATTGTGCGCTTGCTCACGTTTACTTCTCTGCCTTCATATTCGTATAGTGCGTTGGAACAAGCTTCAATTAAGTCATCTAAAGTCCATTCCCTGTAATTGTTTTGCAGGCATTTATCAATGGTTTTATAGCGTATTAAAGCATTTTTATTAAGAGCCATAACAGATTTTTTTGGAAAAATAGTGAATAATTTCTTCTACGCAAAAAGAATGCGTAGTTGGGTTAAAATATTTGTATCGGAATCAAAACAATCTATACTAGATTAAACAGTAGTGCTCCGCCTAACGAGGGGTCGGCGGAGCTCCCTAAAAGGATAAAAAAATGGAAAACAAAATTGACATAACAGGAAAAGAACTTATAGAAATGGGTTTAAACCCGGGTAAGTGGATGAAGGAAGCTTTAGAGCATATTCATACAAATCAATTGGAAGGTGAAGCACTAATGAATTATTTAGAGCAGTTTAAATCGCCTCCTCCAATAGGTTTACATAACGCTGCTATCCCTTTTTCTATTAATATAAAAGCAGAAAATGAGTTGGAAGATGCCAATGTAAATAGTGTAGTAGAAACTATGGATGCTTTGATGCGAACTCCAACATTAGTAAAAGGGGCTATAATGCCCGATGCCTGCCCTACAGGTGGCATAGGTACAATTCCTGTAGGTGGGGTAGCTGTGGCAAAAAATGCAATACACCCCGGCATGCACAGTGCAGATATTTGCTGCTCTGTAATGCTAACCGATTTTGGAAAAGCGAACCCGAAAGATGTTTTGGATGCAGCACATAGTATTACTCATTTTGGTCCCGGAGGACGTTCTCGAGAAGACCAGTTCAGGTTTCCTATGGATTTACTTGCCGAGATTGAAGCTAACTTCTTTTTAAACGACCAGAAATGTATTTCAGCAGCGAGATCACATTTAGGAACTCAGGGTGACGGAAACCACTTTTTATTTATAGGTACTTCCAAAAAAACAGGAAATACCATGATGGTTACACACCACGGAAGCAGAGGTTTCGGAGCTAACTTATATGATAAAGGTATGAGGGTGGCTGAACGTTTCAGAAAAGAATTATCTCCTGAAACATTAAAGCAAAATGCATGGATTCCTTTTGATACTGAAGAGGGGGAGAAATACTGGGAAGCATTGCAGATTGTACGTAAATGGACAAAGATAAACCACGAATGTATTCATGATGCTACGCTTGAGAAACTGGGAATGGAGAAAGAAAACAGGTTTTGGAACGAGCATAACTTTGTGTTTAAAGATGGTGATTTATTTTATCATGCTAAGGGGGCTACGCCGCTTGACAAAAAGTTTATGCCCGATATTACAGGACCACGATTAATTCCTTTAAACATGTCTGAACCCGTTTTGATTGTGGAGGGTGAAACAACCGAAGGTAACCTGGGATTTGCTCCTCATGGTGCGGGTAGAAACATAAGCCGTACGCAGCATAGAAAGAGTAAAGAGGGAACATTTCAGGAAATTTTTGAAATGGAAACCGAAGGACTTGATGTTCGATTCTTCTCAAATGAGATTGATATTACAGAATTACCGAGTGCATATAAAAATGCCGAAACCGTGAGAAACCAAATGGAAGAATTCGGGTTAGGAAAAGTAATTGATGAGGTAATGCCTTATGGTTGTATTATGGCAGGCGACTGGAAAAAGAATGCGCCATGGAAGAAAAAAAGAAGACAAAATAAATAAAAAAAATACTACGCAAAATGATTGCGTACTACAACTATACTTTTGAAGTGTAATTAAAAAACAAAGTAAAAATCGGCAAAGGGAGTTCCTATTTATTTCCAAAAGATTACTTCTCGCTGATAAATAAAAGACAAAAAGAGTTCCTATATACTGGTTCGACTCCAGTGCTCGAAAGAGTCGTGGTTGATTTTACTCTTCGTCTTTTTAAAATAGGTAAAGGAAGTTCCTATTTATCAACCCTTAATTGACATACTTCCCACTTATTTTTTATAAAAATGAAAACATTAAAATTATTCAATGCAGTTGTTGCTAAAGAGTCAACTCAAAAACCATTTGTATCAGAACAAGGTTTTATAATAGAATCCGGTGCACTATGGGCTAAAAAAGAAATTATTAAGTTTTATAAAGATGAAAAACTTGATGGTTACGGACTGAATAAAACATTCCATAAGTCATGGAGCAAAATTCTGTTCAGTTCACGTGAGAATTTATTGATGGAGCAGATTGCACATTATATATCTACTTACGGCAGTAACTTTCAGAGTGAAATTTATATACCCGAAGAGGTGCTGAATGTACCTGGACTAAAAGTTACCTTTAAGGTAGTTAAGGCTTATACAAAAGCTGAAATGACTAACAAATGTTTAGCGTTATTGCAGTCGGGTATTGCCTTGAAGGAAGAAACAATAAATGATGTTTTATCTGTTTTAGCAGATGAACTTGGCTTTAAGTTTACAGGTAATGAGAATATTAAAAACAAAGAGGCGGTAATAAAGCTGGCCGATATGTATGGTGTGCTGCCTACCGATACTATGGAGTTTTTCCGTTACATTATTTACAGGGCTACAGGCGAATCATTATTAATTAAAAATGATGATGCCATAACAGCTATTACGGAGTCTAATTATAATCCGGCAGTTCAGTTAGAACAGTTTGGTTTAGAAAAAATGGCAGAGATATTTAACCGTTTCAAGCCCTTGTTTTTAGCGTTTAAGCCTAAGTGCGGTAAAACAATTAATAAGATAACTAAGCTGTCTAAAATACATCATAAGCCATTAGTTGTAAATCCGTTGAACTATGTTACCAGTATGCTGCTTTCAAAAGCAGATATGCATTGGTTAGATAACGCTACACCTTTTGCATTGTTCAAAGCTATTTCAGCTTGTTATACACGGATGAATGGTCAGGATGCATTTTTGTACCGTATAAGAAACGGTAAATCCTTCGTTAAAAAAGGAGATACAAAGCATGTTGTTTGGAATAATTATCAATTCCTGGAAAACTATATAAAAACAAGATTTAATATAGCAGGTAAGACATTTTTTATGCCCTACGATGTACAGTTTGCCTTGCCAACCTCAGAGAAAATGTATGTAGGTAACATTCCTACGGGTACCAAGTTTTATGGTAATGCTTTAGCGGTTGGCGTGTATTGGGAGGATGCCTGGGGTGCTCGTGATATTGATGTATCAGGTTTAAACATTGGCGGAAAAGTAGGCTGGAATTCAGCTTACAATCAGGCTAATAATCTGTTATATTCAGGTGATATTACCAGTGCACCAAACGGAGCGGTAGAGTACTTATATGCTAAGAGAGGTTTAAGCATGCCAACGCTTATTATGAGTAATGTATTCTCGGGTTCGGGTAACTGTGAGTATAAAATAATTGTTGGTAAGGGTGATAGCGTAAACTACAACTATATGATGGATCCTAATAAACTATTTGCAGAGGTTAAATGCCAGTCAGTAGAAATAGGAACCGTATTAGGTATGTTAATCCCCGAAGGTAAACGACAAAGTTTTGTATTACTAAACTTTGGCTCGGGTAATGCAAGAGTTTCCGGTAATTCGGAAGTGTCGTTACTTGCTACCCAAGCTTTATACCAGCAATGGCATAATCCTTTGATGTTTAATAATATTATTGAGCTATTAGGTGGAGAGATAGTTACAAAAGAGGATGAGGCTGATTATAATTTCTCTTTAAATAAATTAGAGAAGGACAGCTTTATAAAAGTTTTTACAGATAACGATTTAAAGTAATGAAAGATAGAATACTAAATAAATTAAAACAAATAGAACAGGAACGAAATGTAGAAATCCTGTTCGCAGTAGAATCGGGAAGTAGGGCATGGGACTTTGCTTCCCCCGACTCTGATTACGATATACGTTTTGTATATAAGCACCCAAAAGACTGGTATTTAAACCTGTGGGAACAGGGAGATACTATACAGTTTATGACCGAAGATGATTTAGATGGTTCGGGTTGGGATGTACGCAAAGCATTACGGCTCTTGGCAAAATCCAATGCCTCATTTTTAGGCTGGTTGTTTTCTCCGGTTGTTTACATAGAAAACGGTACATTTTTAAAGGAGGCAAAAGAACTTGCCGACAACAACTTTAATCCTGTAGCGGGCTTTTATCATTACCATAGTATGAACAAAGGTTTTGAGGAAACATTGGGTACAAATGAAATGACCCTGAAAAGCTTTTTCTATGCTATCCGTACGGCATTATGCGCTAACTGGATATATAAAAATGGTACTGTGCCAACAGTATTGTTTAAGGAACTATATCCTTTGATAGATAGTGGTTATCATAAAGTTCTTGATGACTTGATAGCTTTAAAGGCTACGCAGATTGAAAAGAGTAATGAGCCTGTTGATGATGTTTTAATCGATTTGGTGCGTACTATTGTAGCCGAAAACAATAAGGTTAAAAACGATTTGGTTAATAGCAAGCCAAACCTGGAAGAATTTAATAAGCTCTTCTTAAAAACAATATCATGACTATAGACGATTTGAAAAAATCAGGAAGTATAATATTTGAATGTATTGCCGGAAGCAGAGCATACGGTTTGGACACCCCTCAATCGGATACCGATATACGAGGGGTGTTTATATTGCCTGAAAATGATTTTTATTCCTTAAACTATGTAGATCAGGTTAATAATGAAACGAATGACATTGTTTATTATGAGCTGAAAAAGTTCATGGAGTTATGTTTAAAAAACAACCCTAATATTTTAGAGCTTTTAAACGTTCCTGAAGAATGCATTTTATATAAACATCCTTTATTCGATAAAATAAAAACAGATTATTTCCTGTCGAAGCAATGCGAATTGTCATTTGCTAATTATGCTTATGCTCAGATTAAAAAAGCCAGAGGGTTAGAAAAGAAAATTGTAAACCCAATGGAAAAAGAGCGTAAATCAGTACTCGATTTTTGTGTGGTGTACACTAACGGAGAATCTAAAAAACTAAAAAAGTTTTTATCAGAAAAAGGTATAGCGCAGGAAAACTGTGGTATCAGTAGTATTCCTAATCTGAAAGATTGTTATAATTTATATCATAGCACTGCTATTCCTTATAAAGGAATCATGAAAAGTGATATAGCTAATGATGTTGCTTTGAGCTCAATACCTAAAGAAGAAAGCGCAATAGCAATGGTGTACTTTAATAAAGAAGGGTATTCTACCTATTGTAAAAAGTATAAAGAATACTGGGATTGGGTAGAAAAACGAAATGAAGAACGTTATAATACAACCGTTACCCATGGTAAAAATTATGACTCTAAAAACATGATGCATACCTTTAGATTACTGCACATGGCGAAGGAAATAGCGGTGGAGAATGTTATTAATGTTAAGCGTAACGACAGAACATTTCTGTTAGATATAAAAAACGGAGTATATGATTACGACCAGCTTGTAAATTGGGCTGAAGAAAGAAAAAATGAGTTACAGGAACTTTATGCAGTTTCAAAACTGCCTGAAAGACCAAAAATTGAAGAAGTAAACCAATTACTGATTGAAATCAGAAAATCATTTTACAATCAGGCAGTATAAACTGAAAAAAATTATAATATTTGCAATCGAAATGAATTCAAACAGATTACATAGCATTCAACAGCCGAGACTAAGTCTCTGTATTTCTCGCTCAGATATTGAGCGCGGTGGACGCTATGTGATAATTTTAAATGATTTTTAGAGGTAATAACTAAAATATCTATATACAATTTAAGCGTCCAAGTAATATTGGACGCTTTTTTTATGAAATTTTTTTAACGATATGAAACCGAGTAAACAAGAACATAAAAAATAAACATTGAACAAGAAACAATTGAGAGACAGACGATTGTTGAAAATCAGAAATATCTGCGTAATGCGGACAGGGATTTTTATGCCTTTAAATCAATATAAACAACTGATAATCAATAAAATAAATTAAAATTTTTCTTGTATAAGTCAAAAATACATTTCATATTTGCAACAGTAAAAACAACAACAAATAATGATAAAAATGAAACATCAAGTACTACATAGTATATATACAAGTCAGCAGCTCTGCCTGCCGCAGCCCATGCTGTTATGTAGTGATGACAAACTTGTTTCAACCCAAAAGGAGATGATATATGTAATGACCTAAATGTACAGGCATATCATACTATTCATGAGCATCTCCTAAAAAGAGATGCTTTTTTTTATGGTTTAAAATTAAAGGAGAGTAGGTAAATACTGGTTTGTTACGCTTGCCTGCTAAGCTAGTTCACTGCAAAGTGGTGAAGGTTCGATTCCTTTGCTCTCCGCAAAAAAGTACTGTAGCACAACGGCTAGTGCACCCGACTGTCTCTCGGAAGGTTGCGGGTTCAAATCCCGTCAGTACTGCAAAACTGGGAATATAACAATTGGTAGTTTGCCTGCTTTGGATGCAGGAGGGTGCAGGTTCGAGTCCTGCTTCCCAGACTAATTTTTTAGAAGACAGATTGAAATGCGGGAATGGCGGAACCGGCAGACGCGCTTGGCTTAGAACCAAGATTTTGGGAGTTCGACTCTCCCTTCCCGTACAAAAAACTCCACTAGCCCAATTGGCAGAGGCATCAGACTTAAACCCTATATAGTCCTGGTTCGAATCCGGGGTGGAGTACAAACAGACCTGTAATGTAACCGTTAGATACAAGATTTTGATTCTTGGCGTACAGGTTCAAATCCTGTCAGGTCTTCTAAAAATGGTGACTTTAGTTTATGCGGTAAAACACCTCACTGTGAATGAGGAAAACAGGGTTCGAGCCCCGAAGTCACCCAAAGTTGAAAAAGCCTCGGATTTTTCAGAGGCTTTTTTATTCATTTCTTTCTATAATAAAGAAATAATTAAACATCGCTTAATCATTTCTTAAACCTTAGTGCAGGAAATAAGGTTTGCTTGTGTGTTACATTTGCGGCTTAAACACACAACACAACAACACAATGCATACCTATAAAAACTACAGAGGTTTCCTTTGGTTAGTTTTCATTGCTATTACCCTAACTTTAACTTCTTTTAGGTTTATAGCAAATTCAACAACAGTTGAAAAAACTATTCTGGAAGAGAAAACATACCTTAACCAAGAAGTAAAAAGTGTATATAAATCATTTGCGGAACTTGATGCTATTGCTGAGATGTACCGTAAGGGTGAAGCTGATTTAAATACATTTAGAAGTGCATTATCTAAAGCCAGAAACCAATACAAGCGTATAGAGTTTTACTTATCGTTTCATTTCCCTGAGTTTGTGAAAAAACACATTAACGGAGCACCATTAATGCATTTAGAATTAGAAAATGCCCGTTCGGTAGTAGAACCGGAAGGGTTACAGGTTTTAGATGAGTTGGCTTATGCGGAAGAATCAAGCTATAACAAGCAAAAGATATATGAGATTTCTAAAAAGCTGTTCAACAATATATATGCTTTTCAGCAGAAAAATGCCATACTAAATGTTGAAGACGACTCTGAAATAGAAACATTACGATTACAGTTAGTCAGGATATTTTCTATGGGTGTAACAGGGTTTGATACTCCGGGTTCTTTAAACGGTTTACCTGAATCAAAAGCCTCTTTACAGGGTATGCAGGATTACTTTACAAAAGCATACTCCAAAACAAAAGAAACCAAAGCTTTTACTACTATAAACAGTTTATTTAACGGAGCAGTTGAGTACTTGGATAAAAATCAGTCTTTTGAAGATTTTGACAGGCTGGAATTTTTAAAACAGTATATCGACCCCTTATATAAGTCGTTAAAAACATTCAAGTCTAAAAATACAGCTACAAGACTTACTTACGTGACCTCTTGGAATGCGGATAGCGAATCACTCTTTGCAGCAGATTTTTTGAACCCTTATGCTTTCACACTCTTAAAGAAAGAAGAGGATAGCGAAGCCTTGAAATCATTGGGTGAGAAGTTGTTTTATGATAAAAGCATCAGTGGTAACGGTAAAGTAAGCTGTGCTACCTGCCATCAGCCGGCTAAAGGTTTTACAGACGGCTTGCCAAAATCGATGAGTATTGTGGAGGGGAAAACAGTACTGCGAAATTCACCTACATTATTAAACGCTGTTTTTGCTGATAGATATTTTTATGATTTACGTGCTTATACATTAGAACAGCAGGCAGAGCATGTAATATTCAACCCGCATGAGTTTAATACTGCTTACAGTGCCATTCTGCAAAAAATAGAAGATGATAAAGAGTACCAAAACAGTTTTAAAAAAGTATTTGGTAATAAAGCCGGAGTAAGCCGAGCCAATTTTGCTAAAGCATTAGCGTCTTATGTACTTTCATTACAGTCCTTCAATAGTAAGTTTGATAAATACGTTAGGGGAGAAACTAAGAGCATACCTGACGGTGTAAAAAGGGGGTTCAACCTTTTTGCAGGGAAGGCTAACTGTGCTACGTGCCATTTCACTCCAACTTTTTCAGGGTTGGTTCCGCCAACGTATACAGAGAATGAAAGTGAAATTTTAGGGGTACTGGCAGACAGTAAAAAACAACCGTATCAACTAGATGATGATATGGGGAGAATAGCAAACGATATTAATGCTGAAAAAGCATGGATATATAGCCGTTCGTTTAAAACTACTACAGTTAGAAATGCAGCACTTACAGCACCATATTTCCATAACGGAGCGTATAAAACACTGAAAGACGTAGTTGATTTTTATAATGATGGCGGAGGAGCAGGATTAGGTTTAAGTGTTTCCAATCAAACACTTTCTGATGAGCCGTTGGATTTAACCGATCAGGAAAAGAAAGACCTAATTAGCTTTATGGAGTACTTGACCGATAATACGGCAGGAGAAAAGCAAATGAAGAAAAAGCTATAGTTTATAAATGAAAAACCATTTTAAAAAATATCAGGCTTTTCTTTTATGTGTTGTTGCTACTGTATATGTGCAGTTTACCAATAAAACCACAACAGGTAACTATGCTGTTATCTCCGAAATAAAAACAAGAGAATATATTATAGCATCGTCTGAAAATATTACTTCGCAGATAGTTGCTTTAAATGAAAAGGCGAGGGCTTTTAAAGCAGGGGAGATTGACGAGAAGGAACTGCAGAAACAACTAAAAGCTACCCGAAACGCGTATAAAAAAATAGAAAGTATCCTTACGTATTATTACCCTGAGCATATAACAGCTTATATAAATGGTGCGCCTTTACAGCATTTAGACCCTTACCCGTTAAAAGAAGGGGCTGAAAAAAGTAATTACTACGGCAGTGTGGATGATTATTTAAACTCTGTTCCGCTGGATAAACTGGAAACAGGGCACTATAAAGGGGAGAATGCTCCCGTTATAGATCCTGTGGGACTGCAAAGACTGGACGAAATTATTTTTACTGATGAGGTTTTTACAAGTCAGGATAAAATCATGGAATTGTGTAAGCAGTTGCAAGTAAAATATGAGGTTGTAGAACGCGATTTAAATCTTAAAAAGTACTATTATGATTTTGAGGTTATTGAGTCGTCAAGATTGGAGTTAGTAACAATATTAAGTCGTGGAATTACAGGGTTTGATACACCGGGCTCGCTAAATGCCGTGCAGGAAGCCTCTTCGGCTTTAGATGGTATTCATAATATAGTAAAACCATATATAGCTAAAGCAACTCCTGATTTACAAAAAAAACTGAATGAGTTATTTGAAGATGGAGAAAAATATTTACACAGACATGACAATTTCGAGAAGTTTGACCGCTTTAAATTTATAACCACTTATTTAAATCCGCTTTATAAAGAGTTATTATCCTTACAAAAAGAACTGCAAATTAAAAGTTCGGCAGAGACGTATATAACAACACCGTCATGGAATGCTTATACAACTAATATGTTTGATAACGACTTTTTGAATCCATATTATTACAGTATGCTAAAGGAGAAAGATGACTCTCCTGAATTACGTGCTTTGGGTAAAAAGTTGTTTTATGATACATCATTAAGCAGTAGTAAAACCATCAGTTGTGCCAGTTGCCACAATCCTGATAAGGCTTATACAGATGGAGAGAAAACCTCTTTAGCAAGCGTTGAAGGGAAAAGAGTATTACGAAATTCGCCTACATTGGTTAACTCGGTATTTTCTGCACGATATTTTTATGATTTAAGAGCTTTTGATTTAGAAGATCAGGCGGAGCATGTAATAGAAAATCACATGGAGTTCAACACTTCTTTTGAAGATATTGTAGCCGGATTAAACCAAAATGAAGAATATACAGCGCAGTTTAAAAATACTTTCGGTACGGCAGAAATTAATAAATATCAGTTTTCATCGGCTTTAGCTTCTTTTATAATTTCATTACAATCATTTAATAGCGAGTTTGATAAATACATAAGAGGCGAAGTAAAAAAAACAGATAAAAAAGTAATAAGGGGTTTTAACCTGTTTATGGGTAAAGCCAACTGCGGAACCTGCCATTATGCCCCTACTTTTAGCGGGCTTACTCCTCCGCTGTTTCAGGAAAATGAAAGTGAGGTTTTGGGTGTATTAAAATCACCCGGTATGTTGGTGGCAGATGATGATTTGGGCAGGGCAAAGAATAATGTATTTAATGAAGATAAATATATTTACGAACATTCTTTTAAAACTACTACAGTAAGAAATGCTAAGTTAACAGCACCCTACTTTCATAATGGTGCTTATAAAACACTGGATGAGGTTTTAGATTTTTATAATAAAGGCGGAGCAGCAGGTATGGGGCTTTCACTGGAAGTTCCTAATCAAACACTTTCACCGGATCCGTTAGGTTTAACCCAATCTGAAATAGAAGATTTAAAAGCATTTATAAATGCTTTGACAGACGTACCTTCAGAATAGTTTGTAATAGTTTTTTCATACACATATTTTGTTTTTAATGCCCCACAAGAGCCACTTAATGTGGCTCTTGTATTTATATAGTAGTATTAAAGTATTTTTTTATCATTACAATTCTTACACTTTGCTATTTGTAATATGTCTAAATAACAGATATGTTTCCTAATTGTTACCTCGCTACCTTCTTTTTAAAGTTTTCGTAATACGTTTCAGATTAAAAAATTTAATGATTTATATAATTATATAAGTGTCTTTTTTGTAAAATGTTGATTTACATTAAAGTACTTTTTAATCGCTTTTTAACGATGTTTTCAGTGAGTATTTACTTACGTAATTATACCTGTTATCTTATGGTTAAAAAACCACTGCCATACTTAACTGTAAACTAAAGTTTTGGTAAAATTCACGCTTGTGCTAATACTTAAATTTGGCGCCAAAGAAAAATTAATAATCTTTCACTTTTAATCAACACAACACAATGAAAAAAAGCATTCTATTTATTAGCTTGCTGTTTTCGCTATGTATTAATTTAAGTTTACATGCGCAAACACCATTGCCCGGAGACTCGCTGGTCTATGGACCAATGTTCAGTCCGGTTTACGAAAACAAAGTTAGAGTTTGGGTTCTAACTAAGAGCAACACAGGCTCAGGAGATGAGCTTTCTCTATCCATGACGGGACAATCTGCACCGAGTGTGGAACTAACAGGAACGGTTTTTAATTCTGATGACAGATTTGACTACAACCTGAGATCTTTTGAATTTTCCAATTTAACAGAAGGTGAAACATTCACCGCTACACTATTAAAGAATGGTGTTGCGACAGAAAGAACATCTACTATTGAAAACGGACAAAACATTATTGATGATTTCTCTTTCTTAGCAGGAGGATGTGCGAGAATTTATGATACTTCTCGTTGTATTGACTATCCGGAATCTACCACTCATATAAATGGTGATCCTGAGATGTTCAATCACATGGCTGAAGAAGACAGTGATTTAATGGTTTGGTTAGGAGATGCTGTTTACCTTTTAGGTTTAGAGCATGCTCAGGGTAACTGTCCTGATGGTACACTTGATGACTGGCATGATAAAGACCAGGCGTTTTTACGCTATTACTGGTACAGACAATTTCATGACAACCTGTTAATGTCGATGCCTCAATTGGCAATTACAGATAACCACGATACAGGTTCAAATGAATTCAATAAAAACCTACCGGGTTTACCTGCTACAAGAGAGGTATTCCAAGAGTGGTGGCCTAACCCTGAGTACATGAGTACAGAGGAAGGTGACGGGCTATTCTCTTCTTATGTATATAAAGATGTAGAATATTTTTTAACAGATAACAGAAGCTACCGTGAAAGTACATCTCAGCATTTTGGAGATGAGCAGTTAGATTGGTTAAAAGAAGGTCTTTTAAACTCTACTGCCACATTCAAAGTAATAATAAACGGTACACCTACTTTCAGACCAATAGGAGGTAGAAACTTTAGTGTAAGTTCTCAGGTTGATGAACTTTTAAACTTTATTAAAGACAACAATATTAACGGTGTACTTTCGTACTGCGCCGATATTCACGACCAGCGTTTTATGGTACGTGAAATGGATACTAAATATCCTCTTTACGATATCATGTCAGGAAACCTTAACTCTGATATAGGAGGTAATGGTGAAGCAGGTAACTATAGTGTAAATTATAACGCAGGTAATGATATACTAACAGGAGTAAAACACGCTTACGTTAGAACATCTGTTTACGGTGATGAAGGTGACAGAAGACTTAAAGTAGAATATGTAGGTTTTGACGGTGAAACGTTCTTTGAGGAGATAATCCACGAAGATATGTTAACAAGCCAAAATACAGATGCTTTAAACCTTTCATTAAGTTTTACTAATAATTTAGATGATGCTTCTCAGTACACACATACAGTTGCAGGAAGTGACTTTGTTTACGGAGCAGACAGAGAAGGTAATGCTAACGAAGCTTTAGTAGTAAATGCAAACTCATCATTCAGTGTACCAAATGCAAGTTCATTAGATTTTTATAATGAAGCATATAGCATCAGCTTTTGGGTAAACCCGTCAGAGTTTACTGCTAACGGCGGTACCATTCTTTCAAACGGTAGTGCAGATGCAGGTATGTCTTTCGGGATTTCTGCTGCAGGAAACTTAACGTATACTAACCATGCTAACGGAGAAGAACTGGAAAGTTCGCTTAACCTTTTAGCTAATAACTGGTCGTTTGTAACATGGAAGTATAACAACGTAAGAAAAAAACTTTCTTTATACTATAACGGCTTCCTTACCCAAACCTGGGATAACGTAGAGTCGCCTGCAACTTCTGTAGCAGACTTTACCATAGGTAACAACTTTGAAGGAAAACAATTTATAGGTAGCCTTGACGAAATTAATGTATATGGCAGACTAATACCTGATGCTGACATTTTAACTGAAGCTGACCCTGAAACGAACAGAGGAGGTATGCTTAGCTTAGATGGCTCGCAGCAAACTATGATTGACGGAACTGTAACTAACGCAGCTTTAGCTAATGACTTTACTATAGAGTTCTGGGCTAAACTAAATGCAGACCCTGGGACTAACAATAAAATATTTTCAAGTAACGGTCGTGTAAACAACCTTTCTACAGGAATATCTTTTGAGTTTCCTTCAAGCAACAAATTAAACGTTGTTGTAGGTAACAACGGTTCAGGATGGGATGCTATTTCTGAGCAGGGAGAAGCATGGAATGTAGGGGAGTGGAACCACGTTGCAGTTACTGCTACTGTTGGTGGTATGTTACAATACTATGTTAACGGAGAGTTTGTAGCAGAAATGAACTACGGCGGTTACGTTCCTAACGATTATGGTTTAGGCTTTGGTTACAGCCCTTATTATGGAGGTTCTGTACAAGCTGAAATGGACGATATAAGAATATGGGAAAGAGCTTTAACTGCTGAAGAAATCACAGAAAGTATGCACTACATACTTCAGGGAGATGAAGAAGATTTAGCTATATACTACGACTTTACATCAGAAGAAGAAGAGGTTACAAGCCTTGTAAGTTTAGGTAGTGTAAACTATGAACTTGATATTACTTCTGCTGCACTGGTTACAGCAACTTCTCCTATAGGAAACATTCCTGTAGAATACAGAGATGCTGTATCAGGAAAATGGAGCCAAAATAATGATGTGACACTTTACGGTTTAAGCTTACCGGGCAATATTACTGCTTATAATAGTAATATAGTGGTAGGTAAACAGGAAAATGCTGCTATAGCAGAAGCAACATCTTTAGAAGATGTGTTTTACTTACAGGGCGGTTGGAAAGTAGACCCATTAAACAGCCCGTTAGCCAATGTAAGCATAAACCTTAATGAAGCATTAGGAGAAAATGCTGCAGAGGTAATAAACGCAGCTAACCGTTACTACTTAATAACAGCAAACGAAGAAGGTACAGAGTTTTCAATTGTAAGCGAAGGTAATTTTGATGGTGCAAATGTAAACTTCTTTAATGCTACTTTAATAGAGTCAGTTTACTACTTAGCATGGGAAGAAGGTGACTTTACTCCCGGCAGAGGTGGTGCAATGGCACTGGCTAACGACCATGATATTCATGTTCACTATACTTCTCCGGAAATTATATTTAACGGAGCACACACTATAGAAATGTGGGTAAATCTTCCGTCGCTTGATACTTCAAACGGTAAAACTATTATTTCTAACCATGGTAGAATTAATAATAATACTACCGGTATGACAGTAGAATTAAACGGTAACGGAACTTTATCAGCAGTATATGGTACAGGTACACCTAACTGGGTTAAAGTAACAACTGCAGAACCGTTAGAAGTTGGCGAGTGGAACCATATTGCAATAACAGCAGTAGCAGGTGGAGAATTAAAAATTTACCTGAATGGAGAACTAAGCCAGTCTAACTCGTTTGATGCTTATACATCAAACAACACATGGGACTTTGCTTTCGGTACAAGTATTAACTACGGAGGCGAATACATTTATACAATGGATGAATTCCGTATGTGGTCAGAAGAAAGAACTCAGGAAGAAATTGTAGCAAGTATGCACAACATGCTGGATACAGATGATGAAAACCTTAAATTCTACTATACTTTCGACCAGGAAGATACCGGAATGTTAGTAAACAATGGTGTAAATACTGATGAGGTAGCATATACAAACGCTTCAGTTATTGGTTCTACAAGCCCTGTTGCAGATATGGATGAGGACTATGAAAGCTCTGTTACAGCAAGCTGGAGTTATACTAACGAAGAGACTAACGGTATGTATGTAGCTGATGCTATTTCAAGTTATGCTCAGAACATAGTATTTGGTAGAAATAATGATAATACTATACTTGAATTAGAAGGTACAGAAGAGGAAACTCATTATGCAGCAGGAGGATGGCAGTTAAACACTCTTAACATAGAAGAGGCAAACATTGCTGTTAAACTATCAGAAGTATTTGAAAATGTTGAGATGGTAAATGCTACAGTAGCAGACTACCTATTAATAAAAGGCGACCCGCAGGATGCATACGAAACAGTTGCAACAGGTTTAGAAGAAGATGGGGTAGTTACTTTTGAAGTTTCTGCGTTAACACAAGGAGTATACTACTTAGCATACGAAATTGATGAAGAAGCAGCTATTGCAGCACAAGGTGGCGTTATAGACTTACCGGGTTCTCATGAAGTATACATACCGAAAGAAGGTGTTAACCAGGCTCTTTCAGGTGAGTTTACTATAGAACTTTGGGGTAAACTAAACGCTCCTGCCGGAAGCAACACTAAACTATGGGGCTTTAGCCACTATGGCGGTGGAGAATATGGTATAGAAATGGAATTCCTTTCTAACCAAACACTTGAAACTACAAGAGGAGCAGGTTCAGGATGGCAACACTTAAATTCTGACCACGTTTGGAATGTGGGTGAGTGGAATCACGTTGCAGTAACGTTTGTGCCAAACGGAAGCTATAAGTTTTACGTTAACGGAGAGCTTGTAGACTCTATGGAAAATGCCGGTACATTCCAGGAAAACACATATGACTTAGCATTAGGTAAAAATATTTTTAATAATGCACCTACTAATTCATCTATAGATGAGTTCCGTATCTGGACAAAAGCTAAAACTCAGGAAGAGATTAAAGCTGATATGTACCGTACTATTACTGCAGAAGATGAAAACCTTGCTTATAACTATACCTTCAATCAGGAAGATAGTGGTTACTTAGTAAACTCAGGTACAGAAACAGTTGAGGTTGCTTACGCTAATGCAAGTATAGCACCGGCAACAACTCCTGTACGCATTGCAGAAGCACCGTTTGATGCTAAAGTTACCGGTAACTGGAGCGTTATGAATGATAAAACAAATGGGCTTCACTTTGGTAATGTTATTACTGACTATGACAGAAACGTAGTTATAGCAAGAGAAGAAGGTAATGAAGTGTTACCTACAATTGACAACGAAACATCAAGCCAGTATTATCTAAGCGGTCGTTGGGTTATATATCCTTTATTTATCAATTCAGGATCACTAAAAGTTGATCTTTTAGAAATATTCGAAAACCTGAATCAGGTAGAGTTAATTGCAAATGATTACTTCCTGCTTAAAGGAGATCCTTCTACAGCTGTAGAAGTGTTTGCTACAGGTACTAAAGAAGGTACAATTGTAACTTTTAACAACGTAACATTTGACGATGAGCCTGTTTATTTAGCATGGACTAATATTGATGAGTACCCAATGGGAACCTTCCCTATTGCATCCGGTGGATTATGGAAATATAACGATACTGGTGTAGATTTAGGTACTGATTGGAAAAACACTGATTATGATGATAGTGAGTGGGCATTTGGTAACGCAATATTAGGTTACGGAGACGGAATTGAATCTACTACATTAGACTACGGAACTGATGCTGATAACAAATACCCTACATACTACCTGCGTCACACATTTAACGTAGAAGACGCAAGCCAGATAGGTTCATTAGTATTTAATACTATGAAAGATGATGGTGTTGTAGTATATGTAAACGGCGTTGAAGCGTTTAGAGATAACATGCCGGAAGGTGAAATTACTTATAACACTTACGCAACAAATGCAATAGGTGGTGCTGATGAAGAAGCTTGGACAGAAGTTATGATTGAAAACTTACTTCAAAACGGAGAAAACGTAATTGCAGTAGAGTTACACCAAGGTTCAGCAGGTAGTTCTGATTTACGATTTGATATGGAAGTAAACTACACACTTCCTGCACTTGAAGTTACAGATTATCCTGTAGCTAAAGATGAAGAGTGGTATTTCCTTGATAACGGCAGTGATCAAGGTACTGAATGGACTGCAACTGAATTTGATGTTATACCATGGAGCAGAGGTAACGCTCCTTTCGGATACGGAGATGTTGTAAACACTGAAATCTCTTATGGTCCTGATTCTAACAACAAATACATAACTTCTTACTTTGTTAAGGACATTAATGTTACTTTAAGCGAATTAACAAGTGAAGTTGAGTTTGGTTTAAGAAGAGATGACGGTGCAGTAGTTTATGTAAACGGTGTTGAAGTATTCAGGCAAAACATGCCGGAAGGGGTTGTTGATTACGAAACATCAGCAATAAACGCTATAGGCGGTATAGATGAGAATATTTATCACATTGCTCAGGTGCCAAGTTCAGCATTTGTGGATGGTGTTAACAGAATTGCTGTTGAATTACACCAGGCAGGCGGAACAAGTTCTGATACACGATTTGATATGTATATTAAGAATGTAGAAGACCTTGCAATTGATTGTGAGGAAGAGCACGTAGGCTGCTTTACTTCAATTGACCCAACATCGCAAACTACAAACTTAATTATTGCTGAAGAGCATGATTTCCAAATGCTGTTTAAAGAAGGTGATGCTTATATCACAGGGGGCGGTACAGTAGCAGGTAATAATGACTTTACTGCTTATGTGCCAATAAACGGAAGCAGTGAGGAAGGATACCTTTCTGTTAACCATGAAAACACACCGGGTGGAGTATCTATTGTAGATATTCATTTAAATACTGAAAACCAACTTTGGGAAGTAGATGACAGTCAGCTTGTAGATATGTATAACGATGCGCTGGTTACAACAACAAGAAACTGTTCAGGTGGTATTACACCATGGGGAACTATAGTAACTGCTGAGGAAACCATGAATACAGGAGATGTAAATAACGATGGTTACCAAGATGTAGGATGGTTAGTAGAAATAGACCCTGTAACTGCTGAAGTAGTAGATTATGACGGAGATTCTCAACCGGATAAACTATGGGCTATGGGTAGAATGAACCACGAGAACGTAGTAATATCTCAGGATGGTACTACTGCTTACTATGGTGAAGACGGAGGAACACACTGTATGTACAAATACGTTATGGATACTCCTGGTGACTTGAGTGAGGGTACAGTATATGTATTGAAGTTAGAGCTGCCACTTTCAGGTAACGATCCAAGTTCTTCTACAGGAGAATGGATAGTAGTTCCTAACGATACTCAGGAAGACAGAAACAACCTAAGCACAGTAGCATCTAACGTTGGTGGTACGTCATTTAACGGTGTTGAAGACGTAGAAATAAGTCCTATAGATGGTAAAGTTTACTTTGCAGCTAAAGGTCTTGACAGAGTATACAGATTTGTTGACGAAGGTAATACCTTCCGTGAATTTGAAACTTTTGTAGGTGGTATGAGTTATAGTGTAACTACTGCATCAGGCGAGCAAACTGAGCCTTGGAGCAATGGTAACGACAACCTTACTTTTGATGATAAAGGAAACCTTTGGGTATTACAAGATGGTGGTAACAACTATATATGGGTTGTAAGACCGGATCATACACAAAGTACTCCTAATGTAGAACTATTTGCTTCTATGCCAATAGGTTCAGAACCTACAGGTTTAACATTTACACCTGATTATAAATACGGATTCTTCTCTGTACAGCACCCTAGCTCAAGCAACACTCCGCAGGAGGATGCAACAGGCGAGGAGGTTACATTTAATGCTTCTGCTTCTATAGTATTTGCATTAGAAAATAATATTGGAGAAGTTCCTGCAGGAATAGCTAATCCTGATGTTACAGAGGCAGGTATTATGGTATATCCTAACCCTGCTGATTCAGAACTAAACATTCAGTTTAATTCAAACCTGACAGGCGAGAAAGTTACTGTTACAGTTTATGATATTTTAGGTCATGAACTTACCAATGTAACTAACGCTATTGAGGGCGGATTACAAACTGTTAAGTTAAATGTAAGTGCTTTTGCTAGTCAAAACCAAGTATTAGTACTTAACGTTAAAGTAGGAGAAACTGTTCACCACTTTAAAGTATTAACTAAGTAATTAGTTTTTAATTGATAAGAAGGAGCCGGCGTTTAGCCGGCTTCTTTTATTTAATTTTGTATTTGTGTACAATAAATATTTTATGATAATGAAAAGAGCAGTTATAGTAGTATTGCTTGTTGTTTTTGCTTTACCATTAGTACAGGCGCAAAATGCCAACCCGTTAAGGGATGATGTTTTAAATGACCTTTCTAAAGCCTTATTAAAACCGGATGCTGTTACACAGCTTAGCCTGAGAGACCAAAGTTATTATTATGTGCCTAAAGACATAGCAAAACTGAAAAACCTTGTCTTTTTAAACCTGATGGGGAATAATTTAGAAGATTGGGGTTCGAGTATTTTTACTTTGAATAAACTAGAGGTTTTAAATGTAAAGCAAAATGAATTGACTTATATTCCTAATGAAATTTCAAACCTTAATAAACTAATTCGTTTAAACCTTTCTAATAATAAATTTAAAGAATTGCCTGAAGCTATTGGAGAGTTAAAAGAGTTACGTTTTTTGCACATTTCGTTTAATAATATAGCCAGAGTAAACGCTGCTATTGAAAACTGTAATAATTTAGAGAGCTTAGAGATTGATAATAATCAATTAAGTTTTTTACCAAAGGAAATAGCTAAACTGAAAAAATTGAAAACGTTAAACTTAGGGTATAACCAGTTTCATGAGTTTGAAACAACGTGGTTAAATCTTACAAACTTAGAGGTGCTTAACCTTGAAAATAATAAATTGAAGAAAATTCCAGCTTCAATAAAAGAACTTAAAAGCCTAAAAACACTTATTGTAAGTAATAATGAACTTACAGCTTTGCCTGATGAAATAACACAACTTGAAAACTTAGAGTTATTGATTTTATCTAAAAATAACCTGATTGCTTTACCTGGTAATATAGCTGAGCTTAAAAATTTGAAAACACTAATTTTAGTAGATAATCCTGTTTCAAAAACTGAAAAGGAAAGAATAAAAAAAGCGTTGCCAAACTGTAAAATATATTGGTAATAATACTAAAGTAATAAACAATAAAAAAGCCTTAGTGTACACTAAGGCTTTTTTATTTATACTAAACTAACTTGCTACGTATGTAGCAGTGTTTTTATACTATAAACAAGTTTGCAATAGTAGTAGCTTCATCTCCTGTAAGTATTTCATCAAAAGACTCTGAACCTGCTATTGCAGGTATACCACTAACAGAAGTAGTATCAAAACCTGCTTGTATTGTGTTTTCTTCTCCTGCATATACTGCATCCGCAGCAGCAGGGTGACCGCCTTGGTCATTACCCGGAATCCAACCTTTAAGGTTTCTCAATCGTCTTACCTGCGAAGCATGTCTTGCCTCTACAGAGTGTATTTGTAAAGCCGCTTTCAACAACCCCGGTTCCGTCATTAAATTACCTGCCTGCCCTTTGTAGGCACGTACTCCGGTATCTTCAAAAGCCTGGGCTAATGCCATAAATTGCATATAATCATTAAAAGGGTCAAATGTTCCGTCTGCGGTGAAATCAAATGTTGGTTTTTCAGGAGCAGCATCACCTAAAGCATTCATTAAAAACTGCACGTGTGCTGATTCATGCTGACCGATTTGTTCAAATACTGTTCTGTCTTCGGCAGGTATTAAACCATTTGTATCCAGTGCCATTGCATAGAATTCATCTTCTAAATATTCCAATGTTAAAGCCAGTTGTAGTGCTGAAGTTGGTGTAGCAGCTGTAGACATAGCCGATGCGCTTGTTGCTGCATTTGCCTTTTGCGGAAACAATACCGAGGCAAGCCCGAAAGGTATTGCTGCCATTGCAGCATTAGTACCTACTTTTCTAAACTGGTTAAAACTATCTCTGCGGGAACCCTTACTATTTAATACATTATCGTCAGTAAGAGATTCTATAACTTTCATAATATTCATAATCTTGCGTTTTAAAGGGTTAATTAAGGTAAGTACATTGCAGTAAAATCTGTTTGAATAAAGTTTAGATCTGATACTGCACTAATAATCTGTGATGGCATTTGCGATACATCTAAACCATTAGCATCTACAATATCATTTCCTGCAAAGTCTGCTGAACCTGGGTTCAGTAAGTCTCTTATCGCCGCGGCATGTCTTGCTTCAACCGATACTATTTTACCTGCAATAACTAAGTAATCAGGAGTGTTTATATACTGCCCCGCACCGTTATATGCTGATACTCCGGTATCCTCAAGCGCCTTTGCGGTGGTAAGTACACTCATTCTGTCGCTAAAGTTCAGGTTACCATAATCAAATTGTAAGTCCGGAAGTACACGTTCAGGGCTGTCTTGTAATGCACCTGAAATAGCTGTTCTAAAAAACTCTCTGTGTATCACCTCATGGTTGTAAAGGTCTTCAAGAATTTGTTGCTCTTCGTTATTAAAAGTTGAGCCGAAAGTATTACTGTTTACCACTCTTGTATAAAAATCAGCTTCAAGCTGTTCCAGTGCATAGGCATAAGTAAGTATACCTAAATCACCCCCACCAAGGTCAAACACACCATTCCTTACACCTGGTAATTGGTTGTCTTCAGGTGGTGAGCCTCCACCGTCATCATCACTACTACACCCTGTCAATATTAGTCCTGTACTGGCAACAGCCAGTCCGCTCATCTTTAAGAAGTTTCGCCTGCTGTTTTGATTACCTTGGCTAACCTCTTTTACTTCTACTTTCTTTCTCATAATAAATTATGTTATGGGTTAATAATTATCAAAATTGGATTTACCAGGTTTGATGTTTTTCAAAGTTAATTTTACTTACGGCGGTAAACTGTTAATGGTTTTTAAGAAGTTTTAATTATTTACTCTTTTTAAGATTTTTTTAGCAAATAAGAAATCTTTATTTAATTAATTCCTTGGTTTTATAGGTAGTTTATGAGCTTTTCTTTTATAATCTCTTCGTAACATTAATTTAACAAATGATAAGGGTGGGTTTTGTGAAAATATTAACGTTTTAAAAACACTTTTTTAAATCTTTACATACGGTTGCTGTATTATAATACCTACATTTTTTATGGTTAAATTCCTGTTTCTGGTTTATTATTAATACAAATAGCGATAATATTTATAACACATAGAAAATAAATTTTCGTAAAATTTTCGCTATTTTTACAGGACATAAAATCATCAGGATATGAGACAAAAAGCTACCCTAAAGCAAATTGCTAAAGAACTGAATGTTTCGGTGTCTACTGTTTCCAAAGCATTAAGTAACAGCCCCGAAATAAGTGAGCCTACTAAAAAAAGAGTGCAGGAATTTGCGAAGCTTAAAAACTATAAACCCAATAATATAGCGGTAAACTTAAAAAGCAAACGCTCTAAAACCATTGGGGTTATAATACCTAATATCCTCAACCCGTTTTTTGCAAAAGTGTTTAGTGGTATAGAAAAAGCTGCCAATGACAGGGGCTATAATGTTATTACATGTATATCTAACGAGTCGTTAAAAAAAGAAGAACACGCTATGGATATGCTTAGTAACGGTACTATAGATGGTTTTATACTTTCGATAGCTGAAGAAACACAGGCAGAGCAGGACTTTAAGCACTTTAATGAAGCTATAGCGGATGGTATACCTATTGTAATGTTCGACAGAATTTCTGATGAGGTAAACTGTGATAAAGTAATTGTAGATGATTTTGATTCTGCCGTATATGCTGTTAACCACTTAATAAAATTACAGACTAAAAAAATAGCATTACTTTCTACTATTGATAACCTTAGTGTGAGTAAATTAAGAGAAGATGGATACAGGAAGGCACTAATAGATAAGGGCTATGAGATAGATGAAGATATAATCATACTTACTGATAATACGGAAGAGTTTGACGAAAAGCTGGATGCGCTTTTTGAAAATAATAAATTTGACGGTGTTTTCGCTTTAGATGAGCATGCATCTGTAATGGCTATGAAAAAGGCTATTAAAAAAGGAATTAAAATACCTGAAGAGTTAAACGTAATAGGCTTTGCTGATGGGGTATGGTCAAGAAGGTTAACGCCAAGCCTTTCTACCGTTAGCCAGCATGGTCCCGAAATAGGTGAGGCTGCTGCCGAAATGCTTATTAACCGTTTGGAAGCAAAAGAAGGAGAAGAGCCGGAATTTGTTACTAAGGTTGTAAAAACAGAACTAAGGCAACGCGACTCTACCAGAAAGTTATAAAAAAACAGCCTGCTTTTAAGCAGGCTGTTTTTTTATAATATATTTTTAAATTGAAAGGTAATTATAAACTCCAAAACCTATGGTCCAAGCAATAAATATACCCGCTATAGCTATTCTTTTGTAGTTTATTTTTTCTGCTTTTCTATCATCTCCAAACTTTAAATAAGCTAAAAACGAAGCTAAACCAATAAAACTCACAGTAATTGCTAAAACAATATTTGGATTTAAATCAATAATTCTGTCTTTAATAGTAATAAATAGGAATAACAACATAAATATCACTATAGCATATTTGTTTTTTTGTACAAGCGAGTTGCTTTTCATAACAAGTAATTTTTTATTTTGAATAGCAGCAAATGTATGAAAATACTCTTTTACTCTCTTGTAAATTCATTAACCATACCACCCTGTTTAATAGTAAAGCCATTCTCTTTAAAAATGATGGTTATTTGTGCAGGGTCAAAAGTAAACTCGGTATCGCTTACAGGGTTTAGGGGGAAAGCACCTTGCCCCGTTGCCTGTGCCATTAGCTTGTTACTTTCAGTGTCATAAGTAATAGTGATTTTTAAAGGTATGGTAGGAGAGGAGTATAACCCTTCATATCCTTTAAGTATCTCAGGTGCTACATTCGCTGTTTTTAGGTTAGGGAATTTATAAGGCATTTTGTAGTATATGCTAAGTATACCTATCAAAATTTCGTTATAGTCATAATTACTTCCGTTAATAATAAGCGAAATAGCAAACTCTTCTTTAGGGTAGTAGCCCAAAATTGAAGTGAACTCTTCTATACCCCCGTTATGTCCGTAAAATTTACGTTCTCCGAAAGGAAATATAAAAATACCTTTACCGTACCCAAAGTCCATTTCCAGCATTTCATCAAGTGATTTTTGTTTGATAATATCACCTTTAAAAAGTGCACGAATAAATTTAGTTAAATCTTCCGGTGTACTTTGCAATGCTCCTGCAGCGCCAGCAACAGATTCATTCCATTCCTCCTGCTGTATCCAGTTAGTACCATCAAAACCGTATGAAAAAGCCTCGTTTTGTTGCGGATTTATTTTAGAGAAATAATCTGTGTTTTTTAGTTTTAGCTTTTTAACTATCCTTTTTTCAACCGCATCTTTATATGGTTTACCGGTAACCTGCTCTATAATATAGCCTAACAGTAAATAATTACTGTTACTGTAATCTGCTGTAGTGCCGGGCTTAAATGCAGGTTCAAAAGCAGCAATCTGCTCAACCATTTCTTTATGACTCATTTTGCTGCCGAGGTATGCCATAAAAGCCCCGTCATTAGTATAGTTAAAAATACCACTGGTATGGTTCAGCATATTTTTAATAGTAATACTGTCTGCATTTTTTATTTCAGGGAAGTACTCCGAAAGTTTAGTGTCAAAAGATAATTTTCGTTCTTCTATAAGTTGAAAAATTATAGAGGCAGTAAACATTTTAGTAATAGAACCTATTTTGTACTGCGTTTCGGTATTAGCTTCAATGCCGTTTTTAACATCGGCATAACCGTAAGCTTTCTTAAAGATTACTTCATCTTTTTCCTGTATTGCAACCGAACCCATAAACTTATCATTCTTATAAAAATGGCTAAGTAAGCTGTCAATTTTTATAAGTCTCGGATTAATGTTTTGCGCTGTTGTAGTAGCCGTATAGCTACATACAATTAAAAGCGTCAGTATATATTTTTTCATGTTGGAAATGTTTTATAACTATATAAGAAGCCAAGTAACTGAAAATGTTACAAATATTTCTGTTTAATGCGCTTCCAGCCAGTTTTCGCCTACACCCATTTCCACAACTAACGGTACATCCAGCTTAAAGGCATTTTCCATTTCTTCTTTTATCATAGGCTGTATGCGCTCTATTTCGCTGTTGTGTACATCAAAAATAAGTTCATCATGTACCTGTAGCAACATTTTACTTTTCCAGTTTTCGTCAGTGAGGCGTTTGTGAATATTAATCATCGCTATTTTAATAATATCCGCTGCGCTGCCCTGTATTGGTGCGTTAACTGCATTTCGCTCGGCAGCACCGCGCACTACAGCGTTTTGCGAGTTAATATCTTTTAAATAACGTCTTCTGCCCAGTACGGTTTGTACATAGCCCTGCTCTCTGGCAATATCAATTTGCTCCTGTATGTATTCTTTTAAGCGAGGGTAGGTTTTATAGTAGGCATCAATCAACTCTTTAGACTCCGCACGGCTAAGTGAGGTTTGGTTACTTAACCCAAATGCCGACACTCCGTAAATAATACCAAAGTTTACCGTTTTGGCATGGCTACGTTGTTCGCGGGTAACTTCTTCCTGCGGTACGTTAAATACTTTTGCTGCGGTAGCCGCATGAATATCCTCTCCTTTTTGGAATGATTTTACCATCTCAGGATCACCACTAAGGGCAGCTATAATACGTAATTCTATTTGTGAGTAATCGGCAGAAAGTAGCTTGTAATTTTCATCACGTGCTACAAATGCTTTGCGTACTTGCCTGCCACGCTCGGTACGTATAGGTATGTTTTGCAGGTTCGGGTTGTTAGAACTTAAACGCCCTGTAGCTGCTACGGTTTGCATATAGTCAGTATGTACCCTGCCGGTTTTTTCCTTTACCTGATTTGGTAACGCATCAACATAGGTATTTTGTAACTTTACAAGCTGTCGCCAATCTAAAATATCTTGTACTATAGGGTTGTCCTGTGCTAAGTATGATAATACTTCTTCGCCCGTAGCATATTGCCCTGTTTTTGTTTTTTTAGGTTTAGAACCACCAATTTTCAGCTTGTCAAACAATATGTCTCCTAATTGTTTAGGTGATGCTAAGTTAAATGACTCGCCTGCGGTTTCATATATTTTTCCTTCAAGCCCTTTTATATCACTGCTTAATGCTTCGGATAGTTCCTTTAAATAATCAATATCCAGTTTAATGCCTTCAAGTTCCATATCGGCTAATACAGCCACTAACGGAATTTCTATTTCATCAAATAGTTTTCGGGTTGCAGTTCCTTTAAGCTCAGGCTCAAAAATGTCTTTAAGTTGCAATGTAATATCAGCATCTTCAGCAGCATATTCTTTTACTGTGGCTAAATCAACATCGCGCATGCTTTTTTGCTTTTTCCCTTTTTTACCAATAAGATTTTCAATCGGCATAGGGGAGTAGCTCAAATACGTCTCCGAAAGTATATCCATATTATGGCGCATATCAGGATTGATAAGATAATGCGCTATCATGGTATCAAATAGTTTTCCTTTTATAACAACACCGTAAGTACCAAGTACTTTCATATCGTATTTAAGGTTTTGGGCTACCTTTTCGATATTCTCACTTTCAAAAAACGGAAGGAATTTATTTAGTAGCTCCTGCGCTTCTTCTCTGTTTTCAGGGAACGGTACGTAAAAACCTTTCCCTTTTTCCCAGGAGAATGATATACCTACTAACTCGGCAGTTAAAGGGTCTATGCCTGTGGTTTCAGTATCAAAACAAACTGTTTTTTGCTGTAATAAATCGCGTAATAATAGTTTTATAGCAAGCTCGCCTTCTATTAACTGATAAAAATGGCTAGTATCTCCCAGTGTTTTATAGAAGTTGCCTGTTGTGTCATTACTATCAGCAGTAGCATTTATATCTCCGCCAAATAATGATGTTTGCTGGCTGTCGCTATTTTTATTCTGTTTTGTAGTTTTTTGTGCAGGAGCAGGTTCAGGGCTGCCGCCTTCTGTAAATATTTTATGGAACTGCTCTGCCATACGGCGGAATTCCAGTTCCTGGAATATAGTCTCTACCTTTTCAGTATCAGGAGGGCTTAGCTCAAAATCTTCTTCATGGAATGTTACGTCGCAATCGGTTATAATAGTTGCCAGTTTTTTTGAAAGAATACCTAATTCAGCATTATCTTCAATCTTTTCTTTCATTTTTCCTTTCAGCTCATGGGTGCTGGCGAGTAAATTCTCCATAGAACCGTATGTTTTCAGGAACTTTTTTGCAGTCTTTTCACCTACACCCGGTAATCCCGGTATATTATCTACAGCGT
The DNA here is from genome assembly GCF_014642915.1 of Flavobacterium suaedae. Taxonomy (GTDB): domain Bacteria; phylum Bacteroidota; class Bacteroidia; order Flavobacteriales; family Flavobacteriaceae; genus Flavobacterium; species Flavobacterium suaedae. The sequence goes on from NZ_BMJE01000002.1 coordinate 153,223, forward strand.
CACCCATCATGCCTAAAAAGTCAATAACCTGTTCAGGGCGTTCTACTTCAAAACGTTCCTGTACTTCGGGTACGCCCCATATTTCTATACCATTACCCATACGTGCGGGGCGGTACATAAATATGTTTTCGCTTACAAGCTGTGCAAAATCTTTATCAGGAGTAACCATATAAGTTTTATAGCCTTGCTTTTCAGCTTGCTTTGCCAGTGTACCTATAAGGTCATCCGCTTCGCAACCGGCAAGCTCTATAACAGGAATATGCATAGCTTTTAAAATATCCTGTATATAAGGTATAGCTATCCTGATGGCTTCAGGCGTTTCATCCCTGTTGGCTTTATAGTCGGTAAACATTTCTGTTCGCACAGCGCTCCCTTCTTTATCAAAAGCTACTGCCAAATGGTCGGGCTTTTCACGTTTAATAACATCAAGCAGTGAGTTCATAAAACCCATTATGGCAGAAGTGTCCATGCCCTTAGAGTTTATTCGCGGGTTTTTAATAAAAGCATAGTATCCACGAAATATAAGTGCGTAGGCATCCAGAAGGAAAAGACGTTTTTGTTGTGACATGAAGTAAATATTTGTTTGTAAAAATAAACAAACCTACGCAGAATAAGAAGTGTGTCTGTTTTTGTTTTAAATTGCATGCTCATAAACAGGGTATGGCATATTTTGTGCGGTATCTGTTCGTTTTTTATTCTAATATAAAATAAACCGATGGTTAGGTGGATACTATTTTTTGTTTTTGTAGCCTTAGTTGAGGTGTATACTTTTCAGGCGATAAAAACAGTTACTAAATTACGTTGGCTTTTACTGGTATATCAGGTAATTTCTTTTTTAGCCTTAGCGTATATTGTATATTCTTTTACACAGTTTGACAGAAGTGTAGGGCAAAACAAACAAACTCTTTTTACGTTCGGTTTACTACTTATTATTTATATACCTAAACTTATTATTACAGTTTTTTTACTTGGCGAAGATATATTCCGAGTTTTAATAGGAATAGTTGGTAAAGCATATGGCAGAAGTGATGAGAACTTTTTTATTGCCAGAAGAAAATTTGTAAGCCAGATAGCAATGGGAGTGGCAGCAATACCTTTCCTTTCTTTACTGTATGGTATGACAAAAGGGAAGTATAACTTTCAAGTACGAAAGAAGACTGTTTATTACCCTGACTTACCAGAGAGTTTTGACGGTATGACAATTACTCAAATTTCCGATATACACAGTGGTAGTTTTGATGATGCTGAGGCTATAGAACATGCTATTGATATGATTAATGCACAGCAATCGGATATTATATTGTTTACAGGGGATATTGTAAACACACATGCCGATGAAATGAAGCCTTGGATTGATACTTTTAACCGAATAGAGTCGCCGAAGTTTGGTAAGTATTCCGTTTTGGGTAATCACGATTATGGTGAGTATGTTTCATGGCCAACCAAGCAAGCTAAACAAGAAAACTTTGAAGCTATAAAAGACTTACACAGGCAAATAGATTTTAAATTACTCCTTAATGAGAATGTGAAGATTAAGAACGGTACTGATGAAATTGCCTTAATAGGAGTAGAGAACTGGGGGCATAATTTTAAGCAGGCAGGCGATTTAACTAAAGCTTCAGCAGGAGTAAGGCAGGAAGATTTTAAAATACTAATGAGCCACGACCCGTCGCACTGGGAAATGGAAGTAAAGAACCACCCGAATAATTACCACTTAACCCTTAGTGGTCATACACACGGTTTTCAGTTTGGTATAGAAATACCACAGGTTATTAAGTGGAGTCCTGTACAATATGTATATAAACAATGGGCGGGATTGTATAAAAATGCAGGGCGCTATATATATGTAAACAGGGGCTTTGGCTTCCATGCTTACCCCGGCAGGGTAGGAATATGGCCTGAAATTACAGTATTGGAGCTAAAAAGAGGTGAAAATCTAGGTTAGGTTAGTAAAATTGTTATATTTGTGTAGTTTTTATCGAGTTACAAATAGATTTCTGGTCGATTTAAATCTTATTTTATGTCAAAATTTGGAGAACTTATAAACTCCCAGGTACCGGTACTGATTGATTTTTATACAGAATGGAATGAGCCATCAGTGTCTATGCACCCAGTAATGCGCGATGTAGCAGCAGCACTTGGTGACAGGGCAAAAGTTATAAAAATTGATGTGGATAAAAACCAGGAACTGGCCGATGCCCTTAGAATTAAAGGGTTGCCAACGCTAATGATTTATAAAGGCGGGCAAATGGTATGGAGGCAATCCGGTGAGCTTGATGCCAACACTATTATAGGTTTGGTACAGGAGCAGGTTTAACGTACTGTTGCAAACGTAAATCCATTTTCTTTCAGGTATTTTATTGAACTTGGCAAAGCATGTTTCAGGTTAGGGTATGCTTTTACGCTATCATGAAATATTATTATACTGCCATTACGTGTGTTTTTTGTAACATTACTAAGGCACTTTTCAGGTGTAATGGTTTTATCAAAGTCTGCACTCAATACATCCCACATTATTATTTTATACCCTTTTTTAAGTACTTCTTTCGCTTGAGATGATTTCATTTTCCCGTAAGGCGGGCGAAATAGCTTGTTGTCTTTAAAGGAACTGTAATACTGTGTTATTATACGTTCAGTTTTATCTACATTCTCAAAATACTTTTGGTTATCAGTATTCCACCCGTTAAGGTGGTTAAAGGTATGATTGGCTATAGTGTGCCCCTCCTCAATTACCTTTTTAAATATATCAGGATGTTTTTCAATGTTGTTACCTATACAAAAAAAAGTAGCTTTTATATCGTGTTCTTTTAATACTGATAATACCCATTCTGTAACTTCAGGAGTGGGGCCGTCATCAAATGTAAGGTATACGGTATTGGGAATATTGCCCATATCCCACACAAAGCGAGAGAAGATTTTCTTTATAAACCACCGTGTTTTTACCCAATACATTTTCATAACCTGAACCTTTTATAAAGTAAAAAAGTGATATTACTTAGTAATACCACTTTTCAAAGTTACTTATTTTAAAAAAGCTATTCTTCGTTTTTTCTGCCGAAGCGTTTAAACATTTCGTTATGTTTATTAAAGGCTGCCTTCTCTTTGTTATAAAATTCCATGTCGCCTTCTTCTTTCATAATCAGTAGTAAGCTACGATAACGCTCAATGTCTTTCATTATGTCGTAATGATAGCTGTTCTGATCTGATATTTTTTGGCTGGCAAAGAAAACAAGGTCTTCCTGATATTTCTTAATTATTGTACTAAGCAGTGCTCTTGCTTTTTCTTTATTACCTGTTTGATAATACCCCGAAGCAAAAGGCTCCAGTAAGGTATAATAACCAAAATATTCTACAGGCATTTTTTCCATAGCAAGATCTATAACTTTTATAGCTTTGTCCGTTTTACCTTCTTCAATTAATCTTTCCATTAATCTGGCAAGGTTAGTACGGTAAGTAATACTGTTTTTACGAGTTTCAGGGTCATGGTAAATATCAGTGCTTTCGCTGTTGCCCCAATCCCAACTCATAACTATATTGTACATTTTTTCAGTATCAATGTGTCCCATATCAAGCGGGCTGCCATCTTCAGGTATTGGTGTGCGGAATGGTACTAATTTATAAACCACACCGTCCAGCTGAAGATAGTCTTTCATCCATAGGTAATCATCATCACCAAAACTACCACCGGTAAAGTATATAGGACGTTCCCAGTTGTTATTGGCTAATATATCCAGCATTATCATACGGTTTTTGTACAATGCATCACCTTTAATATTTATATCTATATAAGGTACTATTGAATCGTATTGCGCAGGGGCTACAATTTTATTTTCAATAACAACTTTCCTGTCAACATCAAGTCTGATTTTATTAGTACTGTAGTAGTTTACTTTGTGCCCGTTGTTAAGTTCTTTTTTAACTCTAGGGTCATCAGAACCTAAGAACTGAAGGAATGTTTTTATATCCCAACGGTCATCTCTTTCCGGTATGTGCAGCATATAATCCCTTGTTCCCTGTACATATTGTTTATGCTCAAAAGAAATTGGCATTGGTGCACTTTCGTATGCCTGACGTTTCATTTGGTCAATATACCAGTCTGTCATAAGTAAACTTGTATTTACAATACGAACATCAGTCCTGAAACCTTCTATTTCCTGAGCATACCAAAGTGGGAAGGTATCATTATCTCCAATAGTAAACAGTATAGCATTTTCATCACATGATGATAGATAGGCTTTAGCCATTGCCAGTGCAGTATAACGGTCTGCACGGTCATGGTCATCCCAGTTTTGAGAAGCCATTAATACCGGAGCACCTAATAATGTTACTGCGATTACTACAGGACCTGCAATTTTTGGAGTAATATATTTAACTATAGCTTCGTAAATGGCATATACCCCGAAACCAATCCACATGCTGAATACAAAGAATGAACCAACAAGAGCATAATCTCTTTCACGAGGCTCAAAAGGTCTTTCGTTAAGGTAAATTTTTAAAGCTAAACCTGTAAATAGGAATAGGACTAATAGTACGTAAAAACTTTTAACGTCTTTAAAAGCATGGTAAATAAGACCAATAAAACCTAATAGTAAAGGAATCATGTAATATACATTTCTTCCTTTATTGTTTTTTTGGTCAGAACTTAATTTATCCTGATTACCTATGTGAGTGTTATCTATAAGGCCAATTCCACTTATCCAGTTACCATCTAAATTATCATAACGTCCTTGTATATCATTTTGTCTTCCGGCAAAGTTCCACATAAAATAACGCCAGTACATGTAACCAAACTGATACTCAAACATGTATTTCATGTTTTGTGTAAATGATGGTTTTTCTATAATAAGATACTGCCCATAGCTTTTAAGGAATTGGTCATACCCTTCAAGGTCAATATCGCCATTAGCATAAGCGGTTTTAAATTGCTGAATGGTTTTTTCAAGTTCCCCTCTTATCTGGTTGATGTACGAGTAATACTCATCCTCGGTCATTTGTTCAGGGTTAATACCATACTGCATTAACTCCCTGTCATAATCAATATTCGGGTCTAACCTAAAATCTAAAGGTTCGGTAAAACGCATATAGTTTACTGCATGGTCTGTACTCCACATTCTTGGCATAAAGCCTTTGTGGTTATCATCAGTATTTTGTTTTGCGTTTTTGTAATTGTTTACAATTACATACTTACCTTTTTTGTAATCTCTTTGGTAGTTTGGTTTTTCATCTTGGTAAGGGTTGTTCTTATCAAGTCCTGCGTATATATCCGAGAACATAGGGCCGTAGAATAACTGCTGTTCTCCGTACTGCTCCCTGTTATAGTAAGCCAGTACCTCGGCAGCATCCGAAGGTCTGTTTTCGTTAATTACCACGTTGGCATTTGCACGAATAGGTAGCATCATCCATGTAGAGAAACCTATCAGTATAAATAAAGTACAAAGTAATATAGTGTTGTATAATGGTAGTTGCTTTTTGCGTGTGTAACGAAGCCCAAAATAGAAGAAAGCTACAATTAGCAACGCCATAAATATAGTGCCTGAGTTAAAAGGCATCCCTAAGCTGTTTACCATGAAAATTTCAGTTTTACCGAACAATGCCATGGTGTACGGTAACAGGAATTTAAATATAAATAGCAGGATAGCTACAATAACTACATTAGCTATTATAAAGTTTTTAACGGTTACTTTCTCATAATTTTTAAAGAAGTAAAGGAAACCAATAGCAGGTATGGCAAGTAATGCCATAAAGTGTACCCCGAATGAAAGCCCTACTATTAATGATATAATTAATAACCACTTGTTGCCTCTTGGTGTGTGCATATCCTGCTCCCAGCGAAGTCCCAGCCATAATAAAAGCGCAATAAATAAAGATGCCATTGCATATACTTCGGCTTCTGTAGCGTTAAACCAAAAACTGTCTGAGAATGTAAAGGCAAGCGCACCAACAAAAGCACTCCCCAATACTACAACAGCACTACTGTTAGTAAACTCGCCAAAGCGTGATAATATGTTTTTTAATAATATGGTTACTGACCAAAACAGAAACAATATAGTAAAGGCACTGGAAACTACTGAAACCATATTAACCATAAAGGCGACCTGACTGTTGCTTGTGGCAAACATAGCAAAGAAAGCCCCCATCATTTGGAATAAAGGTGCTCCCGGTGGGTGTCCTACTTCCAGTTTTGCTGCTGTTGCTATATACTCCCCACAGTCCCAAAAACTAAGGGTAGGTTCAACAGTCATAGTATAAACAATGAGTGCTATGGCGAAAACAGTCCAGCCAAGCAGGGTATTCCATTTCTTAAAGTTGAAAGTAGTCATGTAAATGTATTGTACCTTATTTATATGCAAAGAAACTATTTTTTTGCATATAGTTAAGTTATAGCCTTGATTTTTTACTTAGTTACACTTATTGGTTTTCGCGCCCAAACCTGCTGAGTTTTTGATTATGACGATTGAATATTTCTCTTTGCTTGTTATAAAGTTCAGTATCGTTGTTTTCCTGTATTACGAAGAGTAAGCTTCTGTAACTTTCTATATCTTTAATTATGGTGTACTGTAAACCATTTTGTACAGATGCTTTTAAAGAAACATAATACGTTAAACTTTCTTGGTATTTACCCGCCAGTTTTAGTGCAAGGGTTCTTGCTTTTTCTTTTTCTCCGGCTTTATAATAGCCGTTTACAAAAGGTTCTTCGATAAAATATGTTCTGTATGCTTCAACTGGTAAGTTCTCTAAAGCTAAATCCATAATACGGACTGCTTTCTCCATTTCTCCTTTTTCAATTAGGGAATCAGAAAGGCGCGCCAGATTTCTTTTAAAGTACACCCCTGTTCGTCGGGTTTGCGGGTCGTGGTAAATATCGTTGTCTTTGCTGTTACCCCAATCCCATTTCATTACGGTATCATACATTTTTTCGGAATATACCATGCCTAAATCAAAAGGTGCATCTTCATCAGGGGTAGTTTTAACGGGTACAAGCCTGTATGTCATTCCTTCCAGTTGCAAGTAATCTTCCAGCCAAACAAAATAATCATCTTCCGGGCTGCCTCCTGTAAAATATATTGGTCGCTCCCAGTTGTTGTTTGCCAGTATATCCAGCATAATAAGGTTATGCTTGTATAGTACATCCGGTAAGTCAATATCTATATAAGGAACAATTTTGTCATAATATTGTGGAGGTACAATCTTATTTTTAATCACTTTTTCCTTGTCTACAGGAATACGTATTTTATTAGTAGGGTAGTAGTGTACCCTGTGCCCATTGTTTAATTCTACAGTAGCACGGTCATCATCTAAAGAAAGAAAGGCTATAAAATCTTTAATATCCATTCTATCCTCTGTTTTTGGGTTGTACAGCATGTAATCACGCGTACCGGCTCTGTATTGGTCGTGCATTAAAGAAATAGGTAGTGGGGTAGAGTCATACGCCTGTCGCTTCATTTGGTCGATATACCAATCAGCAGGCAGGTAAGTAGTACAGGCTACCCGAACATCAGTTCTGTATTCTTCTATCTCCTGAGTGTACCATAATGGGAAAGTATCATTATCTCCTACGGTAAATAATATGGAGTTAGGCTCACAAGAATCAAGATATGCTTTAGCTGTTGCCAATGCAGTATAACGCCCTGAACGATCGTGGTCGTTCCAGTTTTCTTTTGCTATTACTACCGGGGCAGAAAGTAAAGTTACTACCAGTACAGCAGGAATTACTATTTTAGGTTGAATATATTTTTTTAAAAATTCGTATATAGCGTATACCCCGAAACCAATCCACAGTGCAAATACATAGAAAGAACCTACCATTACATAATCTCTTTCGCGAACTTCGAAAGGGCTTTCGTTCAGGAATATTTTTATAGCGATGCTGGTAAAGAGAAATAGCGTTAGTAATACATAAAAACTTTTCCAGTCTTTTTTAGCATGATACGCTAAACCAATTAGCCCCAATAGTAAAGGAAGGAGGTAATAGGTGTTTCGCCCTTTATTGGTAAGCATATCACTAGATAGTTTCTCCTGATTGCCTAAACGCATTTCATCTAAAGGTTTAATGCCGCTTATCCAGTTTCCGTTCAGCATATCGTCTTTACCTTGTATGTCGTTTTGTTTACCTGCAAAATTCCACATAAAGTAACGCCAGTACATATAACCAAACTGGTAACTGAACATAAATTTTAGATTTTGCGTCAGCGTTAGCTTATCTACAATTAAGTATTGACTATAGCTTTTTAAAAAGCCGTTGTACTCCTCATTACCAACTTCACCTTTGTTGTATGCCGATTTAAAATCAGTAATTATGTTTTGTAATTGGTTTTTCAGTTGGTTTGCAGCAATAGCAGTGTCTTCAGGACTCAATTGCGAAACATTTACGCCATAATATGGTAGCTCTTTTTCAAAGTTGTAGTTAGGGTTAATTTTAAATTCGGGCGCGCCGGCATACGCCATATAGTTGGCTGCATGTTTATCTTTTGTCATCCTTGGTAAAAAGCCGTTGTGCTTTTCATCAAAATTTTGCTTCTCGTTTTTATAATTATTGATGATTACATATTTACCTGTTTTATAATCACGTTCATAATTGGGTTTACCATCTATATATGGAGTGTCCTCATCCAGTCCTGCATAAGCCTGTGTATACATAGGTCCGTAAAATACTTTTTGTTCAGGATATTGCTCTCTGTTATAATACGCTAAAAGGTCGGCTGCATCAGTAGGCGGGTTCTCGTTTATAGTAACGTTAGCATTTGCTCTTATAGGCAGCATCATCCATGATGAGAATCCCATAAAAATAAATAGCAGGCATAAGATAGCGGTGTTGTATAAGGGGAACTGTTTTTTTCGGGTGTAGCGTATTCCTAACCAAAATAGTGCGGTAACTGCTATAAACATAAATACAGTACCGGAATTAAAAGGCAGGTTCAAGCTATTTACGGCGAATATTTCTGTTTTTGCAAACAATACCATAGTGTATGGTAACAGAAACATGAATATAAATAGTAATACAGCTACAATACTAATATTCGCAATAATAAAGTTTTTAAGGGTAACTGTTTTGTAGTTTTTAAAGTAGTATATAAGCCCTATTGAAGGGATAGTTAACAATGCTAAAAAATGCACCCCAAAAGATAGTCCCACTAATAATGAGATTAGTAAAAGCCATTTATTGCCTCGTGGTTTATGCATATCTTCTCCCCAGCGTAGCCCTGCCCATAACAGCATAGCTATAAATAGAGAAGCCATGGCATAAACCTCTGCTTCGGTGGCGTTAAACCAAAAACTATCTGTAAATATAAAAGTTAGTGAACCTATTGCAGCACTACCCAGTACCATGATAGTGTTTTGTTTGTTGAGTTCGGAGAATCGGGATATTATGTTTTTTAATAAAAGTGTTAACGACCAAAACATAAAAAGTATGGTAAAAGCTGCTGAAACTACCGATACCATATTGACCATAAAAGCAATATTCTCCTTACCGGAAGCGAACATGGCAAAAAATGCACCTGTTAACTGGTATAAAGGTGCTCCCGGCGGATGCCCAACTTGTAGTTTTGCCGAAGTGGAAATATACTCTCCGCTATCCCAAAAGCTAACGGTAGGTTCTACAGTTATTGTGTAAACAATTAAGGCGATAAAAAAAATTATCCAGCCAAGTAATATGTTCCATTTTTTAAAGTCAAGTTGATACATACGTTGTCTTTTAGGTAGTTAAGTGGTATTGTAAAAATAAGTGTTATTTCTTACAGAACGGTAAAAAACATTTTTTCATATTTTTTTGTTTTAAAAATTTGCACAAAAGAAATTATGTGTTACATTTGCACCCGCAAACAAGAAGTTTGGCCTATGGTGTAATCGGTAACACAGCTGATTTTGGTTCAGTCGTTCTAGGTTCGAGTCCTAGTAGGCCAACAAAAAAAGCCTCTCAATTTTGAGAGGCTTTTTTATTTGAAATAATTAGAATTTATATAATTCTGTATTAACCGGATGAGTTTGTAATTGTATAGCAATAAAAAACTCCTGATAAGCTATCAGGAGTTTTGCTTTTTAGAGTATATTTTTAAAAAATTATATTTTAAAAGTAACAACCGGTCTTACAGAGTGGTTTACTAAATCCTCACTTATGCTTCCGTTAAAGAAGTGAGCAAGACCTTGTCTTCCGTGTGTACACATCCCTATAATGTCTGCATCAATGCTATTGGCAAAGTGTAAAATACCTTTTTCAACATTTACATCATTGTAAATATGTGTCTTCATATTATTAATGTTGAAACCTAAAGCAAACTCATGCATTAACTTTTCAGCAGCATGGGTTGATTTAAAATCATTAGGAGTGTTAATGTAAACTAAGTTTAATTCCATGTCAAAGCTGTTTACAAAGTCTACAACTTTTTCAAAAGGTTTCTTTATTTCGTTGGAGAAGTCAGATGCAAAAACAAATTTTTGTGGCGCAAACTCTCCTTCTTCTTTTTTAATTACTAATACAGGTATGTCAGATGTTCTTACAACTTTTTCTGTGTTAGAACCTATAAACATTTCTTTAAAACCACTGGCGCCATGAGAACCCATAACAACTAGGTCTATGTCATGTTGCTTACTGTGCTTAATAATACCGCTAAAAGCTTTTTCAAACTGTACAGCTTCTGTTACAGGTATACCGTCTAAGTAAGGAGCGTTTTTTATTTCCTCAAAACGTTCGTGCGATTTTTGCATAAAGAACATTATTTCAGGAACATCACTACCTTTTTCTATTGCATCACTTTCCTGAGAAGGGAGTTCAAGCATGTTAAGTAGGTATATCTCTCCGTTGTTTTTACGTGCTATTTGTGCAGCAACTTTTAAAGCATATTCAGCGTGGTCAGAAAAATCTGTCGGAACTAGAATTTTTTTCATAGTGTCGTGTTAGATGATATTAACAAGTTTATGTTTAATTTAACATTATAAAAGTAGGAATTAATTTTACATTATCCAATGATTTTCAATATATAAAAAATATTCCTTATATTTGCGCGGTTATTTAATGGGAAAATAAATAATGAGGGGGCTTTAGTCCCCTCTTTTTATACTGAATATGACATTTAAACAAAAAGTAGAGAATTTACTTGAAGAGGCGCTTAATGAGCGTCCTGAGCTATTTCTAATCAATCTTGATATTTCAGAATCGAATAAGATACTGGTTACAATTGATGGGGATAACGGAGTGAATTTACAGGATTGTATTGATGTAAGCCGTGCTATAGAGCATAACTTAGACAGGGAAGAGGAAGATTTTTCTCTCGAGGTTGCTTCGGCAGGCGCCACAAGCCCGCTTACTAAAGTAAGGCAGTATAAGAAAAACGAAGGCAGAAAGCTAAAAGTTACTACGAATGAAGGGGAAGTTACCGAAGGAGAGTTAACTGAAGCTAATGAAGATGTTATAGTGTTGGAGTGGAAAGCCCGCGAACCAAAAAAAGTAGGAAAAGGTAAAGAAACTGTACAAAAAAGGGCTGAAATAGCTTATGCCGATATAAAGGAAGCAGTTGTTGTAATAAAATTTTAAATTAAAGATACGTTGGTATGGAAAATATCGCATTAATAGAATCATTTTCGGAGTTTAAGGATGACAAGCTGATAGATCGTGTTACGCTGATGGCGATACTGGAGGATGTGTTTAGAAATGCTTTGAAGAAAAAGTATGGTTCTGATGATAATTTTGATATCATTATAAACCCTGATAAAGGGGATATGGAGATATGGAGAAACAGGGTTGTTGTAAATGACGGTGAGGTAGAAGATTCTAACCAGGAAATATCTTTAACAGAAGCACGTAAAATAGAGCCTGACTTTGAAGTAGGAGAAGATGTTTCGGAAGAGGTTAAACTTATACAATTGGGTAGAAGAGCTATATTAGCACTACGTCAAAACCTTATCTCTAAAATACATGAGCATGATAACACCAACCTTTATAAACAATTTAAAGATATAATTGGTGATATTTATACTGCTGAAGTGCACCATGTTCGCCCAAAAGCTGTAATTTTGGTGGATGATGAAGGAAATGAAATTATTTTACCTAAAGACAAGCAAATTCCTTCTGATTTTTTCAGGAAAGGAGATAATGTTCGTGGGATTATAGAAAGTGTTGAGCTTAAAGGTAATAAGCCGCAAATTATAATGTCGAGAACATCTGAGAAATTCCTTGAAAAACTGTTTGAACAAGAAATTCCTGAAGTGTTTGACGGTCTTATAACCGTTAGAAAAGTAGTAAGAATGCCTGGCGATAAAGCAAAAGTTGCTGTAGATTCTTATGATGACAGAATTGACCCTGTAGGGGCTTGTGTAGGTATGAAAGGTTCTCGTATTCACGGTATTGTTCGTGAGTTGGGTAACGAAAATATAGACGTTATTAACTATACAACAAATACTCAACTGTACATATCAAGAGCGCTTAGTCCTGCAAAAATATCATCAATAAAAATTGATGAAGAAAATAAAAAAGCAGAAGTGTTCCTTAAGCTTGAAGAGGTTTCTAAAGCTATAGGTCGCGGAGGTCACAATATTAAACTTGCAGGCTATTTAACAGGTTATGACCTTGATGTAATACGTGAAGGTAATCCGGAAGAAGAGGATGTAGAACTAAAAGAATTCTCTGACGAAATAGAAAGCTGGGTTATTGAAGAGTTTGCAAAAATAGGTTTAGATACCGCAAGAAGCGTACTTAAAGAAGAAGTAGAAGATCTTGTAAGAAGAACTGACCTTGAAGAGGAAACTATTCTTGAAGTGAGAAGAATACTTAAAGAAGAGTTTGAAGACTAATTTAGCGTAAAGTAAAAAAGAGTAAGTTTAACAACATAAACAACATCGCAACTAAGAGAAGATAATATTAAAAAGATTATATGTCTGGAGAAAGAGCAATAAGAATAAATAAAGTTTTAAGGGAATTAAATATTTCGCTGGACAGGGCTGTGGACTACCTGAAAGATAAAGGGTATACTATAGATGCTAGCCCTAATGCCAAGATATCCGGTGAAGAGCGCGATGTCCTTTATAATCAGTTTTCTGCTGATAAAGGGAAGAAAGAGGCTTCTCTCGAGGTAGGGGAAGAAAAAAGAAAGGAAAAAGAGGCGCTGCGTATAGCGAGAGAGCGTGAGTTGGAGGAGAAAAGAAAGCAAGAGGAGGAAAAGGAGAAATTGAGGCAACAACAGGAAGTTATTAAGGCTAAGGCGTCTTTATCGGGTCCTGTAGCTGTAGGTAAAATAGACCTTAAGAAAGATAATAAAGCTCAAGAATCATCTTCAGACACTGCTAATAAAAAAGAAGAGGCTAAAAAGCAACCTGCTCCAGAGGTTAAAAAGCCTGAAGCGGAACAAAAGCCTAAGCAAGAGGAGAAAAAAGAGCAACCGAGTAAGGTTGTACAAGAAGCTCCAAAAGCTAAAAAGGAAGAACAGGTGGAAAACAATACCTCTGATAAGTCTGATAAAAAAGATAATCAAAAACCTGTGGCGCAAAAGCAGCCTCAAAAACAACAGCAGCAGTCTAATAAGCCTCAGCCTAATAAGCAGGAAACTCCAAAAGCAAAAACGGAGGATACTGATGTTAAAAAGGAAGGAGAGCAGACTGTTGATGACAGAATAAAGACACAGTATAAAAAACTGTCAGGAACCACCTTCACAGGTCAGACTATTGACCTTTCTAAATTTGAAAAGCCTAAGAAGAAAAAAGAGGATAACAAGAAGGAAGGTGCAAATAATAAAGGTAACAACCAACAAGGTAATAATAAGAATAAGAGAAAAAGAATTACTAAGCCTCAAGGACAAGGAGGCGGAGGTAATAACCGAGGGGGTAATAATAACGACAACAGACGCGGCAGAAATCAAAACCAAAACAGGAGACCTCAAGTTACTCCTAAGGTAGAGCCTACCGAAGAAGAAGTTAAAAACCAAATTCGTGAAACTCTGGAAAAACTTCAGGGTAAAGGGAGTAAATCCAAAGCTGCAAAATACCGTAGAGATAAAAGGGATAGTCACCGTCAGAAATCTGATGATGAACAGCGTATGCTTAGCGAAGAAAGCAAAGTGCTTAAAGTAACAGAATTTGTTACTGTAGGTGAGGTTGCTACCATGATGGATGTGCCTATTACTAAAGTTATCTCTGTGTGTATGTCTCTTGGTATTATGGTAACCATGAACCAAAGACTGGATGCGGAAACGCTTACAATAGTTGCAGATGAATTTGGATATGAAGTAGAGTTTATAACTACCGATATAGAAGAATCTATTGAAGAAGTTGTAGACAGAGAAGAAGATTTAGAACCAAGAGCTCCTATAGTAACAGTAATGGGTCACGTTGACCACGGTAAAACATCGTTACTGGATTACATAAGGGAAGAGAATGTTATTGCAGGTGAATCAGGAGGTATAACACAGCACATTGGTGCATATGGTGTAACACTTGAAAGCGGACAGAAAATAACGTTTTTAGATACTCCGGGTCACGAAGCCTTTACGGCGATGCGTGCTCGTGGTGCTCAGGTTACCGATATAGCTATTATTGTAATTGCTGCGGATGATGATATAATGCCACAAACAAAAGAAGCTATCAACCACGCACAAGCAGCAGGAGTTCCTATTGTATTTGCAATTAACAAGATTGATAAGCCAACAGCTAATCCTGATAAAATTAAGGAGAAGCTGGCTGCAATGAATCTGCTTATTGAAGATTGGGGAGGTAAAATTCAGTCGCATGATATTTCTGCAAAAACAGGTATAGGAGTTAATGAACTTTTAGAAAAAGTATTGCTTGAGGCTGAAATATTAGACTTAAAAGCAAACCCTAATAAACCGGCTGTTGGTACAACGGTAGAAGCGTACCTTGATAAAGGTCGTGGTTATGTGTCTACTGTGTTAGTACAAGGTGGTACTTTAAGAGTAGGTGACTATGTTCTTTCAGGTAAACATCATGGTAAGGTAAAAGCAATGCATGATGAGCGTGGTAAGAACATTAAAATGGCAGGTCCGTCAACACCTATATCAATACTAGGTTTAGATGGTGCACCAACCGCAGGTGATAAGTTTAACGTGTTTGAAGATGAGAAAGAAGCGAAGCAAATTGCTGCTAAACGTACGCAGCTTCTTCGTGAACAGTCTGTAAGAACACAAAGACATATTACACTTGATGAGATTGGACGAAGAATTGCTTTAGGTGACTTTAAAGAACTTAATATAATTCTTAAAGGTGACGTGGATGGTTCAGTTGAAGCATTGTCAGATTCATTCTCTAAACTATCAACAGAAGAAATACAAATCAATATTATACATAAAGCAGTAGGTGCAATTACAGAGTCCGATGTACTTCTGGCTTCAGCATCTGATGCAATTATAATAGGATTTAATGTACGTCCTTCAGCATCTGCAAGACAGTTAGCAGATAAAGAAGAAATTGATATCAGAACGTACTCAATTATTTACGCTGCGATTGATGATCTTAAAGATGCGATGGAAGGTATGTTATCTCCTGAACTTAAAGAAGAGGTTACCGGTACTGCGGAGATTCGTGAAACGTTTAAAATATCTAAAGTTGGTACTATTGCAGGTTGTATGGTTACCGATGGTAAGATATATCGTAACTCGAGAATTAGACTAATACGTGAAGGTGTTGTAATCTATACGGGAGAACTTTCTACTCTGAAGCGTTTTAAAGATGATGTGAAAGAAGTTTCTAAAGGTTATGACTGTGGTATGCAGATTAAAAACTATAACGACATTCAGATAAATGATGTTATAGAAGCATTCCAGGAAGTTGAAGTTAAGAAGAAATTGAAGTAATAACTTTAATTCATATAAATAAAAAAGCCCGCTAAACAGCGGGCTTTTTTATTATATAAAGTTCAATTTTATTTGTTAGGCTTTATAAGTAGCGCATAAGGATATTTATCTCTTATTTTAGCCAGCATATTTTCAGCATCTATTCTGTTGTTAAAACTACCGGTCCATACTTTATAGCTTGTGCTTTCAAAAACAATAGTTCCGTCCATATCAGGGAACTCTTTTTTAAACTCAGCTAATGTTTTACGTGCTTTAACATTATCGCCGTAATATATCTGTACTTTATAACGGTCATTAACAATGATTGAAGAGTTGATTTTTCTTTTTTCATTTAACAATTCGGTAAACTTCTCATCTTGTTCTATGCTAACGGTTGAATTTTGTGCTGTTATTTTACCTCCTAATGCGGTTAGGAAAAAAGCTACAAATAAAATGTTTCGATTTCTTAAAATTCTCATAATGAATAATCTTTAATGCAAAAGTACAACATATTAATTTATCTGTGTTCTGTTAATTTATTTAGAATTGTTATAAATTGATTGTTAACATTTATTTCAGGTTTGAGAATGATTCATAAGTCGTATTTTTGTGGGAGTTTTAAAAAAAGTATAACATTTGTCATGTTTTACATTAAAAACTATACCAAAAATAGTCGATAATCATTTTTTAATATGAAAAAAGTGGGTAACCATAATTCGTTTTCAAGAATTTTATTGTTCTGTCTGGCGTTCTCGCTGTCTTTTTCCCTTGTGTCATATGCTCAGCAGGCTGAAACTTCCCCTGCGGAGGCTTCTACTGAAGAAGCTGCTCCGGCTGAGGGTGTTGCTGCGGGAGATCCGACGAAAGGTAAAGAATTGTTTAATTCTTTATGTGCAGCATGTCACAAATTAGATTCAAAAGCAACAGGTCCTGCCTTGAGAGGTGTGGCTGAAAAGCACGAGACTGAGTGGCTTTACAAGTGGATTAAGAACAGTAGTGCTTTAATTGCATCAGGAGATGCAAAGGCGGTAAAATTATTTGAGGAGAATAACAAACAGGTTATGACTCCTTTTCCGCAATTATCTAATAAGGATATAGATGATATTCTTGCTTATACGTCACAGCCAAAAGCTGCTCCTGCTACACCTGCTAATGCCGGTGGGCAAGCGATGGCTGCTTCAAACGACGGTGGTGTGAATAATACACTTATTCTTGCTGCGCTTGTTTTAGTTTTAGTAGTGCTTGTAGTTATGTTGGCATTAGTGAACAAAACTTTAAAAAGAGTTGCGGCTGCAAATGGAGTTGAGATTCCTGAAAAAGATTCTTCTGTTTCAATTTGGAAAGCTTACGCTAAAAATCAGTTCTTGGTTTTAGTAACAGTTGTTCTTCTGTTGCTTTCAGGGGCTTATTTATTATATGGTTACTTAATGCAGATTGGTGTTGATCAAGGCTACGAGCCAATACAGCCAATACACTTCTCGCATAAAATACACGCTGGTGATAATGGTATAGATTGTAAATACTGTCACTCTTCTGCAAGAGTTAGTAAAACTTCAGGTATACCTTCGTTAAATGTGTGTATGAACTGTCACAAGAATATTTCAGAATTCCAAGGTGATGCAGATTCTACTTATGTTGAATATTCTAAAGAATTCTATACTGCAGAGATACAAAAGTTATATGATGCAGTAGGTTGGGATAGAGCTAACCAACAATATACAGGGAAGCAAAAACCTGTTAAGTGGGTGAGAATACATAACCTTCCTGACTTCGTTTACTTTAACCACTCTCAGCACGTTTCTGTAGCTGGAGTTGAGTGTCAGAAATGTCACGGTCCTGTAGAGACTTTTGAGATAATGAAGCAAAATGCTCCTTTAACAATGGGTTGGTGTATTAACTGTCACCGTGAAACCGGAGTTAAGGTAGAAGGTAATGAGTATTACGAAAAAATCCATGCTGAACTTGCTAAGGAGTATGGTGTTGTAAAGCTTACTGCTGCTGATATGGGTGGAACCGAATGTGGTAAGTGTCACTATTAATAATCTATAAAGAAGCTAATATCTATATATAATATGGCATCAAACAAAAAATACTGGAAAAGTGTTGAAGAGCTGAATGAAAACAGTTCTGTTGTTGAGACGCTGAGAAATAATGAGTTTGTTGAAGAGATTCCTACAGATGAGTTTCTTGGTGATAAGGAGTCTTTGGAGGCTTCATCAACAAGCCGTCGTGACTTTTTGAAATATGTTGGTTTTAGTACAGCTGCTGCTTCATTGGTAGCTTGTGAGGGACCTGTAGTAAAGTCAATTCCGTATGTAGTTCAACCGGAAGAAATCATTCCTGGTGTTGCAGATTATTACGCAACTACTATTGCTGATGGTTTCGATTTTTCTAATATACTAATCAAAACCCGTGAGGGTAGACCAATCAAGGTTGAGAATAACAATCTTGAAGGTTCTAAAATTAAGCCGAATGCAAGGGTGTACGCATCTGTGCTTTCTATGTACGATAGCATGCGTTTAAAACAGCCAATGATTTCCGGGAAGCCTGCTTCTTGGGAGGAAGTTGATGCTCGTGTTAAGGCTGGTTTAGAAGAGGCTGCTGCTTCAGGCGGTCAAATAGTATTGTTAACCAGTACTATGGCGAGTCCTTCAACAGATAAGCTTATAGCTGAGTTTGGTGCTCGTTACAGTAACTTTAAGCATGTGGTTTATGATGCAGTTTCATCATCTGCTGCTATTGATGCTTTTGAAACTGTATATGGAGAAAGAGCTCTTGCTGATTATGATTTTTCTAAAGCAGATGTAATCGTTTCTGTTGGTGCTGATTTTCTTGGTGACTGGCAAGGCGGTGGCTGCGAAACAGGATATACACAAGGACGCATACCTAAAAATGGTAAAATGTCCAAGCATATACAAATTGAGGCTAACATGTCATTAACAGGTGCAAACGCTGATAAGCGTATCCCAATGACAGTTACTCAACAAAAATATGCACTTGTAGCATTATACAATGAAATTACAGGTTCATCTGTAAGTACTCCCGCATTCCCTAATAAAGAAGCTGTTACAAAAGCTGCTAAGCAATTAAAAGCAGCAGGTTCTAAAGGTGTACTTGTTTCAGGTATTGATGATGTAGATGTTCAAATGCTTGTTTTAGCAATAAACAATGTATTACAGTCTGAAGCATTCAATCCAAATAATGCACGTTATATTCGTCAGGGTAATGCTAAAGAAGTAGCGCAATTAGTAGCCGATATGAAAGCAGGATCGGTACATACACTTATAATGAGTGGTGTTAATCCTGTTTACACACTTGCTAACAGTAAAGACTTTGCTGATAGTCTTAAAAAAGTGAAATTATCAGTTGCTTTCTCAATGAAGGAAGATGAAACGGCTTCTCTAACTACTATTGCTGCTGCGGCTCCTCACTATTTAGAGTCTTGGGGAGATGTTTCAATCGCTAAAGGGTACTATTCTGTAACACAGCCTACAATTCGCCCTTTATTTGATACAAGACAATTACAGGATTCTTTACTAAAATGGTCTGGAAATCCTCAATCATACTACGACTATCTTAAAGCTTCTGAAGCTGTGGCTGCTACCGGTAAGTCATGGAATCAGTTAGTTCATGATGGTGTTTATAAGTCTTCTGATGTTGCTCCTGCTGCTGGTGGCGAAGTTGCTAACTACGGTGGTGCTGCGGCTAACTTAGCCGGTGCAAAAGCTCTTTCAGGTATGGAGCTTGTTTTCTATACTAAAATAGGGATGGGAGACGGTCAGCAGGCTAACAACCCTTGGTTACAAGAGTTCCCTGATCCTATTACAAGAGTTTCTTGGGATAACTATGTAACTGTTTCTAAAGCTGATGCTGAACAATTAGGTCTTGAAAACTACAATGTAGATAACGGAGGGCTTAATGGTAGCTATGTTACTCTTGAAGTTGGAGGAGCTAAGCTGGAGCATGTGCCGGTATTGATTCAACCTGGTCAGGCTAAAGGTTCAGTAGGTTTAGCTTTCGGTTATGGTCGTAAAGCGGCTATGAAAACTGAAATGATGGTAGGTGTTAATGCTTACACATTATATAAAGATTTTAACGGAGTACAATCAGTTAAAATAACTAAAGAATCAGGTGTACATGAATTTGCATGTATACAGCTTCACAATACCTTAATGGGTAGAGGCGATATTATAAAAGAGACTACATTAAAAGAATATAACGAAAAAGAGCCGGCTGTATGGAATGAGGTGCCTAAGGTATCGTTAGACCATAAAGAGGTTCCTGCAACTTCGGTAGATCTTTGGACTTCTTTTGACAGAACTGTAGGACATCATTTTAATCTTTCTATCGACTTAAATGCATGTACAGGATGTGGTGCTTGTGTAATAGCTTGTCACGCTGAAAACAACGTTCCTGTAGTAGGTAAGTCAGAGGTTAGAAGAAGCCGTGATATGCACTGGTTGCGTATTGACCGTTATTATTCTTCTGAAGATACATTTATTGAAGATACAGAGCTTAAGGAGAATACATCTGGCTTAATGAACTCTATTGATACATTTGGTGAGATGGAGGATCCTTCAGAGAATCCTCAGGTAGCATTCCAGCCTGTATTCTGTCAGCACTGTAATCACGCGCCATGTGAAACAGTTTGTCCTGTAGCGGCAACATCACATAGCCGTCAGGGTCAAAACCATATGGCATACAACCGTTGTGTAGGTACCCGTTACTGTGCTAACAACTGTCCTTATAAAGTTCGTCGTTTCAACTGGTTCTTATATAATAAGAATGAGGAGTTCGATTATCATATGAATGACGATTTAGGACGTATGGTACTAAATCCTGATGTAAACGTTCGTTCGCGAGGTGTAATGGAAAAATGTTCACTTTGTATTCAAATGACTCAGGCTACTATACTTAAAGCTAAGAAAGAAGGTCGTCCTGTAAATAAAGACGAATTCTATACAGCTTGTTCTGAAGCATGTGGTTCTGGAGCTATGGTATTTGGAGACGTTAATAATGAAGAGGATACTGTTGTTAAACTTAAAGAGGATGACAGAATGTATCACTTATTAGAGCATGTGGGTACTAAACCAAATGTGTTCTATCAGGTTAAAGTAAGAAATACCTAAAAATTAGTATTAATAAGAAATCAATATATAAAGGATATGTCGTCTCATTACGAAGCACCCATTAGAAAACCTTTAATTATAGGTGACAAAAATTATCACGATGTAACAGTAGATGTTGCAAGACCTGTGGAAGGAAGAGCTAATAAGCAATGGTGGATTGCATTTACCATAGCACTTGCAGCTTTCCTTTGGGGTGTTGGTTGTGTTGCTTATACTGTTGGAACAGGTATCGGAACATGGGGGTCTAATAAAACAATCGGCTGGGCGTGGGATATTACCAACTTCGTTTGGTGGGTAGGTATCGGTCACGCGGGTACACTTATTTCTGCTGTACTATTATTATTCCGCCAAAAATGGAGAATGGCCATTAACCGTTCTGCAGAAGCAATGACAATTTTCTCGGTAATACAGGCAGCAATGTTCCCTGTATTCCACATGGGTCGTCCTTGGTTAGCATACTGGGTTATGCCAATACCTAACCAGTTTGGTTCGCTTTGGGTTAACTTTAACTCACCGCTACTTTGGGACGTATTCGCGATATCAACGTATTTATCTGTTTCGCTTGTTTTCTGGTGGACAGGTTTACTTCCTGACTTCGCAATGCTTCGAGACAGAGCAATTACTCCTTTTACAAAAAGAGTTTATTCTATATTAAGTTTCGGATGGAGTGGTAGAGCTAAAGACTGGCAACGTTTTGAAGAAGTTTCTCTTGTACTTGCAGGTTTAGCAACTCCTCTTGTACTTTCAGTACACACCATTGTATCGTTTGACTTTGCTACGTCGGTTATACCGGGATGGCATACTACAATACTTCCGCCATATTTCGTTGCGGGTGCGATTTTCTCAGGATTCGCAATGGTAAACACACTACTTATTATAATGAGAAAGGTTTCTAACCTTGAGGCATATATTACTATTCAGCACATCGAGTTAATGAATATCATTATCATGATTACAGGTTCTGTAGTAGGTATTGCTTATATAACAGAGCTTTTCATTGCTTGGTATTCCGGTGTTGAGTATGAGCAGTACGCTTTCCTTAACAGGGCTACAGGTCCTTACTGGTGGGCATACTTGTTAATGATGACTTGTAATGTGGTATCTCCGCAGGTGATGTGGTTTAAAAAGATAAGAACAAGTATTATAGGTTCATTTATTATATCTCTTGTTGTAAACGTAGGTATGTGGTTTGAGCGTTTTGTAATTATCGTATCATCATTACACAGAGATTACCTTCCATCATCTTGGACTATGTTCCAGCCTACTTTTGTAGATGCAGGTTTCTTTATAGGTACAATTGGTTTCTTCTTTGTATTATTCCTTCTGTATTCAAGAAGTTTCCCTGTAATTGCACAGGCAGAAGTTAAATCGATAATGAAGACTTCCAGCGAAACATATAAGAGACAAAGAGAAGAACAAGGAAACGACAATCATTCACATTAAGAACATAATCTATTAAGAGGTCATGAGTAATAAAGTTATACATGTTTTATATAATGATGATGATATCCTGATGGATGCGGTAAAGCAAACACGCGCTGCACATCATCACATTGAGGAGGTTTATACCCCGTTTCCCGTGCATGGTTTGGATAAAGCCATGGGATTAGCTCCAACCCGAATAGCTATTGCATCGTTCTTATATGGTTTGGTTGGTTTAAGTGTAGCTACTGCTATGGTACGCTATATGATGATTGTGGACTGGCCACAAGATATAGGGGGTAAGCCTAGTTTTAGTTTTATAGAAAATATGCCGGCATTTGTACCGGTAATGTTTGAGCTTACAGTGTTTTTTGCTGCTCACTTAATGGTTATTACTTTTTATTTAAGAAGTAAATTATGGCCATTTAAAGAAGCTGAAAATCCTGATGTTAGAACCACTGATGATCATTTTTTAATGGAAGTTGCTGCTCACGGAGATGTTGATCAGTTAGTTTCATTCTTTGAGAACACAGGAGCTGTGGAAGTAAAAGTAATTGAAAAGCATTAATCGAGATTATGAAAGTATTATATAAATCAGCATTATTGGTAGCTATGGCTTCAGCTTTAACAGGCTGTTTTAACAAGTCAGAACCAAACTATCAGTATTTCCCGAATATGTACGAAGCTGTTCCTTATGAAACGTATTCAGAGGTTTCGGCTTTCCCTAATGGTAAAGAAGGGCAAATTCCTGCTGCGGGTTCTATACCAAGAGGTTTTGAACCTTATGAGTATGAAAATACTACCGAAGGGTATAACCTTGCAAAAGCAAACCTGAAATCTCCATTAGATGCTTCAGAAGTAAATTTAGCAGAAGGAGAACAGCTTTTTACAATTTACTGTGCAATATGTCATGGTGATAAAGGTGATGGTAAAGGTAACCTTGTAAAAAGAGAAAAATTCTTAGGTGTGCCTAGCTATAAAGACAGAGAGATTACAGAAGGTAGTATTTACCATGTGATAACTTACGGACTTAACTCAATGGGCTCTCATGCTAACCAGCTTAATCAAAAAGAGCGTTGGCAAGTTACACACTATGTGTTAAAACTTAAGAGCGAATTATAATTTGTAGAACACTGAAAGTATATAAAGATGTACACATTTTCAAGTAAATTAAAAGTTTTTTCCTTTGTCCTTATTGTACTGGGTATCCTTGGAATAGGCTATAGTTTTTTAACTGCACCTAAAACCATTGAGGATGTAGAGAAAATACTAAATGAAGAAGCAGCTCATGGTCATGGAGGTCATCATGCAGAAGCTTCTCATCATGATGCAGAGTTCACTGCTCACGGACCTGCAGCTGAAGAATCACATGAGGGTCATGTTGAAAAGGCACACGGGCATGAAGCAACAGCTGATGCACATCATGCAGAAGCAGCTCATGATCACGATGAGCATCATGCGCATTTAGAGCACGTTTTACATCAGTTAAAAAATAAGCCATGGGCAGCACTATATGTTCCGGCTTTATTCTTTATGTTAATTTCACTTGGTGTTCTGGCATTTTATGCTATTCAAAACGCTGCACAGGCAGGTTGGTCTCCAGTACTTTTCAGAGTTATGGAAGGTATATCGGCTTACCTTGTTCCGGGAGCAGTTATAGTGTTCTTATTATTAGTTGCAGGTGTTCTGGATTTGCACCATATATTTATATGGATGGATGAAGAAGTAGTTAAGGGTGATCACCTTATACAAGGTAAGTCAGGTTACTTAAACGGAACATTCTTCCTTATAAGAGCAGCAGTGTTTATGGGTGGTTGGATACTTTACCGCCAGTATGCAAGAAAAAAATCAATAGCACAAGATGAAGCTACGGATAACCTTAACTTTAAAAAGCATTTTAAAGCTTCTGCAGGTTTCTTAGTATTCTTTATAATAACTGAATCTATTATGTCTTGGGACTGGATTATGTCTGTAGACCCACACTGGTTCAGTACACTATTCGGATGGTATGTATTTGCTAGTTTTATAGTAAGTGCTGTTACTGTTATTGCAATGGTAACGCTTTACCTAAAATCTAAAGGTTACTTAGAATATGTAAATAATAGTCATATTCATGACCTTGCTAAATTTATGTTTGGTTTTAGTATATTTTGGACATATTTATGGTTCTCTCAGTTCATGCTGATATGGTATGCTGATATACCTGAAGAAATCACTTATTTTGTAACTCGTATAGAAGAATACAACCTTCCTTTCTTTGGTATGGTAGTTATGAACTTTGTATTCCCATTATTAATACTTGTTAATAGCGACTTTAAGCGTCTTTCTTGGGTTGTTGTTATGGCAGGTATTGTAATACTTTGCGGACACTACTTAGACTTCTTTAATATGATTATGCCGGCAGTTGTAGGAGATCGTTGGTTCATTGGGATAGGAGAGATAGGTTCTGTATTATTCTTCTTAGGTTTATTTATACTGGTAGTGTTTACTGCTTTAACTAAAGCGCCACTACTAGCAAAACGTAACCCGTTAGTAGAAGAGAGTAAGCATTTTCATTATTAATATTTAAAGAAATAAACAAATGACAAGTTTATTGATAATTGCAGTTTTAGTTTTATTAGGCATTGCAATATGGCAATTAACTAAAATATTTGACCTGACTCAACTAGGTACAGTATCGCAAACTGAAAACAGCGAAGTGGCTAATGACAGGGATAATAATGTTAATGGTTACCTAATGTTTGCCTTTGTAGGCTTTATATATGTGTTTACAATATATTCATTAGTAGAATGGGGTCATTTAGTGTTAGGTACTCCGGCTTCAGAGCATGGTCCTCAGTACGATAACCTAATGGCTATATCTTTAATCCTGATTTTTGTTGTACAAACTATAACACAGTTTTTACTACACTATTTCTCTTTTAAATACAGAGGGAAACAAGGAAGAGTAGCATATTATTTTGCTGATAATGATAAGTTAGAGTTCGTATGGACTATAATTCCTGTGATTGTTCTTGCCGGTCTTATTCTTTACGGTCTTTATGCATGGACAAACATTATGTTTATTGATGAAGATAAAGAAGATGCTTTATATGTTGAAGTATATGCAAAGCAGTTTAGCTGGGAAGTACGTTATGCAGGAGAAGACGGTATGCTAGGTAAAGCAAACGTTAGATATATAGAAGGAATTAATACAATGGGTGTGGATATGTCTGACCCTAATTCACAAGATGATATTCCTGCAAGAGAATTACACTTACCAAAAGGTAAAAAAGTAATATTCAAAATTCGTTCCCAGGATGTACTTCACTCTGCATATTTTCCTCACTTTAGAGCGCAGATGAATGCTGTGCCCGGTATGGTAACACAGTTTGGATTTACTCCAACACTTACTACTGAGGAAATGCGTCAGGATCCTGGTATTGTAGAAAAAGTAGCTAATATTAATAATATAAGATCTAAAAAAAGTGCTGAGCTTGTAGCTAATGGTGAGTCACCACTAGATCCGTATGAATTTGACTACTTACTATTATGTAACAAAATTTGTGGAGCATCTCATTACAATATGCAAATGAAAGTTGTAGTAGATGAAGAAGCTGACTTTAACAAGTGGCTAAGCGAACAAGAAACGCTTGGTAAAGCTGTGAAGAAAGAAAAACAACAAATGGCTGATAGTGTAGAAGCTACCGCTCCTATAGAAGAAACAACAGATTCTGAAACAGCAACAGACTCTACAATGGTGGAAACTGATTCTACAATGGTAGTGCAATAAAAGAAATTAATATTTTAATATATTCAAAGTAAAAAAATATGTCAGTAGCAGGACACGAAATACACGGAGAAAACGATCATGTTGATGCTCATGCTCATCACCATAAAGATACTTTTATAACAAAGTACATCTTTAGCATCGATCATAAGATGATTGCCAAGCAATATCTTATTACCGGTATAATAATGGGTATTATTGGTATAATGATGTCAATTTTATTCCGTATGCAACTTGCTTGGCCAGAAGAATCTTTTGGCATATTTAAAGCACTTTTAGGTGAGGAGTATGCTCCTAACGGTGTTATGAGGAATGATATTTATTTAGCCCTTGTTACAATACACGGTACTATAATGGTATTCTTTGTACTTACTGCGGGGTTAAGTGGTACATTTAGTAACCTTCTTATTCCGTTACAGATTGGAGCAAGAGATATGGCTTCCGGTTTCATGAACATGTTATCATACTGGATGTTCTTTATATCTTCTGTTATAATGGTAATATCACTTTTTGTTGAAGCTGGTCCTGCCTCTGCCGGATGGACAATTTATCCTCCGTTAAGTGCATTACCACAGGCAATAGGTGGTTCAGGTGCAGGTATGACACTTTGGTTAGTATCTATGGCAATATTCATTGCTTCCTCATTAATGGGATCACTAAACTATGTTGTAACTGTAATTAACTTAAGAACTAAAGGAATGTCTATGACAAGACTTCCATTAACAATATGGGCTTTCTTTATTACTGCTGTAATTGGTATTGTTTCCTTCCCTGTTCTTTTATCTGCTGCATTACTATTAATATTCGATAGAAGTTTCGGTACATCGTTCTTCCTTTCAGATATTTTTATTGCAGGTGATGTATTGCATTACCAAGGTGGTTCACCGGTATTATTTGAGCACCTTTTCTGGTTCTTAGGTCACCCTGAGGTATATATTGTATTATTACCGGCATTAGGTATAACATCAGAAATTATTGCAACAAATGCCCGTAAACCAATTTTTGGTTACAGAGCGATGATTGCTTCAATCCTTGCAATTGCATTCCTTTCTACAATTGTATGGGGTCACCACATGTTCGTATCAGGTATGAATCCATTCTTAGGTTCAGTATTTACCTTTACAACATTACTTATTGCAATTCCATCAGCTGTAAAAGCATTCAACTATATTACAACACTATGGCGAGGTAATTTGCAGCTTAATCCTGCAATGCTATTCTCTATAGGTCTTGTATCAACATTTATTACAGGTGGTCTTACAGGTATTATACTTGGAGACAGTACGCTGGATATTAACGTTCACGATACATATTTCGTAGTAGCTCACTTCCACTTAGTAATGGGTATATCTGCACTATACGGTATGTTTGCAGGTATTTACCACTGGTTCCCTAGAATGTTTGGCAGAATGATGAACAAAACTTTAGGTTACGTTCACTTCTGGGTAACTGCTGTATGTGCTTACGGAGTATTCTTCCCAATGCACTTTATAGGTATGGCAGGTTTACCAAGACGTTACTATACCAATACTGCATTCCCTTTATTTGACGACTTACAAGATGTAAACGTACTAATAACAATGTTTGCTATAATAGGTGCGATATTCCAACTTGTATTCTTATGGAATTTCTTCTACAGTATATTCAGAGGTAAGAAAGCTCCAATGAATCCATGGAAATCTAATACACTTGAGTGGACTGCTCCTGTAGAACACATGCACGGTAACTGGCCTGGTGCTATACCTGAAGTTTACAGATGGCCTTACGATTACAGTAAACCGGGTCATGAAGATGACTTTGTTCCTCAAAACATTCCTATGAAGGAAGGTGAAGAACAATTACACCACTAAGATTATATTAAAAGAATTATAAAAAAGCCCCTCTTCATTAAGAGGGGCTTTTTCTTTATTTAGAGAAAGAGTATCTTTATAAAAAACATACTTATGAGTACAGAAGGAAGATTTAAAGTTAATACTGCCGAAAATCAGTATGAGTACCACGTAGGAGAACACATGGCGTTTTTAGAATATATAAAAGAACCGAATAAGATATTCTTTGTTCATACAGAAGCTCCCGAAGAACTTCAGGGTACAGATGCAGCAGCTAAGCTTGTTGAAAGTGCTTTACAGCATGCAAAAGATAATAACCTTGCAGTAGTACCTTCATGTACTTATGTGGCTAATTATATTAATAAACATCCTGAATGGTATAGTGTCCTTTCAGAAGGGTATCAAATGTAATTAAGGTTTTTGGAGTATATTTGCCCAATGAATGAAAACTTAGATCCTACAAACGCTAATTATAATGCAGAAGAACTTGACCTTGAAAAGAAGTTAAGACCACTTTCTTTTGACGATTTTACAGGTCAGGATCAAGTATTGGAAAATTTAAAAATATTTGTTCAGGCAGCAAACTTACGAGGAGAGGCATTAGACCATACGCTGTTTCACGGTCCTCCTGGTTTGGGAAAAACCACTTTGGCAAATATTTTGGCTAACGAACTTGAAGTAGGTATTAAAATTACTTCGGGTCCTGTGTTAGATAAACCCGGTGACTTAGCGGGTTTATTAACAAATTTAGATGATAGGGATATTTTATTCATTGATGAGATACACCGCCTTAGCCCAATAGTAGAAGAATATTTATACTCTGCTATGGAAGACTTCAGGATTGATATAATGATTGAATCGGGACCTAATGCGAGAACAGTACAAATAAATCTAAGTCCGTTTACACTTATTGGGGCAACTACCCGCTCAGGGCTTTTAACAGCACCTATGCGTGCCCGATTTGGTATATCAAGCCGATTACAATATTACACTACAGAGCTACTTACCACTATTGTACAACGTAGTTCAGCTATATTAAAAATGCCTATTACTATGGAAGCCGCTATTGAAATAGCCGGAAGGAGTAGAGGTACACCGCGTATTGCCAATGCTTTATTGCGTAGGGTACGCGATTTCGCTCAGATAAAAGGTAATGGTAAAATAGATATAGAGATAGCTAAGTATTCGCTTAAAGCCTTACATGTAGATGCACATGGCTTGGACGAGATGGATAATAGAATACTTACTACTATTATTGATAAGTTTAAAGGTGGTCCTGTAGGGCTTTCTACACTGGCAACAGCCGTTTCCGAAAGTGGTGAAACTATAGAAGAAGTATATGAACCGTTTTTAATTCAGGAAGGGTTTATTATTCGTACCCCACGCGGTAGAGAGGTGACCGATAAAGCCTATAAACATTTAGGAAGAATACAAACACGTAACCAAGGAGGTTTGTTTGATGTTGACTAACAGACAACAGTATACTGACTTTATAAAAGCCGAAGCTAAGCGCCTCGGCTTTTTGTCATGTGGCATATCAAAAGCAGGTTTTTTAGAAGATGAAGCACCCCGTTTGGAACAATGGCTTAATGAAAACAGAAATGGGCAAATGCAGTATATGGAAAATCATTTCGATAAACGCCTTGACCCGACTTTACTTGTAGACGGTGCTAAAAGTGTTATTTCGTTATTGCTTAATTACTACCCAAATGAAACACAAAACACCGAATCCTATAAAATTTCAAAATATGCCTACGGACAGGATTACCACTTTGTAATTAAGTCAAAGCTAAAAGACTTACTACATAGCATACAAGAAAATATAGGCGAAGTAGGAGGAAGGGCTTTTGTAGATTCGGCACCGGTGCTTGATAAAGCATGGGCAGCTAAAAGCGGACTGGGCTGGATAGGTAAAAACAGTAATTTGCTGAGTAAGCAGGTAGGTTCTTTTTTCTTTATAGCAGAACTTATAGTGGATATTGAACTGGAGTACGATACTCCCGTTACCGATCATTGTGGGAGTTGTACAGCTTGTATAGATGCTTGCCCTACTCAAGCAATAGTAGAACCTTATGTTGTAGATGGCAGTAAATGCATATCTTATTTCACTATAGAGCTAAAAGATAATTTGCCTATGGAAATGAAGGGTAAGTTTGATGACTGGATGTTCGGTT
Organism: Flavobacterium suaedae; assembly: GCF_014642915.1. Classification (GTDB taxonomy): domain Bacteria; phylum Bacteroidota; class Bacteroidia; order Flavobacteriales; family Flavobacteriaceae; genus Flavobacterium; species Flavobacterium suaedae. Next base: position 183,319 of record NZ_BMJE01000002.1, read on the forward strand.
GTGATGTATGCCAAGATATTTGCCCTTGGAACCGCTTCTCTAAACCACATAATGAACCGCTTTTTAACCCACACCCTGATTTACTTACTATGACTAAGAAAGATTGGGAGGAAATAACAGAAGACACTTTTCGGGCTGTATTTAAAAAATCAGCAGTAAAAAGAACCAAGTTTGAAGGGCTTAAACGAAATATAGAATTTTTGAAATAATAAGACCTTAGTCTTGTTTATTACTTTATACTTCCCTTGAAATACAATTTCTTTTAAAGGAGAAAGTGAGTTTTTAGAAAAAAGATAGTCCCTTGCTTGATTATAGAAATCAGTTGAAGTGTAGGTGTTAGAAAAATAAGTTAATAAATTATTATCACCAATATGCTGATTTTTTTGATCTATGAATACTACTTCAACTATATGAAATATTTTGAAATATAACCAAGATTTTTTTCTATGATCCATGCTCTTTAATCTGGTTAAATATTTTATACAATCATCTATTGTTTTAAAGAAAAAATGTGACTCGAATCTATCAGGTAATCTATTTCCATTTTCTTTGAAAGTATCTTTTCTTACTTTGTCTAGTATGAAATCATTAAAATATCTAAACTCTCTTCTAATATTAAACTTAGTTCTTTCAATTTCGTTTTTGATTTCTATAATTGAATTTGAAATATGCTCATTAACTTTAATACTAGTGAGGTTTTGAGTGTGAATTAGCTCTATGATTTTGTGTACAGCTATATCATGCTTTAGAGATACGTTATAAATTAAATTAAACAAATGGGTTAACTCTTTAAAACGATACTTTCTTTTGATATCTATATTTTTAGATGTAGAAATCAATTCTCCAACCCTATAAGATTTATTTACAATTTTATAATGATTTTCCATAACAATGATTTTAATAAAGCTTAAAAATTTTAAATGTAAAGAAATAAAGTTTGTGTAAAATATTGAGCGTTAAAAATTTCTTCATTTCATACATAGGTTTACCTTTGTAAGTCGTTTCAAAAAGTCTATTATAAATGAATCACTACAGTAAGCGCAGGGAGGCATTGTTATATCATGCAAAGCCAAATCCGGGGAAAATACAAGTTGTTCCAACCAAAAAATACGCTACACAGCGTGATTTATCTTTAGCTTACTCACCGGGGGTGGCAGAGCCATGCCTTGAAATAGCAAAAGATGTAAATAATGTTTATAAATATACTACAAAAGGTAACCTTGTAGCTGTAATTACTAATGGTACAGCAGTACTGGGTCTGGGAGATATAGGACCAGAGGCATCTAAGCCGGTAATGGAAGGGAAAGGATTACTGTTTAAAATATTTGCAGATATTGATGTTTTCGATATAGAAGTAGATACGAAAGATGTAGATGCTTTTGTAGAAACGGTAAAAAAGATAGCACCTACTTTCGGGGGTATCAACCTTGAAGATATTAAAGCACCTGAGTCATTTGAAATTGAACGCAGACTGGTAGAAGAATTGAATATACCGGTAATGCACGATGACCAGCACGGTACAGCAATAATATCGGCAGCAGCACTATTAAACGCCATAGAGCTTGCTGAAAAGAATATAGAAAATATAAAAGTTGTTGTTTCAGGAGCAGGGTCAGCAGCTTTAGCGTGTGCTAACCTATATATGCTTATAGGAGTGAAGCCTGAAAATGTAACCATGTTTGATAAAGATGGTATGTTGGTTCAGGATAGAGAAGACCTTTCTGTAACACAACGTAAGTATGCAAAAGATACTGAAGCAATACCATTAGCTGAAGCAATAAAAGGAGCGGATGTGTTTTTAGGGCTTTCAGTAGGTAATGTACTTACTCCTGAAATGTTGCTGAGCATGAATAATGATCCTATTGTTTTTGCAATGGCAAATCCAACTCCGGAAATTGACTATGAGTTAGCTATATCAACACGTGAAGATGTGATTATGGCGACAGGTCGTTCAGATAACCCTAATCAGGTTAATAATGTATTGGGTTTCCCGTATATATTCAGAGGAGCGTTGGATGTTCGTGCAACTACTATTAACGAAGAAATGAAGATGGCTGCTGTAGTAGCTCTTGCACAACTGGCAAAAGAACCGGTGCCGGAACAGGTAAATATAGCGTATGGCGAAACCAAACTTAACTTTGGCAGAGATTATATAATTCCTAAACCTTTTGACCCCAGACTTATAGCAGTGGTAGCGCCGGCGGTAGCAAAAGCAGCTATGGACAGTGGTGTGGCAAAAAGCCCTATAACTGATTGGGATAAGTATGCGGAGGAACTTTTAGAACGTTTAGGAAATGACAATAAAATGGTACGACTACTTACAAACCGTGCCAAAACAAACCCTAAGCGTATAGTGTTTGCTGAAGCAGACCATTTAGATGTGCTTAAAGCAGCGCAAATAGTACACGAAGAAAAAATAGGTATTCCTATTTTGTTAGGTAGTAAAGAAATTATTGAAGAACTAAAGAAAGAAATTGAGTTTGATGATGAACTTACTATTATAGATCCCAAAACAGACGAAGAAAAAGGGCGAAGAGACCGATATGCAAAAGTGTTTTGGCAGGCAAGACAACGTAAAGGTATAACCGAGTTTGAGGCACAAAAATGGATGCGTGAGCGTAACTATTTTGCAGCAATGATGGTTAATGAAGGCGAAGCTGATGCTATGGTTACAGGCTACTCCAGAAGTTACCCTTCGGTAGTGAAACCTGTAATGCAGCTTATTGGTAAAGCACAGGGGGTTACTAAAATAGCAACTACAAATATGATGCTTACCAAAAGAGGTCCTATTTTTCTTTCGGATACTGCTATAAACCCGGACCCTAATGCAGAAGATTTAGCAAAAATTGCTTTAATGACTGCAAAAACAGTAAGAATGTTTGGTATAGAACCGGTTTTAGCCATGATATCGTTCTCTAACTTTGGTTCAGCTTCATCACCAAGTGCTAATAAAGTAAGAGAAGCAGTAGCTATACTGCATAAAAATCATCCTGATTTAATTGTTGATGGAGAGGTACAGTCAGACTTTGCTTTAAATCCTGAAATGCTTAAAAAGCAGTTTCCGTTCTCTAAATTAGCAGGTAAAAAAGTTAATACTTTAATATTTCCTAATTTAGAATCAGCCAATATTACATATAAATTACTTAAAGAACTTAACAAAATAGTGTCTATAGGACCTATAATGTTAGGGTTGGATAAACCTGTTCACCTGTTCCAGCTTGGGGCAAGTGTAGAGGAGATGGTAAACATGGCAGCAGTAGCAGTTGTAGATGCCCAAGAGAAAGAAAAAAGGAATAAAACAGCTAAGCTACAACGATAAAGGTGCAGGGTTAAAGAATTTTATTATTTTTGGAAAACTTTAAAAATCAGGTATGATAGCACATCTTCAGGGAAGGATGGTAGAGAAACTGCCAACAGAGGTAGTAATAGATTGTAATGGCGTGGGGTATCAGGTTAATATTTCACTACACACCTATTCGCTTTTACCCCAATCAGAGAATGTTAAGTTGTTTACACATTTACTGATAAAAGAAGATGCTCATACCCTTTTCGGTTTTATGGAAAAATCGGAAAAAGAACTTTTTAAATTACTTATATCCGTATCGGGTGTTGGTGCAGGTACGGCAAGAACAATGCTTTCCTCTTTAAACCCTAAACAAGTTATTAATGCTGTTGGCTCCGGAGACGTTGCTACTATACAGTCGGTAAAAGGAATAGGGGCTAAAACGGCACAGCGTGTAATACTGGATTTAAAGGACAAAGTGTTAAAACTGTATGATATAGAAGAAGTTTCTGTTTCAGATTACAATACAAACAAAGATGAAGCGTTATCTGCCTTGGAGGTGCTTGGCTTTAACAAAAAATTAGCTGAAAAAGCTATAGATAAAATTGTTAAGGAAACACCTGATGCCAATGTGGAGACTATTATAAAACAAGCATTAAAAAATTTATAATCCTTGAAGACTAAATACTCTAAAGAATCTTATAGTTATCTGAAATATACTCTTTCAATAGTATTTTTATTTTTTAGTATAGCTTTACAGGCGCAGATAGACGAAGATGAGGAGGCGGAAGAAGCGGCAAGGGATACCATAAAAGGCTATAATAAAGGTAAAGTAGAGATTGGTAACCCAAGGAGTATAGTTGATGCCTATACTTATAACCCTGTTACCAATCGTTATGTATATACCGAAAAGTTTGAAGGCTTTAATGTTACTTATCCTTTAATACTTACACCTGAACAGTATGAAGAATTAGTATTACGCGAATCAATGCGTGAATACTATCAGGAAAAGTCCAGAGCTGTAGACGGAAAAGGTAGTGAAGAAGAGAATCGTAACTTACTACCGCGTTACTATGTAAACTCTAAATTTTTCGAAACTATATTTGGCGGAAACACTATAGATATTAAACCAACAGGTTCGGTAGAGATGGATTTGGGGGTTCGGTTTACCAAGCAGGATAACCCTTCCTTATCACCAAGAAACAGGCGTACTTTTACTTTTGATTTTGACCAACGTATTAGTATGAGCTTACAAGGTAAGGTAGGAACCAGATTAAATGTAACAGCGAATTATGATACAGAGTCTACCTTTGCTTTCCAAAACCTTATAAAATTAGAATATACTCCTACCGAGGATGATATAATACAAAAAATAGAAGTAGGTAATGTTAGTTTCCCATTATCCAATTCTTTAGTACGAGGGGCGCAAAGCCTTTTTGGTGTTAAAATGCAATTACAGTTTGGTAAAACCACAGTAACAGGTATTTTCTCCGAACAAAAATCGCAAACCAAAACAGTTACTGCCGAAGGTGGCGGCACAGTTCAGGATTTTGAAATTTTTGCACTTGAATACGATGAGAACAGGCACTTTTTCCTTTCGCAATACTTCCGTAATCAATATGATTTTGTATTAAGAAACTATCCTTATATAGACACTCGTGTACAAATTACACGTATAGAAGTTTGGGTAACCAACAGGCAAAACAGGATAAACGCACAGGAAAATAACTCCCGTAACATTATAGCATTACAGGATTTAGGTGAATCTCCTATGACGAGGTTTACTGTGCAGGGAAATACACAGGAAGATTTTACAGATGAAGCAGTAGGTTTTGCCGATTCAGGTTCAGCTTTCTTTAATGTGCCTGCAAACACTCCGCCGGATAACGAAAATAACAAACTCGACCCTAATACAATAGGGACAACAGGTTGGTTAGCCCCATCGGTTAGAGAGATGGTTACTATTTCCAATTCAAGCTTTTTAAATGTTAACGCTAATGAAGGTAGCGATTATTCAAAATTAGAAAATGCCCGTAAATTAACAGCCGGTGAATATACATACCATGCACAATTAGGTTATATATCGCTTAACCAAAGGCTTAATAATGATGAAGTTTTAGCAGTAGCATACCAGTATACTATTGGTGAAAATGTTTACCAGGTAGGTGAATTTGGTACAGATGGTGTAGATGCTACAGTAGTAACTGAAGATGTTTCGGGTCAGCAAGACCAGTCAGCAGTATCAAACCAGAGTTTGATGTTAAAGATGCTGAAAAGTAACTTGATAAATGTGGAAGAACCGGTATGGGACTTAATGATGAAAAACATTTATCAAATACCGGGTGCATACCAACTTTCTCAGGAGGATTTCAGGTTTAATATATTATATACAGATCCTTCACCTTTAAATTATATTACACAGGCTCCGCCAACACCTGCAGACCCAACCCCTCCGCCATTACCCGAAGGTGTCGCAGATACTCCCTTATTAAGAGTGTTTGATTTAGACAGGCTTAATTATACTAATGACCCGCAACCGGGAGGAGATGGTTTCTTCGACTTTGTGCCGGGGCTTACGGTAAATCAGCAATATGGCTATGTAATATTTACAAGTGTGGAACCTTTTGGTGCATCGTTATTTGACAAACTTTCAACTGACGATCCAACCGAAAACTATCATGATGATGAAGATGAAAACACCTTTAATGCAAACCAAAAGCGTTATGTGTACAGGAGTCTTTATAAATCTACATCAGCAGAAGCACAACAGGACAGCCAGAAAAATAAATTCCAGTTACGAGGTCGATTCAAATCCTCAGGAGGAGATGGTATCTCTCTGGGAGCTTTTAACGTTCCGCAAGGTTCTGTAGTAGTAACAGCAGGAGGTCGTACGCTTGTTGAAGGTCAGGATTATACCGTTAACTATCAGTTAGGACGCGTACAAATATTGGATCCGTCATTACAAGCCTCTAATACACCTATTGAAGTTTCTGTAGAAAACAACTCCGTATTCGGGCAGCAAACAAGACGTTTTGCAGGGGTTAACGTAGAACACAAGTTTAGTGATAAGTTCTTAGTAGGTGCCACATTATTAAATATGTCCGAAAGACCGTATACTCAAAAAACGAATTATGGTCAGGAATCAGTAAATAACACCATTTTTGGTTTAAATACAATCTACTCAACAGAAGTTCCATTCTTTACCCGTATGGTAAATAAACTTCCAAACTTAGATACAGATGTTCCTTCCAATGTATCATTCAGAGGGGAAATAGCCTATTTAAAACCGGGTGCTTCTAAAGCCGATCAATTTAACGGAGAGGCTACTACTTATGTAGATGACTTTGAAGGTTCTCAAACCAATATTGATATGCGTTCGGCTCAGGGTTGGACACTTTCCAGTGTTCCTGTAACTATTTTTGATGATAATCAAGTGCCAAATAACGATTTATCATCAGGTTATAAAAGAGCAAAACTGGCATGGTACAGTATAGACCCTATATTCTATTCCAGTCAAAGACCAAGTGGTGTTAGCCCAAATGACCTGTCTACTAACAGAACAAGACGTATATATTATGATGAACTTTATCCGCAAACAGATGTTGTGCCCGGGCAAAGTACAGTAGTTAATACGTTAGACCTTAGTTACTATCCTCAAGAGCGTGGACCGTATAACTTTAACCCACTTGCACAAGCTGATAATACTTTTACAGAAGCTGAAGCAGAGACAAACTGGGCGGGTATTATGCGTGGTATTAACTCAACAAACTTTGAGCAAACCAATGTTGAGTATATCCAGTTTTGGATGTTAGACCCATACGAAGGAAACCCAGGTTCGGTTGATGCTGATAACACAGGTGTACTTGAGATTAACTTAGGTGAAATTTCGGAAGATATATTAAAAGATAACAGAAAGCAATATGAAAACGGATTGCCTGAAGCGGGAGGTAATCAGCCTATATTTAGTACAGTGTGGGGAGATGTTCCTGTGTCGCAGTCTTTAATTTATGCATTTGATACTGATGCTGCTAACAGAAGTGTTCAGGATGTAGGTTTTGATGGCCTTACTGATGAAGAAGAAGCTATTAAATTTCCAGGTTTTGACCCTGCTGACCCCTCTGCGGATAATTATCAATTCTATCTTAATGCTACAGGAGATGTATTAAATCGTTATAAAAATTATAATGGTGTTGATGGTAACTCGCCGGTTGATGTAGGAGACAATAACAGAGGTAATACAACTTTACCGGATATAGAAGATGTGAACAGAGATAATACTATGAATACCATTGATGCATATTACAGGTATCAGGTGCCAATAGGTCCGAATGCTGTAGTTGGTCAGGGGTATGTAGTAGATGAAAGACCATTTACAAATGTTGAACTTGCCAATGGTGATAATGCGAATGGTAGATGGTTATTATATAAAATTCCTATTGAAGGTCCTGACAGAGAAGAAGTAGGGGGGATAAACAGTATCCGTTCAATCCGCTTTATGAGAATCTTCTTAACAGGTTTCAGAAGAGATATCACACTTCGTTTTGGAGCATTAGACCTTGTTCGCGGTCAGTGGAGAAGATATACAAACTCATTAGACCCACAGGAAACAAACGAGCAAAACCAGCTTGATAATACAGGTTTTGATGTTGTAGCACTTAACATTCAGGAAAACGGAGACCGTTCTCCTATACCATATGTTTCGCCACCGGGCGTACAAAGGGAGCAGTTGTATAATAATAATGCTGTAATTAACCAGAACGAACAGTCATTATCTTTACGAGTATATTCTGCAGATGGTGCTCTTGACGGAGGTTTAGAACCAAATGATGCACGTGCAGTATTTAAAAATGTAAATGTTGATATGCGCCAGTATAAAAAACTGAGAATGTTTTTACATGCTGAAGCACTACCTACAGATACCAACCCGCTACTTGATGATGAGATGAAAGCATTTTTAAGGTTTGGTAATGACTTTGTAGATAACTTCTATCAGGTAGAAATTAAACTGAAGGTTTCTGAACAAAATGCAAGAACTGCAGAGCAGGTATGGCCTTCTGAAAATGAAATACTATTACCACTTGACGCGCTTACAAAACTTAAAATAGATGTTTTAAATAATGTAGCTCCTCCGGAAGATGAACTGGGTATTATATATGTTCCTTTAAATGAACTGAGCCCAGGCGCTGACCCTGATAACAGAATACGTATAGGTATAAAGGGTAACCCTAATTTTGGTTATGTAAGGACTTTAATGCTCGGGGTAAAAAATGCTTATATGCCGGGTGAGATTGGTGCTGAAAACATCAGAGGTGAAGTTTGGTTTAATGAGCTACGCCTTAGTGATATGGATAACGAGGGAGGTATGGCTGCTGTGGCAAGTATGGACAGTAACTTTGCGGATTTTGCAACACTATCTGCTACAGGGCGCGTTAGTACCATAGGTTTTGGTTCGGTAGAGCAAAGCCCTAATGAAAGAAGCAGGGAAGATATTAAACAATATGATATTGTTACTAATGTAAACCTTGGTAAACTGCTTCCTAAAAAATGGGGTATTAACCTTCCGTTTAACTATGGAGTAGGAGAAGAGATTATTACGCCTGAATATGATCCATTCCAGCAGGATATACGTTTGGAGCAGTTAATTGGCGAGACGGATAGTGAGGCTGAAAAAGATAATCTAAGAAACAGAGCTATAGATTATACCAAACGTAAGAGTATAAACTTTATAGGGGTGAAAAAAGAACGTTCTCCCGAACAGAAAAAACATGTTTATGACCCTGAAAATATTACCCTGTCTTACTCTTATAATCAAACAAATCATCATGATTATGAAATTGAAGACCTGATAGATAAACAAGTACGAGTAGGGGCAGATTATACTTATTCTTTTGAAAGTAAACCTGTAGAACCATTTAAGAATACAGGTTTTATGAAGAAAAGTGATTACTGGAAAATGTTGAGAGATTTTAATTTTAATTATTTGCCTTCTAACATTTCTTTCAGCTCTAATATTATAAGGCAATATAACAGGCAGCAATATAGAAATGTTGATGTAGAAGGTATTCCTATTAGTCCGTTATACAGGAGGAATTACTTTTTTAACTATCAGTACGGGTTTAATTATAATATTACAAAGTCACTTAAATTTAATTATACTGTTGCAACAAGTAATATTGTAAGAAATTACCTTGATGAGAACAATATACCAATTGAAAGGTATGATGTATGGCATGACTTCTGGAACACAGGTGAACCAAATACCCACACACAACAGTTTGTATTTAATTATGATTTACCTATAAATAAAATACCTGCGCTTAGCTTTATAAAATCTACTTACAGCTATACAGGTACATATAACTGGCAACGTTCATCAGATGCATTATCTCAAATAGAAGTTTTAGAAGAAGGTAATTTAGTGACTTATCAATTAGGTAATACAATACAAAACTCTAATTCGCATAAGCTGAATGCAGCATTTAATATGGATATGTTCTATAAGTATATAGGATTAGGTCCTAAAAAGAAAAAGGCTAAAAATGCTGCGCCACAAGGTCCGCCAAGACCGGGGCAAAAAATAACCTCTAATCAAAAGGCGAATGAAGATGGAAACGTTTTCCTTAATGGCTTAATAGGGGTAGTAACCAGCGTTAAAAACATTCAGGTTAATTATACAGAGACGAATGGTACAGTACTACCGGGCTTTTTACCTAGTATAGGTTTCTTAGGTACTACAAAACCGTCACTTGGATTTATTGTAGGTAGCCAGGATGAGGATATACGATATGAAGCGGCAAGAAATGGCTATTTAACTACTTACCCTCAGTATAACCAGAACTTTACTCAGGTACAAACAGAATTATTAAACATAACTGCTTCGGTTGATTTATTCCCTGACTTTAAAATTGATTTAACAGCAGATAAATCAACTTCTGAAAATTTCTCAGAACAGTTTGATGTAGAAGATGGAGAATATATGCCACGCTCGCCATATACTGCGGGTAATTTCCAAATCTCAACAATACTTATAAAAACGGCGTTTGATAAGAGTAATGTAGACGGTTCGGATGCGTTTGACCAAATGCGTGAAAATAGATTAACTATAGCAAACAGACTGGCAGAACAGTATTATAATGGTGGCAACATACCAAGATATGGAGACCCGGGTGCACCAACAGGTGACTTTGCGGAAGCGAATGAAGGTTACCCTGTAGGCTTCGGTAAGAACAGTCAAAGAGTATTATTGCCGGCATTCCTGGCAGCATATTCAGGACAGGATGCTTCTAAAGTTTCAACAAGTCCGTTTAGAGATATTCCATTACCAAACTGGGTTGTAAAATATACCGGTTTAATGCGATATAAATTCTTTAAAGAAAGATTCAGAAGGTTCTCCTTACAGCATGGTTACAGAGCGTCTTACAACATTAACTCGTACCGTTCTAATTTTGAATATGATGAAAATCCTGATGGGCAGGATAATGGAGGTAATGGGAACTTCTATCCTAAAAACATTATATCAAACATTAACCTTGCGGAACAATTTAACCCGCTTATCAGAATTGACTTTGAAATGAAAAACTCAATTAAGGTATTGGCAGAGGTTAGAAAAGACAGAACATTAAACATGAGTTTTGATAATAACCTTTTAACGGAGGTTAGAGGTAATGAGTATATTGTAGGTTTAGGTTATCGTATTAAAGATGTAGTTATAAATTCCAGTCTTGCCGATAATCCTACTAACACTATAAAGAGTGATATTAACCTTAAAGCAGATTTCTCTTTAAGAAAGAATGAAACTATAGTACGTTATCTGGATTATGATAATAACCAACTTGGAGGAGGGCAGAATATATGGTCAGTTAAGTTTACAGCGGATTATTCATTCAGTAAAAACTTAACAGCTATTTTCTATTACGACCACTCATTCTCTAAAGCGGTTATATCTACATCATACCCTATAACTAATATACGTGCAGGGTTTACACTGAGATATAACTTTGGAAATTAATTGAAAAAAACCATTTTGTAATTATGCTTTAAAGCATACATTTGTAAAAACAAACAACAAATGAATATACCAGCAGAATTAAAGTACACAAAAGACCACGAGTGGGTTAAAATTGAGGGAGATACCGCAACTGTGGGAATTACAGACTTTGCCCAAAAAGAACTTGGAGATATTGTATATGTAGAAGTTGAAACTCTTGACCAGACTTTAGATAAGGATGAGGTTTTCGGGACAGTAGAAGCTGTTAAAACCGTATCAGACTTATTCCTTCCTTTAAGTGGTGAGATAATAGAGTTTAATGAAGAACTTGAATCTGCTCCTGAAAACGTGAATAGCGATCCTTATGGAGAAGGGTGGATGGTAAAAGTAAAAATATCTAACCCGGCAGAAGTTGAAGAATTGTTAAACAGCGAACAGTATAAAGAGCTGATAGGTGCGTAACATTTATTTCTGGGCAGCTATAACATGGACAGTTTTAATAACAGTTCTCTGTTTGGTTAGCATGGAAAAACTGGGGAGTGTAAACAATTTTAAAATTCCCTATAAAGATAAGTACGGTCACTTTGCGTTCTATTTTGTTTTTACACTATTGTGGGCGACTTACTTAAAAACTAAATTTAGGATTAATCCTAAAAAAGCAAGAGTAAACGCATTACTGGCAGCTGTTATTTACGGTACTTTTATTGAAGTTTTACAAGGCTTATTTACCAACGGAAAGAGACAGTCAGATTTTTTGGATGTTGTTTTTAATACTTTGGGTGGTCTTGTAGCCGTTTTAGTGCTTTGGCTTTTGCACAGAGACAAAAAAATCAAATAATCAATCCCTCCGGTTTTTATTGGAGGGATTATTTTTTATATAAAGTATGGATTTAAGGCAGTATATAGACGCTACATATTTAAAAACTACTGAACAGTCAGGTTTATCAGAACAGGAAAATACAGCCGTTGTAAAAACTTTGGTTAATGAAGCTATTGCAGAATCTTTTAAGGCTGTAATGATACGTCCTGATATGATTAGCCTAGCTAAAAATATGATGTCAGCTTCAGGAGCTTTGGTTAAGGTAGGTACTGTTATAGACTTTCCTGAAGGTACAAGTACATTAGAAGATAAGCTGAAAGAAGCACAGCAGGCAATTAATGACGGTGCTGATGAACTGGACTTTGTAATCAATTACACAGCTTTTAAACAGGGAGATACTGCAAAAGTAAAAGCGGAAGTACTTGCCTGTACCGAACTATGTTTACAAAATAACAAAGTAGTAAAATGGATTATTGAGGTAGCTGCCCTTACAGAGCAGGAAGTAGTGCGAATAACTACTTTAATAAAAAATGTAGTGCTTTCTAATTTTGATGAGAAAAATTATAGCGATGTTTTTGTAAAGTCATCAACGGGTTTTTATAAAACAGATGATGGCAGACCTAACGGCGCTACAGTATATGCAATTAAATTAATGCTGGAAAACTCATTCCCGTTACCTGTAAAAGCTGCCGGAGGTATAAGGAGTTATGAAGATGCTTTACAAATGATAGCACTTGGGGTAAAACGACTGGGAACTTCATCTGCTAAAAAAATAATTGACGGAGAGGTTAATGGTGACGATTATTAAAGGTATTAGAACCATCTGAAAAATAAAAAATCCTTCCAAACCGGAAGGATTTTCTTTCTACACATAGCAATTATTCCCAACTTTTCTTTTTCATAGGGCTTGAATAAGTTGTTAAATCAAACGCTTTTATTAGGTAGATGTATCTAGGTTAAAAAGGTTGCGTAAAAAAGCAGAAATTTTTTAATTCTGACTTTTAAGACTATTGCGGTTGAAGAAATATAATTTTTGGAGTATCTTTGCGCCAGTTTTTAAATTCTATGAAAATTACATTGAACGCTACAGAAAATAAGGTTTCTTTAAAATCGCTTTTTGTCGATTTTACCTTAATTACCAAAGCCAGGCTTGCTATAAGCGTTGTTTTTTCATCTGCGGCGGGGTATCTTCTTGGTTTTTCAGAGGAACATCCATTTAGTTGGGTTACCTTTATTTTACTAACTATAGGAGGGTATTGTATGGTTGGTGCTTCAAACGTTTTTAACCAAATTATAGAGAAGGATCTTGATGCTTTAATGGACAGGACTAAAAACCGTCCTATACCATCAGGTAAAGTATCCGTAAAAAGCGCTTTCTTTCTTGGTTGTGCTCTAACTATAGCAGGTATTGCAATATTATATAGCATAAACCCTAAAACAGCAATGTTTGGGGCAATATCTATATTTTTATATACCAGTATTTATACTCCGTTAAAAAGAATTACACCACTTTCGGTATTTGTGGGTGCATTTCCGGGAGCTATACCTTTTATGTTAGGCTGGGTTGCTGCCACAAACGATTTTGGTATTGAAGCCGGAACACTTTTTCTGGTACAGTTCTTTTGGCAATTCCCGCACTTTTGGGCTATAGGCTGGTTTTTGTATGATGATTATAAAAAGGCAGGTTTCTTTATGTTACCTACCAAAAAGAGAGATAAAAAAACAGCATTACAAACTATACTGTATACAGTGTGGTTAATTTTAGCATCGTTAATTCCTGCTACAGGCTTTACAGGCAGGTTACATTTAAGTTTGCCGTTTGCGGTATTAGTGTTGCTGTTAGGTTTATGGATGTTGGTATATGCTGTTAAGCTATACAAAAAAATGGATGCTCCTGCAGCAAGAAAACTTATGCTTGTAAGTGTTTCTTATATTTCATTGCTTCAGGTAATATATGTGATAGATAAATTTATTGGATAAGATATGGAAATGTCAATAAAAGAACATAACGAAAGAAAAGGTAAATCGTACAAAATGCTGCTTTGGTTCGGTATGGTAAGTATGTTTATGATGTTTGCGGGGCTTACCAGTGCTTATGTAGTAAGTGCTTCGCGACCTGACTGGATAAATAATTTTGTTTTACCTACAGCTTTTACAATAAGTACAGTTGTTATTGTGCTAAGTAGTATAACCTTTCATTTAGCTAAAAAAGCAATTAAAAATGATAACAGAGGTTTGTCTACTACTATGCTTATGGTAACCCTTGCATTAGGTTTAACATTTGTAGCTACTCAGTTTTACGGTTTCTCTCAGGTAATTGCCGAGGGTTATTATTTTACAGGGGCTGAAAGTACTGTTACTACTTCTTTTCTTTATATAGTAGCCGTGGTACACTTAGCGCACTTGTTTGCCGGGCTTATTGTATTATTAGTTGTAATTTATAATCATTTTAAACAAAAATATAATTCTTCTCAAACCCTTGGAATAGAGTTAGGTGCAATGTTCTGGCATTTTCTCGATATTTTATGGGTTTACTTGTTTCTGTTTTTCTATTTCTATTAATGAAAAAAAATGTAAATTTGAAAACTTTTTAACACTTAACACTATATGGCAGCGACAGTTACTACTACAACAGCTACTACAGAAAAGACATGGGGCGGCGGTAATGAGCCAATGGGAGCCAGTTATGGTAAGATGATGATGTGGTTCTTTATCTTATCAGATGCGCTTACATTTTCAGGATTCTTAGCATCATACGGTTTTTCACGTTTCAAATTTATGGATACGTGGCCAATTGCCGATGAGGTATTTACCCACTTCCCATTTTTACACGGAGTTGATGCTCCTATGTACTATGTAGCATTGATGACCTTTATACTTATTTTCTCATCAGTTACTATGGTACTTGCAGTTGATGCAGGTCATCAGTTAAAGAAAACAAAAGTAGCTATTTACATGCTGCTAACTATTTTAGGAGGTTTAGTGTTCCTTGGTTCTCAAGCTTGGGAGTGGAAAACTTTCATTAAAGGTGAGTACGGAGCTATAGAGACTACAGGTGGTGCACTTCTTCAGTTTGTAGATAAAGAGGGTGAAAGAGTTAATATTGATGATTTTGCTTTAAGCATACCTACAGAAAGAGTTAACCATACCGAAAGTAATGGTATTTGGTTTGAGAGTTCTGATAGATTAGGAGACCATACTGTAGAAGAGGTGGTGGAAGGTTTTAAAGCTAATCCTGATGTTTTAATAAGAACAGAATGGATAAATGAAGATAAACAGAAAACAATACTTTCTCGTGAAGAATCGCTTGAAAAACTACAAAATGCAAAATTAGTAGTAAGAGGAGCAAACCTTGAAAGAAACGAGTACGGGCATAAATTATTTGCAGACTTTTTCTTCTTTATTACAGGTTTCCACGGTTTCCACGTATTCTCAGGAGTAGTTTTAAATATTATTATTTTCTTCAACGTTATATTAGGAACGTATGAGAAAAGAAAAAGCTACGAAATGGTTGAGAAAGTTGGTTTATACTGGCACTTTGTAGACCTTGTATGGGTATTTGTATTTACATTCTTCTACCTGGTTTAATTATAACAAAATTAAAAAGTAAAAGGCATGGCACATTCGCACGAGTCTAACGTAAAAAGAATATGGACAGTTTTCGGTATACTTTCGGTAATAACCATAGTAGAGGTTGCGCTGGGTATATATAAACCGGATGCTCTGTTTAAGACAGATCTTTTTAAACTGAACTTATTAAACTGGATATTTATAATCCTTACTGTAGTAAAAGCATATTATATTATGTGGGCATTTATGCACTTGGAAGGTGAGAAATCAAGCTTCCGATGGTCAATAGTTGCGCCAATGGTATTCTTAATTATCTATTTAGTGTTCATCTTACTTATGGAGGGTAATTATGTATATGAGGTGTTTAACGATTCTCCATATAAATGGATATTCTAGGTTAACACATTAATTATAAAAAAGGCGGTTTTTAAACCGCCTTTTTTTATTTTTGTATCTGAAATTTCTTTGTAATTATGAAACGTAAAATCGTTCTAATAGTACTGTTGGTATTACCTCTGTTTCTATACTTTTATTTCTCGCTTGCCAAGCATAATTCTTTGTTTTTACCTGTAGTGGTAGAAGGTATAAAACCTTTACCAAAAGGCGAAACGCTTGACGGGAAGGAAGTTTATTTAAAAGATAAAATAACAGTTCTTGGCTTTTTAGGTGAAGATGCCGTAAAGAAAAAAGAAACTATTTTTAACCTTAACCAAAAAGTGTACGACCGTTATGCAGAGTTTGAGGATTTTCAAATGGTTATGGTAGTGCCTGAAGGTAATCAGGAGGAGATTACTAAACTGATAGAAGATATTTCTATTATGGGTAACCTAAACAAGTGGCGATTTGTGTTTTTAAGCACCGAAGATATTGAAGCCTTTTTTAATGCTATGAAGGTGAAAGAATCACTTGATGCTGATTTTGGAACTAATTACGTTTTTATTGTTGATAAAGACAGAAACCTGAGAGGCAGAAAAGGAGAAAACAAGAAAGGCGAAGATGAATATAAAGATGCTTATAATGCCTTTTCAGCTTCTGAACTTAGTAATGAAATGACTGATGATGTTAAAATATTACTTCGTGAATATCGCCTTGCATTAAAAAAGAACCAGAAGAGAGAAATTTAATACTCATGAAGAACAAATCATATATAGGCATATCATTCATAATCCTGATTTTCGGGATATGGGCAGTACCGAAAATTGTAGCTAAATTTCAAAAGTCAGATTTAGTAGAAATAGGTCCGGTTCCTTCTTTTGAACTTACAGACCAAAACGGTAAAACAATTACCGATGAAGATTATTTAGGGAAAGTTTATGTAGTAGAATTCTTTTTCTCTACTTGCCCAACAATTTGTCCTAAAATGAACCAAAACATGCTAAAACTTCAAAAAGAGTTTTACGGTAACCCTGAGTTTGGTATTGCTTCTATTACTATTAACCCAAAATATGATACACCGCAGGTTTTAAAAGAACATGCCGAGCATTTAGGGGTTAAGCATTATAACTGGCATTTTCTTACCGGAGATCAGGATTATATTTTCAACTTAGCAGAAAAAGGCTTTAACCTGTATGCAGGAGAAAATAAAGAAGCTGCCGGAGGATTTGAACATTCTGGCTTATTTGCTTTAATAGATAAAGAAGGGAAGATACGTTGCCGTAAAGATGAATATGGTAACCCTATTTTATATTATGACGGGTTAGAAGATGAAGGTGTAGAAGCAATAAAGGAAGATATCAAAAAGTTATTAGAAGAATAGATGGAGAATACAATAACAGGGCGCGAAGCCGAGAAGAAATATAATAAATGGATAGTTATACTATCCATAGTTATACCTGTAGTGGTAGCAGTTTTATTTGGGGTTAATCTGAGAGAATTAGGGTATGATGTAAAACCACTTTCATTTTTACCGCCAATATATGCTACTATAAACGGTCTTACGGCTATTGTGTTGATAACAGCTGTTTGGGCTATAAAAAACGGGAAGCAAAAGTTACATGAAAACCTTATGAAGTTTGCGATATGCCTTTCGGTAGTCTTCTTGGCAATGTATGTAGCATATCACATGACTTCGGACTCTACTAAATTTGGAGGAGAAGGTATGGTTAAATATGTATACTTTTTCATTCTTATAACGCATATATTACTATCTATAATAATTATACCATTTGTGCTAATAACGTATGTAAGAGCAATATCAAAATCATATGAAAGGCACAGGAAAATAGCGCGTATTGCATTCCCTTTATGGTTATATGTTGCTGTAACAGGTGTTGTGGTGTATTTAATGATATCACCTTATTACGCTCATTAAAAAGTATAAAAAATGAGAAAGAATAGTGTATTATATTTATTTGCTCTTTTACTTGTAGCTGCACAACCACTGCAAGCGCAGTGTGCTATGTGTCGTGCTGCCTTAGAGAGCAGTGAAGGTAGCGGACAGGCAGAAGCTGTGAATGACGGAATTGTTTACTTAATGATATTTCCTTACCTGTTAGTGGCACTTGTGGGTTATGCTGTTTACAGGTTAAGGACTAAAAAATCGAATACCGAAACTGCAAAGGACTAAAAATCATTCTAAATTAAAAACAGGCTGTAACAAAATGGGTTGCTGGTTGTCTAATTCATAAGAATAAACATTTACTTTAGATAATTTAAATACCTTTGTAAAAACCAGCTAACTATTATGAAAAGCAAATTAGCGGCAGTAATACTCATTATACTTACTTTATCTACCAATATTACACAGGCTCAGGAAAAGAAATGGACTTTAAGGGAGTGTGTGGCATATGCTATAGAAAAAAATATATCAATAAGGCAAAGTGAGCTGGATCTTCAAACTTCAGAAATAGCTAAAAGTGATGCTTTTGGTAATTTTCTGCCTAATGCCAACTTTAGTGCTACCCATTCTTGGAATATAGGTCTTACCATTAACCCTGTGACCAACTCTGCACAAAATACTACATCACAATACTCTAATGGTGGTATAAGCACAGGTGTAGATATTTACAAAGGACTTTCAAACATACGAACTTTTCAAAGAGCCAGACTGGCAATTGTTGCAGATAAATATAATATTACCAAAATGCAGGAAGATGTTGCGCTTAATGTAGCCAATGCATACCTGCAAATACTGTTTAACAGAGAAAATCTAAAGGTACAGCAAGAGCAGCTTAAAGTTGATGAAGAGCAAATGGATCGCTCTGAACAACTTTTAGAAGGCGGTGTTATACCAAGAGGTGATTTACTGGATATACAAGCTACTGTAGCTGCAGATAAACAACGTATAGTAGATGCTGAAAACCAGTTACTACTTGCTAAGTTAAACCTTGCGCAATTAATGCAGTTGGAAGATTTTAAAACCTTTGAAATTGCAGATGAAGATTTAGAGCAGGAAGAAAGCGGAGTGCTTGTACAAACTCCTGATGCTATATATGAAAAAGCAAAAGATGAGCAAACAGTAATAAAACTGGCAAGAGCAAATCTTGAAGTAGCATATAAAGATGTGCAGATAGCCAGAGCAAGCTACCAACCTACACTTTCAGGTTTTTATAGCTTAAATACTTCTGTTAGTTATAATGACAATGTTAATTACGAACTTGATGACGTTACAGGCGAACCTATCCCTGTAGTAAGTCCGCCAAGACCATTTGCCGATCAGGTATGGGATAATAAAGGTCACTCATTCGGGTTAAGGCTTACAGTGCCAATATTTAACGGCTTCGCAGTAAAAAACAGTGTTGAAAGAGCCAAGGTAGCGGTACAACGTTCGCAACTGGCATTAGAGCAACAAGAATTAGATTTAGAACGTAACATATACACCGCATATACTGATGCAATGGGAGCTTTAAAAGCTTATGATGCAGCCGTAGCTGCTGCCGATGCAAGGTCCGAAGCATTAGAATATGCCAGAGAACGCTATGAAGTAGGTTTGATTAATGTATTCGATTTTAATCAGGCACAAACCTTACACGTAAACGCACAGTCTGATGTGTTACGTACTAAGTATGACTTTATGTTTAGAGTCAAAATTTTAGAATTTTATTTCGGTATACCAATTATAGAACAATAATAAAAAAGCTATGTCTAAAAAAACAGTATATATTTTAATAGGAGTTGTAGTAGCTGTAATTGTCCTGGTTTTAGCATTAAAGTCTACAGGAACAATAGGAGGTAATGATGAAGGTAAACAAGTAGAAGTTGCCAAAGTAAAAAGTATTACCCTAACAGAAACTGTTACCGCTACAGGTAAGATACAACCTGAAGTAGAAGTTAAAATATCATCGGAAGTTTCAGGTGAAATTATAGAACTTCCTATTAAAGAAGGGCAGGCTATTAAAAAAGGCGATTTATTAGTACGTATTAACCCCGATTTGTATCAATCTGGTGTAAGCCGTACGGCAGCGTCATTATCTACAGCCAAGGCAGGACTTCAACAAGCGGAAGCGCAATTGAAAGAAGCTAAAGCAAACTATGACCGAAATAAAACACTTTTTGAAAAAGGAGTAATATCTAAATCAGAGTGGGATAAAATAGTTTCTGCTTATGAAGTAGCACAAGCATCTAAACAATCTGCATATTTTAATGTACAGAGTGCAAGTGCAAATGTTACAGAAGCAAGAGATAACTTAAACAGAACTACTATATACTCTCCTGTAGATGGTACAATATCTAAACTTGATGCCGAACTGGGCGAGAGAGTAGTGGGAACACAACAAATGGCTGGTACTGAAATATTAAGGGTGGCAAACCTTAATAATATGGAGGTAGAAGTAGAAGTAAATGAAAATGATATTGTAAAGGTACAAATAGGTGACAAAGCAGAAATTGAGGTTGATGCTTACTTAAAAAGAAAGTTTGAGGGAGAAGTAACCAGTATTTCTAACTCTGCAAGTAGCGACCTTACTGCCGACCAAGTAACTAACTTTACGGTAAAGGTTAGAATACTTAAAGAGTCTTATGCTGATATGACAGAAGGTAAACCTTCCAATTATTCGCCATTCAGACCAGGGATGACCGCTACAGTTGATATTATAACAGAAAGAAAAGAAAATACAATTGCTGTGCCTATTAGTGCTGTGGTAATTAAAACTGATACTACCGCTACAAAGAGAGATGTTATAAAACAGATGGAAGAACAGGAAAAAGAACAAAAAGGCGAACTTACAGATGAAAGGTTTGAGTGTGTTTTTGTAAAAGAAGGTGATAAAGCTGTTTTACGACCAATAACCACAGGTATACAAGATGATACTAATATAGAAGTATTATCAGGACTTAAAAAGGGAGAAGAAGTTATTACAGGACCTTATAATGTAGTAACAAAAGAACTTTCACCTAACGATAAAGTACAAGCTAAAGTAAAATAAGAACCTTAGTAAGCAAGGGAAGAAGAAGGATAATAATGTCTTTTATATTAAACTTAGAAACGGCAACTAAAAACTGCTCAGTTGCTGTAGCTGAAAATGGTGTAACAGTAGCTTTACACGAGTATGCAGGCGAAAACTATTCGCATGCAGAGAAACTGCATGTATTTATAGAAACTGCATTAAAAGAAGCTAATATTACGTATAAAGATTTGTCAGCAATTGCTGTAAGTATGGGACCCGGTTCTTACACGGGACTTCGTATAGGTGTTTCGGCAGCTAAGGGATTATGTTATGCTCTAAATATCCCGCTTATAGCTATAGATACTCTTGAGGCTTTAGCAAACAAATTAAGTTTGGCAGATACAGATGGTGTTATTGTACCACTGCTCGATGCAAGGCGTATGGAAGTATACAGTGCTGTTTTTGATGCTAATCATAAAAAAGTAAGAGATACAAAAGCTGAAATAATAACAGAAGAATCTTTTAACGATATTGAGTCGCCAATATACTTGTTAGGTGACGGCGCTGAGAAATGCAGGGAGCTATTAAACAGCGATAAGTTTATATATAGCCCTGAACTTTTGTATCCGTCAGCAGGAGAAATGAGTGCTTTGTCCTATAATAAGCACAAAAAAAGCGACACCGTAGATGTCGCTTACTTTGAACCTTTTTATTTAAAAGATTTTATTGTTAACAGGAAAGTTTCTTAAAGAAGTGTGCTAAGGTAGTTACCCAGTTCTTTTAGTTCTTCGTCATCAGAAACATTTATTCTGTTATCCTTAATAAATCTTTTAATTTCTTTTTCTTTACCCGGTATAAGTTTATAAACATCTTTTCTTCTGTCAGACATATAAACTATAGGACCATTGTTCAATTGGATATAGTATATAGGACTAAGTTCTTTATATTTCGGAGCTTTATATTTTTGATAACCAACTGATGGATGTTGTTCCGGTTGTAAATATATACGTTCCTGTTTGTATATAGTAACGTTAGGGTTGTTGCTGATAACAACTAAGTATCCTTGTGCAGCATCTCCTTCTTCTTTTTTGTATTTTACAAATTTATATTCCGCTGCATTGTTAACCAACTTGATGTCCATATCATCTTTAGGTTCCAATACCATTATCTCGTCATTAATCTTCAGCTCCATTTCGTCATTATAAGCATTATATCTTACAAGAGCAACCTCTTTTGAATCGTCTATTTTAGCAGGAGTAAATTTCTCAATATAGTACTGAGTTCCCTGAGCCGGCTGGCTAGGAGCTTTTTTACTATACATGTAATCCATACTCCCGTTTTTGTTTACGTAAGTTTGTTGCGCTATCGCAAACGAAGATACAAATACCGTACTAACGGCTAATAATGTTTTAATTTTCATGAATATATAGTTTTTCTTGGTGAGTCCAAAAGTATAAATAATACTCTTTTTAATAAAAGACTACTTAATATTTAACAATTAGTGTGCCAATGAAAACGATATATTAATCTTTTATTGTGCCTTCGGGAAGGTTTCTTACATGGATGTCACGTTGAGGAAAGGGTATTTCTATGCCTGCTTTATCAAGTTCTATCTTACTGTTTTCTTTAAAATCAGAAAGCATTTGCCAGTAATCACCATTAGTTGCCCATACTAAAATCTGGAAGTTTACAGAACTGTCTGCAAGTTCTTTTACACGGATAATTGGTGCCGGTTCTTTTAAAATGGCTTCATCCATTTCTATAACCTTTGCTAAAATTTCTTTTGTTTTTTTAATATCACTATTATAACCTACACCTATTATAAGTTCAGCTCTTCGCGTAGTTTCTCTTGAGTAGTTTTTAATGGTGTCGTTAGATAATGCTCCGTTTGGTACAAATACCACTTGGTTACTGGGAGTAATTAGTTTAGTGTAAAGTATTTGTATTTCATCTACAGTTCCGCCTTCTCCCTGTACTTCAATATAATCTCCTACACGGAAAGGTTTAAACAGTATAATAAGTACTCCACCGGCAAAATTAGATAGCGAACCTTGCAACGATAAACCTATTGCCAAACCTGCGGCACCCAGTATAGCTACAAATGCAGAAGTTTCTACACCTAAAGCACCTACTACCATTACAAATAAAAGTACTCGTAAAGCCCAGGTTAAAATATCCATACTGAATTTAATCAGTGTAGGATCCATGTCTTTTTTACGGTGCATTAAACGCTTCATAAACCATCTGAAGAATTTAATGGCGAATAACCCTATTATTAATATTGCAATAGCTTTTAATAAATCAGGGAAAAAGTTTATTACTGCTTCACTAAGTCTTTCCAGCGCATCGTCAAAATCTTTCATACTGTCTTTATTCTGATATTTTTAATTTGTTAATGGTTTCTTTTGTCGAATCGGACGGCAAATTACAAGTATTATTCCTACAAACATATAACATTAGTCTATCTTTAACAAAACGATTGGCTAAGAATGGAATAGAAGAGTTGTTTGTACACCCGGCTTTTATAACATGTGGCAGGTAGTGGCTGTTTATTTCTTTAATAGCTTTATTAGCATTTTTACCACATACTGCCAGTTCCCGATTTTGAGATGCTGTAGTATACCATAAATTTAACCAGTTTGAAAATGCAGAAGGATAATCCAGATTAGGAATAATATGCGATAGCATTTGTTCTGCCACTTTTTTATAATGGCTATTTCCATAAATATGGCTAAGTGTATACAGTACATTTGCCATTACAGAGTTAGATGCGGGTATAACATTATCTTCAACTTCAAAATGTGGGGCTATTAGCTGTTCTCCTTTTTGCGAATTGAAGTTAAAAAACTGCTGTTGCTCATCATAAAAGTAGTCTAAACAATAATCTGTAAGTTGTTTTGCCTGTGTTAACCATTTTTCTTCAAGTGTAGCTTCGTGCAGGGTTAGTAATGCATCTATAGTATGGGCATAGTCTTCAAGAAAGGCTTCAATTTTTGCTGCTCCATTTTTAAAAGTGCGCCATAGGTTGCCTTCCTCACTCCACATTATACTGGTAATAAATTCAGCATTTTTAATAGCTGCCTGCACATATTTTTCATCTCCCAAAGCCATATAACAATTTGCATAGCCTTTTAGCATAATGGCATTCCAGGAAGTTAATATTTTATCATCAAGCCTTGGTTTGCTTCTTTTTTCCCGTTCTTTATATAGTAAGTGTTCCCAATTTCTCTTTTTTTCCTGCAATGTTTCTGTAGAAATAGTATTCTCCTCTGCAATGGAACTAATATTTTTATTTTGAATTAAAACGTAGTTACCCTCTTCCCAATATCCAAAATCATTAATATTGAATATTTGAGCGAATAAATCAAAGTCTTCACCAAGTAGTTTTTTAAGCTCTTCTTTTTTCCAAGTATAAAAAGCACCTTCTTCAAGGTTGCCCTTTTCATTAATACTGTCCGCATCAAGCGCACTGTAAAAAGCACCGTTTTCATCTGTTAGTTCAGTACTGATAAAATTATGCGTTTTTTCAATTACCTCTTTGTATAATGTGTTTTTGGTTCGTTTGTATGCTTCTGCATATAGCGTCATAAGCTGACCGTTATCGTACAGCATTTTTTCGAAGTGGGGCACGTGCCACTTCATATCAACAGAATAGCGTGAAAAACCCCCACCTACAGTATCAAAAAGTCCGCCCCATGCCATGCGGGTTAAGGTTAAATCAACGTGATTTAATATCTCGGTATTTTTATTTTGATAGCCATAACGTTGTAAAAACAAATAGTTGTTAGGCATCATAAACTTTGGTGCACGTGCATAGCCACCATATTCGTCATCAAAGCTCTTTATCCACTTTTCTATATAAGGTGCAATGGTAGTAATGTTTGGTAGCTCTTCACAATCTCCTGTTTTTAAAGGAATAAGGCTTTGTAGTCCTGTTTTTAGCTTAGTAGCATATTCTTCAACCTTTGCAGGATCCGTAGCGTATAAAGATTGTAGTTGTGTTAAAGCATCAATCCACATTTCTTTCCTGAAAAATGTACTGCCCCATATAGGTCTTCCATCGGGTAATAAAACTACATTCATAGGCCAGCCTCCCTGCTGTGTCATAAGCTGAACGGCCTTCATATATATTGCATCAATATCAGGGCGTTCCTCGCGGTCTACCTTTATAGATATAAAGTATTCGTTCATTACTTTGGCTACCTCTTCATCTTCAAAACTTTCATGCTCCATAACATGACACCAATGGCATGCCGAGTAGCCTACACTAAGTACTATTAGCTTATTTTCTTTTTTCGCTTTTTCCAGTGTGGTTTCATTCCATGCTTTCCAGTGTATAGGGTTGTTAGCATGCTGTAAAAGGTAGGGGCTGGTTTCACGATTCAGTTCATTCATAAAATCAGTTTTATTATTTGTAAAGTTACTTAAAACATATTGCTTGTTAATTAAGGAGAAGTTAAAAGGGGATATTGTTGTTAAAGCTATATTAAATAAAATGTATAGTACTGATTTATAGTGTATGCTTTTCTAAATTTGATTATTAAACTAATGTTTTATTAACCAATACTATAATAACCAATGAAAAAAGTAATAGTGCTTTTAGCAATCTCAGCTTTAGTTTTAAGCTGTAAAGAAGAAAAAAATGACACAGACCAAATTCCTGAAGCAGAAGCGGAAGAAACAACGATTGGTGTGCAAAGAGAAACAGTAGATTATGATGCCTTTGGTATAAAAAAGCCTAATTTACCTAAAGGTTTAAACAAAGGAAATAAAGCACCTGATGTAATGCTGACAATGCAGGATGGAACAAGAATGAGCTTAGAAGGTTTATATAGCGAACAGCCTGTTGTATTATTTTTTTACAGAGGATATTGGTGTCCTGTTTGTATAAAACATCTTTCGGAGTTTGCTAAAGAAGCAAAAAAAATAGAGGATAAGGGAGTTAAACTGGTAGCAGTAACACCGGAAACGTATGATAATGTAGGCAAGACAAAAGAAAAAACAGGAGCCAATTTTACTATAGTTTCGGACGGTGATGGTAGTGTAATGCAAGCGTTTGACGTAGATTTTGATGTTACCCAAAACTACCAAGGTATGATTCAGGATAAATTAGATGCTTCTATAGCAGAATCAAATGCTACGGGAGAAGCTGTATTACCTGTGCCGGCTACCTTTATTATAAATACTAAAGGAGAAATAGTTTATACACAATTTAATCCTGATTATAAAGACAGGGCTTCTATCCAGGAGATAATAGATAATTTACCTGAAACAAAAGAAAAGTAGAAAACAAAATTGCTATGAAAAATGATTTTAAGGGACTAAAAGCATTTTATATCAATTGTACGCTAAAGAAATCTCCTGAGTTAAGCCATACGCAAGGACTTATGGAGGTTTCTATGGATATAATGAAGAAAGAAGGTGTTACAGTAGAGTTAATACGGTTTGTAGATCATGATGTTGCATCAGGTGTTTATCCTGATATGACAGAAAAAGGTTGGGATAAAGATGAATGGCCGGAATTGTCTAAAAAAGTATTGGATGCTGATATTTTGGTGATTGGTACACCAATATGGTTGGGCGAAAAGTCATCGGAAACAAAGAAGTTGATAGAACGTTTATACAGCCTAAGTAGTGAAACTAATAGTAAAGGACAATATATATACTATGGCAGGGTAGGTGGTTGTATTATTACCGGTAATGAAGATGGTGTGAAGCATTGTGCCCGTGATATTCTTTATGCATTGCAGCATGTAGGTTATTCAATACCGCCACAAGCTGATACAGGCTGGATAGGAGAAGTAGGGCCGGGACCTAGTTATCTTGATAAAGAGTCTGGAGCTAAGGATAATGATTTTACAAACAGAAACACGACTTTTATGACCTATAATTTGCTACACTTGGCAAAAATGATGAAGGAAAATGATGGTTATCCTGCCTATGGCAATTCAAAAAAGGACTGGGATAATGGTTCCCGATGGGGTTTTGAAAATCCTGAATATAGATAAAAATAAAAAGTATTGTAAATAAAAAACCCACTCATTGAGTGGGTTTTTTGTGGTACCTCCAGCACCCACCTTTGATGATTTCAAACAGATGTTAAATGTGTTCAAATGATTTCAATTCCTTTTTATATAAAGGATTTTAGCTGTTTTTAGTAAATGATTTTTTTAAAAATAAATTCAATTAAAACTAAAAGAATCCATATTTTTACGACGTATTTTACGACGTAAAAAATGAAGCATCCCATTATTCGATTTTCTTTAGATTCCAAACCCAATAAATATGGCGAGCACCAAATTTTTGCGTTTATAAGTATTGGATATTTTGAGGTTGATTATACCAAGGAAGTAAAAAAATACAAATCGGATACTAAAGATTACAAGCCTGTAAAAATATCTACACGATGCCGCATTAAACCGGAGCATTTTGGTAAATATGTAGTAAAAGGAAATCGTAAGGTTTTGGTCTATGACGAAAAAATATTCAATCAATATGCCAGAACTAACCGTTTTTTAAAAACACGCTTACAGAAGATAACAAATGCGGTTAGTGATGTAGCCAATCAATTCTATGCCGAAGAAATTAACCCAACTGATAAACAGTTTAAAGATGCTTTAGAGATAAAATTAGATAGAAGAGAAAAAGAGGTAATTAAGGAAAGACCAGTTTTAGAGTTTCTCTATGACAAAATTAAAAGTGACCGTAAGGATTTAGAAATGAAAAAGAAAGGGGCTTTGACTGAAAATCACATTAAGACTTATGTTTCATTATCCCGAATGTTCGAGAATTACCAAATTGCTACTAAATCTATTGTTAAGTTTTCTGATTTCAATGACAAAGCCTTTTACTGGGATTTCTTTAGGGTTGTAGATGCTATTTATCGGGATGAAATCCAAGTTGATAATCCTAATCAACCAAAGAAGCAACGAAAAAGCCCTACGGGTTACGGGGTAAAGTCTTTAAACAAATATATTAAACTATTACATAGAGTATTGTCCTTAGGAAAGAAATCAGGAGAGAACGTAACGCTTGATTTAAATGATGAAGGACTTTCTCTGGAAAATCCTCCTGCTGAAAAAGAAATATATTTGAATGAAGAAGAAATTAAATTGGCGATTGAGAATAGAACAAATAACGTAGAGTTCAAAATCGCAAGACAATATTTAATAATGGCTTCTTTTATGGGGCTTCGAATAGATGATATGGAACAACTACATGAGCTTTCACCTAAATACTATAAAGGAAAAAGAAGTAGTTTTTATGGTATACAAATCTCAATAGGGAAAACAAAATCTGAAGTGATGATTCCTTTACTAAAACCAGTTAGAGGCATTCTAAAAGAAAATATCAGTTTCCAGTACTTAAGGAAAGAGTTGTAAACGTATCTATTAAGAAGTTTGCAAAATTTTTGAGGATTGATACTCTAGAGAGAAAGACGAAAATAAGCTTTAGCCAAGGGAAGATAATTTCGGAGGGTCTTCCAAAATATGAACTTTTAACTACGCATGATTGTAGACGTTAGTTCATCACAAATCTTTTGAAGAGTGGAGTGAATGGAGAAAGAATAAAATATATTACACATCCCAAAAAAGCAGATAGTAAGGATATGATAGCCTTATATAACAAAGCAAATCTAATTAATAAAGCAGAAGTTTTTTTGGAAGAATTAAGGTTCACTTCTAGTAAAATTTATCATTATTGATTTTTACCTTCTTGAGGTTGTAACGGGTTTAAATCCCATCTTCGCTACCAGTAAAATAGAGGCTTTTATAGAAATTTAAGAACTTTTTTGTTTCTTCCTAAAACAATACTAAAACAGTATACAGTATTAAGAGGTAAAATTTGATACAAAATCAATTTGTCAAATTAATAAAATCTATTCATACCACAATTATTCATACAATATTAGCATTATTTACTTGTTAAATATTTCATAAAAAAATTATATTTGCCCAATCATTAAAAATCCAACCAATGAAACAATCATTTTTATTCTTATTGTTTTTATGCTCAATTATGGCTTTTGGACAACCCAGTAACCATCAAGAGCCCTCATTACCGGAGGTTA
Organism: Flavobacterium suaedae; assembly: GCF_014642915.1. Taxonomy (GTDB): domain Bacteria; phylum Bacteroidota; class Bacteroidia; order Flavobacteriales; family Flavobacteriaceae; genus Flavobacterium; species Flavobacterium suaedae. The sequence goes on from NZ_BMJE01000002.1 coordinate 212,374, forward strand.
TTCCGCCGTCACCAACAGTAGCGAGTCTAATGACATTTGAAGAAGTTCCAGTTGATTATTATACAGGACAGCCTGACATATCCATTCCAATTTATTCCAAAAAACTAAATGGAGACATGAGCTTACCAATAGCTCTAAAGTATAATACACAAGGTGTAAAAGTTACCTCAAGATCAGGATGGACAGGTACAGGATGGTCGTTAGAGGCAGGAGGGAGTATTTCCCGAACTGTAAGAGGTACTGCTGATGAAGCGAATAGAAATAATAGCATCTTGACAGGAGTTTATAACTTACCAAACGATGAATTTTTCTCATACGACCAACTGCTTGTTGATGATCAAATTAGCTACTCTTGGTATGCAAACGGAACAAACTCTCATAAATACGATTCAGAATTAGATTTATATCAGTTTAGTATACTAGGAGCAACAGGTAGGTTTGTCCTTGTCAAAGGGGCATATGAATTAGAGGCAAAATTACTGACAAAGGATCAAAAAGTAAAAATAGCTATTACTCACAATAAGACCGATGTTAATGGTGCATATTATAAAGTAACAGAAATAACAGGTTTTGTTATCACAGACGCTAATGGCTATAAATACTATTTTGGAGAAAGTGGTGCTATCGAAACTACTACATCAACTCCTTATTCCAGTTTTGTACCTCAGGTCGGGGCAGGTGGAGGACTTAACCCTGATAGTGGTATGCGAACTACAGTTCATACCTCAGCCTGGCATTTATACAAAATAACAACCAATAACGGAGAAGAGTTGGTGTCATTTAACTATACCACAGTTAATGAATCTTATAAAGAGCTGGAAAACCGTACAGAATACATTCTTGATAATAATATTAGAGATACTTATTTATCTGGAGGTTTTGAATTTGAAGGAGGAAGTAATCCTAATATAGTTTTTAATAATGGCATGTTGTATCCAAAGTCAACCACCAGTGGAGCAAATACTACTGTAGCGACTAAGAAACTCTCTCAGATAGTATTTAGAGATGATACTAAAATCACTTTTAATACCTCAGGCACACACCCTGAATATATAGACTCCGAAGATAATAGAACTGGAACTATTTTAAATGGTTTAAGTCTTTACAGTGCTTCAAATACTTTATGGAAAACTTTTGCCTTTGCTTATACGGAAAATAATCGCTTATGGCTTGATAAGGTAACAGAATCAACAGTAGGTTCGCAGGGAGGTATTACTGAACATAGCCTAGATTACAAGCTAGAATATAATTCTAAAAATTTACCTGAGTTTGGACATGGAGATAGTTGGGGTTATAAATATGTGAATCCAAACAATAGCTTCCTATATTTAGAAAATCATTTAGATGGTGTGCTAAAAAGAATTGTATATCCTACAGGGGGAGTAAAAGATTTTGAATTTGAGCCTCATACTTATTCTTATGAAGGGGATCAGTTACTGCCAGAGGAAGAAACAGATAAGAATCCAATGAATCATATCAATCAATCTCAATCCCCATACTTTTATATACAGCCAAGTACAGCTCCAACTAATTTTACTTCTTCTTTTTATATTCAATATACTCAGAATATAAATTTTAATTTTAATATCATTGATCAGTCATATACTCAAAACCCATCTTCGAATATTGATGGTCCTGACGATGAATTTGATGATGAAGCCGAAATGGAATGGCATTATGGTAGTTGGTTTTTTGAATTGGAAATACAAAGGTATAATTCAAATACAAATCAATGGGAATACAATAGTGCAACTCCAATAGACCAAGGAAATCAAAGCGTTAATTTGGCGGAAGGTACTTATAGGGTAAGAATTAGATTTCAGATTAATAAAACAACTACAGATAGTAACATATTTTTAAAAACTTATGTGAATTTTTCTTATCAGAATTTAAAAACTGGAAATCAATACAATCAATTTCTTGTAGGAGGAGGTTTGAGAATTAAAGAAATTAATTTTAGAGAAAATGAAACTACAACAGAGTCTGAGAAAAAACTAATGTATTTTTACAATACCCCTTATGATGTTGAAAGTACAGAAAATTTAATAGGTAATATTACAATGTTACCTGAATTAGAGCCTACGGGTGGAGTTGTATCTTTACCTAATCCTTCAGATCCACATCTCATATCATCAGGTGCTGTAGATGGGAGATCCGGAAGCTATTCTTGCGAATATTTTCTCCCAGATCAAGTATTTCTAAAAAATTTGCCCAGTGGCGGAGGAAATGGACAATGTAGTTTAGTAAATGTAAATTATGATATTGTTACCACACAACAAAATAAACAATTAACTAAGGGAGGATTTGTAAGTTATAAACATGTAAGAGTTCGCGAAACAGGAAAAGGGTATAGTTATTATAACTATAAAACACCACAGGATGAACCATTAACATGGAGTAAATGTATATATCCTTTTAAAGATTTTCCTAATATCGATTATAAAAGAGGATGGCTGCTTACAAAAAAAGTATTTAACGAGCAAAACCAATTGCTGGTTGAGGAAACCAATACCTACGAACTTAGAGAAGAAGAAATTGCAATAACACGCCCTTTAAGTTCTATAGCTTGTGCATGGATTAAGTGCTATACTAACGTTGACCAGTATTTAGAAGGAACCAACCCTGATATTGATTTAGCATGTCTTTCAAATTCAATTCCCCCATATAATTGTGGAAGTACGACACCTTATTTTGTAGGCGATCAAACTCTTATGGCTGGCTCCGCGCCATTAAAATCTAAAATAAAGAAAGAATACTTTATTGATGAAGAAGAGGTTGTAATGACACAAACGGAAACAAGCTATGAATATAACCCTGTAAATTATCAAATAAGCAATCAATCTGTAACAATAGAAGAAGGAGGTGCAACAGATGTTTATAAAACAGAATATCAATATCCTGTTGGAGGATATACGAACTCTCTTTTTACACCTCAAGAAAACAGCACAATACTTAATATGGCAACCACCTACCATGTTATTAATAAACCGATAGTAGTAGCTACCTATAAAAATGACATACCGTTACAAAAAACAGTTAAAAAATATAAAATTGAGGCAGCGCAGCCAGTAATTAAAGAAATAGAAACACTAAAAGGAAACATAACATCTACCGGAGAAGACAGAATAGTATACCATCAATATGATGAATTAGGTAATCCGTTAGATGTATCTATGAAAGATGGAACCCACATATGTTATATATGGGGGTATAACAATACTTTCCCTGCTGTTAAATTGGAAGGTGTTCAATATTCAGATATACCAAGTTCGCTTAGGGATAATATAATAAATGCTACAGACCCTGTTAATTTTTCAGAGTCAGCTCTAATTGCAGCTCAGGACGCATTACGAACATATTATGATCAGCCCGGTTCAACAACAATGGTAACAACATTAGTATATGAACCTACAAGAGGTGTAGTAACTTCCGTTACTGACCCAAGAGGAGATGTTCTACATTATGAGTATGATAATTTAGGAAGGCTTTTAACGGTAAAAGACAAAGACAACTATCTTCTTTCCAAAAACGAATACCATTACAGAACAGAGCAGTAATCCATCCCCTATTTAAAAAACGAAAGGCATGAAAAAATTAATATATATTGTTACAGTACTGTTTCCGTTTCTGGTTCAGGCGCAGGTACAATCCCCAACACAAGATAAGAACTACGTTCTTACCTATACCTATAATAATGCTAATACTATATCTTCCTATTCATCACCTGTAGATACTACTGCAGCAAAGATTAATATAACCTATCTTGACGGGCTTGGTCGCCCTATACAACAAATCGCAGCAAGAGCATCAGGCGATGGTAAAGATATTATTACCCATATAGAATATGACGCTAACGGAAGACAGGCAAAGCAATACTTACCTTATGCTTCAGATAACTATAATTTTGAATATGACCCTTATGCTTTAACAAATACAGAGAATTTTTACAATACAACAAAGTACGAAAATACAACCAATCCATACAGCGAGACTTTCTTTGAAAGTTCCCCGTTAAACAGAACAACAAAACAATCTGCACCCGGAGAAGATTGGCGAGGAAACATAGATACCGACAATGACGTTGATAATGACGGAGATCATACTGTAAAATTTAAATACGGACTTAATAAACATGGTGAAGTACGACGCTTTGGAGTAGCTTTTGGACAGACAAATGGACAGGAGGATACAGAAAAAACAACATTAATTTATAATAATTATTACTCCGCGAACCAGTTATACAAAACTATAACTAAAGATGAAAACTGGACACCCGACGATGGCAATAATAAAACCACAGAAGAATTTAAGGACAAATTAGGACGTTTAATTTTAAAACGAACTTACAATGAAGATCTTCCTCATGACACATATTATGTATATGATAGATTCTCTAATCTTACCTATGTAATACCGCCTCTTGCATCAGATGCTATTGTAGAAAGCACTGTGAATCAAGATAGACCTCAAGTTAATTCTTCATGGGTGAGGCTTGCTATGGTTGATATGCAATTAGCTGAAGATTATGAAAGGTATTTATTAGATTATGATAATAGTGAAATACTTAACTTAGATTTAATGGATAAGTATGGAGGCCAGGGAGGTTTTTCTGTAATTCCTCAACAAGATGGCACACTTACTATGACAATAAATATTGCTACATACCAAGCAATGGAATATAAAGTAGGTTCAATATTCGATTTGAAAGATTTAGGCGTATTTAAAGACACGGAATTAGGAAGAATATCCGGTACCGATTATGCATATACTTTCCTTATAAGAAACAACCAAATAACTGTAGAGGGTGGTGGTAAAGTACCTTCATTAAATACCAGTTTTAATAGTGCCCAAAAATTAGATTATTATAGAAATTATCCGTGGACAGCTTTTTGTAAAGCTGATCCAAAAGTAGCTGAAAAATACAATAGTGATATTTCTGCATTAGATAATAGTGAAATATTAACAACATATACTCCAAACGAATATGGAGCTATGGGGGGAATGTCAATAAGCGTAGATGAAAATGACTTGGTTACATTATCTATAAATCTTTCTTCCACAAACGCACTAGAGTTTAATCAAGGTAATACTGTTTTATTGCCATTAGAAAGGAGTTTACCTAATATTGATTTCGGCACATTAAGTGGGGAAGGCTATAGCTATAATCTTTCTATACTTAACAATAATATTTATATAAGCGGAGCAGGAGGAAGTTTTAAAACCCTTAACTTTTCAGGAGCTATAAACGCAACAATATCGTTTTCTATAAAACAAGAAGTTGTTGACGGTTTATGTTATATATATCATTACGATGATCGCAACCGCGTGGTAGAGAAACACATACCCGGTGCAAATTGGACTCATATTGTATATGACAAGTTAGACCGCCCTGTATTGACACAAGACGAAAACCTGAGAGTAGAAGGGAAATGGCTGTTTACCAAGTATGACCCGATAGGAAGAGTTGCCTATACAGGGTTGTATACAAGCCCGACTAGTGAAGACAGGTATGCTATTAAAACGGCAGTAGCAAGTAACACCTCGTTATTTGAAACACGTACTACTTCGTTTTTTACTAATGGAGGCACTGATATAAATTACAGCAACAAAATTTTCCCTAACAACAATATAGAGGTTCTTACAGTTGCTTATTATGACGATTATGATTTTGAAAGTTCGGGTATTACAGTACCCACTCCACCACCTTATCCTGCTTATACCACAGCAACTAAAGGATTAGCTACAGGAGGCAAGGTAAGAGTGCTTGACGGGACTTTTGCAGACGACACTGCCAATAATTGGATAGTATCCGTTTCTGCATTTGATGAAAAAGCAAGACCAAACTGGAGTCAGGTTAAAAATCACTATCTAGGAACAGATGATATTGTAAAAACAGGGTTTGATTTTACCGGTAGAGTTGGAGGTACAGTAAGAGAACATATGCGAGGAACACTTCCTGAACTTGTGGTATATGACAGTTTCCGGTATGACAATCAAGACCGATTGTTGCTCCATAAACAATCCCAAACCCCACAAAGCGGATGGAATATAGGACCTTACCAGCACATAATAGCCCAAAATGAGTATGATGAGTTGGGGAGATTAAGTCAAAAAGGAGTTGGCGGAAAAGGCGGAGGTTATAGTAATGAAAACCGACTGCAAACAGTAGATTATACCTATAACATACGCGGATGGTTAAATAAGATAAATGATCCTGATAACTCACTAACAGATGATTTATTTGCTTTTAAAATAAACTATAATAACAAAGAAGAAGCCGCTGCTACAGGACTGTATAACGGTAATATAAGCGAAACCTACTGGAGAAGTAAAACGGACAACGTAAAGAAAGGTTACTTCTACCAATATGATGCACTAAACCGTATAGAATTAGCTAAGTACAAGAGTGGACTGCCCACACCACCACTTCGTCAGCAAATAGTAGATTACAGCACCCAAAATATAGAATATGACAAAAACGGAAACATATATAAACTTAAACGTTATGGGCTTGCAAACGCATCGTTACCGGCTGTTTATGATGTTATTGATGATTTGACTTATTCTTATTTACCTAACAGTAACCAGCTAAAATACGTACACGACTCTGCAAATACCACGCTGGGCTTTACCGAACCCACTAGCAACAATAACCAGGATTATAGCTATGATACCAATGGTAACATGCTGAAAGACCTTAACAAGGGAATAGGTACTGTACCTGGAAATGAAATAAAATATAATTATTTAAACCTACCAATGGAAATAGGCTTTAGTGGCGACCAAAACGGTAGAATTAATTACGTGTATGACGCTACAGGAGCAAAATTGCAAAAAAAGGTAAACGATAATAATAATGTAACTATAACAGATTATGCGGCAGGGCTTATATACGAAAATGGAGTATTAAAGTCGTTAGCTCATCCTGAAGGTTATGCCCGAGTGCCTGCAGTTGAAAATAATGAATACAACCCCGATGATTTTGAGTACATTTACCAATACAAAGACCATTTGGGTAATGTACGATTAAGTTATACAGGAACCCCGCAGGTAGTGGTGGATGGTAATTTTAGTAGCAGTACCGAAGGGTTTACAGCAAAAGGGCTATCAGGTGCTACCTATTCAGCACAAATACAATATGGCGAATTAGTAGTAACCGCAAAAGAAGAATATGGAGGCGTAAGAAGAAACCTTGCAACCAACGCCACTGTCGGCGATGTATATGAAATAAGGCTGATAGTAGATAGAGGAACAACTGATGTAGTAAGACTATTTATGACTGAAGGAGGAGACCCCAATACACCGGAATGGCAAGAATATTTAATTCAAAATTTAGAGCCTGGTATTCAGGAAATTAGTTTTACCTATGTAGTAGCCGAAACAGGAAGCCTATCCTTAAATCTCGATAAAACACCTGATAGCTCACTACTAGGTGTAGAAACTACCTTTAAGATACTGGATGCAGAAATTGAGAAGGTAAACTTCGAAATACTGGAAGAAAACAGTTACTATGCTTTTGGAATGAAGCATGAGGGATATAATGTTGTAAATGCTACTGATCCTGCCCTGAAGTATAAGTACAATGGTAAAGAATTGCAGGATGAGATGGGGCTTGGTTGGTATGATTACCAAGCACGTAATTACGACCCTGCACTAGGCAGATGGTTTAATATTGACCCTTTGGCAGAGACATCAAGAAGATATTCGCCATATACCTATGCGTTGGATAACCCTGTGTACTTCATCGACCCTGATGGGATGATGGCAGAAGGGAGTGGTGGCTCTGACCAACTTGAATTGGACGATGTTGATGTGAATGTAGATATGGGGTATGGCAGGAAGACAAATGTAAGAAACTCTACTGCAGCAGTCAATTATTCGGGGGCTTCTATCAGCTTGAACAGCTCTGGACAGAAGAAAGCGAACAAAATGTTTGAAAATGAAGTTGGAAAACTAGCATTAGGAACAGAGGGGAGGTTTGCATATGATAGAGATATAAGTAGTATGCCTGATGGAGAAAGAGAGCAATATATTAAAGATATGAGATATGAAGTAGGAATGGCAAATGCTTTATATAATCAAGCAGGGGATCCTGATATGAGATATAGTATGTGGGTGCGTGAATTTATAGCAGGGGAATTTGTACCAGTCGTTGCATCATACGAATGGGACTATGATGTTGTGAGCATAAGTTCCCTAGCATTTATAACTAATTTGAGTCTATTTTCAACTATTATGCATGAAGGAATGCATGCGTATGATGATTGGAATAATATAGCCTATCAATGGGGATGGTACGAAAATACTTCTATGCCGAGACATATAAGAGCTTTACTTGAGCATAGAGCATATAGCATGCAAAGATTGATTGGCGGATCTAATTTTGGCTATAAACCACCAAGCAGTCAAGGTGAAACTGATAACAACTATTATAATAGATATACTGAAACTGCTAAAAGTTATTTATATTATGGGAGCGCTCATCTTAGTGATACTGAATTACTTCAAATTTTAAAAGATTAATAATATATGAAATATTTTGTCATATTTTTTAGCATTGTAATGGCTTTTTCAAGTTGTGTAACAAAAAAAGAAGGAGTAAAATTAACTGTACTTAATAATGAGTTATACTATACTAAAAGTAGTAAACCAGATGGTACTAAACAGAAAAGCACCACAAATTTAATCAAATATAAAATATCAAATCATACTAATAAAAAACTACTTTTTTTCGCAAGAGATTTGAATTTAAGTAATATAGTTGGTATAAAAACATTCATAAAGTCAGGTGACAAAAGAATAAGTGGTCACAATAAATCAATAAGTTTTCATATTTCAGATAGCTGTTATTTTCATACTTTAAATACAATGACAGATGTTTTACTGGATAAGAATTTGAAATTAAAAACCCTTGGATACAGTGTAACTGAATATATTGAGAAATACCATTCTCAAACTTTTATCATAAACCCACATGAAAGCTGGACTTTTGAAGCACTACTAACATTACCAGTAATAGTTGAGGGAAATATGTATTTAGATATTCTTCCATATGAAGTAGACTTAGACCCTTCACGGGTAAATAAACTCCTATTGGAGTATGAAGTCCCCTCATTAACTATAAAATGTTTATCGAAAAATGAACTTGAAGAACTAAGAAAAAATGGGGTCGAAGTTTATTTGGGGAAATTAATCTCAAATGAGGTTCTGCTAAAGCCAGTTGATAGTGGTTCAAATTAGTTGATGATTAATAAATGTTATTTGGTTTGTTGATTTTCAGTGAACTAAAATGAAAATAGGATTTAAGAAAGGTGTACAATTAGGTATACCTTTCTGCGATTATGAAACACGAAGGGTATAATGTTACAACCGCTACTGAACCTGCCTTGAAGTATAAGTGCAATGGTAAATAATTGCAGGATGAACTGGAACTTGGCTGGTATGACTACCAAGCAAGGAACTATGAACCTACTATAGGGCGTTGGTTTAATGTTGATCCATTGGCACAGACATCAAGAAGGTATTCGCAATATACCTATTGCCTTGATAACCCTGTGTACTTTATAGACCCTGATGGGATGATGGCAGAAGGAAGTGGTCTTGAAATGGACGATCTAGAGACAACTATTGATATAGGATATGGTAGGACAGCCAGTTCAAAAACCGCTACTTTTGGTTTGAGTGGTTTTGGTTCGAAAACTCAACTTAGTAAAAAAGGAGAAACAAAGTTAGACAGGCAATTAGATGCTGCTTTCCCTAAAGATGCTGATCATCCTGAAGGGGCTGATTCTAGAGCTCCTTTTGCAGAGTCAACAGTAAATGAAATAATCAATAAAGTCCCTATTCTAAAAGATTTAAGTAATTTGTTTGGGGATGAGTTTGGTTATAAATTAGAGTTTAGTATAAATAGCAATTTTCAGCATTCAAGTGGGGCTGATGCGATAACAGATATTAGACGTAACGGAAACGATGTTACACACGAAGAATTAATGGGAGAAAGCCCCTATATCATTTTTTATGGAGCTTCATTTAATGAAAAATATAGAGGTCTAGGACATACGATATTACATGAATTTGGGCATGTATTTAGTTTCTTATCTAAAAATTTCTATTCAAACTATTTAAGTGAAGTCAATCATTGGAATAGAGCGGTATATTTAGATGAACTTTTTGTTTACAAATTTGCTTTCAAGCATGGAGGTCATGATCCATTTTATTACCCCTCTTATGATATTTCTATGTTTAAGTACCTTAAATCAAAAAGGGAAGAATCTTTATATAGATTTTTTTCTAATAAAAAATTTTAAAATGAATCAAGTAAAGTTTCTATCAAAAATTATTTTAATTGTATTTATAACTTACCTGTATGGGTGTAATTCAAAGAGAGACGAAAGTGTACCAAGAGAATCTGAGTATACGTCTAAGTTAGATAGTATTAGTATTATCTATTACAAATTAAATACGATTCCTAGATTTAATGAAGTAATTACACTCGAGCAAGAAAAAACTAAGAATTATTTAAAAGAAGTTTATTCTTATGATAAATTACAAGAAAATAAAGATTCAATATTTATTTATAAAGACTCTATCATTTTTAATACTAATAAAATACAGTTTTTAAACGAAAAAATTTATGAAAGCAGTCTCGGAAATATTACTGTTAGAAAGTATGTAGTAGATAATGTCTATAGTTCTTCAAACCTTTACTTTAATAATAAAAATGAGCTTTTAATGAGTAGATCAATTTCTTCAAATAATGTTGTTGAATATCATAATGACAGTACTCCTGAGAATATATACTCTTCAATTCTTAACGATTCTATTTTCTTTAGACCAGAATGGTAGTTTTGGTAATAATTCAAACTAGTTGATGAATACAACCGATGAATTTGAGTATATATCCAGTACAAAGACCATTTGGGTAATGTACGATTAAGTTATACAGGAACCCCGCAGGTAGTGGTGGATGCTAATTTTAGTAGCAGTACCGAAGGGTTTACAGCAAAAGGACTATCTGGTGCTACCTATTCAGCACAAATACAATATGGCGAATTAGTAGTAACTGCAAAAGAAGAATATGGAGGCGTAAGAAGAAACCTTGCAACCAATGCCACTGTCGGCGACGTATATGAAATAAGGCTGATAGTTGACCAGGGAACAACCGATGTAGTAAGGCTATTTATGAGTGAAGGAGGAGACCCCAATACACCGGAATGGCAAGAATATTTAATTCAAAATTTAGAGCCTGGTATTCAGGAAATTGATTTTACCTATGTAGTAACCGAAACAGGAAACTTGTCCTTAAATCTCGATAAAACTCCTGATAGCTCACTACTTAATGTAGAAACTAACTTTAAGATACTGGAAGCAGAAATTGAGAAGGTAAACTTCGAAATACTGGAAGAAAACAGTTACTATGCCTTTGGAATGAAGCATGAGGGATATAATGTTGTAAATGCTACTGATCCTGCCCTGAAGTATAAGTACAATGGTAAAGAATTGCAGGATGAGATGGGGCTTGGTTGGTATGACTATCAGGCACGTAATTATGACCCTGCACTAGGCAGATGGTTTAATGTTGACCCATTGGCAGAAACAAGTAGAAGGTATTCGCCATATACCTATGCGTTGGATAACCCTATTTACTTTATTGATCCTGATGGGATGGAGGCGGAATCTTCCAGTGTGGATATGGAAGTAGAGTATGATATGGGCTATGGCAGAAAAGCTACCGCCACAAGTAGTATTTCTAAAGTAGGTGGAACAGGCGTACTAAAAAATGATGATAAAGATGATATAATATTAAGAGCGAAAAACGCATCTACTGGAAATATGGAAGACATATACATTATTAAGTCTGATCTTATCGATGTTACTATAGAGAGCGAAGATATTGTTGTTACATCAGGTCATGACCCGATTTCAAATAGACAAAACCCATTTACTCCCATTGTAGATTATAGTAAACAGGTTGATCAAATCGTTCAATGCTTAACGGCTCTATTTGGAACTCCAGATGCTTATATAGTAAATTTTGCTGGAGAGCTAGTTGGAGGAGGAGGAATGAGTGCTTCAACTACAGTGGCAATTATTAATAGAGGAAAAGATGCAGGTGGGATATTTTTATATACCCCTACTGCTCCTGTTGCGGGTGTTGGTTTAAGTGTCGGTATAGGTTTTGAAGTAGGGGTATTATATTCAACTGGCTCCTCTTCTAACTTTAGTAGAAATAGCGTTGAAGGACTATCTGTAAATATAGGTGGAGGATATGGTCCAGTTAATGCATCTGGTTCTATGGGTATAAAAAGTTTAATAAATTGGACTCTGACAAGTTTTACTTTTACTTCTGGGACAGGAACTTCTTTAAGGTCAGGAGGTTCAGCTTCTATATCTGAAACTAAACTTCAAACTACATTAAGAAAACCTGATTAAATTAAAAATTAAATGATTATGAAATTTAGATATTACCTACTCCTATTAATTTTACTCCAAGCATGTGTGAAAAAACAGTCAGACATAACTATTGACTCCTCAAAAATAGATGAGATCTTAATAATAAATAAAGTTGATTGTAACCCTAATGGTGACTTTGTTAAAAGTAAAGTGGTTATAGATAATCCTAAAGAAATAAAGAAAATAGTGAAAGTTCTTTTTGATTCTAAATCAATTTCAGAAAGTGTTAACATGAAAGTTAATAATGGCTTTTTTGAAATTGATTTTAATGAAGGAAATAAGAATCATTATTATACAATAAATTACACTATATATGATGGTGTAATAGTCAGAAATGATTATAATGGAGAAAGGTATAAAAATGATGAATTGGAAGTATTGGTTTATAAACTTTTTCGATAGGTAGTGGTTCAAATTAGTTGATAGTCAATAAATGTTATTTGGTTTGTTGATTTTCAGTGAACTAAAATGAAAATAGGATTTAAGAAAGGTGTACAATTAGGTATACCTTTCTGCGATTATGAAACACGAAGGGTATAATGTTACAACCGCTACTGAACCTGCCTTGAAGTATAAGTGCAATGGTAAATAATTGCAGGATGAACAGGAACTTGGCTGGTATGACTACCAAGCAAGGAACTATGAACCTACTATAGGGCGTTGGTTTAATGTTGATCCATTGGCACAGACATCAAGAAGGTATTCGCAATATACCTATTGCCTTGATAACCCTGTTTACTTCATTGGCCCTGATGGGATGGAGGCGGAAGGCAGTGGTCTTGAAATTGACGATCTAGAGACAACTATTGATATAGGATATGGTAGGACAGCCAGTTCAAAAACCGCTACTTTTGGTTTGAGTGGTTTTGGTTCGAAAACTCAACTTAGTAAAAAAGGAGAAACAAAGTTAGACAGGCAATTAGATGCTGCTTTCCCTAAAACTGATTCAAACCCCGAAGGAGCAGATGGGCGTATTCAAGCAAGTCAGGAAAATTTAGATACAGTTTGTTGAAAATGTTCCAATTTTACATGATTTAAATGTATTACTTAATGTTGAACTTGTATTCAATTTACCGAATGCTCCAGGTGAAATGTTTACTGAAGCCATAACAGACTCTAGAAAGCGCGATAGTAAGACCGATAAGCTCTTAGAATATGAGTATAAGTCAGGGGCTAAACCGTACATGCATTATTACCGCTCAGCTTTTAGCTCATATAGAAATTTAGCTCATACGATATTACACGAGTTTGGTCACGTAACAAGTTATACGAAAGGCTATTTTTATTCAAACTATCAAAGCTTTGGAAAAAGCTATGCCATAAATGTTGATGAAGTTTATGCTTTTCAATTTGCAGAAATTCATGGAGGAAGATCTCCTAACCATCCGTATAATATTAATCATTATACTAAAAATTATGATGAAGTAAGTAAATATATGAATATGGATTCTAGTATAAAAAGAAGGCTTAATGAAAACTTTGATAAGACACACAAATGAAAAATTATAAATACTATTTTTTAGTTTTAGTTATGATTGCTTGTAGTTGTAATGGTAACCGACCGAAAGAAGAAGAATTGTTACAGAAAGGAACTGTAGTGATTCCTAAGAAGCAGAAATCTAATATATATAAATCAGACCCTCTAAATGCTTCAGAAAGCAAATCTACTTATAAGGTTTCTTATGAATTATTTGAAAAGCAGGGCAGTATAGAGAGTGTAAATGAATATATTTTGAATGTAAAGCAATTACAGTTTTCTGAAGCTCAAGTTTTTATTTATGAATATGAGTTTGCAAAAAGTGATACTTTAGAAATATATCAGGACTCGATTATATTTAATAGTACTGTAATCGATAAAATATCTTCTAAGAGTTTTAAATTAAATGATAGAACTGTTTTGGTAAATAAATACTTCTACTCTTCGGTTGGTGAAAATACGCTTGTTTCATCTAACTTATATATAGTCCCTTCAGAAGGTTTAGTTTTACAGAAAACTATTTCACAAAAGTCGGGGAGTGTTGAATATAATATTGGCTTAGAATTATTACAAAGGCAAATACAGAATGACTCAGTGTTTTTTAAATTCAAAAAGCCAAGTTTTGATAATTAGTTGTGATGGTAGGGTAGACGCTAATTTTAGTAGCAGTACCGCAGGATTTACAGCAAAAAAGTATATGGCACCTATTCAGCACAAATACAATATGGCGAATTAACAGTAACCGCAAAAGAAGAATACGGAGGCGTAAGAAGAAACCTTGCAACCAACGCCACTGTCGGCGACGTATATGAAATAAGGCTGATAGTAGATAGAGGTACGACTGATGTAGTAAGGCTATTTATGAGTGAAGGAGGAGACCCCAATACACCGGAATGGCAAGAGTATTTAATTCAAAATTTAGAGCTTGGTATTCAGGAAATTGATTTTATCTACGTAGTAACCGAAACAGAAAACTTGTCCTTAAATCTCGATAAAACTCCTGATAGCTCACTACTTAATGTAGAAACTAACTTTAAGATACTGGAAGCAGAAATTGAGAAGGTAAACTTCGAAATACTGGAAGAAAATAACTACTATGCCTTTGGAATGAAGCATGATGGATACAATATTGTAAATGCTACTAATCCTGCCCTGAAGTATAAGTACAACGGTAAGGAGTTAGAAAAGGAGCTAGGTAAAGATACTTATGCTTATGGGTGGAGGGATTACGACCCTGCACTAGGTAGATTCATGAAAGTTGATAGGTTTGCTGAAAAATATTATGATAACACTCCTTATGGTTATGCTAAAAATAATCCTATCTATTTTATAGATGTACAAGGTGATAGTGTAAAAGGAGTCTCAAAAAAATCAACGAGGAGGATTAGAAGAGAGATCAGAAAAACTTTTAAGAATAATAAAAAGTTAGCAGCATTATTTAAGACTGAAGGGAAAAAATTTAAAGGAATTTCACAGGATGACTTTGATGATGCAACACAGAATTCAAGTACTGATGAAAAAGCTCTTGCACAAGGTTATTTTGATGCAGTGAATTCAAAAGAAATACATACAGTTGGTAGTGGTTCAAATTAGTTGATGATTAATAAATGTTGTTTGGTTTATTGAAAATCAATAAACTAAAAAATGAATAGGATTTGAAAGAGGTGTACATAATTGTACACCTTTTTCTTTTCAATACAACTAAAAGGTTAAAAACGCGTTTTTCTCATCTTTATGGGTTCAATTAGTTGATAGAAAAATTATGAAATGTACAAGCTGTAAAATTTTTAGCTGTGAAAAATGGAAGACAAACCAACGGAAAACAACGTTACTATTGTAAAAGTTGTAAAAAGAGCTTTCAAAGTACATACTGCTATAAAGCATATAAACTTGAAACAAACACATTAATAAAGAGCCTGTTAAAAGAAGGTTGCGGTATAAGGAGCATCTCACGAATATTAGAAATATCGAAGAAAACAGTGCTTTCGAGAATGCTGACAATAAGTAACCAAATAAAACCTATAAATTTTACTAAACTTGGCTGTAAATTTGAGATAGATGAGCTTTGGAGTTTTATAGGCAGTAAAGCCAATGTAACATGGATAACCTATGCCATAGAAAGAGCTACTAAAAATGTTGTTGCTTTTTTTGTTGGTAACAAGTCAAAAGAAAATATTAAGACCTTAATTGACAAAGTTTTATTACTAAATCCAACAGCTATTTTTACCGATAAGTTAAATATCTATCCAAGTCTGATTCCAAAACCAATTCATAAACGATTTCAATATTGTACGAATACTATTGAAAGAAAGAATCTCACTTTGAGAACACACATAAAAAGACTAAGCAGAAAAACAATATGCTTTTCAAGGAGTAAGATTTATCTCGAAGCACACTTGAAAATTTATTTTTGGGGATGATTGTATAATTAAGGTACAAAATTAAGCTTTTCTATTTTATTGCAAATGTAAATTTTGAGAGGTACACAAGTAAAATAATTATATTACAATCTAATAATAGTACAATAGTACACGAAACAGTACATAATTTTCTATATATCAATTATATAAAAAGAACTAATTTTTGGGGAACACCAGACTCATAACCCGAAGGTCACTGGTTCGAGTCCAGTTCCCGCTACTAGGAAAATCAAGGATTCTGAGAAATCAGGAGCTTTTTTTTATTTCTCTGGTTAAACAATGGTTAAACAAAAAGTGGTTTTTAATGCAGTTATTTGGTGTTTTTTGATTCTTACTCTAAATTTTAAAATAACAAGAATTATTCAAGCTAAAGCCATCAACCAATTTACAAATCTTTCTTTTCAAGAAAATTTTTTATAAGAAAAGGAACACATGCCTCTATACCCATCATCAAAAAAAGGGCTAACGGTACGACTTATCAAACTCCGTAAAGATAAACTCAAAACGTTTATCTTTGCTTCCTTTTCTACCTAATAAGCAATCACCATTAAGTTGGCTTCGAAATTTTTCACATATAGTATTTATAGCTTTTTAAAAACTTTTTATTTTTTTCAGAGGGAAACCACTAAAATTGTAAATTGTATTACTTGATAAATAAAATATGCAAAATCAAAATATAAAAAATAAAGTACAGGCATTATGGGATAGACTATGGTCTGGAGGATTAGCTAATCCTATTACTGCTATTGAAAATATCTCTTACCTACTTTTCATGAAACGATTAGAAATATTTAAAAAAGGGTTGGAGGATGAATACAAATGGAGTTTTTACCACAAACTTGATGGAAATGATTTAGTGGCAAAACTAAATGCAGTTTTTGAATATATACAAAAGCAACTAGCTAATGAAGATGAGCCATTTGCTAAAGCAATGAAAAAAAGCTACCTTTCAGTTGGCAGATAAACCTTCTTTAGCAAAAGATGCTATTAAATACATTGATGAAATATATGAAGATATTGATAAAGAAATAGAAGAAAAGAATCAACACTTTCAAGATATACAAGGAGATTTGTATGAGTACTTATTAAAGCATACAAGCGAGGCAGGAAAAAACGGACAGTTTAGAACTCCAAGGCACATCATCCATTTAATGGCTGTTATTTTAGACCCAGATGTTGATGGTAAGATATGTGATTTGGCAAGTGGTCCTGCAGGATTTTTGGTCGGAGCATACCAACATATTACAGCAGAAATAATACTTCCCTTTTGTACGGATTAGAACTTAAATGCACCTCAAAAAATGGTTTAGCAACTATTCTTGATAAAGAAATTCTAGCAAATTCAGGTTCTATAAATGGAGTTATCGGATTTCAAATTAAGAACAAAAAGCATAATCGAAATAATCTTAAAACGTATATTAAATTAGAAATAGAGCACGATAGCTTGGTAAATTTAATTGAAGAGGAAGAAATTAAAATATCATCCCACGTATCAAAAATGGTTGTAAATGGAGTTATTACTAAAGAAAAAGAGAACGAGTTTCTTAAATTTTTAATTGTAAAAAAAGGAGATAACCCAATATTAGATAAAATTAAAGAGATTATTACGAAACTTGATCGCCTTAATAATCCTAAAAAACCAGATGTGGATAATACAAAAAGACTAGAAGAAATTAATACTCAAATAGATGTCTTAAAAAACTCACTTATTATTGTAGACGACGTTTTAAACAAATATGCTACTTTTAATATCACTACTCTTAAAGATTCTGACTCAGATTTGATTTATCTACGCAAAAGCAAAAGTGATATTGTGTTTGAAATGAATGAATTAAATGAAAACCATAACATTTATAAAACTACACCTATTGATATTAAATTAGAAAAATATCTTGACCATACCACATGGAAAGATGCCAAAAAAGCTTTAGAAAAAATTATAGCTTATCGTAATAGCGAGAAGATTCAACTGAATAATCGATCTGTGAAATTAAGTATAGATAAAGATATTAAACAGTTGAGAATCTTATATAGCGCCTTGTTATGTACTCTTGAAAAATTTAAAGAAACAAAAGAACAATTAGATGAATTAATATCCAAGCAAATAGATTATGACAAGTATTAAATTTATGGTAAAGCTGGATTTATAGGGAAATCTTTTTTATATGATTTGGACAATGGAGCGTCAATTATAGACACCAGAACAGATATAGACACCAGAACAGAAGAAAGAGACTTTCAGGGAACGAGATTTGAAATTGGATGGACATATCAACTAAAGTCCTATAATTTCTTTGGAATAAATATATCAAAAGATTATACAGATAATTCTAGCTTATTAACGTCAACTACCTTCAAATTCAAGACAGTAGACGACACGGTAACGCCTAATTTAGAAACTTCCGACGAAATAACTGTTTTGGCAGATCCCCATGACCGTTATAATAAATACCAAATAAGTACTAAACTACAGAACTACTCATAGGCGAGACCATTGTATGCATTTTAAAATTCACTCACAATAGCAATATTTGAAATTTTTACAATCTAAAATGCAATTCAAAAATTAAAACTTAGCTATCTCAATTCTTCATTCTAACTGAAATACTAACTTTAGCATATGGTATTCAATGAAAGTACTTAAAAGAGTGTTTGAGGGGGGGGGACACGTAATTCTATCAGTATTGGAATTGGAAAAGATTGAGTGGGTAAACTATAAGAATTGAAACCTAAATCTATTCTACTGCTCAAGAAGCGCAAAAGGTAAATTACTGGTGACCTCATTCTGTATTTCCTTAAAACTCATGAGCATCATTTTCTTTTTCAAGCTTTTTGGTGATTCTTTTCTAAAAAAATCATAATAACAATGCCTGACCTTGGATAGGGGCAAGTATTTAGCTTTATACTGATTTGAGAGTTGAAAATGAAATAATACTAAGCTTATAAAAATATCTATTTACAAATGTCAAGCATGTTTTTTTAACAAAGTTAAATGAGTTCAAAATGAACCATTTAAGTCCAGTTTTTTGAAACGTATTTTCCGACGTAAAAAACAAAACCCTTTGATAACTTATTTGTTTTCAAAGGGTTATTTGAATTAAAGTGGTACCTCCAGGAATCGAACCAGGGACACATGGATTTTCAGTCCATTGCTCTACCAACTGAGCTAAGGTACCGTATAACTGGCAAGTGTTATGCCGTTATTGCGGGTGCAAATATAGAACCATTTTTATATTATCCAAAACAAAAAATAAAAAAAATCAATTCGTACTTTTGCAATTCTAATTGTTTATAAATGCTATTAGCTATTGATGTCGGCAATACAAAAATTAAACTTGCTGTTTTTGAGGGAGATGTCCTGATTTTAAAATCAGCATTTGAAAAAATAGAAGCCGAAAAAAAAATAAAAAAAATTTTTCAAGATTATCCCGAGGTTACTAATTCTGTACTTTCTTCAGTAGGGGAAGAGGATGTTCAGTTGTTACAATGGTTAGAAAACCATAGTAATTTGTCCGTCATAAACCATACATCACTATTTCCTTTTGTAAATAAATATGTTACCCCTGCTACTTTAGGTATAGACAGGATGGTGCTTGCTGCGGGTGCAGTATTGACTTACCCCAAACAAAGCCGATTAATTATTGACGCGGGAACTTGTGTTACGTATGATTTTGTTGATGCCGAAAACACCTATTTTGGAGGCGCTATATCGCCCGGATTACGCTTGCGTTATGAAAGTTTACATAATTTTACAGCAAATCTTCCGTTGTTATACCCTGAAACCCCTGAGCGTTTTATTGGTGACTCTACCAAAAGTTCAATACACTCGGGTGTGGTAAACGGTTTACTGTATGAAGTAGAAGGCTTTATAGCAACGTGTAAAGAGCAGTATCCTGATTTAAAAATAATATTAACAGGAGGTGATGCTGAATTTTTGGCTAAAAGTTTAAAAAGCACCATATTTGCCAATTGTAATTTTCTGTTAGAAAGTCTTAACAAACTATATTTATATACTATACAAAATCAAAAATGATTAAACGATTTATTGTAAGCATCTGTTTGCTTTTCTCTGTTGTACTATTTGCTCAAAAAAATAGCGCTTCTCCTTACTCTTATTACGGTATTGGCGATGTAACGTTTAAAGGAACTGTAGAAAACAGGTCTATGGCAGGTTTAGGAATAATTCCTGATAGTGTTCATATCAATCTACAAAACCCGGCATCATACAGTTCGCTTGTTTTTACAGCATTATCAATAGGGGGTAGTACATCTTCTACTACTTTAAAAACTTCAGCAGGTGAAGATGATGCCAGCAGAACAACATTGGATTACTTAGCGGTGGGTGTGCCTGTAAGCGATAAGTTTGGTGTAGCTGTTGGTCTTGTGCCATATAGTGCAGTAGGTTATAAAGTAGAAAGTACTACGGTTGAAGATGGTTTTGAGAAGTTTAGACAGTTTGAAGGAGATGGCGGTTTAAACAGGGTTTTTGCAGGTGTGGGTTATGATGTAAACTCTAAACTGAGTATTGGTGCAGATGTACAGTATAATTTTGGTAATATAGAAACAAAATCTATTACAGGGTTGCCAGGAATATCATTACAATATCCAACCAGAGAGTTAAATGCAGCTGATTACAGTGGTTTTTCATTCAACTTCGGGGCAACCTACCAAACAAAAATCAAGGAAAAGTATGATTGGTATACCAGCGCTACTTATACTCCTCAGGCTAATTTAAGCAGTACAATAGATAGAAATATTGCAATTGTAACATTTACCAATTCGGGTAGTGAGATTATAGTTGATCAGATAGACATTACGGGCGAAGACGGAGATGTTAAATTACCATCTAAATTTAGTGTGGGTACAGGTCTTGGTAAAAAAACAAGATGGTTTGTTGGTACAGAATATACTTTTCAGGAAAGTAATGAGTTGGGTAACAGGTTTGATAATGTAACGAATGTTGAGTACGAAGGTTCTCATAAAATGGCTTTAGGCGGTTATTTTACACCGCAGTACCGTTCTTACAATAGTTACTTTAAAAGAGTAACGTATAGGGCAGGTTTACGATATGAAAAAACAGGTTTGGTAATTAACGGAGAGTCTATTAATGATTATGCTTTATCATTAGGTTTTGGTTTCCCTGTTAACTATCTTTCTTCTAATATAAATCTCGGTATAGAATTTGGACAAAGAGGTACTACCAGTTCAGGTCTTGTTCAGGAAAACTACCTAAATTTCTCTGTAGGACTTTCATTAAATGACCGCTGGTTTGTGAAGAGGAGGTATAACTAAAAGTAAATACTATGAAAAAGATATTGGCTTTTTTAGCAATCGCAGCAAATGCTGTGCTTTATACAGCGAGCGCTCAAACGGACGAATGCGAACAGAAGTTTGAAGCATATGAACTTAATATAAAATCACGTTTGTATGATAATGCAGAAAGTCAATTAGAAAATTTAGTTAAACAGTGTGCTAAATACAGTCCTGAAATTTATACCTATGGCGAAGAGCTGTATTTATATAGAATAGAGTCTGCAAGAACTAAAGATGGTAAAAGTGAAAATATTACTGCGCTTTTACAGCTTTTTGATGATTACGAAAAAAACTTTCCTGGAAACGGTAGTGTGGTAAGGAAAGCTATGTTGCTTAAAAAGTATGACCTTGCTAAAGACGATGAGGTGTATAAAATGCTGGATGGTTTTTACAAAACACATAAAGATAAGTTTGTTGATTATGATGCGCTACAAACTTATTTCATGCTATATCTTGAAAAATATGAATCAGGAAAAGGTACTATTACTATCCAAGATTTTATTGAAAAATATGCAGGTATAGCAGCACAGGTTTCTTATGCAAAAACTAAACTTTTAGAAGAGAAAGCAATACTTTTACAAAAGCAGCAATCAGAAATACTTACTGATAAAGAAAAGCAAACAGTTGAAAAGGCTGATAGGGTTGCAGATGCTTTAGATGCTGTTGCAGATAATATCAAAATATTAGCTTCTAAATATTTTTCTTGCACTGCACTTTCAGAATATTACAGCAAGGACTTTGATAAAAATAAAGAGAATGTAGCATGGTTACAAGCTGCTGCAACAGTGCTTTATGATAATAAATGCTATGATAGCGGAGTACTATATAAAATAGCCTCTGCCGCTTATAAACTAAAACAAGGTGCAGAGCAGGCATACATGATGGGTATGCTTGAAGTGAAAAACGGTAAGATTGAAGAAAGTATTCCTCACTTTGAGAAATCAGCTGCTATGCAGGCAGATGAAAGAGTAAAGGCAGATGAATACTACCATCTTGCTACATTGCTTAAAAATACTGATAAGACAAGAGCCAAACAGTATGCTTTAAAAGCAGCCGAAACCAATAAAAATTTTGGTAAGCCTTATATACTGTTAGCGAATATGTATTCTTCAGTAATAAAAAACGAGTGTAACCTTAATGATTTTGAGCGTAAAGCACTTTTGTTCCTTGCAATAGAAACTTTAAATAAAGCGGAGGTAGCAGAACCGAAGTATAAAGCTACCGTAACCGCTTTAAAAGAAGAGTATAGCCAAAACCTGCCAAGTAAAGATGAAGCTAAGGCAGCAGGATATAAAAAAGGTAAAGAAATTAAATATGGTTGCTGGATAAACGAAACTGTAAAACTACCAAAGCTATAGTAATGAAACGATTGTTTACCGGTTGCGTACTTATATTTGCAATGCTTTCGGCATTATTAGCTTGCGATAGTAGTTTTAAAGATGTGCAGCGAATTAATACTGTAGCATTTGCACCAGTTTCCAGTGCTGAGGATATTAATTTAAAATATACTGATTCCGGAAGGGTAAAGGCTATTTTAGTAAGCCCGCTAATGAAAGATTTTAGTAATCTGGAATATGGGTTTAACGAATTTCCTGACGGTATAAATGTTACACTTATTGATGATGACGGTAAAAAGAGTTATATTGTAGCAGATTATGCTATTACTTACGCTGAAACTGATATAATTGATTTGCAGGGGAATGTTAAGATAACGTCTGATAACGGGACGGTATTAGAAACAAGCCAGTTATATTACGACCAAAAAAATGAGTGGTTTTATACTGAAGAATATTTTAAATTAACCGATCCTGAAGGCGGTTATATTGAAGGTCCGGGCGTCGATTTCAGTAAAGATTTCAGTATTGTAAATGCACAGCAAAATACCGGAGAGATTAATAATGTAGAGTAGGAGAAATAAAATAAAAATGAAATACTTTAAAATAACAGCATACCTATACTTAATAGCTTCTGCATTTTTTGTTTACAGAGGTGTTGAAACTTTAATGGCAGAAGAAGAATGGCAAAAATCTATTATTTGGTTTTTAATAGCGGGTTTAAGTTTATTCTCATTCTTTTTTAGGTTAAACAGAGCTAAAAAGTTTGGCGATAAAAAATAAGCTGTAAAAAAGTAACACTACACATATCACACTATGGAAGTTGCGATAATTATAATCTGTCTTCTGCTTTCGGCTTTTTTTTCCGGTATGGAGATAGCTTATGTATCCTCAAATAAAGTCTATTTGGGTGTAGAGCGCCAGCAAACAGCCTTAACTTCCAAAATACTTTCAAAACTTACCGAAAACCCTGTGCAATTTGTTACCTCCATGCTTATAGGTAACAGTATAGTTTTGGTTATATACAGTTATTACATGAGTAATGTTGTAATGCGGTATATAGCCTATTTAGGGTGGAGTATTCCTTCTTTTTACAATACGCTGTTGCAAATAGTAATATCATTATTCGTAATACTTATAACAGCCAAGTTTCTTCCTAAAGTTTTTTTTCAGGTATATGCCAATACACTAATTAAGTTTTTTGCTATTCCTGCATACATTTTTCATTTCATTTTTTACTGGGTTTCCTATTTTGTAATAGCGATTACTGATTTTATTTTAGTAAAAGTACTTCGTACAAAAGGCGGTTCAGAACAGCCATATTTTACAAGGGGTGAGCTAGGTAACTATATCACGGAGCAAATGGATGGTATAGACAGTCAGGAAGAGATGGATTCTGAAATACAGATATTTCAAAATGCGTTAGAATTCTCTGATTTGAAAGCCCGAGAAGTTATGACACCGCGTACCGAAATAGCTGCGGTAGATTTAAATGATACTATAGAAGAGCTTAAAGAACTTTTTGTAGAAACAGGTTATTCTAAAATTATAGTATATAAAGAAACATTAGACAATGTTATCGGTTATGTGCATTCTTTCGAGCTTTTTAAAAGGTCAGGTAGTACTATAAAAGAAATGATGCTGCCTATTGAGTATGCGCCTGAAACCATTTACATAAAAGAATTACTTAATATTTTAACCCGAAAGCATAAAAGTATAGCAGTAATATTAGATGAGTACGGAGGGACTTCGGGTATTATAACAGTTGAAGATATAATAGAAGAGCTTTTCGGAGAGATAGAAGATGAACATGACGACGAAGGAGAACTTGTAGAGAAGGATTTAGGTGATTGTAAATACCTTTTTTCAGCAAGATTGGATGTAGAATATGTAAATGAAAAATACGGATTAAACCTACCCGAGAGTGATTCTTATGCTACACTTGGCGGGTTTGTGGTTCATAATACGAAAGAAATACCAAAGCAAGGCGGTAAGATAAAAGCCGAGGGGTATGAAATTACCATTGAGGAAGCATCTAACAAAAAAATTGAAATTATAAAAATTACACCCTTGCAGGAGAAGTAAAAAAACTTTAGAAAATATAACACACTACTTTTATTATTAAAGAGATAATTGTATTTTCGCCCACTGAAATGAAATTTTAACAACAAAAAAAATGGCGGTTTTATCGAAAATTAGGCAGCGTTCATTACTACTGATACTTGTTATCGGGTTCTGTTTACTTGCATTTATAATAGGTGATATTATAAATAGCGGAGGCTTTGGAGTAACTAAAAACATAGGTAGTGTAAATGGTACCGATATACCTGCAAGAGAATTCTTAGAGAAAGTAAGTAATGCTCAGCAAAGACAACAACGATTAACGCCTACACAGGCTGCTAATATTATTTGGAACCAGGAAGTAGAGAGGATTCTGTACGAAGAGCATATTGAAGATACAGGATTAAGAGTGGGAGAAAACCATGTGTACAACATGTATGGACAAAGCCCTCAGTTCCAAAACGAACTTGGTCAGTTTGACAGAGCAAAACTTAATAAGTTTTTTGTAGATACTAAAAACAATGACCCTGCACTATGGCAGCAAATTCAAAATAATATACCTGCTGTAGAAGATGCTGCTAAAAAGCAACTTTATATTACAATGGTAAAAGCAGGTTTTGTAGCTACAGAGTTTGATGGAGAGTCAAAATATAAGCTAGAGAACGATAAAGTTTCTTTTGATTATGTTTATGTACCATATACTACAGTAAATGATGATGAGGTTGAAGTTTCTGACGAGGAAATTAAATCATACATGCAAAAGCACGAAGATGAGTACAAAGCAGACGCATCTCGTGATATTGAGTATGTTCTTGTAGAAAACAAAGCATCAAAAGAAGATGAAGCTAACATCAGAGAAGATGTTAACCAAATGCTTTCTTCAAGAGTTGTGTATAATGAGCAGACAAAAGCTAACGATACTTTACCTGGTTTTAAAGGGGTAAGTAAAGAGAAAATCAAAAGTTTTGTAGACAATAATTCAGAAATTGCTTTTGATACTACTTATGTAGTTAAAAAGAATCTTCCTGTAGATTATGCAGAGCAAATATTTAATTTGCAAGAAGGAGAAGTATTTGGTCCTTACAAAGACGGTGAGTACTACAAGTTAACAAGAGTAGTAAACAGAAGACCGGGTGCAAATGCAAAAGTGAGTCATATACTTATTGCTTATGACGGAAGCCAGACACCAAAAGAGGTAAACAGAACTAAGGAAGAAGCAGAAGCGAAAGCTAATGAATTACTTAAAAAAGTAAACGCTAACCCTGATTCTTTTGCTGATTTAGCTAAAGAAAACAGTGATGATACAGGTTCTGTAAACAACGGTGGCGTGTATGATGATGTTTACAAAGGGCAAATGGTTCCTGAGTTTGATAAATTTGTATTTGATAATCCTGTAGGTAAAACAGGAGTTGTAGAAACTGATTACGGTTTCCACGTAATAAAAGTTCTTGATAAGTACGAAGGTGTACAGGTTGCTACTATAGCTAAAAAGATACAGCCATCTGAAGATACAGTAGATGATTTATTTACTAAAGCGACTAAGCTGGAAATGGATGCCGGTTCTGAAACTGAAAAATCTTTTGAAGACTTAGCTAAAGAAGCTGATTTAGAAATTGCGGTTGCTGAAAACTTAGGCAAGAATGAAGAAAACATTCGTGGTTTAGGAGCGCAAAGAACAATTGTAAAATGGGCTTTTGCTGAAGATACTGAAGTAGGAGATGTTAAGAAATATGACGTTTCTCAAGGATATGTAATAGCAAGATTAAAAGCTAAGAGTGAAGACGGATTTATGTCTGTTGAATCTGCAAAAGATAAAGTGCTTCCTATCTTAAGAAATGAAAAGAAAGCAGCTAAGATTAAAGAGAAAATGCAAGGTGATACACTTGAAGCTGTTGCTCAAAAAGCAGGTTCAAGCATCGCTAAAGCACAAGATATAGCATTAGCACGTCCTTTAGTACCAAAAGTTGGTAACGAGGCTAAAGTGGTAGGTAGAGCATTTGCATTAGGAGAAGGTAATACTTCAGGCCTTATAGAAGGCAATACAGGTGTGTTTATGATTAAAACTACAGGTATTACTAAAGCAAAAGAATTACCTAACTATAATGCAATGGTAGCAAGTATTCGTTCTAAAGACAGAGCGGGTGTTCAAAACAGACTTACTACAGCGCTTAAAGAAGATGCTGATATAGAAGATAACAGATCTGAGTTTAACTAATCAGTTGCTGTACAGATAAAAAAAGACCTGCTAAACAGCAGGTCTTTTTTTATGCTTATTTTTTTTATGATAAAGAATATTATAATATCATTTCGCTATACGGTACTATAGTAGTGTAACCTTTGTCTTTAAAGTATTGTATTGGGTTACTTTCTGTAACTGCCATTATAAAGTCGCCACCCCAAGCACCAAGACTTTTTAGTGTGCCTTCAAAGTCAGGGAAAAGCCGCTCTTTTACAGTTGGTGTGTCTAATACTGACGACATTAAAGCCTCATGCTGTCCTAACAGTTCTCTGAAACTGTTTAAGTTGTTAGCAGTGATAATAGCTTTTGTTATACTGCTTATTTCAGCAATAAAAGAACCCTCATTTTTTGCTTTTTGCCTGTATGTTTCAATAGCACTACGGCTGTTTTGCTTTTCATTTAAATAAACAAAATATAATTTACCAGTAAATGCAGGGTTGAAGTTTATAGATTTAACTATGGGTTTTTTATCTTCTATGTGGTATAAAATAGGAGTATTGTTTTGCGCGCAGGCAATATCATAACCACTACCGCCAAAGCTATCCCATAGTAGTTGGAAAGCATCAATTTTAAACCATTGGGCAATATTGTTTATTAATGTTGAAGAGGTACCTAACCCCCAGTTGCGGGGAAAAGTAAGTGTAGTGGTAACCTTATACCCTTGTTTTAATAGTTCAGGGTTTGCTGTATGGGCAGTATGCAGTATTTCAACAAGTTTTTTGGTTATAGCATTATCTCCAATATAGTTGTTGTTTTTTATTTGCGCTATTGCTATGGTATCTTCAAACCAAATGCTTTCATCAGCATCAAAACTTGTCCAGTGTAGTATTTCTTCTTCCGAAGTCTCTACATGCAAATATTGTCCTGTTTTTGTAGGTAATGCAAAACTTTTTGCACCATCAAGAACAGCATATTCTCCGGTTATTAATAGCTTTCCGTTACTGTAAAAACACTTCTTCAACTATTGTACTGTTTGTTTTTCGGAATTCTCTTTTCTAAGCTCTTCTATATAGTTTACCGCAGCAGCATGACTTACCGTGTTGGTCTCAAAATGCTTAACGGCTTTAAGTTTTTCTGTTTCTGTAGCTTTTAGCTGATTCAGGATGTTCATCAGGTGCATTTTCATGTGTCCCTTTTGTATTCCTGTAGTAGTAAGCGAGCGTAGTGCTGCGAAGTTTTGTGCCAGTCCGGCTACTGCAACAATCTGCATTAATTCTTTCGCTGATGGCTTTCCTAACATTTCCAGTGATAGTTTAACCATAGGGTGTAAAGAGGTAAGTCCGCCAACTGTACCCAATGCGAGTGGCACGTCTATCCAAAACCTGAAAATGCCATTTTCTACAGTAGCATGCGACAGGCTGGAATAACTTCCGTCTTTCGAAGCATAGGCATGAACACCTGCTTCTACAGCACGGAAATCGTTACCCGTAGCAATCACTACGGCATCAATACCATTCATTATACCCTTGTTGTGGGTAACGGCTCTGTAGGGCTCCTTTTCGGCTATGGTAACCGCTGTTATAAATTTTTCAGCAAAATCTTCCGGTGAGATATTTTTATCTTCATTCAAATCTTCAACAGGGCAGGATACTTCGGCTCTAACAATACAATTTGGTACGTAGTTAGAAAGTATACTCATTACTACCTGTATTTGCTTTTCTTCTTCTGTAAAAGCAGTATGTTGCTCGGCTTCGCTTTTTAATATCTCAGCAAACTTTTCCAAGCAGGAGTTTATAAAGTTAGCCCCCATACTGTCTATAGTATTAAAGGTGGCATGAAGCTGATAGTAATTGTCTAAAGCATCGGTTTTGTCACGTAAAACTATATCACGAATACCCCCGCCACGTTTTTCCATGTTTTGGGTAAGGGTTGATACCCCTTCAATAAGTTTGTTTTTTACAGCAGTAAAAAAGCTTTCAAGTTTACTTTTGTCACCTTTGTAAATAAAGTGTACCTGTCCTATTTTTTCAGTATCAAGTACTGTAGTTTTAAAACCGCCACGTGCTGACCAAAACTTTGCTGCTTTTGATGCCGCAGCTACAACAGAACTTTCTTCTATTGCCATTGGTATAGTAAAATTCTTACCGTTAATGTTGAAGTTTGGTGCTATACCCAGCGGTAAATAGAAGTTCGTGATGGTATTTTCAATAAACTCATCATGCAGTTTTTGTAAATCTGCATCAGAATTCCAATATTTCTTAATCAGGTTTGTGGCTTCTTCGGGGTTAGCGAAGTATTCTTTGGCAATCCATTCAATCTTTTCTTGTTTGTTTAATTTGGAAAACCCCGCGACTGCTTTACTCATTTTCAGAATATTAATATAGTAGTGCTGCAAAGATAGCGCATTACGCCTGTATTTACTAAAAATAATGCATCAGTACTTTAACAGGATAATTTCATTTAACAAAAAAAACACCCGATAATTCATAAATTTTTATTAAAATTGGGGGTTTTTTACCTTATACGAAATGATTAGCATTAAAAGAGTACTTTTTTTATTATTACTTATAGCCACGCCGGCTTTAGCACAACGAAATATTACACTTGAAGAAATATGGAGTGGAGCTTTCCGCACTCAGGGAATGTATGAATTGCATTCTATGGAAAACTCTAATCAATATACCGTACTCGATGTAAATTGGGCTACAGGAAATTCTAGCGTGGATTTATACGATTTTAAAACGCTGGAGAAAGTAAGTACACTGATTAGTTCTAAAGATTTTGCTGAACTTAATTCGATTGATGCATTTACATTTAGCCCTGATGAAAAGAAAATGCTTATCGCTACGAATACTCAGCCGATATACCGTCATTCTTTTTTTGCAGAATATTATATTTACGATATTGCAACAAAATCATTAAAAAGTGTAGCTGATATTCCAATTCAGGAGCCTGTGTTTTCAGCAGATAATTCAAAGGTTGCTTATGCTCATGCTAACAACTTATACTACTATGATGTAGCAACAGGTAACACCCAAGCTATAACAAAGGACGGAGAACGTAATGCTATTATAAATGGTATAACCGACTGGGTTTACGAAGAGGAATTTGCTTTTGTGAGAGCTTTTGACTGGAATAAAGCAGGCGATAAAATAGCCTACATTCGTTTTGATGAGCGCGAAGTGCCTGAGTTTACCATGGAGTATTATAATATGGGGCTATACCCATATCCGTACACTTTTAAGTACCCTAAGGCAGGTGAAAATAACTCGAAAGTTTCATTACATATTTACGATGTAAAAACAGGAACTACTAAACAAATAGCACTTAACAGCTTTAACCCGTATTACATTCCGCGTATAAAATGGACTAATGATGCACAGACTTTAAGTGTGCAGTTAATGAACAGACACCAAAATAATTTAGACTTAGTATTTGTAGATGCAAATACTGGTAAAACAACAGGCGTACTTAACGAAACAGACAAAGCGTATATTAATATAACCGATAACCTTACTTTTTTAAAGGATAATAGCTTTATATGGACAAGTGAGAAAGATGGATATAATCACATATACCACTATAACGAAAAAGGTAAACTGATAAAGCAAATAACAGAGGGCAACTGGGAAGTAACAGCGTTTTACGGTTTTGATGACAGAACAGGAAATGTATTTTACCAGTCCGTAGAAAATGGTTCTATAAACAGAGATGTTTACAGTATTAATATTAACGGAAAACGAAAAACCCGCCTAACACCAAATGAGGGAACTAATGAAGCTACTTTCAGCCCTGATTTTGATTACTTCATAAATTCATATTCCAGTGCAACTACACCTCCGGTTTATACACTTCATGAATCGAAAAAAGGAAAACTGGTAAAAACTATAAAAAATAATCAAGGTCTTGCTAATAAATTAGATAAATATAACCTGCCTAAAAAAAAGTTTACGGTTATAACTACACCAAAAGGGCATGAATTAAATGCATGGATGATTAAGCCTGCTGACTTTGACCCGAATAAAAAATATCCGGTATTTATGTATCAATACAGTGGTCCGGGTTCTCAGGAGGTAAGTAACCAATGGCATAGCTATAATGACTATTGGTTTATGATGCTGGCGCAGCAAGGTTATATAGTAGCATGTGTAGACGGTAGGGGTACAGGTTTTAAAGGCGCTGCATTTAAAAAAGTAACTTACAAGGAACTTGGAAAATATGAAGTAGAAGACCAAATAGACGCTGCGAAAGTAATTGGTGGATATGATTATGTTGATGAATCGCGAATTGGTATCTTTGGCTGGAGTTTCGGAGGCTTTATGTCATCTAACTGTATATTGAAAGGTAACGACGTGTTTAAAATGGCTATTGCTGTAGCTCCTGTAACCAACTGGCGTTTTTATGACACTGTTTATACAGAGCGTTATATGCAAACACCGCAGGAGAATGCATCAGGTTATGATGAAAACTCACCAATAAACCATGTAAAAAAGCTAAAAGGTGATTACTTGTTAGTGCATGGTTCTGCCGATGATAACGTACATTTACAAAATACAATGCTAATGGTAGAAGCATTAGTACAGGCAAACAAACAATTTGACTGGGCTATTTACCCTGATAAAAACCATGGAATATATGGCGGAGCTACAAGGCTGCAACTATATACTAAAATGACAAACTTTATAAAAGAGAAGCTATAATTATATGTCTACAATTACAAAACAACCACATCAAAAAGAACTTTTCGGACATCCTGCGGGATTATTTATATTATTTTTTACCGAAATGTGGGAGCGTTTTTCCTACTACGGAATGCGTGGTATATTAACCCTTTATATTGCTACTTCCGCTACTGCTGTAGATCCTGGATTAGGCTGGACTAACAAAGATGCACTTTGGCTTTACGGCTGGTATACTATGCTGGTTTATGTTGCATCGATACCCGGAGGGTGGATTGCAGATAAGTTTTTAGGACAGAAAAAAACCGTAATGCTTGGCGGTATCCTTTTATGTATTGGTCATGGGGTGCTTGCAATACCGGAAAGTTGGGCGTTTTTTACAGGTCTGCTTCTTATTATTTTAGGTGTTGGGGGCTTAAAACCCAATATTTCTACTATGGTAGGAGGCTTATATAAAGAGGGTGATATTCGCAGGGATAACGGTTTTACTATTTTTTATATAGGTATTAATATTGGGGCATTTTTGGCAAGTATATCAGTTGGACTGGTTGCTTATAAATATGGCTGGCATTACGGCTTTGGGCTTGCCGGTATTGGTATGCTATTAGGGCAAATTGTATATATATGGGGTCTTCGCTACTTAAAAGGTGTTGGTGAATTTTCCGGAGGTGCAGAAGTTTCTGAAGCTGAACGTGAAGCTGCTAAACGTCCGTTAAGTAAAATAGAGAAGGACAGAATAGTGGTATTACTAATATCATTCCTTATAGTAGTAGTATTTTGGGGTGCTTTTGAACAGGCAGGAGGGTTAAT
Source organism: Flavobacterium suaedae (assembly GCF_014642915.1). GTDB lineage: Bacteria > Bacteroidota > Bacteroidia > Flavobacteriales > Flavobacteriaceae > Flavobacterium > Flavobacterium suaedae. Next base: position 245,100 of record NZ_BMJE01000002.1, read on the forward strand.
GAACCTTTATACTGATGCTAAAGTTAACCGTACTATTGGTTTGAGTTGGCTGGAAGAAATTCCCGCCGCAGTATTCCAGTCACTTAATGCAGGTTACATCATTATTTTCGGAACTGTAGTAGGTGGTTTTTGGTTATGGATGAAGAAGAAAGGTAAAGAAGCTTCATCTTTATATAAAATGGCTATAGGTACTATAATTATGGGGCTTGGTTATGTGTTTATGATGTTTGCCTCTAAAGAAGCCAGTGCTGAAGTATTTGGTAAGGCAGCTATGGGTTGGGTGTTTTTAGCTTATCTTTTCCATACTATAGGAGAGCTTTGTACTTCTCCTGTAGCATTATCATTTATAACTAAATTGGCACCGTTAAAATATGCTTCTATTATGATGGGGGTTTATTTTGCTGCTACAGGATTTGGTAACAAGTTAGCAGGAAGTATTGGTGAATCTTCGCAGTTAGAGCCTTTTGGAGGTAAAATGGTAGTTTCTAAGCAAGAGGTAATACCATTTATGAGTAAAGACTCTATTCCGGTAAAAAACGCTAAAAAAGAGATTGATACTATCTATGACTATCCTATTAACTTAGATAAAAACTTTAGTATTAAGAGTGAGGTTTACCTTGCAGATAGTAAAATAGAATTTGACAGAATTGATACCGGTGAGAATCTAAATAATTTATTTCAACTATCCCAAGGAGAAGATTCTAATACTGCTGAACTTAAAAAAGTACTAGAAGAAAACAATGTGACTAAAAATAACCCTTATCATGCAAGATTAGTATTTGAGAAAGACAAAGATGCTGCTCAAAAAACAGAGAATATGGGAGATGGTGAAAATTACGGTGTTTCATTTGTTTTGGAAGAGCAACAAAGTGAACAGGAGTATAAAACTTTTATGTGGCTTACTGTATTTACGGTTGCCTTTGGTCTTTTACTACTGTTGTTCCTTAAAAAGCTTAAGAAGCTTACACATGGAGCTGAAGATAAAGAGCGCGAACTGACACTAGAGGATAATAAAGGACCTGAACTTGAAAAATTTCAGGAGTAATAATAAATTATAGAAACTAATACATAATGGCTACAACAGCATCGAACGACTTTTTTAAATCTAATGTTTTAGGACATCCTGCAGGTTTATTTGTTTTATTTTTTACAGAAATGTGGGAGCGCTTTTCGTTTTACGGAATGCGAGTATTATTAGTAAACTTTTTAACATTTTCTATAATAGGGGATAATCCCGGTTGGGGTTGGCCAACAGAAAATGCTACAGCACTATATGGTACCTATGCTATGTTATTATACATAACACCAATTTTTGGTGGTATTTTAGCTGATAGATATATTGGTTATCGTTGGGCAGTTGTTATAGGTTCTATTATAATGACGCTGGGGCATGCCAGCATGGCAATTGAAACACCACTTTTCCTTTATATTGGCTTGGCTTTGCTTGTTATCGGGACAGGTTTCTTTAAGCCAAATATGACATCTATACTTTCTGAAATGTATAAGGATCGCCCAGAGAAAAAAGATGGTGCTTACACTATTTTCTACATGGGTGTAAATGCAGGTGCTTTCTTTGGAATGATGCTTTGTGGTTACTTGGCTGAATTTGTTGGCTGGAGTTATGGTTTTGGTCTTGCAGGTGTATTTATGCTTTTAGGAACTTTACAATTTTGGTTTGCTAAACCATTATTTGGGAAAATAGGAGAAGTGCCAAATAAAGCAGAGAGACTGGCCGCTGAAGAGGCTGCTAAAGTTTCTAAAAATGAAGAAGAGAAGAGGAATCCTTTTACTCTTGTTGATAAGATTTTAATAGTTGTTACTACTGTAGTTGGCTTAATGTATGCCTTTAACGACCCTCTTTCTAAAATAGGGGATATAAATATTTTCCCTTTTGAAGTTAATGGAGTGGCTGGTCAAAATGTAGTTGTACTAGGTGCATTAATATTGTTTTTAATATTAGTGATATCTCGTATTGTACGTTATACCAAAGTTATCAGAGACAGAATGATAGCGGTTGTTATTTTTGCTTTCTTTACTGTTTTCTTCTGGATGTCTTTTGAACAGGGAGCATCATCTTTAGTGCTTTTTGCCAGAGATAATGTAGATAGAAGCTTAGAAGGTGATTCACTTACCATTTTTAATATTGTCAATACTATATTAACGGTTGTACCGCTAATAATAATAACTTATGTTTTAATATTATTGGCCAAGCAAACATGGAAAAAAATATCTGCATCTAATGTTGTTTTAGCCGTTTGTTTCTTGGGAGTATGGGCATTAGTTATCTGGATGCTATATCAGTATTTTACAGCAGATGAATCAGAAATAACAGTATCTTGGTTTAGTATATTAAATTCATTCTTTATAATTGCTTTTGCATCTTCTGTATCAAAAGTATGGGATAGTAAATATAATCCAAGTGCTGCCGTTAAATATGGTTTAGGACTTATAATTATGGCAATAGGTTTTGGTTTACTTGCTTTTGGTTCTCACGGTGTTGTAGAAGGAGTAAAAGTAAGTATGGTATGGCTGGTACTGGCTTACTTGTTCCATACACTTGGTGAATTGTGCTTATCACCTGTAGGTCTTTCATATGTTTCTAAACTGGTTCCTGCAAGGATGATAGCCTTTATGTTTGGGATGTGGTATTTAGCAATTGCTATAGGTAATAAACTTGCAGCTATTTTAGGAGGAGAAATAGAGAATATTACAAAAGAGTATTCATTATCAACGTTTTTCCTTATTTTTACTATTGTACCTACGGCAGCCGGAATTGTAGTAATGCTCTTAAATCCATTGCTTAAAAAGTTAATGCATGGGGTAAGATAATTTTTCGGCATTGTTTTTGAAAAACAGGTTAACACTAATATTTTAATATATGAATATGAAAAAAATACTATTAACACTACTTATAGCTTTTAGTGCAGTAGCAGTACAGGCTCAGGAAATAAAGTGGATGACTCTTGATGAGGCATTAGAAGCACAGCAAAAAAATCCTAAGCCTATTTTTATGGATGTATATACTGATTGGTGCGGACCTTGTAAAATGCTTGACAAAAACACCTTTCATGATAAAGATGTAGTTGACTACATTAGTAAAAACTTTTATGCTGTAAAATTTAATGCAGAAGGTAATGAAAGTGTTACATATAAGGGGAAGAAATATTCTAATCCTAACTATGTGGCAAACAGGAGAGGTAGAAACTCGGTACACGAGTTTACATATTTCCTTAAAGTGAGAGCTTATCCTTCAATGATGATTTTTGACAGTAAGGGCAATGTGAAAGAACCTATTATTGGCTACCATAAACCTGAGGAGTTACTTGCAGCTCTTAAATCTAAAGTATAAAGAATTTTTTATTCAACTTTATAGAATCCCTTTTCGGCAGTAGCATGAAAAGGGATTCTCTTTTTTCTGCAAGTAGCTTTCCATCGCTGTACATAGCTTTTGTAGTTAGAAGCGTCAGCTATTACTGCTTTTGGTTTTAGCTCGTTCATAACTAAATCTAAATTTATTTTAGGAGAATGAGTTAGTAGCAGAATATCAGGACGCATCGTTTTACTGTAAGCCCCCAAACTATCAATTATTAGTATTTTCTTCTGGTTGTACCAAAGCATATTCTTTAGAGGAGCTAAAGTAGTACTATCAATAAAACTACTTTTACTATATGTGCTGATATTATAGTTTTTTTCCGGAGCACTATCATTGGTGTAAAATATAACCCTATTACTATTTTTATATGCTATAAGGTTACTATTCCAATCGTTAAAAACTATAAACTCACTTTTAGATTTGGTATACCATTTAGTGCCGATGTAAACACACTGAAATAGAATAACGCTCCCTAATAGCGCCATACTTTGCTTATAGTTCTTTTTAAACAACCAAAGTATAGTTGTTATAATAATCAGGTAAAGGGAAACCATAAGCGGGGCAGTAAAAGAAATTTCTTTAACTACAAAATCTTGAAAAGAAGCTACCCACTTAATAAAGTTATTCATTATACCGATAATAAGCTTTAGTATGTGTCCTGTTAATAGGGCTAAGTCAGTATAAACGAAATTTAAAACTAATGTTAGTATACCCATAATTAGTAATACTGTTACCAGTGGTATTACCACAATATTAGCAATCGGGAATAGTAGCGGGAACTGATTAAAATAGTATAGGCTTAACGGTAATACGCCAAGTTGTGCTACAAATGATATTGCAACAATATCGATAAAATAATTTACTGCTTTATATTTAGAGATTCTTATTTTTTTGTAGAGCGGTTGCATCCATACTATTGCAAAAACGGCTGCATAACTAAGTTGAAAACCTACATCGAAAAGAAAGTTAGGCTTAGCAAGTAATAGCACTAGCATAGAAACAGCTATGGTATTAAATATATTGGTGTTCCTGTTAAAGTACAGCCCAATACTAACAAAGCTAAGCATTACAACAGCCCTAACGGTGGAAGCAGCTAACCCTGTTATAATAGCAAAACTCCAGAGAAAGACAATTGTAATTAATAATTGTAATAACTTTCCTTTCTTCTTTAATCTGTTTAAAGGCTTTAAAATAATGCTGAGGAAGTAAAATAATATACCAATATGCAATCCTGATATCGCCAGTATATGTATTACACCTGCATCTATATAATTTGTTCTGAGTTCTTCGTTTATATCCTGACGTTGCCCTAATAATAATGCCTTTATAATATTCATAGTTTCTGCACTGAAACCATGTTTGCCAAAACTCCTGATAAGGGAACGCCGCAACTCACCTTTATAAAAGTCAAAGTTTTTAATTTGCTCTAACTTTACATAATTACCTTTTAATTTAACTTGATGAAAAACATTCTGCTTAGCCATATAGGTAGCATAATCAAACTGATTAGGGTTTAGTGCTTTTGTAACCGGTTTTGGTTTTTCAATTAAAGCTAATGCATCACCAGGATATAGCAAACTGTTATCATCATCCAGTGCTATTGTAAGTAATAGCTTGCCCGTAGCAGGTTCGCTATTTACAGTTTGTATTTTAAAGAAGTACTTTTCGTTATAATCGTTAGGTTTTAACCTCTCTGAAATATACCCTTTAATAACCGGGATACTATCATTTTTAGCTAGTAAATACGAGTAATGGCTAGGGTTGTTTGGTGCATAGTGTAGCGAAAAAGAGAGCATGCCTAAGCAGAATGCAAATAACCATGATAGTATAGCAAAAAATGGTTTTTGTACTAATGATTTAAGTGAAAAGAAATAGCTGGCCACAGTAAAAATAAAAGCAAAAATTGTAAGCCCTACAACCAATGGCTGATTTAGCATAGAGTGATACGCTATACAAATGCCGAGCACAAAAAATAGCGTAATTCGTATTATAATCATTAGCTATAGTTGGATGTTTGCTATAGCCAAATATAATAACCGTTATATTAAGATAGTATTATTATTCGCCTTCTGTTCTGCTGAAGCTTAAGTCCAGAATAACAACTTTATTGATATCGTTTAAGTTTAATACTGATAATGTCCGCTTTCTTAACTTTTTCCCTAAAAAAGTAGCGTATGAGATATAGATGTCATACTTTTTAGAGTTGGTGTTGTCTACATTGTTAGAGTGTATTAATGCTGCTTGCTCATCATTATTTATAAAGTTTTGAAACGCTATAAGTTCAGTGTCATTTTTTAATACTACATAATCTTCAACTGTACCATTCTTAATTTCATTCACATTGGCTTCAGTATCTTCAAAACAGTCTAAATCATATACAACACCATTTTCTCTGTTTTTAATAAAAGTGCGCGGTACAGAAAATTCATTGATAGCTTTTTGGGCAGTTTCAATAGAATTTTCTCCTGTATTTTTAATAACAAAGACCTCGATAGGGTATTTGTCCGATTCTAAAAAAGGTTCATAGTACTTTAATACTTCAGTAGTGTCACGTACTTTTATTTCCCCTTTCCCAATGCCATAATACATTCGTGCTAATGTTTGGCATGAATTGAAGCAAAGAAGAATAGCTATTAGCAGTGATGCTAAATAAAATAGTTTTTTCATGCAGAAATTATTAGTTGGAGTGGGTGAGGGTTAGTTAGTAACAACCCTGTTAGCTTGCACAAAGCTCTTTCTGTAATAAGGTTCGTTAAGGGAAGATATTGTAACGCCAAGCTGTAGTGAAGCATGAATAAACTTAATGTCACCTTCAGGGCTTACTTCAGTAACCAGCCCTACATGATTTATTCGTCTTCTTCTCGGGTTGTTATCAAAAAACAGTAAATCGCCTTCCTGAACTTCACTAAGTTTTATTTTTTTACCTGCTTTAGCCATTTCGTAAGATGTTCGGGGTAGCGTTATATCACAGGCTTTAAAACTGGTATATACCAGCCCGCTACAGTCCATTCCTTTTTTAGTGGTACCACCTGTTTTATACTTAACACCCTCATACTTCATAGCTTTATTTACTACCTCAGTATTAAAGCCGCTATTACTAAAATCAGAAACGTAATCATTATCATTACCGTAATCTACACCTTCAATTTCAATTATTTCATCTCCTATAATACGGTCGCCCGGAGCATCATCGTCATATTCCTCATAGCTCACTTCAATATCTTTTTGTTCCTCAAAAGAGCTTTCTTTTGAATAGGAGTAGGTGCCGTTTTCTATAGCCTCTTTTTTAGAGGTTACAATTGCAGATTTTTTTGATGAGCAGGATGCTAATGTAAATACAGCAAGAAATATATATATAAACTTTTGCAAAGTGATAAGTGTTTTCAGTTCAATAAAAGCAAATATAAATATTTTTAAAATCCGATATAATTTACGTTGTTAAATGTTTAATTATTAACTGAGCAGTTTTAGCACTTGCACCTTCGCCACCCAATTTACTTTCAAGTAAAGTATATTCTTTAATTAGGTTTTCTCGGTGTTTAATGTCTAGTATTTTTTGTAGCTCTTTTTTAAGGTTCTTATAGTTAAGTTCGCCTTGTATAAGTTCCTTAACTACCTCTTTATCCATAATAAGGTTAACGAGCGAGATGTATTTAAGTGTAATAATACGCTTAGCAATTTGGTAAGAAATCCAGCTGCCTTTATAACAAACAACTTCCGGTACTTTAAACAGTGCTGTTTCCAGTGTGGCAGTTCCTGAGGTTACAAGCGCTGCGTGAGCAATACTTAAAAGGTCGTATGTTTTATTACTTACAAAATGAACATTCTTTTTATCGAGAAAAGTTTCGTAAAACTCATATTCCTGACTTGGTGCACCGGCAATGACAAACTGATAATCAGGAAAATCATCTACTACCGAAAGCATTATAGACAGCATTTTAGTAATTTCCTGTTTACGGCTTCCCGGTAGTAAAGCTATAACAGGTTTGCTGTCAAGGTTATTCTCTTTTTTGAAAAGCTCTTTGTCAGTTTCAGGCCTGTTATGTATGGCATCAATTAGCGGGTGACCAACAAATTCTACCGGGTATAGGTGTTTTTTTTCGTAGAACTCTTTTTCAAAAGGCAGTATAATATACATTTTGTCAACATCCCGTTTTATAGCCTTAATACGGTTTTCTTTCCATGCCCAAATTTGTGGAGAGATGTAGTAATGCGTTTTAATACCTTGTTCTTTAGCCCATTTGGCAATGCGCATATTAAAACCGGGATAGTCAATAAAAATTATAGCATCAGGTTTAAACGAAAGTATGTCCTGCTTACAAAACTTAATATTATTAAGTATAGTGCGCAGGTTTTGTACTACCTCCGCAAACCCCATAAAGGCTAAGTCACGGTAATGTTTTACTAATTTCCCGCCGGCTTGTTGCATAAGGTCGCCACCCCAAAAGCGAATTTCAGCCTGTGGGTCTTGTTTGTAAAGTTCCTTCATTAGGTTAGAACCATGCAAATCGCCAGATGCTTCACCTGCTATAATGTAATACTTCATACCATTTAATTATTACCCAAAAATAGTGTTTATTTTTCGTTGTATATAAAAAGAAAAGCCTGCACAATTTTGTGCAGGCTTTTTTTAACTATTATTTATTTTCAGATATGAACTGAAATTATTGTTTTGTGAAAACAAGGCTTGCTCCTACAAAAGAATAAGTAACCTCACCATTTTCTTCAACAGGTACATCAACAAATTCAGGTAGTGTTAATGTAAGTGTATTGTTTGATAATGCTAACGGAATACTTTCGGTACCTCCTTCGCCGTCGCTTCCTGTTATTGTAACGGTATTTCCTGATACAGCGTAAGTCCCTACTTCAGGAGTTGCTTCTACACAGTCAATACTGTATTCGTAAGAATCTTCAGTACCTATTACTAAATCCAAATCAATTTCAAGTTCTTCAATATTAATAGTTGCTACATTATTAGAGCTAAACACAAAGCTGGAATTACTATAGCATCCGCTTTCTGAAATCATGTCAGTAGAAACTGTGCCATCATTGTTAAGGTCTGCTCCTTCGTTTAAAGTAAATGCTGTAAGTTTCCAGGTTCCTTCAATTGATGCAGAACCTCCGTTAGTTTCGCTACTGTCGTCATCTGAACAAGAAATGCCCATTAAAGCTACAGCAGCAAGTGCAATAAATTTTTTCATAATGATAAATTAAAATGTTATTTATGTTAGTTAAATGTAAAACTAATGTAAAATTTCAATTAAAAAAACATTCTTGCAACTATGTTGTTAGTTTTTAACTGAATAAAAAAATCCTGTACTATATAGTACAGGATTTATAAATTATGATTATTCTTAGGTCTTAATTACTGTTTTGTAAAAACAAGTGTTGCTCCTACAAATGAGTACGCTATATCATCGTCATTATCTGAGATAGGTAAGTCAGAAAGTTCAGGGACAACCACTGTTAAAGTGTTGCCTGATATTGTAAAGTCAAGCGTTTCTGTACTGCCGTCTTCATATTGAAAAGTTAAAGAGGTATTGTCGCCCGAAACAGTATAAATGGTTTCCTGGGCTGTAGACCCAAGGCACTCTACTGTAATATCATAATCGTTAGTACCTTCAATTTGCTCTATCTCAATGTCAATTTCCTCAAAGTTAACAGTCGCAGTATCATCATTGTTAAATGTTATAGTAGAGTTACCAAAACATTCAGATTCAGCAATCATGTCAGTTGTTGCTTCACCATCGCCATTAATATCAAGTCCCTGATTTAATTCAAAAGAAGTAAGCATCCATGTGCCTTCTACAGAAGTAGTTACTTCATTAGTATCATCATCAGAACAGGAAAAAACCAACATGGCTAGTGCAGCCATAGCAATAAACTTTTTCATAAGCATTTTTATTTTTTGTTTAACTCAAATATAATCAAAAAATAACAAATTTAAAATGTTAGGCTTTATCGCAAGGTTTCTAACTGTTAAGTTTCCAAGAGTTTAATTGTTGCATAGCGTGGTAAGCAGTAAGGTCATACTGTACCGGTACTACAGATACATACCCATGCGCAAGAGCCCACTCATCAGTATCTTCACCATCGTCCATATTAACAAATTCACCTGTCAGCCAGTAATATTCTCTTCCGTGTGGGTTAGTGCGTTTGTCAAAACGTTCTTCCCACATAGCATTTGCCTGTCGGCATATTTTTATTCCTTTTATATCTTTTTCTGGTAGTTTAGGCAGGTTTACGTTTAGTATTACACCTTTTGGTAAACCTTGTTCCAGTACTTGTTTTGCAATTTTTTTAATAAAAGGTTTGCTTGGTTCAAAGTCTGCATTCCAATCATAATCCAGTAAGGAGAAACCAATAGCAGGTATACCTTCCATTCCGGCTTCTACAGCAGCACTCATAGTACCTGAATATATTACATTAATTGATGAATTAGAACCATGGTTAACCCCGGATACACATAAATCAGGTTTACGCTTCAAAATTTCCTTAACTGCAAACTTTACGCTGTCTACAGGTGTGCCGGAGCAGCTATATTCCTGTTCAACATCATCATCTATATTAACCTTGTTTATGTAAAGAGTATTATATATAGTTATAGAATGTCCTGTTGCAGATTGAGGACTATCAGGAGCTACAACAACTACATCGCCTATTTCTTTCATTACGCTTATTAAAGCACGTATTCCGGGAGCTGATATACCGTCGTCATTGGTTACCAGTATAAGTGGTTTTTTCTTCATGTAATAGTTATTTCAAAATAAGTATTGTAAATTTACATTTGCTAAAATACACAAATCCTGATTCCTTACGTTAATAAGAGGTAAGTACAGTGTTAAAGAACAATTTTTGGCACAGTTTTTTATACAAACAACTACATGAATGCTATTCTAAGATTTATGAAAAGAAACTATAAAATATTAATGTTAGTCACTGTGTTGGCAGTGGCACTGTGGAGTTTTATACCAAAAACACAGTCGGCAGAGTCAGACCCGGAAAAAGATAAATTACTAGTTGAACTTATAGCTTTTGTTATTGAAAAAGGACATTACAGTCCTGCCGATATAGATGATGAGTTTTCAAAAGGTGTTTATAAAAGTTATTTAGAAAGTTTAGATCCTTCTAAAAGATTCTTTACAAAATCGGATATTGAAGAATTTTCTAAATATGAGGATAAAATAGACGACATGATTTTAAACAAAGATCTGTCATTCTTTGATTTAACTCATGAAAGGTTAATGGAAAGAATAAAGGAGTCTGAAGGCTTTTACAAAGAACTGCTTTCAGAGCCTTTTGATTTTACAGTAAACGAGCAGTTTAATACAGATTACGAGCATAAAGATTATCCTCTTGATGACGCTGACCTTAAAAAGCGCTGGGAAAAGCAATTAAAACTTTCAGTACTTTCTTCAGTTATTGATAAGCAAAAGTTGCAGGACTCTGATAAGAAAGAGGAAGACAAAAAAACGGAAGCTAAGAAAGAGGAGAAAAAGACCTTTGAAGAACTTGAAAAAGAAGCACGTGAAGCAACTAAAAGTTCACTGGATGAGTATTTTGAGTTTATAGAAGACCTTGAGCGTGATGAATGGTTTACTATATATCTTAATGCAATAGCAGAACGTTTTGACCCACATACTTTTTATTTTGCCCCTGATGATAAGGATAAGTTTGACAGTAGCATGCGTGGTTCTATAGAAGGAATAGGTGCAAGACTGCAAAAGAAAAGTGATTATGTAGAAATATCTGAACTTATACCGGGAGGTCCTGCATGGAGAGGTAAAGAACTGGAACCGGGCGATATTATTATGAAAGTAGCACAAGGTGATGAGCAACCTGTTGATATAGCCGGTATGCGCCTTACCAATGTGGTTAAAAAAATAAAAGGACCAAAGGGGACAGAGGTTCGCCTTACAGTTAAAAAAGTAGATGGTACTATTGATGTTATCTCAATAATTCGTGAGGTAGTTGAAATTGAAGAAACATACGCAAAATCAAGTATAGTAAATAAAAACGGTAAGAAATACGGTATTATTAACTTGCCTAAATTCTACATAGATTTTGAAAATAAAGACAACCGTAACGCTGCAAGCGATGTAGAAAAAGAAGTTGAAAGACTAAAAGAGCAAGGCGTTGAAGGTATTATAATAGACCTTAGAAATAACGGTGGTGGTTCTTTACGAACTGTTGTAGATATGACAGGACTGTTTATTAAAAAAGGACCGGTTGTACAGGTACGTTCTCGTGCTAACAGCATGAGCAGAGAGGGCAGAGTAGAGGTGCTTAGTGATACAGACTCAAAAGTACAGTGGGAAGGACCACTTGTAGTATTAATAAATAACTTCTCCGCTTCTGCTTCCGAGATATTTGCTGCGGCAATTCAGGATTATAACAGAGGGTTAATATTGGGCAGTAAGCACAGTTACGGTAAGGGTACGGTACAAAACGTTATAGACCTTAACCAGTTTGTAAGAAGTAATTCTTTAGGTGACTTGGGTGCGCTTAAAACTACTACACAGAAGTTTTACCGAATAAATGGAGGTTCAACACAGCGCGAAGGTGTAACCAGTGATGTTATAATGCCGGATAAATATTCATATATAGATATAGGCGAAAGAGATATAGATAATGCGATGCCTTGGGATAAAATAGAGCAGGCAGACTATAAAGTTTTTGATTATGACTTTAAGCCTGTTGTAGAAAGAAGTAACAACAGAATAGCAAACAACAAAGAATTTAAGCTGATAGATGAGAATGCTAAATGGATAGATGAGCAGCAGGATGATAACGTATTTGAACTTAACATTGACAGATTCAAGGCAGAGTTAAATAAAAACGAAGAGGTAACCAAGAAGTTTAAAGCTCTTAAAGATTACCAGAACGATTACAAGTTTGAACCACTTCCTTATGAGAAGAAAATTTTTGAAAAAGATCCTTCACTGGCAGAGAAAAAAGAAAGATGGTTTGAAAGCCTTTCTAAAGATGTTTATGTGGAAGAGGCACTTAATATACTTGATGATATGCAGGGAGTAATGGGCGATAACAGCAAGCGTTCTGCAAATCTTGATAAAAAGGGAAAAGTTATTAAAACAAAATAATTGAATGGATAGCTCCAATCAATCACTTACAGGCTTAGCGCTCCAAAAGTTTAAAAAGAACTTTTGGGGCGTTTTAAGTTTCTGGTTTATTGTATTGCTTATAGTTATAGCCATATTTGCTTATGTTTTTACCCCTGATAAAACTAAAAATGCAAATTGGGGAGACCTTGCGTTAAGTTCTAAGCCCCCCGGTTTTGAAGTCACCATGCTAACACTCCCTAATACTATGGAGGTAAAATCTGATTGGACAGATTATTTTACAGGGAAAGAATATACAACTCCTAAAGTGCCAATATTGTCTTATAGAGTAACCAAAGACAGTATTACTTACAGTGAATATAACGATGAGCCTTCTATGGCGGTTAGTAAAACCATACCACTGTCAGCATATAAGGATAGCACTATAAACAAGCAGATAATAGAGAGTAACTATATAAAACAGCAATGTTTTATTTTAGGAACGGATAGTCAGGGGCGCGATATGCTAAGCAGACTTATTGTTGGTTCAAGGGTTTCCTTATCTATTGGTTTTGTAGCGGTATTTATTTCATTAGTAGTTGGAATATTCCTTGGTGCAATAGCGGGATATTTCGGCGGAAAAGTAGATGCTTTTGTAATGTGGTTGGTAAATATTGTTTGGTCTATACCTACGCTGTTATTAGTTATCGCCATCACCTTAGCTTTGCAAAAAGGCTTTTGGCAGGTGTTTGTTGCGGTAGGTTTAACTATGTGGGTAGAAGTAGCCCGTGTAGTAAGAGGACAGGTAAAAAGCCTGAAACAAATGCAGTTTGTTACAGCAACAAAAGCATTAGGGTATAGCAATGCCCGAATAATATTCAATCATATATTACCTAATATAATGGCGCCTGTTATTGTAATTTCGGCAGCTAATTTTGCTTCTGCAATATTGGTAGAAAGCGGGCTTAGTTTTCTGGGCTTAGGGGCGCAACCACCCGTACCCAGTTGGGGAGGAATGATAAAAGACCATTATAACTATATAATATTGGGTAAGCCGTATTTAGCTATTGTTCCCGGTATTGCAATGCTGTTATTGGTTATGGCTTTTATGATGGTCGGTAATGCGCTACGCGATGCACTTGATGTAAAAGCTACTTAATGTTATATAAAAATAATTTATGAGACTTCTTATTGTTTTTCTTTTGCTTTTTAAGGTGGGTGATAATTCCAGATTAATAAATGGAAAAGGTTTTTCGGGTTATATTTTTAATAAAGACCATTTTATCTTGATGAATATTGAGAATGAAAAAGGGAGGTATACTCCTTCAGATGATGATATATATTTAGTTGAAAACATTATAAAGAATAGTATTGAAAAAGCTAATGTAGATCTTTTAAATCAAGGAGAGGGTTGTCCAATAATACATAAAAGACTTAAAAAGTATACCAGACAGTACTTTGGATTTGAAAACACAAAAGGAGAAAAGATTATTTATGTAAACTTTGTTTGGAAAGATAAAAAAGATGAACGTTTAAGTAAAGATATAGTTATAGTTAAAGATGGTTGCAGTTACTATTGGAGCATAAAAGTTAATATTAGTCAAGCTATTTTATATGACTTACAAATTAACGGTAGAGCCTAACTTACCAAACATTTACTTTATTAGCATCCAGTTTTACAAAAATAAACAAGAGTATTGTAAATGCGAATAAACTGGAACCACCGTATGAAAAGAAGGGAAGCGGTACACCAATAGTAGGGAACAGTTTAATAAGCATAGTTATATTTACAAAAAAGTGCATGAATAATATGGCAGCCACACAGTAACCGTATATCCTGCTAAAAATAGATCTTTGGCGTTCTGCTAAGTATAAAATGCGTAATAATAATAAGACAAAGATTATAATTACTGTTGCAGCACCAAGAAAACCCCATTCTTCACCTACTGTAGTAAAAATATAATCAGTATGTTGCTCGGGTACAAAGCCGCCTTTTGTTTGTGTACCTTCTAAGTAGCCTTTTCCTGTCCACCCACCCGAGCCTATTGCAATAAGTGACTGGTTTAGGTTATAACCCTCTGCCTGTTGATTTACTTCGTCATTAAAAAGAACATCAATTCTTTCTTTTTGGTGCGGTTGTAAAATATTGTCATACACAAAACTTGTAGAGTAGGTAAAAGCCGAAATAGCGGTAAAAATCAGGATGTAATTTATATATTTTCGCTTTCTGGGATTACTTAGTAAAAAGTGAATAAGCATAGATACAAAAACAATTAATACAACTATTTCCCAGTTTATAACTCTTGAGGCAATAAAAACAGCGATAGCTATAAAGCCTGCTCCTAAATACCATCCGGGAAGTCCTTCGCGGTACATTACAAAAAGTAGTACAGCAAATATCATAGCACTACCGGCATCAGGCTGCATTAAAATAAGTAATACAGGTAAGCCTATAATACCAAAGGCAGTAACCTGTTTTTGAATGCCGTTGAGGTCTGTTTGTATATCGCTTATGTATTTAGCAAGCAGTAATGAGGTAGCTATTTTAGCAAACTCCGAAGGTTGCAAACCAAAGCTGCCGAAGGAGTACCAGTTGGTTTGTCCTTTAATAGTCTTACCAAATACAAAAAGTCCTGCAAGGAGTAGTATTGCCAGTATGTAAAATATTAAAGCATATTTTTCGTAAAATTTAGCATCTACAGCTATAACCATAAAAATTAATGGTATACATACTATTATAAATAATAATTGCTTACCATATATCTGGTTTAAATCCAGGAAAGAAGTGGTTTCTTCCGGTAACGAAGCAGAGTAAATAGTCATCCATCCCAGTATTACTAATACAGCATACAGTAATATGGTTATCCAGTCTATATGACTACTTACGTCTTGCGCTCTCATTTATTGGTTTATGCTAAATGGTTTACCACTTATAACTTTATCGTATTCTTCTTTAAGTCCTTTAGTAAGCATTCTTACTTCAAGGTCTTTTCGGCTTATAGTTCCTTTAAGGTATTTTTCAATCATTAAGCTGGCAATAGGTCCTGCAAAACGCGCACCCCAGTATCCGTTTTCAACAAAAACAGCAATAGCTATTTTAGGATTGTCTTTGGGGGCAAACGCCACAAATATAGAGTGGTCTGTAAGCTGTGTTTGTTTACCGTTAATTTTGGTAAAGTTTTCAGCAGTACCGGTTTTTCCGCAAATATCTATACCTTCTACTTGTAACGATCTTGCTGTACCTTCTTTATATACACTATGAAGTCCTTCAATTATAGGCCCGAAATACTTTTCTTTAATAGTGGTATAGTGCTTCGTAGTGAATTTTTTATCTATTTCCTCTCCCTCTATATTTTTAATAACATGCGGAGTGTAATAATAACCTTTGTTTGCCACGGTAGAAATCATACTGGCTAACTGTATAGGTGTCATCAATATTTCTCCCTGACCTATCGCGTTTGATATAATAGTACTACTGCGCCACCCGCCGTTAGGATAATATCTTTTATAAAACTCAGGGGTAGGTATAAGCCCTCTGCGCCCCGGAGGTAAATCATACCCAAGGAAGTCGCCTAAACCAAAACTTTTCAGGTGGTCACTCCAAACCCGTAAGCCTTTTTGAGGGTCATTAAATTTATCAATACTAAGCCTGAAAGTGCTTGCGAAATAAGTGTTACATGATTTTGTTATGGCTTCATGTAAATTATTAATACCTGAATCGTGACACCTCATAAATGCACCACGCCCATAACTAAAACCATGACGACAAACAAAAGTGCTTTGTTGGTCAATAACATCTTCCTGTAACCCTATAAGCCCTGTAAGAATTTTAAACGGAGACCCGGGAGGGTACTCGGCTAAAAGACTTCTGTCATATAACGGTATGCCCAGTGTATCGCTTTCCAGCATACGGTAGTTTTTAGACCTGTCGCGCCCTACTAAAATGGATGGGTCGTAGCTTGGAGCAGTTATCAAAGCCAGTATTTCTCCTGTTTGAGGTTCCAGTGCTACTATGCCGCCACGCTTTTCAAACATTAAAGCCTCTCCGTACTGCTGTAACTCTGCATCAATTGTAAGGGTTATGTCTTTACCCTGTACAGGTATAGTGTCGTAAATTCCCCCTTTAAAAGGACCTATGTCTCTACCGAAACGGTCTTTTTGTATGTAGCTTACACCTTTTACACCGCGTAGTACATCCTCATATACTTTTTCTACTCCTTGTCGCCCGATGAGGTCACCACTTTGGTAATACGGGTTTTCTTTTATAGTAGCCTCGTTAACCTGTGCTATATAGCCAAATACATTGGCAGCAGCGTTTATCTGGTAATCCCGAAGGGAACGTTTTACAATATCAAAACCTTTAAATCGGCGAGCTTTTTCCTGAAAGGCTGCAAATTCCTTTTTGTTTAATTGCGGTAAAAATACTGATGGTACCCTGGGGCTGTAAACCCTTGCTTTTTCCAGTCGGTTAATAAAATACTCTTTGGTAACATTAAGCAGCCTGCATATCTCCATAGTGTCGATATCCTTGGCTACATCTTTTGGTGTTACCATAATATCATACGAAGGTTGATTGGCAACCATAAGTGTGCCGTCTCTGTCATAAATATATCCGCGTTCAGGATATTCGTATTTTATTTTATAAGCGTTGTTGTCACTTTTTTTAATCCAGGAATCATCCAGTATTTGCAGGTAGTAAAGCCTTCCTAAAATCAATATAGCTGCTGCAATAATAAATGCCGGCAGTAAAACCTTTCTCATCTCTTCACAGGCTTAGTTAAGTGGATTATTACAATACAAAATATAAGTGTTAGTACAGTTGATAGTAATGTTCTTATTAAAACATCTGCTATTAAGCTGAACCTGAATATTTCCAAAAGATATAAAATTATATGGTGTATTACAACCGATGTGAGTATAAATGAAAACCTTTCGGTAGTTAGTTTTCCGGCTATAGATATGGTTTGGTATTCGTAGCTTACACCAAAGCTGATTTTAAAAATATAAGGTCTTAAATAGGCAAGTGTAATACAAGCAGCAGCATGCGCCCCGCCGGTGTTTAAAAACATATCATTAAACAACCCGATAAAGAAAGCAGAGAGTAATAATAATGCTCTGTTACCATTTACAGGAAATAACAAAATAAACAGAATATAAGGGTAGGGGTCTGCCACACCAAATAAATCAATCCTGTTAAAAACTACAACTTGTAATAGCAACAGAATAATAAAACGGGCGATATTTACTACTATAGTGCTATTCATTCTTTTTAGTAGTTTTTTCCAGTTCTGTTATTTCCTCTTTGTCTTTATTAGCTATTATGTACACGTGGCTTAGACTTGTCATGTCATTAAATAGCCTTACGTTTAGCGTATAGTAATTTGTCTGGTCATCAATAAATATTTTATCAATTTTTCCTACAGGTATATTTTCAGGGAATATTACCGAACGTCCGCCTGTAACAATAGTGTCACCTGTTTTTAGTTTAGCAAGCCTTGGTATATCTATAAGCTGCATATAGCCCGCATTCTTGCCATCCCAAACTAAAAAGCCGTAATGGTTACTGCCTTTTACTTTTGCTGATAGTTTAAACTTTAAGTTAAGCATGCTTATAACAGTGGCGTAATTAGCCGAAGTGTTATCTACTATACCTACCACTCCTCTGTTGCTTACTACACCCATGTCAGGATTTACACCTTTTTTATTACCTGTATTTATAGTAAGATAATTTTCATGAACGTTATAAGAATTAGATATAACTTTTGATTGTATTACATCAAAATTACCTCCGGTATCAGGAAAATTAATATTAGGTTTAAGTAATGTATCTTTTTTATTATACAATAACTCCTTTAAGCGGGCATTTTCGGTAGCCAGCTTTTCATTTTGTTTTTTTAAGCTGAAATAATCCTCGGCATCACTAATGTTTTGATAGGTATAACCGCTTACGGCATTAGCAGAGTTTATAAACTTACTTTTGTGGTAGGAATGCGATTGTATAGTAAGCGATAGCGATATGCCTAAAAGCAGCAAAAACAGTAATAAAATACTGTTTTTAAATATAAAATTTAATATTTGCTGCATGAATTATTCTTTATTTTATAAGTATGCTTTTAAATCTTCCTATATTTTTAAGAGCCATTCCTGTACCTCTTACTACTGCGCGTAGTGGGTCTTCGGCAATGTAAACAGGTAAGTCTGTTTTTTGTGAAATCCTTTTGTCCAGCCCTCTTAGCATAGAACCTCCACCTGCAAGGTAAATACCGGTGTTGTATATATCGGCAGCAAGCTCCGGAGGCGTTTGCGATAGTGTTTCCATAACCGCATCTTCAATACGTTGTATAGACTTATCCAGTGCTTTGGCAATTTCACGATACGAAATATCTACCTGTTTCGGTTTACCGGTTAAAAGGTCACGCCCTTGTACAGACATTTCTTCCGGTGGCGTCTCTAAATCTTCTAACGCTGCACCTATTTGTATTTTTATTTTTTCGGCAGTGCTTTCACCAACAAATAAGTTATGCTGTGTACGCATGTAGTACACTATATCGTTGGTGAAAACATCACCTGCAATTTTAACTGATTTATCGCACACTATACCGCCCAGTGCAATAACTGCAATTTCGGTAGTACCACCACCTATATCTACAATCATGTTACCTTTTGGCTGCATAATGTCTACACCAATACCTATAGCAGCAGCCATAGGCTCGTGAATTAAGTAAACTTCTTTACCATTTACCCTTTCTGCTGATTCTTTTACCGCACGCATCTCAACCTCTGTAATGCCTGATGGTATACAAATAACCATGCGAAGTGCCGGTTTAAAAAGTTTCTTTTTTAATGCCGGTATGCTTTTTATAAACATTGTAAGCATTTTCTCCGATGCATCAAAATCAGCAATAACCCCATCTTTTAGTGGGCGTATGGTTTTAATGTTTTCGTGCGTTTTACCCTGCATCATGTTGGCTTCCCTACCTACAGCAATTATTTTACCCGACATTCGGTCGCGCGCTACTATAGAGGGGCTGTCTATTACAACTTTATCGTTGTGTATTATCAGGGTATTCGCGGTACCAAGGTCTATCGCTATATCCTCGGTCATGAAATCAAAAAATCCCATACTGTTTATTGAGGGTTTATTTATTTATAATAATTGTAAGCCTACAAAAATAACAAAATTAATGTTTAAAATGTCTTGTTCCTGTAAATACCATTGCAACATTATTTTCGTTACAATAATCTATGCTTAATTCATCTTTTATTGAGCCTCCCGGTTGTATTACAGCAGTAATACCTGCATTTTTAGCAAGCTCTACACAATCAGGAAACGGAAAGAAGGCATCACTCGCCATAACAGCACCGCTTAAATCAAAATTAAATGATTGTGCTTTTTCTACAGCTTGGCGTAATGCATCAACACGAGATGTTTGCCCCGTGCCGGAAGCAAAAAGCTGTTTGTTTTTAGCAAAAACAATGGTGTTAGATTTTGTGTGCTTGCATATTTTAGAAGCAAATAGCAAGTCTTCTGTTTCCTGCTCGGTAGGAGCTGTAACCGTAACGGTTTTCAGGTGCTCTTTATTGTCTGTAATGTTGTCTTTATCCTGAACTAATAATCCGTTTAAACAAGTACGTACTTGTTTTTGCGGAAGTTCAACATCATTTTGTATTAGTAGTATTCTGTTTTTCTTAGCCTGTAGTATAGTTTTAGCCTCTTCGTCAAACTCAGGAGCTATAACAACCTCGCAGAAAAGTTTGTTTATTTCTTCTGCTGTGCCCGCATCAATTTTAGTGTTTGATATTAAAACACCGCCAAATGCTGAGGTAGGGTCGCCTGCAAGTGCATCAAGGTACGCTTCTTTTACAGTAGCTCTGGTAGCAAGTCCACAGGCATTGTTATGTTTTAGTATTGCAAAAGTAGGGTCATCATTTTTAAATTCCTGCATTAAATTTACCGCTGCATCTACATCCAGCAGGTTGTTGTATGATAATTCTTTGCCATGCAGTTTTGTAAACATTGCATCAAAATCGCCAAAGAAGAAACCTTTTTGGTGTGGGTTCTCTCCGTAACGAAGCGTTTTACCATGAGAAATACTTTCTTTATAGTAAGTGTCTTCTGTATTGAAATAATTAAAAATAGCAGTATCGTAGTTTGAAGATACGTGGAATGCTTTAGTGGCAAAATATTTACGCTCTTCCACTGTTGTAGCACAGTTGTTTTTTGTTATAGTTTCTAAAAACAGGCTGTAATCATCAACAGATGGTACAATAACAGTATCTTTAAAATTTTTAGCAGCAGCACGAATTAACGAAATACCACCTATATCAATTTTTTCGATGATATCTGCCTCCGAAGCACCTGATGCTACAGTTTTTTCAAACGGGTATAAGTCTACAATTACCAAATCAATTTGCGGAATATTATATTCCTCCATTTGCTGAACATCCTGTTCGTTATCCTGACGGTTTAATATACCGCCAAATACTTTCGGGTGAAGTGTTTTAACTCTTCCGCCAAGTATTGAAGGGTAAGATGTCACATCTTCTACAGCTACTACAGGTATACCTAAATCTTTAATAAAAGTTTCAGTTCCTCCCGTAGAGTAAATAGTTACATTATGCTCGTGTAGTTTGCGAACAATTGGTTCAAGCCCATCTTTGCTAAATACTGATATAAGTGCAGATGAAATGGTTTTGTGTGTGCTCATTTTGTATAGTTGTGTTTAAAAGTGCAAAAGTAGTTAATGCGGGCTTAACATTCAAAAATCAAAAGGTTATAATTTGCTGTTTTTTATTTAATTATTTTGTGTTTTTAGGTTTTTGAAAAAAAAATACAGAATTTTACAGAAGCCAAGAAAGTACTTGACAAAATAATAGAAAGAATAGTATGTTTTTATACCTGAGATTACTTAAAGAAAGCCTTTCGTTTGCCCTTAATGCCTTAACCAATAATAAATTGAGGACGTTTCTTTCATTACTGGGGGTAACCATTGGTATCTTCTCTATTATTGCGGTACTGGCTGCGGTAGACTCTTTAGACAGGAAAATTAAGGAAGATCTTAGCGCTGTAGACAAAAATACTATGTACTTAAAACGTTTCTCATTTGGTCCTTCGGATATACCAAGATGGAAGCGTGAGCAGTTTCCTGATGTTACCTATGATGAATACCAATACTTAAAAGGAGCCGTATCATCTGCCGAACATATGGCATATCAGATTTTTACTAAAAGTGAAACAGCAAAATATGAGGAGGAATCAGTTAGTAATGTAAACGTAGTCCCGGTATCCTATGAGTTTGAAGATATACAAAGCCTTAAAATTGCAGAAGGACGCTTTTATAATGAGTCGGAATCAAATTCAGGAAGTGCTGTTGCTGTAATTGGTTATGAAATAGCAAAGGCGCTTTTTGGAGAACAACAAAGCCCTGTAGGTAAGAAAATACGAATGTATGGGCAGCGTTTTACAGTTATAGGCGTTTTAGAAAAGCAGGGTGAAGGTATGTTTGGGCAAAGTAATGATACAGGTATTATTATACCTGTTAACTTTATACGCCACAGGTATGGTGACCATAACAATTTTATGACGCCTATAATAATTATTAAACCACAAAAGGGAGCTGACGCCGATGCTGTAAAAGCTGATATTACTCAAAAATTGCGTTCCTACAGAGGGATAAAAGCAGGAGACATTAATAACTTTATAATTGATATTCTTGCCGGTTTTACTGATATGATTGATGATATTATAGGACAGATGAATATTATAGGGTGGATTATCAGTGGCTTCTCACTTTTAGTAGGCGGTTTTGGTATTGCCAATATCATGTTTGTATCGGTTAAAGAGCGTACCAACCTGATAGGGATACAGAAAGCGCTTGGTGCTAAAAACCGTTTTATATTGTTTCAGTTCCTTTTTGAGGCGGTTATACTTTCTGTAATAGGGGGTATAGTAGGAATGCTCTTAGTATGGGGTATAGCTAAAATACTAACAGAAGTTGTAGAGTTTGAGTTTATACTCGGCTTCTGGAATATTGTTATTGGTACCGGTCTTGCAGCGGGTATAGGTTTACTATCAGGTATTCTTCCTGCTATATCGGCATCTAAATTAGATCCTGTGGAGGCAATAAGAACGGGAATGTAGGTTTCAATACTTATGTATACTGAATTTATTTTTAAAATATAAAACAAAAAACCAGCTTTAAAGCTGGTTTTTTGTTTTATCGTACTTCTTGATTTTGTATCAAATCAATATATAAGTTTATTTTGTCTTTAAGCTCCTTACGAGGACTAATAAAATCAAGGAAACCATGTTCCATTACAAATTCCGATGTTTGGAAACCTTCAGGTAAATCTTTACCTGTAGTATCTTTCACTACACGAGGTCCTGCAAAACCAATAAGCGCTCCAGGCTCAGAAATATTTATATCGCCCAACATAGCATATGATGCCGTTGTACCACCCGTAGTAGGATCAGTACAAAGTGAGATATAAGGTAGTTTAGCGTCAGCAAGTTGTGTAAGCTTTGCAGATGTTTTTGCTAACTGCATTAACGACATTGCAGCTTCCATCATCCTTGCACCACCTGATTTTGAAATCATTACAAAAGGTAGTTTGTGTTTAATAGCGTAGTCAATAGCACGAGTTATTTTTTCCCCTACTACCGAACCCATAGAACCACCAATAAAAGCAAAGTCCATACAAGATACTACTATTTCTTTACCTTTTGACTTCCCTACAGCCGACCTTACCGCATCTTTAAGTTTCGTCTTTTCGGTAGCGTCTTTTAAACGGTCGCTGTATTTTTTAGTATCTACAAACTTCAAAGGGTCTTTTGAAGTTAAGTTTGCATCAAGTTCTTTAAACTCGTTGTTATCAAAAAGGATAGAGAAATACTCTTTACTTCCTATTCTAACATGATAACCGTCTTCAGGGCTTACATAAAAGTTTTTTGCCAGCTCCTCAGCATCTACAATTTTACCTGTAGGCGACTTGTACCATAAACCTTTAGGTACATCTTTTTTGTTTTCGGTTGGCGTCTGTATTCCTTTCTCCGTTCTCTTAAACCAAGCCATAGCTAATAAATTTAATTAATAACAAAGGGCTTAAAGCAATGCTCTAAGCCCGGTTGTTTCTTTATAATTTTCTTATAGTGTGTTTACGTTGTTAAGATCTTCAAATGCTTTTTCAAGTCTTTTGATGAAAGTAAGTTCTCCTTCACGAACCCATTTTCTTGGGTCGTAATATTTCTTGTTTGGTAATTCTTCTCCTTCAGGGTTACCAATTTGTGTTTTTAGGTAATCAATTTTATCTGTTACATAATCACGAACCCCTTCAGTGTATGCAAACTGTAAATCAGTATCAATGTTCATTTTTATAACACCGTAGCCAATAGCCTCTCTTATTTCTTCCAGTGTAGAACCTGAACCTCCGTGGAAAACAAAGTCTACAGGGTTAACTCCTGTATTGAATTTTTCCTGTACATACTCCTGAGAGTTTTTAAGGATTTTCGGAGTAAGTTTTACGTTACCCGGTTTGTACACACCGTGAACATTACCAAATGCCGCAGCAATAGTAAACTTATCAGAAACTTTGCTTAGCTCTTCATAAGCATAAGCTACTTCTTCCGGTTGTGTGTATAATTTAGAGCTGTCAACATCAGTATTATCAACCCCGTCTTCTTCTCCACCTGTTATACCAAGTTCTATTTCAAGGGTCATCCCCATTTTACTCATTCTTTCAAGATATTTTTTACATATCTCAATGTTCTCTTCAATAGGTTCCTCCGAAAGATCTATCATGTGAGAACTATATAATGGCTTACCGTGCTGCTTGTAATGCTCCTCACTTGCATCCAGTAAACCGTCTATCCAAGGTAAAAGTTTTTTAGCACAGTGGTCTGTATGTAAAATTACTGTAGCACCGTATGCTTCAGCAAGTGTGTGTACGTGTTTTGCACCTGATATTCCTCCTAATATTGCAGCTTTTTCTCCTTCGTTAGAAAGACCTTTACCGGCATTGAAAGAAGCACCGCCATTAGAGAACTGTATAATTACAGGTGAGTTTAATTTAGCAGCAGTTTCTAGTACACCGTTTACAGTGCTTGAACTTGTTACGTTTACAGCCGGAAGGGCATAACCGTTTTCTTTAGCGTGTTTAAATATCTCCTGTACCTGATCTCCGGTGGCTACACCGGGTTTAATATTATGAGCCATTATTTTTTTGATTTTAGAGTTCGATTTACAAAAATAGTATTTTTAAATTTAGAATGGATAATTAATTCCCACATTATAAACCGCTTTAGAAAAGTTGTATTCTTTAAACCATCTCTCGTTTACAGGTCTGCCGGGGTTGTAGGTTTTAAAACCAAGATCCAGCCTTACTACAAAAAAGTTAAAATCGTACCTGAAACCAAAGCCTGTACCCAGTGCTAAATCTCTCAAAGAACTAAAACCATTAAATGTATAAGCAGGGTCATCCTGACTGTCGAAGATATTCCAGATGTTACCAACATCGCCAAATATAGCACCGTTTAACTGACCGAATAAATTAAAGCGAAGTTCTGTACTATACGTCATTTTAAAGTTAGCTTCGTTAAAATCATTAAGGCCACCACTACGTCCGGGACCCAGGCTGTACGACTGCCATGCCCTGTTATCGTTACTTCCTCCCGCAAAGTAACTGCGTGTAAAAGGTATAGAATTAGAGTTTCCATAGGGTACAGCTAACCCTAAGAAGGCACGCATTGCCAGTACTTTTCCTCTTCTTAAATCGAAGTGTTTAATAAAGTCCAGCTCACCTTTTACATATTGTGCATATTCTACATCAAGTATTGTTTTATTACCACTGTCACTACGCTGCCCTTTGTCTGTAAGCGATGATATTAGCGAAAGCGTATTACCTGCTGTTTCCAGCTTTGTTTTAAATATAAAAAAGGAATTATCAGTAAGGTTATCTCGGGTGCTGGTGGTATAAGTAAAGTTGGTAGATGATATAAGGTTATTTTCTATAAGTCTTTCTCTACGCTCATTAATACTTCGTATATTTTGTTTGTCTACAGATGAAACTACAATGTTATTATTATCAACATCTTCAATAAAACCATTAGTACCCTCTTCAATAGCCAGTTGTTTACTGCCTGCCGGAGCATCACTGTCTAAAAAATAATTAGGATCTATTTGGTCGGCGTAGTCATTGGCAATATCGTTAAGCCTGTCGTATGAGGAGCGGTATACATTAAAGTAGTTTGTAGGGTTTACGTTTCGTATATATTGTATATTAAACAAGTCAAGCTTTGCAGTAACATTTCTTTTAGGGGTCCAGTTATAACTTAGTATTCCTGTAAAGTTTTCTTTATCAAGCCCTATGTTTTTTTGTCGGCTTATACCAAAACTCAATAAGGTAGAAGGTATCATTTCCTTTGGTATAATCCGTTCTGTTTTTAGCGGGAAAAATATGCGCGGAAAGTTCAGTTTTGCATCAGCACCATATTCAAGAATATTAAAGAAACTTCTGTCCTTAATAGCAGGGTCGCTTGAAGAACCTATGTTTCCTCTTATGGAGAGGTCAAGTATTTCTGCACCCCTGAAAAGGTTACGTATGGATACCCCCATACTTCCCTGTATACCCATGTCCTGAATATTAGAGTGGGTAAGGTCTACCGAAGCTAAATATTTAAACTTATCCCTTGGGGCTAAATAGATATTTGTGATTAATGATGTGCCTGATGCATCAGTACTGTCTACCACAAAATTTATATTAGGGTAGTTAAATACCCTTAAGTTATTTACATATCTGTATGTAAGCACCCGCCTGAATTCAGCAAAAGTAGAGCCTGGTGTTATAAAAACAGGGTCAGTAAGAGCTTTTGGCCTGTAGTTTAATTTACCGCTACTAAAAATATTAAAGCCTTTATAAGTAGTGCTGTCTATAGCCTGGCTTTCATCACCGAGGTTTTTAGTATAAATATTTACCTGACTTATTTTATATAATTTGAAAGGTTGCGTGTAGGTAGAGTCTTCGGTTCTTATGGTTTCATTATCAATAATAAGGTCAACATTTGCTTTGTGCCCTGTATTTACTGTATCAATTACATAAGAAATATAGTTCTGCTGAAATTTATAAGCACCTCGGTTACGAAAGTAACTTGTAATACGTTCACGTTCTTCAATAAAGTCAGATTCAAGATATTGCTTTCCTTTTTTTATTAAAGATTCTTTTTTTGTTTGTTGGTAAAGGCTGTCCAGTACAGGAGTTTCTATATAAGTATCTAAAGAGTCTACTATATACGGTTTGCCTGTAGTTACAGTGTAATTAACTTCTGCTTTTTTACCGCTTATAGTATCAATACTAAAGCCTACCTTAGTGCGGAAATATCCTCTTTTATAATAATACGACAGGAGGCGGTTAGCTGATTTTTTTACCCTGTTATGATCTACCAGTACAGGTGCTTCACCAACTTTTTTAAGAAAAGAACTTACTCCTGCTACAGCAAAAGATTGTCCTAACCTTTGTACCTGCTTTTCCGAAAGTAGTTTTCTTAAGCGTTCATGCCGGTTTGGTTTTCTTTCCAGCCACGCCTGATACGAAGAATCTGCATCAGGTTTTGCAATATTATATAAGTGCAGCCTTAAGTGATACCCTAATATACTTGTATTGGGTTGCTGATAAAGCTGATCGGTAAGTTCCTCGTTTTTTTTAGGTTCGCCATTAACAACTATTTTGTTCTCTTCAAGCAAGTGTTCTCCATCAGGAACCCTCTTTACAAGCGAACAAGAATATAAAAACAAACCCGATAAGAGAATTAGTGCTATTTTTGTTATTTTATTTCTCAACGTCGTAGTACCAAATAGTAATTCAAAAATACATTTTTTATGGTTAGTAAAAACCAAATTAAGTTAATAACGGGTTTGCAGCAAAAAAAATACCGAAAACAGCATAAATTGTTTTTTGCCGAAGGCATAAAGGTAGTGCAGGAGCTGCTTAATTCCTATTTTGAATTACACGAACTTTATACTACCGAAAGTACTAAGGATAGTTTTAATACAGTGAGTGATGCTAAAAAGCAACTTATTACTGAAGCTGAGTTAAAAAAAATAAGCGCCTTAACCACTCCCAACAGTTGTTTGGCACTATTTAAAATTCCTGAAAATCAACCTGTAAGTCAATCAGGTCTAATTGTAGCTCTTGATGCTGTGCGCGACCCTGGTAATTTGGGTACGATAATACGACTGTGCGATTGGTTTGGTATTGAGCATTTAGTATGCTCTGAAAATTGTGTTGATGTATACAACCCTAAAGTAGTGCAGGCTACTATGGGGAGTATAACAAGGGTAAATGTTGTTTATACTAACTTGGAAGAATATTTAACAGAAACAGGGTTACCCGTTTTTGGTACTTTTATGGATGGTGAAAATATTTACACGCAGCAATTGCCTAAAGATGGAGTAATAGTAATGGGTAATGAAGCAAACGGAATATCAGCAGCTATTGAAAGATACGTAACGCACAGAATAGCAATACCAAGATTTGGTAAACTGCAGGAAACAGAAAGCCTTAATGTGGCAACTGCTACCGCAATAACATTAAGTGAGTTTAAGCGAAACTTTTAACGAATAGTGGTATTGGTATTTGAGATAATTTTAGTGGAATGTAAAGTTTACCAAAATAGCTCTTGTTTTCATTGAAGCTACATTTCCTGTAAAAGGACTGTTAGGGTCGTTATCTCGAACCAATTCATCTTTTAAACCAAATACACCACGTATTGAAGGTGAGAATTTAAAATATTCAAAGTATAAATCTACACCGAAACCAATTTCCCAGTTATTCGTCATTTTCTTCATTCGGAAAATTCTCGAAAGGTTGTCATCCTGTGCATCTTCATTACTGGAAAGGTTTAATGTTCGGGAAAAGCCACCTACTAAATAAGGGCGTACATTTCCTGTTCTTTTTGCTGAAAATTTAAGCAATAACGGGAAATGTAAGTATGTAGATTTTACCTCTCTTAAACGGTCAAATTCATCAGCAACCTCAGGAAAGCTAAGGTTACGTTGTGTATAATACAGTCCCGGTTCAAACCTTAAGTCTAAGTGTTCAAAAAGGCGTAAGTTACCCACCAGCCCTACATTAAAACCTGTAGTTTGCTTAACCTCTATATCTACTCCCGGGTCATTTATATAATCAAATTTAAAACCATAACTGTTAAACCCTAAAAAATAACCCCAGTGAACCCTTTGTTTATCAAAGTTTTCTAAGTTGATAATAGGGTCTTTTGAAAATACATTAGTGCCAAACTGTGCATTGCAGCATAGTCCTGTAAACAGCGCTATATATAGAAAAAGCTTTTTCATATTATTTTTTTGAAGCCGAATAAATTGTAGCCACACCCATAGTTTGCGGCATATTCTTCACCTCTATAAACCCAATTTTTCGTAAAATATTGTTTAACGCTTCACCATGTGGAAAAACAGAGGCTGACTCGCTAAGGTATGCGTAAGCCGATTTATCTTTTGAGAAGAGTTTGCCAATGGCAGGGAGTATGTATTTGGAGTAAAAACGATATCCTTGTTTAAACGGAAATTTAGTAGGTACAGAAGTTTCCAGTATAACAAAAATACCACCCGGTTTTAAAACGCGTAATATTTCGCTAAGTCCTTTTTCAAGGTTTTCAAAGTTACGTACCCCGAAGGCTACTGTTATAGCATCAAAATGGTTGTCTTTAAAAGGGAGGTTTTCACTATCGCCCAGTACCATTTCAATTTTATTATCCAGTTTGCGCTCTGCTATTTTTTTACGCCCAACTTCCAGCATTCCTGCGGAAATATCGGCTCCTATAATTTCTTTAGCTGAGGTGTTAGACATTAGTATAGCTAAATCACCTGTACCGGTTGCAATATCTAAAATAGTATCCGGCTTGGTATCAGCTACCATTTTTAAAACTTTCTTTCTCCACTTAATATCAATACCAAAGGAAATAACGCGGTTAAGCCCGTCATACTTTCCCGAAATGGTGTCAAACATTTGGGCAACCTGTTCTTTTTTGCCCAGTTCAGAATCTTTATATGGAGTTACGTTTTTTGGCATTTCTTTATTTTGGGCAAAGATAACAGAAGTTTTAATAATAAAATGTTATAATCCCGTTTAAGAATTACGACTATGGTAAATTTACCTGACTATTGTCCTGAAAGTAAGGTTAACACGTGGTGTTTTTACCAATTTAGTAGGAGGGAGGCGATGCAGCCAATGGGTTTGTGTAGTGCCTTTCATCACCAGCAGGCTACCGTGTTCCAGTACTACCGATGTAGTTTCTTTGGTTTGTTTGTGCTTAAACGCAAATTTACGTGTTGCCCCAAAACTAAGCGAACCAATAGCGCCGTTTTTCTTTAAGTCTTTTTCAGCGTCGCTGTGCCAAGCCATACCCTCGCTGCCATCGTGATATAAGTTTAACAGGCAGGAGTTATACGTTTCACCTGTATGCTGTTCGGTAATGGCTTTTAGTGCTAAAAGTTCTTTTGTAAAAGGTAAGGCACGTTTGGTAATGTTACTGTAGGTATATTCATAGGGTTCTTCGGCATACCATGCTACTTTACGCTTGGTGGTTATCAGTTTACCGAAAATAACCGCCTCATCATTTTTCCACTCAATAGTGTTGAGTAACCGCTCTAAGTAGTAGTCAGCCTCTTCTTTACTAAAAACACTTCCGTAATAATTTACGGTGCCATCATAGGGTAATAGATTGTTTTCTTGTGGTGATGAGATGTTGAAAAGGTTCATTAATTTATTCGTAAATTTTAGCTCCCATTAATATGTCAGCAAAAACTTGCCAAGAGGCTTTATTTGCATCGATATTTTGATTTGTATTGTCATAATAACCTTGAATATCTTCTGCATAAGCTGCCATTGCTTCTAAAAATAATTCAAGAGTATTGTTTTCCCAATTTTCAGGTTGACTTTTGAAGTCTTTATATAGTTCACATACAAATCTTATAAAGTCTTGTTTGCTATCTATAGAATACTTATTGTTGCTCATTGTCTATTTTTTCTGAGTTTTTAAATTAGAGCCCCATTTATATTTTTCCTTTTTTAAATCATATATTATTACAAAAGGCTCGTCAGAAAGCGGGAGAAAAAGAAAACTTGTTTTTTGGGAAATCGGAATGTAAGATATAATCTCTGCTCCGTTATTGATACATTTTTCATTACAATTGGACTCGTCTTTACAATATTTGATTTTCTGTATAGATATATTATATACGTTAGGGTGCATTGCACTTCGGCAATAGGGAGAAAGTTCTAAATCTGAATCTGAGAGAATGACCGCAGCATCATCAAGTACTCCTAAATAAGTGTTTTCTTTTTCCTTACCTGTAACAGAAAATTTAACCTTCCCTGTAATGTTACCCGAGGTGTTTTGGGTATTAAAACCACCGCAGCAAGGGTTATATAAAAACCTGAAATTATCAGCTTTATTTATATTACAAACAAGAGTATGCCATTTTGAATTTTTGTCTTGCCTGTAAAAAATGGTATCAATTTTATTATCTACGCCTACTTTTAAAGGCTTGGAGCCATAGTGAAGAGTCTTACCCTTTATTTTCCATTCAGCTTGGAGAACCCTATTGTAAACTTCTTTTCTCATACCTGTCATGTCATACAGGTCTGTTGAGTCTGCATAAAATGTAGCTGTTTGGGTATAGCAAATTATGGGTAATAAGAGTGAGATTAAATACTTTAGAAACATATTGTTTTGTTTAATAGTTGTCTAGTAAGCTAAGTTAAAATATTTAGCTTATCCATTCGTTTAAAGAAACTATCAATACCCAGCCATTATCAGTTTTTCTATAAATATACGTTCCTCCTGCTCCACATAGTATTCCACAGTATATACTTGTGTTTACAATTGCAATTTTTCTGTTACAAGAGAAAAGAGGTAGGCTAACAAAACATATAGCTCCATTTTCGTCGAGTAATTCATGTAAATACTTATTTCTTATTTCCCAATCATTATTGAAAACTTTATTGGTGTCAAGAGAAACTAAATTTTTATTTTCAGGTATTCTGTTTTCGTTTAATTCAAAATAATAAGTGTATTTTTCTTGCTTAAAAATAAACTCAATATCTTTTTTGCTGAAAATACTGTCCATTTTGATAATACTTAATGAATCGATATTTGTTTCAGAAGAAACAAAATAATTAGCTTTTCTTGCATATGTTTTACACCCGTGTTTACTTGAGTCAGAAAAAGTGCAACTATTTAGAAATTCATAAATGGTTTCATCATCAACTAATTGTTCAGGTGTAGAGTTTTTAACAGAAGTAGTTAATTCTGAGTTTTCATGTTTTTTACAGGAATATAAAAATAGTAGAGCAAGGATGATATACAGTAATTGTCTCATAACAATTATTTTTTTATCCAAGTTTTATATGTAAAATCAAACTTATGCTTTTCGTCTTTTGGGTGGTATTCCTCTTCGGTAAGGTGCCATTTTTCCTTATCAATTTCAGGAAAAAAAGTATCGGCATCATCAATAGTAGTATGTACTCGGGTAAGCTCTATTTTGTCTGCTATATCTAAAGCTTGTTTATAAATTTCACCTCCACCGATAACAAAAACCTCTTCATTTTGCGGGCAGGCTTTAAGTGCTTCTTCTAAACTGTGTACTATAGTGCAACCTTGGTAAGTATAATCTTCTTTACGGGTTATAACAATGTTGGTACGGTTGGGTAGCGGGCCATTCATACTTTCCAGCGTTTTACGCCCCATTATAATATGGTGCCCCGAAGTAAGTTTTTTAAAGCGTTTAAAATCATCGGGCAAATGCCACACCAGT
This sequence comes from Flavobacterium suaedae, assembly GCF_014642915.1. Taxonomy (GTDB): domain Bacteria; phylum Bacteroidota; class Bacteroidia; order Flavobacteriales; family Flavobacteriaceae; genus Flavobacterium; species Flavobacterium suaedae. The sequence goes on from NZ_BMJE01000002.1 coordinate 277,358, forward strand.
TGATTGTCTTTACCTAAGGCGTTATTTTCGGCTGCGGCGGCAATCAGGGTAATTGTCATAATGTAGTAGTATCTTCAGGTTGATTGTTTGCGGTATTGTTGTTTTCTTTTTCCAGTTTCTTTTCCAGTTGTTCTATACGACGTTCCTGGCGGGCAACCAGTTTTTCTATTTGCTCCTGTTCCCATTTTTTATTAATGAAACTCTCGGTGACAAATACTTTTATAAAGTGTAAGACGAATAAAAATCCCCATGCAGTAATTGCCCATAAATACCAGTCATATTCCTCTTGAACATTCAGCCATTTGTTAATTATGAATAGAAATATACTACCTATAAAAAAGAATATAAAATGGGTATATACACGCTTTTTTTGCTTTACCCTTTTTCTGGCATATTCGTATAATTCCTGCTGATTTTTTTCCATGTTCTTGGTTTTATCTAAAGATACTAAAAAATCTTATACAGCAACTGCACCTTTTATATGCGGGTGTGGGTCATAGTTTTCGAGTGTAAAGTCTTCAAACTTAAACTCAAAAATATCTTTTATCTCAGGGTTTAATACCATTTTAGGTAATGGTTTTGGCTCGCGACTAAGCTGTAAATTTAACTGCTCAATATGGTTATTGTAAATATGCGCATCGCCAAAAGTGTGTATAAAATCACCAGGTTGTAAGTCGCAAACCTGTGCTACCATCATGGTAAATAAAGCGTATGATGCTATATTAAACGGTACACCCAAAAATATATCGGCACTACGCTGGTATAACTGGCATGATAGTTTACCATCATTCACATAAAATTGGAAAAACGCATGGCAGGGTGGAAGTGCAGCTTTACCTTCGGCTACATTATCAGAGAATGATTTTGAAGTATCAGGCATTACGCTTGGGTTCCATGCCGAAACCAGCATACGGCGACTGTTAGGGTTGGTTTTAAGTGTTTCAATCAGTTCTTTAATCTGATCTATCTCTTCACCGTTCCAGTTACGCCATTGGTGTCCGTAAACAGGACCAAGGTTACCTTCTTCGTCAGCCCACTCGTTCCATATTCTAACACCGTTATCAGTTAAATACTTTATATTGGTATCACCTTTTAAAAACCAAAGTAATTCGTGTATTATTGATTTAAGGTGTAGTTTTTTTGTAGTAACTAATGGGAAACCTTCGCTAAGGTCAAAACGCATTTGATAACCAAAAACACTTATAGTTCCTGTTCCTGTTCTGTCGCCTTTTTGGTTTCCGTTTTCTAAAACGTGCTTTACTAAATCGTGGTACTGCTTCATCTTCCCTATATATTTGTGAATTTGGTCTTTTTATTATTTGATTTTAAAGTATCAAATAACAGGATTAACACATAACCAAATTAGCTTTCTCTTTTTGATATTTCGTCGCGAATTTTAGCTGCTTTTTCGTAGTCTTCATTTTGTACAGCACCTTCAAGCATTTCATTTAACTCTTGTAGGCTGTACTGAGAGTAGCCTTCTCCTGAAACTGATTCGGTTGAGCCAAATGTTTGCGGAGGTGTAAGTACATCGTCAGGCTCCTCATCTTCATTTTCAGACTCAGGGTTTATTTTTAAGTAAATGCCTGCTTTGTCTAAAATATTTTTGTAAGTGAAAATAGGGGCATTAAAACGCAGTGCCAGTGCTATCGCATCAGATGTTCTGGCATCTATAATTTCCTCTATTTTATCTCTCTCGCATATAATGCTGGAGAAGAAAACACCATCTACAAGTTTATGTATAATAACCTGTTTTACCGCAATATCAAATCGGTCTGCAAAGTTCTTAAAAAGGTCGTGTGTTAAGGGTCTTGGCGGTTTTATTTCTTTCTCAAGGGCAATTGCTATAGATTGTGCTTCAAAAGCCCCGATAACTATAGGTAGTTTTCGCTCTCCATCTACTTCATTAAGAATTAATGCATAAGCTCCATTCTGCGTTTGACTGTAAGAAATTCCTTTAATCGTTAGTTTTACTAAGCTCATAATAATCGTCCACTATACTACATAAAAAAGGGCTATCCCACAAAGATAAACCATCCTGTATGGGATAGCCCTTTTACGGGCACAATTTATAATAAAATTATGAGTTATTAGCCTTAAACTCTTTTAATTTTTCGGTTAGCTTTGGTACTATTTCAAAAGCATCACCTACTACACCGTAGTCAGCTACTTTAAAGAAAGGAGCTTCAGGGTCTGAGTTTATAACTACCTTAACCTTAGATGCGTTAATACCTGCAATGTGTTGTATTGCTCCTGAAATACCAACTGCAATATATAGGTTTGATGCTACAGGTTTACCTGTTTGCCCAACGTGCTCACTGTGAGGCCTCCAACCTAAATCAGATACCGGTTTAGAACATGCAGTTGCTGCACCAAGTACACCTGCAAGCTCCTCTATCATACCCCAGTTTTCAGGACCTTTAAGACCACGACCACCTGATACTACAATTTCAGCATCAGCAATCGTTACTTTACCTGTAACTTTTTCTACGTTTTCTACGCTTATAGTAAAATCATTATCGTTTAATGATGGTGAAAACTCTTCTACTGCTGCATCAGCTTGTGCTTCTTCAAGACCGAAAGAGTTTTTACCTATAGCGATAACTTTTACGTCAGTACTTATTTCTGTTATGTTGAATGCTTTGTTGGAGAAAGCCGTTCTTTTTACTGTAAATGGCGAAAGGCTTTCCGGTAGTGCTACTACATTTGAAGCAAAACCTGCCTCAAGTTCTACCGCTACAAGCGGAGCTGTGTAAAGGCTGTCTGTAGTTGAAGTGAATACTACAATTTTAGAACCTTCTTTTTCTGCTGCCTGCTTTATTACGTCAGAGTATGCTTTTGCGTTAAACGCTTTTAGTTTATCTGATTTTACTGATAGTACTTTATCTACACCATACTGCCCAAGTGCTGATTCGTCTTCAGCGTTTACAGTTACGGCTGTTAATGTTGTACCTGCTTCTGTAGCTATTTTTTTTGCATAAGAAGCTAATTCGAAAGTTGTTTTTTTAAACTTGCCTTCTACTGATTCGGCATATATTAGAATTGACATTTTTCTGATTTTTTAATGGTTTAATATAAAAATGTACCAATTGTATTTCTACGCTCTTCAATTGTTACATTAAACGAATTGATTAATTGTTATATTAAATTACTTTAGCTTCGTTATGTAATAAGTTTACTAACTCGTCTAGGTTATCTGCGTCAACAAGTTTTACTGCTGATTTTGGTGCAGGCTTTTCAAACTTAACTGCTTTGGTAGTATTATCTGCTGATACAGGTTCCATTACATTAAGTTTTTTCTGTCTAGCCATCATAATACCTCTCATGTTAGGTATTTTAAGGTCTTTTTCTTCCACAAGCCCTTTTTGTCCTCCTATTACTAAAGGTAGCTTAGTAGAAAGTGTTTCTTTACCACCATCTATTTCTCTTACCGCTTTAGCTTGGTCACCATCAACATCAAGACTAATGCAAGAGTTTACAAAATCGAAATCAAGTAATGCAGCAAGCATGCCCGGAACCATACCACCATTATAGTCAAGAGATTCTTTACCTGCTATAATAAGGTCATAATTTCCTTGTTTTGCTACTTCAGCTAATTGTTTAGCCACAAAAAAGCCATCAGTAGGGTTAGCGTTAACTCTTATTGCTTCATCTGCACCAATAGCCAGTGCTTTACGCAATGTAGCTTCAGCGTCAGGACCACCTACGTTAACCACAGTAACATTAGCGCCCTGTTTTTCTTTAAACCAAATTGCTCTTGTTAAACCAAACTCATCGTTAGGGTTAATTACAAATTGAACTCCGTTAGTATCAAACTCGCTATCGCCGTTTGTAAAGTTAATTTTTGAAGTAGTATCAGGTACGTGACTGATGCAGACTAATATTTTCATTTCTATCCGTTTATATATGTTGATTTTTACTTTGTTACGAAGTTAATAAAATTATTTGTACATAAAACTATGCGTGCATATTAATTTAACTAAATTCAGTAATATAGTTTTAAAATTTTCAAATTTTTACAAAAATAGCTTTTTAACCGATGTATTTTATGAAATTGAAAATTTTTTTGCGCTCGCTTTTTCAATTTATAGTGCTGTATAAAATGGTAAACAAGATTTTAGTAGTTATGAAATTAAGAGGAGATTGAGTGATAATATCTGTCAACTATAACGTTTTCTTTTATTATTGGTTATAAAGAGGCTTGAAGTAATTGAAAAAGTTTTATTTTTGTCACTCACTTTAATAAGGAAAAAGTACATATGAGAACGATACAATTCAGGGAAGCTGTTTGCGAAGCGATGAGCGAAGAAATGCGTCGCGACGAATCAATATATCTAATGGGTGAAGAAGTTGCGGAATATAACGGAGCTTATAAAGCATCAAAAGGTATGCTTGATGAATTTGGTCCTAAGAGAGTTATTGATACTCCTATTGCCGAACTTGGTTTTGCAGGTATAGGTGTAGGTTCTGCCATGAATGGTAATAGACCTATTATAGAGTTTATGACGTTTAACTTCTCTCTTGTAGGTATAGACCAAATTATAAACAATGCTGCAAAAATGCGTCAAATGTCAGGCGGACAGTTTAATATTCCTATTGTATTTCGTGGTCCTACAGCGTCTGCAGGGCAGTTAGGAGCAACACACTCACAAGCTTTCGAAAACTGGTATGCTAATACACCGGGGCTTAAAGTGGTAGTACCTTCTACTCCTTATGATGCAAAAGGCTTACTTAAATCAGCTATCCGTGATGATGACCCTGTTATTTTTATGGAGTCTGAGCAGATGTATGGTGATAAAGGAGAAGTGCCTGAAGGTGAATACACAATTCCATTAGGAGTTGCTGATATAAAAAGAGAAGGTAAAGATGTTACTATAGTATCTTTCGGTAAAATAATTAAAGAAGCACATAAAGCTGCTGAAGAATTAGAGAAAGAAGGTATTAGCTGTGAAATAATAGATTTAAGAACGGTTCGCCCAATGGATCATGATGCTATTATAAAATCAGTTAAAAAGACTAACAGACTTGTAGTTCTTGAGGAAGCTTGGCCATTTGGCAGTGTTTCATCTGAAATTACATATATTATACAGGAAAGAGCATTTGATTACCTTGATGCTCCTATACAACGTATAACAACAGCAGATACACCTGCCCCATATTCGCCTGAATTGTTAAAAGAGTGGTTGCCAAATGCTGATGATGTTATAAAAGCTGTTAAGAAGGTTACTTATAAAAAATAAGTAAAATAAAAACTACTATATTTGGAACTTCATCATAATTTTATGGTGAAGTTTTTGTTTATATACCTATATGAAGAAGAAAAAATTACTGTTTCTTGGGCTTTTCTTTTTGTTAACCCTATGTGCTGTTGCACAAACGAAGGTTAGCGGATTGGTACTTGATGAAACTGACCAGCCCTTACCATTTGCAAATGTATATTTTAAAAACTCCAGCGAAGGGGTAATAACTGATGAGAACGGTAAGTTCTACCTGGAATCTAAAAATACATATAGTGCAATAGTGGTATCTTTTGTAGGTTTTTCGGCTAATGAAATTCCTTTGGAAAAAACAGCAACTTATGATTTAAGAATCGTGCTGAAAGAAGCACAGGAACTTAAAGAGGTTGTTTTATATTCTGGCAAAACATCAAAAAAAAATAATCCCGCTATAGATATTTTACGCAAAATTTGGGAGCGTCGCCGTCAAAACGGTTTAAATATGTTCGATCAATACCAGTATGACAAATATGAAAAACTGGAATTTGATATGAATAATATAGACAGTGCCTTTATGGAGAGTAAAATATTCAGGGGTATGGAGTTTATATTTAAACATGTGGATACCTCCACTGTTACAGGAAAATCATACCTGCCGATATTTATAAACGAAAGCCTTAGTGAAGTATATGGGGATAATACTACCAATAGCGAAAAGGAAATTTTACAGGCAAATAAAAACTCAGGCTTTAGTGACAACCAACAAGTAATAGCTTTTGTAAAAGACCTGTATGCAGAGTATGATATTTACAATAATTACCTCAAGTTTTTTGATAAAGATTTTGTAAGCCCGCTGTCGCGTACCGGTATTAATGTGTATAGTTATGTACTTGCCGATAGTACTTACATAGAAGATAAATGGTGTTATAACATTGTATTTTACCCACGCCGTAAAGGAGAACTAACCTTTAAAGGAAACTTTTGGGTAAACGATACTACCTATGCCATAAAAAAAATAAGTATGGCGGCCAGTAAAGGTGCAAACATTAACTGGGTAAAGGATATGTATATAGAACAGGAATTTGAAGTACTTAACGACTCGGTATTCCTGCTAACCAGAGACCACTTAATGACCGATTTTGCGCTGCGCAAAAAAGACGAATCAAAAGGGGTTTACGGTAAGCGAACAACCTTGTTCCGTAATTATGTATTCGATGAAAAAAAGCCGGATGATTTCTATAAAAAAGAAGTAAATTATTATAACGAAGAGGTACATAATCGCTCTGATGAATATTGGGCGGATAATCGCTTTGAGTCTTTAAATAAAGACGAAAGGGCAGTATATAAAATGCTCGATACATTAAAAACAGTACCTAAGTTTAAGCGTATGTACACTTTAGTAGCTACACTGGGTAGTGGCTATTACCAAATGGGGAATTTTGACTACGGTCCTATATTTTCTTCTTTCGGGTATAATGATATAGAAGGAGTGAGACTTCGCGCAGGTGGACGTACTTATTTCAGTCAAAATGATAAATGGAGATTGGAAGGCTATACTGCCTATGGTTTTAAAGACAACCAGTTTAAATATGGTATATCCGGTAAATGGATGGTAGAACCTAAAAAACGAGTTATAATAGGTGGGGGTAACAGGCGTGATATTGAACAAATAGGGGTGAGCCTTACCGCTTCACCTGATGTGTTAGGGCGTAGTTTTGCCTCCTCTTCACTATTTGCGAGCGGTGATAACAGCAAACTTACATCTATTAACTATACTAACTTTTTTGCAGAAATAGAGCCGCTTAAAAATGTGGTGTTCAGGACAAGTTTTTCCTATAAAACATTAAAATCAGCATCACCAACATTTAGCTTAGATTATTATGTAGATCCTAATAATCCGGCTTTGGGGGTTGAAAGCTCACTTCAGCAATATGAGTATAACTTTTTAATAGATTATACACCGGGTAGACGTACTATTGGTTATGGGGTAGAGCGTTCGGATGTTGATGATAACGATTACCCCAGGATATACCTGAACTTTACACAAGGTATTGAAGGTATATTTAATAGTGACTTTGATTATCAAAAACTACAGGTTTACTACAAACAACCTATACTTATAGGTGGTTTTGGTCGTTTTTTCTCTACACTTGAGGCGGGTAAAATATTTGGAGCCGTGCCGCTTGGTTTAATGGGAGTAATTCCGGGTAACCAGTCCTACTTTATTATTGACAATACCTACAACCTGATGAACTATTATGAGTTTGTAGCTGATGAGTATGTTTCATTACACTTAGAGCATAATTTCAACGGGCGCATTTTTGCCAGAATACCGTTGCTAAGAGATTTAAACTTAAGGGAAATTGTAGGTATAAAAGGGGTGTACGGAACAGTGTCTGACAGAAATAGAAGGATAAACGCATCAACAATAGAATACCGTGCTCCCGAAGATATTTACTGGGAGTACCATGCAGGAGTCGGAAACATTTTTAAAGTTTTCAGGATAGATTTTGCATGGAGGGGAAGCTACTTAAACCTGCCTGATGCGAATAGATTTACAGTTAAAGGGGTATTTGGTTTCCACTTTTAGAAATTATTGTATTTTAGTAAAAATTAAGAAATTACTTTTTTATATGATTAAGTATATAGTTGCATCTGTTTTTATGGTGTTTTTGTTTGTTTCTTGTAATAGTGAAAAGAAACAAAAAGGAACTCACCCTGATATGGGTTTAATAGTAGGTAAGGTTGAGGGAAACAGTTTTGAACTGATGAACACAAAACTTGTTGAAAAAGAATGGTCTGAAAGGGTTTCTCCGAAAGGTGAGGTTATGGCTTTTAAAGGCTTTGAAATCATAAAAGGGACAACGCAGGGGGATAGTGAGAAGGATTTTTATATGCTTTTTGCCAGAACTGATGACGGCACTACTCATGTTGCAGCTTTACTTACTTTAGTAGACGGAGAGTTTTATTTTCAAAAAAACGAAACCGAAACAGGAAGCGTATATACAGTAATACAATGTAACGGCGAGTGTAATGAAGGTTGCCTCCCCATAGTGATTAATAAAGGCGAGGGCAACTATTTAAGTTGCTCACCTTGCGACAATTGCCTGAAAACAGAAAAAAGTATAATCCAATAGTTACGTTTAATTAGTATATAATTAACGTAGCATCAGTTAGTTGAGGTTGTCTTTTTTTAGTAACTTTGGTTATATATACCTAACTAAAATATTTTGCAATGAAAAAAGACACCTTAAAACAAGTACAGCTATTACTCTTATTGCTGTTAGTTACCGTATCCTGTAGTACAGAAGATACAACGATCTCCTCTGGCGAAAGAAACTTGAAAAATAATGATGTTGCAACTGCTGCCGCAGAGCAATCTTCATATTGGGATGGCGCTATAGCAGAGGTAAAAAACGGAGATTATACTTTTGTTGTAGACACACTACTTATAAAAAACGATTTGGAAGTAGTGTTAAATGACATGGGATTTCAAACCAATCTGCAAGAATTAGCTATAATAGACAAAGTAGCTACTAATGATTCGTCAAGTATAACCCCGTTTTTAATAGGAAAAGACAATAATGGAATTACCATTGCAAGAGTGCTTGAAAAAAGAGGAGCTACATTATATGTAGAAAGGACTGATTCAGGGTTTATGGTAAATATAACCTGTACAGGGTGTATTGATGGTTGTAATATAGACTACCTTAATATAAATGGTAAATCAGTACCATACTGTAACGAAAACGGTTGTTCAAAATATGATTGTTCAGAAACCCGTTCTGATTCAAAGTAAACAATATTGATTATTTACAATAAAAAGCCTCTGTTATAACAGAGGCTTTTTATATTATGTTACCTGTGTAATAAACTTATATGATATAATTATTTAAAAAAGTACTAAAAACCATATTCGTATTATTTTTCCGTAAAAATTATCATAATTGCAGTATCTATTAGGCTTATATAAACTTGCATTACACTATTTTTGTACTACTTTTGCAATCGCTTAATAAAGAAAATAATTATAGAAATATGTCTGCAGCAAACTTAAAAACATTTGACGTTCTTATAGAAATCCCAAAAGGAAGCAGGAACAAGTATGAGTATGATTTTGAATTAAAAAAAATACGTTATGACAGGATGCTTTTCTCTTCAATGATGTATCCTGCTGATTACGGATTTATTCCTGAAACATTGGCATTAGACGGAGACCCGCTTGATGTTTTAGTTTTAGTAACGGAGCCTACTTTCCCTGGTTGTGTAATGGAGGTTAAACCAATTGGTGTATTCCACATGGCAGATGAAAAAGGACCGGATGAAAAAATAGTTTGTGTTCCTGTATCAGACCCAATTTGGAACAGACTTGAAGACCTAAGTGATATGAACCCTCACTTATTGAAAGAGATTGAGCACTTCTTCCAGGTATATAAAGACCTTGAGCAAAAGAAAGTAGATGTAGGAGGATGGGGTGACGCTGCTGAAGCTCGCGAAATCATAGATAAGTGTGTAGATCGTTTCGAAAATCTTGAGGACAGACCTGAATCACTTTTCAGTATAGCATAAGTATTTACTAATAAATACGTAGTAGAAAAGCAATATTCTTAAAAAGAGTATTGCTTTTTTTGTTTTTGTTTTGTTACATTTACAATAACTTAACAATCAACTAAAGCTATTTTTATGGATTCTATTATGATTTACATTCCGGTCATCATGGCCGTTTTGGGACTTTTATTTATGGCAGTAAAACGTTCTTGGGTTTTAAAACAAGATGCAGGAGACGGTAAAATGAAAGAGATTTCAGATCATATATACGAAGGAGCCCTTGCTTTCCTTAATGCAGAATATAAATTACTTACCATATTTGTAATAATAGCCAGTATAGCACTGGCTATTATTGCTTATATAGTGCCCACAACCCATATGCTTATTATAGTAGCCTTTATTTTCGGGGCTATATTTTCAGCATTGGCAGGTAACATGGGTATGAAGATAGCCACCAAAACCAATGTACGTACCACTCAGGCAGCACGTTCCAGTTTGCCAAAAGCACTAAAAATATCTTTTGGTGGTGGTACTGTAATGGGGCTTGGCGTTGCAGGTTTGGCAGTACTGGGTTTAACAGTATTCTTTATTGTGTTCTTCCATTACTTTATGGGAGGAGTATGGACAAATACTATGGATATGACGGTAGTGCTGGAAACCCTTGCGGGTTTCTCACTTGGGGCAGAGTCTATAGCACTTTTTGCCCGTGTGGGTGGTGGTATTTATACCAAAGCTGCCGATGTAGGTGCAGACCTTGTGGGTAAAGTAGAAGCAGGAATACCTGAAGATGATCCGCGTAACCCTGCTACTATAGCTGATAACGTAGGGGATAATGTAGGAGATGTAGCAGGTATGGGTGCTGACCTTTTCGGGTCGTATGTAGCAACAGTACTGGCTGCAATGGTACTGGGCAATTATGTATTAAAAGATATACTGGCAAGTAACCCGACTTTTACCGATGCCTTCGGTGGGATAGGACCTATTTTGTTACCTGTAGTTATTGCAGGCTTTGGGATACTGTTTTCTATAATAGGAACAATGCTGGTAAAAATAAGCAGTAACGATGCTAAAGAAGCGCAAGTACAAAGCGCACTAAATATAGGAAACTGGGTTTCTATTATAATGGTAGCTGTAGCATCATACTTTTTAATAGATTATATGTTGCCTCCAACTATGAATATGGAATTCTATGGAGAAGGTGCAAAAGAAATAGCATCTATCCGAGTATTTTATGCAGCTATAGTGGGGCTTGTAGTTGGTGGTGTAATATCATCCGTTACCGAATATTATACAGGGCTTGGCAAAAAACCGATTTTAGCTATTGTACAAAAATCAAGTACAGGAGCAGGAACTAATATTATTGCCGGACTGGCAACGGGTATGATTTCTACTTTCCCTACTATATTACTTTTTGCAGGTGCTATTTGGGCATCGTATGCTTTTGCAGGTTTTTACGGGGTAGCACTGGCTGCCTCGGCTATGATGGCAACTACTGCAATGCAGTTAGCTATTGATGCTTTCGGACCTATTGCCGATAATGCAGGTGGTATTGCTGAGATGAGCGAATTACCTAATGAAGTACGTACCCGTACTGATATATTAGACTCTGTAGGGAATACAACTGCAGCAACAGGTAAAGGTTTTGCCATTGCATCTGCTGCGCTTACCTCACTGGCGCTGTTCGCTGCCTATGTAACCTTTACAGGTATTGACGGTATTAATATTTTCCGTGCCCCGGTATTAGCTATGCTTTTTGTAGGGGGAATGGTTCCTGTGGTATTCTCGGCACTTGCCATGAATTCGGTGGGTAAAGCTGCTATGGATATGGTTTATGAAGTGCGCAGGCAGTTTAAAGAAATACCGGGCATTATGGAAGGTACAGGCAAGCCGGAATATGGTAAATGTGTACAGATATCTACTAAAGCAGCACTTCGTGAAATGATGCTTCCGGGATTACTTACTATAGGTTTCCCTATTGCAATAGTATTATTGGGAATGCTTATTTATCCTGATAATAACGAGTTGGTAGCAGAAATGCTCGGAGGTTATATGGCAGGTGTAACGGTATCTGGTGTGTTATGGGCAGTGTTTCAAAATAATGCAGGTGGTGCTTGGGATAACGCTAAAAAATCATTTGAAGCAGGGGTTATGATTAACGGAGAAATGACCTACAAAGGCTCTGATGCACATAAAGCTGCGGTAACGGGAGATACGGTAGGGGATCCATTTAAAGATACTTCAGGACCATCTATGAATATTTTAATTAAGCTTACCTGCCTTATCGGTTTAGTAATTGCTCCGATATTAGGCGAACATGAGGCTTCAGAGCATGGCTTAGCTACACCAAGTGCTACAGTTATAGAGCAACCTGCAGTAACAGGTTTAGAACAGCGAGAGGAAGTAACTATAGACCGACAGATTGATGCTGATGGGAATGTTATAGCTACCGTAACGGTTTCTACTATAACAGAAAAAGAGACAATAAAAACAACAGAAGAAATATTTGAAGGAACACCTGAAGAGGTTAATCAAAAAATTGCAGAATTTAAAGAGAACAGGTAATAGTTTGTAATCAATAAAAAGCCCTGCAATTTATTTTGCAGGGCTTTTTTGTTAATATATAATAATTAATTATTTTTCCGGCTATGTTTTAATTTAAAATAAAAAAGTAGATTTGCGCAAATCTTTTAAAAAAATTTAACCAATGAAAAAAATTTATCTATTTGTTGCTGTTGCCTGTGCAACAGTTTTTAGTTCTTGCTCTAGTGATGACGATTCTAACGATTCAGCTAACTCTAATGCACCGGTAGTAGTTACTATTGATGGTCAGAAGAAATATTTTGAAGAAGTAGATGTAGAAGTAAACGGGTCAAGAATTTATGTTACTGCTTTAACTAAAGACCATGCTGATGTTTTATCATTTGAAGCTCAAGTCCCTTATACAGGAGAGGAATCAATATACGATTTAGAGTATAAAAAAGGTAACAATACTTATTATGAGTCGTATGAAAATAATGATGAAGGTATTATAGATAATGTAGAGATATGTACTGAGCACAAACTTAAAGGAACATTTCATGGTAATGTAGTGTCTTACCAAGGAGAAACTCTAGATTTCATTACAATGACTAATGGTTCTTTCGATTTAGTATATTAGTATAAAGTTTACAAATTGATATAAAAAAGCCCTGCATTTATTTTGCAGGGCTTTTTTTATTTAGACAGACTGTTTTAAAATAGTCCGTTTAACTCCGCGTTAATTTTATCTACTATAATTCCTAAGTCCTCTGGTTTATCTACAAAGTCCAGTTTGTCCACATCCAGTACTAAAAGTTTTCCTTTGTCGTACCCTTGTATCCATGCCTCGTAACGCTCGTTAAGTCGGTTCAGGTAATCTATAGAAATAGAGTTTTCATAATCACGTCCGCGCTTTTGTATTTGCTTTACCAAATTAGGCACAGAACTGCGTAGGTAAATAAGCAAATCAGGAGCAGCTACAAAGCTCTCCATCATTTCAAAAAGCGACAGGTAGTTATTAAAATCCCTGTTTGTCATTAGCCCCATAGCATGGAGGTTGGGTGCGAATATGTGGGAATCCTCGTATATCGTCCTGTCCTGTATTATTTTTTTACCACTTTCACGTATTTGCAGTATCTGTTTAAAACGGCTGTTTAAAAAGTATATCTGCAAGTTGAAAGACCATCGTTCCATTTGGTGGTAAAAATCATCTAAATATGGGTTGTCCACTACATCTTCATAGTGAGGTTCCCATTTAAATTGTTTTGCCAAAAGTCCGGTAAGTGTGGTTTTTCCGGCTCCTATATTTCCAGCTACGGCTATATGCATTACTTAGGGAGTATTATATTGTATTGAATAATTTTATTGTTTGTAAAAATAGATAAAATTTGTGCGGTATAGTGAAAGCTTAAAAAGCTTTTTTCTGCAATTTCTATCTTGTTATATGTTGCTTCCTGTAGGTTATACAGGTAGAGGACGTTATCTTTTTTCAGTAAAACTTTTTTAGCAGAAATCAATTCCAGTTGGTCATAAGCAGGTAACGTTCCTAGAAACGATACTTTACCAAACAGGTTAACTGCATAAAGGTTATTTGTTTCGTCTGCCCAATAGAAATAGTTGTAGTCAGACTGGTAGTATTTCAATTTTTTGTTGAAAGGCGGTGTTAACGTTTTAAAAGTATTAGGTGTTAGTGAGTATAAACCAACCTGTTGCGTGTTAGTATCGTATACCCAAAGACGGTTTTGCGAAGCCAGTCCTACACCTTCGGCTACTACAGGCTGGTTTAATTGTGAGAAATTAATACGGATAGTTTCGTTCAGTTGATTATCTAATAGCACTACAGTATTAAAATCTTTATAAAACAGCACTATTTGTAATGGGTTTTGCAAATCAACACTATACAAGTCGCCCAAGGCTACTGCTTTAAAGTGTATTGTATTGCCATCTTTATATTTACGAAATTCATTATTGCCAATAGTGTACTTATACCCGAAATTATCTGTACCTACATATCGGTCAGTTCCGGCATTAAAGCTATGTAATAACTCCGCAGGTAAACTGGTTTCCTGTGCTTGAGTAATAATTACGCTTGCTGTAAATAAAAGATACAGAATAAATTTCATACTCTGTAAAAATAATAATTTATAAGGTGATATGTGTGTAATGCTTATTTAAAATAAAAAAGCCCCTGAATATTCAAGGGCTTAGTGTTGTATGTACATTTTGCTTTATAGGCTAAATGCTTCTTTTACTTTATCCACATAATCCAGTTTCTCCCAAGTGAAAAGCTCCACTTCAAGCTCTTTTTGTTCACCATTAGGAGCGGTAAATTTTTTAGTTACCGTTTGTGGCTTACGCCCCATGTGCCCATAAGCAGCAGTTTCGCTGTAAATAGGGTTTCTTAGTTTTAAACGTTGCTCTATAAAGTAAGGACGCATATCAAATAATTGCTCTACTTTTTTAGCGATTTCGCCATCGGTAAGATTTACATTATTTGTACCATAGGTATGTATGTATATCCCCATTGGTTTTGCTACCCCAATAGCGTATGACACCTGTACCAGTATTTCATCGGCTACGCCTGCGGCTACTAGGTTTTTAGCAATATGGCGTGTGGCATAGGCAGCACTACGGTCTACCTTACTAGGGTCTTTCCCGGAGAATGCACCACCACCGTGAGCACCTTTACCACCGTAAGTATCTACTATAATTTTACGACCTGTAAGCCCTGCATCGCCATGAGGACCACCAATAACAAACTTACCGGTTGGGTTAATGTGGTAGTTTATTTTGTCGTTAAACAAATGCGCATATTGCGGATTGTTTTTTATAACACGCGGAATTAAAATTTCTTTAATATCCTTTTCAATTTTTGCCAGCATAGTAGGCTCGTCAGCAAACTCATCATGCTGTGTAGAAATTACTATAGCATCAATTCTTACAGGCTTATTGTCATTATCATATTCCAGTGTTACCTGGCTTTTTGCATCAGGGCGTAAATAAGTAATTTCTTTACTCTCTCTTCTTAATGCAGCTAGTTCCTGTAGTAATTTGTGCGACAGGTTTAATGCTAACGGCATGTAGTCCTCCGTTTCATTAGTAGCATAACCAAACATCATACCCTGGTCACCCGCTCCCTGATCTTCTTTACTTTGGCGGTCTACCCCTTGGTTTATATCCTGAGATTGTTCGTGTATTGCCGAAAGTACCCCACAAGAGTTTGCATCAAACATATATTCGCCCTTAGTGTAGCCTATTTTCTTTATAACGTCACGTGCTATTTGTTGTACATCTAAATATATTTTAGATTTTACTTCGCCTGCCAGTACTACCTGTCCTGTAGTAACTAAAGTTTCGCAAGCTACTTTTGATTCCGGATCGAAAGCCAGAAAATTATCTATTAATGCATCAGATATTTGGTCAGCAATCTTGTCAGGGTGCCCCTCACTTACTGATTCTGAAGTGAATAAATATGCCATTTTTTAAACCTTTATTTTTAAGTAGAGAAGAGTGTAAAGTGCAACAAAAGCGCGCTAAAGATGTGGAGAGATACCCTGCTTTAGCATTTTTTATTGAGGTTGCAATCAGTACAAATCTTTCCTCGAAATTAATAGTGCAAATGTATAAAACCTATTTTAAATAGAGAAATTTTAATACTTATTATGTCATGAGATAAAAAATGAGATGCCCTACTGTAAATAGTTAAAATTTAAATATAAGATACTGATTAACAGTGGTTTTACTTTCCTAAACATCAGTTATTTTTTTGTTAAATTTTATTCTGTAAAAATTTTTGTGACGCTAAGCTAATTAATTTTAACATAACCTTAAATAATTATATATCATGAAAAAAATTATCATTCCGGCTTTCCTACTAATTAGTATGGTAAGCTTTTCACAAAACAGTTCTCAAGGAGCAGTGTCAACAACAATTCCAACTTCAAGCCTGGGAACACAGGAAATTTTTAGATTTAAGCCAGGGATTATTACACAATTACAAAACGGTACAGATTTCTCATTTGATGCCACAGCTCGTTGGCTGTCATTAGGCGAGTTAGTAACACCTCCATCAGGTCAACGCTTGCATGGACTTAGAATTCAGGATGAAGGAAAAGCTTTGGTAATGGGTTATAGCTCGGCTGAGACAAACGCGTTTATACAATATATAAGTCCCAATGCAGTTGGGAGGGGTTTGGATATAAAATTTGCTGATAGCTTTACCTCCACACAGTCCACTCTTGCAGCATCATTTAGGTCAAACGGTTCTACAGATTTTGGGTTTGCTGACAGTTTTTCTATAAGAAAGGAACTTTATCAAGTAGGTATCAGGTCAAGATTTTATAAAGGATTACTCATAACAAAGGGAGATAGTCAAATATCTCCGGCTAACTTTACAGCAGCCGATTTTAAAGGGCCAATTATCGCTACAAGTGCAACCTTTACCTCTGATGAGCAATTTAAACAGGATATAGAGGCGGAGGGTTCGGTTTTAGAGCTTATAAAAGCTCTTAATCCGGTAACCTATACCTTCAAAACAGATAATAAATTTGATATTTCATTTCCGGATGCGGTACAGCATGGCTTTATAGCCCAAGAGTTAGAGAAGTTGCTGCCCGAACTTGTTGTTAATCATAATGAAGAGGGTGTAGGTACATACAAAAGCGTAAATTACAATGGTATCATATCTGTTTTAACTAAAGGTATACAGGAATTATCAGAAGAGGTCGAATATCTTAAAAAGCAATTAGCCGATGCTAAAACATATGTAGTTTCTAAAGATAACTTTACTGCTACCGAAATGGACAAAATTGCTGAAAGTGGTTTTTATTTAGGACAAAACACACCAAATCCGTTTGATAACAGTACAGAAATTGCCTATTCTTTTCCTAAAGGTGCACAGAATGTAGTGCTTATGGTGTTTAATTTAAGCGGAGAGAGTTTAAAAGAATTTACTTTAAAAGAAGAAAAAGGTACAGTTACACTTGATGCCAGTGAATTTAAACCGGGTCTGTATTTATACAGCCTGATTAGTAATAACAGCGAGATTATAACTAAAAAGATGTTAATTAAATAATCTGATTAGCTATACTGCTTGTCTAAAAACTAATAGTATTCTAAAACGTTTGAGTGTTAAATTTTAATTTTTATTTGTTTTATTGAAAAATACTGTAGAAGTTTGTTGAGCAATAATCAAGCAAATAAAATGAATTTTATAACCTGTCAATATCGCA
The DNA here is from genome assembly GCF_014642915.1 of Flavobacterium suaedae. Taxonomy (GTDB): domain Bacteria; phylum Bacteroidota; class Bacteroidia; order Flavobacteriales; family Flavobacteriaceae; genus Flavobacterium; species Flavobacterium suaedae. The sequence continues at coordinate 294,870 of NZ_BMJE01000002.1, forward strand.
ATCATACTATGTGGAATATGTCCGCCAGGGTTGCTGTTGATTTTGTTATAGAAAATATTTAAAGATATAACATACATAAAATATAAACAGCAGCCCTTGCCCAACAAAGCAAGGGCTTTTTTATTATAACAATTTTAAATTTCGGTATAGCATTTAGTAACTAACAGTAATAAGAAAATGAAAACGTTTTTCGCACATACAACATCCGATTACAATCATTCAACCTGTATTTATAACAATACTACATGGATGTGGATGCGCTATATGTATATGCGACTACCAAAGCGAAAGACTTAAAGATTTATTATACAATAATCAAGTTTCAGCCCTTTTGGTAACCGCTCCAAAAGGGCTTTTTGTTTAAACACAATTTTTATAAAACTACAATACATAAAAAATAAAACCATGAATGCTAATTTAATAAATGTACTGGGCTATACCGGAAACAACAAACAGTTTGTTGTTAAAACACTAAATACTGATTTAAGAGTAAGTGAAAACTCAAAATACCCTGAGCTGGAAGGTCCAAACCCTTACGAGTACTTACTGGCAGGCTTTGCAGGCTGTATTAATGCCCTTGGGCAAAGCATTGCAAAGGAACAGGGCATAGTGTTACGCTCATTACAAATAGAAATAACGGGCGATTTAACCGCATTATCAGCGGAAGCGAAAGAAGCAAAACCGGGCTTTAGTAGTATTGAAATTAAGCTGAAGCCTGCTACTACAGTATCCAGAGAAGTGCTGGAAAAGTGGATGAATGAGGTGCAATTAAGGAGTCCTGCTTACAATATGTTGGTAAACAACATTCCCGTTTCATTAGTCCTGAATAAGGACTATTTATATAATTAATACAATGATTAAAGTTGTGATATAAGTTGTTTTTTGTTTGTTTCATGAAGTGGCTGCCTTCGGCATCCCGAAGGCAGTTCTCTTCTTTAATTAAAAATTATGATCAGTAGAATAAACATAGTACTTTTTGGTATAGGTAATGCCGGGAGTGCCTTAATAGATAAAGTAGTAAAGAATAATAAAACCCTTGTTTTAGAGCGCAAGCTGGATATAAGATTCCCAATAATAACTAACTCAACTGTGGCATTTTATGAAAAAGAAGGTGTCAATTACTCATGGGAAGCTAATTTTATACAATTCGGAATACCTTTTAAAATGGAAGACGTACTAAACTTTGTGCGTGCCTATGGTATGGAGAACCTTATAGCAATAGATGCTACCGCAAGCAACAGCCTGCCCGGTGACTATTTAGAGCTCGTAAAACAAGGGTTTACTATTATAAGTATAAATAAGGAAGTAGAGAAACTACCCGATAGTTTTGGTAAGGGAGTAAAGTTTTTAGCTGAAAGCAGAGACCTGGAATATGAGTTTGTAAAAACTGAACCAAATGATAAAGTAAAAATAGCTGAAAAGCTATATGAAACTGTATTGAAAGTAGCGGAGAGGCAAAAGTCTCTTACGTTATAAAACTTTAAAGTACTCAAGTAATTTTATTATAGATAGTATTATAGCAAGTGTACTACCTAATTTTATAATATACCCCCATGTTTTCTCTCTAATGATTTTTCTTCTATAATATTTTTGCCAGTAATTAAAATATGCCCAATTTTCACCAACAGCTTCAAAATCTATAAATCTGTGGCTTCTAGTTTCATCAAGTCCGAATAATGCTGGTAAAAGACCACCAGTAAACATTTTTCTGACCTTTCCTTCCATAAGGTAGTAATATTGTTTCTTTTTCTTTTTGTTTAGTTTTAATTCATTTTTATAGGAGTTGTAGCTATTATGTATTTGATTAATTTCCTGTTCATTATAGTTTTCATCTTTGATGTTTTGTTTCAAAAAAAATTCAAAGTCAAGTTCAGAAAGTAATTTTTTAGTATCTAGGTTTTCAAAATTTAAACTTGTTCTCATAATAAAAAGTAAGTAATTATTCTAGTATATGTGTTATAAAAATAGAGGAAAAACAACATTTGCAATATAAAATTTTTTCTATTACAGATATATAAATAATTGGTTTTGAAATTTATAGTGGTGCTTTATTACTGCTCTATATAAAAAGAAGGTAATATTAAGGAAGTGGCAAAAGCTGTTTTCTAAATTCTTTTATATTTGCCTCTCAATCTGTAAGATGAAGCACGTATTACTTCTTTTGCTATTATTTCCCGTTTTACTTTTTGCTCAAAACAAAGCAGAAGGTAACTATACAGTTGATGCCAGTTACTTTTATGGTAATATAATTCCGCACCGTAAGTCGATACAACACCTTATTACAGGACATCCTGAGGGAGTAATCATAAGTTTTAACCGAAAAACTTTTGGTAAAAAAGAATGGGAACGGGTATATAACTATCCTGATTGGGGCTTTTCATTTCAGTATGAGGATATGAAAAACCAGTCTTTAGGAGAAATGTATGGTTTGTACGGTCATTATAACTTTTATTTTTTTAAAAGGCATTTATTATTTCGAATAGGGCAGGGGGTAGCGTATAACACCAACCCTTATGACAAAGAAACTAATTTCAGGAACTACGCTTATGGTGCCAGTGTAATGCCTTCTACTTACTTTATGCTTAATTATAACCATGCTGATATATGGCAAGGAATAGGGATTCAGGCAGGACTTTCGTTTATTCATCATAGTAATGCCAGCATGAAAGCACCAAATACCAGCACCAATACTTTTGCGGTGAATGTAGGTTTGAATTATACATTCAGCAGAGATGAAAGTATAGCATACATCCCCTTACAAAAAGATACTGTTGATTATAAAGAGCCTGTTAGGTATAACATAGCCTTTAGAGGAGGAGTCAACGAAAGTGATGTTATAGGCAGCGGTCAATACCCATACTATGCACTTTCGGTATATGCTGATAAACGTTTTACCAGAAAAAGTGCTTTTCAGTTAGGGGTTGATTTTTTCTGGCCGAAATATTTAGAGGAATATATAAAGTATAAAGCTGTAGCGTACCCCGAAGAAAATGTTGATGGTACTACCGATTATAGAAAAATAGGGGCTTTTGTGGGCTATGAATTATTTATAAATAAACTGTCGGTAGAGGCTCAGGCAGGTGTTTATGTGTACGAACCTTTTAAATATACAGGTAGTCTATATCAGCGTGTAGGCATGAAATATTACATAAGCAAACCTATATTTACAGGTGTTGCACTTAAAACACACGGAGCAAAAGCAGAAGTACTTGAGTTTACTATAGGAGCAAGGTTATGAGTTTTAAAAAGGTATATTTACCCATAGTAGTTATTGTATTATTGCAGCTTTTTACGGGCTGTAATAGTGAATCGTCGCCGGAATGTTATAGGAAAGCCGGCGATACTCTACTATATGATGTTGAGGTAGCATCGTTTAATAAAATTCATATATCTCCCGGTATAGAACTGATTATAGCACAAGGCGAGGAGCAAAAAGTAACCGTACAAACAGGTGAAAATCTAAAAGAATATATTACTGCTGAGGTTAGAGAAGACGGTGAGTTATTTATCACAAACAGTAATAATTGTAACTGGACTAGAGATTACAATAGTACTACTGTAACGGTAACAACACCTGTTTTAGAACGCATATATTCGGCTTCGCAGTTTGCTGTAAAATCAAATAGAATTTTGAGTTTTCCGTCTCTCACATTGGAATCAGGTTTACATAGTGAAACAGCTTCAGGTATATTTGATTTACAATTAAATGCAGAGAGCTTACTGGTACAGGATAACCAGTCGTGCTATTACAAAATATCAGGGCAGGTAACTAATTTGAATGTGAGTTTTTATTCAGGCGATGCTCGTTTTGATGGAGCTAACCTTGTTGCTGAAAGTGTATATGTATTCCACCGAAGTTCTAATGATATTATAGTAAACCCGCAACAGCAAGTGTCAGGAACTATATATTCTACCGGTAATTTAGTACTTAAAAACGAACCTCCTGTTGTAGATGTAGAACAGTTATACACCGGTCATATAGTTTACTAATAATAGTTAGATTATTCTTCTTTTTGCTTATTTGTCATTTCTCTGAAAATAGCTTCCAGATTTTTATTCTTTTGGTTTAATCGAAGTGTTTTTAAACCATTGTCATGTGCAAAATCAAATATAGTTGGGCGCATATCCTCTTTAGTGTCAAAAGTCAGTTCCCATGTAAAATCAAATACATTTACGTAGTTTTTAAGGTGTGGAATGCTCTGTAGTAATTGCTCTTCTACTCTGTAATCAAACTCAACCTCTATAATTTGCTCACTGTCACCGGAAAGACTGTTTAATTTTTTATCAGTAACAATTTCTCCTTTATTGATGATGATCACCCTGTCGCATATTGCTTCTACTTCCTGCATAATATGGGTTGACAGAAACACCGTTTTATCCTTGCCAATATTCTTTATTAGCTCTCTTATTTCAACAAGTTGGTTAGGGTCTAGTCCCGTTGTAGGTTCATCAAGAATTAATACTTCAGGATCATGCAGTAATGCTGTTGCAAGCCCCACACGCTGGCGATATCCTTTAGAAAGTTGTCCTATCTTTTTATTAGCCTCAGGGGTAAGCCCTGTAAGTTGTATAACCTCATCAATTCGGCTCTTGTCTACTTTATAAACATCAGCATTAAAAGCAAGATATTCCCTAACGTATAAATCAAGGTAAAGCGGGTTGTGTTCAGGCAGGTAGCCTATAGATTGTTGTACCGCTTTTTGCTGTGCTGCTACATCACTGCCGTTTACTAAAGCTGTTCCGCTATCAGCACTCAGGTAGGTGGTAAGTATTTTCATAAGGGTTGATTTTCCTGCACCGTTAGGACCAAGAAAACCTACAACTTCGCCTTTGTTTACCGAGAAAGAAACATTGTTAAGTGCTTTTTGGGCACCATACATTTTAGAAATAGCTTTAACTTCTATAGACATAGCATGTTTGTTTTAAACAAAAGTAGTAAGAATTCCATAATTTTGTGTCATAATAAAGAAGATGGAAAATAATAGTGAAATGCACCAATGGTTAAATGATTTAAAAGTATCGCATCCATTGGTTATAGCCGGGCCTTGCAGTGCAGAGACAGAAGAACAGGTTTTAGATATAGCAAGGCAGTTAAAAGATTCTGATGTTACAATATATCGTGCAGGCGTATGGAAGCCGCGCACAAGACCCGGAGGATTTGAAGGTGTAGGAGCAATAGGTTTAGAGTGGTTGCAAAAAGCAAAAGCCGAAACAGGTTTACTTATGGCTGTTGAGGTGGCTAATGCCAACCATGTAAAACTGGCACTGGAACATGATATTGATGTACTTTGGATAGGGGCGCGTACTACAGTGAACCCTTTTGCTGTTCAGGAAATTGCCGATGCTTTACAAGGGACTGATAAAATAGTACTGGTTAAAAACCCTGTAAACCCTGATTTAGCTTTATGGCTGGGCGGACTTGAGCGTATATATAATGCAGGTATCAGAAAACTAGGTGTTGTACATCGAGGGTTTTCGACTTACGAAAAAACTAAATATAGAAATATACCGGAGTGGCAAATTCCTATTGAACTACAAGACAGGTTCCCTGATTTACCTATTATTTGTGACCCTTCGCATATTACGGGTAAACGTGATATGATTCAGCAGGTTTCACAGCAGGCACTCGATCTTAATTTTGACGGCTTAATGATTGAAACACATTGCAACCCTGACAAGGCTTGGAGTGATGCAGCACAGCAGGTAACTCCTGAAAGACTAAAGCAAATTCTGGGTAACTTGGTTATTCGTAAACAAACCAATGAAACAGAAAGTTTTAAATGCTTACTGGAAAAGTACAGGATGCAAATTAATGAGCTTGATGATAAAATGATTGATGCTTTAGGTAAACGTATGCAAATTGCTCAGGAAATAGGCGGGCTTAAAAAAGAAAACAATGTAGTAGTACTACAAAACAAACGCTGGAAAGAGGTTTTAGAGCGCATGATGGCATTAGGTAAAGAGCAGGGACTAAGTGAAGATTTTATTAATAATATGTTCAGAGCAATTCATCAGGAAAGTATAAACCATCAGGAAAAAGTTTTAAATAAAGACGTACCCTAGTTTTTAGTTTGCACTTTAAATAGCCAAGGTAGAATATGCAAAAGCTGTTTCATAAAAAGAAGCAGCTTTTTTAATGTGTTATATTTTAATAGCGTTGTAGCATAGGTATTTATTATCTTTGCCATTATGACAGGACTTGTTTATAAATCTACAGGAAGCTGGTATACCGTAAAAGCCGAAGACGGAACTTTTTATGAGTGCCGTATAAAAGGAAAATTCAGGATTAAAGGTATTAAAAGTACTAACCCTGTTGCGGTGGGCGATGTTGTAGATTTTAAACTTGAAGAAAGTGGCAACGGAGTTATTAATAAAATACACGAGCGTAAAAACTACATAATACGCAAATCCGTAAACCTGTCTAAACAAGTGCACATAATAGCATCTAATGTAGATAAGCTGTTTCTTTTAGTTACTATAAATAACCCAACCACTACTACCAGTTTTATAGACCGTTTTTTAGTTACTGCCGAAGCCTATGGCATTGAAGCGGTAATAGTTTTTAATAAAATAGATACTCTTGACCGAGAAGCTGAAGATGAACAACTTTATCTGCAATACATATACAGTAAAATAGGTTATAAATGCCTTAGAGTTTCTGCAACGGAAAATAAAGGTATTGAAAAGCTTAAAGAAGAAATGAAAGATAGTATTAGTATCTTTTCAGGACATTCAGGGGTAGGAAAGTCTACTTTGGTGAATGCACTGCAACCTTCTTTAAACCTTAAAACCAAAGAAATCTCCGAACAGCACAGCCAGGGGCAGCACACCACAACATTTGCAGAAATGTTCGACCTTGATTTCGGTGCTAAAATTATAGATACCCCCGGTATTCGCGGTTTTGGTGTGGTAGATATGGAGCCTGATGAGGTAGGTGATTATTTTCCTGAATTTTTTGCTTTAAAAGAAGAATGTAAGTTTAATAACTGCCTGCATAAAGAAGAGCCTTATTGTGCTGTAAAAGATGCTTTGGATGCCGATGAAGTAGCATGGTCGCGCTACCGTAGTTATATTCAGATACTGGAAGGAGATGATGAAGCCTACAGGACAGATATTTATGGTGAAGGAAAAAATAATGAGGAGTAATGAGAGTAGTATTACAAAGGGTTAGTGAAGCCTCGGTAACAATAGAAGGAGAAAAAGTTTCAGCAATAAATAAAGGTTTACTTGTATTGCTGGGTATAGAAGACGCCGATTCTACAGAAGATATAGAATGGTTAACAGGTAAAATAACAAAGCTCAGAATATTTGGTGATGAAGAAGGTGTTATGAACCTTTCCATACAAGATGTTTCGGGCGATGTTATTGTAGTAAGCCAGTTTACCCTGCATGCAGCTACTAAAAAAGGTAATCGTCCATCATATATTAAAGCAGCAAAACCAGATGTAGCTATACCGTTATATGAAAGTTTTATAAATAGTATGGAAACCGTTTTAGGTAAGAAAATACAAACAGGTCGTTTTGGTGCAGATATGAAAGTCACTTTGGTTAATGACGGACCTGTTACAATATTAATAGATAGTAAAAACAGAGAATAAAATTTTCATTTGGGGTAAATTATCCTATTTTTGACGAAATTTTTTTAACATGTTTTTAAGAATTTCCATCCTTTACCTATTATTACTCATACCTCAAGCTATTTTTTCACAAAAAGAATACTCTATAACTGCTATTCCGGATGACTTACTGGATAATGCCAATGCGGTAGTAAGGTATAATGAAACTGATGTAACAATCAACTCCCGAAAATCTATGAAGATTAAAAAGAAAAGGGTTGTTACGGTTTTAAATGAGAGCGGCAGCAAATTTATAAAAGCCCGAGAGTTCTTTACTAAATCATCTAAAGTTAAAGATATAGAAGCCTATATTTATGATGCATCGGGTAAGGAAATAAAAAGAATAAAAGAGAAAGACTTCAGAGAAGCATCTGTTTCCGAAGGTTCTGTTATAAGTGATGACAGAGTACTTTATTTAGATTATTTACCATCTCAATATCCTTTTACCGTAGTATATACCAGCGAAACAGAAACACCTAATACTGCTTTTATACCGGGGTGGGCACCAATGGAGGGCACTTCTGTAAGTGTAGAAAAAAATATCTTTACTATATCATGTAAAGACGATTTAGGCTTTAAGTATAAGACCTACAACTTTGATGATACTATAGAAATTACTAAAGAAAGTAATACTAAACTTGGCTTAAAGGTAGAGCGTATGCCTGCTTTAGAAAGAGAGGATTATGCTCCTTCTTTTGAAAAAATAGTACCTGTTGTACTTTTTGGTCTGGATAAGTTTAGTTTAGAAGGTGTAGAAGGAGAAGCTACAAGTTGGGAAGTATTTGGAGCCTGGATGTATAATAACCTTTTAACAGGTACAGATGAATTACCTAAAAGTACCATTGAAGAAATACAACAACGCACAAAAGGTATAGAAGACCCTTTACAGAAAGCAAAAATAGTATATAAGTACATGCAGGATAAAACCCGCTATATAAGTATACAGCTTGGTATAGGTGGCTGGAAACCTATGCAAGCTGAGGATGTAGATCGTTTAGGTTATGGTGATTGTAAAGCACTTACCAACTACACCAGAGCTTTACTGGAAGCTGTAGGGGTAGAATCTTATTACACAGTTATAAATGCAGGCTCTGAGCAGGAAAGCCTTCATGAAGATATGGTTTCTACTCAGGGAAATCATGTAATATTAGCAATTCCTCATAACGATGATTATGTTTGGCTGGAATGTACCAGTCAGAATGCGCCCTTTGGTTTTCAGGGTAACTTTACTGATAACAGATTAGCACTTGTAGTAAAACCGGAGGGAAGTGAGCTGGTACGTACACACCAGTATAAAGTTGAAGAAAATACACAACATTCAAAAGGGCAATATACCCTTAACGGAAGTGGTGGTATTTCAGGAAATGTAAATTTCGTTTCTAAAGGACTTCAATATGACTATAAATATAGAATAGAAGGATATTCTGATGATGAATTGGAGGAGCGATATAAAAATATGTTTGACAACATAGGCAACCTTACCCTGAAAGAAACAAAAATTAAAAATGACTCTGATAAAACAGAACTTATTGAAAATATTACTCTTGAAGGGAAAAGATACGGTACTGTAAGCGGTAATCGTGTAATATTTGCCGTAAATGCATTCAATCCATATAACGGTATTCCTAAAAGATACCGAAACAGGAAAACAGATTTTGAAAGAACGTTTGGTTTTTATGATACTGATGAAATTGAAATTAGTATGCCGGAAGGGTACAGTATTGAAGCAAAACCTGACGATATAGTAATAACAAGTAAGTTTGGAGAATATGAAGCAAAATTTACTGTTACTGAAACAGGAAAACTAAAATATGAACGTTCTTTAATAGTAAATGAAGGCTATTATAAAAAAGAGGAGTACAATGACTTCAGACAGTTTTTTAAAGAAGTTTCTCAGGCAGATAATGCGAAAGCTGTAATTATAAAACAATAATAACCCCTATACCTAAATTATTAAACCAGAATCAGAATGAAAAAAAGTTTATTACTACTCTTAGTATTTGTTTCAACTACAATTACAGCCATTGCTCAGGAATTTGAGTTGGGAGAGGTAACAATAGAAGAGTTAAAAGAAGAGTCAAATGAAATTGACCCCTCGGCTTCAGCTGCAATTTTATATAAAACAGGTACTACTTATTTTGATATAGATAAAAACGGAAATTGGCTTATTGTAACAGATGTTTCTGTAAGGCTCAAGATATATAATAAAGATGGGTATGACTATGCAACTGTTGAAGTGCCTTTTTATACAGGAAGCAGCCGTAGCCAAAGAGAAAGCGTTATTTTTAAAGAAGCCTGGACCTATAATTTAGAGAATGGTAAAGCAGAAAAGTCAAAACTTAAAAAAGAAGGTAAATTTACAGAAGAAATTAACGATATATGGAGCGTTGAAAAGATTACATTACCGGCAGTAAAAGAGGGTTCTGTAATTGAATACAGATACATAAAAACATCTCCATATATACGCACCATTCCTACATGGTATTTTCAGGAGGAAATCCCTATAAACAGTATACAGTATACATTAGAAATTCCGCAGTACTTTGTATACAATAGGATACTTAGTCCCTATATGCCTGTTGAAGAAGATGTAAATACCGAAAGAATAACTAAGGAATATAGCAGTAATGGGCGTAAAGCCGGTTACGGACAGGTTAATACCACTATTCGCAGCCAAATGGGTAGTGTAAGTTATTATATACACAGAAAAACATATACGGTACGAAATGTATCACCCCTTAAAGATGAAAGCTTTGTAGATAATATAGATAACTACCGTTCGTATGTAAAGCATGAGTTAGCAAAGACAAGTTTTCCTAACGAATTTGAAAAAAATTATGCAACCGATTGGACTACCGTTGTTAAGTCAATATACAATGATGAAAATTTTGGTAGGGAGTTAAATAAGTCAGACTATTTTGAAGATGACATTAAAAACGTATTAAAAAATAATAAGTCCGGAGATGATGCAGTTACTGCAATATATAATTATGTAAGGGACAGAATGACTTATAACGATAAATACGGTTATGAGTGTAGAAAAGGAGTTGAAGAAGCTTACGAAGATAAAACAGGTAATGCAGCTGAAATTAACCTGATGCTGGTAGCAATGCTTCGTTATGCAGGCTTTAATGCAAACCCTGTATTGTTAAGTACTCGTGATAACGGGCATGTAGCTTTTGTAAACAGAAATGAGTTTAACTATGTAGTAGCAGGATTAGAATCTCAGGATAATGTATTATTTCTTGATGCTACTACAAAGCAGGGAGCACCGGGACTTTTACCTGTAAGAGCACTAAATATAATTGGTAGGGTAATAAGAGATAATCTTTCATCAGAACAAGTTAGCCTTATACCTTCTATAATTTCTATAAAAAATAATACCATACTGGCTACTATAGATGAACAAGGTAATATTGAAGGACAGGTAAGAAGGCAGTATTTTGATTATAATGCTTTTATGTTTAGAATGGCATATGGAAATATTGACGAAGAAGAATATTTAATTAAGCAGGAAAAAAGATTAGATGATATAGAAATATCTGATTATACAGTTGAAAACCGTAAAGAAAATTACAACGAGCCTGTTGTAGAGAAGTTTTCATTTGTAGGAGATGGTCTGGCAGATGTTGTGGCAGATAAAATATATATATCGCCAATGCTGTTTTTCTCTATGACAGAAAACCCTTTTAAACTAGAAGAGCGTAATTATCCTGTTGATTTTGTTTTCCCTTCTCAGGATAAACATACTATAAACTTAAACATACCTGAAGGGTATGTAATAGAATCAATACCCAGCCCAATGGATGTTATGATAGAAGGAAATGTTTGTACCTTTACGTTTAAAATTGGTTCGAGAGGTAATATGATTCAGGTTTTAGTAAGCGAAAATGTAAATGTTAGCCGTATAAATCCTGAATATTACAGTCAGTTAAAAGACTTTTACTCTACCATAGTTAAGAAGCAGGGAGAAAAAATTGTATTGAAGAAAGCATAATTATGGATATTAAAAATGCCCAACTGGCAGTAGATAACTGGATAAAAGAGCATGGGGTTCGTTATTTTAACGAACTTACAAACATGGCACAACTTACAGAAGAAGTTGGTGAAGTGGCTCGTATAATAGCGCGTCGTTATGGTGAGCAAAGTGAAAAAGAAAGCGATAAAAATAAAGATTTAGGCGAAGAACTTGCCGATGTAGTTTTTGTTGTACTTTGCCTGGCTAACCAAACAGGTATAAACTTACAGGAATCCTTTGATAAAAAAATGGATTTAAAAAGTAAGCGCGACCATGACAGGCACCATAATAACGAAAAATTAAAGTAATAACTTTATTATAATGAATATACGGTTAGATCAGATTAATACTATTACCGAAACTCATATTGAACTTTCAGGTAGTAAGTCTGAAACTAACCGTATATTACTTTTACAGACATTATTTCCTGCTGTATCGTTACATAATATATCGAATGCGGATGATACCCAAATCATGCAGCAGGCACTTCAAAGCAAAGAAAGTATTATAAATATACACCACGCCGGTACTGCTATGCGTTTTCTTACCGCGTATTTTGCAATGCAAGATGGTAGAGAGGTTGTACTCACAGGTTCGGAGAGGATGAAGGAACGACCTGTAAAAATACTGGTAGATGCACTTAGAAAACTGGGAGCTACTATCGAATATACAGAAAATGAAGGCTACCCACCACTATGTATAAAAGGGAAAAGTCTTAAAGAAAGCAATGTTACCATTAAAGCAGATGTTAGCAGCCAGTATATTACTGCTTTGTTATTGATAGGTGCTAAATTGCCCAAAGGCATCACTATAACATTGGCAGGAGGAATAACATCATTACCCTACATTGAAATGACGCTGGGTTTACTTAATAGTGTGGGTATACAGGCTTCTCTAAACAATAATATACTTACAGTAGCGCCTGTAAAAGAACTAAAACCAATAACACTTACAGCCGAAAGCGATTGGAGTTCGGCATCATACTATTATGCTGTAATAGCACTTTCGCCAGTAGATAGTAAGATTAGTTTGTCTTCTTTTAAACAAAGTAGCTTACAGGGAGACTCTGCACTTGTAGCTATCTATAAAAACTTTGGAGTAGAAACAGCGTTTAGAAATGGTACTATAATACTTACTAAAGTTCACCAAGATTATTCTAATACTTTAGAGCTGGACTTAAAAAATACTCCTGATATAGCGCAAACTATAGCAGTTACTTGTTTCGGTTTAAATATAAAATGTAAATTAACAGGTTTACATACACTAAAAATAAAGGAAACAGACAGACTTGAGGCGTTGAAAACAGAACTGGAAAAATTTGGAGCTACAGTTACTATAACAGAAGACAGCTTGTCAGTAAACGGGCAAAAAGCTAATCATACTTCTCAGGAAGTCGCTATAGATACTTATAATGACCACCGTATGGCTATGGCATTTGCACCTTTAGCATTAAAATATTCGTTTACTGTAAATGATGCTGAAGTAGTTAGCAAATCGTACCCAGACTTTTGGGAAGACCTAAAAAAGGCAGGTTTTTCAGTTGCCAAGGTTTAAAATCACTGTTTTAACCCATTTAAAATTGCGTATTCCTGTAAATAGTTGTCAAAACACTTGACAACGCCTGTTTCATGATAGTATATTTGCAGTCTGTAAAAATAGCGCCTCTATTGCGCTGAAATTAAAGAGAAAAAAATGAAATTATCAAACTTCAATTTCAACCTGCCGGAAGAATTACTTGCTGAGTTCCCTGCTGAAAACCGTGATGAGTCACGCTTAATGGTGGTAGACAGAAAAACCGGAACTATAGAACACAAACTTTTTAAAGATGTGTTGGATTATTTTGATGAAGGTGACGTAATGGTGCTTAATAACACTAAGGTTTTCCCTGCAAGATTATATGGTAATAAAGAAAAAACCGGAGCGAGAATAGAAGTTTTCCTTTTAAGAGAACTTAATTCAGAACAACGCCTTTGGGATGTGCTGGTAGACCCTGCAAGAAAAATAAGGATAGGTAATAAACTTTATTTTGGTGATGATGATTCATTAGTAGCAGAAGTTATAGATAATACAACTTCTCGCGGAAGAACACTACGTTTTTTATATGATGGTTCTTATGAAGAGTTTAGAAGAAAACTTACAGAACTTGGTGAAACACCAATACCAAAATACATAAACCGTGATGTAACTCCTGAAGATGCAGACCGTTACCAAACAATATATGCAAAAGAAGAAGGAGCTGTAGCAGCACCAACTGCCGGTCTTCACTTCTCTAAGCATCTGTTAAAAAGACTGGAAATAAAAGGAATTGACTTTGCTGAAATTACACTTCACGTTGGTTTAGGTACATTTAACCCTGTTGAGGTAGAAGATCTTTCTAAACACAAAATGGACTCTGAGGAATTAATGATTACTCAGGAGGCTTGTGATATTGTAAACAAAGCAAAAGCACAGAAAAGAAAAGTTTGTGCAGTAGGTACAACCAGTATGAGAGCTATGGAAAGTTCTGTTTCATCGCAGCAAACACTTAACCCATATGTAGGGTGGACAAATAAATTTATTTTCCCTCCTTATGATTTTAGTGTTGCCGATTGTATGATAACAAACTTCCACACACCAAAGTCTACACTGCTTATGATGATATCTGCCTTTATGGGGCACGATCTAATGCGTAAGGCTTATGACGAAGCGGTTAAAGAAAAATATCGTTTCTACACGTATGGTGATGCAATGCTGATTTTATAATCCGAATAAGCATAATTCAAAATAAAAAAGCAGAGATATATCTCTGCTTTTTTATTTATTTTTTCATCAGTATAAAAGTAGGTTTTTCTTCAATAATATACCCAGTTTCAGGTATAAACTCATCCTCTGTTTTTTCATCAGGATAACTTCTGTTACTATAAAGCATAATTTTATCGTCTTTTATTTCATAATGGTATAAATCAGAATAAGGTTCATCTGAAGATGATAGAAAAATCATGTCAATAGGTTTAAGTTCTACAACAAAATTATACTGTAGTTCATAATTGGTTATGCTGTCAAAACCTTTAACTGTACCATTTCTTTGAAATATAAATTCCTTTTGAGTTATACTATCTACATAAGTTCCTTCAAATAGAATATGGTTAAGTTCATAATCTAGTTCATCAATATTTTTTGAGTGGCTTATTCTTGTATATAATATTTTTTTCCTTTTAGGAATAGTATACATTATTTCCAATTTGTCTTTTTTGAGATACATTGAAAAATCCATTTCTTCAGGATATTCATTCTTTCTGGAAACATCGAATATAAAATTATTGGTATCTGTATTATATTTTATAGGATATGTATATCCTCCTTCATTTTCTGTGAACCCCCAAATACTACTTTTTTCGCTTAATAAATTTTCTTCGTAAAGATAAAACCCTAAGATGTCTGAATAATAATTCCTGCTTTTAGATATTGATTTACTGACTTTAATACTATCTAAATAAGAACTGTTTATCCATAATCCGCTTAGCTGTTTAGCAAGTTTATTTAGTTTACTATTAGTAGCCTCTTTTTTAATTGTAGTATCAGTTACGTTATCTGGGTCGATACTTGATTTAACCGGAGTGTCTTTTTTACAGCTTATAAAAAGAAAACTACTTAAAATAATTAGTCTTATTATTTGCATTAGATTGATTTTAAAGTAAAAGTAAAAAAATATAAGTTATGAGGTAAATTCAAGTATAGAAAGCTTTTTAAATTAAGAAATTGGCAATAAATTATATTTCATTATTTTTACGCCCACACAAACACACTACTACAAAATGGAATTTCAAAATACACGCGAATTTGCACAACAACTTGATGCAAAAGACAAGCTGTCTAAATATAGAGACGAGTTTATTTTCCCGCATGTAAACGGGAAACAGGTTATATATTTTACAGGAAACTCACTTGGATTACAGCCTAAGCGAACTAAAGCGTATGTAGATGAGGTAATGGATGATTGGGCTAAACTTGCGGTAGAGGGACACTTTTATGCTGATAAGCCTTGGTGGGACTACCACGAGCGTTTTGCAGAACCTTTAAGTAAAATAGTTGGAGCTTTCCCAAGTGAAATAACGGTAATGAATACCTTAACGGTAAACTTGCATTTACTTATGGTTACTTTTTACAGGCCAACACCTAAAAAGTACAAAATAATATGCGAGGAAAAAGCCTTTCCCAGTGACCAGTACATGATAAAAAGTCAGGTACGTTTTCACGGTTACGAACCGGAAGATGCTATTATTGAGATTAAACGAAGACCGGGAGAACACAACATCCGTAAAGAAGATATTTTAAATACTATTAAAGAAGCAGGTGATGAACTGGCACTTGTTTTAATAGGTGGTGTAAACTACTACACAGGACAGGTTTTTGATATGGAAACCATTACAGCAGCAGGACAGGAAGCAGGTGCTTATGTAGGTTGGGATTTAGCCCATGCTGCGGGGAATATTCACTTAGACCTGCACAACTGGAATGTAGACTTTGCTGCATGGTGCAGTTACAAGTATATGAACTCAGGACCGGGTAATGCATCCGGTGCTTTTGTACACGAAATGCACCATAATGATATGGATTTACCACGCTTTGCAGGATGGTGGGGACATAATAAAGACCGTCGTTTTTTAATGGAGCCTGAATTTGATCCTGTTCGCGGGGCTGATGGATGGCAGATAAGTAATTTGCCTATACTATCACTTGCACCATACTTGGCATCTGTAGAAATGTTTGATGAAGTGGGTATGCCTGCTTTAATACAGAAAAGAGATTGTATAACCTCTTATCTTGAATATATACTTCATGAAATAGATAAAGAAGTAGATAGTACTTTTGAAATAATTACACCAACTAATCCTAAAGAAAGAGCTTGCCAGTTATCCGTTTTCTTACATGGAGAAGGGAGGGCTTTATTTGATTATTTAATGGAGAATGGGGTAATAACTGATTGGAGAGAGCCAAATGTTATACGCCTTGCACCTGTACCGTTCTACTGTTCTTATGAGGATATGTATGAGTTTGGGCAGATATTAAAAAAGGGAATTTTATCTCATAAATAGTAACAATTATAAATTATCATAAACAAAATCTAATTAAAAAAATGACAACAACATTTAAAAGAAGTTCTTTCTTATTTCTGGTATTATCATTAGTTTTTTTTACTACCTCATGTAGTAGTGACGATAACGGCGATGCTGTAAACAATGATGACAATAGCAATACTCACGAGGTAGAGTATAAAATAACTGTTGAAGATCCTGTTATAGATATTATTGAATATAAAGATGCAACAGGTGCTATGGTAGAGGTTTCAGAGTCGCTTGAAGGTGTAACTACTTGGTCTAAAACTGTAGAATTAGAAGAAGGTGCTGCAATTGATACAAAAGTTACAATGGATTTAGGCGAACTGACAAGTGGGGCGTGCCCTTATGTAATGCAAATTTTTGTTGATGGAGAACTTAAAAATACCGTATCTGATACAGCATTTATGAGTATGTACATTGAGTTAGCATATACAGAATAGTAAAAAAATTATATAAATAAATAAAAGCCGGGTTTATCCCGGCTTTTTCTTACGAAAAATGGCAGATATAATAAGTTTAATAGTAATCCTGCTGGTTGTTGCTTTAGTAGGGGTGGGCACACTAATATTTATTTTTTCGGCATTAATAGAACCTACTTATATTTTACTTTTTAATAAACCTTTATATGTACACCTATATCCTGTAACTAAAAAGCTAATCTCATCTCAGGAGTTTATTTTAAAACAAAACTTTCCTTTTTATAACAGGCTGTCGCATAGGCGTAAAAAATATTTTCGTCACCGTGTGGCAAGCTTTATAAATAATTATGGTTTTGTAGGCAGAGACGGGCTTACCGTAACCGAAGAAATGAAAGTAAAAATAGCTGGTACTGCTGTTATGCTAACTTTTGGTATGCGTGGGTATTTGCCCAATATATTCTCAGTTATAATAGTATACCCTGATGTATTTATGTCAGTTAGCGGAGACTACCATAAAGGAGAGTTTAATGCCCTTGCAGGTGCCGTTGTTTTTTCATGGAAGCATTTTGAAGAAGGTTTACGGTATAGTAATGATAACCTGAATTTAGGCTTACACGAGTTTGCCCATGTATTGCATACTGATGCTATGCGAAGGAGAAGAGTAGGGACATCATCGGTTATTTTTCATGATGCTTTTACGAAAGTAGTAGACTATGCAAACGATTCAAGAAATAAACAAAAACTTATTGATGCGGGTTATTTCCGTGAGTATGCCTTTACCAATAAATATGAGTTTATAGCCGTTTTACTGGAACACTTTTTTGAAACGCCTCAAGAGTTTTCCAGAAAGTTTCCTACACTATATAAACACGTAAAAGTGATGATTAATTTTAAAGAAGGATAGCTCTAAGTAACTTTACTTAATACTGCTAAGTACTTTTTTTAACTGTTCTTCATTAAGTAGTCCGCTATAGCTCCCCATTTCTTTATAATCGGGTGAAAGCAGTACCCAATAAGGATATTCCGAACTGCCGTAAGTTAATAATGTAGCCAATTCGTGATGACCACTTTTAGTTCCGTTAGGTTTGTAACTATAACTTTTACTATTAAAAACTATTGTTTCTTTACTTTCTGCATTTAGGGTGAGGTAATAAACTTTTTCCGAAAGCAGTTTTTGAATTGCTGTGTCTTTCTCAATTTTTTTATCCTGAATTTTACAAACTGCACACCAGTCAGCATATATTTTGATGAGTATGGGCTTAGGGTTTAAGTTAATACTGTCACTGAGGGATTCAAAACTCGTAGTATAACTTTTTTGTGTTTTATCAGTTTGTGCTATACCAATAACAGGAAATAACAATAAAAAGCACAAGCAGATAATTCTCTTTATAGAGGTGGTTTTATTTGCTTGTGCTTTCTTCATAATATCAGGTTTTTTAATTTTTAAAACAGGTTATAACGCATACCTATAAAAACTCTTCTGCCTTGTAAAGATGCATAATTATAACTAGGATCAAAAGTATAACCGTTAGGGTTGTTTACATCAGTATACTTATCAAATGGGTCAAAAGGTCTTATTATTGGGTCTTTTGGCACAAAATCAAATATGTTTTTCATACCCGTATATATTTCAAGCCCGTAATCAAACTTTTTGGTGAACTGTATATTTGTAATACAAAACCAAGGCGAATATTCAGGTCTGTAATCATTTGGTAATATAGGCAAGCGCATAGGGCCGTACCAGTTACCTGTTACATCAACAGAGTAGTTATTAGGTAGCTTATAGGTACCTATAAAGTTACCCGACCATTTTGGAGCATGTAACTGCTGTATCCTTTCTAACCTCCCTGTTTCGTTTTCTTCTTTCTGGAAAACATCCATATATGATATTCCTGCCATTATTTTTAACGGGAACGTAAAGGTAGCATCAACATTAAGCGATACACCTTGCGATATAGCATGCCCTCTCAGGTTATCATAAATAATTTTATTAGGGTCAGAATCAAAATCACCAACAATTTTATTCGTAAAGTAAGTGTAGAACCCTGTAATATCAAAGTTTAAAAAGAAACTGTCCGTAGGTACTTTTAAAACATAGTTCAGGTTAGCATTATACGAACGTTCAGGGTCAAGTTCTTCTGCAATAATTACTTCTCTGGCTCCTGTAAGTGCAGCGTGGTCTTCGGTAAATAAATTAACTACCCTAAATCCTGTACCAAAACTTGCTCTTATTGTATTGTTGGTATTCGGAGCAAACTTATACGCTACTCTTGGGGAGTGTACCCCGCCATGGTTTTTATCATAATCAAATCGGTAGCCACCTAATAATTTATGTTTTTCATTTAGTTTCCACTCATCCTGAATAAAAAGTCCCGGTAGGGGAGTTTCGTTAGGTTTGTTATCAGTGCCATCTGCTGATGCTGTAGCAGGAGTATTATCATCATATACTGTGTAGCGCATAGAAGCACCTAATAGTAAGGTGTGGTTATCACCAATTGGTTTATCCCAATAGGTTTGTAAGAACCCTACATGCTGATCTGCCATGTAGGGCGTGTTACCATACCATGAGTTTTGGTTGTGGTAGTTATAGGAAAACTGAGTGAATATACTTTCTGAGAACGGTAATTGGTATAACCCTATTACCTCTAAGCGTTTTGTATAGATACTTTCGCCATAAATACTGTCGCTACCGCGCCATTGCTTGCCCCAGTTCATTTCGCCACCCCAACGGTCTTCATAAACGTATCTCGCACCAAGACTGGCAACCCTGTTGTTCTTTCTTTCAAAGTTCCATTTATTGAATATCGATACGCGGTTTTGGAGTGTCATATCGGTAAAGTTATCCCCGTTGTTATCAATTCTACTGTTGTAGTTAAAGTAATTAACCCCGATTAATGATGTTGCTTTTCCTGCAGTAAATTTTCCTCCTACGTCAACACTAAGCTCTCCCCAACTGGTAAGGAAACTATCCGCACTTATCACAGGTGCCCTGTCAGGGTTCTTAGTAATAACGTTTATAATGCCCCCCATAGCTTCAGAACCGTATAGGGAAGATGCAGGGCCTTTTACTACTTCAATACGTTCTACAAGGCTGTTTGGGATACCGTTAAGACCATATACAGTAGATAATGCACTAACTATAGGCATACCATCAATTAATATAAGGGTATAAGGCCCTTCCATACCGTTGATATGTATATCACCGGTGTTACACACATTACAGTTTAATTGTGGCTGTACGCCGTTAACCATACCAACCGCTTCAAAAAGGCTGGTTGTAGGGTTCTTTTTAAATAGCTTAGGTGTTATAATCTCTACAGGTACGGGGCTGTCTGCTCGCCTTACTTCTCGCATTGTACCTGTAATAACCACTTCATCAAGTGCTGTATTACTTTCCTTAAGCTGAATATTTAATACAGTAGCAGGTTTATTAATCGTAACTTTTTTCTTTTGAGTTTCAAACCCAATAAAGCTAAACGTTACTTTATACGTTCCATAAGGGATGTTATTAATTTGATAGTTACCATTTTCGTCTGCAGCTATTAAAATGCTTAGCTCCGGTACTGATACTGTAACTGCTGGTATAGGAGCTCCTGAACCCGAAACTTGTCCTGATAGCTTGCCTTTTTGAGCAAATGCTATTGCACTAATAAAGAATAATAAATAGTATATTTTTCTCATACCCTATTTTAAGTTAGTTGCACAAAAGTATATGTTTAGATTTGCCTAAAAAAATAATTTATAAAGTATTTTATTTTTATTTAAGGTTGAGTAATTTTTGATAAACGAGAATAAAAAAAGGGAATGCCAAGTGGCATTCCCTTTTTGGAACAGTATATTATGTGCTTGCAGTTTTATTTTGCTGTTATTTCTTTTAGTTTAGCAATTGTTTCAGTTGGGTTATCTGACTTAAATACAAAGTTACCGGCTACTAATACATCAGCTCCTGCTGCTAATAGTTTGCCTGCATTTTTGTCGTTTACACCACCATCAATCTCAATCAAGGTAGAAGCGCCGTTTTTAGTAATAATATCTTTTAGCTTTTTAACTTTATTGTAAGTGTTCTCAATAAACGACTGTCCGCCAAAACCAGGGTTAACGCTCATCATACAAACAACATCAATATCGTTTATTACATCTTCTAACAAGCTAACATTAGTATGTGGGTTTAAGGCAACACCTGCTTTCATACCTTCAGCTTTTATAGCT
Source organism: Flavobacterium suaedae (assembly GCF_014642915.1). Classification (GTDB taxonomy): domain Bacteria; phylum Bacteroidota; class Bacteroidia; order Flavobacteriales; family Flavobacteriaceae; genus Flavobacterium; species Flavobacterium suaedae. The sequence goes on from NZ_BMJE01000002.1 coordinate 316,231, forward strand.
TGTAGTGTGCGGTGTAGGTGTGTACATGCTTCGTAGTGTACGGTTAAGTTGGTAGCACCCAGTTCAGCAAATGTTTTAATATACTGGTCAGGGTTTACAATCATTAAGTGTACATCAATTGTTTTTTTGGCATGTTTGGTTATGGCTTGTAATACCGGCATACCAAATGATATGTTAGGTACAAAAACGCCATCCATAATATCAATATGAAACCAATCAGCCTCACTGTTATTAATCATTTCAACATCACGCTGAAGATTACCAAAATCAGCCGAAAGAACTGATGGTGCAATTAGTGCTTTTTTCATTGAAGTAGTTATAAAAAAGTTGTGTTTTTATTTTGCAAAGATACTCTTTATAGTCGTAAAGTCATAAAGTGGAAAGTTGTACAGTATAAGCGAGGAAAAACGATATTTAAGAAAACTAAACCAGTTACGTTAGTTATATAAAATGAAAAACTCCGGTAATCAGCCGGAGTTCAATCATCAATCAAAAAACGAACAGTTATTAAACTGTAAGTGCTTTTTATATTTTTAGTATTTTATTTTCGCATTTAGCGATGCCAAAATACAAATTTTAAATAAAATATGAAATAAGACTATACTTTTTGTAACTCTAAAAACCTATCCTAAATAAGTTTTTAATATCTTACTTCTTGAAGTATGTTTTAACCTTCTGATAGCCTTTTCTTTAATTTGACGTACACGCTCACGTGTAAGATCAAAAGTTTCACCTATTTCTTCAAGTGTCATAGGGTGTTGGTCGCCTAAACCAAAGTAAAGTCTTACAACATCAGCTTCACGAGGTGTAAGTGTTTCTAAAGCTCTCTCTATTTCAGTACGAAGCGACTCATGTATAAGCTCACGGTCTGGGTTTGGAGACTCACCTGAACGAAGTACATCGTATAGGTTCGAATCTTCACCTTCTACAAGCGGAGCATCCATTGATAAGTGACGCCCTGAGTTTTTCATACTCTCTTTAACATCATTAACAGTCATGTCCAGCTCTTTCGCAATTTCTTCTGCCGAAGGAGCACGCTCACTACTTTGTTCAAGTAATGCATACATTTTGTTAATCTTGTTAATAGAACCAATTTTATTTAGCGGAAGCCTAACAATACGAGACTGTTCTGCTAATGCCTGTAGTATAGACTGACGAATCCACCAAACAGCGTAGGATATAAATTTAAATCCACGTGTTTCATCAAAACGTTGTGCTGCTTTAATCAGTCCTAAATTACCCTCATTAATAAGGTCAGGAAGCGTTAATCCCTGGTTTTGGTACTGTTTAGCTACCGATACTACGAAACGAAGGTTGGCTTTGGTAAGTTTTTCAAGAGCTCTCTGGTCTCCGGCTTTAATGCGTTGTGCTAATTCTACCTCCTCATCTGCTGTAATTAAGTCTACTTTTCCTATTTCCTGAAGGTACTTGTCTAAAGATGCAGTTTCCCTGTTGGTTACCTGCTTCGTGATTTTAAGTTGTCTCATGCAAAAATCCTAAAAAACTTATTTATAAAGTGTGTAATAAGTTATACGTAACGAAGCCTGAAAAAGTTACACAGAAGTAACAATTTTTTTAAATAAATAATTTAAAAATTACTTATAGACTTAAATCTAATTCATTATCAATGCGTTGCGAGTATAAATTTATTTTTTGTAATGCCCTGTTAAAAAATATTTTTCTGTCACGAGTTCCTGATTGATTGAGTGATTTTGAATTTTTTATCTGATTTTCAAAAAACGTTTTGGTATTACTGCATGTGTCTTTATCATTGGTAATAAAATAACCAAGCATAGTATAGGGAACAAACAAGGATTGTTTTTCAGGCGCAGTTACCAGTACATTGTTATTTAAAATCAATAGCTCATTATAGTATAAATAAAACCTTGAGTTTTTGTTGCAGCAGCGTTCTTCTACTTTTTGTATTATTTCTTTTAAGTCTTCACAAAGCAGGCGGGCGTTAGTAGCAGAAAGTAGCCCTGCCTGATAGTAGTAATATATTTGTTGCAGGCTACTGTTTATAGTAGTGTCGTTCCAAATTTCATGCACTTCTATATTTTCGTATACTGTTTTTAACTTCATACTGTCCTCCATAAGAGATCGGTTGGGGGTAAAGTTTTCGAAAGTATCTTCCTGTTGTGTTCCTGCCAGCAAATTTAACCATACATATAATTTAAATTTAGAAAGCAATGTACCGCCTATGGTGTGGAATAACGGTATGTCTTTAGCGGAATAATACATTTTAGCATTAGAAGTGTTTTTAAAATATTCCAGTTTGGCAGCCGACTCTTTAAAGTATTTATCCATATCGGTTAAAGAATGGATTTCGCTCGTTTTCTCAACAATTACTTTACTGTTGTCAGTAAAAAGTAAATCCATAGAAAGTGAAAAATGCTTGCATAGCAAAATAGTTTCTTCTATAGAAAATTTACTTTTTTGCGATACTCTGCGATGTGAAGCATCATAGCTTATGTTTAGTACAGTAGCTATTTCTTCTATAACAGAGGCTGTTTTGGGTAACTGTGTTCTAATGGCTTTTAAAAGTTTTTCCTGATTATCCATAATTGCGAAAAACACAAATGTAGTTTTTATTTTAATTAGTTACCACAAATTAATTTGCTGTAATCACAATAGTTTTGGTCCATCAAAAAACCAATAATTATGAAAGTAATCACGTCATTTTTAATTGCTATGTTCTTTATGGGGACTATGTACTCTCAGGTAGCAGATACTCTAAAAACAAAAGTTTTCAGTTTTACACCTGTTTCAAAATATACAGGTAAAGTAAATGGTTTAACTTTTGGGGTAGGACATGAACTGAATAGAGGTAGCCAGTCTGTAACAGTTAATGGACTTAACCTTGAAGTAAATCCATTGACTCCTTTTATTGTTCTCATGGTTGAGCCAAGAAAAAGTATGATAAAGTATTCAGTACCAACAACTGTAAATGGTGTGCATATTGCTGTTGGAGGTTTTTTAGGAGGGGGGATAATAAATGGATTAAACCTTTCTGTTTTTAATGCCGGAAGAATCACAAATGGTTTAAGTATAACAGCTTTTTATAATTATACATACGAAATGAATGGTTTGCATATAGCAGGTATTAGTAATACTACTGATAAAGCAAGTGGTGTTTTACTGTCTTTTGGTAATAGTGCAGATGATTTTAAAGGACTGCAGGTTGGTGCTATTAATATGGCGCGTAATAGTATGGTGGGTTTACAACTTGGAGGCTATAATGAAGCAGGTAATATGACAGGAATCCAAATTGGAATTTTTAATAAGGCTAAAAAAGTAAAGGGTTTTCAGTTAGGGCTTTGGAATGTAAACGAGAAACGCTCACTACCCATTATTAACTTTTAAATTACTATAAGCATGAAAAAACTACCTGTATTATTTATTTTATTTCGCCTTATTTTGGGGCCTTTTATGATATCGCTGACCTACACTTATACCGATACTATAAGACTGGTATTGGTTATCCTTTTACTGTTAGGGATACTATCTGATATTTTTGATGGTATAATTGCCCGTAGCATGGGAGTTGCATCAGAAAAATTACGCCGAATGGATAGCCAAACCGATTTAATTTTTTGGCTTTGTGCAGGCTGGTGTGCCTGGCTATTGAATCCTGAGATTATTGTTGCACACAAATACGCTATAATTACAATTTTTGTAATGGAGGGATTGACCTATGTATTAAGCATTGCCAAGTTTGGTAAAGAAACCTGTACACATGCTTTACTTTCTAAACTGTGGGGAATAACATTGTTTATAGCTTTTGTTTCGATACTCGGCTTTGGGTATGCAGGTTTACCGCTGACTTTAGCCATAATTTTTGGTATTATATCTCATATAGATGTTTATCTTATTATTCTGCTATTACCACGATGGACACATGATGTGCCTAGTTGTTATCATGCTTGGCTGATACGCAAAGGAGAGTCAATAAAAAAGCATAAGTGGTTTAACTAACAGGTGGGTTAGTTAGATTTTTTTCGAAACACTTTTGTATATAGGATGAGGAAAGTGATAAGTGATACTGCAAATAAAATTAATTTACCTGTAATATACCCCCAACCGTAATTAGTTAATCGATCCATATCATTTATAAGTTTTGATATTATATCAATTAATAATATGAATGTTATTAAACCAACTGTGTAAAATAGAATTTTTTTCAACTTAAAAATAGGTAATTTGCGGGAAGTATATACTTCCCGCAATAAGTTAATTATTTAGTAACTGTAGTTGTTGTAGGTGAATACAAACCGAATGTTAAAGCAGAAACTAAGCCATTAACAAAACTTTGTTCTGTAGTTACAGTATAATCAGTTGCTCCGCCTGCCATTTCTTTAGCATCAGATACTCCTACAGGAGCAAGACCATACACTACATAATGATTCCATTTTTTTACAGTTTGATTACCTTGCGCTCCTTTTCCTACTACAGTAGTATATGTGTAACAGGAAGTTAGAAGTAGAGAGGCTGTAAAAGCCAGAGCGAAAAATTTAGCTGTTCTTTTCATTTTAATAATTGAATTAAGGTTTTATTGGCGAAAGTTATCTTTTTTTCATTAAATAGCAATAAAAATCATTAAAATTCTTATATAACTAAATGTTGTTAAAATAAAAAAGCCTGCTAAACAAGCAGGCTTTTATTATCTTGAAATTACAGATTAATTACGATTCTTGATTATCGTTATCTTCTCTGCGCTCTCTTTTATTATCTCTGTTACGAGAGTTTCTGTCATCTCTACCGCGATTGTCTCTCCCTCTGTTATTATCTCTTGGGCGATCTTCTCTCGGAGGTCTGTTCTCATCTCTCGGTGGGCGTGGTAATAACGCTTTTCTTGAAACTTTTTCTTTACGTGTTTTAGGGTCTGTACCAAAATACTTAACATCAAATACATCGCCTAAATTAACAACGTCAGAAACATTTTCAGTACGTTCCCAAGCTAATTCACTTACGTGTAAAAGCACTTCGTTACCGGGAGCTTGTACATACTCTACTACAGCACCAAAGTCAAGCATTTTAATTACTTTAACGGAGTACGTTTCTCCTACAGTTGGTTTAAAAGTAATTGATTTGATTTTATCAAGTACTGCCTGAATTCCTTCCGGACTTGTACCTAATATTTCAACTTCACCAACACCTTCACCTTCTGTAATAACTATAGTAGTTTCAGTAGCTTTTTGCAGCTCTTGTATAACTTTACCACCAGGACCAATAAGTGCACCAATGTACTCTTCTGGAATAGTAGTTTTAATTATTTTAGGAGCATGACGTTTAACGTCTTCTCTAGGAGTGTCAATAACTTCAGTTAGTTTGCCAAGTATATGTAAACGACCTTCACGTGCCTGCTCAAGTGCCTGCTCCATGATTTCATATTTAAGACCGTCTATTTTTATATCCATTTGGCAAGCCGTAATACCATCTTTAGTACCTGTTACCTTAAAGTCCATATCACCTAAGTGATCTTCATCCCCAAGTATGTCAGAAAGTACAGCCCAACGTCCTGTTTTATCATCAGATATAAGACCCATAGCAATACCTGAAACCGGTTTTTTCATTTTTATACCGGCATCCATAAGTGCAAGCGTACCCGCACATACTGTTGCCATAGATGATGAACCGTTTGATTCAAGTACTTCTGATACTATACGTACTGTGTATGGTGTTTCAGCAGGAATCATACCTTTTAACGCACGTTGTGCAAGGTTACCGTGACCAACTTCACGTCTTGAAGTACCTCTTAAAGGTCTTGCTTCTCCTGTAGAGAAAGGAGGGAAGTTGTAGTGCAGGTAGAATTTTTCTTCTCCCTGTTCACTAGGTAAGTCAATTACATTTGCTTCGCGAGAAGTACCTAAAGTTACTGTTGCCAGTGCCTGAGTTTCCCCTCTGCTGAATATTGCAGAACCGTGTACTGATGGTAAGTAGTCAACTTCACACCATATTGGGCGTATTTCGTCAGTTTTTCTACCATCAAGGCGAATGCCTTCATCAAGTATTACATTTCTAACCGCTTCTTTTTGCGTTTTAGAAAGGTACTTGTTTATCAGTTCTTCTTTTTCAAGTAATTCTTCTTCAGTAAAAGTTGCTTTTACTTCTTCGGCTACTAAACCGTATTTTTCTCCGCGTTCGTGCTTAGCCGATTTTGTTTTGGCTATTTCGGTATACTTGTCATAAGTAAGTTCGCGTACTTTACTGTATAGCTCCTCGTCGTTAACTTCCTCTTCGTAAGTTCTTACTTCCTTAGCTATGGCAGCTTTAAGTTTTTCTTGTGCTGCAACCTGGTCTTTAATGGCTTCGTGAGCAAACTTGATAGCTTCAATCATCTCAGCTTCTGAGATTTCTTTCATCTCACCTTCCACCATTGCAATAGTATCCTTAGAAGCTCCAATCATCATGTCTATGTCAGACTGTTCTAACTCTGCTTTACTAGGATTTATTACAAACTTTCCATCTACTCTTGCTACACGCACCTCTGAAATCAGTGTGCTGAAAGGAACGTCTGATACTGCCAGTGCAGCAGAGGCTGCTAAACCTGCCAGTGCATCAGGCATTACATTTTCGTCATGCGACATTAACTGTATCATTACCTGTGTTTCGGCATGATAATCATCTGGGAATAGTGGGCGTAAAACACGATCCACAATTCTCATAGTTAATACTTCGCTGTCACTTGGTCTTGCTTCACGTTTGAAGAAGCCTCCCGGAAAACGACCCGCGGCCGCAAATTTTTCACGGTAATCTACAGTTAATGGTAAGAAATCGATACCCGGGTTTGCAGTCTTGGCTGAAACTACTGTAGCAAGTAGCATGGCATCGCCCATACGTACCACTACAGCACCATCAGCCTGTTTTGCAAGTTTACCAGTCTCAATCGAAATACTTCTTCCATCTCCCAGATCAATGATTTCTCTTGTTACATTTGGAATCATAAACTCTAATACTTTGATTAAACAATGGGTTTAGTTGTGTTGTTGTTGCTGTTGTTGTAGTTATTTGTAACCCAATGAAAAACCAAAACTTTTTCTATGTAATATCTAAAAATTAAAAAGAGGCGCGCAGGCACCTCTTTTCATCTCGATTATTTTCTGATGTTTAATTCTTTTATAATCTCACGATACCTATTGATATCTTTTTTCTTTAAGTAGTCAAGAAGACTTCTTCTCTTACCAACCAGCTTAACCAGTGAGCGCTCTGTATTAAAATCGTGACGATTTTGCTTAAGGTGCCCTGTTAGGTGATTAATTCTGAAAGTGAATAATGCAATTTGTCCTTCTGCAGAACCTGTATCGGTTGCAGATTTCCCGTGCTTCGAGAAAATTTCTTCTTTTACTTCTTTAGTCAAGTACATGCCAATATTATTTAAATAATTTTTATGTATAATCAGGTCTATCCTGATTGGCTGCAAAGGTAACTATAAATTCTATATTGGCAATAGGTAAGTGCTGAATTGCTATTTTATAACAAAAATGATATAAAAGATGCAAGTTTAAAACAATTTAGCCACTTCTGTGTTAACAAATTCTAAAAAATGCTCGTCTAAATCGCTAAAAGCATCTTTTATATTGGAGTCAATATCTATTTGCCCTACATTTTCTCCATCAACAAAAAGCGGGACAACAATCTCTGATTTCACATTAATATTGCATGATATGTAGTTGTCCTGTGTTGCTACATCAGGTACAACAAAGTTTTTATTAGAGACAGCTACCTGTCCGCAAATTCCTTTACCAAATGGTATTACTGTATGGTCTGTAGGTTCTCCTGCAAATGGTCCCAGTATCAGTTCTTCTTTGTCACCGTTTTTAAAGTAAAAGCCTACCCAGTCATAATAGTCTATATTATCTTTTAGTAAGTGGCATACCTGTTTAAGCTTTTCATCGCGTAAAGTATCTGTATTTGTTAGTATATCGGTTACTTTTGGCTTTAATTCTTCAAATGTCATCTTTCATATTTATTTAATAACAAATGTATTTATTATGCCTTATTTTGTTTTAGTTATTTTTGTTAAAAATTGTATTAATGAGTGTGTGGCAAAAAAACCGTCCTTTTTTTATGTTCCTCATAAAATTTGGGCTTTCTTATTTAGTACTTTCCGTAGTATATTGGTTTTACCTCAGTCAGTTTGATGTTGATAAAAATGAGGCGGATAGTATGACTGTTATGGTTGCAAAGCAGAGTAAAGGTGTTGCAGAGTTGTTTGGGGCTAATGCTGCTATAAAACCACATTCAAAAGAAGCATCGTTTGTTTTTTATATAAATAATGATAGTGTACTTAGGGTGGTAGAAGGTTGTAATGCTATTAGTGTAATGATTTTATTTACTGCTTTTATAGTAGCTTTTTCTACAACATTTAAAAGAACTTCTTTATATATATTGGCAGGTATAGTAATAATTCATGTACTTAATATAACCCGTATAGCATTGTTAGGACTTGGTTTTTATCACTATCCTGAATATGAAGAATTTTTACACGATATTGTTTTTCCTTTATTTATATATGGGGTAGTATTTGTATTGTGGGTAGTATGGGTAATGAAACTTTCAGGTAATGCAAAAAAAGATAAAGCTTAAGCCGATTGATGTTATAGGTATACTAGTGCTGTTGGTACTATTAGTTTCTGTTCGTGTTTTTCAGGAGCAGTTATTTTATGACCCGTTGCTTGTATTTTTTAAAACTGAATCGGAAACGTTAGCGAAGTACAACTCCTTTAAACTGTTTTTGGGTTTGCTATTTCGTTACACGCTTAATACCCTGCTATCTTTAGGTATTATATACATACTATTTAAGGATAAAGCCATACTTAAACTTTGCACCTATTTATATATAGCCTTTTTTATAATTTTTACATTGGCACTGTTTGTGATTATAAATGCCGACGATGTAAACCTTTTATTATTGTTTTATGTAAGACGGTTTATAATACAGCCATTATTCTTAATACTCTTTATTCCTGCATTTTACTATCAGAAAAAGCTAAGAGAATAACGGATATTCTTTAATAATTGAAATGAAATAACTACTTTTGCTACACTATGCAATTTAAAAAGCACATAAGTTTACTACTATCGTCGCTCATATTACTGGCTAATATGGGGCTGGCGCTTAATGTGCATTATTGTCATGGAGAGATATCTCAGGTTTCCTTAGCATACAAAGTAAGTGAGCCTTGCAATACGCATCATCTTGAAGCAGAAAGTTCATGTTGTGCTGAAAAGGATGCCACTCACAAAAGTTGTTGTAAGAATGATTTAGTAAAACTAAAAGACAGAGCGGATAATGTTATTATCGAAAAGTCATTACATGTTGACTTGGCGAGCTTTTGTGCTTTTAATGAATACAAACCACTACTAAACTTTGGCGAAAAAGTAACCGTAAAAAGCCAAATACCTGCTTTTTACTGTGAAGCTAATGCGCCGCCACTCTACAAGCTCTATTGCCGATACACACTATACGCCTAATGTAATTTTATAAATACAGTTAGCCCTGTTATTGTAATGGGGTACTATTTAATTTATTTATAAACATTACATTTATTTTTATGCGTAATATATTTTTATTCATTTTATGTATTGTGGCTGTAAATGTACAGGCACAGGAAACAATAAGCGGTAAGGTACTGGATGACCAAAACCTGCCGTTACCCGGTGCAAGTGTGCATTGGGCAGATACTTCAATTTCAGTATCAACAGTAGATGATGGTACTTTTAAAATCCCCTATTCAAAAGAATACACAAAACTTATTATTAGTTATATAGGTTTTGAAACGGATACAATTACAGTAAATTCACCGAAATATATAACTCACGTTTTAAAACCTTCAGGCGGAAGTGAGCTTGATGAAGTTACTGTAGAGAAAACAAGAAAAAGCCTTGAAAGATCTCGTCTTGAAACAGCCAATGTTTCTAAAATGAGCAGTAAAGAACTTTTAAAAGCAGCTTGCTGTAACATTGCCGAAAGCTTTGAGACCAACCCTTCTATTGATGTTAACTTCTCTGACGCGCTTACAGGAACACGACAAATAAAAATGCTGGGACTTACCAGCCCATACCTGTTAATAGCAGAAGAAAATATACCGGCAGTGCGTGGGGCATCGCAAGCATACGGGCTTTCGTTTGTGCCGGGTACATGGGTTGAGAGTATACAAATTACAAAAGGGGCAGGACCTGTAATTAATGGTTATGAGAGTATATCAGGGCAAATAAACTACGAGCTTTTAAAGCCGGTTGATGATATTCCTTTCTTTTTAAATGCTTACGGTTCTACAGGAGGACGCTTTGAGTTGAATACTCATATTAATCAAAAAGTTTCAGATAAGTGGAGCAGTACATTATTTGTACATGGTAATACTCGTGTAACAAAGAATGACATGAACGATGATGGTTTTCTTGATAACCCACTGGCGAAACAGATTAACGTAATGAACCGCTGGCAGTATAATGATGCCGAGAAAGGCTGGGTAAGTTTCCTTAATGCACGTTACATGCGTGATGAAAAACAAACAGGAGAACTTGACTTTGACCCGGACAGAGATAAACTAACTACAAACTACTGGGGTTCGGAAATTATTACTGATAAGTTAGATCTTTCAGGTAAACTAGGCTATGTTTTCCCTGATATGCCTTTCCAAAGTGTAGGATTGCAAGCGGCATATAACTGGCATAAGCAAGATTCTTATTTTGGGCTTAACCAGTATGATATAGATCAAAAAAGTTTTTACTCTAACCTTATTTTCAGTTCTATTATAACTAATACTTTAAATAAGTTTTCTACAGGATTAAACTTTACATACGATAAATATGATGAATTTGTAAATACTGCTGACGTAGGCAGGATAGATAATTCAGTAGGAGCTTTCTTTGAATATACGTATGATAATAACTATGATTTTAGTGCAATATTAGGAGGTAGGGTAGATGTACATAACCGATTAGGTACTTTCTTTACGCCAAGACTACACCTGCGTTACAACCCTTGGACCAAAACTGTACTACGCGCTTCGGCAGGTAGAGGTAAAAGAGCAGCTAATATATTTGCCGAAAATCAGCAATACTTTGGTAGCTCACGCCAGTTTCAAGTTTTAAATAACGGTGGTAAAGTTTATGGGCTTGACCCTGAAATTGCATGGAATTACGGAATAAGCTTTAGTCAGGGTTTTAAACTGTTTAATAGAAATACAGATTTTATAGTAGATTTCTATAGAACCGATTTTGAAAACCGTGCAGTAGTTGATGTGTATGGATCGCCACAGCAAGTATCTTTCTATAATTTAGAAAACGGTTCTTCTGCTAATAGTTTACAGGTTGAGTTGAATTATGAAATAACACACCACTTTAATATACGTACTGCTTATAAGTACTATGACGTTAAAACAGATTACCTTTCGGGTACTGAAGAAATGCCGCTACAGGCAAAAAACAGATTTTTTGCTAATGTAGGTTATGAAACACATATAGGTGAAGGCGGTAAACAATGGAAGTTTGATTTCACTTATAACTGGTTAGATAAACAACGCTTGCCAAATACAGCATCAAACCCTGCGCAGTACCGCATGGGTGAGTATTCACCATCATTCTCTTTAATGAATGCGCAAATAACCCGTACCTTCTCAAGTGTGTTTGAAGTATATGTGGGAGGTGAGAATATAGGTAACTATCGTCAGGACAGAGCAATTATAGGCGCAGATGACCCTTTTGGTACTTATTTTGATACATCTATAGTATATGCACCTGTATTTGGGCAAATGTACTATGCAGGTTTACGATTTAAGATTAAATAAAAATATTATATTTAAAAACTTAACTAAGAATCATACTATGAAAAAACTGTTTTTATTATTATTTGTTATGTTGTTTAGCGTAACAATACAAGCTCAGGAAAAGAAGAAGAAAAATGCCAAATACGAAATCGAGGTTAAAGGAAACTGCGATATGTGTAAAAAGCGAATTGAAAAGGCAGCCTTTGGTGTGTCTGGTGTAAAGTTCGCAGAATGGCATGATCATCATCAGGATTTACACTTAATTATAGATGAAAATAAGTGTAGTATTGACGATGTACGAAAAGCGGTGGCAAAATCAGGACATGATACTGATAAAGTAAAGGCTAAAGATGAAGATTACAAAGGCTTGCATGATTGTTGCCAATACGATAGAGAATAACAAAACTAGAGTACCATAAAAAAACTCCCGAATATGTTCGGGAGTTTTTTTATGGTAAGTGTAATTTTAAATTTATATTTAGGAGTTTATATATAAGTTTTTTAAATCAATCAACAAATGAATACTACCAACTTGGCTTTTACTTTTGTGTTTCTTTTTGGGGGCTTTTTATTGCAAAGCCTAACAGCACAAGAGCTGTTTAAAGATAAAAAACTATACCTGAATGAAGATGGAAGTAATTATGTCAAATTTACTTTTCTTACTCAGGCATGGCTAAGAAATATGGAATACAACCCCGGGACTACTATAAATAACGTAGAGCGTACTAATGGAACTGATATTGGAATACGTCGCTACCGAATACAAATGTATGGTCAGTTAACTGACAGGGTTTTTGCTTACAGTCAGTTTGGAGAAAATAATTTTAATGCTGTATCAAGCAGAAAGCTGGGCTTTTTTGTACATGATGCTTACGGTGAGTATGCTGTTGATAAAGAAAAGCTTTCAATAGGTATGGGGCTTTCTGCATGGAGTGGTCTTTCCCGCTTTTCTTCTCCCTCTGTAGGTTCTATTTTGGGAATTGATGCGCCTTTGTTTCTGCAAAGTACTAATGATGTTACCGATCAGTTTTTAAGAAAATTATCAGTATTTGCTAAAGGTAAATTAGGTAAATTAGATTATAGGATAGCTTTAGCACAACCTATGTCAATTACAGAATCTTCAAATTACGATCCTACTATAAATGAAGATGTAGCAAGCTTTTCATCTAATCCACCCGAAATGCAATGGAATGCCTATTTTCAGTATCAATTTAAAGATAAAGAGTCTAACCTTACATCATATAACACAGGAACTTATTTAGGTAATAAAAAAGTATTAAATATTGGAGCAGGCTTAGTATATCAAGAAGATGCTATGTGGCACAGAAATGCTGTAAATGATACTATAATGAGCAATATGTTCCATCTGGCAGCTGATGTTTATTATGATGCTCCTGTGGGTAATAAGGGGCAAGCCATAAGTGTGTATGCTAACGTTACAAACTATGATTTTGGCAAGAATTACTTGCGTAACTCAGCAGTAATGAACCCTGCTACCGGAAGTAATAACCCTGATATATTAAACGGGAGTGGGAATGGTTTCCCTATGTATGGTACGGGTACAGTATTTTATGCTCAGGCAGGATATAAGTTTAAAGATAATTTAATTGGCAATACTACATTACTGCCTTATGCTTCTATTCAGCATGCAGATTATGAAGCATTGGAAGACCCTATGAGCTTTTTTGATGTCGGGATTAACTGGATATTGGCAGGGCATACTTCAAAGTTTACAATAGCATATCAAAGCAGGCCTGTATATAACACTACGGGAGAAAAAATTGAAAGGCGAGGAGCTGTAGTAGCACAATATCAAGTGTACTTTAATTAAATAAAAAATAGTATTAAAAAAAGCTCCTGAAGGAGCCTTTTTTAATTTAAGTAAATAGTTTTTGTTTCCGATATTATATTGCCCTCGGGGCTCATACCTTCAATTAAAATCCTTACTGCGTCTTGTCCTGTATAAGGTATTTCAAAACTAAATTCACCTTTCTCATCACTTGTAATTAAAGGCTCCCAGTCTATAACCCCGAAGTTTTCGAACCCTTTACTGTATGTAGTAAAATATTCGGTGTTTTTAAACGGTTCTACCTGCTGGAACCCATCAGTTATTATAAAGTCAGTTGATGTTTTCTTATTCTTTTTACCGGTAAAATCAGTTCTCATGTAAATTTTTATAATCCCCATTTTATTATCTACCGAAGGTACTATTGCATGCTGGTTTACATAAAACTCATCAACATCTGCTGTTTGCATACCGCGAAGAAAATCAAAAGTTAATTGCCTTACATTATTTACATATAACATTGGCGAAGATCTTTGCCCATTTATAGTATTAACAGTTCGCCCGTATACATTAATATTCATACCATCATCTTCAACATCAAAACCATGATAGCGTATTAAATCAAGAATATAAAAAAAGTTTACAGTTTCGTCTTCAGATATTTTATAACCTCTTAATTGAGCATTCCCAAATGAGGTTTCGTATTTTAACTCACCTCTTGTTTGCCCTGTTAGCTCAACTTCATCAAGAATAATAGCATCCATATCTACAATACCCGGAAATACAACTTCCGGTAATGTAGAGTCCGTTTCACTTGGTTTACAACTAACAGTTTCGGGTATATAGGGTTTATTGTATCTCCTTATGTTATTAAATACTTGCGGGTATAGTTTTATAGCTTCTCTTTTATCACCATTAATTAAAGAAAAATCTATTTTGGTAGAATCTGCCAGTACCATGTGGTCAAGTATAAATTCATTTTTATCATTAATACCAACAGTTTCATCTAAAATACCTCCTATAGAAGTTGCATTAATGCGGTATTTGTCGGTATTGCGTATTTTTTGATTTAAGGTTCCTTTTATAGTGATTCCCATATCAAAAGTATAATTACTTTCGGGAGGAGAACTTTTAATGTTTCTCCATGCATATTTACTTTTATTAGTTAACAGGAATAAGTCAAGCTCATAAAGTGTTTTTCGGTTTACTTCTTTAAAATACTTTTTAGCATCAATACGCCTGTTGTTTTCTATGTATGGAGCTAAAAGTAAAGACCCATACATGTCATTATGTTCTTTTAGTGCCATAGTATTGTCAGGAAGTATTGTTACGCTTAGTTTAGCATTTTTTAAAGGAGATTTCCCGGTTAATTCAGCGATTTCCTTATCAAACTTTTTCTTTTGTATGTCAAGTGGTAAGGTTTTGTCAGGCTGAATATATGCCAAGCGATAAGCTAGTTCATCGAGGTTACTGTCTAACAGGCGGAAGGTATTTAATCCTGTGCTAAAATCGCTAATATTTAAAATCATATTTACTTCTGTCTCTTCTGAAAGATTAAATTTAAAAACAGAAGATTTTTCATCTTTATGAGCGACTAAATATACCGCATCGGTACCAATTTCTTTTTTAAGAACATCTGAAGCTCTTACTTTTACAATAACTTTTTCGGCTAAAACGTAAGAGTTTACTTCTAAAGATGCGCCTTTTAGTTGTGCACGTTCAAGTTGTTGTTCATGTGGTGTGTTTTTAATATTTGCTACTACTTTATACGTTTCTGTAGCTTCAGGAATTATGGTAAACCTTCCGTAACCAGATTCGTTAACGCTTACAGATTTTATTTTTTCTCCTGAGCTGTTAGTAAGGTATACTTCGGTAGCAGATACAGGAGTGTTATTACAGTCTGCAATAGTTACTCCTACTACATTATTAACCCCTGCTACTAATGTGCCACCCTCAGGAAACAGATTGATGTTTATATCGGAGTAGTTTATACCCCTTGAAAATGAAGGTGAAATGGTTGGATTAATGACTGTTATTTCCCTGATAAACGATTCATCTTCTTTAAAGTTGTTCATCCAGTTAGTATAAAACTGTAAGTAGTATTTACCTGACTTTAATTCATCACCTAAATCAAGTTTCCCTGAAAAACTACCAATATCACCATATAACAAATCATTTTGAAGAATTTTTCCTTCTTCATCAATAAGCGATACAAAAATGTTTACACAGGAGTAAAAAGGTTTACCTGTTTTTCGGTGATATACATACCCTTTAAACCATACGGCTTCATTTGTCATAAAAACATCTTTATCCAGTTGTACGTGAATGTTTTCACGTTCCAGAAAGAAGTAATCACTAAGTAGTTTTGAAATATGCTCTTTTTTATCCTGAGCGTTAACAGTGGTTGAAAATAAAACCGCCAAAAGCAGGCAAATGCTGTAAAAAGCTGACTTCATAAATTTCAATTAGTTGGTATGTGTTTTTATAACGCGAAAATATAAATGTTGTTTTAATTTCAGTTATTTTTTAATAAAAAAAGAGGAGCACAATACGTTGTACTCCTCTTTTAGGTTATTTGTATAGGGTGATATTACATCATTCCCGGCATTCCGCCACCCATAGGAGGCATTCCGCCACCTCCGTTTTCTTCTTTAATATCAATTAAAGCACACTCGGTTGTAAGTATCATACCTGAAACCGAAGCAGCATTTTCAAGTGCTACACGAGTTACTTTCTTAGGATCTATAATACCTGCGCTAAGCATATCTACATACTCATCAGTTTTAGCATTATAACCAAAGTCAGCATCTCCTTCTGCAACTTTTGCTACTATTACCGAACCTTCAAGACCTGCGTTTTCAACAATAGTTCTTAAAGGTGCCTCAATAGCACGTGCTACAATTTGTATACCTGTAGTTTCATCTGCATTTTCAGCTTTAATATCAGTAAGTGATTTTTTAGCTCGTAGTAAAGCTACACCACCACCGGCAACAATACCTTCTTCAACGGCTGCTCTAGTAGCATGAAGTGCGTCATCTACACGGTCTTTTTTCTCTTTCATTTCTACTTCCGAGGCAGCACCTACATAAAGTACCGCTACACCACCTGCTAATTTAGCAAG
Organism: Flavobacterium suaedae; assembly: GCF_014642915.1. Taxonomy (GTDB): domain Bacteria; phylum Bacteroidota; class Bacteroidia; order Flavobacteriales; family Flavobacteriaceae; genus Flavobacterium; species Flavobacterium suaedae. The sequence continues at coordinate 332,909 of NZ_BMJE01000002.1, forward strand.
ACGTTCTTGTAACTTTTCTTTATCATAGTCAGATGTTGTAGTCTCCATCTGTGCTTTAATCTGGTTAACACGTCCTTTTATTGATTCAGCCTCACCCGAACCGTTCACTATTGTAGTGTTATCCTTATCAATAGTTACTTTCTCGCAAGTACCCAGCATGTCTAAAGTAGCGTTTTCAAGAGTGAAACCTCTTTCTTCCGATACTACTGTACCACCTGTAAGTATTGCTATATCTTCAAGAAGTGCTTTTCTTCTGTCACCAAAGCCAGGAGCCTTAACAGCAGCTATTTTAAGCGAACCTCTTAGTTTGTTTAGTACGAGTGTAGCAAGCGCTTCACCATCAACATCTTCTGCAATAATTAAAAGCGGTCTTCCTGATTGTGCTACCGGCTCAAGTACAGGTAGTAAATCTTTCATAGAAGAAACTTTCTTGTCATACAGTAAAATGTATGGATTTTCAAGTTCAGCTTCCATTTTCTCAGAGTTTGTTACAAAGTATGCAGAAAGATAACCTCTGTCAAACTGCATACCTTCAACTACGTCTACGTAAGTATCAGTACCTTTAGCTTCTTCAACAGTAATTACACCTTCTTTACCTACTTTTTCAAACGCCTGTGCAATAAGGTCGCCTATAGCGTCATCATTATTAGCAGAGATAGAAGCTACCTGCTTTATTTTTTCTGTAGCACTACCTACTTCTTTACTTTGTGCTGCAAGGTCTGCAACAATAGCTTCAACAGCTTTGTCTATACCCCTTTTTAAATCCATTGGATTAGCACCCGCAGCTACGTTTTTAAGCCCTTCTTTTACAATAGCCTGAGCTAATACTGTAGCAGTTGTAGTACCGTCACCGGCAAGGTCGTTAGTTTTGCTGGCTACTTCTTTAACCATTTGTGCTCCCATGTTTTCAAGCGTATCTTCCAGCTCTACTTCTTTAGCTACAGATACACCATCTTTTGTTACAGTTGGTGCGCCAAATGATTTACTGATTGTAACGTTACGCCCCTTAGGACCTAAAGTTACTTTTACAGCATTTGCTAATGCATCTACACCCCGTTTTAAACCGTCGCGTGCTTCAATATCAAATTTTATTTCCTTTGCCATGTTATTTTCTGTATTATAGTTTTAATAATTAAACTCGATTATATTACTGCGAAAATTTCTTCTTCTTTCATTATCAGGTAATCTTTACCCTCAAACTTAAGCTCTGTACCTGCATATTTACCATATAAAACAGTATCACCTTCTTTTACTGTCATGTCATGGTCTTTAGTACCGTTACCAACGGCTACTACAATACCTTTTTGTGGTTTTTCTTTTGCAGTGTCAGGAATGAAAAGACCTGATGCAGTCTTAGTTTCTGCAGCAACCGGTTCTACCAGAACACGGTCTGAAAGCGGTTTAATGTTTAAAGCCATATGTTTTTATTTTTATTGTTAATGTTATGCTCTCTATTTTTCAGAAATTGTGCCAATACTGTAAACTGACATATATGACAAAAAAAAATGCCAGCATGTCAGTATGCGGGCATTTCTATATTTAGTTTGTTTTGATGTATTGCTTACTCAGCAGCTTCTTCTGTAGTAGCAGCCTCTCCTTCAGCAGGAGTTGCAGCAGCGTCAGTAGCCGGTGCGTCGGTAGTAGTTTCTGTCTGTACTGCAGATTCGTCAATGTACTTATCTTCTGCCATACTACCGTTAGAGAAGCTAAGCGTAGAAAGTAAAATTAAAGATACTAAAACTATAGCCAGTGTCCATGTACCCTTGTCTAAGAAATTATTAGTGTTTTGTACACCACCAACAACCTGAGAACCACCCAAGCTAGATGATAAACCACCACCTTTAGGGTTTTGTACCATGATTATCACAACAAGGAAAAAGCTTACCAGCGTTATTAGTATTAAAAAGATTGAAAACTCCATTATCGTTAATTGTTATTTTGTTGTAAAATTTTAATATCTGCAATACGGTCTGCAAAGAAAACACTTTTTTCCGGATATTTCAAAATTAAAATTTCATAAGCTTGTATTGCCTTACTATATTTTTTTTGTTCCAGGTAAACTTTAGCTAAAGTCTCTGTCATCAGGCTGTTATTATCTTCGTTTCTGCTCCCTAAATTGGTAGTTGGAGCAGGTGCCGTTTTAGAAGGGGTTATTTTAGGGTTGGATTCTATAAAGCGATCTATTATTTCCAGCTTTTTATCCAGTGCTGATGACGATGTAGAGGTGCTGTCTGTTTTTTCAGATTCATCAACTTCTTCCTCTTTGTTTTCTTCCCTGTTTATAGGTGTTATTTTAGAAAGCTGCAGCCACTCTGAAAAAGAATGGGTTTCACTTCTGTTAAAAGTCAACGGTTTACCTATTTCCAGTTTTTCTTCAGCAGATTTTTCAGTGCTTTCAACTTCTTTTTCAGTTGTTTCTGCCTGAGGGGAGGCTTGAGGAATTTCTTGCGGTGATTCTATTTCAACTTCGGATTCTGATTCTTTAATCGTGCGCTTTATAGACTCTTCAACCTTATCTTTTGGGGCAACAGTTATTTCTTCGCTTTCGTTAACAGGAAGCAATTCAATAGTTTTTTGAGTATTGTCAAAATGCTCCTTATCAATACTGGCAAACTGTTCTGATGTTATAAAATCAAAAAGCACTGAGCGGTCAGTAGTATGTGCTGCTGTCTTTTTTAGCTCTGTATTATATCTGAAACTATCCTGATTGTATAACCCTTTTAACTGTATAGCGCGGGCACTTTGCAGGTAAGGGAACTCAGCTAAAACCTGTTCCAGTTCTGCAGTTTGCCTTTCGCTTAATGAGTAAGGCTTATTTAGTAATGTTATGTAATCTTTAGTATTCAATAGTGTTTGTATACTTTTTTCGGATTATTACCACTTGTTAAGTGATTCATTAAAAATGTCTTGTGTTATACGTTCAAAAATCTCATCAAGTGCAGTATTTAATACACTACCGGATAGTAATGATGCGGCGGGATAATCATAAAAGAAACTGAAAGGTTTTTCAAAATTATCTTCCTCATTAAGCGTGTTTATATAGCGTACGTTTACTGTTATGGTTAGTCTGTTTTGTGCTGCACGCTGGTCAGCGGTAGCTGTCATGGGGGTAACGCGAAACTGTGTTATTTCTCCCTCATATATTAACTCTCCTCCGCTATTGGTTAAGGTCAGGTTAGTTTGGTTTTGTATTAAGTCTTGTAATCTTCGGGTGAAAGTTAGTTCTACACCAGGTTCAACAATATCAGCATTATTTTGGAAATAATTTACCTGAAAGGTTTTGGCTTTAATATCGCCCACCCCCGTAAAGTTATATATGCCACAACTGCTTAGTGTAAGCAATAATGTTGATGCTAAAAGTATTTTTATTTTCCTCATTACAAGCCTTTTTTATTAAAGGTTATATTGTTTAATTTTTCTGTATAGTGTCCTTTCGGATATACCAAGCTCATCGGCAGCAGCTTTTCTTTTTCCGTTGTTGCGTTCCAGTGCCTTTTTTATTAACTCGATTTCTTTTTCATCAAGGCGTAAAGTTTCTTCTTCTTCAACGGTTTCTGCAAATAAATAATTGCCTTCATCCTCATCTTCTTCTTGGTGATGATGGTTTATAACAGGTTCCGGTGGTGTACTGCGTTGTGCAGGTACTATTCCTGCTGAGCCTGCCATTTCATCAAAATCTCTACTGGCTTCTTCCTGCCCGCCGTATATGCGCTGAATTAAATTTTTGTTAGACTCTTGCACCTTGTTGGTGTTGCCGTTTTGCATTAAATCAAGTGTGAGCTTTTTTAAATCGTTAAGGTCACTTTTCATGTCAAAAAGTACTTTGTACAATATTTCGCGCTCATTACTGAAATCACCTTCAGATTTTTTATCACCAATTACAGCCGGTAAGTTGCTGGATGTAGCGTCCGGTAAGTAACTGCGTAATGTAGCCAAAGAAATCGTTCGGTTAGTTTCCAGTACCGAAATCTGCTCTGCTACGTTGCGTAACTGACGTATGTTACCTGACCAACGGTATTGTAATAATAAATGTACAGCACCTTCGTCTAGCTTGATAGGCGGCATTTTGTATTTCTGTGCAAAATCAGAAGAAAACTTACGGAAAAGTAAGTGTATATCATCTTTCCTGTCGCGTAGCGGAGGTAAGGATATTTCCACAGTACTTAACCTGTAATAAAGGTCTTCCCTGAATTTCTCTTTTTTAATAGCCTCCATCATTTGTACGTTGGTGGCAGCTACAATACGCACATTGGTTTTTTGTACTTTAGAAGAGCCTACTTTTATAAACTCTCCGTTTTCCAGTACACGTAAAAGTCTTACCTGTGTGGTAAGGGGTAATTCGCCTACTTCATCAAGAAAAATAGTACCGCCATCAGCTACCTCAAAATATCCTTCTCGGGTAGAGGTTGCACCTGTAAAAGCGCCTTTTTCGTGTCCGAAAAGTTCACTGTCAATAGTCCCTTCGGGTATTGCACCACAGTTTACAGCTATATATTTACCATGCTTACGGTGCGATAGTGCGTGTATAATTTTCGGGATACTTTCCTTACCTACACCACTTTCTCCGGTAACCAGTACCGAAATGTCGGTAGGGGCTACCTGCATAGCTTTTTCTATGGCGCGGTTTAGTTTGGGATCGTTCCCTATAATTTCAAATCGTTGTTTTATGGCTTGTATGCTATCCATATTTTTTCTTCTGCCACGAATTGCACGAATTATACAAATTCATGCCATGTTCGTTTAAATTATTATCTAACAATTCTTTTATGTTCCAGTGACTTGTTATGAAAGTTTGCAATAATACCAAGTCTGCTGTAGGCAAGTTTTATATAATTTAATGTCTGTGCCATATGATTGTCATTTATTTTACTTACAGCTTTTACTTCTAATATAATATCTTCATAGACAACAAAATCTGCATAGAATTTATGAGGCAGGATAATGTTTTTATACTGTATTGTATATTCTTTTTCTCTTTTGAAAGGGATGTTATTCTTTCTAAACTCATATTCCAGTGCATCTTTATATACAACTTCTAACAAACCTCCTCCCAAATGTCTATGTACTTCCATACAAATCCCCACTATTTTATAATACTCTTCTTTGTAAATTAAATCCATTTTAGGAAAAAAAATAGTGAAATTTGTATAATTAGTGGCTAGTGTTAATTCATATCGCTGTACCCAACTGCTTCGCCCATTAGCGTGGCAGAGGTACAGTCTGTTATTTTTACATTTACAAACTCACCCGGTTTGTAATTTTCTTTCGGGAATACTACCATAGTGTTTTGTGAGTTACGCCCGCTCCAGTGTTCATCAGAACGCTTAGAAGATTTTTCAATTAACACTTCTACTGTTTGTCCTACAAAACGCTGTGTACGTTCCCATGCCATTTTTTGTTGCAGATTGATTATTTCGGTAAGCCTGCGTTTTTTAACTTCTTCAGGAATATCATCTTCCAATTTCCTTGCTGCCAATGTTCCTGGACGCTCAGAGTAGGCGAACATAAACCCGAAGTCATACTTACAGTACTCCATAAGGGTAAGCGTGTCCTTGTGGTCCTCTTCGGTTTCGGTAGGGAAACCTGCAATCATATCCTGAGAAAGTGAAATATCAGGAATTATACGGTAAATGTTATCTACCAGTTCCATATACTCCTCACGAGTGTGTTGGCGATTCATAGCTTGCAGTACACGTGTGCTACCGCTTTGTACCGGTAAATGTATGTATTTACATATATTATGGTGTTTTGCCATTACTTCAATAACCTCCAAGTGCATATCTTGCGGGTTTGAAGTACTGAAACGGAAACGCATTTTTGGGAATGCTGTTGCAGCCATATCCAGTAATTGAGCAAAATCTACAGCAGTAGCTTTTTGCATTTCACTGGCTTTTTCAAAATCTTTTTTAAGTCCGCCGCCATACCAAAGGTAACTGTCAACGTTTTGCCCTAGTAAAGTAACTTCTTTAAAGCCTTTGTCCCATAGTTCTTTTATTTCTTCAAGAATACTTTGCGGGTCACGGCTACGCTCACGCCCACGTGTAAATGGTACTACGCAGAAGGTACACATGTTATCACACCCTCTGGTAATAGAAACAAATGCGGTAACACCATTAGTATTTAAACGCACCGGCGAGATATCGCCATACGTTTCTTCTTTAGATAGGATTACGTTTATAGCATCGCGACCTTCTTCAACTTCTTTTAAAAGGTTTGGTATGTCTTTATAGGCATCAGGTCCTACTACCAGGTCTACTATTTTTTCTTCTTCAAGAAACTGTTTTTTAAGGCGTTCTGCCATACAGCCCAGTACGCCAACCTTCATAGAAGGGTTTATTTTCTTGATGTTATTATATTGGTCTAATCTCTTTCGTACAGTTTGCTCTGCTTTGTCACGAATAGAGCAGGTGTTAACCAAAACAAGGTCGGCCTCCTCAATTTGCTGAGTAGTATTATAGCCTTGTTCTGCTAATATAGAAGCAACAATTTCACTGTCAGAAAAATTCATCTGGCAGCCATAGCTTTCAATAAAAAGCCTCTTAGTATTTCCCTCTTTCTGCTCTAAAACAAGGCTGTTTCCTTGTTTGTTTTCTTCAATTATCTTTTCCATAAAGTTTGCTTCTGTGATGCATTTACTGAATTGGCAAAGATACTATATTAATTTGAAATGTATGACAAGTTGGCAGATTTGTTTAGGCGCTGTTAAGGGTTTTAAGATTTGTTATAAGGCGTAGTATAAAAGTGCTTATGAATACTGCAAATAACATGCTTACAGCAAATGAAGGCAATAAGAAGAAAAATGCTAAAACAAAAGCAAGTGCTGTGGCTATAAGCCGGCTTTTGTAATCGTAAAGTTGTATTTTTTGTTTTTCAGCTCTTACTAATAATAAGGAGATAAAACTTGCTACCCCTATGAAGAATAATAAGTCCTGAAAAGGATTTTTTTGCTGTACTACAGATGTAATGATTAAACCTGAAGCAATAATAAATCCTAAAGCCAACGATGCATTATCAAATTTTTTCGCAGGCAGGTATTCAATAGCGTTAGCGTAAAAATCAAGATTGAAGTTTTCAAACTCTTCTTTGCTCATAAATTTACCTGTAATGCATTTACGTTTTACAGAGTCTATATATTTGTAAGGGAAACGGTCTCTGAAATTCATATAAACACTTAAAAACAATTTGTCGCTGTTTTGTGGTACTTCAATTACTGATTTTATATAATCAATACGTATAGTTATATGTTTGCACTCTTGGTCTATTTGCACTGAAAGTTCTTCACCGTGCGCTATTTTTGCCAAAAGTGCGCCTTTGTCGTCAAATATTTTTATTCGCCTTGCATGATACCAGTTGTAGGGTAATAATAATTTTACGTCCAAATCCTTCATAATCGTAATGTTTTCAAGTGGCTATAATGCAATATAATTAAAAAAATATAATTTTTGTAAGGTGCTTATAAAGGTTTTTTCGGTATGTTTTTAAGGTTAATTTTTTCCAAAATTTGCCTGTTTTCAAGCGTTATGAAACTAATATTTAAAAAAATCGTATACTTTTGCGAGATATAAGGAAAATGTAATGGCAAAGAATTTAGTGATTGTTGAGTCGCCTGCGAAGGCGAAAACCATAGAGAAATTTTTAGGAAAAGACTATCAGGTAGAGTCAAGTTACGGGCATATTGCCGACTTGCCTTCTAAAGAAATGGGGGTGGATGTAGAAAAAGGTTTTAAGCCTAAATATGAAGTTTCTGCGGATAAAAGAACGCTGGTTAAAAAACTCAGGGATCTGTCTAAAAAAGCCGAAACCGTTTGGTTAGCAAGTGATGAAGACCGCGAAGGGGAAGCTATAGCATGGCACTTAGCGGAAGAACTTAAACTTGATAAAAACAAAACAAAACGAATTGTTTTCCACGAGATAACAAAGTCAGCAATACAAAAAGCCATTGAAAACCCAAGGGATATAAACTATCACTTAGTAAATGCACAGCAAGCACGCCGTGTGTTAGACAGGTTGGTGGGGTATGAGCTTTCTCCGGTTTTATGGAAAAAAGTAAAAGGAGGACTTTCAGCAGGAAGGGTACAGTCGGTATCGGTTCGTCTTATAGTAGAGCGCGAGCGTGATATTCAAAACTTTAATGCGGAAGCCTCTTATAATATTACTGCTGAGTTTGCCAATGAACAAGGAAAAACGTTTAAAGCAAAACTGCCTAAAAGTTTTGCTACAAAACAAGAAGCTCAGGATTTTTTAAATAAAAATATAGGCTCTATATATAAGGTGTCTAACCTGGAAACAAAACCGGGTAAAAAGTCACCTGCTGCGCCATTTACAACTTCTACATTACAACAGGAGGCGGCAAGAAAATTATATTTACCGGTTGGAGTAACTATGATGCTTGCACAACGTTTGTATGAAGCGGGACTTATTACTTATATGAGAACGGATAGCGTGAACCTGTCTAACGAAGCGATGAGTGCTGCTGAAGCGGAGATTATAAAATCATACGGTAAGGAATACAGTAAGCCACGTAACTACGCTACTAAAAGTAAAGGAGCACAGGAAGCGCATGAGGCAATACGTCCTACCGATATGACAAGACACTCGGTTAATATAGATCGCGACCAAGCAAGGTTATACGATTTAATATGGAAGCGTACAGTGGCATCGCAAATGAGCGATGCGCAACTGGAACGCACCAATGTTAAGATAGAAGCGAATAATCATAATGAGGTATTCGCAGCATCTGGAGAAGTGTTGAAGTTTGAAGGTTTTCTTAAAGTGTATCTTGAAGGAAGTGATGATGAGGATGTAGAACAAGAGGGTATGTTGCCTGCACTGCGTGTTGAGGAAAAACTAGTGCGTAATATTATTACAGCTACCGAACGCTTTAGCAGACCACCGGCACGATACACAGAAGCATCTTTAGTGAAGAAACTGGAAGAACTTGGTATTGGTCGCCCGTCAACGTATGCGCCAACTATCTCTACTATTATAAGTAGAAATTATGTTGAAAAAGGAACTTTTGAAGGTCAGGAAAGAAATTACCACCAGTTAACATTGGTAGGTGATAAATTAACCGACCAAGAATTGACTGAACAAGCAGGTTCTAATAAAGGTAAATTAGTTCCTACTGATATAGGTATGATTGTAAATGACTTTTTAGTAAATCATTTCGATACCATTTTAGATTATAACTTTACTGCTAAGGTAGAGCAGGATTTTGATGAAATTGCATCGGGTAATGAGGATTGGACAAAAATGATGGAAGATTTTTACGGTCATTTCCATCCTACAGTTCAGGATGTAGAAAAGAATGCAGACCGTGAATCAGGAGAAAGAATTTTAGGAACAGATCCTAAAACAGGCAAACCGGTAAGCGTACGTTTAGGTAAGTTTGGTCCTATGGCACAAATAGGCGATGCGGAAGATGAAGAAAAACAATTTGCCAGTTTATTGCCGGAACAAAATATAGGTAGTGTTACTTTAGAAGAAGCGCTGGAGCTTTTCATGTTACCAAAAACATTAGGTACCTATAAAGGAGAAGCTGTAGAAGTGAATAACGGTAGGTTTGGTCCTTATGTACGTTTTGGTAAAAAGTTTATTTCGTTACCGAAAGGCGAAGATCCTTTAGATGTTACTTTTGAAAGAGCTGCCGAGCTTATTGCAGAAAAAGAAAAAGCAGATGCTCCTATAGGGATGTATAAAAATGAACCTGTGCAAAAAGGAGTAGGACGTTTTGGTCCATTTATAAAATGGAGCGGAATGTTTATTAATGTGAATAAAAAATACGACTTCGATAATCTTACAGATGCTGATATTAAAGAGCTTATTGAAGACAAGCTTAAAAAAGAACGTGAAAAAGTAATTCACAATTGGGAAGATGAAGGGATAAGAGTCGAAAAAGCTCGTTGGGGGCGTTCGGTTATTCTGAAAGGAAAAACTAAAATAGAGCTTACTAAAGATGTCGATGCTGCTAAATTAACCTTAGATGAGGTTAAAGAGATGATAGCGCAAAAAGCACCTGCTAAAAAAACAGCAGCTAAAAAGACAACAGCAAAGAAAACTACGACTAAAAAGAAAACCGTTAAAAAGAAGTAATTAATGGCTTTTGAGTTTTTAAAACCGCTTGATGATGCGTTGATTGATTATGTTGAAAATCTTTCACCGCAATCGTTAGGAAAAAAAATTCGTTTACATACTGATAATAGTTTCCCTGATACTGAAGGTGTTTCTATAGCTATAATAGGTGTTTTGGAAAATAGAGGTCAAGTGAAAGAAGATTTCAATCAATTACACCTTAATTATATACGTAAACAGTTATATGCTTTATATCCGGGTAACTGGGACAGGTCTGTTGCTGATTTAGGCAATATAGTAGCGGGAAATGAATTGCAGGACACCTATTATGTAGTTAAAACACTGGTTGAAGAACTGGTTAAAAATAAAATTATACCCATTATAATAGGAGGCTCTCAGGATATAACCTATGCTATGTACAGAGGTTATGATAAACTTGAGCAAATGGTAAACCTGGTATCTGTTGACAGTAAGTTTGATTTCGGAACTCAAAATGATGCCATATCTGCCAATTCATATGTTACTCATATGATAGTTAACGAACCTAACAATTTATTTAACTATAGTAATATAGGGTATCAAACCTATTTTAACTCTCAGGAAGAAATAGATCTTATAGAAAAGCTTTATTTTGATGCTTACAGATTGGGAGATGTTGCAGCTTCGCCCGCTATAGCAGAGCCTATATTTAGGGATGCAGATGTAGTAAGTTTAGATATGGGAGCTATAAAATCAGCAGATTCAGGAAATACTGTTAATTTTTTGCCAAATGGTTTTAATGGCAAAGAAATTTGTACATTAGCGCGCTACGCAGGCATAAGTGATAAAGTAACCTCTTTTGGAGTGTTTAATCATTATGACAGCGAAAGTGAAGCAGTACTAATAGCTCAAATCTTATGGTATTTTATAGAGGGAGTAAATTATCGTTCTAATGAATACCCTTTCAATACAAAAGAAGATTACCTTAAATATATAGTAGCTGCGGAAGAGGAAGAAGTAGTGTTTTATAAGAGTGATAAAACAGACCGTTGGTGGATAGAAGTTCCTTTTATATCCGGTGGGAATAATAAATTAAAAAGGAATACGTTATTACCATGTACTTATGATGATTATTTGAGTGCTTGTAACAACAATTTTCCGGAAAGATTATGGAAAGCTCAGAGAAAAAACATAATTTAATATTTTTGTTACAAAACGAAAGTGTTTTTCATTAAGTTTCGAATTCTTTGCTTTTACTTAAGGTTTTTTTAATAAAAAAATTGTTTTTTTAAAAATAAATAAATAGGTTTACGCCCTTAAAAACAGAATTACATTAATAACCCAAATTTATGAAGAAGTTCATTGCATTAACAGCAACTTTATCATTACTAATCAGCTGTGGTTCCAGCGACCGTGGAGAACTGGTAGGTGTTAGAGGAAAGAAATGGAGGCCTGAAAAACCATACGGTATGACTTTAGTTCCGGGTGGCGCATATATCATGGGTAAATCTGATGACGATTTGGCTAATGTGCAGGATGCTCCTACCAAGACTGTAACCGTACGTTCTTTCTATATGGATGAAACGGAAATTACTAACAGTGAATATCGTCAATTCGTAGAGTGGGTTAAAGATTCCACTATGAGGACCAGATTGGCCATTCTTGCTGATGAAATGGGTATGAAGCCCGGAGGAGATGAAGGTGGTATAGGAGAATATGCTTTCCTTGATCAGGTAGAAGAAGGAGAGGAACAATCTCCATATGACAAGTATATGTATGAAAACTACTATAGTATAGGGGATCCTGATGATCCTTATGTAGGTAGAAAATTAAATCATAAGCCGAAACTTATTGAAGACCCTCAAAAATATCCTGATGAGTATTATGTTGAAGTGATGGATTCAATGTACTTACCGGCTTCAGAGTCATATAATGGATTAAGAACTATGGATGTTTCTAAGCTTAAGTTCAGATATTCGTGGATGGATATTCAGGCTGCTGCTAAAGATAAGTCTAAAAATACAAGAGAAAAAAGAAGTAAATATATGATTCATGAGCAAGTGGAGGTTTATCCTGATACCACTGTATGGATTAAAGACTTTGCTTATTCTTATAATGAACCAATGCATAATGATTATTTTTGGCATGATGCATACGGCGAATATCCTGTAGTGGGTGTTACTTGGGGGCAGGCTAAAGCTTTTTGTGCTTGGAGAACATTATACAAAAATGCTTACCAAAAAGAGAAGGGTAGACAGTATGTAAACTCTTTCCGTTTGCCTACAGAAGCTGAGTGGGAATACGCTGCAAGAGGAGGTCTGCAATCTGCAACTTATCCTTGGGGTGGTCCTTATGCTAAAAACGACAGAGGTTGTTTCTTAGCGAACTTTAAGCCTAACAGAGGAGATTATGCTGCAGATGGAGCTTTATATACAGTAGAAGCTAACTCTTTCGACCCTAATGAGTATAATCTTTATAATATGTCAGGTAACGTAGCAGAGTGGACAGATTCTTCATACGACGCTGCATCTTACGAATATGTTTCTACAATGAACCCGAATGCTCCGGACCCTTCTAACAGAAGAAAAGTAACCAGAGGTGGTTCTTGGAAAGATGTTGCTTACTTCCTTCAGGTAAGTACAAGAGACTGGGAGTACGCTGATTCTGCAAGAAGCTATATAGGTTTCAGAACAGTTCAGGATTACATGGGTACTCAAAACACAGCTAATCAATAGTATTGCACCAATTCAAATTTTAAACATAAATTTATTTAACTTAACTAAAAACTTAAATTATTTTATTATGGCACTACCACAAAGAGTTATGAACATGGCATATGGCCTTGGAGCGGCGGTTGTAATTATCGGAGCACTATTTAAATTGATGCACTGGCCTGGAGCAAGTGCGATGCTTATTGCTGGTCTGGGAACTGAGGCGTTCATATTTTTCCTTTCTGCCTTCGAACCTGTTCATAAAGAACTAGACTGGTCTTTAGTATATCCTGAATTAGCGGGTGGTGATCCGAAGAAAAAGGAAGCTAAAAAAGAAAGTTCTGACGCACAAGGAATGCTTTCTCAAAAACTTGATAACTTATTAAAAGAAGCTAAAATAGATGGAGAGTTAATGGCTAGTTTAGGAAACAGCATTAAAAACTTCGAATCTGCAGCTAAAGGGATTTCTCCAACAGTAGATTCTATCGCTTCTCAGAAAAAGTATAGTGAAGAAATGTCTTCAGCAGCAGCTCAAATGGAGTCATTAAACAGTCTTTATAAAGTACAGTTAGAGAGCGCATCTCGTAACGCTGAGGCTAATAAAGAAATAGCTGAAAATGCAGCTAAATTACAGCAGGAAATGGCTAATATGACTAAGAATATCGCTTCACTTAATAATGTATATGGCGGTATGCTTTCAGCAATGGGTAACAGAGCCTAATTAGTAGGTTTATTGTAATTTAAACTAACAAAAAACTTAAAGAAGACTAATTAAATGGCAGGAGGAAAACAAACCCCAAGGCAAAAGATGATTAACCTGATGTATCTGGTTTTCATCGCGATGTTAGCATTGAACATGTCAAAAGAGGTACTATCCGCTTTTGGACTGATGAATGAACAGTTTGAGGAAGCAAATGCTCAAGCTATTAGAAGTAATGAAGCTTTATATGAAGCTCTTAAAGCAAAAGCAAACGAAAATTCATCTTTTGAAGCTGCACAACAACTATCTCAAAAGGTAAAGGGAATTTCGAATCAATTTTATGCTTACCTTGAAAAAATTAAAGGAGACATTACCAGTGAATTTGAAAGGGAAGAAGTGAATGGAGAAATGAAACTCCCTTACGAAGCGATGGATAAAGGTGATATGATTGACGAAAAATGGTTTCAAGGTGATGGTTTATCTCCAAAAGGGAAAGAAATTATCGCTACTATCGAGAAATATAAAAATGACATGATAGCCGCTATTGGTAATGATGTAAAATATGTTCCGATTGCAAAAGAGATTAAAAGTAAATTTGATCTTTCTGATGTTGTAGATGGTGATAATGTAAAGAAAAACTATCTTGACTACCATTTTAAAGGCTTCCCGGCAATAGCTTCTTTAACAAAGCTTACTGCTATGCAAAATAACGTAGAAGTTATTGAAGCTAATGTTTATAATATTGCTCTAGGTAAAGCAGCTTTAGAAGCCACTTCACTAAATAAGTATCAGGCTATTGTTGTTCTTGACAAGAATGCTTATTTTCAAGGTGAAAAAGTAACTGGTAAAGTAGTACTTGGGCGATATGATGAAAACACAAAACCTGTGTCTTTTGAAGGTCCTGGTAAAATAGACCCTGCTACAGGTCAGGCAATGATTGAGTTAAATGCTGGCGCTATAGGAGAACAAACTATTGAAGGTAAATTTAACTTTATTGAGGACGGTAAGCAGGTTCCACTTGCTTTTGAGGGTACATATGTTGTAGTTCCTCGTCCTAATGAGGCAACAATATCTGCTGATAAAATGAATTCTGTATATAGAGGTGTTGAAAACCCAATGACAATTTCATTTGCAGGTATCCCTGATAGTGATGTTTCCGCGAGTGCTCAAGGACTTAGGAAAGCAAGTGGACAAGGTAAATACAATTGGGATGTTACAGGTGTTTCAGGTACTGAAGCTACTGTTACGGTAACCGGTAAATTACCTGATGGGAAAGCGGTAACCTCTAAAAAAGTTTTCAAAGTAAGAGATATTCCTGCACCGGCAGCTTCACTTAGAGGTAAAACAAACTCAGCTAAAGGACGTGCTCAAGATTTAGCAGTGTCTACTGTAAATGTTTCTTTTGAAGATTTTGTTTATAATCTAGAAGTTGACGTTGTGTCATTTGAACTTTATGTTCCTGGTCAGCCTGGTATGATTATACAAGGAAACAGATTTGATGCTAGAGCCCAATCAGCTATTAACAGAGCTAAAAGAGGAGATCAGATAACTATTACAGGTATAAAAACTAAATTAAAAGGTAATAGTAAATACATAATTAAGCCTTCTACACCATTTATTTGGGAAGTACAATAATATAATTAAAAGAACGTTTTTTCTTTTACAGAATAAATTAAGTATATGAAAAGCAGAAATTTTTTATTAGCAACTTTATTTTTTGCAGGTATTGGAACATCAATGGCTCAATCGAACTTATTGAATGCCAAGACACCTGATGAAATAGGACAGAAAACTGCTGAACAGGAATTGTTAGATAATGATAATCCATTACCTTACGGCTATGTAGGTGACAGAGATATATTATTTGCAAGAAAGATATGGGAAACTATTGATTTAAATCAAAGAGTTAACTTCCCAATGCTTTTTCCTGTTGAGGAAAATATAGGTGATGATAGAAGGTCGCTTTTCAGAGTTCTTATTACAGCAATTGAAGACGGAAGTCTTACTGAAGTATATGGAGATTCATACTTTACTGAAAAGAAAAGTTTAGAAGAAATTAAAACTAACTTTTATGTAAGTATGCTTAATAACTATGGTATTGATACTATGAACCAATATCCCGGTGAAACAGAAGAGGATCTTAAAGCGAAAGGTATTCTTACTGCTGAACATTATGATACTCAGGAGGTAACCGCTAATGATGTTGCTGCATATAGAATAGTAGGGACTTGGTATTTTGATAAAAGACAAGGCGAATTAAAATACAGAATATTAGGTATTTGCCCTATGGCTGTAGATGCTCTTAGTAAAATGAGAATGGGAGATGCTGCTGAGCCTATCGAATTGTTCTGGGTATTTTATCCGGGAGCAAGAGATGTGCTTCATCAAGCAAAAGCATTTAATGAGAAAAACTCAGCTATGCCAATTACATTTGACCACTTATTAAATTCACGTCGTTTTAGTGCTGTAATTTATAAAGAAGAGAATGTATACGGAGATAGATTAATCAAAGACTATCTTCAGGAGAATGCGCAAATGCAGCTTCTTGAATCAGAGCGTATCAAAAACAAGATACGTAACTTTGAGCAAGATATGTGGAACTATTAAGATAGAACATATTTTATATACACTAAAAAACTCTTACCCTTGTGGTAAGAGTTTTTTATTTTTGTACCCATGAAAGACTTTATTATTGTTGGTGCAGGTATAGCAGGGGTAAGCTTTGCTGAAACCTGTCTTTTAAACGGTAAAACATTTACCGTTATAGCGGATAATTCTCAAAATTCTTCAAGGGTTGCGGCTGGAGTGTACAACCCTGTAATCCTTAAAAGGTTCAGACCGCCTGCTGATGCTGAAAAACACCTTAATTATATAAAGCCTTTTTATAAAACTATGGAGGAACGTTTAAATGTTCAGTTTATGCATGAAGTTCCTGTGTATCGAAAATTTGCTTCTGTGGAAGAGCAAAACATGTGGTTTGAAGCTGCAGATAAACCTCTTTTAGAGCCATTTTTAAATACCACAATACAACATAAAAAATACAATGGAGTATCATCGCCTTTTGGTTTTGGGAAAGTAAACCATACAGGTTATATGGATACTAATCATTTTTTGGACTCATATCGTGACTTCTTGAAGAGTGAAAATTTATTTTTGGAGGAGTCTTTTGACTATGATGCTTTAAAGGTAGAAGATGATAGGGTAACATATAAAGACATTACAGCAAAACATATAGTATTTGCAGAAGGTTATGGTATAAAGTCAAATCCGTTTTTTAAAGACTTACCGCTTAACGGTACTAAAGGCGAAGTGCTTGTTATAAAAGCTTCTGAACTGGATATAGATGTGATAATTAAATCTGGGGTATTTGTATTACCTATAGGGGATAACATATATAAAATAGGTGCAACTTATGAGTGGGAAGATAAAACAACTATCCCTACACAAAAAGGGCGTGAAGAACTGGAACAAAAACTACAGGAAATTATAACTTGTGACTACGAAGTTATAGATCAGTTAGCAGGTATTCGTCCAACAGTAAAAGACAGAAAATCATTAGTAGGTACTCATGCAGCGTATACAAATGTTCACTTGCTTAATGGGTTAGGTACAAGAGGTGTTTTATTAGGTCCTCCTATGGCTGCGTTATTGTATGATGCGGTAATTAACGGAAATGAAGTTCCTAAGGAAGTAAACTTAAACAGGTTTACTTCTTAAATTCTTTCCAGTTTTCGCGGTACTTAATAAAAAAGTTAATCCATATATTACGGCTCAGTCGCATAATAATAGGCATGAAAACAATAAGTGTTCCTATAATAGCATAGAAGGAAACCTCTAAAGATGTTTCTAAAAAAACTTTAGCAATAATAAATGCCGCAACACTAAAAGCTACACCAAGACCGTAGCTTACATACATAGCTCCGTAAAAGAAAGAAGGCTCTATTTTATAATGTAATCCGCAATGGCTGCATTCTTCGTGCATTTTGTATACCTTGCTCAGCTTATACGGGTTTTTGTCTAAATACATGCTTTCCTGATGACAACGCGGACAGGTTCCTGTTAAAATACTATATAATTTGGATCCTTTTTTTAACATTTGCAAAATGAATTTGAAGTACTCAAATTTACAACTTAAATAAGATATATTATAATGCTTAACATACATAATTTGTCGGTTTCCTTTGGCGGAACATATCTTTTTGAAGAGGTTACTTTTAGAATGGGTGCCGGTGACAGAGTAGGGCTTGTAGGGAAGAACGGAGCGGGAAAATCGACAATGCTTAAAATATTATCGGGAGACATACCACCTGATTCGGGTGTAATAGCTACCGAAAAAGAAGTGAAAATAGGTTTCTTAAGGCAGGATATTGATTTTGAAAAAGGTCGTACTGTTTTAGAAGAAGCGTATCAGGCTTTTACAGAAATTAAAGAGGCAGAAGCGAAGATAGATGAAATAAACGAACAGCTTGCTACCCGTACTGATTACGAAAGTGAATCATATTCTAAACTTATAGAAGACTTATCGGACTATACACATCATTATGAAGTTATAGGTGGATATAATTATGTAGGTGATACAGAGAAGATTCTTTTAGGGCTTGGTTTTAAGCGTGAAGATTTTGATAAGGCTACCGATACCTTTTCAGGAGGGTGGCGTATGCGTATAGAGCTGGCAAAGCTTTTATTACAGTATAATGATGTGTTGCTACTGGATGAGCCTACTAACCACTTGGATATAGAAAGTATTATTTGGTTAGAGCAGTTTTTAAAATCCTATCCCGGAGTTGTAGTTATAGTATCTCACGATAAAATGTTCTTGGATAATGTAACGAACCGTACTATAGAAATTTCACTTGGTAAAATTTACGACTTTAATAAACCGTACTCTCAATATTTAGAACTTAGAGGTGAAATACGAGAGAAACAACTTGCTACACAGAAAAACCAAGAGAAGAAAATAGAACAGACTGAAAAGCTGATTGAAAAGTTCAGAGCGAAGGCATCTAAGGCTTCAATGGCGCAGTCATTAATGAAAAAACTGGATAAAATAGACAG
The DNA here is from genome assembly GCF_014642915.1 of Flavobacterium suaedae. GTDB lineage: Bacteria > Bacteroidota > Bacteroidia > Flavobacteriales > Flavobacteriaceae > Flavobacterium > Flavobacterium suaedae. The sequence continues at coordinate 351,425 of NZ_BMJE01000002.1, forward strand.
AATAGAAGTTGATGAAGATGATAACTCAGTAATGTCAATATCATTTCCTGTTTCCATCACTCCCGGTAAAGTTGTGGTAGAAGCTGAAAATGTTACTAAAAAATATGGCGACAGAACGATATTAAAAGACATAGATTTACTTGTAGAACGTGGTAGTAAAATTGCTTTTGTGGGGCAAAACGGTCAGGGTAAATCTACACTTATAAAAGCAATAACAAAAGATATTGATTACGACGGTAACATTAAGCTGGGACACAATGTTCAGTTAGGGTATTTTGCACAGAACCAGGCAGAATATTTAGATGGTGAAATAACACTGCTGGAAACTATGGAAAATGCTGCGAACGATACTAACCGTAGCAGAGTTCGAGATATGCTTGGAGCTTTCCTTTTCAGGGGAGATGATGTAGACAAGAAGGTAAAAGTGCTTTCAGGTGGAGAGAGAAACAGACTTGCGCTATGTAAATTGCTTTTACAGCCTATTAACGTGCTTGTAATGGATGAACCTACAAACCACTTAGATATTAAGTCTAAAAACGTTTTAAAGGCTGCATTACAAAAATTTGAGGGTACTTTATTGCTTGTATCGCACGACAGGGATTTCCTTCAGGGTATGGCTAATACCGTATATGAGTTTAAAGACCAGAAAATAAAAGAGTATTTAGGAGATATTAACTTCTATCTTGAACAACGAAACATGCAGAATATGCGTGAGGTTGAAAAAGGTAAAGAGGAAAAGAAACAAGAACCTAAAAAGGACAAGAAGCAAACACAGGTTTCCTACGAAGACCAAAAGAAAAATAAAGCACTTAAAAATAAACTCTCTAAAATAGAAAACCAAATACAGGATTTAGAGAAGGCTATTAAAAAAGATGATGCTAAATTGGCAGCATATCATGAAAAACTGATGCAGGATAGTGCCTTTTTTGCAGCTTATGAGAAAAAGAAAGAAGATTTGGAAGCTTTAATGGAAGAGTGGGAAGAAGTACATGAAGCGCTTGAAAACGCATAATAAAAAAGGGAGCTTAACAGCTCCCTTTTTTATTTAGTCAGTATTTATTTCAAGTTCTTTCTTGTCATCAGTAACTGTTACATTACTTTCGTTTTCTCCGTCTTTGTTTTTAACACTAACACCATCTTCATTAAGTTTTATAGATGTTCCATCCTCATCCTCTACCTGTGGTTCAGGTGCGGGTGGTGGGGCAGGGCTTTCTGCCGGTGGTGGTGTAGCTGGTGGAGTATCTTGTTTTTTATCCTTACATGAAGCAAAAAGCATCATTGCTAATACTCCTGTAAGCGCAACTATTTTCTTCATAATTTCAGTCTTTTAAAGTTTAATTATTTATAAAAGTAGTTTTTTAAATATTAAAATGTAAGAATTATAACCTTATTTTAAGAAATGATACCTATTTTTTTAGAGTGAGTAATTGCTTCATTACTGTCTTTAAAATAGCATGTCGCCACTCCTAAGTCTGCTATGTTTTGTAATGCGGTTACGGTTTTTCTTTTTTTGTTTCTGCCTGTTTGCCTTATGTAAACAGCTTTTACCGTACAGGGAAAAATTTTACAAATGTTTTCATACAAGTGCGGATCCTGCTGAGAATCGTCGCCTAAAAGTGTATATTGTAAGTGCGGGTAAAACTCAAGTATATGTTTTATTTTCTCAAACTTATGATTGTGACTACCCCTGCCCGTTACTAAAAAATCCAGTAAACTGGTTTTAATATCTTTCAGTAACATAACAGCCCTTGGCATTTTATGTATTTTGGTAAATTTTACAATAAACGTATATAAATTCCACTCACTGCTTGATACATAAAAGAAAGCATTCCGCTCATCTTTATTATCTCTGCCTGCTGTACTTAATGCCTGATAGTGGGGTACTACACCTTCAAAAATATGACGGTCGTTTATATTTTTCCAAAGTAATATGTACAATTTTTTAAAGAAACTCTTAGTATGCGATACTAAGAAAGTATCATCAATATCCGATATAAAAGCTAAGTTACCTTCATAAGGGCGTATATAAGTTCCTTTCTCGGTTACTTCTTCTCCTTTATGGCTTACAGTCACAGAATAATCAGTCCAGCCACGTTCGAGCTCATCTTTTATTGGAATACAAAATTTAAAGTAGCCGTCGTTAAGTGATTTGGTATGTATTTTTTCTCCTTTATAATCCAAATAAACATCTGCATTAGCAATAGTACTAACCATAAACATTTTTATTATGGAACGTGCATTTTTAAATCTCTTTTTTTCAAATTCATAACTATTGGCAATATTAGGTTTAAAAATATGCCCAAAAACAATAAGCTCCTCTCTGTTGGCATAGCCCCTGTAGAGCTTTATAACTGGCTTCATTAAAATTTATATATTTAGTAAGATTATTGATACTACAATTTAATTAAATTTATTCAAAAAAAGTAAATGAGTAATCAAGATGTTTTTTTATTAGTTGTTAACCCTATAGCAGGAGGTAACGATAAAGCAGAATTAATAAATACGGTGCAGGAGTTTGCAGATACTCATAATATATCACTAAAACAATATAAAACTACTGGGGAAAATGATGACAAGGCTATTTTTAAGCTTTGTAAAGAGCATAGACCTGAGCGAATATTGGTAGCAGGAGGAGATGGTACCATAAAAATGGTAGCAGAAGCAGTACAGGATTATGATGTGGTTATAGGAATACTCCCTGTAGGTTCTGCCAATGGACTTTCGGTAGATTTAAATTTACCTGATGCTATTGAAGAAAATTTAGAAATAGCGTGTTCAGGTGATTTTGCTGAAATAGACATGGTAGATATTAACGGTAAGAAAAGCCTTCACCTTAGTGATATAGGGGTAAATGCAGAATTAATTAAAAATTATGAATGCGGAAGCATAAGAGGGAAACTGGGATATGCATTGCAGGTAATAAACACCCTTAAAGAACTTGAGGACCCTTTTGAAGTTACTATAGAGGCTAATAATAAGATTTTAAATAGCCCGGCACGTATGGTTGTGATAGCAAACAGTAACCGTTATGGCACAGGGGTAACTATTAACCCTATAGGTAAAATGAATGACGGTAAGTTTGAAATAATAGTACTTAAAAACCTTGATGTATTGGTTGTAGGTAAAATAATGGCAGGTAAAATACCTGTTGAAAGTAATGAAGATGTAGAGATTATATCCGCTGAGAAAGCAGTTTTAAAAACAAATAATCCTGTAAGCTTCCAGATAGATGGTGAGTATTGCGGTGAGCTGGACAGGCTTGATATAAAAATAGTACACAAAAAGATGAAGATAGCTGTACCGAAATAAACTGATTAAATAGATTATTTAAAAGGAGAGCGTTTTTTCCATGCTATTTCCGGTTCAAAATATTTAAATAGTTTTCCTGTAAAAATGTTTATTAAAGGATTGGTGTGCTTAATTATGCCAAAAGTTTCTATAGCCTCAGCACCAACTGAGCTTTTTATTTCCATTGCAGAACGGGCAAAAACAACCTGTTTAAAATTGTATTTTATGCCGTAGTCAACCATATCATAAAGCATATTAAGGTAAAGCATTTTGTCCTTCTGTATAGTATCATTATATCCTAAAAAATAACTGGCTATTTCACTATCGTTTCTTATCAAAGTACTAAAACCAATCATTTTGTTATCTAAATAATAACCATAAAAATGAAAATGATCATTAAGTTCATTTTTTAAAACTTCAAAATGATTCTCAGGTAGGTAAAAAGTATTGAAAGAGGCTTTGTTAGCAACAGTCATATACAGATTATGAATTTCTTTTTCATGTATCTTTATAGCTGTAGCATTCAGTTCTTTTTTTATTAAACCCGAGCCTTTTTTTCTGGCTCTGTTGTATTGTTTGCGGTATTTAGGGTTTAAATCAGTAATATAATCTTCAATACACTGCCAATTATTCCTAACATAGAAAATCATGTTAGGCTGTGTGCAAAATTGATAATAGTTTTTATATCCCGCAGTTTTAAAATCAGGTAATTCGGGAGCAGTAAAATCTTTAACCGAAATTAAGTTTATTTTTTCTCCCTTTTTATCATATCGTTTTTTTAAGGCAACAAGCGCTTGTTGCAATAAGTGTAAACCATCTGTTTCAGCTATTTTATCAGTAAATATATAAGCGTTTTGCCCTGTAATAGTATTATTACCTGCTATTACAACCTTTGAAGTAAATGTTTTAAATAAGTAATCTTTAAGGCAAAATGTAGCTTTTTCCTCTTTAAAAGTCTTTACATTATTTAAATCGATGTATTGTAGTAAAGCTATTCCTGAAAGCTCTTGATTTTTAAATAGTCCAATGGGGTAACACTCCATTTTTTCGGGAGGAGCTTTTCGCAGAACAGCAAGCATACTTCTGGACAGAAAAATATTGCTGCTCGCTATACTATCCCATTCAGCAGGAAGCTCTTTATATGAATTAAAAATTGTAAAGGAAAGTTTAGTCAAATTTCAGGAGGTTAAAAAATTATCAATACTCTTGTGTATTACATCCGTTTCACTGCTAATATTAAATATTTATTTGTAATAACAAACATTAAATGTAAAGTTTATAAATTTGTTACCATGTACGATTTAGACCCTAATAATTTAGTGGAAGGAGAAGATTACTATCTTACTCCCGAAGGCTATAAAGTTTTTACAGAGAAATATCACCTAAAACGCGGATATTGCTGTAAAAGCGGTTGCAGGCATTGCGCTTATGGCTACGATAAAAAAACAGATAGTTTTAAAGATAAAAAATAGAAAAAGAAATAAACGAACAAACAACAACTATATATGACTTTTAAGGAACAGATACAGGAAGGTATACCGTCGGTTTTACCCGAAGCTAAACAGTATGATCCTACTATAAATCACGCACCAAAGCGAAAAGAAATACTATCAGCAGAAGAAAAGAAACTTGCTTTACGCAACGCGTTGCGTTACTTCGAGCCTAAACACCACGAAGTGTTAATAAAAGAATTTTCTGACGAATTAGAAAAGTACGGGCGAATTTATATGTATCGTTTACGCCCTGATTACGAAATGTATGCAAGACCAATTTCAGAATATCCTGGAAAATCAGAGCAGGCAAAAGCCATAATGCTGATGATACAAAATAATCTGGATTATGCTGTAGCACAACACCCGCATGAGTTAATTACGTATGGTGGTAACGGTGCAGTGTTCCAAAACTGGGCGCAGTACAGGCTTACTATGAAATACCTTAGCGAAATGACCGATGAGCAAACATTGGTTATGTACTCAGGTCACCCAATGGGGTTATTTCCATCACATAAAGATGCACCAAGAGTTGTTGTAACCAATGGTATGATGATACCTAACTACTCAAAACCGGATGATTGGGAAAAGTTCAATGCACTTGGTGTTACCCAATACGGGCAGATGACAGCAGGTAGCTACATGTACATAGGACCTCAGGGAATCGTACATGGCACAACCATTACCGTGCTTAACGGAGGCAGGAAAATTTCTAAAAACGGAGAAGGACTGGAAGGTAAACTGTTTGTAACTTCAGGTCTTGGTGGTATGAGCGGGGCACAGCCAAAAGCAGGTAATATAGCAGGCTGTATTACAGTTTGTGCAGAAGTAAACCCTAAAGCTGTACATACACGTCATTCGCAAGGCTGGGTAGATGAAGTTATTACTGATACAGATGAGCTTGTACAAAGAGTAAAGAAAGCAAAAGAAGATAAAGAAGTAGTATCTATAGCGTACCAAGGTAATATTGTAGATGTTTGGGAAAGATTTGACACAGAAGATATTTATATTGATTTAGGTAGTGACCAGTCTTCATTACACAACCCGTGGGCAGGAGGATATTATCCTGTAGGAATGTCATTTGAAGAAGCAAATGACATGATGGCAAATGATCCTGCGACATTTAAAGAAAAAGTGCAAGAAACTTTACGCAGGCATGCTGCTGCTATTAACAACCATACTGCAAAAGGAACGTATTTCTTTGATTATGGTAATGCTTTCCTTTTAGAAGCCTCGCGTGCAGGAGCTGATATTATGGCTGAAAACGGTATTGATTTTAAATACCCGAGCTACGTACAGGATATAATGGGACCAATGTGTTTTGATTACGGTTTTGGTCCGTTCCGTTGGGTATGTGCATCAGGTAAGCCGGAAGATTTAGCTAAAACAGATGAAATTGCAGCTAATGTATTAAGCGAAATGGCTAAAACAGCTCCAGACGAAATAAAGCAACAAATGCAGGATAACATCCGTTGGATAAAAGGAGCACAGGAAAATAAACTGGTAGTAGGCTCGCAGGCACGTATTTTATATGCAGATGCCGAAGGGCGTATTAATATAGCTAAAGCTTTTAACGAAGCTATTGCAAAAGGCGAGATAGGTTATGTAATATTAGGTCGTGACCACCATGACGTGAGCGGTACAGACTCTCCGTACAGAGAAACATCAAATATATATGACGGTTCCCGTTTTACAGCCGATATGGCGATACACAATGTTATTGGCGACAGCTTCCGTGGTGCTACATGGGTAAGTATCCATAATGGTGGAGGCGTAGGCTGGGGAGAAGTTATTAACGGAGGCTTTGGTATGGTTCTTGATGGTTCTGAAGATGCTGCAAGGCGTTTAGAATCAATGCTTTTCTGGGATGTGAATAACGGAATTTCACGCCGTAGCTGGGCACGAAATGAAGAGGCTGTTTTTGCAATAAAAAGAGCTATGGAAAGCCAACCTTTATTAAAAGTTACACTCCCGAATAACGTTGATGACGCTTTATTGAATTAGTAGGCTAACGGTTAGCAAATAGGTAATTGTTAGCAGTAAAATGAAAAAGAAACAATTAACTCACGGAATTATGAAAAAAATAAAATTGCTATCGTTATTATTTATTACTGCTTTCATAGCTTCCTGTACTTCTATTCGGGTTGCTTCAGACTATGATGATGCTATAGATTTTAGTAACTACAAAACTTATGCTTTTTTTAAAGAAGGTATAGACAAGGCTGAAATATCTGATTTGGACAAGAAGCGAATATTACGTGCCGTAGATGCTGAGATGCAGAAAAAAGGCTTTACAAAAAGTGAAAACCCTGATATGTTGGTTAATATATTTACACGCTCTACCGAGCAGGTAAATGTAAACAACTGGGGCTACAACTACGGTTGGGGCTGGGGTTATACTCCTTGGATGTGGGGTGGCGGTTACAGTACCGTAAATTCATCTACTGAAGGAACACTTTACATTGACCTTATTGATGCACAAAAGAAAGATTTAATATGGCAAGGTGTAGGTACAGGAGTACTTACTTTTGAGCGCGATAAAAAGCAGGAGCGCATTAATGAATTTGTACAAAAAATTATTGCCGAATTCCCACCGCAAAAGAAATAATAGTCTTTATTAGAATGTAAATATTTAAGCCCTTACAACTTGTAAGGGCTTTTTTAATTTACTGAAAATTAAACAACAGTAAATACAGTATCAGAAAAATAGTATTATTTTAGCTGAAAATCTAAAACTTACCAAAAACAAAATGTTATGAAAAAACAATTACTATTCTTTTTATTATTAATTGCAGGCATAGGTAATGCACAGATTGTAGATATTCCTGATGCTGCCTTTAAGAATCTTTTGATACCAATACCCCCTGATGGGCTGGGGTATTATCCAGCAAAAGACGAGGAGGGAAATGCTATGGTTATTGATAGTAATGGCGATGGGGAAATACAAGTAAGCGAAGCAGAAGCTGTATGGGAGTTGAAAATACAGAATGATTATGATATTATTTCTACTGCTGGGATAGAAGCATTTGTTAATCTTCGTAGTCTTACATTTATAGAATGCCAATATTTAAGTGATGTTGATTTAACAGCATTAACAAACTTAGAATATTTAAAATTTGAGGCTACTAGTAGCTATGCTGATCCATATAATATTAATATAGAGGGGTTAATTAATTTAAAAGAATTATATGTACGTTCCGCTTTATATGATACATTTAATACAGGAACATTTAATGCAAATGGTGTAACAGGATTAGAAAAACTTATTTTAGACTCTACTGAAGTTTTCTTCGATGTTACACAACTTACTTCATTAAAATATTTGATAATATCAGATAATTTTAATGCTCCTCCCGAAGTGATAGATTTAACTAATCTTTCTAATCTTGAAACGTGTGCTATTATGAATATTTCTTCAGAGGTAGTATTTGGGGAAAAGCCTAATTTAACTTATTTAAACATTAATGATAATAATTATTCAGCTATAGATCTAAGCGGATGTACAGCACTTACTACTTTAACAGTATACTATCATCCCTCTGATACTCCAAGATTCCTTAATTTGAAAAATGGGATCAGTAGTTACGAAACATTATTTTTAAATTTCTATTCAAACACAGATTCTCCCTTATATATATGTATTGACGAGGGTAACGAGAACCTGTTACCTGAACCAAATGCTAACAATACCCAAATGTTTGTAAGTACTTACTGCGATTTTATCCCGGGAGGTAACTATAATACTATAACCGGTAATTTTACTTTTGATGCTGATAATAACGGGTGTGATGAGAGCGATTTCCTAACTAAAAATTTCCGTGTTGATATAGCTACAGAAAGCGAAGAAGAATTTGCAGTATTCAGTAACAATTTAGGTGAATATAATTTTTATTGGAGCGAAGGTACATTTACATTAGCCCCCAGTATAGAAAATAGCGATTGGTTTACCATAACCCCCTCTACTGCTACAGTAACTTTTGAAGATGATAATAATAACATTGAATCACAAAATTTTTGTGTAACTGCTAATGGAGAGCATCCTGATGTAGAAGTTGTAATTGCTCCTATTGTTCCTGCTCAGCCGGGATTTGATGCGGTATATAAAATAACGTATAGAAATAAAGGAAATCAAACTCTTTCAGGGAGTGTATCAATGACTTATGATAATACTATATTAGACTATGTATCTTCTACATCGGGAGTAGCGGATACAGGAGATGCTTTTATATGGAATTATAGCGACCTGCAGCCTTTTGAAACCAGAATTGTAAACCTTACGCTAAATGTAAATAGCCCTGCTGAGAATCCTGCTGTAAATATAGATGATATATTAAATTTTACAGCAACGGTAACACCAATTACAGGTGATGAAAATGAAGGAGATAATACCTTTACATTAAACCAAACAGTAATAGGTTCTTATGATCCTAACGATATAACCTGTCTGGAGGGTGAAACAGTACACATGAGTAGAATAGGGGAATACCTGCATTACAACGTGAATTTTGAAAATACAGGAACAGCACCTGCTACTTTTGTAGTAGTAAAAGATGCAATTAACGAAGAGCAGTTTGATGTAAGTACATTACAGTTAATGTACGCCTCTCACAATGTGCAAACCAAAATAGAAGGTAATCAAGTGGAGTTTTACTTTGGCGACATAAACCTTGCTGCAGATGGCGGAAAAGGAAATGTAGTATTCAAAATAAAAACACTGGAGACATTAGAAGCGGAAGATGTAGTTACACAACAAGCTAATATTTTCTTTGACTATAACCTGCCAATTGTAACCAACGAAGCCAATACTATATTTGCTACCCTAAACAACACTGTTTTTGCTAAAGACAGCACTGTAAAACTATACCCTAACCCAACAGCAGATAATGTAACTATATCAGCAAAAGGAATGGTAAAGTCAGTAGAGTTATACGATGTTCAGGGAAGACTGTTACAAGTAAATGCAATAAACGATACGCAAGCTATTATTAACCTATCATCGCAACCATCAGGTTTATACTTTGTAAAAGTAATTACAGAAGAAGGTTCTGTAGTTGAAAAACTGATTAAGCAATAAGAAATGTAAACTTATATATAATGAAAGCCGTAGCCTTGTGTTACGGCTTTTTACTTTAAAGTATTTTGTTTATTTTTTAATATACAGTTTTTATACCCTGGAATAAAGATATAATTTTTATCATTTGCTTTATATTGATGATAAATTCGTAATTTTACGCTATAATTTCAATCGTCAGGAATATGAATACGTCAATAGAGACAAATCCATTAATAGACAAGCTGCCAAAACATTTAAAACAGTTTATAAAGCCACAGGATTATGAGGATTACACACCCATAAACCAAGCGGTTTGGCGTTATGTTATGCGTAAAAATGTAGACTATTTGAGTAAAGTAGCACATAGCTCATATCTTGAAGGACTGAAAAAAACAGGAATAGAAATAGACAGCATACCAAGTATGTACGGTATGAACCGTATACTTAAAGAAATAGGCTGGGCTGCCGTAGCAGTAGATGGCTTTATTCCGCCGAATGCCTTTATGGAATTCCAAGCATATAATGTACTGGTAATAGCATCAGATATTCGTCAGTTAGAACATATTGAATATACACCGGCACCGGATATTATACATGAAGGAGCAGGCCATGCACCTATTATTGCCAACCCTGAATATGCCGAGTATTTACGTCGTTTTGGCGAGATAGGCTGTAAAGCGATATCCTCAGCAAGAGATTATGAGATATATGAAGCAATACGCTTACTATCTATATTAAAAGAAGCAGAGGGTACACCGGAAGAAGAAATTGAAGCTGCTGAAAAGCGTGTTGATGAATTACAAAAAGATTCTGGCGAACTTTCAGAAATGGCGCTTATTCGTAACCTGCATTGGTGGACAGTAGAGTACGGTTTAATAGGTACTGTAGAAAATCCTAAAATATACGGAGCAGGATTACTTTCATCAATAGGAGAAAGTACCTGGTGTATGACGGATAATGTAAAAAAACTGCCTTATACTATAGATGCTGCTTATCAAAGTTTTGATATTACTAAACCGCAACCGCAACTTTTTGTAACACCTGATTTTGCACACCTTAGTTTAGTGCTGGAAGAATTTGCTAATAAAATGGCTATACGAAAAGGAGGGCTAAGTGGTATACAAAAATTAATAGAATCGAATGCTTTAGGCACTATAGAACTTAGTACCGGCTTACAGGTTTCAGGAACATTTACTAATGTTATAGAGGAAGATGGAAAACCTGTATATATGCAGGCTACGGGACCAACAGCATTATCATACAGAGAGAAAGAACTGGTAGGGCATGGTACAGAATACCATGCAGAAGGTTTTGGTAGCCCTGTAGGTAAGCTAAAAGGTATTAACCTTGCCATAGAGGACATGAGCCCGAGAGATTTAAAAGCTTATGATATTTATGAAGGACAGCGTGTAACACTTGAATTTGAAGGTGATATTACCGTTTCCGGAGAAATAATTACAGGTACACGAAACCTACAAGGTAAGATTATACTAATCAGCTTTAAAGATTGTACCGTTACGCATAATGACACAGTGCTGTTCCAACCGGAATGGGGTATTTATGATATGGCAGTAGGAAAGAAAATAGTTTCGGCATTTTCCGGTCCTGCTGATGTAAATAGTTTTGATTTGATAACACACGTTCCGTCAAGCCAGACTATTAAAGCTAAAAAATCTCCTGAGAGGCAAGAACTGGAAGGTTTATATCAAAACGTTAGAAACATAAGAGAAGGTAAAGATGCTTCACTTTCTTTGAAAGAAACGTTTGAGAAAGTAAAACAAAATCATAGTAATGACTGGTTGCTTTCAGTAGAAATAGCTGAGTTATTACATAAAGATAATAACAGCGAACTACTAAATGAAGTGTTACTACATTTAGATGATGTTAAAAATAGACGCCCTGCAATAAAACATCTTGTTGAAGGCGGATTGGAATTAATACTTGAAAAAGAGAAATCAATTTAATAATTACAGCTATTTGGTTTAATCAAAAAAGGGAGCTTTTATAGCTCCCTTTTTCTTTATAATAGTGTTTCTTATTTTGCTAAAAGTCCTGCTCTTTTCAGTAAAGCATCTGGTTTTGGTTCCTGCCCCCTAAAACGTTTGTATAAAAGCATAGGATGCTCTGTACCGCCTTTAGAAAGTACATTCTCTTTAAATAATGTAGCTGTTTCTTTATCGAATATTCCTTTTTCTTGGAATAATTCAAAAGCATCAGCATCTAGTACTTCTGCCCATTTATAACTATAGTATCCTGAAGAATAACCTCCTTGGAATATATGGCTAAATGCAGGGCTCATGGCATTTTCTGACACATCAGGGTAAAGTTGTGTAGCTGCAAATTGTTCCTGTTCAAATGTTTTTACATCGGTAATACCGGCGGGGTTAAAACCATGCCATCCCATATCCAGCATACCAAAGCTAAGCTGGCGTAAAGTTGCCATGCCTTCCATAAAACTTGCACTTTCTTTTATTTTCTCAATGTATTCCATTGGTATAACTTCGCCTGTTTTGTAGTGGTGCGCAAAAAGTGCTAATGCTTCAGGTTCGTAGCACCAGTTTTCCATTACTTGGCTTGGTAATTCTACAAAATCCCAATACACGCTAGTCCCTGAAAGGCTTGGGTAGGTTGTGTCTGCAAGCATACCGTGCAGTGCATGCCCAAACTCATGGAATAGGGTAGTAACCTCGTTAAACGTAAGTAACGAAGGTTTCGTTTCCGTTGGTTTGGTAAAGTTGCATACTATAGATATGTGCGGACGTTCATTCACACCGTCTTTTACATACTGTGGTTTGTAGGAAGTCATCCATGCACCATTACGTTTCCCTTTACGCGGGAAGAAATCTGCATAAAATATAGCGACTAAATTACCTTCTTCATTTTTAACCTCATAGGTAGTAACGTCTTTATGGTATTTATCAATGTCGTTAACCTCGGTAAAAGTTAAACCGTATAGTTTGTTAGCAACCGTAAAGGCACCATTTAAAACTTTTTCCAGTTGAAAGTAGGGTTTTAGCTTTTCATCATCAAGGTTAAAAAGCTTTTGTTTTAATTTTTCAGTGTAGTAAGCACCATCCCATTTTTCAAGGTGGCTTATCCCGTCAAGTTCTTCGGCAAATTGCTCCAGTTCATTAAACTCTTTTTGTGCGGCAGGCTTTGCTTTTTCCAGTAAATCGTTAAGGAAATCAGTTACTTTTTCAGGGCTTTCTGCCATACGCTCTTCCAGTACAAAATGCGCATGAGAATCATACCCTAAAAGCTGTGCACGCTCATAGCGTAACTTTACAATTTTAAGTACAATTTCCTGATTGTCGTATTCGTTTTTCTGGAAACCTTTTGCACCAAATGCGATAGCCAGTTTTTTACGAAGTTCGCGGTTATCAGCATAGGTCATAAAAGGGATGTAGCTAGGATAATCTAAAGTGATAACCCAACCTTCTTTATCCATGCTTTTAGCAACTTCGCGTGCGCTTTCTACAGCTCCTTCAGGTAATCCCGAAAGGTCTTTCTCATCAGTAATATGTAAATGGAAATTATTTGTTTCCACCAGTACATTTTCACCGAATTTCAGACTTAGCATTGAAAGCTCTTTATCAATACTTCTTAGTTTTTCTTTTTTATCCTCAGGCAGGTTAGCTCCATTTCTTGAAAAGCTTTTATAGGTATTGTCCAGTAATGTTTGTTGCTCCGGTGTAAGGGTTAGGCTTTCTTTCTTATCATATACAAATTTTACTCTTTCAAAAAGTGCTTTGTTGAGCCTTACGTCATTACCAAATTCTGAAAGTAATGGGGATACTTCTTGTGCTATTTTTTGTAGCTCATCATTAGTTTCTGCTGAGTTCAGGTTAAAAAATATAGAAGATATCCTGTCCAATCTTTCTCCGCTATAGGACATTGCAGCTATAGTGTTATCAAAATCAGGTTCAGCCTGATTGCCAACAATAGCATCAATCTCTTTTTTAGCTTCGCTTATGGCTTCCTGAAAAGCGGGGAGGTAGTCTTCATTATTTATTTTACTAAAAGGTGCAGTATCGTATTTAGTATTGAATTTTTGTGTAAGTATGTTCATAGTATTATTTTAAATACGACCATAGTGTTTTCGTATTTCTGCTGTTATTTTTTTAAAATTTGTTCGATTATCGAATAAAGTAATAACTTCAATTTCGTTATTATTTATTCTATATAGCAAAGAAGTTTGCTTGGTAATTATACACATTCGAAGATTATCATGAGTATTAGACTTTATACAACTCTCCGGAAAATCTGAAATTTGTTCAATCTTTTCATTTAAGATAGTTATAAACTTTTTCTTTACTTTCTCAGACCATTCTTCCTCTAAATATTCTAATATATATCCCAGTTTTCTGTATGCAAGATTTGAAAAAGATACTTTCATAACTAAGAGATTTTTTTATAAATCTCTTCCCACGATGTTTTTTTTCCTTTCTCTAGTTGTTCAAGACCGTATTTTATTTCAAGTTTCTCATCCTCTGATAAATCATCATAAAAATCTTTTTTTTCTTTTATGATTAACTTGCGTATTTTGTCTATGACCTTAGAATCCTCTAAGTCCAAAATCATTTTTACAACTTCTATTTTTGAGGCTTGGATATCCATTAGTTTCTTTCTTTTCTATCAAAGTTACAAAAACTATTCCTTGTTTTTTAGCTCTTCCGAAGCTTTAATAACCTTCTCTTTAAGCGACTGTTTATACGCTATTATTTTTGCCTGTACTAATTTATCCTGACTGCCCAGTATTTGTGCTGCCAGTATACCTGCATTTTTAGCTCCGTTAAGGGCTACAGTAGCTACTGGTACACCTCCCGGCATTTGTAGTATACTTAATACACTATCCCACCCGTCAATAGAGTTGCTTGATTTTACCGGTACACCAATAACAGGAAGTGGCGACATAGAGGCTACCATACCCGGTAAGTGTGCTGCGCCACCCGCACCGGCAATAATTACTGATACACCGTTAATGTGTGCTGTAGTGCTGTATTCATATAATTTTTCAGGAGTGCGGTGTGCCGAAACAATATCAACTTCTGTTTCTATTCCAAGTTCTTTTAATACATCTATTGCATCCTGCATTACGGGCATATCAGATATGCTGCCCATTATAATTCCTACTTTCATTGTGTTATAGTTATTGCGTACTAATTACTTTTATTGAGTTTTTTACTTCTTCGGCTACACGTCTTGCTTCATCAATATCTCTGTTGGTGATAGTAACGTGTCCCATTTTACGGAAAGGTCGGGTTTGCTTTTTACCGTATATATGCGGGGTAACACCATCTTTACCTAAAATTTGTTCAATGTTTTCATATTTTACATTGCCTGTATAGCCTTCTGCACCTACAAGGTTTACCATAATACCGGCTACTTTGCTATCAGTATTGCCTAGTGGTAAATCTAACACTGAGCGTAAATGCTGTTCAAATTGTGAAGTATAACTTGCCTCAATAGAGTAATGTCCGCTGTTGTGTGGTCTTGGTGCTACTTCATTTACCAGTATATGGTCATCTTCTGTCCTGAACATTTCCACAGCCAGTAAACCTACATGGTTAAATGCTTCCGAAACTTTTAACGCAACATCTCTTGCCTCTTCCGAGGCAGCATCGGGTATACGTGCCGGACAGATAACATACTCTACTTGATTGGCTTCAGGGTGGAACTCCATTTCCACTACAGGATATGTTTTTATTTCTCCCGATGGATTACGTGCCACAATTACAGCTATTTCATGTAAAAACGGAACCATAACTTCGGCAATACACTGTACATCAGGTAATCCTTCAAAGCTTTCCGCAGAGCGAATTACTTTTACACCGTTCCCATCATAACCACCCTCGGTACTTTTCCATACAAAAGGCATTAGTATTTCTTCTTCTTCAACAGCCAGTTTCAAGTCGGTTAAGTTTTCAAAACGTCTGTAGTCAGCCGTTGGTATTTCATTAGCAATGTAAAAGTCCTTTTGGTCGCCTTTATTTTTTATTTGCTTTAAAGTAGCAGGCGAAGGATATACTTTTACACCTTCTTGCTCCAGTTTTTCAAGGGCTTCAATATTTACGTGTTCAATTTCAATAGTAAGTACATCAACTTGTTTACCGAAGTTATAAACGGTATCAAAATCGTTAAGACTACCTTGAAAGAATTTATCACAACCTATTTTACAAGGTGCTTCCTCACTGGGGTCCAGTACATACGTTTGTATATCAAATTTACGGGTTTCGGTAAGTAACATTTTACCCAGTTGTCCTCCACCTAAAATACCCAGTTTAAAATCAGAAGAAAAATAATTCATTTTGTGTGTTGTTTTTAGCAATGCCAAAGATACTCAAAGTGTTAAAAAGTTACAGGATATTAGCAGTAATTTATAACAGTAAAGGCTATAAATATAGCTTATACCTATATTTGCGGTAAATAAAAGCAAGGTATGGCAAAGAATGAAAGCGGAAAAAAAGAGAGCCGTTTCTTTAAAAAGAACCCCGTTCTTAAAATCCGTGAATTTCGATCGTTTATGACGATACGGTTCGGGCTTATTTTTGCCCTGAACATGCAAATAACTATTATATTTTACTGGATATACCATATCACTCAGGATAAATTAGCTTTAGGCTTTGTAGGGCTTTCGGAAGTTATACCTGCTATTGGCTGTTCACTGTTTGCCGGGCATATTGTGGATCTGTCTGAAAAACGAAAAACCTTGTTGACTTGTATAGCTGCTTATGTATTACTGGGAGCCACTTTGTTTTTTCTTACTACTGATTATTCTTTTCAAAATCTAGGCTTAAAGCCGACCCTTTACCTGATATATTTTTTGGTTTTCTGTGGTGGAGTTATTCGCTCGTTTGTAAGCCCTTCTATGTTTTCATTATTCGGGCTTATAGTGCCGAGAAAACATTATGCCAATGCCACTAGCTGGAGTACAATGGGGTGGCAATTGGGTTCTGTAATAGGACCATTAGTAGCAGGGGTAGTTATTGCTTTATTTAATGTTACGGCAGGTATGTTCATGGTGCTTTTGGTGGAACTGCTGATGCTGATACCTATACTTTCCATAGAAACAAAACCAATTATCAAAAAAGAGAAAGAGCCTATTTTACAAAGCCTTACCCAGGGAATAAAATTTGTGGTTAAAACCCCGGCTTTATTAGGAGCACAAATGCTGGATATGTTTTCGGTATTATTTGGAGGAGCGGTAGCTTTATTACCGGTTTACCAAAGGGAAATACTGCATGTAGATGAAGTAGGGTATGGTATGCTTAGGGCAGCGCCGGGCATAGGGGCTATTTTAACTATGAGTATATTAGCCTTTCTGCCGCTGAAAACCCATCCCGGCAGGAAATTGTTTTTAGCGGTTACAGGTTTTGCCTTATCCATTATAGTATTTGGTATCTCGAAAAATTTTATACTTTCCTTTTTTATGCTTTTGTTCTCAGGAATGTTCGATGCGGTGAGTGTAGTGGTAAGAGGTACTATTTTACAATTAGTAACACCCGAACACATGCGGGGGCGTGTAGCGTCGGTAAATACTATGTTTGTAAGCTCTTCTAACGAACTGGGCGATTTTGAAAGTGGTGTTATGGCACACTGGCTGGGTACTGTACGTGCTGTTGTGGTTGGCGGATGTTTAACACTTGGTGTGGTTGCTGTTACCTTTTTTAGCGCTCCGCAATTACGAAGGTTTGGTTTTGATGATGAAGAAAGTGAAGAACCGGAAACTACTTAACCTTTTCTGTTTTCCTGTTTAGTAATGTGTTGTAAAACATATTTAGCGGCGGCTTTATAAGCAGCGGTATGTTCGCCTGCGTTTTGGGGTAATATGTGTTTTAGTTCAGGATAAATCCAGTCTTGCTTTTTCCCCAGAATGTATAAAGCTCTCATAGCATAGGCTTTAGCAGCTACTTTTTCATCAGGGTTAATTAGCCAGTCAAAACAGGCTTCGGTAATAACCTGAATATGTTTACTATCTAAAAAACTGGTGTTTTTTTCGTTTTCCTGTACTGCGAATAAACAGACTTTTGAAATTGTACGGATAGCACTGCTATCTCTGTATTTTGGTAGGGTTTTACAAAACTCATCTAAAAATTCTTGTAACCATTCTATTTTCACTTCAAATATAAGTTCCAGTATCCAGCAGGCTTTGTGATGGTTTTCATCATCAATATTTACAGCCATAGCAAATACCTCAGGTAATAATGCTTTGTCCTGTAACACCATTTCTGAAAACTCATCACGTGCATTTCTATACGCTTTTATAGTAGAAAGCCTTTTGGTAAATTCAAAGTTCATACTTGATAAAAATGGGTTTTCCTCAAATGTATTAAAATCAGAAGATATAGTTCACGGAAAGGTTGCCATAATAATTTACAGGCAGGGCAGGGTAGTAGTAACGGGGCGAAGCACCATTAAACCCTGTAGCATTAACCAAAACCATACTGGCATAATGGGTGTCTGTTACATTGTTTACTCCAAAGGCGATGTTAGAAGTTAACCCCTTTAAAATAGCAAACTGGTAGCCTGCTTTCAGGTTCAATAAGTTGTAAGAACCAGAATAAAGGCTGTTAGCATCATTAAGCGGCATACCGTCTAGATAATAATAATCTGCAGTGAGGTATAGTCCGAAATCCATTTCCGCCCTTAACCCGGCATTGATTTTATTTTTAGGTACTCCTGTAAGTTCATTGCCGGAATAATCATTACCGTTATCATTAAATTCTTTAAATTCATAGTTCCCTATGGAAGCTGCAAAGTAAGGCTGAAGATTACATTTACGGCTTACTTCCCAATAGTAATTAGCGCCTATTTCTATACCCCGGTGTAAAGTTTCGCCTGCATTAACCCCTACATACTGGTCTTCACCTACACGTTGGGCTACTAATAAATCATTAACCTGCATGTTGTAAACTGCAAATTCAGTAAATAGTTTTTTGTTAAGGAAATAAAACTTCCCGCCTACTTCAAAGTTATAGCCATTTTCAGGTTTAATATCAGGGTTTATAGTTCCCTCGGGGTTCAATGTTTCCTCTATGACAGGCAGGGAGAAGCCCCTGCTGGCAGAAACATACAGCGTTTGTAATGTAGTTGGTTTGTATAATAGCGAAACCTGTGGCGACCATATACCATCATAACTGTAATCGTCATTAGAAATTACTTCCTGTGGAAAAGTGTTTTTAAGTTCAAAGCTGGTTTTATTATAATTAATGCCTGCCTGTAGTTCCAGTTTTTTTATGATAGAAAATCGCAATTGGGCGAATACATTTATAAAGTTTCTGTCTTGTTCTGTACCTGTTAGCCTATTACCTTGCAGGCTGCCGTTTCCGTTGTTCGCTTCGTATAAATTTTCGTAAGTATCTGCCTCATAACCATCTTTAAAGTATTCCATTCCGGCAATAAAGTTTACCTGTCTTTCAGCGATAGTATACTGCCCTGTAAACTGAGTCCTTGCGCCATAAGCAAGTGTGTTTTGCGAAAGTATATTAAACGGTCTGGGTTCATAATTGTCTTTTACATTTACAAAAACAGAAGTAGCGTTGTTAAGCCCTGCCATTGGCTGCCATTGATAGGAAAGCCCGCCTAAGTAAGAATCATACTGTTCATAGCCTTTTGCTGATTTCCATGTATAAGCTGCGGTCTCGGGGTTGTTTTCAAAAGTTTCCTTATCCACCGAACTGGGTATGTAGGCTTTCATATAGGTATAATTACCAAAATATGTAAGGCTGCTTTTTTCCTTTTTTAAAAGTTCCCCTGCAAGGGTTATACCCTCTCTGTTATATTCACTATTTTCACGGTAGCCGTCTGTTTCCAGCTTATGGTAACTGATGTTTACATTTCCATTATCGGTAGCATAGCCATAGTTTACGGTATTTTTCATGAGTCCGAACGAACCATGTGTGGTGCTTACGCTAGCCGTGTTTCCGTTTACTGTAGTATGTTTGGGTTGTAACAATATGGCTCCGCCAAGCCCTGCACCATATAGGCTGGAAAGTGGGCCTTTTATCACCTCTGCCTGTTGCAGCAGTTCCATATCAATATCTTCAATAGTGGTTTCACTATCTCCCGATGTAAGCGGAATGTTACCGTAAAAAGCACGGATTTTATTGGTGCCGTATTGTGTTCTGGCTCCGATTCCTCTTATAGTAATTCGATTAGTATTAATAGCTCCTGACTGCATATATACTCCAGGCAGTGTATTTAATACAGGAGCAATGTTGGTATTGTTATTACGCTGAATTTCTTTGACAGAAAGCACACCAATAGCAGCAGGAGCATTTAGCAAGCTGTCATTTATATGAAAATCACTTATAGTAATTTCTTTAAGTTGATTATTGTTGAAAAGGCTATCCTGAGGTTGTTGTGCCATAATAGGCATGGTTATAAACAGGAGTAATAACCATTGTTTTTTTAGGGTGAGCATAAAGTGAAGTGTAGGTATTAAAATATAAATCCTATGATTTAATGAACCATAGGATTTATTTTAAGTTATGTTACAGCTTAGTATGAAATTATTTGTTGGCAGATATTCTCCATATGGTATTCCCGGCATCATCGTTTACTAACATAGAGCCATCTTTAATTACGGTAACGGCTACCGGACGGCCATATACTTGCGATTTTTCCCTATCAGCAATAAAACCTGTCATGAAGTCTTCCGGCTTACCGGCTGGCTTTCCATTTTTAAAAGGAACAAATAGCACTTTATACCCTACCAGATTAGAGCTGTTCCACGAACCGTGTTGCCCTACAAAAGCTCCGTTTTTATATTTAGCAGGAAAAGCATCCTTATCATAAAAAGCAATTCCTAATGATGCAGTATGGCTACCCACGGCTACATCGGGCACTATGGCTTTTTCAACCAGTTCCGGTTTTTTGCCTTTCATTCTTGGGTCTTCTATCTGCCCGAAGTAAGAATAAGGCCAGCCATAAAAGCCGCCTTTTTTAACACTTGTAATATAGTCGGGCACAAGATGGTCACCTAAATCATCACGTTCGTTAACAGCCGTCCAAAGTTCATTATTTGCAGGGTTCCAGTCCATTCCCACAGGGTTACGTAACCCGTAAGCATATATTATTTCGCCACTTCCGTCAGGATTTATTTCCAGTATATCAGCACGCCTTTTTTCTTCCTCCATTCCATATTCCCCAACATTACTGGCAGAACCTACAGATATATATATTTTAGAACCATCGGCATTGGTAAGCAGGTTTCTTGTCCAATGGTGGTTGTATCCGCCTGCGGGTAAATCAACTATTTTTTCTCCTTTACCTTCCAGTTTCAGTGCTCCTGTTTTATAGGGGTAGCGGTATAAACCGTCAGTGTTGGCTACATAAAAGTAATTGCCTACTATTAGCATTCCGTATGGTTGATTAAGCTCATTAACAAAAACTTTTCTTGTTTCATATTCACCATCGTTATTACTATCACGGAAAACGGTAATTCGGTCTGCACTACTGTGCGTGTTAGACTCCGCAACAAAAATATCGCCATTAGGTGCTTGATAGGTGTTGCGTGGGTTTTCTAAGTCTGTCGCAAATTTAGTAACAGTAAACCCTGCCGGAACTTTTGGGCCTTCGCCCTTCGGCCAGTCGGTCATTCCACTGCGTTTCGCTACCGATTCGGTACTGTACGGCGCAGGTAATTCAAGCTCTCCTACAGCAGTTTCTACAACTGTAACGCTATCCGAAGTTGTTTTTTCTGTTTCGTTTTGTGCTAATACGTTATTATCTTCATTTTTTACTTTTTCCTCTTTACAGGAGTAAAGCGAAAGCATACCTGCAAGGGCTAAAATTATAGTTACTTTTTTCATTTGTTGTGTAATTGTGTGATTTTAGATAGACGAATTTAATTATTTGGAAATGGTTTTGTTGGCTAATTCACATAATATTAGGCTAATTTTAACAGCAATAAAGTTTTATAAATTGATTTTAGTTTTATAGCTTGCTCTTTCCTAATTGCTATATTTGCATATTATATCAGTAATAAAAAAATAAATTGATACAACTTCACGACAAAACATTTGTTCCTTTTATTGATGCAGCCCAAATAGATGATGCTGTAGCTAAAGTAGCATGTCAGCTTGAAAACGACTTTAGAGGTGAAACTCCTGTTTTTGTGGCGGTACTTAACGGTGCTTTTATGTTCGCATCAGATTTTATGAAACATTACAAAAGCAATTGCGAAATCAGTTTTGTAAAATTGGCTTCTTATGAAGGGACATCATCAACTAATGATGTAAAGCAATTAATAGGGCTTAATCAGGATTTAAAAGGGAGATTGGTTGTATTAATAGAAGATATAGTTGACACAGGTAATACTGTTGTGGAGCTAAAAAAGATTTTTGAAGAAAAAGAAGTGAAATCGCTTAAAATAGCAACACTTTTCTTTAAGCCTGAAGCATATAAAAAAGACATTAAACTGGATTATATAGGGATTGAAATTCCTAACAAGTTTATTGTAGGCTATGGGCTGGATTATGATGGCTTAGGTCGTAACTTACCTGAAATATACCAATTACAATAATAAACAATACACAAAACTAATGATTAATATCGTTCTATTCGGTAAGCCGGGAGCCGGTAAAGGGACTCAGGCAGAATTTTTAAAAACACGTTATAACCTTACACATATTTCTACAGGAGATGTATTTCGTTACAACCTGAAAAATGAAACAGAACTTGGTAAGCAAGCTAAAGTATATATTGACAGAGGAGACCTTGTACCGGATGAAATCACTATTAATATGCTTAAAGATGAGGTTGAAAAAAATACAGATACTAAAGGTTTCTTGTTTGACGGTTTCCCGAGGACTATAGACCAGGCAAAAGCACTGGATGAGTTTTTTGAAAGCAAAGGTTGGAATTTAACTGCTACTGTAGCACTTGAGGCTGACGATGAAATATTGGTACAACGCCTTTTAGAAAGAGGAAAAACAAGTGGAAGAGCTGACGATCAGGATGAAAAATTAATAAGAAACCGTTATCAGGAATATAACGAAAAGACAGCTCCACTAATTGATTACTATAAAAAACAGCATAAGTTTTATGCCGTAGACGGTATAGGTTCTATACAGGAAATAACCGAAAGGTTAACCTTGCTTATAGATAAGCTTATTTAAAATTTTACCGATTGGAAATAGCTATAATATTATTTTTAATACTGCTTAACGGTGTCTTTTCCATGTCAGAAATCGCTTTGATATCTGCACGGAAAAGTCGCCTTGAAACGGCTGCAAAGCGAGGTAATTCAGGTGCGCAGGCTGCGCTTAACCTTGCTAATTCACCTAATAAATTTCTTTCTACTGTACAAATAGGTATAACACTTATAGGTATACTTACCGGTATATATAGTGGTGATAAAATAACAGATGATGTAGAAAACTTTTTTACACAGTTTGAGATTTTAAAACCGTATGCCGAACGTATTGCGGTAGTATCAGTAGTGGTAGTTCTTACGTTTTTTACTTTGGTACTGGGTGAGCTTTTACCAAAGCGTATAGGACTTATTTTCCCGGAGGGTATAGCGAAGTTGGTTTCGTTACCAATGAAGTTTATCTCTAAAGTAACAGCGCCTTTTGTATGGTTGCTTACTTCTTCAACGGATGTGCTGATGAAAATATTTAATATTCGCCCGACAGCGGATGGTAAAGTAACAGAGGAAGAAATAAAAGCAATTATAAAAGAAGGTACAGAAGGCGGAGAGGTACAGGAAATAGAGCACGATATTATGGAACGTGTGTTCCATATAGGGGACAGAAAAGTAAACTCCTTAATGACGCACCGTAAATCGGTAGCATATTTAACTTTTGATTCTGACAAAGACAGAATAAAAGAAATTATGCTGGAAGAAATGCATTCTATATATCCTGTATGTGAGGATAACCTGGATGATGTAGTAGGTGTAGTATCATTAAAAGATATGTTTGCCAATTACGAGAAACCAGGCTTTAACCTTAAAAATATAACTAAAGAACCTGTTTATTTAATAGAACATACATCGGCATACAAAGCGCTTGAAATATTTAAAGAAACAAAGGTACACTATGCTTTTGTTACTGATGAATATGGCGTTTTCCAAGGAGTTATAACACTTAATGATATTCTGGAAGCGTTAGTAGGTGATGCATCGGACTTTTATGATGATGAATTTAAATTAATAGCTAAACCTGACGGGACTTGGATTGTAGACGGGCATTACCCTTTACATGACTTCTTAGCTTATTTTGATTTGGATGAGTTAATGAGCGAGTATGATGTTACTACAGTAAGTGGGCTTATAATGACTGAACTGTCCTACATACCACAGGCAGGCGAAAAACTGGCTTGGAACCTGTTTGAACTTGAAGTCTTAAAAATGGATGGTGTTAAAATAGATAAGGTAAAAGTTAAGTCGTTAAAAGAAGAATAATACAAAAATAATAGCCGTAAATTGAAAAAATGACAGAAGGGAATTTTGTAGATTATGTAAAGATATATGTAGCTTCCGGTAAAGGAGGGAGAGGTTCTACACACTTACATAGAGAAAAATATATAGATAAAGGAGGTCCTGATGGTGGAGACGGTGGTCGCGGAGGGCATGTGTTTATAATAGGAAATAAAAACCTATGGACATTATATCACTTAAAATTTGCCCGCCATATAAAAGCAGGTCACGGAGGAGATGGTAGCAGTTCCAGAAGTACAGGTGCAGACGGAGAGGATAAATACATCGAAGTACCATTGGGAACAGTGGTTCGTGATAAGGAAACAAACCAAGTGCTTTTTGAAATAACAGATGACGGAGAAAAAAAGATATTAGTAGAAGGAGGGAAAGGAGGACTTGGTAACTGGCACTTCCGTAGCTCTACAAACCAAACACCACGCTATGCACAGCCCGGTATACCGGGACAGGAGCTTGATATTATATTAGAACTTAAAGTACTGGCAGATGTAGGTTTAGTTGGTTTCCCAAATGCAGGTAAGTCTACATTATTATCAGTACTTACAGCAGCAAAACCAAAAATTGCTGACTACCCGTTCACCACTTTAAAGCCAAACTTGGGGATTGTAGCCTACAGAGATTTTCAGTCGTTTGTAATTGCTGATATACCGGGAATTATAGAAGGTGCGGCAGAAGGTAAAGGGCTGGGGCATTACTTCCTTCGTCATATAGAGCGTAATTCTACTTTATTGTTTTTAGTTCCTGCCGATGCAGAGGATATTAAGAAAGAATATGATGTATTGTTAGATGAGTTGCGCAGGTATAACCCTGAAATGATGGATAAAGACAGGCTTATAGTAGTATCTAAGAGTGATATGCTTGATGATGAATTAAAAGCGGAGCTTAAAGAAGAACTGGATGAAGCTTTTAAAGGAATTCCGTATATGTTTATATCATCGGTAGCGCAACAAGGTCTTACTGAGCTTAAAGATAAACTTTGGAAAATGCTGAATGATTAAATAATCAGCTGTAAATATATTGTAAAAGAGGTGCTTAAAAAGTACCTCTTTTTTTATTCTTAAAATTCTTACCTTTTTATTGATTCATTTCTTCTTTCATCGTTTTAATAGGTGCTTACTTTAATAAATTCTTAAAAAAAAGTATCTTCGCGCTAAGAAAAATAAAAAAATAGGGGTTTAACTGTAACAAAATCGGCAGGAAAGCAACCTATTAACTTTACTATTATAACTATTAATTTAATACACTTACAATTCAAATGAAAAAACTGATTTTATTCGTAACCATGTTTGTTATGGTGTTGCCTGTAAAGGCAGACGAAGGTATGTGGTTCCTTATGCATATTGAGCGCCTTAATTACAGGGATATGCAAAAAATGGGACTTCAGCTTACGCCTGAAGAAATTTACAGTATAAACAACCATAGCCTTAAAGATGCAATTGTTCAGTTTAACGGTGGTTGTACTGCAGAAATAATATCTAAAGAAGGACTGGTTTTAACCAACCACCACTGCGGATATGATAAAATAGCAGAACTTTCTACACCGGAAGCTAACTATCTTAAAAATGGTTTCTGGGCTGCATCACGTAAAGATGAGCTTAAGCCAAAAGATTTATATGTACGTTTCTTTGTAAGAATGGACGACGTGTCTCAAAGAATTCTTGGCAAAGTAAATGACCAGATGACTGAAGAAGAAAGAGAAAAAATAATTAACCAGGAGATTGCTAAAATAGAGCAGGAAAATAACGAAGGCGGTAAATATACCGTGTCTGTTCGTTCTTTTTACGAAGGTAATGAGTACTACTACTTTGTTTACCAGGATTATAAAGATGTTCGTTTAGTAGGTACTCCACCGGAAAGCATTGGTAAGTTTGGTGGTGATACAGATAACTGGGAGTGGCCTCGTCATACAGGAGATTTCTCTATGTTCCGTATCTATGCAGACGAAAATGGTGAGCCTGCTGAATACTCTCCTAACAATGTGCCCTTAAATCCTAAACATTATTTACCTGTGAGTACAGCAGGTGTGCAAGAAGGCGATTTTGCTATGATATTAGGATACCCTGGGCGTACTAACCGTTGGATGCCATCAGGAGGTATAGAGCAAAATGTAAAATATGCTTATCCAGCATGGGTGGAAGCTTCTAAGCTTGGTATGGACAAAATGAAAGTTCATATGGATAAGAGTGATAAAGTAAGACTTGATTATGCTTCTCAATATGCACAAGTAGCGAACTACTGGAAAAACCGCCAGGGAATGATTGATGCTTTAACAAAGCATGGAACGGCAGCTACTAAAGCTAAAGCTGAAAAGAAATTTAATAAGTGGGCAAATAAAAAGAACAACAAAGAAAAGTATGGTGATGTTATAGCAACTATAAATAATTACTATGCTAAAACTAACGAAAAAGCCCGTCATGATAATTACTTAATAGGTCTTTTAAGAACCAGTACTTTTGCTGTTTTACCATACCAGTTAGCCAGATCTTTAGAGCATTATGCTAACTCAAATGAAAATGGTCGTAGTGCAATGCGCCCTCAGTATGAGGCAGGTATTGAAGAAACATATAAAACACTATACTTACCATTGGAAAAAGACGTACTTGCTGCACAGTTACATTTATATGCAACAAAATCTGAAGGTTATCCTATAGCTGAGTATATAAAAGAAATAGGAGAGGCTAATAATTACGATTATACAGCTTTTGTAAACAAAGCATTTGAAGAAAGTATTTTTACATCAGAGGAAAGACTTAACGCATGGTTGGAAAATCCTGATATGGAAGCTGTAAATAACGATCCGTTATACAAACTGTCTAGTGCTATCCTTGATAAGTACAGAGCACAGACAGATGAACAAAAGCAACTTGAAGATGATTTTTCAAGAGCGTTCAGGTTATTAGTTCAGGGAATGAGAGAAGCAAACCCGGACGCTAAATATTACCCTGATGCTAACAGTACACTAAGGCTTACTTACGGTAAAGTAAGAGCGTTACCGGAAGATAAAAGAAATGATGCTGAAGTTAACTACTATACTACAATGAAAGGTGAAGTAGCTAAATACAAGCCAAACGATCATGAGTTTGATTTACCTGGCAAACTTTTAAAAATGTATAAGGATAAAGACTTTGGTCGTTATGCTGATAAAAACGGATATATGCCTGTAAACTTCCTTACAGATAATGATATTACAGGAGGTAACTCAGGTTCGCCGGTACTTAACGGTAAAGGTGAGCTTATAGGTCTTGCATTTGATGGTAACATTGAAGCTATGGCAGGAGATGTTATTTTTGATAAAGACCTGCAAAGAACAATTAACGTTGATATCCGTTATGTACTTTGGATAATAGATAAGTTCTCAGGTGCAAAACACATAGTAGACGAAATGACACTTGTAGATTAATTAAAATTTAGTTGGTTTAAATAAAAAAGCCCGGCATTGCCGGGCTTTTTTATGTATGATTTTTCAGTTAAGGCTTGGTTATTACTCTCATACCTTCAGAATGCCCTGCAAATTCAGGGGCATACATACTTTGTATTGTGCTTATACCATTAGAGAATTCCCCGGCATTGTTTACCCTTACGTCATACTCTAAAACATATATTCCTTTTTCAATTCTGTCAAAAAAGAAATGAGTTGCAGCATCTCGTGTGGTATTATAATAATATAAACCATTTTGGTTTTTATGTCCTGATATTGTATTCACAGGTTCAAAACCGGCAGCACGAACATCTTTTAAGTGTACATACTCCATATCTTCCTTAATATTTAAAACAATACGTATAGTAACCAAATCACCTATTTTCATTGGGTTTTCAGGTGCTATTTTTTCCAGTTTATTACCTTCAGAGCTTCTTGTTTTTATATATAGCTCTCTTTTTATATTCATAATACCCTCCTGTGCTTGATTCACTTTGTCACTATCTTCAAAATACTGCCAATATAAACCACCGTAACCAGGTACTTTATTATTGTTCTTTATTGTAATAGTAGATAGGTTTTTAGTTACTTCATCTTTATTCCAGCGTAGTTTTATATAACCTGTACCTGCTTCGGTTTTAGCTTCCTCTAATTTTTTAGTAAAGGTTTCTTTATCACCAAAATCAATATCAGTATTATTTTCTATAGAAAGCCAGTTAGTACCGCTAGAAAGTAAAGCGTATACAGCATCAGCAGTACTTTTTGTTGTAGACCAGTTTTTATTCTGCTTATTTTTTATCAACCAAGCCTTCATAGCATCAATACTTTCAACATCAGTACTATCAATTTCCGCAAAGGCTTCAATAAGTAATGCCTGTGTTTCTACAGGAGAGTTATACCAATACCAACCTGATGTGTTATTTTTCCAGTACATACCTTTTTCCTGATTTAAAACAGCCGTATCCCTAAGGCTTTGTACTATATTATTTGCCGTTTTTTCTCTTTCAAAACGATATAATACTAAAGCAGATAGACCTTTTTCATATAAAGAGTATTCCAACCACTTTTTTTCTATAATAGCGAGGTATTTATCGATTATCTTTTTTGTATCAGGAGTTAAAGGATGCATTTCTCTATGAAAGCTACGAGCATATAGATAATGCAATACAGAACTGCTTACAGTTAACTTATCTTTTTTTCTATAAAGTTTATAGCGTTCTTCAAACTTTGAATCTAAATATTTAATACTAGGTTTAATAGTGTGGTAAATACTATTGTTAGTAGTATCTTTTATAGCTCCCATTTTTTTTAAGTGCCCAAAGCCTGCGATAATATGCCTTGTAATAAACTCATTACCTTCACCGCCTTCAAACCAAGGGAAAGCACCGTCTGTTAACTGTTTTTCGTCCAGTTTATTTAAAGTAAGTGTCGACTCTGTTTTTACCCTGTCAAGGTCAAATAACATTGCAATTCTGTTTTTCTTTTCCTGCTCGCTCAGGTTATCCAACATCCAAGGAGACTCTGTCATTATAATAGACTTTAATTCTTCATTTTGCTCCAGTTTATTAAATGATTTTCCTTGTTTATGCCATTCTTCAAAAACTTTTGCTATTTCGGGGTTGCTTTCCACTATATGAGTAGCAATTGTGTTAGCATAGTAACGAGAGAAAGTTTGTTCTGAACACTCGTGTTCAAACTCCATTAAGTAAGGTAAAGATTGTAACGCTATCCAGGTAGGGTTTGAGGTGTACTCTAAGGTAATACCATGGTGTACAAGGGTAGAGGAGGTATTGTTTTTAAGGTTTTCCAATGTGTATTCTTTAGTAAACTCTCCTTTTACCCATAACGGAATACTTTCTGTTACAAGTTCCCTATTAGTTAATACAGGGATAATACTTTCTTCACCATCACTAAAATCACCTGATTTTGCTACAATTTTGTATTGTATTGCCTGTATACCCAGTGGTGCTTTTATTGTCCAGCTTACAGTACTGTTTCCTTTTGGTGTAATACTAAAGCGTTGTACTTTTTCAGCTTTAAAAGCTGTGGCTTCAATAGGCTGCATAGTGGTAGCGTCATAAAGTTCCAGCATAGCACTACCAATTTTTTCTATAGGTGTAGTATTAGTAACCTTAGCTATTAAGGTTATTTCATCGCCCTCTCTTAAAAAGCGAGGCATATTTGGCATAATCATCAGGTCTTTTTGAGTATAGGTTGTATATTCAAAATATCCTGATTCAGCCTTTTTATTGTGGGCAAATAGTCGCATTTTCCATACAGAAAGTGCTTCTGGGGATGTAAATGAGAAACTTAAGTTTCCTTCATTATCAGTACGAAGATTAGGTAGGAAGAAAGCTGTTTCTTTAAGGTTTTTTCTTGTTTTTACTTTTTCAAGCTCATTCATTTCCTCTTGTATACCTTTTGTGGTTGTAATTATAATTACACCGTTAGCACCCCTATTTCCATATATAGCTGTTGCTGCATCATCTTTAAGAATACTGTAACCGGCAATATCATTAGTGCTAATACTTCTAAAACCATCTTCATCTACAGGGATTCCATCTACAATAAATAAAGGTTGTACATTACCGTTTATATTTCCTACTCCTCTTAATATTATAGTAGATTCACTACCGGGTTGACCGCTTCCAGTAGCTATACTGAGGCCTGCCACTTGCCCTTGGAGGCTTTGTATTAGAGAGGCCCCTGTTCTGTCTTCTATAGATACTGTTGTCATTGCTGCTGCTGAAGTTACCGGTGTTACTGAGCGATATTTATCCACTACAACACCCTCAAGCCTCATACTCGATTCTTTTAATCCTATTTTTAGTGGGTTTTCATCAGCTACTTTTGTAATATGGCTTTCAAACCCGACAAATGATGTTTCAATAATGTCTCCGGCAGAGGCAGGTATACCAAACTGACCATCAATATCTGTTTGAACACTTATTGAAGTAGTTTTATTGAAAATACTTACTCCCGGAATAGGCCCAAGTTCATCACTAACAATACCTTTAAGTATAAAGTCACTATCGCCTAGTGGTATACTGTCATAATTTATATCATTATAGTAATAATGTATACTGTTATTACTAATGTCAAAACCATAATTATTTAATTTTTCACTGGTAAAGTTAGCATTGTAGTATTTTTTATAATCCTTAAAACTACTTTTGTTCCCCCCAGTGTTTACGTGTTTATATGGCATATTATTATAACTGTATATTCTATCATGGTCTTCTTTCAAAGGATTCCAGTAACTTCTGTAATTAGCAATATAATCTATAGAAGTGTCGTACATTGAGGCTAATACCTCCATAGGAATATTAGCATCGTTTTTTATAGTAAAAGACCAAGTTTCTTCTTTACCGGGTTGTAATTTGTCTTTAATTACAGTGGTAATAAATTTAAAGGGATCTTTTAATGGAGCTATTTCTTTTGAAAAAGAAAACTCTTTATGTTCGTTTTCCCAAACGTAATCTATACTGATTTCTACCTGTCCTTTACCCTTCTTGTCTATAGGTAACTTTACTGTATTTAAACCGTTATTAACCTTATGGATTTTTGAATAAACAATTTCATTCAAATACATCATTCGTATGCTTACATATAGTTTTGGTATAGGTGTGTACAATTCAAGAGCTATATAGCCATCTTCTTTAAAGTTAGTGTTAGTTGTTTTGTATTCTATGACTTTAAGGTCTGAAAATTTAGTTTCTCTGAAACTAAATTTAGCAGAATTTTTAGCTATATAACCCAAAGAGTCCTTTGTTTTTACCTGTACCATATAGTTGCCGGTTTCCCAATCTTTAAAATTTAATATTACAGGAGTATTCTCTTTTACAATTAATGAATCGGAATAAACCAGTTCTTCATCGTCTGGGTTACCATCAGGAGAGCTATATGATAAATGAGGGAAGTTTTCTATAAAAACATTTTTTGCGATAGATTGTATTTCCGGCGTTCCCCATGGTCTACTTCTTAGCAACCTGTTTTCGAGGTTTTTTAGGTTATATATTTTTACTTTACACATTACAGGTTCAATCCCATAATTGTTATTACGGGCAGTAATGTTAATAGGTAAATTATTCTCAGTATTACCAAAGTAATTTGATTGCGCATTAACACTTAGACTAATAGTTTGGTAACCTGCATATACAGTTTTTGAACATTCATGAGTTTCTCCACTAATGTCAGTAATGGTAGCATTTACGCGATAATTAAGTTTAGAGGGGTTGTTGTCATTTGTTTCTAAATCTTTCGGAGGTGTTGCTGTAAAGCTAATTTTAAAGTTACCATTTATGTCAGTGGTTGTTTCTCCTTCTTTACTGTAATAAGTATCATATTCATAGTTATTTCCTTTAATGAAATAAGAAACCTTTGCTCCTGTAACGGGTGCTCCGTTATATGTTACAGCTTTACCGGAAACAGTAACAGAGTCATTCACTCTGACAGCTTTTTTAAAAGATTCAAAATTAACCTCAAAAGAGGGGCGTTTATATTCTTCTACTCCAAATGATATATCAGTTTCATCAAAGTAGAAATAGTCATTATCCCAGTATTCATCGTCTTTGTCTCCAATTTCTGAAGTCTCTAATACTGATATTGTAAATTCTCCGGGCATTTCATTTTTTGGGATTAAAAATTCTCCCGAAAACGAACCAAATTCATTTGTTGTGAAACTCATTGTTTTTATAACATCATAATTATCATTCTCTATTTCTACATCTACAGTCAAGTTTGGTATTGTTTTATAAATACCGTTAGTTTCAGCTATAACTATCCCTTTAAAGTACACTGTTTGCCCCGGTCTGTATATCGGTCTGTCTAAAAATATTTTAGTTTCAGCATTAATATCATTTTTGTCATCATCGTCATCATTTATATACTTATAAGACGTTGTAACATAGGTTCGTGTAGTAAGTGTATCACCTTTAAAAATAATTGTAGTTTCTTCAGTTCCGTATACAGTGTCTTTTAATGCAATTTTACCATTTCGGTCTGTATAAAAGTTCTCATTCTTACGAGTTATTTTTGCCCGTTTAACAGGCTTCCCTATACTACGATCTAAAATATGAAGGAGGTTTTTGTAATCATTTGTATCTTCAGAAATAGCGGTTATATTGGATGCCTGAATAATGCTGAAAGTATCATATTTATCTGCTTCACTGGAGTTATCGGCAGATTGAATATGAAGTAGATAAACACCCTTTTTTAATTTAGGTAATATAATTTCAGTTTCATATTCAAAATATCCATAATCAGTAGGTGTTGTGTAAAGCTGTTCGGTAACAGGTTTACGTGATTTAATTATTTCTTTATAATAACGATAATATGGAGTATCCTTTATCGTGTCAGTAAAGTATACCGGATAGGCAGAAATTTTAAATGATTTTACATTTCTATACTTAACTTTAGCCAAAATACTTCTTTCGGGTATTACATAGCTTTCAGTAGTCAGTTGTATTTCTTTTAATGTGATGTGGTGTTTTAAGTTTTCAGCTTGTGTGGTAATGTCATTGTATTTACAGTTTTTTATAATGTAGTTGCAGTTTGCAACAGCTTTTATAAAATAGTCCTTATTACTCCCTTTATTTGCTAAATCATAATATAACTCAGCTTGAACAAGTTTGGCACGATATGTATAGTAATTTTCTTTTAGCCATGTATTTATATAATCAGTAATAGTTTTAAGGTAAACTTCATTTAAATTGGCATGATGTTCTTTTCTGAAAAACTCAAGTCTTCTTAAAACAGCTCTTTGCAGGCTGGTAGTGTCTTTTTTGCTTTTATATAAACTTTCTAGTTGCTGTAATAAAACTATTTTTTTATTAAAGGGGCTAAGAGTATCATTAGGAGTGTATTTTAAAAAATCAGCAGTTTTACTATATAGCAGAGAGTTCTTTTCGTCGTAGTTGTAATAACTACCTTCATTTCCTAATAAAGAGATATAGCGTTCTACTAA
This sequence comes from Flavobacterium suaedae, assembly GCF_014642915.1. Lineage (GTDB taxonomy): Bacteria > Bacteroidota > Bacteroidia > Flavobacteriales > Flavobacteriaceae > Flavobacterium > Flavobacterium suaedae. Next base: position 385,082 of record NZ_BMJE01000002.1, read on the forward strand.
AAAGTCATATAGAGATCTCTTTTCTTCTGTGTAGTTATAAATAGAGTTTATAACTTCATTGTAGTTGCTTAAAGGAGTATTATACAATATACTTTGCTGTGCTACACTACTGTCATAAGCAGCTTTTATTTCTGTTATAAAATTATCACGACTCCATTCAAAGATGTTCTCAGGAGTAGCATTCTTCAAAGTAGTCATTTTGTATATTTTATATTTTCGGTCATTATAAATAACCCCAAGATTTTCAGCATAAATGCTTTGTAAAAGCGCCTTAGTAGGAATGCTTACATTTTGTTGCTCTTCAAGTAACTTTTGCAGTATTAATTGTTTAGAGTTTTCTTCAAGAGTTAGAGAATATTTTGAAAGAAAGAAAAACGTTTTAATTAGTTGAGGTTCGTTATTGTTTTTCTTGGCTAAAGCATATATTTTTTCAACTTGTTCTTTAGCAGGTTTAACTCTGCCTACTTTTTCGTATTCACTAACTTTTTTCCATTCAGACGAATAATTTTGAGCAAAAGCAGAGGTACAGCAAAATAGAAATGCTGTAAAATAAAGTAATAATTTCATGTTTGTAGGTTTGGTGCAACAATATACTGAAATTTGTTTTCTGTAAGGTTTAGCATCTGTATAATCATTTTATTATTTTTGATTTTTAATACAGCCCTTTATTAAGTAGAGTTTATTTTTACGTATAAAGATGGAAACCTTCATTTAATTTTTTACAAGAAATAATGCATATACATTTTATAGCAATAGGCGGTGCAGCTATGCACAATTTAGCATTAGCGCTTCATGAAAAAGGATATAAAGTAACTGGTAGTGATGATGCCATATTTGAGCCAAGCAAAAGTAGACTGGACAAAAAAGGACTATTGCCAAATGAAATGGGCTGGTTTCCTGAAAAAATTACTACTGATATTGATGCTGTAATACTGGGTATGCATGCAAAACCTGATAATGCCGAATTATTAAAAGCACAGGAGTTAGGCTTAAAAATATATTCGTATCCTGAATTTTTATACGAGCAATCTAAAGGGAAAACACGTGTAGTAATAGGGGGCTCTCACGGTAAAACCACTATTACCAGTATGATATTGCATGTAATGCATTACCATAATATAGAGGTAGACTACATGGTAGGCGCACAACTGGAAGGTTTTGATACAATGGTACACCTTACCGAAGAAAATGATTTTATAGTACTGGAAGGTGATGAGTATCTTTCATCACCTATAGATCGCAGACCGAAGTTCCATTTATACCAGCCTAATATTGCGTTGTTAAGCGGTATTGCATGGGATCATATAAATGTGTTTCCCACTTATGAAAACTATGTGGAGCAATTTGAAATCTTTATTCAGCAGATAACCAATGGTGGTATATTGGTGTATAATGAAGATGATGCTGAGGTAAAGAGAGTAGTAGAAGCGTCAACTAACCCGATACGCAAAATACCATACAATACCCCTGAATATACAGTAGAAGATGGTACTACTTATTTAGAAACTCCTGATGGTGCTATGCCTATAGAGATATTCGGAGAACATAATCTGAATAACTTGGCAGGAGCTAAATGGATATGCCAAAATATGGGTGTTGACGAAGCTGATTTCTACGAAGCCATAGCAACTTTTAAAGGTGCAAGTAAACGTTTAGAAAAAATAGCAGAGAGTGATAAAAATGTAATTTATAAAGATTTTGCGCACTCACCAAGTAAGGTGGCTGCTACGACCAAAGCAGTAAAAGACCAATACCCTGACAAGACTTTAATAGCGTGTTTAGAACTACATACCTATAGTAGCTTAAATGCAGAGTTTTTAAAGCAGTATGAAGGCGCCTTAGACAGTGCAGATGTAGCAATTGTATTCTACTCGCCGGATGCTGTTAAAATAAAACAACTTGACCAGGTAACACAAGAACAAATAGCAAACGCCTTTAAACGTGATGATTTAATTATTTATACCAATCCTGCTGCGTTTAAAGAGTATTTATTCCATTTAAAATATGATACTAAAGGAACTGCTTTATTATTGATGAGTTCCGGTAATTATGGAGGATTAAACTTTGATGAACTTAAAAGTATAATTTAATATTACTTTGTTGGGTTATACCTGTAATGTCCTGATATGTTATAGTTAAAAAGGCAGTCTTCCAGTTCTTGCCCTCTGCCTATATTATGTACGATCATATAGCGTTTACCATCTGCTGATTTTCTGTTTACTACAATACCAATGTGAGGCAGGCTAGGCGTAAGCATCCATGTAACAAGGTCTCCCGGTTTGTAATCATCAGCATTTTTGGTAACAGGTAATGAAGTACCCTTTCGCGTAAAAAACACCTGTAAGTTAGGTACACGCCTATGGTCTATATTCGTATCAGTTGATTTTAAACCCCAGGTTTTCGGATATTTAGAAAAGTTAGCTTTCATATCCTCGTGTACCTCTTTTTGTAAATCAATCCCGAGTTTCCTGTAAGCCCGTATTACTACATCGGTACATACGCCAATATTTTTAGGTACATCGCCATTCGGGTAAGGAATTTGCCTGTAGCTACCGTCATACACAACATGATCTTTGGTGAGTGACAGCGCAGCATTAGAAAGCTGTAGCGAGAAAGTATCCTGAGTATAAAAAGTTAAAAAGAACAGAACAGATAGAATTGCTTTCATAATAAGTTGGTTTGTAAATAAAACGTAATCATTTTATTTGTAGTATAAATCTGGTTTTTAATTATTTATATTCGCAAGCCATATCCCGCTATAAAATGGAAGAACTACAAAGCCCTTTTTCTATAAAACACTGGGCAGAGGATGATAAACCTCGCGAAAAACTAATGCTAAAAGGTAAAGCTGCTCTTAGCGATGCAGAACTTATAGCAATATTAATCGGTTCGGGTAGCCGTAATGAAAGTGCAGTAGACTTAAGCAAGCGAATATTAGCAAGTGTAGACAATAACCTTACAGCATTAGGTAAGCTATCGTTACAACAATTAATGCAGTTTAAAGGTATAGGCGAAGCCAAAGCCATAACTATTGCTGCTGCCATGGAACTCGGGCGCAGACGCAGGGATGAAGAAGGACCGGACTTAAAACAAATAACTTCAAGCCGCACTGCTTTTGAAGTAATGCATCCAATAATTGGGGAGTTGCTGCATGAAGAGTTTTGGGTTATTTTCCTTAATAATTCCAATAAAATAGTTTATAAATCGCAACTTAGTAAAGGTGGTATTACAGGTACAGTGGTAGATGTTCGGATTGTATATAAAATGGCTTTAGAGCATAATGCAGTAGCTGTTATATTGGCTCATAACCATCCTTCGGGTACATTAAAGCCTAGTGAGCAGGATAAGCAAATAACACAGCAATTAAAAGTAGCAGGACATGCACTGGATATAAAAGTTTTGGATCACTTAATTATTACCGAAAAAAGCTATTACAGTTTTGTTGATGAAGGTATTTTATAAGCCCTGTATTTTCGTTAACTTGCATGGCATATAAAAGTTTACTTTATGATAAGTACAAAAAATGTTCACTTTTCCTATGGCAAAGGGACAGATTTTAATTTCCCTGATGTTACTGTTGATGGTGGCGACACACTTTTAGTAACAGGAGGGTCAGGAAAAGGAAAAACAACACTATTACACCTGCTGGGTGGTTTACTGAAACCCCAGTCAGGAGAAATAAATATAGAAGGAACTAATATTGCTACACTACCAAGTGGTAAGCAGGATAGTTTCAGGGGTAAAAATATAGGGCTTGTATTGCAGCAGGCATACTTTGTAGAGTCACTAACTGTTGAAGAAAATGTAGTTTTAGCTTCTTGGCTGGCTACAGGAAAAAAAGCTCCGCAAAAAGCTAAAGACTTATTGGAGCAGTTAGGGCTTAAAGACCAACTGCATAAATTACCATCGCAGCTAAGTATAGGGCAGCAGCAACGTGTGTCTATAGCACGAGCTTTGATAAATGAGCCTAAACTACTTTTGGCTGATGAACCTACCTCTAGCCTTGATGATGAAAATGCTTTTACGGTTGCAGATATGCTTTCTTCTTTGGCAAAGCAATTTGGTACTGCATTAATAATAGTAACGCACGACCAAAGACTTAAAGACCGTTTTCCTAACCAAATTAACTTGACATGATAACAAAAATAGCTTGGAGAAATATTTGGTTTAAACCACTTAATACACTGCTTAGTATTATACTCCTTACAGCAAGTGTGGCGATAATTACATTGTTGATATTATTACAAGAGCAGTTTGAAAAGAAATTTGAAAGTAATGTAGAGGGGATTGACTTAGTGCTTGGTGCACAAGGTAGTCCGTTACAACTTATACTTTCATCAGTATATCAGGTAGATGCACCTACGGGAAATATTAATTATGCCGAAGCAAAACAGTGGATGGATAACCCATTTGTAGAAACGGCTATTCCATTAGCTTTTGGGGATAATTATAAGGGGTATCGTATTGTTGGTACTACAAAGGATTACTTAGATAAGTATGATGCACAACTAAAAGAAGGCAAAGTATTTAAGCAGAATTTTGAAGTTGTAGTGGGTAGTACTGTAGCCAAAAAAATGCAACTGAAACTGGGAGATAAATTTTATGGTTCGCATGGCGATAGTGAAGAGGGAGAAGTACATAAAGACCATGCTTATATAGTAACAGGTATTGCAGATGAAACAGGTAAAGTAATTGATAACCTTATTTTGTGTAATATACCTAGCGTTTGGGCAATGCACGACCACAGCCACGGGCATGAACATGATGGTGAAGCGCATGAGCATGAAGGGCACGACCACGACCATAATCATGGAGAAGAAGCTCATAACCACGATGAAGAGCATAATCATGAAGGAGATGTTCACGAACATGAGGAGCATGAACACAGTGATGCGGATAACCACAGCCATGAAGATGCACATGAGCATCATGACCATGACGAAGCAGCACATAATCATGAACATGATGAAACACATATAAGTGAAGAAGGTAAAGAGATAACAGCGGTTTTATTAAAAATGAGAAACAAACCGGCTATACTTTCCTGGCAAATGATAATACCAATGAATACTAAAATGCAGGCAGCATCTCCGGGTAAAGAAATAAACCGCTTATTTGGGTTGTTTGGTATTGGGCTGGATGCATTACGCTACCTTGCTTATGGTATAATGCTGATTTCAGGTATTAGTATTTTTATAGCATTATTCAATACACTTAAAGAAAGAAAGTACGAATTTGCTTTATTGCGGGTTAATGGTGCAAGCCGTTTCCAGTTACTTTCATTGGTACTTATAGAGAGTTTACTTTTATGCATAACAGGCTTCCTGTTTGGAACGATTGTTGGAAGAATAGCATTGGTATTAATTTCAGGTTCATCGCAAGAAGAATTTAAAATGTCATTTAACCCACTGGAATTTGTTTGGGATAAAGAAGGCTACCTGTTGTTGCTTACTATACTGGTAGGTATAGTAGCAGCATTAATACCAGCAATAAAAGCATATAGTTTAAACATATCAAAAACATTAGCAAATGCGTAAAACAATTTTTGTTCTGTCAACACTTATACTTTCTGTTTTCATACTAACATCAGCAGGAAATCCTACTGCAAAGTTTAGGGAGTATGGTTCTGAAACAAAGGGTATAGTTAACGACAATATAGCAGATACCTTAACATGGAAATTACTGGGACGTATTGATTATAAGAAAAAGCCCAGTAAAGAATATCCTGAAGGGGTTATGTATCCTATTATAAACAGCACATTAAAAGCAAAAAATAAGAAAGAGATAGTAATGACGGGGTTTATTATCCCTATAGATAATAAAACGTACGCACTTAGTAAAAATGTATTTGCTTCATGCTTTTTCTGTGGGCAGGCAGGACCTGAAACCATTATGGGTATTCAGTTTAAAGACCCGTCAACACGACTTAAAACAGACCAGTATGTAACCCTGAAAGGTACATTCAGGTATAATGACAGCGATGTTAACGACTGGATTTACCATATAGAAAATGCAATAATAGTAGACGGAGACTAATGCGGATAGTTAATAAGGAAAACATATTTTTTGACTTGGATCATACCTTGTGGGATTTTGAAAAAAATTCTGCACTGGCTTTTAAAAACATATTGCAAAAACATAATATTGATGTTGATGCAGATGCTTTTATTAAAGAATATGTGCCTATTAATATGCAGTACTGGAAACTGTACAGAGATGGTGATATAAATCAGGAAAAGCTTCGCTACGGAAGGCTTAAAGATACTTTTACTTTGCTGGAGAGTGATGTGCCTGATGAAATGCTTGATGTACTTTCGGAAGATTATATTGCAAATTTGCCTTTAAATAATCATTTATATGAGGGTGCTTTTGAGGTGTTGGAATACCTGAAACCAAAGTATAAATTGCATATTATAACTAATGGTTTTCAGGCTGTACAGGATATAAAGTTGAAGAACTCTAATATTCATCACTATTTTGAAACAGTAACCAATTCAGAATTGGCAGGTTGTAAAAAGCCAAATCCTGATATTTTTCACTATGCCTTAAAAATTGCTAATGCTGAAAAGCATAGTAGTGTTATGATAGGCGATTGTATAGAAGCTGATGTACAGGGAGCGATAGATTGTGGTATAGATGCTATATATTTTAATGAGTTTAAAAAGGAAACAAGCCCTTCTGTAAAACAGGTTAACCATTTACTGGAGTTAAAAAACTTACTTTAATGAAAATAAAGACACTCATATTATTTTGTGCATTTTTGGTAACCGGAAATTTACTGGCACAAACAGTAAACGATTATAAATATGTAATTGTACCGGAAAGATTTGAATTTCAGAATGAATCAGGAGAGTTTCAATTGAACTACTTAACTAAAACGCTTTTCGAAAAAAAGGGCTTCACTGTTTTTTATTCAGGAGATAAATTGCCTGATGAGATAGCTTTAGATAAATGTAAAGCCTTACATGCTGACGTTGTTAAAAATTCGGGTGTTTTTACGACAGGGCTTATTATAAAATTAAATGATTGTAATGGTAAAGCCTTATTTACCTCAATAGAAGGAAAAAGCAAAAGAAAACAAATAGGGCGTGCGTATCATGAAGCCTTAGCCAAGGCTTCTGTATCTATTGATGCTATGGGGTATAGTTACAATGCAAAAGATGATGAAGTGGCATCATGGGAAAAAGCAGATGAATCTTATATGGCACCCCAACCTAATATTGATGGTATAAAAACGAAACATATAGTGACTAAACATACATTGTTTGCCCAACCTATTGCAAATGGTTTCCAGTTAGTAGACAGTACACCTAAAGTTGTAATGAATATATATCCTACATCTGATAAGGGTGTTTATATTGCAAAACAAGATCTTACAATAGGCGTATTGCTTAATAAAGGAGGTGTTTGGTTTTTTGAATATTACCAAGAAAACAAACTGGTAAAGAAAAAGCTGGATATTAAGTTCTAATATCCATACTTATCTTTCCATCTGTTTTTTAAAAACTCTCGTGTACTATTTTCTCGTGAATTTTGCCCCGGGTCATAAAACTTTGTGTTTTTAACTTCATCGGGTAAAAATTCCTGTTCTGCAAAATTGTTAGCATAATCATGAGCATATTTGTACTCATCACCATAACCTAACTCTTTCATTAGTTTGGTAGGAGCATTGCGCAGGTGTAACGGTACAGGTAAATCGCCTGTTTGTTTTACCGCTTGTTGTGCTTTGCCTATAGCCATGTAGGTAGCGTTGCTTTTAGGAGAAGTAGCTAAATAAACGGCACACTGGCTTAATATAATACGTGATTCGGGATAACCAATTGTAGATACTGCCTGAAATGTATTATTAGCCATAATTAAAGCAGTGGGGTTAGCATTACCAATATCTTCACTTGCTAATATCAGCATACGGCGTGCAATAAATTTTAGGTCTTCACCACCTTCAATCATTCGGGCTAACCAATATACAGCACCATTAGGGTCACTACCACGCATTGACTTTATAAAAGCAGAAACAATATCGTAATGCTGCTCTCCTGTTTTATCATATAACACAGTATTTTTTTGTACAAGTTGTGTTACCCTGTCATTAGTAATTTCTATTGCATCACCCTCAGAAGCATTAATTACCAGTTCAAAAATATTAAGGAGTTTTCTTCCGTCCCCACCCGATAGCTTTAATAACGCTTCCGTTTCTTTAAGCTGTATATTTTTCTTTTTAAGTACTTCATCTTTCTCCATAGAACGGTGCAAAAGTGTCTCAAGATCTTCTGGGGAGAAAGCATTTAGTATATAAACCTGACATCTTGACAATAAAGCGGGTATTACCTCAAAACTTGGGTTTTCAGTGGTAGCCCCTATAAGTGTAACCCAGCCTTTTTCTACTGCAGCCAATAAAGAGTCTTGTTGCGACTTACTAAACCTGTGAATTTCATCAATAAAAAGTATAGGGTTTTTAGCGGTAAATAAACCACCGCTTTGTTTGGCTTTTTCTATAACTTCACGTACATCTTTTACTCCTGAGTTAATAGCACTTAGTACATAAAAGGGACGTTTAGACTCTTCTGCCATAATTTGGGCAAGGGTTGTTTTACCCGTACCGGGAGGCCCCCACAATATTAAAGAAGGTATTATACCCTTTGCTATTTGGTGGGTAAGTGAACCCTGTGGACCTACTAAATGTTGCTGACTAATATATTCTGATAAATTTTGCGGACGTATGCGTTCTGCTAAAGGTGCTTCCATAATGTAAAATTACATATTATGACAAAATAGCACAGTATTAAAATTGGTTAAATTGTTGACAAGGTATAGAAAGAGTTTTAAAAAATATGGCAACAGTTCACGATAATCAATTTAAGTTTACCCCTTCTGTAGTAACATGGCCTTTGTACTTTGTACTGTTGCTTTGGGTAATTTACTGGGTAGAAGTAAAGTATAATATATACCTTTCGCATTACGGTATTTTGCCACGCACTTTTAAAGGGCTTCGCGGAATTATTTTAAGTCCGTTTTTACATGGTAGTTTAGAACATTTATATAATAACTCTATAGCACTATTGGCACTTATTGCTGCCTTGCGTTACTTTTACAGGGAGCATTCTCTTAAAATAATAGGCTACGGTATACTGCTTTCGGGTTTTATAACTTGGCTTATCGGTAGGGAATCCTACCACATAGGCGCCAGTGGGCTTATATATGTTTTAGTGAGTTTTATTTTCTTTAAAGGTATACAAACGGGGTATTACAGGCTTGTAGCTTTGTCGTTAACTATTGTAATGCTTTACGGGAGTTCTATATGGTATATTTTTCCCGATGTAAAAGACGGGATTTCCTGGGAAGGGCATTTAGGAGGTTTTATAACAGGATTTCTTTTTTCACGATTGTATGATGCTCCTGCATATCGAAAACCTGTGGTGTATGACTGGCAAAAACCCGAGTTTGACCCTGAGCAAGACCCTTTTATGAGGCGTTTTGATGAAAATGGAAACTTTGTAAATCCGCCAAAACCTGAAGAGCAGGAAATAGAGGAAGAACAAGCCACTCAGCAACACTCAACAGCACAACACCCGCGTATTAATATAGTGTATAACTATACAAAAAGCAGGGGAGAGGAAATTGATAATGATAGTGAGGAAATTGAAGAGCAAAGTTGAAAGAAGTGATTAACTTCTTTGTCTTACAGCTTCATATAAAAATGCGCCACAAGCTACAGAAACATTTAGCGATGATATAGTGCCAAACATTGGTAACTTCGCTTTTGCATCTACTATTTTTAATACCGAAGGATTAACCCCTCTGTCTTCTGAACCCATTACAATTGCTGTAGGTTCGGTAAGAGATACATTATAAATAGTATCATCTGTTTTTTCGGTAGCAGCAACGGTTTGTACTCCTGAACTCTGCAGGTAAAAAATAGCATCTTTAATATGTTCTACTTTACAAATAGGCACATTAAATACTGCTCCGGCTGATGTTTTTACAGTATCGCCATTTACAGGTGCAGAACCATTTTTTTGTATAATAATACCATCTACTCCTGTACATTCGGCAGTACGGATTATGGCTCCAAAATTACGAGCATCCGAAACCTGATCCAGTATAAGGAATAAAGGTGTTTTATCTTTACTTAAAACACTTTCTACAAGCGTTTCCAAATCATGAAATGACACAGGTGAAATAACCGCAACAGCACCTTGGTGGTTATTATGGGTAAGACGGTTCAGTTTTTCAACAGGAACATAGCTAAAATTGATGTTATTCTTTTTAACCAACTTCATCAGCTCTCGCATTAAGTCACCCTGGGCTTCCTTTTGTATGAAAACTTTATCTATTTCGCTACCTGACTGAATTGCTTCAATAATAGCCCTTATACCAAATATTTGCTGTGGTTTTTCCATGGGGCAAAGATAGTAACAATAAGTAATGCAAGTATATAGTATAGGTTTTTTATTTAAGCAAAAAATATTGCTCTGCAAGTAGTAAAAGTTAATTAACAAATAAATAAACTGAGTAATAATTATCTTACGTTTTAGTAACGCTACTATAATTAAGCTGTAACCTTGTTTTGTTGTTGCGAGTATACTTTTGCGCTTTATTGATTTATTCCCAAACAACAACACATCTTATGAAGAAGTTTTACTTATTGCTGATGCTTTTTGGAAGCCTGTTCCTAAAAGCACAAGAGTTACATCCGTATTTACAGGCACCAACATCCAACTCTATTTATGTAAACTGGAAAACAGAAGACAACACCGAATCTATTGTAGAGTACGGTAACAGTCCTGAAGCCTTAACTACTATAGTTAATGGTACAACAGATGTTTTTTCAGATACAGGATATGATGCTAATTATTACTATCACACTGTTAAAGTAGAAGATTTAGCACCAAACACTAAATACTATTATCGTATTAGAACCGGTGTTTTAACTTCTGAAGTTTATTCTTTTAAAACTATGCCGTTAGCAGGTGAAGCTGCAACGGAAGACGGACACCTTCGTTTTTTAATTTTAGGAGATAACCAAATGCGTAATGTACCGCGTTTTGATTCGCTTGTTTCTGCTGCAAAACGAAAAATTGCAGAGAAGTGGGGTGCTGGCTTAGACCCTGCTGATAACATAGCAATGACTGTTATGGTAGGTGACCAGGTTGATGTTGGTACACTTGACCATTATGAAAATGTTCACTTTAAAAAGAACTCGGGACTTTCAGGTTATTTACCGATACAAACACTTGTAGGTAACCACGAAACCTATGGTACACTTGCTATGCAGGCGTATTATGACCATTACATTCTTGATGAAATATCATATCAGGGTATTTCTTCAGGAACAGAAGACTATTATGCTAACCAGGTAGGTAACACATTATTTATTGCTCTTGATACAGAGCATACCGGTATAGAGCAACTTTCGTGGGTAACACAAGTTCTTGATGCTGCTAATAATGATGAAACTGTTGACTGGATTATATCATTAGGGCACAGACCGTATCAGGCAGAGCAGTATATTGGTGATATATCGCAATGGGTACGAAATACAGTAATGCCTATTTTAGTTACTTCGCCAAAGCATATACTACATATAGGGGCACACCACCACCTGTATCACAGAGGTCAGCTTAAAGATACACCAACCTACCAAATTATATCAGGGGGTGTAGCTTGGGATCAGTACTGGGGTATGGCTGCTGAGGAGAACTATGAAGATGTACAGAAAACCATATCAAACTGGATTTACCAGATTATAGATATTGATGTAAACAATAATACGTTTGATGTAGAGGCGTACTCAATAGGTAGTGTTTACAACTGGAAAAACAACCAGCTTATGGATGAGTTCCACCATTATAAAGGTGTGCCTGCTCCTGAGCAACCGGAAATTGTAAATGACTTTACAGGAAATGATGTAGAGCTTCCTTTGGAAATAGAAAGTTCAGAATATACCACTACTTCAGATGAGTTATTAAACAGTACACAATTCCTTATCGGTAAAAACGAAGATTTTACTATTGTAGAGAAAGATGTTTACCGTGATTTTGAAGATTTATACGGTCCTGTAGGAACTCAGGTAGATACTTCTGCAAACGTTAATTTAGGTGTTGATATTACTAAACTTACACTTGCAGAGAGTGAAATACCAAACGGACAGTATTTTGTTAAGGTACGCCACAGAGACCGTAACCTTGGATGGTCGCAATGGAGTGAAACAAAATCATTCAACATTATAAACAGTACTTTTGCTAATACACAAATACAGCTTGATACTATAGCATATCAGCCTAACACACCTATAACAGTATCTTATTCTGATACTCCGGGGAATAGTACTGATTGGATTGCCTTATATAAAGATGAGCAAACTCCGGGTAGTGCAAGTCCTTCTCAAGATTGGTCTTATACTAATGGACAAGTTAGTGGTACTATAGTGTTTGACGGTCTTACAGATTACGGAATGTATTATGCTACATTATTTGAAAATGACAGCTATACGGAAATAGTAGACAGGCAAACTTTTTACGTAGGACCTTTTGTAGAGGTTACTACAGACCAGGAAGTTTACGATTCAGGAAGTGATGTAATAGTTAGTTTTGAAAACGGGCCAAACCTTGATAACGATTGGATTGGTATATATAAAGTAGGGCAAACACCAGGTAGTATAAACTCAACACAGTGGGAATATGTTACTACAGCAGATGGCGAGTTTACTTTTGAAGGTTTGGCAGATGGTTATTATTTTGTTCAGTATTTCCTTGAAGACGGTTATCAAAGTATAGGGGAGAAGGTTTTCTTTCAGGTAGGTAGCCAGATAACACAGTTAGCCATAAACAAAACAGTTTATAACTTAAATGAAAACATTATTGCTACATGGACAGATGCTCCGGGTATAATAAAAGACTGGTTAGGTATTTATCACGGTGGTGATGACCCTAATGTAGATGAACTTGTAAGTTATACTTATTTTGACGGTCAGCCGGAAGGAAGTAAAATTATTTCAGGAGAAGCACTTCCAACAGAAGTGGGAGAGTACTTTATAGTGGTATTTACTAATGACTCTTACAACGAAGTTTCTAACAGAGTTACTTTTGAAGTAGAGGACGAAAGTGCGCATGTTGAAAACTGGGATAATGAACAACCGCTTATGGTTTACCCTAACCCGGCAAAAGCAGGTGAGAAAACATACATTACTTGTAAGTACCCAATTGACCAGATAGATGTTTTTGATATGACAGGTAATCTGTTCTATACCTCTAAAAATATTAAGGATTATAATTTCTCATTAATAAACCAAAGTTTACCAACAGGAACTTATATCCTAAAAATACATTCTAATAAAGTATATAACGTAAAAGTTATAATAAACTAAGGTTTTTTAGTTTTGTAGTGTAGTTGTAAAAGCCTCCTGATTTCAGGAGGCTTTTTCGCTTTATTTCTTTATGTTTAAAACTTAGCTTTAAAACTTAAGTGTACAATAGAGTTAGAAAGTTTTATAGGCTGGTCTTTCGTACTCCCGTTAGCATACACCAAATTGAATAATCCGTTTTTGGTAAGTATCCCGAAACCAAAACCAAGCCCTAAAATGTTTTCCTCTATATCTGAAGTTTTATCCTGAAAATAACCATAGTCAGTAATAGAGTGTACATACATGCTTGGTGTTAGTTTATATCGGTACTCTGCCATTAAAGCAGAATATAAACTTGCCTGCAAACTGTTTTCATTAAAACCTCTAAAAGAGTTAATACCCCCAAACCGGTGTAACTCATTAATAATATAGGAGTCACTTTTCAGGTAGTACGTTTCGTTTTTAATAGTAATGATGTTTTCTTTATTTAAATATATATTATGAGAGATGTCCGCCTGTATAAAGTATTGTTTTAAAGAATTGGTATCAGTATCCCTGCTTCCCAATCCACCCTTTATAATAGCTTTTGTTTTTTCAGGAAAAAGAAAGTCGTTAAAAGAATAGCCTGTAAACTCATAAGTAGAAGTCCAGAATGTATTAGTGTAATCACTAATTGTACTGTTGTTTAGATTTTGAATATCGGTAGACTCTGTTTGACGATAACCTAAATATAATTTTGAGTTATAATTAAAGTAGTACCCTACATTTAAATCGGTAATTGTAGTTTGAAAAGTACTGTCCTGTTTAAAAATGTTTAAACTACCTTTTATACCTATCGGGGTTTTAAATATATAAGGCAATTCAAGAGAAGTGTCAAAAGTAGTTTGTTCTTCTCCGTTATTTTTCCAATATAAATTAAATCGCTCACCGGAGTTTAATACATTAACCAGTAACAGTTCCAAGTAACCATTAAAGCGAACACTTCCACTATTGTCATCATTACTAAAACCTATAAAGCCATCAAAAACATTTGGCTTTGCCTTTTCAAGATATACATATACTTTAGTGGAGTCTTCTTTAAAAAGTATTTCAGGATATTTTATTTGGCTAACAAAAGGTATAGCATTAAAATCCCTGTATACCCTTTGTAGGTTATCTTTATTAAAAACACGTTTCCTGTATTTTTTTACAATGCTTCGTTTTATCCCTTCGGGGAATTTTTCGTAGCCTTCTATTATAAGTCCGTCCAGTTTCCGCTTTTTCTCAATACTTATGTTTAAGGAAGCGTTTAAAGTGTTTCCTTTTTTAGAATAGTCGCTCAGCTGTAGGCTACTTAAAGAATAACCTTTCTTTTCCAGCAAGGCTACGTTGTTTTTCATAAAACTTTCTACTTCTGCTATAGGCAGCTTTAAAGTGTCATTGCTTATATTCAGTAGTTCCTTTTCCTGAGAGGCTAAGTTTTGCGTGTTTATGTTTATAAGTTCTGTTTTACTACCAATTGAAAAAGTATATATAAATAAGGAGTCATTAGCTTTACTATGAGATAATAATTTATTCTCCAAATACCCTCTTTTCAATAGTAATTCAGATATTTGCCCCGCTTCATCAGCTACTGATTTAGCATTTTCGTGTACCTTATTATAAGGTATAGAATCTATAACCTTATTTTCAGATTCAGTAAGCCCTTCTGCTTTTAAGTAAAATGATTGCGCATTTACTACAAAAGAGATTATGAAAAGTAAAAATGTGACAAGGGTATTTTTCAATGTAAATTGACAATTAGGAGTAAAAGTAACGCAAAAATATCTCAAAAAATATAAAGGGCGTTTTTTACTCGGAATTCGTTTGAAAATTAATAGGTTAAGATTTGTTTTATTAATTATAATTCCTACATTTGCAGCCCCGGAAAAAGCGGGTTTTTTAAATATAAGAAATTTTTTAATAATAATTATGCCTACAATTCAACAATTAGTAAGAAAAGGAAGGGCCCAGATAACTAAGAAGAGTAAATCGGCTGCTTTGGATTCTTGTCCTCAAAGAAGAGGGGTATGTACACGTGTATACACTACTACACCTAAGAAACCGAATTCTGCAATGCGTAAAGTTGCAAGGGTTCGTTTAACAAACGGTAACGAAGTGAATGCATACATACCTGGAGAAGGACATAACCTACAAGAGCACTCGATAGTATTAGTTAGGGGTGGAAGGGTAAAAGATTTACCAGGTGTTAGATACCACATTGTTCGTGGTGCTCTGGATACTGCCGGTGTAAGCGGAAGGTTACAGAGAAGATCTAAGTACGGTGCAAAACGCCCTAAAGACAAAAAGTAATTTTAAAGAGTTTTTAAACAGAAGACATGAGAAAAAGACAGGCTAAAAAAAGACCACTTTTACCAGACCCGAGGTTTAACGACCAGCTTGTAACGCGTTTTGTAAATAACTTAATGTGGGATGGTAAAAAATCAACTGCTTTTAAAGTGTTTTATGATGCTATTGACATTGTAAACGAGAAAAAGCAAGACGAAGAAAAATCAGCGCTTGAAATGTGGAAAGATGCCTTAACTAACGTTATGCCGCACGTGGAGGTGAGAAGCCGACGAGTAGGTGGTGCTACTTTCCAGATACCAATGCAGATTAGACCCGATAGAAAAATCTCCATGGCTATGAAATGGTTGATACTTTATGCGAGAAAGAGAAATGAGAAATCTATGGCTCAAAGACTGGCTTCAGAAATTTTAGCAGCAGCTAAAGAAGAAGGAGCAGCTGTTAAGAAGAGAATGGATACTCATAAAATGGCAGAGGCTAACAAAGCATTCTCTCACTTTAGATTCTAAAACATAAAGAAATAAATTAAAATGGCAAGAGATTTAAAATACACAAGAAATATAGGGATTGCTGCTCACATTGACGCAGGTAAGACTACGACAACTGAGCGTATCCTTTTCTATACCGGTATGTCTCACAAGATAGGTGAGGTTCACGACGGTGCTGCTACCATGGACTGGATGGAGCAGGAGCAGGAAAGAGGTATTACTATTACTTCTGCTGCTACAACTTGTACGTGGAACTTCCCGATGGAGCAGGGGCAGATATTACCTGAATCTAAACCATACCACTTTAACATTATCGATACTCCGGGACACGTTGACTTTACAGTTGAGGTAAACCGTTCGTTAAGAGTGTTAGATGGTCTTGTATTCTTATTTAGTGCTGTTGATGGCGTTGAGCCACAATCAGAAACTAACTGGAGACTTGCGGATAACTACAAGGTGCCTCGTATGGGGTTTGTTAACAAAATGGACCGTCAGGGTTCTAACTTCCTTGCAGTATGTCAGCAGGTGAAAGACATGCTTAAGTCAAACGCTGTGCCTATCGTTCTTCCTATAGGAGACGAGGCTGACTTTACAGGTGTGGTTGATTTAATTAAAAACCAGGCAATAGTATGGCATGATGATAATTTCGGATCTACATTTGATGTTGTGCCAATTCCTGAAGACCTTGCAGATGAAGCTAAGCAATTAAGAGCTCAGCTTATCGAAGAAGTTGCTGCTTATGATGAAAATCTTCTTGAGAAATTCATGGAGGATGAAGATTCTATAACAGAAGAAGAAATCAACAACGCATTACGTAGAGCTACGATTGATATGGCTATTATACCAATGCTTTGTGGTTCTTCATTCAAAAATAAAGGAGTTCAGTTCATGCTGGATTCTGTTTGTAAATTCCTTCCTTCGCCACTTGATAAAGAAGCGATTGATGGTATTAACCCTGATACAGAAGAGCCTATTTCTCGTAAGCCTTCTGTAGAAGAGCCGTTTGCTGCTCTTGCATTTAAAATTGCTACTGACCCTTATGTTGGTCGTTTAGCATTCTTTAGAGCATATTCTGGTCGTCTTGATGCGGGCTCTTATGTTCTTAATACCCGTTCAGGTAATAAAGAGCGTATATCTCGTATCTATCAGATGCACTCAAATAAACAAAACCCAATTGAATTTATTGAAGCTGGGGATATTGGAGCTGCTGTTGGTTTTAAAGATATTAAAACGGGAGATACTCTTTGTAATGAGAAGCACCCGATAGTTCTTGAAAGTATGGTGTTCCCTGATCCGGTAATCGGTATCGCTATTGAGCCTAAAACTAAGGCGGATGTAGATAAAATGGGTATGGCGCTTGCTAAACTTGCAGAAGAGGATCCTACGTTTACAGTAAGAACTGACCATGCTTCCGGGCAAACTATTATCTCAGGTATGGGTGAGCTTCACTTAGATATACTTGTAGATCGTCTTAAACGTGAGTTTAAGGTAGAGGTTAACCAAGGTGAGCCACAAGTTGAGTACAAAGAAGCTGTTACACGTTCTGCTGATCATAGAGAAGTTTATAAGAAACAGTCTGGTGGTCGTGGTAAGTTTGCGGATATTGTATTTAAGATTGAGCCTGCTCAAGATGTAGATGGTAAGCCTGCTGTAGGACTTCAGTTTGTAAATGAAGTAAAAGGTGGTAATGTTCCTAAGGAATTTATCCCTGCAGTAGAAAAAGGTTTCAGAGATGCTATGAAATCAGGGCCTTTAGCTGGTTACGAAGTGGATAGCTTAAGAGTTACTTTATCAGATGGATCTTTCCACCCTGTGGATTCGGATGCACTTTCATTCGAATTGGCTGCTAAAATGGGTTACAAAGCTGCTGCTAAGGCTGCCGGTGCTGTAATTCTTGAGCCAATTATGAAGTTAGAAGTGTTAACGCCGGAAGAAAACATGGGTGATATTGTTGGTGACCTTAACAGAAGAAGAGGTCAGATAAACAGTATGGATGACAGATCAGGTTCTAAAGTAGTTAAAGCAGAAGTTCCACTTTCGGAAATGTTTGGTTATGTAACTACATTAAGAACGTTATCTTCAGGTAGAGCAACTTCTACAATGGAGTTCTCTCACTATGCTGAAACACCTTCTAATATTGCTGAAGAGGTGATTAAAAAAGCTATCGGAAACGCTTAATTTAAAAGAAAATGAGTCAGAAAATCAGAATAAAATTAAAATCATACGATCACAACCTTGTTGATAAATCATCAGAAAAGATCGTTAAAACAGTAAAGAGTACAGGTGCTGTAGTTACAGGTCCTATACCTTTACCTACAAACAAGAAGATTTTTACTGTATTACGTTCTCCACACGTAAACAAAAAATCAAGAGAGCAGTTTGAAGTAAGTTCATACAAAAGACTACTTGATATTTACAGTTCATCTTCAAAAACTATTGATGCACTAATGAAGTTAGAACTTCCTAGTGGTGTTGAAGTAGAAATAAAAGTGTGATAATATAAGAATAGAGTATAAAAGGATTGAGTATTGGGGGAACTCTTTACTCAATTCTTTATTCTCATATCTATAAGAAATTTATTTTTTTTAATTAATAATTATATATATGTCTGGGTTAATTGGTAGAAAAATTGGCATGACCAGTATTTTTGATGAGAACGGTAAAAATATACCGTGTACAGTAATCGAAGCTGGTCCATGTGTAGTTACCCAAGTCAGAACCAATGAGGTTGACGGGTATAAAGCGTTGCAACTTGGTTTCGATGACAAAGCAGAAAAGCATGTAGGTAAAGCGGCTGAAGGTCACTTTAAAAAAGCAGGTACTTCTGGTAAAAAGAGAGTCGTTGAATTCAAGTATTTTGAAGAAGAACATAACTTAGGTGATGTTTTAACTGTAGATCTTTTCAAAGAAGGAGAATTTGTAGATGTACAAGGAGTATCTAAAGGAAAAGGTTTCCAGGGTGTTGTAAAACGTCATGGCTTTGGTGGTGTAGGTCAAGCTACTCACGGTCAGCATAACCGTTTAAGAGCGCCTGGTTCTATTGGTGCGTCATCTTACCCTTCAAGAGTATTTAAAGGTATGCGTATGGCAGGTAGAACAGGAGGAGAAAATGTAACAGTACAAAACCTTACAGTTTTAAAAGTGGTGGCAGAGAAAAACCTTCTTGTAGTTAAAGGTGCTGTGCCGGGCCATAAAAACTCGTATGTAATCATTCAGAAGTAATGGAAGTAAAAGTATTAGATATCAACGGAAAAGAAACTGGCAGAACGGTTAACCTTTCTGATTCAGTATTTGCAATAGAGCCTAACAAGCATGCTGTATACCTTGATGTTAAGCAGTATCTTGCAAACCAAAGACAAGGTACTCATAAAGCTAAAGAAAGAGCTGAAATAACAGGAAGTACTCGTAAGATAAAGAAACAAAAGGGTACAGGTACAGCACGTGCCGGTAGTATAAAAAGCCCATTGTTTAAGGGTGGGGGTACTGTTTTTGGTCCTAGACCAAGAAGTTACTCTTTCAAACTTAACAAAAGTCTTAAGCGTTTAGCCAGAAAAACAGCGCTTACTTTAAAGGCGAAAGATTCTAATTTAGTGATTGTAGAAGATTTTAATTTTGATACCCCAAGTACTAAAAATTTCATTAATGTTTTGAAAGCTTTAGGGTTAGATAATAAAAAATCGCTATTTGTGTTGGGTGGTTCAAATAAAAACGTATATTTGTCGTCACGCAATTTAAAATCCTCTAGTGTTGTAACTGCTTCAGATTTAAACACTTACGCTTTAATGAAAGCGGATAGTTTAGTGCTTACTGAAGGTTCTGTAGAGGGAATTGTAGAAAATTTAAGCAAATAACATAAGTTATGAGTATTATAATTAAGCCTATCATCACTGAAAAAATGACCAAAGACGGAGAGATTTTTAACCGTTTTGGTTTTGTTGTTGATAAAAAAGCAAACAAAATCCAGATAAAAAATGCTGTTGAGGCTGCTTATGGGGTTTCGGTTGTTGATGTTAACACAATGAATTACAGAGCTGATAGATCTGTTAAATACACTAAGAGTGGTTTAATATCAGGAAAAACAAGTGCTTATAAAAAAGCAGTTGTTCAGGTACAGGAAGGTGAAACAATAGATTTTTATAATAATATCTAATAGAAAATGTCAGTTAGAAAATTAAAACCTATTACCCCGGGTCAGCGTTTTAGAGTTGTAAATAGCTTTGACACTATTACAACTGATAAGCCGGAGCGTTCATTACTCGCACCGAAAAAAAACTCAGGAGGTAGAAATAGTCAAGGAAAAATGACCATGCGTTATGTAGGCGGTGGTCACAAGAAAAGGTATCGTATCGTTGATTTTAAAAGAGCTAAAACAGGTGTTGAGGCTACTGTTAAAACAATTGAATATGATCCAAACCGTTCAGCGTTTATTTCTCTTGTAGAGTATGCTGATGGTGAAAAAACTTACATTGTAGCTCAAAACGGGTTACAAGTAGGTCAAACTGTAGTTTCAGGAGAGGATGCAATGCCGGAAATCGGTAATGCTTTACCTTTAAGTAAAATTCCTTTGGGAACTGTTATATCTTGTATTGAGCTACGTCCTGGTCAAGGTGCTGTAATTGCACGTAGTGCCGGTACTTTTGCTCAGTTAATGGCGAGAGACGGTAAGTATGCTACAATTAAAATGCCTTCTGGAGAAACAAGGTTAATCCTTTTAACATGTAAGGCTACAATTGGTGCAGTGTCTAACTCAGATCATCAGTTAGTAGTATCTGGTAAAGCAGGTAGATCTAGATGGTTAGGTAGAAGACCAAGAACAAGACCAGTAGCGATGAACCCGATAGATCACCCAATGGGTGGTGGTGAAGGACGTTCTACAGGTGGTCACCCACGCTCTAGAAAAGGTCTTCCGGCTAAAGGTTACAGGACTCGTTCTAAAGTTAACCCGAGTAATAAGTATATTATAGAACGTAGAAAAAAATAATTGATTAAGATATGGCACGTTCATTAAAAAAAGGACCTTACGTTCACTATAAATTAGAGAAAAAAGTTCAAGAAAATGTAGAGAAGGGTAATAAATCAGTTGTTAAGACTTGGTCTCGTGCATCTATGATTACCCCTGATTTTGTTGGGCAGACTATTGCAGTACATAACGGACGCCAGTTTGTTCCTGTATATGTTACTGAGAATATGGTAGGTCATAAACTAGGAGAATTTTCACCAACAAGATCTTTTAGAGGTCACGCAGGTGCAAAAAATAAAGGTAAAAAATAATAAGAAGCTATGGGAGTTCGAAAAAAAGAAAGAGCGAATCAGATAAAAGAAGCTAAAAAGCATGTTGCTTTTGCTAAGCTTAATAACTGCCCAACTTCGCCGCGTAAAATGCGTATAGTTGCAGATTTGGTAAGAGGACAAAAAGTAGAAACGGCTCTTAATATATTAAAGTTTAACAGTAAAGAGGCTTCTCGTAAACTGGAAAAACTTTTGCTTTCAGCTATTAATAACTGGCAGCAAAAGAATGCTGAAGAGAGCTTGGAAGATGCTGGTCTTTTTGTGAAAGAGATAAGAGTTGATGGTGGTGCTATGCTAAAAAGACTTAGACCAGCTCCTCAAGGTCGTGCACACAGAATTAGAAAGCGTTCTAACCACGTAACAATCGTGCTTGGAGCTATTAACAATAATACACAAAGCAATTAATAAACAGTATGGGACAGAAGACAAATCCAATAGGGAATCGCCTTGGTATCATAAGAGGATGGGACTCAAACTGGTATGGTGGAAATGATTACGGTGATAAACTTGCCGAGGATCATAAAATCAGAAAGTACATCCATGCTCGTTTATCAAAAGCGAGTGTATCAAAAGTAATTATCGAGAGAACTCTTAAGCTTGTAACCGTTACTATCACCACAGCTCGTCCTGGTATCATTATTGGTAAAGGCGGTCAGGAGGTAGACAGGCTAAAAGAAGAACTTAAGAAAATTACTGACAAGGAAGTTCAGATTAATATTTTCGAAATTAAAAGACCGGAACTTGATGCTAACCTTGTTGCAGCTAGCGTTGCTCGTCAAATTGAAAACAGAATTTCATACAGAAGAGCAATAAAAATGGCTATTGCAGCTGCAATGCGTATGAATGCAGAAGGAATCAAAATTATGATTTCTGGTCGTTTAAACGGTGCTGAAATGGCACGTTCGGAGATGTTTAAAGATGGTAGAATACCTTTGTCAACTTTCAGAGCGGACATTGATTATGCACTTGCAGAAGCACATACTACTTATGGTAGAATGGGTATAAAAGTGTGGATCATGAAAGGTGAGGTTTACGGTAAGAGAGATCTTTCTCCGTTAGTTGGTATGGATAAGAAATCCAAATCATCAGGATCTCGAGATGGAAGACCGGGAGGTCGTGACGGTAGATCTAACCGAAGCAAAAGAAAGTAATTATTTTAAACTAAAGAAGACATGTTACAGCCGAAAAGAACAAAATACCGTAAGGTACAGAAAGGTAGAATGAAAGGAGTGTCTGGAAGAGGACACCAACTTTCTAATGGTATGTTTGGTATAAAATCTTTAGATGCGTCTTTTATTAATTCCCGTCAAATCGAGGCTGCTCGTATTGCAGCAACTCGTTATATGAAAAGGGAAGGTCAATTGTGGATTAAAATATTCCCGGATAAGCCTATTACTAAAAAGCCTTTAGAGGTACGTATGGGTAAAGGTAAGGGTGCAGTTGAATACTGGGCTGCAGTTGTAAAACCAGGAAGAATTATATTTGAAGTAGGTGGAGTACCCATGGCTGTTGCTAAAGAAGCATTACGCCTTGCTGCACAAAAACTTCCTGTAAGAACTAAGTTTATTATCGCCAGAGATTTTGAGGCATAATTCAACGATATTATGAAACAATCAGAAATAAAAGATCTATCTGCAGCTGAGTTACAAGATAAACTTGGTGAATTAAGAAAGACATATGCCGATCTAAAATCAGCTCACGCTATATCTCCAATAGATAACCCATTACAGATAAGAACTGTAAGAAGATCTATAGCAAGAGTAGCGACTGAGTTAAGCAAACGAGAATTGCAATAATTGTATTCTAGCTGAAAGATGGAAAAAAGAAATTTAAGAAAAGAACGTGTAGGTGTAGTAACGAGCAACAAAATGGTTAAATCCATAGTTGTATCTGAAACTAAAAAGATAAAACACCCACTATATGGTAAGTTCGTGTTAAAAACTAAGAAATATGTTGCGCACGACGAAAAAAATGACTGCAATATTGGAGACACTGTGAGGATTATGGAAACTCGTCCTCTAAGTAAATCTAAATGTTGGAGATTAGTAGAAATCATTGAAAGAGCGAAGTAATTATGGTACAACAGGAATCCAGATTAAAAGTAGCAGACAACACCGGGGCTAAAGAAGTTTTAGCGATCCGTGTGTTAGGAGGGACTAAGAGACGTTATGCCTCTGTTGGAGATAAAATTGTAGTTTCAGTAAAAGATGCTGCGCCTAACGGAAACGTTAAAAAGGGTACAGTTTCTACTGCAGTTGTTGTTCGTACCAGAAAAGAGGTAAGAAGAGCGGATGGCTCATACATCAGATTTGATGACAATGCTTGTGTATTGTTAAATGCAGCTGGTGAAATGAGAGGAACTCGTGTTTTCGGTCCTGTAGCAAGAGAACTTCGTGAAAAACAATTCATGAAAATTGTATCATTAGCACCTGAAGTGCTTTAATCGATTAAAGATATGATAAAGCTAAAGATAAAATCAGGAGACACAGTAAAAGTTATCGCAGGAAACAATAAAGGTTCTGAAGGTACAGTAGTACGTGTTCTTCGTGAAAAAAACAAAGCGATCGTTGAAGGTGTGAACATGGTAAGTAAGCATACTAAGCCAAGTGCACAAAGCCCTCAAGGTGGTATAGTTAAGAAAGAAGCTCCTATCCATATTTCTAATCTTGCACTTGTAGACCCTAAAACAAAGGAGACTACAAAGGTAGGTGTTAGAGTAGAAGGAGATAAGAAAGTGAGATTTTCAAAAAAATCTAATCAAGTTTTATAGTGATGGCTTATATACCAAGATTAAAAAGTGAATATAAAGAGCGTGTAATAAGTGCTCTTACGGAAGAATTTGGCTATAAAAACGTAATGATGGTTCCTAAACTGGAAAAAATCGTTTTAAGCCGTGGAGTTGGAGCCGCTGTATCAGATAAAAAGTTGATTGATTACGCAGTAGATGAGTTAACAAAAGTTACTGGTCAAAAAGCAGTACCTACTATTTCTAAGAAAGACGTTGCGTCATTCAAATTAAGAAAAGGTATGCCTATCGGAGCTAAAGTTACTCTTCGTGGAGAGAGAATGTATGAGTTTTTAGATAGACTTATTACAGTATCGTTACCACGAGTAAGAGATTTTAACGGTATTAAAGCTACCGGTTTTGACGGAAGAGGTAATTATAACCTAGGTGTGACTGAACAAATCATTTTCCCTGAAATTGATATTGATAAAGTTAACAAAATATCAGGTTTAGATATTACATTTGTAACTTCTGCTGCTACTGATAAAGAAGCAAAGTCGTTATTGGCTGAATTAGGATTACCTTTTAAAAAGAATTAAGATATGGCTAAAGAATCAATGAAAGCCCGCGAGGCAAAAAGAGAGGCACTGGTTGCTAAATATGCTGAAAAAAGAAAAGCTTTAAAAGAAGCTGGAGATTATGAAGCATTACAAAAGCTTCCTAAAAATGCTTCTCCTGTACGTCTGCACAATCGTTGTAAGCTTACAGGAAGGCCAAGAGGGTATATGCGTCAATTCGGTATTTCACGTGTAACATTCCGTGAAATGGCAAACCAAGGATTGATACCGGGAGTTAAAAAGTCAAGTTGGTAATTAAGATTAAAAGGTAAAAAAATGTACACAGATCCTATAGCAGATTTTTTGACCAGGGTAAGAAATGCAGTTAGAGCAAACCATAAAGTGGTTGAAGTACCTGCATCTAACCTGAAAAAAGAAATCACAAAGATTTTATTTGATCAGGGATATATTTTAAGTTACAAATTTGATGATAGCTCTGTACAGGGTACAATCAAAATAGCTCTTAAGTATGATAAAGATACTAAAGAGCCTGTAATTAAAGATATCCAGAGAATTAGTAAACCAGGTTTACGTAAATATGCAGGTTCAGCTAACCTACCAAGAATCCTTAACGGATTAGGTATTGCTATTGTTTCTACATCAAAAGGATTGATGACTGGTAAGCAAGCTAAGCAACTTAATGTAGGTGGTGAAGTAATTTGCTACGTATACTAATATTTAAAGACTTATACGATGTCAAGAATAGGTAAAAGTCCAATTACAATACCAGCGGATGTAACTGTAGAAGTTAACGGTGATGTTGTTAAGGTAAAAGGAAAAAAAGGAGAGCTTACTCAAGAAATATCTGATGTTACTGTAAGCGTTGAAGATGGTAAGGTTACTGTAGAAAGACCATCTGAGAGTAAGGAACATCGCGCTAAGCACGGTTTATACAGATCTCTTATTAATAATATGATTATTGGTGTTTCTGAAGGATTCACTAAGCAATTAGAGTTAGTAGGGGTAGGTTTCAGAGCGTCTAACCAAGGGCAGAAACTTGATATAGCATTAGGTTTCTCTCATAATATTGTTTTAGACATAGCTCCTGAAGTTACTGTGGAAACTATATCTGAGAAGGGTAAGAACCCTATAGTGAAATTAACTTCGCACGATAAGCAGCTTGTAGGACAAGTAGCGGCTAAAATCCGTTCTTTCCGTAAGCCTGAACCATACAAAGGAAAAGGTGTTAAGTTTGTAGGTGAAGTAATAAGAAGAAAAGCAGGTAAATCAGCATAAAAGTAAAAGCTATGTCATTAAAAAAATCTGAAAGAAGACAAAGAATTAAGTTCAGAATCAGAAAGATTGTAAGCGGTACTGCTGATAGACCAAGACTTTCTGTTTTTAGAAGTAATAAAGAAATCTATGCCCAAATCATAGACGATGTTAATGGTGTAACGTTAGTAGCAGCTTCTTCGAGAGAAAAAGAAATTACTAAAGGTACTAATGTTGAAACTGCGTCAGCTGTAGGTAAGCTTGTTGCAGAGAGAGCAAAAAGTGCTGGTATTGAAACTGTTTCTTTTGACAGAGGCGGTTACCTTTACCACGGACGTATTAAATCATTAGCAGAAGGTGCTAGAGAAGGCGGACTTAAATTCTAAAAAAAATTATGTATCATAATTATAAAAACGTAGAACTAGTAAAACCAAGCGGACTTGAACTTAAAGACCGTTTGGTTGCTGTAAATCGTGTTACTAAAGTTACAAAAGGTGGTCGTGCTTTTGGTTTTTCTGCTATTGTTGTAGTAGGAGATGAAAATGGTGTTGTAGGTCACGGACTTGGAAAGTCTAAAGACGTTTCAGAAGCCATTGCAAAAGCTGTAGAAGACGCTAAGAAGAACTTGGTAAGAATACCGCTTTCAGGACAGTCTGTTCCGCATGAGCAAAAGGGTAAATTTGGTGGTGCACGTGTACTATTAATGCCTGCTTCTCACGGTACCGGAGTTATTGCCGGTGGTGCGGTACGTTCAGTACTTGAATCAGTAGGTATACACGATGTATTATCAAAATCTCAGGGTTCATCAAACCCTCACAATGTTGTTAAAGCTACTTTTGATGCTTTATTACAAATGAGAAGTGCTGTTGATGTTGCAAAACAAAGAGGTATTTCTTTAGATAAAGTATTTAAAGGTTAATTCAAGGAAATTATGGGAAAGATAAAAGTAAAACAAGTAAGGAGTCAAATAAACTGCCCTAAAACCCAAAAACTTACATTAGAGTCTTTAGGACTACGTAAGTTAGGACAGGTTGTTGAGCATGAAGCTTCTCCTTCTATCCTTGGAATGGTAAACAAAGTTAAACACTTGGTTTCTGTAGAGGAGACTAACTAATAAATACAGAAATGGATTTAAGTAACTTACAACCGGCTGAAGGTTCAGTTCATAATAAGAACAAAAGAGTAGGTAGAGGAGAAGGTTCTGGTCGCGGTGGAACATCAACACGTGGTCATAAAGGAGCTAAGTCTCGTTCAGGATACTCTAAGAAAATAGGTTTTGAAGGTGGTCAAATGCCATTACAAAGACGTGTTCCTAAGTTTGGTTTTAAAAATATCAACCGTAAGGAGTATGCAGGTGTAAATCTAGACACACTTCAAACCCTTGTGGATAATGGAGTTATTACTGATACTGTTGATTTTTCAGTATTTGTAGAAAACCGCCTGGCTACTAAAAATGAACAGGTAAAGATTTTAGGAAGAGGGGAGCTTAAGGCAAAACTAAAAGTAACTGCTCACAAATTTACTGCTACTGCAAAAGCTGCTATTGAAGCTGCCGGAGGAGAGGCTGTAACTTTATAATCTTTATAAAAATGAAGAAATTTTTCGAAGCGTTTATCAATGTCTGGAAGATTGAGGAACTAAAAAACAGAATTTTAGTAACTCTGGGATTATTACTTGTGTACCGTTTTGGTGCACACGTAACACTTCCGGGTGTTGATGCAACAAAATTAAACAGCTTAACAGATCAAGCTCAAGAAGGTATAGGGTGGCTTATTGATGTATTTACAGGTGGAGCGTTTTCGCAAGCATCTATATTTGCATTAGGTATTATGCCTTATATCTCTGCATCCATTGTAGTGCAGTTAATGGGTATTGCAATACCTTATTTACAAAAATTGCAGAAAGAGGGAGAGAGTGGAAGAAAGAAAATAAATCAGATAACAAGGTGGCTAACTATACTAATAACTTTAGTACAAGGTCCAGGTTATATATACAACTTATATAGAACCTTACCTGGAGACGCTTTCTTATTACCATCTGATTCATTCCCATTCCTTTTCTCATCTGTAGTTATACTTACTACAGGGACTATATTTGCTATGTGGCTGGGTGAAAAAATTACTGATAAAGGTATTGGTAATGGTATTTCACTATTAATTTTGGTAGGTATTATTGCGAGAATGCCTCAGGCATTTATACAAGAATTTGGTACTGTGGTAACCAACAATAATGGTGGTCCTTTAGTACTGGTTCTGGAAATAGTTGCATGGCTATTAGTTATTGTAACTTGTATATTGCTTATTATGGCAGTGCGTAAAATTCCTGTACAGTACGCAAGGCGTACAGCTTCAGGTGAGTTTGAGCGAGATGCTATTGATGGCAACAGACAGTGGATACCTTTAAAGTTAAACGCTTCGGGAGTTATGCCAATTATATTTGCTCAGGCTATTATGTTTATTCCTGCTGCTTTGGCAGGTTTATCAGAGTCTGATACTGCTCAAACAATAACTGCACAGTTCCAAAATGTGTTTGGTTTAGCCTATAATTTGGTCTTTGCACTGTTAATCATAATTTTTACGTACTTTTACACCGCAATTACGGTTCCTACCAATAAAATGGCTGATGACCTTAAGAGAAGTGGTGGGTTTATTCCTGGTGTTAGACCAGGAGTCGAGACAGGAGACTATTTAGATAGAATCATGTCACTAATAACATTCCCTGGATCTTTATTCCTTGCTATAATAGCAGTTTTACCTGCAATAGCAGTAAGTTTCGGAATACAATCACAGTGGGCGTTATTTTATGGTGGTACATCATTGTTAATTATGGTTGGAGTTGCAATTGATACTATTCAGCAAATCAATTCATACTTGTTGAATAGACATTATGATGGATTAATGAAAAGTGGTAAAAATAGAAAAGCAGTAGCTTAATAGTTTTATGGCAAAACAAGCAGCAATTGAACAAGACGGGTCAATTATAGAAGCATTGTCAAATGCAATGTTCCGTGTAGAATTAGAAAACGGGCATATAGTTATAGCTCATATTTCCGGTAAGATGCGTATGCACTATATTAAGTTGTTACCTGGTGATAAGGTAAAGCTGGAAATGAGTCCTTATGATTTGTCCAAAGCAAGAATTACATACAGATATTAAAGAGCTATTTAAGATGAAAGTAAGAGCATCAGTAAAGAAAAGAAGTGCCGACTGCATTGTAGTACGCAGAAAAGGCAGGATATACGTTATTAATAAAAAGAATCCTAGATTTAAACAAAGACAAGGATAATTATGGCGAGAATTGCAGGGGTAGATGTCCCAAAAAACAAGAGAGGAATTATCGCTTTAACCTACATCTTCGGTATTGGTAAAAGCAGAGCTAAAGATATTCTGGAAAAAGCACAAGTTAGCGAGGACAAAAAAGTTAACGAATGGAATGACGATGAAATAAGCGCTATTCGTGATGCAGTTTCTTACTACAAGATAGAAGGTGAACTTCGTTCAGAAATTTCATTAAACATTAAGCGTTTAATGGATATAGGTTGTTACAGAGGTATAAGACACAGAGCTGGTTTACCACTTAGAGGTCAACGTACTAAAAACAATTCAAGAACAAGAAAAGGTAAGAGAAAAACTGTTGCTAACAAGAAAAAAGCAACTAAATAATAAGTAGTTAGTATGGCTAAAGCGAGTACAAAAAAGCGTAAGGTTGTTGTAGAATCAACAGGAGAGGCTCATGTATCTGCAACTTTTAATAACATAATAATTTCACTTACTAACAAAAAAGGTGAAGTTATTTCTTGGTCTTCTGCTGGTAAAATGGGCTTTAGAGGTTCTAAAAAGAACACTCCATATGCTGCCCAAATGGCTGCTGAAGATTGTAGTAAAGTTGCTATTGAAGCTGGACTTAAAAAAGTAAAAGTTTACGTTAAGGGTCCAGGTAACGGTAGAGAGTCTGCTATAAGATCTTTACACAACGGAGGTATAGAAGTAACAGAAATTATTGATGTTACTCCACTACCACATAACGGATGTCGTCCTCCGAAAAGAAGAAGAGTTTAATTTATTTTATAGTATAACCAAAAGTGGGAGTAAAGGATTATCGGAGGATGAGACCTGAATTCATAGTCCCCTGCTTATTAATTTTTAGAAATGGCAAGATATACTGGTCCTAAAACTAAAATCGCTCGTAAATTTGGCGAGGCGATTTTCGGAGATGACAAGTCTTTCGAAAAAAGAAATTACCCTCCTGGGCAGCATGGGAATGCTCGTAGAAGAGGTAAAAAATCAGAATACGCTATCCAGTTAATGGAGAAGCAAAAAGCTAAATACATATATGGTGTTCTTGAAAAACAATTCAGAAATCTATATGAAAAAGCAGCAGCTACAAAAGGTGTAACAGGTGAGGTTCTTTTACAATTATGTGAAGCCAGACTTGATAATGTAGTTTACAGAATGGGTATTGCTCCTTCAAGAAGAGCAGCAAGACAAATTGTTTCTCACAGACACGTTACTGTAAATGGAGAAATTGTAAATATACCATCATACCACCTTAAGCCGGGAGATAAAGTAGCTGTTCGTGAGAAATCAAAATCTCTTGACGCTATTGAACGTTCTTTATCTAATTCATCTCAAGTTTACGAATGGATTACTTGGAATAACGAAACTAAAGAAGGTACTTTTGTTTCAGTTCCTGCAAGAATACAAATTCCTGAAAATATAAAAGAACAACTTATTGTTGAGTTGTATAACAAATAAAAATTCACATTAGTCGTAATATGGCATTATTTAATTTTCAAAAGCCCGATAAAGTTATCATGATCGATTCTACTGATTTCGAGGGGAAATTCGAATTTCGTCCTTTGGAACCAGGTTATGGATTGACTGTTGGTAATGCACTAAGAAGAGTTTTGCTTTCTTCATTGGAAGGTTATGCAATTACTTCTGTTCGCATTGAAGGAGTAGAACATGAATTTTCTACAATTCCCGGGGTTGTTGAAGATGTTACAGAAATAATTCTTAACTTAAAACAAGTTCGTTTTAAGCGCCAAATAGAAGACATAGATAACGAATCTGTTACTGTTTCTTTTACAGGAAAAGACCAGCTTACAGCAGGTGATTTCCAAAAGTTCATCTCAGGCTTCCAGGTATTAAACCCTGAGCTTGTTATCTGTAACATGGACAGCAGCATTAATATTAACCTTGAACTTACTATTGAGAAAGGTAGAGGCTATGTTCCGGCAGAAGAAAATAAAAAGCAGAACGCACCAATAGGTACAATTTTTACAGACTCTATTTATACTCCTGTAAAAAATGTAAAATATACAATAGAAAACTTCCGTGTAGAGCAGAAGACTGACTATGAAAAGTTAGTTTTTGAGATTATCACTGATGGTTCTATTCACCCTAAGGATGCACTTACTGAGGCAGCTAAAACGCTTATACACCACTTTATGCTGTTCTCTGATGAAAG
The DNA here is from genome assembly GCF_014642915.1 of Flavobacterium suaedae. Lineage (GTDB taxonomy): Bacteria > Bacteroidota > Bacteroidia > Flavobacteriales > Flavobacteriaceae > Flavobacterium > Flavobacterium suaedae. Next base: position 416,550 of record NZ_BMJE01000002.1, read on the forward strand.
AATTACACTTGAGGCCGATGAAATTGCACAAACAGAATCATATGACGAAGAGTCATTACATATGAGACAATTGCTTAAAACTAAGCTTGTTGATATGGATCTTTCTGTTAGAGCGCTTAACTGTCTGAAAGCGGCTGAAGTTGATACACTTGGAGATCTTGTATCTTTCAACAAAAATGACTTAATGAAGTTCCGTAACTTCGGTAAAAAGTCGCTTACAGAGCTTGATGAGCTTGTAGCTTCTAAAAGCCTTCACTTCGGGATGGATCTAAGCAAATATAAATTAGATAAAGAATAATCTGAATCATTTTTTTGATTCACATTACTGATAGCAATGAGACACGGTAAAAAAGTAAATCACTTAGGCAGAAAGCGCGGGCACAGAAAAGCTATGCTTGCGAATATGGCCTGTTCACTTATAGAGCATAAGCGCATCAACACTACTGTTGCTAAGGCGAAAGCACTTAAGCAATTTGTTGAGCCTTTAATCACAAAGTCTAAAGAGGATACAACTCATAACAGACGTGTAGTTTTTTCATACCTTAAAAATAAGTATGCTATTACTGAACTTTTCAGAGAGGTAGCTGATAAGGTTGGAGATCGTCCTGGAGGATATACAAGAATTATTAAGCTTGGTAATCGTCTTGGTGATAACGCTGATATGGCTATGATTGAGCTTGTAGACTTTAACGAACTATACAACGTTACTAAGAAAGAAGCTAAAAAATCTACTCGTCGTGGTAGATCTAAAAAAGCTTCTAACGCTGAGGCGACTGCAGAAACTACTGCACCTGCTGCACCGGAAACAGATAACGAAGAAAATAAGGAAGCTACTGAATAATTATGCTACAACTTATTTTTCAATAAATATTATAAAAAAGGATAAACTGTTTAGTTTGTCCTTTTTTTTTACCATGTTGCTAAGTAACTATAATATAAAAATGCTGTCATTTTTAGTAATAGATTTTTAGTAACAATTTTTTAAAGTAAATTTGCACGCAACACAACAACAAAACAGATAATGAAATATTCTAACAGAAAAGAGGCTGTACTACTTTTAGCCGATGGGACTATTTTTTACGGAAAATCTATAGGAATTGAAGGAACAACATTTGGCGAAGTGTGTTTTAACACAGGTATGACAGGGTATCAGGAAATTTTTACCGATCCTTCTTACTTCGGACAGATAATGGTAACTTCTAATCCTCATATTGGTAACTATGGTACCAACGAAGAAGAGGTAGAGGCAGATAAAGTAATGATTTCGGGATTGGTTTGTAAAAACTTTAGCTTTAATCATTCAAGAGTTAACTCTACCCAGAGTTTAAAAGAATATTTTGAAACAAACAATCTGGTTGCTATTTCTGATGTTGATACAAGAGCACTAGTAAGCTACATTCGTGATAATGGAGCTATGAATGCTGCTATATCAACAGATGGTACTTCTATAGAAGATTTGAAAAAGCGATTGGCAGAGGTGCCTGATATGAAAGGACTGGAACTTGCCTCTAAAGTTTCTACAAAAGAGCCTTATTTTGTAGGTAATCCTGATGCTAAATATAAAATATCAGCTCTTGATTTAGGTATAAAGAAAAATATTCTTCGCAACCTTGCTAAAAGAGATTGTTATATAAAGGTATTCCCTTATGATGCAAGCTATGAAGATTTAAAAAGTTTTGAGCCTGACGGGTACTTCCTTTCTAACGGTCCCGGTGACCCGGCTCCGCTTATCGTAGCACAGGAAACAGCTAAAAAGATATTAGCTGAAAATGAACCTGTCTTCGGTATTTGTTTAGGGCATCAGGTATTAGCACTTGCTAATGGTGTATCTACTTATAAAATGTTTAATGGGCACAGAGGTATAAATCACCCGGTAAAGAACCTATTAACAGGAGAAGGAGAAATAACATCTCAAAACCACGGTTTCGCAGTAGTACGTGAAGATTTAGAAAAACATCCTGAATTAGAGATTACTCATGAGCATGTAAACGATCATACTGTGGCGGGAATGAGAATGAAAAATAAAAACTGTTTCTCGGTACAATATCACCCTGAAGCCGGTCCCGGTCCACACGATGCAAGCTATCTTTTTGATACGTTTATAGAAAATATTGAGAAATCTAAATAACAGGAATAAAAATAGTGCTAATTAAAACGTTTGCGTTTATAAGTTTTTGTGAATTAGCATAATTGGTATGTTAAAATATATAAATTTGTTTTTATATAAAAAATCGACCAAAAAATAATAAAATCAAAACTCATGAGTATTATAATTAAAGTACACGCAAGACAGATACTTGATTCACGCGGAAATCCTACTGTTGAAGTAGATGTAATTACCGAAAACGGAATACTGGGAAGAGCTGCTGTTCCTTCAGGAGCTTCAACAGGAGAGCACGAAGCTGTAGAGCTGCGTGATGGTGGAAATGCTTATATGGGTAAAGGAGTTGCTAAAGCTATTGAGAATGTAAATACTATTATTGCAGATGAGCTTGTAGGAACTTCAGTATTTGAGCAAAATGCTGTCGATATGCTAATGATTCAGCTTGACGGTACTCCAAATAAATCAAAACTGGGTGCAAATGCTATTTTAGGTGTATCACTTGCTGTTGCAAAAGCTGCCGCTAATGAATTAGGTATGCCGTTATACCGCTACGTAGGTGGTGTATCTGCAAATACACTCCCTGTACCAATGATGAACATCATTAACGGAGGTTCACATTCTGATGCTCCTATTGCATTTCAGGAGTTTATGATTATGCCTGTAAAAGCTGAGAACTTTACGCATGCAATGCAAATAGGTACAGAGATTTTCCATAATCTTAAAAAAGTACTTCACGGCAGAAATTTAAGTACTGCTGTAGGTGATGAAGGTGGTTTTGCGCCAACACTTGATGGTACTGAGGATGCTCTTGATACTATTAAGCAAGCTGTAGAAAATGCAGGTTATAAATTTGGTGAAGAAGTAATGATTGCTCTTGACTGTGCTTCTGCTGAGTTTTATGTAGACGGAAAATATAACTATGCTAAATTTGAAGGCGATACAGGTGTGGTAAGAACATCTAAAGAACAGGCAGAATATCTTGCTGAACTTGCTTCAAAATACCCTATTGTTTCTATTGAAGACGGTATGGATGAAAATGACTGGGAAGGATGGCAATATCTTACAGAGCTTATAGGTGACAAAGTGCAACTTGTAGGAGATGACCTTTTTGTTACTAATGTAGAGCGTCTTTCTACAGGTATAGAAAAAGGTATTGCGAACTCCATACTTATCAAGGTAAACCAAATAGGTACATTAACTGAAACTATTGCTGCTGTAAACATGGCACACAATGCAGGTTATACATCAGTAATGTCACACCGTTCAGGAGAAACTGAAGATAATACTATTGCAGACCTTGCAGTGGCATTAAACACAGGGCAAATAAAAACAGGTTCGGCTTCACGTAGTGACCGTATGGCTAAATACAACCAGTTATTAAGAATAGAAGAAGAATTAGGCGGAGTAGCTTATTTTCCGGGAATGAATGCTTTTAAAGTAAAGTAATAATAAATTCCTTATCATAATATAAAAAAGTAAACCCTGCCGATTGGCAGGGTTTACTTTTTTATAGTGCTCAAATTCTAACTCATAAACTTCAAATTCTAAACTATATGCTATTCCTAGTACTAATATTATAACTTTGTTGAGTTATAACGTATGGCTTATGAGGAGTACAAGTTTATTATTAATGCTGTTGACCTTGTTGTTGGCAAATACTGCGACGGCACAAAACAAAGTGGTTGATAGTTTATTTACAGAACTGGATAAAGCTAATACTATAAAAAAGAAAGTACGCCTATATAATTTAATAGCAGCAGAATATACCAGTATAGACCCTGTAAAACTGGAAGAATATGCTACTAAAGCATTAGAACTTGCGAAACAGGAGGAAGATTTAAAAGTAGAACAAACTGACTCCTGGCTTAACTTGGGTAATGCTAATATAATGCAGAGTGATTACCCTGAAGCATTAAAATGTTTTACTAATGCACAGTATATACTGGAAAATCTTATAGCATCGCAAGAGGAGAAAAATCAGCGTTTGTATGATGATTTGGCAAGTATATACGGTAGTATAGGTGTAGTGTTTTCAGAGCAAAATAACTATTCCAGAGCATTGGAGTATTATTTTAAATCCTTAAATATTTATCAGGAAACCGATCAGGATTATATCGTAGCAGTACTCTACAACAACTTGGGTATTGTCTATAAAAGCCTGAAAGAATATGAAAAAGCACTGGAATATTTTAAAAAAGCACTTACACTTCAAAAAGAAATAGAAGATTACGAAAGTGTTGCTATAACTACTACTAATATTGGTAATGTGTATTTAGCACAGGGTAATAATACAGATGCTCTTAGCTACTATAAAAAAGCAGAAGAAGCACTGCAAGAATATGGTAACAAGCGTGCACTTGGAGAGCTTTATAACAGTTATGGAAATTATTATACGAAGAAAAATAATTTTATAAAAGCTGAAGAATATTATAAAAAAGCACTGGATATATTTAACGAAACAGGCGAAAAATACGGCGCTTCTGCAAGTTTAGATTATTTAGGCAACCTGTATGCTGATAAAGGCGATAAACAGCAGGCATTGCAATATTTAAATCAGGCAGTGGCTTATGCTGTTGAAATAGATGTGCAGGAACAGATACGTGATTCTGAGAAAAAGATAAGTGAGCTTTATGAGAAATCGGGAGAATATAAAAATGCTTTAGAACACTATAAAAACTATATTGCTGCAAAAGACAGCATAAACAACGCTGAACATATAAAGAACATGGTTCGTGAAGAAATGAACTATGAAATGGAAAGGAGAGAAGCAGAGCAAAAAATAGAAGCTGAAAAACGTGAGGCTATATATAAGGAGCAAGCCGTGCGCCACAGGCAGCAAATGCTATTTGCAGCAATAGCATTAGTATTACTTTTTATTATTGCTTTTGTGTTTTATAACAGGTTACAACTTAAAAAAACACTTACCCTGCAACGTGATTTAGCAGAGTACGAACAAAAAGCATTACACTTGCAAATGAATCCGCACTTTGTGTTTAACTGTTTGGGTTCTATTTCCAGTTTTATAGTGCAAAACGGTAAGGATTCAGCCATAAAATACCTTTCAAAATTCAGTAAGCTCATGAGGCTTACATTGGAATATTCAAAAGAATCGCTTATTCCTATAGATAAGGAAATTGAAGGCTTGCAAAATTATTTAGAGTTAGAGCAACTACGCTTTAACCAAATGTTCGATTTTTCTATCAGTAAAGATCCTAATATAGAAGATGATATGGCAATTCCGCCATTGTTATTACAACCTTTTGTAGAAAATGCTATTATACACGGTATTATACCTAAAAAAGAAAAAGGATTTATTACCATTGATTTTAAACTGGAAGCTGAAAAACTGGTATGTACTGTAATGGATAATGGTATCGGTTTTTCTAAGTCCAAAAAAATGAAAGAAAACTCAGTTACTGTACATAAATCTATGGCGTTGGAAATAACCCGTAAACGTTTGGAAGTAATACAGGCATTTACAGCAAAAACGTCTCAAGTAGCTATTTCGGAATTACATAATACTGAAGGTGAGGTTACAGGAACTAAAATAATATTAAATTTACCTATACAATACGTGTCTAAATAATTATGATAACAGCTTTACTTATAGATGATGACAGTAATTTAAGGAATGGTATGAAGGGGCTGCTGTCAATGTATGCGCCTGATATTTCTATACTGGGAGAGGCAGATAGTGTAAAATCAGGCATTGAAGCTATTGAAGAGCATCAGCCGGATGTAGTGTTTTTGGATATTCAACTGGGCGATGGTACCGGTTTTGATATACTGGAGCAAATAATGCTTAAAAAGGGTAGTATAAATACCCATGTAGTATTTATAACAGCACATGAAGAATATGCTGTAAAAGCTTTTAGGTTTAGTGCGCTGGATTATCTTTTAAAACCGGTAGACCCTGAAGATTTACATGCCGTTATAGAAAAAATAAAAAAAGTACTTGCAAATAACGAGACATTTGCCCATATAGATTTATTGCTGGAAAACATCAGTAAAAAAGTAGATAAATTTAAGCGAATAGCGCTATCTACAGCTGAGGGTATTCATTTATTTGAAGTTAGTGATATTATAAGATTGGAGTCTCAGGATAATTATACTAAATTTTATATTCAGAATAATAAACCTGTTTTAATATCTAAAACCCTTAAAGAATATGAAGATTTACTTTCAGAACAAGGGTTTGAACGGATACACCAGTCGCATTTAATAAACCTTGCCTATTTAAGGTCTTATATTAAAAAAGATGGGGGGTATGCTGTAATGGCAGATGGTAGCCATTTACCTATTTCGCAACGAAAAAAAGAACGATTGCAGGAGTTATTACGCTCATTGTAAACATAAAATAAAAAATTGCCTACTTTTGTTAGTCAACCATCATAAAATTAAATGGTTATGAAAAAGATTTTACCGGTTTTATTTATATTATTATCTGCTGTAGCTTCGGCACAAATAGTTAATATACCCGACGCCAACTTTAAAAATAAACTGCTTGATGCTAATACTGTAAATAATATTGCTTTTAATAGTGATAATGAGCCTATGGTTATAGATATTAATGGAGATTACGAAATACAGGTTTCGGAAGCAGAAGCAGTATGGAGTCTTGATTTATATTATTCAGGAATAAACTCATTACAAGGTATAGAGGAGTTTGTAAATCTTAGATCATTAGTATGCTCATCTAATGCAATAACAAATTTACCGCTGGGAAATCTTGTAAATCTTGAAAGTATTGACTGTTCTAATACAGGAATAACAGCGCTTGATTTAAGCGAAGCCCCAAACTTAGCCAGCTTTACTGTAGATAACTGTGCAGCCTTACAGCATATAAATATAAAAAACGGAGCTTTTTTAGTATCTCCTGAACTTTGTACAGCGAGTAATACAAATAATTTAACCTATATATGTATAGACGAAAATGAAGAAACTGTTTTAACAGGTTGGTTTACAAGTTTAATCCAAAATACATATTGTAGTTTCACTCCGGGAGGAGACTATAATACTATAAATGGAGCAGTCTCTTTTGATTTAGATAATAACGGATGCGATGCTTCTGATGGAGTACAGGCTTTTGTTAAACTAAATATAAACGATGGCACAAATGAGTATTCAGTATTTACAAATACAGCAGGAGAGTATAATTACTATACAGGTGCCGGTAACTATACTGTAACACCCTCTTTTGAAAATGAAACCTCTTTTACTATTTCACCTGCTTCAGGAGCAGCAAACTTTCCTGTAGTAGATAATTCTGTTTCAACTCATAACTTTTGTATTACCCCGGCAGGTACACAAAATGATATTGAGGTAATAATGGAGCCTATTACACAAGCACAACCGGGACAAAATGTTACGTATAAAATAGTATATAAAAATATAGGTAACACTACTGCATCGGGTAGTGTGAGCTGTAACTGGGATGCAGACTTACTTGAGTATGTTTATATAAACCCTATGGCAGATGTTATTGGTACAGGTACTTATACCTGGAATTATACAGATTTAAAACCTCTTGAGAACAGAGAGATAACAATGATATTAAATGTAAATAATACTATAAGTGTAGGAGATGTAATGCCGTTTAGTGCTTCGGGAGATGTTGCAGGGGGAGATGCAAACCCATCTGATAATTATTTTGAATTAGACCAAAGGGTAGTAAGTACATATAACTTTAATAATATAACTTGTATACAGGGTGAAACAGTACCATCTGAAAATATAGGAGAGTATTTACATTATGTAGTTACATTTACAAATACAGGAATATCTGATGCTGATAATATAGTTGTGAGGCATCAACTGGATGAATCTCAATTTGATTTAAGTACATTGCAACTTATAAATAGTTCGCACGATGTACAAGCAAGAGTGGAAGAGGGAATAGCAGAATTTATTTTTAAAGATGTTACTATGGCTACAGAAGACCATGGTAATATCCTGTTTAAAGTAAAAACACGTCCAAGCCTTATGGTTAACGATGTAGTTACTAATTCGGCAGAGATTTTCTTCGACTATAATGAGCCTTTAACTACAAATAATGCTAACACAACATTTGAGACATTAAAAGCAAATGTATATCAACTTGACAAGTCAGTTAAATTATACCCTAACCCTGCTAAAAATAAAGTGCAGGTATCGGCTGATACACAAATAAACACTATTGAAGTGTTTGATATACAAGGTAGGTTGTTATATAGTATTCCGGCAGGAAGCAGCGAACATGAAATTGATATGTCAAAACGTTCTTCAGGAATCTATTTTGTAAGAATTATCACAGAATTTGGCAGTACCGTTGAGAAGTTGGTTATAGAATAATTTTTATTGATAGTACTATAAATTTAAAAAATCATCAAAAGTCAATAGTATAATGCTATTGACTTTTGTTATATAGGTGCAGAATTAACGATTTTAATAAGTAATTTACTTTACAAATACATTCTAATTTATTAAATTCGCACGAACTATTATTTTCAATAATTATAACATCACTACCAACATGTCAAATATAGCTACATTGGAGATTGATGGCAAAAAATATGAGTTCCCTTTAGTCGTGGGAACCGAGAACGAGGTTGCCATTGATATTAAAAAATTGCGCGGAGAAACAGGCGCTATTACTCTTGATCCCGGGTATAAAAATACAGGAGCTTGCGAAAGTGAAATTACTTTCCTTAACGGTGAAGAAGGGATTCTTAGATACAGAGGGTATTCTATAGAGGATTTAGCATCAAAGTCTAATTTTATAGAAGTTTCATATTTACTTATTTTCGGTGAGCTTCCTACAGCTGCTGAGCTTGAAAAGTTTGAAAAAACAATTAAAAAGTATACGCTTGTAAATGAGGAGATGAAAAACATCATAGATGGTTTTCCTAAAACAGCACACCCTATGGGCGTGTTAGCTTCTTTAACAAGTGCTCTTACTGCTTTTAACCCTAAAGCAGTAGATGTAAGTAACGAGAAAGATATGTATGAGGCTATATGTAAAACTATAGCTAAGTTTCTTGTTATTGCTACATGGACGTACAGAAAAGCAATGGGTTACCCATTAAACTACTACGATAATGCACAAGGTTACGTAGAAAACTTTATGCAGTTAATGTTTGCTTTACCTACAGATAAGTATAAAGCAGACCCTGTAGTTGTAGGTGCGTTAGATAAGTTATTTATCCTTCATGCAGACCACGAGCAAAACTGTTCTACATCTACAGTACGTATGGTAGGTTCATCTCATGCTAGTCTTTTCGCTTCTATTTCAGCAGGTGTATCAGCACTTTGGGGACCACTACACGGTGGTGCAAACCAAGCGGTACTTGAAATGCTTGAAGAAATACAGAACAATGGCGGCGATGTTGAAAAATACATTGCAAAAGCAAAAGATAAAGACGATTCATTCCGTTTAATGGGCTTTGGTCACAGAGTATACAAAAACTTTGACCCAAGAGCAAAAATCATTAAAAAAGCTGCTGATGATGTATTAGGAGCATTAGGTGTTGAAGATCCAATACTTGATATTGCTAAGAAATTAGAGCAGGCAGCATTGGAGGATGAGTACTTCAAATCAAGAAACTTATATCCAAACGTAGACTTCTACTCAGGTATTATATACAGAGCTATGGGTATACCAACACAAATGTTTACAGTGTTGTTTGCTATAGGTCGTTTACCGGGCTGGATTGCACAATGGAAAGAAATGCGCTTAAGAAACGAGCCTATTGGTAGACCTAGACAAGTATATATAGGTGAAAACTTAAGAGATTTTAAAGCTATCAACGAGAGATAACAATAATTAACTCAGGTTATATCATTAATTTCCCGATTGTATATGCAATCGGGATTTTTTTATATTATTAAAAAACAGAATGTTTTATAGATAATTTTTAAACTATCTATACACAGAGTTAGTGTTATTTAAGGATACAATTTTCTATATTTGCTCAAAAGCTAAAAAAAGTATGTTACAACTAAATGTAAAAAACGAAACTTCACGTTTACGTTCAGTAATATTAGGAACAGCAGAAAGTAATGGACCGACACCACAGGAACATGAAGCTTATGACCCTAAGTCGTTAGAGCATATAAAAGCAGGAACATATCCTGTTGAGGCAGACATGATAAAAGAAATGGAAGCCGTTAATGAAGTTTTTAAAAAATATGATGTAGAGGTTTTCAGACCTGAAATTATAGAAGATTATAACCAGATTTTTACCAGAGATATTGGTTTTGTTATAGATGATACTTTTATAAAAGCAAATATATTACCTGAAAGAGAACGTGAACTGGATGCAATTCAGTATGTTTTAGATAAAATAAATCCTGCCAAAATAGTACGCCCGCCGGAAGAAGCACATATAGAAGGGGGAGATGTAATGCTTTGGGATGACCATATTTTTATAGGTACCTATAAAGGCAGTGATTATAAAGATTATATTACCGCACGTACTAACATACATGGCGTTAACTTTATAAAAGAATTATTTCCTCATAAAAAAGTAAAAGAATTCGACCTTGTAAAATCACGTATTGAACCAAGAGATAATGCACTGCACTTAGACTGTTGTTTTCAGCCTGTAGGTAAAGATAAAGGCGTAATTTATAAAAGTGGCTTTAGAGAAGAAGCAGATTATATGTATCTTGTAAACTTATTTGGTAAAGAAAACCTTTTCCATATAGAGCGTGAAGAAATGTATCATATGACTTCTAACTTCTTTTCTATAGATACAAATATTGTAATAATAGAAAAGAACTTCAAAAGGTTAAAAAACTGGCTTACAGAAAGAGGATTTACTGTAGAAGAGGTACCTTATGCAGAAATATCTAAACAGGAAGGTTTATTACGTTGTTCTACCCTACCTTTAATTAGGGACTAAATTTTATACAGATTAAAATGAAACAAAGTACTGATACTATATTAATGATACGCCCTGTATCATTCAGAATGAATGAACAAACAGCGGTAAACAACTATTATCAAAAAGTACTGAATAATACTTTACCCGAAACTGTAAATGTAAAAGCACAACAGGAATTTGACGCTTTTGTGGATAAACTAAAAGCAGTAGGAGTAAATGTAGTAGTAGTAGATGATACTAAAGGCCCGGATACACCGGATTCTATATTCCCGAATAACTGGGTATCTTTCCACATTAACGGAGACGTAGCTTTATACCCGATGTTTGCAGAAAACAGAAGAGGGGAGCGTAGGGAAGATATATTGGTAATGCTGGAAGATGAAGGTTTTATAATTGAAAATATAGTAGATTATACTGCTGCTGAAATAGATAATGTTTTCCTGGAAGGTACAGGTAGTATAGTTTTAGACAGAGTTAATGCTAAAGCCTATTGCGCTTTATCGCCACGAGCAGATGAAGAGCTATTAATAGAGTTTTGTGAAGACTTTGAATATTCGCCTATAATATTTGAAGCTTACCATAATGTAAACAATGAGCGTAAACATATATATCATACTAACGTAATGATGTGTGTGGGCGATACTTTTGCTGTTATTTGTGCAGATTGTATAGATGATAAAAAAGAACGCAAAGCAGTACTAAGCAGCCTGAAAGAAGATGGTAAAGAAATAATATTCTTAACCGAAGAGCAGCTTAACCATTTTGCAGGTAATATGTTACAGGTTACAGGTAGAGATAATAAAACTTATTTAGTAATGAGTAATTCCGCTTATGGTATTCTTACTAAACAACAAATTGAACAAATAGAAAAACACACCGAAATACTTACAGCAAATTTAGATACTATTGAAGCCTGTGGCGGAGGTAGTGCACGCTGTATGATGGCAGAAGTGTTTTTACCAAAACAGTAATTTTTTATTTATGCTGTCAAAGAAAACAAAATATGGGTTAAAGGCTCTTATCCACATTGCTAAAAATGGTGGAAAAGGGCCTGTACTTATATCCAGTATTTCGGAGAAGGAACGCATACCTAAAAAATTCTTAGAAGCGATACTGCTGGACCTTAAAAAATTTGGAATACTAGGTTCCAAAAAAGGAAAGGGTGGCGGATATTATCTTTTAAAAGAACCTAAGGACGTATCTATGGCTACGCTAATACGTGTTTTAGATGGTCCTATAGCAATGTTACCTTGTGTCAGCCTTAATTTTTACGAGCGTTGCGAAGATTGTCCTGATGAACAAATATGCGAGCTAAACCGCTTTATGGCTCAGGTTCGTGATAATACACTAACCCTTTTACGCCAAAAAACATTACATGATTTAGCCATGCTGTAAATTTTTTTCTATTAATAGTCTATAAAATCTATAGAGTATAAGTATATTTGAAAAAAATTAAAAATAACCCCACTATGCTGGACTTATTAAAAGAAAGAAAAAGCCTTTCAATAAAAGACAGTCCTAAAATATCTGCTATAAAAGCAGTTACATGGCGAATGGTAGGTACTATAGATACTATCGTTATTTCATACCTGCTTACGGGAAATGTAACCATAGCTTTTTCAATAGGAGGAGTTGAGGTTTTCTCTAAGATGGTACTGTATTTTTTACATGAAAGAGCTTGGGCAAGAATTACAAAGAAAGATGGAGAGTAATAAACTTGAGTATTTAAATAAAGCTATAGAAGGGCTACCGCTAAAGGAAGCTATAGCTTTTATTATAGAAAATTTTGAAGGCAAAAAAGTCTTCTCTACTTCTTTTGGTATAGAAGACCAATTGCTAACGCATTGTATAGCGCCCCATATTGATGAGGTTACGGTTTTTACTCTTGATACAGGCAGGCAGTTTAATGAAACGTATGAAGTATTCCAGAGAACATTAACTAAATATCCTCAACTGGATATTCAAACCTATTTTCCTGAAGAAGCAGATATAAAAGCTTACGTAAATAGTTGTGGTATAAATGGCTTTTATAATAGTATTGAAAACAGGAAAGAATGCTGTCGCATACGTAAAGTAAAACCATTGCAACGTGCTATAAAAGGAGCCGATTTATGGATAACAGGTTTGCGTGCAGAACAATCTGCTAACAGAGAGGAAATGCAGTTTTTAGAATGGGATGAAGCAAATCAACTCGTAAAATTCAACCCTTTACTGCACTATAGCTTAAAAGAAGTAGAAGCTGAGGTTGATTTATACAATATACCTGTAAACAGCCTGTATAAACAAGGTTATTTAAGCATAGGCTGTGCGCCTTGTACCCGTGCTTTAGCTGAAGGTGAAGATTTCAGAGCCGGACGCTGGTGGTGGGAAAACGGAAAAAAAGAGTGTGGTTTACACATTCATTCAGATAAAAATTATTGATAATGACAGCATATAAAGAATCACATTTACAAAGGCTGGAGGATGAGAGTATTTATATTATGCGTGAGGTAGTGTCACAATTCCGTAAACCGGTTTTGTTATTTTCAGGAGGTAAAGACTCTATAACATTGGCACGCTTGGCGCAAAAAGCATTCTACCCGGCAAAAATACCATTCCCTTTTTTACATATAGATACAGGACATAACTTCCCTGAAACCATAGCATTTCGTGACCAATTGGTAAAAGAATTGGGTGTGGAGCTTATTGTACGTTACGTACAGGATAGTATAGACCAGAATAAAGTACAGGAAGAAACAGGTAAATATGCCAGCCGTAATGCATTGCAAACGGTTACCCTGCTTGATGCAATAGAAGAATTTGGTTTTGATGCCTGTATGGGGGGTGCCCGCAGAGATGAAGAAAAATCAAGAGCGAAGGAAAGGATTTTTTCAGTTCGTGATGATTTCGGGCAGTGGGATGCCAAAAAGCAACGCCCTGAACTATTCAACATCTTAAATGGTAAAATTCAGTTTGGGGAGAATGTACGTGCTTTTCCTATTAGTAACTGGACAGAGGAAGATGTTTGGCACTATATAGCGCAGGAAGAAATAGGGTTGCCATCAATATACTTTGCACATAAGCGAAAACTGGTAAAGCGTGATGGTGCTTATTTAGCCTATTCGGATTTCCTGAATATTGTAGATACAGATGAAATTACAGAATCAACAGTGCGGTTCAGGACGGTAGGGGATATGACCTGTACGGCAGCCTTTGTATCAGAAGCTAATACTATTGACGAAATTGTATATGAAAACAAAGCCTCTAAATCTTCGGAGCGTGGTGCGCGTATGGATGATAAGCGTTCGGAAGCTGCGTTGGAAGAACGAAAGAAAGGAGGATATTTTTAATTGAATATGGAATTATTAAGAATAAATACTGCCGGTAGTGTAGATGATGGTAAGAGTACATTAATAGGTCGTTTTTTAAACGATAGTAATGCACTTACGGTAGAGCAGGAAGCACTTATAGCGAAGAAAACGAAAGAGAAAGGTATGCAGAACCTTGACTTTTCTGTGATAACCGATGGGCTTATTGCAGAAAGGGAGCAGGGTATTACTATTGATGTAGCGCATATTTATTTCTCGTCAGGGAAGCGAAAGTTTATTGTTGCTGATAGCCCCGGGCATGTAGAATACACACGAAACATGGTAACAGGTGCTTCAAACTCTGAGGTAGCTATTATTTTAATAGATGCCCGTAAAGGGATATTGGAACAAACACACAGGCACTATTTCATCAGTAATATGTTACAGATGAAGGCTGTAGTTTTCTGTATTAATAAAATGGACTTGGTTGACTATAGTGAGGATGTATTTTTAAAAATAGCTGCTGATATAAATAAAATGACAGCGCAGTTTGAAACTACTCCTGATGTTTATGTATTACCTATTAGTTCCTTAAAAGGGGATAATGTAGTAAATCAATCAAAAGAAATGGATTGGTATCAGGGAGAAACACTTTCTCAAATCCTACATACCATAAAAACAGGAGAGATAAGCAGTAATATTTTCCGTTTTGATGTGCAGCAGGTATTGCATGTGCAAAATGATGAGTTTGTTGATTACAGAGCCTATGCCGGGAAAGTAATTAGCGGGAGTTTAAATGTAGGCGATACCGTAATGGTATTACCATCCGGTAAGCAAAGCGAAGTTAAAGAGATTAGAAAGTTTACTGATACATTAAATGCTGTACAAGCAGGCGAGTCTGTTCAGGTACGGTTAAAAGATGATATAGATATCAGTAGAGGAATGATGCTAGTGAAGCAACCAGATGATAACTTATTTGCTAAAGATATAAAGGCAAAATTAGTTTGGATGGATGAAAAACCGGCTACTCCGGGTGCTAAATACATAGTACAGGCAGGTACACGTACCACACAATGCAAACTGCAAACTATAGAAGCGATTATACCGCCTGAAAACCCAAGTGATTTACAGGATGCGAATCAATTGCTCTTAAATGATATTGCATTGGTAGCTATTAAAACGGGTGCACCTGTTTTTCTGGATGCTTTTAAGGAAAACAGAGCGAATGGTGCCTTTATTTTAATAGACCCTATGACTAATAATACTGTTGCGGCAGGATTTTTAGAACGATAATAACTTTTGTAGAGAGAAGTTAGAGATTAGTTTTATGTAGAGAAAAACCACCTGAAAAGGTGGTTTTTTATTTCTTGATTATTTTCGGACTGTTATTTTACCTAAATAGATATTTTGTACTTTTCGCACAACTTCTCCAAATTTTTTATCTTCTTTTATAACTGTAATAATTTGCTCCAGTTCTAATTTCGTAGAGTTATTTATAACCAAAGTATAGTTTACCAGCCATTTTTGAAGATAACTGTTTTGTTCTATGGGAGTAGTTTCAATATTAATGACTTGAAAACTATATTCTTCTTTTTGGTTAACAGCACTTTTTAATAGTTGAGGTATAGCAACACTCCCTTTATTATCGCCGAATATATTATATACTAACGTTTCGGGGTTTTTATATAATTTTAAAATTTCATTGGCAGTATGCGCTTTCATTTCCTCATTAAGAGTAGGGTTTGTAAGTAACTCTAAGTAGTTATAAAACTCTATAACCTTATCTTCCGCTTTACGGGAATAGGCCTCCATTGTTTTAGCCGAAAGGCTTTTTGTTTTGCTGGGTAAACTTTGTCCCATACAACAAAAGCTTATTAGTAATACGGTTATTGTGATATACTTTTTCATTATTCTTTTTGCATGTATTTAAGTGAAATAATTTTGCCCTCTTTATACTCAATATCAATTACCTCCATTTGTTTAACCAGTTTAGAAGGGGTGGTTATTTTATCTATAAACTCCTGTTTATTTAAAAACTCAACGCCAATATCCTCAAACATTACTTCTTGTATTATGGCGTTATCACTTAGTATTTCATTTAGCTGTTTTCGTCTTTTATTCCAGCCTTCAACATTTGCGTTCATATAAGCACGCAGCATCATAGCGTAATCATCAGGCTGTAAATCATACTCAAAGCTGGTTTTATTTTTATTAAAAACTACTTTTAAAGTATCTGTTTTATAATAGGGGCTTTCCGCTATAAGGGTAACAGTATCTTTTTCACTTTTTATGATAAAGCAACTATCTTTTTGATCTAGTTTTTCCTTAGTGTTATTTTCTGATTTATATAAAGTAACCCTTTCTTCAGTAATAATTTTTTGAGTGTATTTATCTTTTAAGCAAACAGTAACTTCATGCTCCGTATTTATGTTATAACCTATGCTGATTACAACAGCTAAAAAAAGTACACTTATGCTCATATATATAATATTCCTGAGTTTATTATTTTTCTTTTCAGGCTTTACGTTAACAGTTTTAGTTTGCGGACTGCCCTGTTTGTATACAAACTCTTCCCAACCTGAATAACCTACCCAACAACTAAAAATATTAAGCATATCTTTTCTGGGTAGCTTTTCATTTTTTACAGGTTTCAGATGTGTGTACACCCATTTTTCACTTACTCTTTCTTTACATTCTGTTTCAATTAAATCGATTAACTGTGCAATCTCCTGATTACCGAAATCATGTAATCCACCGGCAAAATAAGGGTAATGCTGCCGATACTTTTCCAGTATTTTTTGCTTCAGTAAATAAAAGAGTTCTATGTTATTCATTAGTTACGTCAAACTTAGTAATAGCAGCTAAAAATGCTGCTGTAAAACCACTGTAAAACTACTGAAAATAATTTACAGCCTGTGTACCTGTGTTTTACTATACCTAAAAAAGGGCTAAAAATAACTTTGCTCAAAATTTAAAACGTAGAAAAATGAAAACTATCAAAAGTAGTATTGCCTTAGCATTTTGTTTAGCAAATTTATTTAGTGCAAATGCGCAGGAAATGGGTAATGTAAATTACGGAAGTAATCGTTACCAAAATCAAAACCAACGTATGAACTCTATAGCATCAAACAACGAAAACTATATGAGTTTTACTGTAAGAGGGATTTACAACCAGAAACCCGCGGGCTATGCGGCAACTTTTGCGATAGTGCAGGTGGGTACTTCGGTGGAGGAAGTTAATGCATTGATGAATGAAAAAATTGATGCTATAAAAGAGAAGATTAAAGCGGTTGACCCTGAAATTGAAGTAATAACTGATATGATCTCCTTTGTACCTAAATATGAGTATGAGGTAACCAAAAAGCTATTCAGTAAAAAAACATATAACGAAAAACCGGCAGGGTTTGAGCTAAAAAAGAACCTTATTATTAAATATAAAAAGCGGGTTTTAGATGAAATAATGACAGCTTGTGCCGAACAGGAAATTTATGATTTAGTAAAAGTAGATTATATAATAACGAATCTTGAAAGCATAAGAGAAAAACTGGAAACTAAAATGATGACAGCGTTTGAAACTAAAATGAACTACTATTCAAAACTTTCAGGAATTGATTTAAAATCGAAACCCAGAAATGTAAGCGAAAGTTATAATTTAATGTATCCTACTGAGAGTTATAGTAGTTATTCAGCATTTTCACGTACACAATTACCTTATGAAAAAAACAGGGTGGTAAATAATACCGAAAAGAATGTAAGTTATTACTATAATCCTGTAGTGCCTAAAAACCATACGTTTGTGGTAAACCCCGAAGTTATAGAGCCATGTGTACAGGTGTTTTATGATTTTACAATAACTATTGATCTCAGGAAGCCTGAAAAAGAAGTGAAAACCGAAACTAAAACTATAGAAAAGAAAAGTGTATTTATTATTACCCACGACGGCGATGTAAAGCCTTTACAGTTTTAAAAACGGGGAACAAGAGCATTTTAGTTAAAATCTATTGCCTGTATAATGTTTACAATAGAACTGCTTATGTATTCTATACCAATAGCAATAACTATAAAACCTATAATACGCGAAATAGCTACAATTCCCGAAGCACCTAATATGCGAGACAGGTAATGTGCACTTCGCATTACTAAAAATATTACTACAGCTACGGCAGCCATTGCAAGGCAGGCCATAGTTTGCTGGGTAATAGTAGAATATTCTTCGTAAAGTGCAATAAGTAATGATATTGACCCAGGTCCTGCAAGCATGGGTATTGCAAGTGGGGTAAGGGCAATGTCATTTCTTTTTTGTGCATCGCTTTCTACCTGCTTATTAATACCTCTAGTTTTATTGAATTTGCCTGTAAGTAGTGAAAAACCTGAGTTTACAATAATAAGCCCGCCTGCAATTCTGAGAGCATCTATACTAATGCCGAAAAAAGCCAGTACATAGCGACCTATAAAAAAAGAGATAAGGAGTATTATAAAAACATTTACAGCAGCCCAAAAAGAAATGCGTGACCTTTCTGCTTTTGAGTCTTCCTGAGTAAGCCCTACAAAAATAGGCACAGCACCTAAAGGGTTTATTACCGAGAATAATGCTGCAAAAATGTATATAAATAACTCCATTAACTAGTGTTGAATTGCAAATATATTTAATTAAAAAGTAAAAAAGGTATAATTACCAACATGATTATGTTTACGAATTTATAAATGTGTATTTTATTTTTTGTAAAAATTATCCTTAAATAATCGGTATAATATAAAAATATAGTTAAAAAATTGTTTAAATTTGTTATGGGAGCTGTTTGAAAGATGTGAAAAAGGGAATTAAAGCTGAATAATAACAATTTTTATAATTTTAATATAAGAGCATTATGAAGAAACTTTTACTCCTTTTACCTGTATTACTCCTTTTTTCGTGTACTAAAACAGTAATGTACACCAAAACATTTAACGATTTTCAGGATAACCGCTGGTCTAAAACCGACATTAAAGTGTTTGATTTTGATATCAAAAAAGATATAGAATCGGCAGATATTTCTTTTATTTTTACTCATACAATAGACCCTCAGTATAAAAATGTTCACATGGAACTTGTAATAAAATATCCTGATGGAAAGAGTTATAATATTTCTCTAAACCCTCAGTTAAAAGATGACTCAGGAAATAGTTATTCGGATTGCGGAGAGAATTATTGTGAAGTTAAAATGAATGTAAAGCAGGATATGAAAATGCCTGCAGGTAAATATGAAATAACTTTGGAAAATAAATATGATGAAGATTACCTTCCTAATGTTAACAGTTTAGGTATAACCGTAGAGAGTGATGATTAATACTAAATTAATAAACTTAAAAAGACAGCTTTTAAAGCTGTCTTTTTTGCTTTAAGCTATTTGGTTAAATTATTATATTAGCGATTATGAAGTTTATCCAACTATTAATTTGTGTTCTGTTTTGTATTTCAGGAGCATATTCTCAAATATTGTCGGGGTATGTATATGATAAAAAAGAAAACATACCGCTTCAAGGTGCTTTTGTGTATTTAGATGGTACGACAATTTCAGCAAGTACAGATTCATTAGGGTATTTCAGTATTACGGTAAAAGAAAAGTTTAATACTGACCTTATAGTTAGCTATATTGGTTATAGCAACTTTACGGTTAGTAACCCTTTTCAGTATACAAAACCTATGAAAATATTAATGCAGGAAGCAGTAACTAAGCTTGATGGGTTAGTTATTAGTAAGGAGAAAAGCCCTTTTTCCCGTGAAGATATGCTTGAAGTATTTAAGGAGAATTTTTTGGGTAATTCAAGAGCAGCCCAATCATGCCAGATAGCGAATGAAGATGTAATAGCGTTTTATTTTGATAAAGAAACTAATATTCTTTACGCTAAATCGTATGAACCGTTACAGATAAGAAATAATTACCTGAAATATAATGTGCTGTTTAACCTGACCAATTTTGGGGTAAAATATACTAAAGTAACGCTTGACAGGCGTTACCAGCAAGCGGTATATTTTGCCGGAACCAGTTTTTATAAAGATATATCCGGAAGCACTTCTGCATACAAGGAAAGGAGGGCTTCTTATCTTGGATCGATAACTCATTTAATGAGAACCTTGGCTGCTGATAAATGGGAAGATGAGAAATTCGGACTTTATGTAAACGGCATGAAGGCAGACCCGAAAGAATATTTTAAAATAAAGGATACACTGGGGGTAAAAAAAATAACCGTATTACAGGGGGTAGAAAAAGCCAAACCATTAAATATTAATGTTTCCGGTGAAAGCGTTAATGATTTAAAAGAGAAACAAAAACGATACCGTAAAAGGCAGGGAGTAATATACTTTACGGTAGTTTACGATGGTAAAGAATCATATTTTACTTGCCCTAAAGGTGTTTTTTATATAGATAATAACGGGCAGTATTTCCCCATATCTAATGTACGTTTTGAAGGATATATGTCAGAGTTTAAAGCAGGCGATATGTTGCCAGCTGATTATAGTTACAGGTTTTAAAGTGTTATTGTTACCTTAAAGTGAAAAGACCTGCCAATGGCTTTTTGTAAATTTGATTATAAAATAAACGATTATGAGCAAATCAAAAAAAACATTGGTTATGGGGGCATCTACTGTTCCTACCCGATATGCATATAAAGCTATGAAAATGTTACAGCGATACAATCACCCTGTGGTTGCTGTAGGTAAGAAAGAAGATGAGCTGGACGGTATTAAAATACATAAAGGCGAAGCTGATTTTGATGAGGTAGACACGGTTACACTTTACCTGAACCCGATGAACCAGAAGCCTTACTATGATTATATAGTAGACTTAAAACCTAAACGAGTGATTTTTAACCCGGGTACAGAGAATCCTGAACTTTATGCTTTACTTAAGGAAAATAATATAGAAGTAGAAGTTGGCTGTACTTTAGTTATGCTTTCAGTAAATCAGTATTAGCAACTTTCTTTTTGCTGATACAAATTAGTAAAATAAAAGTAATAAGTCCGTTTACAATAATAAGCTCGTTGTCAAAAACGTAATCTCCAAATAGTACAGAAGAGTTCATGCTGATTAAAAGTGTTATAAAAGGAGATAGTAGGCATATTACCGGTACGGCTTTGTCATATACTGTTTTACTTTTCATAATAAGCCCGAAAGCATATAAGCCAAGTAATGGGCCGTATGTATAGGATGCAACTTTGAAAATCATACTTACTACCGAAGCATCATTTATAGCATTAAAAATTATTACTACTATAAACAGTAAGAAAGAGAACATAACATGTATGAGGTAGCGTGTGCGAATACTTTTTGTTGTATGCTCTTTTTTATCCATTTCTAAAAAATCCACACAAAAAGAAGTAGTAAGTGCTGTAAGTGCAGAGTCCGTCGTGGAGAAAGTTGCTGCCGTTAATCCCAGTAAAAATATTATAGCCGGTATCATAGCAAAATGATTAAAAGCTATTTCAGGGAAAAGTAAATCAGTTCGGGTAGCACCATTCTCTATAGGTACACTTATACCGTATTGTTCAGCGTAAATATATAATAGCGCACCTACACTAAGAAATATAAGGTTTACTACTACAAATGTACCTGTAAACGAAAACATGTTTTTTTGCGCTTCTTTTATGTTTTTACAACTGAGGTTTTTTTGCATCAGGTCTTGGTCAAGACCAACCATAGCTATTGTTACAAAAATTCCGCCCAGTATTTGTTTTATAAAATGGTAACGGCTACCTATAAAATCCTCAAAGAAAAATATTTTAGAATAACTACTGTTTTTTACGGTTTCAAAAGCTTCTGTAAAGCCAAGATTTAAACTGTTGCAGATAAAGATTATAGTAAAAATAACAGCAGTAAGCAGGAAAAATGTTTGTAAGGTATCGGTAATAATAATTGTTTTAAGTCCGCTCCTATAGGTATATGCAAAAATTAGTAATAAGGATATGAGCACAGTAGCCCAAAATGGTACACTAAAAGCATCAAAAACATAGCGTTGCAATACTATAACAACCAAATAAAGCCTGAATGCAGAGCCTATAGTACGGCTTATTATAAATATTAAAGCAGCGGTTTTATAGCTGTAATAACCAAGTCTGTCTTCTATATACCCATATATAGATGTTAAGTTCAACCTGTAATATACAGGGAGTAGTACCTTAGCAATAATTATAAAACCTATAGCATTACCCAGCACAAACTGAAAGTACTTAAACTGCTCTCCGTTTGGTGATCCTACCTCTCCGGGTACTGATATAAAGGTAACCCCCGAAAGGGCTGTCCCAATCATACCGAAGGCAACCAGATACCATTTGGAATTTTTATTGGCTTTAAAAAAAGCATCATTCCCACTATCCTTGTTACTTATAAGTCGGGAAATTAAAATAAGCAAACCAAAATAGGCTGCTATTATAATTAAAATGGTTATAGGTTGCATGTTAAGCTAAGTTTAACTACAAAGCAAATGAAAAAATCGTCAAAAAGCTATAAAGTGTAAATAAATTGTAGGCATTGTATAACAATACTGATTATTACGTTTACTAAATTTGCGAGATATGGAAATGTCGTCAAAACTATTACAAAAGGCAGTAGAAGAAATTTCACAACTTCCGGGAATAGGTAAGCGCACTGCATTACGGTTAGCTTTACATTTGTTAAAACAACCACAGGAGCAATCTTTACATTTAGCCGAGGCTATAAAGAAAATGAGAGAGGAAATTCAGTTTTGCAGAAAATGTCACAATATATCAGATGTTGAGGTTTGTGAGATATGTGCCAACCCCTCTCGAGATGAATCCTTAATTTGCGTTGTGGAAGATGTAAGGGATGTAATGGCTATAGAGAATACAGGACTGTTTAAAGGTTTATATCATGTGTTGGGGGGTAAAATATCACCAATAGACGGTATTGGTCCCGGTCAGTTAAATATAACGACATTAGTAGAAAAAGTAAGGACAGGAGTAGTTAAAGAACTGATTTTTGCCCTTAGCCCAACTATGGAAGGAGATACTACTAACTTTTATATTTATAAACAAATAAAAGGTAGTGATGTAGTGACATCTACTATAGCAAGAGGGATAGCAGTAGGAGATGAGCTTGAGTTTGCTGATGAGGTAACGCTGGGAAGGAGTATAATGCATAGGGTACCGTTTGAAAGTTCATTAAAAAATAATTAACCCGAAATGCAGGCTCTGTTAATAGACTACTGTTTCAGGTGCTTTTTTTATTAATAATTAAATGAGTAATACTGTAAGAATAGTCATGATTAATAAACGGTTTTTAAGTGAAAAACTTAAAAACAATTAATTGTTATTGAATTATTTAAAAAACTTCTAAGTATTACTATAAATAATATTGTGTTAAAGTTTAAGTATATATATTTGTAGCTTGAATATTGGATTAATGTTAAAAAAATTAACAAAAATTAATGAATAGTTCATTACATAAAAAAATCCTTATTACCGGGGGGGCAGGATTTATCGGTTCTAATTTGTGTGATCATTTTATCAATAAAGGATATAAGGTTGTAGTTCTTGATAATTTTGCAACTGGTCACAAAAAAAACATACAACATCATTTATCAAACCCAGATTTTACTTTAATAGAGGGTGATATACGTAATCTTGATGATTGTACTAAAGCAGTTGAAGGAGCAGATTATGTACTGCATCAGGCGGCTTTAGGTTCAGTACCCCGTTCTATAAAAGACCCTGCAACCAGTAATGATGTAAACGTTGGCGGTTTCTTAAATATGCTGATAGCAGCAAGAGATGCAGGTGTTAAACGTTTTGTATATGCAGCAAGCTCATCTACTTATGGTGATTCTGAATCTTTACCAAAAGTAGAAGATGTAATAGGAAAGCCTTTATCTCCTTATGCAATTACAAAATATGTAAATGAACTATATGCAGATGTTTTCAGCAGAACTTACGGTATAGAAACAATAGGGCTTCGTTACTTTAATGTTTTCGGAAGACGCCAAGATCCTAACGGAGCTTACGCTGCTGTAATACCAAAATTTGTAATGCAGTTTATGGATCATGAAAGCCCTGTGATTAACGGAGACGGTAATTACTCAAGAGACTTTACTTATATTGATAATGTTATCCAGATGAATGAACTGGCAATGACTACCAATAATCCTGAAGCTGTAAATACAGTATATAATACAGCATATGGTGACAGGACTACTTTAAATGATTTAGTAGGTTACCTCAAAGAGTTTTTATCTGATTTTGATGCTGCCATTGCAAATGTTGAAGTAGTACATGGTCCTAACAGAGCGGGAGATATTCCTCACTCGCTGGCAAGTATAGATAAAGCTAAAAAATTACTTGATTACAACCCTCAGTTCTCAATAAAGCAAGGGCTTGAGCAAGCTGTAAAATGGTATTGGGAGAACTTAAAGTAATTTTCAATTCGTTAAAAAACAACTCATGAAAATAGCAGTAATAGGGTTAGGATATGTAGGGTTACCTTTAGCAAGATTATTTGCTACTAAGTATCCTGTAATTGGTTTTGATATTAATCATAACAGAGTTGATGAATTAAACTCAGGCAAAGACAGTACACTGGAAGTAGAAGACGAACTTCTGCAATCAGTTATAGTAGATGAGCCTATATATGAAGGGAAAGGACTTTACTGTTCTACTGACCTTGATGATATAAAGGAATGTAATTATTATATAGTGACGGTTCCTACTCCGGTAGATAAAAATAACAGACCTGACCTTACGCCACTATATAAATCCAGTGAGACAGTAGGTAAGGTGTTAAAAGTGGGGGATGTAGTAGTATATGAATCTACGGTATACCCCGGAGTAACAGAAGAAGAATGTGTTCCTGTTTTAGAGCGCATAAGCGGACTGAAATTTAATGAAGATTTCTATGCAGGTTATTCTCCTGAAAGAATAAACCCCGGAGATAAAGAGCATACTGTAGAAAAAATATTAAAAGTAACGGCAGGCTCAACACCGGAAATAGGTAAAAAAGTTGATGAATTGTATAAGTCAGTAATTACTGCCGGTACACATCTTGCGCCTTCTATTAAGGTAGCAGAAGCAGCAAAGGTTATAGAAAATTCTCAAAGAGATATAAATATAGCATTTGTAAACGAGCTTTCTAAAATATTTAACTGCATGGATATAGATACCCAGGCAGTTTTAGAAGCAGCGGGTACAAAATGGAACTTTTTACCTTTCAGACCAGGACTTGTAGGAGGTCACTGTATAGGGGTAGATCCTTATTACTTAGCACAAAAAGCTCAGGAAATGGGATATCATCCTGAAATAATATTAGCAGGTCGTCGCCTTAACGACAGTATGGGAGAGTATGTAGCCTCTCAGGTAGTTAAGCTTATGATAAAGAAAGGGGTTATTGTAAATGGCTCTGACTTGTTGATGATGGGTATAACATTTAAAGAAAATTGTCCAGATGTTCGAAATACTAAAATAGTTGATGTTATAAAGTCACTAAAAGAGTATGGTATAAATGTTACTATTTTTGACCCTTGGGCTAGTCCTATAGAGGTTAAACATGAATATGGATATGATATGGTTAACGAGCTGCCTAAAGAAAAATTTGATGCTGTTGTTTTAGGAGTATCTCATAAAGAATTTACAGAAATAGATTATGCAAATATTAAAAAAGATATTGGTGTTATCTATGATGTAAAAGGTATTTTAGGTTCTTTAGCCGATAGTAGGTTGTAGAGAATATTATATGAAAATAAAAAATATATGTTGTATCGGTGCAGGTTATGTAGGCGGACCAACCATGGCTGTTATTGCCCATAAATGTCCTGATATAAAAGTTACAATTGTAGATATAAATGAACAGAGGATAGCTGATTGGAATAATGAAGATGTTAGCAAGTTACCTATTTATGAACCGGGTCTTGCAGATATAGTACTTTCAGCAAGAGGTAAAAATCTGTTTTTTTCTACAGATATTGAAAAAGCTATAAATGAAGCTGAAATGATATTTATTTCAGTTAATACCCCTACTAAAACTTACGGAGTAGGGAAGGGTATGGCTGCTGATTTAAAATACATAGAACTTTGTGCAAGGCAAATAGCAGAGGTAGCTAAAGACGATAAAATAGTAGTTGAAAAGTCTACGCTCCCTGTACGTACAGCACAAGCAATAAAAAATATACTGGAAAATACAGGTAATGGAGTAAACTTCCAAATACTGTCTAATCCGGAGTTTCTTGCTGAAGGAACAGCAATAGATGATTTATTACACCCTGATAGAGTATTAATAGGTGGTGATACTGATGAAGCAGGACAAAAAGCAATAGGAGCGTTAGTTGATGTTTATGCTAACTGGATATCAAGAGATAAAATATTGACTACAAATGTTTGGTCTTCTGAGCTTTCTAAACTTACAGCAAATGCTTTTCTGGCACAGCGAGTATCTTCCATAAACGCAATGTCTGAACTTTGCGAAAAAACAGGTGCAGATGTTAATGAAGTTGCAAAAGCAATAGGTATGGATAGCCGTATAGGCTCTAAATTCCTTAAATCATCTGTAGGGTTTGGTGGTTCTTGTTTCCAAAAAGATATTCTTAATCTTGTTTATATAGCTAAGTCATACGGGCTTAACGAGGTAGCAGATTATTGGGAGCAGGTTATTATAATGAACGACCATCAAAAAAGGAGGTTTGGAGCCAATATTGTAAAAACATTATACAATACGGTTTCAGGTAAAAAAATAGCATTTTTAGGTTGGGCATTTAAGAAAGATACCAACGATACAAGAGAGTCTGCTTCAATATATGTAGCTGATGATTTGCTTTATGAACAGGCAAATATAGCAGTATACGACCCTAAGGTAAAGGAGAAGGCTATATATAGAGACCTCAATTATCTTAGTACAAGAACTGAGGAAGAAAATAAAAAAGGAGTGACAGTTCATATAGATCCTTACGAGGCATGTAAGGATGCTCATGCCATAGCTGTATTAACGGAGTGGGATGAGTTTAAAACATATGATTGGCAAAAAATATATGATAATATGAAGAAGCCTGCCTTTGTTTTTGACGGCAGGAATATTCTGGATGAAGGTGCTTTAAGAGATATTGGGTTTATATTTCAGGGAATAGGTAAATAATGCCTACTTTTAACCTTATAATTAAACGCAATTAAACTTTATTTAATGAAGATTTTAGTAACAGGTGCTGCCGGATTTATAGGATATCATTTGTGTGAAAAGTTAGTTGCTTTAGGGCATACTATTACAGGTTTAGATAATTTGAATGATTATTATGATGTAAACCTGAAATTATCAAGACTTAAAGAACTAGGTATTTCTGATGTTCCGCAATATAATACCGGTATAGAAAGTAACATACATGCTGAAAGGTTTAAGTTTATTAAATTAAACGTTGAAGATAAGGATAATTTACCTGCGCTCTTTGAAGAAAGTAATTTTGATATTGTTTGTAATCTTGCTGCACAAGCAGGTGTACGATATAGTATTGAAAATCCTTTTGTGTATGCCGAAAGCAATCTGGTAGGTTTTTTAAATATACTGGAAGCTTGCAGAAATTACAATGTAGATAAATTAGTATACGCAAGTAGTTCCAGTGTATATGGGTTGAATGGTAAAATACCATTTTCGGTAGATGATGATGTAGATAAGCCTATAAGCCTGTATGCAGCGACTAAAAAGAGTAACGAGCTTATGGCTCATACATATAGTCATTTATTTGGAATAAAAACAACAGGGCTTCGATTTTTTACCGTATACGGTCCTTGGGGACGCCCGGATATGGCAATGTTCTTATTTACAGATGCAATATTAAACGGTAAGCCTCTGAAAATATTTAATAATGGCGAGCTTTATAGAGATTTTACCTATATAGATGATATAGTTAATGGTGTAACAGCTATTTTATTAAAAGATGTTGAAGGCGCACCTCTATATCAATTATACAATATAGGTAATTCAACCCCTGTAAAACTTCTTGATTTTGTACATGAAATTGAAAGTGCTACAGGAAAAGAAGCCAAAAAAGAATTTATGCCAATGCAACCGGGGGATGTTGAAAAAACATGGGCAGATGTATCTAAGTTAAAAAAAGATTATAATTATGAGCCTTCAACGAATATTAAAGAAGGTATCTCTAAGTTTGTAGAGTGGTATAAGCAATATTATAATTATAAATAAAATATTTTTGAAGTTTCGGGTATAGTTCAGTTCATTATTAAACTATGCGACAGAAATGATAGTAATATCAAACTAAACAACAAGTTATATGGACATTCTGTCTTTAATAGGAAGAAAAAATCTTTTATTTCAAAAAGATATAGAAAATCATCAGAAAGAATTGAGTGATGAAGTATCTAAAAGTAATTTTTTAGTAATTGGAGGTGCAGGCTCTATTGGTCAGGCAGTAACTAAAGAAATATTTAAAAGAAATCCTAAGAAACTTCATGTTGTAGATATAAGCGAAAATAACCTTGTAGAACTTGTAAGAGACTTAAGAAGCTCTTATGGTTATATAGATGGTGATTTCAGAACTTTTGCTTTAGATATAGGTTCTGTTATGTATGATGCTTTTATAGAGTCTGACGGGAAGTATGACTATGTACTTAACCTTTCAGCATTAAAGCACGTTCGTAGCGAAAAAGACCCTTATACCCTTATGAGGATGATTGATGTGAATGTGTTTAATACTGATAAAACACTTCAGCAATCTATTGATAACGGAGTTAAAAAATATTTTTGTGTATCAACAGATAAAGCGGCTAACCCTGTTAATATGATGGGAGCTTCAAAACGTATTATGGAAATGTTTTTGATGCGTAAAAGCCGCGATATAAAAATTTCTACAGCACGTTTTGCTAATGTAGCTTTTTCTGACGGTTCATTACTTCATGGTTTTAACCAAAGGATACAAAAGAAACAACCTATTGTAGCTCCAAGCGATATAAAAAGATATTTTGTAACACCACAGGAGTCAGGCGAGTTATGTCTTATGTCAACTATTTTTGGAGAAAACAGAGATATATTTTTCCCAAAACTTAGCGAAGATTTACACTTGATAACATTTTCGGAAATAGCTGTAAAATATCTTAATGCAATAGGGTATGAACCATACCTGTGTAAAGATGAAGATGAAGCACGTTCGTTGATTCATACATTGCCTCAAGAGAAAAAATGGCCTTGTTTATTTACAAATAGTGATACAACAGGTGAAAAAGATTTTGAGGAATTCTTTACAGATAAAGAAGTTCTTAATATGGAGCGATTTGATAATTTGGGTATTATTAAAAATGAACTTTTTGTAGAGGATGAAAAGCTTAAACATTTTGAAGAGAAACTGGCAGGAATGAAATCTTCTTTAAAATGGTCAAAAGAAGAAATTGTAGACTTATTCTTTTATATGATACCGGATTTCGGGCATAAAGAGACAGGTAAGTATCTTGACTCAAAAATGTAGTAGAAATGAAACATATAGAAAATACGATATCTTTTATTAAAGATTTATATGGTGCTGATGCTTTCATTCCTTTACATGCTCCGAACTTTAGTGGAAATGAAAAAGAGTACTTATTAAATACTATAGATAGTACTTTTGTATCATCAGTAGGAAAGTATGTTGATGAGTTTGAAGAAAAAATGCAAAGTATTACAGCTGCTGCAAAAGCTATTGCAGTAGTAAATGGTACAGCAGCACTTCAGGTAGCTTTACGTTTAGCAGGTGTGCAAAGTGGAGATGAAGTGATAACACAGGCACTTACTTTTGTAGCAACTGCCAATGCAATAGCATATAATAATGCTACTCCTATTTTTCTGGATGTAGATTTAGACACTATGGGACTTTCTCCAAAAGCAGTTGAAAACTTTTTAGAGGAATATGGAGAGCTGAGAGAAGATGGATGTTATAATAAAAAGACAGGTAAAAAAATAGCTGCTTGTGTGCCTATGCATACATTTGGCTTTCCTGTGCATATGGATGAATTAATCGCAGTATGCGAAAAGTGGAAAATACCTATTGTAGAAGATGCAGCTGAATCTTTAGGAAGTGAATATAAAGGAAAGCCTACAGGTAGTTTAGGAAAACTAGGTGTTTTTTCTTTTAACGGAAATAAAATAGTAACATGTGGCGGTGGCGGAGCTATAGTAACTAACGATGAGGATTTAGGTACAAGGGCAAAATACCTTACCACGACAGCAAAAAAGCCACACCCTTATGAATATGTGCATGATATGTTGGGTTACAATTACAGAATGCCTAACCTTAATGCTGCATTGGCGTGTGCACAACTCGAACAATTAGATGGGTTTATCTCTAAAAAAAGAGAAATAGCCTTAGCATATAAATCATTTTTTAATGGTTCGGGTATAAAGTTCAGGACAGAAACGCCAGATACTAATGTCAATTACTGGTTGATGTGTGTGGAGCTTGAAAACAAAAAAGAGCGTAATCTTTTCTTAGAGGAAACAAATGCTAATAGCGTAATGACAAGACCGATATGGCAACTTATGTTTAGATTACCTATGTATGAGCATTGCCAAAAAGACACACAGGAAAACGCTATATATTTAGAAGAAAGAATAGTTAATATACCAAGTAGTGTACGATAGTAAAGCATTGATATTAATAGGTTATTCCGGTCACGGTTTTGTTGTAGCCGAAGCTGCTAAAGCAGCAGGTCTTAACCTAACACACTATGCTGAATTAAATAAACTTGAAATTAACCCTTTCGATTTAATTTATATGGGATTTGAAGGAGATGAATCCTTTAACGGTTGGGAAACAAATCATAACTATATCCTAGGTATAGGAGACAATAATATAAGAGTTAAAATTGCTCAAAAACTCGAAGCAAAGGGTAAAGAGTTGAGTAATGTAATACATCCTGACGCCTCTATAAGTACGAAAGTGAATATAGGTAGCGGAAATTTTATAGCACGCAATGTAGCAGTAAACCCTTTAGCCAATATTAGTAACTATTGTATATTAAATACTGGTAGTATTATTGAACATGAGTGTAGTATAGAAGATGGCGTACATATAGCTCCCGGTGCAGTGCTGGCAGGAAATGTAAGTGTAGGAGAAAAAAGCTTTGTAGGAGCTAATACAGTAATAAAGCAAGGAATTAAAATAGGAAGAAATGTAACTATAGGCGCAGGTGCTGTAGTAGTTAAAGATGTTCCTGATAATAAAATAGTTTACGGTAATCCGGCAAAAATTAAATAATCTATGAGTAAAGTTGTAATTATTGCAGAAGCAGGAGTTAACCATAATGG
The DNA here is from genome assembly GCF_014642915.1 of Flavobacterium suaedae. GTDB lineage: Bacteria > Bacteroidota > Bacteroidia > Flavobacteriales > Flavobacteriaceae > Flavobacterium > Flavobacterium suaedae. The sequence goes on from NZ_BMJE01000002.1 coordinate 448,066, forward strand.
TAGCTTTGAGAATGCTATGAAATTAATTGATGCAGCAGCTGAAGCAGGTGCTGATTATGTTAAATTTCAAACATTTAAGGCTGATAAGATAGTAAGTAAAACAGCACAAAAAGCCGATTATCAAATTAAGAATATTAACGATAATGACAATTCGCAATATGCTATGCTCAAAAAATTAGAAATGCCTGAACAATGGCATTATGATTTGAGTGAATATGCAAATTCGAAGAATATAAAGTTTCTGTCAACAGGCTTTGATGAAGGAAGTATTGATTTTCTTGACGAGTTAGGTGTAGATCTTTATAAAATTCCTTCCGGTGAAATCACTAATAAGCGTTACCTTCAGCATATAGCAAGAAAAGGTAAGAATATAGTGGTTTCAACAGGTATGGCAACAATGGATGAAATAAAACTTGCTGTTGAGATAATAATGGCAGAAGGAATAACTAAAGATAAAATTTCAGTTCTTCATTGTAATACAGAGTATCCTACCCCTATGAAAGATGTGAACCTCAAAGCTATGAATACAATAGGTGAGGAGTTAGGAGTGAATATTGGATATTCCGATCATACTTTAGGGATAGAAGTTCCTATAGCAGCTGTTGCATTAGGTGCTAAAATAATAGAAAAACACTACACCTTGGACAGAAGTATGCCCGGACCTGACCATTTAGCCTCTTTAGAGCCTGAAGAGTTAAAAAGTATGGTTACCGCAATACGAAATATTGAAGAGGCTACAGCAGGAAGCGGAATTAAGGAACCTAGTGAATCGGAGAAAAGAAATATTGAAATTGTAAGAAAAAGTCTTCACTTTAATAAAGATGTTCAAGAAGGACAAAAACTAAAAGAAGAAGATTTAATAGCTATACGTCCCGGTACGGGTGTTAACCCATTAAGAATAGATGAATTCATAGGGAAAGAACTTAAAACCTCAGTAACAGCATATACTCCAGTGTTAGAAAACTATTTTGTATGAGAAAAATTTGTGTAGTTACCGGTACCAGAGCAGAATATGGTCTTTTATACTGGACCATGAAAAAACTTCAGGAAGACCAAGATGTAGAACTTTCTGTAGTTGTTACAGGCATGCACCTTTCTCCGGAGTTTGGACTTACTTATAAAAAGATAATTGAAGATGGTTTTACAATTACTGAAAAAGTAGAAATACTTCTTTCTTCTGATACATCAGTTGGAGTGTCTAAAAGTATAGGTCTGGGAGTTATAGGTTTTTCTGAAACCTTTAGTAGATTATCACCTGATGTTATACTGGTTTTAGGAGACAGGTTTGAAATTTTTGCTGCATGTACAGCTGCTATGATTGCTAAAATACCTATTGCCCACTGCCACGGTGGTGAGGCAACAGAAGGCTTAATTGATGAAGCTATAAGACATTCAATTACAAAAATGTCTCAATTACATTTTACAAGTACTGAAGAGTACAAACAAAGAGTGATACAGTTGGGTGAACAACCTAAAAATGTATATAATGTAGGAGCTTTAGGAATTGAAAATATAAATAAACTTACTCTTTTAAATAAAGAGCAATTTGAAGATTCTATTGACTTTAAATTAAAAGAAAAAAACTTCCTTATAACATATCATCCTGTAACATTAGATTATTTTTCTGCGGAACAGCAGTTCAGGGAATTATTAGCTGCTCTAGATAAGATAAAGAATGCTTGTTTAATATTTACTAAGCCTAATGCAGATACTGATGGCAGAATAATTATTGAACTTATAGATGAGTATGTTGCTAAAAATACATCTAAAGCTATAGCATATACATCGTTAGGGCAATTAAGATATCTTTCGGCAATACAATATATGGATGCTGTAATAGGTAATTCTTCCAGTGGTCTTATCGAAGTACCTTCTTTTAAAACACCTACAATTAATATTGGAGACAGGCAACAAGGTAGAGTTAAAGGAGTGTCAGTTATAGATTGTGAAGCTAATGAAGCCGATATAGTCTCCGCTATCGAAAAAGCTCTTTCTTCTGAATTTAAAATGTTGCTTAAGGATTCTCATAATCCATATGGGAGCAAGAATTCTTCAACTGAAATAGTAAAGGTTTTAAAAGAGGCTAAATTAGAGAATATTATAAAGAAGAAATTTTACAATATAAATCAATGAGAATAGTTTTTATAGGATCTGTAGTTTTTTCAGCAAAAGCTTTAAAAGAGTTAATCAAAATAAATGCTGATGTAGTAGGAGTTGTTACTAAACAGGAATCAGCATTTAATAGTGATTTTGTGGATTTATCTACTATAGCACAAGAATATGACATTCCATATTTATATGTAAAAAATATAAATAGTTCGGAAAGTATTGAATGGATGCAGTCTCTACAACCAGATGTTATATTCTGTTTTGGTTGGTCTAATTTAATCAAGAAAGATGTTTTAGAGCTATCTCCGTTAGGGGTTATTGGTTTTCACCCTTCTTTATTACCATATAACAGAGGCAGGCACCCACTTATATGGGCTAAAGTACTGGGCTTAACTAAGACAGGTTCAACATTTTTCTTTATGGATGAAGGAGCGGATACAGGAGATATATTGTCCCAAAAAGAATTTGATATAGCATTTGATGATGATGCAGCTGTTCTGTATGATAAAATGACCGAAACAGCAATGAAGCAAATTGTAGAGTTTCATGATCAATTAAAATCTAACACATATAAAAGAGTTAAACAGGATACCAGTGTTGGGAATAATTGGCGTAAAAGAGGTGCGAAAGATGGTGCAATTGATTTTAGAATGGAAACAAAATCTATTTGTAACCTTGTAAGGGCCCTTACTAATCCTTATGTTGGAGCTCATATAGACTATAAAGAAGAAAGTATAAAAGTATGGAGCGTTGAACCAGGTGAGTATAATGAATTTAATATAGAGCCTGGAAAAATACTGCAAATTGCAGATGATAAAATTGAAATAAAAACGGGCGATAGCTCTATATGGCTAGTAAAACATGATTTTAATGAACTTCCTCAAGTAGGGTCATATATACAATAAAAAAGAATAAATAAATGAAAAATGTAATTGTAATTTCAGCTCACCCCGATGATGAAACACTTGGCGTAGGAGGAACAATGTTAAGACATGTTGCGAATGGAGATAAAGTTTTTTGGCTTATTATAACAAATGTTTTTGAAGAGCAAGGCTTTTCTGAGGAGAGAGTTTCCAGTAGACAAGAAGAAATTAAGAAGGTTGAGGAAATGTTTGGAATTACTAAGACATTTATGTTAAATTATCCAACAATGAGTCTATCATCTTCGAGTATAATTGATATGGTTCCTAAAATATCAAAAGTTTTCGGAGAAGTACAACCTGAAATAATTTATAGCTTAAACAGAAGTGATGCTCATTCTGATCATCGTGTGATATTTGATGCTACTATGGCTTGTACAAAGTCTTTTAGATACCCTTTTATAAAGCAAATTTTAATGTATGAATGTATTTCAGAAACTGAGTTTGCACCGGCTTTGCCGGAAAAAGCTTTTTTACCTAATTATTATGTAGATATAACAGATTATATAGATCAAAAATTAGAAATAATGAAAGTTTTTGAATCAGAGATAGCACCTTCACCATTTCCTCGCTCATTAGAAAATATTAAAGCTTTAGCTCATTTTAGAGGCGCCAGTGTAGGAGTAAATTATGCAGAGGCATTTCAGCTAATAAAATATATTGATAAATAAATATTTATAACATCACTATTACTATGCGAAACTATAAAGACCATTTGTTAAAAGCAGGATCTACCATAAAAGATGCCCTTATAAAATTAGATGCTTTAGCTAAAGACGCTATTATTTTTATTGTGGATGGAGAGAACAGACTTTTAGGTTCGCTTACAGATGGAGATGTAAGGAGAGGTTTAATAAAAGGAATTACTATAGATCATCAAGTAGATGAAATCATTCAGCCTAATCCTCGCTACATACGCAAGGGAGAGCAGGATATAAAAAAGGTTATAGAATATAGAGAAGGTAATTTTAGAATAGTACCTATTGTTGATAAAGAGTCTAAAATAGTTAATGTAATTAACTTTAGAGAAATGCGTTCCTATTTACCTGTAGATGCAGTTATTATGGCAGGAGGCAGAGGACAAAGGCTTAGACCTCTTACTGATGATACACCAAAGCCTTTATTAAAAGTAGGGGATAAGCCTATAATGGAGCATAACGTTGATAGGCTGGCGTTATATGGTATAGATGATTTTTGGATGTCAGTTAAGTATTTAGGGGAAAAAATAGAGCAATATTTTAAAGATGGAGCCTCCAAAAATGTCAATATTAAATATGTGTGGGAGACAGAACCTTTAGGAACTATCGGAGCTGTTTCTTCAATAGAAGATTTTGAGCATGATTATATACTTGTTACAAATTCAGACTTATTGACTAATTTGGATTATGAGCATTTTTTCTTAGATTTTATGGATAAAGATGCTGATTTTGCTGTTGTATCGATACCATATCAGGTAAATGTTCCTTATGCAGTTTTAGAAACAGAAGAATCAAAAATTAAGAGCTTCAGAGAAAAGCCAACTTATACTTATTATTCTAACGGAGGTATATACCTTATGAAGAAAGACGTTCTTAAGTATGTACCTAAGGATACCTTTTTTAATGCTACAGATCTTATGGAGACTCTTATAGGTAAAGGTTATAATGTAGTTTCTTATCCTCTTTCAGGTTATTGGTTAGACGTAGGGAAACATGAAGATTTTGAGCAGGCGCAGAAAGATATAAAGCAAATTAAATTTTAATGAAACCATTAGTAGTTATACCTGCAAGAGGAGGGTCTAAAGGGGTTCCTGGTAAGAATTGGAAGGAGCTTAATGGGAAGCCTCTTATTCATTACACTATAGAAGCTGCAAGAGCTGTTTTTGAAGATAGTTGTATATGCGTATCAACAGATTCGGAAAAAATAAAAAAAGTTTCTGAGTCAACAGGACTAAATGTGCCTTTTTTAAGACCGGATTACTTGGCCACGGATAATGCAGGTACTTATGAGGTATTATTACATGCAATTAATTATTACGAACAAAAGAGTTACTTTCCTAATGTGATAGTATTACTTCAGCCTACTTCTCCTTTTAGAAATTCAAACCATATTAAGGAGGCATTAAAGCTATATAATAACAATTATGATATGGTTGTTTCTGTAAAAGAAACAAAATCGAATCCATATTATGTGCTTTTTGAAGAGAATGATGAAGGATGGCTGGAAAAATCAAAAAAGGGGGATTTTACCAGAAGGCAGGATTGTCCTAAAGTATGGGAATACAACGGAGCTATATATGTAATTAATGTTGAAGAGTTAAAAAAAGTGTCTTTGGCAAATTTAAAAAAGGTTAAAAAATATGTTATGGATGACATTAGCTCTCATGATATTGATAATAATCTTGATTGGAAATTTGCAGAAGTTATAGCTAGCGATATTTTTCTTTAATTAAATTAATAATAAAAACTTGGGAGAATCACCTAAAAATAATTTTTTCTGGTCTATATTGATTCAGTTTTCGTTTCAAATAGTCGGTTTTTTCGTTACAATTATTCTAACAAGAATTTTAGATCCAAAGGATTTTGGTATAATAGGTATTCTAACAATTTTTATAACTATATGCCAGAGTATTTTAGATGGAGGTTTAACCGCTAGTTTAATTCGTACAAAAGACATAACAGAAGAGGATTATTCTACTGTTTTCTATATAAATCTAATATCAAGTCTTTCATTATATTTAATAATTTTTATATCTGCTCCATATATTGCAGATTATTTTGATACACCTCAAGTTACGAGATTACTTAGGGTTCATGCTCTAATACTTATAATATCAGCTTTTACAATAACCCAATCTGTTCGGTTAAATAAAGCATTACAGTTTAAAACTCAGTTTAAGTTACTGTTACCTAGTTTGGTAGTTAGTGGTGCGACCTCAATAGCCATGGCATATAATGGTTTTGGGGTGTGGAGTTTAGTTTGGAAGGAAGTAATATTTTCTAGTTTAACAAGCGTTCAATTATGGTTTTATTCTCAATGGGTTCCTATTAGAGTGTTTTCAAAAGAAAAGTTTAAATATCATTTCTATTTCGGGTATAAACTTTTAATTACAGATATTCTATCTAAAGGTTTTCAGCAATCATATAAAGTAGTATTAGGTAAAATATTTTCAGTATATCAGTTAGGTTTATTTACGAGATCCCAAACAATGGCAGAACTTCCTAATAATATTATATTTAGTGCTATAAACAGGGTAATGTTTCCGTTGCTTTCAAAGGTCTCTACTGAGGATGAAAAGCTAAAAGATGCTTATAGTAATATTATAAGAACAGTAGTTTTTATTGTTGTTCCTTTATTATGTGTGCTTGGGCTGGTAGCAGAACCTTTATTTACTGTTTTAATAACTGAAAAATGGTTACCTGCAGTTCCTTATTTTCGTATTTTGTTATTGGTGGGTGCTATATCTCCTTTACAATTGTACTTACTTAACTTATGCAAAGTTAAAGGGAGAAGTGATTTAGTTTTAAAACTGTCAATTGTAGAATATGTTTTTATAAGTTTAGGGTTAGTTTCAATTTATTGGTTTGGGCTGTATGGTTTGTTATATGGTATGGTTTTTAGCTCGGTGGCTAAAGTTGCAGTTACTATGTATGTTGCCGGTAATTTGGTAAACTATACGGTTAAAGAACAACTTAGAGATATTTATCAGCCTTTTTTGTTAGGAGGTATTAGTGTAGGTTTGACTATTTTTATTTTAAATTTAGGAATTAATATTCGTCATAATATATTACTTATAGTATTTGTAGCTGTAATATTTTACATGTTTTTTTTAATAATGTCTTATTTTTTAAAAAATCCTGTTCTTTATAAAGCAATAACTCTTATTAAAAACAAACTCAATGCTAAATAATCTATTTATAACTAAAACCCCTTATCAGTATTTATCAGCAATAAATATTTGTAACGTAGTATATTCCTCGAAAGAATTTTATAATGAAATATATTTTTTTCCTAAAGATAATAATAGTGTTTTTTATGAAAGTAAGGAAAACTCTTTACCTTTCAACGGTATAATTAGGAGTATTGGTACAGAGGAAAAAATTTCATTTTATAAAAGTATAAGAAAAAATAAATACGAGCGCGTGTTTTTTTTTCAAGAAAATGATATTTTAAATAAGTATGTTTCATATCATTTAAAAAAGCAAGGAACAATAATATGTTTAGGTCCCGACGGAACCAAACCATATGCTGTGTTTGATAAAAGTCATGAACTATTATCAATGCTAAAGGATACTAATAAAGACTATATGTATTTGATTAAAAATAATTTATTATTTCCTAGAATATTTTGGTCAAGATACTATAGATATGGTGCGAGTAAGATAATAGATGAAGTATGGTTACAGCACCCTGAACTATTTGATAAAAAAAAGAATAAAACTAAGGGAGAACTAATAAAAATGCCGGAATTAGAAAATTCTACTATAGAAATAGTAAAAAAAACTATGGTGGGAGAAGATATGAACCTTCCGGATTTGAATAAATGTATTATATATTTTAATCAACCAATTTGGTCTAAGAAATTAATAGACAAAGAGATAGAAATACTTAATTTTCTGTCAAATCATCATAACACTCTTCCGCTATATTTAAAACTCCACCCATTAACTCCTGAAGAAAATTTAAAGAGAATTAAAGAAGTTAAAGGAATTAATATCATATATAATAAAATTCCTGCAGAGGTATATATAAATCATGCAAAAGATAGTATCATGCTTACTCCTTGGTCTACGGCATTAATGCATGTTTTAGGTGAGAGAAATAAATATTATTATTTATATCCGGAGTTTCAAAGAGTGAATGATTATAGGCTTAATCAAATAAATTTAATACCTTTTCCACACTTGCAAGTTTTAAATAATATTGAGGATTTGTAGAATGAATCATGTCCAGTTAAAAAATACAGGTTATAACAAGCTAATAAGCCTTTTTATTTTGGTTTTATGGCCATTTATGGCTTTACTTGTTGCTGTAAGAAATTTTAAAAGTTCATTTTCGAAAACACTATTGATAGGAGTAGTTGCTTTTATTGGAATGACAGCTAACAGCGAAGGCGATTTAGAAAGGTATGAAGCTATTTATCATATTAATTCCAACCTTACAATAGGTGAAATGTGGACTAATTTAATAGGTTTACAAGATGGTAAGTTTTATATTAGTGCTTTTGCTTTTCTCTTAAACTTATTTACAGATAATTACCATATATATTTTGCTTTTTTATACACTATTTTTGGGTATTATTTAGTAAACTTTGTTTATCTTTTTTTTGATGAAAAAGTTATAAAAAACACTAAATTATACGGGTTATTGTTTTTTATATCTTTTGCTCTTTTCTTTTCTATTAGAAACTCCTTAAATCTAGCTTTTTATACTGGGGTAATTTACTACATGTATTTTATCAGTAAATCAATAATACTGAAGAAGAATAAATTTTTACTTTTTTTACTGTTAACCCCTTTATTTCACTTCTCTCTTGCTATTTTACTTATACCTACATTTTTATATGTATATCTAAAAAATAAGCCAATAACTTGTGTTATTTTAGTTGTAATAACTTTAGGATTAAATCAGTCGAGTATAACAGGCATTATACAACAATATGCCAACTCTAATAAAGGAACTATTATAGAAGATAAATACAGAAGTTATGCCAGTGAGGATGGTATGGAACGTTTAGAAGAAAGATATAGAAAAGGGGAACTTAACTATAATTGGAAACTGAAACTTTTAAATACCACTAGAGAAATAATAATTGATTTTTTTTCAAAAATAGGTGTGTTCCTTATTTTCTTTTATAGGAAGAAACTAGGGCTAAAGGAAGAAAAATTAAATATGCTTTCATTAGTATTATTATTATGGGCTACTTGTAATTTAACAGTTAATTTTAGTAATGGTGATAGGTTTTTAATTTTGTTTTCTGCAATGGCATATGCACTTTTTATTATGATGTTAGAAGACGTTAAAAAGATAAAGCTTTACTATATTTTTACTCTTATATTAATTCCATTATCATTATTTTTTGGAGTTATGAGTTTATATGCATCAAATAAATTTATATCAGAATATTTTTATTTTTCTAATTTTTTAATTGAACTATTTTAGTTAAACTGAAAATAAATGAAAATCTTAAAAACAATATCTAATATTCCCGGTTGGAGAACAAGTAGAAAGATAGTAGTTATAGAGTCAGATGACTGGGGTAGTATTAGGATGTCTTCTCAAAGTTCATATAATGCACTTGTAAAAGCGGGTCTTAACCTTAGTAAAGGAGCAGGAGGACGCTATAATATGTATGATACCTTAGCTTCAAAAGAAGATTTGTCAATGCTGTTTGAGGTGCTAACCTCAGTGAAAGATAAAAATAATGCTTCTGCAAAAATAACAGCAGTAAGTTTAGTTGCAAATCCTGATTTTGAAAAAATTAAGACAAGTGGGTATAATGAATATTTTTATGAGCCCTTTACTAAAACTTTAGAAAAATATAATAGAATCGATGCATTTGAACTTTGGAAAGAAGGGAAAAATTCAAATATTTTTGTTCCTGAATTCCATGGTAGAGAACATCTTAATATTAGTGCTTGGATAAGAGCATTGAAAAAAGGAGATAAAGATGCATTGTTAGCATTTGAAAATGGAATTTGGGGATATACACGTAAACAAGGAGAAATAGAATTTCAGTCAGCTTTTAATCTTGAATTTAGTACTGATGTAGATTTACAAAAAGAGGTTATAAAAGATGGACTAAATTTATTTAAAGAATTACATGGTTACAAAGCCAGATTTTTTGTTCCACCCAATGGTCCTATTAATAATAGTTTAGAGCCTATAGCTGCAGAAAATGGTATTGAATATATGTCATCTCCTAAAATACAAACTGAAGTTTTAGGTGAAGGTAAGATAAAAAAGCATTTTAGATATATAGGGAAGAAAAATAAATATGGACAAACGTATATTACCCGAAATTCATTTTTTGAACCTTCGGGGACTTCTAAAGATGAAGTAGATAGTTGTCTTGCTGAGATTGAAATGGCTTTTAAGTGGAAAAAACCGGCAATAATAAGTTCGCATAGAATAAATTATATTGGCGGATTAAGTTCTTCAAAGAGGGACAAAAGTTTAGAGGAATTAAAAGAGCTTTTACAAAAAATAGTAAAGAAATGGCCAGATGTAGAGTTTATGACTTCATCTGAACTAGGAGATGTTATAACTAAACGAGATTAATATGAGGAAGTTGAAAACAAAGATAGGTCAAATATTATTTAATTCTCAAGGTTGGCGAACAAAGCGAAAAATAGTAGTTATAGAATCAGATGATTGGGGGAGTATAAGAATACCTAACAAAGAAGTGTTAAATGAACTAAGATCCTCGGGAATACAAGTTGAAAAGTGTTCTTATGTTCAAAATGATTCTTTAGAGGACAATGAAGATATGGAAGCGCTTTATAACATAATTGAAAAAAAAGATAATAAACCTGTTATTACCGCAAACTTCTTAACTGCAAATCCTGATTTTAAAAAAATAAAAGAATCTGGGTTTACTAGCTATTTTAATGAATCTATTGATGAAACTATATTAAATCGTCCAAATTCGGATAAAGTAAAAGATTTATATACTCAAGGTCAAAAAGCCGGTTTTTTTATTCCTCAGTTACACGGGCGCGAACATTTGAATATAAGCAGGTGGATGACAGACTTACAAAATAATAATGAAGAAACCAGACTTGCTTTTGAATTAGGCGTATTTGGCATAAGTAATAATGCTGTAAAGCAAAAAAGATGGAGTTACCAGGCAGCTTTTGATAAGGTTGAAAATGATTTTGGTATTTCCCGAGTAAACATTTTAAAAGATGCTGTAGAAGACTTTGAACGTATGTTTGGTTTTAAATCAATAACCTTTATTGCTCCAAATTATGTATGGGATAGTAAAATAGAAGAAATCACGTCTCAGCTACATATAAAGTATTTACAAGGAGGTAATATGCAAAGACAACCATTGGATACCTCTGGAAGATATGCTGTTAAAAAAAATGTTTTGGGGCAAAAAAATAAATTTGGTCAAAGATATTTATTTCGTAACTCATCATTTGAACCTAGTGCAGATTTAAATAAAGATTGGGTAAATAGCTGTTTAAGCGAGATTAAAAGTGCTTTCTTTTGGAATAAGCCAGCTGTAATATCTATGCACAGAGTTAATTTTATAGGCTCTATAAATCCTGAAAATAGGGAAAGGAATTTAAAATTATTCTCTGAACTTGTAGATGCTATTCAGAAAAATTGGCCAGAAGTAGAGTTTATGTCATCAGATCAATTAGCAAAACTAATAAAATGAAAATTTTAATTACTGGGGATTTTTGCCCTATTCATCGAGCTGCCAATATTTTTGAAGGAAATGATATTTTTGGTGATTTTAATAGTATAATAAGTGAGTGTGACCTTAATATTACTAACTTAGAGTGTCCTTTGACGGAAGCTTCTACGCCTATTAATAAAACAGGCCCCACATTAAAATCATCTTTCAAATATGCAAAATTCCTGAAAGATTCGAAATTTGATTTAGTTACCATGGCTAATAATCATATAATGGATTATGGTGCTAAAGGTATAGAAGAAACAATAACGGCATTAAATAATAATTCTATAGATTATGTTGGAGCTGGGAAAAGTACTGATGAAATAGCTATAATATATAAAACTATAAAAGGTATTAAAATAGCTTTTGTTAATGTATGTGAGAATGAATGGTCAACAGATGAAAGAGGCGGTTATAAAGCTAATGGTTTTTCTGAAATAGAATCATTTTACACTATAAAAAAAGCTAAACAAAATGCTGATTATGTAGTTTTAATTCATCATGGAGGTCACGAAATGTATAATTTACCCAGTCCTAGATTAAAGAGTGTATTACGTTATTTTGTTGATTGTGGTGCCGATGTCGTAATTAACCATCATACACATTGTGTTGGGGGGCACGAAGTATATAATCAAAAGCCTATTTTTTATTCGTTAGGTAATTTTGTTTTCGATAATCCCAATCAAAGAGACTCAATTTGGAATTATGGTATGGCCGTAACCCTAAATTTTAGCAAAGATAACTTTAATTTCACTATTGATTATTTTGAACAATTCAATAAAAATGCTTCATTGCGTGTAGTTAAGGAAAGCGATTTGCCATATAGCATTGATGAAGTTAACAGGATTATTCAAGACGATGAATTACTTAAAACTAGCTTTGAAAGTTTTATAAATGAAAAGCGTAAATTATTTAATTCATTTATTGAACCGGTTAGTTCTAAGTATTATAATGCTCTTAAAAATAGAGGTTTATTACCAAGTTTGTGGAGTAAAAAGAAAAAAGAATATTTAAAAAATTTAATAAGTTGTGAATCTCACAGAGAGATATTACAAGAAATTTTAAAAGAAGAGACTGTTAACACTTAAGTTTTTAAATTCTGCTCTGTATATGGACGATATAATAAAACTATTTAATCACTCGAATCATTTAGGAGCATTTAATACATTTACTTATACTGATAAGTCAGGTTTATTACATTTTAGTCAAAACATACAGGAGATTATTAATAATTACCCAGACATACTTACTATCAATTTAAGTTCTATAATAGGCGTTCTTAGCAAAAACTATATGCTGGGAGATACTACTCTAATTAATGGTATATATCGTTCACCATGGATGGGATATCCCGATAAATCTAAATCTCAGTGGCTTTTTTACGATGTCCCTAATCATAAGGAAAACTTCGAATCTAAAGAAAAAGTTGCTGAAAAATTATTCAATTTGCTCTGTGAAGAAATAATTGAATATGTAGGCGATAAAAAGAAGATAGGGGTTTTGTTAAGTGGAGGTATGGATAGTAGAATTTTGGTGGGGTGTTTAAATCATCTTATAACAAATAATACAATTAAAATAGATGAGGTTATAGGTTTTACATGGGGATTAGAAAGGAGTCGAGATGTTGAATATTCTAAAAGAATTACTACTAGTTTAAATTGGAAGTGGAAGCACTATAATGTTTCTGCTAATGATTTATGGGAAAACTATAAAATAGCAGGCGTTAGAGGTTGTGAATACTCCGGCATCCATCTCCATGCAATTTCTAAAATAGCTAAAGATAGTGATTTAGTTGATGTTTTTCTTGCAGGTAGTTATGGAGATAGTGTTGGAAGAGGAGAATATTCAGGAATGACAGTTTTAAAATTAAAGCCTATCCATTCAGGAATAAATAATTCAGACCGTTTATTATGCAATAGTTTATATAATAAATCAAAGAGTTATATAAATAATGAGATTGAAAAATATCATATGCTATTTCCCAGAGAGAAAAAGTATATGAGGAATGAGTTAGACTATCAATTACATTATATGAGGAGAATGCTAAATCCTTGTATGGAATTAATAAACGAAAGAAGAAAATTACACCAAATATTTACAAACCCTAAAGTTTTCGGCTATATATGGAGTTTAGATCCTAGTATACGTGATAACGATATTTATTATAATATACTTAAAATGTTCCCGCCAGAGATATCTGATGTGCCATGGGCAAGGACTGGAAAACGATATGGCTACGATAATGATACTCCTGATGATTATACAAAGAAACACCATGAATATGATGTTATTATACAAAAAGATCATCTTGATAGAATTCAAGACTTTATAAATGAGAATAAAAACTATTTACCTTTTTTCAATTTAAAAGCAGTAAATTGTATTCTTAATGAAATTAGAAAATATCCATATGGTAATTTCGATTATTTAGAAAAAATCACATGGATTATATCTTTCATACACTTTATAAAAGTACATGAAGAAAGAATTAATCTTGAGGGAGATATCACTTCAGGCTCCGTAAGTGATGTAGTAAAAGCTAAAATTAATTATTACTTGCACACAAGAACCAGAAGTTTAAAAAATCGATTTAGATAAGCTTTACGCTTAAAAGAAGTATATATTGAATTATTGTTTTTATTTATTATTATCTTTTTATTCTTAATAAAACTAAAATAGGGTTGTATATAGTAATATTGTTAATAGTTTTGCATGACTTTATAAAAGCATAAAACAGAGATGGAGAGGGTTATGAAATATGAAATTAAAGAATTGATACTATTTTAATGGAAAAATTAAAAATTGCGATTCATAATAGCAAAAATGGCTTTCATCCAAGGTGGATAAAGTATTGTGAAAATAAAAATATTCCTTTTAAGTTGGTGAATTGCCATGATGACGATATAATTTCTCAACTTGAAGACTGTAGTGCTTTATTATGGCACTTTCACCATAATAGTGTTAAAGATTCACATATTGCCCGACAAATTTTATTTTCATTAGAACAGACAGGGTTTAAAGTTTTTCCTGATTTTAGAACGTCATGGCATTTTGATGATAAAGTGGGACAAAAATATCTTTTAGAGAGATTAGGAGCTCCTTTCGTTCCCTCGCATGTTTTTGTAAACAAGAAAGAAGCATTAAACTGGGTGTCAACAACCAATTATCCTAAGGTTTTTAAACTTAAAGGAGGTGCAGGCTCTCAAAATGTTCTTCTTGTTAATTCCCGAGAACAAGCAAAAAAAATAGTAAAAAAAGCATTTAGCTCCGGTTTTTCTAATTATAATGCATGGGGTAGTTTAAAAGAGCGTACCCGTATGTGGAGATCGGGTAAGGCTTCTATTTTTGATGTAATTAAAGGTATTGCCAGAGTAGTAAAACCTCCGGAGTTTGCTAAAGGGCTTGGTGTAGAGTATGGTTATGTCTATTTTCAGGATTTTATTCCTAATAACGATTCTGATACCCGAATAATTGTAATTGATGGAAAAGCATTTGCCTTAAAGCGTTATGTTAGAGAAAATGATTTTAGGGCTTCAGGTTCAGGATTTTTAGGTTTTGATAAAAAATTATTTAATGAAGACTGTATTGCCTTGGCATTTAAATTAACAAAAGGATTAAATGCACAATGTGTTGCTTATGATTTTATTTTTGATAGTAATAAACAGCCTCTTCTTGTAGAAATTAGTTACGGTTTTAGTCCTGATGCGTATGATGTATGTCCGGGGTATTGGGATGAAAGTTTACGCTGGTTTGAAGGAGAATTTAACCCCCAAGGGTGGATAATAGACTCTTTAATCAAATAAATTAATGGAAACTAAAAAAACAAAAATTTGTTTTGTAGTACCCTCTTTAGACCCAGGTGGTATAGAAACTTACTTATTACGATTTTTAAAACATACTTCTGGAAGCAATTTTGAAGCAGTAGTAATTGTTAGGTCTGCTAAAAAAGGCTCTTTAGAAGAGAATTATAAAGAATTAGGTGTTAGAGTATTTAGAATGCCTTTGGGATATTTTAATCCTATTAAAGCATGGAATTACTACAAATTATTAAAAAAAATAACCCCTGATGTGATTTGTGATTTTAATGCGAATTTTGCCGGATTGTCGCTTCGTATTGCAAGATTTGCTAAAATTGAGAAACGTCTTGTTTTCTACAGGCAAGGTAAGAATCATTTTCAGAAATCATTTTTCAGAAATCTTTATAATGATTGGAGTAAAAATCTAGTATATAATGAGTCAGAGCAAATACTCTCCAACTCCAAAGCTTCCTTAGACTTTTTCTTTCCTAATTGGCAAAATGAAAATAGGTTTAAGGTTATTTATAATGGTATTGATGCTACTCCTTTTATAGAAAATATTGATAATAGTATTTTAAAGAACCAACTTAACATTCCTGTTGATGCATTTGTTATAGGCCATTCAGGAAGGCTTGATCCTGCAAAAAATCATGATACGATACTAAAAGTCGCAAAAAAACTTATTAGTAAACACGATGATATTTATTTTGTGTTGTGTGGGCTTAATACAGAAAAACTTATTTCAGAAGTAAGAGAACTAGGTATTGATGATAGGGTAAGACTTTTAGGTTATAGGAGTGATGTGCCAAATGTAATACAGATTTTTGATGCGTTTTACTTTCCTTCAATTACTGAAGGACAACCAAACTCACTTATAGAAGCTATGCTTGCCGGAGTTCCTTTTGTAGCATCAGGCATTAAACCTATAAAAGAAATAATACCGTTACATCTACATCAGTATCTTGTTGATGCTTTTGATATATCTAATGCAGTATCTGTTTTAGAAACTATAAAAGATGATGGAGTATGTGATATAGATGACACCCAGAAATGGGCGATAAATTTTTTCTCTCCCGAAAAGAGATTTAAAGAATTCTTAGAATGTTTACAAAAAAATAACAATAGTCTGGCTTAATATGAAAGTTTTATTTGTACATGATGGTCCTATTTTATGTAATGAAGCTCAAAATGTTTTTTATGGGGTTCACTATAGAGATGAAATTATAGAACGTTACAGTTTTTTTGGAGATAAAGTATCTTTTTTAATGCGTCATAAAGTCGTTTCAGATGAGGATGGAAAAAAGTACACTAAAATATCACATCCTGCATTTCGTTTTATATCAGTGCCTAATTTTAAGTCCATAAGCACAATGGCTTTAAAAGCTAAGGCAGAAGATATTATAGAAAATTCAGTTAAAAGCCATGACATTATATTGTTGCGTTTACCAAGTGCTAATGGTGTGCTTGCATATAAATATGCTAAACGGTTTAATAAACCTATTTTTGTAGAAGTTGTTGCTTGTGTATATGATGCTCTTTGGAATTATGATTGGAGGGGTAAATTATTAGCAGGTCATAAGATGAAAAAATATAAAAATATTATAATGAATTCATCCCATGTCCTCTATGTTACACAAAACTTCCTACAAGAAAGATATCCCTCTAAGGGTAAATCCATAGGCTGCTCAGATGTACTTATTAAAAAAATGGATGAATCTGTTATAGAACAGAGGTTGCACAATCAAGAAAATAGAAAATCTCTAACATTAGGAACGGTTGCAGCTATAGATGTGCCATATAAAGGTCAGGCTGAAGTAATAAAAGCAATTGCAGAATTAAAAAAACAAAATATATTAGTTAGATATAAAATTGTTGGGCAGGGAAGCCCTAAAAGATTAAATAATATTATAAAAACATGTGGAGTTGAAGATTTAGTGGATATTGTCGGTCCTATAAAACATGATGAGGTATTTAAATTTATAGATGGATTAGATGTTTATGTACAGCCAAGTAAAACCGAAGGTTTGCCAAGAGCGGTAATAGAGGCTCTGAGTAGAGGCTGTCCTTCAATAGGGTCTAGAGCTGGAGGTATTCCGGAATTAATTCAGCCAGAGCTGCTGTTTAATCCAAAATCAACATCTGAAATAGTTGAGGTTATAAAGAAAATATCAAACAAAGATTTGCAGAAAAGGATATCAAAAGAAAATTTTGAAAAAGCAAAAGAATATCAGTTTGAAATAATTAATGAAAGAAGGAAATCTTTTTATAGAGAATTTAAGGACGATTATAATTTAATTTGATGAAAAAGAAAGTACTTTTTACGGCATCTATAGCAAAACACTTGCTTAGATTTCATTTGCCTTACTTGCAGTGGTTTCAAGAACAAGGATATGAAACTCACGTAGCTTGCGAAGGTGATGAAAATGTACCGTATGTTGATAAACAATGGAATGTTCCTTTTATCAGAAGCCCTTTTTCAGTAGGGCATATAAAGGCATATAAAATATTAAAAGGAATAATTGATAGTGAGCAATATGCTATGGTTCACTGCCATACACCTATGGCAAGTATTGTTACCCGATTAGCAGCAAAAGATGCCAGAAAAAAAGGAACAAAGGTTTTATATACTGCACATGGTTTCCATTTTTATAATGGTGCTTCTTTGATAAACTGGCTTACATATTATCCTGTAGAAGTTCTTGCAAGTGCACAAGCTGATGCTGTTGTAACGATTAATAGCGAGGACTATAACAGAATAAAAGAAAAAGGAAGTAAGAAAACAGAATACTTCCTTATTCCGGGAATTGGCGTTGCTAAGAGTAAGTTTTTTCCTGTTAAACATGATGAGAAAATAAAATTAAGAGAAAGCAAAGGATTTAAATCCGAAGATATTATAGCAGTTTATGCTGCTGAATTTATACATAGAAAAAACCATCAGTTTTTAATTGAAGCTATTTTAAAACATAAAGAAGAATTTCCAAATTTGAAACTGCTTTTTTGCGGGAGAGGGGTTTTAAAAGATAAGATGGAAGCATTGGTGCGGGAAAAGAAGTTAGAGTCTGTTGTTTTATTTATGGGATTCAGGAATGATATTGACGAAATATTTAAAATGGCCGATATAGGGATTTCTTCGAGCAAACAAGAAGGGTTAGGACTTAACCTTGTAGAAGAAATGATGTGCGAATTGCCTATCTTAGCCACTGTTGATAGGGGGCACAAGGAAATTATAAGACACGATGTGAACGGATATTTATTTGCACAGCAAAGCGAATCAGAATTTATTAAATATTTAAAAGAACTTTATAATAACGAGCAGCTTAGAAAAGATTTTGGTAAAGAATCTATAGCAATAGCCGAAAATTTTGAGATAATAAACTCTCTTGCTGTTATGAGTTCAATTTATAAAAAGTTTCTATAATGTTGTATTCAGGATTTTTAAAACCCTTGTCTGATTTTATTATAGCGTTTATAGTACTTCTTGTATTGTCGCCGATAATATTGCTGCTTGTAATACTGCTTGCCATTTTTAATAAAGGCAGTGTATTCTTTTTTCAGCAGCGTCCGGGTAAAAACGGAAAAGTATTTAAGGTTATCAAGTTTAAAACTATGAATGATAAAAAGGGTGCCGATGGTAATTTGCTTCCTGATGCGGTACGTCTTACCAAAGTAGGTAAGTTTGTGCGCACAACCTCGTTAGACGAACTTCCGCAGCTTATAAATGTAGTAAAAGGAGATATGAGCCTTGTAGGACCAAGACCGTTATTAGTTAAATATCTTCCGCTTTATAATAAAAGACAAGCCCGAAGGCATGAAGTTAGACCGGGTATTACAGGCTGGGCTCAGGTAAACGGAAGAAATGCTATATCATGGGAACAGAAATTTGAGCTGGATGTATATTATGTAGATCATCTTTCTTTGGCATTAGATATTAAAATTATATATTTAACCGTCCTTAAGGTTATTAAAAGAAGCGATATAAATACCGAAGGTGTTGCAACCACTATACCGTTTACAGGTACAAAAAAAGAAAACTCTCAACAAAACTTAAATTAATTATATAATGGAAAATAAATTTATTGAAGCCCTGCAGGAAGCGTTAGAAATGGAAGATCAGGAAGTAAATTTTTCTGATGCGTTTAGAGATTATGATACATGGGATTCTCTAAGCAGGCTTTCCCTTATCGCTGTTTTAGATAGTGAATTTGATGTGCAAATTGAAGATGAAGAATTTGCAAAACTTATTACAGTACAAGATTTGTATGATGCTGTAATGGCTAAACAATAAAAAAACATTTTATGGCTTTACTTGAGTTTGAAAATATAGGTATAAAAGGTATTAGCGCTGCTGTTCCTAAAACAGTTATTGATAATTATAAATATACCGAACATTTCCCTGCCGAAGATGTTAAAGATATTGTAGATAAAGTCGGGATATATGAAAGGAGGTTTGCAGATGAAAATACCTGTGCTTCTGATTTATGCTATCATGCTGCTGAAAAGCTTATTGCTGACATGCAAATTGATAAAAGTGAAATAGATTTACTTGTGTTTGTTTCGCAAACAGGCGATTATCGTATGCCGGCAACATCTATAATACTACAAGACAGGTTAGGACTCAATAAAAGTACTATTGCTTTTGATGTAAATTTAGGATGTTCAGGCTTTGTATATGGTCTTTCAATAGTATACAATTTTGTTCAGCAAAACGGTATTCGTAAAGCTTTATTATTGGATGGAGAAACAAGATCTCGTGTATATAGTTCTAAGGACAGAAAAACAGCTTTCTTGTTTGGAGACGGAGGTGTCGCAGCTATAATTGAAAAGGGAGATGAATTTGGTAAGAGTTACTTTTCTTTAAATTCAGACGGAGGGCGTTCTTCGCTTATAAAAGTCGATGCAGGAGGATACAGAAATCCGAGTACTCCGGAAACCCTAAAAGAAAAAGTAGTTGATGAGTACGGTAATATTCGTTCGGATGAGCATGGTTATATGAATGGTGCAGATGTGTTTAACTTTGTGCTTGCAGAAGTGCCAAAAGATATAAAGAGAACATTTAAGTTTGCCGAAAAGGATATGTCTGAACCAAACTACTTTGTTTTTCATCAGGCAAATAGTTATATGAATCAATATTTACAGAAGAAATTAAAACTGGAGGCAGATAAAGTGCCTGCTTCAGTAAATAAATTTGGGAATACTTCTTCAGTATCAATACCATTAACAATAGTTTCAGAACTTAAAGATAAACTGGCGGGTGAAAAAGAATTGTTTTTATGTGGTTTTGGTGTTGGTATGTCATGGGCATCAGCATTAATTAAAACAAACAATTGCCACGTTAGTGATATAGTAGAAATATGAGTCGCAACAACGAAGAGCTTAGCCCCTTTAGCCTTGAAGGTAAATTAATAGCTATTACAGGAGCTTCATCAGGAATCGGCAAACAAATAGCAATTACTTGTAGCAATCTTGGCGCAAGCTTAGTATTGTTTGGCAGAAACAGGGAGCGTCTTAATCAAACTGTAGGAGAATTACAGAACCCTGATAAACATATTGTTTTTGAAACAGATATCAATGACTTTGAAAAAGTAAAAAATGATGTAAAGGAAGCAGTGTCAATTAAAGGGAAGTTTAGTGGTTTAGTAAATTGTGCAGGTGTTTCGCCAACAATGCCTTTAAGAGCTACATCCGAAACAAAAATGCAGGAAGTTTTTAAAACTAATGTAGTTGCAGCAATGAATCTGACTAAACTTATATGTAAACCTGCTAATTTAAATAAAGAAGGCGGAAGCATAGTGTTTATAGCTTCTGTTATGGGATCTGTAGGAGAAATTGGGAAATCTCTGTACGGTATGAGTAAAGGAGCACTTATTGCAGGAACAAAATCGTTAGCTGTAGAATATGGAGCAAAAAACATACGTTTTAATTCTATATCGCCGGGCGTTGTAGTAACTCCGATGTCTATGTCTTCGGAATATAGTAAGGACGAAAAAAAATTACAATTTGTAACTGATTTACACCCATTAGGTTTAGGTAAGCCGGAAGATATAGCAAATGGGACGGCTTTTTTACTTTCTGATGCCTCACGTTGGGTAACAGGAACAGATCTTATTATTGATGGGGGGTATACTGCTAAATAGTTAAATCGCAACAATTATAACCAATTATGGATAAGTTTATTATTATAGGCGCAGGGGGGCATGCTGCTGAAATAGATGAATATTTAGCGCATGCAAATATACTGGCAGGTGACGAAAAATATGCAGTATGCGGTTTTCTTGATGATAATGCAGAAAGCTATGATGCATATAGTTTTTCCGCACCATTTTTAGGAAGTATAAAAGAGCATAAAATAGATGACTCTTGCTTTTATATAATGGGTATAGCTAATTTAAAATACAGAAAGTTAATTACTGAAGATTTTAAATATAAAGGAGCTGCTTTTAAAACTTTTATCCATCCTTTAGCGTATATATCACCGTCAGCTAAAATCGGAGAGGGTGTTGTAATAGCCCCTTATGTAAACGTAGGTCCTAATGTAGTTATTGGAGATTATACTCTTATAAACTCCAGAGCAAGTATGGGACATGATACTGTTATTGGTAAATATAATTTTATTAGCCCTAATGTTTGCTTTTCAGGATTTACCACAATAGGAGATGAAAATCTATTTGGTATTAACTCCGCTTCAATTCCTCAAATAAAAATAGGCGATAGAAACAAAATAGCGGCAGGGATGGTTGTTGAGAGAAATATAGATAATGATACCACCTACTTCCATAGGTTTAAAGAAAAGGTTTTAGCTATACCTAAACCTTAATTTTACATTGAAAATACTTAAAAATTGAATAATTAAAGTATTGAGTAAAACTGAATCTGCTACATTTGTATTAAAATAACGCGTTAATCAAGACATGGAAAACACTAAAATATGGCTTTCTTCGCCACACATGGGAGGAAATGAACAATCATATATAAACGAAGCTTTTGAAAGTAACTGGATTGCACCCTTAGGCCCTAATGTTAACGGATTTGAGCAAGATATACAAAAATATTTATCAGGAAACAATGAGGTATATGTAGCTGCGTTAAGTTCCGGTACTGCAGCATTACACTTAAGTTTAGTAATGCTAGGGGTTGAGCATGGCGATGAAGTAATATGCCAAAGTATGACTTTCTCTGCAAGTGCAAATCCCATTATGTATCAGGGAGCTACTCCCATTTTTGTAGATAGTGAGCCTGAAACCTGGAATATATGTCCTAACGCGTTGGAAACAGCTATAAAAGACCGTATTAGTAAAGGAAAGAAACCAAAGGCAATTATAGCGGTTCACTTATATGGTATGCCTTTTAAAGCAGATGAGATATTGGCTATTTCAAAAAAATACGATATACCTGTTGTAGAAGATAGTGCAGAAGCATTAGGGAGTACTTATAAAGGGAGAAAATGTGGTACTCTGGGCAATTTCGGTATACTATCATTCAATGGAAATAAAATAATAACTACTTCAGGTGGTGGTGCTTTAGTATGCCATAATGAAGAAGATAAAAATAAAACTGTTTTCTTATCTACACAGGCAAGAGACAATGCACCTCATTATCAACATAGCCATGTAGGGTACAATTACCGAATGAGTAATATTTGTGCAGGTATAGGTAGAGGGCAGATGGAAGTTTTAGACTCTCATGTTGCTAAAAGAAGAGAAATGAATTCTTTTTATAAAAATCTTTTTCAGTATAATGAAGCAGTTACAGTTTTAACTGAACCATCAAAAGATTATTTTTCTAACCACTGGTTAACAGCAATTACGATAGAGCCAAAACTATTTAAGGGTGTTACTCGTGAAGATATCAGAAAATCACTTGATGCCGAAAATATTGAGTCAAGACCTTTATGGAAACCGATGCATATGCAACCTGTTTTTGAAAAGTACCCTTATTATGGTGGTATTATTTCAGAAGAGCTATTTAAAAATGGATTATGCCTGCCTTCTGGTTCAAATTTAACAGATGAAGAAAAAAGTAGAATAGACAAAGTCATAAAGTCTTATTTATAATGCTTTTATGTTAAAAAAATATAATTTTGTGTGATTAAATATAAGAGTCCTTAAAAAATGCAGTAGTGGATAAAAAATCTAAAAAAAATATTTCAGGAGCTATAGATTATGCTTTAGGTAATACTAAGCTATGGCACACATTTCACAATTTAGGCTATTTACCTAGGTGGATTATTTTTTTAATAGATGTATTTGTTATATCTGTTACTGCTTTATTAAGCTATTTTTTAATATACAGAACAGGTGAAATTTATATTGAAAAAGATCTTTTTATAATAAGTGTACCTGTCTACCTTCTTGTAAGTGTAGTAACTTTTAGAGTATTTAGGACATATTCAGGTATAATCAGGCACTCGTCGTATATTGATGCGGTAAAAATATTCTTTTCACAATTTACGGCAGCTTTTATTTTTTTAGCATTAAATAGCCTCTATAAGTCTATCACTGGCGATTTATTGTTTCTTAATATAGGAATATTAATTAATGCTGTCTTTTCATTCTCATGTCTTTTTTTATACAGGGTTTTAGTTAAGCAATTTTTTGAAAACTATCTCAACCAATCTAAACAGTCAAACCTTACACGAGCAATAATATATGGAACTGATGCTAATGCTATAGCTGTAGCTAATGCATTAAAATCGGAAGTTCCCGGTAGGTTTAAGCTTGTTGGATTTATAGATAAATATGGGCAAAATAAGTCTAAAATGATATTAGGACTGCCTATACTTCAGCATAAAAAGAAAGCTTCTACTCTTATGCGTGTATTTAATGCACAAGCTTTAATTTTAGCTGATAAAAACCTTTCAAAGGAAGAACAGTTAACTATTGTAGATGAGTGTTTAGATTTTAATTATAAAGTTTATACTGTACCATTAGTTTCAGATTGGGAAGACCAAAAGGAAATATCCAGGAAAATTAAGAATTTCCAAATTCAGGACTTACTGGAAAGAAAACCTATAGTTTTGGATAACAGGTCTATTTCAAATCAGCTTAAAGGTAAAAGCGTACTAATAACCGGTGCAGCAGGCTCAATAGGTAGTGAAATTGTAAGACAGGTAATCCAATTCGGACCTCGCAGAATAATAATGCTGGATCAGGCAGAAACACCTTTACATCATCTTAGTTTAGAAATAAGTAAACTGGAAAATAAATCAGAATTAGTAACTATTATTGGTGATGTAAGAAAAAAAGCAGAGCTAAGTGAAATATTCAGTAGTTACGCACCTGATGTAGTGTATCATGCAGCAGCTTATAAGCATGTACCTTTAATGGAAGGCAACCCTTCTCAGGCAATTTTTGCTAATATTTTAGGCTCTAAAAATGTAGCAGACCTTGCATGTGAATATAATGTGGATAGTTTTGTGATGGTGTCTACTGATAAGGCAGTAAATCCGAGTAATGTAATGGGGGCAAGTAAAAGAATTGCCGAAAAGTACGTTCAGTCACTTCATAAAAGTGTTGTAGATTCAAAAAGCGGAAAAACAAAATTCATTACCACACGCTTTGGGAATGTTTTAGGTTCAAATGGGTCAGTTGTACCATTATTTACAAAACAAATTGAAAGTGGAGGTCCTATCACTCTTACTCACCCTGATATTATTAGATATTTTATGACTATACCTGAAGCTTGTCAACTCGTTTTAGAGGCAGGAGCTATGGGTAAGGGAGGAGAAATTTATATATTTGATATGGGCAAGCCTGTTAAAATAATAGACTTAGCCAGAAAAATGATTCGCTTAGCAGGCTTTATTCCGGAAAAAGATATAGATATAAAAATAGTAGGATTAAGGCCAGGCGAAAAGCTTTATGAGGAGCTGCTTAATGATGGCTCTAAAACATTACCTACTCACCATGAAAAAATAATGATTGCACAAGATGTTGCTGATGATTATGAAGATTTAAGAGAAAAGGTTGTTGATTTAATAGCTACGTCTAAAACATATAGTAGTCAAGAAATAGTTTCTAAAATGAAAGTAATTGTACCGGAGTTTAAAAGTATGAATTCAAACTTTGAGATACTTGATAAGGAAGCAGTTAAAAAGTGAGTTTTTACGTTATTTTAACAAACTATAGTTATAAAAAATTATCTTTGCCAAAAAATTAAAAAGATTTAATCCAATTATTTTTTATGTATAAAAGAACGTTTGCTTTATGTACTTTAATAGTAGTTATGCTTTTAACCTCATGCGCATCTAATAAAGATGTGGTTTATTTGCATAATAATTCAACAAATGAGGAGTTTGATGCTAAAAAGTATGCAAATGTGTTACAGCCTGATGATAAGTTAATAATAACTGTTACCGCAGATGAGCCATCCCTTGCTGCTCCTTTCAACTTAATGTATCTTAGTATGCAAAGTAATGAGATTAGATCAGTAGTAAATGATGATGCCCTCTTTAGTTACCTTATAGACCAAAATGGAGAAATTGATTTAGCTGGTATTGGTAAAGTTAAACTCTCTGGTCTTACAAGAGTAGAAGCAGAAAAGAAAATTAAAGAACTACTGGAACAGCAGATAAAGAACCCGGGCGTAAACCTTAGGGTGATAAACTTTAAAGTTTCTGTACTGGGAGAAGTATCCAGACCGGGACCAGTAAATGTGTCAGGAGATAGAATTACTTTACTTGAGGCTTTAAGTATGTCTGGAGACCTTACAATTTATGGTAAAAGAAAAGATATTTTAGTGATAAGAGAAGTACAGGGAGCTATTACTGTGAATTCTATCGATATTACAAGCGCTGATTTTATTAACAGTTCTTTTTATTATTTAAAACATAATGATGTAGTGTATGTAAAGCCAAACAAAACAAAAGTTAATTCCTCAGTAATTGGTCCTAATTTAACAGTAGGAATATCAGCACTTTCATTAATAGTTACTATAATTGCTTTAAGCATACGATAAATCTAAGATGCAGCAAAAACAAACTTTTTTCAAACAAGATTCAGAATTCGATCTCAAAAGATATTTTTTTCTATACCTTTCTAAATGGCCTTGGTTTGTATTGGGTGTGTTAGTAAGTATGGCTTTTGCATTTATATACTTAAGATATAGTGTTTCTGAATATAATGCCTCTGCAATTATTTTAGTTAAAGACGATAAAAAAGGAGGAATGGTTTCTGAACTCGCTGCGTTAAGTGAGGTTGATATGTTAAGCAATATCAAAAACACAGTAGACAATGAGATGGAGATAATTAAATCTCGCTCTCTTGTAGAATCGACAGTCAGAGATTTAAATTTAAACATAAAATATAAACGTAAGGCGAGAGTAAGAACTGTAGATTTATATGACACTTCACCTGTTAAAGTTGTTTTAGGAGAGGGGTCAGAAATAAAATCCAGAAAAGAGTATAAACTTCATTATTCTAGCGGTAACAAATTTATTCTGTTTGATAGTGATGATAAAAAACTTGGTGAATATAATTTTGGAGAAAGGCTGGTTAAAGATGGAATTGACTTTACTATAATAGATAAAAGTACTTTAGGTTCTGAAGTTTTTGATGTAATTATAGTAATGGAGCCTGTTTCCAGTACGGCTCAAAGATTTAAAGGAAGACTTGTAGTTAAGCAGCTTAGTGACAGAACTAGTGTTGTACAATTAACTATAGTAAACACTGTAAAAAAACGTGCTGAGGATTTTTTAAATCAACTTATAGAAAATTATAATAATGATGCTAAGAAAGATAAAGGGCAAATATTTGAAAATACAGCTGACTTTATTGATAAAAGATTAAAAATTATTAGTGATGATTTAGGAACTGTAGAAGAAAAAGGAGAGATATACAAAAAAGAAAATCAGGTTACAGATATAGTTTCTGAGGGTAATATTTTCTTGGAAAATGCAAGAGATTTTAATAGGGAGTATGTTCAAACAGATACTCAATTAAGAATTGTTGCTTCTTTAAAAGATTATGTCGAAAACTCTTCGTATGAAGACTTAATACCTTCAAATGTATTAACCTCTACTACAGATGATGCAAATACAGCTCCATCTCTTATAGAGCAATATAATACTTTAATTTTAGAGCGTAATCGTTTATTGAGTTCTGCTACTACTGAAAATAAAAGGGTAGAAAAATTATCTAATCAATTAGTTTCATTAAAAGATAATATTCTTTCAAGTTTAGATAGATTGAGTAATTCTTTAAGAATAAAAAAAGCTGATTTATCTAAGCAGAAAAAGGAAATTGATGCAAAAATAGCAGAAATACCAACTCAGGAAAAAGAGTATAAGTCTATAGCACGTCAGCAAAAATTAATAGAATCTCTATATATTTACTTGCTTCAAAAACGTGAAGAAACTGCGATAGCGTTAGCCTCTATAGCACCTAATGCAAAAATAATAGACCCTGCATTAGCATTAAACACCCCGGTATCTCCTAAAAGAAATATTGTATACCTAGCTGCTTTGTTTATAGGCTTGTTTATTCCTTTTGCAGTTGTTTACGTAATTGATGTTTTAGATACTAAAATACACTCATTAAGTGATATGGAATTACCTATTCCATATCTTGGAGATGTTCCAAGAACAGAGTCTAATAGTGAGTTAGTTAGTTTAAACAGCAGGTCAAGCACAGCAGAGTCTTTAAGGATTGTAAGAACAAACTTAGAATTTATGCTTACTGAGGTAACTGAAGGGATTGCTAAAACAATTTTTGTTACTTCCAGTATACCAAAGGAAGGTAAAACATTTATTTCTGTAAATCTGGCAGCTACTATAGCGCTATCTGGTAAGAAAGTTTTATTACTGGGTATGGATATTAGAAATCCTAAGCTGGATGAATATTTAGACTTACCTTCTAAAGGCTTAAGTAATTATCTGTCTGTTAAAGACACTTCGATAGATGATTATATTATAAAATATGATGGCTTTGATAGTTTTGATATTATTCCTCCCGGAATAATACCTCCAAACCCCGCAGAACTTTTGATGAGTTCTAAAGTAACTGAACTTTTTAAAGAATTAAAAGAAAGATACGAGTACATAATAGTTGATACAGCCCCTGTAAGTTTGGTTACAGATACACTTATTATAGCTAAGCATGCTCACTCTGTAGTTTATGTAGCCAGATCAGGATATCTGGAAAAGCAAATGCTTTCTTTACCGCAATCTTTATACGAAGAGAATAAACTTCCTAATATGGGTATGCTGCTTAATGATACTCATCAGAAAAAAGGTTATGGATATGGCTACGGTTATGGATATGGCTACGGTTACGGTTACGGAAGCTATGGTTACGGCTATGGTTCTGAAACTAAAAAAAGATCTTTTTTAGACAAAATTTTAGGACGTAATAAATAATCATAAAAAAGAACTAATAATATGATGATTCCCTTTTCTAAATACTGAAAAGGGAATTGTTTTTTAGAGCCTTTTCTAAAACAGAAGTATCTTTTAGTAATACAGGATTTTTAAAAGCAGAAGCATGTCTTGTATGATGTACGTCAGAGCCAGTGTAATCAATCATACCGTCATTTAATAACTTTTCGCAAGTTTTAAAAACAGGTTTGCCATAATACCCTGTAGTAGATAATAAATTTATCTGGAATAAACACCCTGCTTTTTTTAGCTTTTCAAATTCTTTATAGTTATTATGGTAAGCATTATAACGTTCAGGGTGTGCTAATATAGGCTTGTAGCCTTTTAGCTGTAACTCAAATAAAATATCATACAGTTGCATTGGTGGGTTCAGGTAAGACATCTCTACCAATACATATTCATCTTTTATAGTAAGCAGTTCTTCATTTTGCAATAGCTTTAAAAAAACATCATCCATTAAATATTCAGCTGCTGCTTTAAAAGGAAGTTTAATGTCTTTATTTTTTAATAATGCTTTGGTATATTCTTCCTTTTGTAAAATATCATCTTTAGTATTGTTCCAAACTCCTGTAAGTACATGAGGGGTAGTTATAAACTGAGAAAACCCATAGCTTGATAGTGTGTCAATTAGTTTCAGCGTATCTTCATTATTTTCAGCCCCATCATCAATATCAGGCATAAGGTGAGAATGAATATCTACATATCCATTAGGAATAATATCAGCTAAGCTGCTTTTATGTTTTTTCTTGAAAAAGAGCAAATTTGTTTTTTTAGAAATTTATACTGTAAAAATAATGCTTTCTCTTTTTATGTATAAATATAAAGGAAAGCTATGGTTTTTCAGGCTGACGTAAAACTCTTAATACAGTTACTACATTTAAAACAAGCAATGGTAGTATAATCACCAAGTGAGGTTTATTCAGCATAAATACCACATAAACTAGTAATGATAGAAAGTATAAGTAAGTAAATAGACTTATTATTTTTTTATTTCTGCCAAAACTAAGTAATCCTAAAATTAAAAATATTGGGTTTACTAATAAAGCATTATAGTTTTGTGTTAGTTCTGAGTGGTATGAGAATAAGCCTATTACACAAAAGAAAACGCCAATAAATCCAACTAGTAATAAATAAGTGATACGTACAATTTTATGTTTAGTAAGAAATAATAATAAGACTGTAACTAATATAAAGCTGTAAAAACTATTCCAAAATGAAAATGGAACTTCTTTATCCTTCCCTTGATATACTGTTTTAATGGGCTCAGATAGTGGTTTATCATTAATTACAGTATTGCTAACCCCTTCCATTAATTCGTTAGGTAAAAATAGCTTGTCGGCTGTTTTATCTGTTTTATAGCCAAACATTAAGTTTATACCTAGTTTTTCATAGAAATGACCATCTAAATAGTTGTATAATATTTCCCGGTTAGTCATTCCTTTATCTGACGTTTCCATAGATATATCGCCATCTATATTATCAGCAATAATATCAGCCACCATAGTGGTGCAATTCCTGTCAATAAACTTATAAGTATAAAAGCGTCTGTCGGAAGATAATATGGCATTAAGTTCGTTAGCAATACCTTGCTTTTGCGACTGACTTAAATTAAGCTCTTGCTCATAAACAGTTCTTTGGTAATATTCATATTCGTATATAAAATCTCTGTAGGATGCTACAGATACATAGTATTGTAAATCGCCCTTAACAAACTTTAAATAAAAGTTTGGAGTGCTAAAATCAAATGTGCCAAAGTTGTAAACAGTGTCTATTCCTCTTAAAGGGTCATATACCCTTATCGCAGTATGACCAAAAGTAGCATAAAGTTCCTCTCCTGTACCACAAGTTAATAAAGAAACAGAAGCCCTGTCAGATAATGGAATTTGTTGTGCTTGTAATTTCTGGAAGGGTAATAACAGGCAAAATAATAGTAGTGTTAGTAATTTTTGGCTTTGCATCGGGTAATAATTTTTTACCGGATAAAGGTACCTAAATCTACTTTAAGTGAAAAGATATTTGAATATAACGCAACACTTTGGTCACCAATATCGGTAAGGGCATAATCCACTGCTATACCTTTGTATTTAAAGCCTAGTCCTATATTAGGCTGAAAACCTATTTTCTTGGTATTATCAATTTGTTCTACATTTTGGAAATTGCCGACACCGCCCCTAACAAAAACAAGGTCTATATAACCAAACTCAAAACCTAGAGCAGGGTCTATACTAACAATGTCAGATGAAATAATATCATTTGTTTTTGCAAAACGCATGTTTAAGTTAGCAGCAGCTAAAATACTGTAGTCATAATGTATAACAAACTTTTTAGCAAAACCAAGCTGAGCTTTTGGTAGAGTAATTTCAGTAGTTTCCGGTAGGTCTTGATTTTCTCCCGGTACAGCATCACTTATAGTAGCAAATTCATCTTCGTTAATATTCCATACATTATAAGTAGTAGTAATATCTCTTAGCATTAAACCCACCTTCCAGTCATTTCGGGTTTCATACTGTATGCCAATATCAAAACCAAAACCCCAAGAGTTGGCAAACTCACCAATTACACGGCGTATAACTTTTGCATTTACACCATAATTAAGTCCGTCAAGCGGAAGTGAGCGTGCATAAGATACCGTTACACCATAATCAGCTGCTGAGAATAAACTGATACGGTTATAATCTATATTACCCTCGCTATCTATAAGTTGAGTAGTATTTAATATATCATCTACACCAAAGCGGATTACAGAAACTCCAAATGCTGAGCGGTCATCAATAGGCATAGCAAAGCCTGCATAGTCGTACTGTGCTATATTAGCAAAATAACTCGCGTGCATTAAGGCAACTTGTTGGTCTTCTACTTTAAGAAGCCCGGCAGGATTCCAGTATCCTGAGTTTACATCTGCTGTTTGGGCAGTAACTGCATTGCTCATACCGAGAGCTGCTGCATCAACACCTATATTCATAAACTCATTAGAGTACTTTCTAATAGCTTGACTATAAGTTAGCGTGAATGTTAAAATGAATAAAACTGAAAATAACTTTTTCAAAGCGTTTAATTTGTGCAAATATTGCATAAAAATCTTAATTACTAAACTCCATTTCAATTAACTTATTGTGTTAACTTTGGGCTTACTAAATTTAGAAGTCAATGGCTGTAAAGAAATATATTCCTAATTTATTTACATTACTTAACCTTTTTTCGGGGCTTATAGCACTTGTCTATGCTTTTCACAGCGATTTTAAAATGGCTTTTGTGTGGGTTTGTGCCGGTATTTTCTTTGATTTTTGGGATGGCTTTTTAGCACGTATTTTAAAAGCACAAAGTCCTGTAGGTTTACAACTGGACTCGTTAGCAGATATGGTAACCAGCGGTGTTGTGCCGGGTGTTGTTGTGTATAAGCTCCTATCTATTTCATACGGTATAAGCAGAAGTATGGATTTAGGAAATGACTTGTTATTGAGATATGTACCTTATTTAGGCTTTGTAATTACACTGGCTTCGTGTTACAGGTTAGCAAAGTTTAATGTAGACACCCGCCAAACGGAATCGTTTATAGGTTTACCAACACCTGCAAATGCATTATTTATATTAAGTATACCGTTAGTATTAGAGCAGTATTACCCTAGTGGATTTATTTTTGAGACATTAGCGAATCCTTATGTGTTAATTGGTATTTCTTTTTTAAGTGCATATCTTTTAAATGCTGAGATACCGCTTTTTTCGCTAAAAGTAAAATCATTCGAATTTAATAAAATAAAACTGCAAGTATTCTTTTTACTGTTATGTATAGTGCTAATTGTTTTCCTGAAATATCTTGGGGTAACACTTAGTATTTTAAGTTATATAATACTTTCTGTAATTAATAATAGCCTCGCTAAAAAAGAAGCTAAAGTATAATGCCACCTGCATCTAAAAAGAAAAATATAACCAAACCAAGAGTAACCCAACGCAAGAAAGTAAAGAAAGAAACTTCTGTTTGGGTAAAAATAAAGTATTGGCTTATTTTTCTTTTTGTAGCAACTTCAATAGTGCTGGGGTATACATATAGGCATGGTATTTTATATTATTTAGGCTTTAAACCCTTACATGCCGAGACACTAACTAAAGAAGAGCGCAAACTGGCAGACCTCCGCATATATGAAATAGTAGGAAGACATAAGGATAAAGTTTTTGGTTTGGATATCTCCGAATATCAAGGGAAAATAAACTGGCAGGATTTACAAAAAGCAGAGGAGGAGTTCCCGCTACATTTTATATTCATACGTGCTACGGCAGGTAATGACAGGACTGACCTACAGTTTAAAAATAACTGGAGAAAAGCAAAAGCCAATGGATATATAAGAGGGGCTTATCATTATTACCGTCCTGATGAAAACTCACTGGAGCAAGCTGAAAGATTTATTAAAACGGTAAAACTTCAAAAAGGAGATTTACCACCTGTACTGGATATCGAGAAACTACCGAGAGACCAAACTCTTGAGAGTTTAAAGCTGGGGTTACAACGTTGGTTAAGTAGGGTGGAGTCACATTACGGCATTGAACCTATTATATATAGTGGAGAAAGCTATTATACCGACTTTTTAAAAGCCGAGTTTAGTGGGTATAAACTATGGGTAGCCAACTATAGTGTTTTTGGAGAAAAGATTAAAAGCGACTGGCATTTTTGGCAGTTTACTGATAAAGCTCAAATAAAAGGTATAGAAGGAAATGTAGATGTTAATATCTATAATGGCAGTTTGGAAGAGTTGATGAGAGAAATTATATCTGAAAAATAAATAGTGTATAAACCTAATTGCTCAATTCTTTTTTTAATTTAGGACTCTAAATAAATATATATGAATAAAATTTTATTTTTCTTCTTAGCCTGTATTCTTTTAGGTTGTGCCTCTTCAGGTACTGCAACATCAAAAGTGGCTGATGATTATGGTTATTCTGAAAGTAATCCTATTAAAGTTGGAGGCTTTTCCAATGGTCCTGCTAATGAAAGAGCGTACTTACAAAGATTAAGAACAGTAGACGGTAAGTCAATTTCTTTTGAAAGGCGAGGTAGTTGTTGTATGTTCGAAACTAAAAGCTCTCCTTTTGGCGGAGGTATGCTTGATATATATGAAATTAAAGTAAAAGGAGATACGGTTAAGAAAATATTATACTTAAATATGTATGATAAGGGTAAACTATATGCTCCTAAAGGTTTTGTTTTAAAATAACGAATTAGAAGGTTTCCTCGTCTGGTATTTCAGGCGAGTCAATCTTTTGCTGGAAGTCCAGTTTCTTTTTACGTAACTCAAAGTTTTGCCCTAAGTACACTTTACGTACCATTTCGTCCTGTACCAGTTCCTCCGGTACACCGGCTTTTAATATACCACCTTCAAACATAAGGTAGGTTTTATCGGTAATGGCAAGTGTTTCCTGTACGTTGTGGTCTGTTATAAGTATACCTATATTTTTGTTTTTAAGCTGGGCTACAATACGCTGAATATCCTCAACCGCTACAGGGTCAACCCCCGCGAAAGGTTCATCAAGCAGAATAAATTTAGGGTCTGTAGCAAGAGCACGTGCTATCTCGGTACGTCTACGCTCACCACCGGATAAAAGGTCACCTCGGTTGGTGCGTATATGTTGTAGTGAAAATTCATCAATAAGCGATTCCATTTTAGCTTCCTGCTCTTGTTTAGAGAGTTTAGTAAGCTGTAGTACACTCATTATATTATCCTCAATACTTAACTTTCTAAAAACAGATGCTTCCTGAGCAAGATAACCAATACCGTGTTGTGCCCTTTTATACATAGGGAAATCGGTAATCTCCATGTTGTCAAGGTAAATTTTGCCGCTGTTAGGTTTTACTAAACCTACAATCATGTAAAAAGAGGTGGTTTTACCCGCACCGTTAGGACCCAAAAGCCCTACAATTTCCCCTTGCTTAACCTCAACAGAGATGCCTTTTACTACGCTACGACCTTTATATTTCTTTATTAAATTATCTGCTCTTAAAATCATGTTTTTTCTTTTTGTTGCTATTCGCTTTTTGCAGCATTAGCTTCCAGTGCTTCCCAAAACTCGTATGCTCTTCTCAGGTGTGGTATTACAATAGTACCGCCCACAAGCGTTGCAATACTTAGTGCTTCCATAACCTGTTCCTTGCTTAAACCTTGCTTGTAGCAGGTTTCCATGTGATATTTTACACAATCATCACAACGTAATACTGCCGATGCTACTAAACCAAGCAGCTCTTTAGTTTTTACGTCAAGAGCACCCTCTGCATAAGCATTAGTATCAAGGTTAAAGATACGTTTTATAACCTTATTATTATCTGCCAGTAATTTTTCGTTCATTTTCTGCCGGTAGTCGTTAAACTCCTGTACTGCATCAGCCATAATTATTCTGTTTTAGCTTTTCTGTTCATTCTCGCAGAAATAAGAATACTTATTTCATATAATATTACCAATGGTATTGTTACTATTGCCTGGCTTACAATATCCGGAGGTGTTACAATAGCCGATATAATTAGCATAGCTACATAAGCATAACGCCTGTATGTTCGTAATGTTGTAGCAGTAACAAGCCCTATTTTAGACAGGAAGAATATTATAATAGGTAACTCAAAAACCAAACCACAGGAAATCGCAGTTGTTTTAATAACACTGAGGTAAGAGTTTAAGTCAATATCATTTTTAACTACATCACTAATGTTGTAATTACCTAAAAAATTTAGCGATAAAGGCATAATTACATAGTACCCGAATACTACCCCCATAAAGAATAGTAGTGAAGTGAAAATTATAAATGAAACAGCATATTTTCTTTCTTTTTCATATAGTGCGGGACTTATAAACTTCCAAAACTCCCAAAGTATAAAGGGGAAGGCAAGAATAAAACCTACTGTTAAGGCTGTCCATAAATCGGTGCTGAACTGCCCGTCCAGCGTGCGGCTTTGTATTTCAAACGGAAGTTCTTCCATACAAAAGCTCTTATCGAAATCATACTTATTGGCAAGATCACAAAAAAACTGATAGGTGATAAAATCGCCTCTTTTCGGAGCAAATATAATTTCATCAAAAATAAAATCGCTGAAAGTAAAGGCTATACCGGCACATATTATAATTGCTATAGTACTGCGTACCAGTAACCATCTTAGCTCTTCTAAGTGATCCATAAAGGACATTTCCCCCGGACCTTTTTTTGTTTTCTTTGCCATTTAGTTTATATAATTCCTTCTTTTAAAATATCGTGTAGGTGCAGTACTCCTTTGTATTCTCCCTCATCAGCCACTACAAGCTGAGTGATTGA
This sequence comes from Flavobacterium suaedae, assembly GCF_014642915.1. Taxonomy (GTDB): domain Bacteria; phylum Bacteroidota; class Bacteroidia; order Flavobacteriales; family Flavobacteriaceae; genus Flavobacterium; species Flavobacterium suaedae. The sequence continues at coordinate 483,937 of NZ_BMJE01000002.1, forward strand.
AAAGTTTTCCATACGGTTAAGAGCATCTACAGCCATATCGGTAGTTTTTATTGTTTTAGGGTTTTTGGTCATAATATCCGCAGCGGTTACACCCGCTATATTATCGCGGTCGTTAAGCATACGGCGTATATCTCCATCTGTAATAATACCCACAATTTTATTATTTTCCAAAACTGCTGTTACCCCAAGCCTTTTTTCTGATATTTCTACAATAGCTTTTTTAATGCTGCAATCAGGGCTAACCTGAGGTTTGTGTGTATCATCAAGCATATCGCCTACGCGTAATAATAACTTTTTACCTAATGCACCACCAGGGTGATACTTAGCAAAATCTTCCCCTTTAAAGTTGCGTACTTCCATAAGGCATACTGCAAGTGCGTCACCCAATACCAGTTGAGCAGTTGTACTGTCAGTAGGAGCCAGGTTGTTAGGGCACGACTCTTTTTCTACATACGCATGTAATATGTAATCAGATTCTTTACCTAAAAAAGAGTTTTTATTGGCGGTCATACCTACTAGTATATTACCGAAACGCTTTAAAAGCGGAACAAGTACTTTTATTTCAGGGCTGTTACCACTTTTAGAGATACAAATAACGACATCATCAGGTTGTACCATGCCTAAATCACCATGAATTGCCTCGGCGGCATGTAAAAATAAAGAAGGTGTTCCTGTAGAGTTAAGTGTAGCTACAATTTTAGATGCTATTATAGCACTTTTGCCTATGCCGGTAACCACTACACGCCCTTTGCAGTTATAAATTAGTTCTGTAGCTTTGGCAAAGTCATCTGTAAGATATTGCGCTAAGCTGGCAATACTCTCACTTTCAGATAATATTGTTTTCTTGGCAGATGCCAGTATTGATGCTGTATTTGTCAAACTTTGTTACTATTTAAAAAGTTGTGAATATTAAAGATTTTTGTATCTTTAGGTTCTGCAAATTTATGTAAATTACGATATAATAAATAATGGATTCAACCGAAATTGACTTACATAAAGAGTTAAAAAAATATTTTGGTTTTAACAAATTTAAAGGACTTCAGGAAGATGTTGTAAAAAGTATAATTTCCGGTCACAATACTTTTGTTATAATGCCCACAGGTGGCGGAAAATCATTATGTTATCAACTACCCGCTTTAGCTTTAGATGGGACTGCTATAGTAGTTTCACCTCTTATAGCCCTGATGAAAAATCAGGTAGATGCTATAAGAAGTCTTTCTGATGAACCGGGAGTTGCGCATGTATTGAACTCCTCTTTAACAAAATCTGAAGTAAATCAGGTTAAAAACGATATAACTTCAGGGCTTACCAAACTGTTATATGTTGCTCCCGAGTCTTTAACTAAAGAAGAATATGTTACTTTCCTAAAAGGAGTAGACCTTTCTTTTGTAGCTATTGATGAGGCACACTGTATTTCAGAATGGGGACATGACTTTAGACCTGAGTACAGAAACCTTAGAAATATTATAAGGCAACTGGGTGATATTCCTATTATAGGGCTTACTGCTACAGCAACCCCTAAAGTACAGGAAGATATACTTAAAAACCTTGATATGCCTAATGCTAATGTGTTTAAGGCATCATTTAACAGGGCTAATCTGTTTTATGAAGTACGCCCCAAAACAAAAAATGTCGAATCAGACATTATTCGTTTTATAAGGCAGCACAAAGGCAAGTCGGGTGTAATATATTGTCTTAGCCGTAAAAAAGTAGAGGAAATAGCTCAGGTGCTACAGGTAAACGGCATTAGTGCTGTGCCTTATCATGCCGGGCTTGATGCCAAAACACGAGCAAAACATCAGGATATGTTCCTTATGGAAGATGTTGATGTTGTGGTGGCTACTATTGCTTTTGGTATGGGTATAGATAAGCCTGATGTAAGGTTTGTAATACACCATGATATTCCTAAATCACTGGAAAGCTACTATCAGGAAACCGGTCGTGCCGGTAGGGATGGTGGTGAAGGACATTGTTTAGCTTACTATTCGTATAAAGATATAGAGAAGCTGGAAAAATTCATGTCCGGTAAACCAATAGCCGAACAGGAAATAGGGTATGCTCTATTACAAGAGGTAGTTGCGTATGCGGAAACGTCTATGTCGCGCCGAAAATTCTTGCTCCATTACTTCGGTGAAGAGTTTGATGAAGTAAATGGCGAGGGTGCTGATATGGATGATAACACCCGTACTCCTAAAAGTAAAGTAGAAGCAAAAGACCAAGTGGTTACCTTATTGGAAACCATTAGGGATACACGACAGTTATATAAAGCCAAAGAACTGGTATTTACACTTATAGGAAAGGTAAATGCTGTTATAAAATCACATAAAACAGACTCTCAACCTGTATTTGGTAAAGGTGCTGCTTTTGATGATAAATATTGGATGGCTCTAATCAGGCAAACACTTGTAGGTGGTTTAATTTCAAAAGATATTGAATCCTACGGTGTGGTAAAGCTGACAGAAAAAGGAGAGGATTTTATAAAGAACCCTACTTCTTTCATGATGACGGAAGACCACACCTATAGTGAGCAGGATGACGAGAAAACCATAACAGCAGCTAAATCTTCAGGTGCTACGGATGAGGTTCTTATAGGTATGCTTAAAGACCTTCGTAAAAAAGTAGCAAAGAAGTTAGGAGTACCACCTTTTGTAGTTTTCCAAGACCCATCATTGGAAGATATGGCGCTTAAATACCCTGTAAGTGTTCAGGAGTTGAGCAGTGTGCATGGAGTAAGTGAAAGTAAAGCAAGAAAGTACGGTAAAGATTTTGCATCACTTATAGAGCGTTATGTAGAAGAAAATGATATAATGCGTCCTGATGACCTTGTTGTAAAATCTACAGGAGCAAATTCAGGGTTAAAGCTGTATATCATTCAGAATATAGACCGAAAATTACCTTTAAATGACATAGCAGGTGCAAAAGGACTTGATATGGAAGGATTACTAAAGGAAATGGAACAAATAGTATATTCGGGAACTAAACTGAATATTAATTATTGGATAGATGAAATTTTAGATGACGAGCAACAGGAAGAAATTCACGATTACTTCATGGAGTCGGAATCAGATAATATAAAAGCTGCACTTGAAGAGTTTGATGGTGATTATGATACCGAAGAACTTCGCCTAATGCGTATTAAGTTTATTAGCGAAGTGGCTAATTAATTTCAGTATTCAGTTGCAGTTTACAGTAAAAAAGCTCGGTAATATTATAGATTACCGAGCTTTTTATTTCTAACCTTCATACACTTCGCCTCTGTGGGGTTTTAAGGCATCACGAACAGTAATCATATCGCTTTCGTTTACTACCATCCAGGCTATGGCATGCATATCAGTTATTTCCTCAAAGCCGGTAATGTTTAGCGGAAGTTTTTCAATTTGTATGTATTCCTTCAGGTGAATTTCGTGGTGCTCGGCAGTTTTTGCTCCTGCAGGACCTCTAAAATCCCATATTAGTTTTATTTGTCGCATCAGTCTGTATTGTTTGTAAAAGCAAAGGTAATAAGTTTATAAGGCTTAGTGTATAACTAAAAATCTGTATTTTTGAGAACAACCTTATTTTTATGAAAAGAATTATACTTGCAGCATTATTTGCTACCACTATAACATCAGCACAGGAATTAACTATTGAACGAGCTAATGGGCTTGCAGGCTTACCTTTAAAATGCATGCAACAGGAGTATCCTAATAAACTAAGTCAGCTTTTAGCGGATTCAACAGAAATAGCCAACCCTAAAACCTTACATCCTGCTTTTTATGGTTGTTTCGACTGGCATTCATCAGTACACGGGCATTGGAGTTTGGTGTACCTGTTAAAACATTTCCCTGAGTTAGAAAGAAGAGAGGAGATAATCAGTAAGCTGCAAACGAACCTTTCAAAAGAAAATATAGCACAGGAAATAGCGTATCTTAATAAAAAACATAATAAATCATACGAACGTACCTATGGTTGGACTTGGCTCTTAAAGTTGCAACAGGAGTTAGATACGTATAACAAACCTTTTGCACAGGAACTGGCTAAAAATCTGCAACCGCTTACCGATATTATAGCAGAACGCTATATTGAATTTTTACCAAAATTAAACTATCCGCAGCGCGTAGGTACGCACACCAATACTGCTTTCGGGATGTCATTCGCGTGGGACTATGCAGTGCATGCTAATAATCAACCGTTACAAAAGGCAATAAAAGATAATGCCCTTCGATTATTTGAAAATGATAACAATTGCCCGTTTGACTGGGAGCCGAGCGGTACCGACTTTTTATCGCCATGTATGGAAGAAATAGGTATTATGGAGCGCATTTTACCTGAAAAAGTATTTTTAAAATGGTTAAAAGATTTTGCTCCCAAGTTATTTAATAAGGATTATACTTGGAAACCAGGAGAAGTGTCAGACCGTAATGACGGGCATTTAGTACATTTGGATGGGCTTAATTTTAGCCGTGCCTGGAATTTTTACCGTTTGGCAAATACATACCCTAAACAATTTACACACTTAAAAAAGCTGGCAAATCAGCATTTGCAATATTCCTTACCCGCTATAGTAGATGGTAATTATGAAGGGGAACATTGGTTAGCTTCGTTTGCATTACATGCTTTTGAAGAAAAAGGTAAATAGCCGTATTTACTGCTTACTTTCAATTTTTTTGAACGATAATTAACAGCCGTTCAACACGTTGTTGCTGTATAATTCGGTAAATTTGTTAGACAAAATGAATTGTTATGGCAGCAAAAAAAGCAAAAATCATTACCAAACAAGATATAATAGAAAAATATACCGACTATTGCCTTGTAAACGGAAGTCAGCCGGCTACGGTGTATAAGTTTGCAAAAGACAATAGTTTTGAAGAAGCAGAGTTTTATAAATTCTTTACTTCGTTTGATGTACTAGAGCAGGAGTTTTTTAATGAAATGTATAGCTATACAATAGAAATGCTTGAAAAATCTCCGGCTTATTCAGATTTTGAAGGTACACAAAAACTATCAGCCTTTTATTTTACGTTCTTCGAGTTGGCTACAGCAAACCGCAGTTTTGTGATCTACCTTATAGGTAACGGAAAATCAAGACTTCAAAACCTTTTAAAATTAAGAGGATTGAGAAAGTCGTTTATCGCTTATGCTAATGAAGTATTAGAAAAGCCGATAGAAATAAAAGTAAAAGATGCTGAAAAGCTACAGGAAAAAGCATTGCAGGAAGGTGCTTGGTTACAGTTCCTTTCAATCTTTAAATTTTGGCTGGATGATACTTCACCAAGTTTTGAGAAAACAGATGTATTTATCGAGAAATCGGTAAAAGCGTCATCAGACCTTGTGTATAATACGCCGTTAAACAGTTTGCTTGATTTGGGTAAGTTTATCTGGAAAGAAAGGTTTACCACCGCTTAAAACCCTTTGTTTATGAAACGATTAGATTCTATACCCACAAAAAAAATTGACAGGGTATCAAAACTGGTGTCTACAGGTGTAAAGATAGGTGGGAACTACCTAAAGTACTACGGTAAAAAAATGGTAAACCCGGAACTTACTAAAGATTCTTTACATGAGGATAATGCATCTGATATATATGATGGCTTAAAAGAACTAAAAGGCAGTGCACTAAAAGTTGCCCAAATGCTAAGTATGGAAAAGAACTTACTGCCACAAAGCTATGTGGAGAAGTTTTCGCTAAGTCAGTTTTCCGTACCGCCATTATCAGCACCATTGGTTATAAAAACATTTAAAAAATATTTCGGTAAAGAGCCACATGAACTATTTGATGAGTTTAGTGCCGAAAGTATAAATGCTGCCAGTATAGGGCAGGTACATAAAGCAAAGAAAGACGGTAAAGAACTTGCTGTTAAAATTCAGTATCCCGGAGTACGCGACAGCATAGGCACTGATATTGCTATGGTAAAACCTATTGCTGTACGTATGTTTAACCTGCAAGGCACAAGCGATGAATACTTTCAGGAGATTGAATGTAAATTGATGGAGGAAACCGACTATGCTTTGGAATTAGAACAAAGTGAATTGGTACGAAAAGACTGTGCTGTGCTGGAAAACATCCGTTTCCCTAAGTACTATCCTGAATTATCTTGCGAAAAGATAATTACAATGGACTGGATGCAGGGGCAACATCTTTCGGAATGGTGTAAAGGAGAGCATACACAGGAGGAAAGAAATAAAGTAGGGCAGGCATTATATAACTTTTATATGTATCAAATACATGGTTTAAAGAAGTTTCATGCCGACCCGCACCCCGGTAACTTTTTAATAGATGAAAATGCCAACCTTATTGCTATTGACTTCGGTTGTATGAAGAAATTACCGGAAGATTTTTATGTGCCGTATTTTGAAATGATACAGCCTGAAACAGTAGATAATGATAAACTTTTTAAAGAGAAACTAATAGAGCTAGGTGTTCTACATAAAGAGGACAGTCCCGAAGAAGAGGCTTTTTTCTTCGCTATGTTTAAAGAGCTACTGTCTATATTTATAGAGCCGTATAAGCATGAAAAGTTTGACTTTGGTAAGCCTGATTTCAGTAATGCTATTGCTGCTTTGAGTGAAAAGCTGGCAAATGACAAGGTTTTACGAAAAATGAATAACAACCGAGGTTCTAAACACTTTATATATGTAAACCGTACTTACTTTGGTTTGTATAGCCTGCTGTTCGATTTAAAAGCAGAGATAAACATTTACGATTTCGAAAAATATCTTTCATCATAATAATTGTTAGTAAATTTTAATTGAAGAAGCCCGACAGTTGTCGGGCTTTTATTTTATTAATTTAGTATTGAGTAAAAATTATAAACCTTTTGTAAAAAAGGCGGGTTACTTCTGTTTAGCCGAAGTAATTTATTATTTTTGAAAGCTATTAAAAGGTATATGGCAGAAGAAAAAGTAATATTAGTAAACGAAAAGGATGAACCAATAGGGCTAATGCCTAAAATGGAAGCACACGAAAAAGCACTTTTGCACAGGGCTTTTTCTATATTTATAATAAACTCCAAAAATGAAATTATGCTGCAACAACGTGCAGCAGCAAAATACCATTCTCCGCTGTTATGGACAAATACTACATGCAGTCACCAGCGCGAAGGGGAGAGTAACATTCAGGCAGGGAACCGCAGGCTTATGGAGGAAATGGGTATACAAGCAGAACTAAAAGAGCTTTTCTCATTTATATATAAAGCACCATTTGATAACGGGCTCACCGAGCATGAGTTTGACCATGTAATGATTGGCTATTATGAGGATGCTCCTAATATTAATCCTGATGAAGCGGAAAGCTGGAAATGGATGGGTATTGACGAAGTTAAAGAAGATATGCGAGCAAATCCTGATATTTATACCGCTTGGTTTAAAATAATATTCGATAAATTCTATCATTATATAGAAGATCATAAAAATGCAATATGCAAATAATAACCATTGCACTATGAAGGTAACCGTAAGCAGAAAAGCACATTTTAATGCGGCACACAGGTTATATAGACCGGACTGGACGGAGGAGCATAACGATGCTGTTTTCGGGAAGTGTAATAACCCAAACTTTCACGGGCATAACTATGAGCTTATAGTAAGCGTAACGGGAGAAGTAGACCCTGATACCGGTTATGTTATCGATATGAAAGAGCTTAAAGATATTATATATGCTGAGGTTGAGGAGGCTTTTGACCATAAGAATCTGAATATGGATGTTCCGGAATTTAAAGACCTTAACCCAACAGCAGAAAATATAGTTGTAGTAATATGGAATAAGGTTAGAAAATGCATAAGCAGTGATAAAGACCTTGAAGTAGTACTATATGAAACACCCAGAAACTTTGTAACCTATAAAGGAAAATAATATGGAATTGTACCCGTTACTTTTTACCCCTATTTTAAAAGACAGGATATGGGGCGGAACAAAACTAAAAACAGATTTAGGTAAAGATATACCTACCCAAACTACAGGAGAAAGCTGGGAACTATCAGCAGTAGACGGCGATGTTAGTGTAGTTTCAAACGGGGCTTATGAGGGTAAAGCACTTACCGAACTGATTGAAACGTATCCTGATGCTTTATTGGGTGAAAAAGTACACAAACAGTTTGGGAGTAAATTCCCTTTATTGTTTAAGTTTCTGGATGCACAGCAGGACTTATCTATACAAGTACATCCTGATGATGAGTTGGCTAAAAAACGCCATAACTCTTTCGGGAAAACAGAAATGTGGTATGTAATGCAGGCTGATGAAGGAGCAAGAATTATTGTGGGCTTTAAAGAAAAATCAAGCCCTGAAGAATATGTTGAGCATTTAGATAACAAAAACCTTATTGAAATACTTAACGAAGTAGAAGTAAAAAAAGGAGATGTTTTCTTTTTAGAAACCGGTACTATTCACGCTATTGGTGCGGGTATAGTTATAGCAGAAATACAACAAACCAGCGATATTACCTACAGAATATACGACTGGGATAGGGTAGATGCTAACGGTAATTCGCGTGAGTTGCACGTAGAGCAGGCACTTGATGCTATGAACTACGAAACTACCGATACTAAAAAAGAATATACCAATGTAATTAATACTGCTAACGTAATGGTAGATTGTCCTTATTTTACAACTTCTTACTACCCGTTAACAGGAGAAGCTACAGAAGAAAAAGACGGACATAGTTTTAATGTATATATATGTACAGAAGGTGAATATACTTTTATAGCAGGCGGTAAAGAGCACCAATTTAAAAAGGGTGATACTATATTAGTACCTGCTGCTTTAAAAAACTATACGCTTAAAGGAGATGCTACCCTTTTGGAAATATGTATTAAAGAATAGTTTTAGAAAAAGAATTAGTTGTAATTTTGCGTCGAAATTTTAATAAAGATAAATATGGCAAGTGTTAGAAATTTAAAGAAGGATATTAACTATGTTTTCGGAGAAATCATAGAGTCAGTTTACATTTGGGAAATGGCAACTACAGGTAAGCCAACAAAAGAATCTGATGCTTTAATTGATGAAGCTATTACTACTTTTGATGCTCTTATCAGAAAAGTAAACGAAAAAAGAAATGTTGAGAATAAAAAAGAGCATTTTAAGCAGATAAATAAAGAATTGGAAGAGTCTGCAAGACAATTAGTTGATAAAGTGAACGCGCTTTAATCAAAAAAAAGTTATAAAAATTGCACATTTTTTTTTGGAAATTTGGGTAACAGAACTATATTTGCACCCGAGTTGAGACGCCGGTGTAGCTCAGCTGGCTAGAGCAGCTGATTTGTAATCAGCAGGTCGTGGGTTCGAGTCCCTCCATCGGCTCAAAAATAAAAACGCTTCAGGTAACTGAAGCGTTTTTTTATTGCTTTATATTTTCTTTTATTCGCTTTTGGCAGCTTCTACAGCTTTACGGCGTTCGGCTATATACTCCGTTAAAAGTTCTCCGTAGTATGATTTTGCTACTTTAGGCGACATGCTTTTTTGAACAGTATCTAAGTACACTATATTAACATCGTTTACTTCTGATAGTACTAAATAAGGAGCAAGTTCATAATCACCTTTATTAATAGCGTAGTTAACAGTAAAAAGGTATCTCTTTTTAAGCAAATTTTCCATTTGTTTGTCAATACTGTCTTTAATAGCTGTATTTCCTTCTTTCTCAGCTTCCATACTTTGTTCTAAAAGCTCTAAATTTTTGTTTGTAAAGCGACTTTTCATTTTCAAGTAGTCCTCATACATTTTATGATTTTCAGAGCCTGTAATCTTAGCTTTTGCAAAAAAGTTTTCGTTAGTACTGTTTATAGTCATTTCTCCCGGCTCTGCAAAAAACGGTAAACTGTTATCTATAGATTTTGTTTGTCCCCTGTCTAAAAATAGGTATAACATTTCAGGACCGTCAATATTCAGGTAACTGTCAAACGTAGCGTCTCCGTTTACAATAATGCTGTCCAGCGTGGTAAGGGTAGTATCCCTTAGTTGTTGTATATAGAGTTTACCTTTTTTAAGTCCTTTTATTTCACCTGTAATGTGCAGGTTACTATCAGGATGTTTTTCTTCGTTATTACAGGCAGCTACAATAAATAGCAGGGCAAACAGGCTTAAAGCTCTTTTCATAAATAGAAGTTGTTATTTTAAATTTTCGCAAAATAAGCAAAATAATAATTGACAGGGAAATAGCGGATACTAAAAAAAGCTACTCATTGAGCAGCTTTTTTGTTTTATGTATTTTATAACGCTTATTAGTCTTCTAAAATACGCTTAGCTATTTTAATATTACTTTTATGAATTAAATCAACTAAAAACACATTAATAGAAAGTAAACCTTTGTTATCTTTTATCTCTTCTGTAAACGAGTTTTGTTTTTTCGTTTTTAGAGTGTCCTTTACAGGGGGATCAATACTATCCTTTTTATAAACAGCTAAATATTCAGTATTGTTTGTCGCGTCGCTTTTTTGCTTCACCTCGTTACTTGCCATAACAGTACCTGTAAAGGCAAGCATAAACAGTAGTAATACTTTTTTCATAATAGAGTTGTTAGTTGTTGATTACTATATAGCAGTAATAATAGTTTATTGGTAATTAGTTATATAGTCGTATAAAGTTACTATTTGTTACAATAAATTACAATTTTAACATTTTTTATATTTAAAAAATTATCTTGACTGTTTGTTAATCCATTCAGAAATGGTTTCCAAGACTACAGGAGCTATAGTTTGTTCTATGCTTGAATATTCGTTTGGAGCACCTGTTGCACTTTCCTGAAATAAGTGGTTTAACCCCGGTAATTCTTTTACGGTAACATGTTTATTACCACTTTTTTTAGCTATATCTTTTATTGCTCCCAGGTTAGCATTAGCAGGTACTTGTAGGTCATTTTCTCCGTTTAGTGCCAGTATAGGGCATTGTACTTTTTCTATGGCAGGGGCAGGGTTATAGCGTATAAAATAACTGTACCACGGAGAAGAAATTTCGTTTATCTGTAGTGTAATGTATTGGTTTACCTGTGACTCAGGAATACCCTTAGCAATAAAAACAGGCTTTAATTCTGTTTGGTATATTTCACTAAGTTTCTCTTTTAGCTTCTTTGGGTCTTTTTCCTGCTTAACAGCATTGTAAATAGTCATGTTAATATTACCCAGTTTTGTAAGTTCTTCATCAGGCATACCCTCTGCTTTATTAATTAAATAATTTTGCAACATTAATATTTCATCGCCCGGTATAGCAGTTCCTGCAAGCATTACTATAAAAGCTACACTTTTATTTTTAGCAGCAATTATAGGCGCAATAGTACCTCCTTCGCTATGACCTATTAGCCCTACTTTATTTTTATTTATTTCAGGTCGTGATTTTAAATATTCAAAAGCAGCTTCGGCATCATCAGCAAAATCTTTTGTTGTAGCATCTTTAAATTCTCCTCCTGATTCACCTACACCTCTGTCGTCATAACGAAGTACAGCAATACCGTTTCGGGTTAAATAATCAGCTAAAACAAGAAAAGGCTTATGCTCTAATAATTCTTCATCTCGGTTTTGAGGACCACTTCCGCTAATTAAAACTACAGCAGGGAAGTTGCCTTCTTTTTCAGGTAAAGACAATGTACCTGCCAGCTCTATATTAGCTCTGGGGTTTGTGAATTTTACATCTTCAGTATAGTAAGGATAAGGCTTTTTAGGTTCCTGCGGACGCTTAGCCTTTGTTATTTCTACTTTTTCTCTACTAAAGTTTAAAGGCAACGGCTGACCGTTTTGTGTAAATGTACCTTCAATACTTTCGTTTTTATACGTACCTTCATATTTAATTGCGCCCTGTGGGATAGCGAAAGTAAGTTTGTTGTCTTTAAAGGTTGTGGTTTGCACGGGTATTCCGTTAGCACCTTGGTCAGGGCTGTCCATAGTAGCGCTGTAGCCATCATCAGTACTTGTAACATGAAGGTTTATTCGTAATTGCCCTCCGGGAAATTTAAGTAGCCCGTACCAGTCACCTGTTACATCTTGAGCATTAATTACTGATGTTATGAAGAGTATGGTTAAAAGAATAAGTTTTTTCATTTTTATAAAGTTTATAGGATAGTGTAAAATAGTATTTTAGAGATTATTTCGGTAATTAGAATTGTTACTGCAAAAAGTATTTTTTGATTTGTTGTTTTTAAGTTTGCAGCTACTTTAAAGCCATTATATAGTAATGCTATATGCCATACAATAAACACAAGTATTAGTATTGATAAGACTAATAAATATACAATCTCTGAAGGAGCGAAACGTATGTCGTAAGGGTTAGAGGTTATTACCTTTCTTTCAATATTGGATATTTTACTGCTTATGTTAATTAAAGTCAATAAATAAAAAGGTAACCTTGCCAATAGTACCGTGCTGAGGACATCTGCTATTCTTGTTTTTTTATTTATATATATACCCAACATATATAGTGTAAAGGAGAGTAATACTATATTAACTGCATTTTCTATAAAAGGTGTTTCTATGGCTACATTTGTTGCAAAATGTAAATCCAGTACACCATCATATCGAGCGTTAAACCAATAGGCAGAAAGGCTTCCCAGTACCGTAAAAACAATTCCTATAAGTATTAATTGCTTTTCAGTATACTTTTTAAAAGGATTAAGTAGTAGTGTTTTCATTCTTCGTCCGGTATTAATTGCTTTACTTTTTCAATAAGGTCATCCAGTTTATTGCGAACAGTAGGGTAGCTGTTCCCCATTTGCTGCGCCATTTTTTTAAGGCTGCCGCTGGATAAGAAAAATTGTATAATAAAATCCTGTTCCTCCTTGCTAAGGCGTAGTAATGCCGGAAGGGGGTAGTTGCCCGATACCTGAGTTTGGCATTCAGGGCACGATAGCTGTGATACCCGTAAAGGTTCTGAACAGCTGGGGCATGTACTGGGTAGTTTTGGTTCAATCATTTTTATTAAAGTGTAATTCAAAATTAATAAAATTAAATTAAACTTTAATAAAGTTAAATAATATTTTTGTTTTAGTGAATAAAAAACTCCCTGAGTAGGGAGTTTAGTAGTATATTTTTAAAACTTATTTTTTATGTAATACTTTGTGTCTAAATCATCGTCTTCAATTTCATTAAACTTTTGCGGTTTTAATTGTTTCGGTTTTTTGTTTGCCGTTTTCTTTTTCCAAAGTTCGAAACTATCAGTAGGTAACTTCTTTTTCATAATTTCTGTTACCTCTTTTTCAGATATTCCGAAATCTTTTTTTAGTACTTCAAATGGCCTTTTTTCTTCCTGAGCCACTATTACTATTTTTTCAATTGTTTCTTTATCCAGCTCTACACGATTACTCTTTTTCATCACAGGGAAAAGTTTAGTCAGATTCTTTTTAAAAAATTATTTGTTGTTAATACTAATCAATATTACTAAAAAAAGTAGTTCACTTTATAAAGAATGCATTATTTATCAGATTTTTGAAAATCATTTAAAGAAAACTTAACCTTGTTGCATTTTTTTCTGTAAAAAGTGTTTTTATATACCTTATGTAAGAAAGTTTTAAATAAAAAAGAGATTTGTTAGAGTGTTTTTGTAGTTGAGGGGGGTATAATCAACTGCCTTTAAGAGGTTAAGTGTATAGGTAAGCCCAGTACATTAATAAAAGTTGAAGAGGTAATCGGGCAATAAGTAACCATTTTGGTAACCCGAAACTTGCCTTTTTATTTGTTACCATATATACATTGGCAGGGAAAACAGCAATTAAAAGTATAATAATGCCCCATGCAGCCCAAGCTGAGAATTTAGGCACTAAAAGGAGTATCCCCAGTACCACTTCGGCAAGCCCGCTAATTATATTTACTGTTTTAGGAGAAGTAAATAGTGGCGGTATAATACGCTCATACATTTTTGGTACTCTAAAATGGTTTAAACCAGCCAGTATATAAATAACTGCCATTACACATAAGTGCCAGGGTAAAGTCATATAAATTTGGTTTTACTCAAATTTAAGCATTCTTTCGGTTTCTTTTTGTTTTAATATTCATAATTACAATAGCAGCAATTATTAAGACAATACCAATCCACTGTAAAGCAGTTACCTCTTCATTTAGAATAATATATGCCATAGTTACCGATACAGGCAACTCTAAAGATGATACTATACTACCCAAACCAAGCCCCGTGTGCGGAAAACCGGCATTCATAAGCATAGGCGGAATAATAGTCCCGAACAGGGATAATAAAATTCCCCATTTTAAAAATATAGCCATATTAAAACTGCCTGTATAGGTATAAGCAGCAAAACCAAATACGATTACAGCACCCCCCATAAGCATATACAAACTACGCTGCGGTGTAGAAAGGTGCAGGGCAATTTTGTTAGCAGTAAACATAGTAGTGGTAAATGAAGCTGCTGCAAGCAGCCCCCAGCCAACACCACGCCAGTCGGGTAGGGTATCAGTTTCAATAAGGTTAGTGGCAAGTACCGTACCTGCCAGTACAATAATGGCAGCTATGGTTTTACGTGCCGAAGGAAAGCTTTTGCTTAAAATACCTTCCAGTACTACACCCATCCATACGGTTTGCATAAGCATTACAATACCTATGGAAACAGGAATGTATCGCACCGCCAAATAATAAAACAAGCTGGTAAAACCTAGTGAAGTACCCGCAAGCATTAGCTGTTTTATATCCTTGTTTGATGCCTTTACTGTTTCTGCTTTCTTGCTTTGTTTACGGAAAGCGTTAATGATAAGCAACCCGATTAATCCCAGTATAAACTGCGATGAGGTAACTTCGGCAGTAGTGTAGCCTTCGCCGTAGGCAAGTTTTACAAAAGTGGCAAGCATACCGTAGCTGGTAGCACCTAATCCCACTAATACTAACCCTTTAAATATATTGTTTTGTGACATTTTTTTTAAATTAAAAAGCCTGCAAAGATAGGGCAAACAGTTGACCTGATAAAGCAAAGCACATATTTAAAACTTTACCAATATACTAAGCTAACTATATTTATAGTTATAAGTAGATAACCCTTATAACTAAACGAATGAAAAACAGTTTACTATTGATGCTGATAGCTTTTATAAGCTGTGCTGATGGCAAAAAGAAAGAAGATGTTACAGAAACTACCGAAAAAGATTATTCCGAACAACATAAGGAAGCCTTAGCGTTTTGCAAAGAAAAAGGGATGAGTACCGATTACTATTTTCTGATTGATATGAGTGTGCATTCCGGTAAAAACCGATTTTATACTTACAGTTTTAAAGAAGGAAAAATAACTGATAGCAATATGGTTACCCATGGCAGTTGCGATGTATATGAACCTAACCGAACAAAATACCAAAAGGCAAAATTTAGTAATCGACCTGAAAGTCATTGCTCTTCTAATGGGAAGTATAAAATAGGGAGCAGGGATTACAGTTCGTGGGGAATTAATGTAAAGTACTGGTTGCACGGACTGGAAGAAAGCAACAGCAATGCAAAAGACAGGGTTATTGTTCTCCACTCGTGGGATGCAGTGTCTGACTCTGAGGTATACCCGCGTTTTAGTCCGTTAAGTTGGGGTTGCCCTGCGGTGTCTGATGTATTTATGCGAAAATTAGATGCTAAACTAAAGCAAACCGAAAAGCCTGTACTACTCTGGATTTTATAATAAATACTATTCTTTGTTATTCGCTTCCTCTATTAAATCGCTAAGGTGTACCCGAAGCGCACGCACGGAAATACTTATTTCCCAAAAGGAAACGGCAAGCGAGGCAAGCATAAGCAATAAACTTGCTCCGAACATATATATTGCCCAGTCTTCTACTTTAAAAAATAATAGTGTTAAGGCAAATACCGAGAAAAACAGACTTAACACACCATACATCTGCATGTGGCGGATAAGTGTTAGTCGCAGGTTCAGGTTTTTAATTTCGAGTAATATGCTTTTGGTGTGGTTTTCTTCGTAGTTCTTTTTTAGCCCGCGCACTATACCTGCTATAGTAAGGAAACGGTTGGTATAGGCAAGCAGTATTAACGATGTTGCCGAAAACAGTAAAGCAGGGGTTTCTAAAGAGAGTTCCATTTCAGTTTGGTTGATTGTAATGATAAAGATAAGTGTTTCGGATTAATTTTATTATTCTGCTAACACCTGTTCATCTATATATGTTATACTTTTAATAGTGAACAAATAAAAATATACGCTATGGATTCTATTAACAAACAACAGCCGGAAGATAATTTTAAAAACCTGGCAGGAGAAGAAGCACTGGATAAGATTAAGGAATTAGCTGAAGCTGCCGGTTCCTGCTTTTTTTGTACACAAATACAAACCGGAAAGCCTTTTGATACCCGACCGATGGCTCCTGAAGTTATTGATGACGAAGGTAATTTTTGGTTTTTGAGTGCGGATGACTCCCATAAAAACAAAGAACTGGAAACGGATCCTGCCGCACAATTACTTTTTCAGGGAGGGCGATATACCGATTTTTTAAGCTTGTACGGCAACTGTACTATTAGTAAGGATAAACAAAAAATAGACGAGTTGTGGGACCCGATGATGAAAACCTGGTTTACCGAGGGTAAAGACGACCCCCGTATAACCGTTATTAAATTTACCCCCACACAGGGTTACTACTGGGATACCAAACATGGTATGGCTGTAGCTTTATTAAAAAGGGCTTATGGCGCTATAAAAGGTGAAACCTATGATGATAGTGTAGAAGGTAATATAAAGCCATAAATTAAAACTCCCGAAAGGGAGTTTTTTATGTTTTTAATCCCGCGCACTATACCTCCTATAGTAAGGAAGCATTTGGTATAGGCAAGCAGTATTAATGATATTGCCGAAAACAGTAAAGCAGGGGTTTCGAGGAGAGTGTCATTATTGTAATTTTGGTACTGTAAATGTAAGAAGAAAATATATCTACAAAATCATGACTTTTTTAAAGTTATTTTAATTATGTTAAAA
Source organism: Flavobacterium suaedae (assembly GCF_014642915.1). Taxonomy (GTDB): domain Bacteria; phylum Bacteroidota; class Bacteroidia; order Flavobacteriales; family Flavobacteriaceae; genus Flavobacterium; species Flavobacterium suaedae. The sequence continues at coordinate 500,794 of NZ_BMJE01000002.1, forward strand.
ACTATTATAGAATGTTAAAAAAAATATGAGCTATCTACTTTATAGATTTGTAAATTAGTGTTCTAATTTCTTTTTAAATGAAAGATAGAGTTTGGTCTTGTTTAGTAAATTGTAAATACAAATCGTTTTTAATACAGCTTTTATATAAGAAATATCAGAAAAGAGAATGGAGAATAAGCCTTTTTCTCACAATTGCCTCTTCATCAAGTATTGCGGGGTGGTTAATTTGGGATAAATTAGAATTAATTTGGACAATAATTATAGCAGTTTCTCAAGCGATTACAACAATAAGACCTTTGTTGCCATATAATAAATATATAAAAGAGCTAGGTACAAAATCTATGAAATTAGAAAATCTAAATCTTGAATATGAAAGATTTTGGGATTCAATATCTAAGGATAAATTTTCAGATGACGAAGTCGAAGATTTTTATTATGATTTAAAAAGGCAAGGAATTGAAATTTTGAGATTTAGTGATGAAGTTTTTTTTGATGTGCCTAAGAAAGTAAGTAAAGAAGCTGAAGAGAGAATGAGTGTCTTCCTTAGAAGTAATTACAATGTAAAACCTATAAATGAATAATAAACCCTAAAAAAAATAAATTATGAATGATGATAAAAAACGCAATAATGACTCCTCACAAAATAATAGAGGTGAAATCAATGGAAAGATAGAGAAAAGTAATCTACCAGATTATGAATATACTCCCCCACCTCCTTCAACAGATAATAAGCCCAATGATAAGAAATAAGAATAAATAAAAAAACCTGTGGCGAGAGCTACAGGTTTTTTCTATCATCTATTATCCAACGTTCTTATTTAATCATTTCAAAACTGCGTTTTACAAAAGCGGTAAGTTCTTCGCCTTTTAACAGGTTTTGGCTTAGTTTGGCAAGGTCTAGTGCTTGTTTTACTAATGCTTCTTTTTGTGCTTTGTCTTCGGTGTTTAGTATGCTTCCTGTAAGCTCGTGGTTGGTATTTACCACAAGGTTGTACATTTCGGGCATGTTGCCCATACCAAACATACCACCGCCACCGCTTTGGCTCATTTCTTTCATACGGCGCATAAACTCCGGCTGTGTAATACGGAACGGTGCAGCATTGCTGTCCATAGCTTCAAGCTGTACGGTATACGTAGTTTTCGGAACAATCTCTTCCAGCGTAGTTTTTAAGGTTTCTTTTTCCTCATCACTGAGTTTAGATAGTTGTTCTTCTTCTTTTTGTATCAGTTTATCTATATGGTCGGCATCCACACGCGCGAAGGTAAGGTTCTCGTTATCCGCTTCCAGTTTTTGTATCAGGTGCGATACTATAGGCGAGTCTAATAACAATACTTCGTACCCTTTATCTTTTGCTTCGGCAATGTAGCTGTGTTGCTCATCTTTATTAGAAGCATACAATACTACCAGCTTACCGTCTTTATCGGTTTGAGTAGCTGCCAGTTTTTCTTTTAGCTCATCAAGCGTAAAGTACTTTTCATCTACAGTAGGGTACAGTACAAACGCACCTGCTTTTTCGTAGAATTTAGGCTCGCTAAGCATACCATATTCCAGTACAATTTTAATATCGTTCCATTTCTTCTCGAAATCCTCACGGTTTTCTGTAAATAACGATTTTAGTTTATCCGCTACTTTACGGGTAATGTAGTTCGATATTTTTTTAACGGCACCATCTGCTTGCAGGTACGAGCGCGATACATTCAACGGAATGTCCGGACTGTCGATAACCCCGCGAAGCATGGTTAGGAATTCAGGTACTATACCTTCTACATTATCAGTTACAAATACCTGGTTTTGGTATAATTGAATTTTATCTTTCTGTACTTGTAAATCAGCCGAAAGTTTAGGGAAGTATAAAATACCTGTCAGATTGAATGGATAATCTACATTCAGGTGAATATGGAATAACGGTTCTTCAAACTGCATTGGGTACAACTCACGGTAGAAGTTTTTATAGTCTTCTTTCTCTAAGTCGCTAGGTTGTTTCGTCCAAGCCGGGTTAGGGTTGTTAATAATGTTATCTACTTCAACCGTTTCTTCTTTATAATCTTCAGGAGCGTCTTCCGGTTTTGGTAAAGTTTCTGTACGTGTACCAAATTTAATTGGCACAGGCATAAACTTGTTGTATTTATTTAAAAGCTCGCTAATGCGGTTTTCTTCAAGGAACTCTGTAGAGTCTTCTGCAATGTGAAGTATAATCTCAGTACCTCGCTCTGTTTTGTCAGCAGGTTCAATAGTAAATTCAGGGCTACCGTCACAAATCCAGTGTACAGCAGGCTCGTCTTTATAGGACTTAGTAATGATTTCCACTTTTTCGGCCACCATAAAGGCTGAATAGAAACCAAGACCAAAATGCCCAATAATACCTGAATCTTTGGCAGAGTCTTTATATTTTTCAAGGAATTCCTCAGCACCCGAAAAAGCTACCTGATTGATGTATTTTTCAACCTCTTCGCCTGTCATACCAATACCTTGGTCTGTAATATGTATTTTTTTACCTTCTTTGTCTACTTTCACCTCAATCATCGGGTTGCCATATTCTACATTGGCTTCACCTATGTTTGTAAGGTGTTTTAATTTTAAAGTAGCATCGGTTGCGTTGGATATTAACTCACGTAAAAATATTTCGTGGTCGCTGTATAAAAACTTTTTGATTAGGGGAAATATGTTTTCTACTGAAACATTAATTTTTCCTGTTGCCATAATATATAAGTGTTTTTTATATGTATTAATTTGTTGATTGTTCTTTTTCAAATAAGATACCAATTAAAACAGAGTGACAAAATGGCATTTTAGGTATGGGGTTTACTGTAAAAGTTACATTCAGTGTGTCGTAAATGTTAAAGAAATAAGGATTTAAGAAAAGATTAATATTAAGACTTTGTTTTGAGGCAATACTGTATAAAGTGCTTGTTTTATTAAAACAAAGTCAGTTGCGCTACTTTTTCTATATTTTAAATTTAATATAATTCCTGTTAAATTATATGTTTACTGTTGTAAAGTAATCTATATTCTTAGTAATTTTATCCATATAAACAGAGCAAAAAGTTAACTAATAAACCTAATAATAATTATGAAGAAAATTGTGTTTTTATGCATGATGGTTGCCTTGGTAGCTTCATGTGGTTCGCTTGACCAAAAATCGCAGGTAGGACTAAAAGGTAACTGGACTATAACACAAGTTACATATCCGGGTTCGGATTATATTAAAGTAAACTCATTTGATATTGCAGACTCTAAATGTTTTATAGGCAGTAATTGGAGTTTCGTGTCTAATAACAATAAAGGTGAAATGAGTCTTACGCAGCCGGGGTGCCCGTCCTTTAGCAGTCCTATAGTATGGACAATTACTAAAACAGGTGATTTTACATTAAAAATTACTGAGGGAGAAAAAGCTAAACGTGTATCGCAAGGATATTATTTAAAAGTAAGAAATCAAACAGATAATTCTTTCCAGCTTGTAGATAATGTAAACGTAGGCGGAAATAATGTTGAGGTTGTATACCAATTCCAAAGAAGATAAAAAATCAATAAAACAAAAAATAAAGATTTATAATTATGAAGAAGGCAAAAATTTATTTCATGTCACTGGCACTATTAGCCGGTATAGTTCTTACCTCATGTGAGGCAATGAAAAACACCAGTAACACGCAAAGAGGTGTAGGAATAGGAGCAGCATCAGGAGCAGTTCTTGGTGGTGTTATAGGTAACAATGTTGGTAAAGGTAACACTGCACTTGGTGCCATAATTGGTGGTGTTGTAGGTGGTACTGTAGGTGGTGTTATTGGTAATAAAATGGATAAGCAAGCTCAGGAAATAGACCAAGCGTTACCGGGAGCGGAAGTAGAAAGAGTGGGAGAAGGTATTAAACTGACTCTTGGTGAAAACTCTGTAAATTTTGATTTAAACAAATCAACCCTTACTTCTAAAGCAAAAGCTAATCTTGACAGACTTGTACCTGTATTTAATGAATATCCTAATACTAATATTCAGGTATTTGGTTATACCGATAGTAGTGGTAGTGATGATTATAATTTAAGATTGAGTGAGCAAAGAGCTGCATCTGTAGTTTCGTACCTTACAGGAAAGGGACTTTCATCATCAAGATTTACCACTATGGGTAAAGGCGAGGCTGACCCTATAGCAGATAATGAAACAGCTTCAGGAAGAGCACAAAATAGAAGAGTAGAGTTTGCCATTACTGCAAACCAACAAATGATAGAAGAAGCAGAGAAGGAAGCAAAACAATAATTTTTTTGAATTTGTGTTAAGTGTTAAGCAAAAAAGCTGCCTATAGAGGCAGCTTTTTTTATATGTAATTTAAAGTATTTTTATCTCCAGTCAACATCACTGCTATTTCTCCCGAAGTAATAAGTAAGTCCGAAAGAAAGGTTAAACATTTTACCGGTAAATGCATTATCCGTAGGGCTCCCGTCAGGATATTCTCCTGCAAAATTGTAATGTTGCGTAAAGTTAAGTATAAATGATGCATCCATCATAAAAGCGAAATTATCACTAATATATACTTGTGGAGTGATGCCGATGATTACATTACCTATATTATCTACCCCATTTCTATTTATCGATTTTAAAGAAGAATAACCAAGACCGCCATGAGCCAATGCATTTATATACCCGTTGGTCATGTTAGGCAGGTCTAATGTACGTCCTAAATTGTACACTCCCTGAACAGAAAATCTTTTGTAATCTGTTCCTAACTCTGGGTTACTGCCTGTTCTGAATTGGTCTAAACCAAAATCGAATTTAATACCCCAGTATTCATCTACCATATATCTAAAGCCTGCATCAAAGTGGGTAAAGCCACTAATACTTGGGTCTCCTGATGCTGCCATACCATACCCTGCTTCAAGTGAGTATTGATCAAATTTGCTTTGAGAGTAGCCAAAGTTTACTACTATCAGCATTGCAATAAAAGTTAGTTTACGTATCATAGCTTAAGTTAAATTTTTGGTAAAGATATTGTTAAGAATTAAAAATTCAATTATTTAAGTCAAAATATTTTTTTGCAGCAAACCAAAACATCTATATATACGTAAATAACTATAGGTGGATTGGAAATAATGTTTTGTATTAAGAAAACGTATTTTCATAATACATGTTATTTATTGGTTAGGTGTGAAAAAGGAGTCGCTAATAGCGGCTCCTTTTAGCTTTTTTATAAGAACTTAACTAATACAATATTGATTGTAATTCAATATTTTTGCACAGTAATAATTAAAGAATGCTTGCAGTAAAAAATATTTCTTTTGGGTATGATAAAGATACTATACTCCATCATATAAGCTTTACAGTTAACAAAGGGCAAAATATAGCCATAATAGGAGAAAGTGGGTGCGGAAAAAGTACTTTGCTAAAACTTATATATGGACTTTATGATTTAGATGAAGGCGAAATTATATACAATAATGAAAAAGTATTGGGTCCGGCTTATAATTTAGTACCCGGAATGCCATATATGAAATACCTGGCTCAGGATTTTGACTTAATGCCCTATACTACAGTAGCAGAAAATGTAGGCAAGTATCTTTCTAATTTTCATTTAAAGGAGAAAAAGCAGCGTGTACAAGAGTTGCTGGAGATAGTAGAAATGAGTGACTATGCAGATGTTAAACCTAAATACCTTAGCGGCGGGCAACAGCAACGTATAGCTTTAGCAAAAGTTCTGGCTGTAGAACCGGAGGTGCTGCTTCTTGATGAACCTTTCAGCCATATAGATAATTTCAGGAAAAATGCTTTAAGGCGTAATCTTTTCGCCTATTTAAAACAAAAAGGAATAATATGTATAGTAGCAACACACGATAGCACAGACACACTTTCGTTTGCAGACGAAACCATAGTGCTTAAAAAAGGAAAGCTAATACATAAAGTACCACCTAAGCAATTATATTTTAACCCTGCAGATAAATATACGGCTTCTCTGTTTGGGGAAGTTAATGAAATAAAAAAGGAGCTATTTACATTTACTAAGGAAGATAACGAAACCGCATTATTATATCCGCATCAATTAAAAGTTAGTGAAGACGGTCCTTTACAGGTAGTAGTAAAACAAAGCTATTTTAAAGGAAGCCATTACCTTATAAAATCAGCTTTGGATAAGCAGGTTGTGTTTTTTGAACATACAAGAAGTATAAATTCAGGAGAAAATATTAATCTGGAAGTAGTTACTAACATCCATTAAGTAGTACAAAAAGTTTAATTTACGACGCTAAATAGTGGTATAATTTTACGAATTGTTTATTTTTACCAACTTATTTTTATTAAAATCATATATCAATGTATAATTCTAAGATTTCCGGATTAGGTTATTATGTGCCTGAAAATGTAGTAACAAACGATGACCTGTCTAAAGTTATGGATACTAATGACGAGTGGATTCAGGAGCGTACCGGTATAAAAGAAAGAAGGCATGTAGTAAAAGGAGATGGCGATACTACAACCACAATGGGAGTAAAAGCAGCCCAAAAAGCAATTGAAAAATCAGGACTTGATAAAGATGAAATTGACTTTATAATATTTGCGACTCTTAGCCCTGATTATTATTTTCCGGGACCAGGTGTTTTAGTACAAAGAGATCTTGGGTTAAAAAGAACAATAGGCGCTCTGGATGTTCGTAACCAATGCTCAGGATTTATATATGCTATTTCGGTAGCCGACCAGTTTATAAAAACAGGAATGTATAAGAACATATTAGTAATAGGTTCTGAGTTGCACTCTACAGGTTTAGATATGACTACAAGAGGTCGCGCCGTATCAGTAATATTTGGTGATGGTGCAGGCGCAGCAGTATTAAGCAGAGAAGAAGATACTACAAAGGGAATACTTTCCACACACCTGCACTCCGAAGGGCAGCATGCAGAAGAGTTATCACTTATAGCTCCCGGCATGGGTAAACGTTGGGTCACCGATATAATTGCGGATAATGACCCTAATGATGAAAGTTATTACCCGTACATGAACGGGCAGTTTGTATTTAAAAATGCTGTAGTACGTTTTAGCGAGGTAATTATGGAAGGTTTAAAAGCGAATAACCTGCAAGTATCTGATATTGATATGTTAATACCACACCAGGCTAACTTAAGAATTTCTCAGTTTATACAACAAAAATTTCAGCTTAGTAATGATCAGATATATAACAATATAATGAGATATGGTAATACTACAGCAGCATCAGTACCTATTGCTTTAACCGAAGCCTTTGAAGAAGGTAAAATAAAAGAAGGCGACACAGTAGTATTAGCAGCCTTTGGTAGTGGCTTTACTTGGGGAAGTGCTATTATAAAATGGTAATTAAATTTACGATTTAATCAGATAATAAAAAGCTACCCGTAAATGGGTAGCTTTTTTTTATATTGTGCAAACTAAAAACAGGTGTTTTATGATAGTAAAATATATACTAGGAATACTATGTATTGTAATTTTTCTCCTTCTAGGTTATTATTTTTTTCCTGAAAAGAAATTACCCAAAGGCAAGCCTGTAGACCGCTTAGTAGTGTATAAAAGCAAAAGAATAATGGAAGCCTATTCAGGAAATGAGCTTTTAAAAACGTATAAAATAGCATTGGGTAAAAACCCCGTAGGACATAAAGAATATGAAGGCGATAACCGAACTCCCGAAGGAGATTATATAATAAACGACCGTAACCCTAATAGTGGCTATCATAAAAACCTAGGAGTATCTTACCCAAATAATAAAGATAGAGAGCATGCTAAACAATTAGGTAAACCTCCCGGGGGCGATATAAAAATTCATGGTTTACGTAATGGCAGGGGCTATATAGGTAAATTCCACCGCTGGAAAGACTGGACAGCTGGCTGTATTGCGGTTACCGATAGTGAAGTAGATGAGCTTTATGAAGCAGTAGTTAACAACGCAACTATAAAAATAATACCGTAATAGTATAAAATTGTATTATTTGCCAAGACTGAGGTTTTTGTATTATTGTGGGTTATAAATTTTTATAAGTAAAGTTTATTAATTCCATACAAAAATCATGTTTTCTAAAAAATACATTCATAGCACTCTAGTGTGGCTATTATTTTTAAATAGCCTTATAATAAGCGCTCAAAATAGTAACGATAAACTAACCTACTGTAATCCTGTTAATTTAAATTATCGTTTTTGTCTTGATGAACCGTCACGACGCGAAGCGGCAGACCCTGTTATTGTAAACTTTAAAGGTGAATATTTTCTTTTTGCTTCAAAATCAGGAGGATATTGGTATTCTTCTAATTTGGTTGACTGGAACTTTGTAACAACTCCTGATTTACCTATAGAGGATTATGCGCCTGCTGCTGTTGTTATTAATGATGAAATTTATTTTACAGCATCAACAAATGGCGATAAAGTACCGGTTATATATAAATCGGCAAAGCCTAAAACAGGAAGGTGGGAAGTGGTTAATAGTAATTTCCCGATACAAAATGTAGATCCTGATTTATTTCTTGATGATGATGGTAGGCTTTATTTATATTATGGTTGTTCTAATATAGAGCCTTTATATGCTGTAGAACTTGATAGAACTACCTTTATGCCGATAGGTGAACCTGTAGCCTGCATGAATGCAGATATAGAAAATAACGGATGGGAGCGCCCGGGAGATTATAATGAACGCAGTGAAAGACCATGGACAGAAGGAGCATGGATGACCAAGTTTAACGGCAAATATTATTTACAATATTCCACACCCGGTACTGAGTTTAGAAGTTATGCTGACGGTATGTACGTAGCCGATAACCCACTGGGCCCTTTTAAACTTAGCGAATATAACCCTTTTTCTTATCGACCTTCGGGTTTTGCTACAGGAGCAGGACACAGCGCTACTTTTCAGGATAATTATGGTAATTATTGGCACATCAGTAGTACCACAATATCAGTAAAACACAAGTTTGAACGAAGATTAAGTCTTTTTCCGGTATTTTTTAATGAGGATGGTTACGCCTATACCTATACAGGCTTTGGTGATTATCCCATAAGCATACCGCAACGTAAAATAGAGAATGAAGAAGATTATCTTTCAGGCTGGATGCTGTTATCGTACAATAAAAAAGTAACTGCTTCATCTTCCCTGCCAGAATATGGTGTAGAAAAAAGCGTAGATGAAAATATACGTACCTACTGGAGCGCGAAAGATGGTAAAAAGGGACAGTGGTTACAGGTTGATTTAGAAGATGTCTATACAGTTAATGCGGTACAGTTAAATTTTGCAGAACATACTACTACTATTTTAGGCAGAGATCCGGGCATATATTATCAATATATGCTTGAGTACTCTACAGATGGTAAAACATGGCAAGTGCTGGCAGATAAAACTAAAAATAAAGAGGATGCACCACATGATTATATTGTTGTGCAAAACCCTGTAAAAGCACGTTATGTTCGGGTAAAAAACTATCATACACCTTCCGGTACTTTTGCTATGTCAGGTTTTAGAGTGTTTGGGAATGGTAGTGGTGCAAAACCTGCTGCTGTTACTACTATTACAGCAGAAAGACAAACGGATAATAACTGCTCAGTAAAGCTAAACTGGGAAAAAATAGAGAACACTACAGGTTATAATATAAGGTATGGTACGGCTCCTGATAAACTTTTTCTAAATTATCAGGTATATGGTGATAATCATATACAGATAAACTCGCTTTCAAAAAAACAGAACTATTATTTTGTTGTAGATAGTTTTAATGAAAATGGTATTACAAAAGGAAGCACTATTTCAGAGATAAAATAAAAACATAGAAAAGAAAAACCCCTGCAGTATGATAAATACTGACAGGGGCTCAACTACTAAACTAAACTCTCGTATGAAAAATAATCCGTGGTTAGGTGGATTATGCTGTAATTAAAACATTTGTCCGCTGGACTGTTTGGTATTATCATCACGTTGCTTGCGTTGCATAGCTCTGTTTTTACCACCACCAAACATATAATTAATACCGAAGTACACTGATTGACTTTCCCAACGGAATTCCCCACTTTGCGGGAATGGGTTTTTAGCGTCAAACGCATAACGCATGGTGTTAAACATATCGTTAAAGCGAAGACTGAAAGTCATTTTGTTATCTAGCAATGTATAACGCGCTCCGGAGTCTATTTTGTACATTTCTTTACTGTTATTTTGCACACCGTTTACAGGACCTCTGTAAAACCCGAATAGTAAAAAGCTAAGTCTTTGGTTAACTCTAAAGTTGCTGTTAAGTCTTGCATTAAGAGCAGAAACGTCAACTTCTTTTAAAACAGATTGGTACTGGTCTTCCGTTCCCGGAACTAATTCAGAAACTAAACCTTTCTGTGAAATATTAGAAAAATCTACTGATGGCTGTACATCCCACCATTTGGTTATTTTGTAATTGGCAGAAACTTCAAAACCGTAAGCTGTGTTTCTGTCAAAGTTAGTATAGCTTAAAATCTGGTCATTTTCATTATCAGGAGTACTTTCGTCAGGATAAACAATTCTGCTTATTTCATCATTTATCAGCCTGTAATACACACCTGCCGTAACAGATGAGTTTCTGTCGAACATTCGGGTATAATTAAGCTCTACCGAGTTTGTAAACTGAGGCTCTAGGTACTGGTTACCTATTGATGTGGTTAATGGCGTGGCAAACTCCCTTACCGGTTTTGTTTGTTGCAGGCTGGGGCGGTCTACACGTCGGCTATAGCTCAATTGCAGCATATTTTTCTCATTAATAGTATAACCAAAAAATGCTGATGGATATACTGTTAAATAGTCATCATCAAAAGTAGCTTCACCATTATTAAAGTTAGCTTCTACTTTATAGCTTTCAAAACGTGCACCCAACTGGTAGCTGAATTTTGAGAACTTTTGCCCGAATGTGGCGTAAGCAGAGTATATATTTACATCGTAGGTATAATTTGAGTTTTGTAGCGCTGGGTTAGTAACATTAGGGTTTGTAGTCCTGTAGTTACTTTCGTTGTTTATTATTCTTGCCTGTGCTCCTAATTCCAGTTTCGATTTTTCATTAATAGGGTTTACATAATCTAAATTCAGCGTTATATTCTCACCTTCATCATCAACCCTGTCCTCGTAAAAAGAGCTGTCTGCATCTGTTTCGGTAGTAAAATCAGCATCCTGAGTGCTTTGGGTGTCATTAAAATTACCTTCAAAATCCAGTGTATGCCCTTCATCGTTAAATTTATGTTTGTAGGCAAGGTTGTAGGTGTTATTATGATTACCGGTGTCATATACCGCTAACTGGTTAAGACTTTCAAAACCTGAATTCTGAGGGTAAAAAATATCAGTAGCTACATTACCCACACCTTCAAAATAGTTCTGGTTAGTGTAAACGGATATTGTGTTTTTATCATCTATATAAAAGTCTAAACCAAATTTACCCAAGTAACTTTCGTTATCATTGCTAATGTCCAGTATTTGGTCAGAGTTTATGTCACGGCGTTCTATTTTACCATTATTAAAATATTTACCAAAGTTGGAGCCTAAGTTGGTAAAGAAGTTTATTTTACCAACTCTGTAATTCATATTAAGTGAGTTGTTATACTTAGGCGTTTCACCAAAAGTAATCCCTGCATTAAAATTACCGTTAAACCCGTCATTACTGTTTTTGTGAAGTATTATATTAATAATACCCGACATCCCTTCAGGGTTATATTTAGCACTTGGGTTGGTAATAAGCTCTATCTTTTTAATAGAGGTAGAAGGTATTTGTTTTAATAACTGTGCTGCCGATATATTAGTTGGTCGCCCGTCAATTAAAACCCTTACATTTTGGTTACCGCGTAGCGATATGTTGCCATCCTGGTCAACATTAACCGATGGTATGTTATTCATAATTTCCGAAGCTGTACCACCCGCAGTAGTAAGGTCGCGCCCTACCGTTATTACCTTACGGTCAATTTTCTGCTCAATGGTAGATACTTCTTTAACTATTTCCACCTCATTAAGCAACATAGCCTCTTCTTCTAAAATAATGTTGCCAAGATTTACCTTCTTGTTATCGCCTAAAAGGTTAGCATTCAGTTTTTGCGTTTTATAACCCATAAACTGAATTTCTACACTGTAGTTTTTAGGTTCAAGATTTCGTATAGTAAACTCTCCGTTTTCTTCGGTAATTCCACCTGTTACAGTAGCATTGTTTTCCTTTATTACAATACTAACATAAGGTAGCGGTTGGTTAGTAGTTTTATCGATAACCTTACCTGATATTTCCGCATTTTTTTGAGCGTAAAGGGTCGATAGGCTCCCTAGCAGGAAGCACAGCAATAACTTAAACTTCATCGTTCGTTTTTTGATTAATGATTGATGCCTATATGACAACTTAACAAGCAAAATGTTACAACAAAAATTAATTTTTTTTGAAAAAATATTCTTAGTGTTTTTAAAGTTGGAATACTCAGTGTCTTATCAAAATATAATTATATTTGCAGGTCAAAAAGCATACAAAATGGCATTAGCACAAATTATTACTCCACATATAGAAAAAGCGGTAAAAGCACTGTTTGATATCAACCTTGAAAAAGTTGAATTACAGGCTACCCGTAAAGAGTTTGAAGGGGATATAACCATGGTTATTTTCCCATTGGTAAAGCAGTTAAAAAGTAACCCTGTAGAGTTAGGAAAAAAAATAGGGGAGTACCTTGTGGAACACTCGGATATTGTAGAGCGTTTTAATGTGGTTTCCGGATTTTTAAATATTGTAATTTCCGATAACTATTACATTAACTTCTTTAATGCTGTAAAGAATAATGAGGAGTATGGTTTTGAAAAACCTCAGGAAGGCGGTAAAGCAGTAATGGTAGAGTATGCCTCGCCAAATACTAACAAACCGTTACACCTAGGGCACGTGCGTAATGTATTACTGGGCTATTCGGTAGCAGAGATACTAAAAGCTTCGGGTAAAAAAGTATATAAAACCCAAATTATAAACGACAGGGGTATACACATTTGTAAATCGATGGTTGCTTATGAAAAATTTGGTAACGGAGAAACGCCTGAAAGCGCCAATATAAAAGGCGATAAACTTGTAGGGAATTACTATGTAGCTTTTGATAAAGCGTACAAAGAAGAAATAGAGGCCTTAAAAGCAGAAGGCAAAACCGAAGATGAAGCTAAGAAAAATGCACCGATACTTGTAGAAGCACAAGATATGCTACGAAAGTGGGAGGCAGGCGATGCTGAGGTTGTAGCACTCTGGGAAAAAATGAACGGCTGGGTTTACAAAGGTTTTGATGAAACTTACGAAAACATAGGTGTTGATTTTGACAGAAATTATTACGAAAGCAATACCTACCTTTTAGGGAAAGACGTTGTAGCAGACGGACTGGCTAAAGGGGTGTTCTATAAAAAAGAAGACGGTTCGGTTTGGATAGACTTAACCGATGAAGGTCTTGATGAGAAATTAGTATTACGTGCCGATGGTACTGCTGTGTATATGACACAGGATATAGGTACGGCAATTCAGCGTGTTAAAGACTGTCCTGATGTTGGTGGTATGGTATATACTGTAGGTAACGAACAGGATTATCACTTTAAGGTATTATTCTTAATCCTTAAAAAACTGGGTTATGACTGGGCAGAGAATTTATACCACCTGTCTTACGGTATGGTTGATTTACCAAGCGGTAAAATGAAAAGCCGTGAAGGTACTGTAGTAGATGCTGATGACCTAATGACCGAAATGACTGCTACGGCTAAAAATATCTCAGAAGAGTTAGGTAAGCTTGACGGCTATGGCGACGAAGAAAAGAAAAAACTATACAAGATAATAGGATTGGGTGCGTTAAAGTATTATATATTAAAAGTAGACCCTAAAAAACGAATTCTTTTCAACCCTGAAGAGTCAGTAGATTTTGCAGGGAATACAGGACCTTTTATACAATATACTTACGCAAGGATACAGTCGTTATTACGCAGAGCAGATTTTGATTATTCATCTGCTTTAAAACCGGAAGATATAGTGTTGCAGGAAAGAGAGAAAGAGCTGTTAAAGCTGTTATTACAATACCCTGAAGTAATACAAAATGCGGCATCGGGTCACTCTCCGGCATTAATTGCTAACTATATTTATGAGGTGGTTAAAGAGTATAACTCCTTCTACCAAAGTGTACCTGTATTGGGTGCAGAAGTTGAAAACGAAAAAGTTTTCCGTATACAATTATCTAAAAAAGTAGGCGATACTATTAAGTCTGCCTTTACTCTTTTAGGTATAGGGGTGCCGGAGCGTATGTAATTAAAACCACAATTTTTTGTGAAACCTGATAAACCGTATTTCTTTCAGTCGTTTGCTATTGTAGTATTATCTATAGTGGCTTTCTTTATATTTAAACAGTTTTTGCCCCGAAAGATATTTAGCGAGCAGGATATCCCTGCCGAAAATGTATTAATAGACAGTATGGTTATTAAAGCCATACAGGAAATTGATACCACGGCTATTGTAGAGAAAGATACCGTTCCGCCTAAGAAAAAGATAAAATTTAAAAAGAAGAAAGGTATTAAATACCCTACCGAAACTTTTGACGGCTATAAAGGGCATCAACACCTTATTGCTTTTTATGAAAAACTGTTGGCGCTGGAAGAGAAAAATAAAGGCAGTGTCCGCATTGCTTATTTTGGTGACTCTATGACAGATGGCGATTTAATCGTTCAGGATTTCCGTTCTAACTTTCAGGAGCGTTTTGGCGGTACAGGAGTAGGTTTTGTTAATATAACATCAGAGTCGGCAAATGCCCGTATTACTGTAAAGCATACCTTTTCCAGAAATTGGGATGCACAGTCCTATATTAATACACAAAAACCTACCAGCCCGTTTGGGGTAAACGGGCATGTTTTCTTTACCAAGCACGATACTGTAAAACCTATATGGGTAAATTACAAAGCAGGCTATCAGGCAGGGCTTAATTGGTTGCAAAAACCTACTTTGTTTTACGGTAAATCGAATAATAAAGAAGCCGAAATAGAAGTTTTTACTAAGAATGATACCATAATTAAAAAGCTAACCCCTGAAAAGGTATTAAACACGCTTACACTATCGCAGGAGAGTTTAAAAGAGTTTAAAGCACAATTTATTGCTGCCGACTCTATACCATTTTACGGTTTTAATTTTGATGATGGTAAGGGGGTTCATGTAGATAATTTTTCAAGCAGAGGTAATTCAGGGTTGCCAATATCAATATTCAATACCCGCTTAATGCGTGCTTTTGATGAAAAATTGGGCTATGATTTAATTGTGCTGCACTATGGTACGAATGTGCTTAATTACGGCAGTTATAATTACGGTTGGTATACTAAGCGTATGGGCAGGGTGGTACAGCATATAAGGGAGTGTTTCCCTAATGCAGATATATTGATTATATCTACTGCTGATAAGTCCTCTAAATATGATATGGAGATGAAAACGGACTCAGCTGTGGTACCCTTAACATTGGCTCAAAAGAGATATGCTGTAGAGCAGGAAGCTGCTTTTGTAAATCTGTATTTACTTATGGGCGGAGAGAACAGTATGGTAGAATGGGTAGAGCAGGAAAAACCATTAGCAAATAAAGATTATACGCACTTTAATTATCGTGGTGCTAAAAAAGTAGCAGGACTTGTATACCAACAGCTAATGGATGGGTATGAGGAGTTTAAGAAAATGAAGAAGGAAAGTGAAAAAGGAACTAAGCCCAAAGGATTAACAAAAGCATCATCAGTTAAAAAAACAGATTCCCTAAAACCGGCAGATTCTTTATCACATAAAAAAGACACTATTATAAATGGTTACTAAATATTTCGCAATACTTTTTTGTGTAATAACTACAGTTGCTTTTTCACAAATAGATTCGCAAACAGATTCTTTGATTGTGCAAACGGACAGTATAGTTATTGATTCTGTTACGGTAATAGAACAGGAAACAAATTGTATTACCAATCCTAATGCACTAACTCCTATTTTTGAAAAGCTCTACACTTTGGAGCAGGAAAAAAAAGGGAAAATAAATATTGTACATATAGGAGACTCCCATATACAGGCAGATATTTTTAGTGATGTAATTCGTGTAAACTTACAATCTGAATTTGGTAATGGCGGTTTCGGTTTTTCCTTTCCATACCGTTTAGCAAAAACAAACGGTAGTACTTCGGTACGGTTTAAATCGAATATAGAGTGGGAGCACCGCAGAAATGTATACCCTCCCGAAAAAGGTATAGAGGTAGGACTTAGTGGTATAGCTTTAAATACCAAAGAAGATTTTGTTATAGAAACAGAAGTGCGAGATACGGCTTATAATTTTAATACTATTAAGTTAATTACGCCTTATAACCTCCCATTATTTGATTTAGCTACCAGCTCAAAAGATATTATTATTGAATCGAAAGAGCCTAAAGTAGTTAGCCATAAAATAAAAAGCGGAGAAGCACTTTCTGTAATAGCACAAAAGTATAATACTTCCGTCTCGGCTATTAAACAAGCCAACGATATGCGTTCTAATACCATATATGCAGGTAAAGTATTAAAAATACCTACCGGTGAAATGGAAAAGAAAACAATAAGTCGTTCGGAGTTTATACCATTGCAGTTAGAAGCTGATTCTTTGTCTTATTACTACCATAGCCAAGAAAGGTTATCAAAAATATACATACTCCCTACAAAAAGTGTAAGTCCTTATGAACTTAACGGGGTGGTACTGGAAAATGATACTCCGGGTATTATATATCACGGTATAGGGGTTAATGGTGCCAAAGCAATTGATTATAATAAATATCCGCTATTTTTTAAGCAGTTACCGGTATTACAGCCTGATTTAATTATTGTTTCGTTAGGTACAAATGAATCGTTTGAAAAAATAGAAACAGATAAGTTTATAACGGAATTAAATACTTTTATAACCAATATAAAAATAGCTAACCCAAATGCTTGTGTTTTAGTTATGACACCACCTCCGTCACTATTTAAAAAACGTTACCCTAATACTTTTGCAGGTTCATACAGCAGCGCAATACTACAACAGGAAAGCGAAACCTATTATGCCTCATGGGATTTATTTACCGAAATGGGAGGCTTATATAGTGTACCTGATAATGCTAAGAAAGGTTTAATGTCTACTGACAGGATACACTATTCTGTACAAGGGTATGTACTACAGGGTGAGCGATTCATTGAATCATTTAATAAAGCATACAATAATTTTAAACTAATGAAAGAAGATGCAGTGGATTGATATACTACCGCAAATAACATGGGAGCAAGTGCAGGGGTGGTTTACATACGACCCTTCCAGACCGTTGTTATTTAACTCAGGTTTATTTCTTGGGTTGTTTGTAGTTTTCTATGCAATTTACTTAGCATTACGTAAAACGTTTTATGCCCGCATCTTCTATGTAATCTGTTTTTCATTATTCTTTTATTATAAGTCCAGCGGTATGTACTTCCTGTTACTGATGTTTACTTCGGTAATGGATTATACCCTCAGTTATTTCCTGTATCGGGAAACAAAAGAGTCGCAACGGAAACTATATGTATGGTTTAGTGTTGTGGTTAACCTGAGCTTCTTAGCTTATTTTAAGTATAGTAACTTTTTGATAGGTAACTATAACGACTTATTTGGCGGGCAGTTTGCTTTTTATGATGTTATCCTGCCTGTAGGTATTTCATTTTATACTTTCCAGTCTATTAGTTATACGGTAGAAATTTACCGTAAAGAGATAACGCCGGCTAAAAGTTTCCCTGATTATTTATTCTTTGTTTCGTTTTTTCCGCAGCTTGTAGCAGGACCAATAGTTAGGGCTAAAGATTTTATACCTAAAATATACGAGAAACTGTCTATCACTAAAAGAGATGTAAACTACGGGCTTTTCTTAATAATAGGCGGGGTTCTAAAGAAGACAGTAATATCCGATTATATATCAATAAACTTTGTAGACAGGGTTTTTGATTCCCCTAATACGTATACTGCCTTCGAAAACCTGATGGCAACATATGGATACACACTGCAAATTTACTGTGATTTTTCAGGGTATAGTGATATGGCAATAGGTATCGCATTATTATTAGGTTTTGAGTTACCGCCCAACTTCCGTACACCCTATAAATCAATTAATATTACAGAGTTTTGGCGCAGGTGGCATATATCGCTATCTACATGGCTTAAAGATTTCTTGTATATATCAGTTGGAGGAAACAGAAAAGGAACTTTTGCAGGGTTTTTATTCCCAACATTATTTTTTGTAGGGGTAATAGTATGGGGTATAATACACTTGGAAGAAAGCTATATACCATTAATTATTGGGGTAGGAGCATTAACTGTTTTTATACTATCGCTTATTTTAGTAAAAGACAAACAGAAAACACTAACCACTAATGCCAACCTTTTAACAACAATGCTATTAGGGGGCTTATGGCACGGTGCCAGTATACGCTTTATAGTATGGGGTGCACTGCACGGTATGGCATTAATAGTACACAAGCTGTTTATGACTATTTTCCCTTTTAAGAAAGGAGAACATAAAAAACGAAGTAGTATTTTAGGTAATTTTATAGCAGGAGTACTTACATTTCATTTTGTGGCATTTTGCTGGATATTTTTCAGAGCAAAAGATTTTGACAGGGCGCTTGCCATAATACAGAATATAGGTAAAGTTAGTATTGATTTAGAACAGTGGCAAACTATTATAACAGGTTATAAACATGTTTTTCTTTTAATGCTTATAGGCTATATATGGCATTTTCTTCCTGAAAATATTATTAATGCCATGTGGAAAGCATTTAACAAAACGCCTTTAGTGGCAAAAGCTATTATATTAGGTTTTGTGTATTGGGTAGTATATGCAATAGCTTCAGCAGGACCACAACCATTTATATACTTTCAGTTTTAAATATAACAATCAAGCTTAATTTTGTTGTTAATAGTAGCGATTGCTTTCTTCTTTAAGAATATAAATTTTCATTTTCTTAAATTGCTGGCTTAAATGTAATTTACTATGAAAAAAACTTTACTATTATTAGCATTTTCGCTATCAATATTTTTTACAACTAAAACTGTAGCGCAGGAATATAACTTAAATATGTTTGACCAGGCAGTTTACTATGGTATGTATGAAGCTACCGTAAGTGAACCTGTACCTGATGGAGCTATACGAAACAGTAACTCATCATACGGTAAAAAGTTTACAGAAGAACAATTGGCTTCTTTCGGGAATACACTTACAATGACTGTTACTTTACATCCACTTTGTGATAATTATGACAGGATTGGAAACGTAAACCTTGTATTTACCGAAAAAGGTGTTACTACTTATGATTATAATGATGTTATACGTATAGAGATAGGTAGATTTATTACACCATTTATGGATTTGAGAGTGACTGACCCGGACAGTGTGCCTTATGTTTTTGAATTAGATAATTTAACAGGTGTTTTTCATAATGAAGAAATTACTTCTAACTATGATATTTGGGTAGAGCTTGAAGTATATGGTTATCAGGGAGGTCCTGGCCAGGGAGGTGCAGCTGAGGAGATACCGATTTGTGAAGGCAGAAATGATGTTTATATGGGGTCGCTTGACTTTACTTCGACTACGGATGAAACAGTAGAAGAGCCTAATTTTCTTCTACCGTTAGAACATAAGTATGAGCTTAAAAATTATACATTAGAGGGAACTGATGTATTAGGAGAAACAGTAAGAACATTAAGCTTTACACTTGAAGAGCATGTAACAGACGCTACAATACATCTTATAACATCCAATCACGGTTCTAATTCAGGAGGAGAAGAATATATAAGAAGGTGGCATTATATATATTTTGATGACGAATTAGTAGCTAATTATAAGCCCGGAGGAGTATCGTGTGTACCTTTCTTTGAATATAACACACAGCCAAGCTGTATTTATTACGATTGTTCTACAAACCCTGCGTATCCCAGACCTGATAACGATGCAGCATGGTCATGGAATAACTGGTGCCCGGGCGATAAAATTCCTAACAGAGTGATAGAACTTGGAGATTTGGAAGCTGGTGAACACAGCTTTAAAATAGATGTTCCTGATGCTCAGTTTGTAGGTGAACAAGGTTATTTTCCAATGTCAGTATATATACAAGGGCAATCAGCAACGGGAGGTCTAGCTCTTGATGCACCTGCTTTTGAAAAGGCTTCATTTAGTGTATATCCTAACCCTGTAGAAAATATAGTAACAATTTCGGCAGAAGGAAAAGAAATAGCTTTAGTAAACGTGGTAAATACTTTAGGACAAACAGTGCTTACAGGAAAGAATGAGAAAATAGACCTTTCTGAAATGCAACAAGGTATTTATGTTATTGAAGTGAAATTTACAGATGGAACAGATGCTGTAAATAAAATAGTTAAGAAATAATTTTTGTGTATTTTATATCTTGGAGTGAGAAATCCGCCGTATGGCGGATTTTTTTTATTCTCCGGTATAAAGAAAATAAAAGTTTAATTAAAAACTCAAACGTATTAAAGCGTTAGGTGTACGCTGCAGTGCAAAGGTGTTTATTACCTCTATGTCTTCCTGATTATTAATTCGGTAATAACGGTTGATTATATTTTCACGATTAAATATGTTTAGTATAGATAAACCGAATTGTAACCTAACTTTGGGTTTAATATCCCAACGATAAGATGCTGAAAAGTTAACCTGAAAAAAGCTGGCAATATTGTATGAGTTGGGGTAGTCATAAAAAATAGATGGGTTGCCGTTATTATCATATACAGGAATGTTTAGCACAGGTTTAGTATAAGGGTGTCCTGTAAACCATTTGGATCCCAGTGCTATTTTAAAGTTATACCATTCATAAATAGCAGCAGTATTTATAGTATGGCTTATCTCAAAACTATTACTAAATTTTTCAGGCTCAACATCATCAAACCTATAGGTGTTATTATTCCATGTATAGCTTAACCATGTATAAAAGTTTTTAAACTGCTTTTGCACTAAAAACTCTGTACCGTAAACCTTGTAACTCCCTTTTGACTGCACTTGTTGTAATTGATCCTGAAAAGCCTGTCCATAGGTAGTGATGCCATCTACTGTTTTGTAAAAATTATCGAGCGATACCAGCCAGCCCCTGTCTTTAAATGTAACACCCGCAGAAAATTGTTTACTGCGTTGCACAGGTACATCAATATCATTAGCCAGTACCCACCGTCTTTTTTCAAGGCCTAAAAAGTCTCCCTGTAATTCTACTACCTGAGATATTGTTTGGCTTTTGGATTCGGCTAATAATTCCACCTGCCAAGCACCATCAAACATATAGTTAAATTGTAATCGGGGCTCTATATATATTGTTTTTAACTGCTCAATATAATTAAAACGAAGTCCTGAACGAACGTATATTTTCTCTTTCTCAGGAGCATATTCCAGTTCTCCTATTAAAGCATGTGTTCTTAATATCTGGTTAAGAGTTCTGTTATTAGCAAGCATTGTCATAGTCTCATTTACCTCATCAGTATTCTCAATCTTCGTAGAGTTAAACTGATACCCGCTATGCAATGTAAACATGGGAGCTAAAGTATTACTGTTTCTGATGCGAAAGCCTCCGTCGTAAACTTTGTTTTCCTGCTTAGTAGTTTCGTTAGTTTCTATAGATTGATTGGTACTGTATACATTATAAAGTGAACCATATACATCAAAACTTGTGCTGTGTGTTTCATTCCAGTTTGTTTTAAACCCTGCAGAGCCACCATACGTTTCCTGGTCAAGGTTGCTAACAGTGGTAATTACATTAGCGTTATCTATAGTTCCCTGAGTAAAGTCTAAACGGTTATTTATACCCAATACATGGAGGTATAAATCACTTCTTTCTCCAATTTTTTTATGGTACTGCCCTGTAAAATCATAAAAGTAAAACTCCTTATCACTTTTGTAATTAACATCTGTGCTATTGGCCAGTTCTGTAACTACAGTATTTTGAAATATTCTTTCAGAGTATTTAGAATAAGTGGGTAGGTCGAGAAAATCAGTAAACGAGCGTCTTGCCGAAAGTTCTAAGTTTGCGCTATCTGATAATTTGAATTTTGTGTAAAAATCAGTATTAATCATGTTACTGCCTATAGTAGTAGAGCCATCCTCTATATGTTCAGTTCTGGAAGATATATCTACAACGCTTGAAACACTTTCTCCGTAAAATGCTGAGGTACCATTTTTAGATATTTTAACATCATAAGCTATGTTAGGGTTAATAGCGGATATTAAACCGAAAAAGTGACCTGTTTGAAATAAACGTATGCCATTCCACATAAATAGGTTTTGATCGTGTGTGCCTCCGCGAACGTTGATGTTGGAAACAGTTTCATCAATACTCATTATACCCGGTAATTGCTGCATTGTTTGTAGTACATCAGGCTCTATAAGACCGGGTAGTATACCAAATTTTTCCGGTGAAATATTAAAACTACCATCTTTCTTTTTAGATATACCTGTGGTAAGGTAACGCTCTGTAATTATTTCATCCAGCTCTATTATATTAAGTCCTAGTATTATTTGCAGGCAGTCGCCATCACTTTCTTTTGGTTCTATAACAGTAGGTATATAACCTAAGTGCCCTATGTATAGTTTTTTAGGCAGGGAAGATGAGTTGATTTCAAAATAGCCATCAATACCGCTTACAATACTTTCACTTTCATTAAATTGTACAGAAACATTTTCTATAGCATTTCCAAATTCATCAGTTATATAAGCACAAAACCTCTTTTTACGAACTGTTGCATTTTTATACACAACTATATACTCATTTATCTCTTTAAAAAACAAATTAGTTCGGTTAGTTATATAAACTAATTTAGCTTTAAGGGGAATGCGTTTTTCAGGAGGGAAAATACTATGCCCGAAAACATCTTTTTCAGTATAACTAAACTTTACACTATGCTGTTTAGCTATAGTGTCTAAAATTTGTTTTAAGGCAATACTTTTTACTTCGTCTTGTCCGTATGCACGGACCACGAAAAAAAAAACAGTGGAAAATATAAGCAGGTTTTTAATGCTTACTTTCATTCATTGGAGTTAGTATAATTTTATTACCTGTTTTCTTGGTCTTTAACTGATAAGCAGTTGTGAAAATATCTAACGCTTCATCTAAGTTATCCATAGGTAATACTCCGCTAAAGGTACTATAATTTCCTTTATTAGTCTCTATTTCAATGTTATATTGACGCTCTATTTCAGCAATAACATTATCAAAAGTTTCTTTGTGAAATTCTGCTTCATAAGTTAACCAGCCCGGTGTAGTATCAGTTTCAAATTCAACAGCTACATTTTCATTACCTTCATAAGCAATTGTTTGACCGGGTCTTAGTAATACTTCTGTACCATTACTTGATACCTTTACCTTACCTTCATAGCATGTTACTTCAAAACGATTGTTTCTGTTTTTAACATTAAACTGAGTTCCTACAACTGTAACAATCCCGTTTGGTGTTACTACATCAAACTTTTTCCCTTTCGCTACTTTAAAAAATGCTTCACCGTTAAGTTCTACCTTACGGTTATCATCCCAGTTCCATGTTTTGTATTCAGCTTGTGAGCCTGAGTTAAGCATTACTGTTGAATTATCGGGAAGTAAAAATTCAGTATGCTCCCCTGCCATAGCAATTTGGTTTGTTGTGTGGGTAGTGTAAAAAAAGAATGTTACCCCTAATGCTATTATTAATACCGCAGCAATTTTAGCAAACCACGGCGTAAGTTTCCTTACCCCTTTATTCTGGTTTCTTGATTTGGCTACGTTTTTATATATAGTATCTATATCAGCTTGTGGAGCGGTAAGCTCTGCTGAGTAATCTTTTATCTTTTGATAAGTATGATATTCAGGCGACTTTTTGAACTCTTCCAGCTCAGCACCTTCCATCTTTCCATCAAGCCATTTTGCCAATTTTATATCTTCTTCTTTCATCTTTTCGCTCTTATTTGTATGTATAACAGGTTTACTACTGTTTTCCCTACCTCATATTTTCAATTTCTTTTCGCAACTCTACCAATGCAGTGTGTATACGCTTTTCTACAGCTTTAACACTAATACCCAGCATCTCAGCAATTTCTTTATATTTCTTACCCTCAATCCTGTGTAATAAAAAAGCAGTGCGTTGTGCTTCGCTTAGGTTAGCAATGGCATTTTGCAGTTTTGTTTTAAACTGTTCCTCCTCCATTACAAATTCAGGACTTTGGTTATCAGTCCCTTTTTTAGTCGATTTTTTAGCGTATTCTAAAACTACTTTTTGGTGGGCAATGTGGTTTAAAGAAGCATTATTGGCTACTGTATATAAAAACGATTTTGCCTTTTCAGGAGGCACATCTGCGCAGTTTTGCCATAATTTAATGAAGGCTTCCTGAGTTACATCGTCGGCCTGCTCTTCATTTCCGAATTTATAGTAAAGGTAATTACGAAGTGCTTGCGCATGATTTTTAAAAAAATCAGAAAATGTAATTTCTTCACAAATACCTTTTAGTGAAGTCTTTTTCATGGAGCAATAAATAAGGCTGTCAAGGTATAAATTTTTTTTGTTCTTAAACAATTTTCAATTTTTATCTGGGTAGTTTTTTTAATAGCAAACTTTAGGAACTATCAGTATTACATTGATTTAGCTGTGTTAAAACTAACAGTGAAATTGTTAGTGTATTTTTAAAAAATAAAGAAAAGTAAAATAAAAATGTTAAAATTTAGTTTTTAAGGTAGGGTAATTTTAATTACGGCTGTTTTAGTTATATATGCCGCATAATAAATGCGGGTTTCCGAGTCGGGAGCAAAACCTTTTAAAGGTTAAAATATATAATGAAAAAGAAACCCTAGTTAACTTTCCCTACGTAGTAAAACCAATCTGTACAGATTGGTTTCTACCGGGGATAAGCTTAGAGTTACATTTTGGTTTTCTTTAAAGTTTGAATTAAAATAAAGTCTGGATATATATTTTTAGAATAGTTGTGTTTTTTTAAATATTCACGTTTTTTCCAAGAAAAGCCGATCTCTTTCCCAAGATCGGCTTTCTATTTTTATGTAAATACCGTTTTTATTAAAAAAAGACTATAATTAAAGCAGTATTTTAAATAGAGTGTTCTTTCTTTAAAAATCAAATCATTAAATTTGCAAACTTATAGTAGAAATAACTTATTGTTATATGTTTGATAATTTAAGTGATAAATTAGATAAAGCCTTACACGTATTAAAAGGGCACGGAAAGATAACCGAAGTAAATGTTGCTGATACTCTTAAAGAAGTACGCCGTGCATTACTTGATGCCGACGTTAACTTTAAAATAGCTAAAGAGTTTACCAATACAGTAAAAGAAAAAGCTTTAGGACAAGATGTATTAACTACCCTGCAACCGGGGCAGTTAATGGTGAAGCTGGTAAAAGATGAGCTTACCCAGTTAATGGGGGGCGAGACAGCTGGTGTAAACCTCTCCGGTAACCCTACGGTAATATTAATGTCAGGTTTACAAGGTTCCGGTAAAACAACATTTTCCGGTAAACTGGCTAATTTCCTTAAGACAAAGAAAAATAAAAAACCACTATTAGTAGCCTGTGATATTTACCGCCCTGCGGCGATAAACCAGTTACATGTAGTAGGAGACCAGATAGGGGTAGAAGTATACTCTGAAGAAGGAAATAAAAACCCTGTACAAATAGCTCAAAATGCAATTAACCACGCTAAAGCTAATGGTTTTAATGTAGTGATTGTCGATACGGCAGGTCGTTTAGCTATTGATGAGCAGATGATGAACGAAATAGCAAACGTTCATAAAGCTATAGAACCACACGAAACACTATTTGTGGTAGACTCTATGACGGGTCAGGATGCTGTTAATACTGCTAAAGCATTTAATGACAGACTGAACTTTGATGGGGTAGTACTTACAAAACTTGATGGTGATACACGTGGTGGTGCAGCTATTTCTATTAAATCGGTAGTAAATAAACCAATTAAGTTTATAGGTACCGGTGAGAAAATGGAAGCTATTGATGTTTTCCACCCTGCTCGTATGGCAGACCGTATTCTTGGTATGGGGGACGTTGTTTCCCTTGTGGAAAGAGCACAGGAGCAGTATGATGAAGAGGAAGCAAGAAAGCTACAGAAGAAAATTGCCAAAAATGAATTTGGTTTTGATGATTTCCTTTCGCAAATACAGCAGGTAAAGAAAATGGGTAACATGAAAGACCTTGTAGGTATGATACCCGGTGCCGGAAAAGCATTAAAAGATGTAGAAATAGAAGATGATGCCTTTAAGCATATAGAGGCTATAATACATTCAATGACTCCGGGAGAGCGTACAAAGCCTTCTATACTTGATGCTAAGCGTAAAAAGCGTATTGCAAAAGGTTCAGGAACGTCAATACAGCAAGTAAATCAACTTTTAAAACAGTTTGACCAAATGAGCAAAATGATGAAGATGATGCAGGGAGGCGGAGCTAAAAACATGATGCGCATGATGGGCGGCATGAAAGGCATGCGACCATAACAAAAATAAATAAGCATATAAAGGCGCGGGTAACCGCGTCTTTTTTAATAGTATCTATTCTATCACTAAATATAAACAACACACAATGCAATTATTAGACGGAAAGAAAACCTCAAACGACATCAAGAATGAGATTGCTGCTGAGGTAGAAAAAATGAAACAAAATGGTGAGAAAGTACCACACCTTGCCGCTGTTATAGTAGGTAACGATGGTGCCAGTCTTACTTATGTGGGGAGTAAAGTAAAAGCCTGCGAAAGAGTAGGGTTTGAGTCTACTCTTGTAAAAATGCCAAGTACAACATCTGAAATGGAACTTCTTAAAAAAATAGAAGAACTTAACCAGAATGATGATATTGATGGCTTTATTGTACAGTTACCTTTACCGGAGCAAATAGACACCCAAAAAGTTATTGAAGCTATAGACCCAAGTAAGGATGTGGATGGTTTCCACCCTGAGAACTTTGGTAAAATGGCGCTGGACATGACTACGTTTATTCCTGCTACACCATTTGGTATATTAGAACTGTTAGAGCGCTATAATGTAGAAACAGCAGGTAAACATACAGTAGTTATTGGGCGTAGCCACATTGTGGGCAGGCCAATGAGTATACTAATGGGGCGTAAAGGCTTTCCCGGTAACAGTACCGTTACGCTTACGCACAGCCATACTAAAAACATTAACCAGATAACTACACAGGCAGATATTATTATTACGGCACTTGGAGTACCAAACTACCTGAAGGCTGAAATGATTAAAGACGACGCTGTAGTAATTGACGTGGGTATCACCCGTGTGGCTGATGACACTACTGAGAAAGGCTATAAAATAACAGGTGATGTAGATTTTGAAAATGTAAGTAAGAAAGCATCATTTATTACACCTGTACCGGGTGGAGTAGGACCTATGACGATTGCTATGCTGCTTAAAAATACCCTTTTAGCAAGAGAGCAACGCAAGTTTAAAAAATAAATTTCTTAATTGTATATAAATAAAAAGCCCCGCATTAAGCAGGGCTTTTTATTTTGTAGGTTACTGTAAATTAAAAGTCAGTAGACTGGCTTACGCTTTTCCAAGCCTCTATTTCATTATGTAGCGTAGTGATTTTGTTTTCTGCCAGTTGAACAGAGTCGCTACCTAAAAGTAGGTATAACGGCGGATTATCAATATTAGCTACTTTAATTATTTCTGCTACACCTTTTTCAGGGTTTCCTTGTTGGTTACCGTTTATTTGGTTTTGGTGTACTTCCTGAACTTTTCTTACTTCTTCATAAGCAGTTATAGGGCTTTTGGCAACTGCAAGGGAGTCAGACTCCAAGAAGTTTGTTCTGAAATAACCAGGTAATACAGCCGTAACATTTATACCGAAAGGTTTACCTTCTACTTGAAGAGATTCTGTAAAGCCAAGAACAGCAAATTTAGTTGCGCAATAGATACCAAACCCCGGGAAGGCGCCTGTAATTCCTGCAATAGAGGAAATATTGAAAATATGCCCCGATCTTTGTTTACGTAAATGAGGTAGTACTTGTCTTATTACATTAAGTGAACCGAAAACATTAACATCAAAATTTGTTCTTGCTTCTTCATCGCTTAACTCTTCAAGACTACCTGTTATACCATATCCGGCATTGTTAACTACAATGTCTATTTTACCGAATGTAGTAATAGTTTTGTTTACTGCATCAGCAACACTTTGTTCATTAATAAGGTCAACTTCCAAAGGTAAAAAGTTTTCATTTGTAGTGTCCACTGCATCTTTAAGCTGTTGTAAATTTCTTGATGTAGCTGCTACTGCATCGTCTTTTTCTAATAACTGCTTAACGAATAATAAACCGAAACCTTTTGAAGCTCCGGTAATAAACCATACTTTTTTTGCTTGATTTTCCATACTGTTTTTTTGTTTAATGATTACAGTACAAAATTATGCAGCAACTAATTGTTTGTTATTGCAAGCTTCAAACTGATTGTTGCAAAAATCAAACAGTTCGGTATCGGGTAGGGGTAACTGATGTTTGCTTCTTGAAAAAATTATTAAAGTGTGAGGCTTCTTCAAAACCAAGACTGTTGCTTATCTCGGAAATATTCCAATTGGTGTGTTTTAATAATGCTTTTGCTTCAGCTATTATTCTTTCTGCTATAATTGTGGTGGTAGTTTTTCCTGTAGTATTTTTAACGGCTCGGTTTAAATGATTTACGTGTACACCTAGATCAGAGGCAAAATCACTGGCAGAGCGCATATTAAAGCGTTGAGCCGGAGTTTCTATAGGGAATTGTCTTTCCAATAATTCTTTGAAAACAGATGTTATGCGTGAGTTTGCATTGGGGTGATTGTATAACTTTTCACTTGGTTCGGTTTTTAAAGCCATGTGAATAATCTCGTTTAAATAACTACGTATCAGGTCGTATTTAAAAGCATAATCAGATTTGATTTCAATCATCATTTTTTTAAATATTTCTGTTACAGTGTCTTTTTGTTCGCTGTTTAGTATGTAAGATGGTTTTCCTCCTGCAGTAAACATAGGTAGTTCATCAAGAGAGGTTTTCATTCCTTCACTAAAGAAAGGCGTGGTAAAAATACAGAAGAAACCTGTGCTTATATCAGATAAAGCTTCCCATGTATAAGGAACTTGCGGGTTAAAAAATATTAATGTTGTACCGTCTATTTCTATACTTTTATCTGCATAGTGGTAGCGGTTATTGCCTGTTATAAGGCTTACTTTATAGTAATCTCTTCGGCTATATTGTACTTGTTTGCCAGGCAGTAAGCAATCTTCCAGTTTAAAAACATTAAAATGACCAATATTATTGCTAAGAGGCTCCTTTTCGGTTTCTCCTTTATTTATATGTTTTGAATAAAACTGTTGTAGTGATTCTGCTTCCATAATCCTGCTATATTACAAAATTCAAATCAAAAGTAATAAAAAAGCTGACTTGATAGTCAGCTTTTAGTTATACTTTTTTATTTTCTTCCAGTTCGAGGGCGTGGGCTATTGTTATTTCTTGGAGTCTTTTTAAAGCTAGTATTGTTTGATGCTTTTTGCTGAGAAGCTTTTGGTAAACTGGCTTCCTCTGTTTTGCTGCTTGGTGCTATTAGTTTGTTTAATTCTTTAATTTCTTGCGAAGTTAAATCTCTATAGCGACCAACAGGAACATCAAGTGAGATATTTATAATACGGGTTCTTTTTAGTGCGGTAACCTCATACCCCAAATATTCGCACATACGGCGTATCTGTCTGTTTAGCCCTTGTGTAAGTATAATTCTGAAAATATATTTACTTACACGTTCTACTTTACATTTTCGGGTTACAGTATCCAGTATTGGTATACCATTACCCATACGCTGAATGAAACGATCGGTAATAGGTTTGTTTACCGTAACGATATATTCTTTTTCGTGATTATTACGTGCGCGGAGTATTTTATTGACTATATCACCATCATCAGTCATAAAAATAAGCCCTTCACTGGCTTTGTCAAGGCGCCCGATAGGGAAAATTCTTTTATGATAATTAATGTAGTCTACTATATTGTGCTTTACGTCCTGATTAGTGGTACATTCTATGCCTACAGGTTTATTAAACGCTAAATAAGTATGCTTGCCTGTTTTCTCACGAATAAGTTTACCATTTATCCTGATTTCATCTTCATGGGTTACTTTAGTGCCCATTTCAGGAACTGTGCCATTTACAGTAACACGACCTTCATCTATAAGTTTATCGGCTTCCCTACGGGAACAATAACCGGTTTCTGCTATAAATTTATTGAGTCGTTTTAATTCTGCTTCCATAAATGTATTTAAAAAAAGTAAAGCCTGCATTGAGGCTTTTTAGAAGTGATTAGTTAGCGTTAAAGAATGACTTAATACTTCCTTTTATCGATTATTTCCTGGTATTTTTTAGCCTGTTCTTCTGATAACAGTTTGAAGATTTCCTTATCAATTTTTTCGCTGATCTCCCTTGCTTTGTCTTCCTTTGCTTTTCTGGGAGAATCCTCAGTTGCTATACTCATTATAGCATCTTTATTGTCGTTATATATAACTTTTACTGCCGCTTTTTGAAAATCATCAAGATTTAATTCTTTTGCTAAGCTGTTTACAGTAACCTCTACTATATCTATATTTTCAGCTCTCTTTTTGTTATTATTGCCTTTATATCTCTGTTGTGCAATATTACGATTTACTCCGCCTGTAGCACCTTGGTTATAGTACTGGGCAAAAGCCGTAGTAGTACCCGATAAAAATATAAACAGAACAAATAATTTTACAGATAGTTTCATAGTATTATAAATTACTGATTACCAAATTTACAATAAAAATAAATAATAGTTTCCTCGTGGTTAAATAATTACTTCTCCGGTTCACCATAAAGGTCAAACTCGGTAGCATCAGTAATTTTAATGTTTACAAACTCACCTGTTTTTAGGTATGTTTTAGTTGCATCTATAAGTACTTCATTATCCACATCAGGACTGTCAAATTCTGTTCTGCCTACAAAATAATTACCTTCTTTACGGTCTATTATACAACGGAATGTCTCGCCTATTTTTTCCTGGTTTAACTCCCAGGATATTTGAGATTGTAACTCCATTATTTCGTTAGCGCGTTGTTGCTTCACATCTGCAGGAACATCATCTTCCAGTGTGTAAGCATGTGTGTTTTCTTCATGTGAGTAAGCAAAGCAGCCTAAACGTTCAAAACGCATATCTTCAACCCATTGTTTAAGGGTTTGGAAGTCTTCTTCCGTTTCTCCGGGATAACCTACAATAAGTGTGGTACGTATTGCCATACCCGGTACAGCTTCCCGGAACTGCTTCAACAGTTTTGTAGTTTTTTCCTGTGTTGTACCACGGCGCATAGATTTTAGTACGCTGTCTGCAATGTGTTGTAACGGTATATCAATATAATTACAAACCTTAGGTTCGCGTTTCATTACTTCAAGTACATCCATAGGGAAACCGGTAGGAAAAGCGTAATGCAAACGAATCCATTCTATACCTTCAACTTTAACCAGGTTTTCAAGCAGTTCGGCTAGGTTACGTTTTTTATAAAGGTCAAGACCATAATAAGTAAGGTCCTGCGCTATAAGTATTAATTCCTTTACACCATTTTTAGCAAGGTTTTCTGCCTCTTTTACTAATTTTTCTATAGGTTGCGATACGTGTTTGCCACGCATTAATGGTATTGCGCAAAAACTGCACGGGCGGTCGCACCCTTCAGCTATTTTAAGGTAAGCATAGTTTTTTGGGGTAGTGGTAAGGCGTTCCCCTAAAAGTTCATGCTTATAGTCTGCTCCTAAAGCTTTAAGTAAATGAGGTAACTCTGTAGTACCAAAATATTGGTCTATGTTAGGGATTTCCTTTTCTAAATCCGGTTTGTAACGTTCAGAAAGGCATCCTGTTACAAAAACTTTATCTACTATACCTTGCTCTTTTTTCTCAGCATAGTTTAGTATCATGTTAACCGATTCCTCTTTTGCATTGTCAATAAAACCACAAGTGTTTATTACCACTATATTTCCTTCCTCATGTTCAGGAGCTTCGTGGGTAACTTCTTTACCGCTAGCTTTTAACTGACCCATTAACACCTCACTGTCATAAACATTTTTAGAGCAGCCCAGTGTTACAACATTAATTTTATTCTTCTTTAACGATTTGGTTCTCATGTACTTGAAAATTGGAGTGCAAAATTACGCTTTTTATTAACAGTTACAGGTATATAGCCGTTAAAATTTATATAGTAAGACTTTGCTAAAAAATAACGAATAAAAATAATTTTAAATAAAATAAATCGTTATTATTGCTGTAAGTCCATTATAACTAATAAATTATGAAAAAAAACTTTAAAAATATTACTGCTTATATAGTGGCATTATGTTCATTTATTGTGTTTCTATCGTGCGAAACTGAAGAAAAGGTAGAATCTCTATCAGGACAAGAAACACATTCTTCATTAATAAGTATTGATGAAGTTCTGACTAAAATCAATAGTCCGAAAATTAAAAGCACAATTAACAACCTTACTAATTCTAACTTAAAGTCTAAACTTAGCGATTTTGAAAAACCTGAGTATTTTGAAAAGATTGGTGTAACAGATAAATTCCATCAATATACACTTTACTTAAATGGTTATTCAGCAGAACGCCCTTATTTTTTGTACTATATTATTACTGTTGATACTGATTTAAAAGAGAAATCCGGTTTTTTAAGGTATACCCCCAATCAAGCGATTGCAGTTCTTGATGCAACCAAGTTTTCAGGGAAATTAGAATTATTAAGTGATGATATGGAGCTTCAGGCAGATATACCTTTTGAGCAAGGGCAACCTCTTTCTTTAGGAACAACTGTATGTGTAGAAAGTGTAATTATAAATGTTTATAATTGTAGTAACGGAGGTGAACACTCTCCAGGGGAATCATGTGCTCCGGGTTATGTAAATGATGCTTATTATTCATTTGTAGACATAGTTGAGAACTGCTGGACAGAATTTAATTATAATACAAGTCCTGGAACTTTTGTTGGCGGTGGGGGACCGGGGTTGTCAAATATAGATATATTTAATAGCAAACTTACGACTCAACAACAATCTTTTTTGGATAATAACCCAAGTATTAAGGACAAAATATATGATGGTATAGAGAGATCGGTATATGTTTCTATGGCATTATCTATGGTTGATTTAGGAATGAGAGATATGAATTTGTTTAACTTATTGTTAAATCATATAGAAGAACATAACTATTCCCAGAGTAGTACAAGGTTTGTAAGTTGGGCTCTTGATTATTTAGACAATAATAACAGTGTTTCTGCTGAGGTTTTTGAAAATCAATTTATGGGCTTGTCGGAAGGACAAGATGGAGTTTATGATGCAGAATATTGGGAAGATCCTAATTTAACTTTTCCCCCTCAAGAATTACCTTCATGGGAAGATTTTTAATAATGCTTTTCCTCTAGATAGTGACCCTTTGTATGATACACCAGAAAAAATGTATAATTCAATAGGAGGACAGGTTTTGTCAATATATTCAGGCCCCCAGACTAATACATGTGCAGTGAGATTATCAAAAGCATTAAATTATTCAGGTGTTGATATACCTCATATTCCAGGTAAAACTTTTAAAGGGGCTGATAATCTTTATTATTTTAAAGCTGCTTATGAAATTAATTTGTGGATGAGAAAAACTTTCGGAACAAACCCTGCAACCTCTTCAACACCTTATAATAGTAATCATATAAAATATACGGGGACACAAGCAGGAGAGAATGGTGTTAATTTACCTAGCTTGCTTTCTGGAAAAAAAGGTATATATTCACTATATTCAAGTAATTTTCAATGGGCTACAGGGCATGCAGATATATTATATAGTAATAGCACATGCGGTAATAATTGTCATTTTTATGATGCACCAATTGCTAGAATTGATATTTGGATACTAAATTAATTAAGATGAGAAAATATTTAATTTTTACATTGATTGTTTTTTTAGGATGTTCTACTCCTAAGTATAAAAAATTTGATTATAATACATCTGCTAATCCTTGGATAGATGCATATAAGGATCAAGTTTTTATAGCTTGCTTGAAAGAGAGTTATAGTAATGAAGAGATATTTAAACTTATAGAAAAAGAGGATGCTTATAATCCTTATGATGGTTTGGATTTAGTATCTTTCAATAACGCAAAACAAAGAGGTGAAAAAATAGCATTAAACATACCTTTACCAGTAATGTGTGAAGGTTGTGAGGACGGCATGAATTATTATATGGCAACATGTTTACATTATTATAAGAGTGAAGAGTTAGATTCTATAGCAAAGTCTGAATATCGACGTTTTATTAACCAATAAATAATTAGCACTTTGTGAAAACATTTTTATACAATCTTCTATTTATTTTGTTTTCTATCAGTTCTTTTTCTCAAGATTTTTATGAAAATGAAGTGGTTGAAAGTCAGTCAGGAGTAAAGTTTACAGAGTTGAAACTAAAAGTAAACAGGCTTGTCCCTATAAAAGATGTGTTTTTTATAGTTGATACAATTAATCAAACTAAAGATATAGAGGCAGTAAAGAAGTTAGTAAAGGAATCGAAAATTGATAATGCAGTTTTTTATTTTGCTACTATTCCCAGCGATTTATCTTTAAAAGAAAAAGAAGAAATTTTTAAAAATATCATACTAACTTTTACTGATAGGATGAAAATGGTTGAATCCCATTTATATGCCATAATGCCGGAGGATATTGCTTCTGCTTATAAAATAGAGGTTAAAGAAATGGAGACGAAAGGTTTTGGCTTTACAAATAAAATTAGAGGTTCTATGATCGATACTGATATTGATAATATACTCCGTTTTATTGTAGAGAAAAATAATCTTTTAGCTAATTGTTATGATAATTAGCAAGCAACTTTA
Organism: Flavobacterium suaedae; assembly: GCF_014642915.1. GTDB lineage: Bacteria > Bacteroidota > Bacteroidia > Flavobacteriales > Flavobacteriaceae > Flavobacterium > Flavobacterium suaedae. The sequence goes on from NZ_BMJE01000002.1 coordinate 535,624, forward strand.
ATTATAAAATCAAAAAGCCATTCTGATAATGAATGGCTTTTTAAAATATAGTAAGTAGAAAAAATAATTAATTACAAGTCTAAAGTGTACGATAGTGTAAAGTTGTTATTAGTACTTTCCACTCTGTAAGTGTCCGTTAAACCTACCCCAAATTGTTGTCTGTCCATATCGCGCTCATACCACGTATAAGCAAAATCTAACCTTGAGTTTCCAAATGCAATTCCTACACCTCCGGAATACCCTGTAAGGTCACCAATAGTACTTCCGTTTTTATATGGGCTTTCCGCATAACGATAACCCGCTCTCAGGCTAACGTTTTTAATACGATATTCACCACCTACACGTAGTTCACCAGCCATATCCAATGTATTGTTAAGATCAAAGTTTATCGCTTCATATCCATTGGTACTGAATTTAGTGTTGCTGTAATCTTTTATAGTATAGTCAACACTCAATAAACCTGATTGACCAAATATATAAGCAAGACTACCAGTCCATGAAGAAGGTGTTTTTATAGTATAGTCATCCAGTATAAAAGTTATGTATGGGTTTACACCGTTTGTTCCGCCGCATTCAGGACAGTATGATGATATACTTTGTGTTATTTCATCTTGTAAGCGTAGCCATGCAGGAGACTCGTATGATGCACCCGCACGGAATTGTTCGGTAATTTTAACAATGCCACCTAAACTGAAAGAAACTCCGCCACCATAGGTGTATCGTTCATTATTAAAGCGTACCGATTGCAGTCCTGTAGGTACATTAGCATCTTCGTAAAACGATGATGTTTGTATGTTATCAGTAACGTGTACGTTAATATTAGCACCTAAATACACTCTGTTTTTTAATTCAGTAGCAAAGTTTAAAGCTACTTTACCATGATAACCATTTATTGAGGTGTAGTTTTCCTGATAAAAATTATTTGCAGAACTGTCATAATTAGAAACGTAGCTTGTATTATTAGGGGTATCAGCAACAGGATTAAATATATAAGCATTGTAACCTAGATATGCCTGTTGGTCTGCAAAGCCTAACTGTTCTAAATAACTGTTATTTAATACGTTTAAAGGTGTGCCGTTAGCATAATTTAAAAAGTACTGGTCTACTGAGTTATTTGGGTTTACCCCTTGCGTATAAAGCCTGTTATCAAAACTATTAGTGTTTTCGTAATTAAACCCAAGAGAAAATTTATTCATAAAAGCTTCTGGGTTTGAGTTACGAAACACAAAAACAGCACCTGCTTGGTTTAAATCAAATGTGCTGTCATCTTGTTTGGCTTTTGAACCAAAATATGTAGTAGTATTATCTACATTGTAAATTGAAAGGGTAGCAGTACCCGAATTGTAGTTATATACAGCTGAACCTGCGGGGTTAACCATAATTGCCGAAGGATCTCCACCTACAGCACCAAATGCTCCGCCCATTGCACGAAAACGCGCTGTACCGGTAAGGTTATCTATAGAATATCTTACTGCATCTGCAGCAGTGTTAAGGTCCTGCCTTTGTGCATAAGTAGTTATAGTAGTTAAACTAAAAGCAGCTAGTAGGATATGTTTTTTCATAGTATTGTTTTAATGTAGTAATGTAATTAAAAGTGTGAAGTAAATTAAATTACCCCACACTATAATATATAATTAACCTCTGCGTCCGCCGCTTCTGCTTCCACTACTTCTTCCGCCACCGGAAGATCTGCCTCCGCCAAATCCTCCTGAACTTCTTGAAGGACTTGCGTTGGAACGGCGTGAAGGTGTGTAACTTCTTGTTCTTGAAGGAGAACTGTTTCTGCTTCTTGAAGGCGTATAGTTACGGTTATTATTTCGTGTACTGTTTCTTGAAGAGTTGTTGTATATACTTCTTGATCTGCCGGCTCTTGAACTGTTATTATATCTTGAAGTGTTTCCTCTGCTTCTTACAGTAGTACCGTTTCTGCGAGATGAGTTTACAGCAGATCTGTTTCCGGTTCTGTAACTATTTGCTCTTCTTCCGCTTGTATTATAATAAGAACTTCTTCCTCCTGAATAGTAATTTGAACTTCTTCTGTTATTATAATAGCGGTTGTTGTAATTGTGGTAGTAGTTTCCGGCATATCCATAATAATAGTTTGGCCATCCCCAGCCACCATAGTAACCGGTATAAGGATATCCCCATCCCCAATTATTCCATGCAACATTCCATCCCCAAGTTCCATAACCCCAGCCGATGCCCCAGTTAGGTCCGTACCAGTTGTTGTACCAACCGCCGTAATAAGGATAGCCCCAAGTATTCCATCCCCAGTTGTTATAACCCCAGCCGGCATTGTAACCGGTGTATATGTTTACATTTACATTGTCAGGATCTTCACCCCAACCCGGGTATGCGTTATAGCTTGTAGTAGTATATGAGTTGTCTACGTAAACCGTATCATTATCCTCATCGTAAGAGCTGTACTCATCTACATCTGTAAAAGCTGTTGCAGGATATTGATTTTGCAGAGAATTAAAATATGCTTTGTAGTTCATGTTTTGCCCCGAAACATCTCCATCGGTATATTCCGATACATTACCGTCATTATAAGTGTATACAGGTTCGTTGTTCTCATCTCTGGGAACAGAACCGTATATTCCATCTGTATCATAACTTGAAGAGTTTTGGTAAGAGCTGCATGACGATGCTACTAATGCTAAAACACTCAGTATAGAAAAAATGGAAAATCGATTTAGGATGTAGTAATTAGTTTTCATATCTCTGCATTTTTTTTGTGTTAGGCTTTGCAAAATGGTTATTTTTGCGAAACTATATTATTATATAATAAATTTAAACAATATTTGTGCCAATCTAAAATAAAATGGGTAAGAACTTAACAACACGGTCAGAAGATTATTCCAAATGGTATAACGAATTAGTGGTAAAAGCCGACCTTGCTGAGAATTCAGGAGTAAGGGGATGTATGGTTATAAAGCCCTACGGGTATGCTATTTGGGAGAAAATGCAGGCAGAACTTGATAGAATGTTTAAAGAAACAGGACACCAAAATGCATATTTCCCGTTATTTATACCCAAATCTTATTTTAGTAAAGAGGCTAGCCACGTAGACGGTTTTGCAAAAGAGTGTGCAGTTGTAACACATTACAGGCTTAAAACAGGTGAGGACGGAAAGACTATTGAAGTAGACCCTGATGCTAAACTGGAAGAGGAACTTATAGTACGACCAACATCTGAAACCATTATATGGGATACCTACAGAGGTTGGGTACAATCCTACAGAGATTTACCTATTATGGTAAACCAATGGGCTAACGTAGTGCGTTGGGAAATGCGAACAAGATTGTTTTTAAGAACTGCTGAGTTTTTATGGCAGGAAGGGCATACTGCGCATGCTACCGAAAAAGAAGCTATACAGGAAGCAGAACAAATGATGAATATATATGCTGATTTTGCAGAGAATTTTATGGCTGTACCGGTAATAAAAGGTGTAAAAACAGCCAATGAGCGTTTTGCGGGAGCAGTAGAAACCTATTGTATAGAAGCATTAATGCAGGACGGTAAAGCACTACAGGCAGGAACATCGCACTTTTTAGGACAAAACTTTGCTAAAGCATTTGATGTTAAGTTTGCTAATAAAGAAGGTAAGCAAGAGCATGTATGGGCAACATCTTGGGGCGTTTCCACAAGACTAATGGGAGCTTTGGTAATGACACACTCTGATGATAACGGACTTGTTTTACCGCCAAACTTAGCACCTATACAAGTAGTAATTGTACCTATATATAGGAATGATGAGCAGTTTGATGCTATTAGTGAAGAAGCAAACGAATTAATGAAATCGTTACGCAAGCTGGGCATATCAGTTAAGTATGATAACAGAGATACCCATAAACCGGGCTGGAAGTTTAATGAATATGAACTTAAAGGCGTACCTGTGCGTATAGCTATAGGACCTAAAGATTTAGAGAATGGTACTTTTGAAATAGCACGAAGAGATAACCTTACAAAAGAGATTATAGCTAAAGATGCTGTTGTAGAACATGTGCAAAACCTTCTTGAAGAGATGCAAAAAGCACTTTTTGAAAAGGCTTTAAATTACAGGGCAGAACATATTACAGAAGTAGACAGTTTTGATGAGTTTAAAGAAGTGTTAGAAGGTAAAGGAGGTTTTATATCAGCGCATTGGGACGGAACTCCTGAAACAGAGGATAAAATAAAAGAATTAACTAAGGCTACAATACGTTGTATTCCTCTTGACAAGAAAGAGGAAGAGGGTAGTTGTGTACTAACCGGGAACCCTTCTAAAGGCAGGGTTTTATTCGCAAAAGCATATTAAAAAAACTTTTTTTGTTTTTGTGTTGCGTAAATAAAAAATAGTTGTATTTTTGCATCCGCAATACAGAAACAATGAGGCCCGTTCGTCTATCGGTTAGGACGCCAGGTTTTCATCCTGGAAAGAGGGGTTCGACTCCCCTACGGGCTACTAAAGTAGCCTAAGTTTAAAAAAGGCTCTTTTTCTGTAAAGCACCGGCCCGTTCGTCTAGGGGTTAGGACGCCAGGTTTTCATCCTGGTAACAGGGGTTCGAATCCCCTACGGGCTACCAAAAAAGATAAGTAAAGACATTTAAGTAGTAAAACAAATGGCAAATCATAAGTCAGCATTAAAGAGAATAAGAAGTAACGAGAAGAAGAGAGTGTTGAACAGATATCAGCATAAAACTACACGTAACGCTATAAAAGCGATACGTATGGCTACTGATAAAAGTGAAGCATCTGAAAAGCTTTCTTCAGTTGTATCTATGATAGACAAATTAGCGAAGAAAAACATAATTCACGCTAATAAGGCTTCAAACCTTAAATCGAAATTAACTAAGCACGTTGCAGCTCTATAATTAAGAGTTAACTGCTTATTGTAATATTACAGCAGCTCCCATAACGGGAGCTTTTTTTGTTTGTATACTATTATTTAAAAACATATTCGTAATTATAAAACTTGATGAATTGAAATAATAACTATTATTTTACTTTAAAAATATGTTTCACCTCTTATTTATGTGAAAAATTATTAACTTAGTAGATAATAACAATCTTCTCAATAAAAAATAAGAAAATATTTAAGAATTGGGGGAGTCTTAAATTATTTTTATGTTCAGGATTTTACAATTTTTCACTGTTATGGGAATAGCAGGGAGTTTTCTGCTGGCGTTTTTAAATCACGCCTATTGGGCAGAAATAGCTGTAGTAAGCGGTACTATTGCTTATGGAGTATTAACAATACTTACGCTTTTTAAAGCAAATTTTAGAATGAGGGTTCCATATATATCGGAAGTTGTACTGGGCGGATTGCTTATAGTACTCATTCGTGACGGATATACTTATGCTGGAGCACGGCCTATGCTTTACTATTTGTTTATAGCTTGCTTTATTTTACGTACAGTTTCTATTAAAAATGAAGAGCAATTAGCAGGTTAGCATGCTTACTTAAATTAAGGTTTATTCTTTACTCTTTTTTTCTTCGGCTTCTTGTATGTCGTCAGAATCAGCATGCATTTCTTCTTGCTCACTATCTGCTTTAGCCTCATACTGTACACTTATGTATATAGGAAAATGGTCCGAGCCAAAGTTACTAAGTCGCTTAATCGCATTTAGTTTAAAATCTGGAGAAATAAAAGCATGATCTAATGGGAAGCGTAAAAAAGGGTAACGGGCATGGAAACTGTTAAAAAAACCTCTGCCACGCCTCGGGTCTAAAAGTCCGCTCATTTTTAAAAATAACTTAGTGGTATGGCTCCATGCTACATCATTCAGGTCTCCTATAACAATTACAGGTAGTTTTTCTTCTTTAGCAATGTCAGCTACTATAAGTAATTCTTTATCTCTTTCAGTCGATTTTATATTTTCTCCCGGAGCAGGAGGGGTAGGATGTACACCGTGTATTATTATTTCTTTCCCGCTTTTTAAAATAACCTTACTGTGTATAGAGGGTACATCATCTTCTACTATATAATCTACCTTGTAGTCTTTTAATTCCAATTTAGAGTAAAACAACATGCCGTATGTGTTTTCTTTAGGAACCAGAATATGATAAGGGTATTTTTCTTTAAGCTCTTTTGTACCTTCTTCCCACTTTTTGTTGGTTTCCAGTAAGAATACAATATCAGGATTAGCTTTATTAACCTCCTGCAGGCAGCCGTTAGTGTTATTGTTATATTGATATACATTTGATATCATTATACTAATACTCTGGTCGGGGATACTATTCTTAGCTTTTATAACTTGCTTTTTGCCGAATATTGTAAATGGGAAAATAAGGTAAGCCAGATATAGTAAGTTAATGCTGATAGCACCTATAAGTACCCAAAATAGAATGTTATGCTTACTGTAAAAGTACGATACAAGCATTAAACAAATAACAGAAAGTACAAACTTTTGCAACCGGGGATAGTCAAATACTCTAAACGTCCAATAATCATTTCTTATTAATGACATGGCAGTAAAAGAAAGTAAAAGACAAGTAAATAGTATTAAAAAAGTATTCAATTTGTGTGGTATATGGTTGATTTATACAAATATACAATCACTAGTTTTATTAAATGTTATTTTTAATATAAAGGAAAGAATAGTTGTGCTAATATAATGTGAAAGAGAGGTGGTTTTATACCACCTCTCTTGTAATATCTAAAGGTAATCGGGTTAAAAGTTCATAATTAAGCTGGTCACTTCTTTCTCCAAACGAAGCAACACTTACCTCATATTCGCCTTGTGTACCTATTAGTGTTACTTTATCTCCACTTTTTACATCGTTTATACTGGTAACGTCTACAGCAAGACAGTTCATATTTACTAAGCCTACAACGGGAACGCGCCAGCCATTTATAATAACAACTCCTGTATTACTCAAACTTCTGCTAAAACCATGTGCATAGCCTACGGGGACAATAGCAAGTTTCATAGGGTGATGTGAGAAGAATGCCTGAGAATAACCTATAAACTCACCGGGAGGGACATTTTTAATGCTCATTACAGCACTCTCCCACGATATTATTCTTTTTAAAGGTGATTCGGTTACTTTATACTTGTTGAAATATTCTATAAGTACTTCGGGGCTTGACCAAAAACCATATTGCATTATACCTATTCTAATCATATCATAATGCATATCCGGTAAGCGTACCGCTGCTGCGGAGCAACAGGTATGTTTTATTTCAGGTTCTATTCCATGAGTCTTAAACTCTTTTACTGCTTTTTTAAATAGTATTTTTTGGCGTTTAATCCTTACATAGTTAGCAATGCTTTCAGCACCGGCAAAGTGCATGCACAAGCCTTTAAATACAAGTTTATCTGCATTGTTTTTTAAATGTGCAGCCAGTTCAGGTATTTCACCCAGCTCAAAACCGGTACGATACATACCGGTTTCCACTTCAATATGTATAAGTGCTTTTTTACCTATTTTTTCAGACAGCTTAATAGCTGCTGCAAGCCTTTCCATCGTAAACACATAAAATTCAATATTATGCTCTATAGCCCAGGCAATATCGCCTTCATCAAGCGATCCCATAATCATTATAGTACTTTCGGGAGAGGCAGCGTCATAAACTTCATAGGCTTCGTGAGCGTTAAATACTGAAAAGTGATTTACACCACACGCTTCAGCCATGGGGACATATGTTTTTATACCATGTCCGTATGCGTTGCCTTTTACAACAGCGCTTATTTTTACGTTTTTAAAATAGTTTCTTAAAAATTCCCAGTTCGATTGTAGTGCAGCTTGTTCCAGCTTTATAACCGATGATGCTTTCATTTTTATTTTTTTCTTATTGTTGTGCTTGTTTTTGTATAGTGGTAAACATTTTTATACCTGTATCGGTTATTTCGTCAGGATAATCGTAAGCAGGGTGGTGTAATGGGTAGCAATTTTTACCTGAGCCTATACCAAACATAGCTCCGGGATATATGTTGGTGAAAATACCAAAGTCTTCTCCAAACCTAAAGCCGTTTTCTATTTCCTGATATGTAAGGCCTGCTGCTTCGGTAGCTTTTTTTATTATTGCTACAGCTTCTTTATTATTCTGATTCGATTCAAAAGGTTCTATTAATTCAAAGCGGACTTCAAGCTCTTCTTCTTTACAAATTGCTTCAGCTGTACTTTTCATAGTTTCTAAAGCGTTATCTAGCCTTTCGTTGCTATCAGCTCGAACGGTTAAGTGTACACTGCCTTCTCCTGCGGATATTCCATAAGCTACTTCTCCCATTTCGGTATGTACAGGCGTTATAGTAACATATTCAGGTTTATTTTCGCTGTTCAGTTCAAGTGCTTTTAAAAGGTATTGACTCATTGCTTTTGCAGGATTTCTCCCGTTCCATGGTTCGGCAGCGTGTGCGGTATAGCCTTTAAAGTAAGTAACAAGACTTACAACACTGGAAGTAAAACTTCCTTCTTTACATACGATATTGTGAGTATCAAAACCAGGTAGGTTGTGTAAAGCGAAAACCATATCAATATTTAAGTTTTCCAAAGTTTTATCAGCTACTACATTTCGTGCGCCCCAGCCATTTTCTTCAGCAGGCTGAAATAATAAATGAATATCTCCTTTTTCAGGTCGTTTTTGGGAGTAGTGGTTTGCTACACCATACATAATAGTAGCATGTCCGTCATGCCCGCATTTATGTGATACTCCATCTGTCTGCGATTTATAATCAGTAGTTATGGTTTCCTGTATAGGTAGTGCATCAATATCTGCACGTAACAGTATGTTTTTACCGGGTAATTTCCCTTTAAAACTAACCAGTATTCCTGTAGAGGCAGTTTTCTCAATTTTATCAGTATTTAATTTACCTAACAAGTCCAGTAAATATTTTTGAGTTTCATGTTCGTTTTGCGAAACTTCCGGATGTTGGTGTAAATAACGCCTCAGTGTTGTTAAATCCTCCATAAAAATAGCTTTCTGTTTAGTTTTTGATAATAATACTAAAAATGGAGCAGGCACGAAAGTTAAATAAGAATTCTTTAGGGTTTTTCTGAATCTTTGATTTTTTATCGGCTGTAGGCAATTATGTATATTTAAGCACTGTAATAAATTTTAGTCTTAAAAAGCAATGAATAAAACACACATTTTTTTGATAATAGCTTTGTGTAGTATAAATATAATAATTGCACAGCCACGTAACTTGTTATGGTATGATAAACCTGCTTCTTATTTTGAAGAGGCTTTGGTTTTAGGGAATGGTAAGATGGGGGCTACAGTGTTTGGCGGGGTAAATTCAGATAAAATTTATTTAAATGATGCAACATTGTGGTCGGGTGAGCCTGTAGACTTGGAAGATAATACAGAGGCTTATAAGTATGTAGAACCTATTAGAGAGGCGTTGAGAAATGAAGATTATAAATTAGCAGATTCGTTAAACCATTATTTACAAGGTAGGTTTTCACAGTCCTATATGCCTTTAGGTACATTACATATCAATTTTAAAAGTCACGATACTTACACTAACTATTACAGAGAGCTTAATATTGATAAGGCAGTGGCTAAAGTGAGCTACGAAAGTGGTGGGGTTAAGTTTGATAGGGAATATTTTGTTTCTCATCCTCAACAAATTATGGCTATTAAACTAAGTAGTAGTAAAAGGAGAGCGATTAATTGTATAATAAGTTTTGAAAGTCTTTTAAAATATACACAATCAAAACAGAATCGTGTCTTGGAAGTTAATGGGTACGCTCCTTATCATGTAGAGCCAAGTTATAGAAATGTACCCAATGCTATACTGTTTGACGAAAACAGAGGTACACGTTTCACTTCTTTATTTAGAGTTTCTAAAAAAGATGGTTTAGTAGTTGTAAAGGATAATGGTATTGAGATTTCAGATTGTAGTGAAGCTATTATATATATTACAGTTGCTACCAGTTTTAATGGTTTTGATAAAAATCCCGCTACTATGGGTAAGGATAATATCTCTATAGCTTATAGAGATATGCTGAAGACAGATAAGAGTTCTTATGAGGTTTTAAAGAGTAATCATATAAAAGATTATCAATCACTATATAAAAGGGTAGTGCTAGATTTAGGTAAAACAAATGAACCGAATTTACCAACAGACAAACGGTTATTAAATTATACAGCAGGTGGTGAAGATAAGGCACTAGAAGAACTGTACTTTCAGTTTGGGCGCTATTTACTTATTTCATCTTCCAGAACTCAAGAAGCTCCTGCAAATTTACAGGGTATATGGAATCCATACATCCGTCCGCCATGGAGCAGTAATTATACTTTAAACATTAATGCGGAAGAAAATTACTGGTTAGCTGAAACCGGGAATTTATCAGAGTTACATACTCCTTTACTTAGTTTTATAAAAAATGTAGCAATAACAGGGGCTGCAACCGCAAACAACTATTATGGTGTAGGAGGTTGGGCAGCAGGGCATAATTCAGATATATGGGCGCTTACCAACCCTGTGGGTGATTTTGGTAAAGGTGACCCCCGTTGGGCAAACTGGAATATGGGTGGTACATGGCTTGCTACACACCCATGGGAGCATTATACTTTTACTCATGATAAAGAATATCTTAGAAGTGAAGGGTATCCTGTAATGAAAGGTGCCGTGAAATTTTGTTTGGAATGGATGGTTAAAGATAAAAATGAAAAATGGATTACATCTCCAAGTACATCTCCGGAAAACCTTTATGTCACTCCTGATGGGTATGTAGGTGCAACGCTGTATGGTGCGACTTCAGATTTAGCCATGATACGTGAGCTGTTCGAAGATTTTATAAAAGCATCAGAAGTATTAAGTATTGATAATACATTTACTAAAAGAGTTACTACGGTTTTAGGGGAGCTACACCCTTACGCGGTAGGTAAAAAAGGAAATCTACAAGAATGGTATTATGACTGGAAAGATAAAGAAAGTTGGCACAGACATCAATCACACCTTTTTGGTTTATATCCAGGACATCATATAACGCCAACAGAAACTCCTGAACTCGCACAAGCCTGCCGAACTTCGCTAAATATAAAAGGAGATGAAACCACAGGATGGTCTAAAGGCTGGCGTATAAACCTTTGGGCTAGACTTTGGGATGGTAACAGAGCTTATAAAATGTACAGAGAGTTGTTGAGGTATGTTGATCCTGATAATATGGAAAATAAAACGCATACAGGAGGAGGAACCTATCCTAACCTGCTTGATGCACATCCGCCTTTTCAAATTGACGGTAATTTTGGGGGAGCAGCAGCCGTAATTGAAATGCTTATGCAATCTACAGATGATAAGATATATTTTTTACCTGCCTTACCTGATACATGGCGAAATGGAAGTATAAAAGGTATTTGTGCTCGTGGAGGGTTTGAAGTAGCTATAAACTGGACTGGAGGAAAACTTACCAGTACAGAAATCAAAGCAAAAGACTCAGGTAAAATCACTTTAGTATATGCCGGTAATGAAAAATTTGTTGAAATAAACAAAGGAGAATCAGTAAGAGTGGATTGGTAGTGTGAAATAATTAATACAAATTCATCTAGTGTTATTATTGGGTTATACTTGGATTAGGGATGTGTGTTGAATACTTGTTTAAGTATGTATGTTTTAATATGTCGTTATGAATTTTGTGATTTTTAATTTGTACATTGGCGACTCTATTTTTTAGAACAAAATCTACCGTCCAAAATAAAAATTAATTATTAGTGAAGTATATCTGTTTCAGGTTTGATGTAGATACACACCTATGTTTAACGAAAGGAACTCCGAATTTAATTAAGCTCTTTTCAAAATTCGATGCTAAATGTACCTTTTTTATAACTATGGGAAGGTCTTTTAGCTATAAAGTAACAGTAGAAAAGTATATAACTAAATTTTTCTACAATAACTCTTCTCAAAAAGATATACAAGCCTATTCTATTTTACATAAACTTGGCTATACAAACTTTTTTAAAGCATTGCTACTTAACCCCAAAGTCGGTTACAATCACAAAGAATTACTTCAAAAAATTATTTTAGAGGGGCATGAACTTGGATTACATGGAGGCAAAAATCATGCAACATGGGAAAGGTATTTAAAAAAATGGTATAAAAAAGAGATAGATATTCAAATTGAATATGGTTTAATGTGCTTTGAACAATTAGGGCTTCCAAAGCCTCAATCATTTGCTTCTCCTTGCTGGCAGACTTCAGATGTGTTAAACCAATCTTTATTAAAGCATGGCTTCTCTATTGTAGCAGATACTTATTCAAGTAATGGGTTTCCTTATAGGGATAACATAGGTTTACTACAATGCCCCACTAATATATTGGCTAAAGAGCCTACTGTTGGTTTTATAGAGAACCTAAGAGTATTAGGTTATACTTCAAAGCAAATATTACACGAGTTTGAAAGACAATTGGACAGAGAAGGAGATTATAAAATGGTTTTTGATCATCCTTTTTATGTAGGAATAAAGGAGATAGAACTTCTTTCGGAAATGCTTGAAATTTGTGTAGTTAAAGGTTATCAAGTTCAAAGTTTGGAAAATATATGTAAAAAAATAAATGAAGATTTTACACATTTATCGTGAAGCTGATGAAGAAATTGGCGGAGTAGAAAATCATGTTAAGTATTTAGTTAAAGAACAAGTTAAGCAGGGTTTATACCCTACAGTACTGGCATTCATATTTTCGGACAAGAATAGTATTAGTATTAAAAAAATAGATAATATAGATTGGTATTATTTAGAATTAAAAGATCCATTTATTAACTTATTCGAAACAAGTATATCTGTTTTTATTAAACGACTATATCAAAACTTTAATACAAAACAGAAAACAGATCTCATATTAAAAATTAAACCGGATATAATACATCAGCACGACTATTTATCAAGCATAAGATTAAATAAAAAGCTGTCAAAAAACTTTCCTGTTGTTTTTACCAACCATTCAGGGGAATACTTGTGGTTAGAAAAAACAGCTTTAACCAGATATTTTCAAAAGCAATTTTTAAACTGTTTTAAAGCTATTATAGCTCCAAGTAATAATTTGTTACCTGAGAGCAGTAATAGTTATTTGATACCTAATGGTTTTAGTTCAGAGCAGTTTTATAGAGTTTCTGAAACTGAAAAAGAAGCGTTAAAAATAGAAAATAACTGCCAAGGTAAAATAGTTTTTTTATGTGCAAGAAGGTGGGCGCCGAATAAAGGTATTATTTATTTGGCAAAAGCCCTTAACCTTCTTAGTGATGAAGTAAAGCAAAAGTCTGTTTTCATATTTGCAGGTAATGAATCTGAAGGTTTCCAGGCATATAAAAAACAAATTAATCAAGAGTTATCTGAATGTTCTAATACAGACATAAGATTAATGGGTAACCTGAGTCACGAAAAATTAGCACCTCTAATTAATATGTCAGATGTAGGAGTTATTCCATCTATTATGGAAGGACTAAGTTTATTTTCACTGGAATTAATTTCTACCGGAGTCCCGGTTTTAGCCACCAATGTTGGAGGTCTTCCCGATGTAGTGAAAAATGAAGAAACCGGTTGGATTGTTTTACCAAAAAGCCCCGAAAATATTGAAAAGGAAATAACTAAAATAGTAATTAATTGGCCTGATTCTAAACTTGAAATAAATACAGAAGAATTTAAAGAAAAATATTCTTGGAAAACAGTAGCGAACTTAACCTTAAAAATATATAATAAAATTACATGAAAGTACTAGCAGTAATCGGTACTAGACCGGAAGTTATAAAAACAGTATTATTAGTTTCTAAATTAAGAGAAAAAAAAGAGTTCGAAGTAGCTTTATGCTCCACGGGGCAACATAAAGAAGTGATGGATCAGGCACTTGAAGTTTTTGGAATAAAACCTGATTATAATTTGGAAGTGATGTCAGAAGGACAAAGCCTTAGTGAACTGTCGGCTAAAATGTTAATAGGTTTGCAGAAGATAATAGCTGAATTTAAACCTGATTTAATGATATCACAGGGAGATACAGCTACATCATTTACAACTTGTTTAGCTGCTTTTTATGAAAAAGTAAAGGTAGTGCATGTAGAAGCAGGATTAAGAACGGGCGATATACGTTCTCCTTTTCCGGAAGAAATGTCTAGAAGGGTTACGGCAATGGTTTCTGATATAAACTTTGCGCCTACTGAAAAAGCCAGAGAAAACATGCTGAAAGAGGGTATACCCGAAGACAAAATTGTAGTTTGCGGAAATACAGGAGTTGATGCTTTACTTTACACCCTTGAAAAGATAAATAATGATAAAGCATTACAAAATAAATTAGAAAATAAGTTTTCTTTTTTAAATAAAGATAAGAAAACAATTGTAGTAACGGCTCACCGTAGAGAAAACCATGGAGAAGGAATTAGGAATATATGTAAAGCAATAAAATACCTTTCTGAAAAAGAAAGTGTACAATTTGTTTTTCCTGTACATCATAACCCTAATAGTAAAGGAGATATTTTAAATATATTAAGTAACGTGCCAAATGTTTTTTTAGTTGATCAGTTAGACCATTTGTCATTTGTATACCTACTTAAAAAGAGTCATTTTATAATTACAGATTCAGGAGGAATACAAGAAGAGGCTCCTTCATTGGGTAAACCTGTACTGGTTACAAGATTTTCAACAGAAAGACAAGAAGCAGTTAAGGCTGGCTCTTCGGTTTTAGTAGGACCTGTTTATCAAAATATAATAGATGAAGCAAAAAAATTAATAAACGATGTTGATTATTACTGTAGTAAAAGTAAAGTTTCCTATCCTTTTGGAGAAGGTAAAGCCATAGATGTAATAATTGATAGAATAAAGATAGTTTAAAATAAAGCCCGGAAATTAACAAATTTCCGGGTTTTTATTTTGTTAACGATGTAGTACAAAACTCAAATCAATTAATAGAAGATTTAAAACTTTTAGCTGATATTTTGGCTACTTAACAACTAAAGGCTTTTTTTAATCACTAACAAACAATATGTTATATATTATTATTGAATTTATGACACCATTGTGATCCATACTGCTCCTTTATAGCCCCATTGTGAGGGTTATAATTTGTATGTTTTAATCTTTATTTAAAAGAGGGTAATCAATATACCCCTGTTTACTACCACCAAACATCGTGGCACGATCCGGTTCATTTAATTCGGCATTGAGTTCAAAGCGTTTGGGCAAATCCGGATTGGCTAAGAATAGGGTTCCGAAAGAAACCATACTAGCGATTCCTTTTTCCAATGCTGCTTCAGCTGAAGCCTTATCATAACCCGAATTGGCAATAACCGTTTGTTTTATCTGTTTTCCGAACTGTTCCAGCTCGTCTACATCCGGGTAATGCGCAGGAGAAGGAAAAGAAGGGCTTCGTTTCATCAATTCTACATAGGCAAAATCAAGTTTGTTCAATTCCTCGATCAAATGCGTATAGGTTTTAATGGGTTCGTCTAAAATCATATCCCCGTAAGGATGTAAAGGAGAAATTTTAATTCCTAATTTTTCACCACCAACCGCATCGATCAATTCTTGCATTACTTCAACTACAAAACGAACTTTATTGGGAATACTTCCACCATAGTTATCGGTTCTTTGGTTAGAACTTTCAGCCAGAAACTGACTCGGTAAATAGCCGTTAGCCGCGTGTAGTTCAACACCGTCAAAGCCGGCTTCCATCGCATTTTTTGCTGCTTGCCCATAATCGCGAATGGTTTGCTGAATTTCTTCAATTGTAATTTCTTGGGGTGTTTCATAATCCTTCATACCCTGAGAAGTGAAATGTTGCATTCCTCTGATAGGTAAAGCTGATGGTGCCAACGGTAATTTTCCGTTTCTTTCAATGGAATGCCCCACACGCCCGGTATGCCAGAGTTGGGCAATTATTACACCACCTTTTTCATGTACCGCCTGCGTCACTTTTTTCCAGGTCTCAATTTGTTCCTTAGTGAAAATCCCCGGAGTAAGAGGGCTGCCGGTAGCTTCTTCACTGATACGTATCGCTTCGCTAAAAATAAGTCCGGCACTGGCTCGCTGCGTATAATATTCTACGGTCATTTCACCCACTACACCGTGATTATCTGCTCGGCTGCGTGTCATAGCGGCCATCGCCATTTTGTTTTTCAACGTTAAATTTCCTAACTGTGTTTTTTCTAAAAGTTTCATAATCTTTATTTTTTTAAATTGTTATTGCTGATTGTAAATTGGAAGATAAGTGTCCGCTATAAACGCTTCTGCTGTGGTAGGCGAAGTGGTGGAAGCATCTCTTTTCTGATAATTGAAGATACCGTCTTTAACAGCTAAAGCCATTTCTAGCAGATTATCAACAAAATCTTCTGAAAATCCATTTCCCAAGAATATTTGTTTGGCCTGTTCTACAGGAATTTGAACATAGGGTAATTCGGGCTGACCTATGGCCTTACCAATTAATTTGGTAAATTCGGTATAGGTATAATTTCTTGGTCCCATTACCGGTTGCACAGATTTACCGGTAAAATCAAGATTAGATAAATGCGCGGCTGCTACTTTAGCTACGTCCTGGGTGGCAACCATGGGTATGGCATGCTCACCTACGGCTGCTGTGCCGTTAATACCTTTGGATTTGACCAACCCAACGGTTCTTAGCCAGTTTTCCATAAAATAAGCAGAACGAATATGTATGACGTTTACATCTTCTAACTGATTTAATCGCACTTCTTGTTCACCGGTTCCCGCCATCATTCCATTCCCTTCGTGCATATGAGAACCCAAGCTACTCATATTTACAATGTGTTTGATCCCTGACTTTTGAATCGCTTCGATATAATTCCCGGTTACCCGTCTTTGGTAGGCTCGGGTATTTTCCGCCTTCACATTATCTGGTAAAATGAGAAAGACACTATCCGCATTTTTGAATGCCTCAGTAAGGGTCTTTACATCATTCACGTCTCCTAAAATGATTTCTGCTCCTAAGGCTTCAAAGTCTTGTAATTTATTGGGATTTCTTGCAACTAATTTTACCTGATGTTTTCCTTCCTCTAAAAGGATTTTAGCGATTTTACGTCCTACGGTTCCGGTGGCTCCCAGAATTACTATTTTTTTCATCTCTTTAAATTTTTTGTTGTTAATAATTATGTACACTACAAAGGTGCCATTAGGCTTTCTTTAAAACTTGTATCAAATTACTGTTCTGTTCATGTGTTTGCCAAGTGGTTCCTTTTTCAAGCTGTCCGCTTTCGAGATCATTTTTTATAATTTCGAGTGCGTTTTGTAATGCAGAACGTAATGGTTTTAGGAGTACCAGTTGTACCACAATCTTTGCGAGAATATTAGTGGGGACAGGGCGATAGATCCATCTAATTTTGGTGTGCTGGTTTCCTAAATCTGAGAACAACCATTCCCCCTCAATTCTTTTAAGTAATGCAGCCAGTACTTTTGATGTAAAATGCTCGTTTTTATAGGAAAATGAAGTCGGTGCATCTACTGTTAAAAGCGTTTCTTGTGAAGTGGAACCGTCTGCAAAGTAAACTGTCCTTTTCAAGCCTGCTTTATTCCATCCTTGCTTGATACTCGTATCTATAATGGCAGGAATTACTGCATTGCCTCTAAAGATGTGCATTAAATTAATAGGCGGTATATAATCGAACGCACGATATATTTTAGAATTGATGGTGGTTTCTACGATAATTTCAGGATTTGTGTTCCTAGCATTGGTGCTATTTTCTGTAGTTTTCATTTTTTGATTTTTTTAGTTATTGTACATTACAAAGATGCTGCGAACCCTGCCTGCAAACTTGTATCATATCACTGTTTTACACTTGATACATTTCTATTTGTGCAGATTGCCGCTATACATCCCACCCTCAAAATAAGTGGCATTCTTCTGAGTGATGAATAAAACGATGTCGCTGGTTTCATTAGCAGTGAATATGGGATCCTCATTTTCGATGATAGCGCTTTCGCCGGTGCTTAATTGTACATTGGTATTGACTTGAATATCTCCCTTAAACAAGTAAAATAGAAATGAAGAATTCTCGATAGCGAACTCGGGTAAAAACGTTTCTTCACCTTGTTGCAACTGCATATCCAGTATCCAGGTATTGCTTCTTATCTGTAAAGGATAATCATTTCTCTTACCCGCTATTTTCCGCCATTGGTTAATACTATTAGCTTCTGATAGTTGGTAAAATTGTACTTGTGGCTGTAAGCCTCCAGTTTCGGGTCTGATAAAAATCTGTAAACCTTCTAATACGTCACCCTCTTTCAAAGTCTTTTCTTCGTGATAAAATGTTGAACCGGCATTCATCATCATCAACTTTTGATTAGATATGATGTCCGAATATCCTTCAGAATCTTTGTGCAATACCTTACCACTTCGTAAATAGGTGAGTATTTCATCATCTCTATGCGGATGCATCGGGATGAGTGTGCCAGGCGTTATATGGGCCTGGTCTATTCTTCCAATGGTAGAGAAACCGGTATCATTCAGTTCAGGCATTACAAGTCCGGGATATAAAATCTGTATCCCCAAGCCGCCGTGCTGCTTCCCATATTTTAGTGTATTATCAATTTTTGTTAGCATGACTATGATGTATTAATTAACTTCAACAACTACTTTTCCAATGACCCCGCCCTTTTCAGCATATTGATAGGCTTCTTTAAATTGGCTAAACGGAAATACTTTATTGACTTCAATCTGCAAACCTTCATTGATTGCTTTTACGAGTTTTTCGGTTTTTTTTGTAGAAGGACTGGAAAGGACTACCATATGCTTTTTTGAAGTGAACAGATTATTGAATAGCGAAGCGATAATCTGAATGGGTTGTGGCGTAACATTTAAAAACACGCTTTTTGACTTCATAATACCCTTGGCTTTTTTGTATGTCATTTTTCCCGATAAATCGACTATTACATCATATTTGTTTTGCTGTGATAAAACATTTTCATTAGTATAACCGATGACCTTATCAGCCCCCCAATTTTTTGCATATTCCATTCCTTTGGTGCTGGTCACTGCTGTTATATTAGCATGCTGTTGTTTTAATAACTGAAGTAAAAACATCCCAAAACCTCCGGTAGCTCCGTTTACTAAAACTGAAGATTGCGGAGTGATGTTTCCCATTTTTTCTAAAGTCGTTAAAGCCGCTGTTCCTACAACGGGAATAGAAGCTGCTTGCGCAAAACTGATCGCTGTTGGTTTTTTCCACACCAATGAGGCGGTTACTGCAACATACTCGGCTGAGGCTCCTTCCTTCATTAAATTTTTTACAACGCCAAAAACTTGATCTCCCTTCTTTAGGTGGTTAACTTCCGCACCTACTTCTTCCACAATGCCGGCAAAATCAGCTCCGGTATATTTAGGAAATTTTGAGCCTGACATTAATTTCATTTCTCCCTTTCTGATTTTCCAATCCATGGGGTTGATCGAAAATGCTTTTACTTTTATCAGAACCTGATCTGGTTTAATTTCAGGCTTTGCTTGCTCTACGATTTGTAATACTTCTGTACTTCCGAATTGATTATACACGATTGCTTTCATAATACTATTTTTTAATGGTTTATATTGCTGTTACAAAGTTGCGCAGAAGAGGCTTGGTAAACTTGTATCAGATCACTGTAATCGTTTCGATCATTTTTATTGATCTTAAAAATTTTTGAGGAATACGCTTTTTACCAAATGGTAAATATCCTAACCACTGCTATTCGTACCTTTATGGTTATGAAAGAATTTATAGAATTCGTCTTACAATTCGGGGAACTGAATACCCAGCAGATAAAATTGATAAGGCAGAAAGCAAAAGAAATAACATTAGAGAAAGAGGCGTACTTTGCAGAAGCCGGGAAGGTGCTCAACGAGGTTTGTTTTGTGTTGGACGGGATTCTGAGGATTTGCTATTATAACAATAAGGGAGAAGAAATTACTAAGATTTTTGTTGAAGAAAACCATTTGCTCTACGATTTAAAAAATGCACCTTCAACCGAATATATTCAGGCGGCGACTCCTTGCAAACTATTGGTTTTTTCCAATGCTGATTGGAGAGAAATTTCGGACACCATCCTCGTTTGGGAGCCTATCATTCAAAAAATCACCAATAAGGCACTTGTGGAAAAATTACAACGGGTAAGTCCGCTCGTTGCTCAGGATGCTACGACGCGCTATTTGGAATTTTTGGAGAAATATCCAACGTTAGCCAATCGAATTCCTTTGTCCTACATCGCTTCCTATTTAGGGATTACCCAGCAATCGTTAAGCAGAATACGGAAAAATATCCGTTAAATTGCTTTTTACCAAATGGTAAACAGGTTCGTCTTTTTATACAGGAACTTTGCAGGGTAACTTTAAATAAAAAGAAAATGAAAAAGACCATTTTTATCACAGGAGCATCTTCTGGATTAGGAAAGGAAACA
Source organism: Flavobacterium suaedae (assembly GCF_014642915.1). Taxonomy (GTDB): domain Bacteria; phylum Bacteroidota; class Bacteroidia; order Flavobacteriales; family Flavobacteriaceae; genus Flavobacterium; species Flavobacterium suaedae. Next base: position 555,921 of record NZ_BMJE01000002.1, read on the forward strand.
GCAAAATTGTTTGCTAAAAAGGGATGGACAGTCATCGCCACAATGCGCCAACCGGAAAAAGAGCCCGAACTCACTCAATTTTCAAATATTCACCTATTGAAATTAGATATTAGCAATTCCAAAGAAATAGCCGAGATTTCGGCAAAGGCAGAAGCCATAAGTCCAGTAGATGTGTTGTTGAATAATGCGGGATATGGATTAATGGGACCTTTTGAAGGAACCACCGATGACCAATTAGCGCAGCAAACCAACACCAATTTTTTAGGAACCATATTGGTAACCAAATCATTTCTTCCTTATTTTAGAGCAAGGAAGAAAGGCAGCATTTTAAGTGTAACTTCTTCAACCGCCAATATTCCCTATCCGTTTGTCGGCGTATATGCAGCCACCAAAGCTGCTATAGAAACATGGACGGAAGGATTGAGTTATGAGCTTAACCATTTTGGGATTGCTATAAAAACAATTGTTCCGGCGTATATGCAAACCAGTTTTGGAAGTAAAGCAGAACTGGTTTCCCATCCCGATTATCAGGAACTTTTTGATCACTATATTAAGGCTATGCGAGCAGATGCATCTGCCAAACGTGACACCCCTGAAAGCATCGCCGAGGTTATTTACAATGCTTCTCAAGACGAAGATTATCAGTTGCATTATACCGCAGGTGAACTTTCAGCAACAGAATATAAGTGGCTAAGAAAAGATGGAATAGAAGCTATAATGAAAAAAATGAAGCAACGTTTTTTTGGAAAAAACAGCTAAGTTTTTCAGAACCACAATTCTTTACAACCCTGAACTATGATGATTAATTTCGGGAATTATTTGATGATAATACTTAAAAATTAGTTCAACGATAAGTGCTATCTTTACTAATACACTTGAATTAAATCACTATTATGCTTAAGTGCTTTTGGAGGCATTCCAAACATTTCATACATATACTTATTAAGCTGCGGAAGGTCATAAAAACCAGTATCATAGGCTATATCAGTCAGGTTCCGGTCTTTGTCAGATAGCGTCATATAAATAGCCTGCCGTAAACGAGTCCACAACAAATACTTAGACAAGCTGCTGCCGGTTTGCTTTTTAAAGAGGGCAGCCAGCCGTGATGGAGAAAGAAAAACCATATCAGCGAATGTTTGTGGTGTGATATCCGACTGGAAATAGTTAGCTTTTATGTACTCGACAATTTTTGTGATTCTTTCATCATATTCGATATTTGGTAGTTTGGAAAGTAAGCTGTCAATTATTGTATTTACCTCCAGGCTTTCCCTGGAGGTTTGAAAGAATGAATTTGTTTGGGTTGGCGATTCAAAAACAACAGTATCCTTATTTTCTGTAAATCTGGCTTCCAGCTGCAAACCAATGGTTGAGTAAGGCTCAATATTCAATACATTTAATGTGCCTTTTTCTGCAACACAATAATGATTAACATGGGGCTTTATTAGAAAGCCATGAATACCCTCGTGCTTTGTACCGCTAATTGTCGAGGTAAAGGGCATGTCATTGGACAGCACTATCTGATACGCTGAATGATGGTGAATTTCAACGGTAAGGTTACGGGCTTGCAGGGCTAAAATAAAGGGGTTCATTATGCGGCAGTTTAAAAACAGAGATGGTAAAGCTATTGAAAATTCTTTTATACCGATACAAACAGTACTGATAATTTATAGGCATCAATTAAAAGAATTTCTAAAAGCTGTAGGAGATACGTTGGTTTTATTCTTAAATAACTTATTAAATGACTGAACGTGTTCAATCCCCAAATCAAAGGCTATTTCACTCACTGTTAAGTTTATGGCAGAAAGTTTTTACTTTGCTTTTTAAAGGAGTATTTAAGTTCTCAAATATCTACTAATATACTTTTTTACTACAGTCATAACATGTGGCTTTATATAATAAGTGAATGGAAAGGCGAACTACCTACAGTTATTCCATCTCATGCGGTGTTAAATAGAGTTGATCTGTTTGAAAAATTTTTAGAAAAATTCAGTTAGCTTTGTAGAACAATACCGTTGTAAAACAATATATTAGTAAATAGACCATTGAAAACAATTCATTTTAATAAAACAGAATGTGGGGTTGATTTTTTAATCAACGTACTTCATGATGCCGGTATAGCAGCGACTTATATGCTTCCGGAAATTCATAATTCGGATTATTTTGAGATCATTGTTTTCAAAAGAGGAAATGGTTATATATTTATAGACAATCGAAAAATACCTATTATCGATAATAGTATTGTATTTATTTCACCTTTTCAACTTAAAAAGTGGGAGGTTGACTTGGATAAACTGGATTTTACCATCTTAATTTTTAAGGAGGAATTCTTAAACGAGTTTTTTGCCGATAAGCTTTTTACCTATAAGTTGCTCTACTTTTACCAATACGATCACCCTGCTACTTTAAACTCAGATCAGGATAAAATACAAGGTATTTGCAATATTTTGCAAGAAATTAAATCAGAACTTATAGCTCCCAATCTTGATAGTGCACATATCATACGTTCCTTAATATATTATATTTTACACCGTCTTAACCGGGATTATGCTGTTGAGAACGATTTGCCTTTTCAAATGGATAGTGCCAATCATGCTTATGCATTTAAAAAATTACTGGAGGAATACATTAAAGAAAAACAGCGTGTGGAGGACTATAGCGAGCTTCTAGGAATTAGTCGTATCTCTTTGAACAAAGCGGTGAAAAAGCAATTCCATCAAACCGCTACACAGCTTTTAAAAAACAGGTTACTAACCGAAATTAAAAACCAGCTCTTGTATTCAGGTCAATCTATTAGTGAGATTGCTTATGGTTTAGGGTATTCAGAGCCCAACCATTTGATGCGTTTTTTTAAAACACAAACTGGTATAACGGCTTCAGAATTTCAATCGGGTTATCAAAATGGTAGTTCATAACCATAAATAGGTAGCCATCAAAATCTATTACCTGCCTAATTTTGTACCATCATCAAAACACAGAGAATCATGAAGGTACAATTAATTAGGAATGCTACTATGATTGTGGAATACGCAGGAAAAAGAATGCTGGTAGACCCTATGTTTGCCCAAAAAGGTGCTTTGGCTCGTGGTCCTATGCCGGCAAAAGACTGGAATTGGAGAAGGAACCCCAATAACGATTTACCAATTTCTATTGAAGAAATTATTAAGGATATTGAGTTTGTGTTTTTAACGCACCTGCACTTTGACCACTGGGATAAGTTTGCAGCAGATGCATTACCAAAAGATATAAAAGTTTTTGTTCAGGATGAAAATGATAAAAAAGTCATTGCAAAAGCAGGGTTTACCAATCTGGAAATTTTAGGCGAAAATTCAACTTTTGGTGACATTAAGTTAAGCCGAACTAAAGCGCAACACGGTAAAGGATTCATTCTTAAACTGGCAGGGCAGGTGACCGGAATGGTTTTAGAACACCCGTCAGAAAAAACACTTTACATTGCCGCTGATACCGTGTGGTATGAGGAAGTTGGAAAAACAATCAAAAAGTTCAATCCGGAAGCCATTATCGTCAATGGAGGTGACAATCGTTTCATCATTGGTGATCAATTAATCATGAGTAAAGAAGACATTTACCGTACGCACCTGGCAGCTCCGAATTCCGATATTGTGGTCGTTCATATGGAAGGGGTGTACCACAATACACTTACAAGAAAAGAATTAAGAAAGTTTGTGGATGAAAAAGATATTGCAGCAAAAATATTAATTCCCGAAGATGGAGAAACCATAAATTTCTAATGAAGAATACGCTAGAACAAAACAAACAACTGGTACATGAATTTTACGCTGCCGTAAACAAAGAAGATTATAAAGCAGCAAGTGCGTATTTACATAAAAATTTTATATTTTATGTACAGGTAGACCAACCTATCCGGGGAGCAGATGGTTTTGTAGCTTCCGAAAAGAAGAATTTTGATGCTTTTGGTGAATTTGATTTTCAGATTATAGATCTTATTGCGGAGGGTAACAAAGTAGCGGTCTATATGACTCACGAAGGGAAGCACTCTAACAAGCCACTAATGGGGCTGGAACCCAAAGGGAACAATATACGATTTTCACTAATGATGTGGCTTACTATTGAAGGCGGAAAGATTATTGAAAAACGTGCACATTTTGATAGGATGGATATTGAAGAGCAAGCAATACGATAATTTTATTCCAGATGATTAAAAGTCAATTGATAAAAAATTAAAAGAGAAAATTATGAGTAAACAAGCATTAATTCTCATAGATATTCAAAATGAATATTTTGAAAACGGCGGACTCGAATTGGTAAATCCAGTAGCAGCTAGTCTAAATGCAAAAAAAATACTGGATCGTTTTAGAGCTGAAAATTTACCAATTGCTCACATTCAGCATCGATCTGCAGATCCAGATCAAATGCCCATTTTTGTTGAAGGAACCAAAGGAGCTGAAACGCACGAGAATGTAAAACCGTTAGCAGGAGAAAAAGTATTCCAGAAGTATTATCCTAATAGTTTCAGGGAAACAGGACTGCTGGACTATCTAAAAGAAAATGAGATAACAGAACTGATTATAACAGGGATGATGACCCATATGTGTGTAGATGCTACTACAAGAGCCGCGTTTGATTTCGGCTTTAAATGTACGGTTATAGGCGATGCTTGTGCATCCAGAGATTTGGAAATTAACGGTAAAACCGTAAAAGCAGATGATGTGCACCATGCAATATTAGCGGCACTGGACTTTATCCCTGCAGATGTAACCAATACTCAGGATTATTTAGCCTCATAATTACTGACACTATAGTAAACAGGGATGGTTAAACCCATCCCCTGTTTTATAACCGTTTTTCTAGTTTTGAAAATATTCTTTATTTTCTTTAACCCATTCTTCAACAGAAGTCATTTTAACCGGTAGTTGTTGTAATACTTGATCCATATTATTATTAAATTTTGGAGGGTATGTCGTAGCATTTTGAAGGCTCTCATAGTAAGAAGCCACTGCTGCTGCACCTTCTTCACCTATAAAAGGAGCTAAAATTGCCTGAAATTCTTTTGGGGGTTGCTCATAATACACTATTTCTTCTCCAAAACCTTTAGAAAAAGCTATAGCTAATTCATTACCTTTTAAGTTTTCAAGACCGCTTACCTGAAAAGTATCTGCTTTTAGATTCTCATTGTAAATAGCTTCAACTACAAGTGCACTAACATCTTTTGAGGCAATCCAGCCAACAGGCATTGCTTCAGGAGTTGGGTAAGCTAATTTCTTCTCATTTTTAATAAAAGGAGCACAAAATGCCCCCATCATATTTTCCATGTAGATAGTAGGCTCTATAATTACGTATTCCAATCCGCTATTTATCAAATAATCTTTCACGTCCAGTTTAATATCATCGGTAGGCACGCCTATTTTTTGCTCGGGAAGCCATCCGCTGGTATTCCAAACTAATTTCTTTATGCCGTTTGTTTTGGCAGCATCAATTACATTTTTTGCGAATTGTAATCCATCAAAAGGATTAGGTAAAGAAACAGGAATCATAAACGCAATAGCATCAATACCTTTAGTAATTTCAATCATTTGAGAAGTATTACTCATATCACCTAACACAGGCTGAGCACCCGACTCCCTTAATTTATCAAAACTTTTTTCGGAACTAGTTGTAGCAATTACTGTAGCTCCTTTTTTCTTTGCTTCTCCTATTACGTTGAATTGTTGTGAGCCTGTAGCTCCAAATACTAGAATTTTCATATTTTTTATTTTAAACTTGTTCAAAATTACTTTATAACTTACTTTTGTACAAGTACTTACCTTTTAGTTGGGTGCTAACTTATTAGTTAGAAATACTGAAAATCAATGACAAATAAATTGAAAAAAAATCTGCCGTGTGATGATAATTGCCCGGTTAAAGCATCTTTAGACCTGTTAAGTGGCAAATGGACGCTAATGATCCTGTTTCAAATTAACAACAATGTGATGCGATATGGGGAACTTAAAAGAGCTGTTACAGGCATTAGTGAAAAAATGCTGATACAAGAACTGAACAAACTGGTTGAAAATAAACTGGTCAGTAAAAAGGCATATCCCGAAATCCCGCCTCGGGTAGAGTATCGTTTAACGGAATTGGGAATGAAAACACTACCTATTGTAGATAAGCTAGCAGAATTTGGACAGGAGAACTTAGTTCATAACTAATTTTATTAAATGACTATTTTATTTAAAAGCTTTTACTTCCTACCTTTTTAAGGTTAATGATGTTTTACAATCTTAAGATAAAACAGTTTATTAGGATTCGAATTCAGTTAGTCTATCTCTTTTAAAAGTTCGAACTATCTCGAAAAAATAATAATAAATAGTAGCTTTTGAAATAAATATAAAAGAAATTACCATTGAAAAAGATGATTTCAAACAAAAAAAAGGATACCGAAACAGTATCCCTTTTTGTGACCATAGCCGGATTCGAACCGGCACACCTTACGGCACCACCCCCTCAAGATGGCGTGTCTACCAATTCCACCACATGGCCTTACTGTAAATAAAAAAAGTTAAGCTATAATACATACAGCTTAACTTTTAGTGACCCGACTGGGGCTCGAACCCAGGACCCCAACATTAAAAGTGTTGTGCTCTACCAACTGAGCTATCGAGTCAGGTGCATTCAGGAAATATAAGGTCGTTACTAGTGACCCGACTGGGGCTCGAACCCAGGACCCCAACATTAAAAGTGTTGTGCTCTACCAACTGAGCTATCGAGTCATATATCATTCCCTGAATGCGGGTGCAAATATAAGAATGTATTATTAATTATTCAAAACCATTTTATTATAAATTTGTATTTTTTTTCAGATATTTATTTAACAGTCTAAAACATAGAGATTTATTATAATATGAAGATAGTTTTATGTGGATATATGGGGTCAGGTAAGTCAATAATTGCTAAATTATTATCTAAAGCACTTACTATTAATAGTATAGATTTAGATGAATATATAGAAAAACAGCAAGGAAAAACCATAAGCCATATATTTGAGGAGTCAGGAGAAGTAAAATTCAGGAAGTTAGAGCATGAGGCTCTAAAGGAAATTATGAATGGCTCTGATGATTTTTTACTGGCTATGGGTGGCGGTACGCCTTGTTATGCAGGTAATGACAAGTTTTTAAAGCAAAACGATGTTATTTCTATATACCTAAAAACCGGAATTAAAGAAATTGTTAAGAGATTGACTACTGAGATAGACAAAAGACCGCTTTTAAAGAATTTAGACGAAGAAGAACGTGAAGAATTTGTAGCCAAACATATATTCGACCGCAGTTATTACTATATGCAATCTAAACATGTAGTAACTACAGATGGAAAAACACCTGAAGCTATAGTTAACGAAATAATGAGTTTGCTTTAAATTAAGTAAGCATGCGTTTCTTCATCACTAAAAACTACTTTTATGTGTTCTTTTAGTGAGGTAGAGAGTGAAAGCCCTTTAAAATCAGCTTTAACAGGGTACTGTTTGTGATTTCGGTCTACAAGTACTGCTGTTTTAAACTTTTTAAGCGGCACTTCAAGAAAATGCTTTACACCATATATAAGCGTAGTACCTGAGTTTAATACATCATCTGCCAGTATAAGTGCTTTATTGGTATATTCGCTGGCAGGTAATGATGTTTCAACTTTACTTAGTGGGTTTTCTTTGTTTAGCTTAACCTCACATAAAGTAACTTTAAGGTCAGATATATTTTGTAATTCCGAAGCCAGTTTTTGGGCAAAAATGTAACCGTTATTAGCTATTCCTGCAATTACTATTTCATTTTCATCAACAAATGTTTCGTAAATCTGGTAAGCAATACGTTTTGTTTTATGTTCTATTTCCTGTTGTGTAAGGATTACTTGCTTCATTGTGTAGTTTTATTTTTTCTCAAATATAACAAACAGTTCTTTACCCTGCCTGCGTTCAATAGAATTATGAGCTGTTTCCATTTTTTTGATTGTAAACAACTCCCCAAAGGTTTTAGTGTATTCCTCTGCACTCCCTCCAAAGGGTGGTCCGTCTTCCGTTAATGGAAACTGAAACATCAGTCCGGCTATTTTACCTCCCGGTTTTAAAAGGCTGTGCATTTTTTCTACATACTTGTTTCGCAAGTCAGGTGACAGTGCACAGAAGAAAGTCTGCTCAATAATAAGGTCATATGCTCCTGAATGTTCAAAGAAGTCGTCGAGAAGTAAATGCTCCTCACTAAGCTCCGGTAAACGCTTCTTTATATTTTCCAGTGGAGAAGGAGCAATATCCAGTACGTAGCTGTTAGTAAAGCCCTGTTCTATTAAATATTCAAATTCATGACCGTTTCCTGCGCCGGGCACTAATATTTTTAATGATTTATCAGTAAGCTGGTCTATATAATCTTTTATAGGCGGAGTTACCTCGCCTATATCCCAAGGGGCAGAATCTGTCTGGTAACGGTCCTCCCAATAGTCTTTATTAAACTTATTCATTCTCTAAGTCAGTTATATCATCCAAATAATTATCAGAATAATCATCAATATCCCTGCGGTCTTTTTTAGTAGGACGTCCTGTTCCTTTAGCTCTGTAGTGCTTTTGCGACATTTTTAATAACTCTAAATGGTCAAAGGCATCGGCAGGAGTAGTGTCTTTGCGATAAACATCCACAAGTTTTGCACCCACACGATTGCCGGGAATATCCAGTACGGTAAGTTGATAATTAACCTGATTTTTTCTAACTGTTAGTTTATCAGTAGGGTAAACCTCACGAGAAGGCTTTACCTGCTGTCCGTTTACAGAAATATGTCCTTTTTTGCACGCTTCTGTAGCTATATTTCGTGTTTTATAGTAGCGCGTGCACCATAAATATTTGTCAATCCTCATACTATTTCCTAAAATTCCATGTTATAGCTTGTACAAAAATAACGGAAAATTGTATCTTGCGCCATTAAAAAAATTGATAATGAACAGAAATTTTAAGGTATTAAGTCTTCTTATAGCATTTGTATTAATTACAGCGGGTTGTAAAAAGGATGATGGCGCTTCTATTGAGCCGCCACGTGATTACGGAGAGCAGTATGCCGTTGAAAAACCTGAAATAGAAGATTACCTGAAAACACACTATATTGCCAGTGTAGATGCTGAATTTAACGTAGTTGTAGAAGAAATACCCGACGGGAGCGATGAAGTTTCTATCTGGGATCAGACAGATTACCCTTTACAGAGTAAAGTTGCTACATATGCAGATGTAGCGCATACTTTATATTATATAGTATTTCAGGAAGGTGTGGGGGAAAGCCCAACACGAGCAGATAATGTATTTGCAGCATACAGAGGCTTCAGGCTTGACGGTACTCAGTTTGATTATAACCCATACCCTGATACATTTTCGTCTCTGGCAGCTACTATACGTGGGTGGCAGGAAATAATTCCTTTATTTAAGGGCGGTGAATATGTAGACAACCCTGACAGTCCCGATCCTGCTCATTTTGAAAATTACGGAGCAGGAATGATGTTTTTACCATCAGCTTATGGGTACTACAATACTTCTCAAACAAATATTCCTCCATACTCACCAATAATATTTACATTTAATCTTTATGATGTTAGGTTTATAGATACTGATGGTGACGGAATACTTAACCGTTACGAAACAGAAGAAGGTATTGATATTAAAGATTATGATACTGATGGAGATGGTACACCTAACTACCTTGATACGGATGATGATGGGGATGGACATTCAACACGTACAGAAATAACAGACCCTCTAACAGGTGAACCGTATAGTTTTGATGAGATACCAACTTGTGAAGGTGGTACAATTAAAAAACACTTAGACCCTAATTGTAATTAAAAGAATATAACAACATATAAAAAAGCCTGCTCAATTTGAGCAGGCTTTTTGTGTTTATAAAACTTTTTATGGATACGAAATCCAGTCAGTAGCAGTACGACAATTCAATGTAAATTGATTATAGCTTTCTACTACAAGTCTATATTCAAAACAATTATCTGTTCCGCTACCACCATCAATACCTCCATATAGAATATAATAAGGAGTGTTAAAAATGTCTATTGTATAAGTAGTAACAGTACTACTACCAGTACAACCGGCATTTCTAATTTCAATCCATGAACTAAAAGTCCAGTCACGTCGATGGATTAATAGGGAACTCCACTGAAAAAGTAAATCGTTGTTTTGAATGTTTGTAATCGAAGGATTGATTGCATTAACATTCGTACATACAGCAAGTGATTTAGTTTGTGTTGCAACTTCATCAGTAATTTCTGTTTCTTCAGAAGAACAACTGCTAAAACTTATAGCAATAAAACAGATTGGTAATAACAAAAATTTTTTCATGATATAGTAATTTAAATTAGTTATGGATGGATGTTCTAAAGGTATTCTAAATTAACTAATTGTTTCTGTATGAATCGATTAAGAGTAGTAGATTATCGATAAAAAAAAATCCCAACCTATTTAAGATTGGGATTTTAAATATAGTAATTAATATAATTACTTTCTCTTTATAACTTTTTCAACAGCTTCAATTATAGCTTTGTCGTTAAGTTTGTATTTCTCCATTAGCTGAGCAGGTGTAGCACTCTCACCAAAACTATCGTTTACAGCAACAAACTCCTGCGGAGCAGGGTTGTTTAACGATAGTGTACGAGCAACGCTCTCACCAAGACCACCAAATATATTGTGCTCTTCGGCAGTAACTACACAACCTGTTTTAGCAACCGATTTTAATATCGCTTCCTCATCTAGCGGTTTTATAGTGTGTATGTTAATTACCTCTGCCGAGATACCTTTTTCTTCAAGTGCTTCGGCAGCTTCAAGTGCTTCCCATACTAAGTGACCTGTGGCCACTATAGTAACATCATTACCTTCGTTAAGTAATACTGCTTTACCAATTTCAAATACTCCGTTTTCAGGAGTAAAGTTAGGTACAGAAGGGCGACCGAAACGTAAGTAAACAGGACCATGGTGTTCTGCTATTGCCATAGTAGCCGCTTTAGTCTGGTTATAATCGCAAGTATTAATAACCGTCATACCCGGAAGCATTTTCATTAAACCTATATCTTCCAGTATTTGGTGTGTTGCACCATCTTCACCAAGAGTTAAACCTGCGTGAGAGGCACATATTTTTACATTTTTATCAGAGTACGCTACGGACTGGCGAATTTGGTCGTAAACCCTACCTGTAGAGAAGTTAGCAAAAGTACCCGTAAACGGTATTTTACCACCTATAGTCATACCGGCAGCCATACCTATCATGTTAGCCTCTGCAATACCTACCTGAAAGAAACGCTCCGGATGATTCTTTTTAAAAGCATCCATTTTAAGCGAACCGATAAGGTCAGCACAAAGTGCTACTACATTTTCATTTTTTTTGCCCAGTTCTTCAAGCCCTGCTCCAAAACCTGAACGTGTATCTTTATTTCCTGTATTTGTATATTTTTTCATTATTCAGAATTGAGTAATTAGTATTGAGAATTGAGATTGATAATAATAGAAATTAAATTTTTCTAATACCTCATGTCTGTCATCTCACATCTAAAAAAAAAATTAATAGTCCCCTAAAGTAGCAGGGTTTTGCTCTAGTGCTTTTTCAAGCTGCTCATCATTAGGAGCTTTTCCGTGCCATGCGTGAGTATGCATCATATAGTCTACACCATTACCCATTTCGGTATATAGTAAAACACATACAGGTCTGCCTTTTCCTGTTAAAGCCTTAGCTTCATTCATTCCTTTTATAATAGCAGCTAAGTCGTTCCCTTCTTTAATTTCAAGAACGTCCCAACCAAAAGCTTCAAATTTTATTTTAAGGTTACCCATATGCAGTACCTCGTCAGTAGGACCGTCAATCTGCTTACCGTTAAGGTCTACAGTAGCAATAAGGTTATCTACTTTGTAAGCCGAAGCATACATAATAGCCTCCCAGTTTTGTCCTTCCTGTAATTCACCATCGCCATGAAGGCTGTATACAAGGTGAGTATCGTTGTTAAGCTTTTTAGTTTGAGCCGCACCAATAGCAACACTCATACCTTGCCCTAATGAACCTGATGCCATACGTACACCCGGTAAACCTTCGTGAGTAGTAGGGTGACCTTGTAATCTTGAATCCAGTTTTCTGAAAGTAGCCAGTTCACTTACAGGGAAGTAACCGCTGCGTGCCAGTACACTGTAAAATACAGGAGATATATGACCGTTAGAAAGGAAGAAGATGTCTTCGTTAATTCCGTCCATATCAAATCCTTCTTTGCGCTCCATCAGGTTTTGGTAAAGTGCTACCAAAAATTCTGTACAGCCAAGCGACCCGCCCGGGTGACCTGAATTAACGGCGTGTACCATACGAAGGATGTCCCTTCTTACCTGAATAGCTAAGTCGTTTAGTTGTTGTGTGTTAGGTTCCATCTGTAGAAATTAGTTAAACAGGTGCAAAAGTACTTTTAATTTTATTGAGGGGCAAATATTTTGTTTCGCAAAATATGTAAGATATAAAAGGAGTCTTAATTCTATTATCTAACATCTGTAATCTATAATCTCAAATCTAAAATGTATCTTTGCAGGCTGTAAAAGAGAGCCATGAAATTTGATTTATTAGCTAACGACCCACAAAGCAAAGCCAGAGCAGGAGAAATAACTACTGACCATGGCACAATAGAAACGCCTATTTTTATGCCGGTAGGTACTGTTGCCTCTGTAAAAGGGGTGCATCAGCGTGAACTTAAAAACGATATTAACCCTGATATAATTCTGGGGAATACGTACCACCTGTACCTGCGTCCGCAACTGGATATACTGGAAAAAGCAGGCGGACTGCATAAGTTTATGAACTGGGACAGGAATATTCTTACTGATAGTGGCGGTTATCAGGTATATTCTTTATCAGCTAATCGAAAAATTAAGGAAGAAGGGGTTAAGTTTAAATCGCATATAGATGGTTCATATCATTTCTTTTCACCTGAAAATGTAATGGAAATTCAGCGTACTATTGGTGCTGATATTATCATGGCTTTTGATGAATGTACACCTTACCCATGCGATTATCGTTATGCTAAACGCTCTATGCACATGACGCACCGTTGGCTGGACAGGTGTATAGCACATTTAGAAAAACTACCGTTTAAGTATGGTTACAGTCAGGCATTTTTCCCGATAGTGCAGGGGAGTACCTATACAGATTTACGAAAGCAATCCGCAGAGTATATTGCCAATGCAGGAGCTGTAGGTAATGCAATCGGAGGGCTTTCAGTAGGAGAGCCTGCTGAGGAAATGTATGCAATGACGGATGTTGTTTGTAGTATTTTACCGGAAGATAAACCAAGATATTTAATGGGTGTGGGTACGCCTATCAATATTTTAGAGAATATTGCGTTAGGAGTAGATATGTTCGATTGTGTTATGCCAACAAGAAATGCCCGTAACGGTATGTTATTTACGGCAAATGGTACTATAAACATAAAAAATAAAAAATGGGAGGCAGATTTTTCTCCTATTGATGAAATGGGTATCACTTTTGTAGATACGGAATATACCAAAGCCTATTTACGACACTTGTTTGCTGCAAATGAATATTTAGGTAAACAAATTGCCACTATACATAACCTTGGTTTTTATATGTGGTTGGTTCGTGAGGCTAGAAAACATATCTTAGCGGGAGATTTCCGCGAGTGGAAAGATATGATGGTTAAAAATATGAGCCAAAGGCTTTAATTGAGTATAGAGTATTTAGATTTTAGAACAGAGATTTTTTAGTTAGTATGTGAGTTTATTTTGTTTTACTCTCAATACTCAATACTAACTTCTCATTACTTAGTAGATGAAAATAATAGACTGGTACATTTTAAAGCGTTATTTAGCAACATTCTTTGTAATGTTGTTATTGTTTATTCCTATTGGTATTGCCATTGATGTATCGGAAAAAATTAATAAGATACTCGATAAAGATGTGCCTTTTATAGAGGTAGCAAAGTATTACGGCGACTTTACTATTTATTTTGCGAACCTGTTATTTCCTATTTTTCTTTTCCTGTCTATTATATGGTTTACCTCTAAACTGGCTAATAATACTGAAATTATAGCCATTTTAAGCTCGGGTATTTCCTTTAGTCGTTTTTTACGCCCATATATTATAGGTGCAACCATGATATCTATATTAGCACTGCTAATGGGGTTCTTTTTTGTGCCGAAAGCCAGTAAAGGGTTTAATGATTTCAGATATACCTATTTAAAGAGTAACCCACAGGTGAGGGAGAGTAGCGATGTTTACAAACAGATAAGCGATAACGAATACATTTATGTAAAGAGCTTTAACTATGTTAATAAGCGTGGGTATAACTTTAACCTTGAAAAATTTGATGGCAATAGGCTGGAGTATAAAATAAATGCAGGTTCTATTAAATGGAATCCTGAAGACAGTACCTATACTTTGGCAGGATACTCTAAACGAACTATAGGTGTAATGGGCGATACATTGGAATCGGCTGCGCAAAAGAAATTTAAATTTAATTTTGAGCCGGACGACCTTACACCTGTAATATATGTTGCCGAAACAATGACGTTGGGCGAACTAAACCGCTTTATCGAAAAAGAAAAAGCAAGAGGTTCGGGTAACATAAATACCTATTTGGTAGTAAAATATAAAAAGTACAGTATTCCTATTTCAGCATTTATATTAACGATTATTGCTGTAGCAGTATCTTCTATGAAACGTAGGGGAGGTATGGGTATTAACCTTGCTGTGGGGATAAGCCTTGCTTTTATTTACATATTTTTTGATAAGGTTTTCGGTACAATGGCCGAAAAATCAAGTATTCCACCGTTAATTGCTGTTTGGATACCTAATATTACTTTTGGTATTCTGGCTATTTTCCTGTTACGCAATGCCAAACGATAGCTTAAGAAGTCAGTTTCAATTACACTTCATTGTATTTATTTGGGGCTTTACCGCTGTTATAGGTGCCCTTATTTCTTTAGATGCTTTACCATTGGTATGGTACAGAATGTCTATTGCGGTTATAATTGTTTTACTGTATGCCTTGTATAAAAAAGGTATATCGTTAAAAATGCCACCTGCTACAATAGCACGGTTTTTAATTGCCGGGCTTATTATAGCGTTACACTGGCTAACCTTTTTTAAAGCCATAAAAGTCTCTAATGTTTCGGTAACACTGGCTTGTATCAGTACCGGTGCATTTTTTACCTCCTTATTAGAACCCTTATTTTATAAACGAAAAGTTATAGGGTATGAGGTGTTCTTCGGGCTGTTAGTAGTCGCAGGACTTTATATTATTTTCAGGTTCGAAGGCGATTATTTTTACGGTATAGCTTTGGCATTAACTTCTGCTTTTCTTTCAGCATTGTTTTCGGTATTAAATGGTATATATGCCGTTAAGTATGACTCTACAGTAATATCAGTATACGAACTATTCGGGGGGGTATTATTTTTATCATTATACCTGTTATTCACGGGTAACTTTGATGCTGCTTTCTTTTCTATTTCACTAAACGACTGGTTTTGGCTGTTTATATTAGGCTCTATATGTACTGCCTATGCTTTTATAGTATCAGTAAAGGTTATGAAGTATATAAGCCCATACACAGTAGTGCTAACGGTTAACCTAGAGCCTGTGTACGGAATTATATTAGCACTGTTGGTATTTAAAGAGGAAGAACGCATGAGCTGGACGTTTTATGTAGGTGCTGCTATTATATTAACAACAGTGATTCTCAATGCAATACTTAAAAATTACGCCAAAAACAAAAAGTAAACACCCGGCTATTTGTTTTATGTAATTTGAATATTTTATCTTTGCCTTTCGAACCAAAAGCAAATCCTGCTTATATTATGGAATATTTAGATTTTGAATTGCCGGTTAAAGAGTTAGAAGAACAACTTGATAAATGTACGGTTATAGGCCAGGAATCGGATGTTGATGTATCTAATACATGCAAACAAATCGAGAAGAAACTGGAGGAAACAAAAAAGAAAATATATAAAAACCTTACAGCGTGGCAAAGGGTTCAGCTTTCAAGGCACCCAAGCCGTCCATATACTATGGATCACGTAAAAGGTTTAATGGGCGATACATTCCTTGAGCTTTTTGGTGACAGAAACTTTAAGGATGATAAAGCTATGATTGGTGGTCTTGGTAAAATTGGAGGACAATCGTTCATGATTATCGGTCAGCAAAAAGGATATAACACCAAAACAAGGCAATACCGTAACTTCGGTATGGCAAACCCTGAAGGGTACCGTAAAGCTTTACGCCTTATGAAAATGGCGGAAAAGTTTGGTATACCTGTAATAACGCTTGTTGATACTCCGGGAGCATACCCAGGGCTTGAAGCGGAAGAGCGTGGACAGGGAGAAGCAATTGCCCGTAACATATTTGAAATGGTACGCCTTAAAACGCCTATTATTACCGTTATAATTGGTGAAGGAGCTTCAGGAGGAGCTTTAGGTATAGGTGTGGGTGATAAAGTATATATGCTGGAGAATACATGGTATTCTGTTATATCGCCGGAATCATGTTCATCTATCCTTTGGAGAAGTTGGGAATACAAAGAGCAAGCTGCTGAAGCGCTTAAACTGACTTCTTTTGATATGAAGAAACAAAAACTTATTGATGATATAATTCCTGAACCACTTGGAGGTGCTCATTACGACAGAGAGACGACCTACAAGAACATGGAAAAATACATTACCAAAGCTTATAAAGAATTAAAAGACTTATCAACAGAAGAACTCTTAGAAAAGAGAATGGATAAGTATTTAAGCATGGGGCAATACAAAGAGTAAAAACCCTATTCGGTAACCGATATCCGAAGCCGAAACGCTTCGGATTTTTTTTGTTATCAACAATTTACTATACCTTTTTAAACAGGTTATCAACACCTTATACACTAATTGTATTAACAATTTCTTAAAGTAGGGTGTTTAAATTTATTTAATTTAGTCTCATGGAAAATATCAGAAATATGAACCCGGTACGAGTTGGTAAATCTACGATTATCAACTTGGAGAAAGGAAAGTTGCCGCCGCAAGCCGTTGATTTAGAGGAAGCTGTGCTTGGTGCGATGATGATTGATAAGAAGGGGGTTGATGAGGTTATTGATATTCTTCAGCCTGATGCTTTTTATAAAGATGCACATAAGCACATTTTTGAGGCTGTAGTTCAACTTTTTAACGATACGCAGCCAATTGACTTATTAACAGTATCTTCGCAGTTAAAAAAGAATGCGAAGCTGGAAGCAGCAGGTGGTGATTTTTACCTGATACAGCTTACACAAAAAATATCATCGTCTGCACATATTGAGTTCCACTCAAGAATTATATTGCAGAAGTTTATTCAGCGTAGTTTAATAAAAATCTCAAGTGAGATTATAGAAGAGTCGTACGATGAAACAACAGATGTATTTGACTTGCTGGATAAAGCAGAATCGAAACTATATGAAGTTACGCAAGGTAATATAAAGCGTAGTTCGGAAACAGCACAAAGTCTTGTTATACAAGCTAAAAAACGTATTGAGGACATTGCTAACAAAGAAGGACTTAGTGGTATTGCAACAGGGTTTAACGATTTAGATAAACTTACATCCGGTTGGCAACCCAGTGACCTTATTATTATAGCAGCACGTCCCGGTATGGGTAAAACAGCTTTTGTACTGTCTATGGCGCGTAATATAGCTATAGACTTTGGTCATCCCGTAGCGGTTTTCTCGCTGGAAATGTCATCAGTACAGCTTATAACCCGTTTAATATCCAGTGAAACAGGATTATCATCTGAAAAGTTACGTACAGGTAAACTGGAAAAACACGAGTGGGAGCAGTTAAGTATTAAGGTTAAAGACCTTGAAAAAGCACCCCTATATATAGATGATACCCCATCACTTTCCATATTTGACCTTAGAGCAAAGGCTAGAAGGCTAGCATCGCAATACGGTATTAAACTGATAGTAATTGACTACCTACAGCTTATGACTGCCGGAGGCGGAGGTAAAAACGGTGGTAACAGGGAGCAGGAAATTTCTACAATTTCCCGTAACCTAAAAGCACTTGCAAAAGAACTGGATGTTCCTGTTATTGCACTTTCTCAGCTATCGCGTGCGGTAGAAACACGTGGATCGAGTAAAAGACCTTTACTATCTGACCTTAGGGAATCAGGAGCAATTGAGCAGGATGCCGATATTGTATCATTTATTTACCGTCCCGAATATTATAAAATTGATGAGTGGGATGATGAAGAGCGTTCTCCTACACAAGGGCAGGCTGAATTTATTGTAGCAAAACACCGTAATGGTGGACTTGAGAATATTAGGTTAAAGTTTGTGGGTAGCTTAGGTAAATTTGATAATTTAGATGACTTCAGTTCTCCTTTTGATGAATTGCCATCGAGCATGAACGATAATGATTCTAACCAGTTTCTGGCGCAAAACTTACCTTCTGCCAACGATGCTTTTGGCAGTAATATGAATAATGATAATAAGAGAAATGACGACGAAGTTCCGTTTTAATAACCCTATATAAACCAAATTATACACATGGCAGTAAATAACGAAGAGATGTTGGTAATAACTGATGAAATGAAAGAAATTTTGGTTCATAACATTGAAGTTATAGACCCTACCGGTGAATAAGCCAGTTATTTTATTAAAACAAAAAGCGTATTAGTAATTCTGATACGCTTTTTTGTTTACTGTATAGTGCTAAACTTGCTACTAATGCGTTATACATTTTGTTATCTTTGGTGTAAATTGGATAATAATGATGATGCGAAAACTTTTTATATATACATTTTTACTTTTAATATCATTTGTTTCACGTGCCTCGATGGTATTGATACCTATGGATGATACCTCTCAGGTTAATCATTTAAAAGCCTATGGTATTACGTACTGGACGCTCGATAAAGATTATAAAGTAAGCTGGTTATTAAACTACAGAGGAGGTTCTTTTTTATTGCCGGACAGAGAGGAAATAAGAAGAGAATGTAAAATAAGAGGGGTTAGTTTTGAAATTATAACAGATGGAGAGGCTAACGCTATACTGGACGAGATAAGCAGTCCTTCTCAGAATAAAGAGACCGTAATACTGGAAAAAGCACCAAAAATAGCCGTTTATTCGCCCCCGGGAAAGCAACCTTGGGATGATGCTGTAACTATGGTACTAACCTACGCCGAAATTCCTTTCACTACTATTTATGATGAAGAAGTTTTAAATGATGCGCTGCTTTTATATGATTGGTTACACCTGCATCACGAAGACTTTACAGGGCAATACGGTAAGTTTTTCGGTGCATATAGAAATGCACCTTGGTATTTAGAGCAAAAACGTGAAGCAGAAGAATTAGCCCAAAGGCTAGGCTATAGTAAAGTGTCTGAAGAAAAAATGGCTGTTGCTGATAAAATAAGAGATTATGTAGTAGGCGGTGGGTTTATGTTTGCTATGTGTTCGGCCACTGATACTTTTGATATAGCACTTGCTGCGGAGGATGTGGATATATGTGAACCAATGTTTGACGGAGATCCTAGTGAACCAAATTATCAATCTAAAATAGATTATAACAACTCATTTGCATTTAAAAACTTTATACTGGAACGTAGCCCTATGGTTTACGAGTTTTCGGATATAGATACTACCAACGATCGAAAAATACCTTTTGAGCAGGATTACTTTACTTTAATGGAATATTCTGCTAAGTGGGACCCTGTACCTACTATGCTTTGCCAAAACCACACACAATTAGTAAAAGGTTTTATGGGGCAAACTACTGCTTACAGAGCAGACAGGGTTAAATCTAACGTGCTTGTTATGGGGATGAATAAACTTAATAACGAAGCACGCTATATTCATGGTACTAAAGGCAAGGGTATGTTTACTTTTTATGGCGGGCATGACCCGGAAGATTATCAGCATAGAGTAGGGGATGCACCAACCGTTTTAGACTTGCACCCAAATTCTCCCGGCTACAGGCTTATACTTAATAATGTATTATTCCCTGCAGCCAGAAAGAAAAAACAAAAAACGTGATTTGATTAATAATAGGTCTTAATATTTAATGAAAAGATTACTCCAAAAATATTCTCAGAAACAGCTCATTTATTTGAAAAACTATATATAAATTTTCTCTTCGCATATATACCTATTGCTATTTTACATATTATTTTTAATTTGGCGGGAGTAATTCCTGTCAATTTTAATGACGAAAAAATATATGGTATAGGAGCAGTATTAGTTATAATAATATTTTTTATGCCTTTTGCAACTCTAATTCTTACAATATGTGCATGGTCATATTTTATGATTGGAAATTTTATTATAAGAACATTAAATAAGATTTTTAATAAATCATAACTTATTCTTTAACCTTTATCGGTATTTCACCATAAGTAGAGTAGCCACCTATTTTTTCAAGATTAACATTTACATCAAGTTCATCATAGGTATTAATACCTTTAATGTTTACATCAATAACTTCGCTGTTTTTTAAGGTAACATTTATACTGCCATCTTTATTTACAGGTACTACTGCATAATCAGGGTTGCTGTTATTTTCTGTTTCTGTAGTAGCTGCATGTGCTGTAGAAATTAAATCTATTTTTTCTAGCGTGTTAATAGTAAGACAAACTGCTATTACTGTTAGGATAAATTTAGTGTATCTGTCATTTTTCATGGTTGAATTATTTATATGTTATAAGTTAAAAATACTCAAAATCATTAATGTAAACCGTTAATTTTTTATATTTGAGTACAAGGGTTTTAAAACCAATATCTCATGAAAAAATTACTATTGCTATTTGTTTACTTAATATCTTATTACACTATTGCTCAAAATGGCTACCCTATACCCGATAGTGTGTCTAACAGATTATTTTATATTCAGCATAGTAATAATCATAATACATATGTTTATGATGCCGATATTAAGAAAGGAGTATTGAATAATGATGAGCCTGTTATAGCTTATCGGATAATATATACAAGAGGCGGTATTAAGGCAGACTTAACAGGGCTACAGCGAAGATTGGCCTATGGGGTTAAGTTTAAAAAAATAGAAGACAATTCCTGTGTATTTACTTTAGCGGCATATCCTGAAAAAGAACTGTTTTTAAGAGTAACTAAAAAAGGGAGAGCCTATGTTATGGTTAACGTAAATGGTAAAAATTTAATTTTGAGCAGAATGTTTCTATTTTCTAATAAATTAGGTACAAAAGTAGATTGTATTAATTTTTATGGGAAAGACATAAAAACAGGGAAGAACATTGTTGAAAAGTTTTATCCCTAATAGTAAGAAATTTATATAATATTCAAATAAAAACCCTGCTCATAGAGCAGGGTTTATTTATTATAAGTAAGAAATATTGTGTTTATAAAACGTTCTTATTTAACTTGCTTAACTATAGCAGCAAAAGCTTCAGGGTGGTTCATAGCAAGGTCTGCAAGAACTTTTCTGTTAAGCTCTATGTTCGCTGCTTTAACTTTACCCATAAATTGAGAATAACTCATTCCGTGAAGTCTTGCGGCAGCGTTAATACGCATAATCCATAAAGAACGGAAATTTCTCTTCTTTTGCTTTCTGTCGCGGTAAGCATATTGCATTGCTTTATCTACCGCGTTTTTAGCTACTGTCCAAACGTTTTTACGTCTTCCAAAGTAACCTTTGGCTTGCTTCAATACTCTTTTTCTACGAGCTCTAGAAGCTACTGCATTTACTGATCTTGGCATAATTTTTCTTTTTTTGTAGCAGGCGCTCTTTTATATTGTTAAGAGACTTTGTGGCCATACTCCAGGGTTATTAAAATTGTTTTAACCGAAACAACAATTATTTTATTAGTAACTGTTGTTTAATACTTGTCTCATCAGATGGGTGTACCAACGTTGAATGAGTAAGTGCAAGCTTACGCTTTTTACTTTTCTTAGTCAGGATGTGACTTTTAAAAGCATGCTTTCTTTTGATTTTTCCAGAGCCTGTAACTTTAAAGCGTTTCTTAGCGCTGGATTTCGTCTTCATTTTAGGCATTTTCTTCCTGTATTTAGTTATTCTTACTTATCTCTTTATATTGTTTATTACTTCTTCTTTTTAGGAGCAATAAACATAATCATTCTCTTACCTTCTAATACCGGCATAGATTCTACCTTACCATATTCCTCAAGGTCTTGTGCCAGTCTAAGTAAAAGTATTTGTCCTTGTTCTTTATATATAATAGAGCGACCTTTAAAAAATACAAATGCCTTTAGTTTAGATCCTTCTTTAAGGAATTTTTCAGCATTTTTCTTTTTAAACTCATAGTCATGCTCATCTGTTTGAGGACCGAAACGAATTTCCTTCACAGTAATTTGTGAAGACTTTGCTTTAAGCATTTTTTCACGTTTCTTTTGCTCATAAAGGAACTTTTTATAGTCCATTATTTTACATACAGGTGGTTCAGCCTTAGGAGATATCTCTACTAAGTCCAATTCCTGCTCTTCTGCCATTTTCATGGCAGCACCTGTTTTGTAAACACCGGCTTCAACATTGTCTCCAACAAGTCGTACTTCCGGGATCTTTATGTGCTCGTTAATCCTGTGCGGGTCTTTTTTTTCAACGCGACCTCTAAAACCTCTTCTGTTGTTTCGTATAGCTATGGCTCTAAAATTTTAAATTAAACTTCAAATGGTTGTAGTACTTTATTTACCTCTTCCTGTACTAAGGAAGCAAACTCTTCAATTGACATGGTTCGGTTTGATTTACCGTCGTCACCATGACGTCGTACAGATACCGTACCATTTTTTTCTTCTTCCTCACCAACTATCAGCATAAACGGAAGTTTCTGAACTTCAGCCTCCCTGATTTTCTTACCGATAGTCTCGTTTCGGTTATCAATTAGGGCGCGAATTTCGTGATTTTCCAGCAATTGTAAAACTTTTTTAGCATAATTTTCATATTTCTCACTAAGAGACAGTATGATAGCTTGCTCCGGCATTAGCCAAAGCGGGAAGTTTCCTGCTGTATTTTCAAGCAAAATTGCAATAAAACGCTCCATTGAACCAAACGGTGCACGGTGAATCATAACCGGACGGTGTAACTCATTGTCAGATCCCTTATAAGTCAGATCAAAACGCTCCGGTAAGTTATAATCTACCTGTATGGTACCCAATTGCCACTGGCGGCCTAAAGCATCTTTAACCATAAAGTCAAGCTTAGGACCGTAAAAAGCAGCCTCTCCATATTCAACTACTGTGTTAAGATTTTTATCTTTTGCAGCATTGATAATAGCATTTTCCGCTTTTTCCCAGTTTTCTTCTGTACCTATATATTTTTCTTTGTTCTCAGGATCACGTAATGATATTTGCGCGCTAAAGTTTTCGAACCCTAATGAACCGAATACATAAAGCACCAAGTCAATTACTTTTTTGAATTCTTCATCCAACTGATCAGGAGTACAGAAAATGTGTGCATCATCCTGAGTAAATCCACGTACACGAGTTAACCCATGTAACTCACCACTTTGCTCATAACGGTACACTGTACCAAATTCAGCATAACGTTTTGGTAAATCTTTATACGACCAAGGTTTGTTATTGAATATCTCGCAGTGGTGCGGACAGTTCATAGGTTTTAATAAAAACTCTTCACCTTCGTTTGGTGTGTGTATCGGTTGGAAACTATCAGCACCATATTTAGCATAGTGACCTGATGTTACATATAATTCTTTTTGCCCAATGTGTGGTGTTACCACTTGCTCGTAACCTGCTTTTTGTTGCGCTTTCTTTAAAAAGTTTTCTAAACGCTCACGTAAAGCCGCTCCTTTAGGTAACCATAACGGTAAGCCTTGCCCAACTTTTTGAGAGAACGTAAACAACTCTAGCTCTTTACCCAGTTTACGGTGGTCGCGACGCTTAGCCTCTTCCAGCATTTGCAGGTATTCTGTAAGTTCCTTTTGTTTCGGGAATGATATACCGTAAACACGTGTAAGCTGCTTGTTCTTTTCATCACCACGCCAGTATGCACCGGCAACACTCATTATTTTTATTGCTTTTATAATACCTGTGTTTGGTATGTGACCTCCACGGCATAAATCAGTAAAAGTTGAGTGATCGCAGAAGGTTATAGTACCGTCTTCAAGGTTTTCTATAAGCTCTACTTTGTATGGGTTTTCTTCTTTTTTATACATTGCCAATGCATCTGCTTTACTCACAGAACGCATTTTAAACTCATGCTTTTCTTTAGAGATAGCAAGCATGCGGTCTTCAATCGCTTTAAAATCTTTTTCGGTAACCACATGGTCGCCAAAATCAACATCGTAATAAAAACCGTTGTCAATAGCAGGACCAATAGTTAGCTTAACACCCGGGTACATTTCCTGTATTGCCTGTGCTAAAACGTGCGATGTAGAGTGCCAAAAGGCTTTTTTACCTTCAGCATCCTTCCAAGTATATAATATTAACGAACCGTCGGTGGTCAGTGGGGTCTTGGTTTCAACGGTTGTACCATTAAAGCTGGCAGAAATAACATTTCTTGCTAAGCCTTCGCTTATACTCATGGCTACGTCCATGGGAGTTACTCCCTCGTCGAATTTCTTGACTGATCCGTCCGGTAATGTAATATTTATCATTGTTAAATTTTTATGAAGAGCAAAGATAGGGGATTACACGGAGTAGTGCAATAGATTGAAGCAAGTTATAATCATTAATATTATGTAAAGTGTTGCTTTTAAAAAGTGTATTATTGAGATAATAAGAAAGAATTAAAAAATCCGCCATTTGGCGGACTACTTAATTTACTTTTTCTTTTGTGGTGGTGTTTTACCGGGTGCAGTAGGATTATTCCCTCTGCCTTTGCCAGAGGCGTTGCCTGTTTTAGCAGGTCCGTTTTTAGGCGCTGGTTTCGTTGCCATAATTTAAAAATTTAGTTACATAAATGTATGAAATATTTATACAAGATAGATATGGTTAAAAGCCTAAATTTTTCTTAAATAATTACAGGTTGGATATTGTTTGAATAACTTTAGGTGCCTATTTAATCACCTTTAAATATTATTTATGAAAAAAAATCAACAACAAGACAAATCCCCTAAAAATGCCAAGCTGGAAGACCTGGAACGTAACAGGGAATACAGCGAAGGACAATATAACACCACCGACCAAGGTGTGCGCATTAATGATGACCATAATTCCCTAAAAGCAGGAGATAGAGGACCATCGTTACTGGAAGACTTTATTATGCGTGAAAAAATTACGCATTTTGACCATGAGCGTATCCCTGAACGAATTGTACACGCTCGTGGTTCGGCAGCACACGGTTATTTCGAAGCCTATGGCAATGTAGGGGAATATACCAAAGCTGGTTTCCTGAATGATACTTCTATTAAAACGCCGGTATTTGTACGTTTCTCTACTGTAGCGGGATTCCGTGGCAGTACCGACCTTGCTCGTGACGTACGTGGTTTTGCTGTTAAGTTCTATACACAGGAGGGAAATTTTGACCTTGTAGGTAATAACATTCCTGTATTTTTTATTCAGGATGCAATGAAGTTTCCTGACCTTATCCATGCTGTAAAACCGGAGCCTCATAACGAAATACCACAGGCACAATCGGCACACGATACTTTTTGGGACTTTATTTCCCTTATGCCCGAATCTATGCACATGATTATGTGGGCCATGAGCGACCGTGCCATCCCTAGAAGTTTACGTATGATGGAGGGGTTTGGCGTGCATACTTTCCGCTTCGTAAATAAAGAAGGTAAATCTACTTTTGTAAAATTCCACTGGAAACCTAAATTAGGTACGCATAGCGTGGTATGGGACGAAGCACTGAAAATATCAGGTAACGACCCTGATTTCCACAGGAGGGATTTATATGATGCTATAGAAAACGGTGATTTCCCGGAATGGGAACTCGGTGTACAGCTTATACCGGAAGAGGATGAACACAAATATGATTTCGACCTGCTTGACCCTACCAAATTAGTACCGGAAGAATTAGTGCCGGTTACCAAAATAGGGCGTATGGTACTTAACCGTAACCCGGATAACTTTTTTGCGGAAACGGAACAGGTGGCATTCCATCCCGGTCATGTAGTGCCGGGGATTGATTTTACTAACGACCCATTGTTACAGGGCAGGCTTTTCTCCTATACTGACACGCAGCTTTCGAGATTAGGAAGCCCTAATTTTCATGAAATACCTATTAACCGTACTATTGCTCCGATGCACAATAACCAGCGCGACGGGCACATGAGGCAGGAAATAAACGTAGGCAAGTCCAGCTATAGTCCTAATACCCTTGGCGGTGGATGCCCTTTTCAGGCAAAAATGGCCGATGGTGGTTTTGTAAGCCATCATGAACGTGTTGATGCACATAAAGTACGCGCCCGCAGCGAAAGTTTTAGCGACCACTTTAGTCAGGCTGCTTTATTTTATGAAAGCCAGAGCGAAGTAGAGCAAGGGCATATAGCTAATGCATTACAGTTTGAGCTTAGTAAAGTTGAGACCGTTGATGTAAGAGAACGTATGTTAGGAATGCTTGCAATGGTGAATAAAGATTTAGCTAAAAAAGTTGGAGAAGGACTTGGTTTAAAAGTACCTGCCAAAGTAGAGAAACCACTCAACCGTGGTATAGGGGCCGATGCAGACCCGAAAAAGCATGAGCCTAAACCTGCAGATAATAAGTATAAACCTTCTAAAGCGTTAAGCATGTTGCATAACCCGACTATAACGGATACTATTGAAACAAGAATGGTTGCCTTTATATGCGGAGAAGGTGTTAGTGAGGATAATTTGAAAAACCTTAAAAAAGCACTTGAAAATAAGGGAGCTATGGCTAAAATTGTTGCTCCGAATGCAGGAGGAATTAAGACAGATAAAGGAACTGAAATGAAAGCAGATTTTACTTTCTTCAACTCTTCTTCTGTATTGTTTGATGCGGTATATGTAGCAGGAGCTAAGAATATAGAAGCCCTTGCGGATAATAATAATGTAAAAGAATTTATTAATAACGCTTATAAACATTGTAAGGTTATTGGTTTTGGCGCTGATACCAAAAAGGTTTTAGATAAAACTATGATTGACAACGATGACGATGCCGGCGTACTTATAGCGGATAAAAAATCAGGTGATAAGTTTTCCGATGAATTTATTAGATTGCTTGGCAAGCACAGAGTTTGGGAGCGTGAGTCAAAACTATAATTTATTGAAGGTTTAGTATAAACATAAAAAAATCCGCCAAAGAGCGGATTTTTTTGTGTATTATTAATTTATGTAAAATTATTTAGGCTGCTTCCCTTATTTCGGTATGTCTTATTTCTCCGCCGGTAGTACCTGTGTTACTTCCTAAAAATATAGCTACAAGGCTTAGTGCTAAAATAATTACATTAATTACAGTGCTAAACGATTTCTCTTTTAGGTTAGCCCACAGTCCTACTAAAGCCAGTACACCAAGAGCATATGAGAAAAGTATAAAAATTTCGGCAGCCTCTTCGTGCTCGTGGATAATGTGGTGGTCTGCCAATTCCATATCTTCTACAACTTCCTCTGCACCTTCACCGGAAACCGCAGCAGGAATAGTACATATTGCTCCCAGTATAAAAACCAAACAAGCAGTACGTTTAACAATAGCCGAACGGGTAATAAATCCGCCAATTAAAATTAACAGTCCTATAATAGGTATAATAATAGGCAGGTGGTTTACTAACAGGTGAAAATGCGCGTCGTTCATAATAGTTATTTTTATAATGTAAAAATATAGTATTTGTAACTATATATAAGTAAAGCATCACAAAAAAACTACATTAGCCTGTTAACTTTAATTGAATACAACATCCGGCTTTTCCAGATTGTCCAGTTTTAAGACGTATTTTTCTGGTAATAAACTCAACCCATACTGGTATGAAGCATTCATCCATCCAAATCCGGATTTTGTAATATAGGCAAATTCTGTACCCACATTTCCATATTCAGCATATACTTTATGGGTACTTTCTACTACGTCATATTTTTCAGGTATGGTGCCGTTATAATCTACTGCATTTTGAGTAATCGTCCATAGCCAGCGGTATATCATTTCAATAGCTTCGTCTTTATAACCATAATTCATTAACCCTTTCCATAATAACATTTGGTGTGGCGCCCAGCCATAGGGGTAGTCCCATTGGCGTTGCATATCGCTACTCGCATACCTTTCAGTAGATTCTTTATTGGATGCCAAGAAACCTCCTTGTGCTTTTAGCTCCTTCATTAATAAAGGTACAAGCAGGTCTGCTTCTTCCTGTGTACATAATCCTGCCCATAGTGGGAAGAAGTTAGTAGCAGCCATAAAATCAGTACGTTCTTCCGTTTTTACATTAAAATCGAAGAAACAGTGTTTTTCATCATCCCATAAATATTGTTTCATCAGTATTTTTCGATTCGATGCTTTTTCGTGCCAATACTTATTGGTGTAACGATGACCGTTTTCGGCAGTAAACCTACCATTAAAGTAAGTACTGATTAAAAAATCAAAATCTTTCTCATATTTATATAATAATGAGTTTAAATCTACGCAATTTAAATCCGCAGCTATATCTGCCAGTCGCCATGTTGTATCGTGACCGCTTTCCCTAAGTGTACGGTCGTGCACAAAATAACGGTCAAGTTTAGCATCTTTAATTTCTCCGTTTTTATATTTCTCCTCAAAGGTTAATACTGAAAGGTCATACTTATTGGCATATTCCTGTAATATACTCCTAAAATGCCCGGGTTCTGTTTCGGGTGGAATTCCTATACCTTCGGCATAATAGCGGTTAAGCCCGGTAGATGGGGTATAGCGCTTGGTTTTCATCCATACCGTTTCATATTCCTGTATCGCTATAGAAAGCGTGTGTTTTAGCCACTTTTTATTTTCTTCTGTTTTGGGTAACTCAGCATATACCTCTCTTATAAATGAAGACAAAAATGGTGGTTGTGTACGGGTAAGGTAATAGGAACGATTCGCATTAAGTATTTTGCCGTAATATTTTATCTGATAACAAAAGTTGTCTACCATAGCCTTGGCCAAGTCAATTCTGCCATCTATAATAAGCCCTATACCTTCAAAATAACTGTCCCACCCGTACATTTCGTTAAACCTGCCACCGGGAACAACAAAAGGTACACCTTTTCCATTTTCTATTTTTAATGATAATATACCGGGGCGGCTATTTATAGAACGCACATACTCCGGTGTAATAGTAGGGGGGAGTATAATCACCTCGAGTTCTCTCCTTTTTTTTTGTAGGTTTAAAAAGTAATCGATACCCGTGCTGTCATTATAAGGTACATATATACGCTGATGGCTATCATGCACTTTTTCATCTTCTACTATCCTTTTCAAACCCTCGTCATCTACCGTTCGCGTAAGATCATCCCAAAAATGTGATTTTATACGTCTAGAAATTCTCTCTGCCGGCGGTTCCTGTATTTGGCATAATGTAATAGTAAGGTTTTCATATTCTTTTTCATTTGCAATAGCCAGTTCTTGTAGTAGGTTAGACAGATAATAAGTATTACGTAAAATAACAGTATCTCCCGCTGTGCTTACCATATAATAATCTTTAGAAGGAGCATCATCTTTAGTAATCTTATTATCGCCATCAGTATCATAACCAACTAAAAGGTCATGCATAGTCTTATTAACAGGTAAATTAAAAATTATGTTGTTTTCTACAAATTTTTTACTGCAATTCATATATAAGCTAGCTATAAGGAGGCAGGCTATAATAATAAAAGCCTGTTTAAAATTAAAATTAAGTTTATTCGGTTTAAACTTCATTCCTCCAATTATGAGTAAGTGAAATATAAAAGTAATAAAATTCTGTATGCCCATTGTATATAGTTAAAATGCTTAACATATCATTAGTATGTTTTTATTAAATTCAAAAAATATTTATAAAAGAACTAACGATTTTGTTTCAACAGCCTGCTATGTAGTGCTAATATTGGTTTTTCGTTAGGTATAGGTTAATTTTATTTTAACATTATTTAGTAATATTATATATGTTAAATTGAAAATATACATTTGGCGCAAAATATTTAAAAAACAAACAAACCATTCAAACAAATGAAAAAAATTATTACAATCATTGCGCTATTTTTTGCTGTCTCTTCATCTTTTGCTCAACTAAAAGTCACTGAGTTTAAAAAAGCAGACGTGGAACTTATAGGTAAAATAACGCCTATGGGACAAATGACCGTTAAATTGGAGAAAGAAGGAGATAAGTGTATCTTTACTTATAGAGATGCTAAATTTGATAAAATAGACAATTACAAGAGTTTTGAATTTAACGCTTCAGATTTAGATGCCCTATATGAGTTGTTCACTAACTTTGAAGGAGTAGAAAAAGGAGATCAAAAAGCAATAAGTTTAGGCGATGGAGAACGTTTAAACCTTGTTTATGATAAAATGTTAGGTAAAATGTATTTTACAATATATCATACAAACGCTGCCGGAGTAGAAGGTCAGGTACAATATTTAACTCCAAAGCAATTCAAAAAACTATTTGGTAAGAAAAAATAAATAATAGAATTTTATTAAGTATATGCTATAAAGAGGGTGTGGAAATCTCCACACCCTCTTTTATTATAAAGGTGCCTTTTCACTATATAGTATTTAATATATACAACGTTGTGCATAATAATAAAAAGCAACAAAAAAAACTTTGGTACCTAATATTAGGTAAATCAATAAGTTGAGCTAAAAAATTAAAAAAAGGTTAAAAAAACCTTAGCAAAACAGTTGCAAAAGCCAAAAAGAGTATTACATTTGCACCCGCTTACAACAACAAGCACGTACAGACACATACTGA
>NZ_BMJE01000003.1 GCF_014642915.1 Flavobacterium suaedae
AAAATTGTACTTTTACTCATGATTCCCAACAAAGTAGATATAAAAGCAAGACGAAAAATGTTGTGAATTGCTTTCAAAATTGTACTTTTACTCATGATTCCCAACTAGAAAACGGTGTAAACGCGATAACAGCAAGTTGTGAATTGCTTTCAAAATTGTACTTTTACTCATGATTCCCAACCTAAACTATAAAAAAAGAAAAGGCTTACTCGTTGTGAATTGCTTTCAAAATTGTACTTTTACTCATGATTCCCAACACATATATTAACCCAGCACAAGGACAAGTGTTGTGAATTGCTTTCAAAATTGTACTTTTACTCATGATTCCCAACCAAAAAATGGTAAAGACTTGGATAGGACTAGTTGTGAATTGCTTTCAAAATTGTACTTTTACTCATGATTCCCAACCTGCTGGCTATGACTAATAACAATATATCAGTTGTGAATTGCTTTCAAAATTGTACTTTTACTCATGATTCCCAACATCGGGTTTCTTTGTATCCATACCTTATAGGTTGT
The DNA here is from genome assembly GCF_014642915.1 of Flavobacterium suaedae. GTDB lineage: Bacteria > Bacteroidota > Bacteroidia > Flavobacteriales > Flavobacteriaceae > Flavobacterium > Flavobacterium suaedae. The sequence continues at coordinate 520 of NZ_BMJE01000003.1, forward strand.
GAATTGCTTTCAAAATTGTACTTTTACTCATGATTCCCAACCTGATTACAATGGGAATACGGGAGATACAGTTGTGAATTGCTTTCAAAATTGTACTTTTACTCATGATTCCCAACCTTAAATGTTAGTTCAGAAACATTAAATGAGTTGTGAATTGCTTTCAAAATTGTACTTTTACTCATGATTCCCAACTAGAAGGCGTATTATTAATCCTACGGGCTTGTTGTGAATTGCTTTCAAAATTGTACTTTTACTCATGATTCCCAACAAAAAACAATGTGCCTTCGGAATTTTACGAGTTGTGAATTGCTTTCAAAATTGTACTTTTACTCATGATTCCCAACGTTTTACCTTACATCGGTGGGTAAAGAGTAGTTGTGAATTGCTTTCAAAATTGTACTTTTACTCATGATTCCCAACCCGCGCAGGGTGTTACCGCAGCGTTGACTTGTTGTGAATTGCTTTCAAAATTGTACTTTTACTCATGATTCCCAACCTTAGCGTTAATGGCTGCTGCCTGCATCATGTTGTGAATTGCTTTCAAAATTGTACTTTTACTCATGATTCCCAACCATATAAAGGGTAATTACTACTGAATACATGTTGTGAATTGCTTTCAAAATTGTACTTTTACTCATGATTCCCAACAATGTAAAGATGCTTGGAAACATCGTAATGGTTGTGAATTGCTTTCAAAATTGTACTTTTACTCATGATTCCCAACACACAAACCGAAATTATTAACTACTCTATAGTTGTGAATTGCTTTCAAAATTGTACTTTTACTCATGATTCCCAACAAGGAAAAGGGTATATGTATGATTGCGAGGGTTGTGAATTGCTTTCAAAATTGTACTTTTACTCATGATTCCCAACCTCCCACGTGTCACGAGAAGAGATTTAAAGTTGTGAATTGCTTTCAAAATTGTACTTTTACTCATGATTCCCAACTCGCCCGAACAAATAGAAGCTGACTGGTAGTTGTGAATTGCTTTCAAAATTGTACTTTTACTCATGATTCCCAACCGAAGCGATACGAGCAACCAATACGTTACTGTTGTGAATTGCTTTCAAAATTGTACTTTTACTCATGATTCCCAACCTGTTTACGGTTGGGTGCGACCTAAATGGTGTTGTGAATTGCTTTCAAAATTGTACTTTTACTCATGATTCCCAACATACCGAACTATAAAAAACTGGTATGTTGGTAGTTATGATGTCTTTTTGGAAATAAAAAAGCATGGGTTGTTTTTGATATCCTTTCAGAAGGAAATAGCTTTTTTAATCCTGATTTAAAATAATTCTAATTGTTGCGAAGGCTTTTCAGTATCAACAGATTTCTTACCATAAAAAATTTCCATCATCCCAAATTGCTTATCTGTTATTTGCATAACGCCCACTTTACCATGAGGAGGTAAATTACCACGTACTCGTTTTGTATGCACTTCAGCATTTTCTCTACTGGCACAAAAGCGCATATAAATAGAAAATTGAAACATCGAGAAACCATCATCCAAGAGTCTTTTTCTGAATGAAGTGGCTATCTTCCTATCTTTTCGTGTTTCTGTCGGTAAATCAAAAAATACTAAAACCCACAAACTTCTATACTGGTTTAAACGTGTGTAATAACTATCATCATACATATACAGGATATAAAATTTTCCTTGAAGATCCTTCAAAACACTCATGCAATGAATTTGTAGTTCGGCTCATGGCTACCATTAAAGGGCTTTTTTTGCCATCAATAGTAACATCTATAGCAGCAATGCTTAACAGGTGCTTTTTTATATCAATGGTTAGTTCTTCAAAATTGTCCTCGTTTTCTAAAATATGGCAAACAATTAAATCTACAAATGGTCGATATGGTTCCATAATGTCATCAGCAAGACAATAAGCATTGTATTTATTTCTATGAAATATCCCTAAAGTTGGTAGCATCCCCGAACTAACTAAAGCTCTTGCTGTAATACCTCGTAATATGGCATAGCCATAATTAAGTAAATTATTGGGAGGGACTCCATTTTGATGTCTTGTAAAATTTTCTATATCAAATAAATTTTGCCAATAATAAACTGCTGCTCTCGCTTCGTGGTTAAGTGTGTCACCTGAAGTTACATTTTTTGCCCATTGCTGCATTTTTCTAATGGGCGTGCCACGCTCTTGTAATAATCCTGCCTGATTTAAAATTTTTGAAGCTACTGTTTGTTGCCACAAATTCTTCTTTAAGGGTAGTGATGCGTTAATTTGACTTTTAAAGCGTTCTGACTGTTCCGTATGCCCGCTGAGAGGCATAAGAAGCCCTATTGGCATATGCTGCTGATTACAATTTATAATAGCTGCTTTATTGTAAATCAGCTTTTCAAGAAGACCGTTAGTTATAGTAATTTGCTGATTTTCAAGTACCAGCATACCAATATCTTCGATAGGAACAGTTTTAGTTTCTTCGCTATCAGGATAGGTAACTACAAGTTGTTCATTTTTAGTGCTTAAATAAGCAGAATTGCCAAAAAACAGAGTACGCTTTATCATATCGTGAAGGATTAATATTCACCTATTTGTACTATTTGTCCTAAATGATTAGCTCTTACTTTTACAATATTCAATAAGGGTGAAGTACTTCTAATATTTTTATATACTATTTCTTTTAATTCTTTTTTCTCTTCAACTGTAGTTTCTAAATGATGTCTGAACATATAGTTTTTTGTAGCTATTTTTTGTACTCTAAACAAATTAGGACTGATTATCTCCCTGTTTTTAGGATCAAGTAGATCAATAGCTGCAGGGTCAAAACCAGTTTCAGTATTTGGGAAAACAAAAAACTCATTTTGTTTCATGGTAAATAAAAACTCCCAGCCATTTTTATGATTTTTATTAATAATAGGAAGTCCTAAATTTTTGCGCATTACGGCCTCGTAAAAAGAAACTACCTCTTCTTGCAAATTCCCTTTTTCATCCCTGTAAACAGCAACGTGATGATTGTTACCTGTACTTACAAAATCAGCAGGGATGGGCTTACCATTCTTATCTAAAATTTCGTTGCCATTATGGTCTTTTTTAGTGTGTAATGCCTCTGCATTACTTATACCGCTTATAGTAACTCGTTTTATACTAATATTTTTTTTCTTTTCATTCTCACTTTCATAATATTTTAACCAAATAGGGTTTTCATCAAGATTAGAAAAAGCCTTTTTGGCATCGCCATATTCATGTAGTCGGTTTAAAAGCAGTTCTCTTACTTTAGCATCAATTACTTTATTGATACTTTTCTCATCTTTAAAGTTATCAGGAGTAACCTCTTTCCGTATAGTATATACCTCTATGGGTACTGATATTGCTACCTTGTCCGGTACAACTTGAGTGTTATTGTGAAAATAAACGGGATTTTTAGCCAGTGAATTTTTACCTGTAAAAGCTTTTTTAGGATCGTTATCATAGGCTGCTAAGCGCTCTAGCAAAGCATCACGATAGTCTTTTTTTACTACTGTATTGATAACCTCGGCGATAAAGTTTACATTTACTTTTTCTTGTTTAGTAACATATTGTGTTATTTTACCATAAACGGTTTCTTTATGCAGTTGTCCGCGAGGAGTAAGCTGCTCTTTTGTTTTTGTTCCTTTGGCTGTTTTAGTAACATTCTTGTTTTTAGTAACTACTTTATTTTTGGCTTTATACGAAACAATAATATTTTCTAAATGTTTTTTTGCTTCTTCCCTGAAGTTTGGAATGGGCGATTTAAATTTTAGTTTGCCCTTATCTTTCGCTAAATATTTTTTCTCAATACCCAATATGTTTTTAGCCTTTTTATCATCCTTATTTTTGGCATTAAGATTACTTAAATACTGAATATAAACGTCTTTTGTAAAAGCTACTGTTAGGGCATCCATAGCGTGATGGCGGTGGTCGTTACGTTTTGTCCAGTCGTTTATTTTTCGTAAACGCTCCCCATTTTTGCCTTCTTCTTCTCTGGTTAGTCCCAATTTGTGGTATTTTTCCCAATTAAGTTCTTTCATTATCTCAATCAATTGCCAGTCTTCACGCAACCTATCGGTAATACTGCCAATAGTAGTAGTTACGTTTCTTGAAACTTCCAGCAGTAATTCTTTAGCTTTTTTGGCAATATATTGTGTTTCTCTTTTCTGTCTTTCAATAAACCCTTCCGGGATTTCATTGTCAGGCATTAAAAGCTTTTTATACTTCGTATATTTTATCTTCCCTGCTTTAAAAAGCTCATTAACCCGGCTTTGGTACTGTTCGAAGTCAAATTCATTATGCTTTTCCTGACAGATAGAAAATGCCGTACGATTACTTTTATCAATATTAAACTGTCTTTCACACAATGTTTTATTGGAGAAACTGTCGTCAAATAACCGTGATTTAGGTATAATGTGCTCAATATCATACTCTTTCGTGAAAAGTTTAGATGGTTCTATACACTTACCTGTGTAAAGTGATATCCCATTAGTTTCTTTCCATAGTTTATAGCAGATAATATCATTTCGTGTTACTCTTCGTAAGCCATATTCCGATTTTAGTAATTTTCTTATTTCTTCATGTTCCTTGGTTGCTTTATTTATTGCTCTGGTAATTTCCCCACGCTGTTCGCTGTTCGCTTTAAGCTCGCGAGCTAACTCTACCCGTATCTCATCGGGCGTACCCATCGTTGGGTCGGCAATAATAGCATTAACAACGTTTATCATTTGGTTAAGAATTTTCTCAACCACAGGATTGCGAAGACTGTTCTTTTTTAAAAGTTGAAGTTTTTCTTTCAGATGCCTGTTTTCATTCTCTTCCTTTGTTAATAATGAAGAATGGTTATAGCCTGCCCTATCACAGGCTTTATCATAAATGAGCCCATCTTTTAAATAGGGTAAAATCTTTTTTATAGCTTTAGCGCTAAGGTTTGCATAATCAGCTTGCAGATCTATATTAGCAATATGGTGTGTATGCTCCGGCTTAAAGCCAAACTTGTCTTGTAATGTTTTTTTTAGTTTGGTATCATCTTCTGCCGAATAGAGTAGATGCCATAACTGGTAATACGGCTGTTTGTCAAAAGCATCGCCTTGTAGCTCGGCATTAAATTCTAAAATACGGGTATCAATATTCAGGTCTTTAAATAATGACGCTGTTGTACTCTTTATATCCTCAGCATCCATTTTAGAGAAGTCAAGATTATCTTGCCCCTCTTGCCGTAAAATAGTTTCAAAAGCTTTATATAATGCTGTATTAGTTCTGTTACCTTCAATTTTTTTAAAGTTAACCTCATGCATTCTTTTATCCAAATTAAAGAATTTAAGAAGCTGTAGATCGGTTAAATTATCTTTAAAGTTTAGAGTCTCACTAAGGCTATTTTTAGCATCCTCGTCTAAAAGCAATGTTTCTTTTGTTTCAGTATTTTTAATAACGATGGCATTAATATTTTGCCATATCCTAAACTCCTGAAATAGTGGAGATGATTTTGGTATTACCCTGTGTTGCTTTTCAAATTCGCAATGACTTATTAAATGTTTTTGCGATTTTAAACGCCTTTGGTAAAAAATAGTAATATCCCTAACTTCTTTTCTAAGTGCTTCGGTGAGTTCTTTATGATGCTTTGATTGTGTTTCCCATATCCTGTCAAACTCATCCATATAATCCTGACGGTAAAACACTTGGTTTTTCAGACTGTTATGCGAATTTTCTACAAGTTGTTGGTATAAATACTGACCTACGGTAAGGTTGTTAAAATACAACTTTTTACTACGGTCGCTTATAGCTCCTAAATAACCGCTTGAACCATTAATTTGATTATTAACCTCTGTTAGTATATAAGCCACTTCTTGTTGAGTTAATTGCTGCTCTAATGCTTTAGCTCGCCATTCATATTGTTGTAGTCTTATTTGCTCACGGCTTCCTTTATTTTCGGCAAGTTCTATATTAAGTGTTTTAGTAAAGTATTCTAGTGTTTTATTTCTTGGGATTCCTTTTATAACCTCCAGCAACTCATCATTAAAAATTTCAGGATAAAATTGATTTTGGAAATGCACAATTTTTTCAAATTCGCTGGTAAGGTCTGAGTGGTAAAAATCAGGGATATAGTTACCACCTTCGGATAGACTGGCATATACCCACTGACCAGGAGTGATGTTTTTGTTGTACAATTCTTTGGCTATTGCCATGCCGTCAATTGCCTGGCCATCATCTTCCGATTTTGCTTTACGGCTGCTTTTATAGCCTCGTTTTTTATTAATCATTAGGAGTACCTTGACTAATTCCTCTTTTGAAATCATCTCGGTTGCTGCTTTTGCTCTTACTTCATAAGTAGAAAAAGTAGTATTATTTCCATCTTCGGCATACTGGTAATCTTTCGGTATAAATCCCGCTTCTTTAAAAATTTCAAGAAGTGCTTCACGTCTTAGTTTAAAACGTTGCAAGTTTCTCCTTGCTCCGCGTTTCAGTGTTCTGTCGGCATTGATAGAAATTGTATTTCCTTTTTTAAAGTCCGATTCTTCCTCTGTAGTTAGCGGTACAATACGAACTCCGGTGTTTATAATTTCAGATTTTTTGTCGATATCGTCTTCATGCACAAATGCCCAACCTATGGATGCTGAACCTAAATCAAGTCCTAATATTTTTTTCATCTTAATAACGGTATTTCTACAAATTTAAAAAAATAAAAAACTCATCACATTGATATATTTTATTATTTTTATATATTTGTAATGTAAATTTTGATTCTCTGTTGACGAACAGGTTTTAAGTGGGTCCAAACCATTCTTGTATTGATCCCGAGTTAATATACTTAATTTGCATTTTTATGCAACGTAACATGACATGTCAATGTGATGTTGTGAATTGTTTTCATATTATTTAAAGAGGTCATAATTATGATTTATTTATTTGTTAAAAGTAATGAAGTATTCTAAAAAGAACATCCCTATTATTAGGTATTTTTTAGATATTCGTAAAAATAAAGTTGTAATCAAAAAAATATTTTGTATAATTGTATTACAATTTTGAAAACAATTCGCAATAAGGATTATTCCGTTGTGAAAACATTCAATGCGGTCTTCGGATCGCATTTTTTTAACCCTATACAATACGTATAAATTTTATATTTCGGGACATACATACTTATTAATCATATAGCTGGTTATTGGTTTTAATGTTTTCCCTGTTTCAGGGTGTAACCCATACGAAGTAAAATACTCCAACTCTTTTTTTGCATTTTTTCCGTACCAAATTTTAACTTCCCCGTTTGCATCAAAAAATTCGGTATTACAATCAACGGATACTTTTCTGAGGTTATCAACTCGGTATTCATTATATAATTTTAATTGGGAAAAATTATATTTTTCCAAGTCGAAATTTACTTCAACATACCTATCATTCTGCCATACCATCCAACGCTCATTATTAGAAAAATGAATAAGCAGCACAACTATAATTATACTACTAATAATAACAGTCGTTATTACAGATAATGTTTTGTTTTCTTTTATAATAGTTAGTAATGTTTTTGATTCTTCAGTAAAGTCTTCCTTTATAGTAGTACCACCTTCATTAGCATCTTTAAAACTTTTAAAACTATCATAACCTAAATAAGAACACAAAGCCTCTACAACTTTTGGCTGTCTAATCATTACTTCTTCCTCACTTTCATCATTTGCTGATTTATAGCAATCAACTAAACTTCTTTCCCCAAACTGAAACTTTTGATTTTCATAAATAAAGTCAGACAGCAGCTTTGCAGTGGCTGTAGTAGAGAGGGGGATACCATTTTCTTTTTCCTGTTCGGCTTTCATCTTTTCAAAAGCCTTAATTATCAAGTTTCTATGCATAATTTAAATATACTTTATTGAACATTAATTTTTTAGAAACTTTATCGAAAATAATTTCTCAAAATTTTCTATTTCTTTTCAATTGTATTTCCAATGCGCAAAGCATAAAGTTATTTCATTTGTCTCAGAATTAATTATGGCCTTACACGCAATAAGGTTTGCGAAATTAAATTCTATGGGAGCTTTAAGATAAAGCTGTGTAACACACGGGAAGCAGTTATACTTCTTTATCTGTAGCTCCTTACTTCCCGCAAGGAGAGACGTCTCCTTTTTTCAATAATAACGTGTAGCATCTCGAAAGATATCCGGAATAAAAATTACCGGACAGCTACACCAGTGTCTAATTTTTAATGAGTCAAAATGAAAAAAATATATTTATTATTGCTTACGGTTTTCCTCAATATCACATTTTCTTCGTGTACTACTGAGGATTTAACAGATGTGAAAAATGATGCGGTAAGGGCAGATGATTGCTGTGGTGAAGATGGAGATATCCCCCCACCACCTCCACCGCCTCCAATCGATACGGGGTTGAAGGGATAATATTTAATTATCGGATATAAAAAGATTGTTTAATTTAGAGGGATGAAAGAACTAAAGCACTTCTCCCTCTTTTTTTATTTTGTAATAGCTATTTATTACATAAATCCACAATACTTATACTCACAGCAAACAAACAACGATAGCTTGAGATACTACTATGATAAAGTAATTAATCCCTCCGATAGTAATGATTTAATTGATGCTTATTCTTTTTACAAGAGAAATACTCAAAAACCATTAATTAATAATGATACTTTGCTTGTAATAAATAATATGAGGCTACTAGCAATAATTCAATTTAATTGGGGGGCTTTGCAAGACAGTGAGGAAACTTCTGTGTCGGCACTAAAGTTACTGGATGATTTAAAAGACTCGCCACAATCGAGAGAAGCTAGAGTAGGAATTTATAATCAGTTAGGAAAGATATATAGAGGTTTTGATAATAAAAATATGGCTCTAAAGTACTATAATAAAGCCTTATCCTTTTCAACAAAACTTAATGACAGCCTTACTATATTAAACAATAAAGCAAATATATATAGAGACCTTAAACAATATGACAAAGCTATAGCTGAACTTTCAAAAGTTTATAAAAAAGGTTTGGAGATACAAGATACCCTTCTAATAACCTTCGCCTTAGATAATTTAGGATTTGTTCAGTCAAAATTAGCGATGCCAGAAGGAATAACAAACTTAAAAAAATCACTCGATTATAGATTAAAAATCGGAGATACTAAAGGGTCATACAGCAGTTTAGCTCACCTTTCCGATTACTATAAAGAGGAAGGTGATAAGAATTCAGCAATCGCATATGCTGATAGAGCCTATGAAATAGCAGAAGAAATAAAAAGCAGCAACTTTATTGAAGATGCACTAGCCCGGACGTTAAAGCTTTATGATGATGAAAAAGTCTTAACCTATATAAGATTGGATGAGAATAATAAAAAGACTAAAAATGAAATACAAAACAGAAATGCTTCCATGAAATATGATTTCACTAAAGAAAAGCGCAGGGCAGATGAAAACGAGCTTTTAAGTGAAAAAGAAAAAAGAAGAGCCCAGATATTTTTATTATTGGGTATTTCAATTCTTTTGTCAGGGGTGTTATTAATTTTGTATCTAAGGGCGAGGTACAAAAGAGAAAAACTATTACAAGTTTATAATACAGAAATAAGAATATCAAAAAAAATCCATGATGAGGTCGCTAACGACGTATATCATGTTATGTCAAAAATACAATCAGATAATTATAATGTTTTAGATAACTTAGAAAGTATTTATAATAAAACAAGAGATATATCCAGGGAAAATAACACCATCGATTTAAAGGAGAAATTTAATGACTGTTTATATGATATGTTATTAAGTTTCAAAAACGATAGCACTACAGTGATTACGCAAAATTTTAATAAAGTAAATTGGAATCAGCTATCCGAAATTAAGAAAAATACTACTTACAGAGTACTGCAAGAGTTAATGATAAATATGAAAAAGCATAGTAATGCCACTCATGTAGTGATTAAGTTTAATCAGGAAGGTAACAAATTAGCAATAGACTATAAAGATAATGGTAAAGGGTGTACACTGAATAAAACCGGAGGTTTGCTAAATGTGGAAAACCGTATAAAAACAATTAACGGGACTGTTACATTTGAATCAGAAGTTAATAATGGCTTTAAAGTCAATATAAAAGTGTAATATATGTTTTCTAGAGTAATAGTAGCTGACGATTTGGGCAGCATAAATCAAGGGGTAAAAGGTGTTTTAACTAATTTAGGTATACATACTATAGAGCAGGTTCAATATTGTGATGATGCTTATTTAAAAATAAAAAAAGGCATTAAAGATAACCAACCCTATCAGCTTCTTATAACTGATTTATCCTTTAAAAAAGACCATAGGGAACAAAAATTAGTTTCGGGAGAGGCGCTTGTTGAAGCACTTTATAAAGAATCAATTGATATTAATATAATTGTTTTTTCAATTGATGACAGGCTGCAAAAAGTAAGAAGCCTTTTCCTTAATTTTAATATCAACGCTTATGTTTGTAAAGGGCGTAAGGGTTTGGATGAATTAGCTATAGCAATTATAGATAATTATGCCAAAAAGCAATACCTTTCTCCAGCAGTAAAAAATGCATTAAGCGAAAAACTCGATTTGGAAATATCTGATTATGATATACGAATAATAACGGAATTATCTAAAGGCATGTCTCAAGACCAAATTAGCATTTTATTTAAGGAACAAAATGTATCTCCCTCCAGCTTAAGTTCTATAGAAAAGAGAATAAATAAACTAAAAGATCAGTTTCAGGCTGTTAACACAACCCACCTTATTACTATAGTAAAGGATATGGGGTTAATATAAACATCAACTTCAAAGCAATAAATAATCTACTCATTGTAAGCAGCACTCTTTCCCTAATTACTATTACTATACAATTAGCGTAATTTCTCTTTATACAAGACTCAATAAGGCTGCTTTTTAGAGTCCAAAAACACTTTTTGGATATTATCCGGCAATAAATGAATATATTTTATTCACATTGAGGAAGTCCGTAAGGAGTGGTAAACGATAGCCATTAAGTTTGCCTTATTATTAATTTTAAATTTTAAAGCAATGGGTAATACAGTAGGCTATGTGTTGATATCGTATGATATAAACAAATCACATACACAAGTGAAAACAGAATTAGAGAGTCTTGGGTATTCAGATAATTTTAAGTACAAGAATGGTGTACACAGATATTATCTGCCTAATACTACTTTGTGGCATTCAAGAAAATCTTCTACTCAGGCAATGAACGATTTAAAAACTGTTTGTAAAAAACTAAATGTTGTACTTGACAAGGGAATAGCTGTAATAGCAGACGAATTTGTCGGGGCTTAAATTGTTCAAGTAAAATAATTTTTAGAATGAGGTTTGCCGTAATGTTTAGATAAGTATTGACTTTAATTTTGGAGTATTATTAATCTTTAAATTAAATCAATATGGCCAAAAAACCATTAGGTACAACAGCAAAGACAGGGGAAAAATGCCCTGAATCAGGTGATTGGGAAGTAGTCGGAACTCCCTCAACCACAGCTCCTATAGCTGAGAACAACACAATGCCTCCATACAGAGATAAAGCTGTTACATGGAAATTAATCCGATACGCATAGAAGCTTTCACAAATTTAAAAGCCTTACGGAATCCCGTAAGGCTTTATTTTTTAATAGACCTAAGTTTGACCAAACTAATAAAGTTATGAAAACAAAATTACTATTTCTTTTACTACTACCGCTTGTATTAAGTTCTTGTTACACAAATTACTATATGTGTGAAACAGATGCGCCAACACCAATATATTTTAATAAGTCTAATGGAGGAGAGCAAATAACCGTAATACCTAAGGGTAAGCAGGTTATTATTAAAGAAAAACCTAAAGCCATGTATTATAAAATACAATATAACGATACAATTGGCTGGGCTTATATCCCACGGCTTAAGAATAAGAAAAAATATGAATACAAGGGTACTTTTAAAGTACTCAAAAAAAAGAAAAATAAATCATCAAGTTATCATAGTTCAGGCGGTACTGTGCATGTAAAAGGCTATTACAGAAAAGATGGCACTTATGTTCGCCCGCATACAAGAAGAAAACCGAAATAAATATAAATATGGCAAAAAAGACTGTACCCGTTAAGCCTCATAAAAGGTCAACACCTTCGCCTGTGCCGAGACCTAACCCAAACAAGCCTAAACCTGGTCCTAAAACATTACCTGTTAAACCTCATAGACAACAACCTCCAAAATAATATTATGAGATATATATTCATGCTTTTCCACTCAGTTTTATATTCAATTAAAAAATATCACAATTATGAAAAAAGTTTTAAAAGTTATAGGAGTCATAATAATAGCAGTAATTGGTATTAATATTCTTATTGCGGTATTCTCTTCAACCGAAACTCAAATATCTAAAGAACCAGAACCTGAAAAGGAATTAGTTTATAAAGATGTATTCACTTTTAAAGGTAATGGAATGAAAAAATCAGAATCGTTTTACCTTACAGGGGCAGACGCTAAAGTTTTGTATAAATATAACGCTGGAAACTCATATGGTGGTGCCTTTTCATTTTATGTTGTTGAAAAAGGACACGATGTAATGACTGAAGGTGGTATTCCGGAGGTACTTACACAGAGTTTACAAGAAGAAAGCCAGAGTACAATTCAAAAACCAGAAGGTGATTATTACTTATATGTTAATGCTGTTGGTAATTGGGAAATTATTGTACAAGAAAAACAGTGATAAAAAATGGGATTACGATTTCAAAAAAGGATAAAAATAGGTAAAGGGCTTGGTATTAATATTAGCAAGTCCGGAATATCTCCAAGTTACAGAACAAAGAGAGGTACAATTAGCTCAAAAGGTTACTCTATAAGGTCAGGTATTCCGGGCTTAACTTATAGAAAAAACTTTTCTAAATCATCACGTAAAAGCGGTTGCCTTTTACTGTTCATGTTCTTTTTAGCTACAAGTATATTATTATTAATATTAACCATACAACTATGATTTCTACTGAGTTAAAAAGTCATTTTCTAAGACTGTATCAAATGGCATTTTCAGATGATAATTTTGATGTTTTGGAAATGCAGATGCTGTACAAGTTTGCCGAAGAAAGAGGACTGACTAAAGAACAGCTAAATGATATTCTCTTAAACCCATCACACGATTCTTCAGTTCCCGAGTCATTAGAGCAAAAAATAGAATATTTATATGATTTAGCAGTAATGATTTGGGCAGATGAAAAAGTAACAGATGATGAGTACATAACACTTAAAAAATACTGTAAAAAGTTCGAGTTTCTTGACGCGAACATTACAGCTTTAGCAGATTATTTACTGGATTGTGCTAAAAAGGGTTTAAAAAAAGAAGATATAATCAATGAAATAAACCTATAACAAAATGGATTCAATTAAAAACTTATTTAAACTCAAGGATAATAGCGAGCCTATTACTGAAGAAGAGAGTACTGAAAATGCCAGAGAGCAGACAAGAATTACCTATTACCAAAGTGGGTATAGTGCCTCTAAAGAAGCAAAAGGGGAGCCAGTTACATTTGGAGTTTGTTTAAGAAACCTTTATTTCGCTTTTGAGGACCTATGCAGGAAACAGTTAAATGAGCAGAAAATGCTTAAACAACCTTATAAGGAAGAACAGGAAAAGCAAAGAACTGAGCTAAAAAAGCGTGAAACTGCTTTAGTAATTTACGAAGAGCAAAAAGACGAAGTTAGTAAGAATATTGAAGAATTTAAATTTGAAATTATTAATGTAAAGCAGAATCCGGAAAAGTATGATATAGATATTAGTAAACGCCCCAAAGCACAATTTTATATAGGTTTATTAATACTACTACCTATAACAATATATTTATTTGTGTTTTATATATCTGCTTCATACTCTGCTTTTTTTAAAGATTTTGAGACGGATAGTTTAACCGCAGCAATTTTTGATGCAAATGCCTTAAGTAAAGCAGTAAAAGATGGTTGGCTGGAAGTTATTTTTGTTAGCACAATTCCATTTGTGTTTATGGGATTGGGCTATTTAATACATATGTTTCAAAAAACTAAAAAAATTCTTTCTTACTCAAAACTTTTTCTACTTCTTTTAGTCACATTTATTTTTGACATCATATTAGCATATTTAATTGAAAAGAAAATTTTTGATTTTGAAAGAGTTCTTGGAGAAAGTTTTTCACCTTTAATAGCTATTAAAAGTGCAAACTTCTGGGGGATAATATTTGCAGGGTTTATGGTTTATATTATATGGGGACTCGTTTTTGATTTCGTTATGAAAGAACATGAAAATATGGATAAAATAAAAGAATTCATCCGGCATAAAAAAGAAGAGCTGGAAAATGAGTCTGCTAAAAAAAATGATCTTATATCTAAAATAGAAAATGTAAAGCAGGAAATAGTATCAATTAATGGTAAAATATCTGAACTGCAATCTAAGATTGAAGGCTTTATATTTCCTATTAAAGAATACCTTCATTATCATTATCAATATAAAGAAGGTTGGTATCAGGCAATTAATGCAACAGTAACGCTACCTTCAGAGAAAAGCGAATTGAGGGGTATGTGTGAAGAAATATCCGAAAAACATCTTTCGCAATTGAGCTTAAAAGAAGAAATGGATTATCAGCATTTGGTATACACTAAAAACTAATATTATGAAATTTACGCTATTTAAAATTCTTATACTACTGGTTATTTCTGCTTCACCTTCATGTAAAAGCGATAATGAAACTAATTACGAGATAGAAGAAAATATAGGGGAACAAGAAAAAGTTAAATCGGATGATAAGTTAAACATAAGCTTTCTTTTAGACCTTTCTGATAGGATTGACCCTGAAGAACATCCTAACGAATCTATGGAATACTATTTACGTGATGTGGCTTATATTCAATCGGTAGCAAAGGTATTTACCTCGAGTTTAAAAACCAAAAAAACAAGACTTATGGATGATGATATACAGCTATATTTTGATCCTGCTCCTAAAAATAAAGATATAAACAGGTTGTCTGATGAATTGAAGTTTAATGTAAACAGTAAAAATGCAACATTAAAATTATTGAATAAAATAGATATATTTTATTCTAAAAAACCTTTAGAAATTTATAAAGCCGCAATAAAGGATAAGGATTATATAGGTTCGGATACATGGCGTTTTTTTGAAACTAACATCAAAGATTATTGTATTAGAGAAAACCATAGAAATATTTTAGTGATTTTAACAGATGGCTATATTTACCATGAAAACTCAAAGATTACTCAAGGTAATAAAACGTCTTATTTAACATCTAAACTAATTAAACGTTTAAAGTTGAATGATGAACAGTGGAAGGCTAAGATTGAAAATAAAGGTTATGGTTTTATAACTGCAAATAACAATTTGTCCGACATAGAGATACTTGTATTAGGAATTAATCCAGATGATGGAAACCCTTATGAAGAATCTGTAATAAAGTACTATTGGGAACACTGGTTTAATAATATGAAGGTAAAAAAATACAAAATAGTAACCACCGCTTTACCATCAAACACAAATCAGATTATAAAAGATTTTATTACAAATGATTAGAGAATGTTAAGGATACTAAGGAAATATAATTGCACAACCACAAATTTTTCTGTTATGATTAATTTGTAAAGTCAAAGAGAGCTTCTTGTCTATAGAGATTCTAGGTGTTTATTTATTAAAAATATTTTGATACATATTATATTTTTTGGCTGATAATAAAAGTTATAGTTTCTTAATTTAAGTGTTTATTGTGTATGAAATTACCAAATAGATAAAAATCCCATTAATGAGCGCCTCATTGTTCAAGTCAATAGTATCTGTTTTTAGGTTATGGATTTCCGTAATACGCGCTCCGGTATAATACAACAACCGATAGAGTAACCTTTTGTAAGTATCGTATTGCTATGTCGCTTCAAGAACCGTAACCGTTCTTGTTGATTTAAATAATTTCGCTGCCCTTTGTCATTGTATAATGAAACCACCTCACTTTATACATACTTTATCTTTTCCCTCTCCTAATAACTCTCCGATTATTAGACATTATCATTCGTGTATATAATTAAATATTTTATTTTTAATGATTTAGCAAAATAACACCTTTTTTAGCTTAAAAAAATCAGCTGTCATCACCCATATCACTCTAGCTTAACCTTGTGTTTCATAAATGGTCTTTGTACTGGTAAATACACTCAAAATCACTTGGATTATGTTCATCAATTAATTGAACCAAAAAAGTTGAGAAAAACACGTTTTTAACCTTTTCACTTTATTGAAAAGAAAAAAGGTGTATATAATTGTACACCTTTTTTAAATTCTATTTATTTTTTAGTTTACTAGTTTTTAATAAATTAAACAACATTTATTGACTATCAACTAATTTGAACCATTACCAATTTGAGAAATATCAAAGTATTTTTTGTGTTCTTGCATATTATATGAACCTTCAGCATGACTATCATTTTCATGTATAACATAATCAAAAAAGAATGCATTTTTATCTGAATATTTCTTGTTAAGTATTATTCTTCCTTTATTTGAAGGTAAACGTATAACTGTATCAGGTTTTTCTTCACATTTTGTATCTTTTAAAATTACTAATTCTAACTTATTATTTTTAAATAATGATTTTACATTATAATCAAGAATAAGAGAGTGATTTACAAGAGTTTTTTTTACTGTAAAAAAGTACTCTTATTGAGAACTGTATCATTCTTCTCATTTAAAATTATTTCCTGATTTAAATAGTAGTCATCACAGATAATTACATATTCTCGTTTAGCTGAAATTTTGTTTTTTTTATAAAACTTCCACCACCAAGCTTTAATAGTATCGTTTATATATAATCCCTCTTTATCAAGATTTCCATTACTATCATATTCTACACTATAAGTAGCTCCTGTAGGTAATGTTTTTTTACTAAAACGCAGAGTTCCATTTCTATTAAATTTAATTAATGAATCATTTTTTCCATCTCTAACAAAAATCTTTAAGTCTAAATAGCCTAAACTATCATAGCTTTCAACAATATTTAAAGAGTCTTGATCATACATTACAGCTTTAAGGTTTCCATTTTTATAATATATCTTTTCTACTATAGTTTTGTCTTCACACGAAACACAAAAGAAAAGAATAGAAAAAGCTGTTAAAAAAAGGTTCTTTTTCATATCTATTGGGATAAATTATTGATTGACTCATTAACTAATCGACTCTTTTCTTTTTCGCTATTTTCTGCTGCAGTTCTAGCACTATCAATAGAGTCCTGATTGTTTGGAACTGTTACTTGAGTTGTACCATTATTAGTTTTTTGTAAGTATGCTGAATTACCATATGGTACTGTATATAAAGTACTATTTGGAACTGTTATGGTTGTATTTTTTTGAGTGGTTTCATCACCTTCACCTGTACTACCTACCATATCAAGAGTGGTTTTGATACTATCTCCTAGTGAAACCCCATCATTAAATTTCTCAAGTACTTCTTTAATATTTCTTGTTCCATTATTAGATAACCCTCCACTCAATGCGCCCGCTACAGCAGCACCTGTAGCGTCTACCACTTCTACATCCTGTCCATTTGAATCTCGTTTTTGATTATTTGAAAGAACAGCATCAGCATCATCTGACACTTCACTTCTAAAATCATAGCCTCCATAGTTGCTACTTTCTCCATTACCTTCAAAATTATCATCGGCAAGAGTAGCAGATATAGCTTCTCCTGCTTTAGATAAGCCTTCATCAATCCAATTAAAAAATGAATCAATTTTGTCTGCAATGACTCTACCTGCTGCAGTAACTTCAGAAGGAACTGCCTCCAATCCTTCTAATTCCTTATATAAAACTACCTTATTCTCTGCGAAATTATATGGAGATTGGTATGCATATTTCTCTGCTAATGGGTCAATGCTCATGAATCGTCCTATCGCATAATCATAATTACGCCATTTAAAGCTATCCCAGTTAAGTCTTAGCTCGTCTTGGCGTTCTTGTCCTTGATACTTATACTTCTGTGCTTTATCATTCCCTCCGTTTACAGCTATATTATAGCCTTTGTGCTTTAAGCCAAACGGATAGTAATTGTCTTCTTCTACTATTTCGCTACTGGTTTTCTTTATACTTACATCGTCATACCAAACGGTATATCCGGTTGTGTTGGGGCGTTGTCCCATATTTTTTAATTGTATGTTTAAAGATACAATATTTGCAGGAACATTTACTGTACCTTCTAGTTTTACCCATTCCATCCTTGTTGTAGTTCCTACGCCTATGGTTTCGGTTATATAGCCGCTACTGCTTTTCATTTTAAGGGTTAGGTTTACATTGGGACCATTACTGTATAACCAAGCAGAATAGGTGTACTCTGTGGTTGTTGGGTTGTCTATTATAAGACAGTCATCTCTGTCTCGTTCAAGTATACGTATTTCCTGATTACTTTTAATCAAGTTTTCAGGGTTGTGTAATTGTCCTGAGTAGGTGCCACTATTTACCAGGGTGGGTTATTAAAGGTGTCTGTGTCTGATGGCAGGGTTGTACCGTATTGATTTACTAATACCCAACCGCTTTGGTTTTCAAATCCATCCCAGAAAGTATGGTGTACGTCGTTTATATAGCCATCATCGTCCATGTCACTGTAACTTAATCGTACATTTCCTAAATGGTCTTTGTACTGCTAAATATACTCAAAATCATTTGGGTTATGTTCATCAATTAATTGAACCCAAAAAGTTGAGAAAAGCGTATTTTTAGCCTTTTAGTTATGTTGAAAAGAAAAAAGGTGTACGTAATTGTACACCTTTTTAAATTCTATTTTTTTTTTAGTTTACTGGTTTTCAAAAATTCAAACAACATTTATTGAACTGAGGCTAATTTGAACCATTATCCTTATGCTCCATATAATAGGTCTTAGTATTTTCATTACAGTTTGGAAAACATAAAAACTTTTTCTTGAAACGTTTCTTATCATCTAAATAGTAATACTCATATAAACAATCAATATCTATTTCTTGAACAAGATCTTTATTCCAGTTTTCTATATTTATATTTTCTATATTTCCTAAATCAGATATAAAATCAATAACATCTAAAGAGTTAAAACCGCCTAGTCTATAGAATCTATTTTCAATAATATTAAATGCAATATAATAATAACATTTTCTATTTAATGTTCTAACAGATATATTTGAGTTTCTGTAAGGTTGCGAAAATTTTATTTTTAAGAAAAAAAAATTTTTATATACAGTTTTTAAAAATTTTGCTTCTTGACTTTCAATATCTAGCAATATTTGCTCTTTATTGGCAATTCCATATTCACTTACTGTAAAAAGTTTAGCTTTAAAAGCAATTGAAACTGAATCAACACTTTGTGTTTGACTATACAAAGAGTTTGTTATATAAAATATTACTATATTTATTAATATTTTTTTTATCATCATATTAATTATTAGACATTTGCTCCCATTCTTTTGCTCTCTTACCACTAGGATTACCTGGATTATGCCCTCCATTACGATCAATTCCTCTTTTATCTAGATCTTTTAAGTAAAACATATAGCAAAAAGCATTTTCAATAATATAATTTGCATGACCCATTTCATGCTTAATAGTCTGTAAACTAGTTGGAATAGTTGCTGTAAATGCTGCTGTATTATTTATTGCAAGAGTTATAGAAACAGTATTTATACCAAATTCATTGGACATAGGTCTCACGCTACCATCTTTATTATAATCAAAAGTAGCTTCCGTTCCGCCCCAAGTTCCAGGTCCAAAATTTTCTACACCAACATAAACATCTACTGATTCTCCATACTCATTAACCATATTATCCATAGTTTTAAATAAATTTGGAGAGTTTTCTTTGAACTCTTTTATCTTTCTTTCAGTTATTTCAGAACGATTTTTATATTTTTTCAGTTCTTTTTCAGCATTTTTCAACATATTTGAATACCTCTTATACCTCTTATATTCTTTTTTATTACCAGAATAATCCTTTTTATTTTTACCATATTTTTTTTCAAACATATTTACAGCATTTTTAGCCTGTTCTACATCCTGTTCTGCTTTATTTTTTCTTTCTTCATCGCTATTTTTAACTTTTTTTCCGTCAGGATCAATAAAGAAGATAGGGTTATCCAATGTGTAAGCATATACTGAAACTTGAGAGTAAATTTCCGCCAACGGGTCAACATTAAACCAGCGTCCCAATGCAGGGTCATAATTACGTGCATCGTAATCGTAAAGGTTAAGGTTTAACTCATCTTGCAGCTCCTTGCCATTGTATTTATACTTCTGTGCTTTATCATTCCCTCCGTTTACAGCTATATTATAGCCTTTGTGTTTTAAGCCAAACGGATAGTAATTGTCTTCTTCTACTATTTCGCTACCGGTTTTCTTTATACTTACATCGTCATACCAAACGGTATATCCGGTTGTGTTGGGGCGTTGTCCCATGTTTTTTAATTGTATGTTTAAAGATACAATATTTGCAGGAACATTTACTGTGCCTTCTAATTTTACCCATTCCATTCTTGTTGTAGTTCCTACGCCTATAGTTTCGGTTATATAGCCGCTACTGCTTTTCATTTTAAGGGTTAGGCTTACATTGGGACCGTTACTGTATACCCAGGCAGAATAGGTGTATTGGGTGCTTTCTGTGTTATTTACAGCAATCGGATCACGGTTTGCCAGTATACGTATTTCCTGGTTACCTTTAATCAGGTTTTCAGGGTTGTGTACTTGTCCTGAGTAGGTACCACTATTTACAAGGGTTGGGTTATTAAAATAGTATTTAAAGGTGTCTGTGCCTGATGGCAGGGTTGTACCGTATTGGTTTATTAATGTCCAACCGCTTTGGTTTTCAAACCCATCCCAGAAAGTATGGTGTACGTCGTTTATATAGCCATCATCATCCATGTCACTGTAACTCAGTCTTGTGTTGCCTAAATGATCTTTGTATTGGTAAATATACTCAAAATCATCTGGATTATATCTGTATGGACTGTTAGGGTATTCGGGATCTGTAAGGGTTGCTTCGGGTACTTTTACATAACCTTCAGGATGACTAAAGAATTGCAGTACATCATTTTCATAAATAAACCCGTTTGCATAATCAGTAGTAGTAACGTTACTGTTTTCAGTTACTACTTTTTGCAGTTTAGCCCCGGTAGCATCATATATATAGTTAATAACTCCTATTTGTTGTACATTATCATCAAAAAAAGTTATTTCAGTAGGTAGGTTTAAATGGTTATAGGTAATACCCTCAATAGCTTCTGTTCCAATACCTTTATTAAGGTCTATTTCCATATTACCGTTTACATCATATGTATAATCATAATCACCGGCACCTGTAGTTCTATCACTAAATCCTTCTAAGCCTTGTGTATTATCACTAACGCTTTTTAACTGGTTGCTGTCTGTATAATAAATATAATCAAGTTCATCTATTTTTTCGATAACTTCAAGATTAGTCCATCCGTGACGCTCTAAGTGGAGTATATTACCGTTCTTGTCATAACTGATATTACCTTCTGTATAATTCTCTGTTTCCGCAGGATTATTTGCAAGCCCATAAGCCCCCATATAATTGGCATCTGTAAGACGGTTTAGTGCATCGTACTTATAGTAATAGCCTCGCTTGTTATTATCGGTTATACTCTTCCAGTAGGTTTCGCTTATGTTTCCGTTATAGAGTGCTGTTCCGTTACTTTCATCAGTTTGTGTATAATTTATTTTAAAAGCAAAAAGGTCATCATATAAAGTAACATCAGGGTTATTTATTGTTTTAAGCCACCCGCGAATATTATAGTTATAGTCTATTGTCTGGAGTCTTATATCATCATATACACCGTCTTTTCCTCCTACTCCTTTTTCATCCAATTGTCCTAATTCGTCATAATGGTTTTCTGCTATAACGTGAGTATAAGGTCCCATCTGCCATCCGCTTTGAGGTGTTTGTGACTGTTTGTGCTTTAACAACCTGCCCATACGGTCATAAGTATATCTATCATAAATAATAAGCTCCGGCTTTCCTGTTTTTAAATGATGTGTTTTTGTATAGATCGGCTGTCCGGTAAAGTTAAGCGTACTCTCTACAATATCCTCCGTTCCCAAATAAGGGTTTTTGGTATGCCCTAATATTGGTCGTGCTTTCTCATCATAACCTGTTACAGAAGTAATCCAGTCTATATCAGCATCACCAGTAAGATTATTATCTTCTAAAACTCTTACTTTTGTTCCTGTTGCCAAGCCTTTTAAATTATCGGTAATGTCCGGATCAGTTGCTGTAGACGGAGTAGCTATTCCGTCTAAATTAAAATTATAATCATCATAATAATTAACACTCAGCAAGTCATACATTATTATAGCAGGATTAGAATAAGCATTAAAGTCGTAATAGAGTTCAGTGCCATCAAACAGGGATGGGGTTGTTGTACGGTTTTCATATAGATGCTCTTCTGGTGTACTTTTAATAACATCCTGAAGGTTTCTTCTTACTTGACGAGCTCCGGAAGTCATGTCGTGATTGTAATATATCCCGGTGTAGGCTACTCTGCTTAGTTTATCATACTTTGTAAAGAGCCATTTGTTAACAGGATTCCCTTTTTCATCTAACGTTGTCAGTCTTTGGTTTTCATCCTGGGTAAGTACAACTCTGTCCAGCTCGTCATATACTATATAGGTCCAGCCATTTCCCGGAATATGCTTTTCTACTACACGGTTACGGCTATCATAATGATATATATAGCACAAACCGTATAATTTTTCTTCTATAATATTATACGTAACGGTATGGAATAAAGAGCCTTGATAGTTATTACTGGTAAGACTTCCTGAACCATTTATATATATATTATTATTTCGTACAGATAAATCATAACTATAGCCTGTACCACTTAAAGTAACAAAATCCATATCAGGAAGACTTCTTTGTACGGGCAGGTTTATAACATAGCCATTTTTAAGATTTAAAGGTATATTAGAGGAAAGATTCATAGATAAAGTAATTATATCATCTTCTCCTATTGTTACCGATAGTCCACCTGTAGCACCATAGGAGTTGTCTATATAGGTGTTAACTATGGCACTTCCGCTAAGACCAAGACTATCAATAGCTCGTTGATACTCTGCAGAGGTTGTTGGGTCTACTTTACAAAATGCTGTCCATGGGTAGCTTTTAGAATAGGATAGTTTTTGAGAACTGTTAAAACTAATGTTCATAGAAGGTACCGCCCCTCCGT
The DNA here is from genome assembly GCF_014642915.1 of Flavobacterium suaedae. GTDB lineage: Bacteria > Bacteroidota > Bacteroidia > Flavobacteriales > Flavobacteriaceae > Flavobacterium > Flavobacterium suaedae. Next base: position 23,679 of record NZ_BMJE01000003.1, read on the forward strand.
TACCTTGTACAATTAATTGGTTTTTATTAATTGAAAAAAGATAATCATAACCGTCTCCGGAGATTCTTCCCAGTTCAGTATCCGGAAAACTGCCTAGCTTTTCCTTGGTTAAATCTACCAAAGCATCTGTTCTATATGGAATTGCTCCGTCAGTAGCTATATTAATAGTAAGAGTGAGGGTGCCGTCCTGTTCAGGAATTAAAGAGAAACCTCCCTGACCGCCGTAAGTACTAAGCCCTTCCAGATTTAATATTTCACTATTATCATAATTATATATATATTGTTTGAAGTTGGCTACTGTTTCCGGACTTACTTTTGAAAGATGGGTCCATGGGTAGTTTCTTCCGGGTAAAGTTGCCCTAACTTGGGTTTCAACTATTCCTTCAGATGCAAGCGGAGGAATTACATACGTTAAATTGGAAAACTTATCATAAACATAATAGGTGTCATGTGGTTCACCTTCATTATAGGTTCGTTTTAAAATTATTTTCCCAAATTTATCTTTAAACTCTTCCGTAGTTTTATTTTTTCCGTCTGCAGGTTGCCAGTTTTCGTCTTTTGTTATTGTCTTGTATAGTTGACCGGGACCGTAATAGCCTTTATGTATAAGTATTGTGGTTTCTGTATCTGTAGGGTCATCAAATTTAACCGCAAAATTCCTTACTTCGTTGGCTATGTTTAGTTTATATTTAAATTTTACTGTGTGGTCTCCATCGTTATCTACATTGTAATCAGTATCGGGAAGACCTGCCCACTCAGCTCCCGGAGCTGCTTGTTTATTTGTCCTACCTAAAGGAGATGCTTCTATAAAAGCCTCTGAATAAGGGTTAGCTGTATTTTCATATTTAGGAGTTAGGTAAAAAGTGTTAGTATTGGCTAACCCTGAAGGGTCATATTCAATATCTGTTGCTGTAGTGGTACCATAAGGCAGGTATTGTTTTAATTGTCTCCCAAATTCATCATATTCAATATGGGTTACTATATTTTTTTCCTGTCCTGAAGCCTTGTTTGCTATTTGCTGAATAGGACGCCCCAGCCCATCCAAATAAGTAATATTTGTACGAGCCTTGGAAGTATCTGCCTGAATTGTAGCCTCGTAATAACTGGTAGATTTAACGTAGTTATGAGTGTCAGTCTGTGCATTTATTACTAAAGGTATAAGAAATAATGCTATATATAGAATGTTTTTCATGAGTCTTAATTAATTGGGTGGGTAATAAGTTTGATTGGATTAGTCTCTGTAGTGATATTCATTTTCAGATAAAATATTACCTTCATTATCTCTTACTTCTTTTAACCTGCCATGAGAGTCATAAGTATAACTTGTTTCTCTGCCTCGAGGGTCTTTAGTGCTTAATACAACTCCTTTAGCAGCATCATATACTAGGGTAGTAACTTGATAGTCTGACAATGCACTGCGTAGGTTATCTAAAGCACCTTTTAAATCTTGTTCGGTGTTGTTACTGTCTCCATAGACATAGACATGACTATTAGAAGCAGATTTTGCAACATCAATTAAACTCTGGATAGCAAGACTCATATCAGTAGAGGACGTAAAGTCATCTATTTTAGCTATAGGGAGCGTTCCTCCATATCCCCATATGTAATAAACGTGTGTTCCTTTAGCTTGGGACACTTCTGTTACATTGCCTATTTCGTTATAGTTATGATATACTACTCTCTCATGTGCTGTTGTTTCATCTCCTTTTAAGGTTTCTGCTTTTGAGGGTAAAAGCAGCCCGTTAAAACTACTATATTTTGTAACTACTTTTTGTAATGGCTCATCGTTCTTATAGTGATATACTACAATAGGAGTATTGATAATATTTCTTTGTACCATAGCTCCTAATGCTATCTGTTCACTATTTGAAAATAAACTCGCAGTATATCCTCCTACGGGGTATTCATATTCTGTTTTATATTCATTGGTTTCTGCTCCTTCTGCAATAGTGGTAGTAGTACTGGCTATTTGATAGTTATCGGTATTGTAGGTATAGGTTGTAGCTGTATTTGTTGATGTAACAACATCAGTATTGTAATAATATTCAGTATTTTGACTACTAGCTAATACTGATCTGTAGCTAGTGATATCACTACGCTCCAAAACATAAATAGAACTTCCTTCAATACTACAATCTCCCCCTTCTTCACAATTAGAATAAAACTCATCAAAACAATCAGTTACGATACCCCCTCCGGATATTGGTCCTAAAGCACAAAGTTGTCTAAGCTCTGATGGAGGATTCATAGTACTATACTGCTCCCATGTCTCATAAAAGGGTCTCCATATACATGTTCCAGCTGCCCAGCCACCTTCTTCAACAGTAAAAGAAAATACAGATTCTCCTTCTATAGTATCATATTCATTAACTGTTTCTTTTAGTTTTTGTTCTAAGTCATTATAAATAGTTGTCTTTAAAAGAAGTCCTCTTTTATAATCAATCTCAGGGAGTTCTTTATATGGATACTCAAAAAAAGCAACTCCTATTGGGTCATCATATGCAGATGTGTACTCATACTTTGTATACCCTTTAGGGTGGTATATTTCTACTCCATCTTCGGCAATTGTATTTTCTCCTTCACTTACTTTCACAGAACGATACCCTACAAAACTACCTTTAGTCAAAAACACAACAGGCTCATTAATTGTTACTTTATAAGCTATTGTATATAAATTATATACAGAAGTACTATTGTTCTCGTAATGATTAAAAAGATATCTATTATCTTTTGTAACGTAATTCTTGTTAATAGTATGACTACCATCTATTGTTCCGTTAGAATGTACATATTTATACTCTATTGAAGGCAAAGAATTATCAATAGGATCTACAGGGTTTATTGGATTTGAAATACCACCCGGTCCGGATAGTTCAGGTACATATGAAGAATCTATTGCTGTGTGATAATCATATGTAAACCTACGTTTTAAAAGAGAAGGTGACAACATATCTTTAAAATCAATATACTTTATACGTAACCCACCTCCAAATAAATAATTTTTATAATCTGTACTGGTTCTACTCCTATTTGCACGGTACCTTAAATTTATATAGCCACCTACATGCTGTTCACCAGTCTGACCATAATTATTTGGTAAATTACCACCAGGTGTATAACTACCAGGTTGCCCTATCACAGTAAAGTGAAAACTCCCGGCAGGCATAGGTAAAGTTCCTGAAGTATTATAAAAATTACTTAATGGATAAGAAATACTATACTGTCCTCCCTCCAAAAGAGTACCTTCTATTTTAAGGCTCGTTAATGATATATATTCCGGATTAAGTGTAATGTTTACATCGATGTTTATATCTTGATTATGAGTTAAGTTAACATTAAAGCCTCCATGAACATCATCCATCGAATGTGTATGAACACCTACGTTAAATTGGTTACTTTGAGTTTTTTCATATTCATTCAGAGGATTTTCGTTGTAGTCATCGAGAATTTCATTCCCATATTCATATGTATAAGTGTGTGGTTCAAAAACAAACTCTTTAACTCCACCCGAAGGCTCTGTTATTTTTGTTAAAACTCCTCTTTTAACAGCATCATAATCATAATAAAAATATCCTATATTACCATATGAAACTCCTCTGAAATCACCATTTTCATACCCCCAATGATCTACATTCCCACTGGTTACAGCCATAAAATTATCATTATCAAAATACTCGAACAAATATTTTTGTTGATCAGGTAGAGAGCCTATAGTAATACCTTCTAACCATAACCTTGCACTTAGATCAGTTTCTTTATTATAAGAACCATCAAACCTTTGAGTAAGTTTTTTAGTTACTTTAGTTACATGATTTAACTGTATTGATTTATAAGTATTTCCTAACTTATCCTTTAAAAGAATCTGATCTAAATACACTCCTTCATTTTCAGGGTTTGTTTGTGAGGAAAGCACAAACTCATAACTAGAACCGTCTCTGAAATTGATACTACTTAGTTTTTTTGTTGTAGCTTTAATATTTGCCCAAGAAATTACTCTTTCCGGTTTAAAGTATTTAATATTTTCGGAGTTTGCTAAAATATCGTTGTACTGGGTTCCTGATTCAATTAGTTTATTTTCAGTACGGGTTTCTCTGGTAGAATAGTTCTCTATGCTTTCTGTATAACTAAAACTTGCTAACTCCTCATCTTGATAAGCCCCTCCGCCTCTATTCACAACTATAGACACAAGATGCCATGCAGAAGTTGATGTACTAGGGTGCGTTCCAACATTTGGAGCTACAGTATTCGCTTCTCCCCCACCTCTGCGTTTTCTTGGGTATACCAGAGATACAGGAGTAGACTCATTAGTTTCAATTGCTCCGTTACCAAAAATATATTTAATACCGCTTGAGTCTGTTATTATAAAGCTACTTATAATATAATTATTATCATATATCAAATCTATATCTACCTTATTATCTAAACTTAACTGCTTTGCAACAAGAGTATTACCTTCTTTTAGCACTACAAACCTTCCGCTCATGCCCAGCATACTGTACTGATATAAATCAGGCTGAGAGTCCCATTGTTGGTATTTAGTTCCCATTACATTCCAAGCATATTCTTTCTTACTACACTGTGATAATGAGCTAAAGTTTTCAAAATCAATTATTTCACCATCATCATTACGACCTTCAACAAAATAAATACCTATTTGATTTCTTCCCGGAGACTGCTGTTTTTCGTCAGCAACTCCCCTAACGGTTCTTGATATTGTACCTCCAGCCTCCAAAGACCAGCCTTTACCTACCCAACCGGAACGCTCATGAACACGCAAGCCGAGAGTAGAATATCGCAATGCTATAGGAAGAACTAAACCACTCCCCAAATTTTTAGATGCTAAAGGGATAGCTATATTAGGCTGACCTGAATATGTATCCACAGGGACTTCTTCAAAGTGCATTAAGCTCGCAACAGTAGGTGAAGGGGGAATTACACTTGGTAATTTAGGTTCAGGTTCTGATGTTACTGTTTGAGAATATAAAAACAGAGGAAATAACAAAAAGAAAAGTATTTTTTTCATTTGGTATGGTTTGGATTTATTTTGCGCAAAGCTATTCTTTGCTTAATTCTTTTAACAAGTATTTAACGTTAAAAAAAAGTTAATATTGTAGTTAGAGGCTAAAACAGAAATCTATTAGTTATTTTTTATTAAGTTTGACTGTTTTTTAATAAAAAGAAAATTGTGACGCAAAGAATAAAAAAACTTCCCTCGTTTAACTTACAAGAGACCCTTATTGTTTTGGCAATAATCGGCATACTTTTACTAATTGCTTTACCTAACTTAATGCCTTTAATTACAAAGGCTAAAAGTGTTGAAGCACAAACACAGTTAAAGGCAATATATAATGCTGAGAGACAATATTTTTATATGTACTCTAAGTATAGTGTTGATTTAGATGAAATTGATTTTGAAGCACCAAGAACTGTAAAAGAAGACGGTACAGCTAATTATACTTATGAGGTTATTCAGGCTACTAATAATGAGTTTAAAGCGCGTGCTACTGCAATAACAGATTTTAATGGGAACGGTGTTTTTAATGTATGGGAAATTGACCAAAGCGGAAATCCTAAAGAGGTGACTGATGATTGAGGTTTTTCTTAAACTTTTTATCTGTTTTGTTTTCTTTATAATATTTTGGCAGGATGTAAAGTACAGAGAAGTGTATTGGTTTCTTTATCCTTTGGTAGGTGTATTAGCCTTTAGTATTTACTATTTGCATGCAGGACTAATGGTTACAGTAACTAATACAACAGTAAATAGTATCATCAATTTAATCATCATTTTTATTACCGCAGCCTATTCAAAATTTATAGCAAAAAAAAGTTTTCTGAATACTAGTATTGGAATTGGAGATGTTTTAATGTTCCTATTTTTATCGGCCACTTTTGCTTCCATAACTTATATTGTATTACTTGTGTTCTCACTTATATTTTCACTAAGTATGCATTTACTTTTAAAGCAAAAAACACCTCATAATACAGTACCTTTGGCAGGCTACATGGCTATGTTTTTTGCATCAGTATATGTAGTGTCATTTTTTATTAAACCACATTATCTTTTTTCTTATTAAGTATGAAACAAGATTTCGCCATCCCCATAGAATTACAACAACTAATAAGTGCTGAGCAAGCATATCATTACCGCATCATACCTATAGAAAAGAAAGGAGATGTATTACTAATAAAAACAGACAGCAATAATTTTAGTACGTTACAATCAGAGCTTTTAATATTACTGGGATTAAACGTTCAGTTAACAGAAGAAAGTTCAGAGAACATAAACAAATATCTTTCTACAAATTATAGAAAATCAAATTCGGATAGGGTTTCGGAAATACACTATTCTAACGATTTTCTTGAAAAAATACTGCTTGCAGCAAAAGAAATAGGAAGTAGTGATATTCACTTTGAACCTTATGAACTAAAAGCAAGGGTTCGTTTTCGCTTAGACGGGAAACTGAAAGAACAATTCTTTATAGATAATGAAGACTACCCTATTATAGTTAATAAAATTAAGATACGGTCCCAACTGGATATTTCTGAAAAAAGGTTACCCCAAGACGGGCGTATAACTGTAATAACTGAGTTTGAAGATTTTGATATCCGTGTTTCTATATTACCTACATTACATGGCGAAAAAGTAGTTTTAAGAATATTAAGTAAAGACACCAGTCACATTGACTTAAGTTCAGTTGGGTTTACAGAGAAAGAATTAAAAATATATCTTGAAAGTATAAAAAAACCTAACGGAATTGTACTGATATCAGGACCTACAGGTTCGGGTAAAACAACTACTTTGTACGCAACTTTAAAAGAACTCAACCAAACGAACACTAATATACTTACTGTTGAAGACCCTATAGAATATACTTTAGAAGGTATAAACCAAGTACAACTAAAGGAAAATATAGGTTTAGATTTTGCTACCACATTAAGAACATTTCTTCGTCAAGATCCTGACATTATAATGGTAGGAGAAATAAGGGATGTAAATACTGCCAATATGGCAATACGTGCTGCACTTACAGGACATTTAGTACTTTCAACAATACACACAAATTCTGCCTGGGCAACTATTTCCAGGCTTATAGATATGGGTGTTCCTTCTTTTCTTATTGCCAGTACTCTAAATATTAGTATTGCACAAAGACTGGTTAGGAAACTATGCAATCATTGCAAAGAAAAAAGACTCATATCAGAAGCTGTATTTCCTTCAGGATTTTCAATCCCCGAGGAACTTACTCACCATTATGTATCAGTTGGTTGTGAAAATTGCTACGAAACAGGCTATAATGGAAGAAAAGCCGTTTATGAAATATTACCAATAGATAAAGCATTAATGTCTTTAATAAAAACCAACACCTTAAGTATTGATGAATATTTGGAAGAAAAAGATATTTACACCTTAAAACGTAATGCCATAGACCTTATCAAAGAAGGGGTTACATCAGTTGAGGAAGCTTTCTCTTTATTGATGGAATAAAAAAATTATCTTTGGCAACTATTAATGCCGGATAAAGAAATTAAAAGAATTATTATAACTATGAGGAAGTTATTATTGTGTTGTCTCCTGTTTATCGTAACAATTATTCATGCTCAGGACGATAACCGTATTATGCAGCTTAGAAATAATATTGAGTTGATTATTCCTGATACTCCCGGACTGGCAGAAAAGGTTGATGTAAATATTAAACAGACTTCGCTTTCAAATTTTTTACTTATGGTATCAGAAGTCCATAAAGTAAACATTAGTGTAGACCCTAGTCTTAATCAGATTAATATTGTAAATAACTTTACTGATGTAAATGTTGCCGATTTAATTTTGTTTCTGTGTAAGGAATATAATTTAACTATAGATTTTACCGGAAATATTCTTGCCATAAAACCCTATAAAGCTCCTGTAGAAATTCCTGAGAAAAAAATAATAGATGTAGAATATACTATAGGAGAAGATTTACTTTCACTTAATTTGAAAGATGATAAATTGTATGATGCTTTCAAAAAGATTATGGATGAAAGCGGTAAAAACTTGGTTTTTGCACCCGGTTTAGAAAATGAGCTGCTTACAGTTTATATAAAAAATATGCCGTTTGATGCAGCTCTTAATAAACTGGCTTATGCTAATGATTTATTCGTAACAAAATCCCGAGATAATTTTTACCTTTTTGAGAAACTAAATGCCCCTGCCCCTAGTGCGACAGGTACGGGAGTAGCACAAAGCAGACCACAAAGACAAAGAAGGTCTAACTTCTTTTTTAATGTTTTGGACAAGGAGCGTCAACTACTGGAAGTAGATTTTGAAAATACTCCTATTTCCAGTATTGTATATGATATAGGAACTGAGTTACAGATAGACTTTTTTATTGCCAGCCCTTTGGAAAATGCAGGGAATGCAACAGTAAAAGCAAAAAATATAACTTTTGATGAATTACTTATCAAAATGTTTGAAGCAAATTCCGAAGTAGCTTCAGGTACTGCCCAGAATAACCCCAGAATGAATGTTAATAACAGCCCCGGTAATCAAACGGCAGGCGGAGACGATTTTTATACTTTCTTAAAAGAAAATAGGGTATATTACTTCGGTACAAAAAGTCAGTTAACAGTAAGGGATATACGCACAATACCAATGATGCATCGTTCAATAGAATTATTGGGCGACCCTTCTATTTCAGGGAGAACTGTAGGGAGAACTTCTTCAAATAATTATACCAATTATAATTCAGGTTCTTTTAATTCCGCTAACAACAATAACCTACAATCACAACGTTCTCAAAGCGGTACTGCAGAGAATACACCTACAGAGTCTATATTAACCATTATTCCTGATGAGATACAAAAAGATTTAGACATTAAAATTGACCGAGAGTTAAATAGTTTTATTATAAACGGTCCGTCAGCCAACATACAGCGATTCGAGTCTTTTATTAAATATATTGATAAGCCTGTACCGGTCATACTTATTGAAGTAATGCTTTTAGAAATAAGCAGAAGTGCCGTTATAGAGACAGGAATAAGTGCCGGGCTTGGAGAAAAACCCACAACAACTACAGGTACTGTTTTCCCTACGGCAGATGTTACACTTGGTGCGCAAACCATTAATAAAATCATCAACCGATTTGATGGTTTTGGATCTTTAAATGTAGGCAAGGTACTACCTAACTTTTATTTAAGCCTTAAGGCTATGGAAGCTAACGGAGATTTAAAAATACGTTCCTCCCCAAGGCTGTCTACTTTAAACGGGCATAAAGCACAACTTTCGATAGGTGAAACAACATACTATGTTGTTACTAACCAAAACTTTTATGGTTCGCAGATACCACAGGCTTCTGAGATTAAGAATTACCAGCCTATTGATGCAGAATTAATGGTTTCTATAAAACCATTGGTATCAGGTGACGGGCAGATTACGTTAGATATAAGAGTGGTACAATCCAGCTTTAACGGAGAGCGTATAGATGAAGATGCCCCTCCTGGAATTAATTCAAGAGAATTTACTTCTATTATAAGGGTAAAAGATCAGGACTTAATTGTACTGGGTGGACTGGAAGAAAAAGTTAAAAACGATTCAGGTTCAGGAGTACCTTTATTAGCCCGTATTCCTATTATTAAGTGGTTGTTCAGTTCCCGAAAAAGAGAAGACTCAAGAAAAAAACTAACTGTACTTATTAAACCAACCGTTATATATTAATGGCTTCTGTACTGCAAAATATACTTACCGGCAATAAATTTATTGGTATTGAACTTTTTTCAATAGACAATAAGGAGCGGTATGCGTATTTAGAAGTACAAAGAAAAAAGAACAGCTTAGAAGGTAATCAGCAAGAACTGTATAACAGCCTAGATGAATTAAAAAATCAGGCTTCAAAAAGCCCTGCTGTAATTGCTATAAATAACCAGCATGTTTTACAAAAGGAAATTGCAGGTTCTGATAGTAATGATAAAAAATTACTCCATAAGGCATTCCCGAATATAAAGCTGGAAGACTTTTACTATGAAATTTCCCGATTAGGAACTGTTTCATTAATTGCTATTTGCAGAAAAAATTATGTTGATGAACAAATAGAAAAACTTTCTAAGAGTTTTAAAATTACAGCCGTTAGTCTTGGGGTATGTACAGTAGTTACAATTGCGGACTTTTTAAAAGATGAAACTATTACTACTAATACCCATACTATAAACTTTGGTGGCATTGAAGGGGTTTTAGTTTCAGAGGTAGCCGGAAGTAATACCTATAGTATAAACGGACTGGACATAAAAAGCCAATGGCTTTTACCTTTTGCTGCTGTATTAGCGGGTATCTTATCTACAGGTGCAACATCCGGAAGCATTACAGATATAAATACCACCCTATTTGAAACGTTTAAACAGAAGTCATTCTTTGATAAAACATTAAAATTTGGAGTTGGTTTAGTTTTGGGGCTTTTATTAGTAAACTTTTTACTGTTTAGTCATTATTTCAAAAAGGCGAATGAAATAGAAACTACGCTTTCTATGAATAAAGTAGATATAGAGCGAATAGGTAAACTAAGAGAACAAATTAAAGATAAAGAGCAAAAGCTGGAAAGTTTTGCTGTAAATACATCTTCCAAAAGCTCTTTGCTTATCAATAATATAGCTTCTTTAGTTCCACCATCAATACTGTTGAGTGAATTAACCTATCACCCTGTAGAAAAGCGAATAAAAGATGATGAGCAAATACAGTTGCAGGACAGTATTATTGTAATATCAGGACAAATTTTAAGTAATGAAGATTTTACTGATTGGGTTTCTAAAACAGAAAGTTTAGAGGGAATAAAAAATATAACCATAACCTCTTTCGGTAAAGAAGACAATAAAACACAGTTTTCATTAAAAGCAGCACTACAATGAAATTAAATAAAAACAATAAACTGCTTTTATTGGTGTTAGCACTATTGCTTTACCTGTGCTATAGCTTTGCCTTTTCAAAAACTATAAATTATTATAAAGAGTATCAGTCTAAAAAGGAATTGGTAAACAGTGCTTTAAGTAATCCTGATATGCTAAAGCAACTAACTATACGAAAGCACCAACTGGATACTATTTTAGCACAATACGCTATTGCGCAGGGAGAGTCATTTCAAAATGAGCTTTTAAAAAAAATTACAGCATTAAGCACTAAATATCATTTAAAAATTACTGATTTTAAAGAGCCTCATGTAATAACAGACAATGGTGTTAAAACATCGAGTTACATATTTACGCTAGAAGGAAGTTTTAATGACATGGCACTGCTTATAAATACTGTAGAAAACGATATTACACTTGGTGCTGTTAAAAGCGTTTCTTTCATAAAACATAGAAATTACAGAACATACAGAGACTTCCTTACAGGGGAAATAATCCTTCAGAAAAATGAAACAGTAAAAGAGAAGCCTCAACAATAAAAATATACTGAATTGCTTACATTTACTAAAGCTAAAAACTGATATGAAGTATTTTAATTTACTCTTAGTAATTATTTTAATGGCAAGTTGCCAAACTGCCAAAATAAACAACACAAAGTACAATGTTTCACCTGCAACTACTGAGTTGGGAAGCATTGGGCAGGCTACTTCATTATTTAAATTGAAGAATGACTTTGAAACACATTCTTTTCCGCTATTAAAAAATAACATCAGGCTGGATATTAAAACAATGCCTTTTAATAAAAAACTATATAGCATCTATAGCAAGAAAGCAGAAAGTGCCCAAATTAAAAAACAAATACAGTATGCAGACAGCATTCCCGTAAAGCCTGAATTGGTAACGATTTCAATATTAGATATAAGAAGTTATTTAAATGAGTTAAATAGTGAATATAACAGAAATATTACGACCTATTTAAAAGATACAGAAGACGGAGTAGTTGTTACAGGCTTAGCAGTAACATTTCCTAAAGAGACATTAACTCAAATTAAATCAGCTGATGCCTATTATTTAATTAATGAGCAAGAAAAAAAATATACCTTAGCTTTATTTACTAATGGAAAAAAGACCAGTGAAATAGATTTAAAATCAGGAACTATACTGGGGTATACACTAGGGAGATTTTGCTGGGCTATTGATGAAAGGCATAACTGGTATATAGCGGACATTGTTGACAATGATAATGGCTGTAAAGGCAATACAGAAAGTAAAATAAAAGAAAAAGAAAGAACAAGCTTATTTAAAATGTAAGGATGATGAAAAGGCTTATATATATAACTACATTATGGTTAATAGCAATATTCTCTGTTTCCTGTGAAGAAGTTTTACTGGAAGAGGATATTTCTAACAGAACAGTAAGACTAATTGCCCCTGTAGAAGGTACAGAGTTTTATTCTACAAGCATAACTTTTAATTGGGAACTTGTAGAAGATGCAACAGAGTACAGGATACAAATAGCAAAGCCTGACTTTAACAACACTATGCAAATAGTGGCTGATAATATTATTGATACTAATTCTTTTACTACCCAGTTAAATATTGGTGAATATGAATGGAGAGTACAGGCACTTAACAGTGGTTATGAAACAGCTTATACTACAAGGTCAGTAACTGTAGTTAGCAATGATGAGTTTCAGGATAATTCTGTGGCATTAACTGCACCCGAAAATAATCTGATAACTAATAATGCCTCACAAAATCTTATATGGCAGTCGGTATTAGGAGCTACAAACTATGATTTACAAATAGTAGAAAGTAGCAGTAGCACAATTGTTTATGAAGAACAGGTATCAAACACCTTTTTAGATTATACTTTTCCCGAAGGAAATTTTGAATGGCGTGTAAGAGCAACAAACGGCAGCGAAAATACATTATATTCAGCAAGAAGTATAGTAGTAGATATTACCGCTCCTAACACCCCTACCCTTAACCTGCCGGAAGATGAAAGCAGTTCTTCTGAAAGCGAGGTAACTTTTAACTGGAGTAGAACCCCAATTGATGGAAGTACAGAGCAAGACAGTATTTTTATATATTCGGATGAGCAACTTACCAATCTTGTGTATGAAGGTATTGAAACCAGCCCATATACTACATCTACACTTGGTAACGGAACGTATTACTGGTATGTAGAATCGTTTGACGAAGCAGGTAATATTAGCCCGCAAAGCACTGTTTATAGTTTTACGCTTAATTAAAAATGAAGAATAAAAAAACAACATATATATTACTGGTGGTAGTCCTGTTTGTTTGGGCTATGGTTATATATCAGTTTTTTTCTTTTTCAGGAGGTAGTGAACCTATTGTAGAAAATCATACTACGTTAAACATAAAACCCATACAAGCCCCTAAGCGGGATACTTTTAGTATAAATGTAAATTACAGAGATCCGTTTTTAGGTAAAATGTATAATCCGCATAATAAAAAGGCGACCAGAAAACAAAATACTTCTAATAAGCCTAAAGAAACTATTGTATGGCCTTCGGTTATATATAAAGGTTTAGTTTCAGATAGTGATGATAAGCGGAAAGTATTTATGGTTATGATTAAGGGGAAAACCTTTTTTATGAGGGAAAAAGATACCGAAGAAGAAGTAAAACTTTTAAAAGGGAACAGGGAGTTTATTGAGGTAAAATATAAAGGCAAGAAAAATAAAATTTTGATTCAGGAGTGATATTTAAATGGAAAAATAAAGTTTATTCAGGAGCATTACAGTTCACCATTTTTATTTCTGTCATTATAGCTATATTATTGGCTGCTGTAGTTGTATTATTTTACACCCACAGCTTTTTTCTCCAACAATCCAAATCATTTATCAGTACTGTTCAACTGGCAGATTCAGGTATTAATGCCCTTAAAAGGCAAAAAGGTATTACTTTAGACACACTTGAAATACCTTTACCTGATACTGAAGTTAATCATAGCATTACAGGGCACTTATCGCATTGGGGTATATATGAAAATGCTTTTATAAAAAGTAAGCATAAAGAAAAAGAATTTATAAAATCTTCCTTTCTAGGCTCTTCAAAAAATGCTGTAGAAAGACCTGCTTTATATCTAAAAGATAAATCTAAGCCCTTAGTAGTAGTGGGTGATGCTGCAATAAGAGGAAAGGCAATATTACCTGAAAGGGGTATTAAAACAGGTAGTATAAAAGGGAAAAGCTACTATGGTACACAACTTGTATACGGAACAGTACAACAAAGCACACCTAACCTGCCAAGTCTACAGTACAACTATCAGGATATTTGCAATTATTACTTAAATAGGTTTTTCCCTGAGCAGGGAAATTTCATTCCTGCTATAAATAATATAGTTATAGTTAACTCTTTTAATAAACAAGTAAAGGGGTTTGTAGCTGAGCAAACAATCATTCTGGAAAACACATCACTTACAGGCAATATAATAGTTCGTTCAGATAAAAAAATAATTATAAAGAACACGGCTAAACTAACCGATGTAATAATAGTAGCCCCTATCATTGAAATAGAATCCGGTTTTAAAGGTAATTTTCAGGGCATTGCTAGTGATTATATAGAAGTTAATAATAATGTTATGCTTAGTTACCCCACAGCATTAGTACTATTAAAAAACCATACCACTTTAAACACTAATACTACCGACAGGGAGTATTTCAGAAAAAAAGGAAAAATACACATTGGGCAAGGTACTACAGTAAAAGGTACAGTTGCTTATTTAGGTCAGCCTAACTCAAACGATTATAAAACCAATATTTATATTAACGATACTGCAAAAATAAAAGGAGAAGTATATTGTGAAGGAAATCTGGAATTAAAAGGAAAAGTAGCAGGTACTGCTTATGTAAACCTCTTTGTTGCTAACGAAGGTGGAACCGTGTTTGTTAACCATCTGTATAACGGCAGTATATCCAGCAGTGAGTTACCTGAAGCGTTTGGAGGAATTGTCTTTGAAAACGAACCTAAAACTACAGTAAAATGGCTTTACTAAAAAAGATAAAATCCGCGACACTTATAGAAACGCTTACTGCTACAGTGCTTATAGTAATTGTTTTTATTGTAGCCAGCCTTATATTAAATAATTTACTGTTTAATTCATTTCAGGCAAAAACACATAATGTTGAAACCAGAATTAATGAACTACGATATCAGGTACAACACAATACTCTTAAACTCCCGTATCAAGAAGAGTTGGGGAATTGGAATATAGAACTACAATTAGTAGAGGAAAACAATACAACGTGGCTTAATGCAAGTGCTAAAAATAAAAACACTAATAAAGAAGTAGAAATAAACAGGCTATATGGCAAGTAATAAAGTTAAATCATTCACGCTTTCTGAAATGCTGGTAGTAATGATAATTACCGCTATAGTGGTGGGTATCGCCTTTAGCGTACTAAACTTAGTACAACGACAAATTAGTGGTATAGAAAAGAACTTTAGTAAAACTACAGCGTTGTCATTATTTGAGCAAAGACTATGGGCAGATTTTAACCGCCATAACAACATCATAGCAAATAGTAATACGATAATTTTTGTTTCAGATGTAGACACTGTATTATACACTTTCAACGAAAATCATGTACTGAGAAATACAGATACTATAAACACTAAACTTATTACAAATAAATTTTATTACCTTGGCAAAGAGGTGCAATCCGGTACTATAGATGCCGTTTTAATCTCAGCGGGTAAAGAAATGTCTAACTACAGTATTTTTGCTTCAATGGAGCATGACGCTTCTTATTTTATGAATAACGATGGCTTTTAAATTGGATAACATATCAGACAAAAATACCGATAAATCTGAAGGGTTTGATATTGACAAACTATTAAAGACAGAAATCACACTGTTTGGTAATAGTTTTTCTAATAAAAAAAAGCAGTCTTTCTATCTTGAACTTTCAACGCTTTTAAGGGCAGGAATAACAATAAAGGAAGCACTCACTTTAATGACAGATTCCTTTAAAAAAGAAAAGGATAAAGCGTTATTAAATGACATACTGAAAGAAGTTGTAAACGGTAAAGCCTTTTCTGAGTCGTTACATGATTCAAAACAATTTTCTGAATACGAATACTTCTCTATTAAAATAGGCGAAGAAACAGGAACAACAGCAAGAGTATGTCAGGAATTAGGTGCATTCTATGAGCAAAAAAATGAACAGAGACGGAATATAATCTCGGCTTTAACATATCCTGTTATTGTATTACTAACAGCTTTATTAGTAGTAGTATTTATGCTTAGCTATGTAGTTCCTATGTTTCAGGATATTTTTAAGCAAAATAATATGGAACTGCCTTACCTTACGCAAATAGTAGTAAACCTGTCTGATGCTATTAAAAACTATGGTTGGTTGTTTTTCTTATTTTTCTGTTCTCTGGTCGTTTTAAACCGCTTATTAAAAAACAACTATACCTATAAAAAAGGGCTACACTATTTTTTAATAAAGGTTCCCATAGCAGGTACTTTTATACGAAAAGTATACCTGGCTCAATTTACACAGGCGGTTACGCTGTTAACGACATCCAAAGTACCTATACTTAACAGTATACAAATGGTTACTAAAATGATCCGCTTTATACCGCTACAGGAAGCACTTATAAAAGTAGAGCAGAACATTATGAAAGGTGATTCGTTAAGCGAAAGCCTTAAAAGCAATAAAATGTTTGATAATAAAGTGGTTTCTCTTGTAAAGGTAGCCGAAGAAACCAATCAGACAGAGTATATTTTCAGCCAATTAAACAAGCAGTACTCCGAAGAGGTTATGCGCCAGTCTAAAACTATTTCTACTGTATTAGAACCTTTAATAATAGTAATTGTAGGGGTTATTGTAGCCGTTTTACTTATAGCTATGTACTTGCCAATGTTCCAGCTTAGTAGCGCCATTGGATAGGAGGAAATAATAAATAATTTTCTTCGGATGGATTAAAAAGTAAATTATACGTAAGTAAAAACTTACATTTATGTAAACTTTTTCTCTTCTAAATATAAACTCCAAGTTCTAGTAGCGGAAAACTACCTAAAAAGTTATAGTTATAAATGTTTTACCAAAGAAAAAGCCTGCTTAGATTTACAAGCAGGCTTTATACTCTATCAGGGTGAATGATGGGTCTCGAACCCACGACCTTCGGAACCACAATCCGACGCTCTAACCAACTGAGCTACAATCACCATTTATTTTGTGGGTGCAAATATAATTGCACTTTTAGTTTTATGCAAGTATAAAGTTAACTTTTTTATGTCAATTTTATATCAAATCGGCTAAACTGTTCACAGCCACATACCTTTCTACTGTAAAACCTTCTGCATATTCAGTATTTATTAACCTTCCCAAGTCCTGAGCGCGGTAATGAATGCTTTCTTTAAAGTTTTTTGTAGCTATTGGTGTTACAGGTTCTGTACTGTTTGGGTCATAAAATTGAGACTTATATTCCATTAACGATGCTACTTTAGTATCTATATACCCTGTTACATCTACTACAAAATCAGGAGTAATATTTTTCCATTGTATGTAATGGTATACCTGCTTAGGTCGCCATTCTTTTTGTTGTACTCCGTCCAGTTCTGTTTCTATTTTTCGTAACCCTGAAAGAAAACAAGCATCCGATACCAGCTTACTCCCTTTACCATGGTCAATATGCCTATCATCTACAGCATTACAAAGCACAATATCCGGTTTGTATTTACGAATCATTTTTATTACCTCCAGTTGATGCTCTTCATCGTTTATAAAAAAGCCATCACGAAAACGCAGGTTCTCCCTTACTTCTACTCCCAATACTTTAGCAGCATTAGCTGATTCTTCATCTCTTATCTCGGCTGTACCTCTTGTTCCCAGTTCGCCACGGGTTAAATCTACAATTCCTGCTTTTCTTCCTAATGTTATTTCTTTTGCCAATGTTGCTCCACAACTTAATTCTACATCATCAGGGTGCGCACCAAAGGCTAATATATCAAGTTTCATTATTTTAATTATATTTTTTTGTGTTAACCACAATTATTATTTTGTGACAAAATTACACAATATAATAAGATCCTCTACTTTTATAGGGCGTCGGATTGTGGTTCCGAAGGTCTATAATATATTTAAAACAGTCTTCTCCCCCTACACAAGTACCTTACGCATGGTTATACTCTTGTTTACCGTTTCAAAAAATTCTTTTTCAGGGTTGCTGTCTTTAGTTATACCGCAACCTATAAAAAGCTGAGCGTTATCTTCACTCATTTTCATGGAGCGTAAATTCACGAATAAATCTGTTTTGCTTGATGTTCCTGAGCCAAAATCATAGTTCAGTTCTCCTAAATACCCTGAATAGTACTTCCTGTTATACCCCTCATTATCCAGTAGAAACTGTTTTGCCTGCTCTTTAGGAATACCACAAACCGCAGGGGTTGGGTGCAAACTATTTATTACTTCGCCTATGTTACTACTTTCTTTTAAATCGGCTGTAATATCTGTTTTTATATGGACTATGTTTCCTGCTCTAAATGTATAAGGCTGTGTTGCTTGTATGTCACTTGAATATTGCGAAAGCCTTTGCAAAATATAATCGGTTACAAATTTTTGTTCCTGTTGCTCCTTTTCTTCCCAAACAGCCTCTTTGGTTTCACTATATACTTGTGTACCTGCCAAGGCAACGGTTTTTATAGTGTTTTCATGCGCTTTTAATAGCTGCTCAGGTGTAGCTCCCATCCATAAGCCTGTTTTAGGCGTATAAAAACAATATCTGAAAGCATTAGGATACGTTTGCAATAAGCGTTTATAAATAGTTATTACATCGGTAGTAACAGGCACTTTTTCGGTTCGGGAAGCTACCAGTTTTTCAAACTGCCTCCCTTTTATTACCGAAACACATTTTTTCACTAAACTTTCAAATTCTTGTTTAGCTGTCTCATCAATTTTTGGTTGTTCTAAATCATTAAGAACCGCTTCTATACTCGCTTCGTTTTTTACAGTTATAACTTCCGCATCATCTTTTGGAATAAAAACAACATCATTCCCTGCAAAAGGTGCGAAAACAAAGCCTCTAGCATTAAAATCGGTTAAGTTATGTACAGCACCTGTTTTTTGAAAAACACCTGTTACAATATCAGAAACAGGTTTACTGTATACAGCAAAAGGAAGTTTTTTATCCAGTTGGTACTTTATCTTATCAAAAAAATCAGTCATTATTATTTCTTGTCGTTATTCTTTTTAGGAAGTACCATATTAGTTATCTTGCATAGTGAGATTAACCTGTCCTGCTCATCAGTTATTTTAACTTCCCATAAGTGTAGTGACCTGCCTTTATGTACTATTCTGGCAGTTCCTGTTACTACCCCATCACGCTTGCTTCTCAAATGGTTTGCTGAAATCTCTATACCGCGTACTTCAAATAATTCTGTATTAATAAATAGTAACGATGCCGCACTACCTACACTCTCTGCCAAGGCAACATTTGCACCACCATGCAATAGTCCCATTGGTTGATGTACTCTTGAATTAACCGGCATTTTAGCTTCTAAAAAATCCTCTCCTGCATCAGTATAAGTTATTTCCAGTGTTTGCATTAAAGTATTCTTGCTATATTCATTGCACATTTTTAGTGCTTTCTCTTTATCAAAAGTCATATTGGAAAAATTTACGGATTGTAAAATTACTAAATAACGTCTTACAATTTTATTTGTTAAGACTAAAACAACCAAACCTCCGTTAAGGAATGTAAATCACTTTCCTTTATTAAAGGGAAATAATTACTTTTACCAAAAATTGTTATTGCTATGCGCAACCTTTTGTTTTTATTTTTATCAGGTTTTGTATTATTACTGGCTTCTTGCCGTAATGACTTTGAGTTTGAACCAAACACCGGAGGTCTTGGTTTCTCTAAAGATACCGTTTACTTAGACACTGTTTTTACAAACATAGGTTCAAGTACATATACGCTTAAAGTATACAACAACAGTGATAAGGATATTAACATACCAAGTGTTAGGCTTGGTGAAGGAGAGGAATCAAAATATCGCCTGATGGTAGACGGTATACCGGGCAGAGTATTCAATAATGTAGAGCTTTTAGCGAAAGACAGCATGTTTGTTTTTATAGAAACTACTATTGATTACAGCGAATATGCCAACGAAAACTCTAATTTTCTTTATACCGATAAAATTGAATTTGATACAGGAGCTAACTATCAAAAAGTAGAACTGGTAACGCTGGTACAGGATGCCGTTTTTATAAAACCTGATAGACCTTTGCCTACTGATATGAAAGAGACGCTTACCATTAGCGGGCAACCGTCAGATATACAAGGGCATGAATTAACCACACCCGAAGAACTAAATTGGACAAACGAAAAACCTTATGTAATATACGGCTACGCCTTAGTACCAAATGGCGCTACGCTTACTGTAGATGCAGGGGCTAGAGTGCATTTTCATGCGGAGTCCGGTATAATTGTAGATGATACGGGGACTTTAAAAATTAACGGAGACATATCAGCTACCGAAGCACTTGAAAATGAAGTAATTTTTGAAGGTGACCGCTTAGAGCCTTCTTTTTCTGATATTCCCGGACAATGGAATGGCGTATACTTACTATCAGGGCAAGACAATACTATTAATCATCTTACACTTAAAAATGCTTCTGTAGGTATACTTATGGATAGGCTTTTTGATAATACTATCCCTCAGTTAACTATTAATAACAGTCAGATATACAATAACAGTAACTTCGGCATACTTGCCAGAGGTGCAAGTATAGAGGGAACCAACCTTGCTATAAGCAATGCAGGACAAGCATCATTAGCCTGTACTTTGGGAGGAACCTACAGCTTTAAACATTGTACATTTGCGAACTACTTTAATAACTTTAGGCAAGTACCTGTATTAATAAACGACTACCAAATAATTGAAGAAACCTTATACATAGGTAATACAGATGCGACATTCGAAAACTGTATTGTATATGGTTCAGGTAGTTTCGGGCTGTCTTTAGAAAGGCAAGCTGATGATGAAGTGGCTTTTAACTGTAGCTTCAATAACTGTTTTATAAAAGTAGTTGATTTCAGTAATCAACTGGAAAACAATCCGCTTTATCCGTTTGACGGAAACGACCCAGCATTAGTACAATACAACAATAACATTATAGCGGAAAGTTCCAGCCTAACACCTGAATTTATTAATCCTGGCGAAAACAACTTGCATTTAGGAGAAGAATCTCCCGCTATAGATGCTGCTGTAAATATTAATATCCCTATCGATCTTAGTGGTAATGCAAGACCAAACCCAACTACAGGCATACCGGATATAGGAGCATATGAATACTACTTTACAGAATCGGAAGAATAAAAATAGTTACATTCACATTTTCAGAATATTATCTACTGATTTTTTTCATAATTTTACTTTACAAACTTTAAACTAACAATTATGAAAAAAATTTACAAACTACTTACATTAGGCATTTGCCTATTAGGTTTAAGCGTGTCTGCGCAGTCAGATGAGGAAAAAGCGTGGATGTTCTATATGACTCCGGGCGAGCCTCATAAAATGCTTGCTGAAGAAGCAGGTGAATGGGATTGCGAAATGAAATTCTGGATGGCTCCCGGAGCCCCTCCGCAAACATATAAATCTACTGCAGAAATTAGTATGATTCTTGGCGGACGTTATCAGCTTTCTGATTATAAAGGAATGATAATGGGCATGCCTTTTGAAGGAAAAGCTACCCTAGGCTATGATAACGCCGAAAAGAAATATATTTCTACCTGGATAGATAATATGGGGACAGGGATTATGATAATGAAAGGAGAGATGAAAAAAGGTTCTAATGTTATACATTTTTCAGGTGAAGGAGTTGACCCGGCAACAGGTAAAAAAATTAAAATGCGCGAAGTATATACTATTATAGATGAAAACACGCGTAAGCTTGAAATGTTTGATGACAAAACTGGAAAAGAAGCTAAAACTATGGAGATTATTATGAAGAGAAAAGTGTAACTTATATTCTTATTCTCAAAAACAGAAAATCGGCTATCAAGTCGATTTTTTTATTCTACTTAACTTAAACATTTAATGGAAAAACAGCATCAACTTTTATCACAATACATATTTTATGAGGAAGAAACTTTTGAAGAATTTTTACAACGCTATGAAGGTTATGGTAAAGCCTTATATTTTGAAATTAAAAGAAAGTTACCACATATATATAAACACCTAACTTTTTTAAAAGCAGTAGATAGAAAGCCTAATTACTATTGGACTATAGATACTGAAGATAGTTACTGCATTTTTGATGACGGAAACAAAACTGTTTGTATGGCTTTAGATTACTATGGTGTAATATGCATATGGAATTATGACGGTATACGTTATGAAACCGGAGACTGGGATGAAGAATTAGAAGAAAAAGCAGTAGCAAAAGCAATAGATTATATTGAAAAAAATTTTTAGTGTATTATTTAATTTTAAAAAATAGTTTTACTTAACTAATTTTCATATTTCCGAATAACCAAATTAATACCTAATTTTGCGGTTTCAACAACATAACTTCCTATCTAGATGATTCATTTCTTCGAAAACCAAACAAACACGGTTTTTGCGGTACAAACGCAAGACGAACTTTCGGCAGAAAACATAACTAAACTAAACTGGCTTTTTGGCAACGCAAATAAAATAGAGAAATCCGTACTGACGGATTTTTTTGTTGGACCTCGTGCGGCAATGATAACCCCTTGGAGTACTAATGCTGTAGAAATTACCCAAAACATGGGAATTGAAGGCATTATACGTATTGAGGAATTTGAAAAAAGAGACGAAAATTTCACGGATTTCGACCCGATGTTATCACAAAAGTATAACGGGCTAAATCAGGATATTTTTACTATTAATATACAACCGGAATCTATTATTGAAATAGATGATATTGCTGCCTACAATGAAAAAGAAGGCTTAGCACTTAGTCCGGAAGAAGTAGATTATTTACAAGGCTTATCTGAAAAACTGGGCAGAAAATTAACCGATTCAGAAGTGTTTGGTTTCTCTCAGGTAAATTCAGAGCATTGCCGTCATAAAATATTCAACGGTACATTTGTAATAGACGGAGAAAAAAAACCTTCTTCCCTATTCAAACTCATCAAGAAAACAAGTCAGGAAAATCCTAACGATATCGTTTCGGCATACAAAGACAACGTAGCCTTTATAAAAGGACCTCGTGTAGAGCAATTTGCTCCTAAAACTGCTGATAAACCTGATTATTACGAAACAAAAGAATTTGATTCGGTAATATCGCTAAAAGCAGAAACGCATAACTTCCCTACTACCGTAGAACCATTTAACGGTGCTGCAACAGGCAGCGGAGGCGAAATTCGCGACAGGCTTGCAGGAGGTCAGGGTTCTTTACCATTAGCGGGTACTGCGGTATACATGACATCGTACTCAAGACTGGAAGAAAACCGCCCTTGGGAAAAAGGTATGCAGGAGCGCAAATGGTTGTACCAAACACCAATGGATATTCTTATAAAAGCATCAAACGGTGCTTCGGACTTTGGTAATAAATTCGGGCAACCGCTTATTTCGGGTTCGGTACTTACTTTTGAACATGAAGAGGACGCACGCAAACTGGGCTTCGATAAAGTTATTATGCTTGCGGGAGGTATTGGTTATGGTAAGGAAAACCAAAGTAAAAAACAAAAACCTGAAACAGGCGATAAAGTAGTAATACTGGGTGGTGAAAACTACCGAATTGGTATGGGTGGTGCTGCCGTTTCATCGGCTGATACAGGAGAATTCAGCAGTGGTATTGAATTAAACGCCATACAGCGTAGTAACCCTGAAATGCAAAAACGTGCTGCCAATGCTATTCGTGCTATGGTAGAAAGCCAGCACAATCCAATAGTTTCGATACACGACCATGGTGCGGGTGGGCACCTAAACTGTCTTAGCGAACTGGTAGAGGAAACAGGAGGTAAAATAGATCTTGACAAACTACCTGTGGGTGACCCTACTCTATCGGCTAAAGAAATAATCGGTAATGAGAGCCAGGAACGTATAGGGCTTGTTATCGGCGAGAAAGACATTGATACATTACAGCGTATTGCCGACCGTGAGCGTTCGCCAATGTACACTGTAGGTGATGTAACTGGTGACCATCGTTTTACGTTTCAATCAGCTACTACTGGTGCAAAACCAATGGATTTTGCTTTAGAAGATATGTTTGGTTCATCGCCAAAAACAATAATGAATGATAAAACGGTTACTGCTAACTATAGCCAAGCAGAATACGACCAAAATAAAATACACGAATACCTTAACCAAGTACTGCAACTGGAAGCGGTAGCCTGTAAAGACTGGCTTACCAATAAAGTTGACCGTTGTGTGGGCGGTAAAGTGGCTAAACAGCAATGTGCAGGTCCTTTACAACTGCCTTTAAACAACGTTGGTGTTATGGCGTTAGACTATAACGGAAAAGAAGGTATTGCAACTTCTATAGGGCACTCACCTGTTTCGGCGTTGGTTGACCCTGTAGCAGGTAGCCGTAACTCTATTGGTGAGGCATTGAGTAATATTGTTTTTGCTCCACTTAAAGACGGACTGAAAAGCGTATCGCTCTCCGCTAACTGGATGTGGGCTTGTAAAAACGAAGGCGAAGATGCTCGTTTATATGAAGCTGTACAAGGTTGTAGCGATTTCGCTATCGAATTAGGCATCAACATACCAACAGGTAAAGATTCGCTTTCAATGAAGCAAAAATATCCTGATGGCGATGTTATTGCTCCGGGTACGGTTATTATTTCAGCAGCAGGTAACTGTAATGATATTAGTAAGGTTGTTGAACCTGTATTAAAACGCAATGGCGGAAATATATACTACATCAACCTAAGTAATGACAGTTTTAAACTGGGTGGTTCATCTTTCACTCAGGTATTAAATAAAGTAGGTAACGAAGTTCCTACTATTACCGATTCGGCTAAATTTAAAACTACTTTCAATACCCTACAGCAATTAATTAAAGAAGGTAAAATTGCAGCAGGTCACGATATAGGTAGTGGCGGTTTAATAACTACTCTGCTTGAAATGAGTTTTGCAGAAGTAAACTTGGGTGCTGAATATGATTTATCAGCACTTAATGAAACTGACACTGTAAAAGCATTGTTTGCAGAAAATATAGCGGTAGTAATACAGGCAGATGCTTCTGTTGAAGCAGAACTTAATGCTAACGGCGTTAACTTTACCAAAATAGGACAACCAAAAGAAGGTACTACAGTTACTATTAAAAACGGCGAAACCAACCTTTCTTTTAATATTACTGAAACTCGTGATACTTGGTTTAAAACATCGTACCTGTTAGATAAAAAACAAAGCGGAACAGAGAAAGCTAAAGAACGTTACGATAATTATAAAGTTCAGCCTTTACAGTATACTTTCCCGGAACATTTTAACGGGAAGAAAGCAACTTTCGACACCAGCAAACCGCGTCCTAAAGCGGCTATTATCCGTGAGAAAGGAAGTAACTCCGAGCGTGAAATGGCAAATGCTATGTACTTGGCAGGATTTGACGTTAAAGACGTGCATATGACTGACCTTATCAGCGGTCGTGAAACATTGGAAGATATTCAATTTATTGGTGCTGTAGGTGGTTTCTCTAACAGTGACGTGTTAGGCTCGGCGAAAGGTTGGGCGGGTGCTTTTATGTACAACGAGAAAGCCAGAACCGCTTTAGAGAACTTCTTTAAGCGAAAAGATACGCTATCGGTTGGTATTTGTAACGGTTGCCAGTTATTTATTGAGCTTGGCTTGATAAACCCTGACCACGAGATAAAACCAAAAATGCTGCACAATAAGAGTGGTAAACACGAAAGTGGGTTTACCTCCGTTACCGTACAGGAAAACAATTCGGTAATGCTAAACACATTGGCAGGCAGTACGCTTGGTGTCTGGATTTCGCATGGCGAAGGCAGGTTCAGTATGCCCTATGAAGAAAATAAATATAACATTGTGGCAAAGTATGCTTACAAAGGCTATCCTGCCAACCCGAACGATTCTGATTTTGATACTGCGATGATGAGTAGTGATGACGGTCGTCATTTAGTAATGATGCCGCATATTGAGCGTTCTATGTTCCAATGGAACTGGGCATACTACCCTGAAGGCAGAAAAGATGAAGTTTCGCCTTGGCATGAAGCTTTTGTTAATGCCCGTAAGTGGATTGAAGAAAAAGTATAAGATAAAAGACGATGATAATAGATTAGAAAAGCCTCCTAAACGGAGGCTTTTTTTATTTAATTCATTAGGCTATCATCAATTAATAATCGTAAAAAGTATTTCGTTCAGGTGCTATAATCTCACGCAATTGTTCTTTAGTTGCTCTTCGCATAAATGTATATACTTCAGTATTTTCTTTATACAGTTTTTGCATTAATAAATAAGATTTATGAATCATTTCTACACCTTCTTTAACGGAACTATACTTTGTTTTTTCAATATTATTTATCAACCATTTTTCAATACTTTCTTTATCACTCGTTTTCAAATCAGGTGGATAGTCTAAACCTTTTAGTTTAATTGAATTCTCTCTTAAGTTTTTTTTAAACTGCTTATAAGTTTCTGACTTTGTCATTTGTAAATAACTATCTACAGCCATTTGAAGTTCTTCTTCAGAAAGATCCTTTTTTACAGGAGGAAGTATAGAATCATTAGAAACAGATTGTGCTCCTAAGTTGGTAAAACTAAAAAAAAGTATAAATAATAAATAATGTCTCATCGGAAGTATATTATTTTTTAATACTAACAAGTTCCTATACATTGATTAAACTGCCCAGTAACACTAATATATTGATTAGCATGTGCTTGATATGCGCTCAAAGTAGCTTGAAGATAAACAGTAGAGTATGTAGCTGTTTCTGCTATTGCTAACGAGTCTTGAAGTATACTATCAATCAAATCTAATGCACTATCACACCAATCAATACAATTATCTACACATGAATTGGTTACAACTGGATAACCTCCTGGTACTGTATCATTAAACTCAGGGGCAATAATCTGACCTATATCAGATGAATCAGCTTTATCCATAAAATCATACAGAGTTTTATTTGCTGATATCATTGTATCAAGTTTACTAATTGAATTATCATATAAAATTTCGAATTGTGAAATGCTTGTAAATGAAGTATTAGAAATATTATTTCGTATCCAATCCATCCATTCAGCTTTAGTTTTAAATGAAACTTGGTTTACTATCCCTAATTTATTATTAAAATTTTGTAATCGGCATACTCTTGGGTTGCCATCATATCAATATACAATTGCTTGGCTATACCTAAATCTGTCGAACTTAAAGACTTTAATTTAAATAAAGAAGTTTCTTGGTTAATACCTTCCGAGGAAATATCAGTGTTATCAGTTGAACAAGAAAAAAATGATAGTGTTAACACACATATCAGCATGGGTAATGTGATTTTTTTTCATAATTATTGTAATTTTTTAATTAAATGGTATTCAAAAATATTAAAATAATTCACAAAACAAAATATTCAATATTTTATTTTTATATTAAAATTCAAAACCTAAAGTATTATCAATGTTCACAGTAGCCCATTAACAATCTTCAAAGGCTTTCGCTTCTTCGGCTGCCATCCAGTAATTACTCTGTCATGACTATAAATACAAAAGCCTCCCAAAAGGAGGCTCTTTATATATTTTAAATAGCTAAAAAACTTACTGTCTTTTTACAAACTTGGTAAGGATAACTATTTGCTGTCCGTCGATTTTCCCTTCTATCTGTTCCACATTGTCATGTACTAGGCGTATGTTACGTACCGCTGTACCAATTTTTGCATTAATAGTAGAACCTTTTACATCAAGGTCTTTTATAAGCGTTACAGTATCACCGTTTTGTAAAATATTACCGTTTGTGTCTTTATGTAATTCGGTAGAGGCATCGCCTAAATGGTCGCCTGTTGCTTCTGCCCATGCTAAATTATCTTCATCCAAATATATCATATCCAATGCATCGGCAGCCCAGCTTTCGTTCCTGAAACGGTTAAGCATACGCCACGATACTACTTGTACCGCAGGAACTTCGCTCCACATAGCTGTAGGCAAAAAGCTTTCCCAAAAGCGGCTGTCTAACTCTTCTTTCTTTTCTATCTGGTTAAAACATTGCTCTGTAATTAATATAGCGGTATCTGCGTTGCCTTTTGCAGGAGGCACATCATAAATTACTAAGTTTTCTGTTGCTCCGCTTAGTTCGCATACATTGCCACTTCGTTGTTTTAATTGTTCTTCTAATTTCATTGGGAATAGGTTTTATAAGGTGCGCAAATATAACCATTTTGAAGCTAGTGAATAGTTACTTATTATGTGTTTAGATGTATTCAAAATAAAAATTACAAAAAAATACTAACTATCAACTACTTAAAAACCTGACTACTCAGTTTATTATTCTGTAATAATATTTTAAAATATTGTATATAATATAACATATTGCTTTCTACAATATATTTTCCTAATTTGCAAAGAGTAAATCTTGAATAAATATGACATCTATATCACGCCTGTTTGATTTTCCATATTACCAATTGGAAAAATATGACCTACCTGATGCTTTGGTTACTAAATATGGTAACGAATGGGTTAAGACTTCTACTAAAGAATATCTTAATAAAGCTAACGCTTTTTCGCGCGGGTTACTTCGCATGGGGATAAAAAAGAACGATAAAATTGCGGTTATTTCATCTAACAACCGTACGGAATGGAATATTGTTGATATTGGTATTTTACAAACAGGAGCACAAAATGTACCTGTATACCCTACTATATCGGAAGAGGATTATGAATATATACTTAATCACTGCGAAGCAAAATATTGTATTGTTTCAGATGAAGAGCTATACAACAAAATAAGCCATATAAAACACAAACTGGTTAATTTACAGGAAGTATATTCATTTAACGAGATTGATGGCTGTAAAAGCTGGACTGAGATTATAAAGCTTGGAGAAGACGAAAGTAATCAGGGTGAATTAGATTCAATTAAAAATTCAATTACTGAAGACGACCTTGCTACTATAATATATACTTCAGGAACCACAGGCAGACCGAAAGGTGTAATGCTTTCGCATAAAAACATTACATCGGACGTATTGATGAGTGCTGAGCGAGTTCCTTTTGAACCCGGAAAAAACAGGGCTTTAAGTTTTTTACCGATATGCCATATATATGAACGAATGATATTGTATTTGTATCAGTATTACGGTGTATCAATTTATTTCGCGGAATCTATTGAAAAAGTAAGTGATAATATTAAAGAAGCTACTCCTGATGTTATAACAGCTGTGCCAAGGCTTCTTGAAAAAGTATACGACAAAATAATTGCTAAAGGTTTAGAGCTTACCGGCGTTAAAAGAGGTTTATTCTTTTGGGCTGTTGATGTTGGTCTTAAATATGAGCCTTATGGTGCTAACGGACCAATATATGCTGCTAAATTATGGCTTGCCCGTAAACTTATTTTCAGTAAATGGAAAGCAGGTTTAGGCGGTCGTTTAGGATTAATGGTATCGGGTAGTGCTGCTATACAGCCAAGGCTTGCCAGAGTATTTGCTGCAGCTGAAATACCGGTAATGGAAGGGTACGGTTTAACCGAAACATCTCCTGTTATTGCTGTTAATGATGAACGTAATGGCGGTTTCCGCATTGGTACAGTTGGCAGACCGTTAAATGGTGTAGAAGTTAAAATAGCTGAAGATGGTGAAATTTTATGTAAAGGTCCTAACGTAATGATGGGATATTTTAAAGATGAAACCAAAACGAATGAAGTGATTGTTGATGGTTACTTCCATACGGGAGATATAGGAGAAATTGATAAAGATGGTTTCCTAAAAATAACCGACAGGAAAAAAGAGATGTTTAAAACATCGGGCGGTAAATACATTGCTCCGCAGCTTATAGAGAATGCCATGAAGCAATCCCGTTTTATAGAACAGGTTATGGTTATAGGAGAAGGTGAAAAGATGCCTGCTGCTTTTATTCAGCTTGATTTTGATTTTGTTAAACACTGGGCAGATCATAAAGGGATAAACTGCGGAAAAACTAATGAAGAAATAATTAACTGCAAAGAAATACTTGACAGAGTACAGGAAGAGGTTAATGAAATAAATAAAAAGTTTGGTCACTGGGAACAAATAAAGAGATTTGAACTTACTTCAGAATTATGGAGTGTAGAAGGTGGCGAAATGACCCCTACTCTAAAATTGAAACGTAAAGTCATAAAAGAAAAATATAAAAATCTATATGACAAAATTTATCGTATATAAACTCAAATAAAGTATTGAGTTTTATATTGCCTCCATTTTATACATTTTTATACATTGCTATAATACTTTATCCGACTTAATTACGAACTTTTTACCAATAAAAATTACCATGATAAAGTGGTTATACCAAATATTAAAACCAAGTAAGGGTAGCTATGTTCCGCACTGGAAAACAAAACATTCCATATACAGAGCTATTGTTAACCATATAGAAGAAAATGGAGATAACTGTCATGTATCTTCTGTTTCGTTATGCAATAAAAACAAAAAGGCAGAAACTACTCCGGGATTTTCTGATGCGTTATCTGAGCCCTGCTATAATAAGCCCTCTGTAGACGAAGCCAGAGAATTAGCATTAAAGGTTAAAAAGATAGCTGAAACAGGAAGTAAAGCAACTGAGAATTCTTTTTATGATTATATAGTAAAACATAAAGATATTGTTAGCCTTATAGATCCGTTTTTAGAAGAAATTTCTAATAATGCGTTGGCTATAGAACCCCACTTGTTTGGCTTTGCTAATGATTTAGCATTTAATAGCAACAACAAAAACGCTGTTAAACTAGGTATTGCTATATTAGGATTATGCCAAAATCAGGTTATAATTGAAAAATTAAAAATACTGGGAAGACACGATGAGTTTACAGTATATGTAGTAATTGCATTATTAAGCCTTTGCGAAGACCCTGAAGACGAATTATTTGAACTGGGACAGCATGTAAACGGATGGGGGAAAATACAACTTGTAGACAGACTTGCCCGTATAAGCAGTAAAGAAGTTGTTAGAAAGTGGCTTATTACTGAAGGATTTAAAAACTCGGTAAATAACCAATACCTTGCCTGTACTTGTGCGACCGGCGGGCTGTTACATAAAAAACTGGAAGGTGAAAAAATAAGTCATGCTTATTATAAATCAACTTCCGAGATATTAATATCAATGCTGGAAAGCGGTCCGGGCGAAGATATTTCGTGTTATGAACATAGTCCTGAATTAATTAAAAGTTTTTTAGACCACTCTTTAGTACATGCAAAAAGCATATACGACTTTATATTATTACACCGAATAAAATTATATCTTAATAATCAGTTACTTGAAAAGTATAAAGATTCGGGCTGGAATGATAAGTTAATTACAGATTGTCTTATCACTTTAGATAATGTAATTAAAAACGGAAAGTGGAAAGATTTAGTTGCTAAAGCCCTCTCCGATATAGAGGATGACCATTATGAGAACGTAAAAGAAGCTGCAAAAATATTAGGGCTTTAAAAAAATAAGAAGAGGTTTTTTGACCTCTTTTTTTATTCTTTATATTTTTACACCCTAATTAATATATACATTCTATCAACTAATGAAATTTAAAGCTTTTTTAGCTGTAATATGCATTACTATATTACAAAGCTGCTCTAACAGCACCGAAACCTTAACCAACAACCAAATTGATGCTTCGCTTCGGGAAACCATTAAAAGAAAAAACGACAGCTTGTTTGATGCCCTGTCTAACAGCAACATGAAAGCATTAAAAGCATTGGGTTCAGATGATTTTAATAAGCACCTGAGAAGCAGAATAGAAAGTACAGTATGGGCTTTTAGAAGAGGGTATTTAAAAGAAGATAATACAGAAATTTATAAAGAGTATTACTGCAAAGGCACAATATCTAAAAACATGCTGATAGAAGATGAAGAAAATAAATACTCCATTACATTTAGTAATACACAACCGGAAGCCTATGTTTCACTATTAAAAA
The DNA here is from genome assembly GCF_014642915.1 of Flavobacterium suaedae. GTDB lineage: Bacteria > Bacteroidota > Bacteroidia > Flavobacteriales > Flavobacteriaceae > Flavobacterium > Flavobacterium suaedae. The sequence goes on from NZ_BMJE01000003.1 coordinate 55,619, forward strand.
GTAAGTATGGCAAAATGGAAGACTACTTAATTACTGTTATTTATGAACTGGTAGATGGTAAATGGAAACTAAGCAATGTAGAAACAGGACTTTTAGGACATTTTGATAAAAACGCACAGGATTATTTTGAAATAGCCAAGCAAAAAGAAAAAGAAGGCTTTTTAATAGATGCCGCTTTTAACTGCGATATGGCTGCAAGTTTTCTTGAGCCCGCTGGTGATATGCTTACGTATGATAATGAAGAACGTATTGAGTTCTATAAAAACCAATGGCGTAAAACTTTAAGTGAGAAATATAAATTTCCTTATGTACTTAGAAATGTAGAAAGCCAACCTGCTATAATGGGGATAGAACCTATAAAAACAGTAAAAGGAGTTTATCCTAAAATCAGTTATCAAACTCCTATACATCTTGATGAAACTGAATTTTTAGAAATGGAACTGGCTGAAATTAAAAAAGAAATTAAAAAGGCTATTCCTGATTTAGATTTTAGTACAGATATTATTTATTACCGGGCGTATAACAATAGTGGCAGCGTCCCCTATTATGAGCATATACATAAAAAGAAAAATTAAGTTAAAACTCCCTCTATCGGGAGTTTTTTTATATGCTAATCTCTCTATTTTTCATTATATTTACGTAGCTACGTAATTGCACTAAAAATAGGAAATCAGTAAAATTTTACAATATAACATAAATATTACACAACATTAAAATAATTTAACTTTCAAAAAAATAATATGCACGCATAATATTTTTTTGTATATTTGAAAAACAACACGTTCTATGAAAGAGAAAACAATAGACTATATACTTAGGGCAACCTGGCAGGCAATAGCAAGAATGTATAATGAAGAAGCCTCTAAATATGGTGCAACAATGTCCATAGGTTTTGCCTTATTATCTATTGATAAAGAAAAAGGCATCCCCTCTACCGCACTGGGGCCACAAATGGGCATGGAACCAACAAGCCTTACCCGTACATTAAAGTCTATGGAAGAAAAAGGTTTAATTGTACGAAAAAAGAATCCGGTAGACGGGCGCGGGGTAATAATACACCTCACTAAGTTGGGGAAGGAAAAAAGAGAGTTATCAAAAAACACAGTTCTTAAATTTAATGATATAATAAAACAACACGTATCTCAGGAAAAGATGGATCATTTTGTTGAAGTAGCAGAAGTAATAAACCACCTTATAGCTGAGAAAAAAATATACACAACTGAAGAAGTTGAAACCAAAATCGAATAAAGAATAGTTAAAGTAATATACCACTTAAACAACCAAAAAATTTTATATAGCAAATGAAACGCAATATTAAAAAAGTAGCCGTTATAGGTTCCGGTATTATGGGTTCGGGCATTGCCTGCCATTTTGCCAATATTGGTGTAGAAGTACTTTTGCTCGACATAGTGCCAAGAGAACTCACAGAAACAGAACAGAAAAAGGGACTCACCCTTGAGGATAAAGCAGTAAGAAACAGATTAGTTAATGACCATCTTGCCAATGCTTTAAAATCTAAACCATCCCCTATTTATCACAAAGACTTTGCTTCGCGCATTACTACAGGTAACACAGAAGATGATTTACCTAAAATAGCTGATGCAGACTGGGTAATTGAAGTAGTAGTAGAAAGGCTGGATATTAAGCAAAAAGTGTTTGAACAAATTGAAAAACACCGCAAGCCGGGTACTTTAATCACCTCAAACACATCGGGTATTCCTATTAAATTTATGAACGAAGGGCGAAGTGAAGATTTCCGCAAACACTTCTGCGGCACACACTTCTTCAACCCGCCCCGTTACTTAAAACTATTTGAAATCATTCCGGGTCCTGATACTTCGCAGGAAGTACTGGACTTTTTAAATAACTACGGCGAGAAGTTTTTAGGTAAAACCTCGGTAGTAGCTAAAGATACTCCTGCCTTTATAGGTAACCGTATCGGTATATACGGTATTATGAGCCTTTTCCACCAAGTTAAGGAAATGGGGCTTACCGTAGAAGAAGTTGATAAACTTACCGGCCCTGTTATCGGCCGTCCAAAATCAGCAACCTTCCGTACGGTAGATGTAGTAGGGCTTGATACCCTGGTACACGTTGCTAACGGTATTTATGACAACTGCCCTGATGATGAAGCACACGAACTGTTTAAACTACCGGATTTCATCAACACTATGATGGAAAAAAAATGGTTAGGTAGTAAAACAGGACAAGGATTCTATAAAAAAGTAGATAAAGATATTCTTGCGCTTGACCTTGATACCATGGAGTACAGGGAAAAGAAAAGAGCTTCTTTTGCTACTTTAGAGCAAACTAAAACTATAGATAGACCTATAGACCGTTTTAAAGTACTGGTAAATGGCAAAGACAAAGCAGGTGAGTTTTACCGTAAAAACTTTGCAGGCATGTTTGCTTACGTAGCTAACAGAATACCTGAAATTACCGATGACCTTTACAAGATAGACGATGCTATGAAAGCCGGATTCGGTTGGGAAAATGGCCCGTTTGAAATATGGGATGCTGTAGGCGTTGAAAAAGGTATTGAACTGATGAAAGCCGAAGGACAAGAGACTGCCGAATGGGTAACCGAAATGTTAGCATCGGGTAATAATAGTTTTTACACCGTAAAAGAAGGAAATACTTATTACTATGATATCGCATCAAAATCTCAGAAAAAAGTACCGGGACAAGATGCCTTTATCATCCTGAACAACATACGCGAAAGCAAAAAAGTATGGAGTAACAGTGATGCAATCATTGAAGATCTTGGCGACGGAATACTTAACCTTGAATTCCAGTCTAAAATGAACACCATAGGCGGTGGTGTACTTCAAGGTATAAATAAAGCTATAGATTTAGCTGAAAAAGAATATGAAGGACTGGTTATAGGTAACCAAGCTGCTAACTTCTCTGTAGGTGCAAATATTGGTATGATATTCATGATGGCTGTGGAGCAGGAATATGATGAATTGAATATGGCTATCAAAATGTTCCAGGATACTATGATGCGTGTACGCTATTCAGCTATACCCGTAGTAGTTGCCCCACACGGAATGACACTGGGTGGCGGTTGCGAAATGAGTATGCATGCTGATAAAGTAGTTGCTGCTGCCGAAACATACATCGGGCTGGTTGAGTTTGGTGTAGGAGTTATACCCGGCGGGGGCGGTTCTAAAGAAATGGCACTGCGTGCTTCCGACCTTTTCCATAAAAATGATGTAGAACTAAATGTATTACAAGAATATTTCCTTACCGTAGCAATGGCAAAAGTATCGACATCTGCTTACGAAGCGTTTGATACAGGAATACTGCAAAAAGGTAAAGATGTTATTGTAGTGAATAAAGACAGACAACTTGCCGAAGCTAAAAAATATGCAAAAATACTTGCCGAAGCAGGATATACACAACCTGTAAAACGTAAAGACGTTAAAGTACTGGGTAAACAGGCTTTAGGTATGTTCCTTGTAGGTACAGATAGTATGGAAGCAGGAAACTATATTAGCGAACATGACAAAAAAATAGCCAATAAACTTGCTTATGTTATGGCAGGTGGCGACCTAAGTGAAGCTACAATGGTTAGTGAACAATACTTACTAGACCTTGAAAGAGAAGCATTCCTTTCACTATGTGGAGAACGCAAAACACTAGAAAGAATACAACATATGCTAACTAAAGGAAAACCACTTAGAAACTAATAGCTAAAAACCGAAACAATGAAAACAGCATATATAGTAAAAGCATACAGAACCGCAGTGGGGAAAGCCCCAAAAGGCGTATTCCGATTTAAAAGACCTGATGAACTGGCAGCAGAGACCATTCAGCATATAATGAATGAACTGCCTGATTTTGATAAAACCAGAATAGACGATGTTATGGTAGGTAATGCCATGCCCGAAGCCGAACAAGGACTAAACGTTGCACGTCTTATCTCCCTAATGGGACTTAAAATTGAAGATGTACCAGGTGTAACAGTAAACCGTTACTGCGCCTCAGGACTGGAAACCATTGCTATGGCTACAGCAAAAATACAAAGCGGAATGGCCGATTGTATTATAGCCGGGGGAGCCGAAAGTATGAGCTACATACCAATGGGTGGTTACAAACCCGTACCTGATTATAAAGCTGCGAAAGCAGGACATGAAGATTATTATTGGGGTATGGGACTTACTGCCGAAGCAGTAGCTAAAAAATATAACGTAAGCCGTGAAGACCAAGACAGATTTGGCTACGAATCACATCAAAAAGCATTAAAAGCACAGGCAGAGGGCAAATTTGATAAACAAATAGTACCTATAACTGTAGAACAAGTATATGTAGATGGTAATGGTAAAAAAGCTACTAAAAGCTATACGGTAACACAAGATGAAGGACCTCGTGCGGACACATCTTTAGAAGTATTAGGCAAACTAAGACCTGTATTTGCTGCCGATGGTAGTGTTACCGCAGGTACATCGTCGCAAATGAGTGATGGTGCAGCCTTTGTGATGGTAATGAGTGAAGATATGGTAAAAGAATTAAACCTTGAGCCTATTGCACGAATGGTGAGCTATGCTGCTGCCGGTGTAGAACCTAGAATAATGGGTATAGGTCCTGTAAAAGCAATACCAAAAGCACTGAAACAAGCAGGTATGAAACTGGAAGATATAGAACTTATAGAGCTTAATGAAGCCTTTGCATCGCAATCGCTTGCTGTAGTGCGTGAGTTAGGTATCAATACAGATATATTAAATGTAAATGGTGGTGCTATTGCACTTGGTCACCCATTAGGTTGCACAGGAGCTAAACTATCCGTTCAACTATTTGATGAAATGAAACGCCGAGGTAATAAATATGGTATGGTTACCATGTGTGTAGGTACCGGACAAGGTGCTGCGGGTATATTTGAGGTACTATAGTTATTTGAGATAAAAGAGTGTATAGATAAGAGATAATAGATTGTCATGAGTACCCATAAAAGACACAATTTCAAGAAAATGAAAATATGGCAATCAGGTATGGAGCTAGCAAAAATAATTCTTGATATTACTGAAACTTTTCCAACACACGAAAAGTTTGGTTTGAAAAGTCAAATGGATAGATGTTCATTTTCTATACCTTCTAACATAGCAGAAGGCTCAAGCCGTACTAATAAGTCTTTTAAACATTTTATTGATATTTCATTAGGCTCAGCATTTGAATTACAAACTCAATTATTGTTAGCAGCTCATAAAAACTATATTACAGTAGAAAAAACAACAGAAATAGAAAACAAAATAGAAGAATTCCAACGGATGACGATGAGCTTTCAAAACACTTTAGGTAACGATTAGTGTCTATCATCCTTCATCTATTATCTAAAAAATCTAATTTATGGAAGCACAAGAAAAAGACATAACAAGAGGTGGACAATTCCTCGTAAAAGAAACTAAAAGTGAAAATATTTTCACGCCGGAAGATTTTTCGGAAGAGCAGAAAATGATGCGCGACTCGGTTAAAGAATTTGTTGACCGTGAGCTTTGGCCAAATAAAGAACGTTTTGAAAAGAAAGACTATGCCTTTACAGAAGAAACAATGCGTAAGGCAGGAGAAATGGGCTTTCTTGGTGTAGCTGTACCGGAAGAGTACGGCGGACTGGGAATGGGATTTGTTTCTACTATGCTGGTTTGCGATTATATTTCGGGAGCTACAGGTTCTTTCTCTACTGCATTTGGTGCACATACAGGTATCGGTACTATGCCAATTACCTTATACGGAACAGAAGAGCAAAAGAAAAAATATGTACCTAAGTTAGCTACAGGAGAATGGTTTGGAGCGTACTGCCTTACTGAACCTGATGCAGGTAGTGATGCTAATTCAGGGAAGACAAAAGCAGTACTTTCGGAAGATGGTACACACTATAAAATAAGCGGGCAGAAAATGTGGATATCAAATGCAGGCTTCTGTAATTTGTTTATTGTATTTGCCCGTATTGAAGATGATAAAAATATTACAGGATTTATTGTAGAAAATGATCCTGAAAACGGTATTTCTTTCGGAGAAGAAGAACACAAATTAGGTATTCGTGCTTCCTCTACCCGTCAGGTATTCTTTAGTGAAACTAAAGTACCTGTAGAAAATATGCTTTCTGAAAGAGGTAACGGGTTTAAAATTGCTATGAACGCACTTAACGTAGGGCGTATTAAACTGGCTGCTGCCTGCCTTGATGCACAACGCAGAACTATAAGCAATGCTGTTAACTATGCTAACGAGAGAGTACAGTTTAAAACGCCTATTGCTAACTTTGGTGCTATTCGTGCTAAACTTGCAGAAATGGCTGCTAGTTGTTATGCAGGTGAAAGTGCAAGCTACAGAGCTGCAAAAGACATTCAGGATAGAATAGATGCACGTATGGCAAATGGCGAAAGCCACCAGGAAGCGGAACTTAAAGGTGTAGAAGAATTTGCTATTGAGTGTTCTATACTTAAAGTAGCGGTTTCGGAAGACATCCAGAATTGTTCTGATGAAGGTATCCAAATATATGGTGGTATGGGCTTCTCTGAAGATACTCCAATGGAAAGTGCTTGGAGAGATGCACGTATTGCACGTATATATGAAGGTACAAACGAAATTAACCGTATGCTTTCGGTAGGAATGCTTATGAAAAAAGCAATGAAAGGTCATGTTGACTTTTTAGGTCCTGCAACTAAAGTAGGCGAAGAACTTATGGGCATCCCTTCATTCGACACTCCTGACTACTCAGAGCTTTTTGCTGAGGAAAAAGAAATGATAGGCAAGCTGAAAAAAGTTTTCTTGATGGTTGCCGGTAGTGCTGCACAAAAATACGGTCCGGATTTAGAAGAACACCAACAATTACTTATGGCTGCTGCTGATATTTTAATTGAAATATATATGGCAGAGTCTACCATACTACGTACCGAAAAACTCGCGAAAAGCAAAGGCGAAGAAAACGTAAAAGCACAAATTGAAATGGCTCAGTTATATCTTTACAATGCTGTTGATATTATAAACAGTAAAGGTAAAGAAGGAATAGCTTCTTTTGCGGAAGGTGATGAACAGCGTATGATGCTTATGGGCTTAAAGCGCTTTACAAAATATACTAATTTGCCAAATGTAGCTGCTTTAAGAGAAACAATAGCAGCCAAGGTAATAGAAGAAAACAGTTATCCGTTTTAATAATATGGTTAACCGGGGTTTAGTTTAAGTTTATTAAAAAGAAAATCCTGTGATATAATTATATCACAGGATTTTTTTATTTAAGCAAACATAATAATAAAAATAACCGCTACCACTGTAAATACAGCAATAGCGGTTACCAGTAATTACTCTATAATATCAACTATAACCTTTTGCCTCTAAAAAAGTTAAGTAAAATCATTGCTACAGCTATAAGCAATAATAAGTGAATTAAAGCTCCTCCTACAGCCATAACAAAGCTACCTAAAGCCCAAGCTATAATTAATAATAAAGCAATTACGTATAATAAATTTTTCATAGCATTTTTTATTTATAGTATGTCTAATTACATACTTTCCATTTTTTCTTTTAAGTCTTTCGCTTTAGCTAAATGTTCTCTTAGTTTAGGAAGAATATCAGCAGCCCAAGCTCTTACTTTTTCATTATTGGCTTCTTCAATACCTTCTTCTACCTCATCAATAGCTTCTTCATGATCTTTAATCATCATGTCAACATAATCATTAGCAAAATCCTCTCCTGATTCTTCTTTCAAATTTTCATAAGCCTTTTTCCCATCCTCTGTTAAATCCATTGGCAGTGATACATTCATCTCTTTTGCAATGGCTTTAAGTTCTTCATTTGCTTTGGTATGCTCTTCTACAAGCATTTCTGCATATGATTTAAGCGCCTGATTTTCTGATCTGTTTTCAACCAGTTTACCAAGTTCAATCTCTTTCATGTTTATTGCAGCAGCCTCAACAAGAAACTCTGAGTCATCTTCTTTAGCTTCATTTTCATCAAACTTCTCTTCGTTTTGCTCTTCTGCTACTTCAGCAGGATCGTTTTTATCTTCTTTACACGAAACAGTTCCTAACGACATTGTTAGTACCGCTGCTCCAAGAAGCATTTTCCCTAAAAATGGTCTCTTTTTCATAATATGGTTATTTTATTTGGTTGAATTTTATATTAGCTAAATTACTACATCCGGCAGGTATTTGCTGTTAGTAATATCACAATTATTGTTATTGAAATATTAAAACATCTAATTGAATTGTTTATCTGGTAAATGAAAAAAGCTCAGCATCTTTATTTTCTTTTCCTTGTATAAGGTCACGTATTATTTGTGCTGCGATAACACTAAATGTAATTCCGTTCCCACCAAAACCCAAAGCAAAATAACTATTAGTTTTTTTCTTATAAGGACCTATATACGGTAAACCGTCTTTAGTGGAGCCAAAAGTTCCCGCCCAGCTAAACTCAGGAATAAAATTCAACTTGGGGAAAAGTCCATTTGCATCATCAGTAAGCTGTTTTGTTTTTCGTTTAAGCAATTCATCTCGTTTTCTAGGATTACTAAACTCCTCATCTCTTCCTCCTATTAATACTCTGTTATCTATAGTCGTTCTTATATACAGATAAGGATCTGCTGTATTCCAAATTAAAACCTCATCCTTCCAGAAATTCCTCTCATTATACTGTTCACTAACTACGGCATAAGTAGACAGTAAATCTACAATTGGCTTATCAATAAACTCTACCACCTCATACCCTGTGGCATATACGAGTTTTTTGGCTTTTATAGTATAACCATTATCTGTTTTTAATACAACTCCGTCTTTTTTATGTGTAATATCTTTAATGGGGCTTCTGTCATATACAGGAAACTCTTTTTTATCTGATTTATATCGTAATAATTCATGTGCCATTACATACGCATTGGTTTGCGCTCCATGGTGTGATAGTATAGCTCCATAAGATTTAATTCCATACTGGTCTTGTACTTCTTTCGGGGTAAGATAGTCTACTTTAAAACCGGCTTCTTTTCTTGCTTCATATTCTTGCTTTAACCAATCAGCATCCTTTTTATACTTTGCGTAATACAGGCTTTTTTTCGACTCAAATTCTTCTACATTTAATTCCTTAGCAATATCCTCAAGATCATTTATAGCTTTATCACAAAGCTGGTAAGCCCTTTCGGCTTTTTCTTTCCCAATCATTTCTGATAATTTATAAAGCGGAACGTCTATTTCATACTGCAATAAGGATGTACTGGCACTTGTACTGCCAAAACCTATAGTGCGGGCGTCTATAGTTACACATTTTATACCTTCTTTCGCTAAATGATACCGTACTAACGCTCCTGTTATACCTGCCCCCAGTATAACGACATCAGTAGTTATATCGTTTTCAAGTTTTAAATAATCATTAGGTATACCGTTTTTAACTATAGAGAAAGGATAGCCTGATTTTAAGTTCATAGAGTAGCTTGTTTTACTATAAAATTACCTATTTAAACCAATTGTTAACCCTGCCATACATAATTATATAATATATTTAACTATTGTTGAAATATGTATTACATAAGCAAAAAAGTAATAGTTTTGCAGTATTACAAATACAACCATGATTAACCCTTCTGCAAACGGATGGATAGATAAGTTTTTTGTTAGGCTGAAAACTAAACTGCCTGAAAACACTCCTACCCACGATTTTTACAGAGCCATAAGAGATACCGGTTTTATATATGGCTACATACCGACATGTAAACAACTGGACGAAAAAGAAACTAAAGGGTGTACTGATGAGGAAATAACAAAAGTTACATTACTATATACCCTTTACGAACTTTACAGGCTTGTTGCTAAAAATGATGATACTAATGCCTTTATAAAACATGCCATTCTTTTTTATAAACATATGACTCCTGAAGGATATAGTTTTTTAAAAAAAGTATTACCCACATCGCCGGGTAGCAGAGAACTGGAAGGCATTTTAGACCAAAGGGTAAAAACCAATGACAATATTATAAGCCGTAACTTTTCTCATGTGCTTACTAATGCTTTGCTTTTTATTGATGTTTTAGCATTTAAGCACTACCTGACTGAAGGGAAAATTAATGATGGCTATTTAAAGAAGCTCGAAGAAACAACAGTGAGTTTGGCATCATTAGCTTTAAAAACTAAATTAAATAAAACTACTTACGACGATTTATTAATAAAGCTACTGGAATCATCTGTAAGGTATATTAAAACCGGCAGGATTAATATAAATAATATAGAAGAACTTAGTTTAGACTATTTTACTGATGAACTGGAACATTTATATTTTGTAGATACCTCCAGCATGGCAATATGGAGTGATAAAAAAGTAGAAGCGGAAGAATTGGAATTTTTATATAACTTGGGCAATAAACTACAGCTTGATGACAGTGTAATTACAGAAAGTATTGCTGATTTTGATGTTTTTGTAAAAACCAATCGTGAAAATATTCATTACTTTAAGTACTCTAATCCTGTAAAACATTTTTACAACCATGCATCTCAAAATGTAACATTACTTATAAACCGTAATAAAAACAGGTTAATTAAAGAACTTTCTAATAACGGGGAGCTTGTGGTACTCCTTACCCACTCTACTCACCGTAGTTTACAACCAGCAGAGAAGAAAAAAGTAAAAAAACAACTACTGGAAATATGTAAAACAGTACCGTCGTTAACTATATTTTTATTACCGGGCGGTAGTTTATTACTACCCTTGCTAATTAAATTTATACCGAAATTGTTACCTACGGTTTTTAATGAAAATCTTGATAATGAAGAATAAAAAAAATCCCTAAGCATTGCTTAGGGATTTTTTTATAGGTTAAAATGACTAATTAAAAAACAAGGCGATCTACTTTATCTAAATCATTATTGTCACAAAAGTTTACTTCAAGGTCTTTTACAATACCGGTATCAAGACCGTAAACCCAACCGTGAAGACAAAGTTCCTGCCCGTTTTTCCATGCAGACTGTACTATAGAGGTTTTAGCTAAATCGCAAACCTGTTCTTTTACATTTATTTCCACAAAAGCATCAAAACGTTTCTTTTCGTCAATTATAGAGTCTAAATACGCTCTGTGATGCCTGTACACATCTTTAATATGTCTAATCCAGTTATCGATTACCCCGATAGACTGATTGCCCATGGCAGCATTAACACCACCACAACCGTAATGTCCGCATACTATAACGTGCTTTACTTTTAGCGCATTAACAGCATAATCCAATACACTAAGCATATTCATATCAGAATGTACTACCATATTGGCAATATTTCTGTGTACAAATACTTCTCCCGGTTGTGCTCCTATAATTTCATTTGCAGGAACACGACTATCCGAACAACCAATCCATAAAAGTGGTGGCGACTGCCCTTGTGCCAGTTTATTGAAAAATTCAGGGTCTTTCGCAAGTTTTGTTTCAGACCACGCTTTGTTATTTTCTAATATTTTTTTATAAAATTCTGAGCCCATTTTTTTTCTCTGTTTAAGTTGTATTAATAAACGTCTTGTTTCTCTTTTCTGTTATTCTCTTTATCATCATTATGAGTAACAAAAACATTATTGTTATCTGAATTTTGTAATTCATACTCGGTTTTAAAACCAATCAGCTTTACATCTATATTTTCTTCTTTAGCTTTTACTCTGGCAAACTCTTCTATAAGGTCGAGTACATCATAAGCTATATATACCGTTTCAGAAGCATCAATAATTACTTTAGAGTTCCCCGGAATGTCTTTTAGCGTAGTTTTAATTGCTGCTTTATTAAGAAAAGAAACCTCCTGCGCCAGGTCTATGTGTATTTCATCGCCTTCCATATATTCTTCTTTTCTAAAGTTATATGCACGTTTTAAATTCCCCCTAAGAATAAATAATATACTAATTATCATACCCAATGCAACCCCTCTTAATAAATCAGTAAGTACTACCGCTAAAAGCGTTGCTATAAATGGAACAAACTGGTATATACCTTTACTCCAAAAGTGTTTAAGTTTAGCCGGTTTTGCCAGTTTATAACCTATAACCAGCAGTACTGCTGCCAGTGTAGCAAATGGTATTTTATTAAGTAAAGTAGGTATTGCCAACACACATATTAATAATAATATACCGTGTATTACAGCAGACATTTTTGTTTTAGCACCACTACTGGCGTTAGCTGTTGAACGTACCACTACGGATGTGATAGGTAATCCTCCTATAAGTCCGCTAATCATATTACCAACCCCTTGTGCTTTAAGCTCTCTGTTAGTATCTGTATATCGCTTATGCGGATCCATTCTATCTGAAGCCTCAATACATAAAAGTGTTTCTATAGAAGCAACTACAGTAATAGTGGCTGCTGTAAGCCATACTTCATAATTAGTAATTATAGAAAAATCAGGAGTAGCAATAATATTTTTAATATCTTCAAAAGACTCTGGTACAGGCAGGGTAACTAAATGCGATCTTCCTAAAGCCCAGTCACTCCCCATACTCATAAATATTTCATTTAAAACAATTCCTGATATTACCGCAACAAGTGCCCCTGGTAATAGCTTGAGCTTTTTTAATGCTGCTACATTTTCCCATAATACAAGTATTATTATAGATATAACCGAAATTATTACCGCTCCCATCTCAAAACGGCTTATAATTTGGGGAATGTCTGAAAAAGGGTTACCTCCGTCTAACCTGAAAAGCGATTCTGTTCCTTCAAATCCTCCTGCATCATACCCTACAGCATGCTCCATTTGGTTAATAATTATTATAACCCCGATACCGGCAAGCATACCTTCAATTACATTAGAAGGGAAATAATTAGATATACTACCTGCCCTTATAAAGCCTAATATTAATTGAAACACTCCTGAAAAGAAAACTGCTACCAAAAAGGCTTCGAATGAGCCAAGAGTAGCTATGGCTGTTAATACAATAGCTATAAGCCCCGCAGCAGGACCGGATACACTAATATGTGAGTTACTTAATGAGCCGATAATTATACCCCCAATTATCCCTGATAGTATTCCTGATAATGGTGGTGCTCCTGAGGCTAATGCAATACCTAAACACAATGGTAATGCAACTAAAAAAACAACTAAGCCTGATGGAAAATCGGCTTTAAGGTTAGCAAAAAGATTTACTTTTTTAGACATGATAAAATATAATATAGTTAGTATGCAGGGTGCTGTAGTTGTACTACGCCCCTATGCTTTTACTTGTAAAAGGTGAATGGTTATATTATATTTTGCTCAGGAGGCGGTAAAAAAATATCTCCAAAGACAAGTTTATGTCTAAGGAGATATTCTGTATTTATTTGTGATTTTTTTTCTGATTTTTCTATCATGAAGGAAAAAGTAAACTCATTAAGACCTGCTTTAATTTCCTGCAACTCCTTGTGTACTTCTTCTTCATTTAAATTATAAGCAACAGATACATCTGCATCATCCTGCACCAAACTAACAATAGTTGGCGTTGCCAAAAATGACAAAAAGATTAACAGTAGTATATTTACTAGTAATTTCATTACGGCTAAGGTAATTATTTTCTTGAAGATAGTTTTAAGAAAAAGCCGTAAAATAAGAGATTATCTGTTAAATCTCTTCATCACACCATGCCTTCATCATCCACATGGTTTTCTCTTGCTCTGTAATAAAATCACTCATCATAGAGTTTGTTCCTTCGTCTTCAATTTTATCTGTCTCTTCAAGAATAACACGCTCTATCTTTAATAAGTCTGTAAGTGAAGATATTATAAGCTGTACAGCATCCTCATCTTTAGAAACATCTTTACCAATTTCAAGTCTGTTGTTAGATAAATAATCTTCAAAAGTATGTAATGGTGTACCTCCAAGCGTTAGTACTCTCTCCGCTATCTCGTCAATTTTAACTTGTGCGTCGTTATAAAGTTCTTCAAACTTTGGGTGAAGGTCAAAAAACCTTTTACCTTTAATATTCCAGTGAATACCACGCAGGTTTTGATAATATACTTGAAAGTTAGATAAAAGGATATTTAATTCGGCTGCAATTACACCTGTTTCTTTTACTGGTAACCCTAAAGCATTGGTTGCTTCAGTTTTTTCTTTTGTGTCCATAAATGAAATTTTATTATTAATTGTAAGTTTTTTACGTAATAAATTTAAACAAATTTAGTCAGAAAAACTATAGCCGTTATCGATAGATTTTATAATTTTATCATAAAAATTTATAATAATGACAATAACCCAACTGCAATATGTGCTGGCTGTTGCCGAACACAAAAACTTTACTCTTGCTGCTGAAAAATGTTTTGTAACACAACCTACACTTAGTATGCAGATTCAAAAACTTGAAGAAGAACTGGATGTACAAATTTTTGACAGAAGTAAGAAACCTATACAGCTTACTGATGTTGGAGAACAAATAGTAAATCAGGCAAAAAATATAGTAAGTGAATCAGGAAGAATAAAAGATATTGTAGACCAACAAAAAGGTTATATAGGCGGAGATTTTAAAGTAGGCATTATACCTACTATTATGCCTACCCTACTGCCTATGTTTATGCATAATTTTATAAAGAAGTACCCTAAGGTTAATTTAATTATAGAAGAGCGCACTACCGAGGAAATTATTAAAATGATTAAAAACGGGCAGCTTGACGCCGCTATTGCAGCAACGCCGCTTGATGAAGAGACTATTAAGGAAGTAGTTTTATACTATGAACCTTTTGTAGCGTATGTTCCTGAAAGTATGCCACCTTTTGATAAAAAGGAACTTGATGTTAATGATTTAAGTTCTAATCTTAACCACTTGTTATTGTTACAGGACGGGCATTGTTTCCGTAATAATATTTTAAACTTATGTAAAGCAAAAAGTTTAGATGTTGACAGTCACTTCCAGATAGAAAGCGGAAGCTTTGAAACTTTGGTAAAACTGGCTGATGAAGGGCTTGGTATGACGTTGCTGCCTTACCTGCACACACTTGATATGAATGAAAAGGCTATGGCTAAACTACGTCACTTTAAATCGCCAAGACCATCACGTGAGGTTAGTTTAATATACTCTAAAAAAGAGCTTAAACTACATATTATAGAAGCACTGAGAAATACTATAGCAGGCGTAGTAAAAGGGGCTATTACTTTTCAGGATGTAGAAATTACCAGCCCCTTACAAGCTAAATAACAACTTGTAATATTTTTATTTATTAAATACAAAAAGGAGCTATAAAGCTCCTTTTCTATTTTATTCCAAATAAGTTAAACACGCTTGTAGTTCCGGCTTTTCGGTAGTAAAAGTTCGTAGCCAGTCTACTAATTGGTCAACTTCATACGGTAACAGACTTTTAACTGCTTTTTCTACTTCTTTACAAAAGAGTACAGGGTCAAAACTCACGTTTGTTAGTACTTGCTTTGTGTAGGCAAACATTGATCTGGGCATAATTCTTTTACAAATTATTAATTGGTTAACTGAAATAAGAACGTAGTGTAAATATACTAAAAAAATGGACACTATGGTTAACAATTTGATAAAATAAAGCTGTTAAATTTTTATTTAAACATTTTATTAACAAAAAATCAACGTTTAAATGCACGTAGCATCTCTCTTTTTCCGGGAGGTCCCGGTAGTTTTTCAGTTTCAAAACCTACCTCCTGCATAGCCTTTTTTATTACCGTTCGGCAGGCATATGTTACAAGTATACCATTAGCTTTTAAAGCTTTATACATTTTAGCAAATATCGCTGCACTCCAAAGTTCAGGTTGCGCATGATATCCGAAGGCATCAAAGTATATTATATCATACAAATTCTCATATGCAATCTCTTCAAAATGCTGTTTACGTTTTAGTAAGGTAAACATATCATTGACTAAAACCGGCTTTTCCCAGCCTGAAGAGTGCATTAAATTAAAAACTTCTTGCTGATTATCTGCATTTAATTGTTGTACATAATTCAGCTTAAGGGCTTCTTCAGGTGCTACAGGGTATGCCTCTACTCCTGTATAGTTAATTTGCTGTTTTGTTTTTAGCGACTCTAAATAGGTTATAAATGCATTTAAACCTGTACCGAAGCCTATTTCTAAAATAGAAACAGGCTGACCTTCGGTTAAAGCCAGCCCGTTTTTTATGAATACATGATAGGCTTCCTGTATAGCACCAAACCTGGAATGATAGGTTTCTTTCATTTCAGGCAGGTATATGGTTACAGAACCATCAGAAGTAGTTATAATTTCTCTTTCTTCCTTCACCCTATTTAATGTATAATTTTTTAATTCTTGGTATTGGTCCTCCACATTTTTGCTCGTGGCACTTTACACAGGCTGAAACAGCATCATTAAAATGCTCTTTTGCATTTTCAGCATCGTTATATATAAGTTCCTGTGCTTTTAAAAACTTCGCAGCCTGCTCTTTAAAAAAGGCATCATTCTCACTCTCATCTGTCATTACAGACGAATGAATATCTAAAAAGTATTTAGGAAATTTACCCAATGTATCACCGCTTACTATACGCTGCTTTAATAATTGGTTTTCTGCATACATCTGTTCCATAAGTGCTGCCATTTCTGACATCTCGTACATTTTAAATTCCTTTTTATCAGAATTATTAGACGTTGTACTATCTGCACTTATAGCAGCGGCTTCTTTTTCTTCATTTACATTTTCAGAGACTTCTTCTTTACAGCTGGTTGCAAAAGTTGTTAGTAAGACCCCTACTATAACTATTGAAAAGTATTTCATTATTGAGCTATCAATACACCATTAGCCATAAAACCATAAGTAATTTCAGGCTCTGTAATTTTATCTATTTCTTCTTGTGATTTTCCTTCATCTTTAGCATAGTGCTTTAACTCTGCTACCGGTGTTTCACTTACAAAAGCCTTACCTTCTACTACAGCTTCCTGCTCACCTGCATTAAGTGGTACGAAAAAACCATAATCTTTAAATCGCACAAAAGAATCTTCCTCTCCCGGTAACTCCATAGACATCCAGCACCCTTTCTTTTGGCAAACATCTTTTATTGTTGATTTAAATTTAACTTCAATAGTATCTCCTGCTTTAAGGTTTTTATAAGCCTCCAGCATTTGCTCTTCATTAAGTGCATTATCCGCAACTATTTTTTCACCGAAAGTTTCGTAATTTGCTGCAGTTTCTTCATTTACAGTTTCTTCAACTTGTGGAGTTTCAACTTCATTCTCAGCCTCTTTATTGTTTTTACAAGCAGCTAAAACTAATAATGATGCTACTAAAACTAATGATTTTTTCATGTTTAACAGAATTTTAATTTTATACAGCAAATTTATATAATTTATACAAATACAGCCCTTTTAGCTCTATAACTGTTACAAATAATTTAAAAAAAGTAAGTGTTCCTATATCCTTAAATAGCACTTGGCATGAGAAAAAACACATATTTTTTACTAAATTTGCGCATAACACACTTATATTCTTAACAAACCTAACTTAATGAGCAACAACGCTACAGAAGATATTGTTATTAACAGAGCGGAATCTACAAAAATCGACGCTGTTAATTTTGACAACCTAGTTTTCGGAGAAATTTTTACTGACCATATGCTGATATGTGACTACAAGCAAGGTGTGTGGGAAAAACCAATTATACAACCATACGCACCTTTCCTTATAGACCCGTCAGCAAAAGTGTTTCACTACGGCCAGGCAATTTTTGAAGGTATGAAAGCCTATAAAGATGATAATGAAGATGTGTGGCTTTTTAGACCGGAAGAAAACTACAACCGATTTAATAAATCAGCTAAAAGGCTTGCTATGCCGGAAGTACCTGAAAGTGTATTTATGGATGGCATGAAAAAACTTTTGGAAATAGAAAAGGAGTGGGTTAAAAAAGGGATAGGAAATTCACTATACATTCGCCCGTTTATGATTGCTACAGGTCCCGGTGTTATAGCTGCTCCTGCAAAATTTTACAGGTTTATGATAATTCTTTCGCCTGCAAAAGCATATTATTCAGGAGAAGTAAAGGTTATTATAGCAGAACATTTTAGTAGAGCTGCTAATGGTGGTATAGGAGCTGCAAAGGCTGCGGGTAATTACTCGGCACAATTTTACCCTACTAAACTGGCTAACGAAATGGGCTTTCAGCAAATTATATGGACTGATGACGCTACCCATAGTAAGCTGGAAGAAGCGGGTACTATGAATGTATTTTTTAGAATAAACGATACTTTATACACTGCACCTACAAGCGAAAGAATACTGGATGGTGTAACCAGAAAGAGCCTTATAGACCTTGCGAAACGTGAAAATATAAATGTAGAAGTTCGCCCTGTTTTGGTAGAAGAAGTTATAGCTGCTGCTGAAAACGGTACACTGCAAGAAGTATTTGGTGCAGGTACTGCTGCCGTAGTAAACCCTATTGTAGGCTTTAGCTATAAAGAAAAATACTATGAGTTACCTAAACTGGATAACCCTATAGCTTTAGACCTAAAGAAAAAATTAACCGCTATACAACATAAAGTTGCCAAAGATACTTTTGGCTGGACTGTAAAAATATAGGTTAACAATATATGTTATTATAAAAAATGCTCGATTGTAAAATCGAGCATTTTTTATTCAATCAAACTATGAAGTAATTATTTTGCTACTTTAATATTTCAGTGAAGTTAGGCTTAAAATAATTAGGTCCCTTCATAACCTTACCGTCTTCTCTGTAAATAGGTTTTCCGTCCTCTCCCAGTTTACTCATATTACTACGCTGTATTTCGTCAAATACTTCTTCTATTTTGTGCTGTAACCCATGTTCTATTATAGTTCCGCATAAAATGTACAGCATATCGCCCAAAGCATCGGCTATTTCTGTTAAGTCATTATCGCTTACAGCTTCTAAATATTCTTCATTTTCTTCCTTCATCAGGTTATAACGCAACATATTAACACTTTCGCCCAAATCGGCTCTTGGCGTTTCACTGATTCCTAAACCAAAGGCATCATGAAATTTCTTTACGGCATCCAGTTGTTTCTTCATTATTGTAAGTTTATTTAAAGCTTAAAAATACCGTAAATGAGAAGTGTATATTGTATTTTTGCAAAAAAGATTTCAACATGTTTACAACAGGGCAACTGATATTTGCAGGCTTTTTTGTAGTAGTTTTTATAATTGCTATGGTATATGTATACCGTAAAGACCTTGGCTTACACAAAATGCATTACAAAGGCAGTTATAAAATACTTTTAGGCTTTTTAGCTTTTATAGCACTTTTAGTTATTATTAAAATATACCTGAAAGAATAATTATAGTAACAATACTACAGTGCATAACTAAACGTTATAACTTTTAGTTAACGTAAATTCAACGAAAATTACTACATTTACTTTTAGGTAATTTTTTTATTACTAAGTAGTATTTTGCTTATAATAAATAATATACACCTAAACCAAAGAGGGGAAATCTATACAAATTAATAACAATGATAAGTATTGTAATTGCCGAAGACCATCAATCGTTAATAGACGGTATAAAAGTTTTCTTGGAATATGAAGAAGACATTACTGTAGTAGGCGAAGCTAATGATGGTAAAAAATTACTTGATATTGTTATTAAGAAAAAGCCCGATGTTGTAATAACAGACATCCGCATGCCTAAAATGGATGGTATTACAGCTACAAAACTTATAAAGAAAGAGTTACCTGACTGCCATGTAATAGCTTTTACAATGTACGACCAGGATGAAGCCATTACCCAAATGCAGGAAGCAGGAGCTTCGGGTTATATAATGAAGAACTCTCCTTTAAAAACAGTCCTTTCTGTAGTGCGAAGAGTTGTAAGTGGGGAAAAAGTTTTTGATACCCCTATACAGCCTCAAAAAGCAGAAAACAAAAGCATTCCGTTAAGTAAAAGGGAAATGGAGATTGTAAAACTGGTTGGGGAAGGTAAAACATCTCAGGAAATAGCTGAATTACTTTTTATTGAAAAAAGCACTGTTGACACCCACCGCAAAAATATCCTGAAGAAATTAAATCTACAGGGAAAAAGTGAACTTCTGCGTTTTTCAATGGAACGTAAATACGATTTTTAACATAAATATCTATCAATACCTACCAAAATACCCACTAATGGGTATTTTTTTTAGTCCTTATTTACCCAATCTTTGCCCTACATAAATTGCAGAAGTAGACAGCTACTTATGAAAATTCCTTATATGTTTCTTCTTCTCTAAATCAATAATTTTCTTAAATTTACATAGTAGTTGTTTAGCAAAAGAATACCTCTTAACGGAGGTATTTTTTTTGTTTTATTAACATATAAAAACGTACTGGCACATCTTTTGTAAGTATGCCTTTAAATAAAAAAAGATGTAGTATTTTTAACATCATCATAAACTAAGTAACACATAAAAACACGAATTATGAAATTTAAAGCATTACAATTAGCCCTTATCCTTACGCTTGGTTTCACTTTTACAAACTGTTCTTCACACAAAGTAGAGCGTATGAGTGAAAACACAGTAACAGACCTTAGCGGTCGTTGGAATGAAACAGATTCAAGACTTACAGCGGAAGAAATTACTGCTGAGTTAATGGAACATTCTTGGTACAGTACTTATGCATCTGAACATGGTGGTAAAAAGCCGGTAATTATTGTTGGTATGATTACCAATAAATCTCATGAGCATATTGCTACCGAAACTTTTTCTAAAGACATTGAAAAGGCTATAATTAATTCAGGCAGAATGAAACTTGTACAGGCAGGTAACATGCGTGAAGAAATAAGAGCTGAAAGAGCTGACCAGCAAAACTTCGCTTCTCAGTCTACAATGAAAAAGTTTGGTCTTGAAAACGGTGCTGATTTTATGCTACAGGGCACAATAAACTCTATTGTAGACCAATACAAGAAAGAAAAAACAGTTTATTACCAAATAGATCTTGAGCTTACCAATATTGAAACAAATGATAAAGTTTGGATTGGTGACAAAAAAATCAAGAAATACATAAACAAATAGTAGTGTTATAACTGCTTACTGATATTTTATGAAAGCAACTATAACTAAAACTACAACTATTAGGCTTGTTTTGGTACTGTTAATGGTTAGCTTTCAATCCTGCGGAACTTATAACACCAAAACCTCAGATATTGAAAGCAAACTGTTCAACGGTAATTTTGATGGTGCTATTTCATCGCTAGACCAGAACAAATTCCTAAAAAAGAAAAGGAATAAGCTTCTTTACCTGATGGAAAAAGGGAAGGTTGAGCACATGCGGGGTAATTACAAAGTAAGTAACGACCTGCTGGAACAAGCCTATATACTTATTGAAGACAGGATAAAAACCAATGCAGGTCAGGCTATTGCCTCAAAACTTACTAACCCTATGGCAACGCCATATAAAGGGGAAGATTTTGAAAAGGTTACTATATTTTACTACAAAGCACTAAACTATTTTAACCTGGGTATGCCTTATGAAGCACTTGTTGAAGCAAAGCGTATCAACCTTAAGCTGTATGAAATAAATGAACAGTACAAAAACAATAAAAACAAGTACAGCGAAGATGCTTTCTCTCAAATACTGCAAGGTTTAATATATGAGTCTGTAGGAGATATAAACAACGCTTTTATTGCCTACCGTAACGCCGAAGAAATATATACTAAGCATAATGGTGCTTTTTTTGGTGTAGTAATGCCTACACAGCTTAAAAAAGACTTAATGCGTACTGCTTTACAAATGGGCTTTATGCAGGAGTTCCAACAGTATCAAAAGAAGTACGGTTTCTCTAAAGAAGAAATTTTAGCTTCTAAAAATACTACTGACGGAGAGGCGATACTATTTTGGGAAAACGGAATAGGACCTGCAAAAGACCAAATTGTAATAACAGCATCCGGTGGTGGCGGTATTTTTTACGGTACTTATATGGATGGTGATATTATGGAAGAGATAATAATACCTATACCGTTTGGTACCGATATTGGTAATGTAAATGCAATTGCAATACCAAAATACCGGGAAAGAGGTGGATATTACTCCAAAGCAGAGGTTATAGCAAACGGGAAATCACACCAACTGGAATTGGCTCAGGATTTTTACCCTATAGCAAAGCAAACACTTAAGGACCGTATGCTTAGAGAAACCATAGACCTTGTTACCCGTTTTGCTGCTAAAAAAGCAGCAAGTGCCGGTTTAGGTGCATTAGGTAAAGAATTACTTGGTGATACAGGTGGCGACCTTATTCAACTTGGTGCAGATATTACAGGAGCTGCTACAGAAAAGGCTGATACCCGAAACTGGCAATCGTTACCCGCCACCATTTCTTATACCCGAGTCCCTTTACAAAAAGGAGAAAATAAGTTTGTAATTAAAAAGTATGGCGAAATGGGTATTGACACTGATACTATTACCGTTGCGTACAAAAAAGGATTACAAATAATAGACTACTTTGATGTAGGCAGAACTCAGGTTATACCAAACGAAAAAGTTACAAATACTACAGATAACTCATTAAGTACTCCTTTACAGCAAAATAAAAACCCGGTTTTAGTAGCTACTGCCAAAAAAGAAAAGGTATGGAAAAATGCGGGAGAAGGTATACTTTACAGAGTAGAAAATACTGAAGCTATTGAACAGGGAGAAACTGTTTATGTAAAAAATATAGCACTTAAAACTACCAAACCACAAGCTGTAAAAGTTACCTATGCTATTACCGAAGAACCTTTAAAAGAAGTATTGAAAGAAGTAAAAGAAGAAGAGTATTACGACTTCATGAAAAAAGGTAAAAACGGAGTAGCTGATAAATACTTTACTATAACACAGGTAGTAAAACCTGAGGAAGTAGTTACGTATAAAATTACGCAGTATAAACCTGAATCATATATCACTATCTTTAAAACAGAATAGTCATGAAAAAAATAATTACCTTATTGTTGATTATAGCATCGTTTTCAGTTGCACAGGCACAAAAGCAAACTGACGACGGATGGAGAAAATGGGAAGCGACTAAATGCTACGCTAACATAGAGTACAGAATGAAGTATGTAGGTAAAAATGGCGAACAGCATCATTGGCAGGTACAGTTTAAAAATAATTATAACAGTATTGTGTCATTCAACTACCATGTAACGGATAAATTACAAGAGTATAACATTACTACACACAGGAAAACGTTATACGCACAAAAGCTTAGTGAGGCTATTGATGTATATACTACAGAAGAAGATATTTACTTATTTGTAGATAAAGCAAGCCTGTCGCCCTACCCTGAAAACTTTTTAGATTGTGATCATTAAAATATAAGCCCTGCAATTGCAGGGCTTTTTTTATTATATTGCATATACCTAGAGAGAAGGTAAAGAAGAACAGTACCGCACCTAACATATATGCATGAAAGTTATTAAATATCTATTCCTGCTCATTTTTGTGCTTGCAGCAGGTTTTGCAACTTATATATTTACACTACCCAGTGAGTTTTCTGTAACGGAAAGCAAACTGATATACAGTCCAAAGGATATTACTTATGAATATGCTAAAAGTTATTTCAATATAAGTAATACTAGTAATGACACCATACAACTGGATAACACAAACTGGACATTTAAAGACTCTGTTAACCAAACCAATATAACAGCTCACTTTAACGGAAAACTTAGTTTTACTGATAAAGTTTATACTTTTCTGAATAACGATAAAAAAGAAGAAAAGCGGAAAGAATTACAAGAGCAATTAACAAGTTTAAACACTTCTTTATCAGAATCATTAAACAAGTATACTATTGATTACGAAAAGACTTATTTTAAAGAGAATATATATTTAGTTTATGACAGTATTAATAAAACAGTAAGTGAAAACAAGTATATGCTTATAAAAGACATACAAGCAGCAAAAAGCACTAAACCAGTACTATTAAAGAAATATAACAGTAAGAAAACCTACGTTTATTTACCTTTTAATAAGAATATTGAAGGAGAATTTAAGACTGATACAATAGCTGTATTTCCTGCTTTAAAAACAACACTTACAGGACATTATTCACACATGCAGGAAGCCCAAAAAGCCACACGCAACTACTGCAAAGAAAAGAGAATAGTAATAGACAGCACGGGCTATTATATAGAAAACTATAAAAGAACGCCACAGCAAACTGCAATACCTTCAGAATGGGTAACAGAATTATACTACCCTATAATTGAAATTGAAATTGAAACCGACAGTATAGTAGATACAGACACTCTCAATTAAAAAACATAAAGCGCCAAATAACTTAGCGCTTTAGTAAATATTTTACAACAGTTTCCGCAGCATGAAGTCCAAATAGTGCAGGCATCCAGCTATTGGTACCGTAAAAAGACTTTTTAAAGTTAGTCCCGTCTGTTAACTTTAAACTGGTTTCATCAGCAGGCTCGGTAGTAAACACAACCTTAACCCCTCTTGATATTCCTTCTTTTCTAAGCCTTTTACGTATTGTTTTAGCAAGCGGACAGTATTCTGTTTTTCTTATATCAGTAACCTTAACTTTTGAAGCATCAAACTTACCTCCTGCTCCCATATTACTGATTATTTTAATCTTCTTACGCCTTGCCGATATAATCAGGTTAAGTTTTGGAGTAACACTGTCTATGCAGTCCATTACATAATCGTACTCATCCGTAACAATTTCAGATGCCCTTTCAGGAGAAAGAAATTCTTGAATACGAATAAGTTTAAGCTCAGGATTTATATCCTGTAGCCTGTCTCCTACTATATCAACTTTGGTTTTCCCCACAGTAGAGTGTAGTGCCGGTAGTTGCCTGTTTATATTAGTAATATCAACAGTATCGCCATCTACAATAGTCATGCTGCCCACTCCTGCCCTTGCAATAAATTCAGCAGCAAACGAGCCTACTCCACCCAAGCCTACAATTAATACATGGGAGTTTTTTAATTTTTCAAGTCCTTCTTTTTTAAACAAAAGCTCAGCACGCTCCGTCCATTCAGCCATTCTTAAAAACAGTTTTAAAGTTATTGGTAACTATATTTTTTAAATTCTCTATATCTATATTTCTTGCTTCAGCAGCTTTTTCATATACCTTTTCGATACCTTCTTCAATAGTATCAGTTTCCAGAAAAAAGCGATCTTCAGGTACTTGTGCAAAAACACTTGATAATTCTGGATTACGTAGCAAATATTTACCAAATGAAAGGTAAAACCCCTTATTCAATAATTGCTCTACTACCTGAATATTCTTAGAAAAACCATGCACTACCATTGGCACATCAGGTTTTATAATATCGGTTATTGCAATTAACTCCTGAAATGCTGCAACAAGGTGCAAAATTACAGGTTTATTATATTTTTTAGCTAATAACAATTGCTTTTCAAATACTTCTTGTTGCAGGTCTAAAGGCATATTTATACGCTTATCCAAACCACATTCGCCCAGTGCCAGGCAATTATCCATTTGTAAACGCTGCCCGATAATAGCGAGATGTCTCTCAACTTTACTCTCATCAATATACCAAGGGTGAATACCCGTAGAAAAATAAGGTACATCTATCTCCTCATACGGATAACGATTCACTACTTCTAAAACAGAAGCATTAGCCGTATAGTTATGGGTATGGAGGTTATAGAGCATAGTAAACACTTTAAGGCAGTACAGGATTATACATTTTTATAAACAAGTCATAAACGGGCTTCTGCTTATAACTAAATGCCATAGCTCTGGACTGAAAAACAATAACATGATTATTTATTCTGCAAAAATAGGGAGAGGTATTAAAATATATTCTATCACCATGTTTATGCATATATTCCATAGCATTTTGGGCATCTTTTTCATTAGAAAACTCCCATTGTTCAATAACTCCATCAGTTATCCAATCTCTTGCATTTTTATCCTTATAAAAATAGCCCCATATACTTTTAACTTCTTTAAAAATAGAAATTCCTTCGGAGGGTAAATTATCCGAAAACCTATTCAACATTGTGTTTTCATAAGTAATAGTATAAAAAGGTTTCCCAGCAAAAAGTTTCTTACTTTCTCTATTAAATTCCCTGTAGATTTGTTTCTTATTAATCCTCTCTTCGTCTGATACCCAACCATTTTTTTCTATAATAGCTGTAAACTCCTGTATTTGCTTAATTGGAGCATTAGATATATTTCTGCTATCAGAAAAACCAATCCTCAAAAATAATAATGATAAAAGAAGAATTAATTTAAACTTCATGCTACAGATGCATATTTGAAATATTAAGAAATAACCCCGCTACCTATTAACTCATCACCAATATACCAAGCAGCAAATTGCCCTTCGGTAATGGCGCTTTGTGGTTCTTCAAATTCAATATACATACCGTTATCAAATTTGTGAAGTGTAGCTTTTTTAAGTGCCTGACGGTAGCGTATACGAACCATCGCTTCCATAGTTTCGCCATCTTTTAGTTGCATATCCTCGCGTACCCAGTGTATTTCACTCTCCTGAATGTATAGTGCTTTTTTAAACAAGCCCGGGTGTGTACTGCCCTGCCCTGTGTATATAGCATTTGTCTCCACATCGGTAGCTATTATGAATAAAGGCTCTTTGGTTCCGCCTACATTAAGCCCTTTGCGCTGCCCTATGGTATAATAGTGTGCGCCCTGGTGCTTACCTACCGCTTTACCCATTTGTGGTGTATAGGCTTTAGTTTCTGCCTCGTAAGCCAGTTGTTCTTTTACAGATGCAAACTGAGGCGTTTCGGCATTATATAAAGCTGCATCGGTAGCTATTTCATAAATAGTACCTTCTTTTGGTTTTAATTGTTGCTGTAAAAATTCAGGTAGGCGTACTTTACCTATAAAACAAAGTCCCTGCGAGTCTTTTTTCTCTGCTGTAACCAGTTCCATTTTGGCTGCGATTTCACGTACTTGTGGCTTGGTTAATTCGCCTATCGGGAATAATGCTTTACTTAATTGCTCCTGCGATAATTGGCAAAGAAAATACGACTGGTCTTTATTAGTATCTACACCTGCTAATAGCCGATATATTTTCTTACCGTCTTCTTCTATAGTACCTTTACGGCAATAGTGACCGGTAGCAACATAATCAGCCCCAAGGCTAAGTGCTATTTTCATAAAAACATCAAACTTAATTTCGCGGTTGCATAATACATCCGGATTAGGTGTTCTGCCTTTCTCGTATTCGTTGAACATATAATCAACTATACGTTCTTTATATTCTTCACTAAGATCAACTGTTTGAAAAGGAATACCCAGTTTTTCGGCTACTAAAAGTGCATCATTACTATCTTCCAGCCAAGGACATTCATCGGATATGGTAACAGAATCGTCGTGCCAGTTTTTCATAAACAGCCCTATAACTTCGTATCCCTGCTCTTTTAGCAGGTATGCTGCCACACTGGAATCTACCCCTCCTGATAATCCTACTACTACACGTTTCATTACTCTGTAATTGTATTAAAAAATAAATGCAAAGGTAGGCAAAATTAGCCACGTAATTTGTTTTAGCCTCTTTGGCGTACAATCTCCACTCTTCTGTCTTCGTCGGTTTCTTTTTTAACTACTTTGCCTTTTTCATAATACATCCAAATACCGCTTTTCACGTTATCAGTGTAATTACCTTTACTTACTATTTCTCCTTGCGAATCTCTGTAAGTGGCAGGACCGTGCATTTTTCCTTCTTTATATACCAGTTCCTGAAGTACTATGCCTTCTTCTGTATATTTTTTATAAATACCGTGTTTTACACCGTTTTGATATTGTGCTTCTTCTGCAATAGCGCCTTCTGGGAAAAACACTTTTCTAACTCCTGTTAGTTTTCCATTTTTATAATGCTCTAAAGACATTATTGCTTCTTTACCGGGGTGGTAAAACTTCCATTCTCCTTCACGCAGCCTGTTTACCTCTTTCCCTTCGCTTAGTTTTTTCCCGTCAGCATCATAAAATATAGTGTACGATACGCCATCGCCTTTGGTAAAATCACGGGTTGCTATTACAACTGATTCTTTATCGTTATTAAAAAACTTAAAAACACCTTTTTCATTACCATGCTCAAAAGTACCTTGATAGCGAGGGTTTCCGCTGTTTTCATACGTACCTTTCCATACCCCATGGCGTTTACCGTTATCATCATATTGGTTTACTCCGCCCTGAGCGAAAAGATTTATACAAGTAAGTAATACAGTAATTATTAAAAACTTCTTTTTCATACTACTAATAAAGCTATTTTTTTATTAACCTGAAAACGTAACTGTTATTGTGTTTGCAAAATATATACCTTAAGTAAAAAAGCACTCCGTAGAGTGCTCTTTTATTTATTTATTTTTTTTTTGTTGCCTTTCCTGTTGTTCCTGAGCCTGCTCCATCATTTCCTGCATTTTCTTTTGGAACTTGTTTTGCTTCTTAGGCTTTTCTTTATTTTGCTGTACCATAGCGTGTACTTTTTCCTCTTTTACTATGTAGTTTTTAATAACAAACATAATACCTATAGTAATAAGGTTAGAGATGAAGTAGTACAAACTAAGTCCTGATGCGTAGTTGTTGAAGAATATAAGCATCATTAATGGTGAAATGTATATCATCACCTTCATAATCTTGCTCATATCCGGCATACCTTCCTGTTGTGGTTGCGCCATACTCTGGTCTCCTGTAGTCATTTTCATATAGAAG
This sequence comes from Flavobacterium suaedae, assembly GCF_014642915.1. Lineage (GTDB taxonomy): Bacteria > Bacteroidota > Bacteroidia > Flavobacteriales > Flavobacteriaceae > Flavobacterium > Flavobacterium suaedae. Next base: position 84,143 of record NZ_BMJE01000003.1, read on the forward strand.
AATATTGCTACCGATGCCAGTATTGGGAATATACTCACGTGGTTACCATAAAACGGTATATAGAATGGTAAGTGAATAATAGAGTCATACGATGATAAATCGGTTGCCCAAAGGAAACTTTTTTGTCTTAAATCAAAATACGACGGGAAGAACTGGAATAAAGCATAGAACACCGGAATTTGCATTAATGCAGGTAAACATCCTGCCATAGGGCTTACTCCTGCTTTGTTATACAGCTTCATAGTTTCCTGCTGCTTCTTCATCGGGTCTTTTTTATACTTCTCGTTAAGCTCATTTATTTCAGGTCGTATAACCTTCATTTTAGCTTGCGATAAGTATGACTTATATGTTACCGGAGACATTACAAGTCTTACCAATATTGTAAACAATATAATAGCAATACCGTAAGGTAAGAAACTGCTTAATGCACCAAATAGCGGTATGAATATAAAACGGTTTATCCAACCGAATATACCCCAACCCAATGGCATTATTTCATCAAGGTTTCGGTCGTAGTTATATAGTATTTCATAGTCTGAAGGACCATAATACCAGTTCATGTTATAACTAAGTTCTCCACCTTTAAATTCTAATGGTACTTTAGCGGTAAAGTTTTTAGTGAATACGGTATCTATTTCTTCATCTTTTACTAAGTTTTCCGATGTTAAATCTGCCGTTTTAAATGGAGTATCGGTTAACAATATAGATGCAAAGAAATGCTGCTTGTAAGCTATATAAGTAACATCTTCCGCTTTTTCTGCTTCAGTGCTGCCCTGCCCTAAATCGTCATCCTTACCATCTTCATACTCATACACCATATCAGTATACCTGTTTTCGTAGGTAACACTTTTCTCGTTACGGTATGCTTTTAATTGCCATTCTAAATCCATTGGTTTAGAAGTATTCACAACTTTTGAAAGCCCCTGAGTACGAATAGAGAAATCAAGCATATAGTCTTTAGGCTTAAGTACGTAACGGTACTCCAGGTACTGTTGTGCACCTGCCTTTAAACGCATAGTTAATACTTGATTTTCACCTTCTTTAGTAAATTCCGGTTCAAAGTAAAGATCTCTTGTGTTTAATATACGGTTATCCTTAGTCTGGAATTGTAAGTTAAAATCAGCATTATTATCTTTAATAAGTTCTACTCTTTGGTTTGAACCTTTACGGAACTGCTCAAAGTTTTTAAGTGTAGCTGATGATATATAACCTCCTTTATTAGCTATTTTTAAGTCCAATAATTCGTTTTCCAGCTCAGTCACACCTCCCTTAGCAGATGGTAATGATGCACTGTATGCAAAAGCACCCAGAGAGCTTTTTAAATTCTCTGCATTTACTGAATCACTCACTGTAGAATCTACCTCAGTAAGTGATGTAGTACCTTCTTCAGGTATTGTTTCGTCAGTAATTTTGTCAATATGCTCTTGTTTGTCTTTTTCGCTATTTTTGGATTCTTCCTGCTCTGTTTGGTTGTATATCATCCATATCAGGATTAGCGCTATAAGACCAAAACCAACTAACGACTTAACATCTAACTTTTTTTCTTCCATTTATACTTAAATTGTTACTATAAATATAGCCGTTATAAAAACTAAGCTTGCTTTGCTTTAGCTTTGTTAGCAACGGCTGCTTTTACTAAATGTACGAAAAGCGGGTGCGGATTAGCTACCGTACTCTTATACTCAGGGTGATATTGTACCCCTATAAAGAATGGGTGCTCCGGAAGTTCTACAACTTCTACTAAACCGGTATCAGGGTTTATACCTGATGCTTTTAAACCTGCTTCTTCTAATGCTTCTTTATACTCACTGTTAAACTCATAACGGTGACGGTGTCTTTCTTCTATTTCTGATACACCATATATTTTTGATGCTAATGAACCTTCTTCAAGCGAACATTTCCACGAACCTAAACGCATAGTTCCTCCTTTATCAGTAATGTTCTTTTGAGCTTCCATAATGTTAATTACAGGATTATTTGTGCTCGCATTCATTTCTGTAGAATTGGCGTCTTTAAGGTTCAGTACATTTCTGGCATACTCTATAACTGCCATTTGCATTCCTAAACATATACCTAAAAATGGTATGTTGTTTTCTCTTGCATAACGTACTGTATCTATTTTCCCTTCTATACCTCTTTCTCCAAAGCCAGGTGCTACTAATATACCGTCAAGACCTTTAAGTCTTTTCTCCATATTATCACTGTCTACATGCTCTGAGTGTATGCTTATTACATTTACATTCGTTTCGTTTGCCGAACCTGCATGTATAAATGCTTCCAGTATAGACTTGTATGAATCCTGTAACTCTACATATTTACCTACTAAACCAATATTAATGGTATGTTTAGGATTTTTCAGTCTGTAAAGGAACTCATTCCAATGTTTTAAATCCGGGGTGTTTTTCTCCGGTAAATCAAGCTTTTTAAGTGCAACCTTATCCAGCCCTTCCTCTAACATTAAGTTAGGTACATCATATATTGTAGAAGCATCTATTGATTGTATAACTGCTTCTTGTTTTACGTTACAGAATAAAGCAAGTTTCTGTCTAAGGTCAGATGAAAGCTCATGCTCTGTACGGCACACTAATATATCAGCTTTTATACCGCTTTCCATTAATGTTTTTACCGAGTGTTGTGTTGGCTTTGTTTTTAACTCTCCCGCTGCTGCAAGGAAAGGCACTAATGTTAAATGAATAACAATACCATTATTTTCTCCCAGTTCCCAAAGTAACTGTCTTACTGATTCTATATAAGGTAAAGACTCAATATCACCAACGGTACCACCTATCTCTGTAATAACAATATCATAATCACCAGAGTGACCTAACAATTGCATACGTTCTTTTATCTCGTTGGTAATGTGTGGTACTACCTGTACTGTTTTACCTAAAAACTCTCCTCTACGCTCTTTTTCTATAACCGAAAGATATACTCTACCGGTAGTTACATTATTAGCCTGAGAAGTATTTACATTTAAAAAACGTTCATAATGACCAAGGTCAAGGTCTGTTTCCGCACCATCATCTGTTACATAACATTCCCCGTGTTCATAAGGGTTTAATGTACCCGGATCTACATTTATGTAAGGGTCAAATTTTTGTATTGTTGTCCTGTAACCCCTTGCTTGTAATAGTTTTGCCAAAGAGGCAGCAATGATTCCCTTCCCTAAAGAAGAAGTCACACCTCCTGTAACAAAAATATATTTAGTCTGATTCATTATATTGTTGTTGTGTAGTTTTGTTGTAGTCGTAAAAAACGAGGCAAAAATAATCAAATTAATTTGATAATGGCGTGTAAATTGGTGATTAGTAAAACCGAAAAGATTAGTTTTACTATTGGTCGCTAAATCAAACAGTTTACGGTTTAGGGTAGGCTTTCTTTATATTCCTTATCATTCCCTCCAAACCATTCAGTTTTAATTCGTACACCATTTGCATTTGTTGCCCCAGTTTTCCTTTAGGAAACCCTTTGTTTTTATACCACACAATATAATGCTCGGGAATATCAATTAAGTAGTAATCTTTATACTTACCAAAAGGCATTTTGGCATGTGCTAACTGTATTAGCTGTTCTTTTTGTTCTTCTGCAAGGTCTTTTGCCAAAATAAATAGTTACCAGTTAAAAGTAATATCCTTTTTAATGTCAGGATGAAGGCTAAGGTATACCGGGCAGGTTAAAGCAGCTCTTTCCAGTATAGTTTTAGTTTTATCATCTGTATCAGCCTTCATGGCAAAAGTAATTTCTATAGCTGCTATTTTACGAGGGTTAGATTGCATTACTTTAGTAACCTCAGCTACAGAACCCTCTATAGCTACTTCCATATCTCTGGCTTTTATTCCCATAATAGTAAGCATACAACTGGCTAAAGCATTAGCAACAGTATCAGTAGGAGAAAAAGCCTCTCCTTTACCATTATTATCTACAGGTGCATCAGAAATTATTTCATTTCCTGACTGCAAGTGTACAGATGATGTTCTTAAATCACCAAGGTATGTTACTTTAGATGTCATTATTCTTCCTCTTCTTTTGGAGTTATAAACGGAAATGCCTCCTCTATAATATTTTCATCTACTTCTTCTACAGGTTTTGCAGCTACAGGAATAGTAATTTCTTTTACTGTCATTCCTTCGTCATAATGCAATAAATATACACCCGTATTGTAGCGACCTCCATTTTCTTTTTTATATGCAAACTTGTTTTTAACCTGCTCTGTAGCTACGCTGTCCAGCATTGTGTTTAAAGGTTGCTGCTGGAACATGCGTAATATCACATCAAAAGTTACATCAAACCCCCTTGTAGCAAACTGGTTAGGACTGTATCCGTTTCGTGCTCTGAAAGCTTTTGCGAAAAGTGTATCCTTTACTGTTTTACTATCATTTGTTACTGAAGCATACATCATTTTAAGTGCTATTAACCTTTCAATAGGTAACTCTGCATTCTCCATCATATCAGTATTCTCGGGCACAACAAGCTGTACAGAATAATCTGTTATGGCATTTTCCAGTGTTTTAGTTATACTTATTGCCGTTTCTATACGCTCAGTTTCCAGTATTATATAGTTTTTACTGCCTTTTACTAATAAACTTCTTAATGCTGACTCTGTAACTTTGCCATCTGCATCCAGCCCTACTATTTTAATTGACGGATAATTATGCTTTATATATTGCCTTGAACTCAATTTTTTAGCATCTACTACTGCCAACACATTGGCTTTTTGAGTAACCAAATAGTTAAACAGTATTTTTTTAGAATACTCTGAAGATGGCACTGACTGAAGTAAATTAGCATACTGTGAACCATGCTCCTTTGAAAATGGTGATATTACAGGAACACCAGGTAAAATTGAAGCTGTAGTTTCTACATTTGCAGGAAAAAATGGTCCTACAACTGCATCAGCAGTCATTAATTTACTTCTTAAAGAAGAAACTGCCGACGAGTTTTTTGATTCTTTAGAATCATAAATTTTCACACGAAGCGGTAAGCCTAAAACTTTAGCTGAGTCTATAGCCATTAATGCTCCCGAATAAAAATCAAGTGTTATATTTAAAAATCTGTCTTTGCGTATTAGTTGACTTCTTACAGTATCCTGCACCATCCTTTCTGTATTAAAAGGAAGTAAAAGCACTAATTCTTTAGATTCTGCTTTATGTAACGATTTGGTTAAATCAGTAAATGGTCTTGCTGATACAGGACTTGCAAAACCACTATTTTGATTAGGATTTGCTCCTAACCCTGCCTTTGGCAGTTTTAATTTCATTCCCTCTTTAAGCTCCTCTTTAGCCTCAGGGTTTAAAGCAATTATTTCTTCTTCAGTAAGTCCCGTTTTTTTACCTAAATTATAAAAGGTTTCTTTTGCTCTTACTACATATACCATATAGTTAGGGTCTTGCTTAGGGGTTACAACTGTTATATCAGTAATAGGCTGATTGCTTACTACATCTCTGTTTACCAGTTTTAAGTTATAGCCAATAGGTAAAACATCTTTAACTTCCGGATTTAACTCTTCCAGCAACTGCAATGTCATATCATACTCTTTCGCAATAGAGTATTTTGTCTCTCCCTGCATTACTGTATGGTACACATAAGCATCTCTGTTAGGCTTTCCTTCTATCTTTTCTGCTTTTTTTACCTGAACATCAGCAGCATTTGTAGTATTCTGTATTGGTATAACTACCCCCTGACCTATTTGTAAATCATCCAGAGAAATATCAGGATTAGCTTTTTTTAAAGCATCAACAGTTACATTATATTTTTTAGAAAGGCTGTAAAACGTTTCTCCTTCCTGTAAATTATGTACAGTATTTACAACTTTAGAAGGACTTTGTTTTACAGGTGCCGTTGTAGTTTCTGTAGTGGTCTTTACTCCGTTAACAGATGGTATAAGTAAAACCATATCAGGAGTTAAACCGTTTTTAGCATCAGGGTTAAGCCTGAATATATCATAAGGAGTTATTTTATACTCCCTTGCTATACTGCTAATGGTTTCTCCTTTAGCAACTTTATGTTTTTTATAGGTTTGAGAAAAAGCAAATGCACAGTTAAATAGTGCAAAAAGTAAAAACAGCCTTAATTTCATTATTAGTATTTAAAAAGTTTAAGCCGTTACAAAGGTAACTTTTGTAACGGCTTAAATATAAATTTTATTTTAAAATTATGATATTTACTAATTATATAGGACTACCTGTTGTCTTTGCCGGGCAGTATACTAATTTTTTGTCCTGTTTGTAAACCATGTTTCAGTTTACGTTTGTTATAGGCTTCTATAGCTTCAACAGTAGTGTTATATTGCCTTGCCAGCCCATGTAAAGTTTCACCCTGCTTAACATTATGAATTACTACACCCTTTACAGTTTCGGGCGTTGGTCCCGCAGGAATAGTTACTTCCTGCCCTATTTGTAAACCATTTTTAAACTTCCCGGGGTTTGCGACTTCAATAGCTCTTACAGTTGTGTTGTATTTTCTGGCAAGCCCTGTTAAGGTTTCAGCAGGCTCTACAGTGTGTGTAAAAGTGAAAACCCCGTTATTGGGCAAATCTGTTTCAGCAGGCGATAATACTACCGGAGTTACCTCTTCATTTCCATTATTGTACTGTACAATTTCTTCTTCTACTTCTACTATTTCTATTTCCGCTTCTGCTTCTTCAGCCTCGTCTTCTATTTGAACCTTTTTTGTTTCGACTTTTGTCTCAACAGTCTTTTTAAGAGGAACAGCTATTGTTTTTACTTCCATAGATTCAGAAGGTCTTTCAGTCTCTGTTTGAACTATGGTTTCTTCTGTAACATCAGAGTCTTCTTCTATTCTCTCCTGAATATCCGAAGCTGACAGTTTATGCACATTATCTTTTGTTACTTTTTGAGCTTTTGCTGCAAGTTTTGGTTTATGAACAATAAGTGCCTTATCCACAGGTATTTTTAAAAGCATGCCGGGACCAATACCTTCTACCGCATCGGGGTTTATCTCATAAATATCCGACGGTCGTACTAAATACTTTTTAGCTATCAGTACAATAGTTTCGCCTAATGCTACTTTGTGAATAATAATTTTCTCGCTGGCTTCTTTTACCACACCACCATTTGGTTGCGTTTGCGCAGCAGCATTATAGGACAATAACCCTAAAAATACTAACGCAAGCATGTTCTTTCTCATTGTGATAATATTTATTTATGGCACTTGTAAATGTATTAAACGTATTAAGACTCAACAACACTTACAAATAATTAAACATTCAATACATTATTAAGTTTTTTTTAACACATAACTGCAAACTTAATCTAAAATGTAGAAAAAGATTACAAGTATTGGTTATTTATTTAAAAAACTAACAACACTTATCAACAAATTTTTATGTGGTAAAGGTGGGATAATAGGCAGGATAATCTTCTTATTCCCATTCTATGGTTGCAGGGGGTTTAGAGCTAATATCATAAACTACCCTGTTTACACCTTTTACTTTATTGATGATTTGATTAGAAACTTTCATTAAAAACTCATAAGGAAGGTGAACCCAGTCGGCAGTCATACCGTCTGTAGATTCTACTGCTCTTAAAGCAACAACTTTCTCATAAGTTCTTTCGTCTCCCATTACTCCCACGCTGTTAACGGGTAGTAATATAGCTCCGGCCTGCCAAACTTTGTCATACAGTCCGTTTGCCTTTAAACCTTCAATAAATATAGCGTCAACCTCTTGTAGTATGCTCACTTTTTCAGGAGTTATATCTCCTAATATTCTTATCGCCAATCCGGGCCCCGGGAACGGATGTCTCCCTAACAACTCAGGGTCTATACCCAAAGTAGCCCCAACTCGGCGCACTTCATCCTTAAATAGCATACGTAAAGGCTCTACCACTTGTAATTTCATAAAATCTGGCAGCCCCCCCACGTTATGGTGCGATTTTATAGTTGCTGATGGTCCTTTTACGGATATTGACTCGATTACATCAGGATATATAGTTCCCTGCGCCAGCCATTTAACATCGGTTAGTTTATGAGCTTCATCATCAAAAACTTCAATAAATACTCTACCTATGGCTTTACGCTTCTTCTCAGGGTCATCAACTCCTGCTAAAGCAGTAAGAAAACGGTCAGATGCATCTACACCCTTCACGTTTAACCCCATATCTTTATACTGGTGTAATACGCTTTCGAATTCGTTTTTACGTAACAATCCGTTATTAACAAATATACAATAAAGATTCTTACCTATAGCTTTATTTAAAAGCACAGCTGCTACAGTGGAGTCTACCCCTCCTGACAGCCCTAAAACTACCTTATCGTCCTTTAGCTTTTCTTTTAGCTCTGCTACTATATCATCAACAAAATTAGCAGCGGTAAAGTTTTGCGGTACTTCCGCTATTTTAACTAAAAAGTTTTCCAGTATTAATTTCCCATCTGTAGAGTGATAAACTTCCGGATGAAACTGTATAGCATAAGTATCTTCTCCGTCTAAACGGTATGCAGCATTCTCTACATCATTAGTACTTGCAAGTCTTACACCATTTTCCGGTAATTGCTTAATCGTATCACTATGACTCATCCATACCTGGCTACCTGTTTGTACGCCTTGTAAAAAAAGTTCCTCTTCTTTTATATAAGACAGGTTAGCACGCCCATATTCGCGTATATTACTAGGTGCTACTTCCCCACCGTTAAAGTGAGCAAGGTATTGTGCACCGTAACAAACAGCCAGCATTGGCAGTTTACCCCTTATTCCCGAAAGATCAGGATGTGGTGCATCTTCTGCTCTAACAGAGAAAGGACTCCCCGAAAGGATTACAGCTTTATAGGATGATAAGTCTTGTGGTGGATTGTTATAAGGGAAAATTTCGCAAAATATGTTTAGTTCACGAACCCTTCTCGCAATTAGTTGTGTGTATTGCGAGCCGAAATCTAAAATCAGTACGTTGTGTTGCATGTGCAAAAATAGCTATAAAATCGAAAAATGAAAATGGATTATTATTTTTTTGGAGGTATATCTAAAAAAGAACTGTTTGAACTACTTACCTATAAAATTGATAAACAAAAAATAATAACTGGTTTTTGTTTATCTTTAAACATCTAATATTCAAATTATATGAAAAATATACTACTCTTTTTTGTTTTGCTTTTTACTGTTTCAGGATATGCACAAACCGAAAATTATACTCCGCCCGATTATGACCTGATTGAAAAAAACAGTACAGACAAAAACTCTGAATTAAATTTTGAGTTACTTTTTGAACGTTATAAAAATGCCGACAGCACTATGACGATAGAAGATAAAAGGCATTTATATTATGGTTACTCTTTTAGTCATAATTATTCGCCATACGGCTCCGGCTCAACTGAAGTGAGACAAAAACTAAACAAAATATTACAAAAGCAAGAAGCTGACAAAGAGGATTTAAAAAAAATAATTGAATATACTGATGAGCTGCTTAGTGATTTCCCTTTTAGTATAAAACTGAAAGATATAAGGATATATTGTTTTAGAGAGTTAGGCATGATTGAAGAGGCTAGAAAAGAAAACTTTCAAACAAATGCAATTATAGATGCTATGCTGAGTACAGGTAACGGAGTAGAAAAAGAAACCTCCATTTACGTTATTAATGTAACTAATGAGTATGAATTGATAAGTATATTCGGCTTTTCATTTGGTGGTGAACAAAGTTTAATAGAAGGACGTTACGATTACCTTGCTATTGAAGAAAACCCGTATGAAATAGAAGGCTTATATTTTGATGTTTCACGCAGTCTTAACGCTTTAAAATTTTAATCAATTATGAAATATACCTGTGAAATTACAATAAACAAACCCATTGAAGAAGTTGTTACGCTATTTACCAATCCTGATAATATGGAGTTATGGATGGAAGGTTTACAAAGTTTTAAACACCTTAGCGGAGAGCCCGGTAAAGAAGGAGCTAAAACAGAACTGCACTTTAAAATGGGGAAACGGGAAATTACTATGATAGAAACCATAATTAAAAATAATTTACCCGATGAAATGGTTACAACCTATGAGGCTAAAGGTGTACATAATAAGATTAACACTAAGTTTCAGTATATTGACGGTAACTCAACAAAATATATTTCTGAGAACTACTTTGAATTTAAAGGTTTTTTTATGAAAATAATGGGAGCACTAATGCCCGGGGCTTTTAAAAAACAAAGCATGAAATACTTGCAGGACTTTAAAACATTTGCCGAAAAACAATAACCACTCTGTTTTAATACACTAATAGGCTGCATATAGCGTTTTGCTTGTGCAGCCTTTGTTTTATATATCTATTCTATAAAAAGAAAAAAGGTGTAAATTCGCGTAATGATGACGACTCAAGATATATTGGAGATTAAAGAATTACTTGATACTCCTAAAAAAATAACAATAACAATGCACCGTAATCCTGACGGAGATGCCATGGGTTCTTCTTTAGGATTATATCATTTTTTAAAACAAAAAGGGCACGAAGTAACAGTAATAAGTCCTAATGAATATCCTGAATTTTTAGCCTGGCTACCGGAAGCCGAAAAGGTTGTGGTTTTTGAACGAGAATATGATAAAGCTACACCTATAATAAAAGAGGCTGATATAATTTTTACACTGGACTTTAATGCTTTCCACCGTACAGGGAACAGTATGCAACCGGTACTTGAAGAGGCAGACACTACCTATATAATGATAGACCATCATCAAAAACCTGATGATTATGCTAACTATATGTTTTCGGATCCTTCTTATGGTTCTACCTGCGAAATGATATATCATTTTATAAATGCATTAGGTGATAAATCGTTAATTAATGCTACTATAGGTACATGCCTGTATACAGGTATTGTTACTGATTCGGGTTCGTTCCGCTTTCCTTCCACTACAGGGACTACACACCGTATAGTTGCTGAGTTTATAGAGCTTGGTGTAGATAACAGTAAAATACACACACTGCTGCACGATAATAATTCTTATAGCAGAATTCAGGTTTTGGCAAGAGCTTTGCATAATATGAAAGTGCTGCCTGAAAACAAAACGTCGTACACCTCGTTAAGCCAGGACGAATTAAACGAACTGGGGTATAACAAAGGTGATACAGAAGGAGTTGTTAACTATGGGTTAAGCATGAAAGGAATTGTTTTTACTGCTTTCTTTAAAGAAAATAAAGATGAAGGCATTATAAAAATTTCTTTCCGCTCTAAAGGTGATTTTGATGTAAACCAGTATGCACGTACTTATTTTAACGGCGGAGGACATATAAATGCTGCCGGAGGTAAATCAACTGAATCACTGGAAGCTACAATAGAAAAATTTATTGCTACATTAGCAGAAGTTAATATTTAATAATAAGAGAATGATTAGAAAGGTTTTTATTACCATACTCTCTATTGCAGGAATCATGATAACAGGTTGCTCTAACCAGCAACAAGCCCGCAAACCTATTTCACGTACTTCGGGTTCCGAATTTATTGATGCCTCTGTAGAGCGTAACAGAAAACTGATTGCAGAAGAGGAAGCGCAAATAGACTCTATTATAAAAAGCAATCCGCATATAAAGTATATTGCCTCCAGCAAAGGATATTGGTATCACTATGAAATTGAAAACGTTCAGGATAGTATTACCCCGAAAAGAGGTGATGTTGCTTTTTTTGACTACGAAGTAAAAGACCTTGACGGTAACTTTATTTATACTACAGATGAAACCAAGCCACAAATATATTATGTAGACAAGCAAAATATTATGCTGGGACTACGCAGTGGTATTAAGCTAATGAATAAAGGCGAAAAAGTTAGCTTTTTATTCCCCAGTAATATGGGGTATGGCTACCATGGCGATAACAAAAAAATAGGTATAAACCAGCCTTTGGTATGTACCGTAACTTTAAATGATATAAAACCCGAAAACGAAGTACAAAATAATTATTAAAATTAAATGAAACCAATGACAAGTCTGTTTTTAAGTTTAGTTGCTATATTTTATTCTTGCAACAATACAACTACTACCTATAACGATAATCCTATAGATACAACAAAACTGGAGGACGGATTATATGCTAAAATAGAAACCAATAAAGGTGATATATTACTAAAACTGGAACACGAAAAAACACCTCTTACCGTTGCTAACTTTGTTAGCCTTGCAGAAGGCGAAAATGAAATGGTAGACGAAAAATATAAAGGTAAACCTTTTTATAACGGACTTAAATTTCACCGTGTTATTAAGAACTTTATGATACAAACCGGAGATCCTAAAGGAGATGGTTCAGGAGGGCCGGGATATAAATTTCCTGATGAAATTACAGATTTAAAGCATGATAAAGCAGGTATACTATCTATGGCAAATGCAGGACCTGCAACAAACGGTAGTCAGTTTTTTATTACTCACAACGCTACACCTCATTTAGATGGAAAACATACTGTTTTTGGGCATGTAGTTGAAGGACAGGAAGTGGTAAACAAAATTGAGCAGGGCGACACAATGAAAAAAATTGAGATAATACGTAAAGGTCGTGATGCTAAGAAATTTAAAGCCGGAAAAGTATTTAAAAACAAACTTGAAGACCTTATAAAAGAGCAAAAAGAAAAAGAAGCAGCTCTTGAAAAAGTAAAGGCAGATAAAGCTGCTTACTTTAAAGAAATGAAAGCAAAGGGTACTACTACTAACTCAGGCTTAACATATGTTATTACAGAAAAAGGTAGCGGAGAAAAACCGGGTATAGGTGTAACAGTTGATATAGAATACTCAGGATATCTAGATAACGGTTTCCTTTTTGACTCCAGCATAACAGATGTTGCTAAGGAATTCGGTAACTACATTCCACAAAAAGATCAGGCAGGTTTTTACAAGCCAATACCATTTATAATTGGCTCTAAAAAAGGAATGATACCGGGCTTTATAGAAGGTATAGAACAAATGAGCATAGGTGATAAAGCTATTATATTTATTCCTTCGCACTTGGGTTATGGTGAAAGAGGTAACCCTAGAGGTAAAATACCCGGAAATGCTGATTTAATTTTTGAACTTGAAATGAAAGAAGCTGCAACGGCAGGAAACTAAATAATAAAAAAAGCGGATACTAAGATGTATCCGCTTTTTCTTTTTTATAATAGAACAAAGTAAACCTTTATTCCTTAAATTTCCATTCAAATTCGTCTTCGTCGCTTATAATAGCGCCTATTTCCACACGGGTTACTTCGCCAAACTCTACGGCTAACGTTAACCAGTTATCTTCATTAAAGTAATTTTCAAAAGAATCAAAATCTTCTTTTTCAAAACCTTTAACCCCATTTTTCTCTAAAAGCTGCTTTACATCTTCCCACTCTTCATCAATAATATTCGATGAAAACAGTTCCAGCTCCGGATGTGATGATGCCATATAACTTAGCCTATAATCTTCTTCCTCATAAAAGGTAAGCATGATTTTTCTGTCGTTATACAAATAAACAACATTATCTTCGTCGTCTTTATACTGTTTGTCGGGAGTACCGCATTGCTTTTCAACATCTTTTTGTTTCATCCCGAAACGCAATCCGTCTATCCCTTCTCTAAGATTTACTTCCATAATAAAAACTATTTTTTTCGCTCAAAAGCAAAAATACATTTTTTTAGAAACCTGCCATGAGAATTAAAGATTAATCAAAAATTATAGTAAAATTTAAAAGTAATATAACTTAAACCTGCTCAATAACGGCTTTTGGAGCTGATTTTATTTTAGCACCTTGCTTTACTAAAATATCCGACCCTTCTGCCAAATAAACTGATACTGGTTTTGCATCTTTCAGGAAAGCAAAACTATCACCATATACTTTAGCATAATCCACATTAACCTCATAGCTCTTTACAGGATATATTTGCCAGCGTGGGTGTGCCACTTCATACTCCGAAGTAACCGAATCACTTACTTGGGTGTAACCCCAAAAATGCTCCGTAATAAATTCTTCTTCACTGTTTAAATCAATATCAACAGACGTTTTATCTGTTATTACTTTTACAGTATTCCACTCACCTTTTTTCCAGCCGTACTCTACCGTTAAGTTTTCTCCACACTCTACCCACGCATGTTTAGTAGGCATGGTTTCGTAATTTTCATTATACAGTAGGTTTGCCACCATAGTAAGCGCAGGGCGTGGTACTATTTCCTTAATAAACACCACTCCCCTTTTATAGTTTTCATCAGTACCGTAGCGCACATAAAACCGTAAATTGATTTCCTCAAAATTGATATGATACGGCACACGAACCCCAATGACTTTAGTATTTACAAACATAAAACCAACCAGGCTTACATAGCAGGTGCCATTCCAAGTATCCAGTTCTGTATGTTTGGGCAAGTATGGTTTTAATACTTCCGGATCAACTGCATAATTAACCATTACCAACTTGCGCCATTCGGCATCTAAAAAGGTTCTTTTTTTAGAGATATTATTCTGTGCCATGATTTATATAGATATAAAAAAATCCGCTACAAAAGCGGATTTAAATATTAATATTCAAAAGTACCATATTCACTTTCTATAGTCAGTTTTTTGTTGTCTGCTGCTTCTACTCTTCCTACTACGCGGGCATCAATATTAAACGATTTTGATATCATTATAATATCCTGAGCTATCTTTTCAGGCACATACAGCTCCATACGGTGACCGCAGTTAAATACCTGATACATTTCTTTCCAGTCAGTACCGCTTTGTTCCTGTATTAGTTTAAACAATGGCGGAACAGGGAAAAGATTATCTTTTATAACGTGGACATTATCTACAAAGTGAAGCACTTTAGTTTGCGCACCACCACTACAATGTACCATACCGTGAACATCAGCAGATGTATATTTTTCTAATATCTTTTTAATAACCGGTGCATAGGTACGTGTTGGTGAAAGTACCAGTTTACCGGCATCAAGCGGACTATTCGCTACTTCATCAGTTAATTTTACACCACCTGAATACACTAACTCTTCCGGTACTGAGGCGTCAAAACTCTCAGGGTATTTCTCTGCAAGGTATTTACTGAATACATCGTGACGTGCCGAAGTAAGCCCGTTACTACCCATACCACCATTATATTCTTTCTCGTATGTTGCCTGCCCGAAAGACCCTAACCCTACAATTACATCGCCAGCCTTTATGTTCGCATTATCAACTACGTCGCTGCGCTTCATGCGTGCTGTAACAGTAGAATCGACAATTATAGTACGTACCAAATCACCCACATCGGCAGTTTCCCCACCTGTAGCGTATATGGTTACACCAAAGTCTTTAAGTTCTTGTATTAACTCTTCTGTACCATTAATAATAGCCGAAATTACTTCGCCCGGAACAAGATTTTTGTTTCTACCAATGGTAGAGGATAGCATAATATTATCGGTAGCGCCTACACAAAGCAGGTCGTCTATATTCATAATAAGCGCATCTTGTGCTATACCTTTCCATACCGATATATCGCCTGTTTCTTTCCAGTACATATATGCCAGCGATGATTTTGTACCTGCACCATCAGCGTGCATAATAAGGCAATATTCATCATCATTGGTTAAGTAATCAGGTACTATTTTACAGAATGCTTTAGGGAACAATCCTTTATCAATATTCTTAATCGCATTGTGTACATCTTCCTTAGAGGCAGAAACTCCTCTTTGGCTATAGCGTTTACTGGTATCAGAACTCATGTAGTTATGTTTGTTGTGTTGTAAAGCGCAAAGATAATGTTAATGCCCTAATGTAACAATTTTATAATGTAGCAATTATTAACGAGTGTTTTAATAAGAGAATTTTGTTAAATTTACATTCATTTTTTTCAACTAAAAATACTACATGAGAGGGTTTATATCTAAATTAATTGACAGAAATTTACAACGTAAAAGGGAATCAGGAATTACTACTTATGCTTTATATTCTATCTTTTTTATTTTACTATACAATCTCTTAGAGAGATTACAAACCATATCTAAAATAGAATTTAATAATAATAGTTTATTCTTTTGCTACATATTTAACTTCTTGACTGCATGCATATTCATATGTGCAGTATTCATTAGTTTTAACACAAAAAATGTATACACTAGGATAATAAAAAAAACTTCTGTCGACAAAAACCCTTTTACCAGCCTTTCCATTATAATATTAATGGGACTGCCTATTTACTTTACTAGTATAACAGTATATAACTTTTATATATCAAATGTAGATTTAGAAATACATTTATGGATATTCCTGTTAATAAATTTATTTGGAACTTGTGTATTTTTGAGTTTTTCTATTGAATATCTTTTCATGAAAGATAAAATAGATATAAATGAAACTAGCAAGGATAAAAATACATTTACAAATTATATGATGGTCATAATTGCTGGATATATTATAGTTGAGTCATTAACCAAAATTATAAGTTATAAAATCACTTATAAATATGATTTATTTATTATTTGTTCAACAATATACTTTTGCTTAATAATTCTAGATAAAATTATAGAGCTTAATAAGAAAGATATATATACAGTTAATTTAGAAAACCTTGAATATGAGATATATGTAAAAGATTTACAGGATGATAAAATTCGAGAAATTCTTCAACAAAACTACATGGGATATTTATTAAATGATTGGATCAATTATATAGATGATACAATTAAAGAAGAGCTTTCAAAATTCAAAAAAGAATTTGAAAGACTAAAAAAAAGAAAGGAAAATTTAGACCTTACTATTGATAAGCAAAAATATCCTTTAGAATATGACGGAAGAATTAAAATCCTAAATGAAGAATTTGAGATATTAAGAGACAAAACAAGTCCTTTTTTCAAAACATTGCTAAAAGATGTAAAGGGTGCACTTAAAAACTCAAACAGTTTAGATAATATGGAAAAAAAAGATTTAGGAAACTTGCATAATAAACTAATTGAAACTATTAGATATATTCATTATTTTAAAATCTAAATATATCATATTTCTTCTTTGTTATTATCAAGATTACTTTGTCGTACCTCCTCATAATGACGGTGCTTGGCAATTGGTAGATTGCTACATTAAAAGCATTGATAAATTAAATTAATAAGGATTCTCAATAACCAACACCTCTACCCTGCGGTTAGCAGCACGTTCTTCTTCGTTATTTTCGGGTAATGGGTATATAGGGTCGGTAGTACCAAGCCCTTCAAAAGAGGTACGTTCTTTTTCAATACCGTTTTGGCGTAAAAACATTGCTACGGCTTTAGCACGCTCGTACGACAGTTTACGTGGGTCGCCTTCTATACAGCAAATATGCCCAAGCAGTTTTATTTTCATGTTGGGGTTTGCCTTCATAATCTGTAAAAGCTCATACAATTTCGGACGGGATTCCGGCACTATAGCAAATGTATTCAGGCGGAAGTTTAAATTTTTTAACTGTAATTTTTCTCCCGGCTTGGCATTACTTACTTCCTGCATAAATTCCACATCAAGCGGAATTTCATGCCTACCACCTCTTGGGTCGGTTACATATATTTTATCAGGAAATACAATTTGCGGTTTTACTTTTTCTACAGGTTTAGGGGTTTCTTTTATACCTAATATTTCATTCTCTTTGTCTAAATCTTTTTCTTGTAAGTAAAATAAAGTAACCCTACGGTTTTTAGCTTTTATCGACTCCATATCGTGCTGCTCGCCAAAACTGTGTGTTTTAAAATCGTCTCGCGTTTTTACTTTATTCTTTACAGCATTATATATATAATTTACCCTTTGTTGCGCCAAAGTATCGTTATAGCCGGATGTTCCGTCTTCATCGGTATAACCGTTTATAGCCAATATTTTAGATGTTTTGTTTTGTTGCATCCAGTTATTGAGCCTCTCGGTTTGGGTTTGGTTTAACTTGTATTTATCCGTATCAAAATATACCGAAAATTGCTCCTGTGCTATAGTAATAGCGGGAATCAACATAATTATATATATAAATAGCTTTTTCATAAAAACCGTGAATTATTTGTCTGTAATTTGTATTTCTACCCTGCGGTTGGCAACTCTTTCTTCTTCGTTTTTTTCAGGCAAAGGATAAATAGGTCTGCTACTGCCAAAACTCTGGTAAGTAAGTCTTTCTTTATCTATACCGCTGCTTATTAAAAACTGGTAGATAGCTACAGCTCGTTTTAATGAAATATCATTTTTTTCTTTCTTTTGGCAACATATATGCCCCTGTATATCTATTTTTAAGGTAGGATTGTCCTGTAGTAGCTTTAATAACTGCTGTAAAACCGGTATTGAAGACTGTAACAATAAATCAGAGTTATTATGAAAGTTTAAGTTTGGTATTCTTAGTATTTCCCCTTTTTTGGCATCTTTTACTGCCTGTACAAATTCTGATATTTTATTCTCATAGAATATAGTTACTTTTCTGTTTTCTGCTTCATTTGCTGCCAAATCAAAATCTTCGCCAAATGCTTTTACTTCAATGCTGTCAGTCACTGTTATTTTATTAGCCTGCAAAATAGCTTTTACAGTATCTGCCCGCCTTTGCGAAAGGTCTATATTATAGCTGTTAGTAGCTTTAGCATCTGCATAGCCATATATTTTAAGTACTTCAGCATTTTTGTTTTCCTTTATCCATTCGTTTAATTTTTGTCGTGATGCTTCATTAGGAGTGTCAACATCATTTTCAAAATATAAACTCAGTGTTTTCTGTGCATTGGCAGTTCCTAAAGTAAGGGTAAACAGTACAAGCAGCAGCTTTTTCATGTATCTTTTTATTTAAGTATATTTTCAAATCTACAAATTTTAGTCCAAAAAAAGCCCGCTACATGAGTAGCGGGCTTAAAATAAGAATGGTTACTATATATTATCTTGTAAATAATAATTCTCTGTACTTAGTAAGTGTCCAAAGTTCATCATCTACTAAAAGTTCTAATTTATCGCAGTGTTCTCTTATTACATCAAAATAAGGCTTCACTTGGTCACAATATGCAGCAGCCATATCTTCTGCACTTTCCAGCTTGTTTGCTTTTTTGCGCTCTTCAGTCATTTCTGCAACCTTGGAGTTAATAGCAGCAATATGTCCTGAAATTTCTTTAATTATAGCTATTTGCTCGCCCGCATGGTTTTCAAAATCTTTACCAAATATTTCTTTTAATCCTTTTACGTTTTCTATAAGAATATTTTGGTAACGTATAGCTGTTGGTACTACGTGGTTTCTTGCTATATCGCTAAGTACTCTTCCTTCAATCTGAATTTTCTTAGTGTATTCTTCAAGCTCAATTTCGTAACGCGCTTCCATTTCTACATGGTTCATTACGTTTAGTTCTTGGAATAATGCAAGAGATTTTTCCGAAACTTTTGCTTTAAGTGCCTTCGGAGTAGTTTTGTTGTTACTTAAACCACGTTTTGCAGCTTCCTGCTCCCATTCTTCACTATACCCATCACCTTCAAAAAGAATATTCTTACTTTCTTTTATGTACTCTCTTAGTATATTAAAGATAGCATCATCTTTCTTCATTCCTTTATCAGCGATAAGTGCATCAACTTCTTTCTTAAAGTCTTTTAATTGTTTTGCAACAATAGTGTTAAGAATAGTCATTGCGTTAGCACAGTTTGCTGTAGAACCTACTGCTCTAAACTCAAACTTGTTACCTGTAAATGCAAACGGAGAAGTTCTGTTTCTATCTGTATTATCAAGTAATACATCAGGAATTTTACCAACTACGTTAAGCTTAAGTGATGTTTTTTCTTGTGGAGAAAGTTTACCTGAAGATACTCCTTCAAGTTCTTCTAATACTTTTGTTAACTGCTCCCCAATAAATACTGATATAATTGCAGGTGGTGCTTCGTTAGCTCCAAGTCTGTGATCGTTTGATGCAGATGCAATAGCAGCTCTTAAAAGTTCTTCATTTTGATATACTGCTTTAATTGTATTTATAAAGAAAGTAAGGAACTGTAAGTTACTCATTGGGGTTTTCCCCGGAGATAAAAGGTTTATACCTGTGTTAGTAGATAATGACCAGTTGTTGTGCTTACCTGAACCATTTACTCCTTTAAATGGTTTTTCGTGCATTAGCACCCTAAAGTTATGGCGCTCTGCTACCTTACCCATTACATCCATAAGTAATGAGTTGTGGTCTACCGCAAGGTTAGCTTCTTCGAATATAGGAGCTAACTCAAACTGATTTGGTGCTACCTCGTTATGACGGGTTTTAACCGGTATACCTAAAAGCATACACTCATTTTCTAAATCCCTCATGTAATTAAGGGCTCTTGTTGGTATAGAACCAAAATAGTGGTCATCTAACTGCTGTCCTTTTGCTGAAGCATGCCCCAAAAGTGTACGTCCTGTAAGGGTAATATCAGGTCTTGAATTAGCAAGAGAAGAATCTATAAGGAAGTATTCCTGTTCCCATCCTAAAGTAGCAGCTACTTTTTTTACATTTTTATCAAAATAACGGCACACATCTGTTGCTGCATCATCTACTGCTGCAAGTGCTCTTAATAATGGTGTTTTGTAGTCTAGTGCTTCACCGGTATAAGAAACAAACACAGTAGGTATACATAGTGTAGTACCAAATATAAAGGCAGGAGATGTTGGATCCCAAGCTGTATAACCACGAGCCTCGAAAGTATTACGAATACCTCCGTTAGGGAAACTTGATGCATCAGGCTCTTGTTGTACTAATTGGCTTCCTCCGAATTTTTCAACAGGGTCAGCTCCTTCAAAAGATGTTTCAAAAAAGGCATCGTGCTTCTCTGCTGTAGCACCTGTTAACGGCTGAAACCAGTGTGTGTAGTGTGTAACACCTTTACTAAGTGCCCACTCTTTCATACCCATAGCAATATAATCAGCCAGCTTTCGCTCTATTTTTTTTCCATGCTGTACTGCGTTTTTTACAGCTTTGTAAGCCTCAGGCGTTAAAAATTGACGCATTGACTTGTCGTTAAACACGTTACTTCCAAAAATGATTGACTTTCTGTCAAGTTCTTTAACCTCTACCGCTTTTCTGTTAGTAGTTTCGCTTAAAGCCTTAAAACGTAATGTAGACATGAAATTATTTATTTAGTTTGTTAATAGCTTTTTAAAAACAGTGCAAATATACAAATTTTATATTCCAAAAATAAAAACCCCTAATTTTTAAGGGGTATTTTTATCATATATTGATATAAATAAAAAACAACCCCTTATTTAAATACCAAAAACATTACAAAACACAACTAATACCCCAATAGGGTTAAATTTATCTTAAAAGAGCTTTTATATATACTTATGAAGATAGAATTTTAGAATATTGATTTTCAAACTAATATACATTTTTAAGGCTGAACATAAAAATAACACTCTTTATATTATAAGACTATTCTTGCATTAAAAGAAAAACCTTATTGTTTTATTTTCATCTGTACGCTAATTATTGTTAAGTAAATTTTAAAATTCTTAACAGAAAGATAAATATGTTAAACATTATAAAACCAAATAGGCTAAACAGTGACAATAACCTAATTTAGTACTAGTAAATTATTAACCTAAAAACAATAGCCATGAATACTAACAGAAAAAAAGTAGCTATAGGTGTTGCAGCAGGTGTTTTAGCACTGGCAGGAGTAGCGACATTACTAAAAAGAAGAAAAGATAAAAAAAGAGCTTACAAAGAAACCGTAGAAGATGCTAAACAGCATATGAAAGGCAAGCTTAATGAACTTCAGCGTAAGGCACAAAAAGACATGAAGAACGCTGAAAACGAAACTGAAAGTGCGGTTAATACTGCTAAAGAGAAAGCAAATAACTGGGTTAACAAAACAGCAAGTGCTTAATTAAAAAATTGTGTTCTTGGTTCAGTAAATGGAAATAAGAACAATGAAGTTAGAAATGTTTTCAGGCTGAACCCTGAAAACCTGAACCTCAACACAACTAAAAAAGGTTGCTCCCTTTCGGGAAGCAACCTTTTTACTTATATAAAGTATAATCGAAGTTTGTATTCTATTTTACATCAATAAATTGTAATTCTCTTCCCTCTGCTTCAAGAGCACTCATAACTGCGTCATAGTTATTAGTATCTACAGAATTCACAAAATAAGCAGGTACTATTACAATTCTAAATGATTGATTACTTATAAATTGGGGAGCTAAAGCAAGATCAAAATTTGCATCTGCATATATAAGCACGTCAGTAGTTGTAAAATTAAAGTCATAATCAACTTCATCTCCACCATCTAAATATAATGTTCTTGGTATTAGTTGCCATGCAGAAAAACCATCGTCAATAACATTTCTATATACTAACACTACATCTGAATCAAAAATTGGCGGGTCTAAAACATATAAACTTTCATACCTTCCGGTACTCGTATTAAACCCAAGGTTAACTCCATTCAGTTGTATATTTTCACCAATAGTGTCGTTATCTACATAAACATCATCGTCGTTGTTACAAGAGGTCAGAGTAAGTGCTCCTACCATTGATAAAAGTAAAAATATCTTTTTCATGTGTATTAAGTTTTTATAGTTAGTAAGCCTAACTCCAAAAACTGAACCAAAAAAATATTTATCGGTAATTTTTTACAATTTTATTTTAAATATATTTGTTAGAATATGGAAAAAAAGCTAAAATTATATATGGTTTTAGTGGGCTGTACGCCCAAAGGTCGTTTAACAGAACAACATGATATTTTTTTCGGGATAGGTACTTCTTTAGAAGAATTACTACCTGACATGTACAGGTTTTGGCCTGAAAGCGGAAAACTGCATGTAGATTCCTGGCGCGAGGTAACCAAAGTAGGCGACTATGCCATAACTATACACGAGAGGACTACAGAAGTACAACCCAATGAACAAAACCAAAAATTATTTTTTATTAACCTTGGCGGTTATAAACCGGGAGATTTTGAAGAATATCACTACAAAAAACTAATTGTAGCAGAAAGCATGGGTGTTGCTGTAAAAAGTGCTAAAAAAACTTCTTTTTACAAACATTACGATTTTGAGGGAGCAGTATCGCATGTTGATGATAAATATGCTCTTGATGCTGATGATCTGCACAATGTAGAAGATGTATTAACCGATACTTTAAAGGAAAAATATACTATAAATATTACCCCTCTTACTTCTCCCATGAGTGAAGACGAGCAACATATAGGCTATTTAAAATTAGGAAAAAACCCACTGCTTACTCCTTAATAATTACAAGTGGCTTACTGTTTTTACTATCTACCTTTATAATATAGGTAGCAGGCTGTAACACAGAAATATCAATAGAAGTTGTTTTGCTAAAAGTATCTTTTAAAATTACTCTTCCTGTCATATCATATATAGTATAGCCAGTGTTTTGTATGTGCTCCGGCATTGTTACTGTTATTGTACCTGTAGCAGGGTTAGGATATACTTTTACATTGTTAGCCTTAAAACTTTCCGTACCGGCAGTACCTTGAAGGTAGTTTTCTAAATAAACAGAAAGATCATAATAATGTAGTTTTTGAGGAATAGTACCTAAAGTTGGGTGCTGTATGCGTTCATTGCTTAAATAATAATCTGTACCGTTACTAGTTGCTATACCCTCTACTTGGTGGAAAGAAGTAGAAACTTGTATTTTTCTTTTGTTGCCTGTAAAAAAATCATTCTCATCATAATCATATAACAAGTAAAAAAATGGTAAAAAAGAACTGTCGTAACCCGATAGTACTACCAGTTTTTTATCTTCAAGATAAGTAGCTCCTGTAATAAGCCCTTCTACACTATGTGTATCTTGTAATTCGGCACTATAAGTACCGGGAATTTTAGGCAGCATATAAACACTTGTTTCCTTGCTTTGCCACTGTTTTGTGAATAAGTAAATATTGTCTTCAAAAGCAATAAAAGCCTCACAGTCAAAATCTGTATTATTCCCTCCTGTGGGTGTAAAGTCAGTTTGATCAGAATAGCTAAAATTTATTATTTCAACCTGTGCTTCATTATTAAACAAATCAGCCTTATTAACTTTCAATATTTTCAGGTCAGTTCTGTTACCATTAGCATTATTACCAAAGTCACCTATATATATGTTGTCTTCATCCTGAGTGATTTCTTCCCAGTCAATATTTGTAACTCCTGGAATTGGGTACACCTCCTCTACCACTCCGGTTTCACTATTTACTTCATACAGGTTCGTATCCGTATTATCATTATGAGTAAGAACCCTATCATCAATTACTATTAAACCTGATGTTTCGGTTAGTTCATCAGGTAATACTACACTGCTTTCAGGCGATACAGTTTCATTTTCATACATACAACTTCCATCATTTTCAGTAGCCTCAGCATTGTAATTTATGGCTAGCGGGTCAGTGCACCCTTCAACCTGCCCGTAACTTTGTAAAGCAACAAATAAAGATAATCCTAACAACATATTAATCAACTTCATAACTCTATTTTTTCAAGTGTTCCTTATGAAGTTACAAAACATATTTCATTTTTCTGAATTATTCCGTTATACCCAAAAATTATAAAAATCCAAAAACCATATTTTCGAATTAATCATTTACCTTTGAACTTTATAAAAAAAGCAAGAGAATATGATTTATAAGTTCAGGGCAATACTGGATATGGAAGAGGATGTTTTCAGAGATATTGCCATAAACGAAGAGGATACACTTGAAGATTTACACAATGCGCTTGTTAATGCTTTTGGCTTTGACGGGCTTGAAGTTGCGTCTTTTTACACCTGTGATGATGAATGGAATCAGGATGATGAGGAAATACCCCTTTTTGATACAGGTGAAGTACCGGGCGAGCAGAAAACCATGGCAAGTTATAAGCTAAACAGTATGCTTGATGAGGACAATACTAAAATAATCTATGTATATGACTTTTTAAATATGTGGACGTTTTTTGTGGAGCTTGCTGCTATAGAAGAACCCGAAAGCGGTATAAGCTATCCGGACCTGCTTTTCTCTCACGGTCAGATGCCAAGTAATGCTCCTGAGGTAAATTTTGAAGCTGAAAACGCTGATGATATATTCAATGATTTTGATGATGACCTGGATGATGATGATTTCGATATGCTAGATGGCGACATCCATTTTGATGATAATAACTGGAACTAATAACGCTTTTACCCTTATTTCTGTTAACATACAATGATAAACCTGTTTAATACTCATATTGAAACCCTTTCTGTACATAGGGTTGGCAATAAAAGTCGTAATGAGGCTATTTTCCTTTCAGAACAGCCTTATAACCTTAACGACGAAATAACACCACTTTTAAAAGAGTACTTTTTTAAACCCTTTAGGGATAAAGAAGAAAATTACTTTCAGTTTGCGCACGATGTAGATTTAGACTACCATGAAATGTATAAATATGCAACAGAGATTTTTACTAATCCTGATAATGCGCATGAAGTATCTAAAAATATAACCAAACACCTTTTTGAGCAGTCTAACCACCCGCACATTAAAAATGGTGAGGTATACGTTACCTACTTAACTAATGTAAGTATTGATAATAATGTAGTTGATGCTATAGGTGTTTTTAAAAGCGAAATAAAAGCAGATTTCCTTCAGTTTGAAGAAAAAGACACTAACCTTGAAATAATTTTACAACAGGGTATTAACCTTAATAAACTGGATAAAGGTTGCCTTATATTCAACTACAAAAAAGAAGAAGGGTATAAAATTTTAACCATAGACAGTAACCGATATGATGCACGTTACTGGCTGGAACATTTCCTTTCGGTTGATGCCTTTCAGGACGAAAACTTTAAGACCAAAAAATACATGAAGTTAGTACAGGACTTTGCTAAAGATGTTGTACTGCCTGCTGAGGATAAAAAAGAGGAGGTAATGTTTATGAACCGTTCGGTTAACTACTTCGCTAAAAATGATGAGTTTGAAGAAACAAACTTTTTAAATGAAGTACTGGATAACCCAGACTTAATACCGGAATTTAAACACTATAAAACCGAAAAAGCACCAAAATACAGTATTGAGGATGTTACAAACTTCCCTATTGCTAATGCTGCGGTAAGTGATGCACGTAAAAAAATAAAGAATATTATTAATCTGGATACTAACATACAGATTAAAATGGACTTTGTAAACCCTGAAAGTGCCGAAAAATTTGTAGAAAAAGGCTGGGATGAAGAAAAACAAATGTACTACTACCTTGTTTACTTTAATAAAGAACAAAAAAGCTAATAAAAGCTTAAATAATAATACTAAAAAGGGGCTAATGCCCCTTTTTTTGTTAAACGCATTATAAACATTATATCATATATCGTTTTTTTCCGTTATTTCGCAACAGATTATACAAGTTGTTCAGAAGGAAGGAGTCGAAAAAATGTACTTGAAATTTAAATTGTTTATTGTTTTTTTACTGCTGGCTATTGCTGTGCCTGCCACTGCACAGAACGATAAAAAGCAAAATGACTCTATTAAAAAGCAAGAGCAACATAAGGAAATGTATAATGATATACAGGAATACTCTCGAAAAAGTAAATTCACCAAATTCCTTCATAAACTTATCTTCAGACCTGTAAGAAAAAAAGAAGGTTCTAATAACCGAAAAGAAATAAAGCGTAGTACTCCCGAAATGCAGAATACTTATAAAGAGTATGAAGGGAAAATTATTCGCAATATAAAAATAGAAACATTAGACCCTTTTGGTTATTCTATAACCGATACCGTTAGAAAACCTGACACCTGGTTAGAAAAATTTGGTAATGATGTCCATTTAAAGTCTAAAGAATTTACAATAAGAAACCTACTGCTATTCAAGAAACATGAACGACTGGACTCTTTATTAGTTAAAGAATCAGAACGTCTTATTCGTACACAGCGTTATACCCGTAGGGTAGCTATAAAAGCATTACCTACAAGCAGCAAAGACTCTGTTGATGTATATATAAGGGTTATGGATTCGTGGAGTTTAATACCCAACGGCTCTATTTCAGGCTCAAGCCAGTCTGCTGAACTTACAGAACGTAATTTCCTCGGCCTAGGACACGAATTTGAAAACAGTGTTACCAATCAATCCGGCGGAGATGTAACTTACCTTGCCCGATACAGGATTAATAACTTTAAAAATACTTATATAGACACTGAAATTAATTATGAAATATGGCAAAATGAAAATTCTTTAAAAAGTGTTAGTGTACAACGTGAATTTTTCTCTGCTTTTACCAGAGTTGCCGGTGGTGTGTATGTAGAAGAACGTTTAGTACGCGATTCGTTACCCAATGCTCAAAACGTATGGGAAATGCAAAACCTGAAATCAGAAGCTCAGGATTATTGGGCTGGTTATTCATTTAAAATTTTTAAAGGCTTTACAGAGGAAGACCGAACCACAAACCTTGTTACCACAGGACGGTTTTTCAATCAGGTATATAAAGAATCTCCCAGTATTGAATTTGACTCTATCAACTATTATTCAGATGAAAAACTATATCTGGCCAGTGTGGGGGTTACTTCCCGAAAATTCGTTCAGGATAAATTTCTCTTTAATTATGATATTGTAGAGGATATACCTATTGGTAAAGTATATTCAGGAACTTTTGGGGTGCAAAACAAAAATCACCAAAACCGATTGTACTTAGGGGCACGTTACGCCTTTGGTAACCTTTACAAATGGGGCTACCTGAGTGCAAATGCAGAGGTGGGTTCTTATTTTTATAAAAAGCAAGCTATGCAAAGCGTTTATCGTTTGGATATGCTATACTTTACCAATGTTAGGGAGTGGGGGAACTGGCGTTTCAGGCACTTTATAAAACCAACATTAATATATGGTGATAACAGAGCACCTATAATAACCGACCAGTTAAACCTTGAAGGGGGTACCGGTATTCCCGGGTTTAACAGCAGAACAACACAAGGAACCAGAAAATTACTTCTTACTATACAAACACAATCCTACTCCCCTTGGAATTTATCCGGGTTTAGGGTTAACCCGTTTGCAAACTTTACAATGGGGGTACTGGGCGACAGCCATAACAGGCTAACTAAAAGTAAAGTATATAGCAAAATAGGAGTAGGTGTACTAATTTACAATGACTATTTAGTGTTTAACAGCTTTCAGCTATCAATTGCTTTTTATCCCTACATACCGGGGCAAGGTTACAATATATTCCAAACCAACACTTTAAAAAATGATGATATAACATTGCCTGAATTCCAAATTGGCAGACCTGTAACTGTTCCTTATGAATAAGAAATAGCCTGAAAAGTAAATTTTATTGCTTTTCCTGTAACACTATCAGCACATTATCGTCCAAATAAGTAACAGACCTTAAAACCAGTTATATTTTGGATACCATTTTAACTATTGATAACCTCCAGAAGAGGTACGGAAAAGTACAGGCATTAAAAGGCATTTCCTTTGAAATAAAAAAAGGAAATGTTTACGGAATTTTAGGACCTAACGGAAGCGGAAAATCAACAACTTTGGGAATTATACTTGATGTAGTTAATAAAACTTCCGGTAGTTATAGTTGGTTTGGCGGTACCAGTAATACTCAACAAGCCTTAAAAAAAGTAGGAGCAATTATAGAGCGCCCTAACTTTTACCCATACATGACGGCATACCAAAACTTAAAACTGGTATGTGATATAAAGCAAATACCGTACAGCAAAATAGACGAAAAGTTACAACTGGTTGAACTTATTGAAAGAAAAGACAGCAAGTTCCGTACCTATTCACTGGGTATGAAACAAAGACTGGCTATAGCCTCTGCCCTGCTTAATGACCCTGAAATACTAATACTGGATGAACCTACCAATGGGCTTGACCCGCAAGGTATTCGCCAAATAAGGGATATCATCAGGAAAATTGCAGCAACAGGTACTACTATATTACTGGCATCTCACCTTTTAGATGAAGTTGAAAAAGTATGTACCCACGCAGTAGTATTACGTCGTGGCGAAGTGTTGTATACAGGTACTGTTACAGGTATGACATCAAATGAAGGCTTTTTTGAATTAAAAGCTGATAACTTACCTCAAATGAAAGAGGCTTTAGCAAACCATCCCGCAGTAACTAATATCGAAGAAAAAGACGATAAACTGGTAGTAGTATTAAGCCAGCCTGTAGCGGGTAGCGAACTTAATCGTTACTTATTTGAAAAAGGTATTTGCCTTAGCCACTTAGTACTGCAAAAACACAGTCTGGAAGAACAGTTTATTCAATTAACTTCAACTAAAACAACTAATTAATAATGAAACGCCTTTTAAATATAGAACTCCAGAAACTTTGGAAAAACAGATCCAGTAAAATACTAATAATAGCCTACTTTGTATTGCTTTCATTTATAGCAATGCTGGCTTCTGTTAACTTTAAATTTATAGGTCTGGATTTCCGCCTTGCAGATCAGGGAATATTTAACTTCCCTTATATATGGCATTTTAATACTTATATAGCTTCTATACTAAAAATATTTTTGGCTTTAGTCATAGTATCTATGATGTCTAATGAATATACCTATGGCACACTAAAACAAAACCTTATTGACGGGTTAAACAAACAGGAATTTATACTATCAAAAGTACTTACAGTAATTTTATTTGCAGTTGGGTCTACTATTTTCATATTCCTTCTGTCACTAATACTTGGTTATAATTTTTCATCCTATACCGAAGCATCAATTATGTTTTCGGATATGGGATACATTGCCTACTATTTTCTTAAACATGTAGCATTTTTCTCTTTTTGCTTATTTGCAGGCATACTAATTAAGCGCTCTGCATTTGCAGTAGGGTTTATTATTTTGTGGCAAATAATAGAACTTATTTCATGGTGGGTATTAAGATGGTTTATTATAAACGACGGTCCGCAAACAGATAAGGTAATACAATTTTTCCCTTTCATGTCTATGGCAAACCTTGTAAAGGAACCTTTTTCACGATTTGAGGCATATCGTGCACTGGAAAATATTAACTCAAATGGTGTAGTGACAGAAAAGTTTTACGGAACGCACTGGTATGAGATAATAATAGTGTTAGCATGGACTTTTTTCTTTATTTTTATGTCATACAGAATACTGAAAAAGAGAGATTTGTAGTATCTTTGCAGCCGCAATGAAAATAAAGTCGGCATATTATATTACGTTCTTATTGTTCACGATGCTATCTTACAAGGCATCAGCACAATACATACAAGTAGATGATAGTTACACAGCACAGGAATTAGTTGAAAATGTTTTAGTAAACAGCCCCTGTGCTTCGGTTTCCAACTTTACCGTATCAGGCGGTAATTTTGGTAATGGTGTACAAAGCTATGGTTATTTTTCAGGTAGCGGTACTTCGTTTCCCTTTAATAATGGTATTGTTTTAAGCACTGGTAGAGCCACAGAAACCGAAGGACCTAATACTTCCTTACTGGACGATGGCGGTAATATAAACTGGCCGGGCGACAATGATTTGGAAGATGCATTAAACATTAACAACTCCATAAACGCTACCATACTTGAATTTGATTTTGTTCCGTTGGGTAATAAAATCAGTTTTGATTATATGCTATCCTCAGAAGAATACCATGACACTGCACCATGCAATTATTCTGATGGTTTTGCTTTCCTTTTAAAAGAGGCAAATACTGATGCCCCTTACCAAAACTTAGCCGTTGTACCCAATACAGATATCCCTGTAAAAGTAACATCGGTTCGTCCTACCATACCGGGGGCTTGTTCTGCACAAAACGAAGAATATTTTGATGCTTTCAACGGTTCGGAGCACCCTACTAACTTTAACGGGCAAACTAAAGTTATGCAGGCACAAGCAAGCGTAACGCCCGGGGTACAATACCATATAAAACTGGTAATTGCTGATGAAGGGAATTATCGTTATGACTCTGCCATATTTTTAGGTGGCGGCAGTTTTGATGTTATTACTGATTTAGGCCCTGACAGACTAGTAAGTACAGGTAACCCACTTTGTGAAGACGAAGTATTAGAACTCAATACAGGGTATGATAATGCTTTAAGCTACCAGTGGTATAAAGATGGAAATGCAATGGCAGGAGAAACTACTACCAATTATACTATAACCACACCGGGAGTGTACAGTGTTATTGTAGAATTAACCACAGGCTGCTCTACCGAAGGAGAAGTTACTATAGAATACACCACAAATCCTGATGTAGTAACTACAAGCCTTATACAATGTGATGATAATAACGATGGGCTTACTACTTTTAATCTTGAACTGGCAAATCCTGTAGTTACTAATAATGACGACACCTATAGCGTTACCTATTACGAAAACTATACTGATGCGGAAAATGATATAGACAGGCTTCCATCTTATACTGCCTATAATAACAATATCCCTAACCAAGAGGTATATGCACGAGTTCAGAACGAGTTTGGTTGCTATAGTGTAAGTACTATTACCTTAACAACATCTGCTAATGGTGTAACCAACCCTACCCCAATTACAAGTTGTGATGAAGATGATACTGAAGACGGTTTCTATACTATAGACCTTACCCAGCGAAATGACGAAATATTGCAAGGGCTTCCTGCTAACCTAGAATTACATTATTATCTTTCTGTAGAAGATGCACTGGAAGCGACTAACCCTATTGCCGACCCTGAAAACTTTACCAATACTATTGCGGGAGAACAAACCGTATATGCTCGTATATTTAATGGTAGCGAATGTTATGGTATAGCAGAGCTTGATATTGTTATATACACCTTCGGCAACAATGGCGCGGAAGATGAAATATACTTATGTGACGGAAGTACTGTTACACTAAACCCAGGCAGCGAGTTTACATCTTATATATGGGATACCGAAACTACGCAGACTACCCAAACCATAACAGTAAATACTCCCGGCACCTATACTGTTACTTTAACCAACAGTTTAGGATGTATAGGTACACGCACCTATACCGTATTATTATCAGGCAGGGCTACAAATGCTACTACAGTTATAGAAGATTTTACAGGGGGAAACAGTAACAGCATAAGTATACTACCGGAAGGTGAAGGTGATTATGAATACTCTCTTGATGGTGTTACTTATCAGGACAGTCCAACTTTTACAGGTTTAGCAACAGGTGAGTACATTTATTACATAAGAGATAAAAACGGGTGTAACCCAATCTATACTGATGAAGTGTATATACTGGATTACCCTAAATTCTTTACGCCAAATGGTGATGGTGTTAACGAAACATGGCGAATACCGTTTTTAAACAGCAGACCATCAATTCAAGTTACTATTTTTGACCGTTTCGGAAAAATTGTTACCGGTTTTAATGGTCGTCAAAGCAACGGCTGGGACGGAAAACTACTGGGTAAAAACTTACCTGCTACTGACTATTGGTTTACAATAAATCTTGAAAACGGGAAAACTATTAAAGGACACTTTGCGCTAATCCGTTAATTTTTATATTTTTATAAAAAAATTAACAGATGAAATCCGTGAAAAACACTTTCCGGAACATATTGTTGCTATTCCTGCTATCCACCAACCTTTATGCACAAACAGACTGTCCTGATGCTATTGTTGTTTGTGGTAATCATGACTATTATGGGCTTGATGCTACCGGTATAGGCGTACAGGAACTTGGTGCTAACGCTTGTGCAAGTGTGGAGCATAACAGCCTGTGGCTTAAAATAATGATTAAAGATGGCGGTACACTTGGCTTTGTTATTACTCCCGAAGAAATAGATGACCTTGTAGTTGATTTCGACTTTTGGCTTTTTGGTCCTGATATAGAATGTAGTGATTTACCTACAGCAACTGCTATCCGATGTTCTACCACAAACCCATTAGCGGCGGGGTTAGATTATAACCTGACGGGAATGAACGAAGAGTCAACGGAAGTCTCAGAGGGTCCAGGTCCTGATGGTGACTCTTTTGTACAATGGATAGAAGCCGAAGATGGCGATATATATTACTTAGTGATTGACAGACCGCACGGTTCTTCTAATTTTTCATTAGAATGGACAGGTACCGCAACCTTTCACGATATTCCTGTTTTTAACAACCCTGACAACATACCGCTTGGCATTACAGAATGTGCTGATGAAAACACTGATGAAGGTGTTGCAACATTTGACCTTACCACCTATGCCGAAATGTTTATTGGTGAGCAAACGGGTGTAGCACTTACCTATCACCTAAGTGAAAACGACATGATAACAGGAGAAAACCCTATAACTTCTCCCGAAGCGTATAATAACATTGGTAATCCGCAAACCATCTACATGAAAATGACTGATGTGGTAACAGGGTGTTTTTCTAATGAAACCTATGAAATAAATGTACTGCCAAGCATTGGTGAACCTGATAATCTTGAAGAATGTAGCGATACCGGTTTTGCTGTTTTTGATTTTTCAACAAATGATATTCCTATAGCAAATGGCAATACTGATGTTACTATAACCTATCACAACAGTTTAGAAAATGCTGAATTGGAAACAGGAGTTCTAGATACCTCCTACCAAAATCAGGTAGCTTACGAAACGGAGGAAATATGGGCTAGAATGGAAAACAATACATTAAGCTGTATTGACTATGTTAGCTTTACAATATCGGTATACCCTATACCTGCTTTTGATGTTGCTCCGCCTGACATTACGCTGTGTGATGATAATGTACCTGATGGTTTTACCGATTTTGACCTCACAGTAAACGAATCGTTACTGCAAGGAAATCAGGATGATATTGTGTTTAGCTATTATGAGGATATGGAAGGCATCCCCGCCCCTAACCCTATAGCTGTCCCAACAGACTACCCAAGCGTAGAAAACCCTCAGCTGATACACATAAAAATAGAAAACAGTGAAACAGGCTGTTTCAGTATGGGTACATTTATGCTACACGTTACACCAAGTGTAGGCTTACCGCAGGACATAGAAAGGTGCGATAGTGATGATGGCTTTATAATTTTTGATTTAAGCGTTAATGATGAACTGCTGCAAAACAACATTCCGAATGCGGAAATAAGCTACCATAACTCACTAATTGATGCTCAAAATAATGAATCTCCTATAGGACCACTGTATGAAAATCAAGTACCCTATATTATGGAAACAATATGGGTAAGGTTTTACAATCCTGATAACGGTTGTGTAAATTATACTGATTTTAATATTATACCGGTACTACCACCTGAATTTGAAACTGTACCTGATATTACAGGTTGTGATGGCGACGGAACAGATGATTTAATTACTGAGTTTGATTTAACTGTAAACGAAAGTAGTTTTATTAGTGATGTTTCAAATTACACCTTTAGTTATTTTGAAGATAATGGCGGTGTACCTGACACCTCCCCTATAGCAACACCTGAAGCATATACTAACCTAGACAGCCCGCAAACCATTCATGTGGTAATGACTAATGTTAATTCAGGGTGTTCTGCTGCCGAATCATTTACCATACAGGTAACTCCAGGCGCAGGAGAACCCGAGGATTTATATATATGTGATGACAGCGGAATAGCAACATTTGATTTATCAGAAAATGAAGCGACCATAATTAATGGTATTTCACCTGCTGCTGTTAGCTACTACTTAAGCGAAGAAGACGCTGAAAACAGTGAAAACGCGATAGGAACTTCATACACCAACAGTACACCTTTTGAGCCCGTAACTATATGGGTAAGATTAGATATTCCTGATATTAACTGTCATAATGTGGTATCATTTACAGTTCAGGTAGTACCTGAACCTGTAATAAACAATCCTGATAATCTTGATTTCAGCCTTACCTTATGCGATAGTGATGGTATAGATGATTCATCTACAGCATTTAACCTTACAGAATATGAAAGTATTTTTATAGGTGAACAGACTAACGCTGTAGTAAGCTATCACTTAACCCCAGATGATGCTGAAACAGGTGACAATCCTATTACTTCACCTGAAAGTTTTGCAAACACCAGTAATCCGCAAACTATATATGTAAGTCTTACTGACACTCGTTCTAAGTGTTATGCTAACACATCATTCACTATTACAATAGATGATGTATTACTTACAGGAGAAGCTGAAAACATGGAGCTTTGTGATGAAGATGATAACGGAATACAAAGTTTCGATTTATGGCAAAACAATGATAGCATTTCAAATGATGATGATAATATCGAAGTAACGTATTACACCTCGCAATCTGATGCTGAAAACGGAGTGAATGCTCTAAATCGTTTTTATGAAAACCAAGAACCTTATATTGGTGAAACAATATGGGCAAGAATAGAATATATTGAGGGATGTTTCGGTCACGGCATAACCAGTTTTACTATTAATATAATTCCACCTTTAAGCTTTGAACATACCGAAGACATTGTAGATTTTACTGTAAATGAAAATTCTATTCAGATAAATATGCTGGATGATCCCGACGCCTACGAATATTCACTTGATGATATAAACTATAGCAGCAACCGCTATTTTAGCAACTTAATACCGGGAATATACACCATATATATCCGCTCTTTAGATGGCTGTAAAACCATAAGTTTTGAAGTACCCATACTTAATTACCCTAAATTCTTTACCCCAAACGGAGATGGAGCTAATGAAATATGGAATGTAGAGTACATCCGTTTTTATCCTGATGCACGTATTACTATTTTCGACAGATATGGCAAACTCATTAAAAGCTACAGAGGCAAGCAAATAGGCTGGGATGGTACTTACAACGGAGAAAACCTTCCTGCTACTGATTATTGGTTTAAATTAGAGTTTAGTAACGGAAGAGTTATTAAAAGCCATTTTGCAATGATTCGTTAATTTTTTTAAAATTCTAATTAAATAGCAGCAAATTCTAATTTATAACATACAAAACTATCAACACTCAGTATATTACTCCTAAAAACATATACCTTTGTCTGTCCAATAAATAAAAATGAAACTATATACCACCTCCTTATTATTTCTGTTTTGTATTACTACTGCTTTTTCCCAGGGAGAAGCTAACAACTGGTATTTTGGTAATAATGCCGGAATACAATTTCTTGAAGACGGCTCCGTACTACCTTTAAACGGCGGTCAAATGACTACCAATGAAGGTTGTAGTACTATATCAGACCCTGATGGCAACCTGCTTTTTTATACTGACGGGCGAAATGTTTGGGATAAAAACCATATAATAATGCCTAACGGTAACTACAGTATGGGTACAGGCTTAAATGGCGACCCTTCCAGTACACAATCGGGTATTATAGTACCAAAAAAGGGTGACCCTAACATTTATTACATTTTTACAGTTGATGAACCTCACCATCAAAATGCAGGCGCATACCCGGACCAATTTACAGGTACTTATATAGAAACAGGAGGAGTAACAGGAACAGTACCTACCGATGATGATGGGTTTAATAACGGGTTTAATTATTCCGTAGTAGATTTATCTTTAACCGGAACTAATGGTAGTATTGGTGATATTACGACACGAAACGTACAATTATTTACCTACGATCCTACAAATATTGATGAAGCTAAATATAAATGTTCAGAAAAGATAACAGCGGTTAAAAATGCTTCTAATACAGGATTTTGGGTTATAACCCATTTTTTAGACAAATTTTATGCTTTTGAAGTAACTGCTGATGGTGTTAATGAAACCCCTGTAGAAACAACTATAACACCCCTTATAAATACTTTAGGATACAGAAGAAATGCAATAGGTTATCTTAAAGCATCTCCTAACGGAGAAAAGCTCGCTATTGCACATAATCAAAACGGCACAGTAGAAGGTGGAGCAAGTAATAATGGTTCTGTATACTTATATGATTTTGATAATGCAACAGGAACAGTTTCTAATGCTATACTTATAAAGGATAATGTTAACCCATATAGTATTGAGTTTTCGGCAGAAACTAAAAAACTGTATGCTGCTTATGGTAGCTCAGGAATAGGAGAGCTCTTTCAATATAACCTTGAAGAAAATAACATACCCGCATCTGAAGTTTTTATAAGCTCATTAAGTAGTGGCGGCACAGCCCTGCAACTTGGTCCTAACGGAAAAATATATCGCTCTAACATTGGGCAAAGTTCATTGGGTGTTATAAATAACCCTGAAGAAGATGGTTTAGCTTGTGATTATCAAGTAAATGGAGTTACATTATCGCCCGGCATGCTTGCCACGTTTGGTTTACCGCCTTTCATTACCTCTATATTTTCTGCTGAAATAGAATTTTCCAATACCTGTTTTGGAGATATTACTGAGTTTAGCCTTGATGCTTTAGGTGAGTTTGATTCAGTAGAATGGGACTTAGGAGATGGTACAACCTCTACCGAAAATGCTCCTGAACACCAGTATGATACTGCGGGAGATTATGAGGTAACAGCGGTAATAACAAAAGATGAAGAGGTGTTTACAGTTATAAACACTGTAAGAATACATGTTGTCCCTACAGCTAATGATGGCATCACTCTTATAGAGTGTGATGATGATAATGACGGTTTTACTACATTTAATCTTACGGATAATGATGCGAATATTTTAGGTACACAAAGCAGCACATCATTCAACGTGAAATATTACGCCTCTGAAGAAGATGCTGAGGGGAACAATAACGCTTTAAATGCTACAAATTTCACCAATACTGAAAGCCCTCAAACACTATATGCCAGAATACAAAACAGAGCTAATACTGCTTGCTATGCCATAACATCTTTTAATATAGATATATCTAACACACCTGAACTGAATGGTAATAGTTTTAGTATTTGTGATGATGCCGAGGATGGAGATGATACTAATGGCAAGGCTACTTTTAATTTAGCAGAGATTACAGAAGCATTAGTACAGGATACTGATAATTACAGTGCAACGTATTATGCCACTGAAATTAATGCAGAAAATGAAAGTGCTCCCCTGGACACAGAGTTTTATAATACTACTGCTAATGAGCAAATTATATATATACGCGTAGTAAACGATAGTAATACTAACTGTTTTATAATAGAGCCTGTAACATTAACGGTAATTCCGCTACCTGATGTAGTTACTAATGCTGCGCTAATTCAGTGTGATTTAGGCATAAACCCTGATGGTATTACACAGTTTAATTTAGAAGAAGCGAACGAACAATTCATTAATGGTAACCCTGATTTAGTTACAACCTATTATGCAACGGAAAATAATGCTATAAGCGATACCGATGCTATAACAGGTGCTTACACCAACACAGAAAACCCACAAACTGTAGCAGTACGGGTAACTAATACCGCAACAGGCTGTTACAGAGTTTTACCGCTTACCCTACAAGTAAGTGTTAATACCGCACCTGCTATTATATTAGATAACTGCGATGATGATGGCACAGAGGATGGTTTACATAGCTTTAATTTAGAAGATGCAGGTATTGAAAACGGAACCGATGTTATTGTATATTATGCTAACGCAACTGATGCGTTACTGGAGCAAAATGCAATAAGTACTGATTACACTAATACTGATCCTTATGAACATAGTGTATATGCCCGTATAGAAAGTAACAATGAATGTACTTTACTACAGGAAATAAAACTAATAGTACATGAGTTACCTGATATTGAAACAGAAGCCGAAGCCATAGTATGTAATAACACACAGGAATACATTACACTAACCAATGGTTTAAGCGATAATCCTAATTTATATACTTACCTGTGGTCTACCGGGGCTACAAGCCGAACTATAATGGTGAATGAAGCAGGTACTTATAGTGTAACCGTAACTAACGGCAATGGTTGTGAAAAAGTAAGAACAATAACCGTTACAGCTTCCGATGAAGCAGTAATAGAGGATGTTATAGTTACCGACCTTACAGATAATAATACTGTAACCATAATAGCAACACCAGCCACCGAGGTTAATACCACATATCAGTACAGTATAGATATGCCAAACGGTCCTTTCCAAACATCAAACTTTTTTGAAGATGTAAAACCGGGTATACATACAGTATATGTAGTTGATGAAAAAGGTTGTGGTATTGTAAGTAAAGAAATTTCAGTATTAGCTATACCTAAGTTTTTTACTCCTAATGGAGATGGTGTGAATGAAACCTGGAATGTTATTGGTATAAAATCATCTTTATACGAAAAAAGTAATATTTATATTTTTGACCGTTACGGTAAATTTATTTCGGGAGTAAAACCTAACAGCATCGGCTGGGATGGTACACTTAACGGTAGAAGGCTTCCCGCTACTGACTACTGGTATGTAGTAGAACTACAAGACGGAAGAATAGTAAAAGGGCATTTTAGTATGATTAGGTAATAAGCACTACTACTATTATAAGAAATAAAAAAAGCCCTGCAATTGCAGGGCTTTTTTTAGTATATAAATGCTAGTAGAAAACTACTCTATTTTAATACGCTTTCTGTCTGTTTCTTTTAAGTAAATTTTACGCAGGCGAAGGCTTTTAGGTGTAACCTCAACATACTCATCTTTCTGAATATATTCTAAAGCTTCCTCTAGTGAGAATTTAATAGCAGGAACAATTTTAGCCTTATCATCAGCACCTGATGAACGTACGTTACTTAACTTTTTAGTTTTAGTTACGTTAACCGTCATATCATCACCACGTGAGTTTTCACCGATTACCTGACCTTCGTATATTTCTTCGTTAGGATCTACAAAGAATTTACCTCTCTCCTGTAGTTTATCAATAGAGTAAGGTATTGCCTTACCATTTTCCATAGAAATAAGCGAACCGTTTATACGTCCGGGTATTTCACCTTTAAATGGTTGGTACTCTAAGAAACGGTGTGACATAATAGCTTCACCTGCAGTAGCTGTAAGTAATTGGTTTCTTAATCCTATAATACCTCTTGATGGTATAAGGAATTTAACAATCATACGCTCACCTTTTGGCTCCATGCTTGTCATTTCACCTTTACGCATTGTTACAAATTCAACGGCACGCCCTGAAAGGTTTTCAGGTAAGTCAATAGTAAGTTCTTCTACAGGCTCACATTTTTTACCGTCTATTTCTTTTATAATAACTTGTGGCTGCCCAATTTGTAGTTCATACCCTTCTCTTCTCATTGTTTCAATTAGTACAGAAAGGTGTAGTACACCACGACCGAACACAAGGAACTTATCAGCACTTCCTGTTTCCTGAACACGTAGTGCAAGGTTCTTTTCAAGTTCTTTGTTAAGTCTGTCGTTTATGTGTCTTGAAGTTACAAACTTACCTTCTTTACCAAAGAAAGGAGAATCGTTAATAGTGAAAAGCATACTCATAGTAGGCTCATCAATAGCAATAGTTTTTAATGCTTCAGGATTTTCAAAATCAGCAACAGTATCACCAATTTCAAAACCTTCCAAACCAACTAAGGCACAAATATCACCTGCAACTACTTCTTCTACCTTTCTTCTTCCAAGACCTTCAAAAGTATGTACTTCTTTAATTCTTGATTTTATGATTTTACCATCACGCTTTACTAATGATACATTCATACCTTCACGAAGTATCCCCCTTTGAAGTCTACCAATAGCAATACGACCTGTAAAGCTGGAGTAGTCAAGAGAAGTAATAAGCATCTGTGGTGTACCTTCAGATACTTTTGGCTCCGGTATATGTTCAATAACCATATCAAGTAATGGCTCTATGTTTTCTGTTTTATTCTTCCAGTCGGTAGACATCCAGTTTTGTTTCGCCGAACCGTAAACCGTTGGAAAATCTAACTGCCACTCCTCTGCCCCAAGTTCAAACATAAGGTCGAAAACTTTTTCATGTACCTCTTCAGGAGTACAGTTTTCTTTATCTACCTTATTAACTACTACACAAGGTTTAAGACCTAAATCAATCGCCTTTTGCAGTACAAAACGTGTTTGCGGCATTGGTCCTTCAAATGCATCTACTAAAAGTAATACACCATCAGCCATGTTAAGCACACGCTCTACCTCACCACCAAAATCGGCGTGACCGGGAGTGTCAATAATATTAATCTTAGTACCTTTATAAGTAACCGAAACGTTTTTAGAAGTAATAGTTATCCCTCTTTCACGCTCTAGGTCATTGTTATCTAGTATCAGGTCGCCCGTGTTTTCATTCTCACGGAAAAGTTGGCAGTGGTACATAATTTTGTCAACCAGTGTGGTCTTACCGTGGTCAACGTGCGCTATAATAGCAATGTTTCTAATAGACGTCATCTTTCTTTTTTATGAAAGGTGCAAAAATACACTTTATTTCGACAAAAAAAACATTAGTTATGAAGGGTTTAGCTTTTATTAATAGTAGTTTAAAATTTAGCAGGAATAACCTTTAAAACTATTACCAAATAAGAATAGGTTATACATAATCTTAATAAAATCAAAAATTTTTATTAAAAAAAAGATTATTTCAATTTTTAAACGTAATTTTGTTTAAACATTTTTAGAAAAAGATGAACAACGTAAAAAGTAAGTTTAATATTAAAGATCTTGAAAACCTAACAGGTATTAAAGCTCACACCATTCGTATCTGGGAAAAGAGATACAACATCCTGGAACCTATGCGAACAGAAACTAACATTCGTCTTTATGATGTTGAGAATTTACAAAAATTACTGAATATATCTACCCTTCATAAGTTTGGATATAAAATATCAGCCATATCTAAAGTACCTGAAAACAAAATACCTACAATGGTTAAAGAGATACTATCAAGCAACAGTATTACTAACCATGTTCTCAACAACTTTAAGCTCGCCATGATGAATTTTGATCAGTCACTATTTATAAACACCTATAACAGC
This sequence comes from Flavobacterium suaedae, assembly GCF_014642915.1. GTDB lineage: Bacteria > Bacteroidota > Bacteroidia > Flavobacteriales > Flavobacteriaceae > Flavobacterium > Flavobacterium suaedae. Next base: position 125,705 of record NZ_BMJE01000003.1, read on the forward strand.
GCGCTAAACGAAAAATCATTCAGGGAGATATTTTACGAATTCTTTATTCCTCTATTGGAAGAAATAGGCTTTTTATGGCAAACTAACACTATAACCCCTGCACATGAACATTTTATTAGTTTTTTAATTAAACAAAAAATAGCCTCTAACATTGAAAAACTGTTACAGGAACCACCCCGAAAACATGATAGAACATTTGTTTTGTACCTACCTATGAATGAGATACATGAACTGGGGCTAATGTTTATAAATTATGAATTGGCATTAAATGGCTATAAATGTGTATTTTTAGGAGAAAGTGTTGATATTGAAAATCTTAAAAAAGTAAAAAGTTATTTTGACAATATTACATACGTAACTTACAGTACTGTTTCACCTACGAGTGATGAAGTAAATGATTATATAGAACACTTGAAAAATGAAGTTTTAAATGATAATACTTCTCAATTATGTGTTTTCGGCAGAAATACTCAGTTTATATTACCCAGTAAAATAAATGATAAAATAAAAGTATTTAATAGCATTGACGACTTTAGTAAAACCCTTTAATTAACAAAGAGTTAATATTTTTTGTTTAATTATTTAATAGTTTTGATAAACAATGAAGAAAAAAATTAAAATAATAGGTTCAGGGTTTTCATCACTTTCTGCTGCTTGCTACTTAGCTCAAGAAGGTCACTCAGTAACAATATACGAAAAAAATGCTACCGTAGGGGGACGAGCAAGACAGCTAAATAAAGAGGGCTTTACTTTTGATATGGGACCTACCTGGTATTGGATGCCGGATGTATTTGAGCGTTTCTTTGCAGATTTTAATACAAAACCTCAAGATTTTTATCAACTAAAAAAGTTATCACCTGCTTACAGAGTTTATTTTGATAAAGACGATTATGTAAACATAGCAGATAACCAAAATGATATAATTAAAACTTTTGAGGCTATAGAAGCCGGTAGCGGCAAAGTTTTAAAAGAGTTTCTTGATGAAGCAAAAAGTAATTACGATATTGCTATAAAAGATTTGGTTTACCGCCCGGGAGAATCGCCTTTAGAGCTGGTTACTCCACAAACTATGATGAAGCTCGGGCAGTTCTTTGGTAATATTTCACGAGATATTCGTAAAAAATTTAAAAACAAAAAACTGGTACAAATACTGGAGTTCCCTGTTTTATTCTTGGGAGCAAAACCATCAGACACGCCATCTTTTTATAACTTTATGAACTATGCTGATTTTGGCTTAGGCACATGGCATCCAAAAGGAGGAATGTACAGCGTGGTAAAAGGTATGGAGCAACTTGCCAAATCGCTTGGCGTTACTATAGAAACGAATGCTGCTATTGAAAAAATAGGTGTAGAAAGCGGTGAGGCTAAATGGCTTATAGTAAATGGCAAAAAAGTAGATGCAGATGTAATAGTTAGTGGTGCAGACTACCACCATAGTGAAACACTGCTTGATGAAAAATACCGAAACTATAGTGAAAGCTATTGGGAGAAACGCACTTTTGCGCCATCATCACTATTATTTTATATAGGTTTTGATAAAAAAATAGAAAATGTAGAGCATCACAGTTTATTTTTTGATACTGATTTTGATGTTCATGCAAAAGATATATACGACAAGCCAAAATGGCCTGATGAACCTTTATTCTATGCCAGTTTCCCTTCTAAAACAGATAAGGAAACCGCACCCGAAGGTAAGGAATCAGGTATATTTTTAATTCCGCTTGCTCCGGGTATTGAAGATACTTATGAGCTTAGGGAACAATATTTTGAAAAGATAATTACACGTCTTGAACAATTAACAGGACAGGAAGTAAAAGATAATATAATCTTTAAGGAGTCCTTCTGTGTAAATGATTTTATAGAAGATTACAACTCTTATAAAGGCAATGCATACGGACTAGCCAACACACTGTTACAAACTGCCTTTTTACGACCTAAACTAAAAAGCCCGAAAGTTAAAGGCTTATACTTTACAGGACAGCTTACCGTACCGGGACCGGGGGTTCCCCCTGCATTAATATCCGGTAAATTGGTAGCAGGACTGGTAAAAAAACATATCACGAAAGAAAAGAGATTAACCGCAAAGTAAAATATTATGAAGTCAATTTTTGATACCATTTCGTATGAGTGCAGCAGAAATGTAACCAAAGCCTACAGTACCTCTTTTTCATCTGCCGTGCGGATGTTAAGCCCAAGCATTCGTCAGGATATTTACAATATATATGGCTTTGTGCGTTTTGCCGATGAAATAGTAGATACGTTTCACGATTATAATAAAGAAGAGCTTTTTACAAAGTTTGAAAACAGTTTAGACAATGCCTTAAAAGACGGCATTAGCCTAAACCCTGTTTTAAACTCTTTTCAACATACTGCAAATAAGTATAATATTCCACGCGAGCTTATAAATAGTTTTATGGATAGCATGCGTATGGATTTATATAAAAAGGACTATAAAAGCATATCGGAATATAAAGAGTACATTTACGGCTCGGCAGATGTTGTTGGGCTTATGTGCTTAAAAGTATTTGTTGGTAATAACGATAAAAAGTATGAGGAATTAAAGCCTTTTGCCATGCGGTTAGGTTCGGCTTTCCAGAAAATAAACTTTTTACGTGACCTGAAAAGCGATACGGAAACACTGGACAGAAATTATTTCCCTTCGCTTAACCTTGAGGAAATGAGCGAAGACGTTAAAATACAAATAGTTGAAGAAATTGAAAACGACTTGGCCGAAGGATATAAAGGTATTGTACAGTTACCTACAGAGGCAAAATTTGGGGTTTATACCGCTTATGTATATTACAAAGTATTACTGCGTAAACTAAAAAACACGCCTCCGCTTAAAATAAAATCAACAAGAATACGAGTACCTGACTATCAAAAAGTAGGACTCTTGGCTAAATGCTATTTTAATTATAGATTTAACATCATTTAATTTAATACCCTATGTGGCTCTATATACTGGTTTTTATACTTACTTTTTTTATAATGGAATTTATGGCTTGGTTTACGCATAAATACATTATGCATGGTTTTTTATGGAGTTTACACAAAGACCATCACCGCAAAGACCACGACTCGTGGTTTGAGCGCAACGATACTTTTTTTATTTTCTACGCCTTAGTAAGTATAGGCTTTTTCCTGCTGTGGCAAAATGGTATTTTGGATATTGGCTTGGCTATAGGACTGGGAATATTTGCATACGGCTTAACCTACTTTTTAGTGCATGATATTTTTATACATCAGCGTTTTAAAATATTTAGGAATGCTAATAATCGTTACGCAAAAGCATTACGAAGAGCACATAAAATGCACCATAAACATTTAGGCAAAAGCCATGGCGAATGCTTTGGTATGCTTATAGTGCCCTGGAAATATTACAGAGATGCTAAATAAAAAATAGCACCTTGCAAATAGTTATTGCAAAGTGCTATTAAACTAACCTTTATTTTTATAAATGGGTGTTATTCAACCATAACTTCTTTTAGTGGTGCTAACTGCTTTAAATTTAAATTCCCTTTTTCAAGCAATTGTACCATGTACATAACATCATTTGGGTTCATATCATCGCCTAATACACGTACTACACCAAAACCGTTTTCCTGCTGATACATAAAGAAAACAAATTCGTCGATCTCTTTTTCTTCTCCTAAAGAGTAGATGTAAACGCCTTCTTTATTAGAACCCATTCGCATTAGCTGCTCATAAGCTCCTTTATCCAGCAAACCTTTTACAGTTTCTTTTTCTTTATCGTAAACTTCATTAGTAGCTAGTGAATCTTTCTTATACACTAAAAGGTTCAGCTTGTTTAACGACTGTAATGCTTTCTTTTCTCCATCAGAAAGAGAAAGTGTATCAGAGTTAACGAAATTAGCAGCTATATCAAGCGTCATAAAATCACGTGCTGATGATTTCTCTACAAAATATTTTTGTAAAGAAGGCTCATTACTACACGAGGTTAAAGCAAGTAATAATAGTCCTGCTACCCAAAATATTTTCTTCATAATTATCCTTTTTTAGATGCTTTTTTAAGCTGTGCTCCTCCGGGAAGGTTCATTTTATCAGTAAGTACCGATATTTCACTTAAATCAAAGTTACCCGTTAGCGACATTAATACTGTATCATCAGTACCACCTTCAATAAACATAAGTAACTCCAATACCTGAGATGATTTTGCTCCTGTCTTTACATAAATTTTTATGCTTTTACTCCCTTCTGTAACACGCATTAATTCCTCTAAAGGATATTTTTTTAAATAAGCGTTTACAGTGCTCTTCATATCCTTTACTAAAGCAGCATCTCTGGTACTAAAAACTTTAAGATTATTAAGCTTTTTTATCAAATTAAGATACTGCTGTATCTCTTTATCACTGGAGTCCATTTCAATGTTCGCCATTAATTCAAACATTTTTTTGTTCACTACAACAGCAGTAACATTGTCTTCACCATCAAACTTATCAAACTCTTTCTGAGCAAAAATTAAGCTTGGCAGCATTACCAGTAAAAATGCAAATATTATCTTTTTCATTTTAAATTGTCTTTAAAAACTTTTTGTTTTGATTGTTCATACTCATTTAAATACTCTACTCCCGAAACGCCGACGTTTACAGTATTGGAGAGCATATTTAAGGCCTTCTGTGTTTCCCTGAAGGCTACTTCAGGATCCTCATAAGTACCTAACTCGTCAGCAGGGGCTGACTGGTTGTTTGTTATAAAAAACAACCCTGAAAGTAACACTACACTTGCCGCGACTGATATCCACCCTACTACATTTCGTTTTCTCGGTTTTAGTGGTAAGTCTTTTTCAAATGTTTTATTTGCTTCCGTTTCAAAATATCCAAACAGTGGTCTGTAATGCTCTAAATGTGGCGCCACATCAGTAGAGGCAAAATATTCTCGTAATATATTTTCCTCTGCAATACTTGTTTCTGCTTCAAAATATTTTTGTAATAATTTCTCAACTGTTCTTAATTCCATAGCTGTGTTTTTTTATAAGTTCTTGCCTTATTGTTTTTCTCGCTCTAGAAAGTGCTACTCTAACAGCAGTTTCATTCATATCCATAACTTTGGCAATCTCTTCAAAATCATATTGTTCAACATCCCGCATCTGGATGATTAATTTTTGCTGTTCCGGCAAATCATCCATTATTTTCTCTACCCAGCTCCAGCTATCCTTATCTTCTGCCTGCTTGTCCACTCCTGCCTGACCGTCACTGTAATTAGAGTGTACAATTCGCATTTCTGTCGCTCTTTTAGACTTCAACTGGTCTAAACAATAGTTTTTAGTTATTGTTACTGCAAGTGCTTCCACACTGGAATATTTGTTTAATTTCTTTCTACTGTTCCATAACCGTACCATAACTTCCTGTGTGGCATCTTCTGCTTCTTCCGTACTTACCAGCAAACGTTTGGCAATACGAAAAACACGATCCTTAAAAGGTGTTATAGTATTTATGAACTCTTTTTGATTCATTAATTTTTGGTATGGTTTATTTACCCGTTTATAAAAGCAAGACGAACCAAGTTATTTTTTGTTACGTATTATATTAAAAATATTAAATTTACGACTCATTAAAAGAAAATTTACAATGAAGAAGAAGTTCAGCCTCCTACTGCTTGTGTTATTTGGTACTTTTTTCGCACTGCAAAGTTGTAGTGATGATATGGATGATAACGCCGTACCTGTTAATGATTTTATATGGAAAGGATTAAATTTATATTACTTATGGCAGCCGGAAGTACCTGCGCTTGCTGACGATCACTTTAGCAGTCAGGAACAATTAAATAATTATCTTGAAGGTTTTTCTAGTCCTCAATCCCTGTTTAATAACTTATTGTATCAGCCGGGAGAGATAGATAGATTTAGCGTTCTTTTCCCTGATTTTAGAGAACTAGAAAACAGGTTACAAGGTGTAACTAAAAGCAATGGTGTAGAGTACGGGCTTACCTATTACCCAAATAGTGATACTGATATATTTGGATATGTGCGCTATATACTACCTAATTCTGATGCTGCTAATAAGGACATACAGAGAGGTGATGTTTTTTATGCTGTAAACGGTACTCCGTTAACTATTGATAACTACCGTACACTTTTAGACCAGGAAAGTTATACTTTAAATTTAGCAAACTATAATAATGGAGATATAACTCCTACCGGAGAAGAAGTTGCTTTAGTTAAGGTCGAGTATGCGGAAAACCCTGTATTTAAAACAGAGGTAGTTGCAGAAGGTGAACATAATATTGGTTACCTAATGTACAATGGTTTTTACAGTAATTATGATGATGAGTTAAATGCTGCTTTTAGTCAGCTTGCAGCACAAGGGGCAAACGAGCTGGTTCTAGACCTTCGTTATAACTCAGGAGGTTCAGTAAGAACAGCAACTTATCTTGCCAGTATGATTACAGGACAGTTTACCGGTCAACTTTTTGCTAAACAGCAGTGGAACCCTAAATTACAGGCGTTTTATGAAAGTAATAACCCACAGGCTCTTGAAAATAAATTTAGCGACCAACTTTCTAACGGGTCAGCTATCAATCAGCTAAACTTAAATCGCGTATATATACTAACTTCACGCTCTACAGCTTCTGCAAGCGAATTGGTTATTAATTGTCTTGAACCGTACATTGACGTGGTAGTTATCGGGAATGTTACAACCGGTAAAAATGTAGGTTCGGTTACATTATATGACTCTAATGACTTTTCGAGAAACAATATAAACGGTAGTCATACATACGCCATGCAGCCTATAGTACTTAAAATAGTGAATAAAAACGGTTTTGGAGAGTATAGTAATGGAATACAGCCTGATTACTTACTAACAGAAGATTATGATAATCTGGGTGTTTTAGGTAGTACCAGCGAACCTTTATTTGCTGCTGCGATAGCCGATATAACAGGAACAGGAAGGTTTAACCCATTTGGCGGAGAAAGTTTAGAGTTATTTAAAGACTCTAAAAGCATACAGCGTTTTGGAACTGAAATGTATATTGAAAATACTCCTGAAGGTGCATTAAACCTGATAAAAGATTTACAGTAATTCTTGTTACTATACAGTGAATAAAAAAAGCGGCTATTGCCGCTTTTTTCTTTTACCTCCATTTTACAATGCAGGATTTTCACTAAACTTATAAACTATGGATGCTTATAATTAATTATTAAAGTAAAAGCCATTTGGGCTAATACCAACACTTAAAGTTTGCTGTAGGTCTCCTGTAAGTGAGTATATGTAAACATTACCCGCAGAATTATAATCTACTGCATCTCCTACATATATTTTGTTGTTTTCTGCTTTAAATCCATATATTCCGTAGGCACCTTGCTCTGTAACAGAAAATATTGGTGTTTCCGGTAATGTTGTAGCTGTTAAGCTCATACCGTAAATAGCTGCGTCTACTGTATAATAAAGTGTTCCGTTTTCTATACTTGCATTTGATGGGTGTACCATACCTGAAAAAGCATAAGAAGTTTCAACAGTATTATCAGCTAAGTTTACTACATATAATTCTCCTGATGTTTCTGCAGAACTCCAAGATGGTGCACCACCACATATTACATATAGTTTTCCATTCTCTGCTTCCATAGCGTTTGGCACATCACCTACCGGTATAGTAGTGCTAATTGCATCAGTAGATGGGTCTATCACACTAATAGTAGTACCGTAACCGTAACCACCTTTATGTGCTACATATATCATATCATTTTCCTCAAGAATATTTTCCGGACCTTCTGCTACAGCTATAGATGCTATTACAGTATTAGATGATAAATCTATTACAGCTACATAATCATCTTCTGTATCAGTTGGGTCTGCCCAGTTAGTTACGTAGGCTTTACCATTTTCAAAAGCAATATAACGTGGGTTATCCAGTCCTGTATCTACAGTAGCAACGCTTTCAAAAGTGTAACGGTTTACCACTTCAATTTTATTAGAGTAGTTTACTACTATATAAGCCAAGTCATCATTAAAGCCCATTGATTGAGCTGTATCGCCTAAATCAAAACCATTTACACTGGCGAAAATACCGTTTGATAAAACTCCTTCTTCACTATAAAAAGAAATAGTAGAGTTACCTGCTCCATAGTTAGCTTCGTTAACTATAAACATTCCGTTTACATAATCTCCTGTTGGTGCTGGCTCTGTAATAGCATCATCGTCACTACTACATGAAGTCAGGAATAATGCTCCTGCAAAAGCTGATAAAATAAGTTTGTTAAGTTTCATTTATGTTAGAATTTAAAATTAAGGTACATAGTATAGTTTCTTCCGGGTAACGGTCGGGCTCTTACATTTTCATATTCTTCTGCCCATAAGTTGCGTACTTGTGCGCCCACCGTAAGCCCGCCTAAAAATTTAAATTGATATTCAGCTCCTATTGTTGAAACATTATAAGCATCAACTTGCGAAACATTATCAGAAGTGTAATACACTTTGCCATTATATAAGTGCCTGTAATAAAAGCCTAAACCCTTATAGCTATAGCCTACAGCCGCTGTAGCTTTATGGAACGGCACATATATTAACTGATTGGTACTACCGTCACGTTGTGAAACGGTATAGGCATAAGTAGCATCTATAGTAAAGTGATGATTGCCCAGTTTTTTGTCCCAGTTTAATACGGATTCTATACCATAGGTTTTAGCCTTATCTACATTTTCCGGTCGCCAAATATTATCACTTCCGGGAACCCATCGCAGCATATCGTGCATCCTTATGTAATAACCAGTTACAGTAAGTTTTATATTTTTTACTCGGAACTCGTTACCCAATTCTCCCTGATAAGACGTTTCAGGGTTTAAATTAGGGTTACCACTACCCTGCCAGTATAAATCATTATAGGTTGGTATACGGAAGTTTCGCGAAGCATTCAGTTTTACGGTATAAAAACTAGCTACCTGATAGCTACCTCCCAATGAAAACAACAGAGGGCTTTCGTAAGCATTTGTAATTTCTTTCCGTACACCTGCTTCATATTGTAGTTTTGGGGTTACACTGTGTTGCAATAACAAACTACCCGATGCTATTTCTCTGTTTTTATTATCTATATCAGAGCCTTTCCCTTTGTTTACAGTATAATTCAGTAACGTATTCAGTTTAATATTATCGGTAACCTGATAGGCTAAATCATAACGTCCTATATAGGTTTTCACTTCACCAAACGTATAATTATCATTAGTATAACGGGCGTAATATTTATAGTTCTCCGTTAAGTAAGCTGCCTTTAATTTTGAAGTAAACTTGCCATATATACCCATCCATTCTAATAAATTTCGGGTATTATAATCTTTATACTTACTTAATGAAGGGGCGCTTACGGTACGTGAAAAATGCCTGTCGCCATCATAAAAATAACTATACAGACGAAGTATATTTTTCTCGTTTAGTTTATAACCGAATGAAGCATTTAAACTGGTATTATAATATTGTCCGTTCTCATTAATAATTCCTGAAGGATATTCATAATCATTATCAGAACTGTTTCGGCTTACAGCAAAAGAGCTACTGAACTTTTTATTGGCTACATTAAGTTTATAGTTAAGCCCCTGCGTGTTATAACTACCATAACTTAAGAATAAGGTATTATCAAAAGTATCTTTAAATCGTAACTCATTATTCAGGTGGATGCTCCCTCCTATGGCACTACTTCCGTAAATAACACTCCCCCCGCCTGCTCTTACGGATACTTCATCAAAATCGCGGGTATTTATAATATTAAAATCGGTTTGCCCGTTTAGTTGCGAATTAATATTAATACCATTCCATATTACAGCAGTTTGTTGCGCATTTGTACCCCTGAAAGAAGGTGACGACACCATACCCAAACCATTTTCTTTAAAATAAATAACGGTATTATAATTTAGTAATGCGCCAAGTGAAGAAGGGCTTCTGTTAATGATGGAATCATTTAGTTGCCATACTTGTTGCGATTTCGAGAAATCTTTTAATTGCGTATCTGATATTACTACCTCTTTCAGTTGGGTAATAGAATCCGTTTGCGCACAAACATATTGGCACAGCAATAATAAAAAAATGTAACCGAGTTTCCTTAAAGCCATAATCATAAGAACCTTTTTTCCCGAAGGTTCATAATTTTTTGTTACCATAAGGCAGGTCTCCTGGCTTGCGTACTGTTGTTTACCTTCCCATAGTGTTTTACTACAGTGGTGTGAGTTTACAACAGCCTCTCTTTCCTATTATTACATATTGTAAGAGATAAGCATACAGTTGCGGGTACAGCTCAGGTTTTACACCTGATTCCCTTTTAATGCAATAACCATATTTGTAAAATGTGCTACTGCAACCTTAAGTCGGCGCAAATATAGGATTTATATTGCTATTTTTAATTTATACATTTGCAATTATTGAATATTCATCATGCAAAAGCTATCCTACCTACTTTTTTCTGCTTTTTTAATAATTATAATAAGCTGTAAAAAAGAACAACAAAAACAAGAAACTACAGTTCCTGCAAACAATGTAGTACACTATGCCAGTGGTTTAGAAATATACCGCTACAATGGTTTTTCTGTTGTAAAAGTAACCCAACCCTGGCCGGAAGCTCAGGAAGGTTTTACCTATGTAATGCAACAGGAAAACACTACACTACCCGATAGTTTACGAGTGTATACCACTATACAGGTTCCTGTAAAAAAAGTAGTAGTAACCTCAACAACGCATATACCCTCGCTGGAAATGCTGGGCGCAGAAGAAACACTTATAGGTTTCCCGAATACAGATTACGTTTCATCTGAAAAAACAAGACAGTTAATTGATAATGGTAAAGTACGTGAAGTAGGCACAAACGAAAGCCTTAATACCGAGGTTTTAATTGATATGCAACCTGATGCGTTAGTAGGGTTTAGCATTAGCAGTGATAATAAAACTATGGCTACGCTTGAAAAAAGCGGTATTCCTGTTTTATATAATGGCGACTGGACAGAGCAATCACCTCTAGGGAAAGCAGAATGGATAAAATTCTTCGGGGAATTATACAACAAACCAAAAGAAGCCGATAGTATTTTTAATAGTATAGCAGATAATTATAAAGCTGTAAAAGAACTGGCACAAAAAGCAACAGTAAAACCTACCGTTTTAAGCGGTGCTATGTATCAGGATCATTGGTATTTACCGCAAGGTAAAAGCTGGGCAGCTTTATTTTTGGAAGATGCGGGAGCCAATTATTTATGGAGTGATTCCGAAGGGACAGGTAGCCACTCATTATCTTTTGAGTCGGTATTAGATAAAGGGCAAGATGCTGATTTTTGGATAGGTCCCGGGCAATTCACTTCTTTACAGGAAATGGAAGAAAGTAACCCGCACTACACGCAATTTAAAGCCTATCAAAATAATAAAGTATATTCGTACAGCAGTAAAGAAGGTGCTACAGGAGGTGTTATTTATTATGAGCTTGCTCCTAACTACCCTGATTTAGTCCTAAAAGACTTGGTGAAAATTCTGCACCCGGAACTTTTACCTGATTATGAACTTCATTATTTTGAGCAACTTAACTAACAACCTTGCAGCGCACTACCCAAAATAAAGTTTTATTAATCAGCCTTGTTGTACTACTGGGGTTTACTTTTTTGCTCAATATTAGCTTGGGGTCTGTAAGTATACCTTTTAGTCAGGTTTTTAATAGCCTTACAGGTGGAGAGGTTTCTAAAACTACCTGGGAATATATCATTATAAACTACCGTTTACCAAAAGCGGTTATGGCTATAATTGCAGGCATGGGACTATCATTAAGCGGACTGTTGATGCAAACGCTTTTCCGTAACCCGATGGCAGGACCTTTTGTTTTAGGGTTAAGCTCCGGTGCGAGTTTGGGTGTGGCATTCATTATTTTAAGTTCAGGATTATTACCCGGTTTTTTAGCGGGCGTATTCCTTTCTTCATACGGAATCATATTAGCTTCAACTTTAGGGAGTTTATTAGTGTTACTATCAGTATTATTAGTAGCACAACGTTTGCGTAATACTATGGCAATACTTATTGTAGGGCTTATGTTTGGTAGTTTTACAGGAGCGGTTGTTAACGTCCTAACTTACTTTAGCACCGCACAGCAATTGCAAAAATTCACGTTTTGGGCTATGGGTAACTTAGGTGGGCAGGAATGGAGTAACATTATTATACTGGCGGTAGCCTGTACTATAGGTATTATTTTAGCTGCTGTTTGTATAAAACCACTAAACGCTTTACTACTGGGCGAGCGCTATGCTAAAAGTATGGGTATCGACTTTAAAAAAGTACGCTTTATTATAATTATATCGGTTAGTCTTATGGCAGGTGGAATTACGGCTTTTGCAGGTCCTATAGCTTTTATCGGGCTTGCTGTACCTCACATGGCTAAACTAATTTTTAAAACCAGTGACCACCTGGTTTTGTTTTGGGCTACACTGCTTTCAGGAGCTGTAATAGTATTGATTTGCGATATTATTACCCAACTGCCGGGTAATGATTTAACTTTACCTATAAATGCTGTAACCTCTATAGTAGGAGCACCTGTGGTAATATGGCTGTTACTGCGAAAAAGAAAAATGAATTATAACTAATACTCATGACCTCAAGTAAAGAAAACATAATACTTTCCGCAACAGGCATAAGCATTGGTTATGGCAAAGGTAAACAGCAAAAAGTTATTGCTAAAAATGTTAGTATAGCACTTAAAAAAGGTCGCTTAACAGCTTTGGTCGGGGCAAATGGCATTGGTAAATCTACCTTATTACGTACTATTACAGGGATACAAAAACCTCTTTCGGGAGAAGTTTTATTCAATCATAAAAATATTGACAAGTATACCGGTAAAGAATTAGCACAACGCTTGAGTATTGTATTAACCGAAGGACTCCCACCTAGCAATTTAACCGTATATGAAATTGTAGCTCTGGGCAGGCAACCCTACACAAACTGGTTAGGCGCACTGGCTGATGAAGACATTACTAAAGTTAAAAATGCGCTTGAACTAACCCAAACTTCGCACTTAACCCACAGGAAATATTACGAAATAAGTGACGGTCAGTTACAAAAAGTACTTATAGCAAGAGCATTGGCTCAGGATACGGAGTTAATTATCCTGGATGAGCCTACTACTCACCTTGATTTACTACATAAAGTAAGTTTACTGAAATTACTAAAGAAACTTACGCACGAAACAGGTAAAAGCATCCTCTACTCCACCCACGATTTAGATTTGGCTTTACAATTAAGTGATGAAATGATTGTTATGACTACCGATAGCGTGACGCAGGACACACCGCACAATCTCACTCAGAATAAAGTGTTGGATACAATTTTTAATGATAAGCATATCCGTTTTGATGCTACTCTCGGCAGGTTTAAGTTTGACCAAGATATTTAAGCTAAAAAATTAAAATCACTTAAAAATATTGACTTCTACTCTTAAAAAAGGTTAATATTTATATCTTTTCACTCTCAGCATTAATTGTTTAACAAAAGGTAAACACACTCACAAACAGGTATTGATTATATTTACATAAGTCCAACATCTGCCTAAAATGAGTAACCACTTTACCATAAACTATAAAGGGAATAAAACCGATATTCTTAGTAAAATAAGAATGAGCATCGGGAAAGGTCTTGTATCCGGTAATGAACTGGGAGGCAGTTTTAGGGGTTACAGGCTTGCGGGCGAGTTTGAAGGTTCTTATACTATAGCAGGTAACCGTATTACCATTAATATAAGTAAAAAGCCTTTTTTAGTTTCCTACAACAGAATAAAACGAGGTTTTGAGAAAGCACTGCGAAATAAATTATAAAGCAGTTTATAAAAATATAAACTTATGAAATATATACTACTTACATTTATTTGTCTTTTCAGCATACATATACATGCACAACCACCCGAAATGGAGTTAAATGCTAACGGGTTTAAACAAATAAATGTAAAAATACCGGAAACAACAAATGAACAGTTATTATCGTTAACTAAAAACTGGGCAATAAGCTATAACAGAAATAAAGATAGTAGTGCTGATATTACTAATGTAAGTAATAACTCTATGACTATTACTGCTTATAAGCAGAATGCTTTTTATTACAGTAACAAAGGTGAAACTTTTTATCACAGAATAAAATATGAAATGACATTTAAGTTTAATAGGGACAGCTATAATGTAACCTTTACCATTACCGAAATATATTTGAATGATGATTCATTGCTTGAATATAAAATTCCTGATTATTTTAATTCAGACGGAAAACTAAAAGATGATTACAATACTCTTAAGGAGAGTCTGGAAGAAACAGTAAATGATATTGTAAATTCACATTACAATTTTATTATTAATTACAGGTAACGTAATAAAGGTTTGTTAAACCTTTTCAATACCAATAATATACATTGTAATTTAACCTAACGAACTAAAAAACAAACAATATGAATCCTGGAACTGATGACCCAAAAGATTTGGGTTCTAAAAAGTGGAATAACGAAGAAAAGGAAAGTAAAAAGAATGAAGGGTTTAGCGGAGAGAATTTACCTAAAAACTATAATCCTTCTAAAGATAAAATGACGCCGGAAGTTGAAAAAGACGAAGAAGGTTCTATTGACACTGTAAAACGTGCCAGAGATGTTAATGAAAAGAAAGCAGCTCCTGTAAGTGAAATTTCAGATAAAGCAACACGAAACGGCGAAACAGTAGATAAAAGCAGAGGGACTAAAAATGAAGATGAAGCTATGGAAACGGCAAAAAACAGAGATTTTAACTCTGATATTGAAAAAGACCGTTACAATTTAGAAGATAAAAATAAGTAAGTTAACTAGGTTAAGCTAATTTGAAAAAGCCTCACAGAGTAATTGTGAGGCTTTTTCTTTATAGTTATATTTTTTTATTGGGTATTACTTTTCATGTATGTACTGAATATTAGCATGTATTTTAATATCCTCTCCAAACAATATTCCGCCTGCTTCATCTACTTCAGGTGAATGAATGTTGAAATCATTACGATCTATTTCACCATTAATTTCAAATCCGGCACGGTCATTACCAAAACCATCTTTAGCCTGCCCTCCAAATAATACATCAAGTATTACAGGTTTAGTAATTCCCTTTAAAGTTAAATCACCTTTTAACTCATAGTTATCACCTTCTATATGCTCAAAGGATGTAGAGTCAAATCGTACTTCAGGATATTTATCGGCATCAAAAAAATCTTCTGATTTTAAGTGTTCATCTCTCTCTACATTATTAGTGTTAACGCTATATACATCTACTTTTATTGAAAAAGAAGAACCTTCAAAAACATCATGTTCAGGGTTTATCATTTTACCGGAAAAGATGGTAAAAGCTCCTGTAATGTTAGAAATTAATAGATGTCTTATCTTAAAATGTATTTCGGAGTGTTCCAGGTCAATAACCCAATTTGTTGCAGCCATAACTTTATACTATTTACCTTACTAAAATACTGTTTATTACGGTGTTTTACAAAAAGAGCAAAGCAAATAATTTGTTAAACTTTAAAACAGTTGATTTCACAATATTAGTGTAAACACCTTTATTTACTTGGCTTTACTATATAGAGTTAATAAGCCTTAAAGCTTTTTAACTTTAAAGCAACGTTAAACTATTTAGTAACAAGATTATAATTCCTGAACTTTATAGTAGTAATAATATTAAAAACTACAGCTATGAAAGACGACAAAAAACAAACTCCGGCACCAAAAGTATCGAGCGAACGCGAATCGGATGCTTCAAAAATTGCAAAGCAAAATGACAGTGAAGATTCTTCAGGTAAGAAAGCTTACCCGAAACCTTCTCAAAGAAATTAACCACACCACTTACACTAACCAAAATCTTGACAATTATGAAAACTAACAACAATAAACAACAGCCCGAATATCCCGATAAGCATGACATGAGCATGAATGACAATGAGTTAATTATTGATAATGAAGAATATGCTTAATTATGGAAGCAGATAAAAAAGAAAAACAAGGGCAGGATAAAGAGTTTACCGAAAGCGGTAATAAAAAACCTGCTGAAACAACAACCGAAGGAACTAAAAATAATAATTGGGATGCTAAGAACCCAATTGAAAGAGACTTAGATAAGTAGTTAATTTACTGGTTAATAAGTTAAATAGATGTGATTAGAAGGGAAAGTGTGAACTTTCCCTCTTTTTTTAGGATAACAAAACAGGCAATACTTCTTTTATAGTGTTTATTTCCTTAAAATTATCGTGCTCTACATTATGGTCTATCATTTCGTGTGCCCATGTAGTATGGAAAGGTACATGGCATGCATAGCCTCCTATTTCCAGTACCGGCAATACATCCGAACGTAGTGAATTACCAATCATGTAAAACTCCTCGGGTTTTACCTCAAGCCTTTTTAATAACTTTAAATAATCTATTTCTTTTTTATCAGACATCACTTCAATATGATGAAAGTAATGCCCCAATCCTGAGTTATGCAACTTACGGTGCTGGTCTTTAAGATCACCTTTAGTAGCTACTACCAGCTTATATTTACCATGAAGTTCTTTTAAGGTTTCCTCTACCCCATCAATTAAAACAATAGGCTTTTGTATCAGTTCTTTACCTAAATCGGTTATTCGTTCTATGGTTTTTACACTTACAGTACCGTTAGAAACTTTTACAGCTGTTTCTATCATACTAAGCACATAACCTTTAATTCCGTAACCGTATAGGGGTAAATTATTAATCTGGGTTTTAAATAATTCCTGCGAAAGGCTTTGGTGTGATAAATAAGCCTCCATTATACCACAAAACTTTTTTTCAGTTTCTTCAAAGTACGGCTCATTTATAAATAAGGTATCATCAGCATCAAATGCTACAACTTTAATATTCATTAACTAGCGAATTTATTTACAAATCTAGCAAACTATTATGGTATAACTTACCACATTACTGTTAATTGATTTATAACATTCTAAAAACTACTTCTTTCATTTTAAACTTTTCAATGTTGTCTAGAAACATTAGAAAGTGCATTAAGACCTCCAATAAATAATATAGCTCCCCCTACAAAAGGAAAACCTGCACCTACAAGATCTGCTACAGAAACAGAAAATAAAAACGGTAGACAAAAAAGCATTCCGAAAACTCCGGCAAACATTGCTATATATGATATTATACTTACAATATTTATATTATTTTGAGGGTTTGATGCTGACTCAAAAACTTCATATTGAAGCACTGATAAATCTTTATCAGCATATTCTTCAACACTCCATAAAGCTATAGGTTTGGCATTCCTACCTTTATTAAAGTCTTTAAAAAACAGAGACCACTTGCTTGGTAATAAAACCATACCAAATATTAATATTATAAAGCAAGGTAGGGTATAGTTCCTGTTTCCCAACATAAAAGCCTGCATTCTTATTTCATCAACAGGAGTCATCTCATAACCTAAAATTACATGCTTAAGATCATGGCTTTCATATCCGGGAACTAAGGACAAATTATTATCTCTTAAACAATTTGATATGGCTTTACCCAAGGTGCCGTCGGTCATGGCAGAAAGTTTTCTTTCTTTAAGTTTATAAGGCTCCATATCATTAAGAGACTCAATAATTTTTATTGAAAAGTCAAATGATATTTTAATTATACTTCTTGCGATTTTTTGGAAGATCATTGTCTTTTTATTTGTTGATAATTTCTCAAATATATAAAATACTTCTTAGCACTAATCCCGTAAATCCTTTTCCAATATTTTACTTATTTTTACAGTTCAGCAAAAACTTCATCAATGCCAGAAACCATTACTTTATTACTATCATTTATAATTGCACTTGCCATAGGTATATTTCTTGGTAAACTTATTTTTTCTTCAAAGTCTGATAATGAAAAGAAACTGCTTGAAGAACGCAATACAGGATTTGCAAATCAGTTAGAGCAGCTTAAGCAACAAGCAGCAAGCGAAAAACAATATTTGGAAAAACTGCTTACTGAAACGGTTGAAGAACGTAATAACTTGCGTAATGCTAAAGACAGCCTTGCAGTACAGTTAACTAAAAAAGAAACAGACTACGAAAACTTGTTACAACGCAGTAAAGAGCAACAACAGGAAACCGAAAAACTAAGGGAGCAGTTTACTAAAGAGTTTGAAAACCTTGCTAATAAAATACTGGAAGAAAAATCGACCAAGTTTACAGAACAAAACAAAGAAAATATAAAAAATATACTTTCTCCGCTACAGGAAAAAATACTACTGTTTGAAAAGAAAGTTGAAGACACACACAAAGAAAGTATTGACTATCATGCTGCCCTGCGTCAGCAAATACTAAACCTACGCGATACCAGCGAACAAATGAGTAAGGAAACTTTAAACCTTACAAAGGCGTTAAAAGGAGATAGTAAAATGCAGGGTAACTGGGGCGAGTTAATATTAGAGCGCGTACTGGAAAAATCAGGACTGGAAAAAGACAGAGAATATTTTGTACAACACAGCCACACTACCGAAGAAGGAACAAGGTTATATCCTGATGTTGTGATAAACTTACCGGATGGTAAAAAAATGGTTGTAGACAGTAAAGTGTCTTTAGTGGCTTATGAGCGTTATGTAAATGAAGAGGATGACCCGTTACGCCTGGCGCATTTAAAAGAACACTGCAACTCTATTAAACGTCATGTAGAACAGTTAAGCAGTAAAAACTATCATGAACTTTACAAAATGGAAAGCCCTGATTTTGTATTACTGTTTATCCCTATAGAGTCGGCTTTTGCTGTAGCCTTAAATGAAGACAATACCTTATACAATAAAGCCTTTGAGAGCAATATAGTTATTGTTACACCAAGTACACTATTGGCTACCCTGCGTACTATAGACAGTATGTGGACGAACCAAAAGCAACAGCAAAACGCTTATGAAATAGCCCGACAGGCAGGAGCTTTATATGATAAGTTTGAAGGTTTGGTTAGCGACCTCATTATGGTAGGCAAACGTATGGATGATGGTAAAAAAGCGTACCAAGGTGCTATGAATAAACTGGTTGATGGTCGTGGTAACATAGTAACCAGTATAGAAAAACTGAAAAAAATGGGAGCTAAAGCAAAAAAATCGCTTCCTGAAAATTTAGTTAATCGTGCTCTTGATTCCGAAGAAAAAGCCTTTGATGATATAGAGGATAACGAACAAAACCTTTTAGACTAATTCTCCAGAAAATAATGAAAGAAAATCACAGAAAACTATCCGCTTCACGGATAAATATATCGGAACTTATGCTACCGTCGCATACCAACTTTAGTGGTAAAATACACGGTGGGCATATCCTTAAATTAATGGATCAGATAGCTTTTGCATCTGCATCTAAATATTCCAGAAGCTATTGCGTTACGGCATCAGTAGATAAGGTAGATTTTCTTAACCCTATTGAGGTTGGGGAACTGGTTATAATGAAAGCATCTGTAAACTACGTAGGCAATAGTTCTATGGTAGTAGGCATACGCGTTACAGCAGAGAACATACAAACAGGTAAAGTAAAGCATTGCAACTCTTCCTACTTTACAATGGTAGCAAAAGATGGTGAAGGAAATAATGTTAGAGTACCGCGTCCAATTTTAACCTCTCTTGAAGAAGTCAGGCGCTTCCACAATGCTATAAAACGTATAGAGCTAAAAAAAGAACGTAATGAGCATAGGGAAACTTTTGACCATACCACAACCGAAGCTATAGAATCGTTAAAAAAATTAAACATTACTGTTGAGCTACAGTAACATAGGGCGAGAGATACTATTTACTTATAATTACGAAATAATTATAATTTGTACGATAAATTGAGAAATATGAATGCTTAATCTTTTTATTATAAAATAATAACATTTTTTTTGTAAAAAATATTAAGTTATCTTTTTTATTATATATTTGTTACAATTTTACATATTTTTGTAACATTATAGCATGAAAAAGAACTATTTTTTAAACTACCTACTATTTTTATCGCTTTTTACAACATTTTTTTCTTGTGGAACTGACGATGGAAACAACTATGAGGAAATTCCTGAAGAAACTTCTCCTGTTGTTCTTGATATTAACGCAGTGCCCTACCCCAAGTTATCTGATTATAAATTATACGAAGGAGAACTAAAAAATATTGAACCTGCTTATAAAGTTATTCCTTACGATTTAAATACCCCTCTGTTTACTGATTACGCTCACAAGAAGAGGTTTATTTGGATGCCTAAGGATACTAAGGCAACATATACTACTGATGCACAAATTCCTGACTTTCCTATAGGTACTATTTTGGTGAAAAACTTTTATTATGAGGATGTTTTACCAAATGATGTTACCCGGATTATTGAAACACGAATAATGATTAAAAAGCCGGAAGGCTGGATTTTTGCAAATTATGTATGGAACGATGAGCAAACAGAAGCTACTTTAAACGTTAATGGCGGTACAGTACCTTTAGAATGGAGCCAAAATGGAGAAACAATGGCTATTAATTACAAAGTACCCTCTCAGGAACAATGTACAACATGCCACTCCCTTAACGGTACCTACACCCCAATAGGGGTTAAACCACAAAACCTTAATAAACTGTATGATTATAAAGATGGCACACTAAACCAGCTTAGTAAATGGATACAGGAAGGATACCTTGATAACAAACCAACTAATATAAATTCAACTGTGGACTGGACTGATACATCTCAGTCTTTAGAACTTCGCGCAAGGTCATATCTTGACATTAACTGTGCACACTGCCATACACCGGGGGGTGATTGTGATGAAGCACCTATGAATTTTGCCTTCTCACAAACCAATATCCCTGAAAACCTGGGGGTATGTGTAGAACCGGAAGACTTTGTTACAGGCAATCAACAATACATTGTTGATGCCCAAGACCCAAGAGGCTCATTATTATATTTTAGGGTTGAAACTACAATTCAAACTGAAATGATGCCTAACCTTGGGCGTACTGTAACACATACAGAAGGACTGGAACTTCTGGAAGAATGGATTACCAATATGGAAGTTAGCTGCCCATAACAGCTAAATAAAATATTAGGAATTTGAACTCTTTAACTGTTTATAACTAAACAGAGAACTTTTATACTTTAATTTTTTTAAAATTCCCCAGCTAACAGCATGAAAAAGAGCACATCCACAAAAAAACTATTATTTCTGGCATTATTAACCATATTCTTTTCATGTGGTTCTGATGATTCAGAAAACTACCAGGAAATACCTGAAGAAGAATCTCCTGTAGTAGTTAATCTGGACGAAGTACCCTACCAAACACTTTCAGAATACAAATTTTATGAAGGTGAACTTAAAAATATGGAACCCGCGTATAAAGTAATACCATATGAATTAAACAGTAAGCTTTTTACAGATTACGCACATAAAAAGAGATTTATATGGATGCCGAAAGGCGCTAAAGCTACCTATACTGCCGACGACGAAATATTAAATTTTCCTATAGGAACGGTACTTATTAAAAACTTTTTTTATGAAAACGTACAGCCTGCCAACAATACACGCATAATAGAAACAAGGCTTATGATAAAAAAGACTGATGGCTGGATTTTCGCAAATTATGTATGGAATGATTCCCAAACAGAAGCATACTTAAACCTGGACGGAAGTTTTACTGATATAAGCTGGACTGAAAATGGCGAAACAAAAAGCACTACTTACAGAATACCTTCGGAAACTGAATGTTTTACATGCCACAAAAGCAACGAAAAATCAATTCCAATAGGTACTAAGCCTCAAAACCTAAACAAAATATATGCTTATAAAGACGGTAATGCAAATCAATTAAGCAAATGGATTGAAGAGGGCTATTTAGAAAATAATATTCCTAATACTATAAATAGTACGGTAAACTATGCTGATGAGTCGCAACCTTTGGAACTAAGGGTACGCTCATACCTTGACATCAATTGTGCGCATTGCCATTCCGAAGGAGCGCATTGTGATTATATGCCTATGCGACTTGCTTTTACCGAAACTACTGACCCTGTTAATATGGGTATATGTGTAGAACCTTATGAATTTATTGATAACTCTATAACTCATATTATATCTAAGAAAAATAAAAGCAGGTCTGCTATGTATTACAGGTTAAATACAACCGAACAATCATTTAGAATGCCAATGCTGGGCAGGACAATAGTGCATGAAGAGGCAATAGAAATGATAGACGAATGGATTAATTCAATGGACGAACCATGTCCGTAACATTATACATAACAATTATCTAAACCACTAACTATGAAAAGAATTATTTTTTTAGTCCTTGCCGCATTAGGCTTAGGCAACTTACATGCACAAACAGACTGCTCTCATGCATTGCCTGTTGAAACTACAGGTATTAACACTGCATCATTCAGTGCAGAAAGCACCGCTCCTTCTCTTATTTGTACAGGAGGAGAAACTTCGCAAACAATGGGTATATGGTACACTTATAGCAATACTGAAGAAACATATGTAACTATAAATACAGATGTGAGTGGCTACCCACTTCGTGATACACGAGTACATGTTTACAGTGGTAGTTGTGAGTCTTATACTTGTGTAGCAGGAGATGATGACAGCGGTGATGGTCTTTCATCAACAGTATCATTTATAGCTCAACCTGATGAAAATTATATTATAGTTTTTGATAACAGATGGGATTCTGATGATTTTGTATTTGAAGTAACAGAAGCTACTGATATACCTCTTTTTTTCGCCAGTAATCATGTAGATATTTCGGGAAGTTATATAATGTGTGTTGCTGATATGAATGGTGACTATTTAGATGATATTGCTGTTCCAAGTAATGGATCAATAAAAATACTTTACCAAAATGCTGATGGCACATTTACTGAAGCAATTGCTACTGCCGATACTACCCCTTATATGCCGGGGTGGAGTCTTGCAGCAGGAGATTATGACGGTAATGGCTATAATGATTTACTGTATGGTAACGGTAATGGTGCTACTTTAATGATTGCTAATGATGACGGTACTGCTTATACAGCTATGAGTACTTCCAGTTTTGTTTTCTCGCAACGTACTAATTTTGTTGATATAGATAATGATGGAAATCTGGATGCTTTTGTATGCCACGATACCCAACCTAATATATACTTACAAAATGATGGCGAAGGTGGGTTTTCATATATTCAAGGAGGGTTGGGAGACCATCCTAATGGTGGGAACTATGGTTCTATTTGGGTAGATTATGATAATGATGGCGACCCTGATTTATTTATTGCAAAATGCCGTGGTGGCGGAAGCAGCGCAGGAATAAATGAACTACACCGAAATGATGGAAACGGAGTATTTACTGATGTAAGTGAAGAAGCTAATATGGCTGATATTATACAAACATGGTCTACAGCAATGGGAGACTTTGATAATGATGGCGATATGGATGCTTTTGTAGGTGCAAATTCTACCTCTGAAGGTAGTCATAAACTTATGGCTAATAATAATGATGGTACTTTTACTGATGTTACTGCAGGTTCGGGAATTAGTGAATTTACAGAATTAAGCAGAGAACACGTAACCCATGATTTTGACAATGACGGATGGCTTGATGTAATGGGTGGAGGGAGCTATATACTGTTTAATAATGGTGATATGACATTTACACCTACAGCTATACCGAGTATATCATCAGGACCTATAGGTGATTTAAACAATGATGGTTTCCTTGATATTTTAAATGGCTCGAATATTAAAATAAACGAAGGTAACGATAACAACTGGATTAAAATATATTTAGAAGGAACTGAAAGTAACCGTAATGGTATAGGTGCTCGTGTAGAACTATATGCTACCGGTAATGGCTGGACTAAACAAATACGCGATGTACGTAGTGGTGATGGCTTCCGTTTTATGAGTTCACTTAATACACACTTCGGGCTTGGTCAGGTTGAAGAAATAGACCAGATAATTATAAAATGGCCTTCAGGTATAATTGATGTTATTGAAAACCCTAATATTAATGAGCCATTAATGGTTGTAGAAGGAGAAACGCTAAGCAAAACAAGCTTTAACAATAGTACATTTACAGTTTACCCTAATCCTGTTAAAGACATTATACAATTTACAGGAAAAGAAAATACTGTAATTACTGATGCTTTCATTTACAATATTAGTGGCAAACTGGTAAGCAGCGGTAAAGTTTCAGGAACTTCAATACCTGTAAATGCTTTAGCTAATGGCACCTATATACTAATAGTAAAAGATGACAGCGGTAAACATTATTCTACTAAGTTTATAAAAGAATAACTTTGTAGAATACAACCAAAATAAAAAGCCTGACTTAATAAGTCAGGCTTTTTTGTTTAAAATACACACACTAAATTTATAGCTTTACAACTGTCATACTTTTTGTTGCGGACTGACTAAAAGCTTTTACTATATATGAACCTGATTGAAAATCGTTCATATAAACTTTTACCGTAGCAGTAGATGATGTTGCATCAACAACTACTCTTCCCGCCATATCATATACCACTACTCTGTCAATTACCTCTCCTGCCGTAATTGTTAGTACATCTGTTACGGGGTTAGGGAAATACTGAAGTTGTACAATTTCATTCTCTTCTGTTGAAGCAACACTTTGTACCGCAATTGTACCTTGCATAGAAGGGTGAAAATTACAAGCATAACTTGTACTGCCTACTTCAGTAAAAGTATGAGAATACTCCTCATTACTTCCTGTTATAGTACCACTATTAAAAGACTCTGCTCCTCCTGCCTGGCTGGTAACAGTATGCGGTGCAGAATCATCCCACGTCCAGGTAACAGTATCACCTGCATCAATAGTAATTGTAGTTTCGCTTGATGATACCCCCATAAACCAAGGCACCATGTGAGTTGTTTGGGCACTTACTCCCATTGTAGCAAATAATAACCCCAAAAGTAATTTTTTTCTCATAGCTTTTTATTTTTTTAATTAAACAATGAATGCTGAAAGGTAATTACTTTTTAAGCTGTTACAGGATACAACTTAGTATAGCGGGATTACTACCGAGTATTTATAGTATATAGCTTAGTATTTGTTAAACAGACGCTTTAGTATAAGAATCTATTTTGTCAAGGTGAAGTATTGTTTTAGTATTATCATCATTCTCTTCATACATAATATCAAACTTTGCCCCGTAAATAATTTCATTAAAGGTATAGGACGTACCTGTTGAAACTGTACTGCTAAATACATCATCAAAAGCTTTTAAATATACTATTATCTCTCCTTCTGTATTTTTAAAATCTTCTTCTGTAAATCCATAAAAAGGACTATCCTCTGTAATTGGGTGCACTAATGTCCAACTCAGGGTTAATGCATTTATTTTATGGAGCTCTAAGTCCAGTCTGTAAAATTTATTTACCATTTTCCCTCCTTCCACAACACTCATACCTAATGTCATTCTGGCTTCAGCATCAATTAAATTAGTATTTTTAAACGGAGCCATTCGCACCATAAACCCTTTACCATCTTTATAAGGTGCTACAACCGCATTATGAGAGAATTTAAGAAATGCCCTCGGTCTGCTGAACCGACCGTAAAATAAACCTGTAGCAATGGCAAAACTAAGTAAACCGGTTAATGCTTCTGTTGCAGCAAGTGCACTGGTAAGAAAACCATTTGGGCTAATATGCCCATACCCTACAGTAGTAAAAGTCTGCGCACTAAAAAAGTATGCCTTACCAAACTTAACCCATTCAGAACGTGAAGCTGCTTCTATACCATCTAAGTACTCAATACCAATAGCATAATATAAAGTTGCAAAAACAAAGTTTATACTTGCATAAAAAAGAAAAAGTATACCTATAAACTTCCAGGTAGGCATACCTTGCATGGTATGAAACCAACTGGTTCGGGTAATAAAGTTCATCCCCCTTTTTTCTATATTGGCAGTACCGTCTTTATTAATAAAACGCCCGCCATAGTTTCCCGGATTAGTACCAAAACCAGTACTACTGCTGGTTTTAGCATTAGGGTTTATATTTTTAAAAACATTCATTTTCTAAAATAGACTATTTACAAAAATAGTAAAAGATAACATGGTGTGACAGCAAGTATTAAAACAGTTAAATTAAATAGTGTTCTGCACAATTAATAATAGTAAAAGAATAAAATTATATATTTAAATAAACTATAATACTTGTAAAAAAATTAAATTTTAGTTAACATTGTTTACTCAAACTAATATATATTTTAAATCCATTCAATTAATAAATTATGAAAAAAATCGTAATGATTGCACTAAGTGTAATCACTCTGTCTTTCACTAGTTGTTCTGATGATGATTCATCTACATTAGAAAATGAAAATCAAGAACAAAATGAGAATGAAAACCCTGCTGGATATGCCATGACTGTAAAAATAAATGGGGTTTTACACAACATGCAAAGTATTTTTGGAGGGAACCATGCCTCTTCAAGTATTTATACAGCTTATCCTGATGAAGATTATATATTTCTTCAAGGTTCATGGGTAGACTCTCCATTTGCTAAAGAAATAGATATTTTTATTAGTAGAGACGATTTACAGCCAGGCACATATTACGTAAACCAAGCAACATATGAAACTGCCACCCATATTGACTTAATTGACAATACTAACTCTATTAATGAAACTACTGTGTCCGGACAAATAACCATAACAGAAGTAGATACTTCTGCAAAAACTGTAAAAGGCACATTTGAGTTTGATACTGCTGACTACCCACAAGGAGAAGAAAATCCTACTGTAAACTATCATCTTACTGAAGGAACCTTCAGCTATGAGTACGATGTAGAATAAGCAAATTATCAAATAATAAAAAAGCCCTCTTAATTAAGAGGGCTTTTTTATTTATCTGCTTAAGTACATTTTTCTTCGTGAATACAATTCGTAGAACTGGTCATCTTTTAAGTCTTCTATAAACAAGATGCTTTCTCCTGTACTTTTCATTTCAGGTCCCAGTTTCTTATTTACTTTCGGGAACTTATTAAACGAGAACACCGGTTGCTTTATAGCATATCCTTTCAATTGAGGGTTAAAAGTAAAGTCTTTTACTTTTTTCTCACCCAGCATTACTTTAGTTGCATAGTTTACATAAGGCTCTCCATATGCTTTTGCAATAAACGGTACTGTACGCGATGCTCTTGGGTTTGCCTCTATAATGTATACGGTATCATCTTTTACAGCAAACTGTATATTGATAAGACCTACTGTTTTTAATGCTAATGCTATTTTCTTAGTATGGTCTTTTATCTGCTGCATTACAAACTCACCAAGGTTAAACGGTGGTAACGTTGCATTACTATCTCCCGAGTGTACCCCACAAGGCTCTATATGCTCCATTATACCGATGATGTAGACATCCTCTCCGTCACATATTGCATCAGCCTCTGCTTCAATAGCTCCGTCCAGGTAGTGGTCTAATAGTAATTTGTTACCCGGTATGTTTTTCAATAAATCGATAACGTGTTCTTCAAGTTCCTCTTTATTGATAACAATTTTCATTCCCTGACCTCCTAATACGTATGATGGTCTTACCAATAGTGGAAAGTCCAACTCATCAGAAAGTTTTACAGCTTCTTCCGCGCTTTCTGCTACGCCAAATTTAGGGTAAGGTATATCAAGTGTAGAAAGTAGTTCTGAGAACCTACCTCTGTCTTCAGCTAAATCCAGTGCTTCGTAACTTGTTCCGAATATTTTTATACCGTAGCGGTCAAGTTTTTCAGCCAGTTTAAGTGCTGTTTGCCCTCCAAGCTGAACAATTACACCTTCCGGCTTTTCGTGGCGGATTATATCATATATATGTTCCCAGAATACGGGCTCAAAGTACAGTTTATCTGCTGTATCAAAATCTGTTGAAACCGTTTCAGGGTTACAGTTAATCATTATAGTTTCGTACCCACATTCTGATGCTGCAAGCACACCGTGAACACAAGAGTAGTCAAACTCAATACCCTGCCCTATTCGGTTAGGTCCTGAACCAAGCACTACTACCTTTTTCTTATCTGTTACTATACTTTCGTTAGCTACATATTTAGTACCGTCAGCTTTTTCTATTTCAGCTTCAAAGGTTGAGTAGTAATATGGGGTTTTAGCGGTAAATTCAGCAGCACAAGTATCTACCAGTTTATACACACGCTTCACGCCCATTTCTTCACGTTTGTTGTATACTTCACTTTCCAAGCACTTCATCATGTGTGCTATCTGTCTGTCAGCAAAACCTTTTTGTTTCGCTTCCAGTAATAACTCTTTAGGTAAAGTATCAACGGTGTAGTTAGAAATTTCTTTTTCAAGTGCATCCAGTTCTTCATATTGCTTTAAGAACCACATGTCTATTTTAGTAATTTCGTGTATACGGCTTAATGGTATACCCATTTGTATCGCATCATATATTACAAAAACTCTGTCCCAACTTGGGTTAGCCAGTTTTTCTATAATCTGCTCGTAATTTGTATATCCTTTTCCGTCAGCACCAAGACCGTTACGCTTAATTTCAAGTGATTGTGTTGCCTTGTGTAGTGCTTCCTGGAATGAGCGACCTATACCCATTACCTCTCCTACCGATTTCATTTGAAGCCCCAGTGTTCTTTCAGCTCCTTCAAACTTATCAAAGTTCCAACGTGGTATTTTTACAATTACGTAGTCAAGTGTAGGCTCAAATAATGCTGATGTAGATTTTGTTATCTGGTTTTCAAGTTCATCTAAATGATAGCCTAAAGCCAGTTTAGATGCTACTTTTGCAATTGGGTAACCTGTTGCTTTTGAAGCCAGTGCCGATGAACGTGATACTCTTGGGTTAATTTCAATGGCTACTATATCTTCTTTTTCATCAGGGCTAACGGCAAACTGCACGTTACAGCCTCCTGCAAAGTTACCGATGCTTCGCATCATTTTTATTGCCATATCACGCATTCTCTGATAGGTAGTATCAGATAGTGTCATGGCAGGCGCTACAGTAATACTGTCTCCCGTATGGATTCCCATAGGGTCCATATTTTCTATTGAACATATAATTACTACGTTATCATTTTTATCACGTAATAACTCAAGTTCATATTCTTTCCAGCCTAAAAGGGCTTTATCTATAAGTACCTCATGTATTGGTGATGCCTCTAAACCTCTTGTAAGCAGTTCATCAAAATCTTCTTTGCTGTGTACAAAAGAAGCTCCTGAACCACCTAGTGTAAACGATGGACGTATTACTAAAGGAAAACCGAACTCTTGCGCTATTTCTTTACCTTGCAGGAAAGAGTTTGCCGTTTTTGCAGGAGCTACAGGTATATCAATCTTTTTAAGTAATTGCTTAAACTGCTCTCTGTTTTCGGTTATATTAATAGCATTAATATCTACACCTATTAGTCGTACATTAAAATCTTCCCATATTCCTTTATCTTCTGCTTCAAGGCAAAGGTTTAAGGCTGTTTGCCCACCCATGGTAGGTAATACAGCATCAATATTTGGGTGTGCTTTTAATATTTCAATAATAGACTTTGTAGTTAACGGCTTTAAGTAAACATGATCCGCCATAGAAGGATCTGTCATAATTGTTGCCGGGTTAGAGTTTATTAATATAACCTCTATACCTTCTTCTCTTATTGAACGTGCCGCTTGCGAACCGGCATAATCAAACTCACAGGCCTGCCCTATTACTATTGGACCGGAACCGATAATTAAAATAGATTTGATAGAATTGTCTCTAGGCATTATGTTGTAGTTGTGTGTTTAGTACTGTGTTATGCAAATTTAATGTTTATTTAAAGAACTTTTCAATTAAAAAAAGTATACGCCATTACTGACTAGGTATAAAAAAAGGCGTTACCCGTAAAGTAACACCTTTTTATATTTTCAAAACAAACATTATTTCTTATGTCTTGGTTCACTGGAAACCGTTAGTTTGTGTCTTCCTTTTGCCCTTCTGCGAGCAAGCACTTTTCTACCGTTGGCAGAGGCCATTCTTTCCATAAAACCGTGCTTATTTCTTCTTTTTCTTCTCGATGGTTGAAACGTTCTCTTACTCATTACTGTGTATCTTTAAAATCTTAATTGTAATATGTTGTCAGGGCATTAGGAAAACCTGTTTCCGAAACCGAGTGCAAATATACAAACCTTTTTTTTTCTTACAATACCTTTATAAAAAATATTTTTAATTCATTTTCTTACCTTTGCACCTCAAAATTACTCAGGTATTATGTTCAACAAGAATTTCAAATTAATAATTGCAGCACTTATAATAATAACTGCTGTATGGCAATTTACAGAAAAGAATATTGGTAACGGTATATTTTTAATATTACTTTCTTTAATATTCGTATTCCTTTACTTTAAAAACGAAATTATACTACTTGCTTTTTTAAAACTGAGAAAACAGGATTTTGAAGGAGCAACAAAACTTTTAAATAAAATTAAAGACCCTGAAGCTGCACTGGTAAGAAAGCAACAAGGGTACTATAATTACCTGCATGGTTTAATGCTTTCTCAAACTAACCTTACTAAAGCTGAAAAGTATTTAAAGAAGGCTGTAGAGCTTGGTTTAAATATGGATCAGGATTTAGCGATGGCTAAGCTAAACCTTGCCGGTATTGCTATGACGAAAAACAGAAAGATAGAAGCAGAGAAACTTCTTGCCGATGCTAAAAAACTGGATAAGCATAATATGTTGAAAGACCAGATTACTATGATGAAACAACAAATGAAGAGAGGTCCTGTACAGCAAATGAGAAGATACTAAGAACTTTACAATATAACAGCAATAAAAAAAGCCACCTCTTTAGGTGGCTTTTTTTATTGCTGGTCTGTTTTTATTAATACCCCTTAATAGGAATTTCAAAAACATACTCCTTTCCTTTGGTGTTATTTAACGCTCTGTCTCGTAACCAAGGGTTATGTATTTTTAAAATTTTGTAATTAATACCTTGCTGTTTTGCAAATACGGCTAAATCAGGTATCGATGTATTTACTACTACTTTTTTAACTGGTAATACAGGATATGAATCGGCTGGCAGTAAATTAAACCCATATTTAAACGGATTTTGCATTATTTGCTTTAACGCCAGTATCCTGAAAACATATCTTGATGTTTCTTCTGTTAATAACAAATCATAATAATTATCTACCCCCTGAAATGTAATTTGCCTGTTTACGCCTGCTACACCTCCGTTGTACGATGCTGCTGCAAGCGTCCACGAACCAAATTTCTCTTTAGCATCTACAAGGTATTTACAAGCAGCTTCTGTTGATTTTGCTAAATGATAGCGCTCATCCACCTCATCACTTACCTCTAAGCCGTATTGTTTTCCGGTAGCGGGCATAAATTGCCATACACCTCTTGCCCCGGCAGGAGATACCACGTTTTCCAGTCTGCTTTCTATAACTGCCAGGTATTTAAAATCATCAGGAACTCCGTTTTTTTTCAAAATAGGCTCAATTACCTCAAATGCACGATTGGCACGTTTTATAATAAGCTGTGTACTTGCATGTAAATTAGCATTAATCATTAACTCTTTATCCAGCCTTTCGCTAACATCTGCAATATCCAGCGGAGTCTTTTCTCCTGCAAAATCTATTTCTTTAGGGAAATAATAATAATTCGGCTCAACAGTTTCCGCTGTTGTTTTATCTGTTGTAACTCCATCTCCGGAAACCGCATGTATAAATACACCACTTATTAAAACCACACCTCCTATAACACACGCTTTTTTCACCCATTCCATACCTTAATACTTTTTAAATTTTTATTGATTTGATTTTAATACTCTACACTAGTAAAATTACAAAAATGACACCAAAAGTTAGTCTCCTAATATAATTTTCGGCAGATTTTCATTTAACCATTTTGCCTTATTAATTATCATAATATGTGTACCACCTTTCACTGTAATATAATCTTTTAAATACTGTGGAGGGAAAACACCATCGTTATCACCATGTATATGTACCACTTTAGGGTTAGCTTCTGTTCGTTCCCATAAAATTATAGTTTTAAACGCCCAGTCTAAATATTTCTTATCCCTAACAGAAAGATATTTTTCATACAGCTTTAAACGTTTTGCTATAACGTTATTACCATTAGCAAACTTTGCCAGCCAGTCTACCTTTTCCATTAAGGCTGTAGGGAAAACCCTGTAAGCCTGTACCAGTTTGGCAAACTTCATTCTGCGTGGAAATTCTGCATTACACTTAACACTCGATATAATTATTGTTTTCCTCACCGCTATTAATTCTGTCATTTCCTGTACTAATACACCTCCAAACGAAACTCCTACCAAAACAGGATTTTCATGCTTTATATCTTTTACAATTCTGGATGCATAATGTTGTAATGTTTCATTTTCTTCAGGTAGTTTCCATTCTAAAAAAAACATCTCAAATTTATCTTCAGGGAGCTTAATATTTTCAAAAATAACAGGACTTGCAGCAAGCCCGGGCATAAAGTATACAGGAATCTTTTCCATGTAAATAGTACGTTTTAACGTTCAATTGAACGGATTTATGGATTTTTATTACGAAATTTGTATAAAATTAGAATATTTATCGTTCTTAATACACAGCCTTTAATTTAATTTATTAACTAAATTATGAAATCACGTTTATTCCCAAAAAGTGAGAGAGGCACTGCCGACCATGGTTGGCTACAAGCCAACTTTTCCTTTTCTTTCGGAAATTATTATAACCCTGATGTTGTTCAGTTTGGTATGCTTCGTGTACTGAATGATGATACTATTGCAGCAGGTATGGGATTTGGTACCCACCCACATGACAATATGGAAATTATTACCATACCAATGGAAGGTGGTTTAACACACCGCGACAGCATGGGCAACCAAGAAACGGTACGCTTTGGCGAAGTACAGGTTATGAGCGCGGGAACCGGTATACAACACTCCGAAATGAATGCGAGCCATACTGAAAGGGCTAAAACCCTGCAAATATGGATTTTTCCTGAAATGCAGGATGTAAAACCAAGATATGACCAAAAAGCTTTTGACCTTAAAAGCAATAAAAATAAGTTTGTTACAGTTGTATCTCCATATAATAAACAAGAAGATGAGGCATTGTGGATATACCAACAGGCATATTTGAATTTAGGTGTTTTTGACGAAGGTGTAAAAACACAATATAAATTGCAAATACCTGAAAATGGTGTTTACCTGTTTTTAATAGAAGGTAAACTGGAGATAAACGGCGAAGAGATAAATGAGCGTGATGCTTTTGGTATAGTTGAATTTGATACTGTAGCTGTTGAAGTGAAAGCACCATCGAAAATCTTGACAATAGAAGTCCCTATGAAATTTAACCAATAAAAAAAACATGGAAATTAAAGACAATGAATTTCAAAGACAGTTTGAAACTACTGTAGATGATCAAATGCTTTCAGTAGAGTACTCCGTACAGGATAGAAAAATATTCCTTACCAGAGTAAATACACCAGATGACTTTGATAACGATGATGTTGTAAATGATTTTTTAAAAGAAATTTTAGCTATAGCAGAAGAAAAAAAATTACGTGTAGTGCCTGTTCATCCTAAAGTAGCTTCTTTTTTCAGGAAAAACCCTGTATATAAAGAAATGTTACCTCCGGGTATAAGAATTTAACTTTAAAGCACTCTGAAAAAATCTTTTATTCTTTAAACCATCACATTTTTTAGCTTATAGCTTTAAAAAATACTTTAAGAACAACATTTTAATACCGTATTTACTAAAATTCAGGAGGGTTTTTCTGGCTATTTTTTTCAGAAATAAAACGCTTTGGCAAGTATGTACACCCCTAATTTTAAAATAAACTAGACATATTCAGGAGTATTTACAAACTCCATACGAACTATACCGTCATCGTCTATTTTAGTAAGTTTTATTTCGTGTAATGTGTTTACCAGTTCAGGATTCCAAGGTGTTTTTACTTTTACGTAATTTTCAGTAAAACCGTGTATATAGCCTTCTTTGTTTTCGCTTTCAAATAATACGGTTCGTGTACTCCCTATTTGGCTCTCATAAAAAGCTCGGCGCTTTTTAACCGATAGCCCACGCAGCATTTTACTGCGCTTACTACGCACTTTTGCAGGCACTACTCCATCCATTTCGGCAGCAGGAGTATTGGCTCTTTCGCTATACGTAAATACATGAAGGTAGGATATATCCATTTCATTAAGGTAATTGTATGTTTCCAGGAAATCCTCATCAGTTTCCCCGGGGAAACCTACAATAACATCTACCCCAATGCAGGCATGAGGCATAACCTCTTTTATTTGCATAACACGATTAGTATAAACATCACGAAGATAACGGCGACGCATTAACTTTAAAATTTTATCGCTACCCGATTGTAACGGTATATGGAAGTGCGGCACAAAAGTTTTACTCTGTGCTACAAAATCTATCGTTTCATTTTTAAGTAGGTTCGGCTCAATAGATGATATTCTCAGGCGTTCTATACCTTCAACCTCATCCAGTGCCTGTACCAGTTCATAAAAAGTATGTTCATGCTTTTTATTACCAAACTCTCCTTTACCATAGTCACCTACATTTACTCCTGTAAGCACTATTTCTTTTATGTTTTGAGCAGATATTTCAGCAGCATTTTTAAGCACATTTTCTAAAGTATCGCTTCGGGAAATACCCCTAGCTAGCGGAATGGTACAATAGGTACATTTATAATCGCATCCATCCTGCACCTTTAAAAAAGCACGTGTACGGTCGCCAATGGAATAACTTCCCACATAAAAATCAGCTTCTGATATTTCGCAGGAGTGCACCTCTCCCATATCATTTTTAGAAAGGTCATTAATATAATCTGTTATCTTAAATTTCTCGGTAGCGCCTAAAACAAGGTCTACACCATCAACAGCGGCAAGTTCTTCCGGCTTTAACTGGGCATAACACCCTACAGCAGCCACAAAAGCATTCTCGTTCTTTTTAAGCGCCTTTTTTACTACCTGTTTAAATTGTTTATCAGCATTTTCGGTAACCGAACATGTGTTAACAACATAAATATCCGCAACATCTTCAAATTCAACACGGTCGAAACCTTCATCCTGAAAATTACGGGCAATAGTAGATGTTTCTGAAAAATTCAGTTTGCATCCCAGTGTGTAAAAAGCAACTTTTTTTCTGTTTTCCATATCCATAAGCCTGTAAAAAGCTATTCCAAATTAGCCTGCAAATTTACAAACAATAAGCGGTAAATAAAATTAGCAATGATTATATTTGTGCTTAATATGTTATTATTTAAGCTATGGAATCCTCTCAAATACAAAAAGATAAGCTGGAACTTATCGAATGGATAACACAAATAGACGATAGCGACTTACTGAATAAGTTAAAAGCTATAATGATTGAAGATGAAAATAACTCTTTTCAACTTTCAAAAGAACAGCAATTAATTTTAGAAGAAGCTGCTGAAAAATACCATTCAAAAAAGGAGTGTAGTTATACTTGGGAGGAGGTGAAAAACAATGCTGTAGAATTGAAAAAAAGCATTAATGAAAAGAAAGCATAAAGTTACTTTTACATCACGGGCTAATAATGATGTACTTATAGCTTTTGAATACTACGAATCCTCACAAAAAGATTTAGGCAATTATTTTCTTGACTCATTAGAAAACAGTATTATTTCTATAGACAATAATACTGAAATTTATAAATTTATACATAAATCTTTTCAACAGGCAAAAGTAAAACGCTTTCCTTATGTGATTATATTTGAGTGCAAGGATAAAGAAATAATAATACTGTCTGTTTTCAACACATATCAAAACCCAATAAAGAAAATTAAATAGCTTGATAAAAAGAACTACAATAAGCCTGCTCTATATTGTAATAATTACAGTATTTTCTTCATGTAGCAATACAAAAAAAGAAAACAAAGACCACCTTGTTTTCAGGTATAATGAAAATGCAGCTGTAAACTCATTAGATCCTGCTTTTTCGCGCATACGTCCATCCATTTGGGTTTGTAATCAACTATTTAACGGGTTAGTACAATTAGACAGCGCTTTAAACATACAACCCGATATTGCAAAAAGCTGGGAAATATCGCCCGACGGTAAAACCTATACTTTTACACTTAGGCATGATGTTTATTTCCATAAAAGTGCTGTTTTCGGAACAGACAGCACACGAACTGTAAATGCTGCCGATTTTGAATACAGTCTTAATCGCCTGCTTGATGAAAACATAGCTTCACCTGGACGGTGGATATTACAAAACGTAGAAAGCTTTAAAGCTGAGAATGATACTACATTTACCATACAACTCAACAAAACATTCCCTGCATTTTTAGGATTACTCACCATGAAATATGCTTCTGTAGTACCGCATGAAGCTTTTGAAGCAGAGGGATATACCTTCCGTTCTAACCCTATAGGTACAGGACCTTTTCAATTTAAAATATGGGAAGAGAATATAAAACTGGTACTACGGAAAAACCCATTATACTACGAGAAAGACGAAAACGGAATACAACTCCCTTACCTTGAAGCAGTAGCTATTACCTTTTTACCCGATAAACAAAGTGGCTTTTTACAATTTGTACAAGGCAGGCAGGACTTTGTATCAGGACTTGATCCTTCTTATAAAGATGAAATATTAACGCCTAAAGGAACATTACAGCCCGATTACGAGAACAGTGTTACTATGATTACAGGCCCTTACCTGAATACGGAGTACATTGGTTTCCGTCTTGATGGTGATAACAATACCGTTAAAGATAAACGTATAAGGCAGGCTTTAAACTATGGTTTTAACCGCAGTAAAATGATTATGTACTTGCGTAACGGTATGGGAACCCCTGCTATTCATGGTATGATACCTACAGGGCTTGGCGGATACGGGACAAAAGGTTACGATTATAACCCAGCAAAAGCTCGAGAGTTGGTAGCTGCCTATAAAGCTGAAACAGGTGACAATAATCCAAAGGTACAGCTAAGCACAAGTGCTTCTTACCTTGATATTGCCGAGTATCTGCAAAGAGAATGGCAAAAAATAGGTATAGCAGTAGCGGTAGATGTTAACCCACCATCTACCCTATCGCAATCTATATCAAACGGAAAAGTTTCTTTTTTTAAAGCTAGCTGGATAGCCGATTACCCTGATGCGGAAAATTACTTGTCACTTTTTTACAGTAAAAATTTCTCTCCGGCAGGACCTAACTATACGCACTTTAAAAATGAGGCTTTTGACAAACTATACGAAAAAGCCTTTACAGTTATTGATGATAAAGAAAGGTATAAGCTTTACAGGCAAATGGACTCTATAGTAATGGAAGAAGCTCCTGTCATACCTTTATTTTACGATAAAGCAGCACGGTTTACGCATAAAAATGTGTCAGGATTAGGAATAAACCCTCTTAATTTACTGGTATTGAAACACGTGAAAAAACAGTAAAACAGCACTTAACAAAATCATAAACTAATAGCTATACAGTAAATTCTTTCATAATTTTAAATAGTAATTTAAACACTATTAGCTATGAAAAAGAATATACTCCTTATACTCTCACTCTTATTTGCTGTTACCCTGTATGCGCAGGAAGTACCTATAACTTATAAAGAACTACCGCAACAAGCACAAAAGTTTATAGTTAAAAACTTTACTGATGATTTTAGTTTTGCCATAAAGGAAGTCTACAGAGGCAAAGTAATATATACCGCAACTTTGGAAGATGATACTAAAATTACATTTGACGAGGTAGGTGACTGGGAAACAGTTACAGGGAAAAATAAAAAAATACCTTACTCCTTTATACAAATGCCTATAAAAGAGTATGTAAAAATTAATTACCCTGAAAAGTACATAGTAAAAATAAAAAGAACTGATTTAAACTATATAATCACCCTAAACAATAATATCGATTTAACTTTTGATGCTCAGGGGATATACACCCGCACTGATTAATTTTTACGTTTTTTCCTTTTATTTTTTCGGTATTGCCATGGTGCAGTAGGCTTTTTATCTGCCCAAAGCCCTACTTGTTCTTCTCGGGCTTGCTCTTCCAAAACTCCAAGCATTTTATTATTGGAATAGTCTTTATAATGCCATGCTAAACCCGCTTTTATAAGCTGTTCGTTTACATTAACACCATCCTGAGTAATAACCGTACCTACTACCCTGCCATAACGGTCTCGCTTACCTCCTGATTTTACAGTTACTATTTCGCCATAACATAAATCAGAGGCATAGCGTTTTGCTGTATTACCGTAAGGTTGCGATTTTTCAGGACAGTCTATTTCTGCTAAACGTACTCGTTCAGGCTCTCCGTCGTATAAAACTTCAAAAGTATCACCGTCTTTTACACTAATTACCTTTCCGGTAAAGGTTTTTAATGCACGGTAATTTTTTTTGCTCTTCTTTTTAGAAGAACGCTCTATTCGGTTATCTCTGGGGTTACCTTCTTCAAAATTTTGAACAACAGTTAAAACTGATATTAATAATACAATCAGTAAGCCCCATATAGAATATTTCTTCTTACCCTTGCTTCCGGTAGTTGTTCTTCTTTGCTTTCTTGTCATGCTACAAGTATACTGCCTTATTCGTCTTTACGCCACTTTTTAGTTTCTTCAAAAACGTGTTCCAGTATAGCAGCATCTTCTTCTGTAAACTCAACACTACGTCTTGACATTACTATTCTGGCAGTTTCAAAAGCCTTTTTAGTTATATAGGTTGTAAAGCCAGATGCGCCTCCCCAGGAAAAACTAGGTACAAAATTACGCGGGAAACCACTACCAAAAATATTAGCACTTACCCCTACTACTGTACCTGTATTAAACATGGTATTGATGCCACACTTACTATGGTCCCCCATCATTAAGCCGCAAAACTGCGTTCCTGTTTTCGCGAATCTTCCGGTTTCATAACTCCAGAGTTTAACCTCATCATAGTTATTTTTAAGGTTAGAGTTATTCGTATCGGCACCAAGATTACACCATTCACCTAATACTGAATTTCCTAAAAAGCCATCGTGGCCTTTATTAGAGTAGCCAAATAATACTGAATTATTAACCTCTCCGCCTATACGCGAATGAGGCCCTACTGTAGTAGCACCATATACTTTAGTGGCAAGTTTTACCTGAGCGCCTTCGCAAAGTGCAAAAGGTCCCCGAATAACAGAGTTTTCCATAATCTCGGTATCCTTACCTATATATATAGGTCCTGTAGAAGCATTTAAGGTCACAAATTGAAGTTTAGCACCTTCCTCTATAAATATATTTTCGTGCCCTATTACGTTTACACTTCCCGGTATTGGTTCAGAAGTGCGACCGTTAGTTAACAATTCAAAGTCTTCACGAATAGCGGCATCATTTTTCTGAAATATATCCCAAGGGTTTTCTACTCTTATACAATCTGCCGAATATTCTATAATATCATATGTATCAAAATCTACATTCTCCTGAGTGTCTTTTGTGTAAAATGCCACAACATCATCTCCTGAAAATAACGCCTGGTTTTCATTTAAACCTTCTATCATTTCTACCATATCTTCAGTTGGCAGGAAAGAGGCATTTATCATAATGTTCTCTTCCATTTCTACCATTGGGTATTTATCCATAAGGTACTCCTCTGTAAGTGTTGTAGTAGTGTACCCTAAGTGTTTTTCCCATTTTTCACGTATGGTAAGTATACCTATACGAATATCAGCTACAGGTCTTGTAAATGTAAATGGTAAAAGTGCATTACGCACAGGTCCGTCAAAAAGTATGTAGTTCATGGCATTAATTGTTAGTGAGCCAAAAATAGCGAATTAAGTTATAAATAAACAATACTACTACTGTTGTTTATTTGTTATGGTTTAAATCAATAAAAAAAGCCTTCTCGATTGAGAAGGCTTTTGATATATTGTAAAAACAAAAATTACTTTTTGAATTTTGCGTATTTGTTTTTGAACTTGTCGATACGTCCTGCTGTATCAATAAGTTTAGATTTACCTGTGTAGAATGGGTGTGATGTTCTGGAAATCTCCATTTTCACTACCGGATATTCAACTCCGTCTACTTCAATTGTTTCTTTTGTATCTGCTGTAGATTTAGTAATGAAAACATCGTCGTTAGACATGTCTTTAAAAGCTACTAATCTGTAATTCTCTGGGTGAATACCTTTTCTCATCTTTAAGTAAATTTTATTCCTTTAATGGCTGCAATTTGTTTCGCGGCTTTCTTTTGTTATACAGAAAGGTGTAAACGCATTACAACTTTTTGTTTTTAAATATTTTATTTTCAGACTGCAAAATTACAACTATTTTTTAAAAAACAAATAGCTAAAATTATTTTTTTCTACTGTAACACTCCTGCTATTTTCACTACTCATTAGGTCGTAATTAGTATATTTGTAACTTATAAAACCAAACAACCATGGAAAAAACTACATCACCAGGAAAAGCATCTTTACAATACGCTCTTATATTCGGAGTTTTAATGATTCTTGAGTTAGTAATAGGATACTCTCTTGATTTAAACGCACAAGCAGACCCTGTTGCGGGAATAGTTATGAACTTGCTTAACTTTTTAATACTACCCGTAACGTTTATATCCCTTGCTTGTAATCATTATAAAAAAATAAACGGAGGATATATTTCTTTTGGTCAGTCTATAAAATGTGGAGTATCAGTAACAGCTCTTGCTGCTCTTATATTTTCAGTATTGAATGCTTTATTCTATGTAATATTACCCGAAGC
Source organism: Flavobacterium suaedae (assembly GCF_014642915.1). GTDB lineage: Bacteria > Bacteroidota > Bacteroidia > Flavobacteriales > Flavobacteriaceae > Flavobacterium > Flavobacterium suaedae. The sequence goes on from NZ_BMJE01000003.1 coordinate 166,304, forward strand.
AAAAGAAAAAGTATTATTACAACAAAAAGAAGCTTTAGCGCAACAACCGGGTATGACTTCTGAAACTTTAAAACAAGCTGTTTCCGGTATTGAGTTTTTTATGCAACCTTATATTACAATTCCTTTCACTATAATAATGTTTACCTTTGTTGGTTTAATTATATCTTTAATTGTGGGAGCCATTGTAAAAAAGGACAACCCGGGAGCATTTTAAATATAAATGAATTTATCCATAGTTATACCACTTCTTAACGAAGAAGAATCACTTACCGAACTACATGAGTGGATTGTTAGTGTTATGAATACTAATAATTACACCTACGAAATCATTTTTATAGATGATGGCAGTACTGATAGTTCATGGGAGAAAATACAAACACTTTCTAAAACAAATCCGAATGTCAAAGGCATTCGGTTTTTCCGTAATTATGGGAAGTCTCAGGCGTTGCATGCAGGGTTTGCAAAAGCACAGGGAGATGTTATAATTACTATGGATGCCGACTTACAGGACAGCCCTGAAGAAATCCCTGAAATGCATGACCTTATAGTTAATAAAGGTTACCAACTTATTTCCGGATGGAAGAAAAAACGATATGATTCTGTAATAAGCAAAAACCTGCCTTCAAAATTATTTAACTGGGCTGCAAGGAAAACATCAGGCGTAAAACTTCATGATTTTAATTGCGGACTTAAGGCATACAAAAAAAGTGTGGTTAAAAATATTGAAGTATCAGGCGAAATGCATCGTTACATACCTGTATTGGTTAAAAATGCAGGCTTTAATAAAATAGGTGAAAAAGTAGTGCTCCACCAGGCTCGTAAATATGGTAATACAAAATTCGGTATAGAACGTTTTATAAACGGTTTCCTGGACCTGATTACTATATGGTTTATATCACGCTTTGGCAAACGCCCCATGCATTTATTCGGTGCATTGGGTGTACTTATGTTTATCATTGGCTTTTTAGCTGCTTTATATATTGGTTTTATTAAACTATATAAATTATATAACCATGAACCCGCCATACTGGTAACGGATAACCCTTGGTTTTATATAGCGCTGGCTACAATGGTAATAGGTACGCAGCTATTCCTTGCAGGATTTTTAGGAGAAATAATACTGCGCACCAAAAACAACGAAAAACAATATAAAATAAGTGAAACATTGTAGTCAAAAATAATTTGTATCTTCAATTTGCAAAAAATCACTTAACACGTTTATACTAAATTACTAACATGGAAATTGAAAAATCTATTCTTGATAAAGTAAATATATGGTTAACTCCCGAGTTCGATTCTGAAACACAAGAGGCTATAAAAGAAATGATGACCTCATCACCAAAAGAGCTCGAAGAATGCTTTTATAAAAACCTTGAATTTGGTACCGGTGGCATGAGAGGCGTTATGGGAGCCGGAACAAACCGAATTAATAAATATACTTTAGGTAAAGCTACACAAGGGCTTTCTAATTACTTAAAAGAAAGTTTTACCGGAGAAGAAATAAAAGTAGCTATTGCGTATGATTGCCGTAATAATAGTGACACACTGGCAAAAGTAGTAGCAGATGTATTTTCAGCTAATGGGGTTAAAGTATTCCTTTTTTCTGAGTTACGACCTACTCCTGAACTTTCCTTTGCGCTTAAATACCTAAACTGTCATGCAGGTATTGTATTAACCGCATCGCACAACCCGCCCGAATATAACGGTTATAAAGTGTACTGGCAGGATGGCGGACAGTTAGTACCTCCACAGGACGGAGAAATAATAAAAACAATAGAGGCTTTAGAGTATAGTGAAATCAACTTTAACGCTAATGAAGACCTTATTGAATATATAGGCGAGGAAATAGACAAAGCGTTCATAAAATCGTCACTGGAAAATGCAACATTTAATACCAGCCAAAAAGCTAAAGACGATTTAAAAATTGTATTTACTTCACTGCATGGTACTTCTATAAAACTCGTACCTGATGTACTGGAAGCAGCAGGTTATAAAAATGTTTTTCTTGTTGCGGAACAGGCTGAACCTAACGGTAACTTTCCAACAGTAAAATCGCCAAACCCTGAAGAACCCGAAGCACTATCAATGGCTGTAGCACTTGCTGATAAAGTAGATGCTGATATTGTTATTGGTACAGACCCTGACAGTGACAGGCTTGGTGTGGCAGTACGTAATGACGAAGGTGTTATGACATTGCTTAACGGTAACCAAACCATGGTGCTTATGACGCACTTTTTACTGGAGCAGTGGAAAAAAGAAGGCAAAATTACAGGTAACGAATTTATAGGTTCTACTATAGTTTCTACCCCTATGATGCAGGAACTGGCTACAGCTTATAATATAGAATGTAAAGCAGGATTAACCGGCTTTAAATGGATTGCCAAAATGATTAAAGACTACCCTGAACAACAGTTTATAGGTGGCGGAGAAGAAAGTTTTGGTTTTATGGTAGGCGATGCCGTTCGAGATAAAGATGCTGTTACCTCTACTCTTTTGGTTTGCGAAATAGCAGCTCAGGCAAAAGAGAAATCAAGTTCGTTGTATCAGGAATTACTAAAAATGTATACTGAATTTGGTTTCTATAAAGAACTGCTTATTTCTATTACTAAAAAAGGTATGGAAGGCGCAGCAGAAATAAAGCAAATGATGGCAGACCTACGTGAAAGACCTATGAAAGAAATAAACGGTCAGCGTGTGGTTATGGTAGAAGACTATCAATCATCAATAGCCAAAAATCTGCTTACAAACGAAGAGGAAGAACTGTTACTACCAAAGTCTAACGTACTTATTTATTATTTGGAAGACGGTAGTAAAATATGTGCACGCCCAAGCGGAACTGAGCCTAAAATTAAGTTTTACTTTAGTGTAAATGATGAATTAAACGATGTGGCCAACTATAAAGCTGTAGAAGCTGAACTTACCCAAAGAGTTGAAAACATCATAAAAGAGATGAACCTTATTTAAGTTAATGAACTATTTTAAAAAAATTTTTCGCTTTGCGAAACCTTATAAAAAATATGCTGCGCTAAATATTTTCTTTAATATTTTTTATGCCCTGTTTAGTGCACTTTCTTTTGTATCCCTAATACCAATGCTTGATGTTTTATTTGGGGAAGAAAAAGAAAAAATTATAAACAAACCTGTATATACAGGAATTTTAGAGATTGGAAAGTTTGTAAAACAGTACATGGGGTATTACATTCAGTCCTTTTCTGAAGAACATGGAGAGCAGTATACACTTACCATAGTAATAGCACTTATTATATCAATGTTTTTATTAAAAAACATGTGTAATTATTGGGCTATGTACTTTATTACCTTTTTAAGAAATGGTGTTCTTAAAGATATCAGGAATGCTATGTACAAAAAAGTAGTAGAACTCCCTTTAGCTTATTTTTCAGAAAAGAGAAAAGGAGATACAATGGCTCGTATATCATCAGATGTACTGGAAATACAACACTCTTTCCTTTCTATATTAGAACTAATTGTTAGGGAACCACTTACTATTATATTTACCATAATAGTAATGCTTACCATAAGTACAAAACTTACCCTATTTGTATTTATATTCATACCTACATCCGGATATTTAATATCTATAATAGGTAAATCATTAAAAAAACGTTCCGACCGCGCACAAAAAGAGCAAGGCTACTTCCTGTCTATTATAGAGGAAACTTTAGGAGGACTTAAAGTGATAAAAGGCTTCAATTCAGAACCTTACTTCAATAAAAAGTTTCAAACCTCTACCGACAGGTTTTATCACTATTCGAACAAAATACTTAACAGACAAAACCTTGCTTCACCAGCCAGTGAGTTTTTAGGTATTGTAGTTATTACCATATTGTTATGGTATGGCGGGCACATGGTATTAGTAGAAGAAACACTGGACCCTTCACAGTTTATTGTTTATATGGGGCTTGCTTACAACATTTTAACACCGGCAAAAGCTATATCAAAAGCATCATACAGTGTTAAAAAGGGTAATGCCGCTGCCGAGCGTGTTATAGAAGTACTGGAACAGGAAAACCCTATTAAGGATATGCCTAAAGCTCTTGATAAAAATTATTTTGAGCAAAGTATCGCTATAGAAAACATCAACTTTGGATATGAAGAAGAAAATGTACTACATAACTTCTCTTTAAATGTTCCTAAAGGGCAAACAGTGGCTTTAGTGGGGCAATCCGGTAGTGGTAAAAGTACTATTGCTAACCTGCTTACCCGCTTTTACGATGTACAGGAAGGCAGCATAAAAATAGATGGGATTAATATAAAAGACTATAAACTGCATGCACTACGCAGCATGATGGGACTGGTAACTCAGGATAGTATTTTATTTAATGACTCTATTAGGAACAATGTTGCTTTAGGTAAAGAAGATGCAACTGATGAGGAAATTATTGATGCACTTAAAATAGCCAATGCCTACGAGTTTGTAAAAGACTTACCTAATGGTATAGAAACCAACATTGGTGATAGCGGTAATAAACTATCGGGTGGACAGAAGCAAAGATTAAGTATTGCCCGTGCCGTACTTAAAAATCCACCGATAATGATATTGGATGAAGCTACCTCTGCCCTTGATACCGAAAGCGAAAGGCTGGTACAGCAAGCACTGGAAAATATGATGCAAAACCGTACATCAGTAGTAATTGCACACAGACTTTCTACTATACAAAAAGCAAATAAAATTATTGTAATGCAAAAAGGGCGTATAGTAGAACAAGGCACTCATGATGAGCTTATAGCAAAAGATGGTGTATACAAAAAACTGGTCGCTATGCAGTCGTTTGAATAAAACTATATATTAAAAAAACTATAAGAATAGCTGCCCTTTTGTGCAGCTATTCTGTTTTATACTAATTTTAAAAACAAAACGTATGCCTATAAAAGCAATTATATACGATTTAGACAATACTATATACCCTGTTAGTGCCATTGGAGAAAAACTGTTTGCTCCGCTATTTAACCTAATAATAGAAAGCAATGAACATAACAATGATATAGAAGCGATAAAACAGGCTATAATGCGTACGCCTTTCCGACTAGTGGCGGAACGCTTTAACTTTAGCACTGAACTAACAAACAAAGGTATTGAAGTACAAAATGAAATGGAGTATGATGAACCTATAGCTCCTTTTGACGATTACCCTGAAATATATAATATAGATACTGAACGCTTTTTAGTCACAACAGGCTTCAGGAAAATGCAATTGAGCAAAATAAAGCACTTAGGTATAGAAAATGATTTTAGAGAAAAGCATATAGTAGACCCGACTGTAACAACTAAAAAAGAAGTTCTAGCTGATATAGTAAAGCGTTACAATTATAAAACAGATGAAGTGTTAGTAGTTGGTGATGATCCTGAATCGGAAATTGCAGCAGCAAAAGCTTTAGGTATAACTACTGTATTATACGACAAAAAAGAAATTTCAAAACCGGAAGATGCTGACTATTATATCACTAACTTTAAAGAATTAAAAGCTATTTATACTAAATTGTAAACTAATAACACTTTTTTAACCAACATTTATATCGGTCAGTTGTATTTTTACTGACCTTTTTACTTTGATAAGATGTATATACCACACAACAACATTACTATACCGGAGCCCGACACTGTAGTCTGGAAGTATCTGGACTTATCAAAGTTTTTAGACTTACTGCTTTCCAAAAAGCTGTTTATGTCCCGCTCCGATAAGTTTGAAGACCAATATGAAGGTACTTTCAGTGAACCTACTTATTTGGAGATGAAAAAAATTGCTGAAAACAATCCTAAATTCCTTAAATACTATAAAAAGCACAGAGAAAAGGTTGTGGTTAGCAGTTGGCACATTAATGAGTATGAATCGTATGCTATGTGGCAGATTTTCACGCAAAACAGTGAAGGGTTAGCTATACAATCAACAGTTGGGAGATTACAAGAAGCACTTACTGTTGAAAAGCGATATGAGCAATACATTGGGGCTGTAAATTATATCGACTATAAAAAGGAACTTATACCGTTTGAAGATACTTTTTTCCCGTTTTTATTTAAAAGAAAAAGTTTTCAGTACGAAGGTGAAGTCAGGATAATATCCGACTTAACGAACTATAAGATGGAAATAAACGATGGGGTAAAAATAAATGTCGACATCAATAAAATGATTGAAAAGATATACATCCACCCAAAATCCCAAAACTGGTATAATAACTTAGTTTTTCAGCTTATGGAACAATTAGGTTTTAACTTTACTATTGAAAAATCAGATTTACAAAGTGATATTCTGATATAATTACTGTTTATGTATTAATAAACAGGCTCATAATTAGTTACCTCCCATTCATCAGAAAGTAAATCAACGTAGTAATAATTTACTTTATCTTTTTTATCAAAAGCACCATTTTTATTTATATCCTCAATAGTACGGAAGTAAAGTCTGTTTATTGTTTCAATAACATTCCAGTCAATTAACTCCTGCATATTAGGCGAAAGCTTTTTAAAGTTCTTACCACCGGCATCACTTATATAAAGTGACTTAATATCATTGGTATCAATTTTACCATCATGGTTGGTGTCAGAATCTACCAACGTATAAACCAAAACCTTTCTTTTTGTTAACTCATTTAAAAAAGTTGCTGTTTGTATTTGTAGTTTCATATCCGTTAAAGGATACATAGATGTAGAGTCAACATGCTGAAATTTCAGGTTCTCAAAGTACCCCGTAATTTCAAACCTGTTATAGTTAGATATAGCGTAGCTCACTTTATCGGTACGGCTACTACCATAACTTTTACTGTAATCATCATATATACGCACATCTCCTACAGGGTGGATAAGGTATTCAGTACCATCCATGTGTACGGGTAAATCGGCTACTTTTATTTGTGTAGAATCAATTTTAGGAGTTTCCTTTTTTACAGGCTCAACATCTTCATACGTTACCTTTGGTTTCGGTTTTTCTTCCTCACGACAACCTGTAAAAAATACGGCTGCAAAAGCACATGTAAACAGTATAGCTTTTTTCATTTTTCTACTTTAGGATATATACCAAATGTAATGAAAATGTTTTAATTATTTAGATTCGGGCATTCACCTTAACACTAAATACGCGACTTGTTAAATAGTTAGGTATACCATATTGTGCCTTAGTATAAACATCTCTTACCCAAGTATTCGTAATAGCATTTTGATTGTCAAAAAGGTTAAATATTTCCAGCCCTACAGATAATTCTCTAAATACCGAAAGCCAATGCCCTTTATCAAAACGCTTTTTACTATCGGTAAACACATAAGCAAAACCGGCATCTGCACGGCGGTAATCATTAAGTCGCGACTGGTATACATAAGGGTCTGCATATGATGGAGAACCTCCAGGTAAGCCTGTATTATACACTAAGTTTAAATACATTTTAAGGCTTGGTATGTTTGGCACATAATCCTGAAATAAAACACCAAACTTTAACCTTTGGTCAGTAGGTCGGGCAATGTAACCCCTATCATTATAATTTTCTTCTGTTTTTAAGTAGCCAAATGTTAACCACGATTCTGTACCTGGAACAAACTCCCCGTTCATACGCACATCAAGTCCATAAGCAAAGGCTTCAGCATCATTATCAGCCCTGTAACGTATTCTAACATTTTCAATAGTGTAAGTGTTAACATTACTCAATTGCTTATAATACGCTTCCGAGACAAGTTTAAATGGTCTTCCCCATAACTTAAAGCTATAGTCATTTGCCAAAACAAGGTGTACCGATTGTTGCGCTTTTACATTAGGCTGTACAATTCCCTGCGCGTTTCTTAACTCCCTGTAAAATGGTGGCTGATGGTATAAACCTCCTGACAGCCTGAACAACATATCACGCTTCCATTTTGGTTTTATAGTAAATTGTGCTCTTGGGCTAATAGTTAATTGGCTGTCACCATCCTCTCCGCCATCAACATTTACCTGCCATTGGTGTGCACGCACACCTGCATTCATCCAAATATCACTGCTGCCAAGCTTTGCCCTTTTACTCCATTGTACATAACCTGAAACACGATTGGTTATAACAAAGTTTAAGGCTCTTACATTTTGGTATGGTGCTAGTGGTCCTGTATAGGGTGTATAAGGTTGGTCGTTAATCGGGCGGTCTATAACAGGTGCAGGTAAAGAGAATCCTGCTGAGTCTACTACCTCCCACTCTACTAAACGGTCACGAATATCTTCGCGGGTATACTTAATACCCCACTCAATTAAATGCTTTTTAATATCGTGATTACCTTTTACCTCTGCATTCACAATAAGTGCATCAAGGTCGTTACGGGCATGATTTAACTGAGAACCGGCACCACGTGCAAATTGTATATCTCCAAAAGTATCTGAACCGATATTAGTATCTACCTCTCCCAGTGCATACTGTGCCAGTATATCAAAATATTCCTGTTCCTGAGTATTATATACCGAGCCTATTACTGTAAGGTTAAAGTTTTCTGTAACCTCATAAGTTGACTTTAAAGCACCAAAATAGGTTTCATATTCATCTTTTTCCTGCCCTTCATAATATATCTGTAAGGCTATAGGTTCATCAATAGTACCAAAGTTTGTTTGGCGCGTTAAAGGCTCATAATGATATTTATTTTGCGATATATTCCCTAAAAAACTTATTTCCCACTTTTCATTAGGGTTAAAGTTCACCATAGTTTGTATATCGGCAAAGGTAGGTTTAAAGTTTGTTTCTGTTTCTTTACTGTTAACCAACAGGCTGTTATCCCTGTAACGTACTCCTATTATTCCGTTCCACTTTTTATTTTTAGAAGCGGTTTCTGCCGTGAGGCTCCCTCCTAAAAAGCTGGCTTCAAGTTCAGCCCCAAATTCAGTAGGTCTGCGATAGGTAATATCCAGTACCGAAGATAATTTATCACCATATTTTGCCTGGAAACCTCCTGATGAAAATTCTACATTTTCAACCATTGCAGTATTGGTAAAACTTAGTCCTTCCTGCTGCCCTGAACGAATAAGGAACGGGCGGTATATTTCTATACCTTCTACATACACAAGGTTTTCATCATAATTACCACCTCTAACAGAGTATTGGGTACTTAGCTCGTTATTACTGTTCCCTCCTAATAGTTTTATAATGGCTTCTACCCCACCATTTGCACTGGGTATCTTCTTAATTACATCCGGTGGAATTACTGTTACGCCCTCAATTCTTCTTCGCCCTGTGCTGGAGTCTATAACAAGGGGGTTAAGGGTTTCACTGCCTGTAAGCATATAGGAGTTAAATTCAAAACTGTCATTAGGTCCCATTAAAACCCCTTCTATAGAAGAAAGTTTAAAGCTTATATGAGAGAAATAAACATCTACCTTCTTATTTATAGGAAGTTTTATTACATAAAAACCTACACGGTCAGTAGTAGTATTAACACGTCCGTCAGGAAGGTCATAATATACATTTACTCCTTCAATAGGTACATTATGTTCATCTAGTATAACACCATATAAAATAGGATTTTTTTGTGCATACAGCACGCTACTTACCAATATAAATGTAATAGCCAGGAGTTTATTTATTGCTTTCAACCGGGGCATTATTTTGTGTTCTGAAAAAATGTGTTTCAAAGGTAGTAGAATTTCCAACATTATCAGTTACTACTACTTTTAATTCGTTCTTACCTTCATCAACTATTCCGTCGCTAAAGTTGTGAAATATAACGCGGGTTTTGTAATCATAGTGCATTAAAATCCATTTTCCATTCAACCAGGCGTTATATGTACCTATTCCAGATAAGTCATCGCTTATTTTTAAACTAAAACTATCTTTTGTACTAAGCCACTTACCTTCAGTAAAACTCGGACTGTAAATTTTTGGCGGTGTAGTGTCTTGGTCTAACTTAAATTTACCCAGCGACCTTACCCTTGCAGTTAACTTACCATTTTTTAAAGTACTGTTATGATAATTACGCCTGTTACCCGAAAAACCTTCTATAAAAGTTTTCTCTGCTACTTCCGGTGAAAGATGGCTAGCATCAAAAGTTACTGTAAAGTACTTATGTACAGGAACTTCATCATCATGCAGGTATAGTACAGAATCTTTTACATCAAAATCCATATAGAAATCTTCATAAAAAGTACCGGCAGGTATATATACCGAAACACCGTCTTTAGCATAGTTATTATCTTCAGAAGCATCTACAAAATAGGATGTTGTAGGCTTCGGCGTTATATTAGTGGCAGGCGCATCCGAATATTCAATTTTACCTTTAATCACAGTTTTATTTCCATGAAAATCAGAAACTTCAATTTTATATTCCTGCACATTATTTTCAGGCGTAACCATTATAGCACCATCTGATGTATTTGCTTTTACTAATGACAATGAATATGGTGTCTGTACAAAAAGTTTTTGGTAACGTTGCCTGTTATTATGATAGTACGAATAGTCTATAAGATTATTAACATAGCGGGTTTCGCTAAAGCTAAACGTATCAAAGGTTAAATTAAAGTCAGGTTCGTTATTGTGGTAGGTTTCAATTTTATACACCCCATTCCTGCTGGTACTACCCTGAGATCTGTCCGCTGTATTTATACCCAAACCAACTTTACCATTCACTTTAATAGTATTGGCAAGATATGTACCGTCACTTAACCTTCTGTACTTTATTCCTATAGGCTCATTACCACCATTAATAACCGTTTCATCCGTTAAAGGGTATACTCTTAGCCCGTACAAGTTAGGGGCACTATTATCCTTCATTAACTTTCTGAGTCCGAAATGTAATGGGTTTATTATTTTACTGGTTTTGGTATCTCTATACTCAAAATGCAGGTGAGGTCCTCCCGAACCTCCTGTATTCCCTGAAAGTGCTACTAGCTCCCCTTTTTCAACAGGAATTTCACCTGCTCTAAAAAACAATTCTATATCAAAGCTTTGGTTTTTATACTGTGCTGCTCGTACTACATCATCAATTTTAGGAGCATAAGCCGAAAGGTGCCCATATACAGTGGTGTAACCATTAGGGTGATCTATATACAGTGCTGTACCGTAACCGTAACTGGAAACTTTTATTCGGGAAACATAACCACTTGCAGCGGCATGTACAGGCAATCCTGTTCTTTGATTGGTGCGGTAATCCAAGCCTGCATGAAAGTGATTACTTCTAAGTTCTCCAAAAGTACCGGATGGGTGTACCGGTAAATCTAACGGGGATTGAAAATAATCTTCAGGATATTGATTTTGTGCAAACGCACAAGCGGTTACAAGTAGTAAAATATAGCGTAATCTCATAAAGCTAAAATATAAAAAAACGTGCAAAAACAGGCACTAAGCACTGTTTAAAGTTACAACTGTTTACTAAGCAGATTATTACGAATAAAGCAACAAATTTTACAATAATTTTTATATTATTGTTGCTTGTAAACAAAGTAATATTAACTTTGCATAATGAAGTAATGAATATATGCTGCTATGAGCGGATTAACCGATTTAGTTGATTCTCTGGAAAATAAGCTCGAAAAGCTCATTCAAAATATGGATTTGCTTAAAGAGCAGAACCAGAAACTTGAAGATGAAATTTCCAAATCAGCTATCATAATTAGCAGCCAGTCTGACGAAATTACCTCACTGAAAGAACAGAATGAGACATTACGGATGGCTAACTCGTTACTGGGCAGTAATGACAACAAGAGAGAAACTAAACTCAAGATAAATTCATTGATCCGAGAGATCGATTACTGTATAGCTCAACTTTCTGACTAATATTATATAGAGATGGATGATAAGTTGAAAATAAAGATATCAATTGCCGACAGAGTTTACCCGCTAACGGTAGACCCCGCACAGGAAGAAGGTTTAAGGAGTGCGTCGCGAAAAATTGATACTATGATTAAGCAGTTTGAAGAAAACTATGCAGTAAGAGATAAGCAGGATGTTTTAGCTATGTGCGCTTTACAATTTGCAGCACAAACAGAGCAAAAGCAGATAAATACATCTGCCGAAATAGAAGAAGCTGAAGAAAGGCTTAAGAAAATGGATATACGATTGAGTGAAATGCTCTCAAAATAATAATAAACAACGTTCTTTACATACGTCAATAATACTGCCTACATTAGTATACATTTGATAAACTCAACACTAACAAATTAAAATGAGTGAATCGTCGCTACTAAAGCAAGCTGCCTTTGAGCAGATCCTTGAACAGTGAGTTAGCTCAAAACTTGTCATTAAACGAGTTTATGCAACACTTCTAATGTAGGCTTTTTTTATATAAGTACATCAATACTAAAAACAACTATGGATTCAACAGTAATGATAATTATCGGAAGCATTATAGGGCTTTTAATAGGTTTCGGGATAGCAAAAATTTTAGAGAAGAAAAACGTTTCTACTCTGTTAAGTGATGCTAAAAAAGAAGCAAACTCTATAATAAAAGATGCGAACAGCGAGGCTGAAGCCATAAAGAAGGATAAAATTTTACAGGCAAAAGAAAAATTCCTTGAACTAAAGGCAGAACATGAACAGGTAATACTGGGAAGAGATAAAAAAATAGCTGACGCTGAAAAAAGAACTCGTGATAAAGAATCGCAAGTTTCGAGCGAATTAGCAAAATCTAAAAAGCTAAACGAAGAGGTTGCAGCTAAAATAGCTGACTATGATAACCGCGTGGAGTATCTTGACAAAAAACAACAAGAGATAGATAAGCTACATAAAAGCCAGGTAGAACAGCTTGAGGTTATATCAGGATTATCTGCTGAAGAAGCTAAAAACCAATTAGTAGAAAGCCTTAAAGCAGAAGCTAAGAGTAAAGCAATGTCTCAGATACAAGAGACTATTGAAGAAGCTAAGCTAACAGCACATCAGGAGGCTAAGAAAATAATAATAAATACTATTCAGCGTGTTGGTACTGAAGAGGCAGTTGAAAACTGTGTATCAGTATTTAATATCGAATCAGACGACGTTAAAGGTAGAATTATCGGTCGTGAAGGTCGTAACATTCGTGCGTTAGAGTCTGCTACAGGTGTAGAGATTATAGTGGATGATACTCCTGAGGCTATTATACTTTCCTGCTTTGACCCTGTACGTCGTGAAGTTGCACGTTTAGCACTACACAAACTGGTAACCGATGGTAGAATTCACCCTGCACGTATTGAAGAGGTAGTTGCTAAAACTGCTAAACAAATAGAGGACGAAATTATTGAAGTTGGTAAGCGTACGGTAATAGACCTTGGTATACATGGTTTACACCCTGAACTTATTAAGACTATAGGTAGAATGAAGTATCGTTCTTCTTACGGACAAAACCTACTGCAACACTCGCGTGAAGTGGCTAAACTTTGTGGGCTTATGGCTGCTGAGCTTGGTCTTAACGTTAAGCTTGCTAAAAGAGCCGGATTACTGCACGATATAGGTAAAGTTCCTGAAACTGAAAGTGATTTACCACACGCATTACTTGGTATGCAGTGGGCTGAAAAATATGGTGAGAAAGAAGAAGTATGTAATGCTATTGGTGCTCACCACGATGAGATAGAAATGAAGTCATTACTATCACCTATTGTACAGGTTTGTGATGCTATATCAGGCGCTAGACCGGGAGCAAGAAGACAGGTACTCGACTCATACATACAAAGACTTAAAGACCTTGAGGAAATTGCTTATGGTTTTGGAGGAGTAAAAAGCGCTTATGCAATACAAGCAGGTAGAGAGTTACGTGTAATTGTTGAGAGTGAAAAAGTAAGTGACGAAATGGCTGCTAATCTTTCGTTTGAGATTTCACATAAAATTCAAACAGAAATGACTTACCCCGGACAGGTGAAAATTACTGTTATAAGAGAAACCAGAGCGGTAAACATTGCGAAATAATAAGAGTGTAATTAGAAGAAAAGTTTTTTCTAAATACTATATAATAAAAGAAGACCTAGAGAATAAATATTTTATCTAGGTCTTCTTTGCATATAGGCTTAAGGTAGTAGTCTTTCACCACTCCTTCATAGCATTTAGCTTTATTAATATCTACCTCATTATTAGAGGAGCTTATCATATAAATTACAGATTGTTTGTTTAATAACGGTAATACTTTGGAGTATTCTTCCAAAAATTGCCAACCATCCATAATGGGCATATTAACATCTAAAAGAATCAAATCAGGAGAATTATCATTCTCCTTGTTTTCTTTTATGTGCTCAATGGCATCTGATCCGTTACAAAAAAATGTAGTATTTACATCTATACCGTTTTGCTTCAGTAAATTTTTAAACAAAAAATGGTATATTTTATCATCATCTATTACATAAAGGCTCTCAATCTTCTTCATTAAAAAATATTTTAAACATAGTTCCTTTATTTACTTCACTATAAACCTCTATTCTGCCCCCCATTGCTTCTACCTGATTTTTGGTAATAAACAAACCTATACCTCTGGCATTTTGGTTTTTGTGGAATGTTTTATACATACCAAAAAGGGAGTTTTTATGTTTTTTAATATCTAATCCCAAACCATTATCAGTTATAGATAATGCTTTTTGCCCATCAATCATTTCAAAATCATAAGAAATCATAGGCTGCCTGTCAGGGCTGGAATATTTAATTGCATTGGTTGTAAAGTTAAGTAAAACACTCTCTAAATACGCAGGGTTATAGTTAACAGTAGCATCTATAGGGATGTTTATTTCTATATTAACCCCGTGTTTCTTAATTTCATTATGTAAGATATTCAAAATATTTTTAAGATAATGCCTTAAATTAAGTTTTTCTTTTACAATTTTTACTTCAAACTGTATATCTACCAACTCCTTTAAATGTATTATTGTTACATATAACCCATCAGATATAGCTTCAAGCTGTGTTAACATTTCCTCTTTTTCTTCCTCTTCCGCACCTTTAAAAATATCTATAAGCATTTTTAGATTTCCTGCATGAGAACGAAGATTATGTGAAACAATATGAGCGAAATTACTTAATTTATTATTTTGGCTACCTATAATGTTTATAGTATTTGCCAACTGAATTTCTTTTTCCTTAATATCAGTAATATCCTTGTGAGTGCCAATAGCACGGGTTGACTCACCATTATCATCATAGCTAACAACTTTACCCCTGCTTAATACCCAACGATACTTACCATTTTCATTTAAAACCCGGTAAATACATTCAAAACTGGGAGCATCTCCTTCAAAATATGCTTTTCTTGCATTTTCATGTAATAAAATATCATCAGGATGCATTCTGTTTCTCCAAAAATCTAGTGGTATTATTGTTTCTTCCTCTTCAAGCCCAAGTATTTTCATAGAAGGAGCAGAAAAATATACAGTATTTTTACACATATCCCAATCCCAAATACCGTCTGATGCTGCTTGTAAGGCATGCTTAAATCGTTCCTCAGATACCTGAAGCTTTTTTTCATACTCTTTTTGCTCTGTTACATCACTTACTCTTCCGTAAAAATGTACAGAACCATTGGGGTGAAGTTCCGGCTTTGCAGAAACCCGCATCCATTTTATACCTTGTTCGGGTAAATTAACCCTAAATTCGTAATGCCAGGAAGTAAGTTTTTTTCTGGCTATTTCAAGAGTTATTGTAAAACCATCTTTATCTTCAGGAAATAATCTTTCTTCAAAGAAAATTTCTGTCTCACCAATAAACTGATCAACGCTTAATTCAAAAATTTCACTCACCCGCTCACTAACAAAAGCTACAGAATAGAAGTTAGACGGTCTCCATACCAGCTTGAATATGAGATCCGGAACTTGGTTCAACAGCTTTTTGTAGAAGTCATTAAGGCTTTCACCATCGTGTATGTCGGGCATATCGAAAAACTCCATGGTGCTAATTTACTGCAAAATAGTATTACTTTTCCAAATAAAAACCTTTTGCTGTTTTTTTTAGGAAATCTTTTATAATTAGCGTCTGGGATGGTATTTATTAACAACATCATTAAGAAATTTCCTATCTAAATGCATGTATATCTCTGTAGTTGTGATAGATTCATGACCAAGCATTAACTGTATAGACCTTAAATCAGCACCGTTTTCTAACAAGTGAGTAGCAAACGAATGCCTAAAGGTATGGGGGCTTATATTTTTATTTAGTTCTATTTTTTCAGCCAATCGCTTTATAATAGTAAATATCATAGCACGAGTTAGTCCCTTGCCTCTACGGTTTAAAAACAAAGTATCTTCATGTCCTTTTTTAATATCCAGTAAATTCCTTATTGAATCTTTATAAAAGTTAATATATTTTTGTGTATGAGATCCTATTGGTACAAAACGTTGCTTACTGCCTTTACCTGTTACCTTAATAAACCCCTCTTCAAAAAATAAATCGGATATTTTAAGGTTAACAAGTTCTGACACTCTTAACCCGCAACTGTATAGCGTTTCTACTATAGCTCTGTTTCTTTCTCCTTCAGGAGTAGATAAATCAACTGCAGAAATTATAGCATCTATTTCCTCAACTGATAGCGTATCGGGGAGTTTTCTGCCTATTTTAGGTACCTCTATAAGTTCTAAAGGGGAGTCTTCCCTATAATTTTCGAACATTAAAAAGTTAAAAAAACTCTTAAGACCGGAAATTAATCGGGCACGGGAACTCGCAATTAATTCAGTTGTGGTGTCATATAAAAATTGCTGTACCTGTTCTTCTGTAATAGTTACAGGTGTGGCGTTAATCTCTTTCTCCTCAACATATTGAAGCAATCTTTTAACATCATACAAATAATTATTTACAGAGTTTTCTGATAGTCCTCGTTCTATTTTTAAATACGTTTTATAGTCTTTTATATGGCTTTCCCAACTTTTCATTCCGGTTAAAATTATGTGAATTAAGAAGATTTTGACAATGAATGTATATTCTTCGAGATACTTTTGGACTAAACAAAATTAAAACTTTAAAAGAGATGAAACTATTTAAATTATTATCGCTAAGCGCAGTTATGTTTGGTTTTTGCACTATAAGCAATGCACAAACAATGAGCAGTTCAAGTACTTTATCACCAAGTTTTGGTGTAAAAGGTGGTGTTAACTTTGCAACAGTTACAGGAGATGACATTGACAGTCCTGACTCAAGAACAAGTTTTCACGTAGGTGTTGTTGGAGAAATGCCTTTAACAGAAATGTTCTCTTTACAGGGAGAGGTACTATATTCAGGTCAGGGATTTGATTTTGACTTTGAAGGTCCTGACGGAGATAAAGCAGAGTATCAGTTAGACTATATTAATGTACCTGTATTAGCAAAGGTATATGTTATAGATGGTTTAAGCCTTGAAGTTGGTCCTCAGTTTAGCTTTTTAGTTAATGAAGAGTTTGATTTAAATCCTAATTCTGATGATGGAGATTTTGACTTAGGAGAAACGCCTGCTGAAGCGGAAGACTTTGAGTTTGGTGTAGCTGCCGGGCTTACTTTCCAAACTGAAATGGGACTTTTTGCTACCGGTAGATATAATATGGGACTTACTGATATTATAGAAGATACTGATGTAAGAAACTCTGTTTTCCAAATAGGTATAGGTTATAAGTTTTAATTAAATACTAACCGACTAACCTAATAAAAGCAAGAAATAAAAAGCCCGCTAAATAGCGGGCTTTTATAGTTTATATTTAAAATCTAGAATTAGAATTTATAAACGATACCAAAGTTAATATCAGCCATGTCAAGACCAATTTCAAAGCTATTAGTTGATTCAGCGCCATCAGCATCCGGTTTAACTGAAGAGTAGCTTAACACCCCAAAAGTAGCTTCAAGGGCAAAGTGTTCAGAAACAAAATAGTTTAGACCCGGAGCAAAAGCTACATAAAAACCATTTGCTTTGTTTTCAAAACTTTCTACTTCAACTTTAGCAGTACCATAGCCTGCGCCTAATTGAGTGAATAAAGAAAATTTATTAGCAGGTGTAAAGTAATATCTACCAAAAGCTCCTATTTCAAAACCAGTTGTTTTCTCTTCATAAGTACCAAAACCATCATCCGCTATATCTTCTTTAGAGCTCATGTACCCTAATTCTAGGCCAAGCGCTATGTTGTCGTTAATAAAATAAGCAGCACGAGGAGAAAAGTTAAATTCATTAGCTTTAATTTCACCTGTTTTTTCAGAACCAAAACTTACAGTTCCTGAGATAAAAGCGTCTCCTGCCGAGAAACCTCCTTTTGTTGTGTCTTCCTGAGCGTTAGCAAAACCAAATGCTAATACTGCTGCAGCTGATAATAAAATTTTTTTCATGGATTGTTTTTATTAATTAATTTAAAATAATTCTGCTTTGGGTAGGTTCCTAAAAAAATCCTCCTAAAAACAGGAGGATTTAAAATTTTATTGTAAAATGTTATTTTCTAATAAATTAGAATTTGTATCCTACAGAAAGTGAGATAACGTTGTTTGTTGCTTTCTCATCAACACCTTCAATATCATTAATATCAGATAAACCAGCACTGTAACGCGCCTGGAAGAATACTCCAATAGGTAAATCATAAGCTACACCTCCGTTAAGAGCAAAATCAACACTTTTAACAGTATCTTTAGCATCTTCACCTTCTTGGTCAGCACTTAAAAGGAAACCTACTTGAGGACCTGCTTCAATACTTAAACCTTCCATTAGGTAATATTTAGCCATAATAGGCACATTCAGGTAATTAAGTTCTAAATCAACTCCATCAGCTACATTAGCTCCTTGCATAGAGTAAAGTAGTTCCGGTTGTACTGAGAAAGTTTCTGTTAATTTAAATTCAGCAACACCTCCTACATGGAAACTTGTTAATGAACCTTCAGTATCAGCATCGCCACCAAGGTCAGCGATGTTTACACCTGCTTTCACACCAAATTGAATTTCCTGAGCCTGAGTTGCTACTCCAAAAGCAGTTACAAATAAGGCAGATAGTAATAATTTTTTCATAATTGTAAGTTATTTATTGTTATGTTGAGCAAATGTATAAATTTTTTTTATCATAAAAATACCTAACATTGGTTATTATTTTAATAAACGTTTAGGATATCATTAAGATTCAAAACCTTAACTTGTACATAAATAAATTTTCTTATAGAAAAGAACCTATTTTTACTCTTAAGCAGGAGTGTAAGAATTTATAGTATTTTTGTACTGTTTGATAATTAACTTAATATCTAAAAATGAAGAAATTATTACTTACAGTTTTATTATTTATAGGAAGCTTTACAGTTGCTAACGCACAAGCTTTTGGTATTAAAGCCGGATTTAATTTTGCTAATTTCACAGGTGATGATGCCGGTGACTTTAACGTACTCACAAGTTTTCATGGCGGACTGGTTGCTGAAATTCATGTATTGAATGCTGTTTCTGTACAACCGGAACTACTTTACTCTATACAAGGAGCTAAGAATGATGATGAGAACTACAAATTAAATTATTTAACAGTTCCCGTAATGATGAAAATTTATTTAGCTGACAGTTTTAATATACATGGTGGTCCTCAAATTGGTTTACTAATAAGCGAATCTGACAATTTTGAAGGCTTTGAAAGTAATACTTATGATTTTGGATTTGCTGCCGGAGCAGAGTTTTTCTTTGCTAATAATTTCTCAGTACAAGCACGCTACAACTGGGGAACAACAAAAGTATCTGACGCTGCCGAAATTAAAAATTCTGTAGCACAGGTGTCTTTATGCTATATGTTTTAAGTAACCAATTAATAAAAATGATATGAAGAAACTTATTTATTTACTTGTTGCATTTACAGGTATTGCAACAATGCAGGCTCAAGGCATTAATTTTGGTATAAAGGCAGGAGCTAACTTTTCTGATTTTACAGGAGATGTTGATACCGAAAGTATAACTAATTTTCATGCAGGAGCGGTTTTAGAACTTAACTTAGTCCCTACATTCTCGGTACAGGCAGAAGGGCTTTTCTCTTCTCAGGGAGCAACCTATAAAGATACAGCTGCAGAAATTGCGGAAGACCTAAACTTAGATTATATATCAGTACCTGTTATGGCTAAATATTACATACTACCTAAAAAACTTAGCTTTATGGCAGGACCTCAGTTTTCATTTCTTGTGAATGAAGCAGAAGAGTCTTTCGAATCTAAAAGTTTTGATTTTGCAGCAGCAGGTGGTGTTGAACTAAAAATTATTGCAGGGCTTTTTGCACAGGCCAGGTATACAATAGGACTTACTGATGTTTATGATAATGTTGAAGCAAAAAATGCTGTTTTCCAATTATCAGTAGGATATTTTTTCTAAGAAATTAATATTTAACCATACATTAAACCGACTTTTATGGTCGGTTTTTTTATACCTGTTAAATACTTACTTTTACAAAAAGTATTACTTTATGAAAGTTATAATTATTAACGGTCCTAACCTCAACTTACTGGGTAAACGGGAACCTGAGGTATATGGTGCCGAATCATTTGAGGTGTACCTTGCCTCACTAAAAAATAAATACCCTGACATACAAATAGAATACTATCAAAGTAATATTGAAGGAGAAATAATAAATAAAATTCAGGAAACCGGTTTTAGTTATCAAGGTATGATATTAAATGCAGGAGCATACACGCACACTTCTATAGGTATTGCAGATGCTGTAAAGGCTATTACAACTCCTGTAATAGAAGTACATATATCAAATACATTTTCGCGCGAAACATTCAGGCATCAGTCCTACCTCTCACCTTTTGCATCAGGCATCATAATAGGTTTTGGGTTAAAAGGTTATGAATTAGCATTACAATCATTTTTATAAATAAAAAACTCCCTAATAATTTAGGGAGTTTTTATTATGTACTTAATAGTAGGTATGCTCTATTCTATTTTTGTATATACAAGTACTACTGTACCAGTACTATACATTACATTCCCTTCTCCATCTCTGTCAGGGTATGGAGAATTCTCCAATGTAAGTAATATTTGGTCATTATTTACAGTGTAATCAACTTCAAGTTCAGGTTCAACACTAGTATCAATCAAGGTTAGTGTATTATCATTATCAGAAGACCAGTTCCCCATTCTTTCTTCTTCTTCACAACTTGCTTCATCTGTTATCAACAAATAGTTATAAGTAGAAGTATACGTATTATCACTGTTAAGTATAATCTGAGAATCTAAATAACAGTCTGACTCATTCATTAAGTTTGTTGAGGCTTGAGTATCTTGATTAAAATCAACTGCTACAGGCACATTATAAGCGGTTAAATTATAAGTTCCTGCCAGATTTTCTCCTGCGGAAGCACCTGCATCATCATCATCAGAACAAGCCGTTAATACTGCTGCAATGCTAAATAAGAATAAAAATTTCTTTACGTTTTTCATAGCTGTTTTCATTATTAGGTTTTACCAAAGTTAACCATTCAATAATCAAAACGCTTAACACTTAACAATACATTAACCGCACAAATACTTATAAATTAGCTTAATTATTACAATAATTTTAAACAATAGTACTTTTTAATTATAGTACATTAGCACTAAACAAATACTTTATTTATGACTAATACTGTACTTACTATAACCCTAAATCCTACTGTTGATAAAAGCAGTAGCGTGGCCAATATAAAACCTGAAAAAAAATTACGTTGCGAAGCCCCTAATTATGAACCTGGCGGTGGCGGTATAAACGTATCTCGCGGGCTGGTGAGACTGGGCATTCCTAATAGTGCTTTATTTACTTCGGGAGGCAGAACAGGTAAATTATTAGAAGAACTTTTAGAAGAAGAGAAAGTAAATACTTTACCTATAACAGTGTTAGGCGAAACGCGCGAAAATTTTATAGTTGTAGATACCGCCAGTAATGAACAGTACCGCTTTGGCATGCCTGGACAGGCAATAACTGATGATGACAAAAATAAAATTATTGAGAAAATAAAAAATCTCTCCCCTTTTCCTGATATTGTAGTAATTAGTGGTAGCCTGCCACCTGGCATAACTCCTGATTTTTTAAAAGAACTTATACAAATAATTAAAAATAATAATAGTAAAGTAGTTGTTGATACTTCAGGAGAAGCATTATCAGCAGCACTAGATGAAGGTGTATATTTAGTAAAACCAAATATTGGTGAACTGAGCCGTATGACGAATATTCCGCATCTTGATAATAACGATGTAGAGGAAGCAGCCAAAACTTTAATTAATAAAGGAAAGGCAGAAATTATAGTAGTATCAATGGGACCACAGGGTGCTTATTTAATAACAAAAGAAAAAAGTATACACCTCCCCGCTCCTTCTGTAAAAAAACTAAGTACTGTAGGGGCAGGCGACAGTATGGTTGCAGGCATGGTATCGGTAATGGCAAAGGGCGGTACACCACTCGAAATGGCAAGAATGGGTGTAGCCTGTGGCTCAGCAGCAACTATGAATCCGGGGACAGGTTTATTTAAACCGGAAGATTCTGATAAACTTTATAATTGGCTAACAAAATGCCCTATATAGTTAATATAAGGTTATAGTTTAAGTATTTTCTTAAGAAATTTTAGTTTTTTATTGGCATTCCGTTACAAAAATTTTAAAGGTATAAGCGTCATCTTTGCAATATAAACCTTTTAATAAAACACAGCCATGAAAAACACCATAAACCTATCTACCATTAAAGAATTTATACTTACAAACTCGTTACACGATAATGTAATGTTAATGCTTCACCCATCTAATTATAATAAGTTAGCAAACAGCAAAAAAAATAAATCTAAACTACTGCGTATATCCGGTATTAATATAATTGCAGATGACAATAATGAAATTAATGAAAATGAAATAGATGTACTGGAAGTAAAATTCAACTAAGTTTTCACGAAGAGTAATATTATTGATTTATAGTTTTAAGTAAGGAGTCTGTAAAAACAGACTCCTTTTTTTTATTTAATTCTTTCAACTAAACCTAAAAATAGAAAGCCCGCCCCCTTTACAGGGCAGGCTTTCCTCCATCCAACTAAAAAAATTACTAGAATAACATAGCTGCTATTCCTGGTACTAAATTAATATACAAACAGTTGCATTTATAAAAATAATCGAAGAAAAGAAACAAAGTGTAGATAATAAACGTTTTAATATAGACGAACAGAATGACTGACTTTTAAAAAATCCCTATTAATAGGTAGTGTATAATTTCGGTTTTTTTCTAGTTTTACCTATCTATAAATTTTACTAGTAAACATTCAGCTATTTTAAAACCAGCCAACTATGAAAAAAGTACGTATTCTGTCTATTGACGGTGGAGGAATAAGAGGTATATTACCCGGAACCATAATTACATATCTGGAAGAACAACTTCGCATTAAAAGTGGAAGACCCGATGTTAATATCGGCGAGTTTTTCGATTTCATTGCAGGTACAAGCACAGGGGGCATACTATCGTTAGTATACTTGTGTCCTGATAAAAACGGAAAATTTAAGTTTAGTGCCAAAGAAGCGGTAGATATATATTTGGAAAGGGGGGATGAAATATTTGATGTTACCTTATGGAAAAAAATAAGCAGCTTAGGCGGGTTTAGAGATGAAAAGTATGAAGCGACAGAACTAGAGGAGGCTTTAGATGATTACTTTGGTAACACAACACTAAAACAGGCTTTACGCCCGTGTTTGGTTACCAGTTATGATATACGAAACCGTAAAGCGCACTTTTTTACCAGTGCCGATGCTACAACTGACATTCATAACTATTACCTTAAAGATGTAGCAAGAGCAACATCGGCTGCGCCAACCTATTTTGAACCTGTACGCATAAAATCGTTATACGGTACACCACACTCTTTGATAGACGGAGGTGTTTTTGCTAATAACCCTACTCTATGCGCCTATGCCGAAGCAAGGACATTAAATTTTGCTAAAGCTTTAAATAATAACGAAAAGCCTAATAAGCCCGGTGCTAAAGATATGCTTATCGTTTCAATAGGTACAGGAACAGTGAAAAAACCTTATGCGCATAAAGAGTATAAAGATGCCAGTATAGTTAAATGGATTAATCCGCTTATTGATATTATGATGAGTGGAAACTCTGAAACGGTAGATTATCAATTAAAGCAGATTTATGAAACGCTTGAAGTTAAAGACTGCGAAGATTATCACAGAATACAACCTAAGTTAATTCAGGCGGACAGCGCTATGGATAATGCTAAACTGGAAAACCTGCAGGCACTATATGAAGATGGCTTAACCGCTGTTGCCGAGTATAAAGAAACACTGGATATTATTGTAGAAAAGCTTTTAAAAAATCACTAAGCTATTATAATAGTAACTATATAAATAACATAAGGCTTTTGGTTAACCAAAAGCCTTATGTTATTTAATTATCTTTTTTATATCTTACAAATTATTAATAAACCTAACCAAAAATGAAAAGTAAAGAAAAAGAAGGTTATATGGAAAGCCTTAAAAACTTTAGTGACCGAGAACTACTGGAATTACAGACCTATTATGCTCGTAAAACTTCTGACCACGCTAAATCAATAAGCGGAATAGTTAACTTCTGCTTTTTTCTTTTATGCATAAGCGTTGCAATCACATTAATTGGGTTTGCTTTAGGCATGGATTAAGATAATTACTTATCAATACATAAAAAAATCTTCAAAATAGAAATAAAAAAGCCCTTACAATACGTAAGGGCTTTTTTCCTAATTTCGTAGCGAAGACGGGATTTGAACCCGTGACCTCAGGGTTATGAATCCTGCGCTCTAACCAACTGAGCTACCTCGCCATTTTGTTCAGCATTATTGGTTGTTTAATGCGGGTGCAAATATAAAACTTTATTTAATTCGTGCAATAAATTTTCATCAAAAAAATTATTTTCCCGAAATGTTTTTTTATAAATGTTAAATATTATATATTTCGTAAATTTTTATATAGACTATATGGACGAAAAAATAAAATATGAGCTTGAATTTCCTATAACATCTTCACCTCAACTTCTATATCAATATATTTCTACACCTTCAGGATTATCAGAATGGTTTGCTGATAACGTAAATTCAAGAGGTGAATTTTTTACTTTCATTTGGGATGACTCAGAAGAGAAAGCAAAACTGGCTTCTAAGAAAAGTGGAGAGCGAATAAAATTCCGCTGGATGGATGATGAGGGTAATGACAGCACCTACTACTTTGAATTAAAAATTGCTGTTGATGATATCACAAAAGATGTTTCGCTTTTAGTTACTGATTTCGCCGAAGAAGATGATGTTGAAGAAGCAAAACAACTATGGGAAAATCAAATTTCTGATCTTAAGCATGTATTAGGTTCAGTTTAGGATATAAGTACTATTACAACTATATTTGCCCTGAAATTTATCAGGGCTTTTTTTATGATTAATTATAACGGTACTCTTACAACTGAAGCAACTACTCCACTACATAACAACAGAGGTTTTTTATATGGCGATGCCGTTTTTGAAACCCTTAAAATTGTAGATGGTAAAATACTTTTTCTTGAAGACCATTACTTCAGGTTAATGGCATCTATGCGCATACTGAGAATGGAGATACCTATGGAATTTACCATGGAGTACATGCAGGAAGAAGTAATAAAGCTTGTAAATGAACTTTCAATAGCTTCATCAGCAAGAGCCCGACTTACTTTTTACAGAAAGCAAGGAGGTTTTTATTTACCTACTGATAATAATGTTGCCTTTATTATTACAGCAGAAGCTTTAAATAGTGCCGTATACGAGCTTAATGAAGAACCGTATGAAGTAGACCTTTACAAAGACTTTTATGTTACCAAACAGCTTCTTTCTACCCTTAAAACCACAAACAAAGCTATACACATTACCGGAAGTATATATGCTAAAGAAAATGGTTTGCAAAATTGCTTTATAGTGAATAACGAAAAGAATGTAATAGAAGCATTACAAGGTAACTTATTTATAGTAACGAAAGGTACTTTGGTGACTCCGCCAGTAAGTGATGGTTGCTTAAATGGTATAATGCGAAAGCAAATAATAGCTATTGCTGAAAAAATGGATGATATAACCGTAGTAGAGCGTTCTGTTTCTCCTTTTGAACTGCAAAAAGCAGATGAGCTGTTTATTACCAATGTTATAAAAGGTATACAGCCTGTTACAAAGTATCGTAAAAAAGAGTACGGAAATGAAACAGCAGCTAAGCTACTGCAAAAAATAAATACCCAAATAAGGCTTGGGTTAGTTTAATGTAGGGTTTTCGGGAGCGTTAGACCATATAATGTAATCACCTCCCAGTTCTAAAATTTTTTCTTTCCAGAAAGAAGTAGCGGTTGATTTCCCTAAAATTTTATTTTCATATCGGTTTTCCGATACTATCCAAGAATTATCTTCTAACTCTTCTTCCAGTTGATGTGCTGCCCAACCCGTATAACCTAAAAAGAAACGTATATCGTTCTTTTTTATCAGTCCTTTAGTTATCAGCTCTTTAGTTGATTCAAAATCACCACCCCAGTATATCCCGCTGGATATTTCAATACTTCCAGGTATTAGCTCAGGTACATTATGTATAAAGTATAAATTATCCTGCTCTACAGGTCCGCCATTATATACCTTAAAGTCGCTTTTAATTTCGGGAATAAGATCATTAATAGTGAAGCCTAAAGGTTTATTTAAAATAAACCCTACAGACCCTTCTGTACTATGATCTGCTAACAGCACCACCGATCTATTAAAAGACATGTCTCCTATTGTAGAAGGTTCAGCTATAAGCAGGTGTCCTTTTTTAGGTTTTAGTAAAATCATAGCATAGTAATTTTATTTAAATTTAATTAAAAAAAACGTACAATCACAAAAAAATAACAAAAAGTGTTAAAAAAAGCCTCTCAAAACTGAGAGGCTTTTTATTTTGGCTGATTATAAATTTCTTACTTATTAACCGAAGCATCAAGTTCAGCTCCCGGCTTAAATTTCACTACATTTTTAGCAGCAATTTTAATAGTAGCTCCTGTCTGTGGGTTTCTTCCTTCTCTTGCTGCTCTTTCAGATACAGACCAAGAACCAAAACCTACAAGAGATACTCTGTTACCCTTGCCTAACGCATCGCCTACATTACCAATGAAAGACTCTAATGCTTTTTTTGCTGCACCTTTTGATATCCCTGCATCTGCAGCCATTGCGTCGATTAACTCTGATTTGTTCATAATAATTTGCTATTAATTGTTGGTTTAAATTAATTGTTTATATATCCTACTATACAAATATAGTAGTAATTCACTATTACGCAAGTATTTTAGGCACTTTTCAGTATAAATGTTGACAAATTTGACTGTTGTGTTAATAACTGAATATACAATTTATAATTTTTTGTTAAAAATATTATGTATACGCTACTTAACACGGGCATTAGCGGATAGTTTCAGTCCATTTAAAAGTTCCTGTGCCTTCATTTTTTTCTTCCCCGGAAATTGTAATGTATCCAGAGTAATAAAGCCATCTTGTACGGCTACTTTAATTTCTTTTTTATCCGATACTATACTCCCGACTTCCAAACCATGTGCCTCTTCATCAAAAGAAGCAGTATATACTTTTACATTCCACTCCTGCTCCTCATCCACTATAAAAGTCCATGCAGCAGGATATGGGCTTAGCCCCCTTATATGGTTGTATATTTCTGCACCCGATTTAGTCCAGTCAATTTTACAATTATCTTTATTTAATTTATAAGCTGTTTTTATTTCTCCTTCCTCAGATTGTACTTCGGGCTTTGCATTACCTGTAGCAATAAGTGTTAGTGTTTTTAAAACTGTACTAACTCCTAAATTCATTAATTTATCGTGCAACTCTCCTGCTGTTTCTGTAGGTGTAATTTCAACTTGTTCTTTAAGTATTATTTCGCCGGTATCAATTTTTTCATCTATAAAAAACGTGGTTACACCTGTTACAGTCTCTCCGTTAATTACAGCCCAGTTAATAGGTGCTGCTCCCCTATACTGTGGTAATAAAGATGCATGCAGGTTAAAAGTACCCAGTTTAGGCATTTTCCATACTGCTTCGGGCAACATTCTAAAGGCAACTACTACTTGTAAATTTGCATTTAAAGACTCCAGTTCCTGCAGGAAAGTCTCATCTTTAAGGTTTGTTGGCTGGAGTATTTTAAGGTCTTTTTCCAGTGCATATTCTTTTACAGCAGAATATTTTACCTTTTGCCCTCTGCCCGCAGGTCTGTCCGGAGCAGTAATTACTGCTGCAATGTCATAATTATTTTGATATATAGCATCGAGAATACCCACTGCAAAGTCGGGCGTTCCCATAAATACAATTCTTAATTTCTCCATTATACTATTGTATATTGATTATAGGTATTTATTTTAATTTTTTCGTTATCCAAAAGTAGTTGTAAAACTTCAATTGTTTCTGCAGAAGTTAGGTTAAGTTTTTCTTCTATTTCTCTGGAAGTATAAGCAGAGTACTCTAACAATGTAAGTATTTCTTTTGCTATTACTAGAGGAGATTGTTTTTCCCTCTTTTTATTTATGCAGTAAGAACATACTCCACAATCGGTATTTACTTCCTCATCAAAATATTCAAGAATAATACGGCTTTTACATTTATTATTGTCAGTAGCATAATTTATTACCTCCTGAAACTGCTCTACTTTTATTTTATTACGCTTTTCAAGAAACTTTGCTATACGGTTTATAGTGAGGTCGTCTTCTCTTATCTCATTAAACGTAAGTGTACTGTCGTTACCTTTACTTGTGTATGATATTATTTGTTTATCAGCCAGTTTTTGCAGCATGGCAAAAACTTCTTTTTCCGCTTTTTTTGCTTTGCGTGCTATATAACTAACGTCAACAGCCACTTCCATATCAAAAGCACCTGCGTAATTTCTTAATATAGCTAAAAGCATTTCCTCATCATGTGGGTTAAGGCTTATATATCGTAATACTTCTTTGCTTGATTCCAGAAACTGTAATTTTATACTCTCAGAAAATTCTTTTGAGAGTGTTACTATTCCTTGCCTGTCCAAAAACTGTAATACATTATATGTTTTTACAATATTAAAGCTGTACTGACTACAGAACTCATTTAAATTAAAAGAGTACGATTGCCCTATACCCTCGCCATAGGCTATTTGTAAAAAGCTATTTAGCTTGGCGTATACCTGCTTTAAATCTTTTTTATCAGGGAGGACAGCTATAAACTGATTTCTTGTAGTGGCAATATCTGACGGTCCTAATAATAAAACAGCATACGATTTTTCTCCGTTACGTCCTGCCCTACCGGCTTCCTGATAATAACTTTCAATATTTTCGGGTAGTTGTATATGTATAACCGTTTTCACATTAGGCTTATCTATACCCATACCAAAGGCATTGGTAGCTACCATAACCTGTGCTTTTTCCTGTAGCCAAAGGTTCATGTTAGCTTCCTTCTCTTTTTCTTTTAAACCACCATGATAATAGGTAGCGCTATAACCTAATGACTGTAATTGATGGGATACATCGTGGCAGGCTTTGCGGTTACGCACATATATAATAGAAGGAGCTTTATTTTTATCTAGTATTTGTTGTATACGATACAGCTTATCTTCAGCTTCAAAAACCATATATGCCAAATTCTCTCTTAAAAATGACTTTTTAAATACGGTTACATCTTTCAACCCTAGGTTCGATGTTATATCACTTTGTACTCTTTGGGTGGCTGATGCCGTTAATGCCAAAAAAGGAACATCAGGCAAATACTCTTTTAAATGTGCTATTTTAAGATATGCAGGTCTAAAATCATGCCCCCACTGGGATACACAATGTGCTTCATCAATAGCAACTAAGTTAATTGGTAAATCTTTCAGCCGCTCTACTATCCATTCTGCTTGTAACCTTTCAGGGGATAAATAAAGGAACTTATAGTTGCCATACTTACAATTATCCAACTTATCACTAATTTCATCTGTAGAAAGAGCACCTGTTAATGATATTGCTTTTATATCTTTTTTAGCAAGGTTGGTAACCTGGTCTTTCATTAAGGCTATTAAGGGCGATATTACTAAACAAATACCTTCCTTAACCATACCCGGAACCTGAAAGCATACTGATTTACCTCCGCCTGTAGGCATTAGTGCAAAAGTGTCTTTACCCTGTAATACTGATTGTATTATTTCTTGCTGTGGTGTACGGAAACTTTCGTGTTTCCAATATTTTTTTAAAACGTCTAGCGGTTGCTGCTGCATAGGGTAATTAAGAAAGTTGCCCTAATATAAAAAGAATTCTATTATCAACAGTATCTTTAGGAACTTCGATTATTTCATAACCGTAGTTTCTATAGGTTTCCTGCAAATGGTCAGCTATAAGCACGGCTTGCTCATAGGTTTCATAGCGGGCATCATCTGCTGTATAAATTTCTTCCCACGGCGGCAAGAAATAAATTTTTGTGTACTTATATTTTTTACATGCTTCATCAAATGATGACGGATAAGCATCTCCTATATAATGCATATAGGCAAGTACATCCGGCAAACCCCTGTCTATAAAAACAATATCTTTATCCTCTGTTACTGCATCATTATATTGTTTTACTCTTCCCTCCAGTAATAACTCACTAAAAAGTAAAGGATTTTCCAAGAATAATTGTTCTATTCCTTTTTTTCGGGCTTCCAGAGTTACTTCACGCGAAATTTCAGGGTAACAAGTATACCCCTCATTAGCCAAACCTTCTAAAAGTGTTGTTTTACCCGAACCGGGACCTCCTATTATTACTACTATTTCTTTAGCCACGCCTTATTTTTGGATAAGTGGCAAATTTACAGAAACATTCAGTATATCAAAAATATATAAAACCAGTATTAAAAAACTACGTATATACCCTATATAACCAATCAAACAGAAATGATATAAACGGATAAAATGTTAAATTTTTTGAATAAAACCATGTTATTGTTAATTTAGGGCTATAAAACTCTATTGCTATGAGTAAAAATCCTATTCAAGAAACTTTAAGTCTACGAACTAAACGAGGAAGAAAACGCTTACTTCTTTCTTTTACAAGGAAAGATACTATTATTAAACAGTTAGAAATAGCAATTATTTGTGTTGTAATACTAATAGTTGCATACGGTTTGTATAGTACTTTAGCTTAAAAACAAATATATCACATTAATAAACAGACTTTTAACATCAAAAAAAAGAGGATAAACTTCAATAATTAAGAAATCCTTAATTTTTTGTTATGCATTTTTTTTAACTGTTTAAAACTTATATTTTTGAACCGAAATTTAATCCCCAAATTATAATGAAGAATTTACTATCAAAGTTTTACGTTTTTATTTTCCTATTGGTAAGTAATTACTCGCTATTTGCTCAAGGTCCAAATGATGAAGGTGATGGTGATTGCTTGGAGTGTGTAGACCCACCAGCATCTATCTCTAAAACATTATTAATATTAGCAATAGTAGGTATATTATTTGCTTTCTATTATTATTCAAATAAGAAGCAACAAAAAGCAGTAAAGAACTAATTTCTGCTTTTTAAATATAAAAATAAAGGGCATTTAATTAAATGCCCTTTATTTTGGTTTTGTATAAAAAAAGAAAAAGTTTAGTTTACAAACTAAACTTTTCCAGTATGCTGTATTCACTACTCAGCTCAATATAATAGCAATTTTTAGGAACTTCAACATCCATTCCTGATATATCTCCTTCTGAGTATCCTAATTGCGTTAATTCTTTTTGTGTGTGTAAAACTACAGGTTGATCACCTATGTAGTATAAATTTTCATCAGATTTTGTAATTTCTGATACACTTCCTGAAATTCCATAATCCATGGAATTATACATAAGTTCTTTTTCAAGTTCAGCTTCAGGTAATTGGTTTACCCACTTCTTCAAGTCTTTTAACTTCATCAGTACTAGTATTTTAGTTTTTACAGTGAGCGGGGGCTCATTTTTATTTAATAGGGGACGCAAATATATACAATATTTGCTTACAAATTAATATAATGTGAGTAATAAATTTATCAGAATAATACCATAATTTAAAACCTTAATAAAGATATCATAAACCTACTTTACAATCGTTATATTTATAGCCAAAGTTTTTCAATAAGTAAGCACACCTGCACGCTATGAGTAAAATAGACCTTAAGCACATTGCATTTCATGTTTTAGTAGCATTATATTTTATTTGGTTTATAGTATTTATAATACTTAATATTATTACACTTATTGGCAGCTATAAAAATATAAGTATTGATTTAAACAACGCCATGTTTAACTTAATTACTTTAAACCTTATAATGGGTACAGCACTGTATATTGTTATTAGTATGTTTAGGAAACATACACGTTTAACCAAAACTATTAAGTACAGCTACTTATTTGTAGTACTAGCTTCTGTTTTGGGTATACTAATTACGAAAATATTGTAAATTGCTGTACAATAATTTTTAAAATCAAAACTCATTAAATGAGTAATTACCATAAACAAGGCAAAAATTTTGTTAAGAAGTTTACTTAAGGGAATTTCCCGATACTATAACGTATATTTGCCCATATTTTAATATAACTAATGGATAAAAAAAGCGAAGAGTTTTATAAAAGACTAAAAGAAGAACTAACTGACACGGCAATATGGCCGTCGGAATACCTTTATAAGTTTATAGTTCCTACAAGCGATGAAAAAATAAAGCAAGTAGAAGATGCTTTTAACAATATGGGAGCCGTAATAGAAACCAAAAAGTCTAAAAACGGAAACTATACCAGTGTTTCAATTAATGTGAAAATGAAAAATCCTCAGGCAGTAGTAGACAAGTATATTGAGCTATCTCAGGTAGAAGGAATTATTTCACTATAAAAATTTAGTTATGAAATACAAACCCGACGAAGCAATACAGTACTTAGAATATAATTCTGAAAGAGAGCACCTTATAATTCCGGAATACGGAAGACATTTGCAAAAGCTAATAGAGCAGGCAACAGCAATAGAAGATAGAGAGGAACGCAATAAAGCTGCAAATTACATTATTTCTATAATGGGGAATTTAAACCCTCACCTGCGTGATGTACCTGATTTTCAGCATAAACTTTGGGATCAACTGTTTATAATGTCTGACTTTAAGTTAGATGTAGACTCTCCCTACCCTATTCCGTCTCGTGAAATGCTTCAGCAAAAGCCAGACCGCCTTTCGTACCCGCAAAACTTTCCTAAATATCGTTTTTACGGTAACAACATAAAGTACATGATTGATGTTGCCAGTAAATGGGAGGACAGTGAATTAAAGAGTGCACTTATTATGGTTATAGCTAACCATATGAAAAAATCATACTTAAGCTGGAATAAGGAAAATGTTACGGACGAGGTAATTTTTGAACATTTACTGGAACTGTCTAACGGAAAAATAAACCTGCTTAAAACAGATGAAGAACTTTCTGCTTCATCAAACTTAATGAAGGTTAATAAGAAAAGTAGTAACAAGGTACATAGTAACCACAACCATAACAGCAAGCAAAAATCACATCGTTCTAACCACAAGAACAACCAAAACAATAAAAACCGTAAATCCTAAAAAATACATAATAAGGCAGCATGGGAACATTTAAAATAGAAGGAGGAACTAAATTACAGGGAGAAATTACTCCACAGGGAGCAAAAAACGAAGCATTACAAGTACTGTGTACTGTATTGTTAACCCCCGAAAAAGTAACCATACACAATATACCTGATATAATAGATGTAAATAAACTTATAACCTTGCTGAAAAATTTAGGTGTAAAAGTAGAAAAGTTAAGCCATGGCTCTTATTCTTTTCAGGCAGATGAAATAAACCTTCCTTATTTGGAATCTGCTGCTTTTAAAGAAGAAGGTAAAGGGCTTCGCGGCTCTATAATGCTAGTAGGTCCGTTATTGGCACGTTTTGGTAAAGGGTACATTCCTAAACCGGGAGGTGACAAAATAGGGCGTAGAAGATTAGATACTCACTTTGAAGGTTTTATAAAACTGGGAGCAAAATTCCGCTACAACAGAGAAGAATATTTTTATGGTGTTGAGGCTGATGAACTTCATGGAGCGTATATGTTACTTGATGAAGCATCAGTTACCGGTACTGCCAATATTGTAATGGCTGCTGTACTGGCTAAAGGTAAAACCACAATATATAACGCTGCCTGCGAACCTTATTTACAACAATTGTGTAACATGCTTAACAGCATGGGAGCTAAAATAACAGGAGTTGGTTCTAACCTTCTTGAAATTGAAGGTGTAGAGAAATTAGGTGGTTGCGAGCACCGTATTTTACCTGATATGATAGAAATAGGTAGTTGGATAGGTCTTGCTGCAATGACCCAAAGTGAAATTACTATTAAAAATGTAAGTTGGGACAACCTTGGTCTTATACCCAATACATTCAGAAAACTGGGTATTACTATAGAGCGTAAGGGCGATGATATACATATACCCGCACATACTGACGGGTATGAAATTCAAAACTATATAGATGGTTCTATATTAACTATAGCCGATGCACCTTGGCCGGGCTTTACTCCTGACCTTTTAAGTATTGTATTGGTAGTGGCTACGCAAGCAAGAGGC
The DNA here is from genome assembly GCF_014642915.1 of Flavobacterium suaedae. GTDB lineage: Bacteria > Bacteroidota > Bacteroidia > Flavobacteriales > Flavobacteriaceae > Flavobacterium > Flavobacterium suaedae. The sequence goes on from NZ_BMJE01000003.1 coordinate 200,695, forward strand.
AGTGTACTTATCCACCAAAAAATGTTTGAAAGCCGCTTATTTTTCACTGACAGGCTAATTGATATGGGAGCAAAAATTATTCTTTGCGACCCGCACAGGGCTACTGTAATAGGGCACGATTTCCAATCGCAGTTGAAAGGTATACAAATGTCTTCTCCTGATATTCGTGCCGGGGTTTCATTACTTATAGCTGCACTTTCTGCGAAAGGTACAAGTATCATTCAGAATAGTGAGCAGATAGACCGTGGCTATGAAAGAATAGATGAAAGACTAAAAGCTCTTGGTGCTAAAATTGAACGAATTGCTTAATTATTTTTTATGCAACATTATATAAAAGGCATACCGGTAAGTAAAGAAGTTTACGACGAATACCAGTTAAAACAGAAAAAGAAGAAGCGAACAATACTACTGGTAGTAAGTATTTTTATAATAGGTACAATAGGTCTTTTTATAGCTTCATTTATTGGAGGTAAGTATCTAATAAAAAAATCTGATGCTTATCATATTGCTGAAGAAGTAATTCAGAAAAATAAAGAGATAAAAGAAATAACGGGTGACATTGAAGATATTGATTTTTCCAGTGGAAGTATTCACACCAGTAACGGAGATGGTGAAGCTTCTTTATATCTTGATGTAGAGGGTGAAAAAAAAGATGTAACTGTATACCTATACCTCAGCAAAGAAAATGGTGAATGGGTAACCCATGATATTGAAATAGAAGAATAAGATTTTATATATAACACAGAAAATAAAAAAGGCTGCCCTGATAAATGGCAGCCTTTTTTATGTAAACAAATGATAAATTTAATCCTGCTTTAGTCTATTAAATTCAAAAACTCAAGCCCTACCATTATACCATCACCTGCAAAAGCACTCCCCTGATAGGAACGTACATAATCTATACGAAGTAGCCTGAACTTACCAATACCAACATTACTAAATCCTACAGAAAATTCCTGATAGGGTTTAAATTGCGGTGTCGCTGCCTGATGGTACCCTAAAGTAAGATTGAACTGTAATAAATTAAGTAATGGTATTTTATTCATTATATAGCCTTTAAAGTCATGGTCGGCATGTATTTCCATATACTTATCATTAGTACTATGGGTATAATAAGGCAGAATATTAAATGAGTTTAATCGGTTTTGTCCTGCTATTATATTGGTTTGGTTACCATTAAAATGTTTATAATCTACAAATGATATATCCTCTGCATTAAAAAACTTACCTCCCGAAAGTTTAAACCCAAAATTCCCCTTATTACCTAAATCGGTTTTATAGGTCATACTTCCTGCCAGGAAATCGTAATTATACCTATGCTCACTACCTGCAAAGCCTTTCTCGTACATAAATTTAAAAGAAGGATAGTCTTCACTACGAATAGGTATTTTACCATCCGGTCTGTTTATATATTTTTCTCCAAACCTAATAGTAGCATAGGCTCTTGCCTTCATTAAGTTATGTGTTTCAAAAGCAGGAGCATCAGATTCGGGGTCTAATGGGTTGTTCGATGTATAATCATCTTTTCCCTTAAATAAAACATAATCTGTATTATTTGTTAATGCTTTTCTTCGGGTATATTCTATATTACCCGCCATAAACAAACCTGTAAATATGTTTTGCTGGTATTGTGCCTTAGCAAAGGTATTGCCGTACAGCTTCATATAGTTATTTTCATATACTAATGACCTAAACATATTCAGCCAACGTGTAATAGGTTCTGCTTCGTTATACTGCTCCGCTTTGCTACCTCCTGTTAAATATAGCAATGCATTATTTTCACGGTTAAACCTGTGTATAAAACTACCGGTAACCCTAAGCCTGTCTTCGGCTATACCATAATTAAAATCAGTTCGTATACTGGTATACTTACCGGTTTCTTCATTATACTTATTAAATGAGAGTCCTGTCTTAAAGTTCCACCCCTGTACAGTATTAAAACTTATACCGCTCAAACTTATAAGCCCATCATAAGTATAGCGTGTATTTTTATAAGAGTTTCTGTACGTATAGCCTTTAAGTACATCAAACACTCTAAACTTATTGTTTTTCTTATCTATAGAATCTAAATAAGCTTTAGAGCTATGTAAGGTTTGTATACTGTCTTTTTCTATATAATCTGTAACCTCTTCTTCGGTTAACGGGATTGGTCTTACTTCTTTCCAGTAAAGAGAGTCCTTTTTATTTGAATCTCTCTCAAAGTACACTATCTCTTTACCGAATGTATCTTTTTCAAATTGGTCTTTAAAAACATAATTGGTATATATGTGGGAAAATTTACCATTAAACTTTATACCGAATGCTCCCGCTTTAAAATCAAAAAACTGAGAATTTTTTGCCCAAACCCTGTTATGCTCATTAAAACTGAAATTTTGTTTTAAATTCATCGTTTCAATTATGGGCTGTTGCATTCTGTAGCCCTTAATATCCAAATCTACCGCCGAAATAGCCCAGCTTTTTTCTACTATATAAATATACCCTTCAAAAACAGGTTCTTTATCCCTGCGTGGTATTACCTTTATTTTGTTTATCATAGTTTCATTTTCATCAAAAAAACTTCCTTCAAATGAAAACCTATAGTAATTAAAGGCATTATCTGCCAACGGAGAAACCATGTTAATACCAAATTCTATATAATTATCGTAAAAATTATAAAATGTACCCATAGCAGTGTTATAACTAAATCCGTTATCATCACCACTAATTTTGGAGGCTATTATATGCTCCTTCAAATTATCCGGCTGCTCAAACTTAATTTTTGAAACTGTTTCCGACAGGTAAATTATTCCGCTGCCTGTACTGTCTAAAGCTTTTTTTTCTTCTTCCAGAGATATTCCCAGTATTTTATCCGGCATATCTGCCACCCTAAAAAGTCCCTTAGAGTAAAAATCAGCTTCAAAACGACCTGTTTTAGCAGAATTTTTCTTTTTATTGGCTATTGCACTGCGCATTATAGCATTGGCGGGGTTTTCATCGCTTGAAATAACAACTTCATTAAGCTGGTAATGTTCTTCTTCCAGTGTAATGTTTATTGTTTTTTCAGTGTTAGTAAGTGATACCGGAACACGCTTAGTTTTAAACCCTATTGATTGAAATAATAGTGCATAATTATTTTCGGATTTAACATCAAGTTGGTATTCTCCATTTTCATTTGCAGTAGTACCTTGGTATGTGTTTTCTACCGTAATACTAACAAATGGTATAGGTTCTCCATCGGTTGATGTAATTTTTCCTTTTATTTGAGAAAATGCCGAAATACAATATAAAAAGAACAGTGCTGTAAATATTCTGAGCATAAATAGTTGGGTATAGGTTTGTATTGGTTATAGTGATTAGACGACGATACGTTTAGAAAGGTTGTATGGTATTATTAAAAGTAAACCTTTGAAAAAGAAAATATGTTATAATTAAGTCAAAAAAACTTATATGCGCTAAAATATTTAAGTTGCTAATTATTTGCTTAGTAATAAATAGTTATTCTTTGCCGGTGTATATTTGCTACAGATAGATAAGAATGAAAAAACTAAACGAAAAAGTACTTCGCAAAGAAAGTATAATACGAAAAGTTCAGTACGATAAAGAGTGGTTTTACTCCGTTGAAGATATTGCTGACTACCTGAAAGAGGACTTAACAGGTATTGAATATATAAACCTGAATGTTCTTACTGAATACGGAATGGTAAATATGCCATGTGCCACACTGGAAGACATTAAGCGAATACTTAACAAAGAACCTTTACAGGGATTTAGCAGTAGTGTATCCCAAAAAAAAGATAATTAAACTAAATCTTATTTGTCTTATTTGTCTTCATCTTTCTCTGCCTGATATTCCATTATTTTATCCCAGGCTTTCCTTTTCATTACAACCAACTCATTTGTCTCGCATTTCCAAATAGAAACATATTTTTCTGACATTACATAATAATTTTCCCAGCCTGTATAAGGGCAATACAGCATTAAAGTACAAACATCCGTAACAGTTATTAGTTCTCCTGTGCTTTTTAAGTGACTGTGCATGCCTGTTATTATCTTTTCTTCTCTGTTTCCATAATCCATTACTATTATATTATTGTGTAATGATTTCTTTTTCTTAACCTTATTCTTTTTATCAAATGTTATTAAGTAATCATTACCAAACACTATTACTCCCGGTTGTGTAGGTCCTGTTAATATATATACTTTTTTATCTTTCCCTTCTATTAAGGGTATATAGTTATAGTTCATATCCTCATAATGCTTAAACATAGGGTCATTACTAAAAGTAAGCTTAATGGCTTCAACTCTAATTTCATATAAATCCTTTTCTAAAGAAGTCATTACTCTTGTTATAGTATCTACTTTTACTGTTTCTGCTAAAAAACTATCATCAAAACTAAATGAGGTATGTATTTTAGGTTCTTCTTGCTTATCATAAAACACACAAATATGCCTGCCCTCATCAGAAGTATAGGAAAAATAGCCTCCAGTACGTTCCATCCTGTCAGGGTAATGCTCTATGAGTATATCTGTTCCGTTCCATGACGCTTTTTCTGAATTATATAGCAGTCTTGCTTCTGCCATAATTTCATCAGTGTTTTGGGCGTTTAATAAAGTAGCAAATAGTATAAAAACCATAGTAAGTAATTTTTGTATCATCTTCAGTAAAGTTTATAAGTTTTAGGAAAGATATTAATATTATTTTTTACTTATAAAAAATGCCCTTTTATTTTCCATAAAAGGGCATAAACGCAAATTCAATACAATCTCTTATTATTAAAAGAGGTTAATTTTTTTAATCACGGTTTACCTCTACATTTTCTTTTTGGTCGTGACCTTCTACTTTTACTAATTTATTATAAACCCCTAAAAGCAAAAACGGAGCAGCCCATTGTCCTACAAAAAGAGCTGACTTTTCTTTTCCTACTGCTTTTAATGTAGCAGATACTGCCATAGAACCCAATGCAGACCATAAAAATACGTCTGATGGTAGTTTAGAAGTTTGCTTTTCTATAGCCTTTGCTACTTTCCCTTCGGTGTGATCTTTCTTAATCATAGCTAAATTTTTAATTATTAATATTTTACCTGATTATAAAGGTACTCATATATAAAATCAACAAATTATATAGCATTGTTAATTACTTGTAAGATTACGTTAAACCTTACGGGTATAGTTTTTGTACATTTATATAAAAATAATGCTTTATGAAATCACTTTATATATTACTTATTGGTGCAATTATAGTAACAGGGTGCAGACCCGCAGCTTCTACTCAGGTTCCTGAAAAGTTTAATTCTGATTCTGAAAAAGGCTTAGTGGCTGGCACAATTACTTTTGAAGGAGAAAGACCAATAAATGATATTTACCGTTTTTTCTATGAACCTGTAAAAGGCGACAAAAAGTTCATAAGAAAAAATGATGGTAAAGTTGAAATAATAACACGTGTAAAAAATGAATCTGCCTATAATGGTGATTTCAATGACAATAAAACCTATTTATTTGTTATAGAAACCGCTCCCGGCAGTTATGCTTTTAACCAATATAACTATCTGGATCATATTGGTTATACCGGTACCGTAAGTTCCAGTAAAAAGTTTGCTATACCTTTTAACGTTAAAGCAGGGCAAATAACATATATAGGAGAGTTTACCTATAAAGAAAATGCTACCCCGGGAGAACCCCGAATTTATATATGGGATAAATTTAGCAGAGATATAACAGAGTTTAAAAATAAATATCCACAAATTGACTGGGGACTGGCTACTAATAGTACCGTAAAATCAGGAGATAATGGTAATGGTATTATAAGCTTCATGGAATCAGAATAATGAAAATATTAAAAATTCACTTTTTAATCAGAATAATTTTATTTTTTTCTAACAAATTTCTTTTTTTCTGTTAAACCCAGATATTTTAACACTTTTCATTGCGTTTTTAGTAACCATCTCTATACTTTTATAAGAACTAAACTTATAAATCTTATGGAAAAAATTACTTATGATGCAATGCGCAACTTTATTCTAGAGAATGAATTGACAGACAGTGTGGCAATTAGCCTGCACCCTGACAGTTTTGACGAACTGGTAATGGACTATCTGGATTTTAATGGGAACAAGATAGAACGACCGTTCGAAATTTTGGGAATTGAAATACTACAGGATAACACCGGTAGTGTTTCTAAAAACAAAATAAACACAATGAATATGGTACAATAATTACTTTGCACAAAATTTTCAAAAAAAGAAAGCCCGCTTTATTTAAATAAAGCGGGCTTTCTTATTATAAGTTATTTTTTGTTTTACTTTAAGCGTTCAATAAGTTCCTCTAAACTTACGCTTTCCTGCTCTCCCGAAGCCATGTTCTTTAAAGTATATTTACCTTCTGCCATTTCCTGTTCTCCTGTAACTACTGTATACGGTATGTTTCTCCTGTCTGCATGCTGAAACTGTTTTTTCATTTTAGCTGCATCAGGATATAGTTCAGCTTTTATACCCAGCTCACGGAATTTTTTAACCGCTCTCATGCTGTATAAAGCCTCTTTATCGCCAAAGTTTATAAACAATACTTTAGTGCCTTCGGTTACGGTTTCAGGGAACAATGAAAGTTCTTCCAATACTAGGTAAATTCTGTCTAAACCAAACGAAATACCTACACCACTCATATCTCTTAACCCGAATATTCCGGTAAGGTCATCATAACGACCACCTCCACCAATAGAGCCCATTTTTACTTCTTCCGGTGCGGTCACTTCAAATATTGCACCGGTGTAATAGTTAAGTCCTCTGGCAAGTGTTACATCTAAATCCAATACTGATTTATCAAGCCCTAATGTTTTTACATTATCGCATATAAAGCGTAGCTCCTCTACCCCTTTCATACCTTCTTCTGATGCAGCCAATAATTCAGTCAGTTTTTCCAGCTTTTCATCAATAGTACCGGTAAAATTGAATAGTGGCTGTAGTTTTACTAAAGCGGCTTCGCTAATGCCTTTTTCCTGCATTTCTTTCTTTACACCATCTTCGCCTATTTTATCCAGCTTATCCAGTGCTACAGTAAAATCAATTAGCTTATCTTTTTCACCAATAACCTCAGCAATACCCGATAGTACTTTACGGTTATTAATTTTTATGTTTACTCCGTTAATACCCAGTGATGAGAAAACACCGTCATAAAGCTGTACCAACTCAACTTCCTGCCATAGCGACTTACTGCCCACTATATCCGCATCGCACTGGTAAAACTCTCTAAAGCGTCCTTTCTGTGGGCGGTCTGCACGCCAAACAGGTTGTATTTGGTATCTCCTGAAAGGAAACTCAATATCATTTTGGTGCTGTACTACATAACGTGCAAAAGGCACAGTAAGGTCATAACGTAATGCCTTTTCTGATATTTGCGGAGTTAGTTTATTACTATCTTTTTGTTGCAGGAAAAACTCATCTGCCTTTGCAAGATAATCGCCTGAGTTTAATATTTTAAAAATAAGCCTGTCGCCTTCTTCCCCATATTTCCCCATTAATGTATTGTAATTCTCAAATGAAGGAGTTTCTATGGGATGAAAACCAAAAGTTTCAAAATGATACTTTATTGTCGTTATTATATATTGACGTTTAGCCATCTCTTCTGGTGAGAAATCTCTTGTACCTTTTGGAATTCCCGGTTTTTGTGCCATATTCTTAAATCTTAATTTTTATTTACGCAAATATAAGCATTGGTACAGCAAAAAGTAAAGCATATAACCGCTATTCTGTAATTCGGCTTAATTTTAAAATAATACCTGAAACAAATTCTGTATTTTAGTGGCTTTAAAAACAGTATTGAATGTTTAACCTGTTCCGAGAAAACACCCGAATAGCACTTTCCTCAATTAAGAGTCAATTATTACGTACTATACTTACGGTAATTATTATAGGTATCGGTATTTTTGCCTTAGTAGGTATACTTGCCGCAGTAGCAGTACTGGAAAGTACTATTACAGGTAACTTTGCCATGATAGGTACCAACACTTTCTCTATAAGCCGTTATGACTTTTCGGAACAATTAGGCAGGAACAGGCAGGATGCAAGAGTAAATGCTATTATATCGTATCCGCAAGCAAAAGATTTTCAGGAAAAATATAACTTCCCTACAGGAGAAGTATCACTATCATTTAATGCTGCCAGTGGCGTAGAAGTAAAACGTGGCAGTGAAAAGACGGATCCAGAAGTTAGTATACTGGGAGCAGATGAGTTTTATATACCAAATTCAGGACTTGAACTGACTGAAGGACGTAACTTTAATACGTTTGATATATCCAACAACAATTATGTTTGTATACTGGGTTCTGACCTTAAAAAAGGACTTTTCCCTGATGAAAGTGCTATAAACAAAACAATCTCCATTCGGGGAGCTAAATTTAAAGTAATAGGGGTACTTAAAGAACGAGGTTCCACTTTTAATAACCGTCAGGATATGCGTGTGGGTATACCTATACAGTTAGCTCGTTCATTATACAGTGCACCCTATATTAACTACGAAATAAAAGTAAAAGTAAATGACAGAGATTTACTTGATGCCGCAGTTGATGAAGCCATTATAACCATGAGGCGCGTGCGTGGCTTAAACCCGAGAGAGAAAAATAACTTCGGTATACAACGTAGTGATGAACTACTGCAAAACTTAATGTCGCAAACCGAAACACTAAATATAGCTGCCTGGGTTATTGGTATTATTACAGTGTTCGGCTCTTCTATTGCATTAATGAATATCATGTTAGTATCAGTAACCGAACGAACTCGCGAAATAGGTGTACGAAAATCACTTGGTGCTAAAAAAGTAACTATAGCCATGCAGTTTTTTACTGAAACTTTAGTAATTAGCCTTATAGGCGGTGCTGTAGGTATTTTACTGGGTATATTAGTTGGTGGGGTACTCGTTTCATCACTTATGGATGTTAGTTTCCCTATGCCTTGGCAGGCAATTTCCGCAGCTTTGGGTACTATATTAATAGTTACGTTATTTTCAGGATTATATCCTGCTGTAAAAGCAGCAGCACTTAACCCTGTTGATTCATTACGTTACGAGTAGTTATCTAATAATTTAGATATTACAGCTCAGCTTTAATCATTCTGTCATTACCTGATAAATCCTTTTTAAGAATGATATTTTTATAGTCTTGTTCTTCAAGCATTGTAACTGTTTCACTACCCAAGTACTGATTTATTTCAAAGTATAATTTACCATCAGGTTTTAGGCTTTCTTTTGCCAAAGCAGCTATTTTGTCATAAAACAAAAGCGGATTATTATCGTCTACAAACAACGCTGTGTGAGGCTCATAATCCAAAACATTTTTTTTTATTTCCTGTTTCTCCAAGTTACGAACATACGGGGGGTTGGAAACTATAACATCGTACTCCTCACTAAGTGATGGGGTTGGCAGTATATCCATTTCAATAAAAGTTACATTAACACCATTATCAATAGCATTTTGTTTTGCAACTTTTATAGCACCTGCCGAAACATCTATAGCATGAACTTCTGCATTTTTTAAATTGTGTGCTAAAGCAATTGCTATACACCCGCTACCTGTACCAATATCCAGTAGTTTAATTTTTCCTTTATCGGCATTTTCCTCAATAATCCATTCTACCAGTTCTTCTGTTTCAGGTCTTGGTATAAGTGTGTTTTCTGTAACGGTAAACTCTAAACCATAAAAATAGGCTTTACCAAAAATGTACTGAATGGGTTTTTGCTGCTCTAAATCTGCCAAAACAGCATTCCATTGCTCAAACTCATTTTTTGTAAGTTCAGCATCAGGGTTTAAAGCAATATCGGTACGACTCCAACCTTTCAGGTGTTGCAAAGCAATTACAAAAAACTGATTGGCTTCCTCCCTATCATATAGAGGTGCTAATTTATCTGTAAAAAAATCTCTGTATGCCTTTAACTTCATTCTATAGTTTTAAGTTCTGCAAACTTACTACTATTTACTCTTTCCTACTGTTAGTAGTGCTTTAAAACCTAAATCTTTGTAATTTTACTGTTTTACTACTGCACAATATGAATCACGAAATATACATGCAACGCTGTCTGGAACTGGCAGCAAAAGGACTACGGGAAGCAATGCCAAACCCTTCAGTTGGGGCAGTATTGGTGTACAACAACCGTATTATTGGCGAAGGGCACACCTCTCCTTACGGCGGTCCGCATGGCGAAGTAAATTGTGTAAATTCAGTAAAAGAAGAGGATAAACACTTGATTGACAAGGCAACACTTTATGTAAGCCTTGAGCCTTGCAGCCATTATGGGAAAACACCTCCCTGCTGCGACTTAATTATACAGCAACGCATTCCTAAAATTGTTATCGGCACTACCGACCCTCATGAAAAAGTAGCAGGTCGCGGTATTAAAAAACTGCAAGAAGCGGGTAAAGAAGTTATAACAGGCGTTTTAGAAAAAGAATGCAGGGAACTCAACAAACGCTTTTTTACCTTTCATGAAAAAAAACGCCCTTACATTATTTTAAAATGGGCAGAAAGCGTAGATGGTTTTTTAAGCCCTGAACCCGCACCTAATACTGAAAAACGCCCGGTGTGGATTACTAATAAATATTCACGCCAATTAGTACACAAATGGCGCAGTGAGGAAATGGCTATTTTAGTAGGTACACAAACTGTTATTGATGACGACCCGCAACTTGATGTTAGAAGCTGGACAGGCACGAACCCGACACGAATTGTTCTTGACAGACAAAATAGGATTGATAGTGAATATGCTGTTAAAAATCTTAAAACAAAATCAATTATCTTGACAGAGCAATCTGATTTCCATAATTTAGATAATCTTGAATATGAGGTTATTTCTTTTCAGGAAAATTTGGCTAAAAAAATTACAGATGTGCTGTATAAGCATAACTTACAGTCGGTAATTATAGAAGGTGGCAGACAAACATTGCAAACTTTTATTGATGCTGAGCTGTGGGATGAAGCAAGGATTTTTAAAGGTGAAAATATCTTTAAAAAAGGTACACCGGCACCTCGTTTAGTTCAAATACCTGAAAGCAAATTCTCGTTACTAAATGATGAACTTTTAATTTGTAGGCGTTATGGTAAAGACAATAATATTTGATTTTGGAAATGTTTTTTTGGATAAAGATAAAGAATCCAGAATGGCTGCTTTAGCGCAACTGGGTTTAAAAGAATGGACTATTGAGCATGACAAGCTGGAAGAAAAACTGGAGCTTGGCAAACTATCTGCCGATGAGTTTTTAGAAAAATTGCAGCCTTATACTAATGGTGCTACAATCGAAGAAATTAAAGAGGCTTGGAATACTGATATTCTCAGCTTTCCTTTATACCGTCTTGAGTTTTTACAAAAGCTATCACAGGACTATAAGCTTTTCTTATTAAGTAACACTGACCCTATACACGTTGAAAAATTTGAAACAGATTGCGGTACAAGTTTTTACAGCGACTTTTACCAGTGTTTTGAAAAGGTTTATTTTTCTCACGAAATAGGACTTCGTAAACCTGAAGAAGAATCCTTTAACCACATTCTGAAAAATCATAACATACAGGCTAAATATACTTTGGTGGTAGACGATAATAAAATAAACACCAATACTGCTGAAAGCCTAGGGTTTCAGGTATGGAATCTGCAAAAAGGCAGAGAAGATGTAGTGGAGTTATTTGACAAGAAAATTATTAGTCGGGAAGAAGCTTAGCTATTCTTCCCCAACTTCTTCACTCTTACTTTTTACAGCTGCTAAAAGCGTATTATGGTCATTAGTATAAAAAAGTAGCTCTCTTTCTTCCGGTAGTCTGCCGTCAAAATCTTCTTTTAATAATAAACAGCTTATTTTTTCTATCTCCTTTTGATCATTAGGACCTAAAACGTACAAGCCTATTTTCTCATTGTCTCGCATAAAAAAAGAGAAATTAACATCATATGCTTTTCCGGACATACTGTCTATAGCAGCCATCATATCACCTGCCAGTTCTTTGTCGTCAGATGTATGATTATAACCTTTTTTAGCTATTGTTTTACTATCCATAACCTCAAAACCGGTCATTTCAATACCACAATATTTTTCTTTTGGAGGGTCTTGTGTTTTTTTGCAGTTAACCATTCCTAAAGATAAAACTACTAATAAAGCACCTTTAACTATAATTTTCATAAGCCTGAAATTAAAATTCTATATGTAATTTTTATTGGTATGAATATACAAATTTTTCTTCACTTTTCATTATAAAACTTATTCTTACAAAGCCTAAAGTTACTATAAAATGTTTTGGTTTACGTTATATATACAGGAAATTAGAATAAAAAAACAACATGAAGGAAAAAGAAATAATAAACCAGTTTACTTCTTTCATAGAAAGCAAAACTTTTCCTTGTGTAGCCGCTAAAGCAGCATTTACAAAAAAACAACTAAAGGTAATAGTTGCAGAGCACATGGCTTGCCCTAAAGATGACAGAAGTATTTTAGAAGCGATTTATAATTTTATTAAAGACTACAGGCAATCTGAAAAACTTTTTCATAGCATAGCAGTTATATTTCCTTATACAGAAATTGAGAATGAAATAATGTACGACCAGTTATTCTGGAAACGCTTACAGGCACTTGCAGATTTAGATGCTGAAAAATTTGAATATGACTACAGAGTAGATTCGGAGCCAGATTCCGAAAACTTTAGCTTCAGTTTAGGTAATGAAGCATTTTTTGTAATAGGTTTACACCCTAAAAGCAGCAGAAAAGCAAGGCAATTTAAATATCCGGCAATAGTATTTAACCCTCACGCACAGTTTGAACAATTAAGAGAAAATAAGCAATATGTAAAAATGAAAAATATTGTACGTAAAAAAGATATTGCCTATTCGGGAGATATAAACCCAATGCTTGAAGACTTTGGAGAGTCTTCAGAAGTTTATCAATATACAGGGAGGCAATACAGTGAAAGCTGGAAGTGCCCTTTTCATAGTAACCATAACCAAACACACCATGAACATAATCAATCCGCGTAGCGGAACATCATTTATACTTAAAAAAGGACAAAAACTTAAAATTACAGATATAGAAGGCGAACAAGTAGCGGACCTGATGTGTTATAATTTAAATGATAAAAAAGAATACTTATCATCTGGAAGAACTATAGATTATGCTGAAACCATTTTTTTAACCAAAGGACATCCCTTTTACTCCAATCGCAGTAATGTTATGTTCAATATTGTTGAAGATACGGTAGGAAGACATGATTTTTTATTAACCCCTTGTAGTTCTGATACTTTCAGGATAATATACGGACATAAAAATCCGCACCAAGGATGTTTCGGTAATTTATGCAATGCTTTTAAAGAATATGGTATAACGCCCGACGATATACCAACTACTTTTAATGTTTTTATGCATGTTACAGTTAATGGAGAAACAGGAAGAGTAGATGTATTACCACCTACCAGTAAAGCAGAGGACTATATTATGATTGAAGCAGAAATGGATTTAATAGTAGGTTTAACTGCATGCTCGGCAGAAATGAGTAATAACTATTCGTTTAAACCTATCGGGTACGAAATAATAGAGTAAAAGCGAGCAAGTACAACCATTTGCTTTTCCATTTGCAATAAATATCTTTGCCCACAGAATATATTATTTTGGAAAACGATATTTATAAAACCCTTGCATCGCCTTCGGAAGAAACATTATACAAAGAAAAGAACAGTAAATTTTTTGGTTATGCTTTCCCTATCAATAACGAAGACGAGGTTAAAGACATATTAGAAGAGGTTAAGAAAAAACACCACTCGGCACGCCATTGGTGCTACGCTTTTCAGCTGGGTACCGACCAAATATATTACCGAGCTAACGACGATGGTGAACCCAACAACTCGGCAGGCATGCCCATATATGGGCAAATACAGTCATTTGAAGTGACTAATGTACTAATAGTGGTAGTTCGTTACTTTGGCGGAGTAAAACTCGGTGTAGGTGGCCTTATATCAGCTTACCGTACTTCTGCACAAATGGCATTGGAAGCATCAGAGATTATAGAAAAAACAATTGATGTTCATTATACCTTAAAATTTGATTACCCCATAATGAATAAAGTGATGCGGGTAATTAAAGAAAAGAATCTGGATATAGTTTCACAAAAAATGGAAATGGATTGCGAAGTTGTAGTTAGCACCCGTAAAAACAATGCCCCCGAAGTACAGGAGGCATTTGCTAATTTATACGAAGTAAAAATTAAATAATTTTTACTCTTTTATTTTTTCCAAAACATAATCCGGAGGGAAAACAGGGCGCCCTGTTTTCATATCAACAAACACCAGCATAGAGTTACCTGTTGTTAATAACTCCCCTGTTTCGTTATGTATTTCGTAGTCAAATTCTATCTTGACAGATTCCTGCTTTTTAAATATTGTTGTTACTGTTAATAAATCATCATAACGTGCAGGTTTTTTATAGTTTAACGTTAAATTAACCACAGGCAGCATTATACCGTTTTCTTCCATAAACTTATAGCTAAGACCCAGATTTCTAAGCCATTCCACCCTTCCCATTTCAAAGTATTGAGCATAATTACCATGATAAACTACCCCCATTTGGTCAGTTTCGGCATATCGTACACGTACTTTAATTTGATTATTTTTCATATTTTTATAACGTTAATTTTATCTTAATTTTTCTTAAATAAGGCTTACGGTTTTTTTTTAAAAAAATCAATACGCCTTCAGTTTTTTTTTGAAAAAATTTGTTCACATATTTGTTCTCCCAAATAAGAGCGACCATCTTTCGTTCATTTTTGTAAGACATCTATTATAATTAAAAGCTAATATTCAGGATTTATGACAAAAACTGCACAACAGGTATGGGATAACTGTCTAATGTTCATAAAAGATAACATTCAGGATCAGGCATACAAAACATGGTTTGAACCAATACGTGCGGTTGAGTTAACTGAAAATGCACTTTACATACAGGTGCCCAGCAAATTTTTTTACGAATGGCTTGAGGAACACTATGTAAAGCTTTTAAAAGTAGCACTAACAAAAGAACTGGGTAACGGGGCAAAGTTACTGTATAAGATTAAAATGGAAAACTCTTACGGTAATAAAAGCCCTTTTACGGAGCAATTACCCAGCGCACACCGTGCCCCTGTAAAACCACAGGAGGTAGATTTCCCATTGCAGAATAAAAATCCTGAACTTAAAAACCCTTTTGTAATACCTGGTATACGCAACCTTAAAATAGAATCGCAGTTAAATGCTAATTACAGCTTTGACAATTTTTTTGAAGGTGATTCTAATAGGTTAGCACGCTCGGCAGGTATGGCTGTAGCTAACAAACCAGGGGGAACATCATTCAACCCATTATTAATATTTGGTGGTGTTGGTTTGGGTAAAACACACTTGGCACATGCTATTGGTGTTGAAATAAAAGATAAATACCCTGATAAAACAGTATTGTATATTTCTGCTGAAATATTCACGCAGCAATATATAGATTCTGTTAAACGAAATACACGTAATGATTTTATCCACTTCTATCAACTTATAGATGTGTTGATAATTGATGACGTACAATTCCTTTCGGGTAAAACAGGAACACAAGATGTGTTTTTCCACATATTCAATCACCTGCACCAAAACGGCAAACAGGTAATACTTACTTCAGATAAAGCTCCTGTTGATATGCAGGATATAGAGCAACGCCTGTTGTCTCGCTTTAAATGGGGACTTTCGGCGGAGTTACATCAACCGGATTACGAAACAAGAATATCTATATTAAATAATATTCTGTATCGTGATGGTGTAGAAATGCCTGAAGAAATTATAGAATATGTAGCAAAGAATATAAAAAGTAACGTTCGTGAGCTGGAAGGTGCCATAATATCGCTTATTGCACAATCATCTTTCAATCACCGTGAGGTTACATTGGAACTTGCCAAGCAGGTTGTAGAAAAGTTTGTAAAGAATGTAAAGCGCGAAATATCTATAGACTATATTCAAAAAGTAGTTTCCGATTATTTCCAGCTGGATATTGACACATTACAATCTAAAACCAGAAAACGTCATGTAGTACAGGCAAGACAACTGGCTATGTTCTTCGCTAAAAAATATACAAAATCATCACTGGCAAATATTGGCTCTAAAATAGGAGACCGTGACCACGCTACAGTATTACATGCTTGTAAAACAGTTGACAATTTAGTATCTACCGACAAGCAATTCCGTAAATTTGTTGATGATATAAATAAAAAACTATCTGTATAATGCCTGTAAAAATTTTAATGGTATGTTTAGGTAATATATGTCGTTCTCCATTGGCAGAAGGTATATTACAATCTAAATTGCCATCTGATAAATTTATTGTAGACTCTGCAGGGACAGGAAACTGGCATGCTGGTGAACAGCCTGACAAGCGCTCTATGAAAACTGCTAAAAACAGAGGTTTAGATATAAGCACTCAAAGAGCAAGACAGATAAAAACTTCTGACTTTGAAGATTTTGATTATATTTTTGTAATGGATAGTTCTAATTACGAAAATGTAATAAAATTAGCACCAAATAAAGCTGCTAAAAATAAGGTTACAATGATTATGGACTTTTTACACGCTGATGGTGGCATTGAAGTTCCGGATCCTTATTTTGGTGGTAACGACGGTTTTGAAAATGTATATGATATGCTGGACGAAACCTGCACTATAATAGCTGATAAACTTATAAAAGAAACCTAATAAACTATGACAGGTAAATTATACTTACTGCCTGTACCGCTTGGACCGGATGCTGACCCTACGGATGTATTACCCGAAACAGTTGCCCGCGCCATTGGTTTTATAGATTATTATATTGCTGAAAACGAAAAAACAGCACGCCGTTTTATTAAAGCTATTAATCCTGAAAAGAAACAGCCTGATTTACATTTTTCGATACTAAATAAACATACTGACCCTACTGAACATTATGAGTTTTTACAACCTTGTTTAGATGGTAAAAATATGGGGCTAATGTCTGAAGCGGGTTGCCCGGGTGTTGCTGACCCAGGCGCTGCCATAGTAAAAATAGCGCATGAAAAAGGTATACAAGTAGTCCCTATAACAGGACCTTCTTCTATTTTGTTAGCATTAATGGCTTCGGGTATGAATGGGCAAAGTTTTGCCTTTAACGGTTATTTACCTATTGACAAAAACCAAAAGAAAAGTGCTTTAAAAAATTTTGAACGTTTATCTTCCGATAAAAATCAGTCACAGCTTTTTATAGAAACACCATACCGTAACAATAAGCTATTGGATGATATTTTAAGCACTTTACAGCCGGCTACGCAATTATGTATTGCTGCTGATATTACTTTACCTACTGAGTTTATTAAAACCAAAACTGTAGCACAGTGGAAAAAGAATAAGCCCGACTTGCATAACAAACCGAGCATATTCATCATTCATAAGTAAAAACTATTTACTTACTACACTCCAGCATTTTACTTTTTTGTGTTGTTGTTAAAGTATTTACGTTTAAACCAAAAAGACAGATTTACCAGTGCTATTAATGCAGGTACTTCTACCAGTGGTCCTATAACCCCTGCAAATGCCTGTCCGCTGTTAATTCCAAAAACTCCTATAGCTACTGCAATAGCAAGTTCAAAATTATTTCCTGCTGCCGTAAATGAAATGGCTGTGGCTTTTGAATAATCTGCCCCAACTTTTTTACCCATTATAAAGCTAATAACAAACATTATTACAAAGTATATTGCCAAAGGAATTGCTATCCGTAAAACATCAAAAGGTATTTTTACAATAAGTTCTCCTTTCAGGCTAAACATCAGTACAATAGTGAAAAGAAGTGCTATTAATGTAAAAGGTGATATAAACGGAATGTATTTTTTAGTGTACCAGTTCTCACCTTTCAGTTTGATTAAAGCATACCGAGATATAACTCCCGCAGCAAAAGGGATACCTAAGTAAATTAATACACTTTCGGCTATTGCTCCCATAGTTATGTTTACATCAAGCGCTTCTATTCCAAAAAGTGGTGGTAATATTGTAATAAACACGTAAGCATAAACACTATACAGTAATACCTGAAATATACTGTTTAGTGCTACTAGGCCTGCTGCATATTCACGGTTACCTTGTGCGAGTTCATTCCACACTATAACCATAGCTATACAGCGTGCAATGCCTATTAAAATAAGTCCTGACATGTACTCGGGTAAATCACGTAGAAATGTTATAGCTAAAACAAACATTAATACAGGTCCTATAACCCAGTTTAACAGTAGCGATGTACCCAAAAGTTTAGTATTTTTAAATACTTCACCCATTTTTTCATACTTTACTTTTGCCAAGGGGGGGTACATCATTATTATAAGTCCTACCGCTATAGGTATATTGGTTGTACCGCTTGAAAACGACTGGATAAAGTTTGTTACTCCTGTAGAAAAGTAACCAATTGCTACCCCCAGTGCCATTGCTAAAAATATCCAAAGGGTAAGGTAACGATCTAAGAAGCTTAACCGCTTACGGTTGGTCATAGGGTTACAGTTAGTAAGTTGCATAAAAAGTTTATTTTAATTATTTAAAAAAACTTCAGGTGGATGCCTGTTTATTAAATAATTGAAAGGTTTTAATTTAGTTTGGAGGCGAACCGGTAGTCTAAAGACCATTTTCCGCTCCCTTCTATAAGAAGAAAAAGATTAGCAAAAATTAAGGCCCAGTCTACCCTTATATGATGAAGAAAACTCCAGAAGCCTTCCTGTATGTATATTTCAGCATGTATTGCTCCGAAAGCTGAAAGTGTAATTACAAGTAAAGGTATTGTTGCTAATCGGGTTAAAAATCCTAACAAAATCAATAAGCCACATAATATCTCTGTCACTCCTGCAAAACTGCCGGTATATTCAGGTAAAGGTAAACCCATTTCCTGAAACCTTCCTACTCCCATAAGTTGCGGAAAAAGCAGTTTCTGTATACCCTCCGAAGCAAATATTACACCTACCATCATGCGGATAAGTATAATACTTTTACGGGGTGTAGTACGCAGCAAAACTGACTTCATTGTAAGTATTTTCCGCTAAAATAATACTATTTAGCTATACTTACTACAGAATATGCATTTTTACGAAATTATCAGAATATTCTTTAATTTCATCTCTTACTCCCCTGAATTCATTGATAATTTCCTCTTCATTACCCGTAGCCTTTGCAGGATCCTCAAAATTATAATGAAAACGCTTTGCCTGAGAAGGGAAATAAGGACAATTTTCCTTAGCATTGTCACATACCGTTATTATATAATCAAACACGACATCATTATACTCCTCTACATTGTTAGAAGTATGATTAGATATATCTATACCATCCTCCTTCATAACGGCAATAGCTCTTGGGTTAACTCCGTGAGTTTCTATACCTGCACTATACACATTCGCTTTTTCTTTAGCAAAATGCTTCAAGTAGCCTTCTGCTATTTGGCTACGACAACTGTTGCCTGTGCAAAGCACTAAAATGTTTTTCATTTATACTTTATATTTAGTTTTTAACAACATCCACTACCCGGAGTGCAGCAAGCCTCTTCTGTACTTTTTGTAATATTACTTAATTGTACTTTTTCCTTTTCATTAGATTGAGGAATACCGCATTTATCAGGAGCAAGACAAGCTGTGGTTGTAGGTAATAACCAAAAGTCTTTACCATCAAAACCTAAATTATATTTACCTATTGTTGCTCCCTGATATTCTACCTCAACTTCATAATCTCCCACCTTAAGTACCTCTTCAGAAAGTCTTATTATATCCAGAAACTTTTTTGGCTGTAACCTATGGTCGTAGTCATCAGCTTTCCATAACTGAATGCTGATTTTCTTCTCTATTCTTATAGTACCGCCACAGTCTATATAATCCTTACTTATCTCTCCAACTTCGGTTACATGAAAATGCTTTGGTACGTAATCACCTTCAGGCATTCTAAAGTTGACTTCATCAACTTCATTTAAATACGTTTTTATTTCAGATAGTCTCATAATATGGTTTATTTAACAACATTCATCTTTTTTCTCTTGAAGTATACTATGTACAGTATCAAAAAAAGATTTTATCTTTTCAAAACCTTTCTCATCTATACAATAACATACTGATGTTCCTTCAACATCGCCTTTTACTAATCCTGCATTTTTTAGCTCTTTTAAATGCTGGGATATAGTTGGCTGTGCCAAAGGCAATGCTCCTACAATATCTCCACAAATACAAGAATTCACTTTCAACAGGTGCTCTATAATAGCTATTCGGGCAGGGTGCCCTAATGCTTTTACCATTATTGACAGTTCATTTTGCTCTTGTGTAAATTTGTCTGACTTTGTTACCCCCATAACATTAAATTTATATATTGCAATATTACGATTAAAAGAATTTAGATTACTAAATCTAATATTAAATTAATGTTACTTATAAGTTGCTTATTGAATTTAAAATAAGCATTACCATAAACAGACAGCTATTTAATTATATTTCTTTATTTTTGCCCGCTTAAATTGGCACATTTATTCTAAACAACACTAAATCTGAACTATAACAACTAAGTCAGTTTTATATTTTCAGATAAATTTCACTATATGGATCGTATAATTAATCTTTTCGACTTTTCTCAAAAAATAAATTATAAAAACGAAATACTGGCAGGCTTAACTGTAGCTATGACTATGATTCCAGAATCATTATCATTTGCAATACTGGCAGGATTCCCTCCATTAACAGGACTATACGCAGCCTTTATTATGGGGCTTGTTACGGCTATATTCGGCGGAAGACCGGGAATGGTTTCGGGTGGTGCCGGGGCAACTGTAGTAGTACTTATTGCGTTAATGCAATCGCACGGTATAGAATATGTATTTGCGGCTGTAGCATTGGCAGGTATATTACAGATAGGAGTAGGTATATTTAAGCTTGGTAAGTTCATCCGTTTAGTACCCAACCCAGTAATGTACGGGTTTGTTAACGGTTTAGCGGTTATTATATTTATGTCGCAGCTTGAGCAGTTTAAAACTATAGTTAACGGGGAATCTTCCTGGTTAACAGGTACTGCTCTATACACTATGACAGGACTTGTAGCACTAACCATTGCTATTGTATTATTATTCCCAAAAATAACTAAAGCTGTACCGGCTTCATTAGTAGCCATACTAGTAGTTTTTGCTTTGGTATTTGGTTTAGGCATAGAAACAAAAACAGTAGAAGACATCGCATCAGTAAGCGGTGGGTTCCCTCCTTTCCACGTTCCTGATATTGCTTTTAATTTTGAAACGCTAAAAGTTATATTCCCTTACTCGCTTATTATGGCTGCTGTAGGGCTTACAGAAGGTTTACTTACCCTAAACCTTGTAGATGAAATGACAGGCACAAGAGGAAAAAGTAATAAAGAGTGTGTAGCACAAGGTAGTGCGAACCTGCTTAACGGTTTCTTTACCGGTATGGGTGGCTGCCCAATGATTGCACAAACACTTGTAAACCTATCTGCCGGCGCAAGAGCAAGACTGGCAGGTATAATTGCAGCTATTACCATATTAATAATAATTCTTTTCGGGGCACCTGTTATTGGCAAACTTCCTGTTGCAGCATTAGTTGGTGTAATGATAATGGTTGCTATAGGTACTTTTGAATGGGCTAGTTTTACTATTATTAATAAAATGCCAAGACACGATATTATTACAGGTGTACTGGTTGCCGTTATAACTGTATGGCGACATAACCTTGCATTAGCTGTTTTTGTAGGGGTAATCATATCGGCATTGGTATTTGCTTGGGAAAGCGCTAAACGCATCCGTGCGCGCCATTATATAGATGATGAAGGCATAAAACATTATGAAATATACGGCCCTTTGTTTTTTGCATCAACAAAGGTATTTACTGATAAGTTTGATATAGAGAATGACCCTGATGAAATCATTATCGATTTTAAAGAAAGTCGTATCTCGGATATGTCGGCTATTGAAACTATTAACGGATTGACGGAAAAGTACAGCAAAGCAGGGAAGAAAGTACACCTGCGCCACCTCAGCAATGATTGCAGACGTTTATTAAGTAATGCGGAAGCTGTTATTGATGTGAATATTATTGAAGACCCTACTTACAGAGTTGTGAAATAAGGTATATAATAAAAAAGGGTAGTTAAAATTAACTACCCTTTTTTATTATGCTCCTGTCTTAATAATAGACGGAGTATTACTGTTTATTATGCGTTTTTCTATATACTTAGAGTTCATTATACGTACTATACCCATATAATCCATAGTAAACTCCAGTAAATCCCCTACTTTATATTTTTTCGGGTTCTCTTCTAAATCAAGCACTACCATATCAGATGTAGCTCCTGCATATTTAATATCGCCATCTGTAGGGTCTAAATGCTTCATGTCAATATCAAGTAAACCAATATCAACAATAGCTCTTATCGTAGTCCTTCCATAATCTTCCTCTTCAAAACTGTAGGTTTCTCCTTCCAGATTAGTTCCCAGCTCTCCGGTAGGCACAACAGGCTTCTCATAAAGTTCTATAATCTCAGCATACAGTTTAAAAATATCATTTTCCATATTTTCAAACTTAGCACTATTGTACACATCTGTACCCATAAAAAGTGTTTCCCCTACCCTGAAGTGATTTATTCCCGGAGGGATTAACCCTTGCATTACAAGCGGAATCGTTACAGATGAACCTCCTGATATAAAAGGTATTTTTATATTGAACTTAGCTTCTACAAGCTGCTTATATAAACTTAACTGTATTAGTTTATCATTATTTGGTAATATACCGTAAAGACAAGAAAGGTTTGTTCCTAACCCTATAATCTCAATGTTTTTCATCTCAAAAACACGAGCATAAAAGTCTATAAAGTCTTCACGCATTACACCTTCACGAAGCTCTCCTAAGTCAATCATAATAATAATTTTATGAGTTACTCCTTGTTTCTGAGCTTCTTTAGAGAGCATTTCAATAGTGCGAAAATCAGTATTCATACTAATATCCGCATATTTAATAACATCTCTAATTACTCCTTTTGCAGGTGGTTTTATATATATGGTTTGTGCATCTTTATCAATATTCTTTATAACCTTAAGGTTACTTATTCTTGAATCAGAATATTGACTTATACCCATTTTAAGCAACTCAGCAAGATAGTTTTCATTACCGCAAAGTATTTTAGTAACTACAGACCAATCTATATCATGCTCTTTAAAAAAGGTATTCAGATAATCAAAGTTATGCTTTAACTTATCTGTATTTAGCGTAATAAAAGCCATTAGTGCGATTTTTTATACCTCATTTCAAGGTATTTATTAGTGAATCCCAGACTTTCATATAATTTTTTAGCAGGGTTTTGTGGTTCTACGTGTAACGCTACATCTCCCTCAACAGTATCCAGAGCTTCACGCATTAATTGTTTTCCTATCCCTTTTCCTCTGTAATCGGGGTCTGTTGCGATGTAAACTAATATATTTTCAGGTATATACCCTTCCATACCTGTATTGTTTAAAACTACAGCTCCCACTATTTTACCATCTACTTCTGCTGACAGAACATTACCTTTTGTATCCTTGTTATCGTGTAAGGTATTTAAGGCATAACTTATCGCTTTATTAATATCTTCTTTAGGATCTCCATACTCCTGTAAACTTCTGTACAAAAAATTAACTATATTTTCCTGTACTTCTCCAGACATTGGCTCTTTTACGGAATATTTTTGAATTTTTACCATTTTTAGATTTAATTTTTTAAAAATCGCAAGTTAATTTTTTCATCGCCTAATAGGAAAATATATATGTTAAAATCTTTATAATTTAATATTTAGACTACAAATTATTACCCAATAAAATGTAAGGTTTTTGTATTTTTGCGCATATGGCAAAATTAATCAACCT
This sequence comes from Flavobacterium suaedae, assembly GCF_014642915.1. Classification (GTDB taxonomy): domain Bacteria; phylum Bacteroidota; class Bacteroidia; order Flavobacteriales; family Flavobacteriaceae; genus Flavobacterium; species Flavobacterium suaedae. The sequence continues at coordinate 224,555 of NZ_BMJE01000003.1, forward strand.
TAAGGCATTTAAATCATTTTTCAGCTCAACATCAGCAGGGGGAATCATCCTACTTATTTGTGTAGCTATTTCACTAATAATTGCTAATACAAGCTCTGCTGAAGGTTTCAATGAATTCTTACAAACAGAAATAGGATATTCCAGTGACAGTATCCATTTGCGTTATCCCATACTACTTTGGATTAATGATGGTCTTATGGCCATCTTCTTCCTGTTAGTAGGACTGGAAATTAAACGTGAAATTGTGGAAGGGGAGCTTTCCTCCTTAAGTCAGGCGTCATTACCAGTACTGGCTGCTATTGGCGGGGTACTAGTCCCTGCATTAATTTATAACCTTTTTAACGGTACCCACCCCGAAACGGTACATGGCTGGGGTATACCAATGGCTACTGATATTGCTTTTGCACTGGGAATATTATCGTTATTAGGCGATAAAGTCCCTTCCGGTATTAAAGTATTCCTTGCCGCACTTGCCATTGTTGACGATTTAATGGCTATACTGGTTATTGCAATATTTTATACTGCCGAGGTACACTTCACCTATTTAATGTATGCCGGAGCAGTATTTGCATTACTAATAATATTTAACCGCGCAGGTATAAAAAATATACTATTCTATGTTATACCCGGTTTATTTATATGGTATTTTGTACACCATTCGGGTATACACGCCACTATAGCAGGGGTACTAACCGCACTTACGCTGCCTACAACCCCTGACGCCAAAGAGTCTTCTCTTGAAAAACTGGAACATTTATTAACCAAACCGGTTAACTTTTTAATAATGCCGATATTCGCTATTGCTAATACCAATATTACTTTTGAAGGAGGAATGGTAGAAGGGCTTGCCAGTAACTTAGGTTTAGGTATTGTTTTAGGTCTCTTTTTAGGAAAACCAATTGGTATATTCTTTATGTCTTGGTTATCAGTAAAACTAAAAATATCTAAACTGCCGGAAAACTCAAACTGGACTCACATACTGGGACTGGGACTATTGGGAGGTATAGGTTTTACAATGTCTATATTTATAGCTTTACTATCGTTTAAAGGACAACCTAATGTAGAGTTATACACAACCGAAGCTAAGTTTGCTATATTGATAGCTTCTGTGCTTTCAGGTATATGTGGTTACTTGGTTTTAAACCTTTACAACAAGAAACAAAAAAAGAAAGCTGCTGTTACTAATTAACAAGCAGCCTTAAATAAATCAACTTTATAAAAGCAAGTAAATAGTTTACTTGCTTTTTTGTTTCTTCAACTCTTTTTTATCGGGTAAGTCAGGCAAAACAGGAGCCCTCCTAAACAATATTACATTTTTTAACCGTAAACGTTGATTAAGCCAGTTGGTTAACTTCTCACTATCCTCCAGTTTAAGCACTTTTTCACTCTCATAAACCACTGCTGTAATAGGTATTATACTATCTTTTGTAGTAGTTGCTAAATCATGTTTTGAAACTGAGAGTGAATTAACATCAGGGAATATTGTTCTCGCCTCTTTAAGTAATTGAGTGTTATCAAATCTATTTTCTGCAAGTTTTTTCTCCAACTGTACAATACGTAGGTCCTTCTGGTCTACTTCATTCTCCCTGCTCTTTATTTGATTAAGTATATCACCTTTTAAAGCATTTAATCTATCAGTACTATCCTGCCTTATAATAAGGTCTGTCCCTTTCAGGTATTTGTTTTTATCAAGCCTGCTTTTTATTTGCTCCATCTCTGTTTTCTCAAAACGCTTAGACAGAAACGCTAGCTCTACTTTCCTGGGGCTCTTATTATAATCAGTATTTTTATACACTACGGTATACCCTCTATCAGTAAACTCGTTATCTATAAAGTTTTCCAGATTTTTTTTAAACTGCTGATCTCTGTATAAGTTATAGGCCAAAATGCTACTGGGTACTATCATAACTACAATAAGCACCGTTATAATGGTTTTTACTTGTTTTTGCTGTTTTTCATCTACCTGCTTTTTAGCCGGGTAATTTAAATACTTTACTATCAGGAAAGTTGAAATACCTATAAACACACAGTTTATACAGTATAAATAAAAAGCTCCTAAAAAATAAGTCCATTGCGCTGTGGCAAGCCCGTACCCTGCTGTACACAATGGTGGCATTAAAGCTGTAGCAATAGCCACACCGGGAATAGGATTCCCCTTCTCTGTTCTGGTAACGGCAATAACTCCTACTATACCACCAAAAAAGGCTATAAGTATATCGTAAATATTGGGTGAGGTACGCGCTAAGAGTTCAGACTGTACATCTTTAAAAGGACTCATAAAAAAGTAAACAGTAGAAACCGTTAAGCTAACTGCTGTTGAATTTAAAAGGTTTATTAATGATTTTCGTAATAAATCAAAATCATAAACACCCAATGCAAAGCCTGCCCCCACTATTGGCCCCATTAAGGGAGATATTAACATGGCACCGATAATAACTGCCGTTGAGTTTACATTTAACCCTATAGAGGCTATTATTATAGCACAGGCTAAAATCCATAAGTTAGAACCTCTGTACCTTATATTTTTCTTTACACTTTCAAATACCTTCTCTCTATCATCTTCTCCTTCATGCAGGTTAAATAGAGCTGTAAGCCTGTTAATCATCTATTATTTATGTTTAAATGAATGTTTATAAAAATAGAAATTTATCATATTAGTACAATAAATTTCTGAAAATTTGGTGTAAACTATTACAGAACTGATAATCAACTATAAAAACAAAAACCCTTATCAGTTTTTATAGTGATAAGGGTTTAAAGTCTGTAAAATTCAGAATTTATATAACTAAGCTGTTTGCTTTTTAAGATAAGCCATTTTTATAGCAGCTATTGCTGCTTCCGTACCTTTATTACCGTGCACTCCGCCACTTCTGTCTATTGCTTGTTGCAGGTTATTATCGGTAAGTACACAAAAAATAACAGGAACATCAGTTTGTACATTCAGGTCTTTAATACCTTGCGCAACACCTTCGCAAACAAAATCAAAATGTTTTGTTTCTCCTTGTATAACACTACCTATTGCTATAACAGCATCAACATCCTGGGTTTGTATCATTCTTTTGCTGCCGTATATAAGCTCAAAACTTCCCGGTACATCCCAGCGGATAATATCTTTTTCTGCTGCTTCATTTTCAACAAGAGCTTCTATTGCTCCGTTACATAGAGCAGAGGTAATATTAGTATTCCACTCTGAAACAACAATCCCAAACCGAAAACCTTTCGCGCTTGGGATTGTTCCTTTATCGTATTCTGATAAATTTTTATTTGCTGTTGCCATGAATAAATTATTCAGTCATTGCAATATATACATCTATAGAAACACCTTCCTGAGATTTACTGTATTTATCTTTAATCTCTTGGAAATATTTTCCTGCTTCTTCTTTTTTGTCTAATGCAAGAGCTACTTTACCGGCTTTGAATAGGAAACGTGGTCTTGTTAATTCATTTTTACCGGCATCTGCTGCTTTCACATAAAATTCAAGTGCATCTTCTTTTTGTCCTAACTGGGAGAAAGCATCACCTATACCTCCGTTAGCCATTGCTTTAAGTACACTGTCTTCTGTTGTAAACTTGTCTAAATGCTCTACAGCTTCTTTATACTTACCTGTGTTAAGGTAAGACATACCTGCAAAGTAGTGTGCAAGGTTAGCAGCATCAGTTCCTGAGTAGTTTTCTATAATACCTAAGAAACCTAATTTACCTTCTCCGCCTTCAAGGGCAAGGTTGAAAAGAGAGTCATTAGCAGTTTGTCCGTCTACAGCATCAGTAAAATACTGCTCTGCCTGGAACATTTCGTTTGCTGCTTCTTCCTCCTTAGGTTCAACTACAAATTTGTTATATAATAAGTAACCTATAGTAACTATAGCTATTATAGCTACTACAATAAGAATAGGTTTTTGGTTTTTCTCAACCCACTCTTCGGTCTTTGAGGCTCCCTGATCCAGCGAGTCAAATACTTCCTCTGTGGTACTTTTACCATCAAAAGTTTCTTCTACCGGTTCTGTTTCTTCTGCCTTTTCAGGCTTAGGAGCTTTATACCCTCTTTTATTATATGTTGCCATTTCCTATAATTTAATGAGTGGCAAAAATAAAATTTTTATTGAAATTTAAAATATCTTTTTGTCGATATTTTTCGATAATTTGCAGCTACTTTAAAATTTAGCCCTAAAATACACAAAGTTCACACAATCAGACCTCGTTTTAAATGTATTTAAAAGAATTATCACTTCTCAACTACAAGAACATTACCGAAGCACATTATACATTTGATAATAAAATAAACTGTTTTGTAGGCAAAAACGGAGTAGGTAAAACAAATGTACTGGATGCTGTTTACCATTTAGCATACGGAAAAAGCTACTTTAATCCTATAGCGGCACAAAATATACAACACGGAGAAGATTTTTTTGTGATAGACGGTACTTTTGAAAAAGAGGGCAGAAATGAAAATATAGTGTGCAGCCTGAAGAGAGGGCAGAAAAAAGCACTGAAACGGAATGGAAAACAATATGATAAATTCTCTGAACACATAGGCTTTATACCGTTGGTTATCATCTCCCCTTCGGATAGTGACTTAATACTGGAGGGTAGCGAAACCCGCCGTAAGTTTATAGACAGTGTAATATCATTACTCAACCCTGTTTATTTACAGGAGCTTATTAATTACCAAAAAGTACTATCGCAGCGTAACGCATTATTAAAATATTTTGCGCTTAACCATACTTTTGATAACGATACGCTATCAATATACAATGAGCAGTTAAGCAGCTTAGGCTTACTCATTTTTGAAAAGCGTCAAGAATTTTTAGACCAGTTTATACCTATATTTAATAAACATCATCATAATATTACAGGCTCAGCAGAGAATGTAGGGCTAACTTACCAAAGTCAATTACACGATAAAAGTCTGGAGGATTTACTGAGAGAAAACATTAATAAGGATAAGGTTTTACAATATACCAGTGTAGGTATTCATAAAGATGATCTTTCCTTTGAAATTGACAATCACCCTATTAAAAAATTTGGTTCACAAGGACAGCAAAAGTCTTTTTTAATAGCTTTAAAGCTGGCTCAGTTTGAATTTATAAAGATGCAAAGCAATGTATTACCGATACTGCTTTTTGATGATATTTTCGACAAACTGGACGAAACCCGTGTAGCTAAAATAGTAGAAATGATAAATGATGAAACTTTCGGACAAATTTTTATTTCAGACACTCACCCTGAACGTACTGAAGCTATTGTGAAAGCAACACACCAAAGCTATACTATATTCAACTTATAAGGGTTATAAGTTCGTCCTTCTATCTTTTGATTTACTCTTGTAATTAGTTTATTTTTACTAAAAAATCAGTAACTATGGTACCACCAATTATTTTAGACTTTCTGGAAAAATTAAAACATAATAATAATCGTGAATGGTTTCAAGACCATCAGGAAGAATACGGGAAGTTTAAAGAAGCCTACAAAAGTTTGGTAAACGATATGATTGCAGAGATGAGTAAAGGCGACAGCTCTCTAAACGGATTAGAGTTTAAAGACTGTTCTTTCCGTATTAACCGGGACATTCGTTTTAGCAAAGACAAATCGCCCTATAAAACCAATTTAGGTATCTGGTTGTGTAAAGATGGTAAAAAGACCAATATGGCAGGTTACTATTTACACATTGAAAAAGGAAACTGTTTTATAGCAGGCGGAAGGCACCACCCCGATAGTGAAGATATTAAAAAAATACGCCGTGAAATTGACGGCTTTTACGATGATTTAGAAGAAATACTGGCGGATAAAGAATTTAAAAAATTATATGGTGAGCTGGACAGGGATGAAAACAATACTTTAAAAACATCACCTAAAGATTACGATAAAGACCATCCTGCTATTAAATATTTAAAACTGAAAAAATTTACTGCTACTCATAAATTCTCTGATGAAGAGCTTAAAAAAGATAACTTTGTAGAGGAAAAATCAAAACAGTTATTGTTACTAAAACCATTGGTAGATTACATAAACCGTGCGCTAACTACAGAATAATTACCTTACCCGAATCACTTTATAATGAAACTACATACTAATTACTCCCTGAAAGACTATAACACTTTTGGCATAGAGGCTTATGCTAAAGAATTTGTTGCCGTGCAATCAGTAAACGAATTAAAGCAAGTACTGCAAGAAAATAAAGGTAAAAAGCTGTTTATTTTAGGCGGAGGTAGTAATATGCTGCTAACAAAAGATATTGATGCACTGGTTTTACATATTAATATTAAGGGTATATCAGTAATAAGTGAAAGCGATACACATGTAAACATACAAGCTATGGCAGGCGAAAACTGGCATGAGTTTGTACTGCATTGCATTAATAATAATTACGGAGGGCTGGAAAACCTTTCGCTAATACCCGGTAATGTAGGCACTACGCCCATCCAAAACATAGGGGCATACGGAACAGAAATAAAAGACACTTTTGTTTCCTGCAACGCACTGAATATTGAAACACTGGAAACAGATACTTTCACAAAAGATGATTGCGAATTTGCCTACCGTGAAAGTATTTTTAAGGGTAAACTTAAAGGTAAATACATTATAACATCGGTTACATTTAAGTTAACCAAAACAGACCATAAAATAAATACGGCTTACGGCGATATTACCGAAAAATTAATCGACAACGGCATTATAGTAGCTACAATTAAAGATGTGAGCAATGCCGTTATTGCCATAAGGCAAAGTAAACTACCCGACCCTAAAGAACTGGGCAACAGTGGCAGTTTCTTTAAAAACCCTATTGTACCCAAAACAATATTTGATAAAATTCAGTCCAAACATCCGCTGATGCCTTACTATGTAGTATCGGAAACAGAGGTTAAAGTACCTGCCGGCTGGCTTATAGAACAAAGCGGTTTTAAAGGCAAGCGCTTTGGCGATGCAGGTGTACACAGCAAACAAGCGCTGGTTTTGGTAAACTATGGCAATGCTACAGGTCAGGAAATTTTAAATTTATCGCATAAAATACAGGAAACCGTGTTTAATAACTTCGGTATACATATTGAAAATGAGGTAAATATCATTTAATGTAATTCAAAATAAGAAAAAGCGTTTCTAACTGGTTTGTTTTTTTAAATTTGTGCGAAACAAATACGTATCATGTTAAGCATTCTTTTTTACGTTTTTGCAGGTGTTACCTTAGTCCAGCTAGTATACTATCTGATTATTTTCGGTAAGTTTTCTTTTGCCCCTTCGCAAAAAGTAAAATCAAAAAGAGTTCCCGTATCTGTAATAGTATGTGCCAAAAACGAAGCGGAGAACGTAAAACAACTTGTTCCTTTACTGGCAGAACAAGAATATCCTGACTTTGAAATTGTACTTATAGATGATTCTTCTGCTGATGAAACCCTTGAAGTATTTGAAGCCTTTGAAAGACAATACCCAAACATAAAACTGGTTAAAGTAGAGAATAATGAAGCATTTTGGGCAAATAAAAAATATGCACTAACACTAGGCATTAAAGCAGCTACCAAAGAGTATTTACTTTTTACCGATGCAGATTGTGTTCCTTCACCCAGGCATTGGATAACAAACATGGCTTCGCAATTTACCCAAAACAAAACTATTGTATTAGGGTATGGGGCGTACAATAAAATTAAAGGCAACTTCCTTAATAAAATTATCCGTTTTGATGCTTTAATTATGGCTACACAATATTTTGCATGGGCTAAATTGGGCAGACCTTACACCGGAGAAGGCAGGAATATGGCATACAAAAAAGAAGAGTTTTTTAAAGTAAACGGTTTTATCAGCCATATCGACATCAGGTTGGGAGAAGATGCTTTATTTATTAATGAGGCTGCAAACGCCCGTAATATAAAAACATGCTACACTCCTGATAGCTTTACATATTGCGAAGCTAAAAAATCATTTAAAGAATGGTTTAGCCAAAAACGCAGGCAGGCAGTAACCGCTTCTCACTTTAAGTTTTCAGATAAGTTACACCTGAAAATTTTCAATATAAGTCAGGTACTGTTTTTTGTGTTAGCAATTATACTATTAGCATTTCAGTTTAACTGGATGTTTTTAGTGCCTGTAATAGCATTACGCTACCTGTGCAGTTGGCTAACACTGGGCTATAGCGCCGCAAAACTTAAAGAAAAAGATACGATGTATTGGTTTCCTGTTATTGAAATAATTGTTACCTTCACAAAGATTAATGTTTTCGTTACCAATATATTCTCAAAGCCGGTAAATTGGAAATCAAGCCCGAAATTATAAACGCTATTGTTGAAAAGGCACAAAAAGGCGACCAGGTTGCCTTTACTTCCCTACTCGACCTTTACTGGAATGAAGTATACGGCTTTATGCTGAAACGTACTCAAAATGAAACAGATGCAGAAGACATTGTTATAGAGACTTTTGCAAAAGCTTTTGACAGAATAACTACCTACAACCCTGATTATGCATTTAATACCTGGCTGATAAGCATTGCCAAAAATGCACATATTGATATGCTCCGCAAAAAGAAATCATCACTTTTTGTAGCTATTAATGAAAAAGAGGAAAAACAGGCGTATAATATTGCTGATGACTCCCTTTCTGCAGAAGATGAATTAATACAGGAACAAAATCTTTCCCGATTACTGGAATGCATTAAAAAAATGAAACCGCAGTATCAGGAAGTAATACAATTACGTTACTTTCAGGAATTAAGCTATCAGGAAATAGCTGACCAATTACAAGAACCTTTAAACAATATTAAAGTAAAGCTACTGCGCGCTAAAAAACTCCTTTCTGAAATTATTAAAAATAAAAAACAAGGCTGCTAATCACCGTTTTCATTCTTTTCGAGCAACTTTAAAGTATGGTGTAAAGCCTCTGTATTTTTAGACCATTTAAAATGCCCGGGCACAACAAAAGCTATATCAGGATAATTTTCAAGTAACTTTTTTATAGTTTCATCCCATGCTTCAAGGTTCGCATCTGCCACATTACCCAAGCCGGAACTTTCAACACTTTTTACCAAGCAACCGCCATACAATATTTTGTCTTTTGGTAACCATATCACTATGTTATCTTTAGTATGCCCTTCTCCGGGGTAAAATGTTTTAATGGTATAACCACCCACAGTAAACAGTGTATCTTTTGTAAAATAATGTGCTGCCTGTTTCTCATTATATTCTGCACATAAATCATACGTTTGTTTTGATGAATATGTAGCTACCCCTTTATTTTTAAAATACTCCAAACCTGCTGTTCTGTCATCGTGATAATGTGTCGCAATACAAAGTACAACATCTTTATTATGCCTTTTTTTAATAGTATCCAGCAAAGGCTGAAATTGCGCTTCATCCCAAGGAGTATCAATAAGCACCACTCCTTCCTCTGTTACTATATATACACTATTTGAAGGAAAAGGATTCCCTGAAAATAATTTATGGGTAGTATAAGCATACACATCACCCGAAAGGTGTTTTATTTTTAAGCCTGAGTGTTGAGCATACACACTTACCGTTAACAATACTATAAGGCAGAATAGCTTTTTCATGTATACAATTTTCTACAAAAGTAAGACTTTACATAAAATGCAATTTCTGTAAACTAATAAAACTTTATGATTTTATTTATAATAAATATAAATACGAAAACGTTTTAGTAGCATATTAGTAATAACAAACCAAAACTGTAATAGTATGTCTAAAGTAAACGTTTTTGAACAAGAATGGATTGACTTGGTTTTTGAAGGTCGTAATAAAGAATACGGCGCTTATAAATTACGCCAGGAAAGTTCCAAAATAACTATTATCGCCCTTCTAACAGGTATCGGGCTAATTTTAGCCTTAGTAAGCATACCTGCCATTGTAAATCATTTTAACCCACAGGAGGAACTTGCAGATGAAACAGTAGTGGTAATAACGCCTACTGAAATAAAAACAGATATAGAAACTCCTGCTGTAATACATAAGGAACCTGAACTTAAACAGCAACCAGAACCAGATCCACAAAAAGCTACTCCCGCTCCTGCCGCTGTAGAACCGGAACCTACTGTAAGAAACAAACCTTTTGTGGCAGCAACTGACCCTGAACCTGTTGATTTACCTGATATGGAAACGCTTTTAACTACTAAAGCAGGACAAACAACAAGTGATGGCGACGGCAGTGGTGACTTTGCTATAGGAACTACATCTTCTGACGGAGAAAAGGAGGGCACAGGAACCGGAGAAGGTGATGGAGAAGGAACTGTAGATGCCGTTTTTGTTGACGTAGCACCTGAGTTTCCGGGTGGGCTTGACAAGTTTTACAATCAAGTAGGTAACCGATACAGAGTTCCTGAAATTGGAGAAGAAAAAACAATACGTGTATATGTTAGCTTTATTGTTGAAAAAGACGGAACAATGTCTAACATTCAGGTATTAAGAAATCCGGGATACGGAGCAGGTAAAGAAGCCATACGAGTATTAAAATCCATTAAAACAAAATGGAGCCCGGGTATGGTAAACGGTAAGTATGTAAGGACTGCCTATAAATTACCTATAACAATAAACATACATTAATAAACAGTAAACAATATAAAGAAGCTCCCTTTTGGGAGCTTCTTTTGGTTTTAAGCTAAAGGTTAAGTACCATGCTAATCCATAAATAAACCTTATCTTTGCCTACTAAAGTTTTTGTTATGCAAACAATATTAGATACAGAAAAACCAGTAGCAGAAAAAGGAAGGCTTACGCAAAAGCCTAAATGGTTAAGGGTAAAGCTGCCAACAGGTAAAAAATATACTGAATTACGAGGACTTGTAGATAAATATAACCTGCACACTATATGTACTTCGGGTAGTTGCCCCAACATGGGCGAATGCTGGGGAGAAGGTACTGCTACCTTTATGATTTTAGGTAACGTTTGTACTCGTTCATGTGGTTTTTGCGGTGTAAAAACAGGACGCCCTGAAACGGTAGATTGGGATGAACCTGAAAAAGTAGCCCGCTCTATTAAGCTAATGAGTATAAAGCATGCTGTATTAACCAGTGTAGACCGTGATGATTTAAAAGACGGTGGCTCTATTATTTGGGCAGAAACCGTTAAGGCAGTACGCAGAATGAATCCTAATACTACGCTTGAAACACTTATTCCTGACTTTCAGGGAATAGAACGAAATATAGACCGTATTGTTGATGTAGCGCCGGAAGTTGTTTCTCATAACATGGAAACCGTAAAAAGGCTTACACGCGAAGTACGTATACAAGCAAAATACGAGCGTAGCCTTGAAGTTTTACGCTATCTTAAAGCCAGTGGCATAAACCGAACTAAATCAGGGATAATGCTTGGCTTAGGTGAAAAGGAAGAAGAGGTTATACAAACCATGCACGACCTTCGTGAAGTAGGTCTTGATGTTTTAACTATAGGGCAATATTTACAGCCCAGTAAAAAACACCTTCCTGTAAAAGAGTTTATTACTCCAGATCAGTTTAAAAAATATGAAGAAATTGGGCTAGACCTTGGGTTCCGCCATGTAGAAAGCGGTGCTTTGGTACGTTCTTCTTATAAAGCTCAAAAACACATACTATAACATCTTACTAATTAAAATTAGGAATTTGCTTTTCTTACCACTGTTATAAAGTGTAAAGAAAGGTACAATACCCCCTTTCATACAATGGAAAAAATTAAAATCGGTATAAATGGTTTCGGTCGTATAGGTCGAAACCTGTTTAGGCTGTTAATCAATCACCCAAATATAGAAGTAGCCGTTATTAATGATATTGCTGATACCCGCACAATGGCACACCTTATAAAGTATGACAGTATACATGGTGTACTGCCTTACGAAGTATCACATACTGAAAACAGTATTGTTGTAAACGGTAAAGAATACGCTTTTACAAGACAGCGAAATATAGCTGATATAAAATGGAATAATTTTAATGTTGATATAGTAGTAGAGTCAACAGGGAAATTTAAAACGTATGACTCAGCATCTCAGCATTTAGATGCAGGAGCTAAAAAAGTAATACTATCTGCTCCACCGGAAGAGGATAAAATTAAAACAGTTGTTTTAGGGGTAAACGAACATATACTTGACGGCACTGAAAAAATAATTTCGAATGCCAGTTGTACTACCAACAATGCTGCCCCAATGATGAAGATTATTAATGATCTTTGTGGTATTAATCAAGCCTATATTACTACGGTACACTCCTACACTACCGACCAAAGCTTACACGACCAACCGCATAAAGATTTACGCAGAGCACGCGGAGCATCACAGTCTATAGTACCTACTACAACAGGTGCTGCTAAAGCACTAACCAAAATTTTCCCTGAATTTGACGGAAAAATTGGTGGTGGTGGCATACGCGTACCTGTACCGGATGGCTCGTTAACTGATATTACCTGCTATGTAAAGCGTGAAGCTTCTATTGAAGAAATTAATGCTGCTTTTAAACATGCTGCGGAAAATGAACTAAAAGGTATACTTTCCTATACCGAAGACCCAATAGTATCAGTTGATATATTGGGTAATACAAATTCTTGCCTTTTTGATGCGCAATTAACTTCGGTTATCGATAAAATGGTGAAGGTTGTAGGCTGGTATGATAACGAAATAGGCTATTCATCCCGATTAATAGACCTTATATCCTATATTAGTAAATAAGCTACACTTTAATAATTTTCAATAAGTTGTTTTATCAGGTTACGCACTTTTGGCTCTGCTTTTTGTGCCGCCTGTAAAACTTCTTCATGGTTTACCTCATCTATATTATCCTCATTCCCTATATCGGTAATTACAGATACCCCGAAACATTCCATATCCATGTGGCGCGCTACTATTACCTCAGGTACTGTTGACATCCCTACACAATCGCCTCCCAAAGCTTTTACCATGCGGTACTCGGCAAGGGTTTCAAAAGTAGGACCTTGTAAAGAAAGGTATACACCATCTTTAACTTCTATATTAGAATTTTCAGCCAAAGTTTTCGCTTTTGCAATCATCGCTTTACTGTACGGCTGGCTCATATTAACAAATCTGGGACCAAAACGCTCGTCGTTTTTACCTCTAAGCGGATGCTCCGGCATCATATTAATATGGTCACTTATAAGTACTATATCCCCTACTATATAATTTGGGTTTACACCTCCGGACGCATTAGAAACTATAAGTTTTTCTACGCCTAAATATTTCATTACACGAATAGGGAAAGTAACCTGTTTCATATCATAGCCTTCATAAAAATGAAAGCGTCCCTGCATGGCTACTACTTTTTTAGTACCAATAGTACCGAAAAGTAGTGCTCCTTTATGCCCCTCTACAGTAGAGACTGGAAAATTCGGGATTTCACTATAAGGCAAGGAGTGTTCTACTGTAATATCATCCGCAAAACCACCTAGCCCTGAACCCAGCACTACCCCATATTCAGGTGTAAATTGTGTTTTAGTCTTTATATATTCTACCGTCTGCTGTACTTTGTCCCACATAGTATAAAATGGTTTTATTAAAATCGTCACCTCCATTTATAAAAGAACTTTTTATGGGTAGGTAAAACAACCTGTCGTCTGGCAGTTTACCTTTTAAACGCATATAGTCCTTTTCGGTAGTAACAATAATTTTATCTTTAGAAAGTTTCTTTAATTCTTCAATTTCCTTTTCAGAAAAGTAATGATGATCAGGGTAACGCAAGCAATTATCACCTTCTTTTTTAAGATAGTTAAAAAAAGGCTCAGGCTTTGCTATTCCTGCCAGTAATATTTTATCTTTTTCTTTTAACTCATTTACAGCAATACTACTGGTTTTAGATATTGCTGCCTCATCATACTCTATAAAGCTAAAATAAATTTTTTGATTTTCTTCCGGCTTTAATCTGTTTATAATAAACTCCTGCTCAGGTTCAGTTAAATCACTTGGGCATTTTGTAACAATAATTACATCGGCACGCTTAGCTCCCGGTTTTCCTTCTCGCAAATTACCCACAGGTAAAATAAAATCGTCGGCATATATATCATTAAAAGCTGTAAGCAAAATATAAAAACCTCCTTTAACCCGGCGGTGCTGGTAAGCATCATCCATTAATATTACTTCGGGCGGTTCCGGCTGTGCTAATAGGTTTTCAATTCCGTTTTTACGGTCGGCATCTACAGCTACAGTAATTTCAGGAAACTTAGTATGAAACTGAAAAGGCTCATCTCCCAAAGTATAAGCATCGGCATTTTCATCTGCCAGTACAAAACCTTTTGTTTTACGCTTATACCCTCTGCTAAGGGTAGCTACTTTATACTCACTTGCCAATAAACGTATTAAATATTCTGTTTGCGGTGATTTGCCTGTACCTCCCACACTAAGATTTCCTACTACTATAACAGGTAAATCAAATGAATATGATTTTAGAAAAGATACATCATACAGAAAGTTCCTTAAGTATACTACTCCTCCATAAATAAGAGCAAAAGGAAACAATAATTTTCTTAAAAATTTCATGAACACGAAGATAAATTATTTAACTCCTATTTATTGCTAAAAATACCAAAAAGTACAATTTAACATTTCATAAAGAGAGTTGCATCTTATAATTATTGATTTTTGAAAATTAATAATAACATAACTAACTACAAGAATGAAAAAACTTATTTTATCTATAACCGTTTTAGCAGGAATAACTTTTGCTGCATGCTCATCTGATGACGACAGCGTAAAAAGTAATTGTGTACAATGCGATTTTGAAGAGGCTTCGGAAGTTTGTGAAGGTGATAATGGGAATGCCTATGTTAACGGAGTTGATACACAACAAGGTTTTAATGAATATGTAAGCACTTTTTGTGAGTAGGTTTAAAATATTTACTCAATAGGGCTTTATTGTTTTTGGTAAAAGTTCTCTATATAGGTATATTTGATTTTGAAAAACAGCACAAATGAAAATTAAAGATATACTCACTATACTGGAGCAAATGGTTCCTACTGCCTATGCAGAAGATTTTGATAATGTAGGGCTATTAGTTGGCGATAAAAATACCGAGGCTACAGGTATACTGGTATGCCACGATGCACTGGAAAGTGTTATTGATGAAGCTATTGAAAAGAACTGCAATTTAGTAGTATGCTTTCATCCTATTTTATTTTCGGGTATAAAGAAAATAACAGGCAAAAATTATGTAGAGCGTGCTGTTATAAAAGCTATTAAAAACGACATTGCAATTTATGCGGTTCACACTGCACTTGATAACCATAAGCACGGGGTAAATAAAATTTTCTGTGATGCTTTAGGGCTTACCAATACTAAAGTATTAGTCCCAAAAAGTAACTTTATACATAAACTGGTAACATTTACTATTCCCGAAAATGTAGAAAAACTACGCAATGCGCTGTTTGATGCCGGTGCCGGCAATATAGGCAATTATGAAAATTGCAGCTTTAACTCTCAGGGAATCGGCACCTATCAAGGTACAAATGAAAGCAACCCTGTTATTGGCGAGCAAGGAGAATTTGTAGAAGGACAGGAAATAAAAATAGAGGTTACTTTTGAAAAACACCTGCAAAGCCAAATACTTAGGGCTTTATTCAACAACCATGTTTATGAAGAGGTAGCTTATGAAATATATAAGCTGGAAAACCAACACCAAAACATAGGTTTAGGAATGATTGGGGAATTTGAAACTCCAATGAATGAAAAAGATTTCCTGCTTATGGTAAAAGAAAAAATGCAGGCAGGTGGCATACGCCATAGCGAATATACAGGCAACAAAATAAAAAAAGTAGCTGTACTGGGTGGCTCGGGTAGTTTTGCTATTAAGAATGCTATTGGTGCAGGAGCTGATGCTTATATTACTGCTGATTTAAAATATCATAACTTTTTTGAAGCTGAAAACAAGATACTACTGGCTGATATTGGGCATTTTGAAAGTGAGCGGTACACAAAAAATTATATAGTTGAGTATCTTACAAAAAAAATCGCTAATTTTGCAATCATTTTATCGGAAGAAAATACAAATCCAGTTAAGTACTTATAAATATGGCCAATACCAAGGAGATAAGTGTTGAAGAGAAATTAAGAGCACTTTATGACTTACAGTTAATTGATTCAAGAATAGACGAGATAAGAAATGTAAGAGGTGAACTTCCGTTGGAAGTAGAGGATCTTGAAGATGAAGTTGCAGGACTTACTACAAGACTTGACAAACTGAAAAACGACCTTGAGTCCATCGAGTTCCAAATCAAGGAGAAGAAAAACGCTATTGATGACCATAAGGCAGCTATAAAGAAATATAGCGAGCAACAAAAAAATGTGCGTAATAATCGTGAGTTCAACTCGCTATCTAAAGAAATTGAATTCCAGGAACTTGAAATTCAATTAGCAGAAAAGCATATTAAAGAAATGCGTGCTTCTATAGAGCATAAAAAAGAAGTTATTGCTCAATCAGAAACAAAACTGGAAGACAAAAAAACACACCTTCAGCACAAAAAATCTGAGCTTAAAGACATCATGTCTGAAACTGAGAAAGAAGAAACGTTCTTAATGGAAAAGTCTGCTGAGTATGAAGCTCAAATTGAAGAAAGACTTATTAAAGCATACAAAAGAATAAGAGGAAGTGTAAGAAACGGTCTTGCTGTAGTTTCTATAGAAAGAGGTGCTTCTGCAGGTTCTTACTTTACTATTCCGCCACAAACACAGATGGAAATTGCATCACGTAAAAAAATAATTACTGATGAGCACAGTGGAAGAATATTAGTTGACAGCTCTCTGGCTGAAGAAGAAAGAGAAAAAATGGAGCAATTACTTGCTAAATTATAATACATAATACCCCCGCTAATACGGGGGTATTTTTTTACCCCATATGCAAAAAGTTCTTACTTATATACTTGTAAAAAGTATAGGGCTGTATATTAATATACTTGGCTATGTGGCTCCCAAAAAAGCGAGTACACTTGCCTATAAATTTTTCAGCACTCCACGAGATGGTCGCTTAGTTAAAGACCAGCTCCCTGAAATACTACAGGAAGCAGAAGCCGAAATGATAACACATGAGCATTTTGTTTTCCAAATGTATACTTGGCAACCGGGCAAAGAAAAAAAAGTACTGCTTATACATGGCTGGGAAAGTAATGCTTCTCGCTGGGAACTGTTAATACCCTACCTTAAAAAACAAGATTATACTATTATAGCGCTTGATGCACCTGCACACGGGCTGTCATCAGGAGAAGTTTTTGATATACCTCGTTATGCCGAATTCGTTAATATTATAGTGCACAGTTTACAGCCTGCTTATATGATAGGTCACTCTATTGGCGGAGCTACCGCTTTATATTATATGGCACATTATCCTCAGGATATTATTAAAAAACTGGTAGTATTGGGTGCCCCCAGCGACCTTAATACCATACTGGCTAACTATGCAGGTATGTTAAGCCTTAATAATTCGGTAATAAAAATGCTTAAAAAGCATTTCTTTGAACATTTTAAGATTAAAACAGATGAGTTTTCGGGAAAAATATTTGCTAAACAAATAGAAATTCCGGGACTTCTATCTCATGACAGAGATGATGAAGTTGTGAGTTTTAAAGAAGGAAGAAAAATTGCTGAAGCATGGACTTCTGCCGAGTTTATTATTACAAAAGGATTAGGGCACAGCATGCACGATAGTAAACTATATGAAAAAATATGTCAGTTTTTAAGTCATGCCTAGCTTATAGTGCTACGCCCTTGCTTAAACTCATTATATTTTGTGTAATTTTACAGTAAAACAACTACAAACATGCCTTCAGACTGTATAACCTATCAGCAATCAGGATATTTTACACAACTGATTATTGATTATCTTAATCAAGAAGAAAATTTAAAACCACTATACAATCATTTTCCTTCAATAGAAAACTTTAAGCTTCAAATAGAAGAAAAGCAGAAAAACTACCTTTCTCAAAACAGAGCAATACTAACAAAAGAATTAAAGAAACAGTATAAAAACGTTACTGCTTCTGCCTTAACTTCTGATAATATTGCACTTTTAGAAAGCAAAAATACCTTTACAGTAACTACAGGGCATCAGCTTAATTTATTTACAGGACCGTTATACTTTTTATATAAAATAGTATCAACTATAAACCTTTGTAAAGAACTGAAGGAGACTTACCCTGATTTCAACTTTGTACCTGTATACTGGATGGCTACTGAAGACCACGATTTTGAAGAAATCAGTTTCTTTAATTTTAAAAACAAAAAAATAAAGTGGAATAGGGAAAGTGCAGGTCCTGTAGGCAGGTTAAATAATTCAGGACTGGATGATGTTTTAAAAGTACTTGCTAATGAATTGGGTATTGGCAAAAATGCAGAATACCTAAAAGAACTATTTGAAAAAGCATACTTACAGCATGATAATCTGGCAGAGGCTACACGTTATTTAGCTAACGAATTATTTGGCGATAAAGGCTTAGTTATTATTGATGGAGATAGCAGGGAATTAAAAAAGCCATTTATACCTTATGTACAAGAAGAGTTGGAAAAACAAACCTCGCATGAAAAAGTAGCCGAAACTACCGAACTATTAAAAGAATACAACATACAGGTTAACCCAAGAGAGATTAACTTGTTTTACATAGAAGATGATTTAAGAGAAAGAATTATATACCAAGACAGGAAGTATTATGTAAACAATACTGAAATTGAATTTTCTCACCAGGAGATTATTGATGTGTTAAACACAAGCCCTGAAAAATTCAGTCCTAACGTTATTATGCGTCCTTTATATCAGGAAGTGATACTGCCAAACCTATGCTATATAGGAGGCGGTGGTGAAATAGCCTACTGGCTGGAATTAAAATCTTTCTTTAAGGCTTCAGAGGTTACCTTCCCAATACTTTTAGTACGTAATTCTGTTTTACTGGCTACACAAAAGCAAGCTGATAAATTAGATAATCTTGATCTTACCTGGCAGGATGCTTTTAGCAAACAGCAAAATTTAATCAATAGAAAAGTAAAAGAACTGTCAACACAAGAACTGGACTTCACCGAACAAAAAGCTTTTTTGAAAAAACAATTCGCTGACTTAGCTGCAATTGCTCAGCAAACAGATGCCTCTTTTAAAGGTGCTGTAGAAGCACAGGAAAAGAAACAGCTAAAAGGTCTTGAGAATTTAGAGAAACGCCTTAAAAAAGCAGAAAAGAAGGTACATTCGGATAAACTATCCCGAATTACTGAGATACAAAACGAACTTTTCCCCAACCAAGGACTACAGGAAAGGCAAGCAAACTTCTCTGAATTTTACCTTGACTATAACGGAAAATTACTGGAGTTACTGTTTGCAAAACTTAAACCTTTGGAACACGAATTCAGCATAATAGTTTTATAACATAAAACATTCCTGTTTTTTTAAAGTTATTACACTAAAAGTTCTATTTTTGCAGCAAATTGAAAAATATTATGGCAACAAACAGGACTTTCACTATGATTAAACCGGATGCTGTTGAAAACGGGCATATCGGTAACATTTTAGCAATGATAACCGACGCTGGTTTTAAAATTGTATCATTAAAATTAACTCAACTTACTGTAGCTGATGCTAAAGAATTTTATGCAGTACACAAAGAGCGTCCTTTTTATGATGAATTAGTAACTTTTATGAGCAGAGGCCCTATAGTAGCTGCTATTCTTGAAAAAGATAATGCTATTGAAGACTTCAGAACTTTAATAGGTGCTACTAACCCGGCAGAAGCTGCTGAAGGTACTATTCGTAAAAAATATGCTACTTCTATAGGTGAAAATGCTGTTCACGGTTCTGACAGTGATGAGAATGCTGCTATAGAAAGTGCTTTCCACTTTGCAGGAAGAGAGCAGTTTTAATAAAGAACAAAAATCTTAGCTATATAAAAAAGGTCGCTTACTTAAGCGACCTTTTTATTTTTTTATACTTTACCTGAGTACTACATTTTTTACTACTTCCCTACCCAGCTCTTCATTAATCATTTTTATTATTTTTTCCTTACCGTAACTCAGCTCCTCCCGCAATACAGACGATGTAAGCTGCACATACAAGGTATCATTTTTAAGCATAATTTCCTGAGTGTAATTATTTACACCATTACCCATAAGGTTTTTCCATGCATCACGCACATCTATTTTATCTATACCGCCCTGTAATTTGTTTTCATCTATAAACTGTTTTAAAACATCACTTATAGACGATTCTTCACTTAATCGTTTAGCCATTATTTTAGTGTAAAAGGTTCCGGTTTTGTATAATAATATTCTATATCCTGTTCGTTTTTCAATACAAGGTGTTCGCTATCCAATTCTAATATTTGTTCTTTCCATTTGGCATACTCCGTAATATAACTAATGTATATTTTACCATCTTCTGTAAGAATACTTATATTTTCTGATAAATCGTTTGTTCTATACGTTCCGTCAACCTGAGGCATTACTTTTTTCCTGAAACCTTTTTTATCTTTAATTTCAAAGTAATCAATCGTCGGGTTTACCTTATATTCCTTAACCGACTCATCAGGCATTACAGCTTTTTCAATACTCCAGTAGCCATTTAAGTGTGTTAAATCTTCTTCATTTACTGTTTTACCACACGAAACAGCCATAATTGCTACCAGCAGTACTATATATTTTTTCATTCTTATCCTGTATTTAACAAAAACAAAGTTACTTAAAATTAAATGCTTTAAAATGTTATTAATACAGAATACCAATTAAACTATTTAATATATTTATTGTCAAACAGATAAAACAATCATGAAAAATATTTTATTACTGTTTAGTGGTTTTCTATTATTATCATGCAGTTCTGACGCTGATGATAATACTACTGACGATACACCAATAGAAGCAATGTATTTCCCTGACAATAATACTAGTATTTGGGAAACAAAAGCTATGAGCGAACTGGGTTGGAGTGAAATTGCTAAAAATGAACTTTTAGACTACCTTGAAACAAAAAACACAAAATCGTTTATGGTTTTAGTAAACGGCAGAATTGTAATAGAAGAATATTTTAATAATCATACAGCTAACACACCGTGGTACTGGGCAAGTGCAGGAAAAACACTTACTACTGCTGTAACAGGTATTGCAGAGCAGGAAGGTTACATTAACATCAACAATAAAGTATCTGATTACATTGGCACAGGTTGGACAAGTGCACCTCTCGAAAAAGAAAACTTAATTACTTGCCGTAATTTACTTACCATGACATCGGGGCTTGATGACACTTTAGGCGATGATATTTCTCCCGAAAATTTACAGTATATCGCCGATGCAGGAACCAGATGGGCATATCATGGCGTTTTTCTTAAAATGCAAGGTGTAGTAGCCCAAAGCACAGGGTTAAGCTGGGATGATTACTTTAATGCTAAATTGAAAAGCCCTATTGGTATGACTGGTTCATGGATACCTATTGGAAACCTTAATGTTTACTGGAGTACTACGCGAAGTATGGCTCGTTTTAGCTTGTTGGCACTTAACAATGGTAAATGGAAAGAACAGCAAATAATTAATGCTAATTACTGTAATGATGCTACAACAACTTCACAAAGTATAAACAATGGTTATGGCTATTTATGGTGGGTAAACGGTAAGGCTAATTATCATTTACCCCAATCACAATATGAGTTTCAAGGTAGTGTTATACCATCCGCACCTGAAGATATGTATATGGCATTGGGAAAAAACGACCAGAAAATTTATGTCATTCCATCCAGAAAAATGGTAATCATCAGAATGGGTGAAGCAGCCGACGAAGAAAATTTTGCATTATCAGGTTTTGATAATGAGTTATGGATAAAAATAAACGCAATGATAAATTAAAATTTCTATAGACAACAATATAAATTATAGTAGTTATAACGCTTCATTTCTTAAATATTTTAATATTTAAATAGTCACTTTAAGTAAATTATAACTGTTACAATTTTAACAATTTCAAGAAGTTAGCGTTAGTATTTAATAATTTTACCTCATAATAATATGAAAAAGCTGTTATGAAAAAATTATTACTGATACTACCTGCGCTTTTGTTATTTTCATGTAATACTGATGACTCTGATATAGTTACTACTAATACAACTATGTATTTCCCCGAAAACAATTCAGATTACTGGAAAAAAACAACTGTACAGGAAATAGGATGGAATGAAGACGGTATTGCCCCGTTACTTGACTTTTTAAACACTGAAAAGACCAGAGCTTTTATTATTCTGGCAGATGGTAAAATAGTAATGGAAAACTATTTTAATGGTCACAGCCGATATAAAAAATGGTATTGGGGCAGCGCTGATAAAACTTTAACCGCTGCTATAACAGGCATAGCCGAACAAAATGGCTATGTTAATGTTAATAATAAAGTATCTGATTATTTAGGAACTTCCTGGACAAGTGCTCCGCCTGAAAAAGAAGATATGATTACATGTAAGCACTTACTTACTATGACCTCGGGGCTGAATGAAGATTACGGTAATAATATTTCTGCTACAGGGTTGCAATATCACTGCGATGCAGGAACCAGATGGGCGTTTCATCCCGTAGATAATAAACTTCAGGATATAGTACAGGAAGCCACAGGGGAAAACTGGATACAATATTTTAACGATGAATTACAATACCCCATAGGTATGGAAGGTGAATGGCGGGAAATGAATAACCTAAAAACCTATTGGAGTGATGCCAGAAGTATTGCCAGATATGGATTGTTAGCCTTAAATAAAGGTAAGTGGAAAAGCCAACAAATAATTGACTCTGATTACTTTACCAGTTGCACTTCTTCATCTCAGGAAATAAATAAGTCATACGGATATGCCTGGTGGTTAAATGGTAAAGAAAATTACTACTTACCCTTAAATGATGAAGAGTTTACAGGAAGTATGATAGCTTCTGCACCCAGTGATATGTATATGGCTATGGGAGAAGGAAATCAAAAACTCTATATAGTACCTTCAAGAAAAATAGTCGTTATACGTATGGGAGAAACACCAGACGAAGAAACAATTGAAGATATAAATGCGCCTTCTACAAATTTTGATAATGAGTTATGGGCAAAAATAAATACGCTGATAAACTAATATCAGCGTATTTATTTAATATTGTCTTTCAATTATTGCTTTAGAAAGTGTACATAAAATTAAGCCCTATACGAGAAAGTTTTACTTTGTAATTGTTACTTGTCCCTCCCAGGTTTTTTCCGGTTTCATATCTTAAAACAACACTATACTTTTTATTATAAGTATACCCTATACCTATATTAGCACTGGTAGCAGCATTAAGGTTATATTCGTATGTTTCTGAACCGTATACCCCTGAATCAATAAGTATACTTCTTGTAAACTTAATATCACCACTTATCGGTATATTTAACCCTGCTGCTACATCTGCAAATAGTTTATACCTCTTTTCAGATTTAAAGTTATACCTAACACCCGGATAGAAATTAAGAATCGTGGCCTTAATTTTATAATCTCCAACTTCAGTATTATATGATCTTACATACTTTCCTGTAGTTTCAGAAGAAATACTTTCAAACTCTGCACGCATAAATACTTCCCATTTTTCTGACGGAAAAACTAATGCTACTTCTGCACCTACTCCGGGAGATATAAAATTCTTAGTTTCCGATTCCGGTCTGGTATCAGTTACCGCATAGCTTGTATTATAAATTCCTGCAAATACCGAAAACTTCATTTCATAGCCCTTACCTGTATTATTAGTATATGTAATCGACTCAACATTGTTACATAAGTTGTAATGTTCAAACACATTTATTAAATCATCTTTATCATAATCAACTGCCCTATAATTAATAACAGTACCATTTTCACACATTAAATCATCTACTATTTGTTGTATGTATGTTGTATTTTGTGCTATTTTAGTATGCGAACGCATATAATCTTTATATATAAATTGCTGAAGTTCTATATCTTCTGTAGGGATAGCATATAAAAAATATTCACCTCCTTTAGTAGTACTGTAAGTATATAACTCTGCTTTACCTTCTACAAGCATATTTAAAAAATCTGTTACAGTTTCCCATTCAGGCTCATAGTCAGAAGTTAACCTTCTCTTATTAAGAAGCTTTGAATTATCAAGTTTAAAGGTCTTTTTTACAAATCTATACTCCACTCCTACACCATATTCAGAAACATCACCTTTATTAAGTTTAGAAAAAGAGTTTTCATTTTTTTCTTTAAATTCAAGTAAAGAAAAATTAGTAAAATCAGTTGTTTTAAAATAGCCTTCTACACGATTACCATTTTCAGTAATATAATAACCTGCTTGCTGTTCTTGGGCAAAAGATGACATAGCGGTGATAAAAACCGCTATAAAAGTAAAAATTCTCATTGTATTGATTTGTTGTTTTTATTGTCTTTAAAACTTATTTGAAGAAAGAGTCTACAAACTCATATTTATTAAATACTTGCAGGTCTTCAATGCCTTCACCTACACCAATGTATTTAACCGGAATTTTAAACTGGTCTGATATACCAATTACAACCCCGCCTTTTGCAGTACCGTCAAGTTTAGTTACAGCAAGAGAAGTAACCTCTGTAGCTGCTGTAAATTGTTTTGCCTGCTCAAATGCGTTTTGACCTGTAGAACCATCTAAAACAAGTAATACATCATGAGGAGCATCTCCTATCACTTTTTGCATTACTCTTTTCACTTTAGAAAGTTCGTTCATAAGGTTTACTTTATTATGAAGTCTTCCCGCTGTATCAATTATTACCACATCAGCATCTTGGCTTACTGCTGATTGTAAAGTATCAAAAGCTACAGAAGCCGGGTCACTACCCATATTTTGTCTTACAATAGGAACATCTACCCGATCTGCCCAAACCTGAAGCTGATCTATAGCTGCTGCTCTAAATGTATCTGCTGCTCCTAAAACTACTTTTTTACCAGCTTTCTTAAACTGGTATGCCAGTTTCCCAATAGTAGTAGTTTTACCTACACCATTTACACCAACAACCATAAGTACATAAGGCTTTTTGTCTGCAGGAATTTCAAATTCAGTTGCTTCTCCACTATTGGTTTCAGAAAGTAGAGCAGCTATTTCTTCCCTTAATATTTTATTAAGTTCATCCGTACCCAAGTATTTATCACGAGCAACACGATCCTCAATACGTTCAATAACTTTAAGTGTAGTATTTACACCTACATCAGACGTTACTAAAACCTCCTCCAGGTTATCTAAAACCTCATCATCAACTTTAGATTTTCCTGCTACTGCCTTAGATAGCTTTGAAAAAAAAGAGGTTTTACTTTTCTCAAGACCTTTGTCTAAAGTTTCTTTTTTTTCTGAGGAAAATATTTTTTTGAAGAAATTCATACTTAAAAATAATCAGTTTTTTCCAGCGGTAAATATAGAAAATAAAAAAGCTACTTTCCCTAAAGAAAGTAGCTTTTCTATATATTGTTAGATTTCTTATTTTTTACTAAGAAAATCATTCACTTCTTCCGGAGTCATAACCCCTTCCACAAATGTGTAAGCACCTGTTTTTGGCGACTTTACCATTTTTATTGCTTTCGTTAATCTTTTTGAAGATGTTTGTAACGTTGCTACGGTTTTCTTTGCCATGACGTATAAATATTATTTGATTTCTTTATGGACAGTCATCCTTTTTAATATAGGATTGAATTTTTTTATCTCTAATCTGTCCGGTGTGTTTTTCTTGTTCTTAGTAGTGATGTACCTTGAAGTTCCCGGCTTGCCAGAATCTTTGTGCTCAGTACACTCTAAAATAACCTGGATTCTATTACCTTTCTTTGCCATCTTAAATATATATTATTATTGGTACAGGAATTATTTTATAAGCCCCTTAGCCTGAGCGTCTTTTAACACTGCAGTAATACCTTTTTTATTAATAGTTTTGATAGTAGAAGCGGCTACCCTAAGAGTTACCCACCTGTCTTCTTCAGGAAGATAAAAACGCTTCTTCATTAAGTTTACATTAAACTTTCGCTTAGTTTTATTCATAGCGTGGGAAACATTGTTTCCTACCATTGCTTTTTTACCTGTAAGGTCACAAACTCTTGACATTATATTACGCTTTTATATCGTTATTCAAAATCAGGGTGCAAAGAAACAAAAAAGAAATATATTACACAAACATAATGAGTTAGTTTTTAAAAATTTCCTTATAAATTTTTTCTAATGCTTTATTTACTGCCCTGTCTATAACTTTATCGCGTGGTTGTCCTAAATTAAACTCTTCACTATACACTCCGTTTGGGGTTGCAAAACCTATAAAAACAGTACCAACTTCGGCAGCCCCCTCTTCTTTAGTAGGCCCTGCATTTCCAGTAGTAGCCAAGGCATAATCAGTACCAAAAAGTGCTTTTGTTTTTTGTGCCATTGCTTCTGCCACTTCAGCACTTACAACATCATGTTTTTCTATAAATGATTTTTCTATTCCCAATATAGCTACCTTACTCTCTACAGAATAGGTTACTACCCCTGCTTTAAAATAACTGGAAGCTCCCATTGCTAATGTAAAAGCATGTGCCAATTTACCTCCTGTACAACTTTCGGCAACTGCTATGGTTTTACCTTGTTCTTTTAAAAGTTTACCTACTACAACCTCAAGCGTTTCATCTTCTTCATAGCCTACTATAATATCGCCTATTATTTTTTTCAGCTTTTCAGTTTCTTCGGCAATAGCGGTATATAAAACATCTTTATCTGCACCCCTTGCTGAAAGACGTAACCTAACGCGTCCCGGACTTGGCAAGTAAGCCAATTTTATAAACTCCGGTAAATTATCCTCCCACTCCTCTATACGTTCAGCTACTACACTCTCTCCTTCTCCGTATGTAAGAATTGTTTTATGCACTATAAAAGGACGTTTATACTTAGCTACAACTCTTGGTATAACTTCTTTTTCTATAAGTCCTTTCATTTCATAGGGCACACCCGGCAAAGACACAAAAACGGTGTTTTCTTTTTCCATCCACATTCCCGGAGCTGTACCAACAGGGTTATGTAGTACCGTACATTTTGAAGGTACTAATGCCTGATCTTGGTTCATTTGAGAGGCTTTACGTTTTAAAACACTTTGTATTAAGCCTTCTACATGCATTAAGACGTCATTATTTAAAACTAACTCATCTTCAAAATAATCACAGAATGTTTTTTTAGTGATATCATCTTTAGTTGGTCCTAAACCACCCGTAACAATTACTAAATCAACTTTATTTTGTAATACTTTTAGCGTTTCTAGAATATGCTCTCTGTCATCACTAATAGAAAGCATCTCATAAACCCCTATACCTATTTTATCTAAAGCTTTAGCAATGTAACTTGAATTGGTATCAACTATTTGTCCAATAAGTATTTCATCACCAATAGTAACTATGGCTGCTTTCATATATTAAAGATCAAAATCTTTTTTAAGTTCTTTTAATGTAAGGTCTACATTTTCTTTAAGACTCTTTACTATATCTTTAATCTCTCTCTTTTTACCTTCTGCTCTTGTCCATTCTTCAATAGCCAAAACATCGTTATAAGCTATATCCATACCCAAAAGATCAAGTGTGGGTTTTATTTTATGTGCAGCATAATACACCTTTTTATGGTCTTTTTCTTTAAGCC
Source organism: Flavobacterium suaedae (assembly GCF_014642915.1). Lineage (GTDB taxonomy): Bacteria > Bacteroidota > Bacteroidia > Flavobacteriales > Flavobacteriaceae > Flavobacterium > Flavobacterium suaedae. The sequence goes on from NZ_BMJE01000003.1 coordinate 252,101, forward strand.
CCTCTTTTATATTGGTAATTTCAACAGGAACTTCTTCTGTAAAAAGTATTGCTATTTGTTTAGCAAAATCTACGTCGTTATCAGAAACTTCGTAAACCTTAGATAGATTATAATATAGAGCCATTACTTTACTTGTATTCTAAATAGTTTTTTGTCTTCTATAAATCCTTCCAGTACATCTTCCGGGTTTACTTTTCCTACCCCTTTTGGTGTACCTGTAAAAATAATATCACCTATACGTAATGTAAAAAACTGCGACACATAGGCTATTAATTCATCAATCTTCCAAAGCATTTGCTTTGTATTACCTTCCTGAACAACTTCATTGTTTTTAGTGAGTTTAAAGTTTATATCGTTTAACGATTCAAACTCCGTCTTATCTACAAACTCCCCTATCACAGCAGAACCGTCAAAGGCTTTTGCTTTTTCCCAAGGTAAACCTTTTTCTTTTAATGCTGCCTGTAAATCACGAGCAGTAAAATCAATACCTAAGCCAATAGAGTCATAATACTTATGAGCAAACTTAGCATCTATGTGTTTACCTACTTTGTTTATTTTAACTAGTACCTCAACTTCATGATGTACCTCATTACTAAAATCAGGTATAAAAAAAGGAAATTTTTTAAGCACTATTGCCGTATCGGGTTTCATAAAAAGCACAGGGCTTTCCGGCTTTTCATTAGCCAACTCCTCTATATGATCCGTATAGTTTCTTCCTACACAAATAATCTTCATAATAGCGCCTGTTAATTACGTTAATTTATTATTCAGTTTTCTTAGTTTTATTGCTGTAAGTACTTTTTTGGTATATAGCGGAAAATCTGCATTTTGCATCCATCCGTAATAACCAGGTTCATCTTCCAGTACCTTCTCTACTTTAACCCCTTTAAATTTACCAAAAGCAAAAACTTCGTCTCCATCTTTATTTAAAGCTATAAAACCGGCAAAATCTACTGACGCTTTACGCTTAGTATATTCTGATAATGCTTTTATATCATTAGTCAAGTCTTCATACCTGTCTAATTGCGATTTTAGTATTTCGTAAGTTGCATTAGTATCTGCTTCTGCGCTGTGTGCATTTTCCAACGTTTGCCCGCAATAAAATTTATAAGCAGCACTAAGTGTTCTCTCTTCTTTTTTATGGAAAATTGTCTGAACGTCAACCGCAACTCTGTTTTTCATTTCGAAGTCTACCCCGGCACGTAACATTTCTTCTGCTAAAAGCGGAATATCGAATCTATCAGAATTATAGCCTGCCAAATCAGAATCTTTAATCATATTGTACACCTGACTTGAAAGTTCTTTAAAAGTTGGCTCATTGGCTACTTTTTCATCTGTTATACCATGAAAAGCAGTTGTTGATGGCGGTATGGGGATTTCAGGGTTTACCAACCATGTTTTACTTTCTTTATTTCCGTTAGGATAAACTTTTAGTATTGATATTTCTACAATTCTGTCTTTGCTTATATCAGTACCCGTAGTTTCTAAATCAAAAAAGCAAATAGGTCTGTTTAATTTTAACTCCATAATGTTTCTCGTTATTACAAATATAACTTTAGTAAAATTTAAAATAAAGAAGTTATACTAATTTATTTGTTGGATGTGTATTAAAAAAGCAGGCAGCCCGTTACGGACTGCCTGTTATATATAAATATTATTAGCGTATCGCTTGCAAATTATACCCCTCTGTTAGCATCAAAACCTTCAAGGTACTCTGCTACACGTTTTACAAACTGCCCTCCAAGCGCACCATCTACAACCCTGTGGTCATAACTGTGCGATAAGAACATTTTTTGGCGTATCCCTATAAAGTCACCCTGCGGTGTCTCAATAACAGCAGGTACTTTTCTAATAGCACCTAATGCTAAGATACCTACCTGTGGCTGATTGATTATTGGTGTACCAAACACGCTGCCAAAAGTACCCACGTTGGTTACCGTATAAGTACCTCCCTGAGTATCGTCCGGTTTAAGTTTACCTATTCTTGCACGGTTAGCTAAATCATTAACCGCTTTTGCCATACCTACAAGGTTTAACTGGTCAGCATTTTTAATTACAGGAACAATAAGGTTTCCGTTTGGTAAAGCTGCTGCCATACCAAGATTAACATTTTTCTTTTTGATGATATAATCACCATCAACCGATATATTCATCATAGGGAAGTCTTTTAGCGCACGCGCTACAGCTTCCATAAATATTGGTGTAAAGGTTAACTTTTCTCCTTCTCTCTGTTCAAACTCTTTCTTAACCTTATTTCTCCAGTTTACTATATTGGTAACATCAACTTCTATAAACGACTGTACGTGTGCTGATGTTTGTACCGACTGAACCATGTGATGCGAAATCATTTTACGCATACGGTCCATTTCTATAATCTCATCCTGACCGTTAACTGAAACCGGTGCTGCTTTAGCAGCAGGTTTTGATGCAGGTGCAGGTGCTGCCGGTTTAGCTGCCTGAGGAGTCGTAGCAGGCTGACTTGACCTGTTTTTGATATAATCCAGTATATCGTTTTTAGTCACTCTGCCATCTTTACCTGTACCGCTTATAGCTTCAAGCTCTGCAAGTGAAACACCTTCTTCCTTAGCTATATTTTTAACTAATGGCGAGAAAAATTTATCTGAATCTGAGAAGTCAACAGGTGCTGATGCTGCATCTTTTGCTGTTTCTACAGTTTGTGCTACAGCTTCAACATTAGCTTCTTTAGCAGGTTCTTCTGATGATTGTGCCTGAGCAGGAACATCCCCTTCAGTTTCGATATAAGCAATTGTTTGCCCTACCTGAACTACATCGTCTACCTGAAATAATATTTCCGATAAAACTCCTGAAACTTCTGAAGGAACTTCTGAATCTACTTTATCTGTGGCGATTTCTAAAACTGCTTCATCTGCGTCAATGGGATCTCCCACATTTTTTAACCAGTTTGTTATTGTTGCCTCTGCAACACTCTCACCCATTTTGGGTAATTTCAGTTCAAATTTTGCCATATCGTTAACCTAAAGCTAATATTAATGTTTATGATTGCGAAATTAATAAAAAAATCGACTTATTACTTATCTCTTTATAATTTTAAAAACGTCTTAACTATAATTTATTACCACTGTAAAATGTTCCCTCTGGAATTACTATCGTTACTCCCCAAAATATAGTTACAACCTTTGGGCTTTATTTTATAGGTATACCCGTCATTACTATGTCTTTGCATTATAGCAATAATTTCCCCAAAAGTCAACATTTCGTTATCAAATACAACTTCTATGGTTTTAAATTGTGCCTTTTTTAAAGGCAGCAGCATTGTCTCTTTATAGCTACTTAAGCGTATAACTTTTTTTTCCAGTTTACCCTCAAGTAACTCTCTTAACCCTTCATCTTCTGAAAATAAAAAATATTCCTGCGTTTCTATTTCCTGAACCTTTTTATTTTTTTTGGCTGAAACAAAAAGTGTAGCACCTGCTTTCATAAACAAATCAAAAAACAGAGATTTCTTGAAATGCTTTTTATAAAAGTCCTGCATAGCGTCATTAAAGCGTTTCATGTACTCCTTATTTCTAACAGTACTTTCGCCTTTATAATGTATAATTGCCGTATCAGGGTAATAATAATTATCCTTACCTGCTTTTAACACCGTATACGATAAATCGATATCCTCACCATACATAAAATAGCTTTCATCAAAGCCACCTACCTTATTATACAGCTCTCGCTCTACAAACATAAATGCACCCGTAAGAATATCGGTTTTTGCAGTTTCATCAACCGCTATATGCTGTGCATAATACTTATTAAACAGTTTAGATTTAGGCAACAATTTATACAACCCTATTATTTTAGTCGCCGAAACCCAAGGCGTAGGCAATCCACGTTTGCTTTCAGGGAGAAACTTCCCCATGCCGTCAATCATCTTCACCCCTGTAATACCCATGTTATTATGCTGTTCAGCAAATGCCAGAACCTTTATAAAGGTATCTTCTGCAACTACTGTATCAGGGTTAAGAATACACAAATATTTACCTTTAGCTTTAGCTACCCCTATGTTATTCCCTTTAGGAAAACCGGGGTTTTCCTTATTAGCAATAAGTTTTACATCAGGAAAATTTTGAGTCACCATAGCACAACTCTCATCAGACGAGTTATTATCTACCACGATAATTTCCCCCTCTATATTTTCAAGAGCTTGCTGCACGCTAAGAATACATTGTTCTAAAAAATAGCGTACATTATAATTAAGAATAATAACAGATAGCTGCATGACTACAAATATAGAGAATTGCCTCCTGATTTTTTTAAATAAAAAAACGCCCTGCAAAATGCAGGACGTTTTTTAACCAACTAACACAATTATTATGAAATATCAATTAACCTTTTCGCTTTTGGTAACGCTTCCTCTTTTTTAGGTAACCCTATTGTAAGAATACCATTATCATAAGAAGCCGTTATATTTTCATCGTTTACTGTTTCAGGAAGTGTAAATGCACGTTTAAAAGAGGAGTAACCAAACTCACGTCTTGTAAACTTACCTTCTTCCTTCTCCGTATTTTCAGTTTTTACTTCTGCCGAAATACTAAGCAAATCATTCTCAACTTCAATATTAAAATTTTCTTTTTTCATTCCCGGAGCCATCAACTCTACTGTAAAACCGTTTTCTGTCTCCTTAATATTTACCGGCGGAGTCATTTTGTGCATTAACTGTGTACCTCCTGACCAGTCTTTAAAAATTTCATCCATAAATGAAGGAAATAAACCATTTGCATTACTGTTGTTACGTTTTACTAAACTCATAATCTTAACTATTTTTTGTTCTACTTAATTAGAAATCTTTTTGTTTTACGCTTTATAATAGTCAACTCTTGTACCAAAGCCATGAACAAGACTTTTTGTCATTATTTAATGACAAAATGACATTTTTATTAATTTTAGCTGCAAATACTTTAAATAGTCTATTTTTGCACAAAAGCCAATAACGTGAATTACCTTTCAGTAGAAAACATATCCAAATCATTTGGAGAACGCACACTTTTCAGTGATATATCATTCGGTATTAATAAAGACCAAAAAGTAGCTTTTATAGCTAAAAACGGAACGGGTAAAACCAGCATCCTTAAAATTATTACAGGAGAGGACACACCCGATACCGGGCAAGTGGTTATGCGAAAGGATATAAAAATGGCTTTCCTACCGCAAGAGCCTAACCTTAACCCCGAGCTAAGTGTTGAGGAAAGCATATTTGCATCGGATAATGATATACTGAAAGTAATAGAACGTTACGAGAAAGCACTTGAAAATCCTGAAAACACAGAAGAATATCAAAAAGCATTTGAGCAAATGGATATTCACAATGCGTGGGATTTTGAAACACAATACAAGCAAATACTTTTTAAGCTAAAACTGGAAGACCTTAAACTAAAGGTGAAAAGTCTTTCGGGTGGGCAAAAAAAGCGTTTAGCATTAGCCATAATACTTATTAATAAACCCGATTTATTAATACTGGATGAACCTACCAACCACCTAGACCTCGAAATGATTGAATGGCTGGAAAGTTATTTTGCTAAAGAAAACATCACACTATTTATGGTTACACACGACCGCTACTTTTTAGAAAGGGTGTGTAATGAAATAATAGAAATGGATAACGGGCAGTTATACCAGTACAAAGGGAACTACTCCTACTATCTTGATAAAAAAGAAGAACGCATTGCTGCTGAAAATGCAAGTATAGACAAAGCCAAAAACTTATTTGTAAAAGAACTGGCTTGGATGCGCCGTCAACCCAAGGCAAGAACCACAAAATCAAAATCACGTCAGGATGATTTTTATGTAATTAAAGAAAAGGCCAATAGCCGACGTAAAGAGCACCAGGTAGAACTGGAAATAAACATGGAGCGTATGGGTAGCAAAATAGTAGAGCTACACAACCTCTCCAAAGATTTTAAAGAGAAAACCATACTTAAAAACTTTAGCTACAATTTTAAAAAGGGCGAACGTATTGGTATTATTGGTAAAAATGGAACGGGAAAATCGACCTTCCTAAATATACTAACACAAAGCATTGCTCCTGATAACGGAAAAGTAGTTATAGGCGAAACGGTTAAAATAGGGTACTATACTCAAAATGGTATTAACCCAAAACCGGAACAAAAAGTTATTGATATAATTAAAGAGTTTGGTGAATACATACCATTAACCAAAGGGCGAACTATATCAGCAGCGCAATTACTGGAGCGTTTCCTGTTCGACCGTAAAAAACAGTATGATTTTGTAGAAAAACTAAGTGGTGGCGAATTAAAACGTCTTTACCTGTGTACCGTATTAATACAAAATCCTAACTTTTTAATACTGGATGAGCCTACCAACGATTTAGATATTGTAACCCTTAATGTTTTAGAGAGTTTCCTTTTAGATTACCCGGGATGCCTTATTGTAGTATCACACGACAGGTATTTTATGGATAAAATTGTAGATCACCTGTTTGTTTTCAGAGGCGAAGGTGTTATTGAAGATTTTCCGGGTAACTATAGTGATTTCCGCATTTATGAAGATAGTACTGAACCTGAAAAGGAAGAAACTAAAACTACTACCGATAAAAAATCGTGGAAAAAAGATAATGTAAAAAAAGGCTTAACCTTTAATGAGCAAAAGGAATATCAAAAACTGGAGCGCGAGATTAAAGATCTTGAAGAAAAGAAAAAGGAAATAGAAGGTATATTTGCCAGTGGAGAACTTGCTGATACTGAGATAACCGAAAAATCGGAAGAGTTACAAAAGGTATTAGACAGCATAGACGAAAAAACAGAACGCTGGTTTGAACTTAGCGCAAAAATGGAAGAAGCGTAATACAAGTAAGTATATGAAACCATTGAGTTACACAAAATTCCTTTGGAAATCGAGCAATGCACATGGCATTCACTCGCCTTTTGTATATAACCTGATTACTAAATGTTTTTATAGCGGTACACCTAAACTGTACCGCAGCAAAAAACACCTTCCTGTAGAAAATATAAGTATCGAAGCTGCAAACACCTTACATAAAATAGTTTCAGGAATTAAAGCTTCTAAGTTATATGTATTAGGCAACAAGGCAGAAGAGGCAACTAAAATATTACAAGCCTCAGGTGAAAAAGCGAATACGCAACCTTGGTTTTTCTCAACATTAGCTCCTATACCCGGCACTATTGATTTAGCATACATATCCGGAAATGACACCGAGTCACTTTTACAACTACTGGAACAAATACTACCAAACGCCAACAGCAATACCGTTTGTATTGTAGGCGATATTCATACTACAGCAGCTGCCGAAAAAGCCTGGGAAGCTATAAAAGAAAACCCTAGTGTAACAGTGACTATAGACACGTATTACTTAGGGCTTGTGTTTTTCAGAAAAGAACAGGCAAAACAACACTTTATTGTTCGCCCGTTTACCAACTGGTTTACTAACGCACTATTAGGAGTCCGCAATTTATGGGGACTTATCTAATAGCCTTTATACACTAGTTATTACGCAAAGCATGTATTAACTCTGATTTACTCATTTTAGAGCGTCCGTCTATACCTACCTTTTTAGCTTGCTCATATAACTCTTCTTTGGTTCGGTCTTCATACTTTTCAGCATGACCACCTTTTGTACCGGAATCCTCCGTATTGGCAATACGTGCTGATTTCTCTTTACTGTAACCTCTATCTCTTAAAGCTTCATATTGTTCTTTATTTTTAACGCTTGGTCCTGGATCTTTTCTACCTGGCATAATTTTACAATTTTTTAGTTATACTTCCTTTTTCTTATTTATTTTTTCTTACTTAAAAGTAACTATTATGAAAGGTTTAAACCGTTAACCATCAGTTAAAAAACAAAAAAAGAGGTTGCAATACGCAACCCCTTTAATACGAATAATAATTAACCTTTATCTATTCGCTATTATTCTGCAGCTTCCTTAGCTTCTTCGTTCTCTTCTCCTTTAGCTGTCATTCTTTCCCATGCAAACTTAGTAGCAAAACTAGTTTTAAGTTTAGCAATCTCCATATTGTCTTCAGTTGTTAAACCTTGCTCTTCTACAGTGTTTTTTCTTGCATCAAGTGCTTCATACCAAGCTTTTATCATATCAAGTTGGTCACGAGAGTAACTATCCTTGTTAGCTTCAAAAGTTTCTACAAACTGTTTGTAAACACCTAGTATATTATCTTTGTTTACCCAAGTAAAGTCCATGTTTCCACCTTGAGGCTCATGTCCAAACAATCCATTATACAAAGAAGCTTCTTTAGCGTCATTAGCTTCTTCCATTGTTTTGTTCTTTACCTCGTTGTACTTTTCTTTTGTATCATTAATTTTCTCTTCAGCAGCAGCTCTATCTTTTACACTTTCTAATCCAGATTCAGCTTCAGAAAGCCTGTTGTTGTACTCTGAATCGATAGTTTCCCAATTCGCTACTCTTTCTTCGTCGTCTAACCCTTGTATAGAGTCTACGTATGCCTCATATCCGTCTACACTATCCTGTGCAGCCATTTCAGCATCATTCTTACAAGATGTAAATCCTGCTGCTATAAGAGCAGCACCTAGCATTAAATTAAATCTTTTCATGGTTCTTTTGTTTTATTTTTTCTGATTAACTATGGTGTAAAGGTAAATCCGTATTAATCATATTTCAAAGTTTTAGTTTATTTATTAGGAATACTTTAGCAGTTATAACAATAAATTAAGTTTAATTAAGAATACGTTAACAGGGCTAGCTTTTTTACAGCGTCTTTTCCTACTACAATTATTTAAGGAAATAAATAATACCATTTTACTATTATAATTAAATAGAATAGAACTATTCTTTCACATTCTTTAACCTATTGTCTTAAACCGTAGTTAATTAATAAACCATTAATACAAATGCGATAATCAGTAATGTAACTTTGATAATGAACCTAAAAAAACAGATTATGAAAAAGATAGTATTTACCCTTAGCACATTACTTACTATAACTTTAGCAACCGCACAAAGCTATCCTAAGCAACCGGACCCTAAAGTATATAACGTGATAAGACATGACAGTAAAAGTGAAAAAGCAACTGAAGCAGAAGAAGAAAGAGAAGCTGTTGCTACAACAGGAATACAGGAAGCCAGAAGAGAAGACCAGGAAAATGTAGACCGAGAAGTAACTGAAACGGAAAACAACAACCAAAACGGTTTAGTTAATAACGATAACCAATAGTATTTATAATACCCTCAATATTATACAAAATGTTATTTTAAAAAGAGGTGCTGATTTAAGCACCTCTTTTTAATTCCATACAATACTTATTCGTAAATCAACATTCATAGATTTTACTCTCAGAAAAAAATCACTACTTTTAAGGCTTAAAACTCAGCTATGGCAAAACCTATAATTGATATAAAAGGTATAACCCGAGATTTCCCTTTAGGAAGCGAAGTAGTTAAAGTACTAAAGGGCATAGACCTAAAAATAAATAAAGGAGAGTATGTTGCTTTAATGGGACCTTCGGGTTCCGGTAAAAGTACCTTAATGAATTTATTAGGTTGCTTGGACACACCTACATCGGGCTCTTATATATTAAATGGTAAAGACGCAAGCCAAATGAGCGATGATGAGCTTGCTGAAATACGTAACAAAGAAATAGGCTTTGTATTCCAGACTTTTAACCTGCTACCGCGTACCACAGCGCTTGATAATGTTGCATTACCAATGGTATACGCAGGTTACAACAAATCTGAACGTAATGAACGTGCTACCGAAGTACTTACACAAGTAGGACTGGCTGACCGCATGGACCATAAACCCAACCAGCTTTCGGGAGGGCAACGCCAAAGGGTAGCTGTTGCAAGAGCACTGGTTAACCACCCTTCTATAATACTTGCTGATGAACCTACCGGTAACCTTGACAGTAAAACATCTGTAGAGATTATGAATTTATTTGATGAAATTCATGCAAACGGAAATACTGTTATACTGGTTACACACGAAGAAGATATTGCAGAACACGCACACAGAATAATACGACTGAGAGATGGTATTATAGAAAGTGATAATGTAAACCCTAAACCTGTACAGCAACTATAACAGAAATAAAAGGATTGTTTATTACAACACATCACACTCATTACAAAAACCACCCTTCTTAGAAATCCATAATAATAATGAAAGTATATACTAAAACCGGAGATAAAGGAACAACCGCTCTCTTTGGCGGAACACGTGTACCTAAACATCATATACGTATAGAAAGCTACGGAACTGTTGACGAACTAAACTCACATATAGGTTTAATTCGAGATCAGGAAATGAACCCACTTTATAAAAAAGTTTTAGAGCGCGTGCAGGACAGACTTTTTACTTTAGGTGCCATATTGGCAACTCCTCCGGAAAAAGAAGTTTTAAAAAACGGAAAAGAACGTTTAAACATTGCAAAAATATCTAAAAAAGATATTGAGCTTCTTGAAAATGAAATTGATAACATGGAGGAAGCCCTCCCACCTATGACTCATTTTGTGCTTCCGGGCGGGCATACTACAGTGTCATACTGTCATATAACACGTTGTGTTTGTCGCCGTGCAGAGCGTTTAGCAGTACATTTAAACGAGATTGAACCTGTTGACAGTATGGTTTTGACATACTTAAACCGACTTTCTGACTATCTTTTTGTACTGGCACGGAAGTTGTCCTACGATTTAAACGCGGATGAAGTTAAATGGATTCCTGAAAAGCCTTAATATACAAGGGATAGCAAGAGTTATCTATAATAAATTTTAGCCCGCCTAAAACGTTCTTACTTTTTTTAAATAAATTAAGCAAATTTTTACTTGACATTTTCAGTATAAAATTTATTTTTGCATAAAATTAAATCGTTAAAAAGATGTATTGGACATTAGAACTGGCATCATACCTTAGTGATGCGCCATGGCCGGCTACAAAGGATGAGCTAATTGATTATGCCATCAGGACAGGAGCACCATTAGAGGTTGTAGAAAATCTTCAGTCCATCGAAGATGAAGGGGAAATATACGAGTCCATGGAAGAAATATGGCCGGACTACCCTACTGACGAAGATTATCTCTGGAATGAGGATGAATATTAGCAGAAAATAAAAATTTCAATTGAAAAGTCTCTTTTGTGAGGCTTTTTTTTTGGTTAAATTTGTTGATAATAAATTAATTATAACATAAGCATATATAATAATGAGTTTAATAAATAACATTATTAAAGCTTTTGTAGGTGATAAGTCTGAAAAAGATATTAAGGCAATACAGCCTATTATCAAAAAGATTCATTCATTTGAAGAAGCTTTAACAAGTCTTTCGCATGATGAGCTTAGGGCTAAAACTATATCTTTTAAAGAAAAGATTAAGGAAGCCAGAGCAGAAAAAGATGCGAAAATTGCATCATACCTTGAAGAGATAGAAAAAACAGAAGATATAGACCAAAGAGAGGATATTTATGCCTCTATAGATGCACTTGAAAAAGAAGCATACGATATATCTGAAAAAGTATTAATGGATATTCTTCCGGAAGCGTTTGCAGTAGTAAAAGAAACAGCAAGACGTTTTAAAGAAAATACCCATATAACAGTTACAGCTACCCCTAAAGACAGAGAGTTTTCTGCTACTAAGGCGTATGTAGAGCTTGATGGCGATAATGCTGTATGGGCAAACTCGTGGGATGCAGCAGGTAAAGAAATTACCTGGGACATGATTCACTATGATGTTCAGTTAATAGGTGGTGTGGTACTACACGAAGGTAAAATTGCCGAGATGCAAACCGGTGAAGGTAAAACCCTTGTGGCGACATTACCAATATACTTAAATGCACTTACAGGAAATGGTGTACACCTTGTAACGGTTAACGACTATCTTGCAAAACGTGATAGTACATGGAAAGCGCCATTATTTGAATTCCACGGTCTTACTGTAGATTGTATTGATAATCACCAGCCAAACTCTGACGCAAGACGTAAAGCGTATGCTGCTGATGTTACTTATGGTACTAATAACGAATTTGGTTTTGATTACCTAAGGGATAACATGGCACACTCGCCTAACGACCTTGTACAGCGTAAGCATAACTATGCTATTGTGGATGAGGTTGACTCTGTATTAATTGATGATGCCCGTACACCGCTTATTATATCAGGACCTGTACCGCAGGGAGATCGCCATGAGTTTAACGAACTTAAACCTAAAGTAGACAACCTTGTAAATATGCAAAGAACACTTCTTAACGGTGTACTTGCAGAAGCTAAAAAGCTAATAAAAGAAGGTAATACTAAAGAAGGTGGTTTCTTATTACTGAGAGTTCACAGAGGTTTACCAAAAAGTAAAGCACTTATAAAATTCCTTAGTGAAGAAGGTGTTAAGCAGATACTTCAAAAAACTGAAAACCAGTACATGCAGGACAACAACCGAGATATGCACAAGGTTGATGAAGCACTGTACTTTGTTATAGAAGAAAAAAATAATCAGGTTGAATTAACAGATAACGGTATACAATTCCTTTCTCAGGATACTGATAAAGACTTCTTTGTACTGCCGGATATTGGTACCGAAATTGCCAATATAGAAAAGAAAAAACTTGAAAAAGAGGAAGAAGCTGAACAAAAAGAAGAACTGTTTAGAGACTTCTCTGTAAAAAGTGAGCGTATACACACCCTTACACAGTTACTAAAAGCCTATACTTTATTTGAAAAAGACGTAGAATACGTTATTGAAGAAAATAAAGTAATGATTGTAGATGAGCAAACCGGTCGTATAATGGACGGACGTCGTTACTCTGATGGTTTACATCAGGCAATCGAGGCGAAAGAAAACGTTAAGATTGAAGCGGCTACCCAAACTTTTGCAACTATTACACTGCAAAACTATTTTAGAATGTACAACAAACTTTCCGGTATGACGGGTACTGCGGTAACCGAAGCAGGAGAGTTCTGGGAAATATACAAACTGGATGTGGTAGAAATACCTACCAACCGCCCTATTGCACGTAACGACCAGCATGATTTAATATACAAAACCATGCGTGAGAAGTTTAATGCAGTAATTGATGATGTTACTAAACTTTCTCAGCAAGGGCGCCCTGTACTTATTGGTACAACATCCGTTGAAATATCTGAGTTACTAAGCCGTATGCTTAAAATGAGAAATGTTAAGCACAACGTACTGAATGCAAAACTACACAAGCGTGAAGCAGAAGTTGTAGCGGAAGCAGGTAAACCTGGCGTAGTAACTATAGCAACAAACATGGCAGGTCGTGGTACGGATATTAAACTTTCTAAGGAAGTTAAAGATGCCGGAGGTCTTGCTATTATAGGTACAGAACGTCACGATTCAAGACGTGTAGACAGACAGCTTCGTGGTCGTGCAGGACGTCAGGGAGACCCTGGTAGTTCTCAGTTCTATGTATCGCTAGAAGATAACCTGATGCGTTTATTCGGTTCTGAAAGAGTAGCAAAAGTTATGGACAGAATGGGACTTAAAGAGGGTGAGGTTATACAGCACTCTATGATGACCAAGTCTATAGAACGTGCACAGAAAAAAGTGGAAGAAAACAATTTTGGTGTTCGTAAAAGACTACTTGAGTATGATGATGTAATGAACGCACAGCGTGAAGTTATATACAAACGCAGAAAACACGCATTACATGGTGACCGCCTAAAAGTGGACATCGCCAACATGATGTATGATACTGCGGAAGAAATAGCTCAGGTAAACAAGCAAGCTAACGATTACAAAAACTTTGAGTTTGAGTTAATCCGTTACTTCTCTATAAGCTCCCCTGTTACAGAAGCGGAATTCTCTAAACTATCAGAGAGAGAACTTACCGGTAAAGTATACAAAACGGTAATGGATGCGTATAACGAAAAAACAGAACGTGATGCAGCAGAAGCTTACCCTGTAATTAAAGGTGTTTACGAAAACAACGAATCGCAGTATGAACGTATTGTAGTACCGTTCACTGATGGTATTAAAACACTTAATGTTGTCACCAACCTTGAAAAAGCATACGAAACTGAAGGTAAATCACTAATTGCTGATTTTGAAAAGAACATTACTTTAGCAATAGTTGATGAAGCTTGGAAAAAGCACCTTCGTAAAATGGATGAGTTAAAACAGTCTGTACAGCTTGCAGTACACGAGCAGAAAGACCCGCTACTTATCTATAAGTTTGAAGCCTTTAACCTGTTTAAGAAAACAGTTGGTAACATTAACCGTGACGTAATTTCATTCCTGTTTAAAGGTACGTTGCCTTCTCAAAACACAAATAACATTCAGGAGGCTAAACAAGCTCAAAGAGTTAAAGAAAATTACCAAACCACTAAGGAAGAGGTTTTAAATACTGATGAAATGGCAGCTAAGGCACGCGAAGTTTCGCAAAACCAGCAGCAAAAGCCACAAGTAACCGAAACTATAGTTAGAACGGCACCAAAAATAAGCCGTAACGAAAATGTAACTATAAAGCATGTTATGAGTGGTAAAACTGAAACCATGAAGTTTAAAAAAGCTGAAAGTTTACTGGCATCGGGAGAATGGGTTATAATTAACGAATAGAACTTATAATTCTTCATATTTAACATCCTCCATATAGTATTTATATGGAGGATTTTTTATATTGACTTTCAACCTAATATTGTAAGTAAACAACATGAAAAATATTTTACTATTCGCATTTGTTTTAATCTCCTCACTAACATTTGCACAAGACAAAAAATCTCTTGAGGAAAGAGCACAGGCGGTATATAAAGCTACAACTAACAGTAGTGGTGATTATGCAGCCGTAGCAGAATACACCTATCCTAAAGTTTTTGATATTGTACCTAAGGAAACTTTGATTGAGGTAATGAATTCTGTATTAAACTCTCCTGAGGTTAAAATACAAATGCTGGATATTAAGCCTGATTTCAGTTATGGTGCTATTAAGAAAATAGACGATGCTTACTATTGCCTTATAGACCACAACCTTGGTATGAAAATGATTTTTACCCAAGATATACCTAGCGAGCAAGGTGAAATGATAAAAGAGCAAATTAAAGCTGCAATGGAAACTGAAAACGTAGTATTTAATGATGATGAAAACTCTTTTACTATAAAACAGAAAGCTCAAATGTTAGCTATATCAGATAGTCATACTGATTATGATTGGTATTTCATTAATTTAGGAGACGAAGGAAGTGAAAAATTTATTGGTATGTTGTTTAACGATAAAGTAAGAGAAGAAGTAGGTTTTTAAAAACCCTACTGCCTAAGAAAACTATTTTTTTAATTTATCACTCTCTTTTTCTACTTCTATGGAATTGTACTACTCACTATCAGTAATGATTGTTATAGCGGCATTCTTCGCTTATTTAAATGTCCGTTTTTTAAAACTGCCCTCCACAATAGGCGTTATGATAATTGCTATGGCAGCCTCTATAATACTGGTTAGCTTTGGCAGTTCTATTCCTGATATAGAGAGTAAAATATCATCATTACTACATAGTTTTGATTTTACCGAGGTGCTTATGGGGGCCATGCTTAACTTTATGTTGTTTGCGGGCGCTATACACATTAACCTGCGTGACCTTAATGAACAGCGTACGCCCATAATGACTTTTTCTACTATAAGTGTCATTATATCCACATTGGTGGTAGGTACCATAGTATATTTTATCCCTATGCCGGGGCTGGAAATACCCTATATATACTGCCTTTTATTCGGAGCATTAATATCGCCTACCGACCCTGTAGCGGTACTTAGTATACTTAAACAGAGCAAAGTGCGCAAATCATTAGAAACTAAAATAGCCGGCGAATCGCTTTTTAACGATGGTATGGCAGTAGTGGTATTTGCAGTAATATTACAGCTTGCGGAAAATGAAGAAGCCAGTCTGAACATTTTTAATATAATATGGCTGTTTATAAAGGAAGCAGGGGGCGGTTTTGTTTTAGGTGTTATACTGGGTATAACCGCATCTAAAGCTATGCGAAAAATAGATGACTACAAAGTATCGGTACTTATAACACTTGCGGTAGTGATGGGCGGTTACCTTATAGCGCACTCCATACATGTTTCGGGACCGCTTACTATGGTATTTGCAGGGCTTATTATAGGGAACTTTAACCGGAAATCCTCCAATATGTCAGTCATTACAAAAGATTATCTGGATAAGTTCTGGGAACTGAATGACGAAATATTAAACGCTATATTGTTCCTGTTTATAGGACTTGATTTATTACTGATTCCTGACCTTAATGCGTACTGGATTCCCGGTATTGCCAGTATAGTAATAGTACTTACCTCCCGATTTATCTCTATATGGCTACCGGGCAAGTTTATTAAACTAAAAGAACGCTTTGGCCCGGGTACTATAAAAATATTGGTGTGGGGTGGTTTACGTGGTGGTGTGTCTATCGCCCTGGCCTTATCTATAGGCGACAGCCCTTATACTAAAACTATAATAGCTATCACCTATTTTGTAGTAGTGTTTTCTATTATTGTGCAGGGGCTTACCATTGGTAGGGTAGCTAACAAGGTATTGAAGAGTTAAATAATATCCGGTAATACTTTACCCGGGTTTAATATGTTATTAGGATCAAAGGCTTCTTTAATAGCTTTCATCAGGCTTAATTGTTTTTTGCCAAAGGCAATATCCATATAGTTTTTTTGTACATAACCTATACCATGCTCCCCTGATAATGTCCCTTTTAGGGCTACTGTAAGTTCAAATATTTCTCTTACGCCTTTAGGCACTTCATTTTTCCACTGTTCATCACTCATAGTACCCTTTACAATATTAACATGCAGGTTACCATCGCCTGCATGTCCATAACAAACGGACTGAAAACCATATTTACTACCTATAGCTTTTATACCTTTTAAAAGTTCAGGCAAGGCATAACGTGGTACTACGGTGTCTTCTTCCTTATATACCGAGTTTGATTTTACTGCCTCCCCTACTGCCCTACGCAGTTTCCATAGAGCATTTTTCTGTTCTTCAGTATCGGCAAATAAAACCTCATCAATATCATACTGTTCCAGTACCTCTGTTATTTTTTCTGCCTGACTGAATAGTACATCAGGATAATTACCATCAACCTCAATTAGTAAATGCGCCTGAACCTCATCCTTTATGTTGATACTTATATCATCATTTAAAAAACGTAATGTCCAGTCAATAGCCTCCCTCTCCATAAACTCCAAAGCACTGGGTACTATCCCTGCTCTGAATATAGCAGCTACTGCTTCGCAAGCCTGCTCTGCTTTAAAAAACGGAACAAGCATCAAGATGTTATTATTAACTTTAGGCAGTAGCTTCATCACTATTTTAGTAATAATACCAAGCGTACCTTCGCTACCTACCATTAGTTGTGTAAGATTGTACCCTGTTGAGTTTTTAAGTGTATTAGCTCCTGTCCAGATAATTTCACCTGTAGGGAGCACTACTTCAAGATTTAAAACATAGTCCTTAGTAACCCCATACTTCACGGCTCTTGCACCACCTGCATTTTCGGCTACATTACCACCAATAGTACAACTCCCTCTACTACTTGGGTCAGGTGGGTAAAACAATCCTTTTTCCAGCACGGTTTCCTGAAGTACCTGAGTGTATACGGCAGGCTCTACAATAGCCTGTAAGTTTTGCTCATCAACTTCTATTTTGTTTAATCGTTCTATAGAAAGGCCTATACCTTCATGAATACTTAGTGCGCCTCCACTTAACCCTGTGCGCCCCCCAATAGGCACAACAGGTACTTTATATTCATTAGCCAGTTTTACTATTTCAGAAATTTCTGTAGTATTCGCCGGCTTTACTACTACCGATGGTGGAAAATTGTAATCTTCCGTTTCATCATGTCCGTAGTTTTTTCTTGTTTCTTCGTCAAAAAAAAGAAATGACTGCCCGACAATCTCTTCCAGTCGAACAATCATTTCTTTTGGTAGTATTATATGGTTCATAGTCTTGAATTCATTAGCTATGTAAGCTCTCATTCAAAAATACTACAAATATTTATGCTTAATAATTAATTTTCTTTTTTCTGCCTCCTATAAGTCGGTCTACTGAAAATCTACCACCGCCTACTACAAGTAAAAGTATGTATATAGAAAGGTATAGTCCGGGTAGTTCTTTTCTGCTGAAATCATCACTGATATGAACATTGAAGATAATTATCAGCATAGTAATAATTAGCGGTACACATGCAAGCCGTGTAGCAAAACCCATTATTAATAAGAAAGAGCATATCAGTTCAGAAAATACCGTAAGTGTTAAAGAGGCTTTAGCCCCTACTCCCAAAGGGTCTGCAAACTCAATTACACCGCCCTCCATTAGCATATCTAACTTTCCCAAACCATGCGTTATCATAAAACAACCCACAGTTAGTCGCAGTAAAAATATTGCTAAGTCGTACAGGTTTTGATTATAGGATGT
The DNA here is from genome assembly GCF_014642915.1 of Flavobacterium suaedae. GTDB lineage: Bacteria > Bacteroidota > Bacteroidia > Flavobacteriales > Flavobacteriaceae > Flavobacterium > Flavobacterium suaedae. The sequence continues at coordinate 270,495 of NZ_BMJE01000003.1, forward strand.
ACTAAATACCTTCATATTATTGCTCTGTAAATTGAAGATTTCCTATAAGCTTTACTTCTTCACTAACTGTTAGTCCTCCGCCTTCAATAACAGCATTCCAATTAAGACCGTAGTCTGTTCTGTTTATTTTTCCTGTAATTTCAATACCAACTTTTCTGTTACCGTAACCATCAACTGCTATACCGCCATATTCACCCTTAAAAGCTACCTCTTTAGTAACTCCTTTTATGGTAAGATCTGCCAGTATAGTATATTCGTCATCATTAATCTGTTTAATAGATTTTGTTTTTACAGTTAATGATTTATGATTTTCAGCATCAAAAAATTCCTCACTTTTTAGGTGCTCATCTCTTTTTTCGTTATTTGTATTCGCGCTTGAAGCACCAATAGTAACGCTTATCTCTCCCCCTTGAAAAGTATCATCAGGTGTAGTTGCTTCTCCGCTAAATTCGGAAAAAGAACCTGTTACTGTTGAAATTACTAAGTGTTTTACTTTAAATTGTATTTCAGAGTGTGCCGAGTCTAAAACCCATTTTTTTGTGGCCATAATTATATGTGTTTAGGTAGTTTAAAACCATAAAGTTAAATAAAAAGCTACAAAAAGGAGTTAAAATAATGCAAAGTCTTACTTAATCATCGAATTGGTAAGAATAGACGTGAAAAAATAAAGGATAATTATTGATATCAGGTATCAGCCTAAAATATTTATTTATTCTGCATTACATATTCAGTATCCAATACCAAAAAGCAAGTGTAATAAACGATAGTGGTATGCCTATTCCAATCATCATTCCTGCCAATCTTGGTTTAAGCCCGTTAGTGGCAGCCAATATAGAAGCCGTTATCATAGGAGCCATAGCAGCTTCCATAATCGATACCTCTGTTTGTAAGCCATCCTGATTTAAAATAAGTTTATATAGTATATAAAAGAAAGCAGGTGTAAGTATAAGTTTAAAAAATAACCCCAAGGTTAAAAAGCGCCAATGTTTACTTTTCCTTTCTATTTTTAGCTGCATTCCTACCGCTACCAATGCTACAGGTGTTACCGTACTACCCAATCGGGATAAGACAGACTGAACATCTCCTATAAAATCATAACCTGCTATATTCATACAAAGCCCCGCAAAAAAAGCAAAGAATGGAGGAAATAATAGAATTTTCCTAAGCATAGCACCTGTACCCGTACTCTCTTTAGAATATGCTGTAGCTACTATTATACCCAGCGTAGCCATAACCATAAAAGTACCGGGCTGGTCTACTATAATAGCTGTTTCCAGTCCTTGGTTTCCGTACAAAGCTTCAATAATTGGAAAGCCAACGAATGATGTGTTACCGAGTCCTGCGGTTAAGATTAAACATCCTGTTAGTTTTTTAGACCATTTAAAAACTTTACCTAAAACAATAAAAAACAGCAACGACAGGAAAAAACCTATCCACGCTATACCTAAAGGAAATAAAAGTTTAGTACTTACCGTTATTTTAGGAATGTAATATAATGCCAGTGCCGGCAACGAAATATAAATAACAAATTGATTGAGTGCCACGTAAGCGTTAGCGGGGAAAGCCTTTACACGCTGCAAACCAACACCTGCAAGCATACAAAGGAATACGAGGATAATACTGTCCAAAACCTTGTTTAATTTTAAGCCCAAATGTAAAGGTAAATGACGAAAAAGGGCAGAAAAAATGCTTAAATATAAGGCTGTTTAATAAATCCGTTTAAATTTGTAATCAAATTTATTACAGAACATGATTTCAGGTAAATTTGCTATCACGCTCCATATATTAACGTTATTATCCAAATATCCAGAAGAATATTTGTCGTCAGACTTTTTGGCTTCCAGTATGAACATTAACCCTGTACTGGTTCGTAAAGAAATGGCAAACCTGAAAAAACATGACATTATAGAAAGTCGTGAAGGCAAATATGGTGGCAGTAAACTGGCTAAAGCCCCTGAACATATATCGCTTGATGATATTTTTAAAATAACTTTTGAAACTGTAACACTTGGGTACTGTAAAAAAGAGCCTAACCCTAAATGTCCTGTTGGTAATAAAATAAACGATAACCTCGACAAGCTGTATTGCGATATTAATACTGATATAAGTAATAAACTCTGTAAGATAACATTACAGGAGTTTACACAAGAATTTTAATTTGTACACTGTACTAAACGGTATTAAAAACCGAATTTGCAAACAAAATTCATAACTTTACTTATATCAGAAATTCAATATAGTGACAAACCAAAACAATCATACAAGCGCACTTCACGAGAAAGATGGTGTACAACAACCCGAAAGTATAAGCAAAGCCTCTATAGCACAAATTACTAAACTTCGTCGCAAACAACCTACAGCTGATGATTTAGTAAACGGTATACTGGAAGGCAATAAAACTATGCTGAGCCGTGCCATTACTTTAATTGAAAGTACAAATGCTAATCACCTTGAAAAGGCTAATAAGGTTATAGCCGACTGTTTACCTCATGCTAATAAATCAGTAAGAATAGGTATTACAGGGGTTCCGGGAGTTGGTAAAAGTACTTTTATTGAAGCTTTTGGTAAGCACCTTACCGAGAAGGGACATAAAGTAGCTGTACTGGCTGTTGACCCAAGCAGTTCATTATCACACGGAAGTATTTTAGGTGATAAAACCCGTATGGAAGAACTGGTTAAAGATGAAAATGCTTATATACGTCCTTCTGCTTCAGGAGATACTTTGGGCGGTGTGGCACGCAAAACAAGGGAGTCTATAATTCTTTGTGAAGCTTGCGGGTTTGATGTTATTATAATTGAAACCGTTGGTGTGGGGCAAAGCGAAACCGCAGTACACAGTATGGTAGATTTTTTCCTGTTACTGAAAATTGCCGGTGCGGGTGATGAACTACAAGGTATTAAGCGCGGTATAATGGAAATGGCAGACTTAATAGTAATTAATAAAGCCGATGGCGATAATATTAAAAAAGCTAAACTTGCCAAAACAGAGTTTAACCGTGCATTGCATTTATTTCCTGCAAAAAACTCAGGGTGGCAACCTAAAGTAACTACCTGTAGTGCTATTACCAAAGACGGTATAGACGATGTATGGAAAATAACCAGTGATTATTTTAACCTTGCTAAAAGTAATAATTACTTTGAAGCCAAACGTGCAGAACAAAATCGTTACTGGCTTACCGAAACCATAAACGAGCAACTAAAAAACAGTTTCTATTCACAGGAAGGAATTGCACCACTGCTGAAACAATATCAGGAAGCAGTGCAAAATCATGAGTTATCGCCTTTTATTGCTGCGCAAACCCTCTTAAAAAAATATTTTGAAAATTTAGAACGCTAGTTATTTTAATTACTGCTTTTAACTACTCTTTTTCGTAGCGTTCCATCTCGCGATCGTAAAAATCGTTAGCTTGTTTTATAAGGCTTTCCATTTCAGCCTCAAGATCTTCCCTGTCAGCTTCATCTGGTTCTTCAAGAAGCTCTACATCATCATCTTTCAAGTTGATTATAAACTGAGGGTATTCTAAATGAATAATAAATATATCTTCAGGGAAATCAGTATTATCACCTAATAAAAACTTTGGTAAATCCATATAAAATTTTGTTTTAAAAAGCTGCTATGCTTTTGCCAGCAGTTTTTTAGTTAAATAATTAAAGCGAATATATAAAAATAATGCGGCGGCTGTCAAACCTGCCAGTAAACCTATCCACACTCCAGTTGCTTTTAAAGGGGTATATAGTCCCAAATAAAATGAAACAGGGAAACCTATTACCCAATAAGCTATAAAGGTAAACACTGTAGGCAGCTTCATATCCTGCAAACCCCGTAATGCCCCAAGTACTACCACCTGTATACCATCAGAAATTTGGAAAACCGCAGCTACCAATAATAATTCTGCTGCTATGGTTATTACTTCTGTATTTTCTACTATTAGTGATGCATCATTCATATCTAAAAACAGCTTTGGCAGGTAGTTGTGGAAAATTACAAATAAGGCTGCAAAAACAATTTCTAATAATACTGAGAGTAAGAAAATAGAACGTGCTACCAGCAGTAACTTTCTGTAGTCTTTATGCCCTTTTTGGTTTCCTACTCGTATCATAGCGGTAACGCTAAGTCCCACAGCAAACATAAACGTCATAGAGGCTAAACTAAGTGCTATTTGGTTAGCTGCCTGGCTGGACTTACCTATAGAACCCGAAAGCCACACGGCTGCTGTAAATAATGCTACTTCAAAAAGCATTTGCATGGATGATGGCACACCCAGTGCTGTGATACGCCTTAGCATTGATTTTTTAATATTACTAAAACTAAACTTAGTAAAATAAGGTTTAAACTTCTCCTTCCCAGCCATCATGTAATGAATATAAACCAACATTACAATTCGCGATATTACAGTACCTAAAGCAGCACCTATAATACCCATTTCGGGGAAAAACCATATACCGTATATCAGTAAATAGTTAATTAAAATATTTACCACATTCGATATAACTACCGCATACATAGCATATTTGGTAAATGAAAGCCCATCAGCAAATTGCTTATACCCTTGAAAAATAATCATGGGTAACAGTGAGAAAGCTACCCAGTCTACATAGGGTGCAGCAAGTACTACAACCTCATCCGGCTGATCCATTAAATGCATTAAAGGCTTTGCCAGTACAACTACCCCGAATAATAGCAGTCCCAGTATAGTACATAAAAATACCCCATGATGAAAAACACTTCTTACTTTCTCTGTGTTTTTTTCAGCATCATATTGTGCAATAATTGGTGTTATAGCAGTAGAAAAACCAATACCTGCCGATATAGCAATAAATACCATACTATTACCAAGCGATGCAGCAGCAAGTTCGGCGGTACCCAACTTACCTACCATAATATTATCTATAATACCTGTTATAGTATGTCCCAGCATACCCAGTATTACAGGCCATGCTAACGTAATATTTTGCCTGAACTCTTTTGTGTATTTGGCTAATTTCACTGCTACTTTTAATTTTTTTGCAAATGTACACAGAACAAACAGATGAATACTCAAGATTGTTGATTATATAATCAAATGGTAATGAGCAACCTAAACTACAGGCTTAAATATTTTAATAATTCATTGTAAAATAATTAACGAAACGTTGCGACTTTCCTGCATTTTAACATAGTAATTTTACTACAACAAAACACAATAACTATGAAGAAATTAATTTTTAAAGGCTTAATGTTAGGAGCATTATGCTTTATGGGTACTGCTAAAAGTAATGCACAGGAAATTACAGGAACACCTAGCGAAGCAATAAATAACTATGACCAAAAGTTCCGCTTAGGTTTTGGACTTAACGCAGGTGCTGCTACCGGCGACTATTTTAATTTTGCATTGGGTGGAGATGTAAGGCTACAATATGACCTTTCTCAAAAAACATCATTAACCCTAACTACAGGTTATACTCATTTATTTGGTGAAGAAGATTATATTGATGATTTAGGTTTCATTCCTGTAAAAGGAGGTTTTAAGGCATTTGTTTTAGAAAACAGCCTTTATGTACTAGGAGAAGTTGGTGCAGGGTTCGCAGTAACTAACGACTATGACGAAACTACATTTTTATGGGCTCCGGGTATTGGATATGCTACTGAAAACATTGACATAAGTGTACGTTATGAGGGTATGAATGATTTTAATGCTGACCAAATAGCACTAAGGCTAGCTTACGGTTTTAAACTTTAAAAAACTGATAAGCAACCAAAAACCTACAATTACAATAACCAATTATATTAAAACCTATGCCAATTTATTGGTGTAGGTTTTTTAAATTTGTGATAACCACACCTCGCCAATTATGAAATTATTTGTTATTGACTGGAGTAAGGATAATACCACTCCGCTTATAGAAATGTGTAAAGCATCATCCCACCAAATTGTGGGCACAGAGTTGCGTGATGGCAATACCGCCTATAAAAACACCGCACTAACCAACCCCGATGCTATTGTAATTAACTACTCGGTTAAACCTTCACACGGCAGGGCAACAGCACAACAAATACGGAAAAGAAAATCTACCTCCGCAATACCTGTTTATTTTCTTAACGGCGATGAAGATGATAATGAAAAAGTAGAACACCTTGGGGTATGCCTTTCGGAAGAAGAGTTTAAAGACTTATTAGATACTAACCGCTCCGGCTTTTCATTAGAAAGTTATCTTTTATAATACTTATAATTTTTAGCTGTACCTTACAGTTTAAATTATTCAGGAGAAAAATTTTACTACCCTTTCCAACCTTTTGTAGTTTTTCCTGCTCTATATAAACAAAGAGACTTAATTGTGATAGACGAAAAACTCATAACAGCATGCAGGAAAATGCACCGAGGCGCACAGCGGGAGGTGTATGAGTATATGGCTACCAAGCTATATTACACCTGCAAAAGGTATTTAAAAAGTGAAGAACTAATTGAGGAGGCTATGGCCGATGCCTTTTACACTATTTTCACTAAAATTAATCAACTGAAAGAAGTTAAGGCTTTTGAAGCCTGGGCACGAAAAATCACTGTAAATCAGTGCCTGTTAACATTAAAGCGAAATGTAAATTTCAATATTTATATTGAAGATATGGCATATTCGGCAGAACCTTCGCAAACAGATTCTTCAGGATTGGAAGAAGAGGATTTACTGGAGTTGCTGAATTACCTTCCTGAAGGGTGCCGAACCATATTTAATTTATACGCTATAGAAGGCTATTCGCATAAAGAAATAGCAACCATGCTGAACATTAGTGAGGGAACTTCCAAATCACAATTAAATGTCTCCCGAACAAAACTCAAAGAATTAGTAAACAGTGTTTATTATCAAAACGTGAACAGCAATGGAAAATAAAGATAAAATATACGAACAGTTTAAGGACGCCGCCGAAAAGGCAGAGCAAAAAAGTTTTGACCGCATGGAGGCAGTATGGAACCGTGTAGAGGATAAACTGGATAAAAAGAAAAAACGTCGCGGTGTAGTATGGTGGAAATATACAGGTGCTGCCGCATTACTCCTGTTATTCATCAGCATTGGGAATATGGTTATGAGAAATAATCCTGATCCAATTATAAGTCCTGATGTACTACCGGATAACAATGTTACAGTTATTGATACACAAAAAGTAAACGAAACTTTTAATCCTGAGCATGAAGAAATAACTGAGGAGGAAGTAGTTATAAATCAATCTAAAAAGGATAATCTATATGACACATTAGCTAATGGAAAAGTATTTAATCGTGAGATTAAGAATACAAGAGACCGAGAGAAAAGAAGCGGTAATGGTGAATTTAGAATTAAAAAAGAAGTTACATATAGAGATGGAGATAAAAACACCTCGACTGAACCTTCAATAGCTGATAATAATAACTACGAATTAGAGGAAGTTATTGTAGATAAATATCGTGTTACAAAACCTGTTACTTCATCAGCTGCTATGGTAACAATACCTGCTGAAAGTATAACTAATAAAAACAAAGTTGTAACTACAAACAACGGCAATGATTATAATTACTATAGTAATTCAGCAACAGTAAACCCAAATGCATCCAATCAATATGGTGCGGTAACTGCTAACCGTTATCCTATAAAAAAAGAGGAAGAGAAACAAGATGAACGTGCAGCAGCAGCTATGACAACCGTTTCTGTTGAAGAAGTAGAAGACAGAGCAAATACAGGTGTGTTACAAAACCTGCAAGGGCAGGTAGCAGGAATAAATATTGCAACGGGTTCGGGAGAACCGGGTGCAGACAGTACAATCATTTTACGAGGAACCAGTAGTATAAATGGTAATGCTGAACCGTTATTTGTAGTAGATGGAGTCCCTGTTGATGAAGATAGCTTTAGGAGTCTCAGCCAAAATGATATAGCTTCCTACAGTATTTTAAAAGATGCTGCAGCAACTTCCATATATGGTAACAGAGGAGCTAACGGTGTAATTGTTATTACTACTAAAAATGGAGCGGGTTATTACTTAGGTAAAAGCATAAACTCTCAAAGTAAAGAAGAAATAAAAATAGAACTTAATAAACTAAACGTACTACCTAACGGTAAAGAGCCCCTTTATATAATAGATGGTGTAGCGGTAGACGAAGTAACCTACAAAAGTTTAAGCCTTGATGATATTGCAAACTGTAAAGTGCTTAAAAATGGAGCATCAACAGCTATGTATGGCAGTAAAGGAACTAATGGGGTAGTAATAATTAATACTATAAAAGCTTTTAGAAAAGAAACTTCTAGTTATAACAGTAATGAACAAACTAGTGAAACTAAAAATGAAGAAGCTAACCCTAGACTAAATGCTAAAATACAAGTCGATCAAGAAGAATACGAGTCTTTTGAAGAAAACCAATTTGAAAACCCTGCCATAACACCGCTTTCTACTTTTTCTATTGATGTTGATAATGCTTCATACACCAATATCAGACGTTTTTTAAATAATGGGCAAACTGTTCCTAAAGATGCCGTTCGGGTAGAAGAAATGGTGAACTTTTTTAACTATCAATACCCACAGCCTACGGATAATAAGCCATTCTCAATCAATACAGAATACAGCGATGCACCTTGGAATACCAAACACAAACTATTAAAAATAGGACTAAAAGGAGTAGAAATACCAACCGAAGACTTACCTGCCTCTAACTTTGTATTTTTAATAGATGTTTCCGGCTCTATGGATGCACAGAACAAGCTACCATTGTTAAAAGAGTCTATGAAAATACTGGTAAAACAAATGCGCAGTAACGACAGGATTGCAATAGTAGTATATGCAGGTGCAGCAGGTTTAGTATTACCTTCTACAAGCGGAGCGGAAAAAAACAAAATAATTGCTGCTCTGGATAATTTAGATGCAGGCGGAAGTACTGCCGGCGGCGAGGGGATAAATTTAGCCTACAAAATAGCACAGGAAAACTTTATTAAAAAAGGCAACAACCGTGTTATACTGGCAACTGATGGCGATTTTAATGTAGGTCCTAGCTCTAATGATGATATGCAAACGTTAATAGAACAAAAACGTAAAAGTAGTGTTTTCCTTACTTGTTTAGGGTATGGTATGGGTAACTATAAGGACGCTAAAATGGAAATACTGGCTGATAAGGGTAATGGTAACTATGCCTACATTGATAATATGCAGGAAGCCGACCGCTTTTTACAAAAAGAGTTTAAAGGCTCTATGTATGCCATTGCTAAAGATGTAAAAATACAGATAGAATTTAATCCGAAACACGTACAGTCATATAGGTTAATTGGTTATGAAAACCGTAAACTACGAGATGAAGACTTTGCTAACGATGCTATTGATGCGGGAGAACTAGGTAGCGGGCATACTGTAACAGCACTATATGAAATTATACCTACAGGTGTAGAAAGTGATTACTTTACCCCTGCCCCTGAATTAAAATACAGTCAGCCAAATACATTAGCCAACAACTACGGTGATGAGTTGGCAACTATTAAACTACGCCACAAAAAACCGGATGAAAATGTAAGTAAAGAAACAGTAAAAGTAATACCTAACATTACAACAGCATTAAGCAGTACATCGGGCGACTTTAAGTTTGCTGCTGCTGTAGCTTGGTTTGGTTTAAAACTGAGAGACAGTGAACTAATACCTAACAAAACTTCTCAGGATATTATTAACCTTGCTAAACAAGGTGCTTATAACGACCCTGATGGTTACAGAGCTGAATTTATACGGCTGGTAAACAGAGTTGAGTAATGAGTAAATAGAGAGAGGCATAAAACAAAAAAATGTATGAAAGTAATAGTGACAATGTGCTTGATAATGTTTTACAGTTATAGCTATAGTCAGCAAGTTTCAAGTATTCCTAAAGACACTTTATATGTTATAGATGGTATTCCTAAAAATGTTGAAGCATATAAAAGAATTGAACCTGACAGTATAGTTAGTATAAACATTTTGAAAAATGCAGATACCTTGGCACTGTTAAATTGTAGAACTCCAAACAGAATAATTATTGTTGTAAAAACCCTGAAAGCACTCACAAAACGAGAACGAAGAAAACTTAGACAAAAAAAACGTTTGCAAAGCAAGGTTTATAAAACTGATGATTAGAGTTGAATAGTAGTTAAATAAATTGTTTATATGCCTAAAGGCACAAGTTTTAAAAAGGCTTGTGTCTTTCTTGTTTTATTAATCAGACAGCTATGCTTTTGATAAACCTTTAAAAATCATTATATTTGATTAGTGAATATTCAAGCTAATTAATGAAAACCTGGATTAAAATCGGATTATTTTGGGGACTATGTATGTTCCTGATAATGAATATAATCTTCCCGTTGCTAAACAGAGAAGAAATAACAGTACCTCGTTTACTTATTGGGGCGGTAATCTGGTTAATTGGTGGCTTTATCTTCGGACGAATATTTAAAAAGCCTGCTAAAAAACAAGCAAAATGAAAAAATGGGTAAGGTCAGGTTTAGTATGGGGTGTATCTTTCTACCTGATTACTATAATTATTATTCCTTTAATGAATAATGAAGATTTATCAAGCTATAAATTATTAGTAGGGATTCCGTTATGGATTATAACAGGCTTAGCTGTTGGTTATTTGTTTGATAAGAAAAAGAAAAAAGTAATTAAATAAAACTACTTTAAAATTTCAGCAAGCTTATTTAAGTAAACTTTGTTATAACCCACTTGATGTCCTTCATCTTTTAAAGTTATTAATTCAATTTTTACACTTATATCCGGTATTTCTTTTAGCTCTAAACTATTAGAATATGGAATTATCCTGTCATTTGTACCGTGAAACATATAAACAGGGGCATTAACTTTAGGTAAATATTTATATGTTTCGAATTTATATTTAAGTAAAAAATCAGGCATAAAAGGTACTTTGTTATTAACTACTTTAGTAAGACTATAGTATGGAGCTTTAAGTATTAATTTTTTAGGATTGTTTTCAGCCGCAAGCATTGTAGCAGCACCCGTACCTATACTATAACCAATTATAATAACTTCATCTTCATTATAGCGTTTTAACAGTTTAGTATATACTTTGCGCATATCCTCAAAAAACTGATTTTCATTTTCAATATCACCAGTACTTTTGCCATAACCTCTGTAATCAGGAATAAAAATATCGTAACCTAAATTAGTATATGTATTTGCAATATCCCCCCACGTTTTAAGACAGCCTCCATTACCGTGAAGGTAGAATACAAGACCTTTAGCATTCTCGGCTTTAAATAACAAACCGTTAATAGTAGCTTCATCATCAACAGGAATATTCAATTCTTCAAAATCTTCTAAATATTCAAATTGATAGCTTTGAGAAAGTTTTGAGCCAGGAAATAATAGACGCTCTTGCTGAAAGTATAAAACTGTAATGATTAAAAGATATAATCCTGTAAAAATGCAGCCCAGAATAATAAGTATGCGTTTATACGATTTCATGTTACCTCTTTTAGGTGCTTTTTATTTCATACCAAGCGCATATTTCTCTATTCCCGTAATCAAAATCTTCTATATGCTTTATCATCTGAATATCAAAATTTAAAAGTCGTTTTAATCAGCCGCTATAATAGTTTTTGCCTTTTCGGCATCTTCTTCATTTACATAAATGTTTACAACCTGACCTAAAGAACCAAAACCTGCTAAAGTAGCCGACTGAATATTATCGCGTACAACTATGCTGATACCTGCTTCTTCCAGCTTGTTTTTTACACTTGCTGCCATTATTTCATTGCCTGAATATACTTTTACTGTGTTCATAGTTTTATTTTTTATTGGTCATTTTCTTCATCGGCAAACTCAAAAACAAAAGGCTCTGTCATTATTCTGTCTGCTAACGATTCTACACGAGCAGAAAGTACATCGGTAAATAGTATTCGTTGTGATTTTTGTACAGAATCGGATATTCGTACTATTTTACCATCATGCCTTAATTTTAAAAGTGCTTCGGCATCATCAACAACAAACATCTTAAGTTGATTAACATCGAACCCGGCAGTAGCAAACATATCGTTGAGTTTGCCCGGTGTACCTATTAAAACATCTATCCCTGCCGAAATAACATTTTTATCGTAATCAACATCACCCTTTTCATGAACTCCGTATACACGTAAATCGGTATAGTTACCATATTTTTCAAACAGCTCTTCCATTTCCTGCACTTTTTCTTTGCTTTCTACAAAGATTAATGCTCTTGGCGATTGTTGAAAAGCTTTTTCCAAACGTTGTATTACGTTTATAACTATAGTAGTTGTTTTACCCTCACTTTTAGGAGCTTCTATTACACAATCAGCACCACTTTTAATAGTACCAAACGTTTGTTTTTGTATTGCTCTTGGCTCTGCTAACTCTTGCTCCTCAAGAGCTTTTGCCAAGTTTATATTTATCTTTTTTAATTTCAATTTGTATACTTTTATTTACTGGCAAACAGTTTTACGTCATCTTTAGAAATCTCTTTACCTCCTAATATTAAAAGGCGCTCTACTACATTTCTAAGCTCACGTATATTACCTGTCCAGTCATATTCCTGTAACAGTTTTATTGCTTCATCAGAAAATGTTTTTTTAGTCATTCCCTGCTCTTCTGCTATTTTTTTAGTGAAGTGTTCTACCAGTACAGGTATATCATCCCTCCTGTCATTCAGTGCAGGTACTTCTATTAATATAACGGCAAGCCGATGGTAAAGGTCTTCTCTAAAACGTCCTTCCTCTATTTCTTTTTTAAGGTCTTTATTGGTCGCTGCTACTACTCGAACATCTATTCTAATATCCTTATCAGCACCAACACGTTGTATCATGCTTTCTTGTAATGCGCGTAGTACCTTTGCCTGTGCAGGCAGGCTCATATCGCCTATTTCATCAAGAAAGATAGTCCCTTTATTTGCTGCTTCAAACTTACCGGCTCTGTCTTTTACAGCACTGGTAAACGCTCCTTTCACATGCCCGAACAGTTCACTTTCTATTAACTCTGATGGTATAGCTGCGCAATTGACCTCTATAAACGGGCTGGATGAGCGTTCACTTTTTTGATGTAACCAATGTGCTACCAACTCCTTACCTGTACCGTTTGGTCCTGTAATTAACACTCTGGCATCCGTTGGTGCTACTTTATCAATCATATCTTTTATATGATTAATAGGCTCGCTGGTTCCTACCATTTCATACTTTTTTCTGACTTTCTTTTTCAGCATTTTGTTTTCGGTAACCAACTCTTTTTTATCCAGCGCATTACGCACTGTATTTAATAAACGGTTTAAATCGGGTGGCTTTGAGATATAATCAAAAGCGCCCATACGCATGGTTTGTACCGCAGTTTCCAAATCACCATGCCCGGATATCATTACAAATGGTGTTTCCGGTTTTATTTTTTTAACGGCTTCCAGTACTTCTACACCATCCATTTTTGGCATTTTTATATCGCAAAGTACTAAGTCGTAATCGTTATCTTTTATTTTTTCAAGACCCTGCAAACCTTCTTCCGCTTCTTCTATAACATAACTGTCATTTTCTTCGGACAATATTTTCCCTAACACTCGGCGAATCGCAGCTTCGTCTTCTATAATCAGTATTTTAGACATCTTTTTAGTGTAATTGATTATAATAATTTAAGTTCCTTTAAAATTATTGCTTTGTACCTTTTGTGCAAAAACAATTAACAAATAGAAACCTGCTTTTTAACGTAGTGGCTTTAATATTTTAGCCACTTAAACAGCTCCTTGTATGTTGGTTTTTTACCATACATTAATATACCTATTCGGTATATTTTTGCAGCAAACCATACTACACCAAAGAAAGTAGCAAAAAGTATTACCATAGATACTATTACCTCCCATAGCGGAACACCGAAAGGTATACGCATCATCATTACTATTGGCGAGGTTAACGGTATCATAGAAAACACTGTGGCTACTGTACCGTTAGGGTCGCTTATTACGGTAAAGAACCCTACATATACCCCAAGCATTAAAGGCATAATTATAGGCAGTAAAAATTGTTGTGAATCGGTTTCGCTGTCTACTGCTGCACCAATAGCTGCATATAATGAACTATACAGGAAGTAACCACCAATAAAGTAAATAATAAACGATATAAACATGGTCATTAAAGGTAGCTTCCACAGTTCGCTAATGTATAGCTGTATGCCTTCCATTGATTGTGCTACTTCTTCAGTTTGTGCTGTTGCTCCCATTTCTACATTGAATACAGAGCTAAGTATAGTGAAAAGTCCCAAGCCAAGTATCGTCCAGATAATAAACTGTAATATCCCGGCCATTGATGTGCCTATAATTTTACCCATCATTAACTGGAACGGTTTTACAGAGGATATTATAATTTCTATAATACGGTTTGTTTTTTCTTCTATAACACTGCGCATTACCATATTACCGTAAATAATAACAAACATCATTATCAGGTAACCGAACAGCCCTCCAATAATAATTTTTATAATACTGCCTTCTTTATGGGTTTCTTCTCCTGAAAATTTACTTAAATAAATTTTAGAACGGGTCTTGGCTTCCTCTATTTTATCATAATCAAACCCCAGTTGCTTTAATTTATACTTAGTAATCTTTTCGTTAGCAACTTTCTCTATAGTCGACACAAACTCTAAATTGGGAGTATCGTTACTCAGATATTCTATTTTAGAATCAGCAAGTTGTGTAATGCTGTCAGTAACGGGTATGTATATTAACCCTGCATAATCTTCGGAAGCTATTTTTTTAGCTTCTTCCAAAGGCATTGCAGATAGGTCTACATATTTTGTATTGGCGTTATCTTTAAAATCATCTTTTAATAAATCAGCAGTATCATAAATAGCTATTTTATTTACTACATCTTTATTTACTCCTGCCAAGTATGCAACTAAAGCCCCCATGGCTACTATTAATAAAGGGCTTAAAAAAGTCATTACTATAAACGACTTATTACGCACTTTGGAGTTAAATTCTCTTTTTATAATAAGGGAAAGACTCATACTTTTATATTTGGCTTACTGTTTTTATAAATATATCATTCACACTTGGTATCTTCTCTACAAAGTAGGTTACATTACCGTGTTCCATAAGGTATTTTAATAGCTGAGATGAAGTGCCTGCCTGTGGTAAAGTAATTGAAAGTTTCAACTCATCATCCAGTGTTTTAAAATCTGTTTTTTCCGACTTATATTCCGTTGTGGCAATATTGGCTAAAAAACCTTGCAGATTAAACGGCACAATACCTACTTCAAAAGTATTGGTTCTGTACTCGCGCTTAACATCGTTAATTTTACCTTCAATAAGCTTATTTGACTTGTGTATTAAAGCAATATCATCACACAACTCCTCTACACTTTCCATTCTGTGCGTTGAAAATATAATAGTAGCTCCTTTATCGCGAAGCTCTAAAATTTCATCTTTTATAAGGTTGGCATTTACAGGATCGAAACCACTAAAAGGTTCATCAAAAATTAATAGTTTGGGTTGGTGTAATACGGTTACTACAAACTGTATTTTTTGCGCCATACCTTTACTTAGCTCCTGTATTTTTTTATTCCACCAGCCTTTTATCTCTAACTTTTCAAACCAGTATTCCAGTTGTTTTTTGGCTTCGGTTTTAGACAGTCCTTTTAATTGTGCTAAATAAAGTGCCTGCTCCCCTACTTTCATACTTTTATATAAACCTCTTTCCTCAGGCATATAACCTATATGCCCTATATGGTCAGGGCTTAATTTTTCACCATCCAACAAAATTTCGCCACTGTCCGGCATTGTTATTTGGTTAATAATACGAATAAGGGATGTTTTACCTGCACCATTAGGCCCCAGTAGCCCATATATGCTGCCTTTTGGTACTTTTAAAGAAACATTGTTAAGCGCAGTGTAGTCTCCGTACTGCTTAACAACGTTATTTACTTCTAATATATATTCCATTTAAAATACTTAGTTGAGATGTGTAAAAGTAATGATTTATGAAGGTAACAAAATGATTTTTTTATATTTTAAAAATAAAAAAACCCATCCTTACACGAATTAAGGATGGGAAAAATTGCTATGAAAAAGAAAAATCCACTAGTTAACTAGTGGACTCAAATATATAAATTTATCTTAAATTAAGAAAACATATCCTTAACTTTTTCAAAAAAAGATTTATCTGATTTTTCAGGATGTGGAGCAAAGTTATCATCGTTTAATGAATCTTCAAAAAACTGACGTTGTTCTTTACTTAACGTTTTGGGAGTCCACACATTAACGTGAACTAATAAGTCACCTTTACCATACCCCTCGATACTTGGTATACCTTTACCTTTTAATCGTAGTATCTTTCCGGATTGTATACCTTCTTCAAGCTTTATCCTTACTTTACCGCTTACTGTTTCTATTTCTTTAGAAACCCCAAGAGCAGCTTCAGGGAAGCTTATATATAAATCATAATGCAGGTTTTCACCCTCACGCTTTAGCGTTTTGTGTTCTACCTCTTCAATAGCTACAATAAGGTCTCCGGGAACGCTGTTACCGCCAGGAGCGTCGTTACCTTTTCCTGATACTTTAAGTTGCATACCGTCTACCACTCCGGCAGGTATTTTTATAGAAACAGCATCATCTGTTAATATCATACCCTGAGCGTCTGCCTGTGGTGGCACGCTATCAATTATTTGTCCTGAACCGCCACAAGTATGACAGGTAGAAGCTGTTTGCATTCTGCCAAGTATAGTATTGGTAACTTTCATTACCTGACCGCTACCGTTACAAGTAGTACAGGTTTTATAGCTAACTCCAGGAGCTTTTACTTTTCGTTTTACCTTAATTTTCTTTTCTACTCCGTTAGTAATCTCTTCAAGAGTTAACTTTACTTTTATACGAAGGTTACTACCTTTCATTCTTCGCTGACCGCCTCCGCCGCCAAAACCGCTAAAGCCACCGCCAAAACCGCCACCGCCGAAAGCACTACCGAAAATATCTCCGAACTGGCTGAATATGTCATCCATATTCATACCACCGCCGCCAAAGCCGCCACCGCCTTCAAAGGCTGCATGACCATATTGGTCATAACGTGCTTTTTTGTCAGGGTCACTCAGTACTTCATAGGCTTCTGCCGCAAGCTTAAAATTTTCTTCCGCAGTTGCATCACCCGGGTTTTTGTCAGGGTGAAATTCAATAGCTTTCTTACGGTAAGCTTTTTTTATTTGCTCGGGTGTAGCTCCTTTTTCCAGACCTAATATTTCGTAATAATCTTTCTTCATGTCTTTTGTTTTCTGTGCTTAAACTTTTTCCTTTACTAATTAATCGATGAAAGTAACTGTACTAGTTACCTACTACAACTTTAGGAAAACGTATTATTTTATCGCCCAGTTTATATCCTTTTTCTATTACATCTACTATTTTACCCTTAAGCTCATCAGAAGGTGCAGGTATCTGCGTAATAGCTTCGGCAAAATCTGCATTAAAATCGTCTCCTGCCTTTACCTCTACCAACTCAAGACCTTTTGAGTTTAAAGTGTCTCTAAATTTATTGTGTATTAATGCCACACCTTTATGCAATTCTTTATCCTCACTTTTAGCTATTTCTGCCAAAGCTCTGTCAAAATCATCCATAACAGGTAACATCGCTAATAAAACTTCCTGATTGGCCGTTTTAAAAAGCTCTATTCGCTCTTTAGATGTTCTTCTTTTATAATTTTCAAACTCAGCAAACAAGCGTAAAAATTTATCTTTTTCTTTCGCTAATTCTTCCTGAAGTTTTTCCTCTTGAGTTAATTCTTCTGCCTCTTCTACAGCTTCAGCATTTTCTTTAACTGTTTCATTTTCTTGTGCTTCTGCTGCTTCATTATCTTTTATAGTAGTTTCCTTATCTTTTATTTCCTGATTATCAGAATTCTTCTGGCTCATATTTTTGAATATTTTTTTCAACATTTACTAGTACAAAATTACCGCTAAGCGAATTGCAAAAGTACTGCCAAAATTATAGTAATGCCAAATTGACACTGATATATTTATAAATTTGATTTTACTTATGCTCTATTAACCAAACATATAAACATATCTGTTAAAAATATGGCACAAAAAAAGAGGGCAATTGCCCTCTTTCTGTATTTTTTATAGTATGCATAAGCTACAGTAACTCATGCTTTATAGCTTTTTCCAGTGATAAGTATTTAAACTGATACCCCTCGCCTATTATTTTTTTTGCGCTGACATTTTGACTGCTCAATAATATTTCATGCATTTGCCCCAATATTAACTGTAACATAAACTTAGGCACATTTGGCATAAAGTAAGGTCTGTTTAATATTTTAGCGATTTGTTGCATCATTTTATCGTTACTTACAGGGTATGGTGCTACACCATTATAAACCCCTTCTAAGCCATGCTGAAGAATATAATAGTATATACATGCTAAATCCCTGATATGAATCCAGGATTGTATTTGCTTACCACTACCCAAAGCAGCTCCTAATCCCATTTTTACAGGTTTAGCCATTTCAGCCAGTGCACCGCCGGAACCGGATAATACTATCCCTGTTCTGACTTTGGTTACTTTCATATCTAATCTTTGAAACTGGTCTACGGCTTCTTCCCATTTCTTAACAACATTACCAAGAAATGAATTGTCTACAACCTCATCTTCTTCAGAATATACATTGGTAAGACTGTCAGGGTATATTCCTGTAGCCGATGCTGATATAAAATGCTGTATATCGTTTGCTGTGTTTTTTATTAAACTGAATAAAACGTTTGTAGAGAGTACCCTGCTTTCTAATATTTCCTGTTTATACGAAGTTGTCCACCGTTTAGAAACAGGCGCACCTGCTAAGTGTATTACTGCAATAACCTCATCAATACAGCCCTCATCTATAATACCCTTTTCGGGGTTCCAAAAATAGCCTTGGTAATTTTGTTCTTTTTGTATTTTATTTTTCGAAGTTGTAAGATAATTTACACTTATACCATTTTTTAAAAGCAACGGCACCAGTTCACTACCCACGAGTCCAGTCGCTCCGGTAATTAATACTCTCATGCCTAATTTTTTAGCAAATATACTGTTAGTATATCTAATTGAAAGTTAAACAAAAAGGGTTTAACTATAGTTTGTGATTTGTTTTAAACCTTATTTAATTTTGATACTCCACTCAAACTCAAACTCTGACACTTGGTCTCCTTTTTCATCTACTCCTGTAGAATTCATCCAAAACGTTTGTCCTTCTCCGGTACTTATTGCTTTTTCAATAGCCTCCTTAAGTACATGACCATCATTACAGGTAAAAGTAATTTGTCCTCGCGCTTTTTTACTAAAGTTGGATTTATTATTAGCAACCAGCATAGAAATCTTCTTTCCGCTTTTTTTTATCTGGTACATCACCAAAGCACCTGTAGTAAGTTCTGCTGCCATTGCTTGTACGGCAAAATACATAGAGTTAAAAGGGTTTTGATTAAACCATTTATGTTTAACAGATGCAACACAGGTATTCTCTGAAATATTTTTTACTCTAACCCCACACCAGTATGCAGAGGGCAGTTTAAAAAACAAAAAAGTATTGAGTTTAGAAGGAGTAAATTCCATGAAGCAATTGATTTTACTGCTAAGATAGTGATATATACTTAATAAAACCATACCTATACATTTGTTAATTTTTTGTTAAATTTAAGTACTTTGTATTGCATAATACCTGTTTTTAAAAATATATTTGCATAGAATATTAATAGTTAATGTTATATACCATGACAAGTAATAACGATAAAACAACCTCTATACTATTACAGCTTAGTGTTTTAAGCCAGTATTTTATACCTCTTGGCAACATTGTATTTCCTGTTTTAATATGGAGTATTAAGAGAAAAGAGTCTAGTTTTGTAGATAAAAACGGAAAGCAAGTCATTAATTTCCAGCTCAGTCTTTTGCTTTACTGCTTGGTTATAGTACTTATAGCAATACCTATAATTTTATATTCTGCATTTCATAACAACACTTTTATTATAGAAAATTGCGAGTGGATTGTAAAAGAATTTAACAGCGGGAGAATAACAGGTATTATAGCAACCGTAGTTGTATCGGTTATACTCTTTACCGTATTAAAAGTATTAGAATTTTGTCTGGTGCTATATGCTGCTGTAAAAAACAGTAACGGAGAAAGCTATAAATACCCTATAACTATAAATTTTATTAAATAATACACATATAAAAAATCAATCATCAATCAATCATTTTCAATCATCAATCAAAAAACGACAATTATGAAAACAATGTTATTTTTAGTAGCTACAGCACTAAGCAGTATAGTTGCTGTAGCTCAAAACTCAGAAAACAGAAATATAAAAGGCTTTAATGAACTGAAAGTACAACAAGGTATTGAGGTAATATACACTTATGGAGAAAAAGAATCTGTAAAAGTAGAAGCAAATAACACAGAGATTTTAAAAAATGTAGTGACCGAAAACAGAAAAGGAAAGTTAAACATTTACCTGAAAACAGATGAAGAAAAGTTATTTGCAGGTAAAAACAAAGTAACAGTATATATTACTGATAATGATACTAGAAGTATAGAAGCCATAACAGGGGCAACTATAAAAATTAGTAACCAAATAACAGTACCACAACTCTCTGTTATACTAAAAACAGGTGCTATATTTAAAGGAAAAATAAATGCAACTGAAAAACTTACATTAAAAATAAATTCAGGGGCAGGTTTCCAAGGAGGAATTATCACTGATAAATTAATTACAGATGTTACCGGAGGAGGATTTGTAGAGTTAACAGGTCATGCCGAAAACAGTATAGTTTTTTGTAGCGGAGGTACATTAAATGCCGAAAAATTCACTACTGAAAAAGCAGACATTCGTGCAAAACACCTTTCATCAGTAGGAATAGGTGTAAAACAATCATTAAGTGGAGAAACTGATCAATCATCTGCAATAGTATATTACGGCAAACCTATAAAGGTTGAAACAAGTGATAACGTTAGTATGATAAAAAGAGATTAATAATATATAAATCAGTAAACATAGCCAATGTAACTGATATGATAAATGAAAGAAAGTAAACTATAGCCTATGAATATTGAGAACACAAAGGCACAAATGCGTAAAGGTGTGTTAGAGTTTTGCATCCTGTCGGTATTAAAAGAAAAGGACGCTTATACTTCCGAAATACTGGACACACTAAAAAGCGCTAAGCTACTGGTGGTAGAAGGTACTGTATACCCGCTGCTTACCCGGCTGAAAAATGGCGGGCTACTCAGTTACCGTTGGGAAGAATCTACCTCGGGACCACCAAGAAAATATTACAGCCTTACAGAACAAGGACAAGATTTTTTAAATGAACTAAACGAAACCTGGACGGAGTTATCCGATGCAGTTAAAATAATAACCAGCCAAAAAACAAAGTAATGAATAAAACAGTAAGCATAAACCTCGGAGGCCTTTTCTTCCATATAGATGAGAATGCCTACCTAAAGCTAAATAAATACTTTGATGCTATAAGGCTCTCTCTTGCTCCTGACGGAAGGGATGAAATTATGAGCGATATTGAAAGTAGAATTGCAGAACTGCTTTCGGAAAAGCTTGACAATAACAAGCAAGTAGTAACAAGTATTGAAGTAGAACAGATTATTGAAATAATGGGTGAGCCTGAAGACTATATGATAGATGATGACGAGCCTAAGCAAAAAAGCAGTACACAATATTCACACATATACAGAGCTCCTAAAACAAGGAAATTCTATCGTGACGGAGACAGTGCTATAATTGCCGGTGTGTGTGCAGGTATTGCTCATTATTTCAGGATAGACCCGTTATGGATTAGAATACTGTTTATAGTATCGCCATTTATAACATTTGGTACCAGTGTTATTATATATGTTTTGCTTTGGCTACTTATACCCAAAGCAATTACCACTGCCGAGAAACTGGAAATGACAGGGGAACCCATAAACATTTCTAATATAGAACGTAAAGTACGTGAGGAGTTTGAAACACTGGGAAACAAAATTCAGAGTGTTGATTATAATAAACTGGGTAAGGATGCAAAAACAAGCGCTCAAAAAGTGGGAAACGGTTTCGGCAAAGTCTTCGTGGCTATTTTTAAAGGCTTTGCCAAAGTAATAGGAGCTTTAATAGTTATAGCAGCTGCTTTCTCATTAGTAGGTACTTTAGTTGCTTTTATTACTGCACTTTTCAGCTCCTCTTTCGAAAGCTTTCCATGGAACCCGTATGCCAATGCATTAAATTATATAAACTTTCCTTTTTGGTTACTTGCAACATTTATGTTTTTAGTTGTAGCAATACCTGTTTTTGGTTTATTCATTTTAGGACTTAAAATACTTACTGAGAACATGAAATCAATAGGCAACTTTGCTAAATATAGCTTATTGGCTATCTGGCTTGTTGCACTTTCAGGAATTATATATGTAGGAGTAGCAGAACATAATGAAATAAGTTCTGAAGGTAAAACTATGATGAAAGAAGAGATAAATATAGCTGCAACAGATACACTTAATCTAAAATTCAGGTACAACAGCTTCTTCTCTAAATCCTTTAAAAGAAATGTAGAGCTACGAATTACTCAGGATACCAGTGGTAATAATTTAATTTACTCAAACAGAGTAAGACTATACGTAATGAGAACAGAAGGCACAACTCCTTACCTGCAAGTTGAAAAAATATCATGGGGTAAAAATATGGATGAAGCAAGAGAACGCTCTAAATACATTGATTATAATTTTGATTTAGAAGGAAATACATTAATTTTAGACAATTATCTTACCACTGCTAAAGAACATAAGTATCGTAACCAAAAAGTAGAACTTTACTTATACTTACCTGAAGGTATGTATTTTTATCCTGATAGTAGTGTAAAATATTATGACAACACCAGTAACTACTTTTTTGACCTTTGGTTTGACAGTGATAACGTATACAGAATGGGACGTAATCACGTAGAGTGTTTAACATGCGAAAGTGAAGAAGATGAGGAATACATTGATGAAAGTGGAGAAGAAGCAATCATACAGCAAGACACTACAAAAAAGGAAATTAATATAAAAAGTGGCGATTTAGATATTGAATTGAAGTCAGGTTCCAATAAACTTCATATAAAAAACAACTAAAAAAACAATAAATATTATGACAAAAGTAATTCTGCAAATAACAAAAATCATACTGGTTATTATACTATTTCTGTTTACAATTTCCTGTAAGTTTATAGGTGGGGGTGAAAAAGGCAGTGGGAATGTCGTTACTGAAGAAAGAAAAGTTTCACAAAACTTTACTCATGTAGCTGTTTCAACCTCTCTGGATGCTATAATAGTACAAAGCAGCAATACGAGTGTTAGTGTTGAAGCTGATGACAACCTACAAAAACTTATTAAAACAGAAGTAGAAAATAATGAGTTAAAAATTTTTGTTGATGGTAACATGGGTTACGCTACAAAAGCAGAAATTACAGTGCACATGCCTACAATAAAAGGCCTTTCAGCATCAAGTAGTGCATCGTTAGAAACAAAAAACAGTATTACAGCAGATAATTTATCGCTTAATGTTAGTAGTTCCGGAGACATGATAGTAAACGTTAAAGCAAACAGTATAAATTGTAATACAGGAAGTAGTGCTGATTTAACTATAGAAGGCAGTACAAATCAACTTACTATAGAGGCCGCCAGTTCAAGTGATGTTAACGCTAGCCGACTTACTGCTCAAAATGTAACAGTAAACGCGTCCAGTAGCAGCAGTGTTACTGTAAACCCTATAAAGTCGTTAAATGCGAAAGCTTCCAGCTCTGCTGATATTCTCTATAAAAACAGACCTCAGAGTATTAAAGAAGAAGAATTTTCATCAGGAAGTATATCTGAATTATAAAAAAGATAATACCACATATAAAATTTTAAACATCAGTAGGTACTGATGTTTTTTTATATTTGCCGGTATAGAATATATGAAAATGATGAGAAACGTATTTATACTATTATTTACTGTACTTTCGGTAACTACTGCAACCGCACAAAAAAAAGACAAAATAAAAGGTTCTAAAACTATAGCGGTAACACAAAGAAAGCTGGATGAATTTAACAGCATTGAAGTTGAAGACAATATTGAAGTTTTCCTGGTAAAAGGAAATGAACAAAAGTTTGAAATTGAAGCAGATGACAACCTGCATGAATCTATAACTGCCGAAGTTCATGGAGGAAACCTGCGTATAACAACAAATAAAAAAATAACCCGTGCTAAAAAAATAAGTGTGCGTATTACTTATAATGATGCTCTTAAGAACATTGTTGCCAAGCACGAAACTACACTAAATGCACTAAAACCTTTAGAGCTTGACAGCATCAGTATTAAAAATCTTAACTACTCAAAATCATTCTTAAACATAAAAGTGAGAAGTTTTAAACTTGAAATGGACGATAAAGCTGAGGGAGAAATAAATGTAGAAGCTAGTAAAACTGAAATTATACTTAGTAAAAACGCTGAACTTGAAGCTTTGCTTGCCGTACCTGATGTTAAAATAGACATGTACCAGAGAGCTACTGCTACAATAGAGGGTGATGCTGCCGCAGCGCAAATACGTTTGGATAATAATGCTGAATTATTCGCTAAAAAATTTACTGTAAAAAACATGCAACTGCTTGCAGAGGGCTACAGTAAAAACCAAGTGAAAGTAAGCGAAAAACTAAGCTTTTCAGCTAACGGTAAATCAGAAACAGTATTACACGATATGCCTAAAATAGAAATAAGTGTTTTTGCCGATAATGCAGTATTAAAAAAAGAAGACTAAGCTACTTTAAGTTTATAAAATATTACGAAACCTCTGCAATAATTACATGCGGAGGTTTTTCATTTTTATACAACCTTTCAATAATATATTTACCTAAGTTAAACCATGCTTTGCAGTTATTAAGAATCCATGCATCAGAAGAAACTATAATACCTCCCTCCTCTACTAAAAATTTATCAGGTGCGTTATCCAGAATAACCTCCCAGTTAAACGAGTATTTTTCAGCCAGTTCGTAACAAAATACTTTTAACTTTCCGCTATTAGAAACAGGCGTATCAAAAACCCAAACTACTTTTGCTACTCCCAAAGCCTTTAGCTCCTCTCCTACCAACTTTAATACTTCTTCTGTTTGGTTTACTTTTCTGTAAGTACCATGTACTGAAGAAATATCCCGGTAACAACCATCAACACCCTTAAAAATATAGCCTTCAGAAAGCGCTGTTTCCAGTAGAATTAAAATATTAAAGCCATCAAGATAAAGTGTTTTACCACTCAACTCATCACTACCTAACTCCTTTTCCTGCCTTAATTTTAAATCATGTTCTCCGCAAGACATTCCTTGCAATGCTGATATTTGCCTGGTTTTAAGTCGGTATCGGTTACCTACAAGTGCCGCCGTAGCTTTCATAGGGTACTCCCTACTCAGCAAATAGTACATATCAACAACAGCTTCTTTTAATTTATGCTGCTGTTTATATGAACCAAATAACCCCTCATCTTCTGAGCTCTTACCTCTGTTCTTTCTTTTTTTGTTAGGAGAACTTTCCATTAATGTAATTGAATATTGCTATTATTTGAGAAGATAAAAATAGTGCAAAAAAAATAAGCTGAATATAGATTATCTATATTCAGCTTATTTGTCGGGGTGGCAGGATTCGAACCTGCGGCCTCCTGCTCCCAAAGCAGGCGCGATAACCGGGCTACGCTACACCCCGATTGAAATGATATTTTCTTATCATTAACGAGGGTGCAAATATAGCATTTATATTTTTACCTCCAAGCGATAATGATATTTTATTTACAGATAAACAAAAGTGATTTATTTAGGGTAGGTGTTTTTTAATTAATCGCTTACATTTGCATTTATCATAAAAATATTAGCGAATAAAATTATGTCTGATACAACTATAGAAAAATTAAAATGCCTTATCATAGGTTCAGGTCCTGCAGGGTATACTGCAGCTATATATGCAGCAAGAGCTGATATGAATCCCGTAATGTATACCGGTATGGAACCGGGCGGACAACTTACTACTACTACAGAGGTTGATAACTTCCCCGGTTATCCTGAAGGAATTGACGGTCCTACTATGATGGTACAGTTACAACAACAGGCTGAACGCTTTGGTACAAAAGTACGTATTGGTATGGCTACGGCTGTAGAGTTTAGCCATGACAAAGGCGGATGGCACAAAGTAACAATTGATAATAATACAGAGGTACATGCAAAAACTGTTATTATTGCTACAGGGGCAACGGCTAAATATTTAGGGCTACCTAGTGAGCAACGCCTAAGAGGTGGTGGTGTTTCTGCTTGTGCTGTGTGTGATGGTTTCTTCTATCGTGGGCAGGATGTAGCAATAGTTGGTGCAGGAGATACTGCTGCTGAGGAAGCTACTTACTTAGCTAACATTTGTAAAAATGTTACAATGCTGGTAAGAAAAGATTACATGAGAGCATCTAAAGCTATGCAGCACCGTGTTGAAAACACTCCGAATATTACAGTAATGTATAATACGGAAGTTGACGAAGTGTTGGGTGACCAAGTTGTTGAAGGACTTAGAATGGTTAATAACCAAACTAAAGAAAAAACAGATATAGCTATCACAGGATTATTTATAGCTATCGGTCACAAACCAAATACCGATATCTTTAAAGGGCAACTGGATATGGATGATGCAGGGTACCTTATTACTATGGGTAAAACTGCTAAAACTAACCTGCCGGGAGTATTTGCCTGCGGAGACGTTCAGGATAAAGAATACAGACAGGCTATTACCGCAGCAGGTTCAGGCTGTATGGCTGCCCTTGACGCTGAACGTTATTTAACTACACTTGAAGCTTAATTAGTTTTATATAAAATTGATTGTAAAAGCTGCTTTCTGTTTTCAGGAGCAGCTTTTTCTTTTTGGCATAGTTACTAAACTTTATGTTTTATTTAGCACAAGCGCTTTAGCTAATAATTTCTATTCTAGGCATTATATCTTAATTTTGTAAGTAGAATACTAATTATTACAAACCATGTCCCAACAAAAACTAAGCTCACACAGAAAAAGAAATAAATCCTTAGGATTACTTGAACTGATAGCTATAGCACTGGGAGGTATGGTTGGTGGCGGTATATTTACCATACTGGGTGTTTCGGTTGCTATGGTAGGCAACATAACACCTGTTGCCATTATTACCGGAGGTATACTGGCTGCTATGGCAGCATACTCCTATGTAAAGCTGGGATTATATTATAAAGATGAAGGTGCTACGTATGCTTTTTTTAAACGCACTTATCCTAAATCGCCATTTTCCGCATCAGTAATTGGGTGGTTTGTAATATTTGGGTACATAAGTACTTTAGCTTTATATGCCTATACTTTTTCTTCTTACGCTATTAGTAGTACCGATTTTGCTGATAATATATGGATACGTAAAGGAATTGCAATAGCTGTAATAGGAGTTTTTACGGGTATAAACCTGTGGAGTGTAAACGGAATGGGGAAACTGGAAGATATAATGGTGTATACCAAACTGGTAATACTTACCATAATATCAGTGGTATTAATAAACAGTGGCGATACCAGTTTTGGTACTTTTTTAAGTAACATGGCTCAGGATGCTGAAAGCGCTAAAGTAATGGATGTGCTTATTGTAGCTTCTATAACATTTGTAGCTTATGAAGGCTTTCAGCTTGTAATAAATGCTGTAAACGAAATGTCTAACCCCCAAAAGAACATACCCAGAGCTATATATAGTGCCATAACACTGGCTATTATTATATATGTAATAATTGCTATAGGAGCTTTGTTTGCCATACCTACAAAAGATATTATTGAAAATAAAGAATTTGCTCTGGCAGCAGGCGCCGGCGATGTGTTAGGCTCTTTAGGTTCTAACATTGTTATTGCAGGTGCATTATTAGCTACCAGTAGTGCCATAAGCGGAACTGTATTTGGTTCGTCACGTCAGTTGGCTGCTATTGCCGAAGATGGTTTCTTTCCTAAATTATTGGCTAAAAGAAAAAATAAAGTGCCGCAAAATGCCACTATAGGAATGGCAGCGGTGGCCTGCGTACTTATTTTAATAGGTGGTTTACAGCTAATTCTTGAATTTGGTAGTGTCACCTTTTTATTAGTATCGCTACTTATGGCTTTTGCCAATTTTAAAATAAGAAAAGAAACGAAATCATCTTCTTTTTTAACTATTAGTGCTATTACAGGGCTAATAGTAGGCGGTGTCCTTATTTTATACTACGAACTTACTAATAATTGGAAACAAATGGCTGCTATAATAGCCTTATACCTTTTACTGGCAGCAGGAGCATACTTTTATGCTAAAAAGCATAAAAAACAAATTGACGATACCAATTAAATAAAAAAGGCTCTTTAATAATTAAAGAGCCTTTTTTAGAAAACTAACCATGAAGAAATTTAACGTATTAATGAGAAATGAGCCTTAAACTCTTTTCTGGTACCGTCTGAAGAGTTGTAGTCTACTGTAAACCAATAATCAGTTGCCGGTAATATTTCTCCGTTAAAAGTACCATCCCAGCCTATGGTGTTAGGGTTTACATATCCTACAACTTTTCCGTAACGGTCATATATATATATATGGATGTCTGTCATTTGCGAGAGTCCTTTTATGTACCAATAGTCGTGCTCTCCATCTCCGTTAGGACTAAAATACCTTGGGTAATTTAAAGCAAACACTGTGGTAGTTACAGAACCACAACCATTTAAGTCTTTTACTGTTACGGTATATTCTCCTTCTCTAATACCCGTAAAAGTAGGCTCTTGCTGGAACTCTCCATTATTCAATTGATATACATAATCTCCTGCTCCGCCTACTACTTCAATAAAAATAGATTGAAGATAGCTAAAGTCCTCTCCTACCTCAACTCTAATTTCAGGTTGAGAAGAAATAGTAACCTGTGCAGCCTCTGTACCTGTACAGCCTGTTGCCAAGTTGGTAACATCTACAGTATATTCTCCCGGTTCTGTTACGGTTATATATCCTTGTTGTTCATCATCTATCTCTGTACCTCCTTTATACCATACAAAAGCGTAGTCTGCAGAAGAGAAGCCCGTATTAAGTTCAATACTGCCATACTCTCCTGTTTCTAAATCCATACATAAAACAGCATCGTCAAACTCAACTCTTGGTGCTCCTACTGCCCATACAGAAAACTCTTCTGTAGTAGGGCATTCATCAGGATTTTGTACTGTATAATACACAATTAAATTACCCGATGAAAGTACTGTTAACTGACCTGTTTCATCTATAGTACCTAAGTTTTCATTATTAACTGACCATGTCCCGTCTGCTACTGTACTTTCATACTGTACTATATCATTTTCACAAACCTGATCGGGTCCTGAAACAACGCCCGCATCTGATGCTACAGGTGGTGCATCAACTGTTACATCTACGCTTTCTGTACAACCATAACTATTTCTTATAATTACGGTATAATCTCCGGGTATTACGTTAGTGAATACAGGACTAGGCTGAAAGTATATAGTATTAATACTGTATGTAAATGCATCCCCTACAGGGTCATCTATTGTTATCATCCCTCTCGTTTCACCACACTCTGGGTTCTCTACAGAAACTGTAGGTGTTCCTATTAATTCAGGAGCATCTTGTATTGTAAGGGGTAAAGAAGTTTTTGTACAACCTGCCGAATTCTGAACAGTTACTGTATATGTTGTTCCCGGTGTAAGTCCTTCAAAAAGTGTTTCAGGCTGGTAGTTTACACCATCTACACTATAAGTATAATCAGTACCCAAAGGTGAATTAATCATAATTCCGCCTGTTTGCACATCACAAGTAGGTTGTATAGCAGTTATAACAGGTCTTGGTGGTATGGGTAACCCGGGAGTGATTGAAATAGGGTTTGTTACTGATATACACCCTGCTGTATTTTGAACAGTTATTGTATATGTATCAGGTACTAAATCTGTAAAAACAGGACTCAACTGGAAATTGACTCCATCAATGCTATAATGCAGCCCCGAACCTACAGGACTATTTATAACAAATGTTCCATATTCACTGTCACATCCCGGTTGTGTAACGGTAACATCTGCAACAGCAGGCGCATCAGGTGCAGGGTATACTGTTATTGATGAAGATGAAATACATCCGTCAGGATTTTTAGTCAATATTGTATATGTAGCCGGGTTAAGACCGGTAAATAATGTCCCGGTTTGGAATACAGCTCCATCAATACTATAGCTATATCCCGAACCTAACGGGCTGTTTACTGATATTGTTCCTGTTCCTGTAAAACAATCAGGCTGAGAAGCTGAAAGTTGTGGTGCAGGAGCTTGGTCGAAAGGAGCATTTACTGTATATGAGCCTGTCGAAGTATTAGAACAGCCATATACATTCATTACTGTTACAGTATAATTGCCTTGTGCCAGACCTTCAAATACATTTCCTGACTGATAGTTAATACCATCAACACTATATTGTAATCCTGCTCCCGTTGGTGCGTTTACTGTTAGCACACCTGCCGGTAAGTTACAATCAGGTTGTGTAACTGTAGCGGTAGGTGGTACTGGTGTAGGCGGTTGTGGATTTACTGTAATATCCAGTGTGTTAATGCACCCGTCAGTATTTTGAACACTTATAGTATAACTCCCTGATATTACATTATTAAATACAGGCGATACCTGATAGTCTATACCGTTTATACTGTACATATACTCTGTCCCTACAGGTGCCGTTACCGTAATATCAGCAGTAGGTGTATCACAATCTGGCTGAACAATAGTTACATCCGGTATAGCTGGCACATCTAAAGTATCATCAATTACGATAGAATCATAAGTTGTTTCACAGCCTTCTGTATTCATTACATATAACGTATAAGTCCCTGACACTACTCCCGAAAATTGAGCAGTTGTTTGGTAATTTGTTCCATCAAGGCTATATGTATACGCTACTCCTACCGGGCTGTTTATTGTTACTGTGCCTGTTGTAGTATCACAATCAGGCTGTATTAAAGTAACATCCGGTGTTATGGGAACTGCATTTATTGTTATCGGTACAGTACTACTGCCTTGCGATGTACACACATTAGCAGGAACATTATACACAACGTTATAATCTCCCGGTGCGCTTGTAACAGGATCTATTTCTCCTGTAGCAGCATCAATTGTAAGTCCTGTTTCTGCACTGTAGGTTCCTCCTGTTGTATAGTCTGCAACGTGGTTAGGCTGTACCGTTCCTCCATCAGTACAAACTGCTACGGGAAGTGTAAAATCGGTAACAGCATTTCCCGGTAAACTAACCGTTACTGTTATAGATGCAGGCACACTTTCGCAAAAGTTAGGTGCTATCTGGCTTACATAATATGTAGTTGTACCTAAAGTTGAGGTATCAGGGACAGGAGGAGCACCATCAAACCAGTTTAATGTATTACCCGGTAATGCTTCTGCTGTTAATGCCTGCGCTGTTTCCCCCTGACAGTATGTAATATCACTTACTACAGGTGCAGGTACTTCATCCCCCATAAAACTAATTTCAAGGGTGCTTATACAATATTGTGTAACCCAATCATAATAATATGTTCCTTCTTCTCCGAAGTCTGAAATTGTTGTGGTATTACTTGAAGCATCAGCAATAGTAGTTGCGGAAGGGTTATCACCGTGCGCTACCCAAGTACCTGTACCTGCGGCTTCTATATTTGCTACCAGTTCACCACACTGCATATAGTAGGGGTTAGGCGAAAGGATACCATTATTTGCCGTAAAAGTAATAGCATCAAGATAGTTCCCTACACTTGCGCCTCCCACACTGGAAACGGACTGAAAAATAAACCTTGTTACTGTTTGCCCGGCAGGAACTTCATATTCTCCTGTATTGTAACTCCATGCTGTATTACTTGTAGATACAACATCTACTACTTCATAAGGTCCTCCCGGAGGTCCTGCCATTAGTTGACAGGTATCTGTACCCTGTCTTCCTCTGTGAGCAAAACCATAAGAAAAGACCGTTACCTCAGGAGTTTCATAATCCTGATAAACACCTGAAACAAGGTTAGCATTTAATTCTATAAACTGATTTCCGCTATAGGCAGGTACATTTTCATAATTAGGAACCGGCCAAAACTCCATCATTTGGTCAGTAGCTGTTGTTCTCCAGCCCTGCACTACATTATGATTTAAAAATATAGGATAATTAGGATTAGCAGGTGGTGGCGGGTTTTCAAAATCATAATTAACTGTGGTTATTATACAGTCCGACTGATTACTACCTGTTGGTGGCGGGGGTGTAGTTACACAAACTGAAAAGGTATTGCTAAGTACAGGATTAATAACTACGTTAAAGTAAAGCCTTAATTTATAAGTTTCCCCAACCGTAAGCGATGTTGCCAGTATTACATTGTTATAACTGCAATATATCTGAGTCATAGAAGCGCAATCATTACCTTCATATAAAGCCATGACTACAGGCTGCGGACTGGTACCTACAAAGTTAGAAAGTGCAATAGTATGCGAATCAGAAGTCGCTGTAAACTGATACCATATATCAGGGCTTAAGCTCCCTGCGCAGGTATTGCCCTCCGGCGAAATAGTAGCATTATTAAATACAGCAGTTGATGTTGCTGTACAGTTTTCGCCACTGTTTACTGTAAGTGTTGTAGCATTTCCGCAATTATCGTTAGGTGGTGCTGCGAAAATAAATGACGAAGATAACAGTAATATTAACAGAATAGGTAAATTTCTTATCATTAGTTAGGTATTTTCTATAAATTTATGTTAATAAATAAACTATACAAAACAAAAACACCTGAGATAACAAACACCCTACGCTAAGTTATATTTCTCACATAAAAACAAAAAAAGTAGTTTTTTTAAAACAAAAAATTAAAATAATTTTATACAGATTTTGATTTAGCTAAAAAGAAAAAAACTAGCTTTCCATGTCAGAAAGAAAATACGTATTAAATTTAGTGTTAATTAAAGTTTCTCCCTGTTTAATGTATGCTAATATTATGTGTATAAGAAATTAAAGTTATATTATTTTAGCTATTTTTTAATGGTAAAAAATGTAAGTAATTTTAGCCATTAAATTTAACAGGTTATTTGTTGTAGATATGGTGCTTAAAATTTATTAAAATAAATTCTTGCAATCGTAATTATTTAATTCTTAGATAATAAATAAGTAATAGGCAGCATAACGTGATAATAGCATAATATTTTTTTTATTAAAAGTAATTACGTTAAAAACGCAAAAATAATACGTTTGAGAATACAATATTTTTATAGTAACTTTACTGAATTAACAAAACATTAATTACTATTAAACACAACTGGGG
The DNA here is from genome assembly GCF_014642915.1 of Flavobacterium suaedae. GTDB lineage: Bacteria > Bacteroidota > Bacteroidia > Flavobacteriales > Flavobacteriaceae > Flavobacterium > Flavobacterium suaedae. The sequence goes on from NZ_BMJE01000003.1 coordinate 303,763, forward strand.
ATGAACTATATACCGGAAATTATAATTGCAGCTTTACTAGTGACCGGTATTCTAATCTATTACTTAAACGGTCACGCATATAAGAAACAAAAAGTTAGATTTCTTGCAAAATATCGTCGTGCAAGGATTAAGTCACTACATTTTCAAGATGCTCTTAGCGCTTATATACTTAGAAATAACGCTAAAAATGAAGTTTTTGTAGAAGGTTTAACCTATGGAGAGTTTTTAAAACAATTGCAAAAACACCACTCTCTTTACCTTTCTGAAAAAAGGTACAAAAAGCTCAGACGCTCGCCTTTAATTATAGGTAAGGATATTAAAGCAATTGAAAAGCAAGAGGCAAGACTTTCGGAAACGGAAAAAAAGATAGCCACTATAAAAGAACAAAAAAGCTCTGCATAAGCAGAGCTTTTTATTTAATTATTAATATAAGTTTAGCTTATTTTCTAAGTTTAACTTATTTTCGGAAAACGATTTGCCTCAATACATGAAGTGTCATACCCTCCGAACTTTTTAATGTAGCTTTTTAGCGAAGTACCAAAACCATCACGAAAACCGCTTTGACCGTTACTCCTTAAAAATTTCTTTACAGAACCGGCTCCTGCTAAATGCGCTGCAGCCAATATACCGGATTCGGTAACTTTAATTCCGCCTACAACCTTACCGTCGTATTTTTTAATCTCTTTCCTAAGCTCCCACTTATTTATAGAAAGTAACGCTTTAAACGCCTTTTCCTGTAGCTCAGGATTATTTAAGAACTCATTGTTATCATGTATACCTACTGCGCGTAATGCACTTTTACCAAATTGGTATTTACCCATATACCCAAAAGGGTTTATTAATTTGTACAAACCTTGCGATTCTCTTACCGCTATGGCTTGTTTAAAACCTACGTAAGTTTTACCGGTATAAGGAATTCTTACTTTAGGTTTCCCATCTGTAATCTTTGGCAGCTCATAATTAAGTACTTCTCCTTCTTGTAAATAGAAATCATTTAACTTGCCAAAGTCTCCAGTTTTGTTTGTTTTAAATCCAGAATTTAAAAGAGCAATAGTTATTAGAGCTAAGCCTAAAAAATACTTCCATTTTTTTATCATAAAATTTAATTTCTCACCGTCTGTCACCCATGTGAAATTTTCAGGGCGCAAAAGTACGAAAAAAAAATAAAACTGATTTACAGCAAGTTAGCTTTTATTTTACACTTAACATAAATGAAACTTTAAATAATAAGGATAAAAATAGCTGTAAAGCATAATAAAATAAGCAGGTAACAAGATTTTTCTTATTCTTGAAAAATGACAAAATTTAACATTTAAACCTTTATGATTTTATGTTTTTTTTTAACAAAAACAGGCTTAAAATAATTATTTTATATTGTTCTTGTTTACCCAAGCGATATACTTCCTTCTGTTAGCAGCATGCTGTGAAGCGGTAACTGCAAATTCATGGTAACCTATATTGGTAACACTTGCACAAAAGAATATATAATTATGTTTTTCAGCATTTAAAACAGCATCAATTGCCGAAATATCAGGCATTGCAATAGGTCCGGGAGGTATGCCCTCATACATATAGGTATTGTATGGCGAATCAACTTCAAGATGTTTAAAATACACTCTTTTAATCACTTGATTAAAATCACCTGTCTGCCTTTTTACTGCATAAATAACAGTAGGGTCTGCCTCCAGCTTCATGCCTTTATTTAACCGATTAATGTAAACACCTGCTACACGTGGGCGCTCATCAGCTTTTACTGTTTCTTTATGCACAATCGCTGCAAGAGAAATCACCTCAAGCGGAGTTAGCCCTAAAGCTGCTGCTTTTGCTTTTCGGTCTTCATTCCAAAACTTTCTGTATTCACGAGCCATTCGCTCAGTTAGCTTATAAGCAGAAACATCCCAAAAGAACTCATAGGTATTTGGTACTAAAATACTTAACACATTATCTTTATTAAGCTCATGGTCACGCAAAAACTCTTTATCGGTAAAAGCTTGGAGTAAAGCTAAACTATCAGGCTCTACCTGCTGTGCAATTCTGCCTACAGCATCGGCAAGGGTTTCCTGATTATTAAACGACACTCTTACAGGCACAGGCTGACGTAATGCATTAACAATTTCATTACTATTCATCCCTTTGGTTAAAACAAACTTTCCTGCTCTTACATTATCACTATATGCTTTTTTATTAGCGACCATGTCAAAACGTTCCATATCCTTAATGTAAGGACGTATACTATCCTGAACTTGCTCGTAACTGGCATTGGTAGGTAAATAAACCGCTACTTTATTTTGAGAAAAAGTAGTATTTGCAGAAAAAATGCTTTTATAAATACTGTACCCATATATTGAACCACCAATAACTACTACCAGTGTTATTAATGCTATAATTCTTCTAAGTTTCACCGTTGTATTATTTCTATTGTTGTTTTATTATCTGATATAAGGCTTCATCTGCAAAGCCGTTATATTTTTTTATCCAATCTTTCTTTACACCTATACATTTAAAACCGAAACCGGTAAACAAGACTATACTTGGCTGATTATCGGTACTAATGTTGGCATATAGCTGATGTAACTGTAATCTTTTAAAAGCATACTCTATCAATAAGCCTAAAGACTCCTTTCCTATTCCCTGAGAACGATTTTCTTCATCACTTATTATTATACCGACACCTGCACGCTGGTTAACAGGATCAAAGTCAAAAAGGTCTATTAACCCTATTGCTTCAAAACTGTCCTTTTTGCAAATAGCTAAACGTAACTGTTTAGCCTCAAAGATATCCTGATGGGCATTTTCAAGATATTGCCTAATTAAAAACCGACTGTAAGGCGTTATAGTATTGCTTACCTCCCAAATATTTTCATCATTTTCTATTTTGTATAGAAATGCTAAATCATCCGGCTCTAAAGCGCGTAAATATATATTTTCACCCTGTAGGTTTACCATGTTATCTCTCCTTTAAAAACAAATGTTGCCGGACCTGTTAGATATACTGAGGTAAAATTAGTATCACTATTCTGAATAAATGATACTTTAAGTTCTCCTCCCTGTGTTACTAACGTAACAGTGTTTGATTGTGTTTTACCTGTTACCTTCATAGCTATTGCAACAGCCGTAACGCCTGTACCACATGATAATGTTTCATCTTCCACCCCGCGTTCATAAGTACGAACTGAAAACTTGTCAGTTTCAAGCTGTTCCACAAAGTTGATGTTAGCACCTGCTTTACCGTACAAGTCGCTATAACGGATTGCTGCACCCGCTGCCTTTACATCAATATCAGCGATATTTTCTACCGTAGTAACATGGTGCGGAGAGCCTGTATCAAGAAAAGTATAATCATCTTTCATTGTTACCTCATCTACATCCTTCATGTGTAATGATACAATTCCGTTTTCATCAATCGTAGCTTCATGCTCTCCGTCAATTGCTATAAAGCGGGCTTTGTTTTGTATAATACCCAACTGTTTTGCAAAAGCAACTAAACATCTCCCTCCGTTTCCGCACATAGAGCTTTCATTTCCGTCGGCATTAAAATAAATCATACGAAAATCGGCATTCTCATCGTTCTCTAGTAATATCAAGCCATCGGCACCTATACCAAATTTACGATCGCAAAGCGTATTGATTAGTTTGGTATCATTTTTGGAAAAGGTATTATCACGATTATCTATCATAACAAAATCGTTACCGGTACCTTGATATTTATAAAATTTATGATGCATATTATAAAGAGATATTAAGCTAAAGTACAAATATAATGTTCGAACAAACATTATAGTTATTTAAACTGAAAATAACTTAAATTTTTAATACAAACTATTAACTAAATACTGTTTTACAATTATGAAAAAAATTTCAGGCTTATTAATGGTAGCTGTTTTAAGTAGTGCTACTACGCTTGGAGCTTATAAACTGGTATTTGATGAAGATGCAAACAATCCCTCTGTTATATCAGTAGCTCCCTCTCAGGAAAGTTACACAAAAAATGTTGCCCTTGCCACTGCTGAAGATGTAGATTTTACTACAGCAGCAGACCAAGCTGTGCATAGCGTGGTACACGTTAAAAATGTTTCCTATTCTACTGCACCACGTAACCCATTAATGGAGTATTTTTATGGCTACCGTGGCGGACAGCAACAAGCACAAGTTGGTACAGGTTCAGGGGTTATTATTACCGAAGACGGTTATATAGTAACTAACAACCACGTAATACAAAATGCTTCGGAGCTGGAAGTAACACTTAACAATAATAAATCATATAAGGCACAACTGGTAGGAACAGATTCTAAAATGGACATCGCACTACTAAAGGTTGATACTGATGAAAAGTTACCTTATGCTGTTTTTGGAAACTCTGACGATTTAAAAGTTGGCGAATGGGTACTGGCTGTTGGTAATCCTTACAACCTTACCTCAACAGTAACAGCAGGTATTGTTTCGGCAAAAGCCCGAAACCTTAGTAAAGATGGTTTACAATCATTCATCCAAACTGATGCTGCTGTAAACCCGGGTAACAGCGGGGGTGCATTAGTTAACACTCTCGGGGAGCTTATTGGTATTAATACCATGATATCATCTAACACCGGCTCTTATGTTGGGTATTCTTTTGCTGTACCGTCTAACATAGCTCGTAAAATTATAGAGGATATTATGGAGTATGGTAATGTGCAACGCGGCGTACTGGGTGTACAAGGCGGTGAACTTAACAGCCATGTTTCGGAAGAGTTAGGCATAAACAAAACACAGGGCTTTTATGTAAACGGTGTTACCGAAGGAAGCGGTGCTGAAAAAGCCGGAATTAAGCAGGGTGATGTTATTACAGAAATAGACAATAAGCCTATTTATGGTTTTGCTGACCTTAATGCTTCAATAGTTACGAAACGACCTAATGATGTGGTACAGGTAGGTATTGAGCGAAACGGTGAAAAACTTACTCTTCCTGTAAAACTATCTAAAAGAGAAATATACAGCTATAGTGGTCTTGACCTTGAAAACTTAAGCAAAGCTGAAAAGAAAAACTTAAAGCTGGATTATGGTGTAAGAATTAAAAATATTACCGATGAACGTTTTATGCCTTATTATGATGAACTGAAAGGTGGAATAATTTTAAGTATTGATAATGTGAAGGCTAAGGATATTGAAACAGTATCAGACATACTTTCTAACAAGCGCCCTAACGAAAAATCACGAGTAGAAATGCTTACTAAAAAAGGAGAACTGGTTAGGTTCTATATATAAAAAAGTTTTTTGCCTGTTTATAATGCCCTCATGCTATTAATAAAAAGCGTGAGGGTATTTTTATTTGGTTTATATAACCGCAACTTTATGGTAACATTGGGGTAAATACGTCACCTAACAGTTTTATTACATTTGGCGAAAAACCTGTTTTTCATAAAAATGAAAAAAAAAGCTGCACGTAAACTGGAATCTTTTCTGCATTTTCTAACTGCTACATTACTACTAATAAAGGGAATTGATGAAATAGTAAGAAAATTATACTTTCCTGGTTCTATTATAATAGGATTGGCATTAACCGTTTTAGTAATTAACTTTTTTTGGCGTTTTTTAAAAATAACTCCCAAACAAGCCCGAACAGTTTGCTGGTATATAGAAACCCCTGCTTTAATAGTGACTTCATATATGCTGCATTTAGAGAAAAAAGAATTTATGCCTCATATATTTCTTTTAGCTGCTGTAATATACCCTGTAATGGGGTTTGTATCTTCTAAAAAGTTTAAAAAGATGAGGAAAGCAGCAAAGAAGAAGAGAAAAATGCAAAACTTATAAAACCAAAATATTTATAAATAAAAAAGGGAGGCAAATGCCTCCCTTTTTATTGTGTTAAAACAAACACTTATTCCTTAACAACTTTTATTGTTGTAGTGGTAGCACCCGAAACAACCTTAACTATATAGTTACCGGCTGCCAGTTGCGACATATCAAGTTTCACTTCATTTTGGTTACCTGATTGTTCTATTACTTTCTGTCCAAGTAAGCTATATACCTGTACAGCATCTATAGTATTTTGGTAAGAAAGAGTAAGAACATCTTTTACAGGGTTAGGGTGATATGTAAAGTTTGTTTTATCAAATCCATCAGCATTTAATACTATACTAACAGTAACTGCAAACGGCTCACTTTCGCAATCATCAATAGTTTGCGTAGCATAATAAGTACCACTTTCATCTATTACAGTAGATGGATCTAAATCATTTTCACCATTTACAGCATCTTCTTCAGTAGCATACCATGTTACTTCTCCTGTAGCTGTTATCTCTATATCCGATACAGAAATTACTTGCTCAAACTCCTGTGTAGTTTCTCCTGTTGGTGCAGCAACTATATTTATAGCAACTGTAACAGCAACTCTAGTACTTTCACAATCACCATCTGTAGCAGCAACATAATACGTTGTACCATCTACAAGTACTGTTTCTTCCGCTAGCATATTACCTTCAGTTTCGGCATCATACCATACTAAGCCACTTCCATCAGCATCAAGGTCTTCCACCATTGCATTATTACAGAAATCCTGGTTAGCATCAGCAGTTGGCGCATCTATAACAGGAACTTCATTAATAGTTATACCACTTGTTGTACTTGTACAGCCATCAACATTATTAACTGTAACTTCGTATGTACCCGGAAGTAAATCTGCAAACATAGCCGATTCTTGATAGTTAACCCCATCAATACTATATTCATATTCTGCTCCCACTGGTGCTGTAACCTCTATAGAACCATATGGGTTGTTACAGGCAGGTTGTATTACAGTAACGGTTGCTACTTCAGGAGCTTCAGGAGCTTCATCTATATTTGCTTCTACTGCTACAGATTCACAACCATCTACAGATGCATATACTTGATATGTGCCTGCTGTAACTCCTTCAAATACGGGAGATACCTGGAAGTTTTCTCCATCAATACTATATTCATATTCTGTTCCCAGTGGTGCTGTAATTTCTATTGTACCTGTTGGCTCTGCACACGTTGGCTGTAACAATTGTACTGTAGGGGTTTCAACTGTATGTATATAAACAGTTACCGCTGTACGAACTTCACTTTCACAACCTCCTTCAGGTGTTATTGAAGCATAATAAACAGTATCATCTGTTAGCATTGCAGAACCTTCAATAGGTTCTCCTCCTGTTTCTGTTTCATACCATTGTATAGTATCTCCTTCTTCACTATCTGCAGCTAATTCTTGAATTGATGCTTCTAAACAGAAGTTTTGTTCTGCTGCTGCCGTTGGTGCCTCTGTAGTACATGCAGTAATATTTATTAAATAATCTTCTGCCTGCCCGTACCCTATACCATCGTCACTGGAACATGGGTCTGTAGAATATTCATCAAAAAGTTTTAATATTCTCATTTGTGTTACGCCCTCCATAGCTGTTACGGGTATTTGTATTTCTGTTACAGCCTGTTGTCCGTCTTCACCATCTGAATTTTCAACAGAACCTGCTTCAAAAGCTTCTCCTTCATCATCAAAAACTCCATTTTGGTTAAAATCTATATATAACATAAATGGTGTTTCATACTCTCCTGCTGTATTACCCTCTAGTGTTAAGGTATAGGTGCCTCCTCTTAAAACTTCTGCAGGGGTTAAATCAGTAAAGTTCTCTACTCCCGGCGAACCATCAATCTCTGCTGAAGACTGATTATCTATACCAGCAAAATTTACAGATGTTATAGGCTCCACACTATCAAATTCAATATCACAATAGCACGGCATGCCTGTACTTGTAACTAAAATAGGTGTACTTGTTACAGATTCTCCACCGTTTGTACACGTAATAATTGCCTGATACCATGTATCTTCTTCTTGTATTACTGAATAAGTGTTAGTGTTTCCTCCTTCTGCAACATCTGTAAAATCAACCCCGTTTGAAGAGGTTTGCCATTGATATTCAACTGCATTCAAATAAAGAGTGGAAAGAGATAAAACTACTTCTTCAGTATTACATGACACATCTGTTGAAGATACAGTATCCGAAGCATCAGGTGTTCCGTTACATTCCGGTGCTTCTGTAAGTGACACTTCATCAAGATACACAAAGAAATCACCTGAAAGATCACCTAATTGAGGCTCTATACCTATGTAAATTTCTTCACCGGCAGTAGGTGCAAAGTCAACTGTCCATGTTGCACACGAAGAAGATTCAGTGTGATTTTCAGTATCAATCAGCCCTATTTGAGTAAAGGGTCCTTCAGCTGTAGGTGCATAATAAATACCTATATACCCCCAGTTATTTTCATTTAAAGTTGGATCTGTTGGGGTATCGCTGGTATACTCTACTACCTTATAGTCAAATGACAAAGTCAATGTTTCTCCTGCTGAAGTACCTAAAGAAGGTGAGAGTATATTAGCGTAATCGACAGAATAATAAATGTTAGTGCGTAAAGCCCCGTCTCCTTCACAGGGAGCAACATCTGTTTCTCCAAAAAGGTAAAGACCCCATCCGTGGTCAGCATCGTCAAAACTTTCAGAATAATTGATTTGTGAAATACCTTTAGTAGTAAAGGCAAAGAAAATAACAAAACAACACAATAATGAGTGTAAATTTTTTTTCATAATTATTTTTAATTGGTTAGATGGGTAAATTTAAGTTTTTACAACAACTAAATCTATAAAAACAATTATTATAACTAAACTTTAACTAAATATTAACTATTTGAAATTTACATTTATCTATCAATCACTCCTTCATTACACTAATAATTTTTAATTCATTGTCGGCTACAATATGTAAAACATATTGCCCTTTTTCTAAACCGGACATATCTAATTGTGTTAAGGTACCTGAAGGAAAAGGCACTTCCACTTCCTGCCCGTAAGGGTCATATAAAGTAACATCTGTAACAAATGCATCATCAAAGTTTATATTAAGGTAATCATCAACAGGAGTTGGATAGACCAGCATTTCATCTTTTTCCAATAAAGGATCTATAGTAATAGTATCCTGCAAAGCACTTATATTATCTATGTATAAATAATAACTGGACTGTAAATCAGTTCCTGCATCTGCTACAATTCGCAAATAAACAGGTTTGTTTACAGGAGGCATAAATTCTATTACCCTTGTAGCACAGTTTACAGAAGCGGTATGGTTTACAGGTTCTACAACATCTACTGTTTTCCAGGGGCCGTTTCGTGTTTCTCCATATTGAATAAAAAAGTAGCCCCAGTCATTACCATCTACAGCAACATAAGGCAAATCTGGGTCATAAACCAAAAGTTTATAATCATACGTTAGGGTTAATAGCTCCCCGTTAGAAACACCTATACTTTCAGAAACCGTTTCAGCAGGCACTGTAGTACCTAAATCATTAACAGGATTAGCTCTAAAAGCATATCCGCCATTACAAACAGCTATATCAGTAATTTGAAAGTCAAGATTTGTCCACGCTGTACCTTCCACAGGGAAATCCTCATAATAGTCTATTTGTGCATGTGCTATAGTGCTGCACATTAGTATAAAGACAGTAATTGTAAAGCAGAACCTTTGTATAGTTAATATCATAATTTTATATTTTGGTATTTAATTCTACTAAAGTTACAACTAAAAGCACATAAAAACTATTAATAAAATATTGTTTAACAATAATTTGAAATGTTATTAGTAAGCTTTTAACCTATTTTATAAACAAACTTTATTAATGCTAAAAAAGTTAAATTTATTTTTACGAAAACGTTTGAAATAATTACTTTTGCAGCATTATAACAACACTATTTAATCTTTTATCTTCATGAGCAATAATGCGTTATACGAAAAAGAACTGTCTTTCCAGGCCGACAGAAGGAGGGCAGGAGTAGAATTCATTAAAATTGTTAGCGATTTATGGTACGACAAAGCCATAGAACTTGTACTGTTTAGAAATCAACTTATAGACAGAACCGTTAGCGAAGTTATTAACCTGCATGAATATGCTGTAGAGTTTGTAAACAAACCTATTAATGTATTCGACTCTGTAGAGATAGCTAAAGCAATACAATCGCTTGATTTACCACCTTCTCGTATAGACATAGGTAAACTTACTTATGAATATCACCTGGAAGACGATAAGTATAACGATGCTACCGCTTTTGTTTTAGACAAGCTAAGCGACTCTAAAGAAAGCAAGGAAATAGAACCTAAAGATGTAGTACTTTACGGTTTTGGTAGAATTGGACGTTTATTGGCAAGAATATTAATGTCTAAAGTAGGTAAAGGAACCCAACTTCGACTGAGAGCAGTTGTAACAAGAGATAAAGTTGATGCAACACTTTTAGAAAAAAGAGCATCATTACTGCGTTACGACTCTATTCATGGTGATTTTGAAGGTTCAGTAATTGCAGACCATGAAAATAATGCTCTAATCATTAACGGTACAACCGTACACATGATTACTGCCGGAGGACCAGAAGAAATTGATTATACTGAATATGGTATAAACAATGCTTTAGTTTTAGATAATACAGGTGCATTTAAAGATGAAGAGGCTTTAAGCCGTCACCTAACATCAAAAGGAGTAGATAAAGTATTACTTACCGCTCCCGGTAAAGGTATACCAAATATTGTACACGGTGTTAACCAAAATGAGTACAACCCTGATGAAGTTAAAATATACTCAGCAGCATCTTGTACTACCAATGCTATTACACCGGTACTAAAAGCAATAGAAGACACGCTTGGTATAGAAAAAGGTCACCTTGAAACAATACATGCTTACACTAACGACCAAAACCTTGTTGATAACATGCACAAAAAATACCGTCGTGGTAGAGCTGCTGCATTAAACATGGTTATTACCGAAACAGGTGCAGGTAGCGCAGTAAGCAAAGCATTACCATCGTTAGCAGGTAAACTTACTTCAAATGCTATACGTGTACCGGTACCAAACGGTTCGCTTGTAGTACTTAACCTTGAAGTAGGAAAAGAAACTACTGCCGAAGAGGTTAACAACATTATAAAAGGGTACGCGCTGGAAGGCGAATTGGTAGAGCAAATAAAATATGAGCTTAACAATGAGTTAGTATCATCAGACATTGTAGGTTCTACAGCGCCATCAATTTTTGACAGCCATGCTACACTTGTTAGTGGCGATGGTAAAAGCATCGTACTTTATGTATGGTACGATAACGAATATGGTTACAGCCACCAAGTTATTCGCTTAGCAAAATACATCTCTAAAGTAAGACGTTATACCTACTATTAGTAGATAACAACATATAGTTTTATAAAAAATCCGACCTCATGCTAGGTCGGATTTTTTTTGTTTACAGTCATTGCGAGGAGGCACGACGAAGCAATCTGATATAAAACTACCCTTATAACCAAATAAATTCTATTTTTAGGAAATGTTAGATTTAACTAAAAAGGTTTAACAAAATGAAGAAAGAAAAATACAAACTTTTCTTAGACGATATTAGAAATGTAGACATGGTGTATCCTAATCTATCAAATAATGATTTCGTGATTGTTAGGAATTATGATGATTTTATTAATGTGATAAAGAAAAAAGGACTACCTGATTTTATAAGTTTTGATAATGATTTAGGTGAGGATATAGCAGGTAATTTATTAAAAGAAGGGTATGACTGCGCTAAATGGCTGGTTTATGAGAGTAACTTGGATTTAAGCAACCTTAATTTTAAGGTTCACTCTGCCAACCCTATCGCTAAAATTCAGATAGAATCATTGCTAAATAATTATATAGCACATTTAAAGAAAGTAGATAACCAAAAATAATATATTATACATAGTAACATATATAACTTTAGTCATTAGGTTATCTGACCAGTAAATAGATTTCTATCTGTAAATTTACTATCTGTTTAAAACTGATAATACACATAAAAGTGAGTAAAATCGATATAATCCAGGAAATAAATCAAAAACTCTCTAGGGATTTATACTTAGAAATGAAGATATATTCATTTAAGGATAATGAATTGATAATTGTAGCAGGTAAAGATTTAATCTACTACCACAGTTATGAAATAAAATTTATAAATGTGAGCACAATACTGTTAAACTCAGAATGGAATATTAGCCTCTCTGAAAACCATGCAATCCAATTAATAGATAATGCAGAAGCCAAAAAAATAAATATGTCATATAAAGTTATACAGGGCAATAATATATATAAAATATTAAACGATGACAACCTTCCATTTTATGTTATTGCTGAGAATATATCGTATGAAGAAAAAACGGTTAAATATTACTAATAAAATTATGGAAGATATAGATTATAAACATTTTACTTTTGAATTAATATCTGCTATTAAGGCAAGAGTTGATTTCAAAGAAGGTGACCAGGTAGGATTAACTAGAGAAGAATGTAGCGGTATGCGGTTAGGCTACAGCTATATAATGGAATGATTTATTATTCTTGATGAAAGAATTTCATTTGCAATTAGAGGATTACGGGTTTGAATATTAGTAAATAATTATATAGCATATTTAAAGAAACTAAATAACTAAAAGAATTATAAAATAAAAAAAACCCTGACAATGTCAGGGCGTTTTTTATTATATGCTATAAAAACTTAATTAAGCATTTTCTTTTCTGCTTGCCGCAGCAATAAGGTTTAGTGCAGAACCTGCTTTAAACCATGCTATCTGCCCATCGTTATACGAATGGTTAGCAAGTACAGTATCTTTAGAACCATCATCGTGTATTACCTCAATAGTAATTTGTCTGTCCGGAGCAAATTCCTCAAGGTCAATAAAGTTGAAGGTATCATTTTCTTGTATTTTGTCATAATCAGCCTCATTAGCAAATGTAAGCGCAAGCATACCTTGCTTTTTAAGGTTAGTTTCGTGAATACGAGCAAACGATTTTACAAGTACTACACGTACCCCAAGGTGACGTGGCTCCATTGCAGCGTGCTCACGGCTTGAACCTTCACCGTAGTTATGGTCGCCCACAACTATTGACGGTACACCCGCAGCTTTATACTCACGTGCTACAGCAGGTACTTCGCCATACTCACCTGTAAGCTGATTTTTAACTTTATTAGTTTCCATGTTATAAGCGTTAACACCACCTATAAGCATGTTGTTTGAAATATTATCAAGGTGACCACGGAAACGTAACCAAGGTCCTGCCATAGAAATATGGTCGGTAGTACATTTACCAAATGCTTTAATAAGCAGTTTTGCCCCCATAATGTTTTCGCCATCCCATGGTTGGAAAGGAGCTAGTAATTGTAAACGCTCACTATCTTCCTTAACAACTACTTCAACATCAGAACCATCTTTTGCCGGAGCTTGGTAGCCTGCATCTTCTACTGCGAAACCTTTTTCAGGAAGTTCCCATCCGCTAGGCTCGTCAAGCATTACCTCTTCTCCATTCTCATTGATAAGTTTATCTGTCATAGGGTTAAAACCTAAGTCACCCGCAATAGCAAGTGCAGTAACTAATTCAGGAGAACCTACAAAAGCAAGTGTGTTAGGGTTACCATCGGCACGCTTAGAGAAGTTACGGTTAAATGAGTGTACAATAGTGTTACGCTCTTGTTTTTCTGAACCTTCTCTGTCCCACATACCAATACATGGTCCACATGCGTTAGCAAATACAGTAGCACCAATTTTATCGAAAGTATCAATAAAACCATCTCGCTCTATAGTATAACGTACTTGCTCAGAACCCGGAGTAATAGTAAACTTAGCTTTTGGCTTAAGTTTTTTCTCATCTGCTTGTTTAGCGATAGATACTGAACGTGAAATATCTTCGTATGAAGAGTTAGTACAAGAACCGATAAGACCAACTTGTATATTTAAAGGCCAATCATTTTTCTCGGCCTCTTCTCTCATTTTAGATATAGGCGTAGCTAAATCCGGAGTGAAAGGACCGTTTAAGTGTGGTTCAAGTTCAGAAAGGTTTATTTCAATTACCTGATCAAAATATGTTTCAGGGTTTGCATATACTTCTTTATCTGCTGTTAAGTAGTCAGCCATTTTAGCTGCTTCATCAGCAACATCTGCTCTGTTTGTAGCACGCAGGTAACGATCCATAGAATCATCATACCCAAATGTTGAAGTAGTAGCACCTACCTCAGCACCCATGTTACAAATTGTACCTTTACCGGTACAAGACATAGCTTCGGCACCTTCGCCAAAATATTCTACAATAGCACCTGTACCACCTTTTACGGTTAGTATACCTGCTACTTTTAGTATAACGTCTTTAGGAGCTGTCCAGCCGGAAAGTTTACCTGTTAATTTTACACCTATTAGTTTAGGGAATTTAAGCTCCCATGCCATACCGCTCATCACGTCTACAGCATCAGCACCACCAACACCAATAGCTAACATACCAAGACCACCTGCGTTTACAGTGTGAGAGTCAGTACCAATCATCATACCTCCCGGGAATGCATAGTTTTCTAATACTACCTGGTGGATGATACCTGCTCCCGGTTTCCAGAAACCGATGCCATATTTATTGGAAACAGAAGAAAGGAAATCAAAAACCTCATTACTCTGCTCTTTAGCACGTTTAAGATCTTTATCTGCTCCTACTTTGGCCTGTATAAGGTGATCACAGTGTACTGTTGTAGGCACTGCCACTTTTGGCTTACCTGCATGCATAAACTGTAATAATGCCATTTGTGCTGTTGCATCCTGACAAGCAACTCTGTCGGGAGCAAAATCAACATAGTCTTTACCACGTGTAAAAGCCTGTGAAGGCGTCCCGTCCCAAAGATGTGAATATAAAATCTTTTCAGAAAGTGTAAGCGGACGACCAACAAGTTCACGTGCTTTGTCTACACGCTCGGCCATGTTAGCATACACTTTTTTGATCATATCAATATCAAAAGCCATAGTAAGTTATATTAATTTTCGTTTGTAAAAAAAGTGGTGTAAAATTACTAATTCTTAAATCAACTAAAAAATTTTTAGCCTTTCTTTAATTTACAGGAATTATTATTTATAAACATTCTATTATGATGAAAATAATATAATCATTTTATGGTTTTGAGTGTTTTTTTTAGATATTCTTAAAAAATTGACTTTATATTGAAGATTTCGAAACAATAAGTCTTACTCCTACAAAAAGCGGGTACTAAATATTTAGTACCCGCTTTTTGTTTTTCCAGTTTTTTCCTACTTAAAACGAAATTGTAAATTCGTTTTCAGCACAATTTTCTTCAGCTGTATAATAATTATAGAGCATTTTCCCGGACATAAAAACGCTTAACCCGTATAAAAGCAGATTTGCAGCCATGTATAAAACTTCTTTTCCGCCTGTAATATCTGCAAAAGGATAACTATAAAATAGTGCTCCTATGCTATATATACTAAATGCGGCAAGCAGATTTCCGTATACTATACCAAGCCATCTGCTTTTATACACAAACTGTAAAAGTAATAACCAAATTATTAATAAGGCTATGTAATCAACTCCTCCTGTTTGGAAAAGGTTTTTAAATAATTTAACCGATAAAACACCTACAAAAAACAGCTCAGGTAGATTCCTTAAGTGTTTCATAGAATAGACATAAATTGCTTGATGTTTTTATAACGTAAAAATCACGATAATATTTCATATAATGAAATATTATCCATTAAAAATTACATATTCAACAAAACAAAAGTCCGAATTCTTAAGAAAATAGTTAATTTAAAGCGAATTAAAATAATTTTTTAATTATAATTTCTTCTGTTATTCCTTCTGCATCTGCTTTGTAGTTCTTTATAATACGGTGACGAAGTATTCCTGTGGCAACAGCTTGTACATCTTCTATATCCGGTGAATATTTACCATTAAGAGCTGCATTTGCTTTTGCTGCTAAAATAAGGTTTTGAGAGGCTCTTGGTCCTGCTCCCCAATCAAGATATGTATTTACATAATCATCTGCCATTGCACTGCCCGGTCTTGTTTTACCTACCAGTTTTACAGCATATTCAATAACATTATCAGCAACTGGTATTCTTCTTATTAAGTGTTGAAAGTCTATAATTTGTTGTGCATCAAAAAGTGGATTAACAACAGCACTGGAGTCGCTTGTTGTGCTTTTAACTACCTGCACTTCTTCTTCAAAAGTTGGATACTCTAACTTAATAGCAAACATAAACCTGTCTAGCTGTGCTTCCGGTAATGGGTAGGTTCCCTCCTGCTCTATTGGGTTTTGTGTTGCTAAAACAAAGTAGGGTTGTGACAGTTTGTATTGTTTTCCTGCTGTGGTAACTGCTTTTTCCTGCATTGCCTCCAGTAAAGCTGCCTGTGTTTTAGGCGGAGTACGGTTTATTTCATCTGCAAGGATGATATTTGAAAAAACAGGACCTTTTATAAATTTAAACTGTCTGTTTTCATCTAATATTTCACTCCCTAATATATCTGACGGCATTAAATCGGGTGTAAATTGTATACGTTTAAAATCTAACCCTAATGCTTTAGATATTGTATTTACCATTAAGGTTTTTGCAAGTCCCGGTACACCTACCAGCAATGCGTGCCCTCCTGAAAATATACTTAATACTATTTGGTTTATAACCTCATCCTGCCCTACAATAATTTTGGCAATTTCTTTTTTCAGGTCTTTTTGTTTTTGCACTAATTGCTCAATAGCTGCTACGTCTGACATAGGTGTTAATTTGTTTAAACAATAAAGCTAAGGAAAATTCCTTAGCTTCAAACTTAAAAATATTTTTGTTGTTTACCTAACTATTTTAATTGTGTAATGCTAATTAGTTTTTAACCCAGTCATTAGCAAAATCACAACCTTGATAATCAGGACTAACTTTAATATAAGTCTCTTTAATTTTTTCGTTACTCCACTCGCCAATAATTTTACGTTGCTTTTCTTTTAAAGCAAGTTCTTTAATTTTGGTATAATCAAGTGCGTAATCAGCTTTGTGCTCATCATAACGATTCATTACAGTGTATATTTTATAACTTTGCCCTGTAGCTCTATCATCACTAAGTATTGGCTGTGTTATCTCACCTTCTTTAAGGTCAGACACTTCACTATATACTTCCGGCGGAAGTTTAGTTAACTCAAAACGTGTTTCAAGTGTACGAGGGTTCATTAACAAACCTCCACTGTTTCTTGTCTCTTTTTCATCAGATTCTGAACGTGCTGCTTCAGCAAAATCTATCTCACCGGCAAGTATTCTTTGTCGTATTTTTTCAATTTTTTCTTTTGCTGCAATTAAAGCCTCATTACTTACTTTAGGCTTCATTAATATATGCCTCACTTCAATAACCTGACCTCTTATTTTTTCAACATATATAAGGTGATAACCAAACTCTGTTTCAACAGGCTCTGATATCTCTCCTTCATCAAGACTGAAAGCTACATCTTTAAATTCCTTTACAAAAGGCGTCTTTCTTGTCATTTTGTAATACCCTCCGTTAGAGCGAGAACCAGGGTCTTCAGAATATAAAACTGCTTTACTGTAAAAACTTGAACCGTTTAATACATCTTGCTTTATTTCTTTAAGTCTCCTTATTACTTCCTGTTTCGCTTCTTCCGAAACTTCCGGCTTAATAACTATTTGTGCCACTTCCATTTCAGCCCCGAAAATAGGGACATCTTCACCTTCAAACTGAGAGAAAAATATTCTTACTTCTTCAGGAGTAATTTCTACCTCATCAATAATTTTCTTCTGCATTTGCTCTGTCAGCTTCTGATTTTTTATCATATCAAAAAGCTCAGCCCTAAAGGTTTCAATATCTTTCTTTTTAAAGTACTCCACCATTTTATCTTCAGATCCTAACTGCTCTACAAAGTAGTCTATCTGCTTATCCATGGTTTCGTTTACCTCTGCATCCGCTACTATAATACTATCCTGTATTGCCTGGTGTGCATATAGTTTATCCTCCATTAGCTTACCTAAAAGCTCACAACGCTTAACATCTTTTACCGGGATATTTTGTGCTTGTAATTCACGATACATAAGGTCTATATCAGAATCTAGTACTACAAAATCTCCCACTACAGCTATTACGCCATCAATTTTTACACGTTTATTAGGATTTACACGTGCAGGTTTAACAGTATCTGCCTGAGTTTCTTTTATAATTTCCTGAGCATGTAACGGCAATACCATGCATACCATTGCAACAACTAAGGCAAACCTATTTATAAATTTCATATTTATTGTTTTTAATCGCATCATCTGTTATATCTTTCTCAAACTTCTTTATTAACTCCAGTTTCCTGTTATTTATTATAAGCTGTTCCAATGTTGGCTTTATGTACTCATACGGAGATATTTCATTTTTATTGAGTACACTGTTTACTTTTACCAAATATACATCAGTAGAATCAGGGTACTGATATGATATTCCTTCGCTTATATATTTATCTCTGTTATCAGGCGTTATAAAAGGCAACTTAGTGTATACCTGATTCATATCTACCCAAGTAGTATCATTAAACGCATAACTTTTAAATTGTATCGCTATATCGTTTAATGATTTTAAATCTTTTTTATCTCCTTTTACAAATTTGTCTTTTATCTTTTTAAACTTAGGGTGGTCGCTATCCAGCTTTATATATCTTAGCCTTACTAACGTACCTGTAGTTTTAAAGTTGCTTTTAAAGTCCTGATAATATTTAGCAACTTCTTCTTCAGTAATTGCTGTATCAACACTTCTTTTTACAAGTTCTTCAATATAAGCTTTTGTAAAAAGGTCTGTTTTGTATTGTCTTATTAGTTCGTTATACTCGTTTTGTTTTTCTTCACTAAGGTTTAACTCTGCTGCACTATAAAGCAATTTTTTTGAAGCCCATCGGTCAATAAAACTTTTTATAATGGCCGCACTATCCTGCTTAGATGTGCCTTCCGGCACTATTCCTTTTAAATCTTCAGGATAAAGATAATTGTCATTAACCCTGGCTACGGCATCTTCATGCGGTTTTTCTTCCTCTTTAAAATAATTACAGGAAGCCAAATTAAGGGCTGTAAATAACAGTATAACTCTTTTTAGCATTACTGCTGTAGTTGTTTCTTAACTTTTTTAAACACATCCTGGTTTACTTTTACAGTAAACTCTTTCTTCAACTCATCTACCCAGTTACTTTCTAAGTATTGCTGATAGTCGTTAATAACGCGACCTCTTGCTTCTTCAAGCGTTTTTGCACCCGAAGGAAGTACTTTTTTAATATTTACAACGTAGTAGTACTTATCGTCGTTAACTATTTTTGATACTCCTTCTTTATATTTTTTAAGTTCCGGTAGTATATGGTCACTCTCTATCTCAAAAGTTCCCTCTTTTTCTATTACGTTTATCTTATCTTCTTTGTTTAGCTGCTCTTTTATGTAAGCTGCATCTTTCCCCTTTTTAAGAAACTTTCTGGTTTGCTTAATAATATTTTTATCAGTAGAAGAGTAAATATCTGCTTCTACTCTGTCATTCCACTGGTATTTGTCAACATGGTTTGTATAATACTGCTCAAGACCTATAGAGTCATTTTTAGCCTTTTCCCATATTTCGCGCTCCATAAGCTCAAAAAGTAACAAACCATCTCTATACTCTTCCATTACTATACCAAATTCAGGAAATTCTCTTTCAAGGTTATCTTTATAGTATATATTTAGTTTTTCATCTATATAATTCTCTAAAAGAGCATCGGTATATTTGCTGACAGGTTTTACTGAAAGCGGACTTCTTTGGTGCGACTGAACATACTGTAGGAATGACTCTGCTGAAACTTTCTTTTCATTATTAATAGTGAAAAGTGTTTCATTGTAATCTTCCATATTTTCAGGTAACACCCAAGTATTTTCGTAAACATTATTATTTACAGCCTTTTGTACTTTTTTGTAAACAGCCTCATTTTTATCTATTGGATATTTCTTTCTCAGCTTTTCATTCATAGAAGCTATAATCAGCTTAGAACGCTCATCACGCTTAATTTTATTTTCAAACTCTTCTTTTAAGTCAACATACGGTTTTGTCTTGTGCTTTTCTATAAGTCTAACAATATGCCAGCCGTATTTTGTCTGGAAAGGTTCTGAGTATTCTCCCGGAGTATTTAAAGCAAAAATCTGGTCTTCAAACTCAACAGAGCTTAACTCTCCTGAGCTGAATTTAGTTAATTTACCACCTACCGCAGCAGTTGACTTGTCTTCAGAGAATTGTTTCGCTAAACTTTCAAAATCTTCTCCCTGCTGTAATTTTTGGTATATCTCTTCAATAGTCTGTTGTGCTTTAGCCTGCTCCTCTTTGCTTGCATTTTTAGATTTTAATATCATAATGTGTGCAGCAGTAACCTCGCCCCTGTTATCTCTAACATCATTTACCTTTATAAGGTGGTAACCAAAACGAGTACGAACAGGCATAGATATTTGTCCTTTAGGAGTGTTATAAGCTCCTGTTTCAAAAGGGTAAACCATTCTGAAAACAGAAAAATAACCTAAATCCCCCATATTATCTTGGGCTGATGGGTCTTCTGAATATTCTTTTGCCAGTTTACCGAAGTCTTGTCCTGCAAGTGCTTTTTTGCGTACATCCATTGCTTTGTTATAAACTGTAAGCGTATCAGCCGGAGTAGCATTTTCATCTACCATAAAAAGTATGTGCGATGCTTTCACCTCTTTTTTAGAACGCTCGTAAGCCTCTTCTAAAAGTTCCTCGGTAACTTTAGTATCTGTAAGGTATGTTTTAGAAAGCTGAGCGCGGTATGCTCTCAACTCGTTTTGATACTTTTTGTCGTTTTGTAAACCAAGCTCATTAGCTTTTTTCACTTTTAACTTATACCCGACAAAAAGGTCTAAATAATTATTAAGGTCTTTTTGAGAATCATCTTTTACAAGATTTAGGTTTTTCTTGTAAACCCTTTCAAATTCATCTGTATAATAAGGTGTATCGTCTATTGTAAATAATACTTCTTTTTCAACTTGTTGAGCAAAAGATAAAGCCGAAATAAATAACGACAGGGTTAAAAGAACCTTTTTTAATTTCATTGTATTAAAATTTATAGCGCTTAAACACGGTTAATAAACGCAGGCTTTTATTTAATAGTATATAAAACACCTACTTTTTGCAACGAACAAAAGTAATAATTCGTTGATATATAACAACAGTTTAAAGGCTAAAAACATTAAAATAAAATACAGGCAGTAAACTGTATTATAAAAAAGTTACTTATTTACAATTATAAAATCAGAACGCCTGTTATAAAGGTGCTCTTCTTTGTTACAGGGCACACCGTTGCTGCAATGGTTTCTCAGTCGTTTTTCGCCATAGCCTTTTACGCTTTCTATACGGGAAGCAGCTATACCTTTACTTATTATATAATTGTAGGTAGAAGTAGCTCTTCTTTGCGATAAAACTTCATTGTAAGCATCACTCCCTCTCGAATCAGTATGCGATTCTATTTTTATGCGAATATCAGGGAATTTTTTAAGTACATATACTACTTTATCCAACTCCAACTTTGCTTTGTTATTAATAGTATGCTTGTCGAAGTCAAAGTAAATAGGATTTATTTTAATTTTTTCAACCTTACCCTCCTTAACAACAAGGTTGCTGTACTTATCCAATTGGAAATCTATTTTTACTTCCCCCGATGGCGCACCGGGTGTAGTTATATCCTCTGTATCTGTACTGTACCCTTTTTTAAATGCTCCTGCCATAATATAGAAGTTACACGGCACTTCTTCTAATACATATCTTCCCTCCGTATCTGTAGTAACATCCCCTGTACCTACTACTTCTCCATATCCATCACCCACTTTTATAGTAACGCCCTCAATTGGTTTACCGCTGACTGCATCAGTTACAATACCGGTAAGAATATGCTCACATTCAAACTCATTCTCAATATCTTTTTTAGCAAAATAATATATATCGTCATCTCCCTTGCCTCCTGTTCGGTTAGATGAAAAGTAGCCATAACTGCCATCATCACTAACTATGTAAGCAAAATCATCAAAATTACTGTTTACAGGACTGCCTAAGTTTTTCGGGGCTTCAAAATCAAAATTGGTAGTAAATTTACTCTCATAAACATCCAGTCCTCCCATTCCAAAATAACCATCAGATGCAAAATAGAGCTTATCATCACTTATAAAAGGAAACATTTCTTTTCCTTCGGTGTTTATAGTTGGTCCTAAATTTATAGGTTTCCCATACTTCCCTTTACTAAGCACCTCTACCCTGTAAATATCCGTTGCGCCGTAGCCTCCCGGCATATCACTAATAAATAACAACCATTTACCGTCTGGGGTTAAAGCAGGATGCCCTACAGAATATTCAATGTCATTAAAAGGTAACACTTGTACAGCTTCATATTTTTCATCTGCAATATCAGCCCTCATAATACGGATGTTATTTGTACCGGCATCATCATTTTCTAAATGAAACTTTCCTTTTACAGTATTAGTACTATAATAAACAGTTTGTAAATCATCAGTAAAAACCAGCCCCGCAGTATGGTAGCGGTTTTGTTGCTTGGGTAAAAACTGTGATTCATCCTTTAAAATAGTATCACTTTCTATGTTTTGAGCAGCTACATACAAATCAAGAAAAGGCTGTTTATTCCATTTATATAGTTCCTTCTCTCTATATACCGTATTCTTTGCTGAAGAATAAATTATTTCATCACCATAAAATGCAGTACCAAAGTCTGATTTATCGGTGTTAATATCAAGGTTTTTTATAGTATATCGGGGTTCTAAAGCATTTATACTATCTAAATAATCGCGTTGTTCTTCAAAACGTTTTAGCAAACCTGAAGAATTCCCTTTTGATTTTAAATAGGTTAACAGCACCTCATTAGCTTTCTCATACGCTCCCTGTGCTTTTAATGCCTGTACGTAATTATTAAATTGAGTGTTTTTTAGTTTACTTACACCAACCCTTTCATACCAGCTTTGCGCTTTTGCATAGTTATTAATGTAGTAGTAACTATCCGCAATATGTAGTTTTATTTTCTTTTTGGGTTTGTGTCCTGATTTTAAATATTTTTCATAGGCTACTACCGCATCAGTATATGCCATTTCATCAAAAAGCCTCTCCGCTTTTTTTAATGTAAACTGCCCGAAACACGTAGTCACACAAAAAAACAGGCTGATAAAAAATAATGCTTTCCTCATAATAATTTTGCTTAAAAGAAACGGGGCGATTTAATTCGTGTTGCTTTAGGCAGTAGTTGAAAACGCAGTACAACTTCATGCGAGCCATCGTTATATTTATTCAACTCAGTAGTTGAATAATCAAAAGAATAGCCCACAAATAATTTATCGGTTATCTGAAAGCCTGCCAATGCGCTAAGGGAGTCATCATAACGGTAGGCTGCCCCAAAAGTAAATCGTTCGTAAAACAGAAAATTTGCTGAGCCATCAACGGTTATGGGTGCTCCCGAAACTACTTTACCCAAAACAGCAGGTTTAAACTTTATATTTTCAGAAAGGTCAAAAACATACCCCCCTATAATATAATAGTGAAGCCTGTCCGAAACCACACTTTCCTGTACATCATCATAATAATTATCGCGTATAAAATTAGGGACTGATACTCCCGCATACCATCTATCTGTATAATAATATACTCCTGAACCTATAGTTACCGATGCCTTGTTATTAATATTACTATTTAACAAAGGGTCTCCTTCATCATAATAACGTCCTCGCGACCAGTCAATATTTAATATCCTGGCACCACCTTTTAGCCCAAAAGCCAAATTACTATCCATACCTAAACGTAGTGTATAGGAAAAATTTCCGTCTAAATATAATTCATCCGCAGGACCAATTCTGTCATTTACAGCACTAAGCCCTACCCCTACATTATCTCCCCAAGGAGAATGAACGGTAAAAGCCTGCGTTCTTGGCGCACCGTCAACACCTACCCATTGCGAACGGTGTTGCAATAACACATCCAGCCCGCCTGTTGAGCCTGTATAAGCAGGATTAACAGTAAGTGTATTATACATATATTGTGTATACTGAGGCTCCTGTTGTGCTACTGCCTGTTGTGTTATAAAAACCAACAGCAGCAGTAATTGGTATCTTCTTATAAGAGTAAAAAAGATATTCATTTTTCTTCCATATTGTTTTTCACACCCGCTTCATCAATCAAGCTACTTTTGTAAAAGTAACATTTTCAGTAATATTCCATAGTTCAGATTACGGATTTTTAATCAGTTACTCACTATTTTATACCTTAAAACCAGATATAAAAGTTATTTTTGCACGATTTTTAAATGTAATCTGGAATATATACACAATGGGTTTTACGGAAGAAATTGGAAAAAGACGTACGTTCGGAATAATATCACACCCCGATGCGGGTAAAACTACCCTTACTGAAAAATTACTGCTTTTTGGTGGAGCTATACAGGAAGCCGGAGCTGTAAAAAGCAACAAAATTAAAAAAGGTGCTACCAGTGACTTTATGGAAATTGAGCGCCAAAGAGGTATATCTGTTGCTACATCTGTACTGGCATTTAACTACAGAGATAAAAAAATAAATATACTTGATACTCCCGGTCACAAGGATTTTGCCGAGGATACTTTTAGAACATTGACTGCTGTAGACAGCGTTATTGTTGTAATTGACGTTGCAAAAGGGGTTGAGGAACAAACTGAAAAGTTGGTAGAAGTTTGCCGTATGCGAAATATACCAATGCTGGTTTTCATTAACAAACTTGACCGTGAGGGTAAAGATGCTTTTGATCTTATGGACGAAGTGGAACAAAAGCTTGGACTTACTGTTACCCCATTAAGTTATCCTATTGGTATGGGGTATGACTTCCAGGGGATTTATAATATTTGGGAGAAAAACATTAACCTTTTTAGTGGTGACAGTCGTAAAAACATTGAGGAAACTATTGCTTTTGATGATTTAAACAACCCTCAACTTGATGAAATAGTAGGTGCAGCACCTGCCGAAAAGTTACGTGAGGAACTGGAATTGATAAGTGAGGTATATCCTCCGTTTGACAGAGAGCAATATCTTGCGGGTAAACAACAACCCGTATTCTTCGGTTCAGCATTAAACAACTTTGGTGTTAGGGAACTGCTGGATTGTTTTATTGACATTGCTCCTCCGCCAAGACCAAAAGATTCTGATACCAGAACGGTAGAACCAGAAGAGGATAAATTTTCGGGCTTTGTGTTTAAAATCCATGCCAATATGGATCCAAAACACCGAGACAGAATTGCTTTCGTAAAAATTGTATCAGGAGTTTTTGAAAGAAACAAACCTTACTTGCACGTAAGAAATAAAAAGAAACTGAAATTCTCCAGTCCAAATGCTTTCTTTGCTGAAAAGAAAGAAATTGTGGATATTTCCTATCCCGGAGATATTGTAGGTTTACATGATACCGGTAACTTTAAAATTGGTGACACCCTTACCGAAGGGGAAGATATGAGCTTTAAGGGCATACCTAACTTCTCACCTGAACACTTTAGGTATATTAACAATGCTGACCCAATGAAATCAAAGCAACTGGAAAAAGGTATTGACCAGTTAATGGATGAGGGGGTTGCACAGTTATTTACACTAGAGCTAAACAACCGTAAAGTAATAGGTACGGTAGGAGCACTGCAATATGAGGTAATTCAATACCGATTGGAGCATGAATATGGTGCAAAATGTTCCTATGAAAACTTCCCTGCTTATAAAGCGTGCTGGATAAAACCGGAAGACCCTAAAAATGAAGAATTTGCTGAATTTAAAAGAATTAAACAGAAGTTTTTAGCTAAAGACAAACAAGGGCAACTGGTGTTTTTAGCTGACTCTGAATTTTCTATACAAATGGCTCAGCAAAAATATCCTAGCGTGAAGTTACACTTCACTTCTGAATTCTAATACAACATTTTATAGTAGTAAAATAAAAAAGCCCCGACTAATTAGTCGGGGCTTTTTACATTCTATATTGATTAAACTTTTTAGTTTTTCACAACTTTAAACGTTTCAACTTTGTTACCGCTTGTAGCTCTCACTATATAAGTTCCTGCTGAAAGCGATGACATATCAACTTTTACAGTATTAGCATCAGCATTTGTTGTTAAAACTGACTGACCTAATAAATTATATACTGCTACTGACTGTATAGTGTTACTACACTCAACATTCAATACATTATCAACAGGGTTAGGGTGGTAAGTAAACTTAACTGCTTTAAACCCTCCGTTAGCAAGTATTTCTTCTGCTGTTACTGCAAGTGCTTCACTTGTACAAACTCCATCAGTGGCTACTGCATAATAAGTAGTACCGTCAACTAATACTGTAGTAGTTTCTATCATTGTAGTAAGTTCAGCATTGCTATACCATACTATATCATTACCTGTAACATCAAGGTCTGCAATAGTTTCTCCTGAACCTACTTCAAACTCATGAGTAGCTTCACCTACAGGCATTGCAACAACAGTTACAGTTACATCAACTGATGTTCTTGCACTCTCACATCCGTTTACTGTTTGTGATACATAATAAGTACCTGTCATAACTTCAGCATCCGTTGCTAAAGCATCACCGCCTGTTTCAGCAGCATACCACTGTACATTGTCTCCTGTTGCCATTAAATCTGAAACCATAGCCGAACCACAAAATGCCATTGCATCAGCAGTTGGAGCATCAGGTATTGCATTTACTGTTATTGCAACAGCCGTTCTTGCACTTTCACACCCATTTACTGTTTGTGATGCATAATAAGTACCTGTCATAACTTCAGCATCCATTGCAAGAGCATCACCTCCTGTTTCAGCAGCATACCACTGTACATTGTCTCCTGTTGCCATTAAGTTTGAAACCACAGCCGAACCACAAAATGCCATTACATCTGCTGTTGGTGCATCCGGTATTGCATTTACTGTTATTGCAACAGCCGTTCTTTCACTTTCACATATATTTACAGTTTGCGATACATAATAAGTACCTGTAGTAACCTCTGCATCCATTGCTAAAGCATCACCTCCTGTTTCAGCAGCATACCACTGTACATTGTCTCCTGTTGCCATTAAATCTGAAACTACAGCCGAACCACAGAATGTCATTGCATCTGCTGTTGGTGCTTCAGGAATATCATAAACTGTAACCGCAACCATTGTTCTTTCACTTTCACAACCATCTACTATTTGTGATACGTAGTATGATCCTGTTACCAATTCAGTATCAACAGGAAGTGTTACATCTGTAGTTTCATCTGCATACCATATTGCAGCTCCTTCTACTGTAGCCGTTAAATCAGCAGCAGTAGCTGTACCACAAAATTCTAAAGGTGTTGCACCAGGTGCATTTGGTATTGGGTTCACTGTTATTGAAACAGCCGTTCTTTCGCTCTCACAATCGTTAACCATTTGTGATGCGTAGTACGTTCCTGTAGAAACTATTTCATTTACTGATAATACGGTACCACCGTTTTCAGTAGCATACCACTGTATGTTTTCTCCTGATGTTACTACTAAATCTGAAACAGTAGTTAAACCACAGAATAATTGTGCATCAGCAGTTGGAGCATCAGGTATATCATTTACAACTACTTCTACCATTGCTCTTTCACTCTCACACTCATTTACTGTTTGTGAAACGTAGTAAGTTCCTGTAGTAACCTCAGCATCTGATGCAAGAGCTTCGCCTTCAGTTGTTACATTATACCAGTTTAAGTTTGTTCCTGATGTTACTGTTAAGTCAGCTACTGTAGTTAAACCACAAAACGTAAGGTTTTCAACTTCCGGTGCTGCTGTTATATTTAGTACTACTGCTACAGCAGTTCTTTCTGTACTTTCACAATCATTTACAGTTTGAGAAGCATAATATATTGTAGTCCCCGCAGTAAGTGCCATGTCAGACTCCATTGCATTACCCGCTGCAGGAGCATCATACCAAGTAACATTTTCGCCATCTGTAGCAATATCTGCTAATGTAGCTTCACCACAAAATGTTTGTACAGTTTCTGTAACTGTTGGTGCACCCGGTATTGGGTTTACAGCTACTTCAACTGCTGTTCTTGCACTTTCGCAACCTTCGGTTGAAGTTTGTGAAACATAGTATGTTGCTGTCATTACCTCAGCATCCATTGCTAAAGCATCACCGCTTGTTTCTGCATCATACCAGTTTAAGTTCTCTCCTGATGTCACCTCTAAATCTGAAACTAAAGCTGAACCACAAAATGCCATTGCATCTGCTGTTGGTGCTTCAGGTATTGGGTTTACTGTTACGTCAACCGCTGTTCTTTCACTTTCGCAACCTTCAGCAATTTGAGATACATAATATGTTCCTGTTGTTATATCAGCATCAGAAGCAAGTACTGTAGTTGTAGTATCATCTGCATACCATAATGTTGTACCTTCTACTGTTGCATCAAGTTCTGTTACCGTTGTTGCACCACAAAAAGACAATGTAGTTACTGTTGGCACATCAGGTATTGGGTTTACCGTTACCTCTACAGTTGTTTTTTCACTTTCACAACCATTATCGTTTATTTGAGAAACATAGTACGTTCCTGTACTTAAAGCATCAGTAGCAGCCAGTATGTTTTCATCAGCATCATACCATATCAGGTTTGGTGCATTTACTGTTACCTCTACATCATCAATCTGCCATGCTTTAGCATTACCGATACCTGTAGCTGAAGTATATTTAAAAGCGATAACAAGGTTTGAACCTATTGCACCGGAAACATCTAAATCACCAGATGCAGCCCAGTTCCAACCTCCTGAACTTAGTGTAGGAGATAGTGTTTCCCAACTTGTTGTTGTAACATCTCCTGTATAGTTATTTGTATAGAATACTTCTAAGTCAGGACCATCGTAATTTGAAGCGTTAATAAAGCTTATTGTAGCATCTGTTGCTTCGGCAGAAATTGCTATTGGGTTAGAAACCAACCAGTCCTCATTAACTTCCTGAAAACCGTTTATCCCGGCATAAGGAGCATTGGCAGGGTCACCTGTACTACTTATTTCCCAAAAATCATCTCCTGCTACATCAATTACGTTCCAGTTAGATAAATCTGTAAAATTATCTGTAAAAATTATTTGAGAATATGCTGCGCCTGTTACTTCTAAATCTTCTACTGTTGTATCTCCGCAAAAAGACTGTGAAGTTGCAGCAGGTGCCGCAGGTAACGGGCTTAAAATTACAGGAACAGCAACTCTGTCACTCTCGCAACTAAATACTGTTTGAGAAGCATAGTAAACTCCTGTAGTAACTACTACATCAGTAGCTAGAGCTTCACCTCCTGTTTCGGCAGCATACCACTGTATATTTTCTCCCGAGTCAACTGTAAGGTCTGCAACTGTTGGAGTTCCGCAAAGTGATAGCGGGCTAACTGTAGGTTGTGCTACAGTACCACATACATCAGTAGTTACAGTTATAGTATTTGAGTTATCCGATACATCAGTATCTGTATATGCTCTAACACGGTAGTAGTATGTAGTTCCTTCCTCAAGACCTGTTACTGTATAAAAAGTAGCATTGCCTACATCAAAACTGTCATAACCTTCCACAAAAGAAGGCGTAAAACCGTAATCAAAAGTATGCGAACCTAAATCAGTGGTTTGTGCTGTACTGTTATAAGTAAAAGAAGAAACTATCCATTCTGAATCTGTTGCATTTGTTCCTGCCGAAGCAGCCCAGTCAGTAGTTGGATTAAGAACAGAAGATTTTCTTATTATAATGTGGTCTTTAGTTGCGTCACTAACTCCTGCCACAGCAAAAGCAGAACCCGGATCCGGTCCGTCTGTACCTATTGCATCAATTAAGTTAAAGGTATTACCATTTCCTCCATTCCATGCTAAGCCTACAGCGTCATCTCCGTTATGACTCATAAAACCTGTATCATAATCATCTGCAACAGGATTATCTGAAGCATTATTCGCCACAACATAAGTTCCCCCGTCAGGTATAATTATAGATGAAAACTCATGTGTATCCTCTGTCCAAGTACCTCCATTAGAAACTCTCCATAATTGATAGTTACTTAAATCTACAGGAGCACCTGTACCATTATAAATTTCAATGTACTTTTTGCTTCCGCCACTACCTTCTCCATACTCTGATATGAAAAGGTTGTCAGAAACTAAACCAGTACCAAAAGTATCTGATTCACTAATATCTAAATAATATCCTGTAGCTCCCGTAACCGGTGCCCAGTTTGCCGTAAAACCATTAGGCACTACATCTGTTGCTGCGCTGGCAACAGGAGCCGTTTGGCTATACGAAATAGCAGTTAACATAATTAAGGCAAGGGTTAAAATGCCTTGTAGTGAACTTTGTAAATTTTTTACCATAGCTTTGATTTAAAGATTTTTAAATTTGGCATAAAAAAATGAATGCCAACAAAATTAAGCTGTTAGTAATAGTATAGTGTTTTACATAGTTAAAGATAACATTAAGGTATTGTTAACTAGTGAATTATAGAGTATTTTCAATATAATCAACAGCCTCTATTTTTTTAATACAATAGCATATTCATAATCTTTATCTTAAAACATAGGTTATATAAATACAACTATAGCTGTAATATTAAATCTTTGGTATAAAATCGTGCTTTATAGTCATTCACCGCTCATTATTGTTATTTTTGCAAAAAAATAATCTTATACCTAATTTATCAGATGCTTATTATAGGAATTGCCGGTGGTACCGGAAGCGGTAAAACTACAGTTGTACACCAAATAATGAACGAGTTACCTGCTAATGAGGTAGGTATAATTTCGCAGGACTCGTATTACAAAGACAACTCTAATCTTAGTTTTGAAGACAGGTCTAAAATAAACTTCGACCACCCGAGAGCTATTGATTTTGAACTTTTAGCGGAACATTTACAAGATTTAAGGCAGGGCAAGGTAATAGAGCAGCCTGTATACTCTTTTATTACACACAACAGAACAGAAGATACCGTTATAACCCACCCTTGTAAGGTTATGATTGTAGAAGGTATACTTATACTTGCTGATGCCAAACTTAGAGAAATGTTTGACATAAAAGTATATGTACATGCTGACTCTGACGAAAGACTGATAAGAAGATTAAAAAGGGATATTGCAGAAAGAGGACGTGATATGGAAGAGGTTTTAAACCGATACCAAACAACCCTTAAACCTATGCATGAGCAGTTTATAGAGCCTACTAAAGCACATGCTGATATTATTATACCTAATGACAGGTATAATACTGTAGCTATTGATGTGGTAAGGGCAGTTATCAATCAACGTATTTCTTAATATTGCCAACCCTGTTACAGTTTATTTAAACTATGTATTTATTAATAAAAAGCAGTAAATTGTAACTGTTTATTATTACATTAGCTATACTATGAAACTATTCCATAAACTAACCGAAAAATATCCTTTCCTCAAGTTCATTGGGAACAGATATGTATTGGTTACCATTTTTTTTGCTATATGGATGGTTTTTATAGATAATTACTCCCTGTATTTTGAGCATCCTGTTCTGGATAAGGAAATTGAAGAACTGGAAGCTAACAAAGCATATTACATACAGGAAATAAAAAAAGACAGTACAAGCATCAGGCATTTACAAAACCCTGATCAGACTGAAAAATATGCGCGCGAAAAATATTACATGAAGCGCCAAAATGAAGATATATACATAATAGAGTTTGAGGAAGATGCATCTGACAAAGAAGCATCAAATGAATCATTATAAAAAAATATTCATGAGCGATAATCTTTTTAACGATTTCGAACCGGTATCATCTAAACAGTGGAAACAGCAAATACAAGTTGACCTTAAAGGTGCTGATTATAACGAAACGCTAATTTGGGAAAGTCCGGAAGGTATTAAAGTAAAACCGTTATATCATTACGACGAATATGAGGCTGCCGCGCCCGCAGGAACAACAGCTTCACATTTCAATATATGTCAGGAAATATATGTACAAGATGTACAAAAATCTATAACCAGAGCTAACGATACACTAAACAGAGGTGCAGAAAGCATCACGTTTATTATAGATAAGCCTGATACTGACGTAGAAATTTTACTAAACGGTATTGTTTCAAACAACATACCTGTTTACCTAAATTTAGGTTTCCTTGAAATCGATTTCGTAAAACGTATTGACACTTTTGCAAAAAACAACCATACTACTATATACGTCCTGCTGGACCCTATCGGTCAGCTTGCCGATGATGGTAATTGGTTCCATAACATGGAAAAAGACTTAGATGCTGTAAGTACTTTAAGCTTATCGTGTACTAACATCAGCATACTTAGTGTAAACAGTAGTTTATATCAAAATGCCGGAGCAAATATTGTACAGCAAATAGCCTACACATTAGCACACGTTAACGAATATTTCAATACTGCACCTACCATAAGCAAACCAATAACATTGCAGGTAGCAGTAGGTGCTAACTACTTTTTTGAAATAGCTAAACTAAGAGCCATTAGAAAACTATACAGAGTAATAGCCGAAGAATACGGGCACAACCCTGAATGCCACATTATAGCTACCCCAACAAAAAGAAACAAAACATTATATGATTATAACGTAAACATGCTTCGTACTACTACAGAATGTATGAGTGCTATATTGGGCGGAGCCGATGCAGTTATAAACATGGCTTATGATGCCATATACCACAAAAGCAACGAGTTTGGCGACCGAATAGCCCGTAACCAATTATTAGTCTTAAAACACGAAAGTTATTTTGATAAAGTAGATAACCCTGCCGACGGTTCGTACTACATAGAAGAACTTACTAAGCAGCTTAGCGATAAAGCACTTACTTTATTTAAAGATATAGAAGCGTCAGGAGGTTTTTTACATCAGTTAAAAGACGGAACAATACAGCGCAAAATAGAAGAAAGTGCCGCTAAAGAGCAGGAACTATTCAACGAAGGAAAAGAAGTGTTGTTAGGTACTAACAAATACCCTAACACAGATGATAAAATGAGCTGCGAACTGGAGCTGTACCCTTTTGTAAAAACAGAACCACGAAAAACACTCATTAAACCAATTATAGAAAAGCGATTGGCAGAACAAATGGAAAGAGAAAGGCTTAATGGCGAAGACACCACTTGTTGCTAAAAAATCACCGTACTATTATGAAAAGAAAAGACCTTCAACATATTAAACTTGATGATATAACAAACCCCAAAGCTGAAAGCAAAGAACAAAGCACTTATAAAACAGCTGAGGGGATTAAAGTTAAAAAAGAATATACACAAGAAGACATTAAAAACCTTGAACACTTAGGCTTTGCAGCAGGCTTCGCACCAAACCTTCGTGGTCCGTACAGCACCATGTATGTGCGCCGCCCGTGGACGATAAGGCAGTATGCAGGTTTTTCTACTGCCGAGGAAAGCAACGCCTTTTACCGCCGTAACCTGGCAGCAGGACAAAAAGGGCTTTCAGTAGCTTTTGACCTTGCCACACACAGGGGGTATGACAGTGACCACGAACGTGTAGTGGGTGATGTAGGTAAAGCAGGGGTTGCCATAGACAGTGTAGAGGATATGAAGGTACTTTTTGACCAAATACCATTGGGAGAAATGTCCGTTTCCATGACAATGAATGGCGCAGTACTGCCCATCATGGCATTTTATATTGTTGCAGCTGAGGAACAGGGGGTAAAACCGGAACAACTTTCAGGAACTATACAAAACGATATACTGAAAGAATTTATGGTTAGGAACACGTACATATACCCTCCTACCCCATCAATGAAAATAATTGCTGATATATTTGAATATACTAGTAAAAACATGCCTCGTTTTAACTCTATTAGTATTTCAGGTTATCACATGCAGGAAGCCGGCGCAACTGCTGATATTGAGTTAGCTTATACCCTGTCTGATGGATTGGAATATATCCGCACAGGGCTTGCAGCAGGTATGGATGTTGATAAATTCGCTCCCCGCCTGTCATTTTTCTGGGCCATTGGTATGAACCATTTTATGGAAATAGCCAAAATGCGTGCGGGGCGTATGTTATGGGCTAAACTGTTGAAACAGTTCAACCCGCAAAACCAAAAATCATTAGCGTTACGTACCCACTGCCAAACCAGTGGCTGGAGCTTAACCGAGCAAGACCCGTTTAATAATGTAGCCCGTACCTGTATAGAAGCGGCAGCAGCAGCATTTGGAGGAACGCAATCACTACACACTAATGCTTTAGACGAAGCCATTGCGTTACCAACTGATTTCTCGGCACGTATAGCACGTAATACACAGATATATTTACAGGAAGAAACCAAAATAACACGAACGGTTGACCCTTGGGCGGGTAGTTATTATGTAGAAAGCCTGACTAATGAAATTGCCGAAAAAGCCTGGAAACTTATTGAAGAAGTAGAAGAGCTTGGCGGAATGACGAAAGCAATTGAGGCAGGAATACCAAAACTGCGAATTGAAGAAGCGGCCGCCAGAAAACAGGCACGTATAGACAGTGGGCAGGATGTAATTGTTGGGGTTAACAAATACCGCCTTGAAAAAGAAGACCCTTTACATATACTGGATGTAGACAACCAAAAAGTACGTAAACAGCAAATAGAACGGCTGGAAAGTATAAAAGCAAGCAGGGATACAGCTAAAGTAAAAGAGTGCTTGGATAAACTTACCGAATCGGCTAAAACAGGTGAAGGTAACTTGTTAGCACTTGCAGTTGATGCTGCACGCCAAAGGGCTACACTGGGAGAAATAAGCGATGCGCTTGAAACTGTTTACGGACGATATAAAGCACAAATAAAATCATTTAGCGGCGTGTATAGCAAAGAAATAAAAAACGACGAAAGTTTTGAAAAAGCAAAACAACTGGCTGATGAATTTGCGAAACTGGAAGGACGCCGCCCAAGAATTATGATTGCCAAAATGGGGCAAGACGGGCACGACCGTGGCGCAAAAGTAGTCGCTACCGGTTATGCTGATGTTGGTTTTGATGTGGATATAGGCCCGCTATTCCAAACGCCGGCAGAAGCTGCGAAACAAGCTGTTGAAAATGATGTTCATATTCTCGGAGTATCATCATTGGCTGCAGGACATAAAACATTAGTACCTCAGGTTATTGAAGAGCTTAAAAAATACGGTCGTGAAGATATTATGGTTATTGTAGGCGGTGTTATCCCTTCGCAGGACTACCAATATCTATTTGATTGTGGCGCTGTGGCTGTTTTTGGCCCGGGCACTAAAATTAGTGATGCCGCTATCAAAATACTGGAAATATTAATAAGTGGATTTGAAGAGTAATACAATGAAGGGTTATATCTATATCTTTCTGTTGATACCCTGTTTAGTTTTTTGCCAAACAGAGATAAGCTTATTAGAAGAGGAAAAAGTTGACTCTTCTATTGAATATAATGGCAAATTACAAAAAGCAGTATTATATACTGATGATAATGGTGATCATATAGTTATCCTCTCAGAAACGGGCGGAGTACCCTCAAAAAAAGATGAAGACTATCAAAGTGCAGAACTTTATGCTTATCAATATTCTTTAATAAGGACTGGGAAATGGGTACTGGACTGGAGAATGTATGATTTTGAGAAAGAGTGCCCACTTGATTTAATATGCAATTTTATCCCAAATTCATTTGCAATAACTGATTTAAACATTAATGGTAAAGCAGAAGTATGGCTCACGTACCAATTAGTCTGTACCGGCGACATATCTCCCTCAACTATGAAAGTAATAATGTATGAAAATGGTGTAAAATATGCTATGCGCGGAGAAAGGAAAGTTATATTGTCTGAAAATCCAGACACTACTTATGGAGGTGAATTTAATTTTGACAGTGCATTTAAAAATGCTCCTTTAATTTTTAGAGAATACGCTAACAGGCTTTGGGACAAACATGTAATTATGAATTGGGAATAAACTCATTACAGGTAATTAGCCATTAATCAAAACTTAAAAAAACATAATTTTTTTCTGAGCCTGTTGAATTATTTTTAGCCACTTAAAAATATCTTCATTAATTTTATTTAAATTTTATTAGGTATGGATATTAAAAAAGTATTTGAAAACAATAAGGACTGGATTGCAAATCAACTAGAGAAAGACCCAAAATATTTTGATGAATTAGCAGCAGGACAATCTCCTGAAATATTATATATAGGCTGTTCAGACAGTCGTGTAACTGCCGAAGAAGTTATGGGTGCAGGTCCCGGTGATATTTTTGTACACAGAAATATAGCCAACATGGTTGCTAATACTGACCTTAACACTATGTCAGTAATTAACTATGCCGTACAACACTTAAAGGTAAAACATGTTGTAGTATGCGGGCACACCAACTGCGGAGGTATTAAAGCTGCTATGCAACATACCGATATGGGTATACTAAACCCATGGTTACGTAACGTTCGTGATGTATACCGCATACACCGTGAGGAACTTGATGCCATTGAAGATGAAACAAAACGCTATGACCGTTTAGTAGAGCTTAATGTACAGGAACAATGTATAAATGTTATTAAAACTGCCGAGGTACAAAAAGCTGCTGCCGAGCGCGGTATAACGGTACATGGTTGGATTTTTGACCTTCATACGGGTAAATTAATTGATCTGAATATCGATTTTGAAAAAATAACGGAAGATATAGTAAATATATACCGCATAAAACACTAATAATGAAGCTCTCATGCTTTCCCATTTAGTTTTTGTAACTTTGAAATACTAGTAACATACAAATTCTAACTTTTTATGGGAAAAGGAGATAAAAAAACAAAAAGAGGAAAAATTTGGCGTGGTACTTATGGAGTAAGACGCCAAAAACGTTCGAATGAAAACAGTTCAAACTCCTCTGAAAATTAATTTTTTTTATTACACTATAAGGCAGCTACTTTTAAAAATGGCTGCCTTTTTTTAACTTTATAATCTAACTACAATTTTTAATCATGGAAAAGAAACACACAGAAACAATATACCTTACAGGTATTGCATTACCTGAAAAAACTACTAACGAAAACAATCAGGCAATGAAAGATTGCGGAGGTTTATGGGAAAAATTTGAAAAAGGCGGTTATTTCACTAAAATACCACAACGAATAGAAGATAAAGTTTATGCTGTTTACTTTGATTATGAAGGCGACCATACAAAACCGTACTCTTATTTTATAGGATGCAGGGTTGAACCCGGCTCTCCTGTACCGGAAGATATGGAAAGCGTAGTAATACCACCCGGAGATTTTAAAATGTTTACAGCAAAAGGTAAAATGCCCGAATGTATAGGTACAATGTGGGGAAAAATATGGGAAGCTGATATTAAGCGAGCTTATAAAGCGGACTTTGAAGTGTATGACGAACGTAGCAGAGATTGGGAAAATGCAGAAGTAGATATTTTTATTAGCATCTAAAAATAATTGGCATTACTATCAGAAAAAGGATAATGAATCAGAAAGAACAAATAATTCAAGAATTAGGTTTAAAGCCACATCCTGAAGGTGGCTATTTTAAAGAAACATACAGAAGTGAAGGCACAATAAGTAAAGAAAGCCTGCATGAATCATATAATGGTAAAAGAAACTATTCAACCTGTATTTACTTCCTGCTGACGTCCGATACTTTTTCTGCGTTTCATAAAATAAAACAAGATGAAATATGGCATTTTTACGATGGCTCTCCAATTCACTTGCATATTATTTCAGAAACTGGAGAATATTCTAAGCATATTATCGGACGTAATTTTTCGAAAGGTGAAGTACCACAATTAGTAGTACCGGGTAACTCTTGGTTTGCAGCAAAAGTTATAAACGAAAATGATTATTCCCTGGTTGGGTGCACTGTCTCCCCCGGATTTGATTTTAGTGATTTTGTTTTGCCAACCAAATCTGAATTAGCATCCAATTTTCCGCAACATGCATCAATAATTTCCGAATTGACCCATAGTTAAAAAAACTCATCACTTATAGATTTTTTATTTGCCCATTTTTTATCAAAAAAATATATTTGCACTTTATTTAAAGAAACAAATCGGGATGTAGCGCAGTCCGGTAGCGTACTAGCATGGGGTGCTAGGGGTCGCTGGTTCGAATCCAGTCTTCCCGACCATAAAAGCTTCTGTAATTACAGGAGCTTTTATAATTATAATACTATATTAAACTTCTGTCATTTTTCATATCGTCTGGTTATCTTCAAAAATATTTAAACTAAACTACCTACCTTATGAATAAGATATTCTTTGATAACTGGGAGAGCATAGCACGAACACTTATTATTACTGTAATGGCATACATTACACTTATAGTAATGCTTCGTGTATCGGGTAAGCGGACACTTTCTAAAATGAATGCTTTTGATTTTATTATAACCATTGCATTGGGTTCGGCATTTGCAACGGTTACACTCAATAAAAGTGTAGCGTTGATAGATGGCATACTTGTATTCTTCCTTCTCGTTTTCCTTCAGTATAGCATTACATGGCTTTCGGTAAGAAACAAGTCAGTAAAAAAGTTAATAACCAGTCGTCCTACGCTGCTTTTATACAAAGGGGAGCTATTAAATGAAGTCTTAAAAAAAGAAAGGGTAACTATTGAAGAAATTTATGTTGCAGCAAGACAGCATGGCATTAGCAGTTTAGATACGATAGATGTGATAATATTAGAAACTGCCGGAGAAATAACTGTAATTCCAAAAATAGAAAGTAATCATACCGATGCGCTTGAAAATGTAAGACATTACCATTAATTCGCTATATTTGAAAGGGTTCTTACCTATTTTTGAATTAAACAGAAGTTGTTGAATAATTATTATAAAGACTAAAATGAATTATACACAGAAAATGTTACGCGATGATGCGTTGGCAGATAAAGTTATTGTAATTACAGGTGGCGGTAGCGGCTTGGGTAAATCAATGACAAAATATTTTATGGAGCTGGGGGCAAAAGTAGCCATTACGTCCCGTAACCTTGAAAAACTTAAAGACACAGCTAAAGAACTGGAAGAAGAAACCGGCGGAAATTGCTTACCTGTACAGTGTGATGTTCGTAATTATGATGAAGTAGAAAACATGCTAAAGGCTGTTTTAGAAAACTACGGCAGAGCAGATGTATTGCTAAACAACGCAGCAGGAAACTTTATATCGCCTACCGAAAGGCTTTCTGCTAATGCGTTTGATACTATTATAGATATTGTACTAAAGGGTTCTAAAAACTGTACCCTTGCTTTTGGTAAACATTGGATAGACACAAAACAAGAAAATACAAATATTCTTAACATAGTTACTACCTATGCCTGGACTGGTTCTGCTTATGTTGTACCAAGTGCCACTGCAAAAGCGGGAGTTTTAGCCATGACACGAAGCCTTGCTGTAGAGTGGGCTAAATATGGTATACGTACTAACGCCATCGCGCCGGGACCTTTCCCTACTAAAGGAGCATGGGACAGGCTATTACCTGGCGACTTAAAAGATAAATTTGATCTTGCTAAAAAAGTACCGCTTAAACGTGTAGGCGATCATCAGGAGCTGGCGAATCTGGCTGCCTACTTAGTTTCTGATTTTTCTGCTTACGTAAATGGTGAAGTAATAACTATAGATGGCGGCGAATGGCTTAAAGGTGCAGGACAGTTTAATTTACTGGAAGCTATACCTGAAGAAATGTGGGACATGCTGGAAGCAATGATAAAAGCTAAAAAAGGAAAATAAAGTAATTACATAATTGTAAATCAAAATAGTAAAGTTGACAGGAAAATTTCTTGTCAACTTTTTTAGTTTATTTAGACTTGATATAAATAAAATAGTATATTTGCCAAACAAAAACTATTTTAAATAAATCTAAATAAACGATTTGTCATGAAGAAAAGACTACTTCTTTTAGCATCACTTTTTGTAAGTACTATTACTGTTGCCCAAGAGGATTATACTGAGGTAACAATACCACTACAACCATCATATACCGATCAGGTATTTTTTGATTTCTCTACTGAAACTCAAACTGCTGTAACCGCTGCAAATTGGGACATCGCTTTTTTAAGAATATCTCAAATGGAAACCGGAGTAAGAATTAATGACAGCGCAGGAATACAAGTATTTGAGGCATCAAGTGATGTAAACGACTGGGATAACATTGATTTAGCAAATGAAGGAACCTGGACAGAGCTATTTAACTCTGCTACAACCTGGTTAACAGGTGCTTTTGATACAGGTTCAGGTGAATATGGTTGGGGAGATTATAATCCCGGTAATCACCACGTAACAGGTTCTGTTGTTTTTGTACTAAAGTACGCTGATGAAAGTTATAAAAAACTGGTAATAGAAGATTACTTTGGTGGCTATACCATAAAATATGCAGACTGGACCGGAACTGAATGGGCTGAAGACGAAACAGCTACTATACCAAACGGAGATACTTCTTACACATTTAACTTCTATTCCCTAACTACTGATGAAGTAGTATCGGTTGCGCCTGCTGATGCTGATTGGGACCTTGCTTTCGGAAGATATTATGATAATGTTGGTACTGCGGAAGAGCCTATGATGTACTTAGTTAGCGGTGGGCTTCACAATTCAGCTACAGTTACAGTTGCTCAGGTTGACGAAACAGGTAATACAGAAAATGAAATAACACTTCCTGAAAATAGCGCATATTCAACTGACATTAACACTATAGGTAGTGACTGGAAAGAGTTCAACATGGGTGAGTTTGTATATGACATTGATACTGAATTAACATACTACGTTAAAAATGAAGACGGTAACATATACAGAATGTACTTTACTGCATTTGGAGGTTCTTCAACGGGTGAGTTAAAATTTAATTACAAAAATGTAACTGCTACAGCAGGACTTGATAATGTAAATGCTGATGTTAATTTCGGTTTCTACCCTAACCCGGCTTTAGATAAAAGAATAACGCTTATATACGATTTAAAAAATAATTCTAACGAAAAGAACACTGTAAGCATCTACTCTTTAACAGGGGCTAAAGTTTTTGAAACAGCAATAACAAATAATGCAGGTTTCTACACAAAAGAACTAAACCTTTCTAGCCTTAACAGTGGAATATACATTGTTCAGATACAATCAGGCGATTATACACAAGCTAAAAAACTTGTAATAAAATAAGTATATTTTACAGCACATTTTATAGAGCCGAAGGGAATTTCCTTCGGCTTTTTTATTTACCATTGTTAACAATTTCCATTTTTAGAAACCATAAATAATTGTATTTTTACGGTTCTAAATCACAAGGTACGAATGGGTAAAATTATTGCTATTGCCAACCAAAAGGGAGGTGTAGGGAAAACAACAACTTCGGTAAACCTGGCGGCATCGCTGGGAGTACTGGAAAAGAAGGTACTACTTATAGATGCTGACCCTCAGGCAAATGCCAGTTCAGGACTTGGTATTGATGTGGAATCGGTAGAAAAAGGCACATATCAAATACTGGAACACAGTAGTACCCCACAGGAAGCTATAATAGAGTCCAGTGCGCCTAATGTATCTATTATACCTGCACATATAGATCTTGTAGCTATAGAAATTGAGTTGGTAGACCAGGAAAAGAGGGAATACATGCTTAAAACAGCATTAGAAAGTGTAAAGGATAATTATGATTATATCCTGATAGACTGTGCTCCGTCATTAGGTTTACTTACACTTAATGCCCTAACAGCAGCCGATTCGGTTATTATACCTATTCAATGTGAATATTTCGCGCTGGAAGGTTTAGGAAAATTATTAAACACCATAAAAAGTGTACAAAGAATACACAATCCTGCGTTAGATATAGAAGGTTTGCTTTTAACCATGTACGATGCCCGTTTAAGGCTTAGCAACCAAGTTGTGGAAGAAGTACAAAAACATTTTAATGATATGGTTTTCGATACGCTTATACAGCGTAACGTTAAACTTAGTGAAGCACCTAGTTACGGCGAAAGCATTATTAATTATGATGCTACCAGTAAAGGCGCCAGTAACTACCTGAAATTAGCAGAAGAAATAATAAAGAAAAATAGTACTGTAGGTTTATGACAAAAGCTGTAAAAAAACAAGCACTGGGAAGAGGACTATCTGCATTATTAAAAGACCCTGATAATGATATTAAATCGGTTGAAGATAAAAATGCTGATAAAGTAGTAGGCAATATTATTGAGCTTGATATTGAAGCTATAGAAATAAACCCTTTTCAGCCCAGAACAAACTTTAATGAAGAATCGCTGACAGAACTTAGCACCTCTATTAAAGAACTGGGAGTAATACAGCCTATTACTGTCAGAAAACTGGATTACAACAAATACCAGTTAATATCAGGAGAGCGTAGATTAAGAGCCTCTAAAATGGCAGGACTTACACAAGTCCCTGCATACATAAGGCTGGCTGATGATAATGAATCGCTTACAATGGCATTGGTTGAAAACATTCAACGCCATGACTTAGACCCTATTGAAATAGCACTTTCTTACCAAAGGCTTATGGATGAAGTACAGCTAACTCAGGAACAGATGAGTGACCGTGTTGGTAAAAAACGCTCCACCATAGCCAATTACCTTCGTCTTTTAAAACTGGACCCGATTATCCAAACCGGTATTCGCGATGGTTTTATAAGTATGGGACATGGTCGTGCTATAATAAATATTGAAGACTTAGATGCTCAGGCGGATATATATCAGAAAATTGTAAGTGAAAATCTTTCTGTTAGAGATACCGAAGCATTAGTTAAAAAATATCAGGAAAGCCTGAACCCTGCTGCTGCTAAAGATACAAAATCAAAAACAGCTTCTTTTGAAGTAGATGATAAACAGCAGAAAACAATTACAAACTTTTTTGGCAGTAAAGTTGATGTAAAAGTTGACGCTAAAGGGAAAGGTAAAATCACAATACCATTCCACTCCGAAGAAGACTTCAACAGAATTATTAAACTTTTCAAGAGTTAGTGAAAAAAAGGCTTTTTATATATACAGCATTCCTTGCATTCTCTTCCGCATCCCTTTTTGCTCAAAATCAGGATGCAGATGATGATTTAAAGACTACCAATGCTGTTACAACTGACTCTATTGTCGCTTCCTCATCGTATGTTATAGACCCGTTAGCGCCCTCAAAAGCAGCTTTTTATTCTGCTATAGTGCCCGGCTTAGGTCAGGTTTATAATAAAAGTTATTGGAAAGTGCCTATTGTATATGGTAGCATGGGGCTTAGCATGTACTATTATAGCTTTAATAACACCGAATATCATCGATACAGGGATGCATATCGTGACAGGCTTGCAGGGCGACCTGTAACAGGAGAACTTGCCGAACTTAGTAACGACAGGCTTATAAGCGGTCAGCGTTTTCACCAACGTAATCGCGATTTATCGTTATTAATTACCGTCGGGCTTTACATACTTAATATTGTTGAAGCAAATGTTGATGCTCACTTGGCTCAGTTTAATGTAAACGAAAATCTTTCTTTTCACCCAACTATAGAGCAAACAGGAATGTATAACACAGGGTTATACAATACCGGTTTTCAGGTTGGGATGACCATGAGCTATAAATTTTAAATACAATTATGAAAATAGCACTTGTAGGTTACGGTAAAATGGGTAAAGTAATAGAACGTATTGCTCAGGAACGTGGTCATGAAATTGTACTTCGCAAAAAAAGTTCAGACAACTTTGATGGTCTTGAACAGGCTGATGCCGCTATAGAATTTAGTGTGCCGGATGCTGCTGTAAATAACATTACAGAATGCTTAAACCAAAATATACCGGTAGTAAGCGGTACTACAGGGTGGCTGGAGCAATACCACAATATGGCAAAGCTTTGCGAAGAAAAAAACGGTGCTTTTATATATGCCTCTAATTTTAGCCTTGGGGTAAATGTTTTTTTCGAACTTAATCTGCAACTGGCTAAAATGATGTCGAAACTAAAAGAATATAATGTTTCGATGGAAGAAATTCATCATACTCAAAAACTGGATGCTCCCAGTGGTACCGCGATTACTTTGGCTAATGATATTATTAATCATTCTGATTATTCAAGCTGGTCTATAGGCAACCCTAAAGAGAATGAAATTTTTATTGATGCCAAGCGAGAAGAAAATGTACCTGGTACGCATATTATAAAATATGATTCGGATGTTGACAGCGTCGAAATAAAACATACTGCACACAGCCGAGATGGTTTTGCTCTTGGTGCTGTTGTTGCAGCCGAGTGGTTAGCTAATAAAAGAGGGGTTTACAGCATGAAAGATGTTTTAAACCTTACCTAACCGTAACAAATAGCAATAAAAACATACTTATATAGAAAAACTTACAGAAATGACTTTATTTGAATGGTTTATATTTTTTCTGGCTGTACAAGTAGTTCACTTTTTAGGAACTTGGAAATTATACCAAAAAGCAGGCAGAAAACCTTGGGAAGCAGGTGTACCTATTTATAATGCTGTAGTATTAATGCGTATTATTAACCGCCCACGCTGGTGGACACTGTTACTTTTTATACCTATTGTAAACCTTATTATGTTCCCTGTGGTATGGGTAGAAACATTAAGATCTTTCGGTAAAACTTCTACTACCGATACTTTACTGGGGATATTTACTTTAGGTTTATACATATATTATATTAACTATACTCAGGATGTTGATTACAGACCTGAAAGAGAATTAAAGGCTAAAAGTAAATCGGGCGATACTGTAAGTTCATTACTATTTGCTATTGTAGTAGCCACTATAGTGCATACTTATGTAATTCAGCCATTTACCATACCTACCTCATCATTAGAGAAAACATTATTAGTTGGCGATTTCTTATTTGTAAGTAAGTTCCATTACGGTGCAAGGACGCCTATGACTACGGTTGCGGCACCTATGATACACGATAGTGTACCGC
Source organism: Flavobacterium suaedae (assembly GCF_014642915.1). Taxonomy (GTDB): domain Bacteria; phylum Bacteroidota; class Bacteroidia; order Flavobacteriales; family Flavobacteriaceae; genus Flavobacterium; species Flavobacterium suaedae. Next base: position 348,437 of record NZ_BMJE01000003.1, read on the forward strand.
TTACAAAACAAAAGTCTTATCTAAAATGGCCACAGCTGCCTTACTTTAGGTTACCCGGTTTTGAAAATGTTGAAAAGAATGACATTGTAGTATTTAACTGGCCTGTTGATAGTATTGGTTTCAGGAACTATTCGGCCGGTGTACATAAAAAACCGATTGATAAAAAATCGAACTATGTAAAACGTTGTGTAGGTACACCAGGGGATTCTCTCTCTATAAAAGATGGTAAAATTTACGTAAACGGTAAAAAATTAATCCTTTCTGATAGGGCTAAGCCTCAGTACTCTTATACTGTAGTAACCGATGGAAATGCTTTAAATGACATGTATTTGCAAAATGAATTGGAAATAACTGACCAGTATGGCAGAACCGCAAAAGACACTTATATATTTAAAGCACTTACAGAAGAAAGTGCTAATAAGTTAAAAGCTAACTCACGTGTTGTATCGGTAACTCGTAATAAATATGAGACCGGCGGTGGAGAAATTTTCCCATATACAAAAAACTGGAGTGTTGATAATATGGGATCTATTTACATACCAGAAGCTGGTAAAACCGTAAAACTTGATACTGAAAGTCTACCTTTCTATAAAGCTATTATTACCGATTATGAAAACAATGACTTACAGGTAAACGGTGATGAAATAAGAATAAATGGTAAAATAACGGATAGTTACACCTTCCGGTACAATTACTACTGGATGATGGGTGATAACAGACATAACTCAGAAGACAGTCGTTTTTGGGGATATGTACCGGAAACCCATATAGTAGGTAAGCCTGTGTTTATCTGGATGAGTTTAGATAAAAACAATAAACCTCGCTGGGATAGGTTCTTTACCACTGTAGGTGGAGACGGAGAGCCTGTATCTTACCTCAAATACTTTTTAATCGCATTAGCGCTTTGGTTCGGATTTGATTATTTCAGAAAGAAAAAGAAGAAAGAAAATGCTTAACTATAATAAAAGGGCAACATTAAGTTGCCTTTTTTTATTTTTGAATAATTTTAAACGCTTTTACAAATGCACATTCTACTACACCCTACTTACTTCCCTTCTATTAGTCACTTTGTCGCAATGGTGCAAGCAGAAAAAATAACTTTTGAGGTTGAAGACAACTTTCAAAAGCAAACTAATAGGAACAGGATGTACATATATAGCCCTAACGGTATACAATTGCTTAATATTCCTGTTAAGCATAGTAAAGGTGAAAGACAAAAGTTTAAGGATACTAAAATAGAGTGGGCTTTTGACTGGCAAAAACAGCATTTTAAGTCACTTGAAGCTGCTTACCGAACCTCGCCCTTCTTTGAATATTTTGAAGACGATATACGCCCTATTTTTGAGAAAAAGCACACTTTTATGATGGATTTAAATTTTGAAATCCTTGATATTGTAGCCGAGTGTTTAGGAACTAGTATTTCTTTTGATAAAACTGAAGAATATTTCCATGAAGTGGAGAACATGAAAGACTATCGCTTTTTAACTAATGGTAAAAAAGACACTTCTGAATTTGATGCTTACACCCAAGTATTTAATGATAAGCATGGTTACTTAAATAACCTGAGTATACTGGATTTACTTTTTAATGAAGGGCGTTATGCTTTAGACTACCTTAAAGAACAAAAACTACCGTAATTAATTATTCTTGTTTTTCAGCCTCAATAGAAAGGCGGGTTATTACGGGAAAATGATCTGAATTTACAAAAGAGTTAAAAGTAGTAAACTCTTTTACTGTAAATTGTTCATCTGCGAAAACATAATCTATTCTGGCAGGATAATATTTATAGTTATATGATTTTCCGAAACCGCCCCCTACTTCTTCAAAGGCATCATTCATATCCCCCCTTATAACACGATACACATAAGAAAATGCACTGTTATTTAAATCACCACAAATAATAACCGGATAACTACATGCACTTCTGTGTTTTTCTATCATTTCCGCCTGTAGTTGTTGTTTGGCAAAAGCTTTACTAAGCCTGTTAAAAATAACTTTTGATTTTTCTTCATCTATAGTTTCATTAATATCAGGACTTATCCTAATAGACTGCATGTGTATACTATACACTCTAATAGTGTCATTACCTTTCCTTATATCTGCATAAATAGCATTATTATTAGAATTAGGAAATTTTAAATCTCCTGTATTAATTATAGGATATTTAGAATAAATAGCCTGTGCCATTTTATACTCATTCTCTTTTAAAAATGAGTATTTATACTCATTAAAATGAGCTTCATCCGAAGTTTTATATTCCTGAAAGCATATTATATCCGGCTCATTATCTTTTACAAACAGTTTTATATTTTCCAGTGCATCTCCGGGCAACCACCTGTACAAATTAAACAAACGTACATTGTAACTCATTAATGTAAAATCTTCCTTATCCTGAGGCAATACTGTTTCAGAAAACTTATAAAACTTATTGATAAAAGTAATTCCTAATAATAAGACTATGCCGGAAAGTAACATCTGCCTTTTAAACTGTAGTAACCAGTATGTAAAAAACAGAAAGTTAAACACTAACAGTAAGGGTAAGCCTAAAGTAAATACAGACAGTATAGGGAAAAGCTTTGGTGCCAAAAAAGGTAAAATATAAGCAATGAAAGTAAGTATGGTTAACACCATATTGAAAAAGAACATTAGCTTATTAAACCAAGATAGTTTTTTCATAACACCTTACAGCAATTTTGCTTTATAACGCATCAAAGCTATTTATTATTTGCCAACTTTAAACAAAAATTCTTTTTCTTCTTTTGTTAAGCTTTCATACCCTGATTTACTTATTTTATCAAGTATATCATCTATGCGTCGTTGTGTTACATTTTTTGCCTGTGTTCCTCTGCTTGTAGGGTTTGTAACAGTTTTCTTCTTCTTAGTATTTCTGTGTACTTTAAAGTTATGCGAAGTCTTCTTTCCGGGCTTAAATAAATTTTCAAAAAATAAGATAACGTTTGACACTATTTTGCTTAAATCCTTATCATTTTGTAGCGCTTTAATATATAAATACCCAAATAAAGCCCCGGCAAGGTGCGCCATATGTCCTCCTTGATTTTCTACAGAAACATTAATTAAGTCCAGTAGTATAAATACTATTGCTATATGCCACAACTTTACAGTACCTATAAGCATTAACCTTACCTGATAGTGGGGTGAATATACTGCTGTAGCTACCAGTATAGCCATTATAGCTGCTGATGCCCCTACCATTTTACCGTAGCCTAAATGGGTAAATAAAGGAATAGTATTATAGCTAACTATATATACAAGACCTGCAAAAACAGCAGAAAGTATATACAACCCAAACATTTGTTTTTGGGTAAAAAATGTAAGGAAAAGTCGCCCTGAAAAGTACAATACCATCATATTAAATAAAAGATGTAAGAACCCTGCATGTAAAAAAGAATATGTAATAAGCGACCAAGGTTTCCATAATAAATCAGCCGGAACAGAAGAAAGGCTTAACCAGTCATCAGTCCCTGCTATATCCCATCTCAGGAAAAGTACATTTACATTAAATAATGACAGCAGACTAAATATAACAAGAGGGATTATAAAAAGTCCCACATTCCAAAATATAAGTTTTTGGGTTATTCCACCTGCTTTATACTGTAATTTTAAATCGTCTAAAAGTCCCATTATTAATTCCAACGATTATTATTAAACTGATTTTTCTTCCAATACCACATCATTAAAAAGCCTATTAATGCTCCACCCAAGTGTGCAAAATGTGCAATACCGTCTCCACTTCCACTACTAAATATAGACTGACCGCGTAAACCTGAAAATAAATCCATTAATAACAGTCCAGGCACAAAATATTTAGCTTTAATAGGTATTGGTAAAAATATTAACATTAATGAAGCGTTGGGGAACATAAAAGCAAACGCAACAAGTATACCATATAATGCTCCTGATGCACCCAACATAGGACCTATATAAGTGTCTATAAAATTATTTAACCTTCCCTGAGATAAGTATTCTTCCCAACGTGTATCAAACTTTCCTTGGTTTAAAATCGAAAGTATATCACTTTCTATAAATCCATTTTGTGTAAGTGCTTCAATAGCTTGATAATACGAGTAATAGTTTACTCCTATATGTAATAGTGCAGCTCCTAGCCCACACGAAAAATAAAAAAATAAAAACTTTTTTGTACCCCAAAGCTGCTCTAAAGCACTACCAAACATCCATATACCAAGCATATTAAAAAGAATATGCATAATACCGCCATGCATAAACATATGCGTTACTATTTGCCAGGGTTTGAAGTCCGGGTTTTTAGGAAAATGTAGTGCTAAATATTTATAAGCTATTTCAGGACCTATAATATAAGTCCCTATAAAGAAAATAATATTTATAATAATCAACTGCTTAACAGTTTCTGTAACTCGCATCATATAGAAAAGCGTTTATCTAAATCTTCCACACTCATTGTTATAAAAGTGGGTTTATTAAAAGGCGACACATCAGGCTCTTTACATGCAAATAACGAATTTACAATACCCTCCTGCTCTCTTTCAGTTAATAATGTTCCTGTTTTTACAGACAGGCTTTTGGCCATCGATTTTGCTATACTGTCATTCTGGCTAAAACTACTATCAGGTACTTCCTGCTGTAAATCGCGTATTAACTCTTCCAGCAGTACAGTAACTTCGCCTTCAGATACATTTATTGGCAAACCTGAAATCACAATCTCATCATCTTTAACAGCATCGAATACGAAACCTGTATTTTCTAAAGCAGGTTGCATTTCAGTAATCAAGTCAATTTCTGTTTTATTATACTCCAATACTAAAGGAAATAACAATTGCTGACTCGCTTCTTGCTGTACTGTTATATTTCTCAGGAATTGCTCATACAAAATACGCTGATGCGCTCTTTCCTGATTAATTATAATCATACCCGATTTTATAGGGCTTACAATATACTTTTTATGTATCTGATAGGTTTTATGCTCCGGGTGCTCCACTTCATTTTCATTAAACAACGAACCGGTAACTTCTTCCATCTCAAAATTCATGCCTTCAATATCCTCTTTGGCAGGCATTAGTCCTGTGTAAAGGCTTTCCCAAGAAGCATTTTTTTCCTGCCTTCTTGAAAAACTATTACCGCCACCCGATGATGAAGACCTTTTCGATTGTGGGGCATCATTATCATCTGCAAACGGATTAAACGTACGGTCTACCTCTACTGTAGGCATGCTTACCCCTTTACTTTGGTAGTCATACGGCGTATCAAGCGTGGCATCCCTATCAAAATCAAGTACAGGCGCTACATTAAACTGCCCTAAGCTATGCTTTACTGCAGAGCGCAATATGGCATATAGCGCATGCTCATCATCAAACTTAATTTCAGTTTTAGTAGGGTGTATATTAATATCAATATTATTTGGTGGTAAGTCGAGATAAATAAAATAGCCCGGCTGACAACCATCTTTCAGTAAGCCTTCATAAGCTGCCATAACGGCATGGTGCAGGTAGCCACTTTTTATAAATCGGTTATTTACAAAAAAGAACTGCTCCCCTTTACTCTTTTTAGCAAACTCAGGTTTTAGCACAAACCCGTGAAGCTTTACTATCTCGGTAGTTTCCTCTATAGGTACAAGTTTCTCATTAGTACGCGAACCGAATATACCAACAATTCGCTGACGATAGTTTGCAGCAGGTAAATTGAACATTTCGCTACCGTTGTGATATAGTATGAAAGATATATTAGGATGTGCCAATGCTACCCGTTCAAACTCATCGACTATATGGCGAAACTCTACATTATCTGACTTTAAAAAGTTACGGCGGGCGGGAATATTAAAAAATAGGTTTTTTACCGAAAATGATGTTCCTTTCGGCACTACTGCCACATCCTGACTTACAAATTTACTACCTTCAATTACTATATGTGTACCCAGTTCCTCCTGTTCCTGTCTGGTTTTTAGCTCCACATGGGCAATAGCGGCAATACTAGCCAACGCTTCCCCTCTGAAACCTTTGGTGTGTAATGCAAATAAATCCTCTGCATGGCGTATTTTACTGGTAGCATGGCGCTCAAAACACAGGCGGGCATCGGTAACGCCCATTCCTATACCATTATCAATAACCTGTATAAGAGTTTTCCCTGCTTCTTTTACTACCAGTTTAATTTCGGTAGAACGTGCATCAACAGCATTTTCTAATAACTCTTTTACTACCGAAGCGGGACGTTGTACTACTTCTCCGGCAGCTATTTGGTTGGCAACATGGTCAGGAAGTAACTGAATTATACCGGACATAAATTAGAATTGAAGTCGTTTTTAGTGAACCTCAAAATTACATAAATATTATGGAATGGGGAAAATACTTGCTTTGGATTATTGCGGAAAATACGCTACTTGACTCAACACATTTTTTGTAAGTTTATCATAATCAACGTAAAACATAAATTATGAAAAAACTAGTACTATTTAAAAAACGATGGCTTCTTGTACTATCCTTAGGTATTCTCTTTTCATGCAAAGTCACACTAATCAGTGAATATGATGAAATCACTGACAAAAAAATAACCGAATTACAAGAAAAGACATCAACTGTTCTATCTCAACTTGAAGATGAGATTGGAAAAGATAACTATGAAAACTACAAAAAGTTTTATCAGGAAGTAAGGGCTGACCTTAATACCTTAGAAATACGAGCTAATGCTATTGATAAAAATCAAATTACAATTAATCATATAGCAATTCTGAAAAGTTCGTATGATACATTGGAGTCACTACACAAACAAAAAATTAACAGTTTAGAAGAATTAAATATTATAAAGTCTGCATTTAACACATCATTTATTGCATTAGTTAAATTACAAATGGCAAAGAAACAAGGTAAAACAAACTAAAAAGATATGGAACAAGTCGATTTTAAAAAAATGCTCAAAGATATGCTGGGAGTAGCAAAAACAGAGTTTTCTGATTATTGGAAAGAAGTAAAACCTTATGCTGAAAAAGAGTTAAAATCTTTTTTGGACAACGTTAAACTGATAGCCAAATTAAAACTAAAAAATACCATAAACGAGGAACAAGCTAAATTACATATGAATTTACAGATTAACTCTATGCGAATGGTATTTTTAACTATTGAAGGACTGGGCTTACTTGCTGTACAATCAGCAATAAACTCAATGATAGACATAGCCCGAAACACAGTTAACACGGCTATTGGCTGGACAATATTATAGATATTACAATTTTGTAGTATAAAAAAACCCACTCAAATGAGTGGGTTTTACTTTTTATATTACGCCTGTCCGGCAGGACCGAAACTTAATGGCATTGAAGGCTGTTCAGTGTCACTTATAGCACCGTGGTTACTCTCGTAACGACTGATGTTATCATTTAGTGCTTTTAGCAGCCTTTTTGCATGCTGCGGCGTTAAAACAATTCGCGATTTAACTTTAGCCTTTGGTGCTCCCGGCATCATCGCCACGAAATCTACCACAAATTCTGAGGCAGAGTGGTTTATAATTGCAAGGTTAGAATATGTCCCTTCTGCTGTTTTTTCGTCCAGTTCAATATTAATTTGTCCCGGCTGCTGTTTATTATCACTCATTGTTATTGAAAGTTTACTTCCTCTGTTGAAGGAGTTAATAAATCTGTTAATTCATCATTAGAGCTTACAATAATGTTATCATAATCCCTCATACCTGTACCTGCAGGTATTCTGTGTCCTACAATAACATTTTCCTTAAGACCTTCAAGTGTATCAATCTTACCGGCTACTGCTGCTTCGTTAAGAACCTTAGTAGTTTCCTGGAACGATGCTGCCGATATGAATGACTTAGTTTGAAGCGATGCTCTTGTAATACCTTGTAGCATTGGCGTTGCTGTAGCAGCAATAACATCTCTTGCTACAACAAGGTTTCTGTCATTTCGCTTAAGCATAGAGTTTTCATCTCTAAGTTCACGTGGCGAAATAATTTGCCCTGCTTTCAGGTTATCAGAATCTCCTGCATCTTCAACTACTTTCATACCGTATAACCTGTCGTTTTCAACAATAAAGTCTCTGGTATGTATTAGCTGGTCTTCTAGGAAAATTGTATCTCCCGGATCTTGTACTTTTACTTTACGCATCATCTGGCGGATAACAACTTCAAAGTGCTTATCGTTAATTTTCACACCTTGTAATCGGTATACTTCCTGAATTTCGTTTACAAGATACTGCTGTACTGCAGATGGTCCTTGTATTCTTAATATATCTTCAGGAGTAATAGCACCATCAGAAAGTGGCATACCTGCTTTTACGTAGTCATTTTCCTGTACTAATATCTGGTTAGATAGTTTTACAAGATATTTCTTGATTTCACCAAACTTAGATTCGATAATGATTTCGCGGTTACCTCTCTTAATTTTACCGAATGATACTACACCATCAATTTCTGATACTACTGCCGGGTTACTTGGGTTACGTGCTTCAAGAAGCTCTGTAATTCTTGGTAAACCACCAGTAATATCACCTGCTTTAGATGAACGTCTTGGTATTTTAACAAGTACTTTACCTGCTTTAATTTTCTCTCCGTCATCTACCATAAGGTGAGCACCTACCGGTAAGTTGTATGAACGGATAAGCTCTCCATCTTTACCGTAGATTAATAACGTAGGTATTAATTTCTTAGCTCTTGATTCTGAGATTACTTTTTCCTGGAATCCTGTTTGCTCATCAATTTCAACAATAAACGATTGTCCTTGTTCGATATCTTCATAAGCAATCTTACCTGTAAACTCAGATATAATTACACCGTTATAAGGGTCCCACTTACATATAGTAGTACCTTCACTAACCACCTCTCCATTCTTAACATAAATATTAGAACCGTAAGGTATATTGTGTGTATTTAGTACAATTCCTGTATTTTCATCAACAAGTTTCAATTCAGTAGAACGAGAAATAACAATATCTACTTTTTTACCCTCGCTGTCTTCACCTACTACTGTTTTAAGGTCTTCTATTTCCAGTCTACCTTTAAATTTAGTGATGATACTAGACTCTTCTGAAATGTTACCTGCAGTACCCCCAACGTGGAAGGTACGTAGTGTAAGCTGTGTACCCGGCTCACCAATAGATTGTGCTGCAATTACACCAACAGCCTCACCTCTTTGTGTCATTTTAGCTGTTGCAAGGTTACGCCCGTAACACTTAGCACAAATACCTTTAGTAGCCTCACAAGTAAGTGGCGAACGTACTTCTACTTTTTCAAGTGGAGCTTTGTTTACCGCTTTTACTGCAGCTTCAGTTATATGCTCTCCAGAACGTACAATTACTTCTGAAGTTAATGGGTTTACAATATCATGTAACGCTACACGTCCTAAAATTCTCTCACCAAGAGTTTCAACAATCTCTTCGTTCTTTTTAAGCGCTGTAACTTCTATACCACGTAATGTACCACAATCCTCCTCGTTTACAATAACATCTTGTGCTACATCATGAAGCCTTCTTGTTAAGTAACCTGCATCGGCAGTTTTAAGAGCCGTATCCGCAAGACCTTTACGAGCACCGTGAGTAGAGATAAAGTATTCAAGAATTGAAAGACCTTCTTTAAAGTTAGAAAGAATTGGGTTTTCAATAATCTCACCACCACCGGCAGTCGATTTTTTAGGTTTCGCCATCAGACCACGCATACCTGTAAGCTGACGTATCTGCTCTTTACTACCCCTCGCACCCGAGTCAAGCATCATGAACACCGAGTTAAATCCTTGCTGGTCTTCGCGAATGTTCTTCATTGCAAGCTCTGTAAGCATTGCATTAGTAGAAGTCCAAACGTCAATAACCTGATTATAACGCTCGTTGTTGGTAATAAGCCCCATGTTATAGTTCATGGTAATACCTTCTACCTGCTCATTTGCGCTTTCAATAAGTTCTTGTTTTCTTCCCGGTATAATAATATCACCTAAACTGAATGAAAGACCACCGCGGAATGCAAAGTGGTATCCCATATCCTTAATGTTATCAAGGAATGCAGCGGTAGTAGGTACATCTGTAGCACCTAATATATTACCGATAATATCTCTTAATGATTTTTTAGTAAGTACTGCGTTTATATACCCTGCAGCTTCCGGTACTACTTCGTTAAATAGTACTCTACCCGCTGTAGTTTCTATAATTTGGTATACAAGCTCTCCTTTATCATTAAAGTCTTTAGCTCTGATTTTTACACGTGCATTAAGGTCCAGTCTGCCTTCGTTAATAGCAATGTTAACCTCTTCTGCTGAGTAGAATGTAAGCCCTTCTCCTTTAATTTTAACTTCATCTGTAGATAAACGCTCTTTAGTCATATAATAAAGACCAAGCACCATGTCCTGAGATGGTACCGTAATAGGAGCACCATTTGCAGGGTTAAGTATGTTGTGCGAAGCCAGCATTAATAACTGCGTCTCTAATATGGCTTCAGGTCCTAACGGAAGGTGTACCGCCATCTGGTCACCATCAAAGTCGGCGTTAAATGCCGTACATGCCAATGGGTGTAACTGGATAGCTTTACCTTCTATAAGTTTAGGCTGGAATGCCTGAATACCTAAACGGTGAAGCGTAGGAGCACGGTTAAGTAGTACAGGGTGTCCTTTAATTACATTTTCAAGGATATCCCAAACTACAGGCTCTTTCTTGTCTATAATTTTCTTAGCCGACTTAACTGTTTTTACAATACCACGCTCTATCAGTTTACGGATAACGAATGGTTTATACAGCTCAGCAGCCATATCTTTTGGAAGACCACATTCATAAAGTTTCATTTCAGGTCCAACAACAATTACCGAACGTGCTGAATAATCCACACGTTTACCCAGAAGGTTTTGACGGAAACGTCCTTGCTTACCTTTTAATGAATCAGATAATGATTTTAATGGTCTATTTGATTCTGTTTTAACCGCAGAAGCTTTTCTTGTATTATCGAAAAGTGAATCTACAGATTCCTGTAGCATACGCTTCTCATTACGAAGAATTACTTCCGGCGCTTTAATTTCCATTAATCGCTTTAAACGGTTGTTACGTATAATAACCCTTCTGTAAAGGTCATTAAGGTCAGACGTTGCAAAACGTCCACCGTCAAGTGGTACTAATGGGCGAAGTTCCGGTGGTATAACAGGTATAACTTTAAGAATCATCCACTCAGGACGGTTCTCTCTGTTCATGTTAGACTCACGGAATGCTTCTACAACCTGTAGTCTTTTAAGTGCTTCTGTTTTACGTTGTTTAGACGTTTCAGTATTAGCACTGTGACGAAGGTCATACGAAAGTTGATCTAAATCAATTCGCTGTAATAACTCCATAATACACTCCGCACCCATCTTAGCTATAAACTTGTTAGGGTCAGTATCATCAAGATACTGGTTTTCCATTGGTAGTGTATCAAGTATATTTAAATATTCTTCTTCTGTTAAAAAGTCTAATCTGTTTAGTTCTTCACCGTCAGGGTTTTTAGCAATACCCGGCTGTATAACTACATACCTTTCATAGTATATAATCATATCCAGTTTTTTAGACGGAAGTCCTAGTATATAACCAATTTTGTTTGGTAACGAACGGAAGTACCATATATGTGCAATAGGTACAACAAGGTTAATATGCCCTACTCTGTCACGACGAACTTTCTTCTCCGTAACTTCAACACCACATCGGTCACAAACAATCCCTTTATAACGGATTCTTTTATACTTACCACAGGCACATTCAAAATCTTTTACCGGACCAAAGATACGCTCACAAAATAAGCCATCTCTCTCCGGTTTATGGGTACGATAGTTAATGGTTTCCGGTTTAAGAACCTCACCTCTTGACTCAGCCAAAATAGACTCCGGAGACGCAAGGCCTATAGAGATTTGGTTAAATCTTTTAACGGTATTCTTATCTTTTAATCTAGTCATGATATAGATCTATCGATTTATTAAAACACTATAAAGAGGATTAGCACAATAAGCGCCAATCCTGTGTGGAAATTTTATTCTTCTAATCTGATGTCAAGGCCAAGACCTTTCAGTTCGTGCATTAACACGTTGAAAGATTCCGGAAGCCCTGGTTCCGGCATAGTTTCACCCTTAACGATAGACTCGTAAGTTTTAGCTCTACCAATAACGTCATCCGATTTAACGGTAAGTATCTCTCTAAGCGTGCTGGATGCACCATAAGCTTCAAGAGCCCAAACCTCCATCTCTCCGAAACGCTGACCACCAAATTGTGCTTTACCACCAAGAGGTTGCTGCGTAATAAGTGAGTAAGGACCAATAGAACGTGCGTGCATCTTATCATCTACCATGTGACCCAGTTTAAGCATATAAATTACACCTACTGTAGCCGCCTGGTGGAAACGTTCTCCTGTACCTCCATCATATAGGTAAGTATGCCCAAATCTTGGTATACCTGCCTCATCAGTTAATTCATTTATCTGGTCAAGTGAAGCACCATCAAAAATTGGGGTAGCAAATTTCTTCCCTAATTTAAGACCTGCCCAACCTAATACGGTTTCGTATATCTGACCGATGTTCATACGAGATGGTACCCCTAGTGGGTTAAGTACAATATCTACAGGAGTTCCATCCTCAAGGAACGGCATATCTTCCTGACGAACAATTTTTGCAACAATACCTTTATTACCGTGACGACCCGCCATTTTATCACCCACTCTCAGTTTACGTTTTTTAGCAATGTAAACTTTAGCAAGTTTTAATATTCCTGACGGAAGTTCATCTCCTACTGTAATAGTAAACTTCTCTCTTCTTAATGCTCCCTGAAGGTCGTTCAGCTTAATTTTATAGTTGTGGATAAGGTCGTTAACCATTGCATTGGTTTCGTCATCCGTTGTCCACTGTCCTTTCGTTAAGTGAGCGAAATCTTCAACTGCATAAAGCATTTTTTGAGTGAACTTCTTACCTTTTGGAAGTATTTCTTCACCAAGGTCGTTAAGTACACCCTGAGATGTTTTACCGTTTATAATAACAAATAACTTTTCAATAAGTCTGTCCTTAAGTTCATTAAACTTAACTTCAAACTCCATTTCAAGCTTCGCTAAATCATCTTTATCTTTAGTACGCTTGCGCTTATCTTTCACAGCACGAGCAAATAATTTTTTATCTAATACTACACCGCGTAATGATGGAGATGCTTTTAATGATGCATCTTTTACATCACCGGCTTTATCACCAAATATTGCACGAAGTAATTTTTCTTCCGGCGTTGGGTCAGATTCTCCTTTTGGAGTAATCTTACCAATTAGAATATCGCCGGGCTTAACCTCGGCACCTATTCTAATCATACCGTTCTCATCAAGATCTTTAGTAGCTTCCTCACTTACGTTTGGTATATCGTTAGTAAGTTCTTCGTTACCAAGTTTTGTATCTCTTACTTCAAGTGTATAATCATCAACGTGAATAGAAGTAAAGATATCATCTCTAACTACTTTTTCAGAAATTACAATCGCATCCTCAAAGTTATAACCTTTCCAAGGCATGAATGCCACTTGCAGGTTACGACCAAGAGCAAGTTCTCCGTTTTCAGTTGCATAACCCTCACAAAGCACTTGTCCTTTCTTAACTCTGTCACCTTTTCTTACAACAGGCTTAAGGTTAATACTTGTACCCTGGTTGGTTTTTCTGAACTTGATTAGTTGATATGTTTTATCATCATTGTCAAAGCTTACAGCTCTTTCACGATCAGTTCTGTCATATTTTATAGTAACCTTGTTCGCATCAACATACTCAACAACACCATCACCTTCAGCATTTATAAGTACTCTTGAATCTGAAGCTACCTGACGCTCAAGACCTGTACCTACAATTGGTGCATCAGGACGTAATAATGGTACTGCCTGGCGCATCATGTTCGATCCCATCAGTGCACGGTTCGCATCATCGTGTTCCAGGAATGGAATAAGTGATGCTGATATCGAAGCAATCTGGTTAGGTGCAACGTCTGTATAATGTACGTCGGTTGGTTCAACTACAGGGAAGTCACCTTCTTCACGAACAATAACTCTGTCTGAATCTATCTTTCCTTCACCATTCAGCTCAATGTTTGCTTGAGCAATCATCTTACCTTCTTCTTCCTCTGCACTTAAGTAAATAGGCTCAGATTTTAAATCTACTACACCTTCTGTTACCTTACGGTATGGTGTTTCGATGAAGCCCATATTATTTACTTTAGCGTAAACCCCAAGAGATGATATAAGACCAATGTTCGGACCTTCAGGTGTTTCGATAGGACATAAACGACCATAGTGTGTATAGTGAACGTCACGAACCTCGAAACCTGCTCTCTCTCTCGAAAGACCACCGGGACCTAATGCTGATAATCTTCTTTTGTGTGTTATCTCAGCAAGTGGATTGGTTTGATCCATAAACTGTGATAACTGGTTTGTACCAAAGAATGAGTTAATTACTGATGACAGGGTTTTTGCGTTAATCAGGTCAATTGGGGTAAATACCTCATTATCTCTAACATTCATACGCTCACGGATGGTTCTTGCCATACGTGCTAAACCTACACCAAACTGAGCTGATAATTGTTCACCTACTGTTCTTACACGACGGTTAGATAAGTGGTCAATATCATCAATTTCAGCTTTTGAGTTAATTAGCTCAATTAAATATTTTACAATGGTAATGATATCTTCTTTGGTAAGCACTTGCTTATCCATAGTAATATCAAGACCAAGTTTTTTATTCATTCTGTAACGTCCTACTTCGCCAAGGTTATAACGTTGGTCTGAAAAGAACAGTTTATCTATAATACCGCGAGCCGTTTCCTCATCTGGCGGTTCTGCATTACGAAGCTGACGGTAAATATGCTCTACTGCTTCTTTTTCAGAGTTAGTAGGGTCTTTTTGTAATGTATTATGGATAATGGCATAATCTGCCTGATTGTTATCTTCTTTATGAAGCAGTATTGTTTTTACATTAGCTTCAAGGATTTCCTCCACATTGTCTTTGTCAATTAATGTATCCCTGTCTAATATAATCTCATTACGCTCTATAGATACTACCTCTCCGGTATCTTCATCAACAAAGTCTTCGTGCCAAGTGTTAAGAACACGTGCAGCAAGTCTTCTGCCTATATATTTTTTTAGTCCTGTTTTAGAAACTTTTACCTCCTCAGCAAGGTCAAATATTTCAAGGATATCCTTATCCCTTTCAAAACCGATAGCCCTGAATAATGTTGTAACAGGAAGTTTCTTTTTCCTGTCAATATACGCATACATTACACTATTAATATCCGTGGCAAATTCTATCCAAGAACCTTTAAAAGGTATTACCCTGGCTGAGTATAATTTTGTCCCGTTTGCGTGGAAAGACTGACCGAAGAATACACCCGGAGATCTGTGAAGCTGAGATACAACTACACGTTCTGCACCATTGATAACAAAGGTACCACTAGGAGTCATGTATGGAATTGTTCCTAAATATACATCCTGTACAATTGTTTCAAAATCCTCATGTTCAGGGTCTGTACAGTATAGTTTTAGCCTTGCTTTAAGCGGTACACTATATGTAAGCCCCCTATCTATACACTCTTCAATTGTATAACGAGGCGGATCTACAAAATAATCTAGAAACTCCAGTACAAACTGATTTCTGGTATCAGTAATCGGAAAGTTTTCCATGAAGGTATTGTATAGACCTTCGTTGCCTCTCTCATCCGATTTTGTTTCAAGCTGGAAAAAATCCTTAAACGATTTTACTTGAATGTCAAGAAAGTCCGGATAATCAGGGATATTTTTTGTCGAGGCAAAATTTAATCTTTCAGTCTGATTTGTTATCATCAATGGACAAAATTTTGATTAAAATAATAATAAAGAAAACGTATAAAATATTATTATACGAAAAATGGTTTAGGCCTTTGAGAGTCTTCTCAAGGCCTAAACCTGTAATTTTTAACTATAAAAAGCTTATTTAAGCTCAACTACAGCTCCAGCTTCTTCTAGAGATTTTTTAAGACCTTCAGCCTCATCTTTAGATACACCTTCTTTGATGTTTGTTGGAGCTCCGTCTACTAAGTCTTTAGCTTCTTTAAGACCTACACCTGTAAGTTCTTTAACTGCTTTTACAACAGCTAGTTTAGAAGAACCAGCTTCTTTAAGAACAACTGTAAATTCAGTTTGCTCTTCAGCTGCACCGGCTTCTCCGCCAGCAGCAGGACCAGCCATAGCTACAGCAGCAGCTGCAGGCTCAATACCATATTCTTCTTTTAATATTTCAGCTAGTTCGTTAACTTCTTTAACTGTTAGGTTAACCAACTGCTCTGCGAATTGTTTCAAATCTGCCATTTTTCTATCGATTTAAATAGTTTGTAATATATAATTTATTAAGTGCGTACTCGCTTTGTTATTATCCTTCTCTCTCAGATAATGTTTTAATAAGACCTGCAATTTTACCACCACCAGACTTAAGTGCAGAAACAACGTTTTTAGCAGGAGATTGTAGTATAGTAACAATATCGCCAATAACTTCTTCCTTAGACTTGATGCTTGCAAGAGTTTCAAGTTGGTTATCACCAATGAAAACAGCCTCATCAATATAAGCTCCTTTTAATAGAGGCTTATCAGATTTTTTACGGAATTCTTTTATAACTTTTGCAGGAACATTACCTGTATCTGCAATCATAATAGAAGTGTTTCCTTTAAGAATAGATGGTAGCTCTCCGTAATTATTTTCAGAAGACTCCATTGCTTTGCTTAGCAAAGTATTCTTAACTACTTCTAACTTTACATTAGCTTTAAAACAAGCTCTTCTAAGGTTTGAAGTAGCTTCTGCATCAAGACCAGATATATCTGCTATGTATATAACATTAGTAGCGGCTAGTCGTGCAGTTAAATCTTCAATAACGTTAGATTTTTCTTCTCTTGTCATAATATATAATTTTAACTACCAATTATACCGCTTTAGGGTCTAAAGCAATAGCCGGACTCATGGTACTTGCCATATACATACTCTTTATGTAAGTACCTTTTGCAGCAGTTGGTTTTAATTTAATCAATGTTTGAATTATCTCATTTGCATTATCAGCAATTTTTTCAGCATCAAATGATACTTTACCGATTGCAGCATGAACGATACCGGTTTTATCAACTTTAAAGTCAATTTTACCAGCTTTAACTTCACCTACAGCTTTAGCTACATCCATAGTAACTGTACCTGTTTTAGGGTTTGGCATTAAACCACGAGGACCTAATATTCTACCTAAAGGACCTAGCTTACCCATAACGCTTGGCATAGTGATGATAACATCAACATCTGTCCAACCGTCTTTTATTTTCTGAAGATACTCATCAAGACCTACATAGTCAGCACCAGCAGCCTTAGCCTCTTCTTCTTTATCCGGAGTTACAAGAGCAAGAACTTTAACATCCTTACCTGTACCGTGAGGAAGTGTTACAACACCCCTTACCATTTGGTTCGCTTTTCTAGGATCTACACCCAAACGAACAGCGATATCTATAGACTCATCAAATTTTGCAGAAGCAACCTCTTTGATTAATGCAGAAGCATCTTTCAATGAGTATAACTTGTTCTTGTCAATTTTTGAAGCAGCCTCTTTTTGTTTTTTTGTCAATTTTGCCATTTCTACTTTGTCTTTTTACGATTCGAAAGGAGATGTCCCTGAAACTGTTATACCCATAGACCTTGCTGTACCGGCAACCATACTCATAGCACTTTCAATAGTGAAAGCGTTTAAGTCTGGCATTTTGTCTTCTGCAATAGTCTTGATTTGATCCCAAGTAACACTTGCTACTTTTTTACGGTTTGGTTCTCCTGAACCTGACTTTAGCTTGGCAGCTTCCAGCAACTGTACAGCAGCCGGAGGCGTTTTAATAACAAAATCAAAAGATTTGTCTGAATACACAGTAATTTGTACTGGTAATACTTTGCCGGCTTTATCTTGGGTTCTGGCATTAAATTGCTTACAGAACTCCATGATATTAACCCCAGCAGCCCCCAAAGCAGGTCCAACCGGTGGCGATGGATTCGCAGCACCTCCCTTAACTTGTAGTTTAACTACTTTACTAACTTCTTTAGCCATTTCTTTAAAAGATTTAGCACATCATCAATGGAAGCAAACGATGTGATTTATATATGTAACAAATAAATTTTAAACTTTTTCTACCTGCATAAAACTTAGCTCAAGTGGTGTTTTTCTTCCAAATATTTTCACCATTACTTCAAGCTTACGTTTTTCATCATTTACTTTCTCAACAGTACCGTTAAATCCGTTAAACGGACCATCTATAACTTTTACTGTTTCGCCAGCAGTATATGGTATAGCAACATTATCTGTTTTAACAGACAATTCATCTACTTTACCAAGCATCCTGTTCACTTCTGATTCACGAAGAGGTACAGGATCCCCTCCCTTAGTCTCACCAAGGAAACCAATTACACCAGAAACAGATTTTATAACGTGAGGAACTTCACCAGTTAAGTTAGCTTCAACCATTACATAGCCAGGAAAGTAAACCCTGTCTTTACTGATTTTTTTACCGTCACGAACTTGAACTACTTTTTCTGTAGGAACAAGTACCTGAGATAAATAATCAGACATACCAAGTCTACTTATTTCTGTTTCTATGTAATTTTTAACTTTATTTTCCTGACCGCTTACTGCTCTTACCACGTACCATTTTTTCACACTATTATCAGTCATTTCAATAAAATTATTTATTTAAGAAAGCATATACCTTTTCAATTATTACCTCAAACCCACGGTCTACACCGAAGGTAAGCAAAGCAAATATAATTGAAAATACAGCAACGATTATTGTTAAACGCTGCACCTCAGACCATTCTGGCCATGTAACATTATCTTTCAACTCTGTAAAAGCCTCCGATATATAACTAGTAACCTTCATTGTATTACCTTTTTTGCACGGGTGGAGGGATTCGAACCCCCATCAACGGTTTTGGAGACCGCTATTCTACCCTTGAACTACACCCGTTTATTAAAAGCCAGTAAAAAATACTGGCTTTTATATTTATATAAATCTATGAGATTAGTCTAAGATTTCAGTTACCTGACCTGCACCTACAGTTCTACCACCTTCACGGATAGCGAAACGTAGACCTACACTAAGTGCAACCGGGCTAAGTAATTCAACCTCAATAGTAAGGTTATCACCTGGCATTACCATCTCAACACCTGAAGGTAGAGAAATAGTACCTGTTACGTCAGTTGTACGTACGTAGAACTGAGGACGGTAGTTATTATGGAATGGAGTGTGACGTCCACCTTCTTCTTTCTTAAGGATATAAACCTCAGCTTTAAATTTAGCGTGTGGCTTAACTGAACCTGGCTTACAGATTACCATACCACGACGGATATCAGACTTATCGATACCACGAAGAAGTAGACCAACGTTATCTCCAGCTTCACCTCTGTCAAGTATTTTACGGAACATCTCAACACCAGTAATAGTAGATGTTAATTTCTCAGCACCCATACCAATGATATCAACAGCATCACCTGTGTTAGCAACACCTGTTTCTATACGACCTGTAGCAACAGTACCACGACCAGTAATAGTAAACACATCTTCTATCGGCATAAGGAAGTCTTTATCAACATCACGCTTAGGAAGTTCAATCCAGTTATCAACTGCTTCCATAAGCTCCATTACAGTGTCAACCCATTTTTGCTCTCCGTTAAGTGCACCTAGTGCAGAACCTTGAACAACAGGACCGTTATCACCGTCATACTGATAGAATGAAAGTAGATCTCTGATTTCCATTTCAACTAGCTCAAGAAGCTCAGCATCATCAACCATATCCACTTTGTTCATAAACACAACAATTCTAGGTACACCTACCTGACGACCTAAAAGTATGTGCTCACGAGTTTGTGGCATTGGTCCATCAGTAGCAGCAACAACAAGAATTGCACCATCCATCTGAGCAGCACCAGTTACCATGTTCTTAACGTAATCGGCGTGACCTGGACAGTCAACGTGTGCATAGTGACGGTTAGCAGTTGAATATTCTACGTGTGATGTATTAATTGTAATACCTCTTTCTTTCTCTTCAGGAGCGTTATCAATCTGATCAAATGATTTCACCTCAGAAAGACCAGCATCAGCTAATACTTTAGTAATAGCAGCAGTCAAAGTTGTTTTTCCGTGGTCAACGTGTCCAATAGTACCAATATTCAAGTGGGGTTTGGAACGATCAAAAGTTTCCTTTGCCATGATTTAATAATTTAATCTTAGTTATATAATTAGTGTTCAAATTTTACTAAACTTGAGCCAATGACGGGATTTGAACCCGTGACCTCTTCCTTACCAAGGAAGCACTCTACCCCTGAGCTACACCGGCAATGCCATTTAGCTTTTCTTTTTCTTAAAGATTTGTGGGGAGAGCAGGATTCGAACCTGCGAAGGTGAAAACCAGCAGATTTACAGTCTGCCCTCGTTGGCCGCTTGAGTATCTCCCCAAACCTTTAAAATATTCTGTTACTGTCAAAAAACCTTGAGCCGATGGAGGGACTCGAACCCACGACCTGCTGATTACAAATCAGCTGCTCTAGCCAGCTGAGCTACACCGGCAACTAGAATATAAAAAAAGCCCGCTATTTCTAACGGACTGCAAATGTATAGATTTTATTTTTTAATCAAAACATTTTTTATAAAATTTTTATCATTATGCTTTAGCTCTTATCTTCTGTTTTCTTTTAACTAATAAACGCTCCATAGATTCCGCAGCCAAGTCCACTGCTTCTTCAAATGTTTTACATTGCTTTTTTACAATAAATTCATTGCCCGGCACATTTACCTTAACTTCCGCTATTTTGTTCTCTTTACCATTGGTATTATCAACTTTAAAAAAAACATCAGAATTTACAACTTTATCATAATACTTTTCCAGCTTATCTAATCTTGCCTGAACAAAACCAACTAACTTTCTGTCAGCACTAAAGTTGACTGCATGAACATTTACTTTCATAATCATAAATCGTTTATAGTTAAACATTATGAATTATTACGGTTTCGAGGGTGCGCCTTCCCATACACTTTTTTAAGTTCAGCCAAACTGCTGTGTGTATAAACTTGTGTAGATGCTAAACTCGCGTGCCCTAATAATTCTTTTACTGAGTTTAAATCTGCCCCGTTGTTAAGAAGATGCGTTGCGAAAGTATGCCTAAGCACATGCGGACTCTTTTTAACCTTCCCGGAGACAACACTAAAGTAACAATTTATTAACCTATAAACAAAAGATTCGCTTAATTTATTTCCCTTATTATTGAGCAGTAAAATAGCCGAATCATTCACCTCATTAAGCGTATTGCGTTTTAGCAAATAATTATGCAGCAACTCCATAGTACAGCCCAAAACAGGCAAAATACGTTCTTTATTTCTCTTCCCTAATACACGAAGGGTGTTAGTCGATTTATCAAAACTATTAAGTTTTAAATTAATAAGTTCTGCACGCCTTATACCGGTAGTATAAAACAACTCTATTATCAATCTGTTTCGAACGCCTTCAAAATCATCAGGATAGTCATTTTTTTCAATAACATCTTTAAGTTCTTTTTCTGAGAAAGGAACTTGCACCTTTTTTTCTGTTTTAAGGGCTTTATGTCGCTGTAAGGGATTGGACTTTATTTGTTTTGAACGAAGTAAAAATTTATAAAATGATTTTAATGACGCTACTTTCCTGTTTACTGATGTATTAGAAATTCCGCTTTCTACCAATTCTACAATCCAACTACGTATTTGACTGTATACAACCTCTTCCAGAACAGCACCTTCATCATCTTTTTGTATAAACACCTCAAAAGCAGTGACATCATCCGTATAGGCGCGCAGCGTTAACGGAGAATAATTTTTCTCTTTAATTAAATAATCCGCAAAAGCCTGTTTACTGTCTACCATAAAAAAACCGTTAACAGCAAAATTACTATTTTACTGCTAACGGTTTATACTATTTAGTATCGAAAATTATCGACTAGTTTTCTTCAGCGTCTCTTAATCCTTGGATATAAGCTGCTTTTTGTATTTGAGCTCTTCTAACAACTGAAGGTTTAGTGAACTGCTGACGGCTTCTTAGCTGACGCACTACACCTGTTCTGTCAAATTTTCTCTTATAGCGTTTTAACGCTCTATCTATATTTTCTCCGTCTTTAATAGGTATAATTAACATACATAACACCTCCTCTCGTTAAGGGTGCAAATGTAATCAATCCTATTTACATGGCAAGCAATTATTTAATTATTTTACTGACCATACCGTGTACCCATGTGGAGGTGCCTGTATTTTTACCCAGCTATCGCCTTGCGTGGTAGGTTCCCAACCGGAGTGCCCTGTATAATCTTTAATTACAGTGTTAGACCAGTTAGTGTCTACCCAGCGTTCTTGCCAAGAATCACTATTATTAATATAAACTACTAAACCCGGGCTTCCGTTTCGCCTTGCTACATACTCATCATTATCTGCATAAAGATAGGATGTTCCTCCTGATGCTAAATTGTTATGTACCCATATCAGGTTATTTAATTTACTTTTATCTAACCAGTCCTCGTAATCTCTGTAAAAAAGACAAGGGTACCCTTCATGAGTAAGTATAAAAGCGTATGCTAATAATTTATTACTGTATATTTCATCCGTATCATGGTTAGCCACAAAGGTAACTGCTCTGTATGAATTACGTTTAAGCAGCATATCGCCGTTAAGGTAAGTAAGGTCATTATTAGCAAATGCATCTCGCATTCTGTAATAACAGGCAAAATCAAAAGCACTAGCTTCCGCCTGTTCAGTCCACCAGTCTAGTGTGGCTGCATTACCATCCCAGTACTCCCCTACTGTAAATCCTCCTACTGCATTTTTAAAGTTTTTAACCACCCACGGCTCAAAACCTTTTACATAATCAAATCGCCAACCATCAAAGCCCATTACATTTTTATAGTACTTGGCTATAGAGTTACTGTTGTTATACAACCAGTTCTGTACATATACCTTGTCATGGCACAAATCAGGATATCCGCCAAAAGCTCCTGCATCCGAACTATGTACATCATTAGGATGAAAATCATGGTAAGAACGGGCAAACATACCTGATGCGGGCTGGAAATCAGTATAAGTATATCCTCCCGTATAGGGGTTGTATTCAGAAGCACCTCCACTACAATGGTTAACAACAATATCTGCTATTACGCTTATATTGTTACTGTGTGCAGTACTTATTAATGATTGAATTTCACTTAGCGATCCAAAACGGGTTTCGGTATTCCCCATTTGGTTATAGCTGCCAAAATCAAAATAGTCAAAGGGGTCATACCCCATAGAGTAGCCTCCTCCTGCTGCCTTAGTAGCCGGCGGCAGCCAAATAGCATCTATCCCTGCACTTGACCATGACGGTATTTTTGATGAAACCGTATTCCACCACACTCCGTTACCGGGAACATCCCAATAGAAAGCCTGCATCATTACTTTACTTCCTACTGATTTAGTAACAACCTGATTCTCCTGATTTTGAAGTTCATTTGCAGACTGTTGATTTTCTTCCTGAAGTTCATTTGCTTCTTCACTACAACTACACAATAACAATGCAGAAATAGCCATGGTAATTATTCGATTCATAATTATTAGTTTTGGATTCAAAGAAAAATACAAAATAATAACACATAAATTATCGAATCCACATAACACGGTAAACTATAACGTTATAGTGTTAACAACTTTGAAATAAAAAGAGCGACTTGTTAAGTCGCTCTTTTCTAATAATTTATTTTTCGAATAGCTTTATTCCTTCAATAAATTTCTTGATATAACCAATTTTTGTATTTCTGTAGTACCTTCACCTATTGTACATAGTTTAGAGTCTCTGTAAAACTTCTCTACAGGGTAATCTTTAGTATAACCATAACCGCCGTGTATTTGTACTGCTTCGTTAGAAACACTAACACACACTTCTGATGAATACATTTTACCCATAGCTCCCGCTACTGTAACAGGCTTATTGTTATTTTTAAGGTAAGCCGCTTTATGTAAAAGCAGTTCTGACGCTTCAATTTCGGTAGCCATATCAGCAAGCTTAAATCCTATTCCCTGGAAACTACCAATTGGTTGCCCAAACTGGTGTCTTTCTTTAGAGTATTGTAAAGCTGCTTCATAAGCTCCTTTTGCTATACCTAGTGATAATGCACCTATTGATATTCTACCGCCATCAAGTATTTTCATTGCCTGAATAAAACCTTCTCCAACTTCTCCAAGTCGGTTAGCATCCGGCACACGGCAGTTATCAAAAATAAGTTCGGCAGTTTCGCTGGCGCGCATACCTAATTTATCTTCTTTTTTACCGCTGGTAAAACCTTCCATTCCTTTTTCAAAAACAAATGCTGTCATACCACGAGAATCTCCTTTTTCTCCTGTGCGTACTATAACTACTGCTATATCTCCTGATTTAGCATGCGTAATAAAATTTTTAGCACCGTTTATAACCCAGTGGTCTCCATCTTTAACAGCAGTGGTATTCATACCTCCCGCATCAGACCCTGTATTGTGCTCAGTAAGTCCCCAAGCACCTATATGTTCGGCAGTCGCAAGTTTAGGTATCCACTTTTTCTTTTGTTCCTCATTACCAAAAGTAAGAATATGGTTAGTACAAAGTGAATTATGTGCTGCTACTGACAGCCCTATTGATGGATCTACTTTAGATATTTCTTCTATTACAGTAATATATTCGTGGTAGCCTAATCCTGAACCTCCTAATTCTTCCGGAACAAGAACTCCCATAAAGCCCATTTCTCCCAGTTTTTTAAATAAGTCTACAGGAAAGTGTTGTGCTTCATCCCATTCTTTTACATAAGGGCGAATGTGTTGCTCTGCAAAATCTCTGATTGACTGTGCAATCATTGACTGTGTTTCGTTATATTCGAAATTCATTTTTTGATTGTATTTTTTAGAATTCCAAATATAATGCAATTATTTTTAATTTTTCAACAGAAAATCTATTAATTTCTATTAATTCCTCAACATTCTTAATCTTTCCTGATTGTTCTCTTTTAGTAACAATTGCTTCGGCTAAGTGTTTATCAAAATAAGGAAAATCTATTAATGTATTTAATGAAGCTGTATTAATATTTACCTTCTTCACTTTTGGGTTTTCTTTTACCTCAAACATTTCATGCAACTCCTTTTTTGCTCTTGGAGAGAATTCTTCAAATTCATCCAGTTGCTCCATATTTACATAAGCGCCCAGTTTTTTCTTCTTATCTAAAATCCTTTCAGAAAATACAGGACCTATACCATAAACAACTTTTAGTTCCTCTTGAGTGGCAGTATTAATATCTAAGCGTTTACCTGCTTTAACTGATTTCATTACTTTATTTTTTGCGACTACCCAATCAGGAAATTTAAAGTATGGTGATATGGCATTGAGTAAACTATCGGACACCTTAGTGACTTTCTGGAAATCTTCGGGACTGTTTACATACTTTCCTGTTCCCCTGAATTTTCGAATACGGTTTAACTCTGCTTTTGAAAGCCCTATTAGCTTCGCTTTATAATCACTTATATAATTAGGGTTAAAAGGGTATATCTCAACTTTTTTGTTTTTAGCACCTTTGCCGTACTTTTCTACCACCCAATCGGGGAACTTAAAGTAAGGCGATATCGCTGCCAGTCTACTATCGGATATTTTAGTTACGCGCTGGAAGTCTTCCGGTGTGTTTATATACTTTTTTGTTTTTCTGAATTCACGAAGTCGCTTTAACTCCGTTTTAGATAACCCTATAAGCTCTGCTTTATAGTCACTTATATAATTAGGATTGAAAGGGTATATTTTAGCTTTCTTACTCCTTTTATTCCCATACTTTTTATTAACCCAGTCAGGGAATTTAAAATAAGGCGATATCGCAGCCAGTAAACTATCAGATACCTTGGTAACTTTTTGGAAGTCCTGAGGAGTATTTATATACTTATTCGTTTCTCTGAATTTATGCAGACGGTTTATTTCCTCGGGAGTCATACCCAACACATACCCTTTATAGTCGGTTATGTAGTTGGGGTTAAACGGATAAATTTTATATTGCTTACTTTTTGACTTTTCTACTTTAATGGAATCAATTACTTCCTGAAGCGCCAACCACTCTTTTTCTTCTTGTGGCGAGGATGCTATTTTACCTCCCTGCTGTGAGGTTACTACAAAATAAGCAACTTGGATAAGTATAATAAGGATAAATAGGGAAAGTATGCCTTTACGCTGGGTTTTAGTATACCGATAGAAAGTGTAAGGCAGTTTCATAGCTTTTAACTACAGGTCGAATACCGATGTTCGTTTGGTATAAACCATATCTTTTAGCTTTAGCCAAAATGCGAGTGTTAAGTACACCCCAAACCAAAGTCCTACCGTAACAAAGGAGATATAAATAAAAAACAAACGTACATTAGTAGCTCGCATACCCAACCTGTCCGCTAAGCGGGCTGATACGTGAAAACCGTTCCTTTCAAAAAAGTGGCGTATTTTAGTTACTAATGACATTTTTTTATTTTGAGTTTCAAATTTAATAATTACCGATATAATAGCAGTTAAAAAATATTACTTTTTAAGTACTTCTATACCAATAGCACATTGCATACATTTATGATGATTACAATATTCGTTTTTTAATTGCAGTAATGACTGGGTATCATAAGCCGAATCAACAGGCATTTTAAATTGCCTGAATTTATCAATTATGGTGTTCTTCTCAGGCTGTATGTTCCTTATTAATTGCAAAAGTTCCTCCCCTACTTCAGTGCCCGTGCTTTTAGCATAAGCAAACCGTAAGGGAAT
Source organism: Flavobacterium suaedae (assembly GCF_014642915.1). GTDB lineage: Bacteria > Bacteroidota > Bacteroidia > Flavobacteriales > Flavobacteriaceae > Flavobacterium > Flavobacterium suaedae. Next base: position 375,205 of record NZ_BMJE01000003.1, read on the forward strand.
GACTGTATTTATGATAAGTAAATCTATAAACGATTTTGTAAGCTTTTTTCGTTTCTTGTTACTCTCCTTATCAAACTTGTAATGTGTTTCCCAATACGGAGAGGTTGCTGTTTGCAGCAAATCGTAAATAGCTTCTACAGACTTACTCTGCACAAGTTTATTAAACAGGTTTTGATGTGTATGGTATAATTGTGCTAATTGTGAAAGCCGAATAGTAGGAAAGTTATCCGGTCTGTGGCGGAAAAACTCAGGAGGTGCTATATAAACAGACTTTATAGTATGCTTTACAGCCATATATGCATATCTGTGTTGCAGGTCTTTCGCATATACATCTTCATACTCCCTATTTAGGAAACCCGCTCTGCCCATTAATAAGGCTTCAAGGTTTTCTGCTTCAAATGCTTCTTTACGTACTACAGTAAAAGGTAATGACCTTGCTATTTCAAAAAACGATTCACCATTGTTTTTTAAGCCGAAATTCTTAGCCAGAAAACGAAACAATACCGCTTCCCAGTCATTATTAGTTTCCTTAGCTAACTCTAGCATTGGTATTGCTTTTCGCTCTAACCTTTCAAAAAACAAACGCTCTTTCCAGTTTTCTAACACAAAACTGTTAAGGTCTTTAAGTTCGTTCTCGCAATTAATCCAAGTTTTGGCAGCAGTCAATGCAGTATAGCTTTTCAGCAAATTAGCCTCAACAAATTTTTTGAGTTCCAAAACTGGAATTTCAGCTTGGTCTTTGCGTAGTACTTCGGTGTCGTATTCCCAAACTACATGCAATATTACATTATCATAGGCTCTGTCCTGCTCATGACCATGTAAATACCAGTCAGATGATTTTACATGAATCTCCACATTACCCGCCCATTTTTGCTCCCCGATAAGAATTCGTGCATTAAAGAAATCAGGACCTGACTGTTGCAGTCGCTGCCCACTATTTAGTATTTGCAGCTTTTCGCCTTGTGTAGTAGTTAAGTCTAAAGTTGTAAACTTTTTAAACTGCCAGATGTAGTACAGAAAGTCTTCTTTCATTTTTAGTTGGAATTGGAGCTAAAATAAAAAAATTGACTAACGCTAATGTTACCTATTTATCACCATTTAAAATGAAAGCATAAAAAAACCGGCATAAAGCCGGTTTCTTATTTATTTGATAGCACCTATAATATCGTGCTTTGTTATTATATGATGTTTGCCGTCGCCTAAGTCAACCAATACTGCCTGATTGTCTTTATCAATCAGTTTTGATACTTCTTCTAAAGAAGTATTTGCATTTACTAGTGGGTAAGGTGCTCCCATAAAATCCTTTATAGGCTTATCGGCAATATCTTTATCTTCCATATAAGCATGGAAAAGTACTGTTTCATTAACCGAACCTACAAAGCCAGTAGTATCTGCAACAGGTATTTGTGATATTTTATGTTTACGCATACGCTCTATAGCATGCGAAACCAATTCTTCAGTACGAGCCATTACTAATGGTCTATCAGCATGATTCTTAATAAGGTCTCCTGCTTTGGTAATTTCTTCATCAAGGAAACCACGCTCACGCATCCAGTCATCATTAAACATTTTACCCACATAACGGCTACCGCTATCGTGGAAAAGCACTACTACTACATCGCCAGGTTTAAATTCATCTTTTAACTGTAACAAACCTTTTACTGCTGCTCCTGCTGAGTTACCAACAAATATACCTTCTTCCAGTGCCAGTTTACGGGTATATACCGCAGCATCTTTATCCGTTACTTTTGTAAAGCCATCAATTAAACTGAAATCAACGTTTTTGGGTAAAATATCTTCACCTATACCTTCGGTGATGTAGGAGTACACTTCGTTTTCATCGAATATACCTGTTTCATGATATTTTTTAAATACAGAACCATAGGTATCTATACCCCAAACTTTCACATTAGGGTTCTTTTCTTTAAGGTATTTAGACACTCCTGAAATTGTACCTCCTGTACCAACACCTACAACAAAGTGGGTTATTTTACCTTCTGTTTGTTCCCAAATTTCAGGTCCTGTTTGTTCGTAATGTGCTATCGCATTCGATGGGTTATCATACTGGTTAACATACCATGCATTTGGTGTTTCTTCCGCCAGTCTTTTAGATACTGAATAATAAGAACGTGGATCTGTAGGTTCTACATCTGTAGGGCATACTACAACTTCAGCACCAACCGCTCTTAGTATATCTATTTTTTCTTTGGATTGTTTATCTGATATTACACATATTAGCTTGTATCCTTTTACTATCGCACCAAGTGCCAAGCCCATACCTGTATTTCCTGATGTACCTTCTATTATTGTACCGCCCGGTTTTAGTCTCCCATCGGCTTCGGCATCTTCAATCATTTTGACTGCCATTCTATCCTTTACAGAGTTACCCGGATTGAAGGTTTCTACTTTTGCCAAAACCATTGCATCGATACTCTCAGCTATTTTATTAAGTTGTACTAAAGGGGTGTTACCAATAGTTTCAAGTATATTTTTAGCGTATTTCATTCTGTTACTTTTATTGTTTTATAAAAACGGTACAAAGATATTGGTTATAAGTTAAAAAAACAGTTAACATTCCATATCCTGATAATTTATATTAAGCAAAACAACTGATTTGCTTTATAATCAATAAAAAAGGCTGCCTTTGGCAGCCTTTTAAAATATACTTACTTAGAATTAGTTCTTAAGTATTTTAACTACTTTGCTTGCATTAGCTGTGCTAACGTTTACAAAATAGCTTCCTGCTGAAAGTTGAGAAAGGTCTAATTCAACAGTGTTTGACTGGAAGCCGTTAGTGTATACTTCCTGGCCAAGCATATTAAATATTGTTACTTTCTTAATTTCTTCCTGAGCTGATAGTGTAAATACATCAGTTACAGGGTTAGGGTAATAAGTAAAGTTATTTTTACCAAATACATCTGTATTAGCAACTTGGTTAACAGTTACTGCTAGAGCTTCACTGGTACACTCACCTATAGTTTGTGTTACATAGTAAGTAGCTTCATCAGTTAATACTGTAGTAGCGTCAATTTCTGTAGTTAATTCAGCATCCGAATACCAAGTCAGGTTGTCACCTGTTACTTCAAGGTCTGCTAATGTTTGCCCTTCGGTAAAGTCTTGAACTGCATCACCTGTAGGCGCTGTAATACCTTCACAAGGGTCTATTACTGTTACTGTAATAGCTAGTGCATCACTCACACAATCTTCAAATGTTTGTACTACATAGTATGTAGTTCCGTCAACTGCTGCTGTTGTAGCATCTATTTCTGTAGTCAATTCAGCATCTGAATACCATGTGTAATCAGCTCCTGCCATACCAGTCACAACTATAGCTTCAAGTGTGTCACCTAAAGTTAATTCCTGAGTTGCTTCTGCTGTTGGTGCAGTTACACCTTCACAAGGGTCTGTTACCGTTACTGTAATAGCTAGTGCATCACTCACACAGTCTTCAAATGTTTGTACTACATAGTAAGTAGTTCCGTCAACTGCTTCTGTTGTAACATCAATTTCTGTAGTTAATTCAGCATCTGAATACCATGTATAGTCAGCTCCTGCCATACCCGTCACAACTATAGCTTCAAGTGTATCTCCTAAAGTTAATTCCTGAGTTGCTTCTGCTGTTGGTGCAGTCACACCTTCACAAGGGTCTGTTACTGTTACTGTAATAGCTAGTGCATCACTCACACAGTCTTCAAATGTTTGTACTACATAGTATGTAGTTCCGTCAACTGCTACTGTTGTAGCATCAATTTCTGTAGTTAATTCAACATCTGAATACCATGTATAATCAGCTCCATCCATACCAGTCACAACTATAGCTTCAAGTGTGTCTCCTAAAGTTAATTCCTGAGTTGCTTCTGCTGTTGGTGCAGTCACACCTTCACAAGGGTCTGTTACTGTTACTGTAATAGCTAGTGCTTCACTTACACATGCTACTTCAGTTTGTGTTACATAATAAGTAGTTCCGTCAACCGCTACTGTTGTAGCATCAATTTCTGTAGTTAATTCAGCATCTGAATACCATGTCAGGTTATCACCGTCAACATCTAAATCTTCTAATGTATCACCAAGAGTTAACTCCTGAGCTGCATCTCCTGCCGGTGCTGCTACGTCACATGGTTCTGCGTAAGCAGCGATATCAAACTGACCTGTAGTTCCATTATAACCCCAAGTTCTTACATATAATATTGTACCCGGTTCTAGTCCTGATAATTCTAATAAAGAGAAATTTCCATCTCCATCATCACTATCACACTCAATAAGCGATAAATCACCACAAGTACCTGTATATGCAGAAAGACCTGTATCTGTAATTTCAGAATTATCGTTACTTCTTGTTTCAAGGCTTATCTCACCTGTAGGAGGTACAGTAACGGTAAACCATATATCTGCTCCTTGTGCTGCAAAACCTGTAGCATCACAGCTTGGTAAAGGGTCACTGTCATCATGACTTCCGCCTTCATTAGTAGTTGCAACTGCTGCTGTTTCAAAATCAAGTCCTACTGTTAACTCTATTGCATCAGCACACATATCATTTGCCGGTGGTGGCGGTAGTGTACCTATACAAATATTAAAGTTTTGTCTTGACGTATCAGAATAACTGTATACTCTTACATAGTATGTTTCTCCGACTGTTAAATCTTCAACTTCTGCTGAATTTAGATCTGAACATACTAGGTTTTCCATAGTTCCGCATGTACCGCTTAATACTTGGAAATACATATCTGTACTCGAACCATCAACTGCATCTACATCTGAAATAGTAATTTGGTGCCTTGTATCTTGAGCTACGAAAGAATACCAAACATCATCATTTGGTGTACCGCTACACTCTCCTGCCTCCATAGATTCTGTAGCACTTAATGTAGTCCCGGCAGTGACATTGTCACAAGAAAGATCTGTATTTACTGTAAGTGCAGTAGCATTTTCGCATTCATCATTTGCAGGCGGCGGCGGTGTCGTACCTATACAAATATTAAAGTTTTGTCTTGACGTATCAGAATAACTGTATACTCTTACATAGTATGTTTCTCCGACTGTTAACCCTGTTACATCATTACTGTTAAAGTCTGAACATACAATGCTTTCCATAGTTCCACACGCCCCACTTAATACCTGAAAATACATATCTGTACTCCAACCTTCCACTGCATCTACATCTGTAATACTAACTCTGTGTTGTGTATTTTCAGCCACAAAATAAAACCACACATCATCATTCGGTGTCCCATTACATTCTCCTGCCTCCATAGATTCTGTAGCACTTACCGTAGTACCGGCAGTAACATTGCCACAAGAAAAGTCCGGGTTTACCGTAAGTGCAGTAGCACCATCACACTCATCATTTGCAGGTGGCGGTGGTGGCGTACCTATACAAATATTAAAGTTTTGGCGTGATGTTGAACCATAACTATAAACTCTTACATAATAGGTTTCTCCTGTTGTTAAACCTATTACATCATTACTATTTGGGTCTGAACATAGTATGCTTTCTAAGTTATCACATTCTCCACCCAGTACCTCGAAGTACATATCTGTACTTGATCCTTCAATAGCTTCAACATCAGAAAGTGTAACTATATGTGCTGAACCTGTTGCTACGAAAGAATACCATACATCGTCATTTGGTGTGCCTGAACAAGAATCTGGTGCAGGTGATTGTAAAGCATTTTGCGTTGAACCTGCTGTTACATTTGTACATTCTTCATCAGGATTTACTATAAGTGCAACTGCTCCTGTACACTCATCATTTGCAGGTGGTGCAGGTGGTGTTGTTACACATATATTAAAGTTTTGGCTTGATGTATCGGAATAGCTGTATACTCTTACATAATATGTTTCGCCTACTGTTAAGTTGCCAAATGAAGTGACATCAATATTAGAACATAATACACTCTCTAAATTATTGCATGTACCGCCTAATATTTGCATATACATATTAGAGCTTGTTCCTAAAACAGCTTCAACATCAGAAAGTGTTACTGTATGGAATTCACTTGTTGCAACAAACGAATACCAAACATCATCATTTGACTCTCCCTCACATGGCTCTGCTTCCATTGATTGTGTTGCTCCTAAAGTAGTTCCTTCGGTAGTATCAGTACAATCTTCATTAGCACTTACTGTAAGTACAACTGCATTTTCACATTCGTCATTAGCAGGAGCTTCAGGAAGAGTACCAACACATATATTAAAGTTTTGTCTTGAAGTTGATGAATAGCTATATACTCTTATATAGTATGTTTCGCCTACTGTTAAATTACTAACTATTACACTATTAGGATCGGAACATTTTATACTTTCCATATCACCACATGTACCACTTAATACTTGAAAATACATATCACTACTCCAACCATTAACTATAGTTACATCAGTGATACTAACTAAATGAGAGGTTTTAGTAGCTGTAAAGCTAAACCATACATCGTCATTTGGTGTGCCATTACATTCTCCTGATTCCATAGATTCTGTGGCACTTACTGTAGTGCCGGCAGTAACATTGTCACAAGAAAGGTCGTTATTTATTGCAAGAGCTATTGCACCTTCACAATCATCGTTTGCTGGTGGTGGAGGGAATGTTCCTACACATATATTAAAATTTTGTCTTGAAGAACTGTAGTAGCTATAAACTCTTACATAGTACGTTTCGCCTACTGTTAGGTCTTCTATTTCATCAGATTCAGGATCTGAGCATAATAGGCTTTCTTTACTTTCGCAGTTTCCGCTAAATATTTGGAAATACATGTCCGTATCAGAACCTTCAATAGCTTCAACATCTGTTATTGATATTCTGTGTGTTGTTTGTTCTGCAACGAAAGTAAACCAAACATCATCATCAGGACTTCCATAACAAGGACCCGATCCTTCTGACTGTGTCGCGTTTACCGTAGTAGCGGCAGTTACATTACCACATGAAAAATCCGGATTTACCGTAAGTGCAATTGCACCGTTACACTCATCATTTACAGGTGGGGCTGGTGGTGTCGTTACACAAATATTAAAGTCTTGCATTGAAGTTGAAGAATAACTATATACTCTTACATAGTATGTTTCTCCGGCTGCTAAACCTGTAGCTATATTTGTATTTGGGTCTGAACAAATTATGCTTGACATATCTCCACAAGTACTTGAAAGCACTTGAAAATACATATCAACCGATGAACCAATTACACTTTCAACATCCGATAAAGTTATAGTATGTACTACACTAGTAGCTGTAAAACTAAACCATACATCATCATTAGGGTTTCCACTGCAAGGATCTGCTTCCATCGATTGGGTAGCTCCTACGGTAGTTCCTGCAGTTGTACTTACACAATCTTCACCAGGACTTGGTGTTAGGACAACAGCATTAGTACAATCATCATTTGCAGGACCTTCGGGTATAGTATTCAAACAAATATCAAATGTTTGTCTTGAACTTGTTCCATAACTATATACTCTTACATAGTATGTTTCTCCTGCTGTAAGACCTGATATTATTCTTGAATTAGGGTCTGAACAGAAAAGACTAGTCATATCACCACAAGTACCGGATAATACTTGGATATACATATCTGTTGAAGAGCCGGATACTGCTACAATATTAGAGATTGTAACTTGGTGGTTTGGTCCTTGTGCAACAAACGAAAACCAAACATCGTCATTGGGAGTTCCTAAGCATGAATCAGCATTTACTGTTGATTCAGTTGCTTCTGCATTAGTTGCAGAAGTTACAACTCCGCATAATAAATCATTATTCACTGTGAGTGCAATAGCTCCTTCGCAGTCATCATTTGCGGGAGCCTGAGCTAATACAGGAAATGATAAAAAGAAAAACAAGGCTAAAATAAAATAAGATGACAATTTTGTCTGTCTTATCCTATTGTAACCACAGCAATAGGTACTTTTTTTCATAAATTATTAAATAGAGGTTATTATTTTTCATAAAAGTAACCACTAAACGATGAAATTACAACATACCTCAAAATTTTTGTTACAAAACCAACAAAACACAAAAATAATAACAGCTCTGATTAACATAAGTGTTTTAATAAAAAAAAGATATTTAACAATAACTTAAAAATAAAATATGATTTTTAAGTTAATTATTAACTAAAGAAATAAAAGTGATTTTTAAGTAAAAAACACCCATATAACCCCCAATCTAAACGTAAAGTCGCGATATGGATAATTAGGAGCTGAATAGTAATCGGCTGTATTAGTGAACATAGTATTAAAATGTTCTGCTTTTATAAATACTCTAAACTGATCTATTTTGGCGTTAATAAAGAAATCCATTAAAGGGTAGCCTCCTATTTTTCTATTATTTTGTATATAAAACTCACCTACCAACGGATTATAATTATTAGCATAATAATCTGTAAAATAGTTTAAGGTGAAACCTGTCTGTAGATATAATGCCTTTTTAAAGAAATAGTCCGAATAATAAAGCGTGTTACGAGTAACAAGCTGAGGCACATTTAATATATTAGAACCTTGTTCAACATTTTGATATAGTACTGTATTATCGAGTGCAAAATTCCAGTATTTGAATTCTTTCCTTGCCTTTACAGAGAAATAGTTTATAGTACCATCATATTGCTTTGGCTCTACTTTTAATAAACTTTCTACACTATATTCATTTACTTCACCTGATGTGTTAGAAAAATATAAAAGGTCATTAAGAACTGTATACTTAGCAGAAAGTGCAAGCCACTGGGTGTTCGCCTCTATTTCAAAATTATTTATTTTCTCATTCTTTAAATCTTCCTCATACCAGTTATAATCAATAAAATCACTTTGATATAGTCTATAATTCAAATCCGGTAACTTATTCATCTTTTGATATCGGAATGAAAATTGATTTTTATTGTTAAGTTTATACTTAGCCGAAACATCAATATTAGCTAAAGACTGGTTTGTAATAGAGTTTGAAAGAAGTGCTTTTGCTCTCCATTTACCTATTTCATAAGTATAACTGACCCCATATGTATTTATCCGGTCACTTAAAGAGTTTGGTATTTTTATATCTCCTACACTATCAAGAACAACTCTATTATAATAATAATTGTAATTGTAGTCTTCTAAATAAAACTCTAAATCGCCTATATTTTTATTTGAATAAGCTACCCCTACCTTATTATACATTTTATTATATCGGGTTTTATCACGTACTGATGACGTTGTATAAGCATCACCAAAATACTCCGTTATTGTAGGTTGGTTATATTCAAAAAATTTATTCTCATAAGTAAATCTATGTTTAATAACTAAGTTATTTACCGCCTCCTTTTTTAATTTAAAAGAGTGATCAATAAAATATCTGTTACCTTTTAATATCGATTTAGCATCATTTAAAAAAACTTCAAGCCTGCCTCTTTCGTCATAAGGACTCACGCCACTTTCGAAATTTTGAAGATTAACTATCCCTCCATTTTCTCCGTTAGAAAAGTCCTGACCTGTAAAATGAAGTTTTAATTTATATCTTCTATCGGTCGTATTATAGCTTGTAATAAATCTGAAATTCCCATTACTGGTAATTGAATTAATATATTTCCCTACCGAGCGAATACCTTTATAACCTATTGCAAAACTTAAATTTTTGGAAGTATTTACAGCAATAGATGCATCTAATATTTGCCCTTGTTCCAGTACTGATTTATAAAATAAGTCTGTATAAGGTGTAGCAACATTATAATATTTAATATCCTCTACTTCTATATATGGGAAGTGTTTAGCTTTAAAGCCAAACTCGGGGAAAGGATTATAATCAGTTAAGCCATAATCCAAAGTATTATATGTATGACCTATATTATTAAAAGGCAGAAGACCAAATAAATCTTTACGCAAATAGTTAGCTTTATAATGCTGCGATATAGTTAGTGATGTATCAACATAAGTAGTATCTCTGTCAATACTTATTATTTTATACATATCAATTGTAGCAATACTGTCAGAAACTTTAGTGGAAGATTGATTACTTACAGAACTACTCCTTTTAGATGAATACTGATTTAATGTAGACTTGTTTGAATTACTTTTTTTCAGAACCTGAGCAAATGTAAAAAGCGGAACAAAACAAATTAATAGTATATAAACAATTTTCTTATGCATATAAAGCTGTATAATAATTGACAAAGATAATTTTTAAAAACAACAAAGCATAAAAAAAACCCGCTAAGAGCGGGTTTTCTATATATAATAATCTGCATAAATTATTGTCTAACCAATACAACATCTATTGGGTTAACAGCACTAGCTAAATTAGCACCAAAGCGGAAAGTATAGTTTATACTTAAATCACCCGGACAAGCAGTATATTCACCAGAATTTCCTTCGAAATATAGTGGACCTACACTTTCGTTGTCAAATGCATAGTTATCAATAGCATCAGGGAAACTTAATGTACCGTCAGCATTTACAAAGGCACGAACAGTAGAATTCTCAAGAGCATCATCCAAGTCAGCAGCATAAAAATACCCTAAACCAGTAATCAAAATCTCATCGTCTGCTGATCCAGGAAGGATAGTTGATGTATGAGTTTCTTGATCTCCACCAACTGTTTCAATAACATCGTAGTTACCAAGTAATAAATCCCTTGTATCAACATTTAACCTAACTGTTACTTTTTGTTCAACAGTACTCTCAGGAGCACCTATTTCAACACTGTTATTACTAGTACCTGTAAATACTACATCAAAAGCTACAGTAGAAGTTAAACCTGCCGGATAAGCAACTGTAATATTACCTTCAAGAGAACCAGCAGGAACCATAGCCTCAACAGTAGCAACATCAGAACTGCCTTCAATTTCAGTTATTGAATATTGAACATTAAGTCCATTTTTATTTACATAAGCATTAAGTAAGAAAGGTATAGAAACCTCACCTGCTTCTTCTGCACATCCAACAGGTATGTTTACTGTCATACCAGGGTTACTAAAATACACATAACCAGCTTCGGGATCTGCATGAAATTTGCCTTCGTTCGGATTGTTATCTCCACTACAACCTACTAAAGATAGAGTTGCAAGAGCTAATAAACTATAAAATATTTTTTTCATAAATATATCTTTTTAAAATTTACTACTACTCCACTTTAGTGAAAGTAAGAACAGTATTTGCAGGAGAGCCGCAATCAGATTGAGAGTCTTCTATAAAAGTTAATTCAAAATAAGAATCATCATTTGTATCGTAAGCTGATCTGTCAGCTAATTCTGCAGGAGCATGAACTAATGATTTAGTATCATCCTCAACATCACACGTTACATTTGTATCAATAGATTGACCTAAGTTTAGGAAGTTACAAGCAAATGCAAGAGTTACTTGTTGATTACCGCCATAACCAGGGTATACAGTAGCATTAAACACTCTCTCATATTGACTATCTCCCTCAACAAGAGTAACTTCTCCTGCTTCAAAAGCAGAAATACCTAAAGGTTCAGAAGCTACCTGTATAGTATAAGTACCTAAAAAGTCAGCTTGTAAAGGACACACCTCATATATGTTAATAGTTGTTGTATCATTATCCATATACTCATTGTCACTAAGGTTAGTAACAGTTAAAGTAAATCTTTTTACAACTTCATCAACAAGACCATTATCAACACCTGGTATTGTGAAAGAACCTTGATACTCTCCTGCAGGTATTGTTACTGAAGCAGGAACAGTAAATGTTTCAGGGTTTGCAGGTGAAGCCTCAGGGAAACCAACCTCTATATTATAAACTCTATCTACATCAGAAACTGTACTCGAGTTAAATACAACTTTAACTTCTCCCGTTTGATTCTGAACTACAGGTAAAAGGTATACTGATCTTGAAAAACTAAGAAAAGTATCGTTTTGCCCTATATTACCATTGTATATAGTAGGCTCAACATCATCACACGAAGCAAAAAGAAGTGCTACCGCTAATAGTTTAAAAATAGTTTTCATAAGCATTTTTTTTAATTATAATTCGGGTTTTGCTCTATACCAGGGTTAGCATTAATTTCAACAGTAGGTATAGGCAATGTAAATCTATAGTCACCTGCTGGTAAATTACATGGAGCAGAGAATGATGCACAATCTCTATCATCACGATCAATTCCTTCTCCTATGTCAGCACCAAGTCTTTTAAGGTCTAAATATCTGTGTCCTTCAAAACAAAGCTCTCTTCTTCTTTCTAGTAAGATATCTGCTAATGCTGCATTTAGTGAACCATAAGAAACAGAAGGTGCATTACCTTGATATCTCGAGTCTCTTAATGTTTCAATTGTAGCTGCAGCTTCAGTAAGCATACCTGCACGAGCCTGAACTTCAGCACGGATTAATAGCATTTCTGCCCATCTTATCCATTTTACATCATTTACCTGAACACCAAATGAACCACCAGGATACTTACCTATAAGTAATATATCGCCAGGAGAAGTTGTTTCACCATCTTCTTCATTAAAAACAACAGATGTTCTTAAATCATTTGCCTCAAAGCTATCATATAAATCATATGAAGCTTCAAAGAACGGGCTTCCATCTATTTCTGCACTGTTCGCATAGAATAGAGCAACAACTCCGTTATCACCATCTTTTCTTGCTAACGTCCATATATTCTCTTCAGTCGTAGTATCATCGTTATACATAGCTTGATAGGTACCGGTTTCAGTATCTGATAAAGTATAATTATCTTCTATAGCATCAACATAAGTACCTGCAGAAGTATAATCTCCTTGAAATAAAGCTACTCTAGCCTGAAGAGCTTTTATAACGTCCCCATTTATATAGTATGCGTTAAAAGGAGAGGCTACATCTTTAGCATAAAAATCACCCACTAAATCAGCTGCTTCATTTAAATCATTATTAATAAACTCAAATGACTCGCCAACTGTATTTCTAGGGAATACATCTGTTACTTCAGGAACAAAGTCTAAAAGTATTATAGACGGAGCACTAGGATCTTCATAATTTACTGTGAAATATTGAAGAAGTTCAAAGTGACCTATCGCTCTTAACGCAAGTGCCTGAGCTTTTATTTGATTTGCAGTTTCAATATCTGGACCACTTTCTAATGTAGGGAATATCCTGTCCCATGCTTTTAAAAGTCTGTTAGAATAATTAATTAACGCATATCTGTTAGACCATAATGTTGCAGGGAACTGGCTACCAGGCTGAAGAATAAAGTTATATACCTGATTACCTTGACCACTACTGCTAAGACCTCTTTTAATGTTATCAGTAAAAAGATCATTAAACAATATGACATCCCCAGTACCATTAGAACCAGCATCAGGAACATAAGCAGCATACACCCCATTTAAACCTGTCTGTAAATCTGCAACAGTTTGGTATGCATTTTCCTCAGTCAGCTCATTTTCTTGGTTAATATCTATTGCATCATCACAAGAAACAGCTCCTACAAATAAAGCAAGTAAACTAAATTTAAATATTTTTTTCATTTTCATTTTTTTTTAGAAATTAACAACTGCTCCTAAAGTGTATATTCTAGGTGTAGGATAATTACCTCTATCAGTAGATCTGAATCCTCCTTCAGCATCCCATCCTCTCCATGAACTGAAAGTTAAAAGGTTTTCGCCCTGTACGTAGAATCTTAATCCTGTAATCGGTAAATCTTCTAATACTTTATCACTAAAGGTATATCCTAACTGAATATTTCTTAATCTTAAGAAAGAAGCATCTTCTAAATATCTGTCTGTAGAGTTAATATAATCAACTGCTCCAAAAGGATTTCCTACGCGAGGAACACTTGTTATATCTCCAGGCTGTTGCCATGCATTAGCTGTAGAAACTACCCTGTTAGACCCATCATCTACAACATTTGTTTCCTCTAATTCTGCATAGTCTAAGTTGTTTCTGTAAAGGTCTGCAAAATAACTCCATTGAGTATTAAACTCAAATCCTTTATAGTTAACGCTTGTACCGAAACCACCTTGCCATACAGGATAAATTGACTTACCTGTATCAACTCTATCTGCATCTGATAATGTTTCTGTAAGACCACCATCAGCAGTATAAAACAATGGGTTACCATTTGAAGGATTAACTCCTGCATATTTAACAACGTAGAATGTGTTAATTTGAGATCCTTCGATTAAAGCACTTGAACCTCCTCCAAACACTATACCGTCATAAGAAGCAGGTAATTCTCTTATTTCATTTTTATTATACGAAGTATTACCATTCACAGAAACTCTCCATTCATCATTTTTAAATACTACATACTTTAAAGTAACCTCTAAACCTTGGTTTTGCATTGCACCAATGTTAGTATCAATACTTGAAGTAGCATTAATAGGAGATATTGGTGTATCTTGGAACAAGTCAGTTGTTAACTTTTTATATACATCTATACTACCTGAAAGTTTATTACCCCAAAAACCGAAATCAATACCGATATTTGATTGCTCCATCTCTTCCCATCTTAAACCTCTATATGCAATTTGAGTAGGAACTGTAGAACTTGTACCATTATATCCGCTCCCTGCACCATATAGATTAAGATATTGGTTAAGAATTGAGTACTGAGCATTGTTAACACGTTGGTTACCTGATGTACCAAAAGAAGCTCTTAACTTTAACATATCAACAACATCTCTTGAGTTTTCCATAAATGATTCAGCTTCAAGATTCCATCTACCACCTACAGACCAGAATGTACCCCATTGGTTATCGTCAACAAACCTGAAAGAAGCATCTCTTCTTACTGTTGCAGAAATACCAAATCTTCTGTCATAATCATAATCTAGGTTTGCAAAATACGAGAATAAACCTTCCTCAACCTTGAATGATCCTATTGAAGGAATATATGGCTGTGTATCAGGTGTATTTACATTATCATCAAGATCTTCAAATATACCTGAATCTATGAAACCAGAACCTGTACCTACTAATCTAGGGTCAAGACCGAATTGATCAAAACTAATACCATCATAATGAGCTTTATAGTATTCAACAAATACCGAAGCATCAATATTGTGCTTTTCAGCAAATGTATTATTATAGTTTAAGCTAACAGTAGAGTTAAATCTGAAATCTCTTGTAGCATCTTCACTTTGAATACCACCATATTCAGCATTCTGATCAACTTGGAAAGGACCTAATATACTATTAGGGTGAAGTATTTCTAACAATTTGAAAGCTGAGTAATCAACACCTAACTGAATTGCTGCAGTAAGGTTATCAGCAAAATTATAATCAGCAGAGAAACTACCTAATATTTTAAGTTCATCTTCCTGATCTGTATTCATATTAACTGAATTTAACAGAACGTATGGCACTACATTTGGAGTAACCGAATTAGGGTCTCCCGGCACAACACCACCATCGTTTGTTATACTTCCATCAGGATCGTATGGAGATAGATAAGGAAGACCATGTAAAGCAGCTCTAAACGGAGCAAAGAAAATTGCATTTGAGCCTGCACCATCTATACCGTTTGATCTTGAGAAGTTAATGTTTAAGTTCATAGAGTAATTAAACTTCTCGTTGTCAGATTTACCTGCAAAGTTATTCCTTACAGTAAAACGCTTAAAATTAGTATTTAAGAAAGTACCATCTTGTTCAAAATAACTTAATGAAGTAAAGTTAGTACTGTTTTCAGAACCTGAAGTAATAGATAAATCATGAGATTTAGTAACACCTGTTCTAAAGAACACATCTTTCCAAGAGGTGTTAGCCTGACGAGCTCTTAAATCAAGTTCAGCATCAGTAAGTGAAGCACCAAGCCCCACTCCATTTGCTTTTTGGAACTCAAGTAGCTCTCTACTATTCATAAGTTCCATATTTAAATTCTGAAGTTTAGTGTAACCAAATTGTGTAGTATATCTGAAAGAAAGTTTCTGATTATATCTACCTCTCTTAGTAGTAATTACAATTACACCATTCGCACCTCTGTTACCATATATCGAAGTAGCAGCGGCATCCTTTAAAATACTGTAAGAAGCAATATCGTTTTGACTAATACTTCTAAAACCATCCTCATCTACAGGAATACCATCCACGATGAACAAAGGCTCAATATTACCGTTAATAGAACCTACACCACGAAGAATAATAGTACTATCCGCCCCTGGTTGCCCAGAACCTGTACCAATATTCAAACCTGCTACCTGTCCTTGAAGGTTTTGAATAATAGAAGCATTTGCTCTATCTTCTACCTCTTCAACAGATACAGTTGCCATTGCTGAAGCCGAAGTAACAGGAGTAATATTCCTATACTTATCCACAACAACCCCTTCAAGCACCTTGGCTTTTTCCTCCAAAGTAACATTGATAACATTAGTTTGACCTACAGGGACTGTTTGAGTTGCAAACCCTACAAAGGAGAACTCTAAAACGTCACCTACACTTGCATTAATGGAATATTTTCCATCAATATCTGTTTGCACACCTATTTGTGTTCCTTTAACAAAAACATTAGCTCCCGGAATCGGACCCAAAGGATCTGAAACGGTACCTGTGATTGTTTTCTCTTGTGCATAAGAGAACGTAAATGAAAACGCTAATAAGAGCGTCATAATCCAAGTAAACTTCGATCTCATACTTTATTAATTTGAGTTAGTTAACCGCAAACTTCTTAATAATTTATCAATAAAACAAGCATTATACAGGAATAATAGTCACATCTATTATATAAATTATCACAAAATATAAAACTCTTTTTTATGTAGATACAAATTATTAAGAAGGTTGCGTATAAAATTGATTTTTATTTAAAAATATAATTAAAGTTATTTAATTACAATCTTTTTAGACTCTGTGTAAGCACCATTGTTAACATCAACAGTAAGTAAATATATCCCAGGAGCTACACCTGAAACATCTAAGTTATTTTTAGACCCCCCAAAGTTTTTCACAAACCTACCCTGAACATCATAAAGAACAGTTTTAGTACTTTGTCCTTCTAAAGAACCATCTAAAGTTATATTTAAAACATCGTTAGCTGGGTTTGGATAAACACCAAACTTTGAAAATTCACTATTACTTACAGAATTTATATCTGTAATACCGCTAATAATCAGAGAATATTTTTGAGGTGCAAAACTTTGAAGATTTCCTTTATGACTAACCGTAACAGTGTATGAAGCACCGGGATCTGCATTATCAATCTCTATAACCTCAACATTATCAACATAATTATCTCCTTTTTCAGCAATAGAGGTAATAGTATTTAATCTCCAAGGCAAATAAGTATTGGTCCCATCACTAACTCTAACATCTAAATCATTAACCAAAACAGGAGTCTCTAAATCTTCCACTCCATTATTAACATTACCCGGACGATCAGTCCAAGAAATAGTAACTTTAATCTCTCCTCCGGGACCCGCTTTTACTGTTTTTTGATAAGTTCCACTTTGAGTTAAAGTATTCTCTTCAACTATTGCAGTTGTTTGATTTTTATCCGCAGTTAAAAGCCCCACAGCAGCAGCCGTATTAATTAGCCCCCATCCAAAACGGTAATCAGGACCATCAGAGGTACCTGCTTCATCAGCAGTATGAATCATAAGCGCTTTAAGTGTAGCCGCTCTCATAAAACTACCCTCGTGCAGATTTCCGTGATGCTGCTGCATTAACGCTAAAGAAGCAGTAACACCAGGAGCAGCCATTGAAGTACCCTGTAATGTAGCATAACTTGTATTACTTTCAGAATAACAAGAGAAAACTCCCTGACCCTTAGTTGCAATATCAGGTTTAACCCTATGATCATCTGTAGGACCATAACTACTAAACGAAGTAATCTGAACAGAAGAAGGTCCTATATAATTATTCACTTGTAAAGTAGCTGCAACCCCAACCGTATTTTTTGAAACTACATCTCCCACAAGTATATCTTTTTCATTTGCAACACGATCATTACCTGCAGCAAATACAGGAAGATAGTATTCATGATTATATGTGACCTGATCCCAAGCTGCTGCAAAATCTGTATAAGCCCCTTTAACCCATTCTGGTTGCACATCAAAATCTAGCCCGTAAGAATGGTTAGAAACTAGCAAACCATTACTTGCTCTGGCAGAAGCTTCAGATACATCGTTAAAAGAATTATGAGCAAGAAGAGTGGCTTGATATGCTAAACCTTTAGCATCTGCATCTCCTAAACCCGAACCAATCATAGTACCCGACACGTGTGTAGCATGACCATTATTACTATCATGAGAAGTGAAATTAGCACCATCCATAACGGTAACTCTGCCAGTTAAGTCAATATGATTTTTTCTTACATTTCCAGGCTCCCATATACCAATAACCATATCCTGACCATTTAAATCCAATAATAATGGCCCTCCTGATCTTACAGGAGTAACTCTTGCTGTAACAGCAGCGCCTTCATTATATGGCATTATATAAACAGGATCATTATTTTTTGTAACCCCTACAAGTAAGGACTTAATTCCATTTTCTTTTTCTATTTCAAGAGGCCAGCCTTTTTCTTCAGCTAATTGAAGTGCTTTCTTATAGCTTTCATCTTCCTGCCTCTTCAACCTTTCATATAGCTCTTGATTTTTCTTTTGATCATAATGTTTTACAATCTCAGCTCTCTGCTCGGGGGTTTGGGCAAAAGCGGAAACACTTCCACTAAATGCCAAAGCCAAAGCAAATAGCCTTACATTATTTTTTTTCATTTCTTAAATAAATTAATAGTTAATAGCAAGTTTAATGAGAAAAATTAAATTAATAACATTTTCTACAAAAAAGATTAGCAAAAATATAAATTATTATCTATTGACAGATGTTAATTTTTTATTTTAACCCCTATCCTATAGATTTGTACGTTAATTAACATAATTTGGTTTACATGTTATTATCTAATCATTCAGGTAAAATTTTTGAAACAGGAACAGATGAAGCAGGAAGAGGGTGCCTTGCAGGACCCGTAACTGCTGCTGCTGTTATATTACCTGAAAATTTTAAAATTGAGTTGTTAAACGACTCAAAGCAACTCACAGAAAAAAACCGGGATTTACTTCGTCCTATAATTGAACAGCAAGCTATTTGTTACCACGTAACCCATATTGAACCAGTTGTTATAGACGACATAAACATACTCAACGCATCAATAAAGGCGATGCAGGATTGCATAGTGCAACTTAACCCTATTCCTGAATATATAATTGTAGACGGTAACCGATTTAAACCTGTTAATAATATTCCCCACGAATGTATTATAAAAGGCGACGGCAAATATCTAAGTATAGCTGCAGCCTCTGTTTTAGCTAAAACATACAGAGATGAGTACATGAATAAAATCCATGAAGAGTTCCCCATGTACAATTGGAAAAAAAATAAAGGTTACCCCACAAAGGAACACCGTGAAGCCATTCGTAAATATGGTATAACTAAGTACCACCGTAAATCTTTCCGGTTACTGCCTGAACAACTTGAAATAAGTTTTGAATAAAACTTATACTGATTCTTCTTTTTTATCAATAATTATATTTGCTTCAAATAGAGAAGTGAAATGCTTCAATATTTTTTCTTTCACTTCTTCTTCATCTACTCTATCAACTCCAAGCTCCACATTTAGAGAAGTAACACTTTTATCTCTTATACCACACGGTATAATATTATCAAAATAACCTAAATCAGCATTTACATTAAAAGCAAAACCGTGCATGGTTACCCATCGGGATGCTCTAACGCCCATCGCACATATTTTTCTAGCAAAAGGTGTACCAACATCTAACCAAACTCCGGTTTCACCTTCACTTCTTGTGGCGGAAAGACCATATTCCTTCATAGTAAGAATAATAGCTTCTTCAAGGAAACGGAGATATTTGTGTATATCTGTAAAGAAATTTTCCAAATCTAATATAGGATAACCCACAATTTGTCCGGGTCCATGATATGTTATATCTCCCCCTCTGTTTATTTTATAAAATGTTGCTCCTTTTTCTGTTAATTGCTTTTCATTTAGTAATAGATTTTCAATATCACCACTTTTACCAAGCGTATATACATGCGGGTGTTCTACATATAAAAAGTAATTTGGGGTAGGGATATTAGTTTCCTCTCTTCTGTTTTTTATTTTTAAGTCAAGTATCCCTTTAAAAAGTTGTTCCTGTAAATCCCAGGTATCTTTATAATCTTTCTTACCTAAATCGGTTAACCTTACTTCTTTGTTCATATCGCTTTACCTACAATTGAATTACAAATTTACAAAACTTATTACCCAATCTCCTATTTATTAAAAAACAAGTAGCCACGCGAATGCGTGGCTACTTGCGATATTATTTACTTTTATATTTATTCAAATTTTATAGTCATACTTAATATTTCAGGATTTTCTATATACTCCATAAAGCTATATGTTATAACTACATTTTTTCTGTCTGCACTAATAACAGCATCTTTATTAGAAACCGATTTTATTCTTTTAGGGAAAGTATAATCTACCACATAAGTAGATTCAGCAAACATTTGTTTATACATTTCCATAGAATCATCCTCCTCTTCATCAGTTTCAGGCTTGTTATAAATAACTTCCTTTTTAAAAGTTTTACCATTATAAAAATACTTAACCTCTGTATTCTCATTCCCTACTCCTAACCCCGGTCCTTGCGCCGGAGCACCTTCTTTATCATTAAGTTTTTTCAGCTCGCTAAAAGCATTTAATGTATTTTCTAATCCGGATACATCATCAAAACTGGTTTCCATCCCAATAATCATCTCTTTAGTTTCTGTATCCATAAGCATATGCATATCCCATTTCTCAAGATTTTTTATAAGCTCTTGTTTATCTTTAGGCAACTGCGCTATACTATCTTTTTTCTCTTTAAACAACTCTCCGAACGAAATGATAGAATCAATTTTAGTAGGACCCTCACCCTCTTTTTCCATTTTATCCCCTGCCATCATCATAAGCATAGAGCCGTCCATTTCCATATGCATAGTACCTGTACCATCTTCTTTAAGTACCATCTTTTCTTTAAAACTGCACGATGTGGTAAAAAATGTCATCATTACAACGACAAGTAAAAATAATCTTGTTTTCATAAGTAATTTTTATTGATATGCTGCCAAATATACTGATTTTAGCAAACTATTTATTACCTCTATTACAAGAAAGCAATAATTGTCAGTTTAGTAATAATCAATTATCTTTGCGGGCTTATAAAACTTAAATAATCATGCAGCTTTCAGAACAAGAAATCATTCGTAGAGAAAAACTGGATGCACTACGCAAATTAGGCATCAATCCTTATCCTGCTAACCTCTTTCCTGTAAACCACACAAGTAAACAGGTAAAGAATGATTTTGCTGAAGGTAAACAGGTTATCGTAGCAGGACGCATAATGTCTTTCCGTATACAAGGTAAAGCATCTTTCGCTGAGTTACAGGATAGTGAAGGACGTATACAACTTTATATTAACCGTGATGAAATATGCCCGGGAGAAGACAAAACACTTTATAACGAAGTATTTAAAAAACTAACCGACCTTGGTGATTTTGTAGGTATAGAAGGTGAACTTTTTACTACCAAAGTAGGGGAAAAAACCATAAAAGTAACTGACTTTAAACTACTGAGTAAAGCACTGCGCCCATTACCATTACCTAAAACGGATGCTGATGGTAAGGTACACGACGGCTTTACTGATGAAGAGCTACGTTACCGCATGCGTTATGTAGACCTTGTAGTTAACCCACAGGTTAAAGAAGTATTTGTAAAGCGTACTAAGCTATTTAACGCTATGCGTAACTTTTTTAACGACAAAGGGTATTTTGAAGTTGAAACCCCAATATTGCAACCTATACCGGGTGGTGCAGCAGCAAGACCGTTTGTAACACACCATAACTCGCTTGATATACCATTATACATGCGGATAGCAAATGAGTTATACTTAAAAAGACTTATTGTAGGCGGTTTTGATGGTGTTTATGAGTTCTCTAAAAACTTCCGTAATGAAGGGATGGACAGAACGCATAACCCTGAGTTTACCGCAATGGAAATATATGTAGCCTATAAAGACTACAACTGGATGATGGAGTTTACCGAAAAACTACTTGAGCATTGTGCAGTAGCAGTTAACGGTACTACCGAAGCTACATTTGGGGAACACAAAGTAAACTTTAAAGCACCGTATGCACGAGTAACCATGACGGATGCGATAAAGCAGTTTACAGGTTTTGATATTACAGACAAAACTGAAGAAGAAATATTTGAAGCTGCCAAAGGCATGGGTATCGAGGTAAATGATACTATGGGTAAAGGTAAACTGATAGATGAAATATTCGGTGAAAAGTGTGAAGGTAACTTTATACAACCAACCTTTATTACTGATTACCCTAAGGAAATGAGTCCGCTATGTAAAGAACACCGTGATAACCCGGAACTTACAGAGCGTTTTGAACTTATGGTATGTGGTAAAGAAATTGCAAATGCTTACAGCGAACTTAATGACCCTATAGACCAAAGGGAGCGTTTTGAAGCACAGCTTAAACTAAGCGAACGTGGTGATGACGAAGCAGGAGAATTTATAGACAACGACTTCCTTCGTGCGCTGGAATACGGTATGCCCCCTACATCGGGGCTTGGTATTGGTATGGACAGGCTTATTATGTTCCTTACTAACAACCAGTCTATACAGGAAGTATTATTTTTCCCGCAAATGCGCCCTGAAAAGAAAGGCCCTGAACTTACAGAGCAGGAAAAAGCTATTGCAGAGATACTTAAAGCAAACAGCAATAACTTAGCACTAGACGCACTAAAAGCGGAAGCAGGGCTTAGCGGTAAAAAATGGGATACTGCTATGAAGGGCTTAACCAAACATGGTCTTGTAAAAGTAATTGTGAATGGTGACGCTAAAAATGTAGAATATAAAGGATAAAAATAAAAAAGGCTGCCATATGGCAGCCTTTTTTATTTCTTTATAAACTTCTTTAAATACTGTTTAGTACTATTATTTTTTACTTCAATAAAGTAAACCCCATTTTCTATATTCGAAATATCAATTTCTTTTCTGCCAAGTACAGCCTTTTCAGCATGTACTAACTGCCCTAAAGCATTAAAAATATTGATTTCAAATTCATCAGTAACATTCTCGAGTAAAAGTGTAATTTTTTCATTTGCAGGGTTTGGAAATAAACTCAATTTTTTATGAGCTATTGAATAAGACTGATTGTTCAATATATTAGCCTCAATATATTGTATTGCCGCTTCCATGTCAGGAAGTGGACCAATAGGCTCAAGTATAGTAACCATACCCTGCGGCACTCCTGTTTGCTTTAAAACTTCCCTTATCTGCTGGCTTGTTAGGTACTCCCCTCCACTTCTGTCATGATAATAAGCCTGCAAAACAGCTGCACAAGATGCTACTATAGGTGTTGCAGAACTTGTTCCGCTAAACATTGTATAATTTTGATTAAAATCACCTCCTATAGAGTATAAATTTCCATATCCGGTAGAAATAACATTTTGTCCCCACCCCTGCACATCTACTCTATTGCCATAGGTACTGAAATACATTCGCTCATGATTAGCATCAGAAGATCCTCCTCCTACTATAATAGCACCACTGTCACCTCTGTCTATATATGCCGAAAATTGTTCCAAGTCTAAATTTTGGCTTCCGTTTCCTGCTGCTGCCACTATAACAATACCGGCATCAGTAGCTGCTTTGGTTAAATCCCATGCTAACTGATTATATTCGGCAGGTACAAAGTCCTCCTGTGTAAATGCCGGCGATTGCATTTCATACATTATAATGTCTCCGGCTACCGAGTTATTTATAGCCTGTGCAATAGCAAAAAAGCGGTCATAACCATTTTGTTCTGTCCATTCGGGAAATAAAACGACTTCCTCAAGTTCATTTGCCATTCCTGTTATACCATATAAACCATTATCGGCATATGCTATACCTATAGAAGCTGTTCCATGTTCTGAATAAGCGGGGGTAACATCGGCAGAAACTGTCATTCCCTCAGCCACAGATGCATTAGTTGAGTTAAACTCCTCATGTTCAAGGTTTATACCATATTCAATATCGAAAAGTCTTATTCCTTCACCTGCGTACCCTAAATCCCACGCATATTGCATATTTACTCCCGGATCACTTTGTATATATTCCTGTGAAAGAAAATAACTAGGGGTAACAGGAAGAATATCTGTAGGCGGCTGTATTGGCGATTGCTTAGTAATTTCAACAGAATACTCTACTGCATCAAAATGTGATAATTGTTCTAATGTTTTGTCTAGCAAAGCCTCGTCTTCGTAAGAGAAAGTGATTTTATAAATCCTATCCAGCTTTTCAATTGAATTGCTGTTACCCCTTAACTTTCGAGATTGTTTTTTTAAATACTCTATATGATCTTCAGGAATTTTTATACCCTTTTCTATTACAGCATTATTTGAGATAAGAAAGGTTTGAAACTCCTCTGTAGCATGAAACTGGTTATCTTTAAAGCATACATATACTTTATAGTCCTCAGTTAAATGTGATTGCGAAAAAACATGGACAACAAAAAGCAGGAAAGTCAATAGTAACAATTTCGATTTCATCAGTAAGAAGAGTTTATATTTATAATAATCTTTCGTACAAATCTATAAAATATTAATACTACTTTAACATCTACCATTCACTAAATACCTCTTTTTTAATTATTTACATTTACAACGCTATACAGAATGTGATTTTTTATAATATGTTATTTAATGAGTCTATTTTTTTAAGAATCATTACAAACTATAATTAAGGTTAACCGACCAGCGATAATTGGCCTCTACCTTACCACCTGTTAAATCCTGACTTAGCGGTAGCATGGCATTAAGCCCAACTGAAAAATTACCCATTCCGGCTTCAATTCCCGCTTTACCAAACAGTATATTCCCTTTGGTATCTGGCAAGTTTTCACCATATTGTTTATTGGAGTCGTATACTTCGCCTGACAATCCAAGTTGCGGTACAAGGGTATATTTTGGTTGCTCTACCATATAAAACAAAGTAGCGCCATAATTCCACTGGTTACCAAACTGATACTCCTCGCTATTCTCCGTTTTAATAGCGTAATTCAGCATAGTGTTCAACCCAAAATTATTTTTTGTAATAATGTATTCCGCTGCGAGCAGGTAGTCCCAACTACCTGTTCCCAGTTGAAAACTTGGGTTTACACTGCCGTTATTTTGACCATTATAATCTCCTGTAGGCATTTTAACCCCTCCTCCTGCACGAAGTGTATGGTAATATTTAGCGGAGTCCTTCTCTGTTTTATAAACGGTATAAAGTCCCAGCAAAGTTATATCGCCCAATCCGTCTATAGTTTGTTCCCCTGTGCTTAATTCTCTGTTATGAAAATGATAGGGTGCTAAAACAGTAACCTGAAACTTTTCGGTTATCGGCACACGACCCCATAACTGAACGGTATTAAAGTTTTCATCTATCCAGGGGGAGTTATTAAAAACCCCATCTCTACTGGAATAGCTTTGGTAAAAGTACCGTACACCTATAAAGTTTTGGTTAAGCATAGAGCTAAAACCCATTCCGCCGCCACTTGCCGAGCAACCGCAAGCATCACAATCTTCAAGCATCGCTAAATATTGTTTAAAATCGTACGGTGGGTTACTCGCAAACAGGTTTTGTACTGATACTAAAACCAGTACTATTATATATTTCTTCATTTGTATCTATGTTTGATAGTAAAACAGCGGGTTATTTATATACTCCTCATCTGTAAGTGTTTTCAGGAAAGCTATAAGTGCTTCTTTTTCTTCATCAGTAAGCGGAATCCCCAATGTCCCATCTTCTGCTCTTAATTGTTCATCAAGCGTTTCAGAATCTGTCATTCCGTTCCTGTAAAAGTTCAATACAGATTCTAATGAACCAAAACGCCCGTCGTGCATGTAAGGCGCTGTCAGCTCAACATTTCTAAGGCTTGGCACTTTAAACTTGTATCTGTCCCGCTTAAAACCTGTTACTGTTTCCCTGCCCAAGTCGTTAAGGTTTGGGTTTGGTGGTAAACCGTTGTTACGGAAACTACTGTCTGTAAATATATCGGTAGCATGGCACGACGCACATTTTTGCCTGAATAATTCCAACCCCTGCATTTCCTTTTGGTTAAAATTATTTCCCGGCGGTTCGCTACGCACAAATTTGTCATACTTTGAGTTAGCCGATACCATCATTGTCATAAACTGCCCTAAAGCCTTCAATATATTACCTGATGTTATTTGTCCGCCCTCAAAAGCCTGATTAAACAACTTTACATATTCTTTATCTTGCTTTAGTTTTACAGCTATGTTCTCCAACGTTTCATCCATTTCCACAGGGTTGTGTATTGGCGCTATAGAAAGCATATCTATAGCATCGGATGCTCCGTCATAAAAATACTGCGACTGGAAAGCCATATTTTGTACCGCAGGGGCATTTCGTGTTCCTTCCTGATCATATATACCATGGCTAAACGTATGCCCGTGGTGGGTAAATGCATTTTCCTGCTCATGGCAAAAAGAGCATGAAATGGTATTATTAGCAGAAAGGCGAGTATCGTAAAACAATTTTCTACCCAGTTCAAAACCTTTCTGTGTAGGATAGTTATGCTCAATATCCTGTGCAGGAGCTGGAAAGTTTGCCGGAACAACAAAATCTAACCTTTCGTTTACTACAGCTTCATAGCCATCATCTTTATTACATGATATAAAAGACAATGCCAGTAAGCCTATCATGAAAATCTTTTTCATACTAAAATTGATTTAGAACCCTGCTCTTAACGAATATAAAGAGCAGGATTATTAAAAATTATTCATGATGGTGACCCGCTCCGTTATGAACGTGGTCTACCGTAAACATTTCAGTAGAATTATCAGCAATTTTTATAAGGTTTTCACCTCCCATAATTGCTGCTGCTGTACCTGCCTGATTTAGGTTATCGTGTAAAGAAATTTTAGTTTCACCATCCAATAACTTGTTAACATCTGTTATTAAGTGAATGCTAGGTGTTTCTCCTTCGCGTACGCGTGCAGTAGTAGGCAGTGTAAGGGTAACTTCTCTGTAATTATCTGTCTCGGTATTACTACCCTGGTGTACTTTAAATAGTAACGGCTCTGCATTTTCAGGAGAAGTAAATGTACCTTCAAAAACTACAAAACGGTAACCTGTACTCCAAGTCCATGTAAGGTCATTAGCGGCTGCTAAATCCCAGAAACTTTGCTGAGCAGTTTCCCCTTGCAGGTAACGTTGCTCATCTACACCAATACCAAATCGTACCGCTTTATAATCTCCGGCAGGTACATTTTCAAGGTGAACTGTTTTAACTTCATCTTGCTGGTTAGTAATAAAGTAACTTTCCTCTTTAGGGTATACTACTTCATTACCATCTGCATCAATAAGCACAAAATTACTTACAATGTAGTTTAGCTTATTAACCGTTAGTGCCTCATCCATTGAGTTAGTAAAAGGAACACCTAATATAAGTGAATTTCCGGCAGCGCCATTATCAAAATAGAACTCCACATCGCCATAAGTATCGCCAATTACCTCACCGGTTGCATCATCATCACTTGAACAAGAAATAAAAGCAGTTGCTATAGCTGCAAGAGCTACAGTTTTTATATAATTAAATTTCATTTTTATTAGTTTGTTTTATAGTAAATTAAAATTGATTTTTGGGTACAATACCTCCTCCAAATACTATTTTACGGAGTAATTATTGCACATAAATAACTTACACTATACCTCTAACAATTATTGAGTTATGTGTAAAAAAGTAATCTGAAAAATTTTAATTATACTAAAGCGGGAGGGTGAAAAAATGAAACTTCGGCAAGGTGAGTATATAAGTTACTATACCCTTTTATTTGCTTTTTATTATATAAAAAATTGTAGTTATCAAAAGTAAAACCGGCTATAGGCTCGTAAAATAAAACTTCTGTTTCCTGATGTAATGTTTTACCTTTAGAGATAGGTTTTTCATCTTCAGAAGCCTTTGCAAGTTCTTTCATCAAGTGACATTTACCGTTACATTTAAGTTCAGGCTCATCTTTATTTTCACAAAGTTCAGTAGCTATATACTCATAGTTTAATACATATTCCAATACCGGTAGTACAGGCTTTGCCAGCATAAATATTGCGAATATGAATATGAGTTTTTTCACACCGCAAAAATACCACTCAAAAACCACTTATGAAATAAAATAATCAATTAAAATTAAACCTTTTTGTCTATTTCATGTCTTAACACTATAAACTTTAAAAATTCAGAATTATGAGAAAGTTAATTTTAGTAGCTGCAATGCTATTTGGTTTGGCTGCTTCGGCACAACATTTTGAAGGAAGAGGTGGTGAAGGAAGAGAACAACTTAGCCCGGAACAAAGAACGGAACTTCATGTAAAGCATTTAACACTGGAGCTTGATCTAAATGACAATCAGCAAAAGGAAATAAAAAAATTACTTCTTGCAGAAAGCAAAAAAAGAGAGGCGTTTAGAGCAACTGTAAAAGCAAAAAAGGAAGACGGTAAGAAACCTACCAAAGATGAACGATTTGCAATGCAAAGCCAAAGACTGGACAACAAGATTGCAATGAAGCGAGAAATGAAAAAAATATTAACTCCTGAGCAATATGAAAAATTTGAAAAGATGGAAATGGAGCGCAAAGAAAAAATAACAAAAAGAGCAAAAAAAATTAAAAAACACCGAAGAGGCTAACTTTTTAATGTTAAAGTTTTGTGTTGTTTTAAAATTTAATTAGATTTGATTTTATTAAACACTAAACACATATTAAACAATCATGAAAAAAATAATTGCTATTCTCGTTATTATGCTTGGTTTTAGCTATGCTGCTAATGCTCAGCAGAGAGCTACAAAAGCTACGACTACACAGCAACAAGGTGTTGATGAAGCAGCTATAAAAAAAGCAGCTCTTAAAGATGTTACTGCTCTTTCTGAATTTATTGAATTATCAGAAGATCAGAAGAAAAATTTTAAAGGTTTATTTGAAAATAAGCACAGAATATTAGCTGATAAAAACTTAAGCCAAGAGCGTAAAGATATTCTTGCTGATGCTATTGAAGCTAAAATCAGAGGAAATGTTCCTCAAGACCAAGTTGCTAAACTTGATGACAACCCACAGTTAATGAATATACTTACTCACTAAGAGTAAAATTTATAAATAAAAAAAGCTCCCAAAATTGGGAGCTTTTTTTATTTAGATTAATTAGTTATTTTAATTGCTGTAATGTTTTTTCTGCTGCTTTTATAGTAAAGTCTAAATCTTCATACGTTAAAGCATCTGTAATAAACCATGTTTCGTAAGCTGACGGTGCTATATAAACTCCTTCTGCCAGCATACCATGAAAGAACTTTTTAAAGTTATCATTATCACCTTCTCCTGCTGTACTAAAATCTTTCACTTCAGTTTTACTAAAGTGTATTGAAATCATAGAACCTTTCCTATTAACAGTATAATTAACTCCCGAAGCTTCAAGTACCTCTCTTAAACCTTTTTCAAGGTAGGCAGTCTTTTTTTCCAGTCTATCATATACCTCTTCATCGGCATTTAAAGCTTTAAGCATTTCATAACCTGCTGCCATTGCCAACGGGTTACCGGATAATGTTCCTGCCTGATATACTGGTCCTGCAGGAGCAAGATAATCCATAATTTCACTACGTCCTGCAAAAGCACCTACAGGCAGCCCACCGCCAATAACTTTACCAAACGTTACAATATCAGCTTTAATGCCAAAAACTTCCTGTGCTCCGCCCTTAGCAAGCCTGAAACCTGTCATTACCTCATCAAATATCAGCAATGTATTATTAACATCACAAAGTTTGCGTAAACCTTCTAAAAAGCCCTCCTGCGGTGGTATACACCCCATATTACCGGCTACAGGTTCTATAATAATAGCGGCTATACCATCAGGATTGGCAGCGAATAAATCTTCAACGCTTTTAAGGTCGTTATAAGTAGCTAACAGGGTATCTTTTGCTGTGCCTTCGGTCACACCGGGACTGTTAGGCGTACCAAAAGTTACGGCTCCGCTACCGGCTTGTATAAGGAATGAATCAGAGTGCCCGTGATAGCAGCCTGCAAACTTTATTATTTTATCGCGCTTTGTATACCCTCTTGCTAAACGAATAGCACTCATACACGCCTCTGTACCTGAGTTTACAAAACGTATTTTATCAATATTAGGAACCATACTTACTGCCAACTCTGCTATTTTATTTTCCAACGCAGTAGGTGTACCGAATGATGTTCCTTTTTTAGCTCTTTCAATTACCGCTTCAACTACAGGTTCATATGCATGACCTAATATCATAGGTCCCCATGAGTTAATGTAATCTATTAATTTGTTGTCATCTTCATCAAAAAGATACGCTCCTTTTGCCTCTTTAATAAAAAGAGGAGTTCCGCCCACTGCCTTAAAAGCACGCACAGGTGAGTTTACCCCTCCGGGTATTACCTGCTCTGCCTCTTTAAACAGGGCACTACTTCTTTGGTATAACATTTTATTTTACTTTTAAAACCTGACCTATAGACAATGCTGTACCTGAAAGCCTGTTCAGGCGCATTAATTCATCTACTGTTAGGTTATGTTTTTTAGATATTGAGTAAAGTGTATCACCTTTTTCTACAGTATAAGTACCTGCACCTCCTGCCTGTTGTGTTTGTGCTACAGGCTGCTGTTTTACAGGGTCATCCTGTTTCGGAGTATATGATTTACCAAGCACCTCAGCATCATACTGTGCAAGGTCATAACGTTCTATAAGGCTTATAAGTTTATTAGGGTATCTTGGGTCTGTAGCGTAACCGGCAGCTTTAAGCCCGCGTGCCCAGCCTTTGTAATCATCTCTGTCCAGTTTAAATAATGAAGCATATCTTCCTCTTCCTGTTAGGAATAAAGAGTGATCCCTGTAAGAGTCCGCAGGATCATCATATTTTCTGAAACACTCCTGAGCAGCATCGTCATCATGGTATACTTTATCGCCTTCCCATCCTGTATGGCATTTTATACCAAAATGGTTATTTGCAGAAACACACAGTGTTCCCCTACCCGCACCAGACTCTAATATACCTTGCGCCAAGGTAATACTTGCCGGCACACCGTAGTTTGCCATGTTGCTTTTAGCTACTTCTTTATAGTCCATTATATACTGTTTAACAACATCAGCATATACTACTGTTTTAGAAGTAGATTCTAAGGTTTCGGATTGTTTGCTCCTTGAATCGTTACGGTTATTACCGGAACTTGCAGTACGTGTTCTGTTTCGCGAAGTATTTCTATCCTTACGGGTATTTGTTGTTTTAGTACCACTTTTCTTTCTGCTTGTGTAGGAAGAGCCACAACTTACCAGTAAACTTAAAACCACAAGGGCTAAAATCTTTCTTATCATTAATTTCAGGTTTTTATTAAAGGTAGTTTTTTTCGTTTCAATTCCCGATTCATCCCTGCAATTCCCTGCAAGCCACCGGTATGAATCATCAGGATATTAGAACTTTCGGGAAAATACCCGTTATTCACCATATCTATAACGCCAAAAACCATCTTTCCAGTATATACAGGGTCTAAGGGAACATTTGTTTCATCACGAAACTCATTTATAAAATTCACCAGTGCTTCGTTTATTTTTCCGTAGCCACCAAAGTGATAGTCCTCAATAAGCTCCCAGTTATCCTGCTTTGCAAATTTAGCAATATCAGCTGATAAAGCTGCATGTTTAAGTGCTGGAAAACCTAAAATTTTTTGGTTTGGCAAAGCACTATTTATTATACCTGAGATAGTCCCTCCTGTACCTATGGCACAGGTAATATGGGTAAATGCTTTATCCTCTTCTGTTAATATCTCTTCGCAACCCTTAACTGCCAAGTCGTTTGTTCCGCCTTCGGGCAGTAAATAAAATGCTCCGAACTGTTTATGCAATGTTTCTGTATAGTCAAGTGCTGTTTTATTTCTGTACGCTTCGCGTGATATAAATTCAAATTGCATTCCGCAATCTCTGGCAAAGCTAAGCGTAGGGTTCGCATCAATTTTATCCGCTATTTCCTCTCCCCTGATAACACCTATGGTAGCAATACCATACTCTTTTCCTGCTGCTGCTGTTGCCGCTATATGGTTTGAGTATGCCCCACCAAACGTAAGTAATGTATCAGCTTTCTGTTTTTGAGCTTCTATAACATTATACTTCAGCTTTCTAAACTTATTTCCTGATATATGCGGATGTAGTAAATCCTCACGCTTAATTGTAAGTTTTATATTATTGGGCAGGTTTAAATTTAAAAGATGGTTCATATTAGTAGCATTATCGCAAAAATAGTATAATTATTACCTAAAATCCTTTTAAAAACCCTCGTTTCAAGTTTATTTTATGTAACTTAGGTTCAATTCGATTTTTCGTAACTTTGTGCTCTATAAAACACCACAAACAAAATGAACCTTGAGCAATTGTTTAACAGTAGTCCGTTTCAGGTACAGATTTCCTTTCACAAAGTATTGGAAAAACTGGAAAAGATTGCTGCGTCTGATATAGACTACAGGTCTGATTATGCTAAAGCTTTATTGAAACATGCTTCGGAACATCCTGAAATAAGGCAAGGGATTACTGATCCTGCTGATATGGAGAAGCATAAAAGTTTAATAAAAAATCTTTTAGCAGACCTTTTTCCAACAGCTCTAAGCAGTAACGAAATAAAAGCTGCAACAATACCTTTTTACAATATAACCTTCAACTTTACTGACAGGTTTAAAGAAATACTGGACGAAGCCGGTGATAGTTTCGATATGAACATCAGGGACTTAAGCGACCATGAATTTTATGTACTTTGCTGTTGCCTGATATTAAACAAGTATTACGGTTACCATTTTGATTTTAAACGTCCGATGTTTTATGATATACCTGATGCTGCGGGAGTAATAAAGCATTACAGGATAATGTATAATGCCGATTTTATTGATATTATACCTACCGACAAGGCTATTAAAATTACTGAGGAAGACGTAAATCTTTTAATGGACAGCTTTGATAACCTTGAGCTATGGCAGGAAAAGTTCCCTGCTACAAGCTGGGTGCTAAAGGGTTTTGCTATTATGTCGCTGTTTGATGCTACTACCGAGAGTGCTATATCTAACCTTAAAACGAACTTGTTAAAAACTGATGAGTTTGACGAACTAACAAGGTCCAGTCTTGAAAATATATTTAAATCCATATATAATATCCCTGATTTAGGAATAGGTTTTACCGAAACAAATATTGAAAATAATATTTTCCAGCTTTCTCCTTTTGAAGATGTTAAGAGTTTTATTTTAAAAACAAAAAAAGAGATAAACTGTAACTCTGTATTTTGTGACGGCTCTTTAGAGAAGCTAATGGATAAACGCAAATATTTCGTAGTATCGGACATTGAGAATTTTGCTAATAAATGCCATGGAGATGCTGATTTTGCTAAACATCTATTATCTCAGGGAATAAAAAGCTGTATACTGGCTCCAGTTATTAAAAATGATAAGCTGTTTGGTATTATAGAGCTTGTTTCAACAAGACCGGGAGAGCTAAACAGTATTAATGCCAATAAGCTATCCTATATAATGCCGTTTTTAACGGATAGTATAGACAGATATTATTCTGAACTTCAAAATCAGGTAGATGCCATAATACAAAAAGAGTACACAGCCATACACCACAGTGTTTACTGGAAATTTAGGGCTGAGGCCTTGCGTCATATTAATGCACGAAACCATAAAAACTTTGCTTATAAAGAAATTGTTTTCAAAGAGATTTATCCGCTATACGGGCAAATTGATGTAAAAGGCTCTTCTACTGCAAGGAATGAATCTACTGAACAGGATTTAATAAAACAGCTAGACAGGCTGCTGGACTTATTCAGTTTTATATACAAACATGAACAATTGCCTGTAATAGAGCAGCACATGTTTGAGTTGAAGAATATGAAGACTAAAGTGCGAAAAGAGTTTAAAGCAGACTCTGAAGCTGTAATACAAAACTATATTCTTCATGAAGTACATCCGGTGTTAGAACATTTTGATACTGTGAATACTAAAATACATGAGCACATAACTGACTATTTTGATACTCTTGATGAAAGAGTAAAAATGGTATATGATAATCGTAAAGATTTTGATGAAGCACTTTCTATAATAAATAAACATCTTGCCGATGTACTGGATAAAAAACAGGCAGAAGCGCAAAAGTTCTATCCGCACTACTATGAGCGTTTTAAAACTGATGGTGTAGAACACAACTTGTACATAGGTGCATCTATAGCTCCTAAGCACCCTTACAACCCGCTTTACCTTCAAAATTTAAGGCTATGGCAGTTACAAGCTATGTGCGAAATGGAAAATGAGTATTACAAAATACGTCCTGCATTGCCATGCGAGCTTGATGTAACTTCTTTAATATTGGTATTCAGTTCCCCTATTTCTATACGTTTCAGGATGGATGAAAAACGTTTTGATGTAGACGGCACTTATAATGCCCGATATGAAGTAGTAAAAAAACGTATCGATAAGTCATTTATAAAAGATACTAAAGAGCGCATTACTGAGAAAGGTAAAATTACTATTGTATACACGCAAAAGCAGGAAGAAATTGAGTATAAACGTTACATTAAGTTCCTGCAACACAAAAAAATGCTAAGCAGTGTTATAGAACACTTTGATGTTGAAGACTTACAAGGTGTTACAGGGCTTAAAGCATTACGGGTATCTGTAGTTTATGATGCTAATATAGAATCATCTCAAACCTATAGCTACGAAGATTTATTAAAAGAGCTGGAGAGTAAATAACTCCTGCTCTTTGCTTTTTATTATTATATCAAGCTAAATGCATATACAAATGCCGCTACTGATATAATAATACCCACCATAAAAATATTATAGGTTATCCTTAATAACTTATATTTTCTATGCAATACAAGCCCAAGGAAATATAAATCTTTAATTAAAGAGTCATACAGGTATTTCCTGTCTTTCATCATTTCATTCATAGCCCAGTTGTATTCTTCCAAAGGCATTTTGTAAAAGTTCCCGAAGAACATCAGGTTTACTTTTCTTTCGTCAATGTCACTTCTTGTAAAAGTCCCTCCTGTTACTTTTGGGCGCGTAGAAAGTATCGCAAATATTATTGAGGTAACGCTAAAAAGCACTAATATCAATGTAGGTACTATAAGGTGTGAATTAGCAGGGCTATCCAGTTTTGGTATTAAAGCCGTTAATGCGACTGATATAATAATTGCGTTAACCGATATCATAATATTCGCCTTACTGTCAGCGATTTGACTAAGGCGTGTATGATTATTAAGCGTAATCCTGAACATGGTATCAATACCCCTGTCAGGACGGGTTAATTTTTCAAGTTTCTTTTTGTTTAATTTATCCTTAGATGTCTTTTCTTTAGAACTTTCAATATCATTTATAGTTTGCTGAAGTACTGCTATATTACGTTCCTTTACAGGCTGCATTTTCTCTTTGGCATAATCGGTATAAAAACGATGTTTATACATCAATATGTCTCTGTTTGCAGTAGCCCACTCCACATCAGTAAACTCTTTATCCATTGTAAGTCTCCACTCTTCTCGCAAAAGCTCTGCAAGTTTATTATAGTTTTTTTCAGCAAAATGAGAGCAATCAGCATCACGAATAATATATTCCAGTAAATTATCAGGTTTAGCCGCCAGCTTAGTTACCATTATAAGCTGAATAATTCTGGCTATTTTATCTTCCGGATAATTATTCTCTTTTAAAAACTTCTCCGCTATCAAACAGCTTTTTTCTTCATGGTCTTTACACCCTTCAGTGTAACCCGAATCGTGAAACCAAGCTGCTAAAAGTAATATCTCAGTATCTTCTTCATTAACCTCGCTTTTCTCAGCTAAAAGTTTAACACTGTTAACTACACGTAAAGTATGGTTAAAATTATGGTAGATAAAACTGGGAGATAACTTATCTTTGAATAAGCCGAATAAATAATTTTCTGCTTTTTTTACAATTGACATCTTACAAAACAAAATTAACTTATACCAAATTATGAAATTCTTTTGGGTTAAACGTACAGCAAGGGTAAATAAGTATATATTTATTGTTTGTACTGCCTTGTTGTTATTTTCCTGTGCTACTTTTCATCCGCAGTATGGAAAAGCAACAGGCCCGGCAGATAAGACTGACACCATACTCAATAGCAATAATTTACACCACCGTTTCTTTTTAATAGGTGATGCAGGTTATGCCAGCCAGCCTAACTCACAAAAACTATTATCTGTAGTTAAAAATAAAATTAAAGGAGCAGGCAAAAACACTACACTTTTATATTTAGGCGATAATATTTACCCGTTGGGTATGCCTCCTAAAAAGAAAGAAAAGAAACGTGCAGAAGCCGAAGCAAGTTTAGACAGCCAAATAGCATTTGCTGAATTATTTAACGGGCAAATTCATTTTATTCCGGGAAATCACGACTGGTACAATGGTTTAAAAGGACTGGAAGAACAGGAAGATTATATTACGGATAAGCTTGATGACAAAGATTCTTTTTTACCCGGAGATGGGT
Source organism: Flavobacterium suaedae (assembly GCF_014642915.1). Classification (GTDB taxonomy): domain Bacteria; phylum Bacteroidota; class Bacteroidia; order Flavobacteriales; family Flavobacteriaceae; genus Flavobacterium; species Flavobacterium suaedae. The sequence goes on from NZ_BMJE01000003.1 coordinate 411,667, forward strand.
GCGGTATTGATGACGTTGAGGTTAACGACAGTATTGTACTGATAACTATAGATAGTGAATGGTTTTTGGAAGACTGGGATAACTATCCCACTATTAATGATGATTGCGATATAAAAACACGCGAAGCAATGTTTCTTGAGTTTGAGGATATACTTAAAGACAGCCAGGACAAAATTGTAATACTTGCTATGCATCACCCGCTTTTTACTAACGGAACTCACGGTGGTGAGTTTACTATTAAAAAGCAACTATATCCTATGCATTATAAAATTCCGTTACCTGTGTTGGGTTCTGTAATTGGTCTTGCACGCAAAGCCTCAGGCTATAGTACACAGGATAAACAAAGCAGGGTTTACCGCGCACTTACTGATCGTATTAAAGCACTTATACAGGGTAAGGAAAATGTTATAGTAGTATCCGGGCACGACCACAACCTGCAATACATAGAGCATGATAATATCCATCAAGTAATAAGTGGTGCAGGCTCTAAGGAAGAAGGCGCACGCGCCATATTTCCTAATGATTTTTCTTATGGCGGTTTAGGCTACGCCGTGCTCGATGTTTATAAAGATGGTACAGCAAAAGTAAATTACTTTGCCCTTAAAGGTAATGGTGAAGAAAAGATGTTCGATGTAACTATAGATTTAAAACCTGATACAGTAATAAAACAATACCCTGATAGTTTTCCTCCGTATATTGAAGCATCAGTATACCCCAAAGAATTAACCCAAAAAGGAAAAACATATAAATGGTTGTTTGGAGAACATTACCGCTCTTACTACGGTACAACTATAAAAGCTAAAACAGTTGCTATAGATACTTTATACGGCGGACTTAAACCTGTAAAAGCAGGAGGCGGGCATCAGTCTAAATCATTACGTTTAGAAGATAAAAACGGGAGGCAATACGTAATGCGAGGTCTTAAAAAAAGTGCTACACAATTTCTAGAAAAAGCTGCTTTCCAAAACCAATATATAGGCGATGAACTAGATCATACCTTTACAGAAAATTTCCTGCTGGATTTCTATACCTCATCACACCCATATGGCTCTTTTGTAGCTGATGATTTAGCCGAAAGTGTTGGCATATACCACACCAATCCAAAATTATTCTACGTACCTAAGCAAAACGCTTTGAAAGAGTATAACGAGAATTATGGCGATGAACTTTACATGATTGAAGAGCACCCGAGCAAAGAAAATAGCGACTTACTTAATTTTAGTGATGGTAGTGCTGTAAATATTGAAAGTACGCGTGAGGTACTGGAAGACCTGAGAAAAGACCGAAAATATAGGGTTGACCAAAAAGCGTATGTGAGAGCAAGACTGTTTGATATGCTGGTTGGCGACTGGGACAGGCATTCTGACCAGTGGCGCTGGACAAAATATGAAAAAAATGACTCTGTAATATACCACCCTATACCACGCGATCGTGATCAGGTTTTTGCTAAATATGGCGGTAACCTCTTACCCTTTTTAATGAAAATACCTGCTTTGCGCCACATGCGTAATTATGAGGCTGAGGTAAAAAGTATAAAATGGCTTAATAAATCAGGAAATCCTTTAGATATTGCTTTTACAGTAGAAACTACAGAGCAAGACTGGCTTGATGAGGTTACTTACCTTCAAACACATCTTACTGATGAAGCTATTGATAAAGCCTTTGAGGATTTACCTAAAGAAATTAATGACAGCGTTACTGAAGAGATTAAAACCAAACTCAAAGCACGACGTGCTGACCTTAAAAAATATGCTTTAGCATACAGAAAATTGCTACTTAAAAGGGTAATTATTACAGGGACAGATGATAAAGAAAGGTTTGAAATAACTCGAAAACCTAAAGGTATTACTGAAATTAAAGTTTACAGTCTTAAAAAAGACAAAAAACGATTTTTATTTAGTAAAACATATAGCAGAGAACAAACTAAAGAAATATGGATTTATGGTCTTGATGATGATGATGAATTTGTAGTAAAAGGGAAACCCGAAAAACCAATACTTATAAGGCTTTTAGGTGGGCAAAACCATGATATTTATAACATAGAAAACGGTAAGCGAATTAAAGTTTATGATTTTAAAAGCAAAAAAAACACATTTAATACCGACCGTAAAACAAGATTGATTTTAACGGATGATTACCAAACAAATAGTTATGATGTAAAAAAACCAAAGTACAATAATACTATGGTATACCCTTCTGCGGGATATAACCCGGATGATGGTGTTAAGTTGGGAGCATCATTAAACTATATTGTGAACAATTTTAACCGCAGACCGTACTCGCAAAAACACAAAGTAAAAGCAAACTTTTATTTTGCAACACAAGGTCTGGAATTGGAATACAGAGGTGAATTTATGAATGTTGCCTCTAAATGGAACTTTGCTTTTGATGCAAGGTTTACAAGCCCCACTTACAGTATTAATTACTTTGGCTTTGGTAATGAAAGTCCTAATTTTGATGATGATACGGGTATGGATTATAACAGGGTAAAATTGCAAACGTTTAGTGTTGCCCCTTCATTATTCAGAGAAAGCAGAAATGGTAGTTTTTTACAAATACAATCTGTTTTTGAAGCTATTGAAGTAGAGGAAACTAATAACCGCTTTATAATACAGCCCGGGACTATTAACCCTAAACTTTTTGAGCATAGGTTATACGGAGGAATTAATGCTACCTATAGCTTTGCCAACTATGATAATGTTTCTTTACCGGCACTGGGTATGGCTTTTTCATTCACAGGGGGGTGGACTGCCAGCCTTGATGAAACGGAAAGAAATTTTCCTTATGCAGAAGGGCTTATTGATTTTGTACATAATATAACATCTGATGACAAATTGGTATTCCATACCAAGCTAAAATCAAGACTTTTATTCAATAATAATTTCGAGTTTTACCAAGCAGCAACTATTGGCGGAGATAATGACCTTCGCGGATACAGAAGAGAACGTTTTACAGGTAAACAATCGTTTTATCAAAGTTCTGACCTGAGGTTTACAATTGGGCACCGAAAAACAAATATTGTTCCTATTACCTATGGTATATTAGGAGGTTATGACTATGGCAGAGTTTGGGCTGATGGAGAAAACTCAGATAAATGGCACCAAAGTGTAGGTGGCGGTATATGGTTTAACAGTATAAAAGTAATTACAGGAAAAGTATCCTATTTTCATGGTTCTGATGGGGGCAGGTTTGCTTTTGGGTTAACGTTCGGCTTTTAATTGTGATATTTTAATTTCATAAAGCAGTCCTCCTGTTCCTTTATCCTTTTCATCGGCTATAAGCAACGTATTGTTATCTTTAAAAGTAATACCCTCTTTTTCGGAATAATGCCCTAACTCATACTGCTGCATTCGGTCTTGAATAAAAGTACCGTTATAGTGCTCTATAAGCCATATTTTGTCACCGCCAAGTAATGCTATTGTTTTACCATCGGGGCTTATATCTGCTGCTGCAATAGCACATTTACGGTAAGCACCGCAACTGTTTAGTGTGGCAATACGTTTTGCAGTATAATTCCCTGCTTTATTAGGCAACTTATAAACACTAAAGTCGCCATTAAAACCTGCACTTCTGTTTTTAGTAAATAGGTAAAAGAAACCGTCTTTTTCAAAAAAGGCTTCTACATCAAAATATCGTTCTGATTTTTTAGGCGGAAACTCTTTTTGATCTTCATATTTAAATGTAATTTCATACTCGGGCTTTACCTCATCATTACGTAAATCAGCTTGGTTTACTTTATATATAACTAAATTTTTCCTGTCGTTATCATTATTACCAAAATCACCTATGTAGATGTTTCCGGAACTATCGGCAGTCATGTCTTCCCAGTCTTCATTTTCTGCACCTTCAATTTCAACAGTATGTTCTATACCTCCATTTTTTCCCAGCCTGTATATTTCATTTTTATTACCACTGTCTTCCAGCGCCCATACATCATTAGTTTTTGTAATATACTGTATGCCGGATATTTCATTTTTATCTAACTCCCCTACTACTTTTAAATACTTCCCGGTGTTATTGCACGAGCAAAAAAGAAAGGGAATAGACAATAATATATTTTTCATTTTATGTTTTCTGCGATTTTGTTATAGCAAACTTAAAGTTACAACAAAAAAGAAAAACCACCGAAAAATTCCGGTGGTTTTAAACTTAAAATACTAAACCTCTAGTTAAAAATATTGCTGTGCAATTATTTCCTTAAAATATTAAAATAATGGTGCCTCATACCATGGTGAAGAAGAACTACAGTACGGCGAGTACCCATCTTGTGTATGGACAACTACTTTCCATTTATAGCAGTAATCCGGTAAATTTTCTGATGGTATACTTATTACAGGTACATAAGCTGTACTTAAAAATACAGGAGATTGGATTACCTCAGCGTTCCCAACATCGCTTAACGGGTCTTCGCAGTCTTCAATTTGCTGTATGTGTAACTCTAAAACATAAGGCTTTTTAGTTCTTGAATAGTCGTTTCCTATATTTGCACTAAACTCCAAAACGGCATTAGATAATCCTCCGCTAACATTAGCCCGAATTGTTCCTGTTATTGATTCAAAACATTTACTATAAAGTACTGGTAAAAAAACTCCTCTGGCACTATATATTTCTTCAGCAACAATCTCATTTACTTCAAGAGCTGTTTCGGCATTTTCATAAATCGTACTGTCATCATTAGAACACGATGTAAAAAATAAACCTAAAAATAATGCTGCAAAAATCTTTTTCATTTGTCTCCTTTTGTAATTCTAATTAGTTATTATGAGACAAATTTATAAGCAGGAATTAATTAATTATTGAGTACCCGAATAAAAACGTTAAACAGCAATTTTTATTCGATAAGCTGCACTGAAGAGCCGTTACATGCTGTTAATCATGCGTTAAACATCTGTCTATTCCTTTTTTATATTGGTAAATTTATATTACTAATAATTAAGAAACTGTAACCATGAAAAAACATACTATAGGAATCTCTGCATTAATAATTTCAGCACTTTGCTTAACAGGGTGTCACGAAAAAAGTGAACATGAAAAAATGGAAGAACGTGCAGAAGCTAAAGTTGGTAAAATATATAACCATAAAATACAAGGCGAAGATATAGGAAATCACGACAATCAGTTTTTTATAAGCAGACTCAAAGAAAAAGAAGATAAAGACAAAGGAGAAGAAGACGAAAGGAATGTTAATGATATGAGTGCTCCTACAATAGCAGCAAGCGACAGCACTAACGTTAAAAAAGGCGAAATGTAAGTAGCTATTACAGAAGAAAAGAAAAATTGAATATTAATTAATAAAAACTAAAGCTATGATAACTAATGATGAAAATAAAAGAGATGATATTGATAAAGAAATCAATAGAAATGTAACTGACAAGAAAACAGCGGCTGAAGAAAGAAAAAATGAATTACCTGTGCCTGAAGATGATCCCGCACTAATAAATCCTGTGGAATTGGCAACATTCCCGGAAGAAAAAGAAACAAAGAACCCTGACCTGGAAGAAGAGCGTAGCAGCCATCTTGCTAACAGAACAAAATCAGTAAGTAACAGACCCAATATTACTAATACTGATACTAAGCCCGATGATAACGGTTTTTTATAAATCGCTAAAAAGAGAACTAATATTGAATAATTAATAAAATATTTGCTTCTTGGCTAAGAATTTAGTAAATTTAATAAAACTAAATTACAAGGTCATGACTGAATTTACATTTAATGACCGCCAAAACAATCAAAACTTTAGCGGTCAGCCCGGCCAGGAGCAAAAAAGAGTATATAGCAATACGCTATATGATGATCCGGCAACCATCAACCCAGATGAGTTAGCCACCTTTCCTAAGCAGGTAAAAGGTAATAGTGATTCACACTATCACCATCACCATGTGCACATGACATCACCTGTAAGGAACGGAAGAAATATAACACGTACTGATAACCATCCTGATAAGTATGGTTACATGTAAAAAATAAATCTAATATAAATTCTACTAAAGAGAGCTATCCGCTCTCTTTTTTTTATTTATTGCTTACAACTGTCAATAAAACCTGCTGCGTTAATCAAGCGTTAATTTAAAAGGGATTACGAGCGACAATACTTAAATTTATAAGAGATTAATCTTTAACACTAAAAATAAAATGATTGAGACATTAAAAGATACCCCTGATAATGTAGCCGGATTTAGAGCTACAGGAAAAGTAACTAAAGATGATTATAAAACAGTTATAGAGCCCCATGTAAAAGAAATTGCAAAGCAAAATAATGAGGTAAATTTTTTAATGCTGATGGATACTGATATTGAAAATTATACCGCAGGCGCAGTTTTGCAAGATATGCTTTTGGGCTTTAAAGAGCTTACAAAATGGAACAGAGTAGCTGTTGTTTCGGACTCTGAAAACCTTAAAAAAGCTGTTGATGCTTTTAGCGTCTTAGCTCCCGGCAATTATAAAGGTTTCCCTAAGGAAGAGTACATGGATGCTGTTAGTTGGGTGTCTCATTTATAAAATAATTTAAAATGAAACGTATTACCCTTTTTTTATTAATTGTAGTGGGGTGTTCTTTTCCAAAAGACCCCGAAGATTCTTTTAATAAAACAAAGGAACAAGGCTTAAAGGTGGGAGTAATAAACAACCCTCCTTATTCATACTATAAAGAGGGAAAAGCTTATGGTAAAGAAGTAAAGCTAATTGAAAGATTTACAAAAAAAGAAGGGCTGAAAATAAATTATATATCAGGCTCTGAAAGTACCTTAGTAGAAAAGCTAAAAAATTACAATATAAATGTAGTAATAGGTGGCTTTGATAATAAAACCGTGTGGAAAGAAAAAGCCGGGTTAACCACAAATTACAATAATAATGAAAACTGTTTTTTAATATCCAAAGGAGAAAATAAACTTCTGTTTAAGTTAGATAGTTTCCTTACCCAATACAGAGAAGATGGAAATTAAGCAGTTTGAACTACCAAAACATTTACAACCCGAATTAAATAGGGCAAAAAGGCTGGAATATATAACTATACTATACCAGCTTAGTGTAGTTATACTAATGTATTTAGTTATGGGGTCATCGCAAGCGATGAAAACGGCATGGCTGGAAGATGCTTTGGGTATAGTACCTTCTATAAGCTTTTTAATTGCATTAAAAATTTCAGACAAGGGTCCGGATCATAAATTTCAATATGGCTATCATAAAGTATTTAGCATTGCTTATTTAACAGGGTCAATAGCTTTATTCGGGATGGGATGTTTTTTAATAGTAGATTCAATTATCAGCTTAATAAATACCGAGCATCCTTCCATTGGCAGTATAATGCTTTTCGGTCAGCAAATATGGATGGGGTGGATAATGATAGGAGTACTTATTTATAGCGCAATACCGGCAATGATATTAGGATTTAAGAAGCTGCCAATAGCAAAAAAACTACATAATAAAATACTATATACTGATGCTGCAGCACAAAAAGCAGATTATATGACTGCGTTTGCAGCTATTGTTGGTATTATAGGTATAGGTGCAGGGTTATGGTGGGCAGATGCCTGTGCTGCTATAATAATATCAGGTTCTGTTTTAAAAGATGGCTATACTAATCTTAAAACGGCTATATTAGATTTAATGGACAGACGTCCTGTGCATATTGACAGCTCAGGAGAGGATGAATTAATAGCTAAAGTTGAAGAGTATGTAAAATCTTGGGAATGGGTTAAAGATGCAAAAAGTCGCTTTCGTGAACACGGACAGGTATATTATGGTGAAATATTTATTGTTGCAGATGGCAATTATCCTTTACCACAATATACTGAAAACAGTCTTCACGATTTAAAAAACTTTCACTGGAAATTGCATGACGTAGTAATTACAATAGTTAAACAACTGCCTGAATGGAAATAGAAATTTAATTTTTAGAAGAAAAAATGAACCTTATTGATATAATAGGCATGTTAGCTGCAATTTTTACCACAATTGCCAACGTTCCGCAAGCTGTAAAAGTTATAAAAACACGGTCTACCAAAAGCCTTTCGGTAGTTACTTACTCTATGTTATTTTTAGGCTTAACTTTATGGTTTGTATACGGAATAATAAAAAAGGATATTCCTATAATTTTTGCAAATGCAATAGCAGCAATGCTATGCGGAATAATTTTATTTATGAAAATTATAGCTATACTGCGTAAAGAAGAAAAAGAGTAAAAAAAAACACTGCTTAAAGCAGTGTTTTTTTTTAACTGTATATTTTATGTGTTTCCTGACTTATTTTTTCAGGTCTGCCTGTTTCTATAAAGCGTTTAAAGCCTAATACATCTTTACGTACCATATTCTCGAACACAGGATTTAATAATCTTGCTACCTCCTCACCTGCATCACCTAACGGCGCAGTATAAGAAAATACTATATGAATTAAAGTTCCCAGCTCTCCGGCATCTTTAAACTCTACTTTACCCGAATGCCTTACAGATGAACTGGGCATAGAACTCCAGCCAATATAACGATAAGGCTCCTCTCCTACTATTTGCGCCTTCCAACTTAGTGTTTTAAAGCCTCCCGGTAATTTAGCTTTCCATTCTGAATATACTTCGCTAATTTCCCTTACTTCTTCCAAATGCTCCATAAACAAAGGAAGGTTGCTTAAATTTCTCCAAAATTCATATACTTCCTTTAAAGGCTTTTTTACCAAAAGCCTGTTATGTACGTTTATATTAGAGTTATGAGTTTTATGCCTCTTTTCCGATATATAATCTATAGCACCACTGGCAGGACAGTAACCACTAACACCTCTAAACACCATAAAACCTGCTGCTGCAATTTCAGGTATGCTCTTTTTACGCTTTAACGAATCATAAAGCAAATAACAACCTCCCAATGCAGATATTATTCTTTCTGCTTTACCTATATTCTGTTTCATTTTGGTTACTTTTATTAAGTATTACGTTTAATTTTCAATTACTTAAATTTAAAAAAACCATCAATAAAAGCCTGCTACTTTAACACTACCTTAGCAAGGATTAGGGTGTACTACAGTTATAAAGTGTAAAAACGAAAAAATGCTATAACTTTTTGATATTATAATACAAAAGCTCAATTACCTTTTTCTATACATTTACTTTTTTAAGTTCATTAAAATGCATTATCTACAAAAAATCACACTTCTTTTTATAGCATGCGCTATATCACTGTCTTGCGCAGGGAAAGATAATTCAGAAAAAGTAACCTATGTTGTAAAAGGTCGCACCGAAAAAAAAGGTGATAAAATTATACTCATCGGTTCAGCCTCATCAGTATCATTTGCATTTAGCGGTGAAAAATGTGTATTAAAACTGGAAGCACAGGATACATTTGAACATCATAACTATGTTTCCTTAGTTTTAGATGGTAAATACATTGGCAGACAACGTATAGAAAACGGAGCAGGAACTTACCCTGTAACCGTAAAAGGTAATGCTAACGACAGCCATACACTTACTGTTTATAAAGCTACCGAAGCAGCTAACGGAAACGTTATTTTTAACGGCGTTGATGCTGAGCTTATGGCAACCCAGGTAGTTTCTAAGAAAAAAATAGAATTTATAGGAGATTCAATCACTTGCGGTATGGGTAACGACACCGAAGAAATACCTTGTGACACTGCCGAATGGTATGACCAACACAATGCTTACTTTGCCTATGGTCCTATAACAGCACGTAAACTGGATGTTGACTATATGCTAAGCTCTGTTTCGGGTATTGGCATGTACCGTAACTGGAATGATGAGCATAAAGATGAAGCTATAATGCCTGATGTATATGAAAACTTATACTTAAACCGAGAAAATACAATTCCTTACGATTTTAGTTTCCAACCGGACATTACTTGTATAGCATTGGGTACAAATGACTTTTCTGATGGGGATGGCGAGAAACCCCGCTTACCGTTTAATGAAGATAAATATGTAAACAACTACATAGCCTTTATAAAAATGCTTTACAGCCATAATCCTGATACACAAATAGTATTACTGGACAGCCCGATGGTAAACGGCGAAAAACTGGAAACGTTCCATACATGCCTTAATCGTGTAAAGGATGCATTTAAAAATAACAAACAACATAAGCTAATTAAAATATTCCATTTCAGTTCAGTTACGCCACACGGTTGTGGTTATCACCCTGATATAGAAGACCACAAATTAATGGCGTCGCAACTGGCCCCTTATCTTAAAAATGTTTTAAATGAAAATGAATAAATTTTCCTGTTTATTAATTGCAATAATTTGTTTATTAACTAATAACGTAATGGCTAATGTAATGCTTCCTTCCTTCTTTACTGACAATATGGTATTACAGCGTAACACCACAGTAAAAATATGGGGTTGGGCAATTACAAATGAGGAAATAAAGCTAACTGCCAGCTGGACAGATGAAACCTTTACCACCAAAACAAATAGTAACGGACGCTGGGCAATAGAAGTGCCTACTACCGAAGCAGGAGGACCCTACACTATAAACATAAAAGGATATGACGAAGTAACCTTTAATAATGTAATGCTTGGGGAAGTATGGTTATGCTCAGGGCAATCAAATATGGAATGGACACCCAGTGCCGGTATAGACAATGCCGAAGCTGAAATTGCTGCTGCCAATTACCCAAACATACGCCTGTTTACTGTAAATAAAATGACGAGTGAGTACCCTCAGCTCGACCTTAAAGGTAAGTGGCAGGTATGTACTCCTGAAACCATGAAGCACTTTAGTGCAGTGGCTTACTTTTTTGCACAACGACTAAAAAACGAACTTAAAAATGTACCTATAGGCGTTATGAATTCCAGTTGGGGTGGTACAGCTGCTGAGGTTTGGATTCCTAAACCATACATCGAATTAAGCCCTGTATTAACTGAAGCTGCAAAAAAAGCTCCGCAGGAATCAGAATGGTGCCCTACAGAGCCGGGAAGTACTTATAACGCTATGATACACCCATTAGTAGGCTACGAAATAGCAGGGGTACTATGGTATCAGGGAGAAAGCAATTGCGGGTCTGATGTTTACAACAAAACATTAGGCGGACTTGTAGATTCGTGGAGAACCTTATGGAATGACGATTTTCCTTTCTACTATGTACAAATAGCTCCTTACAGGTATGAAGGAGGCGACTATCAGGGAGTAGGCGTACGCGATGCGCAACGCAAAATGCTTGATGAAGTATCTAATACCGATATGGTTGTTATTAGCGATGTAAGTACTATAGAAGATATACACCCACAAAACAAAAAGCCTGTTGGGGTACGTTTAGGAAATATCGCTTTGAAAAAAGTATACGGTAAAGACATGGGACTGGTTGACAGCCCGCTTTTTGAAAGTGCTAAAGCTGATGGAAAGTCTGTTACTGTAAGTTTTAAATATGATGACGGTTTATACTTTACCAATAAAAAATCAGAGATGTTTGAACTGGCGGGAGAAGACGGAACTTTTTACTCTGCTACAGCCAAAATAAAAGGGAACAAAGTAATTGTTACATCACCCGAAGTAAAAAAGCCGGTGCAAATACGCTACGCATGGCATAATACAGCACAAGCTGATCTTTTTAACAAAGCTAAACTACCTGCTTCATCATTTAAAGCAGCGATTGAATAACTGAAATATGAAAAAAACTATTCTGATTTTGTCCTTACTGTCACTGGGTACAGCACAGGCACAAAAAAGCAAACCAATGAATAAAAAACAAGAAATAGAACAAAAAGTAGAAGCACTACTTCAAAAAATGACCTTAGAAGAAAAAGTAGGTCAGATGAATCAATATAACGGGTTTTGGGATGTAACAGGACCTTCGCCAAAAGAAGGTAATGCAGCCTTAAAATATGAGCACCTTCGCAAAGGGCTTGTAGGTTCTATGCTTACTGTGAGAGGTGTAGATGAAGTCCGCGCCGTGCAAAAAATAGCAGTGGAAGAAACCCGATTAGGTATCCCGCTTATTATTGGTTTTGATGTTATTCATGGTTATAAAACACTAAGCCCTATACCGCTGGCCGAAGCTGCCAGCTGGGATATGGAAGCTATAAAAAATTCAGCAAAAGTAGCCGCATCGGAAGCTGCTGCATCGGGTATTAACTGGACATTTGGTCCTAATGTAGATATATCACGCGATGCTCGTTGGGGGCGTGTTATGGAAGGTGCAGGAGAAGACCCATTTTTAGGCAGCCAAGTAGCTATTGCAAGAGTTAATGGTTTCCAAGGGGAAGATTTATCCGACCCGTTAACTATTGCTGCGTGTGCCAAGCACTTTGCAGGTTATGGCTTTGCCGAAGCAGGTTTAGATTATAATACTGTTGATGTAGGTAACGCTACATTATTCAATACTATTTTACCACCGTTTAAAGCTGCTAATGAGGCAGGTGTACGAACGTATATGAACTCATTTAACATTCTGAACGGTATTCCCGCTACAGGGCACGAGTTCCTGCAACGTGAAATTTTAAAAGGCAGATGGGGCTTTGACGGTTTTGTAATTACTGACTGGGCATCTATAAGAGAGATGATTCCTCACGGCTTTGCAGAAGACAGAGCCGAAGCTGCTTTAAAAGCAGTTAAAGCAGGGGCCGATATGGATATGGAATCATACGCTTATGTAAACGAACTGGTGCAACTGGTACAAGACGGTAAAGTTGACGAGGCATTACTGGATGATGCTGTACGCCGTATATTACGTGTTAAGTTTGAACTGGGCCTATTTGATGACCCTTACAAGTATTGCGATGAGAAACGCGAGAAAAAGGTAATAGGCAGTAAAGAAAACAACGAAGCGGTACTGGATATGGCTAAAAAATCTATTGTATTGCTTAAAAACGAAACACAATTACTGCCATTAAAGAAAAAAGGGCAAAAAATTGCGCTTATCGGTGCTTTGGCAGATGATAAAACAAGTCCGCTGGGAAGCTGGAGAATAGCCTCTGATGATAATACAGCGGTTTCAGTACTGGAAGGTATGCAAAAGTACAAAGGCAACGAACTGGTATATGAAAAAGGTGCTGACTTAACCGTAGGCAAAACTACCTTCCTTGATGAATTAGTTTTCAATACTACAGACAGAAGCGGTTTTGAAGCAGCTAAAAAAGCAGCCAAAGAAGCTGATGTTGTAGTTATGGTACTGGGTGAACATGGTTTCCAAAGTGGTGAGGGACGCAGCCGTACCGAACTTGATTTACCGGGACTGCAACAAGAACTTTTAGAAGAAATATATAAAGTAAACCCTAATATTGTTTTAGTATTAAATAATGGGCGTCCGTTAGCATTACCTTGGGCTGCCGAAAATATTCCTACCATTGTGGAGGCTTGGCACTTGGGTACACAAACCGGTAATGCAGTAGCACAGGTGCTGTATGGCGATTATAATCCAAGCGGTAAGCTCCCTATGAGTTTCCCTCGCAGGGTTGGGCAAGCACCTATTTACTACAACCACCACAGTACAGGAAGACCTACTAACACTGACGATAATGTATTTTGGTCACACTATACTGATGTAGAAAAAACACCTCTATTTGCGTTCGGGCATGGGTTAAGTTATACCACTTTTGAATACGGTGCTATAAAACTGGACAAAAAAGAATACCAAAAAGGAGAACCTGTAAAAGTAAGCATAGATGTTACCAACACAGGTAATTATGACGGTAAAGAGGTTGTACAGCTTTATATAAGAGATATTGCTGCGAGCCTTTCTCGCCCTGTTAAAGAATTAAAAGGATTTGAAATGGTTACACTTAAAAAAGGTGAAACCAAAACCGTGACTTTCACTTTAACCGATAAAGAACTTGGTTTCTATAACAATGAAGGTGAATATTTAGTAGAACCAGGTACATTTAAAGTATTTGTAGGTACAAGCTCTGATAACGTACAGGAGTCCGAATTTAAATTGAAATAAAAACGAATCGCATCTATTCTAGTCTTTAAAAGAAAAGAGTGCTGAAATTATCAGCACTCTTTTTATTTGAATTCAACTAGTATTTCAAGTTGTATTTTTGCTTTCTCATCACTATTTTCAGTAATAGTAATTATTTTCTCTTTAAGTGGTATTTTCTTTTTCAAGAGAACAGTTGCAACTCCATTTTTAGTTTCATATAACAAGTACTCCAATTCCTTACCTGAATTACCTTCTTCCTTTTGCTCATTAATTACCAACTGTAAATAATAGATATCATATAACTTAACCGGTAACGACCTATTATTCCTAAGCGTATCACTCTTTTGGGTTTGGTAAAAAGCTTCTCCATCAATTTTAAAACTTTTAACCTCAATTACAAACGGATTATTCGGAGTTATTAATTGCTTTTTTTGTGAAGCACAGCCAAAGCACAACAACAATATCGGGATATAGATTTTTAAAAGGTGTATTGATTTCATATATCAAATATACAAGTATAGCGCTTATAAAAAAGAAAAAGACCCGATTAGGTCTTTTCTGTTACTATATCTAAAGTCTTTTTAAAAACGGTTATCTCCATCAAGCAGCCTACCTATTCCGCCAAGCACACTTCCTTCTCCTTTGTCTTTACCGCCACCTTGCGGAGCAGCAGCAAATACCCTGCTGGCAAGTCGGCTAAATGGTAACGATTGTATGTAAACTACCCCCGGTCCTCTTAGTGTGGCATAGAATAATCCCTCGCCTCCAAATAGTGAGTTTCTTATACCACCTATAAACTCTATATCATAATTTACATCTTTAGTAAAACCTACAATACAACCTGTATCTACTTTAAGCACCTCTCCTGCTGCTAATTCCCGGCGCGCCAATGTACCCCCTGCGTGTACAAATGCCATTCCGTCGCCCTCCAGTTTTTGCATAATAAACCCTTCGCCTCCGAAGAACCCGCGCCCAAGTTTTCTGGAAAACTCAATTCCTACCGAAACGCCTTTGGCTGCACATAAAAAGGCATCTTTTTGGCAGATAAAACGTCCGCCGTAATTGGTTAAATCTATAGGTACTATTTTACCCGGATATGGTGATGCAAAACTAACTTTACGTTTACCGTGAAATTGGTTTAAATACGCTGTCATAAACAGGCTTTCACCTGTTAACAACCTTTTACCGGCAGAGAATAGTTTACCCATTACCCCTTGGTTTTGGTTCGAGCCATCTCCAAATATTGTTTCCATTTTAATACCATCATCCATCATCATAAAGCTGCCTGCTTCAGCTACTACAGCCTCCTGCGGGTCAAGCTCTATTTCTACGTACTGCATTTCTTCGCCAAATATCTCGTAATCTATTTCGTGTGATGTCATAATATAATATTGATTTTTGATTGATACTTTATTAGTTGTAAACTCTTGTATTTTGTTACACTTACAGTAAAATTAAGATAATTTATAAAGCAATACCATATTCAATACATACAATAAAAATATAGCCAGTGTATCCCATGCTAAAAATACTCTCTTGCTGCGTCCCGGAGCTATAAAACCAATTATGGCTACAGCAGTCATTACCACTACTGCAAAGACCGAAATCAAATTAGCATCGGAAGCATCTTTTAATAACAAGCCTTTTGTGTAAAATATATCGCCAAAGAATAATATAAATACGTTAAAAATATTACTCCCCAGTAAATTACCCACCGCCATATCAGCAGAGCCTGTACGGATCGCTATCATTGAAATTGCTATTTCGGGTAATGAGGTTGAGGTGGCTAAAAACAATGTTCCCACAAATGATTCCCCTAAACCTGTTTGCGCTGCAATATTATCGGCGAAATATGGTATTACTAATGCTACCGCTATTATAATCAATGCGAAAAAGCCATATTTTAACCCTACACCCCGAAGTGTTAATTCAGGTGATTGTTCTATAGCTGTAGCTTCCTCTTGTACAGGGTTTATTTTTTGATAATTGTATATAGAACGCACTGAAAGTAAATATATAACCCCAAAAGAAAGGCTAATAAGCCCCATAGAAGGTGATATTATAATATCATCTAGGAATAAGCCCAAACCTACCAAAACAATTAAAATAACCCCAAAAGAGGCTGCCAGTATGTGACTTTGCGATACCTGACTGAAAAGTGGTTTGTTTTTGGGTGTAAATACATCCATTAAAGACAGTATACCAAGATTGAAGGCGCAACTACCTACAATGTTACCCACAGCTAAATCGGCAGAACCTACTATTGACACCGAACTTATACCTACCATTAACTCGGGCAGTGAAGTTACCGTTGACATTAATATGAAACCTATCCAGGCTTTGCCCATACCGGTAAGTTCGGCTAAAAGGTCACCGTAATAGGATAACTTTTTACCTGCAAAAAATATAATGGCTGCACATACTACAAACCCGAGAATGTCGATATACATATTAAATTATTGATTACTGATTATAGCCTGAAAAACGGCTCGGGTAAATTTACAGAAAAACTGTATGCTCTTAAAATAAAAAAAGGAGCTAAAGCCCCTTTTGAATTGTATTATATAACCTGAACTATTTTACTTAATAGTTACTTGCTGCCTAGATATACTGTTATTTACTACTTCAATAGTAAACATATCCTGTTTCATTTGCATTGAAAGGGTTATGTTACTTGTTACCTCAACCGGAAAATTATTTTTAATATCATATACAAAGGTCCCTGTTCCTGAGCCTGAGCCATCTGCTATTCCCTCCGTAGAATCCATTTGCATTTCTACATCATACAATACATCAAAATAAGCTTTTCCGTTTTCTATTTTCACCAATTTGTAGGTTATATCATTATCCATTTTTAAGTGCTGTCCTGCACCCATAGGAATCTCCAGAGGCATATTCTGTGTAAATGATTCCCCCACTTTAACTTCCCTATTTGGGATAAACAATTGTTTTTGCATTGTTTGCATTGTAGAAAGAAATGTATTTTTTAACAATGGTTCCATATCAGGAGCATCTATAGATTCAAAAGTAGGTGTTTTACCTTCTTCAACAGTTCCATATACTACCAGTTCTTCAGGAATCAAACCGGAAGCAGTCATATCTTTACCTAAATGCACTTTTATTGACATAGGCATTTTTCCTGACTCTTTTTTACCTATTTGTATTGTATAGTTACTTGTAGAAATATTCTTCTGAATTGTAGGGTTTTCAACACCGCTTGATTCCAAATACTCCAACATATCTTTCGAACCACCATAGGTCATTGCAACACTATCCGTTTGTGTTAAAACCTGTTCATAAACAGTGTTTTCTTTATATTTCATATCAAGTTTTACTGACTTTTGCGCATAAAAGTTAAAACCTGATATTAGCATGCATGCTAAAAGTAATTTTTTCATTTTTTTGATGTTTTAATAAGCTCCAAATATAACTTTTAAAATAGTTTAAAAAATAAAAAAAGGAGCTTTCGCTCCTTTCTTGTTTCTCTCTTCTTACTCTACTCTCTAATTTTCAAGTTTGTCGTTATATTCTTTAATCAAAGCTAATGTCGATTTATCTGTAGCAAACACTGAATTTAATCCTTGTGGTTCTTGTGGTGGGTCGGTAGTATAATCTTCTCCCTCATTCCACTTACCATCGCTAGGGTCATTTTTACCTGTACCGCCAAAGCCCCAAAAGTTAACCGCAGCAAATGGCTCATTGTTTTTGTTACTTTGCTCCAATCTTTCAAAAACAGCTTTATAAAAAGCATCTCTGTCTGCTGTAGATGATGCTTTATCTAAGCTCTCCCCTTCTCTTGGCAGTCCAAACTCTTCTAATACTATTGGTTTGTTTAATTTTTCGGCTAATGCAATATGTTCGTCTATATAAGCAATGGCTTTTTCTATAGATTTCGGCAGTGTTTCTTCTGCATTAGCATGGTCATACCAACTCCAGTTTTTAGGCCATGTATGCATTGTTAAATGATCTATTTTAGGATTATCATGCGTACGCTCAAAAATAGCTATATCATCAGCCGAACCTGCTTTTCCTTCACTACCTGTTGAAATAAGGTGGTAGCTGTCTAAACTGTCTATTAAAGCAACTACATCAGTAAGCCATTTGGTAAACTTCTCTTCATTATCAGCAGTAAACACACGTGGTTCATTCGCTACCTGCCAAGCCATAATGGTATTATCTTCAGTATACTTTACATCATTATATGCATTAGTACGGCTTAATATAAATTTAATATGATTATTAAATGCTTCCATACAAGGCTCACAACTATGGAATTGCTTTGTATACTCCATAAACTGTGGCCATGTATTTGGCGGAATGTTCGGGTTAGGCAGTTTGCCCTTACCATTCCACTCAAGGTACTGTGCCATACCGCCACTCCATTCCCAGTTATTGGTAAGGTATAAAACAGCGTGCATATCTCTTTTACGCATTTCATTAAGTAAGTAATCTAACCCGTCAAGCAAGTTGTCATCATACTCGCCTTGCTTTGGTTGTAAAGCAGGTGTTACAGTATAATCTTGTTCACCTGATTCTGCCCCTACCATTATTCTCAGGTTGTCAATACCATTGGCTTTCATTATATCCAGTTCTTCTGCTAAACGCTCACGGTTTCCACCTTCTTTAGCACCTAACAGTGACCCATACCAATAGTTAGTACCTACATAACGGTAAGGTTTATCGCCTTTATAAAATTCTGTTCCTTTTACAGTGATTCTTTCTATAGCAACAGTGTCTTGCTGAGTTTCTTCAGACGTAGCTTCTTCTTTTGTTTTTTTATCGCCACAAGAAACAAGCATTTGAAATGCTGCCAGACATATAAATAGTTTATTAGTCTTCATGATTGGTTATAGTTTGTTTCGTATCTTTTTTTATTTTGAAATAGTGTACATATCAGGAATATCATTTTGCAGCACTGTTTCTTCTCTTTGAGTAAAGTCTACAAAATCCTGAGTGTTAGATTGCCCTGCTGGTGGCACATAGTAACCTCCCCCGCCATTAGACCAAAACATTACAAATGCAAGCTCTACATTATTATTAGTCATGGCATTGTATATATTGGTATTAAAGAAGCCACTTATAGGACTGTTATCTGCAGTTACTCTGTAGCCCGTTTCGCTAAGTGCTGCTACTTTAACTTTTCCTATCGCTAAATCAGAAACCATTTTTAATTTATCATTAGCAGTACTTACCCCTGAAGCACTACTACCGTCAAAATCGCCATAATTATCCATACTTAAAACATCAATATAATCATCCCCAGGATAACGTTGCAGGTAAGCTGTAGCGGTAGTATAAGACTTGTCCGGCGAATAGGCGTAAATAACGTTATGTACATTTTTAGTGTCTCGCAAGTATTCTACAGTAAACTGCCACGCTTCTTTATATTGTTCCGGTGTACAGTAAGCACTACCCCACCAAAACCAGTTACCGTCAAACTCATGGAAAGGGCGGAATATAACCGGAACCAATTCATTATTAGCTCCTTTAATATTACTTAATACTTCGGCTACTTTATCCAGTTTTTCTTTGTAATAATCGTGATTTTCACCTCCCGGTAATATGCTTGGGAAAGCATTGAATTTTTGGAAATCAGTCATTTCAGATGTGTAGAAATGTTCTCCTTCATACGGCTCTCTAAAATGCCAGGCTAAAACATTTACCATTCCTTTATTGTATGCTTCTTCAACATCATCAGTAATTAAAATTTCCTGCTGATAAAACCAGTTAGACGGTTCTTCCGTATTCTGGTCATCGGTTATAAACATAAAGTCCGAACCCAATAAAGCGGGGTCGTAACCTGTTGCTTTTTTAATATCAGAATCACCTCCTGCATCATTATAAAAAGCATTAAAAGCATCCTGTTGTCCTACTAAAAACTTTTCTTTTTGCAGTTTTTTCAGATTATAGAATAATGCTACTGTTTCTTCTGTAGCGTTAGGGTCTACCATATAACTCCTAACGTTTTCAGGTGTTACTATATCAGGGCTTACTACTACTCCGCCATCATCATCTGTAATAGTTCCTCCGTCATCATTACTTCCTCCTCCATTATCCGATGATGAACAACTCATCATTGTAGCTACTATAGCTATAACAGCTATTTTTAAAAACTTCATTTTCATAATCGTCATCAACTTTTAATTATACAACACTTTTTTAGAGGCGTTGTAATAACTCTATACATGCACGGGAATTATGATAAGGACATTTCCAGAATCCTGCTTTGTCTTTCTCAATTTCAGAGTAATCTTTGTTTACGCCCCATATCCATTCTCCATTATCTTTATCAAGAATATAGTTTTGTATAAACTCCCAGTTTTTCTGTGCTTTTTGCAGATAGGCATTATCTCCTGTTAATTGCCAGGCATTTACCATACCTATTAAAAACTCTGATTGCGGCCACCAGTGTTTTTCAGCAATCATGTGGTTGTTTGCTATTTCTAACTCATACCAAAGCCCGCCATCTGTATCAAAGCCTTCCTCTGCTCCTTTGGTTAAGCTAATAGCATGTTTTTTATACTTTTCTATAAGTACTTCATCATGTATTGTCTCGGCACACCACAATAAAAGCCAGGCAGCTTCAATATCATGCCCATAGGAAATAACATCTTCTTTCTCTACCCAATCTTCACTAAAAAACAGTCTTAAATGTCCCGTTTCGGTATTTATAAAATGCTCATCAATGGTAGTTAAAAGCCTAAGAATACTTTGCTTTAAACCTTCATCTTTCCATACTTTATAAAGGTTAGCATACCCCTCTACGATATGCAAGTGGGTGTTCATGGTTTTCTTTTCGTTAGCATCTTTATCACTCAGTCTTAAATCCTCAATAGGCTGCCAGTCACGGGTAAAGGCTTCAAAATAACCTTTATACTCAGGGTCATAACTATGCTCTTCTATTACCTTATATAGCTCTTTTGCTAACTCTAAAGCTTCTTCGCTTTTGGTAATTGCATAGTATTCCGCTAAGCCATATATAACAAATGCTATAGCATAAATTTGGTTCTTAGTATCTTTAGGAGTACCATCATGATTAAGACTCCAAAAGATGCCTCCATACTCTTCATCATAAAAGAATTTCCTGATGTAATTGTATGCTCTTTCGGCAATTGCAAAATGTTTTGGATTTTTGGTAAACGGGTATGAAGCAGAAAATGCCCACAATATGCGGGCATTTAATACTGAACCTTTATCTGCTGAATAATCTTTATTGTCATTATAATCGATAGCGCCTATAAAACCGCCGTTTTTTAAATCAATGGTATTGACACTCCAATAATCTAAAATAGATAGCAGCTCACTGTGCATGTCCGATTTTAATCCGACCATTATAAAACTTTTTTGTTGTTTTCTACTTGTTTGATGATTGTTTGTACCGAACCTCCTGATGTAAATGTATCTTCAGGTGTGTTGATAACATAATCAACTAATTTATCTACTGATGAAACTGCTACATGCATACGAGTATCGGATGAGGCGTAGTAAATATAAACTGTACCGTCCTCATCAGCTATCCAACCGTTACCAAACAATACGTTTGATACATCTCCTACACGCTCTTCTTTTTCAGGAGCAAGGAAATAACCTGCCGGTTTATGGGTAACTTTAGTAATATCTTCTAAATCGGTCATGAAAAGGTATATAGTATAACGTAAACCTGCTGCGGTATTACGTACACCGTGTGCTTGGTGTAACCAACCTTTTTCAGTTTTTATAGGTGCAGGACCTAAACCGTTTTTAAGTTCGTATACGGTGTGGTATTCTTTACCGAAAATAATTTTTTCCTCGTTTACTATCGGGTTAGTCATATCGTCAATATAACCAAGACCGATCCCTCCGCCACTACCTACATCAATAAACCCATCCTGCGGACGTGTATACATAGCATATTTACCATTTACAAACTCCGCATGTAATACTACATTACGTTGTTGCCCTGTATTAGATATTAAATCCGGTAAACGTTCCCAATTTACAAGGTCTTTAGTACGTACTATACCTGCATTTGCAATTGCTGCGCTGGTATCTCCGGCAGGAGCATTAGGGTCTTTACGCTCTGTACAAAATACACCATAAATCCATCCGTCTTCGTGCTGCGTAAGCCTCATGTCATATACGTTAGTATCAGGCTCGTCAAGTTGTGGTATTACACATGGTTTTTCCCAAAACTTAAAGTTATCTACACCGTTAGGACTTTCTGCTATTGCAAAAAATGATTTTCTGTCTGCTCCTTCAACACGAACAGCCAGTATATACTTTCCGTTCCACTTAATAGCACCTGCATTAAAAGCAGCATTCATACCTATACGTTCCTGAAAAAACGGATTGGTTTCTTCATTAAAATCAAATCTCCAGGTTAAAGGTGTATGAGCAGCCGTAACCACTGGATTTGTATAACGTTTAAAAATACCATTTCCTGCTTCTGCAACCGGAGTATTTTTCTTCCCTAGCAGTTCTTCATGCTGTGCCTGAACTGCCTGTCTACGGGTATCGAATAACGTTGCCATTGTAGTATCTTCCATTGATTAGTTTATTTTTATTCTTGTGTAACTTATTGTTTTAGTTAATTGGATTCTTTTGTAGCTCTGCGCTCATCCAATTCTCTAGATATTACCTTTAATTTTTCTTCGCTAAGCGGGTATAAGAACATGAAAAGCATAGATATAACTGCTCCCGCCGCAGGTAAGAAACTCAGCATTAACTGTATGCCTGTTTGGGTAAAGGCTGTTTGAACAACATTTGCTTTAAAGCCATAATAAGCAAGTAACCAACCTGTTACGGCACCACCTACTGCCCAGCCTAATTTTTGCGACATGGATGATGCTGAGAACAATAGTCCTGTAGCTCTGCGCCCATCTTTCCATTCGCCAAAATCCGCAGTATCAGCATACATAGACCATAATAGCGGGAATACGCATCCTGCACAGATACTTATTAAAAATTGAAACAGCATTATAATTTCTATACCTGTGGGCGGTATTAAGTAGAATATAGCACTCAACACGGCTGCAAGAAACATTGCTCCTAAAAATGTGCGCTTTTTACCTATTGTATTGGCTACAGGTGTAGCGATTATTACACCAATAATATTAGCTGCCTGCCCTAAAACCAAGTACACTCCTGTTAGTGATATACTTATTCCTAAAATAGAATAGTTTTCATCTTCGGCAGCACCTACTACATACTTAAAATAATATATAGCAGCGCCGTCTCTTATTGTATTAAAAAGTATAGTAGCAATACCCGCTCCTACCAAAATAAGCCATGCTTTATTAGATATAAGGTCAGACAAATCTTGTTTTAGTGATGATTGTTCTTCTTTAATTGGTTTAATACGTTCTTTTGTTCCTGCAAAACACCCCCAAAACAACAGTGTAGCTACTATTCCGAATACTACAAGGGTATAAAACCACCCTGTTGATGAGGTTAAACTCCCACCGAAGAAAATAACCAATGGTTCTATAGCCCCAAGTGCTACCAAACTACCTGCAAAAGCAAATACCATACGGAAAGTTGCTAATGCTGTACGTTCTTTACCATTAGATGTCATAACTCCTAAAAGTGATGCATACGGCACATTAATAAGGGAATATGCCATCATCATAATTGAATAGGTTACATAAGCGTATACCAGTTTACTTTTAGTATCTACATCAGGGGTATAAAAGGTAAGCATACCTATTACTGCGAAAGGTACAGCCATCCATAATAAAAATGGTCTGAATTTCCCCCAGCGTGATTGTACCCTGTCAGAATATATACCCACAAACGGGTCAAAAAACGAGTCCCACGCTTTGGTTACCAAAAACATAGTACCTACTGTAGCTGCTGCCAACCCAAATACATCAGTGTAGAAAAACAGCAAATACATACTGAATATTTTCCAATACATTGATGAGGCTGCATCGCCAAACCCGTAAGCAATTTTTTCTTTTAATTTAATTTTTTCCTGCATTTGCTTATTTCGTTTAAGGCTTAGCCGTACTGTAAAGGTTAAACTTAGTTACATCACTCTGGAATAAAGTATTTTCCTGATTATAGAATTCTTTAAAATCCTCTACACTTACATTATCTTTATACGGTGCATAGTAATGCATTCTTGCGGGTTTTAACCAGTCATTCCAGCCATGATTTCTCCATACTAAAACAAATGATATTTTTTCGTCTCCTATTGCTTTATCCAGCGTTTGAGTCCACCAATTTTTATCAGGTACTTGCTCATAACCTGTTTCCGCAATAGCAGAAAGCTTATTGCGCTCTTGTGCTATTTCAGTCATTACAGCAACAAGGTTTTTAGTATCTTTAATAAACTGTTCCTGCTTTTCTCCATCACCCATTTGGTAAATATCAAAACTCACATAGTCCGCCATATCATCGCCCGGATAATATTCCAGAAAATCAGCTTTTGAGGTAACGTTTGCGTTAGAAACGTTATAAACATATATAAGATTATGAACTCCTTTTTCCATATAGTAGTTTACTGTAAACTTCCATAATTCTACAAACTGCTCTTTACTGGTAGTATTTTTACACCACCAGAACCAATTTCCTGTAAACTCATGGTAAGGACGATATAATATAGGTATTAGTTTACCCTCATCATCTTTTAATGAAAGTAAAAAGTCAGCTGCATTATCCAGCCATCCTTTATATTTATCATGATATTCTCCACCCGGCAGTATAGATGCTACTGTACCTTCGGCATTATCCCAGGAATCTCCTCCTGTCATTGGGTTATTTATATGCCAACTTATAGTACTTACCCCGCCCCTACTGTGAGCCTGCTGTATATATTCGCGCATTTTAGCAAAAGGAACTCCATCAAGATTTTTTTCTTCTTTATTTTCTATACGTCCTATATCCCATCCGTATACCGCAGGGTAATCACTTACAACATCTTTTATATCACTCCTACCCTCTTCATATTTCCAGTTTACACCATAGGCTAAATCATCCTGATGACCGAACATGTAACCTTTCTCCTGTAAGTCAAAAAGATTTTTATACAAAATTTGTGTTTCTGTTGTAGCATTTTTATCTGCCAAACTTATTTTTTGTATTTCTTTTACCTCTTCTATTCCCTCAGACTTATTTTCTTTTTTACTGCTGTCTGCTTCTTTACAAGATATTGCTGCTAAAGCAACCAGCATTAATATTTTAACGTTTTTAACCATAATGATTTTCATCTATCTCATATAGAACAAACTATATTATGTGAAATTGGTAAATAATTTCGTGATTAATTTTCAAGTACGTAATTTTGGTAGTACTTTATTGATAATGTCAAAGATAATTTTAGTCTTAAATTTAAGTTAATATTATTTTATCAATATTATATCTTATAATTGCAAACAAAAAACACAAAATGAACAATCAAAACTTTCACAGAGAAGTCCCCCCTCTTTCTAAAGGAGACAGTTTTTTAGTTTTTGATCGTGTTAAAGATAGTTTTGACTTCCCCATACATTACCACCCTGAATATGAAATTAACTTTATACTAAACGGTAAAGGTGTAAAAAGAATTGTTGGCGACCATATTGAAGAAATAGACGATGTAGAACTGGTGCTGGTAGGTCCTAATTTACATCACGGATGGGAATTACACAATTGTAAAAACAAAAAGGTACATGAAATTACTATACAGTTTCATAATAACCTTTTTGATGATACACTGCTTTCTCGAAGAATAATGATGCCTATTAAGGATATGTTTAACAGATCTAACCACGGCATTTTATTTTCTAAAAAAACGGGTGAAGAGTTAGCTAACAGACTAATAAGCATATCTAAACTGGATGGTATGGATTATTTTTTAGAAATAATATCCATACTGCACGATATGGCAAACTCCCGAAACCAAAGACTACTTTCTACCTATACCGTAGACCTTGACACTTTTGAGGATGATGATAAAATGAAACTTGTATATGAGTTCATACAAAAAAATTTCTCTGAAAAAATAACTCTTGATGAAGTTTCGCAAGTTGCCAGTATGAGCCCTGTTTCTTTTAACAGGTTTATAAAAAAGAGAACAGGTAAAACATTTGTAAACTACCTTAATGATATAAGAGTAGGATATGCTGCACGATGGCTTATTGAAAAAGATTTGAGTATTTCCGAAATAGCTTTTAAGTCCGGTTTTAATAACATCGCTAACTTTAACAGGATATTTAAAAGCATAAAAAACACCACACCCAGTCAATACAGAGAAGAATTTTACGGAATGAAGCGCTTTTTATAGCATTGGGTAGTAAAAAAAATATCATAACTCCTCTCTAACCACAACATTTAAATACCGACAAAAACAACTGTTTTACAACGCCTTAAAATGACAAAAACACAACACACAGGATTACAAAACAGTATTTACGCAAACGTTAGAGAAAATATTATCATTAAATGATAAAATAATATTAACAAACACTTAACATCTCATATAAATTTGTTTTTGTCAATAAATGAACTCCAAAATTATTGATTGTAAAAATTAACAACTCATTTATTTAGGAATTAGTAACTAACCAAAACACAAATTTATTATGGGGAACACACTACATGATTTTACTACATGGTTAACTAAGGGAAGGACCCTTTTTTACCTGTTGTTGTTTTGCAGCTTCGCCTCTGCACAAGCGCAAAACACAGTGTCGGGGGTTGTCTCTGATGATCAAGGCATGACCATCCCGGGGGTAAATGTTACCATTAAAGGTAGTACAGCACCTGGCATAGCTACCAATATAGACGGAGAATATTCAATAAGCGTACCGGATGGAGCTACATTAGTATTCAGCTATATCGGTTTTGCAAATCAGGAAGTGAAAGTAAACGGACGCGAGGTTATAAATGTAACCCTTGAGGAAAATGCGCAAACACTTGAAGAAGTTGTAGTAATAGGTTATGGTACACAACGCAAAGATGATGTTAACAGTGCCGTTTCTACTATACGAACTAAGGACATAGAAAACCTTAAGCAAACCACTGTAGACCAAATGATACAGGGTAAAGCTGCCGGGGTTACTGTTAGTAACAACTCAGGGCAGCCCGGTAGTGCTGTTTCAATAAGAGTACGTGGTACAACTTCTATTTCAGGTACTAACGAACCGCTATATATTATAGATGGCGTACCTGTTTCAGGTGATGCTACAGGAAAATCAATGAGCGGAAGACCAATATCAGGGAATGATTTCTCTGCAAGCGGTGGCGCAGGTAATAATGCAGTAAGCCCGCTTTCTATGATTAACCCTAACGATATCCTGTCAATCGACATACTTAAAGATGCCTCTGCAACAGCTATTTACGGTTCTCGCGGATCTAATGGTGTAGTAATTATTACTACAAAATCAGGCAAAAAAGGTACTGGAAAAATAAGCTACGAAGGGTATACATCAGTACAATCATTGTACAAAAAGCTAGACGTAATGAATTTACGCCAGTATGCACAACATCAAAATGAATTATGGCTTGCATATGGTTTCTCTGAAGACCAATTAAGACCTGAATTCGCTAACCCTGAATTACTTGGAGAAGGTACAGACTGGCAAGATGAAGTATACAGAACTGCTGTTTCAACAAGCCACCAATTATCTTTTTCAGGAGGTGATGAAAACACCCACTATTACCTTTCAGGAGGTTTCTTAGACCAAGAAGGTATATTACTTGGTTCAGGGTATAAAAGATATACAATGCGTCTTAACCTGGACTCTCAAGTTAAAGACTGGCTGAAAGTTGGTGCTAATGTTAACACCGGTATTACTAATGAGACACTAACTATTAATCAAAGTTTTGGCGGTATAATAAGCAACACTTTATTACAAGCTCCTGATATACCTGTTAGAAACCCTGACGGATCATTTGCAGGACCTACTGATAATGCACTTAACTCTACTTACTTTAACCCTGTTGCTGAAGCACTTTCTAAAGACAACAAACTAATAAGAAAAAACTTTTTAGGAAATGTTTTTGCTGAGGCTGAGATAGTAAAAGGATTAAAATACAGAGTTGAATTAGGTGCTAATACTGAGTTTAGTGAGCATACGGAATTTACACCATCATACAACTGGGGTGTACAAACAAATGTTTCTGCAGACCTTAACGAAAGAAGACAAAACTGGTACTCTATAAACATTAAAAACCTACTTACTTATAATAAAGTTTTAGGCAAGCATTCATTCACAATTCTTGCAGGACAAGAAGCTAATGATAATCACTGGGAAGGTATATCAGCATATGCTACCGGTTTCCAAACCAATTCAGTATATGGTTTAAACCTTGCAGACCCTTCTCAAAGTACAGTTACAAGCTACCAGGGTAGTGCATCTCTTTACTCTCTTTTTGGTCGTATTATATATGATTTTGATAACAAATACGGACTTTCTGCTTCATACAGAGGTGACCGTTCTTCTAAATTTGACCCTAATACCGATAATCAATGGGGATACTTCCCTGCTGTAGCAGTATCATGGAAACTTTCTAACGAAAGTTTTATGGAAGGTACACGTAAGTATATTGACAATATTAAGTTTAGACTTGGTTACGGTGAAACAGGTAACCAACAAATACCTAATAACCGATACAGCTCATTGTTAGTACAACAAAATTCAAGTATAGGTACAGGTTTCTTACCTTCTAACTTCCCTAACCCTGATATTGTTTGGGAATCTATGCAGCAAACCAACCTTGGTATTGACTTTACTTTATTCAATTCAAGGCTATCAGCAAGCTTCGACTTTTATAAAAAAGTATCAGACAGCTTCTTATTTCAGGTACCATTACCAAGCTACCTAACAGGTGGTATAGGACAGTATGGTGGTCTTGATTCACCTTATTCTAACCTGGGTGAAATGGAGAACAGAGGGGTAGATATTACACTTAACTATGGTACAAAAGGAACAGGTGATTTCTCTTGGAACTCAACACTTGTTTTCTCTAAATATAAAAATGAACTTACTAAAATACAAGATAACTTAAGCCTTGTACAACCTGTAAATTTAAATGGTTATATCTCGTATGATGTTACTAATACAGAGTTAGGTTCACCTATTGGCATGTTCTATGGTTACATTGCCGAAGGTATATTTAACGACCTTGACGAGTTGAATAACGCTCCTGCACAATTTGGTAATTCAGTTGGTACAGGTGCAGGACAAACATATTTAGGTGACGTTAAATATAGAGATGTTAATGAAGATGGTGTGATAGATGCTAATGACAGAACGTTTATTGGTAACCCGCACCCGGACTTTACTTTTGGTTTCACTAACAACTTTAAATATAAAAACTTCGACCTTTCTGTATTTGTACAAGGGTCTTACGGTAACGACATTTTAAACCTTACTAAGAGAAGTGGTACCGCCAATGCACAACTATATCAAAATGCATTTACCGAAGCATTAAATTACTGGACACCTGAAAACACTAACACTGATGTACCAAGACCGGTAAACAGTACAAGTGCAAACAACATACAAATTTCTACAAGATATGTAGAAGATGGTTCTTATGTAAGAATACAAAACGTAACACTTGGTTATTCACTTCCGCAGGACATAGTATCA
Source organism: Flavobacterium suaedae (assembly GCF_014642915.1). Lineage (GTDB taxonomy): Bacteria > Bacteroidota > Bacteroidia > Flavobacteriales > Flavobacteriaceae > Flavobacterium > Flavobacterium suaedae. The sequence goes on from NZ_BMJE01000003.1 coordinate 441,079, forward strand.
AAACTAAAAATGTCCAGAGTAAGAATATACGGAAGCGCACAAAACTTATTTACATTCACTAATTATAGCGGTTACGACCCTGAAATTGGTTCATTTAACCAAAATCAGCTTCTTACAGGTATTGATAACGGAAGGTATCCTACACCAAGAACTTACTCTGTTGGTGTTAATGTAGAATTCTAAACTAAAAAAAATGAAAATGAAAAGAGTATATAAAATATTAGCCGTTACAGCATTCTTTGCTCTAACAACTTCATGTTCTGAAGAGTTTTCTGTACGTCCTCCCGAAGACCAGATAAGTCTTGATAATTATTACAGCACTAACGAACAAGTTGAATCAGCAACCAACGGTATGTATGCCAGAACGTGGTTTCAATTTAACAACAAGTTCTTTTATGCAGTTGCAGAAGTAGGTTCTGGTAATATGTATTCCGGTTCAAGTGATGTAAGTGCTATGCGTAATTTTTCTCTTAACGGTAGTGACCCTGAGTTAAATAACGGATGGTCATCATTATGGGCTAACGTTGCACAGGCCAACCTTATAATAAACTTTTTACCTGACAGAGTTGGACCTGCTGTTAGTGAAGACGTTTTAAACAACACAGTGGGGCAGGCTTACTTTATGAGAGCAACTGCTTACTTTTACTTAGTAAGACTATGGGGACCTGTTCCGATTATAGAAAACAACCTTGACCATATTGATAACCCACAAATAAATACTAACAGAGTTGAAGATATATACCAACTTATTGAAAGTGATTATCAAAAAGCAATTGATTTATTAGAAGATAAAACAAGAACTTCTAATTATACAGAAAATGCAAGAGTATCAAAAGGTTCTGCAAGAGCAATGCTGGCAAAAGTATATTTATACGAAGAAAAATATACTGAAGCAAGAGCAATGGCGGAAGAGGTTATAAACAGTAATGAGTTTAAACTTCTTGGTGGCGACCAAATTCCTGATAAAACTTTTGCTGACTTATTTAAATTCCCTAACAACAATAATGAGGAATCTATCTTCTCATTACAATGGGTTGTAGATGGTAACTATGGTTCTGCAAATAACTGTAATACACAGTTTGGAATAAGCACTGCTGCTGTTACTACATCAAACGCTTCGTATGGTGGTGTATTTGGTCCTTCTCAAGATGTATTAGATCTATATCCGTCAGGAGATTTAAGAAGAAAAGCAACAATAATGCTGCCCGGAGATGAATACCCTGAAATAAAAGTATTGGTTGGTGCTGATAATGAAGAACAAGTAGGGTTTACTGTTCCTCCTGCCGAAGAAATTGGCGGACAAGGTGCCGGTGCAGCTATTAAAAAATACTGCATAGGTATTGTTAACGGAAATGAAACAGGACCGATAGACGCATGGGCAATGATGGAAAATAACACTTACATTATGCGTTATGCTGACTTATTACTTATACACGCAGAAGCTGTTATGGGTGGAAGCGGAAGCACATCAGACCCTGCTGCATTAGCATCATTTAATGCTGTAAGAACAAGAGCCGGATTGTCTGCCGTAACAAGCATTACTTTTGACGAATTATTTACTGAAAGAAGACGTGAACTTTGCTTTGAAGGAGATTACTGGTTCGACTTAGGAAGATTACCAAGATCTCAGGCTATTGCAATTATATCAGCTCAAAACAGAGGAAATATGTTTACTGAAGAATATTTTACTCCGGACGAGTCTGATTTCTTACTTCCTTATCCTGATAACGATGTTTCTAAAAACCCTCTTTTATTAGAAGACCCTGTACCTTATAATTTTGGTGAAGAATAATTAAAAAAGAAATTTACTATGAAAACATTTAATGTAAAAAACATACTAGGCGTATTGTCTGCAATGACAATAATCCTGTTTGCTGCTTCTTGTAGCAGTGATGATGATAGCTCCGGTGGTGCAGCCCCTGTTATTGAAAGTGTAAGTCTTGCAGAGAACGACTCACTTGTTGAACAGGGTTATGCAGGTAACATGTATATTATACGTGGTAATAACTTTACCGGAACAAGAAAAATATACTTTAATGAAACAGATACTTATTTCAACTCTACCTTTGTTACTGATGATGTAATATTAGTAACTATTGACAGAAATACACCGTATGCAGATACTGTTGATGAAATTAGAGTAGTAACTAATAGCGGTGAAGCTGTATACAGTTTTATAGTAGCACCACCGGCACCGGAAGTTACAAGCTTTAACCCTGTTAATGCTGCCGAAGGTGAAGAGTTTACTATATACGGTTCTTATTTTTTAGATCCTGTAGTAATGGTAGGAGATGTTGAGGCAGAAATAGTTTCAAGCACATTAACTGAAATTGTAGCTATTATGCCTGCAGGCTCTCAGTACAAACGTGTAAGTGTTACAACTATTTCAGGAGATTCTGAATGGGGAACTGCTGTAGGTACAGCAATTTATGACGATGCATTTTATGCTCCTTGGGATATAGAAGCTTGGAATAACCATGAATATATAACTAATCAGGCAGAAGCAGCACAAGGAACTACCTTTATTAAAAAAGAGATTGCCGGTTGGGACAATATACAAGGAAACTGGGCTTGGGACGACCAATTATCACAGTACACAGGTATACACTTCTACGCCCGTTCAGATGAGGATGGCAAACTTGTACTTATCTTTAACGGTGCTAACTGGGGAGATGAAGACTTTGCCTTTGAAACAGGTACTGAATGGACTGAGTACACATTTACTTGGGAAGAACTTGGTGGTATGCCGGAAGCTTTACAAAACATTTCTTTCCAGGAATTTACAGGTAGTACCAATAACTATTATTTTGACAATATAGGGTTTACCGTAGCTGAAGAATAAAGTTCACGTTTAAAATTCATAGAGTTGTTTTGTGTAACATTCCCCGAACCAAAAGTTTGGGGAATGTTTTTACCGTTAACAACAGCATCTATTCTAAAAATCACAACATTTAATCACAACACATGAAAAAATTAATTTGTGCTCTTTTTTGTATTGGCTATACAGTATCAGGTTTAGCACAAGGAAATACATATAAACAAGAGCCGACAAAATTTGAAGGCATGGCTATGACTCCGCCTATGGGCTGGAACTCATGGAATACTTTTGCAACTGATATAGACGAAGAACTGGTAAAAGAAACAGCTGATATAATGGTAGCATCGGGCATGAAAGATGCCGGATATACCTATATAGTACTTGATGATGGCTGGATGACAAGGGAAAGAGATGAAGAAGGAAACTTAGTGCCAGACCCTGAGAAATTCCCTAATGGGATGAAAGCTTTAGTAGATTACGTACACTCAAAAGGTTTAAAGTTTGGGCTATACAATTGCGCAGGAACAAAAACGTGTGCAGGTTATCCGGGTACGAGAGGTTACGAATATCAGGATGCCCGCTTTTATGCATCGCTGGGTATTGATTTTCTAAAATATGACTGGTGTAATACCGAAGGAATAACAGCAAAAGAGGCTTACACTACTATGAGTAATGCCCTAAAAAAAGCAGGCAGACCAATTGTGTTTAGCTTATGTGAATGGGGAGATAATGACCCTTGGGAATGGGCAGAGCCTGTAGGAAATATGTGGAGAATATCAGGCGATATATACCCTTGTTTTGACTGTGAACATAAACACCCTGAAAACTGGTCATCGTGGGGCTTTATGAAGATAATAGATATGCGTAAAGGAATACGTAAATACTCAGGACCAGACCACTGGAACGATTTTGATATGCTTGAGGTTGGTAATGGTATGACAGTAGCTGAAGACCGTTCTCACTTTGCAATGTGGTGTATGGTTGCCTCTCCATTAATTGCAGGAAATGATTTCCGTGAAATGACTGATGAAACACTGGAAATACTTACCAATAAAGATATGATTGCTATCAATCAGGATAAGCTAGGTATTCAGGGCTTCCGCTACAGCGCGGAAGATGGTCTTGAAGTATGGGCTAAGCCACTTAGTAACGGAGATTGGGCTATGACATTTTTAAACAGAAGCGAATCTGATAAAAAAATAAACTTCGACTGGAGTGAAAACGCTATAAAAGATGAGCTTAACAACATTTCGACATCTTTTGATACTACAGTTTACAATATTAAAAATATATGGGAAGATAAAAAAGCAGGTACTACTAAGAAGAATTTTAAATCTAAAATAGCACCTCACGATGTAGTAACGCTTAGGCTTATTAAAAAGAACTAGATGATGAAGAAGTACTTAATACTATTAACATCGGTATTACTAGCTTTTGCCTGCGAAACAAAGTCGCAAACAAGCACTGCTGTTGAAAAACATGGACAACTGCATGTAGAAGGTACACAATTAACAGATGAAAACGGTAATGCTGCCATGCTACGAGGTATGAGCTATGGATGGCATAACTTTTGGCCTCGCTTTTATAATAAACAAAGCGTTAAATGGCTAAAAAATGACTGGAATGTAAACATAGTACGTGCTGCTATGGGAGTAGATGCTGATAAGCGTTGTTATATTGAAAGCCCTGAAGATAGTAAAGAAAAAATAAAAACAGTAGTTGACGGTGCTATAGAGGCCGGAATATATGTAATTATAGACTTTCACAGCCACAACATACATCTTGAAGAAGCTAAAATTTTTTTTGATGAAATGTCTAAAACTTACGGCGATAAGCCTAATGTTATATATGAGATTTTTAATGAGCCGGATGATGAAAGCTGGTCTGAAGTAAAAGCATATAGTGAAGAAGTTATTAAAGTTATTCGTAAAAATGACCCGGATAATATAATTCTTGTTGGTTGCCCACATTGGGATCAGGATATTCATTTACCTGCCGAAGATCCTATAACAGGATTTGACAACCTTATGTACACCGTACACTTTTATGCTGCTACGCATGATAAATGGCTACGTGACCGTACAGATGCAGCTATTGAAAAAGGATTACCTGTTTTTGTTTCTGAAAGTGCGGGAATGGAAGCTACAGGTGATGGTCCTTTAAATGAAGAGGAATGGCAACGTTGGATAGACTGGATGGAAAACCGCAAAATAAGCTGGATTACATGGTCTGTATCCGATAAAGATGAGACCTGTAGTGTGCTTGAAAAATCTGCTTCATCTACAGGTAACTGGAAAGAAAGTGATTTAAAGAAAAGCGGCAAAAAAAGTCGTGAATACTTAAGAAAACTAAACAAACAATAAGGTATACATAAAGTTAAGTTGAGTTAGTTTTATTGTAATTTTGGGTGAGCCCTGCGTAATAACGTGGGGCTCTTTTTTATCAAATATAAAATACACTTAAAAAAGAAGAGTAGCGAGTTAATTAAAACCCGCTACTCACACATCTAAAAAATTTGAATAAATAGACACTGTTCAGTAAAAATTTTTAGTTAGTTGGACTACGCTTGGGGGCATATTTCATTTCAACTTTTATATCTCTCAAAGAAGCAGGCGGGCTCCCTATTAGCGACTCTGCAATATATACCGTTAGGGGGGCTATAAAAAGCGAATCACATTTCCCGCCAGACTTCTTTTTCAGGATTTAATTTTTACGCCAGAACAACAATTATTAACTGTTATCCTGATACAAAGTTGCACAAATTGTACATACCGCAACAGGTAGAAATTACCTGTTTAGTAAAAACAGGTAATAATACCAACCCTGAAAAAGTGTGATTTTCGCTTAAATAAGAGGAAGTTCTTCCGCCTTTATTATACCGTGCTGAATAGCATATATAACCAATCCGGCTATATTTTTAGCTCCTGTTTTTACAAATAGGTTGTTTTTATGACCTTCGGCAGTGCGCTGGGTAATAAATAGTATCTCCCCTATTTCTTTAGCTGTTTTTTGCTGGCAGATTAATCGTAGTACATCTGTTTCTCTTTCTGAAAGTGCACTTTCCTCATCGCTTACTGATGGTTTAGGTGCTTTTACTGCTATTTGGTCTCTAAGCACTTCCATTTGATCATCTTTAAAGTAGAAGCCCTGTTTATTTACTGTTCTTATAATTTCTATAAGTTCATTAGGCATAATTCCTTTTGGTAAAAAAGCGGAAACGCCTGTTTTTACCATAAAGCCCATAAATGACTTTTTATAGTGAGATGAAATAATTATAACTTTTATTTCCGGATGGTTTACTTTTAAATATTCTGTTATACCAATACCATCCATTCCTTCCATTTTTAAATCCAGTAGTAAAATATCAGGAATATTATTTTTATTCTGTAATTTTTCTAATAGCTGCTGCCCGTTATTGGCTGTAAATAGTACTTCAATATCTTCACAATTTTGTAAAAAGCTCTCTAATAACTTTGTTATTAAGGCATCATCGTCTACAATTGCTACTCGTATTTTAGTATCCATATTTACACATTTTTAGTTGACACTGCTATTATTGTTTTGGTTCCTTTTCCCGGAGCCGATATAACTTTATATGTTGCGTTTAAGTATTGCATTCGCATTTCTAAACTATGCAAACCTAAACCTTTTTTTAGAACAGTGGTATCAAACCCCTTACCGTTGTCTTTTACTATTAATGCTAAGCCCTGTGTTGTATGCCTTAAGTTAATGCATATAGTATTTGCTTCGGCATGTTTTATGGTATTAGTGATTAGCTCCTGCAATACTCGTAAAACTTGTATTTTTATATTGGCAGGCAAATTATCCTCAACACGTACATCTGTATTATAATCAATTTCCAGCTTTTTTTGCCACGGGGTTATCTGCTCATCAATTAACTCGCTTAAACTGGTATATTCTAATAGTGGTGGTGTTAAATCATGCGATATTCTTCTCGCCTCTGTAATACTTTCCCCTAATAGTCTATCAATCTCATTTAATGGTAAACCCATCTGCCCCTGCATTCGTATAGTAGTCAGTTTTCCTACCAAACTATCATGAAGGTCAGATGCTATACGCATACGCTCTTCTTCCTGTGCTTTAAGGTTGGTTTCTAATAACTTTTTTTGATGCTCTAACTTAGTTTGTGCTTCCCGTAAGTTTGCCTCTGTCATCTTTTTGTAACCCGCATGTGCTATTTTAATCACAAAAATTAAAATAGTAAAAAACAGCATTAAAGCTATACCAATCCATAATGCAATTACCTGCGGGTCTTGCCATTTCTCCATAAAAACAAAGGAATAAATTTAACACAAAAGTAAAAGAAATAAAACTAATCTTTATAACGATAAAGCATGTTTAATATTAGTCTACATCTAAGTACAAAAACAGCCAAAAAGCTATACGTTTATAACTATTTGGCTGTTTAAAATTATATATATATAGAACTTTACGCCTGCGATAGTAAATAAAAACCGGATGCAGGAGTATCTTTCCCATAAGGTGGCACAGGAGTAGAAAAATCCTCATACACTTTGGTTCCGTCATCACAAGCAACTATCATATCAGCATTAAAATTTTCAGGATTTTCTATCCCTTTATCTTGCTGTAACCCAAAGCGTACTTTCACTATGTTAGTTTCAAAATCTTGAGAGGGTATTGCAAAAGCCTGAAATATCCCTTCCTTTGTTGCTACCTTTTTAGGCACCCATTTAGTATAGTCTTCATCCCATCTATCCACTCTCCTTTCGGCAGTAACAAAAGATATCCTATCATTCTTATGCATAGGATTATAAATAGGCATGGGGTCATAAAAAACATCACAAACTTCTATATAGGAAGCAATGTCTTTAGTCAACTTATTATCATAAGCAGAAGGTATTACAAACATTTTTAGTTTTCCTTCATAGATACCGGGATAGGCATGCCTATAATTTGATGATTCAGGATAATGATGATTAGTAAACTTAAAACAGTTACCTTGATTTAAATAATTAAGCAATGCCGGGCTATTTTGACGTATTTGCTCCCATTTCTGAAGACTTCCAATTACATAATCTATATTCATAGTAAATATTTAGCTGGTTAACATCCTTAAAAGTAAACTAAAAATCAATAAGTTATAAATTAAATATCTATAATTTATTTTTCCTGTAATTTATTCTGCTTTCCGTTTTTCCATATTTTGCCTATTAAGTAACTATAAAAGAGCAACAACAAAATTGAATTGCCTGCCCAAAAATAGAATTTAACACCACTATTTTCATTTACTATAAAATTAATAGGTAAAAAAATAAGCGTATTAAATGTAAAGAAAACCAGAATCACAATATTAAGCCTGAAATTATCCCATTTTTGCTCTTTAAAATCATCTATTTTTTCCTGTAAAAAGCTTAGTGCAAGTAGTATTATTACAAAATTATCAGCTACTTTGGCATAGGGCTGAAAACTCTTAACATTTGTATCAAAGAAAGCGTAATATATAAACTCATAGGCTATGTATAGTATTGCAGCAAAGCAAATAGCCTTTAGTAGTTTGTGCACCTTTTTAAGTAAAAATTTATAATAAAAATAGCTTACCACTATAACTTCCACTAAACTATACACTATTAAAATAATCAGGTTATTATTTTTATTACTTATAAATCCAAAATATCTACTTAAGAAGTCCACTAATAACATCAATACTAAATAAAAGAAGATACTCTTATGCAGAGTATCTAATTTTCTATAGTATATACTACCTACTATAATTCCTATAATAAGAAAAATAGGACTTACTTCGCTTAATTTTTTTGAGAAATCAAGAAAAGTCATTCACTATAATGTCAATAAATAGAAACTTGATTGAGGAGCTGAGCTACTACTGTATGGTGGTACAGGTGTAGAAAAATCATCAAAATACTGCACTTCATCTTTACCATCAAGGTTTGCCACAATAAGGTCTGCTGTTTTGTGGCTTAATAGGTGCCTTTTAAGCCCTAAATAGTTTTCTGTATTTGATAATTCATAATCATCTCTGTCAATTTGAAAAGCCTGAAACATTCCTTCAGGTCTGTCTACCTGTTCTTTTACCCAGGTTTTATGATGGTTAACCCAATCTGATATCCTTACTACAGCTTCTTCTTTTGTAATTCTGCCTGTATTTTGCCCTTGTATGGCTAAACTTGCTTTTACGTAACTCTGAATATCTTTTGTTTCCGGCTTATCATAGTTACTGGGTATAAACATAAAAATAAGGAAATCTCCATGTATCCCCGGGTACGCATGGATATAATCAGAGTCCTCTGCATATTTAGGAAAGTCATATAAAAAGCAATTGCCTTGCTCAAAATATTCATTCAGGGCTTCACTGTTGCCCATTATATCTTTCCACTTGTTAATGCTGTCTTTTATTTCTTGCATTGTCATCGAAAAAATTGTTTCAACTCTGTCCATAGAAAATGTATTTAAAGTTAATATTTGGTGTTGCGATTTATTAACAAAGATAGTAAGGTATAAAGAAATGTTAATACGGATTATTCACAATATAACTAAAATATAAAGAAACAACATTATAAGAATTGTATTTAAACGCTGTTTTAAACCCTAAATATCTTTTTTCTAAAAAAAACAACTCTCAACATACTACCATTCAAGCTGCTAGAAACTATATAAAAATAATTCTATTATATGTTTTGTAATTGTAAATAATGGTTATATATTTGCACTACAAACAACGCGGGATAGAGCAGTAGGTAGCTCGTCGGGCTCATAACCCGAAGGTCACTGGTTCGAGTCCAGTTCCCGCTACTAGGTAAAAAGCCTCTGATATAATCAGAGGCTTTTTTATTTTATACTATTTTTGTGTTATTATTAATATAATTAAGCAAAGCTAGATTGTATTTTTACTACTCTAATTTTACCTTTATGGCTTTCTATATAGCACTGGCAGCATTTATACTTATAGGCATTTATATTTTTACAAAAACCCGAAAGCGCAAGACGCAGCCATTTCCAAAAGAATGGCATAACCTTTTGCTTGAAAATGTACTGTTTTACCGTAATCTCTCTAAAAGAAAGCAAATTTCATTTCAGAAAAAAATGATGCAGTTTTTAAGCGAGGTATATATTGAAGGGGTGCAAACTGAAGTTACCGATCTCGATAAAGTTCTGGTAGCATCGAGTGCGGTAATACCTGTTTTTGGTTTTAAAAACTGGCATTATACTAACCTTACAGGGGTATTACTATATCCTGATTACTTTAATAAAGACTTGGAATTTACTAATACTGCCGAGAATCGTAACATAGGGGGAATTGTAGGTACCGGCAGGTTTGAAAACAAAATGATTTTATCTAAAAAGGCACTTTACCATGGCTTTAGCAATAAAACAGATAAAAAAAATACCGGAATACATGAGTTCATACACTTAATAGATAAAATGGATGGTAGTGTGGACGGTATTCCCGAAATATTAATGGAACACCAATATGCTGTTCCATGGCTTGACCTTATGCATAAAAAAATGGAAGCTATTAACAATAATAAATCAGACATAAGGGCTTATGCCGGGACAAAGCAAGCTGAGTTTTTTGCTGTAGCAGGCGAATACTTTTTTGAACGCCCTCATTTATTAAAAAGAAAACACCCAGAACTTTATAAAATGATGAGAAAATGCTTTAATCCAAAATCATAAGCTTATTCCCAAACTATTTCTTCTGATGTAGCAGTCATAACATCACCATTTACTCTTTCTATCTCGATAGTAAATCTATGAGGATTGTCATTATTAGGTATAGCTTTTAAATACATGTAATAAGTATTAATTGTTGACGGATCGAACTCAGGTAATGTCCCATAAACACCATATTCACCTTCAATAGTTCCACGTGTATAAATAATATCATTTAGCTCAGTCCCTGCAGGGTGTGTCTCATCAAAATCAGTATCACTGGTAATAGATATACTTACCAGAGGATATTTATCTCCACCATAGCCTTTATCACAATCAAATGCATAGACAGTATTAGAAAAATGTGAAAAAGATTTTGTTATTGCCAAATATTCAGATCCGGTAGTTTTATACCCGAAAGAAAGGCTATCATTTACCGAAACTACAGGATTACGCACTTCCACTTCAATCCCATTATAATCAATATACTTCCATTCTTCACAATTAAAGCAAGCAACAAAACCAAAAAGGTTTAAGCCAAAAAAGGCAACTAGAATTTTCTTTTTCATTATATTTAATAGTACTTTTTAAAAGTAAAAATAGGCAAAATTATGTATGGCATTACTTTTAACTGTAAATTTGCAAACTATTATATTTTATAAGCAGTAGCATATGGCACACAAAGCAGGATTTGTAAACATTATCGGGAACCCAAACGTAGGAAAATCAACCCTTATGAATGCTTTTGTTGGGGAAAGGTTATCTATCATCACATCAAAAGCACAAACAACCCGCCACAGGATTTTGGGTATTGTAAACGGTGAAGATTTCCAAGTAGTACTTTCGGATACTCCCGGTATTATTAAACCTGCATACGAACTCCAGTCAAGCATGATGGATTTCGTAAAATCTGCCTTTGAAGATGCTGACATATTAATATATATGGTAGAAATTGGAGAAAAGGAGCTTAAGGATGAAGCTTTCTTTAAAAAAATAACCAATTCTAAAATACCGGTACTTTTACTATTAAATAAAATAGATAAATCCAGCCAGGAACAACTGGAAGAGCAAGTACAACTTTGGAAAGAAAAAGTACCTAACGCAGAGCTTTATCCTATATCGGCATTAGAAAACTTTAATGTTACAGAAGTATTTAACCGTATTGTCGCACTTTTACCTGATTCTCCTCCCTTCTACCCTAAAGATGCACTTACTGATAAGCCTGAACGCTTTTTTGTAAATGAAACCATCAGAGAGAAAATACTGCTAAATTACCAGAAAGAAATACCGTATGCTGTAGAAATTGAAACGGAAGAATTTCTGGAAGATGATGATATAATAAGGATAAGAGCCGTAATAATGGTAGAGCGTGATACTCAAAAAGGTATTATTATAGGGCATAAAGGCGCTGCTCTTAAAAAAGTAGGTATACAAGCAAGAGAAGATTTAGAAAAATTCTTCGGTAAAAAAATACATCTAGAAACTTACGTAAAAGTGAATAAAAACTGGCGAAGCAATGCTAACCAGTTACGCCGTTTCGGATATAATAATAAATAGTTACCAGTAAACAGGCAAAAGGCAGTAGCCATAACAGTTATATTTTTATATTCATTTAAACTATTGACTGTTACCTAATGGCTAATCACTTTTTATATTTACTTTTGCAAAAAATTTAAAGTAAGCTAATGAATAATATCGTAGCCATAGTAGGTAGACCCAATGTTGGGAAATCTACCTTTTTTAACCGTTTAATAAAGCGCAGGGAAGCTATTGTAGATGCTGTTAGCGGTGTTACGCGCGACAGGAATTACGGAAAGAGCGAATGGAACGGAAAAGAATTTTCAGTTATTGATACGGGCGGTTATATAAAAGGCTCTGACGATATATTTGAAGGAGAAATACGCAGACAGGTAGAACTGGCTATTGATGAAGCTGATGTAATTGTATTTGTGGTAGATGTTGAAGACGGCATTACACCAATGGATGAAGAGGTTGCAAAGTTATTACGCAGAATTACAAAACCTATATTACTTACTGTAAACAAGGTAGATAATGCCATGCGTGAAAAGGAAGCTATAGAGTTTTACAACTTAGGTCTTGGCGACTACCATACTTTCTCAGGGATGAATGGTTCGGGAACAGGGGACTTACTGGATAAACTGGTAGAACTGTTACCTGAAGACAAAGCCCCTGAAGAGGATGAAGATGGCTTACCGCGTTTTGCCGTAGTAGGTAGACCTAATGCAGGTAAATCATCGTTTATAAATGCGCTTATTGGAGAAGACCGCTTTGTGGTTACTGACATTGCAGGTACTACCCGCGACGCTATTGATACTACTTACAACCGTTTTGGTTTTGACTTTAAATTGGTAGATACCGCAGGTATTCGTCGTAAAGCAAAAGTAAAAGAAGACTTAGAGTTTTACTCAGTAATGCGCTCTGTAAGAGCCATAGAGCACAGTGATATTTGTATACTGGTAATTGATGCTACCAGAGGGTTTGAAGGACAAGACCAAAGTATATTCTGGCTGGCACAAAAAAACCGTAAAGGGGTAGTAATATTAGTTAACAAATGGGATCTTGTAGAAAAGGATACCATGACTACTAAAAACTACGAAGCCCGTATACGCGAAGAACTGGAACCTTTTACTGATGTGCCTATTCTATTCGTATCGGCACTTACAAAGCAAAGGTTACTAAAAGCACTGGAAACAGCCGTAGAAGTCTTTGAAAACAGAAAGCAGCGTATAGCAACATCTAAGCTAAACGAAATTATGTTGCCGATTATAGAAAACAATCCACCACCTGCATTAAAAGGAAAGTATGTGAAAATTAAATTCTGCATGCAGTTACCTACCCCTACCCCGCAGTTTGTGTTTTTCTGTAACTTACCGCAATATGTAAAAGACCCGTATAAGCGATTTATAGAAAACAAAATGAGAAGTATTTTTAATCTTTCAGGTGTACCTATAGATATATACTTCCGTAAAAAATAACATAGTAAAAAACCGAAGCAAATGCTTCGGTTTTTTTATTCCTCTAATGTTTTAACCGGTCGGTCTTCATACCAATCTTTAAAAGTTTTATTTGTTTTTACACTATCAGTAAGCACCTTATAAACCATGTATATAATAAATACCTGCCCTGTAATACCTAAACTAAGTAAAACAGCAGTATTTATACTGTAATATGTTAAAACAGTGAAAATAATTATAAAAATAGTAGCAATCCAAACCAGTTCTATACTACGACTTTTCATTGTATTACTTTTTTTACATTTTAACACTTAACAATATACTGCATAAAAATTTAAAAATCAACAATTTACAAATTAATTAACACCATATCAATACTTTATAAGTCCAAATAATTTGTATATAACACACTAAAACAGTTTATTAGCTGTTTTTATAGATAATAGTACAATAAGCTGTAAAATGAAAATAATTTCCTCTGAGGTATAACCTTAATCAGCTTTTTATGAGCAATGTAAATTTAATAGTAGTATCTCAGTTGCTTTTTACATTTTAACTATTAAATTAGTTATTTAACTATAAAAATAGTTTTTAAACTAAAATAATAGTTGTACGTTTGTTTTTTTAATATAAAATCGTTTAGAAACACACATTAAAGAAGAAATAATTATACATTACAGAAGCTGGAAAAAGTTTTTGTAAAACAAATAACCACCACTTAACCAATTAAAAACAATTATGCAAAAAGGCTTTACCCTACTGGTTTTGCTGTTTACATCTTTTTGTTTCAGCCAAAGCGTTACCCTTAAAGGTAAAATAACCGACCCTGATGATTTTCCTTTAGAATCTGCAACAATATATCTTACTTCAGAACAAGATTCTACCTCAACAGTATTAGAATATACTATTTCCGATAGTAATGGTAACTGGGAAATAAAAACCCGAACCAAAGAAGAACCTGTGTTTCTTAAAGCGTCGTACATGGGGTTTGCTGACTATAGGCAAAAACTTGAAAAAATAACAGAGGATCGTAACTTTGGCGCAATAAAGATGGCTGATAAATCAACTGAGCTTAATGAGGTTGTTATAGAAGGTGAGGCTCCTCCCATCCGAATAAAATCGGACACATTGGAGTTTAATGCTTCTTCTTTTAAAGTAAGACCGGACGCTAACGTACAAACGCTATTAAAACAATTACCCGGCGTAGAAATTGACTCTGAAGGTAAAATAACTGTAAATGGTAAAGAAGTAAACCAAATACTGGTTAACGGAAAGCCATTTTTTGATAAAGACGGTAAAGTAGCATTACAAAACTTACCTGCCGAAATAATTAATAAAGTACAGGTTACCGATACTAAAACAAAAAAAGAAGAACTAACAGGTAAGTCTGCAAGTGGTGATAATGCCAGCATAAACCTTACTATTGATAAAGATAAAAATAAAGGACTCTTTGGTAAGTTTATGGGTGGCTACGGTACAGATGACCGGTATGAGAGCAGTGCCATGCTAAACTATTTTAAAGACAAAAGACGAATTAGCATACTTGCCTCCAGTAACAATATAAACTCCACCGGTTTTACTATGGATGAAATATTTGACAGTATGGGAGGCGGAAGAAACTACTCTGTCTATACCAGCAGCGATGGCTCTTTTGGTATAAACGGTATTCGTTTTGGTGGCGGAAACGGGATAACAAAGTCTAACATGGTTGGAGTTAATTATGCAGATGAATGGGTAGAAGGACTGGACTCTAATGTGAGTTACTTTTTCAATCAGGCTAATACTGAGAATGACAACAGAACAAAACTAATTACTTACCTTACCAATGACGGTGATGCAAATGAAGAAAGAAGTATTCTTACAGAGTCTGTTTCTAAAACAGATAATGAAAAGTTTGCACACAACGTAAACACCACTTTTGAAATTGAAATAGATTCTACTACTAACCTATATTTTTATCCTAAATTTTCAAAATTAAAAACAAAATCACGTGATACTTCATCTCAGTTTAGTGAGAACCAAGATGGTGTACTGCTAAATGAAAACAGTGGTTCAACATATAGCGAGAATGATACTAATAATTTTGAAAATGAAATTGATTTTAATAAATCATTCGGTAAAAAAGGTCGTTACTTAAGCTTGAGGTTTCAAAATGAAAACAGCAGAAATGACGGGGCTAACTACAACCAGTCTACAACTACCTTCTATAACGGAGATGATGAAAATGGAGACGGCATACCCGACATCACTACCGATAACAGAAATCAGGTACGCTATAACAGACAGATAAGCGATATATACAATGGTGAACTTGAATATAGTGAACCAATTACAGACTCTATCAGCATAAATGTTAGTGCAGGCTATAAGTACGAAATAGGTATTGATGATCGTGATGGTTTTAACTTTGATGAAGCTACCGGTAACTTTACCACACGTAATGACTCTTTAACCAATTACCTTACCTCCGAAACAAACACCTTTACCCCTATGATGGGACTTGAAATAAGAAAAAAAGATTATACCATTGGCGTTTCAGCAGGTACTGATATTGTTCAGTTTGACAATTTTGGCTCATACAGAGGGATTGACTATACGGTTAATAAAGATTATGTTTTACCTACTGCCCGAGCACACTTCAGGTATAGTTTTTCAAAATCTAAATCAATAAGTTTATACTATCGTTATAATATTGATTACCCTCAGGCAAGTCAGGTATTACCTATTGAAGATGTAAGTAATGCACTTTCTACAAGAACAGGTAACCCTGACCTGGACCCAAATAAAAGAAGTTATGTTTACCTGAGTTTCAGAGATTTTGACTTCGCTACACGTTCGGGGTATAACATATATTTAGGCGGTAATATATATGACAGCAGAATAGTTAGCAGAACTGACATAAACAGTAGTGCTAAACGTGTTACATCATTTACAAATGTTAGCGATACTTATAATATGTGGGCTGGCGGTTACTGGAATAAATCTATAAAAAGGGAGGAACATACTTATAGAATTAACCTGGGAATAGGCAGTAGCTTTAACCTTGATAAAGGATATACAAACGGTGAACTTTATGAAGCTAACCAGATAAGTCTTACTCCACGTGTAAACTTTACCTGGGAATATGGTGAAGCATTAGTAATTAATCCATCCTACCGATTTAGTTATAACGAAACACATTTTACTAATTATACTATTGACCAGACGTCATACTTTACACATAATGTAAACCTGCAAACTACTTCCTACTGGCCTAAGCATGTAGTATTTGGTAATGATTTTGGTTATACCTATAACTCTAACTTAGGGGATGGCTTTAAAAAGGATTTCTTTTTATGGAACACCAGTATAGGATATAATTTCCTTAATGATAAATTACTGTTTAAAGTAAAAGTATATGACTTATTAAACCAAAATCTTGGTACATCAAGAAGTATAACACCAACGTCAGTATATGACCAACAGAATACTGTATTAAAACGTTATGTAATGTTCTCTTTAACCTTTAAGCTTGAAAAGTTTGGCGGTAAAAAAGAACGCGAAGGCGGGAGCCCATTCTGGTGGTTTTAACAACTAATAGAAAAAATAAAAAAGGCTGCAAATTGCAGCCTTTTTTATTACGTATATAATTGATTTCAATTTTTGCTACCAGCTTCCTCCGGCACCGCCGCCGCTAAAGCCTCCGCCTCCGAAGCCTCCTCCGAAACCACCGCCGCCAAAGCCTCCGCCTCCGGAACTATGACCTCCGCCAAAGCCTCGTCCTAAACTGCTTAAAATAATAATATCAGCAAGGTCAGCACCTCTTCCTCTGCGTCCTCCTGAACCGCCTCCTCCACCTCTGCGAGAAAGCAGCGCTATAATAACTATAAAAAATATAATAAAAAACAGTATAGCACCGAACGGGACACCCGAAGATTTACGCTCGCCTTTATAGGTTCCTCTAATTATTTCAATAATAACATCAGTTCCTTTATCAAGCCCGTTATAATAACTACCTGCTTTAAATTCAGGTATTATTACATTTCGAGTAAGGTCTCCCAGTATACCTGCTGTAAGTTTAGAATCTAAACCATAACCGGGTGAAATCCATATTTCTCTTTCTTTCTCTGCTAATAGTATCAGTACACCATTATCTTTTCCTTTTTGCCCTATTCCCCACTTTTGAGCCCAGTCAGGAGTCAATTGCCCAATGCTTTCTCCTTTAAGGCTTTCAACAGTCACTATTACTATTTGTGTAGAAGTGGTATCAGCATAGTTTACCAGCTTACTTTGAAGGTTTTCCTCTTCATACTTACTTAAAACATCGGCGTAGTCATATACACTTGTTTGCGTAGAAGGTTTATCAGGTATATTATATTGCGCAAAACTTAACTGTACAAATAGTAAACTAAAAAGCAGTATGTATATATTCTTCATTTTATATCTCATTATCCTCTGGAAATTGTGTCCGGTAATTCATTAATATCTCCTTCTTCATCATAAGGAAAGTATTTTTTTAAACGCTCGCCCGCTCTTAAAATACCGTTTACCAAACCTTCTTTAAACTTACCTTCTTTAAATTTTGAAATCACTTCATCCTTGGTGCATTCCCAAAAATCATCTTCCACTACTTTATCAATACCCTCATCACCTATAATAGCAAATGCCTTATCGGCAACGCCAACATAAAACAACACACCGTTGCGGGCTGCTGTTTGATCCATTTCTAAAAACTGAAAAACCTCCTGAGCTCTTTCAAGCGGAGGTTTTTCGGTATGATTTTCTATATGCACTCTTATTTCTCCTGAAGTATTTGTTTCTGCTTCTTTTATTGCTGCAACTATACTCTGTTCATCGTCCTTCGAAAGAAATTTTTCTGTTTTATGCATACTATTGAATGTTAAATTCTACTTTTTCAGGTGTTTCTGCTCCTTCAACTGCATTAAAGTAAGGTTTCTCTTTATACCCGCTTAAAAACATTTTATTAGGAAATCTTAATATGTGATTATTATAGGCTTCAACGCTTTCGTTAAAGCGAACCCTTGCAGTACGTATTTCATTTTCAGTTGAGGCAAGTTCATCTTGTAACCTCAAAAAGTTCTGATTAGATTGTAAAGTAGGATAACGCTCTACAGAAACAAGAAGCCTTGACAGGGCAGATGAAACGCCTCCTTGTGCACTATTAAATTTTTCTAATTGTTCAGGCGTTATATTAGTAGGGTCAACTTGTACAGAAGTTGCTTTAGCTCGTGCTTCTGTTACAGCTGTAAGAGTACTTTTTTCAAAATTAGCTGCTCCTTCTACAGTTCTTACAAGGTTCCCTATAAGATCATTTCTTCTTTGATAAGAGGTATTTACATTACCCCATGCTTTTGAAACTGCCTGGCTTTTTTCAACTGCGCTGTTCTGAATTCCTACAGACCAAAATACACCTATTAAAATTACACCTACTATAATTATTACAGGAATTAACCACTTTTTCATGTTTTGTTTGTTTTAAAGTTCGTTTTTAATATTGATTAATGTTGCTTTTATATTTTCTAATTTACGAATAATCTCAAATTTGTCAAGTATGTTTTTCTCACCCTCTTTTAAGTGTACTTTAGCCCCTTCCAGTGTAAAACCACGCTCTTTAACTAAATGATATATTAACTGTAAGTTCTTTACATCCTCGGGGGTAAACATACGGTTACCTTTCGCATTTTTTTTAGGTTTAAGTATATCAAACTCTTTATCCCAAAAACGGATAAGTGAAGCATTAACATCAAATGCTTTTGCCAGTTCTCCTATACTGTAATACCTCTTTTCGGGAAGGTTTAAATGCATTAGTCTAACGATTGATTTTCTTGGTTAGCCATTTCTGAAATCAGCAGGTATTCTTTAGCTGAAATATTACCGTAGTAAAAGTTAATAGGGTTAACAGGCTGTCCGTTTTTGTGTACTTCATAGTGCAGGTGCGGTGCTTCCGAACGCCCTGTACTACCAACATAACCTATTATATCACCTCTTTTAACTTTTTGCCCTACTCTGGCTTTATACTTACTAAGGTGAGCATATAACGTTTCGTAACCATAACCATGTTTAATAACAATATGATTACCGTAACCCGATGCTCTGTTATCAGCACGTCTTACAACACCATCTCCTGTGGCATATATTGGTGTACCTGTTTTAGCGGAAAAGTCCATCCCGGCATGAAACTTACGTATTTTGGTAAAAGGATCGCTCCTGTAACCATAACCCGAAGCCACTCTTCGTAAATCTTCATTTTTAACAGGCTGAATAGCAGGTATAGCTGCCAAAAGCTTTTCTTTATCTTTCGCCAATTTGGCTATTTCTTCTAACGATTTGGATTGTACTACTAACTCTTTTGATATTATATCAAGTCGTTTTGACGTACTCACTATAATATCAGAATTATTATACCCTTCCAGTTCTTTATAACGGTTCACCCCTCCAAAACCTGCTTTACGCTGTTCATCCGGTATTGGTGATGTATTAAAATAAGCCCTGTATAAATTGTTATCGCGCTCGGCTATATCTTCCAGAACACCTTCTACCTGGTCCATTTTATGATTAAGTATTTCATACCTAATCCTCATGTTTTCAATTTCCCTTGCCTGTAGTTTGTCTTTAGGTGTTTCAAAATACGGTGTGTTTAACAACGCTACAAAACACAAAAAGCCAAACAAGGCTGAAGCCAGTAAAAACAAGAATACATACCCTACTTTCTTACCTTTTTTAACCTTTATTTTACGGTAAGCTAAAGTTTCGGGGTCATAATAATATTTTACTTTCGACATCTTGCTAAATTATTCTATTTTTGCACCTTATATAAGGCTGCAAACCTATACTGATTAGACAGGCAAATATAACAATTGTTACAGTTTTTCCCGCCTTTTTTCAGTTTAGTGTACAGCCAGTTAACATTACCATTAAACAAAATTTGTACCCAAATATGAAATCGAGGGATATAAGGAAACAATTTCTGGACTTTTTTACTGAAAAGCAACACTTAATAGTGCCTTCAGCTCCAATAGTTACAAAAGATGACCCAACGCTAATGTTCAATAATTCGGGCATGGCACAATTTAAAGAATATTTCCTTGGCAATGCCACCCCGAAAAGCAACCGTATTGCCGATACTCAAAAATGCCTTCGTGTTTCGGGTAAACATAATGATTTGGAAGATGTAGGTTTTGATACCTACCACCACACTATGTTTGAAATGTTGGGTAACTGGAGTTTTGGCGACTACTTTAAAAAAGAAGCTATTAACTGGGCTTGGGAACTATTAACAGAAGTATATAAAGTACCGAAAGATATTTTATATGTAACTGTTTTTGAAGGCAGCGAAGAAGAAGGTGTTCCTTTTGACCAAGAGGCTTATGATATTTGGAAAGAATTAATAGATGAAAGCCATATACTGTCAGGAAATAAAAAAGATAACTTTTGGGAAATGGGCGAGCAGGGACCATGCGGCCCTTGTTCGGAAATTCACGTAGATATACGTTCTGCAGAAGAAAAAGCTCAAAAATCAGGTAGAGAGCTTATTAACGAAGACCACCCTCAAGTAGTTGAGATATGGAACATTGTATTTATGGAGTTTAACCGCAAGGCGGATAAATCGCTGGTTAAATTAGCTAATAAACATATTGATACCGGTATGGGCTTCGAAAGGCTTTGTATGGTATTACAAAATGTAACGTCTAATTACGATACTGATGTATTTACTCCGTTAATAGAGAAAATTGAAAAACTAACGGGTAAAAAATATACCGTAAAAGCGAGTAACGAAACCGAAAAAAAAATAAACATAGCTATCCGTGTAATAGCTGACCACGTGCGTGCAGTTGCTTTTGCTATTGCTGACGGTCAGTTACCATCAAACAACGGAGCAGGCTATGTTATCCGAAGAATATTAAGAAGAGCTATTCGTTACGGATTTACTTTCCTTGATAAGTCTGAACCGTTTATTTACGAATTGGTTTCTATACTAAGCGAGCAAATGGGCGAATTTTTCCCTGAAATAAAATCGCAGCAAGGCTTAGTTACCAATGTAATTAAAGAAGAGGAAATTTCATTTTTAAGAACATTAGAACAAGGCTTACAACTACTGGAAAATGTAGTTGCAGCAACCGAAGGCACAGAAGTTTCAGGTGCTAAAGCATTTGAATTATATGACACTTTTGGTTTCCCGGAAGACCTTACTGCTCTTATTTTAAAAGAAAAAGGATACAGTTATAATAAAACTGAATTTGACGCAGAACTTAAAAAACAAAAAGACCGTTCTCGTGCTGCCGGTGAAATGTCTACTGACGACTGGAACATTATAGTTGACGGCAATACCGAAACTTTTGTAGGCTACGATCAATTGGAAAATGAGGTTAAAATTACGCGTTACCGCAAAGTAGAATCGAAGAAAGACGGAGTACTTTATCAAATAGTTTTAGATAACACTCCTTTCTATCCGGAAGGTGGTGGTCAGGTTGGCGATAAAGGTACTTTATCATCTGCCAGCGAAACTATTGACGTTTTAGACACTAAAAAGGAAAACAACCTTATATTACATATCACTAAAAAACTACCTGAGAACACAAGTGCTACATTTACTGCAAAAGTAAACGATAGTTTACGCAGTAACACTGCGGCAAACCACAGTGCCACTCACCTATTACACCAGGCGTTACGTAGTGTGTTAGGTACTCACGTAGAACAAAAAGGCTCACTTGTAGCACCTAATTACCTGCGTTTTGACTTTTCTCACTTCTCTAAAGTTACAGATGAAGAATTACAACAGGTAGAAGATTTTGTAAATGCAAGAATACAGGAACATATTCCACTAATAGAACGCAGAAGTATTCCTTTTAAACAAGCTATTGAAGAAGGTGCTATGGCACTTTTCGGAGAGAAATATGGCGATAATGTACGTGCAATTAAGTTTGGCAACAGTATGGAGCTTTGCGGCGGTATACACGTACAAAATACTGCCGATATTTGGTATTTTAAAATTACCGGAGAGAGTGCAGTTGCATCGGGTATTCGCCGTATAGAAGCAATTACAAATGAGGCTGTAAAAGAGTATTTCACTACTCAGGAAAATACCCTTAACGAAATTAAAGCTTCACTTAAAAATCCGCAGGATACTTTAAAAGCAGTATCATCATTACAAGATGAGAATGCTAAGCTGAAAAAGCAAGTTGAGGCTTTACTTAAAGACAAAGCTAAAAACCTGAAAGGTGAACTTGCTAATGAAATGAAAGAAATAAACGGGGTTAAATTCTTGGCTAAACAAGTAGACCTTGATGCTGCCGGAGCAAAAGACCTTGTTTATGAACTGGGTAATTTAGGAGATAACCTATTCATTTTACTGGCAATTGTAAATAATGACAAACCAATGCTTACCTGTTACATATCTAAAGAACTGGTAGCAGAAAAAGGCTTAAATGCAGGGCAGGTAGTTCGTGAACTTGGTAAACACATACAAGGCGGTGGCGGAGGTCAACCTTTCTTTGCTACAGCAGGAGGTAAAAATGTTGACGGTATTGATAATGCATTAAATGCAGCTAAAGATTATATTAAATAAAACTATTTTAGTAGATAAATCTTATCAAAATAAAAAAGCGCAATTAAAATTGCGCTTTTTTATTTGTAAGAATAGTCTATATTTGCGCATTAAATTTTCAAAAAATTCAAAAAACTAATCAATGAAAAAAATTTTCTCAATGGCAGCTATTGCGCTGTTTACGATGACCTCATGCTCTGATGACGATAGTTCATCTACTAACCCGGATAGTAATCTTGTACTTCCTAAAAAAATGGTTACCATAATTGATGGAGAAACCGTTACTACTGATTACACTTACAATGGTAACAAATTAGTATCTGCTGTTTCTACTGATGGTGAGCTTCAAGAATATACTTACAGCGGAGATAAAATCACAGAATGTGAAACATCTTACAATGGAGCACTTGAACAAAGAGATGTATACACATACGACGGGGATAACCTTACAATGTTTAAGATGTATTTATATGATGAAGAAGGAGCAATAGATTTTATTAGCAAAAATGAATATACATATAATGCCGACGGAACTATATCAATAATTATGTATCACAATTATTCAAATGGAGGAAATGAAGAATACATAATATATGACCAAGGTGTAATTACATTTAACAATGGAAACCTTGTATCATATATGGGTGACTCTGATGACGAAGTATATACATTTGATGATAAAAATTCAGTAACTAAAAATATAGCATCTAACTATTATATGGCACTTGCTTTTATAGAAGGTGGTGTAAATAATATTCTGACTGATACATATAGTATAAATGATGTAGTAGACTATATGGCTACTTCAGTTTATACATACAATAGTAACAATTATCCTGTAACTGAAGTAATGACATATGGTGAAGAAACTGAAACTTATCAGTATTTCTACGAATAACAATAGTATAAGTTATCATGAAAAAGCCTCTTTTATAAAAGGGGCTTTTTTATTTACCTTTACTCAAAAATAATTATGCAATTCACAACCCAAATACCTATTAAAAAGAATGACAACCCGATTGGGTACAACTCTCAAATAGTGTCTTTGGGTTCTTGTTTTGCAGTCAATATAGGGCAAAAATTTGATTATTTTAAATTCAAAAATGTAACCAACCCATTTGGCATACTTTTTAACCCTAAAGCTTTAGAGAAAGTTATTGGCTTTGCTGTAAATAATAAAACATTTACCGAAGCCAATATTTTTTCCCATAATGAAAGATGGCATTGTTTTGATGTGCATAGTGATTTAAGTGATACAAATAAAGAAGTATTACTTAACAACCTCAACCAAGCTACAGCAACATTAAACACCACACTAAAAGAAGCCAGTCATATCACTATTACTTTAGGTACAGCATGGGTGTACCGCAATAATGAATCAACAGAACTGGTAGCTAATTGCCATAAAGTACCACAAAAGCAATTCAGTAAAGAGTTATTAAGTGTTGAGGTTATAAAAAATAGTCTGAAAAACATACTTTCTCAAATCAACAGTATTAACACTAATGCACAGATTATTTTTACTATTTCACCTGTAAGGCATACTAAAGACGGCTTTACGGAAAACCAATGGAGTAAAGCTAACCTTATAAGTGCAGTATATGAGGTTTTAGCAAATTCTCCTGTAAAAAATAATACTTCTTACTTCCCTTCGTATGAAATTATGATGGATGAATTACGTGATTATAGGTTTTATGCCGAAGATATGATTCACCCGAATGCTACAGCTATAAATTATATTTGGGAACGCTTTACTGAAACAAATATAGCACCGGAAGCAATCGGCACTATGAAAGAGGTTGATGCCATACAAAAAGGACTACAACACAGGTCTTTCAACCCAGATTCGGAACAACACAAAGTATTTCTTTCAAAACTACACGAACGCGCAGATAAATTAAATAAACAATACCCGCATATTACTTTTTAGTCTGTTTCTTTTTCTAT
Source organism: Flavobacterium suaedae (assembly GCF_014642915.1). Lineage (GTDB taxonomy): Bacteria > Bacteroidota > Bacteroidia > Flavobacteriales > Flavobacteriaceae > Flavobacterium > Flavobacterium suaedae. Next base: position 466,016 of record NZ_BMJE01000003.1, read on the forward strand.
AAGTCTATTGGATTCTCTAAAAGCACTTATTAATTCTTGGGTACATATATCCTTTTTATCATTATTAGCGTAAAAAACTTTGAGTATTAACACTTCATTTCTATTCCAAATATAGTCTTCCATATATTCAGTATTCATCGGAGGATAAAAAACAACAGGAAATTTTGGATAGAATGAAGAAAGGACTGACCAGAATCTACCTTTGAAAACAATTTCATCATCTGCCATAATTACAAAAGGAACTCCATTACTGAGGTCTATTTCCAAATTGTCAACTTTTTTAACTGCTGCAGAATCGAGAATGAGTTGGTTATTTCTTATGTCCAGTACTTTTATTTCACTATCAATTATAAAAGGTTCATCCATTGAGTCTTCAAACTCAACATTAAAGTCTTCTTCTAAAAGCTCATTAACTTTACTTTTTAATAAGTAAATTTCAATTACAGGTTCTTCCTTTTTACACCCAAAACAAATCAGTAGTAACACTAAGTAGTATAAATACTTCATAAAGTAAATTTTATCAAATATATTTATTAACGAAACTAGCCCTAACAAAATTATATTTCAAAAATATTTGAAAATTCAAAAAGTTATTATACATTTGAACTATGGAATTTAACGAAGCGAAAAATAAATTTGTTCAAACATGGGGAGCATTAGGTTCGCAGTGGGGTATTAATAAAACCATGGCGCAAATACATGCGCTGTTAATGGTATCGCCCGAGCCACTTTCTATGGAGGACATTATGGAAGAGCTTCAAATTTCCAGAGGTAATGCCAGCATGAACCTTCGTGCATTAATGGATTGGGGAATTATATATAAAGAGTATAAACCCGGAGAGCGTAAGGAATTCTTTATTGCGGAAAAAGACTTAGACGAGCTCGCTGTAAAAATCGCACAGGAACGCAGTAAAAGAGAAATAAAACCGGCGCTGAAAGTCCTGAAAGATGTTTCTACAGGAGTAAAAGAAGATAAATCGAAAGAAGCAAAACATTTTGCAGAGCAAACTTCTAAGTTGTACGACTTTGTACTAAAAGCGGATAACATGATTGAAAAAGTAACTGAAATGAAAGAAAACTGGATTAGTCGTTTAGTTATGAAAATAATGAAGTAAAATTTTTTTAATTATATATTTCAATATTTTTTGAAAGTTTTATAATTACAAACTATTTAATAAAAGCAATATGAACTCATTAGAACGTACCAATACATTTTTTGTAGGTTTCCCAATACTTCTCGGAATATTAGGCTTTGCATTCCCCCAACTATGGGGAATTGCTGCGGTATTTACAATATTAACGGGAGGGTTTCAGGTAATCGCAGCTATAGCTTGCACCATTATTAAAAGTTTTAAAAATACTCCTTTAATAATTTACTGGATTCTAACAATACTATTCTTTGTTATGTGGCACTTAACAAACTGGTGGTGGATATGGTTCCTACCCTCATTTCTTGCTATATATTTTACAATAATCCTTCATTACATAAAAATAGACGAATCATGAAAACACTCGCCAACCAAACACTATTATATGATGAAGACTGTCCTTTATGCCAGGCATATACAGATGCTTTTGTAAAAACCGGAATGCTTGATGAAAAAGGAAGAAAGCCTTACGCTGATTTAAACGAAAATGAACTCACTTTTGTTAACAAGGAAAATGCAGTCAACGAAATAGCCTTGATCGACAGAGAAAATAACACTGTTACGTATGGGGTTGACAGTCTGTTAAAAGTTATTGGTTATTCTTTCCCGACAATAAGCAAAATTGGTAATATAAAACCTGTAAAGTATTTACTTAAAAAACTGTACTCACTTGTTTCTTACAATCGTAAAGTTATTGTGCCTGGGAAGAGTAATAATAGCGAATTGCAGTGCACTCCCAGTTTTAATTATCGTTACAGATTTATATACATGCTTTTTGCTACTATGGTAACAGCAGTAACGCTTTTCTATTACAGTACATTATTACCAATAGTTCCTAAAGGCAATTTTAGCAGGGAAGTAATTTTAGCTGTAGGACAAATGGCTTTTCAGGCAATATTCCTGATAAAGCACGACAATAAAACCATACTAAACTATTTGGGCAATGTAATAACGGTTTCACTTATAGGTTCATTAATACTATTGCCTGTTTTATTAATTAATAGCTTTATGATATTACCCGAAGTAATCAATTTAGTTTGGTTTGGCATAACAGTACTAATAATGTTTACCGAACACTATCGCAGGGTTAAAGTGCTACAACTACCCGGTTACTTATGCTTTACATGGGTAGCTTACCGCCTACTGGCCTTACCTCTAATCTTAAATTTATGACTATGAAAGCACTACATAAAATCAACATTGTTGCTTTAGCGATTACTTTACTACTATACTTCACTGTATACCTAGGCATGTGCGCACAAGTTTTACTAGGTGTCATACAATTAGTAATCGCTTCTATAATAAGTCTTTATTATTCAGACAGATTAAGTCAAAAACTGAAAAAGAACATAAAAATATACTGGATATTAGTAGGCACCAGTTTAGTTATGGCATATATATTTTGGACTTATTTTAAATATAATGACTTTTTAATAGTCACTCTGTTTGTGATACCAATGTTAATAGCATGCTATTTTGCTTACCTAACCTATAAAATTACGCAATATTTAATTACATCATCGAAATGAAAAAACTAATCATAGCAGGAGGAACAGGGTTTTTAGGTGAAGTACTCATCAATTACTTTAAAGAAAAAGCGAGTGAGATTGTAGTGCTTACAAGAAGCAAAAAGAATAACTACGATACTATTCGCTATATATATTGGGATGCCCAAAGTTTAACAGGTTGGGAAAAAGAACTGGAAGGTGCTGATGTACTTATTAATCTCGCAGGTAAATCTGTAGATTGTAGGTATAACGAGCGTAATAAAAGTGAAATAATGGCTTCGCGGGTAAATAGTACTTCTATATTAAATAAAGCTGTTTTGCAGTGTAGCACACCACCAAAACATTGGCTTAACTCATCTACAGCCACAATATACCGTCATAGCGAGGACAAACAAATGGATGAAGTAAACGGCGAAATAGGTCACGACTTCTCTATGAATGTTGCTAAGGTTTGGGAACGTACTTTTTTCCAGACCAAAACGCCTGACACGCTTAAAACTGCTTTACGAACTTCAATTGTTTTAGGCAAAAACGGAGGAGCTTACCCTATGATTAAAAAACTGACTCAACTGGGGTTTGGTGGTAAACAGGGCAGCGGCAACCAATATGTAAGCTGGATTCATGAATATGACTTTGCTCGTGCTGTAGCATTTATAATTAATCAAAAAATCGAGGGTGTTATAAATGTAGTATCCCCTACTCCTGTTCGTAATCGTGAATTTATGAAAACAATACAACATCGTGTAAAAATACCTTTTGGTATTCCTATAAGCAAAACACTATTAGAGATAGGTGCTAAAATTATAGGTACAGAAACCGAATTGGTTTTAAAAAGCCGAAATGTAATCCCGGCACGACTACAAAACGAAGGGTTTGAGTTTAAGTATAACACTGTACAAAAAGCACTCGTGGACCTATAGTTTGTCTGAGAAAAACACCAACACTAACCAAAAAACAGGTATGCTTTCTACCCAAAACAAAGTGTAATATTTAGGGCGTTCAGGGGTGGCAAAAATGGTAAACAAAGCTGTAACAGTAATTAAAATTACATTAACCATTAGCTGTTTTATATCTACTTCAGTTTTAAAAAATTCTAAGCAATAAAAAACAGCTAAAAGTATAAGGTTTAAAAACTTAGTCTTTTTAACCCCTATTTTTTGCGGAACGGTCATTAACAGCGGGTCATCATCTTTTGAATCAATAATTTCAAAAATTAATATCAATATTATTACCAGTAAAAACCGCTGAAAAAATTTTAGTAGCACATCTGCGCCTATAGCAACATCTGCATTTAACAATGGTAATAAGGTTGTAATACCCGCCCAGCATAGAGCAACCATATATATTTTTATGCCTGTCCAGTTTCGCATATTTTTCTTATTCGGAAAAAAAGGAACGGTATATAACAGGGTAAGCGCAAAAAACACAATACTCCAAACTTGGGTACGGCGTTCAAGCAGTAAAAAACATATTCCTGAAACTAGTATAGCTAAAACACTAAGCCCTGTTATAATTTTAAGTTGAGTACCTATAGGCTTTTTATAACGAAAATAACTTTCGTATTTCACAAAGTTATATCCTGCTATAGTCCCGAAAAAAGCAAAACCTGCCACAGGTAAAGAGAACGGCAGTTTAAAAGTATGAAGCGTCATTAAAGTTAATGCCAAAACAGCGAAGGCTACATGAACACTGCCATGTATATAAATACTAAATAACTGCTTTAACCACTTCATCGCGTAAAAATAATTAATCTGTTAATAGTAAAAGCTATATAATAACAATTTCACAAAATCCAGCTTACAAAAACACTTAAAATTAGATAGAAATAGTTACTTTTGTGCCACTAAAAACAACGCAGTAAATATACATGAAAACAGATGCTTTTGCTTTAAGACACATTGGCCCAAGGGAGAATGATCTGCAACATATGCTTGATACCATAGGAACAGAATCACTGGATCAGCTGATATATGAAACAATACCGGATGATATTCGCCTTAAAGAACCACTGGACTTAGAGCCTGCAATGACAGAATATGAATACCTAAACCATATTCGCGAGCTGGGAAGCAAAAACCAAATTTACAAATCATATATAGGGCTGGGCTACCACTCTACAATAGTACCGCCTTCTATACAAAGAAACATCTTTGAAAACCCGGGATGGTACACCGCTTATACTCCGTATCAGGCAGAGATTGCCCAAGGGCGACTTGAGGCACTATTAAACTTCCAGACTATGGTGATAGAACTTACCGGTATGGAAATAGCAAATGCTTCGCTGCTTGATGAAGGTACTGCCGCTGCTGAAGCTATGGCATTACTTTTTGATGTACGCACCCGCGACCAGAAAAAAAATAATGCAAATAAATTCTTTGTTTCAGAAGAGATACTACCACAAACCCTTTCAGTACTGGAAACACGTTCTGAGCCTATAGGTGTTGAATTGGTAGTAGGAAACCACGAAGAGTTTGATTTTTCAGAAGAATACTTCGGAGCTATATTACAATACCCAGGTAAATACGGGCAGGTTTATGACTATGAAAGTTTTATAGCTACCGCAACAGAGAAAGATATTAAAGTAGCTGTAGCAGCAGATATATTAAGCCTTGTTAAACTTAAATCACCGGGCGAAATGGGTGCTGATGTTGTAGTAGGTACTACTCAACGTTTTGGTATACCAATGGGTTATGGTGGTCCTCACGCTGCATACTTTGCAACTAAGGAAAAATATAAAAGAAGCATACCGGGAAGAATTATTGGTGTAACTGTAGATGCAAACGGAAACCGTGCACTACGTATGGCATTGCAAACCCGTGAGCAACATATAAAAAGAGAAAAAGCAACTTCTAATATTTGTACTGCACAGGTATTACTTGCTGTTATGGCAGGTATGTATGCTGTATATCATGGCCCTAAAGGGCTTAAGTATATAGCTGATAAAGTACATCGTTCGGCAGTAACAACAGCCGATGCTTTAAATCAAATTGGTGTATATCAAGCAAATACATCTTTCTTCGATACTATTGTAGTAAGAGCCGATGTTGCTAAAGTACAAGCAGCTGCTTATGCTAAAGCAATTAATTTTTATTATGTAGATAGAGAAACTGTTTCTATCTCTTTCAATGAAACTACTTCATTAAAAGATATTAACGATATTATAGAAATATTCTCTGAAGCAGCAGGGAAAGAGTTTGAACCAATAACAGAGTTAGTTAGCGATACTACTATTGAAGATAAGCTACAACGTACAAGCGAATTCCTGACAAATGAAGTATTTAACAAATACCATTCGGAAACAGCGCTAATGCGTTACATTAAAAAATTAGAGCGTCGTGATTTATCACTTACACACTCTATGATATCATTAGGTTCATGTACTATGAAACTAAACGCAGCCGCTGAAATGCTTCCGTTAAGCATGCCTAACTGGCACGCTATTCACCCGTTTGCTCCTATAGAGCAGGTTGAAGGGTACCAGTTAATGCTTAAAAAACTGGAAGAGCAGCTTAACGTAATTACAGGTTTTGCAGGCACTACTCTACAACCAAACTCAGGTGCTCAGGGCGAGTATGCAGGACTAATGGTAATACGTGCTTACCATCAGGATAATAACGAAGGTCACAGAAATATTGCCCTAATCCCGGCATCAGCACACGGTACTAATCCTGCATCAGCTATTATGGCAGGTATGGAAGTGGTTGTTACCAAAACATCTGAAAATGGTAATATTGATGTAGAGGATTTAAAAGCTAAAGCTGAAAAGTATAAGGATAACCTTTCGTGCCTTATGGTAACTTACCCTTCTACACACGGGGTGTACGAGGCTTCTATTAAAGAAATTACACAAATAATACACGATAACGGCGGACAGGTTTATATGGATGGTGCTAACATGAATGCACAGGTTGGTTTAACTAACCCTGCTGCTATTGGTGCTGACGTATGCCACCTTAACCTGCACAAAACATTTGCTATACCTCACGGTGGTGGTGGTCCTGGTGTTGGTCCTATCTGTGTTGCAGAACACTTAGTACCATTCTTGCCAACTAACCCTATAGTGCCAACCGGTGGTACAAATGCTATTACTGCTATATCAGCAGCACCTTATGGTTCGGCTTTAGTTTGCCTTATCTCTTACGGGTATATTACTATGCTTGGAGAGGAAGGCTTAACCAGCTCTACCAAAAATGCAATTCTTAATGCTAACTATATTAAAGAAAAGCTGAAAGGGCATTACGAAACACTATATACCGGAGAAATGGGAAGAGCAGCTCACGAAATGATTATAGACTGCCGTCCGTTTAAAGATAATGGTATTGAGGTAGCTGATATTGCTAAGCGTCTTATGGATTATGGTTTCCATGCTCCTACTGTATCATTCCCTGTAGCAGGTACTTTAATGATAGAACCTACTGAGAGTGAAAATGTAGAGGAATTAGACCGTTTCTGTGATGCTATGATTTCAATCAGAAAAGAAATAGAGGAAGTAAGTGCTGATGATAAAAACAATGTGCTTAAAAATGCACCGCACACTCTGGCAATGCTTACTACTGATGAATGGACTTTACCATACAGTAGAGAGAAAGCAGCTTTCCCGATTGACTATATTGCTGATAATAAATTCTGGCCTGCTGTAAGAAGAGTTGACGAAGCTTACGGAGACAGAAATCTTATATGTTCCTGCGCTCCTATAGAGGCATATATGGAACATTAAAAATATAAAATGGCTGCTTTTAAAAAGCAGCCATTTTTATTTACTATTATATTTTACTACTTCTCACTTTCACATATTATTATTTTGTTAAATGAAAGATATAGAAACCCGAAATGATATTGAGTTTTTAATGCGTGACTTCTACTCTAAGTTACTCACCGACCCTGCTATAAACTATATTTTTACTGATGTAGCTAAAATAGATTTAGAAAGCCATTTACCTCATCTTACCGATTTTTGGGAACAATCTGTTTTGTATAAAGGCAGTTACCGCAAAAATGTACTGCAAATACATCAAGACTTAAATAACAAAGTAACATTTACAGATTTACACTTTGAGGTATGGCTAAGACATTTTAATGATAGTATTGACAATAATTTTTCAGGTCCTAATGCTGAACGAATGAAAACAAGAGCGTTATCAGTTGCCTCCGTTATGAAAATTAAAATTTATAACTGATAAAAAATATATTCAGCAACAAAACCCGGTATATAATTTATATTCATTAAATATTATGCACACATAGCATTTGATTACTTCTTCTGACATTATATTAACTAACTTAGTACTACCAAAAAGCGGTGAATATGCAGAACATTAAAATTACAGGTTGCGGAAGTTATATACCAACTCGTGTTATAAGCAATAAAGATTTTGCGGAGCACCTTTTCCTTGAAGCAGACGGAAAACCACTTCAATATAACAATGAAATGGTTACTGGTAAATTCAAAAAAATTACAGGAATTGAGGAGCGTCGTTATGTTGATAAAAACCTTCAATCTTCAGATATAGCATTTCTTGCTGCCGAAAAGGCAATAGCAGATGCCGAAATAGATAAAGAAACTATAGATTATATAATACTGGCACACAATTTTGGCGATGTAAAAGAAGGCACGATACAATCGGATATTTTACCCAGTCTTGCTGCCAGAGTAAAAAACCGCTTAAAAATTAAAAATCCTAAATGTGTAGCCTATGATATTTTATTTGGCTGTCCCGGGTGGATTGAAGGTGTAATACAAGCTCAGGCTTTTATAAAAGCAGGAATGGCAAAAAAATGTCTTGTTATTGGTGCTGAAACACTATCACGGGTAGTAGACCCACATGACAGGGATAGCATGATATATTCTGATGGTGCAGGAGCTACAATTATAGAAGCTACTAATGAGGAAGGTGGTATACTGGCTCATGAAAGCGCTTCTTTTACTTATGATGAAGCCTATTACTTACATTTTGGCAAGTCTTATAACGAGAAACATGATAAAGATGTACGTTATATAAAAATGTATGGCAGAAAGATATATGAATTTGCTTTAAGCAATGTACCGGATGCAATGAAAACTTGTCTTGATAAGGCTAATATTCCTATTGATAAATTAAAAAAGATATTAATACACCAAGCCAACGAAAAAATGGATGAAGCTATTATACACCGTTTCTTTAAACTATATGACAGAACCCCGCCTGAAGGCATTATGCCAATGAGTATTCATTATCTGGGTAACAGCAGTGTGGCTACCATACCTACGTTATATGATTTATTAATAAAGGGAAATATAGAAAACCAAAAGCTAGAAAAAGGTGATGTTTTACTGTTTGCCTCAGTAGGTGCAGGCATGAATATTAATGCTTTTGCATACCAGGTGTAATGAATTATCATCGTACAATAGTTAAATAGGTTATTTACTTTACTTATAACCAGTCATCTATAACCTCTTTTCCGTCATATGGTTTTCCATTAGCGAAAGGAAAATTAAAAAACCTAAAAAAGGAGTACTTTTTTCTTTTTAAATCGATTTCATAAATTCTATTTTCTGTAGAACCAAGAGATGTATAATATTTTTTATTTAGGTTTTGCAGATAATCATACTTTTTGTCAAGATATTCCCCTAATACAAAAAACTCATACTTACTACTAACATTCTCGATTTTTTCAGTAGTTATCTCCTCTTCAGGGCTAATAAAAACTCTATAATAATTATTGTTATCAACATCATATAGCAAACATACTGTAACCTTGCTTACTGCTATATAGTTAGGGAGATATAGATAAATTATATGGTTAGTATTTTCAAGTTCATCTTCTAATAAAAGAAATACATTTTCATGGGTATCATTTTTTAATACTGTTGATTTTTCTTTATCTAACTGTAGAGTAGCTCTATGAAAATTTGTAGCATGGCATCCAGTTAGCAGAACAAAAAACACTAAACCTAATACTTTAGATATTTTATTCATTTTGTGAACTATTATAATCTTTAGAAAAGAGAATTGATTCTCTCATTTAATTGAGGAACTAACTTCATTTTATAAACCGCCACTATATTTACTATAAGAGAAAGTCCTACTTTATAAAAAAGGTTTATACTATTAGAATTGGCTTCAGGTAAAAGATAAATCCCCAAGCCTGACACTATAAATATAACTGCAAGTTTTAAGAAAGCAGCATCAAAAGGTAGTAAGCCAAACTTCTTATATATAAACCACAGTTTTGAGCAATTAAATAACACCATTGCTATCAGCGAGGCGTAAGCTACTCCTACTATACCCAAACTAGTATAATAAATAAAATATAGGTTTAAAGATATATTCAGTATGGTAAGTAATAATATTGCAATTAAATTAAACCTATAGTATTTAGAAAAAGTAATCACTTCCGAATTAAAACTTGTAGCCATATTAAACACTACACTTGCACCCAGTATTAAAATAATTGGTACAGAGGCTATGAGGTTATCACCAGTAGGTAATACTGCAAAAAGGTTATTTATTCCCAGAAAAATACAACTGTATAATACTGTCCCTATAAAAAATAATAGATTAGCAACCCGCTTATAATCCCTGCCTAACTCAACTGTGTTCCCTTTTTCAAGATAACGGGATACTATAGGTGCATATATAGCAAACATTCCTACTGCCGGTATTTGCAAAGTTGAGGCTAAAGTTACTCCAATGGTAAACGTACCATTTGCTTCCAGTGAAATAAGCTCAGGAATAATTATCCCGTCAATCCTGAAAGCTAATAAAGAGCCTAAACTTCCTGCAAAAGCAAACAAGCTATATTGTGTATAGTTTTTTCGGCTTATTTTTTCAAATAAAGGTTTAAACTTATAGTTAAAGCCCGGTTTAAAACGCTTAAAAAGATAAATAGCTGTTAGCAAGAAAACCAGAATATATCCCGCTGTAAGTACATAAAGCGACTCGTATATATTAAAAATATTATTTAATAGCAGTAGGAATATAATAGGCAGTACTATTTTAGGTATCAGCTTTTCATAAAGTGTAGGTATTGCTATTTTTTGCATATCCTGAGCCTGTTTTTTAAGCAACTCTACATACGCTAAAGCAACTGCTATGGTAAAAGCAAAATAAAATATATAACTATCGGTACGCTGTCCTGCTTTCGTATAAATAGTAATACCTATCAGTATTATAAAAGCAATAACTAAAATAGAGGCTACACTATAATTAAAAAGTCGCTTTTGGTACTGATTGCTCAATGAAGGGTAAAACTTAATTAATGCCTGAGAAGCCCCCATTACCATTATAGGGTATAGCACCTGAGCAATAACATCTATATACCGTACTAAACCCAAAAACTCTTTATCATACGGATAAACAAATAAAACGGAAAGCACACCAATAGCAGTCCCTATATAATTAATAAAGGAAAATAATACTACTTGTTTTGATGATGCCTGCTTATCCATTATTGATAACTAACTGCTTACTGATTTTTGTCGGACTTGTTCTATACTCTGTTTAGCTCTCACCTGCTTTATGTAATAACTAAACAGCTTAAAAAATAAATTTGCTACTTTACCCACACCATAATACTTACTAAAATATTTTGGCAGCCCTAAAACTTCTTTAAAAGCCAAACGATAACTTTTGTCCAGGCTATTATTTATATTCAGTAAAGTGGTTAGAATTTTATATTGCGATTGTATAACATCCTTTTTAAAGTTACGCTTTATAACCCTGTCGTGTACAATGGAAGCATTTTCGTCTATACCTATTAAAAACCTATGGTATTTTACCCGGTCACAATAATTTCTATCCTCTCCATAATGGCTGAACATTGGTTCAAACAAACCTACTTTTTCTATACATGCCCTACTCATCATCCATGCAGCGGCATTTACAAAAGGAACAGTTACCAAATTACCTGAGCTTGCTGTTTTCCTGTTATAGTATGTTTTAAAACTTTCATCCCAAGTAGTTTCATCTCCTGAAAAATGTATAGGACTAATAATACCGTAATCAGCATTAGTCTCCATACTATTTACCAGACTTGAAATAGTTTTCGGGAAAACCCAAGCATCTTGATTTAAAAGAAAAATGTAATCAGCTCCGTTATCCAGTGCTTTTTTAATACCGATGTTATTCGCTTTACCAAAACCAAGATTAGTCTCTGATTGTATAAGCTGAACCTCCAGGTATTTAGATAATAATACCACAGAGTCATCCGTAGAACAATTATCAATAACTATAGTATTTACAGGATATTCAGACTCAAGTAGCGAAGTGATATTTTTATCAATCCACTTTGCCCCGTTGTATGTTACAATAACCACAAAAACTTTCTTATCCAAACTCCTGATACTTTTCTAATCACACAAAAATAGCCATATTTGTATTCATTTCCCGCACTAATGAAATATTACGTAATCATTCCCGCTTATAACGAAGCTGATTATATAGGTAAAATGCTGCAATCATTAACATTGCAAACCGTTTTCCCCACTAAAGCTATTGTGGTAAATGATAATTCTACCGATGAAACTGCTGCTATTGCAGAGGAATTTGCTGCAAACAATAACTGGCTAACGGTTGTAAACAGAAAGTCTGATGCAGCACACATGCCGGGCAGCAAAGTAATACAGGCATTCAATACTGGATATGAAGTTATTGATGAAGATTACGACATTATTGTAAAACTTGATGCCGACTTAATACTTCCTGTTAACTACTTTGAAACTATACTAGAGGTATTTAAAAAGGACGACAAAGTAGGTATGGCAGGTGGTTTTGCCTATATAGAAAAGAATAATGAGTGGACAATAGAAAGCCTTACTGACAAAGACCATATAAGAGGTGCTTTTAAGGCCTATCGAAAAGAATGCTTTTTACAAATAGGCAAGCTAAAACCGGCTATGGGTTGGGACACTGTAGATGAGTTACTCGCCAGATTTTATAACTGGAAAATAGTTACTGTACCAAACTTAAAGGTAAAACACTTAAAACCTACCGGAGCAAGTTACACCAAGCAGGCACGCTACAAACAAGGCGAAGCTTTTTATAGCTTGGGCTACGGTTTACTTATAACTACAATAGCAAGTATAAAACTTGCAATGAAAAAGAAAAAACCCCTTCTCTTTGCAGATTATATTAAAGGGTACTATAACGCTAAAAACAATAAAAAGCCTCTACTTGTAACACAAGAACAAGCAAAGTATATTAAGGCATACAGATGGAAAAAAATAAAAGATAAACTCTTTTAAACTATAAAGTATTAAAAAACTATTAACTACTAGCGAAAAGTGACTACAATTAGGTACTTTAGCGGATATTTTAGTTATAAATGATAAAAGCTTTAAACCAAATAGGACGTTACTTCCTGATGATAGGAGAAGTGTTTTACAAACCTGTGAAATGGAAGGTAATGAAAACACTGATATTTAAAGAAATAGATGATCTTATTATTGGTTCGATGGGTATCGTTGCCTTTATTTCTTTCTTTATTGGTGGTGTTGTAGCAATACAAACAGCACTTAACCTTACTAACCCGTTAATACCAAAATCACTTATTGCTTTTGCAACAAGACAATCGGTAATACTGGAGTTTGCTCCTACCTTCATATCAATAATTATGGCAGGACGGGCCGGTTCATACATTACATCCAGTATTGGTACGATGCGTGTAACCGAGCAAATAGATGCTCTTGAAGTAATGGGGGTTAATGCTGTAAACTACCTTATATTCCCTAAAATTATAGCTTTCAGTTTATACCCATTTGTTATTGCTATAGCAATGTTTCTTGGTATTCTTGGAGGAATGGTAGCAGGAGTATACGGAGGGTTTATTGGTCAGGCAGAATTTTTACAAGGTATACAAACCGATTTTATACCCTATCATATATTTTACGCCTTCTTTAAAACTTTTATCTTCGGATTTATACTTGCCACTATACCTTCTTTCCATGGATTTTACATGAAAGGTGGTGCACTGGAAGTTGGTAAAGCCAGCACCACATCATTTGTTTGGACCAGTGTGGTAATTATACTTCTAAACTACATTATTACTCAATTACTTTTAAGCTAATGATAGAGATTAAGAACATAGAGAAGTCGTTTGGAGACACAAAAGTATTAAAGGGTATTTCTGCTGTTTTTGAAACAGGTAAGACCAACCTTATAATTGGGCAAAGTGGTTCGGGAAAAACAGTTATGATTAAGTCATTGCTTGGTATACATACGCCTGAGGTAGGAACTATATCTTTTGACGGAAGGATATACTCTAAAATGACACCTGATGAAAAAAGAACATTGCGAACCGAAATAGGAATGGTATTTCAGGGTAGCGCGCTTTTTGACTCTATGACTGTTGAAGAAAATGTGGGTTTCCCTTTAAAAATGTTTACTTCTAAAAGAAATCGTGAAATAAGAGATCGTGTAAACGAAGTTTTACAAAGAGTAAACCTTGAAGGATCAAACAAAAAGTTCCCTGCTGAAATTTCAGGAGGGATGCAAAAGAGGGTAGCAATAGCAAGAGCTATAGTAAACAACCCTAAGTATCTGTTTTGTGATGAACCTAACTCAGGGCTTGACCCGGAAACCTCTATAGTTATTGATGAGTTGATACACGAGATAACAAAAGAGTATGACATTACTACTGTAATTAATACGCATGATATGAACTCTGTACTGCAAATAGGTGAAAATATTATCTTTCTTAAAAACGGTAAAAAAGAATGGGAGGGTGATAAAGAGGAAATACTGGAAACCCGTAATAAATCAATTATAGAGTTTGTGTACTCTTCTGATTTATTTAAAAAGGTAAGAGAAAATCTACTTGCTGAAGAAGAGGAAGAAGATAACAAATAAAATACTTACTATATAGAATATAAAAAAAAACTCCTACTTTTCAGTAGGAGTTTTTACTTGCTATTAATTTACCTGTCGTTGCAGGTACACCCAGCCTGTTACTTTTTTACCTGCTGAAAGGGTAGCGACATAAAAGTACGTTCCTGCCGGAAGTTCTCCCTTGTCACTTTGCCCGTGCCATTCATTCACATAATTTCTTCTTTCATATACCTGCAAGCCATATCGGTTAAATATCTGTAAATCTATAACATCAAGGTTAGAAAGATCAAATGACTGATTATACTCATCATCATTTGGCGATATACCTCTTGGTATCTCACATGATGTATTTTCTACTATTATAATATCCTGCTCACTACAGCCGTCAGCGGTAGTAATAGTAACCATATACTCTCCGGGAGTTAAATCACTAATATTTGCTTCCTCCCCTACATAGTAGTATCCATCAGGACCTGTCCACACAAAGGTTGAACCTGTCACTTCTTCAATATTATCTATAGATAGTATATATTCAAAATTAACACACCCTCCATCCAGTACTATATCAAAATCAACTGTTTTTGGAGTTACTTCAATTGACTGTTGTGTTTCACAGCCATTTGTATTTATAACTGCATCATACTGCCCTATTTCAAATACTTCAATAGTTTGGCTATTAACGCCTACTAACTCTTCTCCGTCATGATACCAGGCAAGACTAGCATTATTAATATCGAAGTTTTGAGGGTTAATATCCAGCATAGTACTTTGTCCTTCACATAATGATGCATCTCCTCCAATAGTAAAATCAGGTAACGGGTTTATTGTAACATTTACTGTAGACGGTTGCGATGTACAACCATTTACTGTGGCTGTTACACTATACGTACCCGATGCTGAAACTGCTACACCTGTTATAAAAGGGTTTTGTTCTGTTGAACTAAAATTATCAGGGCCTGTCCATTGGTAAGATGCTCCTGTAACATTATTAACTGACAATTGAATATCTTCTCCTTCGCAAACAGCATTTACAGCGGTAGGCACAGGTGCTTGAGGCGTATCATTAAGTGTTATTGTTATAACTGCTTCATCGGTTACATTATCGCACCCTACTACTGTATAACGGAAGTTATATGTTCCTTCAGCCAGTCCGTTAGTATCAAGCATATTTCCTGAAAGCATACCGCTTGAATCTACATCTTCCCAAGTACCGCCCGCATCGTGTGGTGCACTTAAATATGCTGTTAAATCAACCGTACTACCTTCATTACATAATGTAATAGTGTCGTCATCTCCTGCATTAGGATTTGTATTTACTATTACCTCTACTGTTGCAGGTTGCGAAGTACAACCGTTTATTGTAGCTGTAACACTATAAGTACCCGAAGCTGAAATTGCTGCATTAGTAATAACAGGAGATTCTTCGGTTGAAGTAAAATTGTTTGGTCCTGTCCATTGGTATGATGCACCTGCAATTGTAGTAACACCCAGTTCAATATCATCACCTTCACAAATAGGCGCCACAGTATCTGCATCAGGAACTTCAGGCGTATCAGTAAAGGTTAGTGTTATAACTGCTTCGTCAGATATTACCCCACATACATCCATTACAGTATAGCGGAAATTATATGTTCCTTCAGCCAGTCCATCTGTATCAAGCATATTCCCTGATAACATACCACTTGCATCTACGTCTTCCCAAGTACCACCTGCATCATGAGGGCTACTTAAATATGCTGTTAAATCAATTGTATTTCCTTCATTACATAGTGCTACGCTATCATCATTACCTGCATTTGGCATTGCATTAGGTTCTATTTCATACTCCAGTGTGGTATTCATACATGATGTTGGGTTCTCAGCAATAATATCCACATAATATACTCCTGCTTGTGTATCTGAATCAAAAGCAGTGAAGATTAAAATATTATTATTACTCAATACGGTATCAGGGTCATTTGCCGAGTACCACTCATAACTTAAAAAAGAAAGAGGCTGTACCGAAAGTGTACCTTCTTCCCCTTCACAAAAATCTGTTGCTGTTATAGCTAAAGGGTCTGTAGCATTTATATTAAACTGTGCATTTACTATATTTTGGCAAGCATCTGTAACCTGGAAATTATAGTACCCTGATTCCAAACCTGAGAATATATTTGAACCTGCATTATCAATCAGGAAAGGCTCCCCATCTTTAGTAGTAATTTTATAGGAGAATGGCGGTACACCATCTACCTCAACAGCTGCTTCTGTTAAGCCATCAGCACAAGGAAAACTATACACCTCTGTAATTTCAGGTCCGCCTGTAAATGTAAATTCACTAATTACATTAAAGCAAAGCACATTAGTTGTTGTACCGTTATCTAAATAATAAAATGTTTTTATAACCCTGTAATCACCTACAGCAAAATAAAAAGTAGGATTACTATCGTAAGGAGGGTCTACATATATCGAATTGACTTCTGTAGGTAAGCCATCTGTATAAGCTTCACCTGTCTCAGGGTGTCCCCATGTACCTGTAGCTTCATCATAGTACTGTACCCAAAATGACCTTATATAATTACCGTTACTTTGGTGTTGTATACTTAGCTGAAAAGAACCACAGTATGGTATAACATTAATATCGTTTTGTGTTATGGTATAACCTTCTACTGTTACATCCTTTGTTCCTATAGCACCACAGGCGTCTATTGCGTCAAAAGTATAATCTCCCGCCGGGAAAGAATTCATATAAAAATTACCATTATCCGCAATGTTATACGATACATCTACAGGATAAGTATCACTAAATTCAGCAGGACCGGAGGTAACAATCATCGATTCCAAATCTGCTTCACTGGTAAGTCTTATTGAGCCGTACCCCTCTTCACACCCCGGTCTTTGTAATACGTTCATGTCAAACGTTCCTCCTGATGTAGTAGGTTCAAGTTCTACAATCTCGTTATATTCTTCTCCACAAGTATCAACAAGAAGAAACTCATAAGTACCTATAGGCAATCCATCCATTAAAAAACCTTCCTGATCTCCTACATATGCAGAAACATCTTCGGGAAGTGTTCCGGTATATTCCGCAGGTGCACTAATCATGGTTACAGTATCAATAGTCCTCCCCTGTATCCAAATCTGAATACTGCCCAAATCACTTCCGCATACTGCATCTGTTATTACCTGTGTTTGGTTTTCAGGTTGCTGAACATCAAAAGTATCTGTATAACTTCTTCCGCAAGCATCCGTTATTTCAACAGTATAAACTCCTTCAGGCACTGAAGCTGTTGTTGAAGCATATTCTGCCATAGAAGCAAACGTAGGATGAGATGCACTAAAATCAGAAGGGTTGAAACCCGCAGGTGCAGAAATAAAATTAACATTTATAGGCCCTACATATATAAAGGGGGCTATTTTAAAAGATAAAAAAGTACAGTTTTCGATACTGGAGGTTGCTGAAAAACCTAAGTGTTGGTTTACTATATTATTCTCTCTCGTAAATACATTACCGCAAACATCTGTTACTTCTAAATCATAATAATATTCCTGATCATGATAAAAAGGAATATTTGCTATAAAATTAGTTGGTGCTACTGTTTCATCTCCTGAAGGCAATACCTCTGTTACAATAGTAGGAGTACCGCCACCAGGAGGGTATACTGTATACTCATAAGTAAGCGGCCAGAATATTTCTTCGTTATTTGAACTCATAGCATAGGTATTACCTACAGATATGGTATTACAATCCGGTAATTCTGCTACAGGAAAAGTTACATCTCCTAAAATAACATTAGTATTTATTTGTACCAGCTGTATTGTTACTACTACACCTTCACCACAATCATCGTACGCTCTTACAACGTAAATACCTTCGGGAAGATTATTAAACACATTATCTGATTGTAGCGGAACTGTAACAGGTCCGTCTATTATTTCATAAGAAACAGGGTTACCTGAATTTACATTTACAGTTATGGCACCGTCATTACCACAACGAACATGGGTTGGCGTAAGCGTATAAGACAATGGGGTTACCTGATTTTCTATTGTCACCTCTGCTGAGCTGGTGTTAGATTCTGTACCTAATGACTGGGTTGCTATAACAAGATAGTTTCCTGCTCCCAGTCCCGTAGCAACATTATCGGTAGTAACAGTTATAGCAGTTGTTGTATTAGGCAAAAGGTACACAGAATAGTCTATTGAGGCAGAGCTATTAGTTCCTGATACCGAGAAATTAAGCGCACCATTACCGAAACAGGTTTGCGGAGTTGGTGTAACAGTTAGTGTAAAGTCTGGTAATTGCGCATAAGCACAAAATGTGAATAAGAATAATACAAAAGTAGGTATAATTCTTTTAGTTAATGAGTAGGTGGACATGCGTTGGTGTGTGTTTTTAAAATTCTAAACTTTCCAAATTTATAATAAAAATGGAGTTATTTGGCTAGAACTCATTTAAAAGTAAACACTTTACCTGATAAAAACCCTACCTGAATATTTAAAATATTTTTAAAAGAAATTTATGACTTAGATTTCGGAGCTACTAATTCCGTGAATTTTTTAATCTCTTGTTCTTTATTTTTAGGATAAATGAGCAGTATATTTTCTTTATCTACTACAATAAAATCCTCTAAACCATCCAAAACAACTATCTTATCCTTATCAGTACGGATAATATTATTTTTTGCATTTTCTATAAATACTGTAGCGTTTACCACAGTATTATCATTAGGGTCTTTAGTAAGCTTTTCATGTAATGAACCCCAGGTTCCTAAATCGTTCCAACTGAAGGTAGCAGGTAATACATACACATTTTCGGCATTTTCCATTACCGCATAATCAATAGATATATTGGTAGATTTTATATAGTTATCTGTAATAAAAGTTTTCTCACCTTCGGTATTATACACACTAAAACCGGAATCAAATAAAGCGTACATTACAGGCTGAAACTTTTTAAATGCTTCGGTAATAGATTTTACACTCCATATAAATATACCTGCATTCCATAAAAAGTTCCCGCTATCAAAAAATGTACGGGCTGTGGTATAATCAGGTTTCTCTCTAAAATGAGAAACTTTTTTTATAGGTGCCTCATCCTTTTTATCATACTCTATATAACCATACCCTGTGTTTGGAAAAGTAGGCTGTATACCAAGCGTCATTAAAACATCATCCCTTTCAGCGTAATTAAAAGCTGTTTGCAAATTCCCTATAAACTCATCTTCATTTTCAATCCAATGGTCGCTGGGCGCAACAACCATAACGCCGTCAGGGTTTTGTTTTTTAATTTTTAATGAAGCATATAATATACAGGGTGCTGTATTACGCATAGCAGGCTCTAAAACAATTTGTTCCGGTTTTACCTGTGGTAATTGCTGTAACACCAAATCATTATACGCTGCATTGGTAAGAATTAGTATATTCTCTTCAGGTATTATTTTAGATAGCCTTGCAAACGTTTTCTGGATAAGGGTTTCGCCCGTACCCAACATATCGTGAAACTGTTTCGGAAACTCTGTTGTACTAACAGGCCAAAAGCGTGAACCTACACCTCCTGCCATTAATACTGCATAATAATTACTGTTTTTCATTTTCCAGATGGTTACTTATTAATAAAGTTTCTGATATTTTCATCCAGTTCAAAATTCTTTTAGTTTTTTTTAACAAATCCTACGGTAATAATTCCACTTCCGCATTTGGGCTAAACAAGTAAACCTTACCCGTAGCAACCTCCTGGCATTCAAAACGTTTTACCCGTTGAGCACCTTTACTGAATATTTTACCGTTATGTATCCTGAAATTACTCCCGTATGGAATCTCAAATATATAATTCTTTTCTGATTTTTCATCAAACTGCTTTAGTGCAATAGACAGCGTAGCATCGGTGTCGCTACTGGCTTTCGGGTTCCTGAAATGACGTGCTAACAAGGGTAATAACTGGTTAGGGAAAATTTCCGGACGTATAAACGGAACCATAAGTTGCTGGAAGGTAAGCTTCCACTCCACTCCATGCGGTTTTATATTCCTGCCATACTTTTCAAAAGCTACCAAATGCGCAATTTCATGTACCAAGGTCATTAAAAACCTATACTTATTAAGGTTAGCATTTATGGTTATCTGATGTCTGCCATCAGTGCCCTTACGGTAATCGCCATGCCTGGTAACCCTTTCATTAACAATTTTAAGGTTAACCCCATACAGTTTAATCAACTCAAAAACGGGGTCTGTTGCCTGCTGCGGTAAGTATGGTGCTATAATATGTTTCAAAATGCTATACTATATACTTTTACGTACTTACGGTGTAGTGCTTGATACCTGCAACACTTTTCCGTTATAAAATTTATTACCTGTTAATGAAAATTCATAAATATAATCTGCCATTTCTTCCGGCTTTAAAGGTGCCTCATACCCTGGGAATGCTTCTTGCAGCATTTCGGTATTTACAGCTCCTAATGCCAACACATTAAATGACACTCCCTGCTCTTTGTATTCTTCAGCTAAAAGTTCTGAAAGTGTTATAACAGCGCCTTTACTGGAACTATAAGCTGATAAGCCTGCAAACTTCATACTGCCTTGTATACCGCCCATACTACTTATAGTTACTACATGGGAACCTTTTTGCATATACGGCAACACCAGCCTGTTTAAAGCTGCTACACCAAACACATTTACTTTATAAATATACTCGAACTCTTCAGCAGTTATTTCTGCAAATGGTTTTAATAATAAAGCACCTGCATTGTGCACTACAATATCAACATACTTAAAGTTTTCTTTAATGTATTTTTCTGTCTGATTTAACCCGTCTGAATTAGAAAGGTCTACAGAAAGGCAGGTTATATTTTTATGTTCCAGTAGCTCTTTTGCCGTTTTTCTGGAAAGTGCCAAAACATTATGTCCTTCATTAGCATATTTCAGTGCTAATTTGTAGCCAATGCCCCGACTCGTACCGGTAACAATTACATTTTTCATTGTTTTATTACTGTTTCTTTGCTTCTTCCGCTAAAATAATAATTTAAAACTACTTCTTTCTATTGATACGACGGAAAGTAAGGTTTATACGGGGAAGTGTATCTTTTGAGCGTTTAGGGATGGTATGTTCCCAATACTCCTGAGTGGTTCCTGCCATTAAAAGCAAAGTACCATGTGTTAAGAGTAACTCCTGTACAGGCATATCCTTTTTTGTTTTGTGTCGTAATTTAAAAGGACGCGTTTCCCCAAACGTAACCGAAGCTATTATTTGGTTTTTATCGTAACGCTCCTCTTTATCGCTATGCCAGCCCACACCATCTTTTCCGTCTCTGTATAAATTAAGTAACACACTGTTAAATGTAACACCACACTCCTGTTCTACTTTCTTTTTTATAGCCAGTAATTCAGGCGTCCAGAAAGGTGCGCTAAGGTCTGCACCAAAATTACTTTTATCTTCATACCAGGCAATCATTCTCGGAATGGTATGCGTTTTGTCATAAACCGTAAGCTCTGATTCCCGCCAGGGAGTATTATTTAGTAAAGTAGTATAGTAATAATCCGACTCCTGCTTAGAGAAGAAACCTTTGTACAGCATCAACTCCGCATCAGGCAAATCCAATATAGTTTTATTGGGTTTGCTGTTGGTAAATAAGTCGGTATCATTAAATAATTTCATTACTCAAAATTACTACTCTTTACTCTATAACAAAAATAATACCCGCCCTGAAAAACAGAACGGGTATTAAATTTATTTAAGATTATAACGAAGTGCTTATGCAAGCATTGTTACAGGATTTTCAATGTATTGTTTTAGTGTTTGCAGGAACTGTGCTCCTGTTGCACCATCTACAGTACGGTGATCGCAAGTAAGGGTTACTGTCATAGTATTACCTACAACAATTTGCCCGTCTTTAACAACCGGTTTTTGTACTATAGCACCTACTGAAAGGATAGCTGAGTTTGGCTGGTTAATAATAGAAGTAAATTCTGTTATACCAAACATACCAAGGTTAGAAACTGTAAATGTACTTCCTTCCATTTCGGCAGGTTGTAATCTTTTGTTTCTTGCTTTACCTGCAAGATCTTTAACTCCTGCACCTATTTGAGAAAGACTCATTTGGTCAGCAAATTTAAGTACCGGTACAACCAGTCCTTCATCTACTGCTACAGCAACACCAATACTAATATGCTTGTTGTAAACTGTTACATCATCTTTCCACTGTGTATTTATTTGCGGATGCTTTCTTAAAGCCATTGCACTTGCCTTAATAACCATATCGTTAAACGATACTTTAGTATCAGGTAATGCATTTATAACACCTCTTGATGCTATTGCTGCATCCATATCAAGTTCTACTGTAAGGCTATATTCCGGAGCTGTAAATTTAGATTCAGAAAGACGACGCGCAATAGTTTTACGCATTTGAGAGTTCTTAACCTCCTCTGTACTTACTTCTCCCACAGGAGTATATACCTGAGGCGCTGCCGTTTCAGCTTGTTTCTGCTGTTGTGCAGGTGCTGCTTCCGGCTTATAGTTCTCAATATCTTTTCTTACAATTCTTCCGTTCTCACCGGAACCTTTTACGTTGCTAAGTTCAATACCTTTTTCATCAGCCATTTTTCTTGCTAACGGCGAGGCAAAAATCCTACCGCCATCATTAGCTTTATTGCTTTCTGCTTTAGGTGCTTCTTTTTTAGCTTCGCTTGAAGATTCTTTCTTTTCTTCTTTTTTGTCGTCAGACTTTTTATTTTCAGAGGGCGTAGCATCACCTCCTTTTTTATAGTTTTCAGCAATACCCGAAACATCAGTTCCTTCAGGACCTATAATTGCTAAAACGCTATCTACAGGAGCAGATTCGCCTTCCTGAATACCTACATATAATAATGTACCGGCATCAAAAGCTTCAAACTCCATTGTAGCTTTATCTGTCTCTATTTCAGCAAGTATATCACCTTCTTCTACTTTATCGCCTTCTTTTTTCAACCAAGTAGCTACAGTACCCTCCGTCATAGTATCACTAAGGCGAGGCATTGTCACTACTTTTACACCTTCAGGTAATTCAGTACTTCCGGATGCTGAATCGTTACTACTTTCTTCTTTAGTATTTTCTTCAGCGTCTTCTGTTTTGCTATCTTCTTTATCTTCTGCTTCTTTTTTATCATCGTCAGAAGAACCTTCGTCTGCACCTTCAAGAGCAGCTTTATAGTCTTCTCCTTCTTCACCTATTATAGCAAGAACACTATCTACAGGAGCAGTATCTCCTTCTTCAACGCCTATATATAAAAGAGTTCCGGCATCAAAAGCCTCAAACTCCATAGTTGCCTTATCTGTTTCTATCTCAGCAAGTATATCGCCTTCCTCTACTTTATCGCCCACTTTTTTCAGCCAGGTAGCAACGGTACCTTCAGTCATGGTATCGCTCAGTCTGGGCATGTTTATAACTTTTGCCATGGTGATGTTTTATTTTAATTTATGAGGTAAAAATGGATAATCTTCTTGTTCGTAAACTACGTCATACATAACACTTTTGTCCGGATATGGTGATTCTTCTGCATATTTTTCGCATTCTTTCACTTTATCTTTCACACGCTTATCAATAGCTTCAATCTCTTCGTCTGTAGCGTAGTTATTTTCTTTAATTATATCCCGTACCTGAGTAATTGGGTCTATTTTCTGGTATTCTTTAACCTCATCCTTAGTACGGTAATGCTGTGCGTCACTCATTGAGTGACCTCTGTATCGGTACGTTTTCATTTCAAGGAAAGTAGGGCCTTCTCCTTTTCTTGCTCTCTCCATTGCTTCGTAAACAGCTTCCGCTACTTTTACAGGGTTCATCCCGTCTACCGGCTCGCTAGGCATTTCGTACCCTAAACCAAGTTTGTATATATCCGTATGGTTTGCAGTACGCTCTACCGAGGTACCCATTGCATAACCGTTATTTTCAACTATAAATACTACAGGAAGCTTCCATAGCATAGCCATGTTAAATGCTTCGTGTAGTGAGCCCTGACGTGCTGCACCATCACCAAAATAGGTTAGGGTAACACCACCGGTTTCAAAATATTTATCAGCAAATGCAAGACCTGCACCTAAAGGTATCTGACCACCTACTATACCGTGACCACCGTAGAAACCATGCTCTTTTGAAAAAATGTGCATAGAACCACCTAATCCCTGAGATGTACCTGTTGCTTTACCTAATAGCTCTGCCATAACCTTACGCGGGTCTACACCCATACCTATTGGCTGTACATGGTTACGGTAAGCTGTTATCATTTTATCTTTAGAAAGGTCCATTGCATGAAGCGCACCTGCAAGTACTGCTTCCTGACCGTTGTATAAGTGAAGGAAACCTCTAACTTTTTGCTGAATATACAATGCTCCAAGCTTGTCTTCAAACTTTCTCCAAAACTGCATATCCTCGTACCACTTCAGATAAACTTCTTTTGTAATTTCTTCCATCCCTGAAATATTTGCTAAATGTGACTTTAAAAAACTTAACTATAAATACTCGCAAAAAGTTTCCTCACACAAATTTGCGAAAAGCAAAAATAGCACTTCCCTTTTATAACTAAAAGAAATAATATGTGTTATTTTCTACAAATTACTTAAAAATAAAAAAAGGATTTCAACGAAATCCTTTTAGTTAACATATTTGTTTATTATAAATGTCTGTTTTCAAACACAAGAGGTAAGAGATTTTTAAGTGAATCAGACTTATATATCTCCCCTTCTTCTCCCATAAAATAAATTTCGATAGGGGTATCTTGTTTCACTTCATATTCAGCAATAGATTGCCTGCATGCCCCGCAAGGCGGTATAGGCTCAGTTACTTTTTTAGTTTCTGCCGCTGCCGATATTGCTATTTTTAAAATTTTAGCGTCGGGGTAAACAGCATTGGCATGAAAAACCGCTACACGCTCAGCACATAAACCTGAAGGGTATGCTGCGTTTTCCTGATTTGAGCCAAGTACAATTTCATTATTATCTAACAGGAGTGCTGCCCCTACATGAAAGTGGGAATAGGGTGCATAAGAACTTTTACGTACTTTAACCGCTTCCTCCATTAGCTTTTTAACATCCTGAGGAAGTTCCTCTACAGTATTATATACTGTATATTTTGAAATTATACTTATTTCTTTCATCTACTACCACTCGTCGTATGTTCTGTCTCCAAAGTTAAATGTAAGTGAGAAACGAAGTGTATTCTCTAACGGGTTTCTTACTTTAGATGCTGAGAACAGATAAGATACATCAATTTTTACTACTGTATACTTAAAACCTGCACCCAGTGAAAAGAATTTACGTGCTCCTTTTACTTCACTCTCATTAAAGTAACCTAAACGAAATGCAAAAGCATCCTGATACATATATTCTGCACCTACAGAGTATGTTATTTCTTTTAATTCTTCGCTAAAGCCATCAGGCGCATCTCCGAAAGATTCGAATATTCCTGAAACCCAGCTTGTTTTATTATAGTCCAATAAATCCTGATCATATTGTGCATCAGCAGCATCAACTTCATCATCATCAATCTCTCCGTTTCCATTGCTGTCCACAGGCTCTACAAGTGCCGGTGGTGTTGGTACTAACAGTTTAGTAAACTCAACATTTACACCTATTTTATTATACTCATCAAATATAAAATCGAAACCACCACCTACTCTTAGGTTAGCAGGTAAATAGTTAGAGTTACTACTGTTTGTATCCTCATCGTTATTATAGTTGATTTTAGGTCCCATATTCTGGAAGTTAAAACCAGCTCTCCAACGACCGTTAAAATCAGTATATGCTACTTCTTCCGACTGGTAGAAACCTGCTACGTCAAAAGCAAATGTAGTCGCCGCACTGGCATCAGCTCCACCTGCCGCTTCAGGAATTCTTAAGTTAGAGCTAATAAAGCGTCCTGCTACCGACATAGAGAATCGCTCACTCAACTTTAATGCGTAAGACACATCAAGTGCTAATTCGTTCGGGCTTCTTATAATCCCGGGATCATCAGGGCTTTGTCTTAATTCTATATCTCCTAAACCGAAATAACGAAGACTACCTGCAAAGGCACTACGTTCGCTATATCTGTTATAATAGTTTAATTGCGCTAACGATATGTCTCCTGCAATTTGTGTTAAGTATGGTGTATAACTTACACCCACACCCTGTCCGTCTAATGCAAATGCATACTTAGCAGGGTTCCATTGTTGTGAATACGTATCGGTAGATGTTGCCACCCCTTGGTCTGCCATACCAGCAGCTCTTGCATCAGCAGCTATTAGTAAAAAAGGCACACCTGTAGTAATTACTCTCTCGTTTTGGGCTTTTACCATCTGCACTGCCAGTAAGCATACGGCAAATAAAACAATCTTTCTCATTTCGTTTTTTAAGAATTTAAAAGGTCACAAATATAGTATTTTTTACAGCAACACAAGTTTTTCAATTTTATGTGCTGTTTTATTACTTATAGATGATTTTACTGTTAATTTATATATATAGACTCCTTTACCGATTTTATCACCAAAATCGTCACGACCGTCCCACTTTATATCCCTACATAAAAAACCATCTGTTACCACAGATTGGTTTATAGTTTTTACCACTTTTCCGGTTACGGTAAATATCTGCACCTGTACATCAAGCGGCTCAAAAGGTCTGTTATGGTTAAACCAAAACTCGGTATAACTTACAAACGGGTTAGGATAGTTTAATACTCTTTCTAACTTTAATTCATTGTCTCCCGCTACCACAAATTGAATTTCTGCTGTAACCAGGTTATTATATACATCCCACGCTTTAAAAGTCAAGGTGTGTAAACCTTCCTCTAAATCAGTGAATGGGAATCGTACTTTTCCTCTTTGGTAATTATCCGAATCAGCTTCATAATAGTCATTCATTAAAAACGGGTTGGTTTCATCGCCATCCAGTATACCTATTATATCATGCCCAATACCGCTAGCGGTATTTATACCGTGTTCATCTTCTAAAAAAGCTAACAGTATAGGTGAGCTATTGGTTAAACCACCCGAAACAAAACTTTCATCATTCATGTAAAGCCGTACGGTTGGTGCAATGTTATCTTCAGCAGCATTTTCATTTACCCCACCTATTAATATATCATTATCATAACCTGTCTGGTCTTCCAGAATTATATTTCTGTTCGCATAAAAACTTACTCTACCGTTACCCACAGGTATACGTATATCTCGCGGGACTACAAAATCAACATTAAACTGCCCGTTAACTATTGAGGCATTACCCCTAAATATTGTTTCTCCCAGTGTTTCAAATTCTATATTTATGCCAAGCGTCCCATCATTATCTAAAGTTTGTCTTTGAATATTTTTATCAAATACTGTTACAGCCAAATCTCCATTATAGTTATTTATAATACTCCCCCCTTCACTTGTTACCATACCTGATAATTTTACATGAGAAAGGGACTGCATAGGCTCGGTAACCTCATCTAGCGGAACATCATTTATTTTTGTAAGTACAATTTTAGGTTTCGGTATAGCCAATTTTAAAGCAGGATCGCCCACAAAAGCGATAACCTGATAATCAAACCCAGCTTCTTTTGCTCGTCTTAAAGCCTCTGCCATGGTAGGGTAGTCTCCTCCTCCCAAAGCATACAACTCAGCAGTAAGGTCTCTGTTAAACTGATTTGCAGTAGATATAAAAATAGCCCTTGTAGTAGTTATCATGGCTATTGCACCCCCTGAAGGATTCCAGTAAATCTCCTCTCCGGTAGTAGTAAGGTAAGGGTTATCAAACTTGGTTAAATCACAGGTTGCCGTAATAAATAACGGATATTTATACCTATTGGTAAATGCTTTTGCGTCAGACTCTTCTAAAAGCCTTTCGCTAGCCATACCTTTTTCGCTACCGTGCCCTAAATAATTTAATACGAGCGTGCCGTAATTAATTGATCGTATGAGTTGATCTTTCGCATCAGGATAACGCTCCCCTCCTGAGGAAACCTCCTGCACATAAGAGTCAGCATATATTTTTCTTACGTTTATAAATGGCTTATTCTGATTTATAAGCGCCACTATACTTTCTTGTGTCGGTACAAAGTTATCCGATGATTCATCAGCATCATCTGCCATAATAGTATATTCGTTACGCCATCTGCCATACGACTCTTCACCACCGTATTCACGTATTTTATTAATCATTTCTTCTGCCTGTGTAGTACTGCTTACCAGCATGCGCCCAATAGCTACATCGGCAAGCCCCACATCTCCATGTCCCTCATTAGGATCCAGCATTACAAAGAAATCATCAGATGCGTAGGTACGTACAATACTATAATTAGCAGTACCTGTTTGGTTGGTGCTATAATAATGATAAATAGGTACTATATTGGTATTATTAGGTATCCTATCCTTATAATCAAAAGAAGCATCACCAAACATATTTACATATTTTAACCTATCTGCTTCAGATGAAGCATTATTATATATGTACTTAACAAAATTACGTATAGCAGCTATATCCTGCTGTCCTGATGAAAACTCTCTGTATATAGCTTCAAGTGTAATTACTTTAACGGTAAGATCTGAATTAGTACGATGAAAATCCGCTAGTGACTCTGCTTTTGTTTTCAAAAACTCAGGAGTTACTATAAGGTAATCTAAATCCTGAAATTGCCCCTGGCTGTTTTTAAGTATAGTTCCTTTTAAGTTTTGGTTCGCTATTTTAGAGTTTGATTCTCTTAATGGCGTATAATAATCAGAAGAAACCAGTGTAATATACTTTCTGGCTTCGCCCATATTTGCTTTAAATGAAAATTGATTTTCTTCATTTTCTGTTACCTGAGCTACATCATATATATTGGTAATATCCCAAACCGCATCAATACTTGAAGCTTCTGTAAACTGATACTCTATAACCCCTACATCATTAGCAGCATCGTTATAAGTAAATCTATACTGTCCATTCCCTCCTTTAAGCGCTCTTTTGCACTCTATTATTATATAGTCTAACCAAGCTTTAGAGGTTGGCACCCCTCCGTTATTATAATCAAGCGTTACCGTAATATCATCATCATTAGGTGTAAAAGTTGCACTTAAATAACCATCTCTGGCTTCATCGTACTGCCCCGGAGGTGTAAATGATACATTACCAAGATCAGCACCATTAACATTAACAGCCATTGAAGTTGGTGTTACAGCGTTTGCTGCCGCGCTAACCTTTATAGTAGCTTCTTCATTTAAAATATCAGGAATTTCAAAATCAAACTCCTGATTGTTTTCTATATTAAACTGCTCTCCATGCCACTTTCTACCCAAACGAGCTATATTAACCCTATCCTCTTCATGGTAAACATACTCATCAAAAGAACTTGTAACAACTGTAGCAGCACCCGAAGGTTGTGGCATTGTTTGAATACGCTTCCCTGTACCACCTATAGAGGTTACGTAGTAATATGCCTTGTCTCCATACAGGTTATTATGCGTACCACTTTCCTCATTCCAATTGTCTACTCCTTCTGCATAAAATAAAATATAATCCTGATTATCAAACACGCCGTCCTCCTCACCTACAAACATTATTGCATTTTCCTTAAGGTCGGCAGGATATTCTACTGAATTAATTAAAGGCAGCATACGTCCGCCATTACCATATATTTTTATTCTTCTTGGGTCAACATCTACTTTTAGACCTATTTGTCGTAAAAAGTTTTTTGAGATTTTATAAACTCCGGATTCTCTTACATAAAACCTATACCATTCTCCTGAGGCTAAAACAGAATTATATACTGAGTTAAAATCGTTTGTGCTTTTAGCTATTCTTTCAGCAGTATTAAAATTAAAAGAATAGTTGAATGATTTAATCCTTTTATAACTGTTACCTTTCTTAATAACAGGAGATAACTTTAAAGATGCATACCAATTACTGCGTGCTTTAACAGGAGTAACTGTTGCTTTTATATCGTTATCTAAATTTTCAGAATTTAAGTCTCCCAACTGACTACTCGTTATATCCTCGTATAATACATTAGTTATATTTAGGGTAGCTGAATTTACGCTTGCATTTACCGGAATATTAAAGGCAAAGTATAATTTACTGCTAGTTGCATCATACTGCATATACTCTGCTTGAAATTCGGGTAAAGTAACGGGATAATTACCAACCGAAGTTTTTACATTATCTTTCCAGTTAAGAGTTATACTGCCCGACTGCTGCCCTAATACAGGAAGCGCCAGAAAACTCAACAATAATATATATGAAAGCAATTGTTTTTTCATTACATCAGAAAACGTAAAGAGGAAGAATATATTACAATAAGGACATATTATTTAGGGTAAATTATATTTTACACCCAACTGATGCAATATTACTTTAAAATGACCGTTTTAGAAAGAGAGATGTAACATAAATTTAGATTTTTATTAAAAATTATAAAATCGTGTTGCGGTTTAATGGTTAATTATTATATTGCGCCACAAAATTATTACCAACAAAGATGAGAATTAACAAGATCACTGCTTTAAAATCGTTATTAGCAATTGCAGTAACGGTTGGTTTTACTGGTTGTAGTAAAAATGGATCCGGTAGCGGGAATGTTTCTACGGCTACCGGCTGGAAGATTAATGACAAAAAAGGAGGATTTCAGCACAACTCAAATTACAAAAAGCAGGAAACTGCTCCAGGACTTGTTGAAGTAGAAGGTGGTACTTTTACTATGGGTAGAGTTGCCGATGATGTAATGCATGATTGGAATAATACACCTACTCAACAACACGTTCAATCTTTCTACATGGATGAAACGGAAGTAACAAATGTTATGTATATGGAATACCTTGACTGGTTAAAAAGGGTTTACCCACCAAGTGAGGAAAACTACAGAAACATATACGTTGGTGCTCTGCCTGATACACTTGTATGGAGAGCAGCATTAGGTTACAACGAAACTATGACTAATAACTACCTGAGACACCCTGCTTACGGTAACTACCCTGTAGTTGGTGTTAACTGGATTCAGGCTGTTGAGTTTAGTAAATGGAGAACAGACCGTGTAAACGAATCAGTTCTTGAAAGAGAAGGTTATCTTAAAAAAGATGCTAAAATAACTGATGTTTCTGCAGAAAGCACATTCAGCACAGAAGCTTACCTTGAAAGTCCAAACAAAAGTTACGGAGGTAACGAAGAAATTGTTTACAGGGGACCTAGAAACAAAATGGCTGGTGATGAAGAAGCTAAAAACGTTTATGCACAAAGAACATCAGGCTTAATTTTACCTGAATACAGATTACCAACGGAAGCGGAGTGGGAATATGCTGCTATTGCTCTTGTGGGTAACCGTGAGTACAATTTATACAGAGGTAACAAAAAATACCCTTGGAAAGGTCAATATACTCGTAACGGAAGAAGACAAAGTAAAGGTGACCAACTTGCAAACTTTAAGCAAGGTAAAGGTGACTACGGAGGAATTGCAGGATGGTCTGATGACAATGCTGATATTACAGCTCCTGTAAAAACATATCCACCAAACGACTTTGGTCTTTACGACATGGCAGGTAACGTAGCAGAATGGGTTGCCGATGTATACCGCCCTATAGTAGATGATGAAGCTAATGACTTTAACTACTACAGAGGTAACGTATATATGAAAAATAAAATTGGTGAAGACGGAAGAGCTGAGCTTGTAACTGCTGAAACTATTGAATATGATACATTAAGTAATGGTCGTATACAGTACAGAAACTTACCAGGTCAAATCGCTCAGGAGCCGATTACTCAAGAAGACGTATTCTTAAGACAAAACTATACACGAAGTGACAACAGAAATTACCGTGATGGTGATGTACAATCTTCTCGTTACTTTAACTATGGAGCATCTGAAGA
This sequence comes from Flavobacterium suaedae, assembly GCF_014642915.1. Taxonomy (GTDB): domain Bacteria; phylum Bacteroidota; class Bacteroidia; order Flavobacteriales; family Flavobacteriaceae; genus Flavobacterium; species Flavobacterium suaedae. The sequence goes on from NZ_BMJE01000003.1 coordinate 498,276, forward strand.
AACCGGTCTTGATGAAAACCAAAGAATGTATGATTCTCCTAAGCACACTGTAGAGGTTGATAGTATGGGTAATTTAGACCGTACTTGGGACTCTTCAGACTCAAGAACAACACTTGTAAATGACAATGTAAGAGTTTACAAAGGTGGTTCGTGGAGAGACAGAGCTTACTGGTTAGATCCTGCACAGAGAAGATACTTCCCTCAGGATATGGCTACAGACTACATCGGATTCAGATGTGCAATGTCTAAAGTAGGTCCTAAATCAAGCAGAAAAACTGCAAGAAACTAATAATAGTTTACTTACATACAATTTATATAATAAAGCCCTATATTTAGGGCTTTATTTTTTTATATAGTTATATGGAAAGTATTTCGGTATTATATAATCACTTTTTAAAATGTAGCGGTGTTTGTACAGACACCCGTAACATTAAACCTGATTGTTTGTTTGTAGCACTTAAAGGCGAAAAATTTGATGCGAATAAATTTGCAGAAGAAGCCTTAACTAAAGGTGCGAAGTATGCAATTATTGACAACGCTGAGTATAAAACAAAAGATAGCCTGCTATTAGTTAATGACAGCCTTAAAGCTTTACAGCAGTTAGCTAACCATCACCGTAAAGAACTTGGTTTACCTATAATTGCGTTAACAGGCAGTAACGGAAAAACTACTACTAAAGAGCTTATAAATGCTGTTTTATCTTCAGAGTATAATACTAAAGCTACATTAGGAAATCTAAATAACCATATAGGTGTACCACTTACTCTACTCTCTTTTACTAAAGAAACAGAAATAGGTATTGTAGAAATGGGGGCCAATCATCAAAAAGAGATTGAATTTTTATGCAGCATCGCCGAGCCTAACTTTGGCTATATTACTAACTTCGGGAAAGCACACTTAGAAGGTTTTGGAGGAATTGAAGGCGTTATAAAAGGTAAAAGCGAGCTTTATAATTATTTAACTGCAAATACCCGAACTGCTTTTGTAAATCTGGACGACCCTATACAAGTAGAAAAAACTGAAAGTATCTCGAGAGTTACTTTTGCCGTTGACAATTATAATACTGATGTTCGTATAGAGGCAATTGAAGCTAACCCTATGGTTAAGATTATATATAATGGTATAACAATACAAAGTAACCTTATAGGAGAATATAACGGTACTAATATTGCTGCTGCCATTACTATAGGCAACTATTTTAAAGTAAGCGACACAAAAATAAAACAGGCTGTAGAAAATTATTTTCCAAGCAATAACCGCTCTCAGGTATTAGAGCATAAGGGAAATAAAGTAATCATGGATGCTTATAATGCTAACCCAAGCAGCATGGATGTCGCGTTAAATAATTTCTTTCAGCTTAACGACAGTAATAAGGTTGCTATTTTAGGGGATATGTTTGAACTTGGAGAAGAAAGTTATGATGAGCACCAAAAAATAGTAGAAAAGCTATTATCTGAAGAAAAAACAACAGTTTACTTTGTAGGAAGACATTTTTTTGATTGTAAAACAGAAAAAGAAAATATTTATTTTTTCAGAGATTACGATACCTTTGCTTACCATTTAAAAAAGCACCCACTTCCAGGGAAAAATACTATTTTAATAAAAGGGTCACGTGGTATGGCTTTAGAAAGAACACTGGAGGTTTTGTAATTAACTTACTCTTAAAAGCATAATTAAAAAAAGATGTGTACCTTAGATATAACTAAACACTACAAAAGGGCAATTTTTAAATGCTAATGGATATAAGTAATGGAAAATAAAATTACCCGCAAACTTAATGAGCTACAAGCTACAGCAATTTGTGGGAACGACATAAGTTCTTCATGTCTTTATGTTTCTGCATTAACTATAGGTTATGCCGGTCAATATGCATGGATATCACTTTTAATAGTCGCGTTTGTACTTTTTTTATTCCGAAAAATATATGGTGAAGTAGTAGGTGCCCTACCGTTAAACGGAGGAGCATATAATGTATTACTAAATACCTCAACTAAAAGGGTAGCCTCTATAGCTGCAATATTAACGGTATTATCCTATATGGCAACTGCGGTAATATCAGCCTCAGAAGCAATGCATTACTTACAAACTATTTTTAGTGACATTAATATAGAAATTGCCACTGTTGTAGTACTATTAATTTTCAGCATATTATCAATACTCGGTATAGGAGAGTCTGCCATTGTAGCAGTATTTATATTTATCTTTCACCTCATATCACTCACACTCTTAGTAGCAGTATCCGGCTACTTCCTTTTAACAAATGGCTTAGATACTTTTCATCTCAACTGGGAGATGCCCGTCACAGGAAAAAGTATCATGTACACTCTATTTTTAGGTTTTTCAGCAGCAATGTTGGGTATATCAGGTTTTGAAAGTTCCGCCAATTTTGTTGAAGAACAGGAAAGCGGTGTTTTCCCAAAAACACTAAAAAATATGTGGGGAATTGTAAGTTTCTTTAATCCTGTAATGGCAATATTATTAATAGCCATTATACCATTTGCACAAATGGGAGAACATAAAGAATCATTACTTTCTTACTTGGGTCACACTACAGGCGGTTCGTGGCTATCATGGTTAATCTCTATAGATGCTGTATTGGTGCTATGCGGTGCTGTACTTACTTCTTTTGTAGGTGTTTCAGGGCTTTTACGACGAATGACACTTGACCGAATACTAACTAACTTCTTTTTAAAAGAAAATAAAAGAGGAGCCAGCTATCGTATCATCATTAGCTTTCTGATTCTGTGTGTTTCTGTATTGTTAGTTACCCATGGCGATTTAGAATCACTCGCAGGGGTATATACATTTTCATTCCTTGCAGTAATGTGCCTTTTTGGTATAGGTAACTTATTATTAAAAATAAAGAGGAAAAGATTACCACGCCCTGAACGAGCAAAAGGTATATCTGTGGTAATAGCAATTACCTTTATAGTTATTGCATTTTACGGAAATATCATACTTAACAAAGATGCATTTACAACCTTTATAAAATACTTTATACCTGCACTAATTTTTGTAATTGTAATGCTTAACAGAGCAGCAATTATACAATTGAGTCTTGATGTTCTTGAATATTTTTATAAACCTGTAAGGCGCTTTGTAATTGTAAGTAACAGGTATTTACAAAAAATACAATACAAGATAAATGCACAGGCTTTTGTATTCTTTACCAAAGGTGATGACGTAGCTATACTAAACAAAGTAATGCAGTATGTGCAACAAAATGAAACTACCAAGAACCTAAAGATTGTAAACATACTTAGCGATGACCAGCAGAACAAGGAATTAAAGAAAGACTTAAAGGTGCTTGACAGAGCTTATCCTGATATAAATGTTGAGTTTATAGAACTTTCGGGAGTGTTTGGTCCTGAATTGATAGACCAGCTTTCTGAAGAATGGGAAATACCTAAAAACTTTATGTTTATTGGCTCACCGGGAGATAAATTCCCTTATAAAGTATCAGAACTGGGCGGAGTAAGACTTATCATGTAATACAACACCCTACTCTATTTAAACATACTTGTTTATAAACACCTTTTAAATTAGCCTGTTTCGTGACAAACGATTACCAAAATAAGATTACATATTTTTCTGAGAATACCATAAATGGAATCAATCCTCCCGAAAAATTTACCTATCCATTTTATTACAAGCCACACCCTTTGGCTGAAATTGCTGCTACTGAGCTACAAGATTATTTAGAAAAAAAATCTGAGGAGTTAGACCATAATTTCGGAACTACAGAGAACAAAGAAGATACTGCCATAGGTAAAATGTTTGGTATTTTAGTTATTGAAGATACTAATGGCAAGCTAGGTTACCTTTCAGCATTTTCAGGAAAAATGGCAGGCACAAACAACCATATTAAATTTGTTCCTCCTGTATTTGATATGCTAACTGACAACAGCTTCTTTCTACAAGGCGAAAAAATACTTAGCAGCATTAATAGGCAGGTTAAAGAACTGGAAAAGAATGAAACCTACATAAATTTAAAGCAGGAATTTGAAGAGCTTTCTAAACAGTCTGATGAAGAAATCAGTACTTCAAAAAAGGAATTAAAAGCTAATAAGGCTGACAGAAAGGAACTCAGAAAAACACAGAAACCGCTTTTAACCGAAGAAGAGTACTCCGCTTTTGAAGCGGACTTAATAAAACAAAGTTTACGAGATAAACACATTTTAAATGTACTATCCGGTAAATGGGATGAACGTTTAGCGGGAAAGCAATCTCAAATAAATGAATTTGAAGATACTATTAATGCTTTAAAAAAAGAGCGAAAAGAAAAATCGGCTGCATTACAGCAACAGCTTTTTGAACAATATACTTTCCTGAATAAACACGGAGTAGAAAAAAGTTTATACACTATTTTCAGCGAAACTGTTTTCGGGAAACCGCCTGTAGCTGCCGGAGAGTGTGCTACGCCCAAGCTATTACAATATGCTTTTTTAAACGGGCTGAAGCCTATTGCTATGGCAGAATTTTGGTGGGGAGCATCGCCAAAATCAGATATACGAAAACACAAGCAGTTTTATCCTGCCTGCACAGGTAGATGCAAACCTATATTAAAACACATGCTGGAGGACATCCCTACGGATGAAGACCCACTTTTACACAACCCGGGAGAAAACAAAGAACTGGAAACCGTTTATGAAGATGATAGTTTTATTATAGTAAACAAACCTGCTGAATTACTCTCAGTACCGGGAATTAATATTAAAGACTCTGTATATACACGATTAAAAGTAACTTTTAAAACCATAGAGCCACTTATTATACATCGTTTGGATATGGCAACCTCAGGGCTTTTAGTGGTAGCTAAAACCAAGGAGGCGCACAAGCATATACAAATGCAGTTTTTAAAACGTACTGTAAACAAACGTTATACCGCATTACTTTCTAAACCTATTGAAGAAAACGAAGGCGAAATAAACCTGCCATTACGCGGTGATATAGATGACAGACCGAGGCAGCTTGTTTGTTTTGAACATGGAAAAAAAGCCATTACAAAATGGAAAGTAGTAGAAAGAAATGAAAATACTGCCAAAGTACATTTCTGGCCACTTACAGGAAGAACGCATCAGCTGCGAATGCATGCCGCACACGAAATGGGACTTAATGCACCTATTGTTGGCGATGACCTTTATGGCACCAACGACAGCAGGTTGCACCTGCATGCAGCTTTCCTTTCCTTTGTTCATCCGGTAACAAAAAAACTTTTAAAGTTTGAAGTAAAAGAGGAGTTTTAATCTAAACTTTTGGTCTGAAATTAGCATGCTGCGTAGCTGTAAAAAAGTCCTTAAATATTTGATTAATCACCTCATCATTTGCTGAAGATTTAATACCTGTTGATTGGTGTAGTTTAATTATAAAAATCATTAGCTTTTCAACGACATCCTCACCAAACTGATGAATTTCAGTAATCAATTCTTCCTCTAAAGCAGATGTTTCTAAAAGAGTTTTCTCTATACCTTCTGCATACTGGTTTACTTTCTCTGTAACTGTATTCAAATAGTTACGTAATTCAGCCTGACCGTTTACGGTTTTAATCTTTTCGCTTTCTATTAGAAAGTGCTCAGCCATACCTATGTAATTTACCAACAACGTTAAATCAGCAAAAGTCTGAAATGGTACCTGGCTTAAATAGCCATCACTGTAAAATTCATTATACACAAAGCTCTGCTCTTCGGGTACATATTGATTATCCACCTTAAAACTATGTGATGCTGTAGCTACCATTCCCATAGTATTCCATTCAGGAATAATTTCAACCTGTGAAGGCTCTAAAACAAAGGAAAGAAACTTTGGCTGCCCGTCATCAGTAAGTAAAGGTTTACCATCTTCTACTATATGTGCATTTAACGTAAAATGAGAAAGATATGGCGCTCCTGTGGCATAGCTCCAAAAACCATTTATTACATACTTACCCCCTACTTTCTCTGCTGTACCGCTTAACATTCCGCTACCTCCAAAACAAATATCAGGTTTATTAAATAGTTTTGAGGCTGTTTCTTTTTTCAGGTTACGTGCAAAATAGTTAGCTCCGCTACACAGGGTTATAAACCACCCGAAACTACCATCTATACGCGCTAAATCCTGTAATGTTTTTAATCCTTCGGGTAAAGAACAATCCAAACCGCCATACTCTTTCGGAACCCAAATTTGCAGCCATTTTTTATCGTGAATGGTTTGTAAAACTTCTTGGTCAAATTCTTTAGCTAAAAACAAACGTTTTTGCAGTTCTTCTGTAGTAAGCATGAAATTATTATGTTGGTAGGTATTTAATGTATTATTTGAGTAATATAACTTTTTCTCTGTATTTTGGATCATAATCTATCAAGACAGCTACCTTATCTTTCCCCTTTATTTTTAAACGTAAATAATCTTTTAAAAAATCTACTCCTTCAAAAGTCATAGCTGCTAATCCAAAAATTATAAATTGATAATCATCAATTTCCCTATCTATAACAAACTTAAGAAAATCTAATTCGCAAGTCCCAATTTTAGGATGTAAACCTACTTTTTTTAGACCCCGTTTATTTTTATCCCTGTAAGGAGGCAACAAATAAACTTTTGTATTTCTTGATAAACTATTGATAACAACTGTCTTTTCCGAATCAAAAGCATCATTGCTTAATATAATATCTGAAACAAACATATTATTTGTCTCCAAACAATAAACTTCCCCTTTTGTAAAGTTATATGTTTCAACTCCCATAAATTAATTATATTTCTTATTATATTATCCCGCTTATTTGGTTTTACAAAAGTATATATAATAGGTGCATTTCCAGAAAGAATATTTTTCGCTATCCCCTCTCATTCACATTAGAGAATTAGGTGATTTATACGAACAAAAAAAGCTCCAGTTTTCACTAAAACCCTTAATCTGTGGACGATGAGGAGTTCGAGCCTAACTATATTTTGTTTTAATACAGGTTTTGGTATTGATGAATGAGTTTCTGCTTATATAGATTATAACTTTATATAAAACATAGTTTACATTCATTGTATAATTAATACAAATATTTATTACTTATATAAAATATAAAGGAGCGTATGTTTTAACATACACTCCTTTAAGGATACCTAAAAAAACAAATTGCTATTAACTAAAAAATAAAATATTATTTTCTACAATTTAAAACAGATAAGCTAGTTTAAACGTGTTAGTTTGATACAACTTCGGCATTACAAAATATAAGTGCATGCCTGTTACTACCTCCGGAATCAGCAGTTCTGGTAATTGTAATTGTATCGTAAGCATTAGTTGAGCTAATATTCAAAATTAGTCCTCCACTTGCAATTCCTGAATTACGTGCACTTGCTTCATTTCCATCCTGAGTAAAATCGAAACTATCCAAACAGTTACCCGCAATACCCACAGCTAGTACAGGTACAGAAACGCCATCTAAAGATGCTGATATAGTGTACCCTTCATCACCTTCAGTATTTTCGTTACCAATTCCTATTACTTGTACGTTGTTTAACGGTACATCAAAAGTATAAGTTGCAAAAGCATTCGTGGCTGTACTTTGCCATGTACCATTTCCTGATATATTACCACAATATGTACTATTATTAGTTGTTGTTGTTGAATTTCCGGTTCGGGTAACATTAACGTCTGTACCATCTATTGATACTGTTATAGGGAAATTATTGCCGCCATATATTTCACTTGTTCCACACGTTGCAGTTGTATAAGCAGCCCCTATAGTTCTATTAAAAGTACACGATGGCGAACTCCCTACAGTAAATGTACTAACCTCTGCATTAGTAGGTGTACCACTAGCAGTTAGTGTAATAGCTTGCTCTCCTGTACTGGAGAAAGTACCTGATGCTGACCAAGTAATGCCATTTACCTCAGAAGTAGAAATGTTGTAGCCTCCTACAGCTGTAACATCAACTGTAATAGTTTGTGTAACGCCCGATGCTGCTGTACCTACAGTAAGCGTACCTGTTGCTGTACCGCTTTCACAATCGTATGATGCTATTATTGCAGAGCCTCCTGATGAATTGTCAGGTACTGCTTCAGCATTACAAAATGCAAGGGCATGTGCATTACTTCCTGATGCAGTGGATAGCCTGGTTATTGTAATTTCATCGTAAGCACTTGCAGAACTAATGTTAAATATTATACCTCCTATAAATCCAGCGGATACCGTATTTCGTATAGAAGCTTCATTACCAGCTTGTGATGTACTAAATCTATCTTGGCAGGTACCGCCAGCAACTACTAATTGTACAGGTACAGCTGCACCATTTAAGCTTGCACTTACCGTATATCCTTCTTGACTCTCACTCTCCTCATTATTTACACTATACACTTGTACATTTTTCAAAGGAACAGTAAAGGTATAAGTTGCAAACTGGTTTAAGTCAGTGTTTTGAAAGCCTGATGATGATGATACTCCACAATGAGTAATTGTACTGGAAGTTCCGCTTGAAGTTCCTGATTTTGTTACTGTAACACTTTGTCCATCAACCGTAACTGTAGCAGGATAATTATTCCCGTACGTTGTAGTACAAGCAGTAGTGTTAAATGGCTCTCCAATACTTCGCGTAAAACTACAGTTTGGTGTAGTGTTTAAGGTGTATGTCCCCTCACCTGCCGTGTTTGGCGTACCTGTTGCTTCTAAAACTATATCTTGATCACCTTCCGCATTAAATATGCCTGATTTAGAAAAAGTCACACCATCATAAGTAGCTGAAATATTATAACTACCTGCTGCGGTAACATTTGCTGTAATAGTTTGAGTTGTACCTGATACTTCTTCGCCTTCTGTCATTGTACCTACAGAGGCTCCTGAACAACTGTATGATGCTACAATAGCAGTTCCGTTACTAGTATCAGACAAAGAGTTAGAAGCTGCGCTAAGGCAATTAGACCATGCTCCGTTTTCATAAACTTTTACACAGCCCGAAGAAAGGTCATATAAAATCATACCTTCAACCGGAGTGGTAATTGCATCTGTACTTGTAACTCTTGGCAATACAAGTGCTTTATTAGTACTTTCAAGCTCCAGTAACGAGCTTTCACCAACAGTTGTTGGGTTATCCCCTATTTTTACCTGTGCAAAAGCTGAATAGCCTACCAGTACAAGTAATATTAGTAAAAAATGTTTGTTCTGTTTCATTTTATTCTAATGTTTAGATTTTTTTAAATATTTTATTGTTGTTGTTTTGTGTTTACAAGTTTTACACTTGTTACCATGCCATTAGAAAGTTTTATTTTAGCAATATACACGGCTTCCTGATGATTAAAGGCTTCTGATAATTCTGTTTTGCCAACATTGTAATATGTTGCTATCAGTCTTCCCGTAAGGTCATAAACTTCTATATCTTGTATTGTAGTGCTGGCAGTTACTTTTAAAGTACCATTTGTAATTACTGCAGTATTTTTGTGGTTTATAAAATCATCATTTTGCAATGCCTGATTTTCATAAACAATTTTAAACCTGTCGTTGGTAAGGTTTCCAAAAACAGTAAAATTATATGGAGATAAATTAAGGTTATGGTATACTTCCTCCTGCTGGTCGTATAGGTAAACTATTACCTCTTCACCTGCAAATATTCCATTTCTTTCATCAAGTGCTATAGTGTAATTAGCTTGGTCTGCATTTGTTTTAGATATACCCAGTTGAACTTGGTCTGTTATCTCAAATTCAGGACGGCTATTTATGGCAAGTTTGCGACCGTCACCCTCAAATACAGAATAAAATTGTGTACTGCTTACCGAGTTTCTCCCTGCATCAAATAAACGATCGTATTCCATTGTTGCCTCCGGGGTGTATGCTATCAATATTTGGCTAAATACATCTTCATTATTATATAAATTAAGCTTGTATTTGTCTGCTACATCAGGTAAATCATTAGACATTCTGAAAAAATTATTATTATCTTCAACAAGTCTCATACAGTTTGTAAAAGTAACATCGCCATTATTTAATGCTCTTACCATAAATCCTTGTGCGCTTGGTATCTTACCATCAATAGAATATGTAACCGGCGAAGTATTAACACTACCTGCAAGATTCCAAACAGCGTAATCAGCCTGAGTGTTTTCTCCGGTTTCAGATTTAGACCAAATGTATATTGCACCATCTAAGTTAGTATTAGTACGTAAAAATAAGGCAGCATTAATTGCTGAAGGGTAAGGATTTGCAAGTAAATTATACGATGAACCACAAGTAGTACATGCACCGTTTTGAGCAACAGAAACTGTAACATCTCCATTATTGGCAACACCTGTAAGTGTAACATCTATTTTTCCTGAAAAAGAGCCATCTGTAACGAAAGGGATTTGATCTTTTACGCGACTTAAAAAACCTATACCGGTTTCTGTAGATGACATTACCTGCCAACCGAAACCGCTATTTGAAGGGGATGACCCGGCTACCCAATTATAATAAGCATCAAAGGCTCCATCTGTATCATACCCCTGAGCAGAGGCTGTACTCATTTGTGTTTTAAAATCACCTTCAATTGGTGTACCCCAATAAACGTAATCATTTACCTTTCTAATTGTACGTGTAGTTTTTGTAATTTCTACTGTAGGTGCATCTGCTGATGCATCACGTTGCACTAAGGCAGCATTACTGGACATATAAACTGTACCTGTACCACTTGCACCACGAACAATTTCTAAATAATCATCATCTACTAATGTTAAATCGTTATTTAATACTATTGAGTTACATTGAAGTGTACCTGAAAAAGGTCCGTTTATTACTACAGGATCTTCAAGTGTTGGCTCAGAAGGAGACCAGGCACTACCGTCCCATGTTTTTGTATTACCTGAACTTGTAATTATTGGTGCACAATCATCTCTTACACCTAAAGTAAAATATCTATAAGTGCTGGTATCAACAGCTTCGTTAGTGGATATTGAGCCGGATACGAGTGTAGTTCCTGTACCTGAAAATAAATTCGTAGTATCTACTTGAGATGGTATTTCTATCCATTGCGAACCATTCCATCCCACTATTGTTAGTTCTGACAAGTCACTAGACAGCACAAATGTAGATACTAACTCAGCATTATTAGAGCTATTCCATCCTACGCTTATTACTGCATCGCCTGAACTACTACTTATATCCCAGTACTGTGTAGCAGAGACTTGTAATATTGGGCTTTGCACATCAGAACCAAAAGCACTAACAGGGCTGGCTTCATAATATGCTACTTCAAAACTACTTCCTGTTCCGGGAGCTACCTTAACAGGTGCATAAGTAGTAAGTTGTGCCGTAGGTAGTAGTTTATCGGTAGTTCCGTACATTTTAATATAACCGTCCACATTGCTTGTTAACGAGGCACTATCAAAGGCAACATTTTCTCCAATAGAAAGTTTTCCATTTGTTGAAGCGGTACGGGAAGTTGTAATATCAGAGCTACTGCCAAAGCTTATATTACCTGATGCAATATACATTTCCGCATTATCAGAAATATATAAAGACCCATTATTATGTATTTGCGCAAATACATTATTTGTACAGAGGACAATTAGTAAAAACGCAATACTTAATATTTTTTTTATAATGTAATTTTTCCCCATGAGTAATAGTTTACTGGTTGCTGGTTTTAAATTGAATTCCTTTTTTCATATAGTAAAAAAGGGCTATTGTTATAGCTATGATGATTAAACCATATATATAATTATCAATAGAAGCCGGTGGTAAAGGTGGACCATCCGGATCCTCTTCATCTTGTGCGAATACTATAAAAGGCGCTATAAACATGCACATAGTAGTAAGGTGCTTAAATATTTTTCCCATCACATTAAATTTTAAATTAAGTTTACAGAATAGATTGTTTATATTTTTGGGGTAAATCTAACATAACCGTATGCAAATGGGTTTCTTAAAATATACCCGCATTTTAGAAAAGTGACATTATTTACATAAAATACAGCCATTATTTAAATTACGTGTTTAGTGCTGATAGATAACATCCAATAATCAATAACCTAAAGACTTAAGGTTTTTTTGTTTTATTCTGTATTTTATAGGTGAGATTCCCGTATTATCTTTGAATGAAGTACAAAAATTAGCGGTACTTGAAAAACCCAGGTCAATAGAAATACTTGAAATATTAAGTTCTGTTGAAGTCAACAGTGTTTTTGCGACATCAATGCGTTTTTTTACAATGTATTTATAAGGTGTTAAACCAATGTATTTGTTAAACATTCTTATAAAATGGTGTTTGTTCCATCCTGTAATACGTGCCAATTTTTCGATTTCGATTTTTTCTTCTAAGTTTTCTTCGATGTAAGCAATAACTTTTTTAATTCGTAAAGGTGCATTCGTAGTAAGCTGCTGTTGATTATCGTCTGAACGGGTAATATCAATTTTTTTAAACTGAAAATTATTAAGTACTATATCAACAGTTGTTTTAATATCTATAGGCTTAAAAGGTTTAGCGATAAAGCCATGAGGGCGTGTGCGCTTTATCTTAGCCATAATTTCTTTTTGGTTGTATGATGTAACGTAAATGTATGGGACGGTATCTTTTTTCAACAGGTATTCACCAATTTTAATACCATCGTCTTTTCCGTTAAGCATTATGTCTATAATTACTAATTCTGGCTCATGAACTTTAAGAAAAGCTATAGCTTCTTCTGCAGAAGAAAGGTTCTCAAAAACAAAGTAGTTTTCTTTTTCTAAAATTCCCCTAAGTAATTTAGCTGTTATTGAGTTATCCTCAATTGTAAGTACCTTTATAATTTTCAATAGTTATGCTTTTTAGAAAGTAGTTTGGATACATTTAAAGTGATTGGAGTACACGAAAAAGCGTATCCGAAGAGTATTAAATATATTTACGGAGACTTCGCATTCAATTTTATGAATGCTTCTAAAAACTTTTTATTGAGAATTTTTTTGTGAGTACTATGGCACGGTTCAATTTAATTCTCCGTTTTATTTTTAACCAGATAGACATATACTGATTTGAAACTTGGAAACTAAGTAGAATAGACATTATTTATTTTATTTAGAGGGGTAGTTGTTTCTAAGTCGCAAATTAAAAACCTTTATTTAGGTTTTGCTTTTAAATACGGCATATCTGTAACACGTCTATAGTATATCTATATTTTGTATTATTATAATTTTGATTATCAATAATCTAAAATTTACGTATCTATTATAGATTTCTATTTTTAATGACTATATAACCTTATTTTCCTCGTATATTAGATAACACAAAGCTAAAAAAAGCATAAAACAAATAATCATCTAACTTATTAATACATTTTAAACACTTATTAAATTAGCAAAACAAGTAGACAATATTAAAGTTAGGTTTTAGGCTATATGTTTTAATGATGAAAATGCTTATCCTTTTTTCTATATTGATACTGCTTAAGCTTATCAAAATGAAACTTATGTTAGAGAAAAAATAAAATATAATTACTCAAATATTTATCAATATTATTACTAGGGAAAACAAGAATTAAGGTAACCTGAAAGTACCTTTATTATTGACTATATTATAAAAATCATTTGATTGGGAATGTTGTACCAAAGAAAAAGCCTGCAAGGTAATTCCTTGCAGGCTTTGAATTTTTTAAGTGGGCGATGAGGGATTCGAACCCCCGACCCTCTCGGTGTAAACGAGATGCTCTGAACCAACTGAGCTAATCGCCCTTATGTTGCTTTAACTCTCAAGGCTTGTCTTGTTTGTTATTGCGAGTGCAAATATAGGTTAGTTTTTGTTATTTGCAAACATAATTTTAAAAAATTATAAAATTTCTGCCACAACAAAAGTACTTCCGCCTATATAAATAAAGTCATTTTTAGCTGCTTCTTTCAAAGCCTCTTCGTAGGCTTTTGATACAGAACTAAATACCTCTCCTACTATATTAAACTTAGCTGCTTCCTCCTGTAGCACCTTTGCATCAAGTCCGCGAGGAACATCTGGCTTACAAAAATAATATTTTGCATTTTTAGGTAATAATGGTAAAACCTCATCGAGTTTTTTATCATTCACTACGCCAAAAACTATTCTCAAAGTCTCAAACGGTTGTTTTAAAACCTGATTGAGTACTAATTTCAACCCATGAGGATTATGGGCAGTATCACATATCGCTATGGGATTATTATTTACTTTATACCACCTGCCTGTGAAGCCTGTATTACTATTTACATGTAATAAACCTTGTTTTACTATACCATCAGTAATTGTAAAGTGTTTTTTTAGTAATTCAACCGTTTGTAGTACTGTTTTTATATTTTGCTGCTGGTACTCTCCTAACAAATCAGACGGAGGTACTTGCCAGTCTTTATCCTGCACAAAATAAACAGGGGCACCCACTGATTGTGCTGTGTCAGTAAAAACAGGCTTTGTTTGACTGGTATATTCTCCTATTACTACAGTAATGTCTTTTTTAATAATTCCGGCTTTTTCTTTAGCTATTTTGGCTTCAGTATCGCCTAAAAACTGAGTGTGATCCAGCCCTATATTAGTAATAACCGAAACAAGTGGTGTTATTATATTAGTTGAATCTAACCTGCCACCCATACCGGTTTCTATAACAGCAATATCAACTTGTTCTTTTGCAAAATAATCAAACGCTAAGCCTACGGTCATTTCAAAAAAGCTAAGTTGCTGTGCTTCAAAAAACGGCTTATTCTCTGCTATAAAGTTACAAACAAATGCTTCAGATATATCCTTACCGTTTATTTTTATACGCTCCCTAAAATCTTTCAAATGAGGGGAAGTATACAAACCTACTTTATAACCTGCCTCCTGTAATATAGAAGCTATCATGCTTGATACTGAACCTTTGCCGTTAGTACCTGCAATGTGTACTGTTTTTATTTTTTGTTCAGGGTTATTTAGGTGTTTAGTTAACTGTATGGTATTAGTAAGGTCTACTTTATAGGCAGATGCTCCCTGTTGCTGATACATTGGCAATCGGCTGAACATCCACTCGGTAGTTTCTTTATAATTCATAAAATATGATAACAAAAAAATGGCAGAAATTATTCTGCCATTAAATTTATTGTTTTTTCTGCTAATGTATGCTTACACTAATTGTTTTAATGCAATTTCGAAAGCTGTACTGCTTATGTTTGTTTTGCTTCCGTTATGTGCATGTACATTTTGTATTGCTTTTTGTATTACATCTGAAGTATCCTGGAATACTGCTTCATCTGTCATGCTTACTTTTTTCTCCATAAAGTATGCAAATACTCTTGCCATACCACAGTTTGAAATAAAGTCAGGAATTAAACTTACTTTACTGTCTGTAGCTTCCATAATAGGACCAAAGAATATTTCTTTATCTGCAAACGGAACATTAGCACCGCATGATATTACTTCCAGACCTGAATCAATTAGGTTTTCAACCTGCTCTTTAGTTACTAAACGAGATGCTGCACATGGTGCAAATATTTCCGCTCCTATTTTCCATATTTCCTCGTTAATAGTTTCAAACGGAACCATATTATCTGCTACCAGTTGGTTACCATTTTTATTAAGGAAAAGGTTTTTAATTTCTTCAAAGCTAAAACCGTCTTTGTTTAAAACACCACCATCTCTGTCTATAATACCTACAACTTTAGCACCCATTTTTGCTAAATAGAAAGCTGCTGCCGAACCTACGTTACCAAAACCTTGTACTATTGCTTTTTTACCTTCAACATTACCACCATATATATCATAGAAATGTCGTACTGCTTCAGCAACTCCATAACCGGTAATCATATCGGCTACTGTATATTTTCTGTTTACATCAGGAGAGAAAGAAGGGTTTTCTATCACTTTTATTACTCCCTGACGTAGTTGACCTATTCTGTTAATTTTATCAGCTTCTGTTGGCTTAAAGTGTCCAGTAAATACACCTTCTTGCGGATGCCATACACCACAATCTTCGGTCATTGGGATTACTTCGTGTATTTCGTCTACATTTAAGTCTCCCCCTGTACCGTAGTAATTTTTTAATAGTGGAGATACTGCTTTGTACCAACGTTCCAAAACGCCTTTTTTACGAGGGTCTGCCGGATCAAAATTAATTCCTGACTTAGCTCCTCCAATTGCAGGTCCTGAAACTGTAAATTTCACTTCCATAGTTTTAGCAAGAGAAAGCACTTCGTTCATATCAAGCCCTTTTCTCATGCGTGTACCACCACCGGCAGCACCGCCACGAAGTGAGTTGATAACCGTCCATCCTTCGGCTTCTGTTTCGCTATCTTTCCAGTTAAATACTATTTCAGGTTGTTTATTTTCGAATTTACTAAGTAAATCTTTCATTTTTTGTTGTTTTGTTAATTGTGCGTGACAAAGATATAAAAATTACCCCCACAAAAAGCTGTAGGATTATATGGTGTTTTATATTGTAATGAAGAATACTGTTTTAATTGTTTTTAGTACTACATTTTTCTTGTTGCTCTAAAAATTCTTCTTATAAGAAAAACCATAGTAATTATAAAACCTACTGCCATTAACAATACCATTAATTGCCATAAAAATAAACCTATACTAAAATCATTTACAAATTTTTCCATCTTTAAAATTTATCTCTATTATTAAATAGGAAAAGTAACTTTTATAGTTGTTCCTTCTCCCGGTTCAGAATCTATTTCTATACTACCGTTTAATGCGGCTGCACGCTTTTTAAGATTTTTAATTCCTATTCCTCCCTTAACAGTTTTAGCATCAAAACCTATTCCATCATCAGTAACCGTAACCTCCATATGATTATTTACCTGTTTAATATCAGCTTTTGCATAATTGGCTTTAGAGTATTTATTAATATTTTGCAATGCTTCCTGAATAATTCTGTAAATATTTACCTTACACGTACTTGGCAGGTTTTCCCAGTCTATACCTTTATCTATTTCTGCTTCAAACAAAGTATCATAATCATTCTTTTGAGATGTTATCATATACTCCAACGCATATTCAAAGCTTTTTTCTTGTTGTAACATAGCATTTCTGCTCAGGTCATGAGATATTGCCCTTATTTCTGTTTCTACTGTTTGCAGTTCTTTAATAAACTCTTTTCTTTTTGCTATAGACTCTTCATCAACTTTTTTATTAGAAAATTCCAAGTTAAGTCTTACTGCATAAATATTATTTAATATTCCATCGTGCAGTTCCATAGCAATACGGTCTTTTTCATCTTTACGGGCAGTATCTATTTTAGCTTGCTGCTCCTGCATTAATAAATAAATCTCTTCATTTGCAGCCTGCTGCTCCTGAATTAGAAGAAGCTCTTTGTTACGGGAGTTTAGATAATAAATTATAAATATGGCTGCTATAAACAACAGTATTACTGCCGAAACTCCTATTATAAAACTGTTCTTTTTAACTAATTCTTCTTTCTCGTCAATAAGCCTGTCTGTTTCATATTCTATCCTTGCATATTTTTCTTTATTTGCTCTGGCAATATCTTGTAAACTATCATTTACTTTAATATATCTGTTAGAAAAATAAATCCCATTTTCTTTATCCAATTCCGACAATAGTTTTAAACTATTTAATATATCATAATGGCTTCTTATTTTCTTTGCTGTACGGTAGGCTGATTTTAAATAGGAAATTGCTTTTGCAGTATCCTTCTTACTGGCAAAATATTCACCTAAATGTATATTACTGGCTACTATTCCTGACTGGTTTTCTAAGCTGTCCCTTATCTCCAAAGACTCATAAAACAGCTCCGGAAGTTCTCTTTCATCGTTTGCTTTAAACTTAGCATATGCCATATTATTAAGAAGCTTAGCATATAAAGAAGGGTAATCTTTTCTGATATTAGGAAAATTTAAAGCTTTCCTATAAAGAGAAATAGCTTCTTTATGTTTCCCTTCTTTAACATAAACTCCACCCATATTATTATAACAGGCAGCCTTGTTATACCTAATCATACCTTCTCCATAACCTTCTTCCCTAAGTTTATCAACTTGATTTAAAGCTTTCCTGTAATAATTAATAGCTTGTGTATTACTATTTTGCCCATCTAAAGCTGAAGCTATGAGGTTATAACAATTATATACCTGAGTGGGTTTATTGCTGTTTTGTAACTTTGATAAAGCCTTAATACCTTCTACTTCCGCAAACACATATTCTCCTATATTATAATAGATATAGGCTTTATACAGAATAACCTCTCCCAAGTCTCCGGGTTCATTAATCTTTTCATAAAATTTTTGAGCCTGATCGTAATAATAAAAGGCAGTATCTATTTTAGATTTTGCATAAAATGTATCACCTATTCTGTACATTATATTGGCCATCTCTAAGGTATCTTTTACCTCTGCAGCCATATTAAGTACATCTTTACCTACTTTAAGTGATTTTTCATATTCCCCGGCATTGTAGTAAGCTGCCAGTGTACGCTTATATAAGTAACGTGTTATAGAATCATTTTGAAAACTTGAGTTTAACTCAAAATAAGCGGAATCTATATATTTTTCTCTATCTGTTTCACTATAAGCATTGCTTTGAGAGTTATCAAGATACTGACCTGCTTTTGTTTTAGCCAACTCTCTCTGTTCTGTTGAAGTACAGGAAACAACAAAGAGCAAACAGATGGATAATATTTTATGAAGTATCTTCAAATTTTTGAGGGCACTACTATATATAGTAGTGCCCTCAAAAATAACATATTTTAATTTAAATCTGCAATTATGGTTTCATAGGTGGCTTTGGTAACTCTTTATCTCCATTATCTACAGGGGAAGTAGAAGAATCAGTATTACCCTCAGGAGTTGACTGAAGTCCATCAGCTTGTGCTTCCATCATTTCCATATCACTGTCATCTGTTGAACAAGATACAGTTGAAAAACCAAGTAATGATATTAAGCCTAGTATTAGAATATTTTTTTTCATTTTAATCAAATTTTTACGGTGTGTCTTTATCTATTTTATTGTTGGGAAACAACCCCTGCAGTGATTATTTCTGATACAAATATAGAATCGTAAATGCTGGAAAAAGAATATTTTAGCCCTTGTTTAGTGGTCCGCTTTAGTTTACGAGTAACTCGACCGGTTTACATGGTAAATAGTCAGATTATAAATATTCAGGCGCTATTTTTCTTAAAATAGTATCTACATTTTCCTTAAAAGTTTTAGAAAATGAGATAGATACTTCGTTGTAGTTTAAGTAACATAACGATTTACCTGTATTAATCCTGGAAACATAATTACTATTTATGATATAGCTATTATGAATGCGGTAAAAAAACAAAGGCAAATTAAGCTCATAATGTTTAAGTGTTTTATAAGCTGTTAGCTTTTTCCCGTTTTGAAGATAAAAATCTGTAGTATTATTATCAGCTTTAAGATATACAATATCATGAAGTGAAATAAACTGATAATCTCCGTATGATTTTATACAAATTGTATCATTTGCCGCAACAGGACTTGTTTTTTTGAACCTTAGTAATGACTTTCTTAGCTCCATTTTATTTAATGGCTTTAAAAGATAATCAGCAACTCCGGCTTTTATTGCTTCAAAAGCATAATCTTTTGTTGAAGTAAGCGTTATAAAATAAGGCAGGGTATCTATATACTGGTACAGTTCTGTTATTATAGAGAGTGATAGGTTACTGCCCCGCTTTTTAGAATTTACTTCCAGAAAAACTATTTGTGGTTGTAGCTCAAGTATTTTATTTATTGCATCATCTTTATCAGCCGATACCCCTGCACAATAGTATTCAGGAAAATCCTCGAAAATCTTCAAGATTTCCTTAGCATGTGCTTCGTTATCATCTATTACAAGGTAAGAATGCTGCATTCAAAAAAAAAATATGGGAAAATTTTTTGCAAGTTAATTAGATTGAAAATGGTAATTTTACGGTAAAACCGTAAAATTTGTTAAATTTGTAAACAACAAATACTTTATGCAAAAAGATCTGAACATATTAATTGTCGACGACCACCCTATGACAGTTAATGGGTACATTAATGTACTTAGTGACGAAGAGTTTAAGGGTTATCACCTTAATTTTACCAAGGCTTTAAACTGCGAAGAAGCCTATAACCTTATTACCGACTCTGCAGAAAACGGTAAACCTTTTGATATTGCCTATCTTGATTTAAGCCTTCCACCCTATCCTGAAAAAAATATTTCATCAGGGTTTGATTTAGGTATGCTTTTAAGAAAAATACTACCTGATTGCATTATAATAATCCTTACTATGCATAGTGAGGCTGTTTTGGTAGACCGCTTAATTAAAGAAATTAACCCTAAGGGAATTTTATGTAAAAGCGATATTGATATTGATGAGTTTTTAAATGCATTCAAAATTATTTTTGAGAATGATGATACTTATTTAAGTAATAAAATAGTAAAATCTCTTAAAGATAAAGTTTTTGAAACCTATAACCTTGACAGTTACGACAAACAAATTTTAATGCGACTAAGCGAAGGCATTTTAACCAAAAATATACCTAACTATGTACCGCTATCGCTTAGTGCTATTGAAAAGCGAAAAGCACGTATGAAAAATATGCTGCTACAAGGTAAGGGCGGCGATGATTATGAACTTATAGAGGCTATTAAAAAAATGGGAATTATTTAAGGCTCATATATATAGCCGGCACTATGGTCACGTTTTCCACCGGTAACACTGCTCAGTACATTTACTTCTCCCCCAATACGTAATACCCCTAGCAGTGCAAAAACCAATGCTTCCTTAAATTGTATTGTTCTATCATCAGGTATAATAACTTCTGTATCAGGCAAAAGTTGTTTTATCTTTTCTATCAAAAAGGTATTGTATGCACCACCGCCTGTAACTAACAGGCAGCCTTTTTCCTTTACATTTTTTATTTCATTAGCGATTTGCATTGCTGCATGTATAGTAAATGTATTTACCTTATCTGCTATTGGAGCATTAAAGGAGTCTATTACAGGAAACACTTCTCGCTGCACATACTCCAATCCTAATGATTTAGGATATTGCTGTTTATAAAAATCTAAATCATTAAGCTGCAACAGCATCTCTTCTATCAGCTTTCCTTTTCGGGCTATAGCTCCATCTTCATCATATGGTAACCCTACCTGAGATGAATAATAATTCAACACTATATTTACCGGGCATATATCATAAGCTATTCGCTGCCTTGCTTCTTCAAATGATATATTGGAGAATCCTCCCAGATTTAAACAAAAATCATACTCCTGAAATAATAACCTATCGCCAATAGGAACAAGCGGAGCTCCCTGCCCTCCCATTTCAACATCCTGAACTCTAAAGTTGCATACAACTCTTTGCCCTGTCAGCTTTGCTAATTTCGGTTGGTTACCAATTTGTAGGGTAAGTTTATTTTGTGGCTGATGCAAAATAGTATGCCCATGAGAACATACAGCATCCAGATTATCAATTTTATTTTCAGTAATAAATTGTTTAATAAGAGAACTTAATAATATGGTATAATCATCATCCAGTAATATTAGTTCTTCCTGATTGAGGTTTACACCGTTTTTTAATCTATCAACCCACTCATCAGTATAAAATATTGTTGTTGCTTTATTTATTTCATATTGCCATTTACCCTCATTATAATTTAAAATTACATGAGCAATATCCACCCCGTCAAGCGAGGTTCCGGACATAATCCCTAAAACGTTATAGTTTTTTCTTTCCACCAGCTAAAAATAACCAATCTTATTGAAAAATTGGCAATTAATAGTTATTTTTGGGCACAATAAAACAAAAAACAAATCTAAAAACCTATGGATTTTAAACTTACTGAAGAACACCTGATGATACAGAAGGCTGCGAGAGATTTTGCGCAGACAGAATTACTTCCCGGTGTAATTGAAAGGGATGAGAAACAAATTTTCCCTACGGAGCATATTAAGAAAATGGGAGAACTAGGGTTTCTTGGAATGATGGTTGACCCTAAATACGGGGGTAGTGGTCTGGATACTATTTCTTATGTCCTTGCTATGGAGGAAATTTCTAAAATTGACGCGTCAGCATCAGTTGTTATGTCAGTAAACAATTCACTTGTATGCTGGGGGCTCCAAACTTTCGGTACAGAAGAGCAAAAACAAAAATATCTTACACGTCTTGCTACAGGAGAAATAATAGGTGCTTTCTGTTTATCTGAACCGGAAGCAGGAAGTGATGCTACATCGCAAAAAACTACAGCTATTGATAAAGGAGACCATTATTTACTAAACGGCACTAAAAACTGGATAACAAATGGTGGTACTGCTGATGTATACCTTGTAATAGCACAAACTGATATTGATAAAAAACACAGAGGTATTAATGCTCTGATTGTGGAAAAAGGCATGCCTGGTTTTGAAATAGGGGCTAAAGAACAAAAATTAGGTATTAGAGGGTCTGACACGCACTCTTTAATGTTTACTGATGTTAAAGTTCCTAAAGAAAACCGCATTGGTGAAGATGGTTTCGGATTTAAATTTGCTATGAAAACTCTTTCGGGAGGTAGAATAGGTATTGCTTCTCAGGCATTAGGTATTGCTTCAGGTGCTTATGAGCTTGCCAAAAAATACTCTAAAGAGCGTAAAGCATTTGGTACAGAAATATGCAACCACCAGGCTATAGCATTTAAACTGGCTGATATGGCTGTACAAATTGAAGCTGCACGCCACCTTTGCCTTAAAGCTGCATGGGATAAAGATAACGGACACAACTATGACCTGAGTGGTGCTATGGCTAAATTACACGCTTCTCAAACAGCTATGGATGTAACTGTTGAGGCTGTACAAGTACATGGTGGTAACGGATATGTAAAAGAGTACCACGTAGAAAGATTAATGCGTGATGCTAAAATTACCCAAATATATGAGGGCACTTCTGAAATACAAAAAATTGTTATTTCAAGATCTATACTAGCTGAATAAGTTTAAAAGAAAACTTAATTATAATTATATAAGAGCCGGCTTTATAGTCGGCTTTTTTTGATTATAATTTTGTTCTTTTTCCAAAACTGATAAAATAGCTTCCATTAAAGCATCCATATTTAAATTAATGTCTATATAATAGATGTGAGGACTCTCTACCTTTTCCTGTACTTCCGTTTTATAAGGAGAGCAAAACACCGAGGTTACATTAGTTTTACACAGCTTTATAAAATCCATTAATTCAATATCATCAGATAGGAAAAATACAAGAAAGTCATCTTCTTTTATACTTCTCTTTTTTTCTTCCTGATTCATACTTACATGCATAAAACATAAGTTCTCTCTTTCTTTTGTTTTTAATGCATTGTAATAACCTAATTGATTATCATATACCCATACATTCATTATCGTATTTTTTAATTGGTTTTTACATTCTTAAATAAAATCATAAAATGATTATCTAATCATAATTTATTTGTCTTTTATCGAAAAAAGAGTACTATATATCGAAAAAAATGATATTATTTTTTGCCCTCTAATCTACTTCAATACTTTTATATTAGTTATTTAGCATAAGCTGCATAAAAGAGTACTTAAAATAGTATTTAAAAAACGGTGATTTATAATTTAAATATTCAAAATTAAAATTATTAAGTTAATTAACTAATTAATTATCAATTATTTTTAATTCACACAACACATCTAAACTAGTTATAATATGAATGTTATAGGGCAAAAAATAAAGCGACTGAGAGAAGAAAAAGGGATAACTCAGGAAGCTATGGCAGCGCAGCTGGACGTTACGCAAAGTAATTACGGTAGGCTGGAAAAAGATGACAGAAGATTAAATGTAGTAAAACTCTTAAAAATTGTAAGAATACTAGATACTAATATTTCTTATATATTTAATGAGACCGAAAATAGTGACAGTACTACTTCATCAACTATTAGTAATAGTAATAAAGAAGTATACGATATACTTATAGAAAGTCTTAGATCTGAAATACAACATCTTAAAGAGGAAATAGACTTTCTTCGGGTAATAGTAAAAAGCTAATAAATATTACTCAATATAATATCTTGACACTGTTATATAGTAAAAAAGCCGGATATAACTTTTAAGTATATCCGGCTTTTTATTTTTTATATTGTGTATGTTTTATCTAATCATAGCAAAATGCCCCCTGTGTATACGTCCGTCTTCTCTGGTAACTAAAAACCAATAATCAGTACTTGGCAATTTCTCCCCATTATACTTTCCATCCCAACCGGGGCTGTTAGCATCAAAGCCAGTAATGACTTTTCCATACCTGTCAAATATTACTACAGTAAGGTTTTCTTCAAACCAAGAAAACGGTATTCTCCAGGTTTCATTAATTCCATCTCCATTGGGGGTAAAAAACTTAGGGTAATTAAGGAGTGCTACATCCTGCTTAATAATACCACAGCCATTTATATCTCTTATATATACTGTATATATCCCGGATTTAAGATTAGTAAAAACATTTTCATCCTGATAACTTAACCCATCTAAAGAATACTCATAATTACCTATACCTGATACAAAAACAGAGATACTATTTTCATCTACAGTCCAGTCCTCAATATCGATAGTAATTATCTCTGCAGGTTCAGAAAACTCCACTATTATATCTGCTTCACTGGTACACATATCCTGTGTTACAATAACTGAATAATTACCCGGTTCTTCTACTGTAATAGAAGATGTTTCTTCTCCTGTAGACCATTCATAACTATCATATCCGTTACCGGCTGTTAGAGTTACATAACTATCTTCACATAAATAATAATATTCTTCAATATCCAATACAGGGTTCTCATCTAAAATCAATTGAAACTGAACCATATCATAACAAATAGAAATATAATTATGAATCAGTCTTGCATATATAGTTTGTTCATTTTGCGTTACTGTATATACATCTGGTAACGGATTTTCTCCTGTTTCCGCATCCGATTGTGTTAGATGATACGTTAATGTATACAAGGAAGGACTTTGCGTTCCTAAAATAGTTTCATTTTGTTGTAAAAGATTAAAGTCATACGAAATTTCTTCCCCTTCCTCTACACAAGCTACTAAATCATTTGTTTCATTTGCTACAACTAAATCAGGCAATACACTTATATTTCGATTTTGCTTAGAGACATTTCCGCAGCCATCCTCCACTACAAACCTATAGGAAGCCGGAGACAAACCAGTAAAAACATTACTATTACCATTATCAATATTAAACGGCTGCCCATTCATTCTATCTATACTATATGTTAATGGCGGTATTCCGTCAGCATCAATATATACATCCTCCGGGCTTTCAGAACATGATAATATATATAAGCTATTAATACGTGGGTTACTTAAATAGTTAAAAGTTCCCAGTAACTCGATACAAAGTTTTTCATCTGTTGAACCATAACTCTCAAAGACTTTAATAATTCTAAAATCTCCCGAAAAGGTCAAATTAAAGGTAGTTTCATTATTAGGTAAACTAAAAGAGTTTTCCTCATCTGGTAAAGTCCCTTCAGGATATACAACTTCTGTTTCAGGATGCATCCATTCTCCGGTTTCCATATTTAATTTCTGCAACCAGTAAGTAGGACTATCAGAAGTTGTATCCGTATCAGTCATTTCAATATCAAACGAACCGCAATTTGGTAAAAAAGTAAACGGATTATCCGAAGGTTGATATCCAATTACTGTGGCAGAAACTGTTCGTTCTATTCCACAAGCATCAACTCCTTGAAAAGTATATTCTCCTTCAGGTAAATTCTCAAGAAAAAGTTGCCCTTCACTATTTATACTTCCTGATAAATCTTCAGGAATATTACCTTCATAAGCATTAGGAGCATTTACTAAATTAACTGTTACTAAACCTCCGTTTCTGCTAATTACCTGAAGTGAACCAAATCCTTCGTTACAATCAACAAGAGTTTTAGCCTCAAAATCTCTTTCAACAAAAGGAGGAACAGTTACAGGTAATTCATAAGTACTTCCACATTCATCTATAATCCTAATAACATAATCTCCTACCTCTAAGTTATTTATTACAACCCTTCCATTACTAGTTATTGAAGAACTAACATCATGAGGCAAAGCCCCTTCATGAGTTTCTAAATAATCATCATTTGCTTCTATAATCTCTACTGAAACTATATTTCTCTCAGAAATATAAGCTACAATACGTCCAAACTCTGAAAAACACCCATTATTACGCCCTACAATAGTGGGCTGCGGTACTTCTACAAAAAGTTCAAAATCTACCTGTCTATTTCTACCACATGCAT
Source organism: Flavobacterium suaedae (assembly GCF_014642915.1). GTDB lineage: Bacteria > Bacteroidota > Bacteroidia > Flavobacteriales > Flavobacteriaceae > Flavobacterium > Flavobacterium suaedae. The sequence goes on from NZ_BMJE01000003.1 coordinate 524,395, forward strand.
CAGTCAATGTAATACTATATTCTCCTTGCGGAATTGATTGTGTATCTCCTCCATATGTAATAACTATATCATTACCCCCAAATGGTCCCGGATGCATAGAATTAAAAAGCACAGGATCGAAAGAATCAGGAGAATCATTAAATTGTAAGGTATAAGGAGGAATAATATTTAAAGGTGTTAAAGATAAATAATACCCTCCGCATTCTGTAGGTATTAAATCATAATCCAAATAAGGCCGAGAATTTATAACCATTCCGGAATTACCATATGATATACCACAGCCATTTGTTATTTCTATATCATAAGTAAATTGCTCAGAAGAATTAAATAAAGGGAGTTCATACTCTAACTCTAAATAGTTAGAAACACCCTCTTCATAAACAAGGATTTCAATAATCTCAGGATCTTCATTTGGCGGATATATAGTATAAGTTACGGTTAAAGGATAACTAATAGCTGCGCCCTCAGGGTAAGTAATAGAGTTAACTATAGTTATAGCATCAGGATTGCAATCCGTGTCCAAAACTGTATCATATTCCGGATCTGAAACTATAGGTAATACAGTATCTGAAACAAGTGTGTAAGTAGTAACAACACCCTGACCACAAACATCAAATACACGAATATTATACGTTCCAGCAGCTAAGCCCTCAAAAATATTAGATTCTTGCAAAGGTCTAACTTCAGGTCCCGAAATAATTTCATATTCCGCTGCCGTACCAGTTACTGTATTAATTATTATCTGTCCACCTTCAGAACAGTTCTGATTAACAAAATCAATAGTATATGTTAGATCTTCAATAAGATTTTCAATAACAGCAGATTCTTGTTGTGTGTTAGACTCTGAGCCTAAAGTCTGTACAGCAATAACATTATAAGTACCGGAATCTAAATTAGAAATAGTATTTTCAGTGGTAACTGCTATAGGATTATTTAAATCAGGCAATAAAAATATAGTGAATAAAAAATCAGCTTCAGGAGAAGCATTTGTAATATTAAAAGTCAATGCCCCATTATCATCACAAGTTTCATCAGTTGCCACAATATCAAGACTAAAGTCCGGTAGTTGAGCAAAAGATGAAAGTCCTAACGTAATAAAAAGTAATGTAAATAAAATCTTTTTCATATCATCCCTTTCATAAATCTACAAAACATCAAAAAAATAAAAAAGAAACTTATATAGATATAGCAATCTATTAATATTAAGAAATGAATTCTGATAATCATAAAACAAACACAGTGCCAGTTAAAACAAAAATAGAAAAAAGATATAGACCTTAATATCAAAAACCATTATAAAAAACAAAAACCCCTTACTAAATTGTATAGTAAGGGGTTTTAAAAGAAAGGCGATGACATACTCTCCCACAATAAGCAGTACCATCTGCGCAAGCGGGCTTAACTTCTCTGTTCGGAATGGGAAGAG
>NZ_BMJE01000004.1 GCF_014642915.1 Flavobacterium suaedae
CGGTGAGGGTTACGGTGAGAAGGAACCGGCTGTGGATTGTGCGCCGAATTGTACTGAAGAGCAACATGCGCAAAACAGAAGATCGGAGTTTATTATTGTAAAGCAGTAATGAAACATAGCTTTAAAGTATAAAGCATATAAAAAAGTCCCGCTCAGTGAGCGGGATTTTTTTATACATGATATTTATATTTATTCTCTTATAAAGCTATCTCTTAAAAACCATAGTTAGCAGCTACACCAAATACCTGACGTATCTGGAAGCCTTGGTAAGCATTATCATCATATATAGTTTGGAAAGACAGGTTTGTGGTTAAATAACGATTGATTTTCATTACTATGTTTAGCTGATAATCAATATCTACATTTTGAGGATCTTCTAAGTAGTTAGAATAAAGGTTTAAAATATTCTCAAAGGAAACATTTGCAATAACATCCAGCTTATAGTATGCTGATGCATTAAAACCAAGCTCATATCGCATTGACTCCCCTTCTTTAACCCCGAAATAGGCTTCATCAGGTAATGTAAATGATTTATCTACTAAAGTAATTTTTGAAGTAGCGGGAGAAAGGTTGAATTTTAAATTCTCATCTTTTTTATACAGCATACCGGGACCTACTAATATATAACCCGGAGAAAGGAAATTTGTATATTCTTCACGAACTTCCGCACCGTTTTCGTCCTTGTCGTAATTATATCCTTTCGTAAACTGCGTTTTAAAATTAAGAAATGCCGAATAAGACCAACGCTCGGTAGCTTTTTTGCCCACTACAGAGTTTATCTCTAACCTGTCGTCGGTTTTCTTTGCAAAAGAGCTTGTACGCGTTTTTACAATACCGTAGGACGCGATAAACTTGTTATCCCATGTCCAGTCTCCTTTCGCATAATTAATGTCGTAATTAAGTCCTGCGCTGCCCGAAATGTTATTTTCACCACCGGCAAGCCAGTTATCGAATGTAGATTGATTGAACAGGAAAGAAGCATTTCCTTTTTTCTTCCAGGGACCAATAGTATCATTATCCGCTTTTGCTTCATTATCCTGTGCATTAGCTGTCAGGATAGTTAAGCTTGAAAATAATAGTAAGAATTTGTTTTTCATATTTTTACTGTTTGCTGCAAATATAGCTATTTAACCGATTTTGCAACGAAACAGTTATGAAAGACCTAACGCTTCTTTTTATACAACGGTACAGATGAACATGCTTCGCCGAACATTAAACTTTTAGCAACAGGCATTAGTTTATTTACCGCCATTACATACGCCTGCTCAGGTACAGGTTTACGCGAACAGCCTTTTACAATAACAGGCTTATCAGCATACTGTGTATAATCCAGTTTTTGCAGCGTTTGTTGGTAAAGCTGAATATCAATATCATTAATAGTTCCTTGTACTATTAATTTCGCATAGGGCTGTAAGTAAATTGTAACTAACATATATGCCCATGCCGGCACTATGGCATCGGTACTGCAATGCAGTGCTACAAATTTATCTTGATATTGTTCCCAGTTATAGTCTTTTAAGGCTTGGCGAAAGTCTTTTTCGCGCAGTACAAAACCTTCTAAAAGCCATTGTGATATATCTAATGCTACGCGTTCCCCTTCTTGGTAATAATCTTCTAAATCAAATACCTGAAGTACGCTGTTAGCGACTCTGTTTACTATTTCTTTTTCCTGCTCCATAAACTTTCTTCTTTCTTTAATTAAGAATTAAACAAAATTACTACATTTTTCAATGACAGCTAAATAAAAACCTCTTGCTTTCACAAGAGGTTTTCTATTCTTTATCTGCTGAAAATGATTATAACATTCCCAGTTCCAGTTTTGCTTCTTCACTCATTAAGTCGCGTGTCCAAGGCGGATCGAAAGTAATTTCAACCTCAGCATCTTTTACACCTTCTATATTTTTAACCTTATCCTGTACTTCCTGTGGTAAACTTTCGGCAACAGGGCAGTTTGGCGATGTAAGTGTCATTAATATTTTTACCTCATTATCGGTATTTACCATTACATCGTAAATTAATCCCAGTTCGTAAATATCAACGGGAATTTCCGGGTCATATATTGTTTTAAGCACTTTTACAATTTCTTCTCCCAGTTTTGCTGTATCTATTTGAGCATCCATAATATTTAGTTTTTTGCCTGGAATGCCAGGGCATACATTTTAATCTGTTTTACCATAGAAACCAACCCGTTTGCCCTAGTAGGCGAAAGGTGTTCTTTTAAACCTATTTCATCTATAAAAGCAGTATCTGCCTGTAGTATCGCTTCTGGGCTTTGGTTAGAAAATACCCTTATAAGTATGGCAATAATACCTTTGGTTAAAATAGCGTCGCTATCTGCCGTAAAAACTACTTTGCCGTCCTTTTCCTCACCGTGCAGCCAAACCTTGCTCTGGCAGCCTTTAATAATGTTCTCGTCGGTTTTATACTGTTCATCAACAAGTGGTAACGTTTTACCTAAGTCTATTACATATTGGTAACGCTCATCCCACTCTTCAAACATTGCAAATTCATCTACTATTTCTTCCTGTATTGCTTTTATTTCCATGTATACTTATTTCTCTTTCAATGCCGAAACTTCCAATATTTTTTCAACCAGTGGTTGTAATGCCTCCGGTGGGTTACCATGGTCAAAAGTATGACTATGGTATGTTCTGTCTTTAGTAATTACTTTTAATCCCGCAGCCAAAGCAGCATCAACTTGGTGTTTAGTGCTTGGCGGCGCTATTGTATTCAGTTTTTTATAATCTATTTTGCTGAGCATTTTTAGTATGCTGTTCCAATCCTTTTTGGGTAGTACAGTAGTAATTGCTTTGTTAACATTGTTTTCGTTTAGGGTAATTACCGTATCCTGTTTTACAATTACTTTTTTATACGTACCACGCGTAACAGCTTCATACTCCAGTGCAACATCGGCACTTTGCTTTTTTAACGCTGTAGAAGCACAGCCTGTAGCGAATAATACAACAACAGCCAATAAAGGCAAAAATTTCTTCATAGTTATACAGCTTACTGCATTTATAGTTTTATATAAAAGTACAATTTTTGACCGACTCCTAGCTTAACATTCGCTTAGCTTTAACAACTGCCTCCACAAGTGCATTAATCTCTTCTTTAGTGTTATAGAAAGAGAATGAAGCTCTTACCGTACCCGGAACATCAAAAAAGTCCATTACGGGTTGTGTACAGTGGTGACCAGTACGTACGGCTATACCCATCTTGTCTACAATCGCTCCAATGTCATATGGGTGTATCCCTTCGATATTAAATGATATTACTGATGTTTTATGTTGAGCTGTACCGAAGATTTTTAAACCTTCTATTTCCTGTAATTTTTGCGTACCGTATTCCAGCAGTTCCTGCTCATACGCCTGTATGTTATCCAGCCCTATGCTGTTCAGGTAATCTATAGCGGTGCCCATTACAATACCTCCTTCAATATTGGGTGTTCCTGCTTCAAATTTATGAGGCAGTTCGGCGTAAGTGGTTTTTTCGAAGGTAACTTCTTTAATCATCTCGCCACCACCTTGGTAGGGTGGTAATTTATTTAACCACTCTTCTTTACCGTATAGTATTCCGCTACCTGTAGGACCACATGCCTTATGCCCCGAAAACGTATAAAAATCACAGTCTAACTCCTGCATATCTATATGCAGGTGTGGTGCCGATTGCGCTCCGTCAATGATAACAGCTGCTCCTACACTGTGTGCTTTATCAATAATATGTTTTACAGGGTTTATAGTCCCCAGTGAATTCGATATGTGGTTTACCGCTATTATTTTAACTTTATTAGATAGTAGTTTTTCAAACTCCTCCATAATCAGTTCTCCCTTTTCATTCATAGGGATAACCAGTAACTCCGCCCCTACTCTTTCGCAAAGCATTTGCCACGGCACTATGTTGCTGTGGTGTTCCATTGCCGAAATCATAACCGCATCGCCCTCTTTCACAAATTGTGAAAATCCGCTTGCTACAAGGTTTATACCATAAGTAGTACCTGTAGTAAACAGTACTTCGTGGCTATGCTTGGCATTAATATGCTTTTGTATTTTTTTTCTGGAAATTTCGTAAGCATCAGTAGCTAACTGGCTAAGCGTGTGTACCCCTCTGTGAATGTTAGCGTTTATAGTTTCGTAATAATCAGCAATAGCATCAATAACCACCTGTGGTTTTTGCGATGTTGCTGCATTATCAAAATATACTAACGGTTTTCCGTTTACTTTTTGGTGAAGTATCGGGAAATCGGCTCTTACTTTATTTATATCAAGCATTGCTCTTATCTCTGTATTATTAATTCCTTTACAGGGCAAAACATACCCTCATCTGCATTTTAAGTTGCAAAGTTAAGGCATGTTTTTGTAATAACCTTTTTTTGAGTGGGTTTTAGGGCTAAAACAAAACCCAATTTTAGCATCTTATTTTTTCTCATTCTAAATAAAATCAATAGATTTGCATCAATTTAGATTTATTAAAAATAACAAATCGCTACCAATGAATCATATAGCCAAATTTTCCCTGATTGCCTTTTTAGCTTTCGCAATTATTTCTTGTAAGAAAGAACAAAAAACAACCGAAGAAGAAGCTGCTACTGCAACTGATTCTGTTGCACAAACCGAATCTCCTAAAATTGTTACCCTTAGCGGTGCCATTACCGAAATAGTAAGCGCACTTGGGCACGAAAGTGATATAGTGGGGGTAGATGTAACCAGTACTTACCCGGAAGGCATTAAAGAGTCGGCGCAGGATTTAGGGCATTCCAGCAAAATATCAATAGAGGCTGTAATGGCACTACAACCAACCCTAATACTGGGCAGTAACGAAGATATTAGCCCTGAACTAAAAGAAAAAATAGAGCTTTCGGGTACTAAAGCACACTTTTTTGACCAAGAGTACACACCGGAAGGAACTAAAACACTTATAGGGCAGATTGCTACTGTTTTACAGAGTGACAACGCACAAAAACTACAGGATAAAATTGATGCTGACTTAGCAAAAGTTAAGGAGCTTGATAAAACACAAAAGGTGCTGTTTATATATGCCCGTGGCGCAGGAATGATGATGGTAGGCGGAATAAATACGCCTGTTAACGAAGTGATTACGCTGGCAGGTGCTGAAAATGCAGTAGAAGACATAGACGGTTACAAACCACTAACACCAGAAGCACTTATAAAAGCAAACCCTGATGTTATCCTGATGTTCCACTCAGGTTTAGCAAGCCTTAACGGCGAAGAGGGTGTATTAAAAATACAAGGCATAGAAAAAACCAATGCCGGAAAAAACAAAAACATTATCGCTATGGATGGCGCACTGCTTGCAGGTTTTGGGCCACGCCTTGGTGAAGCAACCCTTCAACTGAATAAAAAGTTGAGAGCGAATGCAAAATAAACTTTCAATATACATGCTTACAAGTGTTTTACTGCTGATAGGTTTAGCGGCAATATCACTGTACGTTGGTGTGTATGCTTTTGAAAAGTATTCTTTTACCGAATTAGTAAGAGGTTTATTCAGTAATGACGGTACTATTACCGAAAGCGACCGCTTTGTACTGCTTGGGCTACGCTTACCGCGTATTGCTATGGCAATACTTATTGGTAGCGCACTGGCAGTATCGGGTACGTGCTTGCAGGGTATGTTTAAAAACCCACTTGCCACTCCTGACTTGATTGGTATTACATCAGGGGCATTAATGTTCGCTGCTATTACTATAGTATTGGGTAGTTCAATAAAACCTTATATCCCGCAATTATTACACTTTTCATTGCTTAGTATTATGTCTTTTATCGGGGCATTACTCACTATGATAATGGTGTACCGCATTTCTACCAATAAGGGTAAAACCAATGTAATAATCATGTTACTTTCGGGGGTTGCCATTACAGCTATGGGGTTTGCAGTAACCGGCTTTTTAACTTACATATCAGATGATGACCAACTGCGCGATTTAGCCTTTTGGAACTTAGGTAGCCTTAGCGATGCTTCGTGGACTAAAAACGCAATACTGGCTGTAATTATAACAATATCGTATTTCTTCCTTATCAACAAAGGGAAGGCATTAAATGCCATGATGTTGGGTGAGAAAGATGCCGAGCATTTGGGCATACCTGTAGAGCGCATTAAAAAGCAAATTGTACTGTTTACCGCACTTATGGTAGGTGCATCGGTAGCCTTTGCAGGAAATATAGGTTTTGTAGGGCTTATAGTGCCGTATATACTGCGGTTGATATTCAAATCGAATTACAACATTATTCTGCCACTTTCAGCAGTGCTGGGTAGTGTTTTGTTACTCTCTGCCGATACCATAAGCCGTACTATAGCACCACCTACCGAAGTGCCTATTGGTATACTTACCGCGTTTATGGGTGCACCCATATTCATCATTATACTTATAAAGAATAAAAAATCAATGTAGTACGACCATGCTGGAAGCCCACAAAATATCATACGCACAACGAAAGTTTACCATACTGGAAAACATCAACTTTTCGGTAGACTATGGCGAACTTTTGGTTATTGTAGGTCCTAACGGGGCGGGTAAATCTACCCTTTTAAACCTGTTGGCTAACGAGGTGAAACATAAGGATGAAAGCGTACTGTTTAAAAACAAAACCTTTGAGCAATGGGACGAAAAAGAACTGGCGCACCATAAAGCCAAATTCTCCCAAAGCAACAACCAGGATATACCCCTATTGGTGAAAGATGTAGTTATAATGGGGCGTTACCCTTACTTTAATTCTACCCCGCACAAGGAAGATATGGATGCTGTACAAAAAGCCATGGAAGAAACTGATGTGGCACCATTGGCACAGCGTAATTACAACTCACTATCGGGTGGAGAAAAGCAAAGGGTTCACTTAGCACGTGTACTGGCGCAATTAGATAATAATGTAGCGCACAGGCTAGTATTTCTTGATGAACCGCTTAACAACCTTGATGTGTTACATCAGCACCGCATACTGCACACCATAAAAAACTTTACAGGTCGTGGTAATACCGCTATAATGGTATTGCACGACCTTAACCTTGCGGCACAATTTGCCGATAAGGTTTTATTGCTTAAAAACGGAGAAATTGTAAGCCATGGCATACCGGATGAAGTATTTACCCGCGAAACCATAAGCAAGGCGTACAACTTCCCGTGTATAATTTGCCCTAACCCGGTAAACCAAAACCCATTAATAATTTTCGGAACATAAATAATAATCATAGCATAATACTTAATAATATGGATACCACAACAAATAGCCTTAAAGCACAGTGGGGTGAGCTAAAAGCTGAAAACCCGCATTTACGTATACGTAACGCCGCCGAGCAACTTGGCGTTAGCGAAGCTGAACTTTTAGCAACTCAGATGGGGGATACTGTTACCCGTTTAAACCCTGATTTTGCAAACATACTTACCGATGTAAAAGAACTTGGTAAAGTAATGGCACTTACACGCAACGAAGAGTGCGTGCACGAACGTAAAGGAATTTACCTTAACCCTGACTTTAGCAGTAAATTTGCAGGGCTTTTTGTTGGTGAGGACATTGATTTAAGAATATTTTTAATGCATTGGGATAAAGCTTTTGCCGTTGAAGAAAAAACAGAGCGTGGCGACAGAAAAAGCCTTCAGTTCTTCGGGAAAGATGGTTTAGCTATTCACAAAATATACCTGACACCGGACAGTAACGAAGCGGAATTTGAAAAACTGGTAGCAAAATACAAATCAGATAACCAAAGCACTGCTGAAACTACTGTAGAAGTTCCGTTTAACGTAGAAGAAAAGCCGGATGAAGATATTGATGTGGCAGGTTTCCGTGATGCATGGGTAAACCTTAAAGATACACACGATTTCTTTGCTATGCTTAAGAAATTTGGTGTTACCCGTACGCAGGCATTACGCTTAGCTCCTGAGGGCGAATATGCACAAAAAATAGACAAAGAAGGCATTGTAAAAATGCTGGAAGGTGCTGCCGAAAGAAAACTGCCTATTATGGTGTTTACAGGTAACAGAGGTAACATACAAATACACACAGGACCGGTGCGTAAAACCATGTGGCACAATGAGTGGTATAATGTTATGGATCCTGACTTTAACATGCACCTGAACATGGATAAAATAGCCCAAACATGGATAGTACGTAAGCCAACCGAAGACGGTACGGTTACCGCTATTGAAGTGTTTAACGAAATGGGAGAAATTATAGTTCAATTCTTCGGGAAAAGAAAACCGGGCATACCGGAACTTGAAGAATGGAGAGAGCTTGTTGCTTCATTATAAATTGTGTTATATACTTATTAAAAAGCCGCTCCTATTACAGAAGTGGCTTTTTAATAAGTATATATTAATATTGCTTAAAAAAGTTATTAACACAATCTACCATTCTATCTGTATATTTTGGTGATTCTTGGTGTTTTTTGACATATTTAAGCTAAGAAAAAATGAGTTATCAACATTCAATAGATTAAAAGCAAATGTAGTAGAAAATTTTACTTGCAAAATAGTATATTTGTATTCATCCATTTTAGAGAATACGATTTACTATTAATTTCTGCTCGGATAGTAAATTAAAAATATGGGCAGAAAACCCGAAACAGGGAAGTCTTGTCGGGATGACAAGACTCTCGTAGACAGGGCATTCGCAGTATTGAAAACGTGTTATTATTCTCTGCGAATTGCTGATTTTTTCGATTTCTTCGATTAATCAAATCCGCCAAGACCTTTGCAGAGGTTGCGGCGGTTTCCTTTTTACATTAGCATATATCTTTCGTATATACGTTTTGTATATATTAATAGATACAAAAGTAATAATAAATGTTATAACATTTGCAACACTTGTTGCATTTGTTGCAACAAAATTATATGCAACTACAACTTTTATATTATTTATTACAATAAAAATCGCTCCTATTATAAGATTATAGAAGCAGCATTTTTTATACTTTAATTTTTCAACCATTTCGTCATTGTGAGCGTAGAGAGACTTAACATGGTAATCTTAATATAAGATTGCTTCGTCGTGCCTCCTCGCAATGACAAGGTGGGTTTGTATGAGCGTAAGAGTAATCTTCTACTTAAAATACTTAAATGTCTTTCCGTTATAATAGCCTATGCCATTGTTAGTAGTTAGGAAAAAGAATTTATCAGGTGCAGTAAACCTAAACTTCTTTACATTCATACCTGAGCCTACTGCATTGGGTTGCCCCGACCATGATATTTCCGGCTTTGCAATAAATTCTTTAGCAAAAGAGCCATCAGTATTTTCGGTAATTTTAAAAAACCCAAGATCACTATAATAGTAAGCGTGCCTGTCAAAAGTATTATAGGTTACAGAACCTACATATTCAGCGACCACCATTTCATTAGATATTTCCTCATGTTCCAAAATATCATTTAAAAAGGTTATTTTATAAAAATCTTTATAAGCGGTAGGGCTTACTTTTATAATACCTGTACCCATTATAAAAAAGTTAATTGAACTTTGGCTAATATACAGTGTTCCGTTCCTGTTTCCTGTTATTCCTTTAGGATGACCTGCCGTTATATTTGTAGGAAATTTATATAATGTATCTTTTTCTATAATTTTTACCTCTTCAGGAAATTCGGTTACTAGTTCATTAAAATCATAACTTAATAAATAGTTTGTGCGTACCTTTTCAGTACCTCTATACTTCTCAATATACATTGAAAACAAACTGTTTGGCGCTATAAACTTTCTTAGTTTTAAATCGAAAAAAACCAACGCTCCCCCCGATTCCCCATTGTCAAAACCTAACCATAATCGGCTTTTTTCATCTAAATAGCATGCTTTAGGTTTGTTTACAATATCATCCTTGCCATCTTCGTTATACGACCATATACTATAACCATCGTCTTTATTTGGCAAATAGTAATCTCCATAAATTAATATTCCTGTCGAAGTATATACTATAGGATTATTGGCTTCATCAAAAAACAAATTATATACTTTACCTTTGCTACGACTTAATGGTTGTTTAACTCCCGTTACATAATTATACAGCTCATTATTTTTAATATAGCAAAGCTCATTTTTTCGGTTTTGCGCTATTGTTTGTACATTTTTATGGTATTGTATAGGTTTAGGGCTAATAGTGTCCCAAACGGTAAGTGTGTCCGTTACGGTAAGTCCATACAGCCTTGAACCCTGCATATAAAAATCGGCATAAGCTGTTAATTTCGTTTTTTCGTTAGTTGACAAAGCTGTTTGTGCCAATGTGCAGGGAATAACACAAATGGTATATAGTATTACTACAAGTTGTTTCATAATTAGTTAGGTGGGTGTTATACCAAATATAGCAATAAAAAAACCCGACCACTAAAAGCAGCCGGGAATAACTAAAAAACAAAACTTACTAATTTATATAAAGCCTATAACAGCTCGTACTGGAATACAGGGAAGCCTCTTACGCCATCGGTATCCAGCATTGATATAAAACGTATTTTATACATATTTCCGGCTCCATCTTTAAGCAGGAAGAAAACATTATCAAATACTTCAACAGGTATTACACTTCTCCAGTTTGCGCCAATAGCTCTTTGGTCTGCACTTAGTTCATAGTTACCGGATGTATATGTTTCCATTGTAAATCCATTATAAGCGGCAGTATCACCAGCTACAGCTACAGCCGTTACACCCGCTTTGGTATTGGTTACAATAAAATCAGAGTAAAAATATGCCCCGGCTGATGCGCCTCCGTTATCAAAAACCTCATTAGTGAAAGTGGTAAAGTTCATATCCCACTCTGTTTTGGCAGGTTCTACCATTACAACATCATTAGCTGTAAAACTAAAGAAAGTATGGTTATACTGCGGATTTTTAGTAATCACTATTTCCTGATAGCTTGTAACGCTTAATTTAGCATATTGAAGCGTGTACCCGCCTGAATCGTTTTTAAATACTTTTACTTTTCTCCAACCCCTCGGGTCGCCCGCTGCATTTACAGAACCTGCTTCAGGAGCAGCTGTTGGTACACTATAACCTAAGTTTACTAAATATACTTTAGCCTCTGCTTCGCTCTCGGCAATAGTACCAAATGCTGTATCATCTAACGACCCGTTTGGGTTATCAACATAATTTAAATTTTCTGCTTGAAAAGTACCTACTGCAACGGAAGCATCTTCTTCCTGCGGAAGTGTAATATCGGTAGTTTCCAATTGTTTTGCAGCCATAGCAAGCGAACCGTTTATTACAACTTTGAAATCATCTCCCGAATAGAAACCTAAATCCCAGCCTCCGCGAAAAACTTCATGTGTTGATTCGCCACTAAGGTCTACATATACTTGATTCTGTTCGTTAGGACCACCTATATTAAGCGGGTTTTCGGCAGTACCAAAAACAGTTCCTTCAGAAGGTGCTTCAATAGGTGCTATGTTTGCATTACTGTCATCATCAGAGCAGCTAACCATTGCAAGCATTGCTAATGAGAATAAAAATATCTTTTTCATGGTTTAATTAAAGTTTAAATTATAGGTTAATTTCATAAAGTATGAGCGACCGTAGCCCATTAATATATTAGTTGTTCCCGCTGAGTGTGCATCTCCGCCTGTAGCTTGGCTGGAACGAATACTAACTACATCAAGCAGGTTTCTTGCTCCCACAGTTAGACTTAATTTATTCTTGAAAAAATCTTTGCGTACAGAGGCATCCATAAGACCGAATGATTCTACTTCCGATAGTACAAATTCCGGATTGTCTAATGTATTTTCCTGTATATATTGTTTTACCTTACCGTTATGTTTGTAGTATACTGAAAACAGCGTGTTCCATTTTGGTACGTTGTAAGCAACGTTTGCATTAAATTGGTAGTTTACCAGAAAATCATCATCAGATTGCGCTAAACCACTATCTATAGCCCTTGAAATACCCATAACCGAAACTCCTGCTTTTGCTTTTAAGTTTTTATACATTACATCGTGAGTTGTGGTCACTGTCCATCGTTTATAGGAGTTTATATTTATATATCGAGTTGTTAACTGGGGGTTAAAGGCAACTATAACATCTTCTATTCGGTCATCAACCGTGTTATAGTTAGCTCCAAGAGTATTTTTCATGTGCAAGCCCGACTCAAAATAGGTAAACTTTTTAATGCTCCCTTCTACAGAGTGTCCGCTTTCCGGAGTTAAATCAGGATTACCTTGTACGTTATGGTTAACATCTACAAAATAGGTATACAGCTCATCATAATTTGGTGTGCGGTACGACCTGCCATAACTTAGTCTTGCCTCAAAGCCGTTGCTTAATATTTGACGTAACCCCATAGAGGCTGCCCACTGGTCTTCGAATTTTGACTGGAAAGAATAACGGAACCCCGGACGTACCGAAAATTTATCGGTTACCTTTATTTCAGCTGCTGTAAAGAAGTCATAGTTTTCTAATCGTTTCTTTAAGTTAACTGCTTCCTGGTCTTCACCATTAAAATTACCTGAAAGTGAAGAACTGTACCCATTTGTATTAACAAACTCGTACCCTAACTGAAGGTCTGCTTTACCTGTTTTAAAGAAGTTGCTTAATGTACCTGTTGAGTATAATACTTCGGTTTCCTGATAGGGTTCTTTTTCATTACCTCGCTCGGCATCTAATTGTATGTAGTACCTGAAATCTTCTACATCACGCTGTTGTTTTTGGTAGGAAACAGATGCGTTATAATCCAGCCCCAGCAGCTTACCCACAGCATTTAAATGATTATACAGTTTATTGGTAAAATAACGACGATCATTAGAGTAACGCAACTCTCTGCCATCGGTTTGTCTTTCGTTATTTACAATTCTGTTGTAACTATCTATTTTTTCATCAAAATAATCGAACTTATAAAAAATTCTGGTATTGTTTTTTTGGTAACGTACTAAAGCATTACCAAAGTATTGTTCTTTAGGCTGCCAGCTATAGCCCCGTAATTGGCCCGGATCATTTGGATTGTTGGTAAATTCTTTACCGCCAAACTCACCTTTATAACCCTCAAAATCGTTACGGTTGCCCCCTACTGCTACAAACCAGTTTTTGTTTATACTGTGCGCTATTCTAAGCGATTGTATATGCCTCCCTTCATCATATAGCGGGGCATATTCATCACCCACACTTTCTTCCTGTACTGTAGCAGTTATTTCCCACTTATTTCGGGTAGATTTTTTAGTGATTATATTAATTATACCGCTCACGGCATTTGCGCCATGTGTAACGCCCATAGAGCCTTCTATAATCTCTATTTGTTGTATATCGTCAAGGTTTATTTGGGTAAGGTCTATATTATTCCCTAAACCGGTATCGCTTACTAAAGGAACATTGTCTACAAGTATTTTAAGATACTGCCCGTCCAGCCCGAACATTGATACTGTAGAACGCCCTTCTCCACTACTTGGCTGTACTGTTATATTAAGATATTGGTTTAGTACATCGGCCATGTTATTAGCAGCCTGCCTTTTTATATCTTCTTCGGTAATAACCTGTACATTAAATACTGATTTTTTTATGGATTGCGGCTCTATTTGCCCGGTAACCACCAGTTCATCCATTTCTGTAAAAATAGTGTCATGTTGGGTTTCCTGTGCTTTTACACCCGTATATAAAAGTATGAATGCGGGCAAAATAGCCCTGATAGAAATTCGCATTATTAATCTTAGATTAAATATGGGTGCAAATCTACGTGTAGGGGTTTATATATGCAAATTATTTTTATTAATTCTAAATAAAAGGAATGTGTTTTGTAAAATTAATCGACTTACAAAAACAAAAAAGCCGACTTTAAAGTCGGCTTTTTAATAGTTTTATTGTATTTGGACTTACAGGTTAAAACCTATATTAACTCCCAGTTTACTTGCTATAAGTTTTGTAATACGGTGCTTTAGCTGTGGTATTTTAATGCTGTCTATTACTTCATCACTAAAGGCATACATTAATAATGCTTTTGCCTCTTTTTTAGGTATACCACGCGACTGCATGTAGAACATGGCACTTTCGTCCAACTGCCCTATTGTACACCCGTGCGAACACTTAACATCATCTGCAAAAATTTCCAACTGTGGCTTAGCATTTATAGTTGCTTTATCGCTTAACAGTATATTGTTATTCTGCTGGAAAGCATCTGTTTTTTGTGCTTCTTTCTCTACGTATATTTTACCATTAAATACCCCTGTAGACTTTTCATTATAAATACCCTTATAATTTTGGTGACTGGTACAGTTAGGTTCTATGTGTCTTACTTGTGTATAGTGATCTACGTGCTGCTTATCGGTAATAATAGTAATACCTTTAAGAATACTTTCTATATGCTCTCCGTTTTGAGAGAAGTTAAGGTTATTACGGGTAATATTTCCGCCGAAAGAGAATGTATGTACTGATGCTATACTGTCTTTTTCCTGCTTGATGTAGGTATTATCTATCAGGTTGGCAGTAGGTACATCATTCTGAATTTTATAATAGTCTGCCATAGCCCTTTCGTGTGCGTATATCTCGGTTACCGAGTTGGTAAGCACAGGATTACTATTAAGGCTCTGGTGACGCTCTATTATTTGTACCTGAGCATTTCTGCCGACTATTACCAAGTTACGCGGCTGCACCATAAGTGCTGCTTCGTTACCTGTAGAAAGGTACATTATTTCAATAGGCTTATCGGCTACTTTGTTGTTTGGTATGTTTATAAAAGCACCTTCTACAGCAAATGCAGTGTTAAGCGATGTAAGGCTTTCCTCTGTATTAGCTATTTTATTAAAATAGGTGTCAATTATTTCTTTATACTTTGGTTTTGTAAGTGCCGATGACATAAGGCATACGTCCACCCCATCGTGCGTGGTAGAAGACAGGTATGAACTGAATACACCATCAATAAAAACCAGTTTGTAAGTATCTATATCATGAAGGAAATATTTCTTTACATCTGCATAATGCAGTGCACTGTCTGATTTAGGGAATACGCTAAAATCATTTTTAAGCACACTGTTAAGCGATGTATATTTCCACGCCTCCTCTTTTTTGGTAGGGAAGCCTTTATTTTCAAAGTTTTTTATTGACTCTGTGCGCATATTATGTAAATCAGAATCTACATTGTCTACACGCTCCTCAAAAGCCATAAAAGAAGATAATAGTTTTTCTTTTAAATCCATTTTTGGTCAAAAGTTTTTAAAGTCATAAAGTCTTAAAGAAAGAAAAACTCTATAAACTTATTTACTAAGGTACTTAATGAATCCACTAAGCAACTTTGATATTTCAGTAATCTCTGTTATCAACTCATCAAATACCTCTGTAGAGATATAATTTAAGTCTAATGCTAAATAAAGCTGCGAACGTAGTTCTGCTGCCGAACCTTTAGCTATATATAAAAAATGTATAAATTCTTTGTCTGTGTTTCGCTCAAAACCTTCTGCTATATTAGAAGATATAGAAACAGAACACCTTCTCATCTGTCTAGCCAAATCAAAGTCTTTATTAAAAGAAACTGCATCTGTAATCAGGTATATTTTCTTATTCAGAATTCTTGCTTTTTGCCAAGAATTAATTTCCTCAAAAGAATTAAACTTACCTATGTATCAGCTTACCTCTTTTAGACTTTATGACATTCGACTTTAGACTGATTTAATTTTGAGCCTTAACCCAATCGTAACCTTTTTCTTCCAGCTCGTAAGCCAGTTCTTTACCGCCCGATTTTACAATTTTACCATTGTAAAGCACGTGTACAAAATCAGGAACAATATAGTCTAAAAGCCTTTGGTAGTGTGTAATTACAATTACAGCATTATCCTTACTGCGTAGTTTGTTTACACCATTAGCCACAATACGTAAAGCATCAATATCCAGCCCTGAATCGGTTTCATCCAATATTGCCAGTTTAGGCTCAAGCATTGCCATCTGGAAAATTTCATTACGTTTTTTCTCACCTCCCGAGAAACCTTCGTTTAACGAACGCGAAAGAAACTTACGATCTATTTCCAGTAATTCACTTTTTTCGCGAATTAGTTTCAGCATTTCATTAGCCGGCATCTCTTCCAGTCCTTTTGCTTTACGGCTTTCATTAATAGCCGTTTTCATAAAGTTGGTTACCGACACTCCCGGAATCTCTACAGGATACTGGAAAGAAAGAAAAATACCTTTATGCGCTCTTTCTTCAGGAGCTAATTCGCTTATATCTTCACCTTCAAGCGCTATTAAACCATCCGTCATTTCATATTCTTCCTTACCTGCAATAACCGATGAAAGGGTACTTTTACCCGAACCGTTAGGCCCCATTATTGCGTGTACCTCTCCCGGTTTAACTTCAAGGTTAATACCCTTTAGTATTTCTTTATCTTCAACACTTGCGTGTAAATCTTTTATTGTTAACATTGTTTTTTCAAAGTTTCGGATTTAAAGTTTCGAGTTAATCATCCTCTAAACCCTTTATTTTACTGTTTTTAACTTACTAATTCCATTAGGTTCAACTCAAAACTCAGAACCTGTAACCGTTTATTAACCTACTGAGCCTTCAAGGCTTATTTCTAAAAGCTTTTGTGCTTCTACAGCAAACTCCATAGGTAGTTTGTTAAGAACCTCTTTACTAAAGCCGTTTACAATAAGTGCAATAGCCTTTTCTGTAGGTATACCTCTCTGGTTACAATAGAATACTTGGTCTTCTCCAATTTTACTGGTAGTAGCCTCGTGTTCTATTTTTGCTGATGCATTTTTAGATTCTATATACGGGAAGGTATGCGCACCACACTCGTTACCCATTAATAATGAGTCACATTGTGAAAAGTTACGGGCATTTTCCGCACGGCTGTTAACCTGTACTAACCCTCTGTAACTGTTTTGCGATTTACCTGCCGAAATACCTTTTGATATAATAGTACTCTTGGTATTTTTACCTAAGTGAATCATTTTAGTACCGGTATCTGCCTGCTGGAAGTTATTGGTAACTGCAATAGAGTAAAATTCCCCTACTGAGTTATCACCTTTAAGCACACAGCTTGGGTATTTCCATGTAACTGCCGAACCTGTTTCTACCTGCGTCCAAGATATTTTTGCATTCTTTTCGCAAAGTCCGCGCTTGGTTACAAAGTTATATACACCACCTTTCCCCTCTTTATTACCGGGGAACCAGTTTTGTACGGTACTGTATTTTATTTCAGCATCATCAAGTGCAATAAGTTCTACCACCGCAGCGTGCAATTGGTTTTCGTCACGGCTTGGTGCTGTACACCCTTCAAGGTAACTTACATAACTTCCTTCATCAGCCACTACAAGCGTACGCTCAAACTGACCTGTTCCTGCCTGGTTAATTCGGAAGTAAGTACTTAGCTCCATTGGGCAACGTACTCCTTTCGGGATATAACAGAAAGAACCATCTGAAAATACTGCTGAGTTTAATGCTGCATAAAAGTTATCCTTCTGCGGCACAACTGTACCTAAGTATTTCTTTACCAGTTCAGGGTGTTCTTTAATCGCTTCGGAAATAGAGCAGAATATAATGCCTTTCTCGGCAAGTGTCTTTTTAAATGTAGTGGTTACCGAAACAGAGTCCATTACAATATCAACCGCTACACCTGCAAGCCTTTTTTGCTCATCAACAGAAATACCCAGTTTTTTAAAGGTATCCAGTAACTCCGGGTCTACCTCATCAAGACTGTCATATTTCGGTTTTTTCATTGGTGCAGAGTAATATGATATAGCCTGAAAGTCAGGTTTTTCATAATGCACATTTGCCCACTCCGGCTCGGCCATTTCTTTCCAAGCCCTAAAAGCTTCCAGTCTCCATTCAGTCATCCATTCCGGCTCTTCTTTCTTTGCAGAAAGCGCACGGATGATGTCCTCATTAAGTCCGTTAGGAAATGTATCCGATTCTATATCTGTATAAAAGCCGTACTCATATTCTTTATTCTCGAGTTCAACTTTTAATTCTTCTTCTGTGTATTTACTCATACCTTTTTATTTATTCAGGTTTCAGGTTCAGAGTTTCGGGTCCATAATCATCCCCAAAACCAACTGTATCTATAAACATCTACGGGAAACAGGCAACTCGAAACGTTAAACCCGAAACTAAAATTTTTAAAGTGAAAAACTCTCACCGCAACCGCACGTTCTTTGTGCGTTAGGGTTATTGAATACAAAGCCTTTACCATTAAGTCCGCCCGAGTACTCCAATGTTGTACCTGCCAGGTAAAGGAAACTTTTTTTATCTACGGCTATTTTTATACCATTGTCTTCAAAAACCTTATCGTTCTCTCCAAGCTCATTATCAAACTTCAACTCGTATGATAGGCCTGAACATCCGCCACTCTTTACACCTACTCGTATAAAACCGGTAGTTGTATCAAAGCCATCATCTTCCATAAGCATGATAGCTCTCTTTTTTGCTGTATCAGATACTTTTATCATAGCTCAACCTAAAATTAATCTCTATTTAGTGCAAAGATACCCACAATTTTACACTTTCCAACCAAAGGTATCTTTTTTATTCCTATAGGTATATAAACAATAGTTATACCAACCTCCTGCCCTATGCCATATATTCTCTTTTTTGTACCAAAATGTGTAACTTGCTGCCTTAAACTACACATAAACGAACAATATACATGAAATTATACCCTATAGAAAGCGGAAATTTTAAGCTGGATGGAGGTGCAATGTTTGGAGTAGTACCCAAAACCATTTGGAACCGCACCAACCCTGCCGATGAAAATAACCAGATAGATATGGCTGCACGCTGTATGCTTATTGAAGACGGTAAAAAACTGATACTTGTTGATACCGGAATGGGCGATAAGCAATCGGATAAGTTTTTTGGCTATTATTCATTGTGGGGCGATAACTCTATAGATAAATCACTAGAAAAATACGGTTTTCATCGTGACGATATTACCGATGTATTTTTAACGCACCTGCATTTTGATCACGTGGGCGGAGCCATTAAATGGAATAAAGATCGAACAGGCTATCAACCTGCTTTTAAAAACGCGCATTTCTGGACGAACGATAACCACTGGGAGTGGGCTACAAAACCCAATGCCCGCGAAAAAGCATCGTTTCTTACAGAAAACATAATGCCAATGCAGGAAAGCGGTCAGCTAAAATTTATAGAACGTCCTGAAGGTGATTTTAAAAAGAACAGCGAACTGGGATTTGATATTTTATTTGCTGATGGGCATACCGAAAAACAAATGCTTCCTACTATTCATATTGATGGAAAAACATTTGTTTTCATGGCAGATTTATTGCCTACAGCAGGACATATACCATTACCATACGTAATGGGTTACGATACCCGCCCGTTATTAACCTTAGACGAAAAATCGAAATTTTTAAATGAAGCGGCTGATAATGGTTACTACCTTATATTAGAGCACGATGCTCATAACGAAATAATTACCGTTCAGCATACCGAAAAAGGAGTTCGCCTGAAAGACACTTTTAAATGGCAGGATTTGCTAACATAATGTTAATTTCGTAAAACTTGTAACAAAAGCATAATATTTTAGACCAATTGTCAAAACAATGTATTAAACTAAATTAAATATGAAATTTAAATCAATTTACCTGTCAGCAGCACTAGCGTTATTTCTAGCGAGCTGTAGCAGTACTAAAAAAATTACAGCAGAGCCTATTAGCGTTACTAATATAACGCCTAAGCAAGCAGAGCTTACTGATAGAGAAGAGGAAAGATGGAGCCATCTTGATATTTTAATGGATACTATACCGGGTATGAGTGTAGATCGTGCTTACAAATTACTGGAAGGCAGAAAAGCTGAAAAAGTAATTGTTGGTGTAATAGACTCTGGTGTAGATATTGAGCATCCTGATTTACAAGGACAGATATGGACTAATGAAGATGAAGTAGCCGGAAATGGAAAAGATGATGACAATAACGGTTTTATAGATGACGTGCACGGATGGAACTTTTTAGGTGACATTAACCATGAAAACATGGAGTTTGTACGTATCCTTAAAAAAGGAGACGACGGTTCTGAATTATACAAAAAAGCAAAAGAAGAATATGATGCTGAGTATGGCGAGGCAATGTCCGGTAAACAAAGAATGGAATTCTTTTTAAAAGCAGACAAAGCAATACAAGATGCTCTTGGTAAAGAAGATTATACTGTTGAAGACTTAGAATCACTTGAAACTGAGGACGCAATGGTAAACTCTGTAAAAGATGTATTTAAAAGGATACTTAGCCAAGTAGAAAGAGATGAGTTTATTAGTCAGGTACAAAGCGGTGTTGATCATTTTAACAGCAAACTTAACTACCACTTAAACTTAAAATATAACCCACGTGCCGATATATTAGGTGATGATGAAGATGACTTTAATGCTCGTGGTTATGGTAATGGTAACGTTATTGGTCCAGATAAAGATGGCGCAAAACACGGTACACACGTAGCAGGTATCATTGCACAATTACGTGGTAATGGTATAGGTGGAGACGGTGTTGCCAGCGAAGTGGTAGAAATTATGCCTGTACGCGCCGTGCCGGATGGTGATGAGTATGATAAAGATGTAGCGCTTGCTATACGTTATGCTGTAGATAACGGTGCTAAAGTAATAAACGGTAGTTTTGGTAAATACTATGCTACACACAGCGACTGGGTGTACGATGCTATAAAATATGCTGCTGAAAAAGACGTTCTTATTGTGTGTGCGGCAGGTAACGAAGGTACAGACCTTAACCAGCCGGGTGGTGTAGAACGTTACCCTAACGATAACATGAACGGAGGTCCGGAAATTTCTAACAACTTCCTTTCAGTTGGTGCATTAGCTTATAATTTAGACGAAGGTCTAATTGCAAGCTTCTCTAACTATGGTAAAAAGGATGTAGATGTATTTAGCCCGGGGGTACGTATTTATGCTACAACTCCTGATAATAATTATGAATTCCTACAGGGAACTTCTATGGCATCGCCAAACGCAGCAGGTGTAGCAGCACTTATCCGTGCTTACTTCCCTAAATTATCAGCTGCCGAAGTGAAGCAGGTAATTATGCAGTCTGGTCTTTCTATTGATATGGAAGTAGCTGCAGGAGGAGATGCTAACGATATGAGAGCATTTAGCGATGTTTCTATAACAGGAAAAGTTGTAAATGCATACAACGCAATTATCCTTGCGGATAAAATGTCAAGAATGAAATAGTTAATTAGGTTTACTATATTTTGAAGAGAACCCCTACAAGCTTTTGTGGGGGTTCTTGTTTTTAAAAAACTATCAAGCCTAACTTCTCCACTTTAAAAACTTTATTTATTTTTAACGCATGAAGAAAATATTGTACATCGCCATACTATCGGCAACAGGCTTATTTGCACAAAATCAGCCCAATAACCCTAACCCGGGTTACTGGCAACAACATGTAAACTATAAAATGGAGGTTACTATGGATGTAGACTCCTACCAATATACTGGTACGCAGGAGTTGGTATATACCAACAACTCTGCCGATACACTAAAGAAGGTATATTACCATCTGTATTTTAACGCCTTTCAGCCGGGTAGTGAAATGGATGCTCGTTTACAATCTATTGCAGACCCTGACAGCCGTATGGTAAAAAGTTTTAAAAGAGGCGACCAAACTATTAAAGAGAGCCGTATTAAAACGTTGAAGCCTGACGAGATAGGATATTTAGAAATAGAAAACCTGAAACAAGACGGTGCAATGTTAAACAACACTGTTTCGGGTACTGTTATGGAGGTTGCCTTGGCAAAACCAATACTGCCGGGGGCTTCTACTACCTTCACGCTTGATTTTAAAGGGCAGGTTCCTTTAATGGTACGTCGCTCGGGCAGGAACAGTGCCGAAGGCGTAGCACTTTCTATGACACAATGGTATCCTAAATTAGCGGAATATGATTTTGAAGGCTGGCACGCGGACCCATATATAGGACGTGAGTTTCACGGTGTGTGGGGAGATTTTGATGTAAAAATTACCATTGATAAAGACTATACCATAGGCAGTACAGGCTACCTGCAAAACAAAAACGAAATTGGTAAAGGGTATGAAGATGAAGGTGTAAAAGTAAAATACCCACGCAAAACCAAAACGCTAACATGGCATTTTGTTGCACCAATGGTTCACGATTTTGCCTGGGGTGCCGATAAAGATTACATTCACGATAAAGTGATGGGTCCTAACGAAACGGAACTTCACTTCTTCTATAAAGACAATAAAGAGTATAACGAGAACTGGAAAAAATTTCAGCCTAAAGTAGTCCAGCTTTTAGAGTACTATAACATGCAAATAGGCCCTTACCCATACAAGCAATACTCTGTAATACAGGGTGGTGATGGCGGTATGGAGTATGCTATGTGTACCCTTATTACCGGTAACCGCAGTTATCCAAGCCTTGTGGGGGTTACAGCACATGAATTTGCACACTCCTGGTTCCAGCATATTTTAGCAAGTAACGAGTCGAAACACGAATGGATGGATGAAGGATTTACTTCGTATATCTCTGATTTAGCAATGAAGTTTATTATGCCCGAAACAGCAGAGGAAAATGCTAACCCTTTTTCAAGCGCATACGCTAACTACAATTATATGGTTAAATCGGGTAAAGAGCAACCACTTTCTACCCATGCCGACCGTTATGACCAAAATGTTTTATACGGCATTTCAGCATACAGTAAAGGGGAAATTTTCCTTGCACAGCTTAATTATTTAATCGGTCAGGAAAATGTATCCAAAACACTAAAAAGGTTTTACAGCGACTTTAAGTTTAGCCACCCTACACCAAATGACATTAAAAGAACAGCAGAACGTGTAAGCGGTGCGGAATTAGACTGGTATTTAACGGATTGGACGCAAACTACCAATACTATTGATTACGCCATTGCTGATGTAGCAAAAGTTGACGGTATTTCTACCAAAGTAACACTGGAGCGCAAAGGGTTAATGCCAATGCCGCTTGATATTGTAGTAATTTATAAAGATGGCAGACAGGAGAGTTTTTATGTACCGCTAAAAATGATGCGCTATACTAAAGATAACCCTTACCCGCAAATGGATCGTACTGTAGAGGAAGCATGGGGTTGGGCACACCAAACCTATGAGTTTACTATTAACAAGCCTAAAAGCGATATTAAAGCTATTGTTATAGACCCATCGGAACTAATGGCAGATGTAGACAGGGACAACAACTTTTATATTGATGAAACGGCTAAATAATTAAGGGCTATAAACTAGTTATATCTCAAAAAGGCTTTCATGTTTGAAAGCCTTTTTTATTTAAATTGCACTATAGGTTTATGAAAAGAAAATTCCGCAATATTATAGCAAGTATTACCACACTCGTATTGGTATACATTTTTTATACCGGTATAGTATCTTTATTAGCAGGCTTAGGCTATAGAGGAAAATATCAACCTGCCGGAGAAGCAAATATAATTGTAATAACTGCTGCACTTATAATTTTACTTCCTTTTGTTACCTACTATATAATTACAACCATAAAGTACAGAAGAAGAAAAGCCTTAGCAGATAAAAAAAGAATACTTACCAAAAAAACTGTAAACCCAAAAAGTATAAAGCTTATTAAATACAATGGCAAGGATATTAGCTACTATACTACCAAAGCCGGAAAACTTGAAAAAGAAGAAATTAATAGTGTTGTAATGGAAATACCTATAGACGGTATACTGAAGAAATATAGTTTTAATACCACCAAAAGTCTTGATGCCATACAAATAGCACTTTACCTGCAAAAAGAGGTTACCATTGTTTTAGATGAAAATGAATTTATAGTTTCAACTGACTTCAATTTTTTAAAATAAGCAGAGCTTACTACCCTGTAATTTTAAGTGTAAACATCAATATTTAGGTAAAATGTTAAGGGAAACCCCAATACTAACGGGGTTTAACAGAATTTTGTGTTGCCTTTAATATAATATTTTGGTTTTGCACGCTAGCTTTGTAGTATCAAAACACAGTAAGACACAAATAAGCATAACAATATATCGTAAATAGATAGACACGGTAGAATAGTAAATTAGTTGGATGTAGCTCACTTTGAGCAATAAAAAACGCTAAATGTAAAGTTTAGCGTTTTTTTATTTTTAGTGCATCGCATTAATACGAATACTGGCTTTAACCAGTGCCAGTGCTTTTACATGGTCTAACCGTATTTCCTTATCCTGATGATGCCTGTTTTCGCTTACCAGCCTTATATGGCCTTCCTCCTGCGCTTTTTGTATGTATTTTACAGTTATATACTCCTCCCCTGCCAAATCAATACTTAAAAGGTACATTTCACCCCAAAAAATGCCGTTGGCAATATCGTTTATCTCTTTATACATAACTATATCACCACTTTTTAATAGGGGATACATACTATCGCCTGTTACATAAACGGCACCATCACATTTTGGTAAGTGGGGTATCATTATATGGTCTACCGGTTGGAATGCTTTATTATCGCTAAATAATGGCACTAAACCCGCAACAGCTTCCAAATCATATAGCGGAATTTGCTGGCTTTCCACATTATTATCGGTTTTAAGCATATAGGCTTTAACATGACTCCCTTGCCATGCCTGGTCATCAATCAGCATATCACCCTCACCTGTTAACAACCATGTAGGGTTAAGGTCGGTATACTTAGCAAGAATTTTTTCCAACATATTAGAGCCTATACTCTTTCTGTCTTTCACTGCTTTTGATATACTCCCTCTACTCGCTTCCAAGCTGTTTTCAAAGGCATAAAAGCTTATTCCTTTCGCCTCTATATATTTTCCTACCCTTTCTGATACCATATTATTATCTGTTTTACAAAGCAATATTAAGAAAATAATCTGATATAGTAGTAATTTTATCACTATTGATTTTAAAATAGTGTAACTTTGCGCCCTGATGGAAAAAAAGCAATACAACTACCCAAAGCACGAAAAGCTGAAAAGCCGAACCACTATTACCCAAATGTTTAGTGAAGGTAAAACAGTGGCTAAATATCCGCTGCGACTGGTATATGTACCGCTGCCGGAAGGTGAAGAAGGGATTATAAAAATGGGGGTTTCGGTATCTAAAAGGAACTTTAAAAACGCTACCGACCGCAATTACTTTAAGCGTTTATTGCGGGAAACCTACAGGCTAAACAAACACCTGCTTACCGAAAAAATTACCCAGCCTACAGCATTTATGTTTTTTTACCAGACAAAAGACCGCCTTACCTTTGAAGAAATAAACACCAAAACAGTACAACTTTTTGAAAAATTCCTGAAACAGGAAGAACTATAATGTAACAGTTTGTTATTTACTGTACTAATTTTCAGGTTTTTTGCGTTTTAAAGTGATAATCCTAAAACACCACTTTATGAACAAAATAGTTATCCCTCTGTTTTTACTGCTGATTTGCATTGGGTGTAATAATCCGGCTCCTAAGCCTTCAGCAGATTATAATATGGAAGCTGTTGAAGAAGTAGCTTTGGAAGTTTCTGCGCCTGCCGGAGAGTATGATCGTTCACAAACCACGCTACAGGCTTTAAGTGATGCTGAAACCTACGAGCCAAAAATCATCAAAACTGCCAATTTACGTTTTGAAACAGATGACCTTAGCACAACAACCTCAACAATACAGCAAATTGTAAAAAAGCTAAACGGGCAAATACAAAACGATAACGAATA
Organism: Flavobacterium suaedae; assembly: GCF_014642915.1. Classification (GTDB taxonomy): domain Bacteria; phylum Bacteroidota; class Bacteroidia; order Flavobacteriales; family Flavobacteriaceae; genus Flavobacterium; species Flavobacterium suaedae. Next base: position 25,564 of record NZ_BMJE01000004.1, read on the forward strand.
TAAAACCAATTATGCTTTAAAGCATACTATGACGGTACGTGTACCTTCATCAAACTTTGATGCTTTTATTACCGAGATAAGCAAAGGGGTAAACTACTTTGACCAGAAAGAAATAAGTTCACAAGATGTAACCGAAGAGTATATAGATGTCGAGGCACGCATTAAAGCAAAACAGAAACTGGAAGAGCGTTATTTGGAGCTGCTTAAAAAAGCCAACCAAGTAAAGGAAATGCTGGAAATTGAGCGTGAACTCTCTAACATACGCGAAGAAATAGAGGTAAAACAAGGGCGTTTACGCTACCTGCAAAACAGGGTTAGTATGAGTACCATAAACCTTGAATATTATAAAACTATAGAAGCAAAACAAGGTGCAACAGTATCATACGGCTCAAAAATGTGGAATGCTGTAAAGTCAGGCTTTAACAGTATTTCAAGTTTCTTTATCCGTTTACTCCATCTTTGGCCTTTTATCCTTATTTTCGTAATTGTGTTCATCTTAATACGCAGAAGATTAAAGAGAAAAAAATAATATAAACCTTATACTACATTATGCTTACCAAACTAAAAAAGAAAAGATATGTTTTGACGATTGTTGCGGTTGTCTTTCTGTTTATTGGCTCAAGCTTTAAAAACGATTTCTTTGAAATTGCAAAACAAATAGAAATCTTTACCACGCTATATAAAACGGTTAATGTAAACTATGTAGACGAAACAAATCCGGGCGAACTTATGGATAAAGCCATAAAAAGCATGCTTGATGATTTAGACCCGTATACTGTTTACTTTAACGAAGCCGATGTAGCCAAGTTTAAAATAAACAACACAGGGCAGTACACCGGTATTGGTGCACTTATAACCCGTAAAGAGGGTAAACTTATAGTAAAAGAGGCCTACAAAGGCTATGCTGCCGACAAAGCAGGACTTAAAGCCGGTGATGAAATTATACAAATAGGCGATGTTAACCTTGCCGAATTTAAAGAAGATGCCCGCGAGCTTTTAAAAGGTACACGCAACACCAAGTTTACTATAAAATACAAACGCCAGGGAAAAGTGTTAACCACAGAGTTAGTTTTGGATGAGGTAGACCTTAGGGCGGTACCATACTATAGCATGGTAGGCAATGATACAGGTTACATTGTACTTTCTCAGTTTAATGCAAAAGCATCCAGCGAGACTAAAGAAGCTCTTAAAGAACTTAAAAGTAAAGGTGCTAAAAAAATAATATTAGACCTTAGAGATAACCCGGGCGGATTACTAAACGAGGCTGTAAACATTTGTAACCTCTTTGTACCACAGGGAGAGGTTATTGTAACTACAAAATCTAAAAACGAAAAGTATAACAATACTTACAGAACACAAAGAGCACCGGTTGATACTGAAATTCCGCTTGCTATTTTAGTAAATGGTAAAAGCGCCTCAGCATCTGAAATTGTATCAGGAGCGTTACAGGATTTAGACCGTGCTGTTATTATAGGGAGCCGTAGCTTTGGTAAAGGGTTGGTACAACGCCCGTTGGAGCTTACTTACGGCACTCAGGTGAAAGTAACTATTTCGCGCTACTACACGCCTTCCGGTCGTGGTATACAGGCACTGGATTATACCCATAAAGACGTAGACGGTAAAGCAATCCGTATAGATGAAAAAGACTATAATGCTTTTAAAACCCGCAAAGGGCGTACGGTGTATGATGGTGGCGGTATATTACCTGATTTAGTACTGGAAGAATCAAAACAAAGTACCATAGCTGATGCATTGGAGCGTAACGATGCTATTTTTAACTATGTAACAGAATATTACTATCAACACCCTAATTTGGGGAATACTATACCTAAGTTTACCGATAGTGATTTTGAGGACTTTAGAAAGTTCCTGAAAAAAGAAAAGTTTGACTTTGATACTGAAACTGAAAAAGCATTAAAAGAAGCCTACGAAGTAGCGGTAAAAGAAAAAGTAAACGAAACTATAGCCAAAGAATATAACAACCTTATGGCTGCACTGGCAGAAAGCGAAGAGAAAGAACTAACGCAGCATAAAGAAGAAATTAAGCAGCTTATTCTTGATGAAATTATTAAACGCTACCAGTATAAAGAGGGATTATATGAATACTACACTACCAGTAATCCCGAAATACTAAAAGCTAAAACACTACTTAATAATAGTGTCGAATACAACAAAATACTATTAAACTAATAGTTACTAAATCCCCGCTACTCAAAAAGCGGGGATTTTTATGCACTATAAACAGGAAATATGCGTTAAAATAATCAGTAAACAGTACTAAACACTACAGTTTTATGCATTATTACTTCTCCCCCAAAAAACGTCTAAAAGCAAAAAAATCATTAAATTAGCAATACGGATGAAGAAGGTTTTAAACATATTGCTAGTACTACTGATTACGCATATCGCTGTAGCTCAGGAAGAAACCGTTTTTTCCATTTATTTTGAGTTCGATAAATATGCGTTAGATGATAAGCAGGGTAAAAACGTTGTAGCCTTTATAAAAGCTATAGATACTACCCGAATTGAAAGTATACAAATATTCGGTTACTGTGATGACAGAGGTAAAGATGAGTACAACTATAAACTCTCTAACAATCGTGCTAACACCATAAAAGACAAACTGATAGAAAACGGGGTTAAAAACAAAATTATTGTTACTATAGAGGGTAAAGGGCGCATACTGCTTGAAGATGATATTAACGACGTATCGGAAGCGCGCTCTAAAAACCGCAGGGTAGATGTTATGGTTAACTTTAAACCGCTACCCCCACCCGAACTAAAAGAACCGGGCATGTACGACCATATAAAGAAAGATATGGTTGTGGGCGACCGTGTTTTCTTAAAAGATATTTTGTTTGAAAGAGGCAGCAGTCAGTTAACATACAGTTCCCGTAAAGAACTGGAAAAAATAGCCCGTTTGCTACACAAGTATAAAAACCTTGAATTTGAAATTCAGGGGCATGTATGCTGCACACCAACATACCAAAAAGAGGCTATAGATAAAGATACCCGTAAAAGGGAACTATCTGTAAACAGGGCTAAAAAGGTTTATAAGTTTTTAGTTTCCAAAAGAGTAAATGCTGATAGAATGACATATAAAGGGTATGGTAATACCCAACCTTTAGGAAAAGGCTCTGAATACGACCGCCGTGTGGAACTTGTTATTACTAAAATATAGCTTTCAGTGACAGTTTTCAGTCACAGCTAACAGTTCTCAAAACTTTTACTACTTTTTAAGTTTAAGATTGCTTCGTCATGCCTCCTCGCAATGACATAGCTCAAAACTACACGCAACTCGTCATTGCGAGCGGAATGATAATGGAGCGTGGCAATCTTAATTCATTACAAGTATTCCTCAATTTCAAAATATAAATCTTTCCAATTCGGGTTTATACTTTCAATTAGTTTAACTTTCTTACTTCTCGAACCTGCTTTTATCTGTTTTTCTCTTGCAATAGCATCTTCAATCATTAAAAACCCTTCTATATAAACAAGTTTATATAGATTATATCTTGATGAGAATGAAGCTGAATAACGCTTGTTTCTATGTTCTTTAATACATTGGTATAAATCGGAAGTAACCCCTGTATAAAGTGTAGTATTAGTGTGATTAGTAATTATATATACATAACCTGTTTTCACGGAAAAATTGTAATTAGTTGGGTTAGCAATATAATAATTACTTTACAAAAAGATTGCTTCGTCGTGCCTCCTCACAATGACATGACCTAAAAAGCCACACACAGCCCGTCATTGCGAGCGAAGTGATAACGGAGCGCGGCAATCTATAATAATTTTTCAATCAATAAATGTATGTTTTTAGATTGCTTCGTCGTGCCTCCTCGCAATGACATAACGCAAAACTACACACAACTCGTCATTGCGAGCGGAGTGATAACGGAGCGTGGCAATCTTTTTAATAGCTAACAGTTCTCAAAGCTTTACTGTTTTTTCATTTGTATATGTGGTATGCCGTCTTCTAAATACCCATCTCCTACTTGCTGAAAGCCATGTGTTTCGTAAAACTTTTTCAGGTATAACTGTGCTGATATTGTAATAACTCCTGTATTGTGGTGTTCCTTAATCGCATCAATTGATGCCTGAATAAGGCTATGCCCCCACTTTCTTTCTCGGTATTTTTCACTGATCACTACCCTGCCTATTGAGGCGTCATCAAAGTAATCTCCGGGCGAAAATAGTCGAGCATAGGCTACAACCTCATCATTATAAATACCAAGAACGTGTAATGCTTTTTCATCCTTACCATCTATATCCTGATATACGCAGTTTTGTTCTACTACAAACACTTCGCTGCGTAATTGTAAGGTGTAATATAGCTCGTGTAATGAAAGCTCGTTAAATCGCTTTATTTTGAATTGTAAGTTCATTCTTCAAATTGAAGGGATTTAATAATAGACTCCAGTTCTATAATTAAATCGCGTTTAGGTGATGAAGGGCTGTAAATAAAACCTTCAACAACAGTATAACATTTATACGCATCATTACGTATGGCATAGTTAAGGAAAGGTCCCATCATGTAATCGTTTTCCATTTCCCAGTTTCCACGGGTTTCAAAAGCACGCTTGTCTTTAAAACTAGTCATAAATAAATAGGGAGCATAGGCTTCTTCGGTTTTCATATACGTGCCGGGGTCTTGCCCGTGTATGTACATAGACCCAATAGAATCGCGCATGCTTATAATATTCATTAATATGGTTTTATCGTGCTCTATAGTGCAGTAAGGCACTTTATACAGCAATATGTTGGTATTACCGCTTGGAATGTCTTTTTTAAGCCATATAAAACTATCGCGCTCTACAGCATAATTGTACGTTTCGGGAATCATGATAGATACCCCGAACTGTTCTTTAAATCGGCTGTCATCAAGCAAGCCTGCTTCTATATTACGCTCTTGGTGTTCTGTTATTTCGGTTTGCTTAATTTTACGTATAATCTCATCCGAATGCATATCAATAAGTTCAAGCAAATCGTCTATAGTTTGTCCTGATATGCTAAATACATTTTGCGGAGAACAATAACTGTTTTTCTTGCTGGTAAAATTCCTTTCTTCTCCCTTATTAATTATAATGATGTTTCTCCCTTTTTTAAGGGCTTCATCAAAAGTATCTTCATGATATTGGTTAAGGGTAAAAAGCGGTTCTTCCTGAGTAAGCCCTTCTACAGGAGCAGCAAACTTTCGGCGCACACTGTCCCCTACATCCCCACTCCATAGCCCATCGTTTATAACTATAGAAATTTCATTAATATTCCCTATAGATTCTGCATGCTCATCATCATGCTTGGTGTTACAGGCTAAAACAGTAAGGGAAAGAACAAAAGCAAAAAATAGTATTTGTTTTATTCTTTTCATATCAGGTTAAGTGTTTTTAGTTCGTTTCTTCACCCACTTTTAGTTTCATTCCGGGCTTAATAACGTTTTTATTTAATTTATTCCAGCGTTTCAGGTGGTCTACAGTTACACCGGGTAATTTTTTTGCTATGCTAAACAACGAATCACCTTTTTGTACTATATACAAGTGTTCCTGCTCATAGTTTATAGCACTGCTATTATCTTTCTTATAAGCAGCAACCAGGTCTTCTTCACTTTCAGCATCTTCCTTCTTACTATCCAATACCATACCATTAACAGCAATACTTTGCACTTCAGGTTCAACAGTAACAGGAATTACATCCGCCTCTTTTATTTTTACAGGTGCTACAGGCTCAGGTTTTTCAACAACCAGTTCTTCTTCAGGAATATCAACAATAGTTTTTACTTTTATATGTAATTGTTGTCCTGCTCTAATCATATTACTTCTTAAACCGTTCCAGTTTTTAATATCTCTAACCGAAACCCCGTACTTATTGGCAATAGCACCTAGGTTATCACCTTTTTTAATGCGGTAAGACTGAGTAGTAATAATAACTTTTTTACCATCCATTTGTTCCGAAAGGGCAAGGGCTTCCTGCTGCTCTCTGATGAAATGTGGCTTTTCACGCTTTTCAAACTCATGGTCTATATAGGCATAGATAGCATTTTCGTTTGAGGTAAATAAACCTACTTTACTTTTAGGCAGCCTTATATAGTGCGCTTTCTCTTTAGTATAAGGAACTACATCGCGTTTATATATAGGATTTAAAAATTGTAATTGCTGCACAGGAACATCCAGTAAACTTGAAATTTGCGCGAACGACATTTCTCTTTTTACCATTACCGTATCGGTTTCAAAATAGGTAGTAGTTGGCTGCTTTGCTATTATACCATGCTCTTTAGCATACTCATACACATACATAGTTGCCATAAAAGCAGGTACATAACCTCTTGTTTCTTTTGGTAATTTATGCCTTATGTTCCAGTAGTTTTTATAATCGCCTGAACGGCGTATTGCTTTGGTAACATTACCAGGTCCTGCATTGTACGATGCCAGTACCAAATCCCAGTCGCCAAAAACTTTATACATAGCCGAAAGGTATTGGCAAGCTGCTTCGGTGGCTTTTAAAGGGTCTTGTCTTTCATCAACATACGAGTTTACCTCCAGGTTATATTGCTTACCGGTACGGTACATAAATTGCCATAGTCCTGTTGCTCCTACTCTTGATCGTGCTCTTGGGTTAAGTGCCGATTCTACTACTGCAAGGTATTTTATTTCTATAGGTAAGTCATACTTATCCAGATACTCTTCAAACATCGGGAAGTAGTATTGTGATATTGCCATAAGCCTTTCAAAGGACTTAGACCTGCGTTTTAAGTAGGACTTGATTACATTTTCAAGTGCGGGGTTGTATTCTATATGGAACGGTGAAGTGGCATCGAGCTTGGCAAGCCTTTCTTTTAAAACATCCGTTGATAGGTTAAAATCTACACTCTCATCAGGATTTACATTTTCTATATCCTCCTGCATAGCATCAAAAAGCTCGGTATTAGCAAGCTCTTTCATCCACATGCTGTCTATGTCGGATAGTACTTCATGTCGTATAAACGTATTCTTAACTGAATCTAAGTATGAAAGTTTAACTTTCGGTGCTTCAATTTCGTTTTCTGCTATCTCCTGCGCAGTTGCCACAAAAGAACATACTGCAAAAATCAATGACAATGCCCCTTTTCTATTCATATAAAAGTGTTATGAATTAATACTATATACTACCAACTGTGTTATGTAACACAGTTGGTAGTTTTTTTCTTCTCCTGTATAGTTTACCTATACAGTATAAATTTATGTTTCTTTATTTCCTATTCCTGTATGGCTGCTATACCCGGTAAGGTTTTCCCTTCCAGCATTTCCAGCATAGCACCACCACCTGTAGAAACGTAGCTCATTTTAGGCTCTAACCCAAACTGTTTTACTGCCGCAACAGAGTCGCCACCCCCTACAAGCGAGAAAGCTCCTTTTTCGGTAGCCTCCCCTATATATTCGCCAAGTGCAATTGTACCTTTGGCAAACGATTCCATTTCAAAAACGCCTAACGGTCCATTCCAAAGAATAGTTCTAGAAGCTAAAATTACTTCTTTAAAGTTCTCTAGCGATTTTGGTCCTGCATCAAGCCCCTGCCATCCATCAGGAATTGCATCAACAGGTGTTACCTGAGTGTTAGCATCATTTTTAAAACCATCAGCTGCAATAACATCTACAGGCAAGTGTATTTGTACGTTTTTAGCTTTTGCTTTCTCCAGTATTTCAAGAGCCAGCTCCTGCTTATCATCTTCACAAATAGAATCGCCTATTTTACCGCCCTGTGCTTTAATAAAGGTAAATGTCATACCTCCGCCAATAATCAGGTGGTCTACTTTATCCAGTATGTTTTCTATAACCGTAATTTTAGATGATACTTTACTACCACCCAAAACAGCCGTTACAGGTTTCTCGCTATCTTTAAGAACTTTGTTTAAGCTTTCAATCTCCTTAGCAAGAAGTGCGCCAAAAACTTTGTTTTGAGGGAAAAACTTCGCAATTATTGTTGTTGATGCATGCGCACGGTGTGCCGTACCAAAAGCATCGTTTACGTAAACATCGCCAAGGCTTGCCAATTTCTTAGCAAAGTCCTCATCTCCTGCTGTTTCCTCATCGTAAAAACGTAAGTTTTCCAGTAATAGTATTTCGCCCGGTTTTAAGTCGGCAGCAGCTTTTTCTACAGCCTCACCAATGCAATCGTCAACAAATTTTACTTCTTTGCCTAAAATTTCACTTGTTTTAGCTACAATATGCTTTAACGAGTATTTTTCTTCTTTTCCTTTTGGTCGCCCTAAGTGGCTCATAAGGATTACGCTTCCGCCATCATTTAGTATTTTATCGATAGTTGGTTTTGCAGCCTCAATACGAGTAGTATCGGTTACATTAAAATTATCATCAAGCGGTACATTAAAGTCTACCCTTATTACAGCCTTCTTATCTTTAAAATCAATAGTTGATAGCGTTTTCATAATATGTGTTATTTTGGTTTAATATGAAGAAAAGCAAATATAGTTTTTTCTCATAATAAACTGTTAACTAGATATTGAAAAATGAGTGGATAAATCAATCAATCGATGTAGGTAAAAAAGATTGCTTCGTTCCTCGCAATGACTACCTTGAAGAAAGAAGTATTCTGAAATTACAATGACAATCACATAACGCAAAATCCGAAACTGAAAACTGCTACTGTTAACTGGATAGATTCCCCTATATTTGCCCTATGCTTTTCTCAGATATTTTAGGGCAGGAACACATTAAAAGCCACTTAACGCAAAGTACTAACAGCGGGCGTATACCGCATGCTCAGCTTTTTGTAGGAGCTGAAGGCAGCGGAACACTCCCTATGGCTATTGCTTATGCGCAATATATTTTGTGCAGTAATACCAATGGCGAAAACAACACCGGTAACGAAGCCTGTAACCTGAAATTCAAAAACTTTTCGCACCCTGATTTGCATTTTGTTTTTCCGGTTGCGCCTAACAAAGAGGTAAAAAGTAAACCTGTAAGTGCTAATTTTTTAAAGCAGTGGCGCGAGTTTATTACCGAGAACCCCTACGGCAGCCTTTTTGACTGGTATAAGAAAATAGATATTGCTAACAAGCAAGGGCAAATTGGTGTTGATGAGGCAGAGGAAACTGTAAAAGCACTATCGTTAAAAGCATACGAAGGCGGTTATAAAGTAATGATTATCTGGATGGCAGATAAAATGAACATTGCTACAGCCAACAAGCTACTGAAACTACTGGAAGAACCACCTCAAAAAACGGTTTTTATACTTATAACCGAAGATGAGGATGATATACTGCAAACCATACACTCCCGTTGCCAGGTATTACATTTTGGCGGACTTAGCGAACAGGCTATAGCCGACGCACTTGTTTCACGTGAAAATGCCGATGCTGCCGCAGCACTAAAAATAGCACATCAAGCGCAGGGTAACTATAATAAAGCCTTGCATTTACTGTATAAAAAAGAGAACGATTATCCGTTTGAAGAGTGGTTTGTACAATGGGTGCGTGCTGCTTTCAGGGCGAAAGGGAACGCTGCTGCTATTTTAGACCTTATTAGTTGGAGTGAACAAATAGCGGGTATAGGTCGCGAAGCGCAAAAGCAGTTTTTAGATTTTTGTATTAATATGTTCCGACAAGCATTATTGCTTAACTACCAAGCTAAAGAGCTGGTGTACATGGAACCCACGGTAGATAAATTTAAACTGGAAAACTTTGCCCCGTTTGTAAACGGTAATAATATCAACGATATTTTTAAAGAATTAGCCGATGCCAGTTACCATATAGAGCGTAACGGTAACGCCAAAATTATTCTAACCGATTTATCTATAAAACTTACGCGTTTAATACATAAAAAGTAACTACGTTAGTTTCGCCTTTCTACTTATTCATCTGTTAAACTCGCTCTATAGAGCCTTAATTCGCCCCAAGAAAATTGGTCACCGCTTTTTTGTTTTATTTCGGTTAACGATTGCCCATCAAAATCAGTAAATGCAACTTTAAGGGCATCTATTTTATCTTGCGGTAACACATCGGTTACCTTTACTTTTCCTTTTTGTATGAGTCCTGCAAAATGGCTTTGTATGGTGGTTTCGGTTAGCTTACGTTTGGCTGCAATTTCAGCAATCGACATTTTTTGCTCCCATAACTCAAAGGTTTCTTCAAGGGTTGATTTTTTAGGCGTTTTGCTCTTTTTCTTTTTGGGAGCATACCGCTCTGAATAATCTTCTTCGTAGTCATCCAAGATGGTTGGTGCAGCAGGCATTTTCTTGCGAATAGCAGTAAGTTTGTCTTTTTTATACGACCGTATTTCGGGCGAGGTTAAATTTTCTCTGTTTATCTCTACTCCTGCTACTACGGCTTGCATTAGCAGTTTTGCTTTCATCAGTTGCAGTACGGCATTGGTTTGCAGCTCCTCCAGTTCGGCAAGTTCCTCATAAAAACCTTTGGCTTTGCGCAGGCGTTTTATTTCTTCCATTTTTGCCAATATCTCGCCTGTTAACCCATCCATTACCGAGAAAAAGTAATTATATGCCGCCACTACCCTTTCTTTTACAAAAGTCATGTCGGTATCGGGCTTATAGAACAAACTATTAAGCTGATTGATAAATTTACCCGCAGGGTCAAGCAGTTTGTGTATTTTGTCTTCCTGCTGTTGTGCCCATTGCCTGTACTTGCCTTTTAATGCTCTGTCACTTTCCTGCAAATAGCTCATTTTGTGCTTTTGCCATTGGGTAGCCAAGTCTTTCCAGTCGAAACTGTTTATCAGGAAGTTGCCTATAAACACTTTGGTTTCCTGTTGTAATGAGGCTTCGAGGTCATCGGCTTTGGCTTTTTCCGAAGCATACTGCATTACATCGGCATCATTAAGAATACCGTTCATTTGCATCGGAGAAAGCAAAACAAGCCCCTCCAGCGAACGTAAACGCGACAAAGCAACGTATGCCTGTCCCGGCATGAAAACGCGCGATACATCGAGCACAGCTTTGTCAAAAGTCAATCCTTGACTTTTATGCACCGTTATTGCCCAAGCCAACTTTAACGGATACTGCACAAATGTGCCCAGTATTTCTTCTTTTATCTCTTTGGTTTGCTCATCTACATAGTAGCGAATGTTTTGCCATTCGTATTTTTCGGCTTCAATGGTAAGGTCTTCTTCGGGGAAGTGTACCATTATTTCACCCTCTGATAAGGATTCGATTACCCCTATTTTTCCGTTAAAGTAATTCTTCTCCGGCGAGGGGTCGTTTTTAATAAACATTACTTGTGCCCCTACTTTTAGCTTTAGCTCCTCCTCTACCGGATATATTTTTTCGGGAAAATCATCTACAATTTCAGGCAGGTAGGTGTGCGCTTTGCCTTTAAGGTCTTTAAGCGCATTGGCATTCATGGTATCTGCCTTAGCATTATGCGTGGTTAAAGTAATATAACCTGGGTTGTTTTTAATATCAAAATCAGGTTTTACAAACTGATTTAATACCTGCAAATCATTTTTAGTTATAATATTGTTTCTCAGGTTGTTGAGTACACCTATAAACTGCTCATCCGTTTGGCGGTATATTTTATCCAACTCAATATACAAGGGCGGGTTTTGCTGTACCACATGCGAATGGAAGAAAAACTTACCTGCGTAAAACTGTCGCAGTACCTCCCACTCTTCATTACGTATTACGGGTGGTAATTGTAAAAGGTCGCCTATGTATAATACTTGTACGCCACCAAAAGGCATATCTTTTTTACGTACACTCCTCAGCATGAAGTCTATAGCGTCTAATAAATCCGCGCGAAGCATACTAACTTCATCTATAACAAGCAGTTGCAGGTTTTGTAACACAGTTTGCTTATCGGCTCGCATCCTGAAATGCCTGCGCAGTGTGTCTTTGGTTTCAAACTTTACCCTTTCCGAAAATTGTGGCGGATGGTTAAATTCCGGTATAAAACCCGCAAATGGCAGTTGAAACATGGAGTGTATGGTAACTCCGCCTGCGTTTAGTGCTGCAATACCTGTTGGTGCTACTACTACCACATTTTTATGCGTGGTCTTGATAATTTCCTTTAACAATGTGGTTTTCCCTGTACCTGCCTTACCCGTAAGGAATATGGATTTGTTTGTTTGATTAATAAAACGAAGGGCATATTGGGCTGTGGTAGAAAGGGATTGCATAGGCATATAATAAAGCCGAAAAATAAGAATTTTTTAGGCTACAGGTAATTAAGATTGTAAAAAAAATGCTCCCGTTTTTGGGAGCATTTTATATATTTTTTTCAGGATTGTTTATTTCGTTGCAACTGAATCTTCTTCCTTAGCTTCGGGAGTTTCTGTTGTTTCAGTATCTTCTCCTTTGTACTTTTTGTTAAGTGATTTTAGCACTTCTTCAGTAATATCATACTGCTCTTTAGCATACAGTACGCTGGCAGCATCTCCTGTACCGTATATGTAGTCGTAGCCTTCTTTCTTTCCGTAATCTTTAATGTAACGCTTCATTTGTGCTACAATGGTATCTCTTTTTACTCCAAATTCTTCCTGAAGTTGGCGCATCATTGTTTCCTGCTCAATATTAAGATCTCTTTCTCTTTTTTGAAGTTCCTGATATTTAAGCTCTGCCCACTGTCTTCCTTTAGATTTCATTTCATTTTGAAAACTTGCAAAATCAAGTTCAAGGTCTTTAGCTTTTTCCTGAAGCTCTCTTCCCATTTCTTCAGATTTCACTTTACCTTTAGATTCAAGGTCTTTTAACTCTTCATATTCCTCAACCAATTTGGCAGTATCAATATAAGCAGTTTTAAAATCTGACGACGATTGTTGTTTGTTGCATGATAATACTGTTACAGCAAGACCTAGTATTAAAAGTGATTTTTTCATTTTAGAAATAGTTATTTTAAAATTTCCGACAAAAGTACTAATTACTGATTAATGTGCAACAATAACCGCTTTTAAGGAATTTTTATTGTAAATTAATTATTATAAATATTATTTATAGTTATTGTTTTATATATAACTCATACCGATTAAAACAGGCTTTATTACATTTTAAATAAGCGCATTTCTTTTTAAAGTAAAGGAAATAGATATTTAAGCCCTTAAAACGCGCTAAAATCGCTTTATTTTAAGTTTTCGTCGTTTTTTATCACATAAATGTGCGATGAGTACTCCAAAGTACTGCTCGCCTTGGCATTTGACTTTAATCCTATCCAAAAACCTTTTATAAAATTCATTTTACCGGTTTTGTATTTTTCAGAGAGTAAACTCACATAAAAACTATCAAAAAGCATGGGTAAGATTTTTATTACTTCCATTGCTTCGGCATTAAATAACTTTTTTATGGCTGTTTTGCTAAAATGCCATAAATGTCTCGGCACATCATACGCTGCCCAATAGCTTCCGTAATATTGTGCATCGTACGACCTGTAATTGGGCACGGCAACAATTAAAACCCCATCAGGTTTTAAAATACGCTTTAATTCTGTAATTTGTTTCTCCACATCAGGAACATGCTCCAGTACATGCCACATGGTAATAGCATCATACGTATGGTCTGCAACAGAGCTTAAATTTTCTGCAAAGTCCACTCCTTTTTCAGCAGCTATAGTTTTTGCTTTTTCGTTAGGTTCTATACCTTCGGTTTGCCAGCCTGCTCTTTTTGCAGCAACTAAAAAATCGCCAGTACCGGCACCAATATCTAAAAGTTTACCTTTTGCAGGTTGAAATCGGGATAATAGTTTTACTTTATTTTTTAAAGCCCTTTCCTTAACTGCATGATACATTTTTTCGAAAAGAGAACGTTTACCATCGGTATGCGAAATATAGTCTTCGCTTTCGTAATAACGCCCTAAATTTTCAGGACTGGGTTGCGGCTCTGTTTTTAAAAGGTGCAGTTCCTGGTCTAAAACTAACTCAAAAACCTCTCCTGATACAGAATGGTCTTTTACTTTTAAATAGGCTTTGGTTGCGGTAGGCTCCATTTTAACTTCTCAGGTATTCGTCTTTTAGTTGTTGTAAATAGGTAATGGCAATATTATAGTACAGCGAATTTTGGCGTAAACAATCTTCATTTGCACTACTTACCATAGAAAGTGCTAAAAATTTAGTTGTAGAACCTACTATATTGGCTTCGGTTTCTACATTGGTTACCATAAACTCCGAAGTATCAAAATACTTTTCAATATCCGAAGGAGCATATACAAAAACCTTAAATCGATGTCCGTCTACAGTAACCCAATAGCTCACATCAACATAATTGCCAATATTGTATTTATCACCTACAAATTGCTGAAACGGAATTTTGGTAGGGTCGTTCTCAAACATAAAAGCGGTTAAGCCTTGCTCCTTCCCTAAAATTTCCATTCCGTTAGGCAATAAAATATAGTCGTTAATTTCTACTGTGTGGCGTGGTGTAATACACGAAACAGCACCAAACAGCAGAAAAACAACTGTAAAAAATATATTTTTTATACGTTCCACGTGAAACATTATCTACCCATGTGTATTAAAAGTACCGAAACATCGCTTGGAGAAACCCCACTTATACGTGAAGCCTGCGATATAGTAACCGGCTTAATTTTCTTTAATTTTTGACGTGCTTCTATAGAAATAGACTTGATTTTATCGAAATCAAAGTTCTCAGGAATTTTTACATCCTCAAGCCTGTTTAGCTTATCGGCATTATTTTTTTCCTTTTCTATATAACCGGAATACTTAACCTGAATTTCAGCTTGCTCTATAACTTCTCTGTCTAAGTTATGTTCCGCAATATATTCTTTTACTTTTTCAAACTTTAAAATATCATCCAATTCCAATTGCGGACGTGAGAATACTTTAAACATTTTATCGGGCTGCGATATTAGTGAAGAGTTTTTCTCTTCCAATATCGGGTTTGTTTCCGCTACCGTAACACTGGTTTCTTTAAAGAAGTTTACAAAAGCATCGCTTTCCGTCTTTTTCTTCTCCATTTTACGCATACGGTCTTCTTTTGCCAATCCTATCTCATATGATAAAGGCGTTAACCTGAAATCTGCATTATCCTGTCTTAACAACGTTCTGTACTCTGCACGCGATGTAAACATCCTGTATGGCTCTTCTGTGCCTTTTGTAATTAAATCGTCTATTAAAACGCCTATATAGGCTTCATTTCGTTTTAATATTAGCGGATCGTTACCATTTATCTTTAAATGGGCATTAATACCCGCCATTAAGCCTTGAGAGGCTGCTTCTTCATAACCTGTAGTACCATTTATTTGCCCGGCAAAGTATAAACCTTCCACTAATTTAGTTTCAAGCGTATGTTTTAACTGTGTAGGCGGGAAATAATCATACTCTATTGCATAACCCGGACGGAAGAATTTTACATTCTCAAAACCTACTACCGAGCGTAATGCTTTAAACTGAATATCCTCCGGCAAGGAAGTAGAGAAACCATTTACATACACCTCAACGGTATTCCACCCTTCAGGTTCTATAAAAAGCTGATGCCTGTCTTTATCTGCAAAACGATTTATTTTATCTTCAATAGAAGGGCAATATCGCGGTCCAAGACTTTTTATCCTGCCATTAAACATTGGCGAACGGTCAAAACCTTCACGAAGTTGATCGTGTACCAAATTAGAAGTATACGTCATGTGGCACGAACGCTGTTCGGCTAATGGTTTTGTTATATCTAAATACGAGAATTTTTCGGGGTTTTCATCTCCCGGCTGTTCAATCATTTTAGAATAATCTAACGAACGACCATCAACACGCGGAGGTGTTCCGGTTTTCATTCTTCCGGCTTCAAAACCTACCTTAACCAAATCTTCAGTAATACCAAAAGAAGCACCTTCGCCTGCTCTACCACCACCAAATTGTTTTTCGCCAATATGGATTAATCCGTTAAGGAAAGTACCGTTTGTTAGTACTACCGATTTGGCTTTAATTTCTAAACCAAGCGAAGTCCTAACTCCTTTTACTTTTCCGTTTTCTATTATAAGACCGGAAACCATTTCCTGATAGAAATCAAGATTTAGTGTTTGCTCCAACATCAATCGCCACTCTTCTGCAAAACGCATACGGTCACTTTGCACACGTGGACTCCACATGGCAGGACCTTTAGACTTGTTAAGCATTTTAAACTGTATAGCAGTCCTGTCGGACACTATACCGGAATACCCGCCTAACGCATCTATCTCGCGCACAATTTGCCCTTTTGCAATACCGCCCATAGCAGGATTACAAGACATTTGTGCAATGTTTTGCAAGCTCATTGTAACCAACAAAGTTTTAGAACCCATGTTGGCAGCAGCAGCGGCAGCTTCCGAACCGGCGTGCCCGCCCCCTACTACTATTACATCATACACATCCTGAAACATTATATATTCTCCTTATTTATAGTTACTGTTCCACGTGGAACAGATACAATCAATTTATAAAAAATAACGTTCCACGTGGAACGTTTTATACTTAACCTTACATTATAGTTCCACGTGGAACATCTTAATTTTCTCTTCTTCTTTACTGCGCATTAAAGCAGAGTCCTCTTCTGTTTTATCTTTATAACCACAGTAGTGTAATACTCCATGTGCCATAACGCGCTTTAATTCTTCCTGAAAAGGAACATTAAAGTCAGCAGCGTTATCCTTTACTCTTTCAACAGAAATAAATATATCTCCACTTATAAGGTTACCCATGGTATAATCAAAGCTGATAATATCGGTTAACGTATCATGGTTTAGGAACTCTATATTCTTCTGTAAAAGATATTCATCATCGCAAAATATATAGTTTATTTCTCCCTCTGTTTTATCTTCCGATTCTATTACACGGGAAATCCAGTCTTCGTAAACCGACTCATTTTCCAGTTCAAAATCGGTTTCATAATTAAAGCTAATCATCTTTCCTGAAATATTGTTGTACCTTCTTTTTATAATCAGGGCGCAAAGGTAAGCTCTGTCTGTTTAATATTTCAACACTATTTAAATAATCTTTCAGTGCATCAGGCATTTCGCCATTTTGCCCATTAGCTTCTTTACCACTGGTGCGCGACTCCCTTTTGTTGTCTTCGCCTTGTTGTTGCATTGCTTTTTCAAGCTTTAATAATTCATGCTTTAATTGTAGCATGCGTTGCAGCGTTTCATTTTTAAACCCTTTATTAAGCAACTGCTTTTCTATCTCCTTCATTTGGCGCATAGCATTTTGTCCTGCTCCGCCCATTCCTTTTTCACTCAATTTCTTTTGCAGTGCTTCACGAAGTTGCTTTTGCTCTTTATAAATTTCCAGTAATTGCTGTGCTTGCTGCTCACTCATTTGGTCACCTTCACCCTCGCCACCTGAGCCACTTTTACTACCTTTCTGGTCACCTTTATTTCCGCCCTGTTCACCACCTTGCTGGTCGCCTGGTTGGTCGCCTTCTTTACCTGGCTTTTGTCCTTCTTCCTTTCCGCCTTCCTTCATGCCTTTTTGCATCTCTTCGGATAGTCCTTCCTGTTTTTTAATGATATCAGGGAGTTGCATACCTTGCCCCTGCCCCTGTTGTGGTTTACCCATACCGGAGCCCTGCATCTGCATTTGCATCTGCATACTATTAAGCATATCACTTAACATATCGGCAAGTTTATTGGCAGCCGTAACCGCATACTGCTGGTTACCTACCCCACGATTTATTCTGTTTTCGGCTAAATCTTCCAGTGCTTTATCAACGTAATAATGTACATTTCCAACCTCTGTAGTTACCTCTTCACTTATTTTGGGGTTACGTAACGAAAGGGCAAATATACTATCATCAACATGGCGGAACTGTTGTTTTAAATCCTGTTGCTTTTTAAGGTACGTACTAAACGAAGCAGAACGTGTTGTTGTACCGTTAAACTTATCCATTATATTTTCCTGAGAGAATGAATAGGCTAAAAGGTTATCCAGTATTTGGCGCAGCATTTTTACATCTTCTTCCATCATTTCCATACTGCCTGCCATCATCATCTGCATCATTTTGCCACCCATTTTCTTCATTTTCTTTCCTGCCGACTTTTGCTTTTTACCGGCATTACTTTTATTCTCTTTTTGAAGTTCTTGTTTGGCATCATCCATATCCTGCTCTATACTCTCCTCCTGCTCTTCATCGCTTGGTATATCCATAGGTTTTTTAAGCTCCTCGTTTTCCTTTTCAAGGTCACGCATTTCTTCCTGTAGCTTATCAAACGCTTTATTTATTTCCTCTTGTTTCTCTTCTGAGTTTTCTTTACTGTCGGCAAGCTTCTCTTGTTTCTCTCCGAGCTTGTCTAATTTATCAGCAATTTGTTTTGCTTTTTTCTCTACATAAAAACGCTTGGTAAGTTCTACCAACTGCTCTAAACTTTTGGTTTGATTTTTAGCTTTCTGTTTAAACTTATCTATCTTATCAAACAGTTCTTCGTTGTTGATTTTATCGTTAAGCTTTTTTAATTCGTCCAGTAGCTTTTTATTCTTTTCTGATTCTTCCTGATTCTTTTCAAGACGTTTTAAAAGTTCTTCTTTATACTCATCTTTCTTTTCAGGATTAAACTCTTCAAGATTTTTCTCTAATTTTTTAGAGAACTCTTTCATCATTTCTTCCTGTTGTTTCTGTCGCTTTATAAAATCTTCAATCTTCTTTTGGTCTTTAAAATCAAGATCGGTTTTCTCCTTGCCCATCTTCTGGAGTTTATCCAGTTCGTCTATTTGTTTATCTTGATTTTTAATTGATTTTTGAAGACTTTTTATATTGTTATTTTGCTCCTGTAATACTTTTTCTTCCTTCT
Source organism: Flavobacterium suaedae (assembly GCF_014642915.1). Lineage (GTDB taxonomy): Bacteria > Bacteroidota > Bacteroidia > Flavobacteriales > Flavobacteriaceae > Flavobacterium > Flavobacterium suaedae. The sequence continues at coordinate 44,270 of NZ_BMJE01000004.1, forward strand.
CATCAGTAGTTAATTCTCTATCAGAAAATACTGAAGATTTTGTACTCTTATACCCATGAATAGCATCGTTATCAAAAATCTCAAAGTAGTATTCATACGCTACTCCTGCATGTATGTCTAAACCTTTCGGGAAGGTATATATAAATCGGTCATACGTATCTTTTTGTACCGGTAAGCTATGCTTCTTAATTGACTCAGGATTGTTCTTAGGGTAATACACCACTTGCAGTTTGGTAAGCCCGTAATCATCGGACACCTGCCCTACTAATACGTTTTGTTCCAGCTTTAAGCTATCCGGTGCAGCACCTATACTAATGGTTGGGCTTTGGTCTTTAACCGTTGTAATGTGATATTGCAGTTTTTCATGGTGTTTCACGTTTTTATTAGACGTAAGTACCTGATAATCTGTATTGTTATAAATATTCTTAGCTAATATAAAGCCTTCATTTTCAGTAGTAAACGGTTCCACCTCATCACCCGATACCCACTCTATACCTGTAGTGGCAAGTGCATCAACTTTCCAGGTAACTTTTGTTCCTTCGGGTACTATAGCATTCCCTGTTCCACGTACAACTTCGTTTTGCTTTCGCAAATAAGCAGGATAGTTTAACTGCATTTCGAAGTTAGCAATAGTAGGTACTTCCACTACACTTAACTGATACAGTTGCGAGGTAACTTCATTTGCCTTTAACTGGAAATCTACATTTTTGGTAAGGTTTTCAAAACGGTATTCAAACACTCCCGCTTTAGATGATTCCATATAATAGTTTTCATCGCCAATGGTAATCATTACATTTTCAGGAACTACATTACCCTGTGTTTGCACCTGCAAAGTATAATCGGTTCCCTGTTGTGCATTCAGGTTTTTATTCAGCATTACAAACCGGAACGGTGCCGGCGGGTTATAATGTTTTTCATAATGCACTACCCTATCTAAACTTTGTGTAATTACACCACTGTTACCACTAATAAAAAATAAGGCAAGTAATAATAAAGGCACAGCCGCATAGGGAATGTATTTTACATTCTTTTTAAAATTAACGGCATTAGCAAAAGGAACAGGTTGCAGGTTATTTGCTTTTTGTTCTATAGAAGCGGCTAATAATTCTGATTGGTGTGATTGCCCGCTTAATTGCAAAAAGTTAATCAACTTATCGGAAACTTCGGGGAAATGATTACCAATTATTTTTGATGCCTGATTGTAGTCTATACCCTTTTGTAATTTGAACAATTTAAAAAGCGGAAATAATATAAAACGAAGCAACAGGAAAGTCTCCACTACAATAAAAACCCAAAACAGCGCGGTACGCCCGCCCTGTGGTAACCATAAAAAATATTCAACCAAAAGGGTAACCATAAAATACAGTAAACCCAGCCCCGTAAAAAGGATGCTTCCTTTAATAAGTTCGTTAGTGTAATACTTCTTTATAAAGCCTTCCAGCTTTTTATATATGATGTTTTTAGCCTCCAAATTATTCACAATTGTTAGTAACTGATAAAATTACAATTTATATCGGATTGATAAACATTTATAACAAGTTTATCCCTATGCTGTACAAGCAACAAAATAAATTGATTTATAACTACTTGCAAAATGCAGCAAAATATCTGCCACAAATTCACGCATCAGGAAAATTCATAATTGTATCTTTGTGCAAAAACTTATTAACAATGCAAAACCAAGTACGTGTTCGCTTTGCGCCAAGCCCAACAGGTCCACTACACATAGGTGGAGTGCGCACCGCTCTTTTTAATTATTTATTTGCCAAACAAAACAATGGTGTATTTTATTTACGAATAGAAGATACCGACCAAAACCGCTATGTGCCGGGTGCAGAAGAATATATAAAAGAAGCCTTGGAATGGTGCGGTATACCGTATGATGAAGGTATTGGTAAAGAAGGAGAATATGGCCCTTACAGGCAAAGTGAGCGTAAGGATATGTATAAACAATATGCACAGCAGCTACTGGACAGCAACTGGGCATACTATGCTTTTGATACTCCGGAGTCGCTTGATACATTACGTAAAGAAGAAGAAGCTAAAGGCAATACCTTTATATACAACCACAGCAACCGTGAAAAACTGGATAACTCACTTAACCTATCGGCTGAAGAAGTTCAGAAAAGAATTGACAGCGGAGAGGATTATGTAGTGCGTTTTAAAATGCCTGTAGGTGAAACACTGGTTTTACATGATATGGTTCGTGGTGAGGTTAAGTTTGAAACGTCGCTACTGGATGATAAAATACTATTTAAAAAAGATGGTATGCCTACCTACCACTTAGCGAATATAGTAGATGACCACTTAATGAAAACCAGCCATGTAATACGTGGTGAAGAGTGGTTACCTTCCCTACCCCTGCATGTATTGTTATACCGTGCTTTTGGTTGGGATGCTCCTGAGTTTGCACACCTGCCATTAATATTAAAACCTGTAGGTAACGGTAAACTAAGCAAGCGTGATGGCGATAAGTTAGGCTTCCCTGTATTCCCGTTAGAATGGAAAGACCCTAAAACAGGAGAAATATCATCAGGGTACAGAGAGAACGGATTTTTACCGGAAGCTGTAGTTAACTTCCTTGCACTACTGGGTTGGAATCCGGGTAATGACGAAGAGCTATTTACAATGGATGAGCTAATTAAGCTTTTCGATATTAATAAAGTTCATAAAGGCGGTGCTAAATTTGACCCTGAAAAGAATAAATGGTTTAACCACCAGTATTTACAACGTCAGGATAACGAAGTACTGGCTAAAGAACTATCGCATACACTACTTGAAAAAGGTATTAATACTCCTATTGAAGATGTAACTAAAATAGTGGGATTGGTAAAAGAGCGTGCTCATTTTACTACTGAGCTATGGAGTTTAAGCGATTACTTTTTTGTAGCTCCTGAAAGCTATGATGAAAAGGCTGCTAAAAAACAATGGAAGGAAAATACAGGCGAAATAATGGCAGAACTGGCTACAGTACTGCAAAATACACTTGATTTCTCTTCTGAAAATACTGAAAAGGTTACTAAAGACTGGATAGCTGAAAAAGAACTGGGTATGGGTAAAGTTATGGCGCCGTTACGATTAAGCGTTGTAGGCGAACTTAAAGGCCCTCACCTGTTTGATATTATGGAGCTGATTGGTAAGGAAGAAACCATCAGCCGAATTAATAAAGCCGTTGAAACACTATCATAAATAATAAGCCTCCCAAACGGGAGGTTTTTTATTACCTATCCCCTGCTATAGTTGCAATGTGTAACATTTTTAAACATTTGTATACATATAGCATAGTAATACTTAACTTTATAACATTCAACCTTAAATACACTGATTATGGAAAATCTTGGCATTTATTTTATATTATTTATTGCCTTTATCATTTTTATTCTTTCCTTTTTTACCATTAAACAACAAACGGCAGGTATTGTAGAACGATTTGGTAAATTTCACAGTATACGCGGTGCGGGACTACACCTTAAAATTCCCGTAATAGATAAAATAGCAGGACGACTTAACCTGAAGATACAGCAGCTTGATGTACTTATTGAAACGAAAACAAAAGAAAATGTATTCGTAAAAATTAAAGTATCGGTACAGTTTAAAGTAATACCGGAAAAAGTATATGAGGCTTTTTATAAACTGGAATTTCCGCATGATCAGATAACCTCTTATGTATTTGACGTGGTGCGTGCCGAAGTACCAAAACTGCGCCTTGATGATGTTTTTGAGCGTAAAGATGATATTGCAATAGCGGTAAAGCGTGAACTTAACGAAGCAATGTCTACTTATGGTTATGACATTATTAATACTCTTATTACGGATATTGACCCTGACCCACAGGTTAAAAATGCTATGAACCGTATTAATGCTGCGGATAGAGAGAAATCGGCTGCGGAATATGAAGCAGAAGCACAACGTATTAGAATTGTAGCGAAAGCGAAAGCAGAAGCAGAAAGTAAAAGACTGCAAGGACAGGGTATTGCCGACCAGCGTAGAGAAATTGCAAGAGGTTTAGTAGAAAGCGTTGATATACTGAATAATGTAGGTATAAACAGCCAAGAAGCATCCGCACTTATTGTAGTAACACAGCACTATGATACCTTACAGGCTGTAGGTAGCGAAACGAAGAGTAACCTTATTATGATGCCTAACTCGCCACATGCTGCTACTGATATGCTTACTAATATGACGGCTTCTTTTATGGCATCGAACCAATTAATGCAACAAAATAAAGAGGAAGATAAGAAGAAGAAAAAAGAAGAAAAAAAGCCTGAAATAATTGTTCCTGAAAACTATGATGAAGATGAAACAGAACAAAAAGAAAAAACTCAGGATAAAAACAATCGTAAAAGCAACAAATAAAAAACGATAAGAAAGAAAAAAAGCCCGAAGCTAAATACTTCGGACTTTTTTATTTATAGTTTGGTTTGGGTAATTACTTAAATATCTTTTTAAAAACATAGGTAAGAAAAGCACTTTTAAAAGGTCCTGAAAGCATTTTAGCTACGTTAAATACCTTTTTTGGTGTATCTCCCACTATATTTTTAAGTTGTAAACTGTCCTTCGTTTCATCAAGGTCTTTTTTAAGCCTGTAATACGCAAGGTCTTTTTCTACCCTAAGTATTTCAAGGTCTTTCTCTATTTGATCAAACGATTTATATTCTTTCCCCGGCATAATCAGTCAGTTAATTATTTAAAAAACTTTTTTGAATATTTAGATAGCATTCTGCCTTCTATAATACTGTTCCTGTTAGCATAAACTATCCCTAAAACAATAAGGTATAAAACCCCTACTATTAAAAAACCATAGGCAAAATTATTTAATGCATACCCTATTCCTAATGCTAATGCCAGTGATAAAAATAACACTACCAAAAGCAACAAAAACAAAAACATTATAATTTTAGCTATTTTGGCTCCTGCCTTCATAGCTATTTTAAAGCCCATAAGTTTATAATACCTTATATTGGCATCATATAATGTTTTGGCTTGGTCTTTTAAGTCTTCAAAGTTTTCTTTAACCTCTTCAAATGCCATAATAGCGTTTTGTATTACTTAGTTTTAGCTGAACCGGAACCGACAGTACTTTCTGTTTTAACTGAATCTGTTTTAGCTGAAGTTGATTTTAACTCCTCCAGTTTTCTTTCCAGTGTGTTAATAACATCATCTGTCTTTTCCTCTACATTTGCTACCAATCTGTCAAATCCTGATTCTAAATCTTCTTTGGAGCTGGTAAACCTACTTTTTACCTGATCACCAATATCATGAATTTTATCTTTTAATTCATCTTTTTTGGTATCATAACCTTCTTTTATTTTCTTTCTTGTTTTTTTACCTTCATCGGGTGCAAATAGTATTCCGAGTGCTGCACCTATAGCTGCTCCCGCAACTACTGCAGCTAGTGTTCCTGCTTTACCTGCCATAATTTAGCTTTTTTAAAAGTTAGTAATTTATACTTTATATAAAGGTAAGAAAAATTAACACCTTTATGCTGTTAACAGGTAGTTAAGAGATATGTAAAGGAAGCATAAAAATTAAATATAACAATTTAAAAACTAATAGTAGCTCTTTGTTCAACAACAATTGCATTACTAACCGAAAAACTTAAAATAAAGGCTTTAAAACTGCTTTTTAAGGTAAAAATATACAAACTATAAGGCTGAAATTTTAAATAGCTGAAACAGCTTTTAAATAATCTATTTTCAATAATTAAATACTATAATTTATAAAATTGATATTACTATTATATATAATAAATAAAACCCCTGCAAATGCAGGGGTTTTATAAATATTAGTTATGTAACTTTTTTATTCTTTATCGGCAAGCTTTGCCCATGTGTCTCTAAGACCAACTGTTTTATTGAAAACAATATTTTCAGCAGTACTGTCTTTATCCACACAATAATATCCTAAACGCTGGAACTGATAATTCTCTCCAACTTTAGCATCTTTTAAACTTGGTTCCATATATCCTTTTATCACGTTAAGCGAATCAGGGTTAATGTAACTCATAAAGTCTATTTCTTTATTACCATCAGGATTTTCGTGTGTAAATAAACGGTCGTAAACACGTACTTCGGCTTCAATAGCATGTTTTACAGATACCCAGTGCAGTGTACCTTTTACTTTTCGCATACTGGCTTCGGTACCACTACCACTACGGCTGTCAGCATCATAAGTACAATGAATTTCGGTAATAGTACCATTTTCATCTTTTACTACGCTCTCCCCTTTTATTATATAAGCATTTTTAAGACGTACTTCCTTCCCTATACTTAAACGGAAGAATTTACGATTTGCTTCTTCTTTAAAATCCTCACGCTCTATATAAAGCTCTTTAGAGAATGGTACTTTTCTTTGTCCTGCTGCTTCATCTTCAGGGTTGTTTTCAGCATCAAGCCATTCCTCCTCCACTTCCGGATAGTTATCTATAACCAGTTTAACAGGGTCTAAAACTGCCATAACACGTGGTGCCGTTTTGTTAAGGTCTTCTCTTACACAAAACTCCAGTAACGAAACATCTATAAGGTTGGTACGTTTTGCAATACCAATAGTATCGGCAAAATTACGGATAGACATTGGCGTGTACCCTCTTCTTCTTAATCCTGAAATAGTAGGCATACGCGGGTCGTCCCACCCGGTAACATGACCTTCCTGAACTAATTGCAGTAATTTACGCTTACTAACAATAGTGTGGCTTAGGTTACGTCGTGCAAATTCGCGCTGTTTAGGCGGTAATGTACCTTCGGTATATATTTTATCTACAAACCATTCGTAAAGCTCTCTGTGCATAGCAAATTCAAGCGTACAGAATGAATGTGATACTTGTTCTATGTAATCACTTTCACCATGTGCCCAGTCATACATTGGGTATATATGCCAATCACTACCGGTACGGTGGTGGCTTTTGTGCAGTACTCTGTACATAAGTGGGTCACGCATAAGCATGTTTGGCGATGCCATATCAATTTTAGCACGCAGTACATGGCTACCTTCGGCAGCTTCACCATTTTTCATTTGCTCAAAAAGCTCCAGGTTCTCTTGTACTGTACGGTTTCTGTACGGGCTGTTAGTACCCGGCTGTGTAGGTGTACCTTTTTGCTGTGCCATTGCTTCGCTGCTCTGGCTGTCAACATAAGCAAGGTCACGTTTTATTAAATCAACAGCCCAATCGTAAAGCTGCTGGAAATAATCAGATGCGTAACATTCTTTATCCCACTCAAAACCTAACCATTCTACATCGCGCTTAATAGCATCAACATACTCCTGCTCTTCTTTTACAGGGTTTGTATCATCAAAACGCAGGTTTACAGGGGCGTTATACCTTAACCCTAACCCGAAATTTAAACATATAGAGCTGGCATGCCCTATGTGCAAATACCCATTTGGTTCCGGTGGGAAACGAAAACGAAGCTTATCTTTTTCAAGACCGTTTTTAAGGTCTTCTTCTATGATAAGTTCAATAAAATTAAGTGATCTTTCTTCGCTGGCCATATATAGTACTGTATTATGAAGTGGTGCAAAGTTATTCAAAAAAAACCGATATAAACCAAGCCTAATAAAGTTTTAAAGTAGATGCTGTGGCAGATAAAATGTGTATTTTTACAGTTGGAAATAATTTTATGCAATGGGAGTAATTAAATTAGAAAATATACGCACGTTTTCGTACCATGGTTGCCTTACAGAAGAGGGTAAAATAGGTTCGGATTATTTAGTAAACCTTGAGGTTAAAACCGATTTACGCAAGGCAAGAGATACTGATGAGCTACATGATACGGTAGACTATGTGCATTTAAATAAAATTGTACGTGAGGAAATGGCTATACGCTCTAAACTGTTAGAACACGTAGCAGAACGCATTATAAAACGTATTTTTGATGAAATTGCCTCAGTATCAAGAATATTAATTGCAGTTTCTAAAGTTAACCCCCCTATTGGTGGTGATGTTGAAAGAGTAACGGTACAAATTGAGGAATACAGAACCTGATTAAGAAATAGAAAAAATTAAAGCAAATTACTTGTGTTACTCTAAAATATATGTAAATTTGCCTTCCACATTATGAAAATGGCATCGTGGCCGAGGGGCTTAGGCACAGGTCTGCAAAACCTGCTACAGCGGTTCGAATCCGCTCGATGCCTCCACAAAAAAAAGCTGTTACTTGAGTAACAGCTTTTTTTATTTCTATATATTTTAAAGTGGGTTTATTCACTTATTCTTTTTCCAGTGTTTCTATAGCAGAATTTACAAATTCCCTGTCGGATGGTGACCAACCCTGCATTAACAGTACTATACCAAAAATCATAAGTATTACGCTTATAACCTGTTTTATTTTTAAAATATTGGTTTTAGTAAGTCTTTTACGTAATTGTTTTGCCAATAGTATTTTACCTATATCAGTTAATAAATAACCTCCCAGTACCGAAGCAAAAAAGATTACTATTCTGCTTTGGTCCATATCCAGCTTTGGTCCTACTGCTATAATAATAGCCAACCAAAAACCCAGTACACCTACATTAATAAAATTGAGAAAGAAACCTTTTACAAACAGCCCGAAATAGTTGTTTTTAATAATGTCTTTCGACTCACTTTTTAGTACCTTTTCCTTTTTACTGTCTCGTTTTTGTTTTATAAACGATATAATACCATAAGTAAGCAAAATAAGCCCACCGAATATAAATAGTGCAGGCTCATCTTTTATACTTTGTAAAAGCCTGTAACTACTAAAATAAGCAATACATATAAATACTATATCGGCAAGCAGCACACCAAAATCAAAAGCAATGGCTGCTCTAAAACCTTTTATTACACTTGTTTCTAAAAGCACAAAAAATACTGCACCCGGCATGAAACTTAGCATAAAACCGAGTGGAAGTGCCGCGAAAATATCGTCAATCATTCAGTTTATAATAAGTAGCTGCAAGTTACTATTTATATTCTTAAAGCAGAAAATTTAATAGTATGAATATATTGACGTTAATCGTACTTATAGTTTTATACTGTTTGTGTTAGTTAACTACTGTAATTTCAGCATCACCACTTATAGATCTATTTACTTTTTCAGGGTTACCGTATATTGTAATTTCAGCATCGGAACTGGCTTGAACGTTTACGGTTTTTTTAGTATAAATTACTGCTTCAGCATCTGATGATAATACAATATCAGTATTTTCGGCTATAAGGTTTTTAGCATGTAATTCAGCATCTGAACTAAAAAATGCAGCATGATTTACCGCTTTTCCTGAAAGTGTAATTTCAGCATCGGAACTCGCTGTAGTTTCTAAGTATTTTACTTTTACTTTAAGTGTTACTTCGGCATCAGAATCAGCTATAATACTAAGTTTATTAACCTTTATTTCGTCATTACCTGTTAATACTGCATCCGAAGCTATGGTAATAGTTTCTATATCACCATTATAATATAACATAAAATTGCTATCGCTACCTAATACTAACGTACCACTTTCGTTAACAACATTTGTTTCTTCAGCATCATTTATTATAAGTTCGTTTCTGTTAGATTTTATTATAGTAACTTCGGAATCAGATGCTATAACTAAGTTTTTAAATTTTTTAAGTTTAATAGTTTCCTGAGAAAAAGAAAGGCTGAAAGCACTTAACGTAACTAGTAAAAATATTTTTTTCATGATTGATAATGTTTAGTTTAATAATAAAGACAGTACCCTATACCCTATTGTTACAGTTAGCCATAAAAAAACTCCAAAATATATTTTAGTAATATATTTTGGAGTTTTTTTATTTTTTTACGGCTATTACATTATAGTAATATCGCCAGCTATAACTTCTTTTTTATCAACTTGTTTAGGTTTACCATAAATATCTATTTCACCACCTGCACGGGTTTTAGCAGTTACATAATCAGTAGCAAATATTTCTGCCTCGCCACCTGCATTTATAGTGATTTCGGTTTGCTTGGTTTCTAAACCTTTTGCTTTCATTATTGCGCCCGATGTTAATAACACATCATGATTAGCTGTTGTACCTGAAAGTTCTAGTATACCTCCCGAAGCTGCTTTTGATTTTAAACGGTCAACATCAAGTTTAATTTTTATAGTAGCACCTTCTTTAGCATTCAGTTCAAATGCTGTTGCTTTAAAAACATCTGCAGAACCTACAAAAGAGCCTTCACTGGCTTCAATATGGTCTATAGTATTAGTGTAATATAATATAGCTTCAATATCTTCACCCTGAAGTAGTTTAGTAAACTGCATGCGTATTTTAAGTTTACCATTTTTGTTTACAACTTCTACTTCATCAGCCCTGTGTCCTGTAATTACTAATTTATTTTCATCTGATTTTATCATGGTAAGATTGATTAAATCGTACACTCTTACCTCAGTAAAATCGCCAATATTTTTAGTTACCTGTGCATTAATAGCCTGAGACAGCACTATAAATGCAATTACTATTAATTTTTTCATGTTATTTTCTATTATTAAATGTTTTATACATTTAAAGACTTTCACAAAAATAAAATGTTACAGTTTTTAGTTAAACAGGTCTTTCTGATGCTTTACTTAAAAACTGAAAATCCAATTGCTTTTTAACTAAATCAGCATTTTTAACTTTTACATAAACCTCATCTCCCAGCTGAAGCAATTTACCTGTAGTTTCACCTACCAAAGCATATTGCTTGTCATCAAAAGTGTAATAATCATCTTTTATTTCGCGTATGCGGCACATACCCTCACATTTATTAGATTCAATTTCTACGTATATACCCCACTCTGTTACGCCGGATATTACACCTAAAAACTCTTCATCTTTATGATCCAGCATGTACTTAACCTGCATGTATTTAATGCTGTCGCGCTCGGCATTTACAGCAAGATATTCCATGTTAGAACAGTGTTGGCATTTGTCTTCATATTCTTCTTCACTTACTGATTTACCACCATCCAGATAATGTTGTAATAGCCTATGTGCCATAACATCAGGATAACGCCTTATGGGTGATGTAAAGTGCGAATAATAATCGAAAGCAAGACCATAATGCCCTATATTATCAGTAGAATATACTGCTTTACTCATACTCCTAATTGCCAGCGTATCTACAAGGTTTTGTTCTTTTTTACCATGTGCATCAACCATTAACTGGTTTAATGACTGTGAAATAGAACTTTTGGTTTTAAAATTTAAATTATAACCAAATTTTGATATTACCGTTTGCAGATTCATTAATTTATCCATATCCGGTTCATCGTGAATACGGTATACAAATGTTTTCTTTTGTTTGCCTATAAACTCTGCTACTTTACGGTTTGCTAAAAGCATGAATTCCTCTATCAGGTGATTGGATTCTTTTTGTTCTTTAAAATATACGCCTACCGGCTCTGAATTTTCATCCAGGTTAAACTTCACTTCTACTTTATCAAACGATATGGCACCTTTTGCCATACGCATACCACGCATTATTTTGGCTAACTGGTTTAGTTTAACAACAGCATCTCTTATTTCATGCGATACAGTATAATCTTCCCCTGTAAGCGATAATTCAGCCGGTATAGTGGCGCTTTCGGTTTCTATCATATGTTGTGCTTCTTCATAAGCAAAACGTTGATCAGAATAGATTACAGTGCGCCCAAACCACTTGTCTACTACCTCTGCCTTATCATTTAACTGAAATACAGCTGAGAATGTATATTTTTCTTCGTTGGGTCGTAACGAACACGCAAAGTTTGATAATACTTCCGGCAACATAGGCACTACCCTATCTACCAAATAAACCGATGTTGCTCTGTTATACGCTTCCTCATCAAGTATAGTTCCTTCCTGCAAGTAATGCGATACATCGGCAATATGAATACCTATCTCATAATTACCATTTTCCAGTACTTTAAATGATAATGCATCATCAAAATCCTTAGCATCACGGGGGTCTATAGTAAATGTAAGTGTTTCGCGCATATCCCTGCGTCGTGCTATTTCTTCTTCCTGAATACTGGTATCCAGCTTTTGTGCATATACTTCTACTTCAACAGGAAAATCTGATGGTAAACCATATTCTGCCAGTATAGCATGTATTTCAGTATCATGCTCTCCCGGTTTACCCAGTACTTTAGTTACTTCTCCAAAAGGGCTATCGGCTTTTTTAGGCCAGTCAGCTATTTTAACCAACACTACATCACCATTTTCAGCATCACCAATTTTATCTTTCGGTATAAAAATATCAGTATACATTTTAGGGTTAGCGGTAGATACAAATGCAAAATTCTTTTGTATATCTATAACACCTACAAAATCAGTAGAATGTCTTTCTACTATTTCTACAACTTCACCTTCGGGTCTGCGACCTTTTCTTCTGTTATATATATATACTTTTACTTTATCGCCGTCTAATGCTTTATTAAGATTATTGGTAGGAATAAAAACATCATTTTCAAGCTCATCAGATACCAAATAGGCAGTTTTTTGGCTTGTCATATCAATTATTCCCTCAATATAATAGTCATTAGTGGCTGAAACTTTATACTTTCCTCTTTCAACTTCTTCAATATCTTTTTTAGCTGCCAGGAATTTAAGTTCTTTAATAATATCATTTCTGCTCTGGGTATCATTAACATCCAGTATTGCAGCTATTTGTTTGTAGTTGAATGATTTAGTTGGTTCTTTGGATAGTATTTTAAAAATTTTTCGTGAAAAATCTTTCGTTTTCTTCTTCGACGGTTTGCCGTTCTTTCTACTCATATAATCATTTAATAATTGCTGAAAATTACGAATAACTATTAAATATACACTGCTATTTAATGAAATAATAACTTTTCAGGCTAAGAATTAATTTTACAATAAACCCAAAAAATCACTATCTTTAGTTACTATAACACGCTATAATGAAACACTTTATAACTGCAGCGGTATTTAATTATCCGCACGAAATAACTATACTGAAACATATTCTTACCGAGGCAGGCATCAGTTTCTTTTTCGAGAATGAAACAATAACCTCTATAACTCCGCTTTATTCCCTGGCACTTGGCGGCATAAAACTAAAAGTACACCCAAACGATTTAGACACCGTAAAGGAAATACTAAAAGACTTCGAAGAACAAAATAATCTCAGAATCGTTTAAACAGACTTATTAGTTATCAACATATATTAAAAACTATAAAAGCTTTTTTTAAAAATTTAAAAATTAATGATGGTTATTATAGCTTGTTAATATGCGGTAAAACTTTCTGATATTTTTTTGCTTATATCGTTTTCATCAACTTATAAAGAGTAATTAACAATGTTAGTTAAATGTAAAGCATTGTAAAATAATGCCATTCCAATTTTAATTTAATGTTATCAACAACTGTTGAAATACATTTTTAGATTTACTTTTTTGATAAGTTCACTTGTTAATTATTGTTAATAACTGTGTGAAACTGTTTCAAAAAAAACTACAAAAAAATAATAACTCTGCTTGCATTTTTAAATTCCCTTTCTCTATGTAAAAATAATGTTAAGAACCCTAATTTTTTTATACTTTTTAATGGTTTACTTATCAACAATAATAGTGTATTTTCAACTTATTTATTTACAGATACTTACAAAAAGTATTAACAATTCACCATATTAACATATTTATTGCTATATTTTTAGCTTTACAATTATTTAAAAAATATTAGAATATTGACAGCCAACCATTTAATATTGTTTGGTAACTTTGCCCGAATAAACAACACAACACTACAGTAAAAATGAAAATAGCTATTGGTAATGACCATGCAGGTCCTGACTACAAAAAAGCCATTGTAAAACACCTTGAAGAAAAAGGAATTGAAGTTATTAACCACGGTACCGATTCTTTTGATAGTGTAGACTATCCTGACTTTGTACATCCGGTAGCGGAAGACGTTGCTAATGGTACTGCCGATTTTGGTATAATCATCTGCGGTAGCGGTAACGGAGTAGCAATGACGGCTAATAAACATAAAGGTATTAGAGCTGCACTATGCTGGATTAAAGAAATTGCCGAGCTGGCACGCCAGCATAACGATGCTAATATTATAAGCATACCGGCACGTTATACCTCTGTACAGCAGGCAATAGGTATGGTAGATGCCTTTTTAAATACCGAGTTTGAAGGCGGAAGACACCAAAACAGAGTGAACAAGATACCTTGTTAATAACTCATAATTACCTACTGAAACGAAAATAAAAACGCTAAAAAACTAAATTTTGGGCGGACACCACCATCATATACATAAACATAATGTTAGTGGAAACAAGCTTATGTATTCCATATTGCTAAATGTGCTTATAACAGTCGCACAAGTAGTAGGAGGCATAATTTCGGGAAGCCTTGCGCTGCTATCCGATGCGCTGCATAACTTTAGCGATGTATTGTCGCTGGTAATAAGTTATATAGGGCATAAGCTATCCAGGCGCAAGGCAACTATTTCCCAAACTTTCGGTTTTAAACGCTCGGAACTTATAGCAGCCTTTATAAACGCCATAACACTAGTAGGTGTAGCCATATATTTAGTTTACGAAGCTATAGAACGCTTTATAGACCCTGTAACTATAAAGCCGGGACTTGTAATATGGCTGGCAGTACTGGGTATAGTAGCCAACGGAATATCAGTACTACTATTAAAAGACGATGCCAACCATAATCTGAATATGAAATCGGCGTATTTGCACCTGCTTACCGATATGATGGCATCGGTAGCCGTATTAATAGGCGGGTTGTTAATGATGTACTTCCAGATATACTGGGTAGATAGTTTATTAACACTGTTAATAGCCATTTACCTGATAATAGTAGGAGTGAAGCTGTTGGGCGATTCTACTAAAATGCTAATGCTTTTTACGCCTGATTCCATAAATATTAAAGATATTGTACACGAAGTACACAAAATACCCGGAGCCAACAAACTGCACCACATACACGTGTGGCATTTAAATGAGGAAGAACTGCACCTTGAAGCCCATTTAGATTGCACCGAGGATATAACCCTATCGCAGTTTAACGAGCTGTTACATAAAATAGAAAAAGTACTGTTCGAAAAGTTCCATATTAACCACGTGAACATACAACCCGAATACAAAAAAGAAGATCCTAAAGATTTTATTGTTCAGGATTAAAATAATATCATAAATTTACCAAATAGATATTTTTAACATAAATATGAGTAATTATAAAACAGAAAGAGATGTCGAGGTAAATCTAATAAATAAGCTATTTAAAGATATTCTTTTGTATCCTGAAAGCTGTTTGAGTTGGGATTATCCAGTAAAAATGAATTTTGGAAGGGAAAAGAAAATTAAATATGCTGATTTAGTAGTTACACATTCTGAACATAAAAAGCCATTAATTGTTGTTGAAGCAAAAAAGCCAACTGAAACCATACAATCAGGAATTTCGCAGGTTGATAGTTACGCATTTTTTCTTGAATCAAGATATAGTGTACTTACTAATGGTAAAGCATTTGTACTAAGAGGGTATTATGGAAATTCCAAAGTAAATATAATTGAGAGTAATATAGATGAACTTGATTCTAGCAATTGGAATAGAGTCAGACAATTGATATCTTACTATGAAGTTTTAAATTCTTTATCATTAAGGGCTAATCAATCGACAGAGGTTAATTATGAGAAGATAAAAGATTATAGAAGATATTTTAGAAATATACATAATATAATTCGTGATGGAGACAAATTAGATCCTGGAGCTTCATTTGATGAATTTAGTAAAATATTATGTTTGAAATTTTATCAAGAAGAATGGATTTTAAAAAATTTAAATAATCCATTAAATTTAAATAAATTGATAGAAGAGCAAAATTATCTGGAGCAAGGTGGAATATCATACATAAATAAGTGGTTTAAAAAATCTATAGAAGAAAATTATAGTGAAATTTTTGATGCAGATTCTAAAATAAATTTATCTTTTGAAACTTTTTATGCAGTATGGGAAAGACTTGAAAATTTTCAATTAAAGACTGATATTGATATTAAAGGTAGAGCATTTGAAGAATTTTTACCCACTCAACTTAGAGGTAAAGGTTTAGGGCAATTTTTTACTCCTAGATCTATTGTTAATTTTATGACTAATCTTGCAGATATATCTATTTATGATATAGTCGGAGATTTTGCATGTGGTAGCGGGGGTTTTTTAATTAAGGCTTTTGAACGAATGATTGATTTGACTAATCAAATGCCAAGTGGTATGTGGTCAAAAATTGGTGTAAGCAAAAATGAATTTATAGAGATTCTAAAAACAGAACAAATTTTTGGAATTGATGCAGAACCTAGAGCCGCAAGAACGGCTAAAATAAATATGATGATGTGGGGGGATGGAAAAAGAATTGTTAGAGGTAATTCTCTTGATACGAAAGATGAAGATGGCAAGGAATATTTTTTGAAAGAATATAATTCAAATGATAAAAGTTCGGGATGCACAGTTATATTAGCTAATCCTCCGTTTGGAAGTAAAGAAAAAAAAGAATCTATATTAAAAAATTATATTCTTGGAAGTAAATTAGTTAAAAGAAAATCTCAAAGAACAGAAATTTTATTTTTAGAAAAGGGTCTAAAATTATTAAAACCAGAAGGAAAAATGTTAATTGTAATTCCTTCTGGAATACTTAGTAATGAAAGCTATAAATATGTTAGAGATTATTTACATAGTGAAGCAGAGATTAGGGCTATAATTGATTTACCTACACATACTTTTGTTCAATCTGGCGTTCCAACTATAAAGACAAGTATTTTATATTTACAAAAATTTACTTCTGAAAAGAAAAAAAAATATGATGAAGAATTTATATCAGTAAAAAGTTCAGATATTATAAAGGAATATGAAGAATTCAATTATTCTATTTTTATGGGAAAAGCTGAATATATTGGTTTTGAACCTAATGGTAGAATTATAAATGATGGATTAGATACAGATTTAGATTTATTAATAAAAGATTACAATAATCGTTCAGATATAGATAATAAATTAATAAATTTGATAGATTTTTCTTCTAAATATTATAGAGATAAAGAATCATTTAGAATTGATAATTCCAATATAAGAGGAAAAAATAGAAATCTTAAAAATTCTTTTATTATCGATTTTAAGGACATAGAAAGCAGATTAGATACTAGTTATTATTTTTTCAAGAATAATTCTCAAAATTTATTAAATAAATTTGAAAGTCTTGAAAATAAAATTATTGATAGGAGTCAAAGATTTCTTCCTAAAACGGATGAAGAATTAGATATTGAATATAGAATACTTTCTGTAACAAATAATGAAGGAGTAATATTTAATGAGTTTAGAAAAGGAGAGGAGTTTACGAGTGCTTATAAAGTTGTTAAAAAAGGAAATATTGTTTACAATCCATATAGAATTAATGTAGGGAGTATAGGTATAGTTACAGATGAATTAGATAATAGTTATGTAAGTCCTGCCTATATAGTTTTTGATATTATAGGAATGGATTCTGAGTTTTTTATACAACTTATAAAGAGTCCTTTTTACAAAATGTATATAGATATAGTTACTACAGGTTCAATTAGAGATAATTTGAGTTTAGATTTATTAAAAAAGCTAAAATTTCCAAAAATAAATAAAAACGGACAAAAAGAAATTTTAGATGAGGTTTTAAATTTAACTTCTAAACAAAAAAAATTAAGAAATAATATTAATCATAATAAAGATAAAATAATGGAGAAATTACATTCGATTCTTATTTCATAGAGAATCATTATTCATTGCTTTCATAATATCCCGTTATCTTTGTGCATTATAATAACAAAGCATGACCCATACCCAATATATAGCTGCTCAGGTAGCAGCATCAGCCAAAAGTATACAAAGCACTTTACAACTCCTTAATGAGGACTGCACCATACCCTTTATAGCCCGTTACCGTAAAGACAAAACCGGTAACTTAGATGAGGTAGTAATAGAGCAGATAGCGAAGCTCAACCAAGCCTATGAGGCAATTATAAAGCGTAAAGAAGCCATATTAAAAAGCATTGAGGAGCAAAATGCCCTTACACCCGAATTACAGGATAAAATCAATAACAGTTTCGACCTTACGGAGCTGGAAGACTTGTACTTGCCCTATAAAAAACGCCGAAAAACCAAAGCCGACACCGCCCGCGAAAACGGATTGGAACCGTTGGCAAAAATAATCATGGCACAAAACGCCGATGATATCGACTATATAGCAGGCAAGTACCTGAACGATAAAGTTGCCAACGAAGACGAGGCACTGCAAGGCGCACGCGATATTATAGCCGAGTGGATTAACGAAAATATGTACATCCGTAAAAACTTGCGCCGTATTTTCGGCCGCAAAGCGGCAATTACTACCAAACCCGTTAAAGATGCCGACCCTGAAAAAGCGCAGAAATTTTCGCAATACCTTGACTGGAGCGAAAACCTGGCCAAAGCACCATCGCACCGTCTGCTGGCAATACTCCGTGCCGAAGCAGAGGGTATCATCAAATTCAAAATAGAAGTGGATAACGATGAGGTGCTCGACCTTATGGAGCAGTCAATCATCAAAAAACCGAATGCAGCAACCACAGCACACCTGCAAAAAGCCATAGCCGACAGTTATAAACGCCTGCTTGCACCCGCCATTAGCAATGAAGTATTGCAGGAGGCAAAAGCCAAAGCCGATGCCGTAGCAATACAAGTATTTGCTGATAATTTAGGGCAGTTACTGCTTGCACCACCGTTGGGCGAAAAGCGCATAATGGCAATAGATCCCGGCTATCGTTCGGGGTGTAAAGTAGTCTGCCTCGACGAAAAAGGCGACTTGCTGTATAACGAAACCATATTTCCGCACCCGCCGCAAAAAGAGTCGGCTGTTGCCATGAAAAAAATCCGCAGTATGGTTAATGCCTATAAAATAGAGGCGATATCCATTGGCAACGGCACGGCAAGCCGCGAAACCGAGCATTTTATTAAAAAAATAGCGTGGGATACGCCACCGGAAGTATTTGTGGTAAGCGAAGCGGGGGCATCGGTATATTCCGCATCAAAAATTGCCCGTGCCGAGTTCCCGAATTATGATGTTACCGTTAGGGGAGCGGTATCTATTGGGCGCAGGCTTAGCGACCCCCTTGCCGAGCTCGTAAAAATAGAACCCAAAGCCATAGGCGTAGGGCAGTATCAGCACGATGTTGATCAAACTAAACTTAAAGAAGAACTGGATACCGTAGTGATGCGTTGCGTTAATTCGGTAGGGGTAAACCTGAATACTGCCAGTACAGCATTGCTCAGTTATGTATCGGGAATAGGGGAGAAGCTCGCCGAAAACATAGTAAACTACCGTAGTGAAAACGGTGCTTTTGAAGATAGAAAACAACTGAAAAAAGTACCCCGACTGGGCGAAAAAGCCTATCAGCAGGCAGCAGCATTTGTGCGCATACCCAATGCTAAAAATCCGTTAGATAATAGTGCGGTACACCCCGAAGCCTACGCTATTGTTGAAAAAATGGCAAAGGATTTGAAACTAAAAACTTCAGATTTAATTTCGAATAAGGAAGCCATTGCTAAAATAAACCCATCAACTTATGCTACCGAACAGGTAGGGGTTTTGGTACTGAAAGATATACTAAAAGAACTTGAAAAACCGGGACTTGACCCGCGAAAGTCGGCTAAAATGTTTGAATTCGACCCAAATGTAAAATCAATTACCGATTTGCATACAGGTATGATATTACCGGGTATTGTAAATAACATTACCAACTTTGGCTGTTTTGTAGATGTGGGCATTAAAGAAAGCGGATTGGTACACATATCGCAACTAAAAGAAGGTTTTGTAAGCGATGTAAACGAAGTGGTTAAACTACACCAACATGTTCAGGTAAAAGTGATAGAAGTTGATGAAGCCCGCAAACGGGTAGCGTTGAGTATGATAATATAGTTACACAGGTTATGGGTTACGTGTCATTGCGAGCGTAATGAAATGGAGCGTGGCAATCTTTTTTAGATTGCTTCGTCATGCTTCCTCGCAATGACAGTTTAATATTAAAAACTGAAAGTAAATTAAATCAAAAAACCCCATAGCTTTTGCTACAGGGTTTTATAGTATCGTTAGGCTGTTATATAAAATTACAGTTTATTGTCTTCTTGGCTTTGTTGTTTTTTGCTAGAACTAGGCTGACCTTCTTCATCTTTCGCGGCATTTTTAAATTCTTTAATCCCCGAGCCAAGTCCTTTCATTAATTCAGGTATTTTTTTACCGCCGAATAATAAAAGTACTACTGCAATAATAATTGCCCATTCTGTAAAACCCATTCTTCCCATGGCTAAAAATTTTTATAAACTTAAAAGTATTTAATTATACAAATGTAACTATAAAATGATTCGTTACAATTATTTACGGCAATTATTTGCTTACGGTTTCGTTAAATTACACTTAATTGGTAAACATGAGCTTTACATGCTATTAAAATTTCATTCTCCTTTGGGGTATTATTATATTTGTTCAATTAAATAGTTGCGATGCCTAAAAAGAAACTTAAAGCTAAAAGACAGGTAATTAAGAAAAAGCTTTTTAATAAAAGCAGGCTTGTTATACTGGATGAGGATAATTTTGAGGAAAAATTTTCGCTCAAACTTAACCTTATGAATGTGTTTGTAGTACTTACATCGGTAAGTATTATAATGATAGCGCTTACCATTTCGGTAGTGGCATTTACACCGCTAAGGGAGTACATACCGGGATATTCCTCTACACAATTAAAGCGTGAAGCTAAGGAAAATGCTATAGAAACCGATTCTTTAAAGCAGGAAATGGCAGCTAATGAGGCTTATATAGCCTCCATAAGAAAAGTACTTACGGGAGATTTAGATGAAACCAACCTTAGTCGCGATTCGGTATACGTGCCGGATAATAAAGATGAGGTAGTAATAGAGTCGAAACCATCGGAAGCAGAAATAAAATTGCGTGAAGAGGTAGCCCTTGAAGATAAATATAATCTTTTTGAAGGAGCCAAGCCAAAAGTAAACTTAGTGCTTTTTGCTCCTGTTAAAGGGCATATTACAGAACCATACAGTTCTAAAAACAAACATTTCGCGGTTGATGTAGCGTTGGCGAAAGATACGCCTATAAAATCAGTAGCATCAGGAACTATTCTTTTTGCAGACTGGACACCAACTAATGGTAACGTAATAATAGTACGCCATAACGATGGTATTATATCAGTTTACAAGCATGCAGCCAGTTTAACCAAAGAGCAGGGTGATGTAGTACGTTCGGGAGAGGTAATAGCTTTAGCAGGTTCTACAGGAGCACAGTCTACAGGAGTGCATTTGCATTTTGAACTTTGGAAAGACGGTTATCCTATAAACCCAACACAATACATAGATTTCGAGTAATATGGAAAATATTTTTACTATTATTACCTCCAATATATCGCTTTTAGTAGGTATAATCTTTTTAATAACTGCTTTAATACTATTCAAGTTTCCACCAAAAGATATAAATCATTTATATGGTTACAGGACTTCCAGGTCAATGAAGTCACAAGAGTCCTGGTATTTTGCCCAGCGATATTCAGCCATTAGAATGGTATGGCTAAGTATAGTCCTGATATTATTTGGTATAATAGACCTTTTCTACCTAGAGGGTTATGAAATTACTATGTATGTTGGTTTAGCTTTAATGATATTGGGCTTTATTTACATTATTATTACCACCGAAAGGGAGCTTAAAAAAAGATTTTAATCCTGTAATTTCACCAGTCATGTCAATAAAATCATTTGCTGCTAAATTATTTGCCCAAAAGGTATATAACGACACTAAAAAATGGTCAGCAAATCCATTATCTACCCAAAAAAAGGTTTTTAATAACCTGATTACGCAGGCAGCAGATACTGCTTTTGGTAAAGACCATAATTTTAGCGAAATAAATAACTATGCTGATTTTGCCAAGCATGTACCTGTAAGAGATTACGAAGGGTTAAAACAATATGTAGACAGAGCAGTAGCAGGAGAAGAAGATGTATTGTGGGAAGGAAAACCTATTTATTTTGCCAAAACATCTGGTACAACATCCGGGGCTAAGTTTATCCCTCTAACAAAGGAGTCAATGCCTTACCACATACAGGCAGCCCGAAATGCCATACTATTATATATTTATGAAACGGGCAAAGCCGATTTTGTAAATGGTAAAATGATTTTCCTTCAAGGCAGCCCTGTGCTACAGGAAAAAAACGGAATTAAATTTGGTCGTCTTAGTGGTATAGTGGCACACTATGTGCCTAAATACCTGCAACGTAACCGTATGCCAAGCTGGGAAACCAATATTATAGACGATTGGGAAACCAAAGTAGATGCTATAGTAGATGAAACGATGAAGGAAGATATGAGTGTTATATCTGGTATACCTTCGTGGGTGCAAATGTATTTTGAGCGTTTACAGCAAAAGAGCAAGAAAAAAGTAGGCGATTTATTCAAGAATTTCAGTCTGT
Organism: Flavobacterium suaedae; assembly: GCF_014642915.1. GTDB lineage: Bacteria > Bacteroidota > Bacteroidia > Flavobacteriales > Flavobacteriaceae > Flavobacterium > Flavobacterium suaedae. The sequence goes on from NZ_BMJE01000004.1 coordinate 66,698, forward strand.
TTATATACGGAGGGGTAAATTATGAACCCTATCGCGCTAAATTTGAAAACTTAATAGGCAGAAAAGTAGACAGTATAGAACTTTTCCCTGCTTCCGAAGGTTTCTTTGCTTATCAGGATAAGCAAGGCGAAAAAGGGATGCTGTTACTGCTAAACTCAGGTATTTTCTATGAGTTTATAAAATCGGATGAGTTTTTTACCGAAAGCCCAAAACGCTATACCATAGGCGAAGTTGAAATAGGTATAAATTATGTTTTGATTATTTCTACTAATGCAGGGCTATGGGCATACAATACCGGAGATGTTATTCAGTTTACAAGTAAAGATCCTTACCGGGTAATAGTAACAGGAAGGATAAAACACTATATTTCGGCGTTTGGGGAACATGTTATAGGCAAAGAGGTAGAAAGCGCTCTTAACGAAGCTATGCAGGGTACAAACGTAAGGGTTAACGAGTTTACCGTTGCACCGCAAATAAACCCAAAGGAGGGTTTACCATACCATGAGTGGTTTATAGAATTTGAAAACGAACCGGATGATATAGATGCCTTTGCTTTGAAAATAGATGCTGCAATGCGAAAGCAAAACATATATTATGATGACTTAATAAGCGGTAATATACTGCGCACCGTGGTAATTACTAAAGTTGCTGTAAATGGTTTCCAGAAGTATATGAAATCTATTGGTAAGCTGGGCGGGCAAAACAAGCTGCCCCGCCTTAGTGATAACAGGAAAATAGCGGATGCCCTGAACAATAAAAAATTATAACACTCGTGATTGAGCTTAAAGATTTTTCGAAACATCTAAATAGTATTAAGTATGAGAAATGGCAATTACTATTTGATACAATCCCTGTTATTGAACAGACAGAAGAGTTTGGAAAAGTACAAGGAGGAGATTTACTGGAAGATGGAAGTATTACATTTCCTTATTGGAGTTCGGCAGAAATTGTAGATAAAGTTTTTGATTTGATTTCTGATTTAAATATTGCACCTGCTTATAATTGGATGAAATGGAAAGAGGGCAGTAGAATGTTGAATTCAAATACTATAGTATATAAAGATTTAGATATTATTACGCTATGTAAATTCCTGACTATCCTTATTAGGATGGACAGGTTTAATGAAGGTTATTTAATATCCCGTTTTAAAGACGGTACAATGCTGAATATAGTAAAAGCCATAAAATATAAAGTCAATAACAGAGATTATTAGTTTGGGTTTAAAAAAGTTCTAAAAAATAAAATCCTACATTTGTGGGTAAAAATTAAGGAAAAAGAATGAGTAGTACTAAAAATATATCACGCACACGTTCGCAGGAATCTTCTGCGGCTATAGAGCGTTTATATATAACCATGAGGCATTTATTTAACCGAGGGTTTTATAAGCCTATGGGTGTTTCGGGTGAAACATTACGAGAGGCTCTTTTACAGCTTCGACCTGAAATATATGGATCTATAGCTGATGAAAAAGCAGAACTTAATGGTTTACTGTACGTTATAGAGCGTTTGCCTATTGGTATAGAACAATGTCGTTTCATTAACCTTACTTCTGATGAAGGCTATTCAAAATCCCATTTTCAGGCAATAGTACCGCCTAAAAGAAGACGTAACTGTTATCGTATAGATGACGAGCAAATGAACGTGGAGATAACCCGCGGACGTTCGGATATATATGACATACTTACACACCTTACTTTTATATTTATAGAATCGCATAAAATAAAAGACAGGGTATTAATAGATGAAAGCGGAGAGTTAACACGCGACTGGCAAAAGCTGGAGCAGGTTATACTACAGGAGAAAAAACTGAATTTAATAGAACGTGAGAAAGCAATATCGCACGTTTCTAATATTTTAGGAAGAACTTTTGCCGAAGTAACCGATATATATGATGCTTTTGGCACAGAAAGCGTACCGGACAGATTTTTAAATGTAATATATTGGTTGGGCAGACTGGCAATAGATGAGGCTCTTGGTGGTCCTAAACGTGCAATAACGTTTAGCCCTATACTTAGGGAAAGACTGGGGCACCATATACACGGGGAGATATGGGCAAATAATATAAAGGCAGTTTTAAAACAAAATGGACTTTTAAAAAGACCCATACACGTAATTAGTGCCAATATGCACAGTGTAATGAACTCGATTTTTGCATCACATGTGCTTAAGATAAAATATAAAGGTAAACCTGATTTCGCTATTTACGAAGACCTGAGTAAATCGGGTAATGGAAAAGACAGAGGTAAGGTAGAAGAGTTTGCTATGAAAAACGGTATGATTGCCATGCCTGATACTTCAGGGACAAATATTGATGTTCAGATATTTGATACCGCTAAAATAGACTTCTCTAAAACAGCTTTTCTTAAAGCTAATATCCCACAGGAAAATCAGCCTGTAATCATAGTTATGGATTATGCTTTTGGTGAGCAGGCTTATGAAACTATAGATGAGTTACTAAAACCATATAAAGAAGAAAGTGGCGAAACATACGTAAATGTAGAGTCAGTTTCCATTATGGGTAAAGCAGGAATACTGGAAGGTAATAAAGGCGATATAATGATACCTTCAGCACACATAAACGAAGGTACAGGAGATAATTACCCTTTTGAAAATGAATTGAACGCCAAAATGTTTGACGGGGAGGGCATACCGGTATACAGTGGCTCTATGATTACGGTATTAGGTACATCATTACAAAATAAAGATTTACTTAAATTTTTCCATGATTCTACTTGGGGTGTAATAGGTCTCGAAATGGAGGGAGCTTATTATCAAAAAGCAATACAATCAGCTTCTAAAATACGTAAAAGTATACACCCGGATGTAAAAGTACGCTATGCTTACTATGCGTCGGATAACCCACTGGAAACAGGCAGTACACTGGCATCAGGTGGCTTGGGTACAACAGGAGTTAAACCTACCTATTTAATAACAATAAAAATACTGGAACAAATTTTTAACTGTATATAAACCATATGGAAAACCAAAGAAATAATAGTCAAAATCAGGAGGTAGATTTAGCTATAATATCAGTGAAAATAAAAAAATACATCTCTCGTGTAAACGATTCTTTTTTTGACGGTATACTTTTCCTTAAGCGTAACATAATATGGTTGCTTATTATTTTAGTAGCAGGTGGGGCACTTGGTTACTATATGGATCAAGGAGAAAAGCCTTATGAGCATAAGCTAATAGTTGTTCCTAACTTTCAGAGTGTAGATTATTTATACGAAACGGTAGACCTTTTAAATAAAAAAGTTCAAGAAGGAGATCGTGAATTTTTAAATGAGGTAGGAATAGATAAAAAAATAGTTGAGATAGAGGTAGAGCCTGTAGTAGAGATATATGATTTTATTGATGATGAAGATGACAGAAACAGAATAAAATTTGAGGTATTTCGTGTAATAGCTGAAAATGGGAAAATGGAAGAAACTCTTGAAGATATGCCTACTGCCCGTAATTACGGCAGACACACTATTACAATTACAACCAGAGGAACTTCTACAAAAGAAAACGTTACAGAACCAATATTAAATTATTTAAATTCAGATAGTTATTTTAAAGAAATTCAGACGAAATATAAAGAGAGACTTAATGCTGAAATAGCTGCAAATAAAGTTTCTATTGAGCATATAGATGGCGTTTTCGAAGGGCTTTCAAATAAAATAGAAGGAGCTAATAAGTTAGTATATTATAATAATAATACAGAGTTGGATGAATTAGTAAAAGCTAAGAACAGGTTGCTGGAAAAGCAAAATGAAAATATGGTAAACTTAGTTAACTATTCTGACATCATAAAAAATATAGGAACAACAATCAATGGTAAGAAAAAATCGCTTACTGCGGGAAGAATGAAAATTATAATTCCGATACTATTTTTCTTCCTATTTGTTGGCATTACTATGTTTATATCTTATTATAAAAGACAAACGAATAAGAGAAAACAGTTTACTGCCTAATATGAACAAAACAATATTAATAACAGGAGGAGCAGGCTTTATAGGAGCAAACTTTATAGTGCATTTTCTTGCCGAAAACCCTGATTATTTTGTGGTAAACCTTGACCTGCTTACATATGCAGGTACATTGGATAACCTTACAGAAATTGAGAATAACCCGAATTATAAATTTGTAAAAGGCGACATCTGTGATAGGGCTTTTTTACAAGAGTTGTTTAGAGAATACGATTTTAAAGGCGTAATACACTTTGCTGCAGAGTCGCATGTGGATAATTCCATTTCAGGACCGGAAGCCTTTATAAAAACCAATGTATTGGGTACTTTCAATCTGTTGGAAACCGCAAGGCAGCATTGGATGGATGCACCTAATAAATATAGAGCAGGGTACGAAGGTTGTCGTTTCCATCATATCTCTACCGATGAGGTATACGGTACATTGGGCGAAACAGGCTTGTTTACAGAGCAAACTCCGTATGCGCCAAACAGCCCGTATAGTGCCTCTAAGGCATCATCGGACATGGTTGTGCGAAGCTATTTTCACACCTATGGTATGAATGTAGTTACTACCAATTGTTCTAATAATTACGGACCAAAACAGCATCAGGAAAAACTGATACCTACCATTATAAGAAAAGCCGTTTCTGGAGAAAATATTCCTATTTATGGCGATGGTAAAAACATCCGCGATTGGTTATATGTGTTAGACCATTGTACAGGTATAGAACTGGCATATAAAAAAGGCAGGGCAGGCGAAACCTATAATATAGGGGGGAGAAATGAGCGCAATAATTTATATATCGCTAATAAGATATGTGAACTGCTTGATACAATGTACCCAAAGACAGAAGGAAGCTACAAAGACCAGATTACTTTTGTTACTGACAGACCGGGGCACGACCTGCGCTATGCTATAGATGCTGATAAGATAGAGAATGAACTCGGTTGGGAAGCCAATGAAAATTTTGAAACAGGAATTGTAAAAACCATAGAATGGTATTTACAGAAACTAACAAAATAGCATGAAAGGAATAATATTAGCCGGAGGTTCAGGTACAAGGCTGCACCCACTTACGCTTGCCGTAAGCAAACAGCTTATGCCTATTTATGATAAACCGATGATATACTACCCGTTATCTACTCTTATGTGGGCAGGTATCAGGGAAATACTTATTATATCTACTCCGCACGATTTACCGCTTTTCCAGCACCTGTTAGGCGATGGAAGCAAGTTGGGCTGCCGTTTCGAATATGCCGTTCAGGAGCACCCTAACGGGCTTGCAGAGGCATTCATTATAGGAAAAGAATTTGTGGGAGATGATAAAGTAGCATTGATACTGGGTGATAATATATTTTATGGAACAGGTCTCGCTGATTTATTACAGTCTAACAACGATCCCGAAGGTGGTATTATTTATGCTTATCATGTACATGACCCTGAGCGTTACGGCGTGGTAGATTTTGACAAAAACGGCAATGCCCTCTCTATTGAAGAAAAGCCTGAAAAACCAAAATCGAACTTTGCCGTACCGGGCATTTATTTCTATAATAATGATGTGCTGGAAATAGCCGCCAATATACAACCAAGCCACCGTGGCGAACTTGAAATTACCGATGTGAATAAGGAATACCTGAAACGCGGTAATCTTAAAGTGAGCATCCTTGACAGGGGCACTGCGTGGCTGGATACTGGTACATTTAACTCACTAATGCAGGCAGGGCAGTTTGTACAGGTTATAGAGGAACGACAAGGGCTTAAAATAGGCGCAATAGAAGAGGCAGCCTATAAAATGGGTTATATAACAAAAGAAGAACTTACAGCACTTGCACAACCGCTTTTAAAGAGCGGTTACGGAACGCATTTGCTAAGCATAATAGAATAAATAAAAAATGGCAGCAATACCTACCCCACTGGAAGGATGTTTTATTATTGAACCCAATGTAATACCCGATGAGCGTGGCTACTTTATGGAAAGCTATAATGAGAAACGCTTTGAGCAGGAAACAGGCTTAAAAGTACATTTTGTGCAGGATAACCAGTCGTTTTCTACACGCGGGGTGTTGCGTGGGCTGCATTACCAAACAGGAGAGCATGCGCAGGCAAAATTGGTAAGAGTATTGCAGGGCGAAGTGCTGGATGTAGCGGTAGATATACGTCCCGGTTCGCCTACGTACGGCGAGCACGTAGCAGTAATGCTTACAGCAGAAAATAAAAGACAGCTTTTTGTACCGCGTGGTTTTGCACACGGCTTTTTGGTAGTAAGCGAAACAGCTACATTTTTCTATAAATGCGATAATTTTTACAATAAAGAATCGGAAGGCGGTATTAGGTATAATGACCCTACTATTGGTATCGATTGGGGTATGGATGCGTCGGAATTTATCATTTCGGCAAAAGATACTGTATTGCCTAACTTTGAAAATGCAAGACCTGTATGGTAGTATTAGTAACAGGAGCATCGGGACAGTTAGGGCAGGCATTACAGGCAATAGCACCAAAGCATAGTACATTACAGTTCCATTTTGCTTCTTCTGCGGAAGCTGATATAACCAACAAGGAAAATCTACAGGAGGTATTTAACAGGCTTAAGCCTGATTTTTGCATTAATGCTGCAGCCTATACCGCTGTCGATAAAGCCGAAAGCGAGCCTGAAAAAGCACATTTAGTAAATGTAACCGGAGCTAAAAATCTTGCCGAGGTTTGCAAAGAATATAATACTACCTTGGTACATGTTTCAACGGATTTTGTATTTGATGGCAACAAGAATATGCCTTATACGGAGGAAGATGAAACCAACCCTCAGGGAGTGTATGGCAAGACCAAGCGCGAAGGCGAGCAGGAGATAGAAAAGATACTTGCAGCGCATTACATCATTAGGACATCATGGTTATACTCGGAATATGGGAATAACTTTATGAAAACCATGATTAGGCTGGGTAAAGAAAGAGATGCGTTAAGTGTAGTGAATGATCAGACAGGTACACCTACTAATGCTAATAACCTTGCCGAAGCAATATTGCAGATTATAGAAAGCGGTAAAAAAGAGTACGGTACATACCATTACAGTAACGAAGGTGTTGCTACTTGGTATGATTTTGCCAAAAAAATATTTGAATTCAACACTATATCAGTTGACGTTAAACCAATAACTACTACGGACTATCCGACACCTGCTAAAAGACCTGTTTATAGTGTACTGGATAAAAGTAAAATTAAAACTACATTTAATTTACAGATATCAGATTGGGAAAAAGCTTTAGATAGTTTTACAGAATAAATAATGATAAAAAAGCTAATCCATAAACTAATAAATTCAGAGGATAAGAAAACAGTTGTAAAAAACTTTTTTTCATTATCTGTTTTACAAGGTTTAAATCTCCTATTGCCTTTATTTACTTATCCGTATTTGGTAAGAGTTTTAAATGAAGAAGAGTATGGGTTAATATTATTGGCAGCTGTAGTAATTTACTATTTTCAGATATTTACAGAGTACAGTTTTAATATGACGGCAACAAAGGAAATTTCTTTAAATGCAGATAATGAACAAAAACTGCATGAAATTTTTAATGATGTTTTTTCTACCAAAATATTTCTCTTAGTAGTAAGTTTTATAGCATTTTGTTTAATGCTGTATTTAGTGCCGTTTTTTAATGAAAACTGGCTGGTTTACATGCTTACTTTTGGTAATGTGGTAGGTTTGGCACTATTTCCCGTATGGTTTTTTCAGGGCATACAAAAAATGAAGTACATTACTTATATTAATTTCTTTTCTAAAATAGTGTTTACGGGTGCTATATTTTTATTTGTAAAGCAACCTGAAGACTATTGGCTGGCACCATTATTTACAGCTTGCGGTTATATACTGGCAGGAATAATATCATTAATATATGTAAGAAAGTTATTTAAAATACCTTTTAAAAGACAGCCGTTTAAAAAGATAAAAAAACAAATAATATTGGGTAGGTATTTATTTCTTTCGGAGCTTAAAATATCTCTTTTTACAAATACCAATACACTTTTATTAGGCTTTATATCGGGTAAGGTAACGGTAGGGTATTTTGTTTCTGCCGAAAAACTGGCAAGAGCTATCGGTAACATTTGTGTACCGCTTAGTTTGGCGTTATTTCCGCACATATCTAAAAATATTTTGAAAGATAAAGAAGGTACTTATAAAGATATTGTAAAAATAAGTAAAGTAGGTACATTATTGTTTTTAGCGATACTTATACCAACCTTTATTTTTGCTGATTGGATTATAGATATTATATACGGAGATAAAATGCAAAACAGCGTATTAATTTTCCGTATACTTTTATTTATACCTATATCAACTTTTATAGATAATATGTTTGGTAAGCAGATATTACTTACACTTGGTAAGGATAATTTATATTTTAAAGTAATCTCTGCGGCAGTAGTATTAAATATTATGCTTAATTTGTTTCTAACATTTAAATATGATTATAAAGGTACTGCCGTTGCATTATTGCTTACACATATATTTATAAATATAGGTATGTATTGGTATGCAAGAAGAGAAATTAATAAAAAGATTACAGGGTAACTTAAATGAGCTTTAAACAACTTTATACCATACTTTTCTTTATAGGGATATTCTTCTTTCCCTTTAATACGTATGAGGGTATACCTGCGCTTGGGGAATATAGTAGCGAGGCGGGAGCTTTATTTTTAATGGCAGGTTTTGGAGTATTATTGTTTAGCGGATCTATAAAAATACCCCTAAAAAACCCTTACCTTCAGGTTTTTATACTTTTTTTACTGTGGTGTATAATAGCGACTATTTTAAATATTGATACTGTTTATAGTAACTATTTTAAGCAGACAGGAGGAATAAACCGTTTTATAAGGCAATATTTTTCAATTATACTTTCATCGGGTATCTTCTTTGCTTTGTACTGGAATGTAATCCGTGAAATGGAAATCCGTGAAATACTTATAAAAATACGACGTGTATTTTTATACACTCTTATAGTAGCCTTTATATATGGGTTTTTAGAAACATTGGTAGTAGTATTTAATTTTTATCCTGCCTATAATATACTTAAGCTTTTTAACTATTTCCCTTTTATAGATGTGCATATACACTATCAAAGGATTTCATCTGTAGCATACGAACCTCCTTTTTTAGCAATTTTTCTTATTACTATAGCAGGTTGGATGTTTAGTTATATTATTACCGAAAAGAAGGTTACAAGGTTTGTCCCAATACTTATGGTTTTATTCCTAACGTATTTTTCAGGGTCGCGTACTGCACTTATTATTATAACATTACAGTTATTTATATTTATGGTTATATTGTTTAATAACCCTAAGTATAAAAGGTATATTATTTATTTCTTTAGCTTTTCGGCTATTGCTGTAGTATTACTTTTAGCAATTAACGCAGAAAAAGTTATAAAATCGGTAGAAACAAAACTGGAGTCGCTTAATTTTAGTGATAACCTTACAGAAAGCATCTCGAATAAATCAAGGTTTGGTATTCAATACGCTTCACTTCAAGTATATAAAAAAAACCCCATTATAGGTGTAGGTTTTGGACAGCAATCCTATCACTCGAGGTATGAATACCCTATGTGGGCAACGAAAGACAATTATGAGTTTAGGATATTTTATAAAAATCAAAAAGAAAAATCTTTCCCACCAGGCTTTAATATGTATACCAGACTTATGGCAGAAACAGGAACTATTGGCATAGTATTGTTTTTGACATTTATTACTTTATTAATATTTAAATCCTGGAAGCTGCTACGCACCTTAAAAGATGAAGAAAAAATATTAGCAATAACCCTTTTTATAACATTTATAGGACTTGCAATTAATTGGATGCAAACAGATACTTTTCGCATGTATGGCTTTTGGCTCTGTTTAGCTATATTAATAAAACTATCAGGAGCAACAAATAAAAATAATGAACACAATAATAGTACTGATACCGCACTATAATAGCCCTGAAGGTCTTATAAAGTCTTTGGAATCAATTAATAAGACAGAAAATGTTGATGTTGTTATTGTTGATGATGGTAGTATAGAGAAAAAATTTAATGAATCAGATGTTAAAGGTGCTTTTAAAGCCAATGGAGATATTCATTTTATTTATTTGCCAAAAAATTTAGGTATAGAACATGCATTAAATAAAGGACTAGAATTTATAAATACCCAAGAGCAATATAAATATGTAGCCCGTTTAGATTGTGGAGATATATGTATAGGTAATAGGTTCGCAATTCAGGAAAAGTACATGAAAGAACACCCGGATGTTAAACTTTTAGGCAGTAATGTTATAGCAGTTGACATGAAAGGTAAAAAATTATTTAATAATGTATTGCCTGCGAATGATAAAGATTTAAAGAAGAAAATGTATCTCAATTGCTTGTTTATTCACCCTACCGTAATGTTTAGTAAAGAAGTAATTGACGAGATAGGGTTTTATCCGCTTAAGTATCCTTCAGCAGAAGACTACGGTTATTTTATTGCAATAACCCGAAAATATAAAGTAGCTAATTTGCAACAGTTTCTTGTGCAATATGAAGTAAATCCTAATGGAATATCTATGCAAAAAAGGAAACAACAAGTTGCAAGCAGGATAAAGGTAATATGGGATAACTTTTATTTTGGCTTTTACCCTATATATGGCTTATTAAGAAGTTTTGTGCTTTACTTTATGCCAAATAAGCTGCTTTTATACGTTAAAAGTAAAGTCAAAAAATGAAAAAAATAATAGATAACAGTTACGACTATATTTTTGCGCTGTTGCTTTTGGGTTTACCATTTTCTAAAGCATTACCCAATATACTGTTGCCTATATTAGGGCTATTCTTTATAATAACATATAAAGAAGTAAATTTTAAAAAGCTTTTAAAAACACCAATAGTAATATTATATGCTTTTTTATTTTTCATATTTATAAAAGCAACTATAAATCAAACTATTATTGCTGAAAGTTCTTATTTCAAAAAGTATATTATATTACTTTTTATACCATTACTTTCTTTAAAAGTCAAAAATTTTAAACTTATAAAAATAGCCTCTGTAGCAATAGTAAACATAACAATACTGACCAGTATAGTTTTTATTGTAATGCATTATTTAAGTTATGGAGAACTACCGTTTAACAGTGGTAGTATAGTAAATGAGCTATTAATAATGGAAAGACCTTATGCCGGTTTTTTTGCTGTTTTGGGTACTGTACTTTCTCTCAACCTTATTAAATATTACCCACCTTACCGTACTGCTTTATTATTAAGTGCAACTTTGGCAGTAGGTTTTATAGTTATTATAGCAGCAAGGCTTTCCCTTTTAAGCTTAATAGGAATATTAGGCATATATATTTTATTTTATTCAACTTTAGGAATAGGGAAAAAAGTACTTATAGTTATCGGTTCATTAGTATTTCTTGTTTTCTTATTTATATTTAATAGTAATATCTCAGAACGTTTTTTTATTAAAGAAAACCTGGAAAAATCAATAGAAGTAGCATCTGATTATGAGCCAAGACTTATAATATGGCCTTGTGCAGCAGGTATGGTAAATCAAAGTTCATTTAGTTGGGCTACTGGTTTTCAAACCAATAAAGAAATAGAAAATAATCTTCTTGACTGTTATGGTACAGTAATATCTAATAACCCCTCTAAAAAAGAATATTACCTGTCAGAAAAATTTAATACCCATAATCAATATCTGGATATTTTGTTATCTCAGGGTATTATAGGTCTTTTACTTTTTGTTAGCTTTTTACTATTGCTTTTAAAGCATATAAAACACAACTTTTTTTATGTTTCTATTATAATTGCCTTTGCAATGTTTCTGATGGTTGAGAATGTGTTTCACCGCCAAGTGGGCTGTTACATTTTTAGTATATTTGCCGCATTCTTATCCATGAATAATTACAGGTATAATGAGGAAACTTAAAGTAGCACATGTTCTTAATGCTGTAGGTGGTGTAGACGTTTACCTGAGGTTACTTTTGAATAATATAAATGATGATGAATTTGAAAGCATAGTTATACATAGTATAAATGATGCTAAAGAACCCTTTAGAGATAAATCAGGGAGATTAATAGAGGATTATAAAATACCCATTTTTAGAGAAATTTCTATTATTAAAGATTTATCATCTGTTATAAAGACATACAAACTGCTTAAAAAAATTAAACCGGATGTAGTGCATGCTCATAGCGCTAAGGGAGGTATAGTAGGTAGGCTTGCAGGTATTATGGCAGGAATACGGGTTTTATATACACCTCATGCTTTTTCGTATTTAAGCGCATCTAACACTGTTAAAAACAAAGCATTTTTTAATATAGAAAGGTTTTTTACCCGTACCAATACAGCTGTATTGGCAACTTCACAATCAGAAGTAGAGAGGGCTGTTAATGAGGTTGGTTTTAAAAAAGAAAAGGTGTTATTATTTAGTAATAGTGTAGAACCAGTAAATAACCTTGCACCACTTTCTATAAAACAAACCTGGCCGGATAACTATATTTGTACAGTTGGCAGACCAAGCTATCAAAAAAATACACTTTTACTTATAAGAGTTATACACGAAATAAAAAAACATGTACCGATACACTTAGTAATTATGGGTGTTGGGCATTATTGTGAAGACTTACAAAAAGTACAGGATTTAATACAAAAGCTGGATCTTACCGAAAATATAACATTACTGGAATGGACTTCCCGTAGCGATGTTTTTTCTATAATAAGTAAATCAAAATTATATATATCTACTTCAAGGTACGAAGGGTTACCATATTCCGTTATTGAAACACTATCATTGGGAAAGCCATGTGTAGTAAGTAATTGCGATGGTAATAAAGACTTAGTACAAAATAATTATAACGGATATGTTATAGATAATGAAGATGTTGAGAATTATAAAGACAAAGTTATTTTATTACTTAGAGATAATGATTTGAGAGCACAGATGGGAGTAAATGCAAAGCAGCTTTTTAATAAAAACTATAATATACATAATACCATAACATTGTTAGAGGAAACGTATAGAAAATTTAAGTAACAGTATTATAATGCAAGATCGCCATACCTTTTCGCGAACTACTTTATTAAAAAGAATAGGTTTAACCCCAAGCAGGAAAACCTTAATATTTTTTATTTCGGCATGCCTTTTAACTATACCGTTGGGTTATGCTTATAATAGTGCCAGTATAATACTTTTTGTTTTATATTCTTTCCTTTCGTACAATGAAAGGAATGTAAAGCTACACAAGGCTTTGTTACCACCCCTACTGCTTTTTTGTTTAATGGTACTATCGTTACTATGGACTGTAAGTACTAAAGACACTTTAAGGATGTTACCCAGAGAAGCACCTTTATTATTTATACCCATTATCTTTTTTTTCAATAAAGAGTTAACTAAAAAATCTATAGGTAAAGTTCTGGAAAATTACAGTTTAGGGCTTTGCTTAGTAGCAGTTTTCCTTATAGCAAGAGCAATATACAGATATAAAAATACAGGTAATATAAATGTGTTTTTTTACCACGAGTTAGCAACTAATGATATTAATGCAATTTATCTTTCAGCATTAGTGTCAGTAGCCGCCTTCTACTTTTTAGCCAAAAAGAGTAAAACATTTTGGGGCTATGTAACACTGGCTTTTCTTATAGGTTTTCTGTTTTTACTATCTTCAAAAATTATTATTCTCACTATTATGATAATAATAGGAGTGTATCTTCTTTTCTTTTCTAAACTTACTAAAAGAGGACGCTATACAGCAACAGCCTTATTTTTATTAATTTCATTTTCGGTAGGTTATTTTACAAAAATAAATAATGTAATAGCCAATGAATTTGTCTATAATAAAACATCAACCCCCCTTTCGGACTATGGTGTACAGGTAATAAATATGAATGAAGCATGGAATACTGATACCTTTAATAAAAATCAAAACTTTACAGGAGCTTCGTTCAGATTATATCAGGCAAGAATATTTACAGAAATGCTCGAAGATGATAATATATTCTTTACAGGCTATGGTATGAATGCATCGAGTGATAAAATAGAAGAGAAGGGAATAGAGCATAACTTAACCCATGCAGATGAATCAGGCGTACCCTATAATCAATTAAACTTTCATAACCAGTACATTCAAACCTTTGCCGAACTGGGAGTTATAGGCTTTTTATTATTGGTAATAATGCTTATTATTAGTTTTGTAAATGCTTTAAAAAGAAAAGATTTTGTTCATATTGCTTTCTCGGTATTAATGATAAGTTTATTTTTGACGGAATCTTTTTTATGGAGACAAAGAGGTGTAGTTTTCTTTGCTATATTTTATTGTCTATTTAATACCGGTTTACCATCCGGTATAGTTACAGATAAAAAAACATTATGAAAAAAATACTCATAACAGGGGCTGCCGGTTTTTTAGGTTCTCACCTATGCGACAGGTTTATAAAAGAAGGATTTTATGTTATTGGGATGGATAACCTTATTACAGGAAATCTTAAAAACATAGAGCACCTTTTTAAGTTAGAAAACTTTGAGTTTTACCATCATGATGTAACCAAGTTTGTAAACATACCCGGTAAGCTAGACTATATATTGCATTTTGCTTCTCCTGCCAGCCCTATAGATTACTTAAAAATACCAATACAAACGCTAAAGGTAGGTTCATTAGGAACGCATAACCTCTTAGGTTTGGCAAGAGTAAAAGGAGCAAGAATATTAATAGCTTCAACATCTGAAGTATATGGAGACCCTTTAGTACACCCACAAACCGAAGATTACTATGGCAATGTAAATACTATAGGTCCCAGAGGCGTCTATGATGAGGCAAAACGCTTTCAGGAGTCAATAACTATGGCATATCATACCTTTCATGGTGTTGAGGTAAGAATAGTGCGAATATTTAATACATACGGCCCTCGCATGCGCCTTAACGATGGTCGTGTAATACCTGCATTTATAGGACAGGCACTTCGTGGAGAGGACTTAACTGTTTTTGGTGACGGAATGCAAACCCGTTCATTTTGCTATGTAGATGATCAGGTAGAAGGTATATACAGGCTGCTGCATTCAGATTATAACTATCCTGTAAATATTGGTAATCCTGATGAAATAACAATAAAAGATTTTGCAGAAGAAATTATAAAGCTTACAGGGACAAAACAAAAAATTATATACAAAGAATTACCGGAAAATGACCCATTACAGCGTCAGCCCGATATAACTAAGGCAAAAGAACTGCTTGGCTGGGAACCAAAAATAGACAGGACAGAAGGTATGAAGTTAACCTACAATTACTTCAAATCACTATCAAAAGAAGAACTTCAAAAAGAAGAACATAAAGATTTTTCAGGATTTATACACTAAAATGAGTTTAGCTGGAAGAGGGAGATACTCAAAATATTTAAGACCAATAAGTATACTGTTCGACTTACTTATAATCAGTACACTATATCGCTTTTTTTTGAATGAACTAAATGTAAATAACTTACATTTTACAGTTTATCAAATACTTAGTTGGTCAATAATATCATATTTTTCAGGATTTTACGAAGTTTACCGCTACTCTACAATAATTCAGATACTCTCAAAAATATTCCGACAGGGTATTTTGTTTTTATTAGTAGTAATAGCATTTTTTCCGTTTGCTAAGCAAACCACATTTAGCGGGCAAAAAATAGCGGAGTATATGGTAGTAGCTTTTACTATCATAACTTCTTTTAAACTTTTAATTTTCTTATACCTTAAACGTTATCGAATTACTACCGGCAGCAATAGGCGTAATGTTATAATAGTAGGCTATACACCTCAGGCTATTAACCTAAAAGAACTTTTTGATTCCAGAATTGACTATGGCTATAATTTTCTCGGATATTTTTCGGACAATTATAAAAATGAAAACATAGTAGGTAAACTGAATGATATTAAACAATTTTCTGAAAAAAATGGAGTAAATGATATTTATTGCTCTATAAATGAACTGAACAATGCTCAACTTAAAGAATTAATAGCCTTTGCCGAACTAAACAATAAAACGATTAAATTTATACCTGATACTAAAGAGATATTTTCTAAAAATCTAAGAATAGATTATTATGAAGTATTCCCTTTATTGTCACTAAGGAAAACACCTTTGTACGAACCTGTAGCTTATTTAAGTAAAAGGGTTTTTGATATTCTATTTTCATCATTGGTTATTTTGTTGCTTATGTCGTGGTTAATACCACTTTTAGCAATATTGATAAAATTAGAGTCAAAAGGGCCGGTGTTTTTTAAACAAAGCAGGGCAGGTATGAACGGAGAACATTTTTATTGCTATAAGTTTCGTTCCATGCAGGTTAATGATACTACCGAGCAACTTGCCGTAAGAAATGACCCCAGAGTAACACGCATAGGGCGTTTTATAAGAAAAACCAGTATTGATGAAATGCCCCAGTTTTTAAATGTATTCAAAGGAGAAATGTCAGTTGTAGGACCACGACCGCATATAGGTAGTATAAATGAGCTATACACAAGTAAAATTAAGAAGTATTTTTTTAGGCATAGCGTTAAGCCGGGGATAACGGGACTGGCTCAGGTAAGAGGAGCAAGAGGCGAAATAACAGAAGATGTAGATATGATAAACCGTATTAAATATGATGTTTTTTATATTGAAAACTGGTCTATGCTACTGGATATTAAAATTATTATTCAAACGGTTGTAAACATGATAACCGGAGACGAAAAAGCATACTAATAAACTACAGATAACAAACAACACACAATGAATATATTATTATTAGGATCAGGAGGAAGAGAGCACGCACTGGCTTGGAAAATAACACAAAGCCCAAAGTGCAGTAAACTATTTGTTGCACCCGGAAATGCGGGAACAGATGCTATTGCCGAGAACGTAAATGTTAACCCTACCGATTTTGAGGCAGTAAAAGATTTTGTATTGGCTAATGAGGTAGCAATGGTAGTAGTAGGACCGGAAGACCCTTTAGTAAAAGGAATTGCAGATTTCTTTAAAAATGATATAGCACTTATAGGAGTTGCTGTAATAGGGCCATCAGAGCATGGTGCGCAGTTAGAAGGAAGTAAAGAGTTTGCTAAAAAATTCCTTATAAAAAATAAGATACCAACCGCGGCTTATAACAGCTTTACAAAAGATACAGTTGAAGAAGGATGTAAGTTTTTAGAAACTCTTAAAGCACCTTATGTATTAAAAGCTGACGGACTTGCAGCAGGAAAAGGAGTATTGATACTGGAAAACCTTAAAGAAGCGCAACAGGAGCTTAAAAACATGCTTGTAGACGCTAAGTTTGGTGATGCAAGTGCCAAAGTAGTAATAGAGGAATTTCTTGATGGTATAGAGCTAAGTTGCTTTGTACTTACTGATGGTAAGAGTTACAAACTTTTACCAACCGCTAAAGATTACAAACGTATTGGCGAAGGCGATACAGGTTTAAATACAGGAGGTATGGGAGCAATATCGCCGGTGCCGTTTGCAGATGAAGCACTAATGCAAAAAATAGAGAACCGTATTGTAAAACCAACTATTGAAGGACTTAAAAATGATAATATAGACTATAAAGGCTTTGTGTTTATAGGGCTTATAAAAGTAGGAGATGACCCTTATGTTATAGAATATAACGTAAGAATGGGCGACCCTGAAACGGAAGTAGTAATACCAAGGTTAAAAAGCGATATAGTTACCCTTTTTGAAGCAGTAGCAGCAGAAAAACTTGAAGATGCCATACTGGAAATTGACGAAAGAAGCGCTACGACAGTAATGGTAGTATCAGGCGGGTATCCTGAAGCGTATGAAAAAGGAAAAGTAATATCAGGAATTGAGAGTATAGAAGATTCTATAGTATTTCATGCCGGTACTAAAAAGCAGGGTGATAATGTAGTAACTAGCGGAGGGCGTGTAATAGCTGTTACCTCTTACGGAGATACTTGGGATGATGCCATAAAAAAATCTTATCAAAATATAGAAAATCTACATTTTGATAAGATGTATTATAGAAAAGATATCGGTTTCGACCTTTAATTAAGAAAGGAACGAGTGCGCCGTAGTATCTTGCTCGTCTTCGTTATTAGATTTAAATATGCGTAGTTGCTGTATCCAATATACAGTAGCTGCGCAACATATAAGGATGAAAATCCAGGTAATTAGGTTCGCTCCGTACCATGTTTCAAGCTCAAGAGCGCGAATATAATCTAGTGGTACAAAAAGTATATCAGTAAAAAGATAGCCTATAGCTTCAAAAAATGCTCTCATTTTTAAACAAGTATTATATTTACATCCACAAAAGTATATAATTTTTCCACATGTTAGCAAGTGTTTTTAATAAATCGAGGCCTATAAACCATGTAATAGTAGGCATTGCACTTGTATTGGTCTATTTTTTACACATTTTCCGCAGTTTTGATTCGGAAAACAGCACTACTTTTTTATTTCAAAAGTTAGGGTTGCTGTTTGTTTTACTGCTCTCATTATTTTGGGTAAATTTTATAACGCAAAAAAACAACCTGAGCGAAAACAACGCCTATACCATGCTGTTTTTCCTGTCTTTTATAATACTGTTCCCTACTGCTTTGGGTAATAGTAATATAATTATGGCTAACTTTTTTATACTTTTGGCATTAAGGCGGTTAATATCATTACAGTCCTTAATAGCACCCAAGCAAAAAATATTTGATGCCTGTTTCTGGATATTTATTGCAGCCATATTCCACTTTTGGAGTATAGGATTTATACTGCTGGTATACGTGTCGATAGTATTTCACGTTTCCGGCGATTACAAAAACTGGCTTATACCATTTATTGCGCTTTTCGGGGTAGGTATTTTATTAGCAATGGCATCTTTGCTATTTAATCAGGACTATATTTCTCATATTATAGAACAGGCGACAACAAGTTTTGACTTTTTATATTTTGATAACCTTTTTCAGCGAATTGCAGTATTCTTTTTAGGATTACTATCGGTATTATTCCTGTTTCCTTATATAGGCTCATTAAATAATAAGTCTTTAAAAAAGAAGTTTGCAGGTAGGAAAATAATACTCTCCTTTTTAATAGGGGTAGCCATTTATGTGCTGTCAGATAATAAAAATAACGGAGTATTTATGTACAGTTTTTTTCCGCTTGCCGTTATGGGTACAAGCTACCTTGAAAACCAAAAGAAAGACTGGCTTAAAGAGTTGGCGCTTATTACAGTAGTACTTATTGTAATAGTGTTATTTGTAATGCAACTATAGTTATATGTGCGATTTTTCAAAAGGGATTAGATTATGTACTTGTGAAAGTGAAACCATAAAATTTCGCGAAAAGGAATATTATCGTAAGGTAAAAGGAGAGTTGATAAAAATTCATAATAAAAAGAATGATAAAATTCCACTAATCTATATTTGGCAGTTATTTAGGTATAAGGGCAAAAAGAAAGACTGTTTTGAGATGGGTTCTTATAAAATGCCTCAGGATGATATTGGTAAAGGTTTAAATGATGAATGGGTAGTACTTAATTTAAATATTGAAAACTGTTTTGATTTTGATTATACCCCAAAAGAAGGAGATAATTTACTAATAAGACAAAATGAGGATTTAAGTCCTTATATGTCTTTTATTTATAAAAGTGACAAATGGATTATTGATCATTATTATCCTTTTGATATTGAAATTGAGTATTTAACAGAAGGATTGCTTAAAACCAATGAAGGTTAAATTTCTATAACTTACTGCCATAGGCAAGGTCACCTGCATCGCCCAAACCGGGAACTATATATTTTTTGTCGTTAAGTTTTTCATCAAGTGCGGCTATCCAAAGGTGGCAATGGTCAGGTAGTTCTTTTTCCAGTAGGGCTACACCCTCAGGAGCGGCAATAACTACAGCAATATGTATCTCTTTAGGCGATTCTTTTTCCATAAGCTGATTAAATACCGCCACTAACGATTGCCCTGTTGCCAACATAGGGTCTACCAGTATAAGGGTTTTATCTTTAAAAGAAGGCGCAGCCCTGTACTCGACCAGTATTTCAAAATCATCTCCGCCATCAGGATGATGCCTGTATGCCGAAACAAATCCGTTTTCAGCATCATCAAAAAAGTTCATAAAACCTGTATGTAAAGCTAAACCTGCCCTTAATATAGAGCATAGCACAACACCATCTTTTAAAAGTGAAGTTTGTTTAACACCCAGCGGTGTAGTAACATTTGTAGTGGTATAGTCCAGTGTTTTGCTAAGTTCATAAGCCATAATTTCGCCTATTCGCTCTATATTTTTCCGGAAACGCATACTGTCTTTTTGTATATCCACATCGCGTAACTGTGCCATGAAATGATTGAGAATACTGTTGTTACGGGATATATGGTGTACCTGCATAGGTGAAAAAATATTTGTGTTAGCAGGATAAAAGTATTAAAACTATATTTGTAAATAAAACTTTAAATATGTTTTCTAAAATAGCATTTCCTGTTTTTGAACAGAGTATTAAAGATTATCATCAGTTTGATAATGTAGACCAACCCATAAATAACCCTTTCCGTAAAGATAAAATTGAGCATTTATTATATGCTAAAAACTGGATTGATACGGTGCAGTGGCACTTGGAAGACATTATTCGTAATCCTGAAATAGACCCTGTTGAAGCACTTAAACTAAAAAGACGTATCGATGCTTCTAACCAGGAGCGTACGGATATGGTAGAGTATATAGACAGCTACTTTTTAGATAAATATAAAGATGTTGAGGTGAAAGATGGGGCTAAGATAAATACCGAAAGTCCTGCCTGGGCTATAGACAGATTGTCTATACTGGCACTGAAAATATACCACATGAATGAAGAAGCAACCAGAGAAGATGCTTCTGCGGAACACAAACTTAAGTGTACCGAAAAACTAAATGTACTTCTTGAACAGAAAAAAGATCTTTCTACTGCTATAGATGAGCTTATTGCTGATATTGAAAGCGGAGAGAAGTATATGAAAGTATACAAGCAGATGAAAATGTATAATGACGAGGAACTAAACCCGGTATTATACCAAAACAAAAAATAGTACTATATGGCGAGAAAAAAGCATATTCTTGTTATAAGGTTATCGGCCATGGGAGATGTTGCTATAACAGTACCTGTAATAAGAGCACTTATCTCGCAACATAAAAATGTAAAAGTAACAGTTGTATCAAGGGCTTTTTTTAAGCCCTTTTTCAACGGTATACCCCGCTTAGATTTTTTTGCAGCCGAACCTAAAGGCAGACATAAAGGGTTGCTGGGCATTTTTAAATTATATTCTGAGCTTAAAGAACTACGCATATATGCTGTTGCTGATTTACACAATGTATTGCGCAGCAAATTACTTACAAAACTTTTTAAAATGAAGGGCAAGCCTATAGCCACGCTTGATAAAGCCCGAGACAAAAGAGCTGCTTTAGTACGCTCTGAAGACAAAGTTTTTGAGCCTTTAATTCCTGTTGTACAGCGTTATGCCGAGGTTTTTGAAAAACTTGGCGTACCGGTAGATTTAAATACTATTGAATTTCCCGAAAAGCAGGAACTAACTCAGGATGTATTATCTGTTACAGGGGAACACAACCAAAAATGGATAGGCGTTGCGCCTTTTGCAAAACACAGAGCAAAAGTATACCCGAAAGATTTAATGCAGGAAGTAATAACTTCTTTAGCGTTAAATAAAAACAATAAACTGTTTTTGTTCGGAGCAGGCAAAGCCGAAATAAGCAGGCTTAATAAATTTGCCCAAAAGCATGGTAATGTAGTGGTTATTGCAGGTAAAATGGCGTTAAAACAAGAGTTGCAACTAATAAGCAACCTTGATGTGATGATAAGTATGGATAGCGGTAACGCCCATATTGCAGCTATGTATGGTGTAAATGTAGTAACGCTTTGGGGAGCAACACACCCTTATGCTGGTTTTGCACCTTTTAACCAGCCGGCGGGTAATGCCTTAACGGTTGATAGGAAAAAATACCCTAAAATACCAACATCTATATACGGGAATAAAAAAGTAGACGGTTATGAAGATGCCATGCGTACTATAAAACCTTTGGATGTTGTTAATACTGTAAATAAGTATCTGTAATATTCAGGGTGTAAAGAAATATAAAAAGGGCGGTTTAATAACCGCCCTTTTTAATATACGTTTCAGATGTTTTTACACATCATCATAATCTACATATATCTCAGGAGATGTAGGGTGCGCCTGGCATGTAAGTATTAAACCTTCAGCAATTTCACTGTCAGTAAGTATAGCATTCTTTTTCATTTCGGCAGTACCGCCTGTAATGCGTGCCATACAGCTACTGCATATACCACCCTGGCAAGAATAAGGAGCATCTACACCTTGTTTTAAAGCAGCATCCAGTATTGTCATCTTTTGCGACATATCAAAAGTAGTTTCCTCGTCATCTACCAACACTGTAATTTTAGAGTGTCCCTCAAGGTTTCCTTCTATTTCCTTCTCTGCTTTAGGAGTAGAAAATAATTCAAACTTAATTTTCTTTTCGGGAATATTATTTTCTATAAGTACCTCGTTTACCGTTTTAATCATTTCTTCAGGTCCGCACAGGTAAAACTTAGAAAACTCTTTTTCTTTATGCTTATTTTTAATGACAAAATTTACAGTAGAGCGTTCTATTCTGCCAAAAAGAGCATCTTCCGCGCGGGCTTTACTGTACACAAAATGTACAAAGAAACGACCTACATATTCCAGTTGTAAATCATGTAACAGTTGATGGAAAATAGTATCTTCAGGTGTTTTGTTACCGTATACTAACACAAATGTACTTTTAGGCTCGCCTTCCAGCACAGCATGTATTATAGAAAGTACCGGTGTAATACCGCTACCAGCAGCAAAGGCTGCATAGTTACGTTGCCTGTCTGCTTTAGGTTCAAAAACAAACTTGCCTTCGGGAGTACCTACTTCCATAACATCACCTACAGTAAGCGACTCATTTGCATAGGCTGAAAACCCTCCTGATTGTGTCGCTTTTATAGCAACACGAAGTTCACCGCAGTTAGGGGAAGAACATATAGAGTATGCTTTACGCACTTCTTCACCTTCGTATTCTGTTTTAAGGTTTATGTATTGTCCGGCTATATACTTATAGTCGTCTTTTAAGTTATCAGGAACTTCAAAAGCTATAGATACAGCTCCCGGAGTTTCTCTCCTGATATCTTTTATAGTTAGTTTATTGAATGTTGACATAGTTTATAATGCATTTATCTGCAAAATTAAACATTACATACTGGTAACACATAATTCTTATAAATTATTTATACATAAGTTTATTATGCATAAGAAAATTATGTATATATTTGTTTTGATATTTTAATAGCGGAATAATGAAAAACTCACCATTATATAAAGGAAGCCTTACCACAATAATTATGAAATTACTGGAGGAAAACGGCAGAATGTATGGTTATGAAATAACCCAGAAAGTAAAGAAAACAACTAACGGAGAGCTAAATATTACCGAAGGTGCGCTATACCCCGCACTACACAAACTGGAGGCAGAAGGGCTGCTGGATGTGGAAGTTGCTAAGGTAGATAACCGTATGCGCAAGTATTATAAACTTACCGAAAGCGGTAAAAAAGAAACGGTAAACCGACTGGAAGAGCTGGAAGAGTTTATACGTAATATGCAAACACTGGTAAACCCAAAGACTAACCCTGATTTACAATTTTAATTATGAAACTGACTGCAGCACAAATAGGTTTTATAGATAATTACCTGAAAAATTCGGGGATTAACTATATTGATATTCGCTATGAAATGGTAGACCATATTGCCACAGATTTGGAAACTAAATTTGCTGATTGCGAAAAAAGTGTTTTACAGGACGAAGATTTCCAAAACTATTTTAAAGTGTATATGGCTAAAAACAAAGCACAGTTTTTAACATCTAACAAGCAGTTTGCAAAAACAGCCCGTATGCGTGCTTTTAAATTAATACTTAAAAATATAGTACGACCAACAAGTTTACTGCTTACGCCACTTTTGTTTATTATTTTGTATAAAGCTATAGCTATGGCAGGACTGGAAACAGTAAAAGATATACTTCACATAACTTATACTGTTTTATTGATTGCAGTAGTACTTTTTGATAAGATTAATTACAAAACAAAAACGGAAAAGTTCTCGGTTGTCGATAAAATGATATCGGGTTGCTTGATAGGTATTTATGTTGTTTTTGTATTTATAAGACCCGATAAAATAATAAGTGACTCGCTTTGGTTATCAGTATACTATACTCTGTTTATAGCTTTTATAACTACAGGTGCAATTACGTTATTATTACTATCAGCAAAATACAAAAAGCAATATGAATAAAAATAAAGCGCCTAAAAAAATAACAGCAGCACAAATGGAAAGGCTGTTCCGGTTTACCCGCGAGCATTTTGTAGAGCATTATGACTTGCAGGCAGAACTTGCCGACCACCTTGCTAATGCTATAGAGGAGCGTTGGGTGCAAAACTCTGGACTGGACTTTGAGGAAGCACTACAGGCTGAATTTAAAAAGTTTGGTGTTTTTGGTTTCTCGGATATTGTAGAGAAAAGACAAAATGCGCTCACAAAAAAATACTACAAATTGCTTTGGGGTTATTTTAAAAACTTTTTACACCTGCCACAGTTTTTAGGTACTTTTACTGCTGTAGCAGCAGTATATGTTTTGCTGCAATTATCGCCATATATTTATATCCTGTTTCTTTTCAGTATTATGGTTGTTAGCATAATAAAACTGTTTAAGCTAAAAAAGGGATACAACAAAAAAGTAAAACAATCAGGGCATCGGTGGTTGTTAGAAGATATTATTTTTAGCTGTGGAGGCTTTGGCTCCATGTTATACCTGCCCATTCAGCTAAGCCTTCATATATACGAAGAAAGAGAAATGTCTGCCTTACTTACTCCGGTGCTAGCAATACTTATAGTTGCTATTATTTTATTTGAATATGTCGCATTATATATTTTGCCAAACAAAGCACAAAAGCACCTTTTAGAAACATATCCTGAATATAGTATTATTGAAGAATAATACACGTAGTGTAACATTTTAAAAATTTTGCTACTAACTATGTAAACCAACTTACAGTACAATGTTTAAAAAATTCATATCCTTAGAGTGGAAAGCCTTTTTCAGGTCATCGGCACTTACAGGAAATTTAGTTATTACAATACTTAAAATAATAGGGGCACTATACTTTATGTTGCTTTTCGTCGGCATGAGTTTTATAGCCTATTTTGGTGCAGAAGATTCCGGATCAGAGCCTCTTGTAGCAGTTAATAAGTATGTACTATATTACCTTATTGCCGATTTAACTTTAAAATTACTCCTGCAAAAAATACCGGTAATAAATGTTAAGCCGTTATTAACCCTAAATATAAAACGGAGTACAATAGTAAACTTTGCCATAGGTAAAACGCTGGTATCGTTTTTTAATACTATTCACCTGTTTTTCTTAGTACCCTTTACTATTATTTTAGTAGCTCAAGGTCACGGTGGCATTAGTTCATTACTATGGTTTTTAGGCATACTGTTTTTTATATACTGTAATAACTTCATCAACTTGTTGTTAGACAGTAAAACAAACCTTTTAGTAGGGTTTGTTGTTATTGTAGGTGCTATTATTGGGTTACAGTATTACGGTGTTTTTGATGTTACGGAGTATACAGGTACTTTCTTTTATAGCTTATACAGTACAAACTATATGGTAGCTATACCTGCTGTTTTATTAATTGTATTATGGGTAATAACCTTTAAGTACTTCCGCAACCATTTATATCTGGACACAGGGCTTTCTAAAAAACACGAAGAAGCACGTACCGAAAACTATAATTGGCTTAACCGCTACGGAGTATTAGGAACGTTCCTTAAAAACGATATACGAATGATAAAGCGTAATAAGCGTTCAAGGTCATCAGTAATAATGAGTTTTGTATTCGTTTTTTATGGTTTACTTTTCTTTACCGGAGCTTTAGAAATGTATGATAATACCTTTATGCACATGTTTGCAGCCATATTTGTAACCGGAGGTTTTATGTTTACGTTTGGGCAGTTTGTGCCAAGCTGGGACAGTGCTTACTACCCGCTTATGATGAGCCAGAATATAAAATACAAAGAATATATTTCGGCAAAATGGTGGCTGGTAGTAATAGGTACAATAATAAGTACAATATTGGCAACCTTCTATTTATATTTTGGTGCAGATATTTATTTAATGATAATTGCAGCAGCAGTATTCAACATAGGCGTGAACTCACATTTGGTTTTACTGGGTGGGGCATACGTTAAAACCCCTATTGATTTAGGTTCTGCCAAACAGGCATTTGGCGATAAAAAAGCATTTAATGTAAAAACCATGCTGCTTTCTTTACCTAAAATGCTGTTACCTATGGCGCTGTACGCTATCGGCGAAGGCTTAATAGGAAAACACTGGGGAGTAATACTGGTAATAGCTACCGGAGTACTTGGTTTTGCCTTCCGCAACACAGTATTTAAAATGATAGAAAAAGTGTATAAAACAGAGAAATATTCTACACTACACTCATACAAACAAAAAAACTAAAGTTACGTATACCATGATAAAAGTTCATAACCTTAAAAAAGCATACAACGGTACAGTTGTATTAAATATAGAATCACTTGAAATACCAAAAGGAGAAAGTTTCGGGCTTGTAGGTAATAACGGAGCCGGTAAAACAACTTTTTTCAGTTTACTGTTAGACCTTATTCAACCATCAGAAGGATACATAACATCTAATAATATAAAAATAAACGAAAGCGAAGACTGGAAACCTTTTACCTCTGCTTTTATTGATGAAACCTTCCTTATAGGCTACCTTACTCCTGAAGAGTATTTTTATTTTATAGGAGACCTTCGCGGGTTTAATAAAGCAGATGTTGATGCTTTATTGGCAAAACACGCAGACTTCTTTAATGATGAAATACTGGGTAAGAAAAAGTATTTAAGAGACCTTTCTAAAGGAAACCAAAAAAAGGTAGGTATTATAGCAGCACTAATAGGTAACCCTGAAGTAATAATACTTGATGAGCCTTTTGCGAACCTGGATCCTACTACACAGTTTAGGTTAAAGAAAATTATAAGGGAAATAGCAGATGACCCTAATGTAACCATACTGGTATCCAGCCACGATTTGGCACACACTATAGAAGTGAGTACCCGTATTGTAGCATTAGACAAAGGCTCTGTAGTAAAAGACATAAAAACATCAGAAGAAACGTTAAAAGAACTCGAGGAGTTTTTTGCAGTATAATTTATATTTTACCCCGCTGTAGCGGGGTATTTTTTTGCATGTTTCCTTTTTAACTTAAAAGAATTTCCCTCTTATAAAAAAGAAATGTATTTTTACCACTCTTTATACTAAAATTTGATTTTAAGAGTTTAAAGGAGTAAAATCTATACATTTGAAAACCAGTACCTATAAATACTTTTTCTTTTTGGGATTGTTCGGGTTTTTAGCTGCCTGTTCCACCAAAAAAAACAATTTTGTTAACCGTAACTATCATGCGGTTACAACAGAGTATAATGTTTTATACAACGGTAATATTGCTCTCGATAAAGGAGTTAATGAGTTGAAAACTACTTATACGGATAATTTTTGGGAAGTACTTCCTGTAGAGCGTATGCAGCCTACAGAGGAAGAAATGGAACCTACCGAAAAGAAAAATCCAAGCTTTGAAAGAGCCGAAACTAAAGCAACAAAAGCAATACAAAAACACTCTATGTATATAGGGGGTAGCGAAAAAAACCCTCAAATAGATGAGGCGCACTTACTGCTTGGGCAAGCGCGTTATTACGATAACCGTTTTGTACCTGCACTGGAGGCTTTCAACTATATTTTATACAAATACCCAACAAGTGATAAAATAGGTCAGGCTAAAGTATGGCGTGCAAAAACAAATATTCGTTTAGAAAATGAGGCTATAGCACTTAAAAACCTTAAAGATTTACTGGAAGGAACTACAGAACTTGATGACCAGGTATATGCAGATGCACATGCTATTATGGCAGAAGCCTACCTTAAAATTGACTATCCTGATAGTGCTATTACTGTTTTAAAAACAGCAGCAAAATATACCGAACTTAAAGAAGAAAAAGCAAGATACCGTTTTATAATAGGTCAGCTTTACGAGAAGCAAAATGAGCCGGACAGTGCTTACGCATACTTCCAAAAGGTGATTGAAATGAAGCGTAAATCACCAAGACGCTATGTAATACAGTCGCACGCTATGCAGGCAGGTCAGTTTGATTATAAAAGTGGCGATACGCTTGCTTTTATGGAGAAGTACAGAGACTTGTTGGAAGACAGAGAAAACAGACCTTTCCTTGATGTACTTAACTATCAGGTAGGACTTTTTTATGATAAGCAGGACATTGATGATAAAGCAATAGCGTACTATAATAAATCGTTACGACAAGAATCAAAAGACAATTACCTGAGAGCGTCGGGCTACAGAAATATAGGAGAAATTTATTTTGAAGATGCTGTATATGCAAAAGCAGGTATGTATTATGACAGTACCATGACGTATCTTGATAAAAGATCTCGTGAGTATAAAAAGTTTAAAAAGAAAAGAGATAACCTTGCTGATGTAATTAAGTATGAAGCTATAGCTAAAACTAACGATAGTATTTTATATGTAACATCACTACCTCAGGATGGTAAGATTACATATTACGAAGATTATATTGTTAAGCTGAAAGAAAGAGATGAAGCCGAAAGGGAAAGACTGGAAATAGAAGCCAGAAAGCAAAAAAACATGTCGGGTTCATCGTCACCTCAAGGAGCGTTAAATAATATTAATCAGTCAGGAACATTTAATCAAGGAAATAGAAGTGCAACAGGTGGCATAGATGCATTTAAGAAAAATGCAGGAATATCATCACCGTCACGTGGTAATGACAGAGCTTCTGCGGTAAGTAATCCTGCAAGCGGAGGTAAGTTTTACTTCTATACCACATCTACAGTTTCCTATGGTAAGCTGGAGTTTAAAAAACGATGGGGAGACCGTCCTTTAGCGGATAACTGGCGTTGGGCTTCGGAAGTTAGAAATGCATCTGTTTTAGGAGATGATGATATGCCTGCAGATAGTTTAGGTGTAGCTATGGCTGAAAATATGGAAGAGGATGAGCGTTATAAACCTGAGTTTTATATAGATCAATTACCCACTTCTCAAACGGTGTTAGACAGCCTTGCAAAAGAACGAAACTTCGCCTATTACCAGTTAGGTATTATATATAAGGAGAAGTTTAAAGAATATCAACGAGCGGTTGATAAGCTGGAAGCATTATTACAAAATGAACCTGAAGAGCGTTTAATATTACCTTCTAAATATAATCTGTATAAAATATATCAAATTATAGACCCTGCTAAAGCTGAAATATACAAACAGCAAATACTGGATGAATATCCTGATAGCCGATATGCGGAGATTATAAGAAACCCATCTCTTGCAACAGATAACAGTAAAAGCCCTGAAGCGATATATGCTTCCTTATTTAAAAAATATGAGCAAGGCGATTTACGCGAGGCAAGTATATTGGCAGATGAATATATAGACCGTTATACCGGAGAAGAAATAGTATCTAAATTCGAGCTTTTAAAAGCCAGAATTATTGGTAGGCTACAAGGTGTTAGCGGTTATAAAAGAGCACTAAACTTTGTGGCACTTACTTACCCTAACAGCGAAGAGGGTAAAGAGGCAGAAACATTACTTAAAACAAATGTTCCGTATTTAGAAAAGCAAGAGTTTGGTCAGCCTGCGGATTCATGGAAAATAGTTTTTGAGTTTGATGACCCAAATGACGAGAGAATAAAACCGTTAAAAGAAAAAATACAGCAGTATATTAAAGATGCCCTGAATAATAAAATAACCCTTACTCAGGATGTATATACAAACACTAAGGCCTTTTTGGTAGTACACGGTTTCCACAGCGACCTTGCTGCCGAAGACGCTGTATCGGTACTTAAAGACTATAAAACCTATAAGATAAAAGAAACCCCATATATTATATCTAATCAAGATTATAAGGTAGTTCAGATTAAAAAGAATTTTACTGAATTTAAAGCTATCGAATAAACATAAATACCAATACTATGTTTGAAAAAAAGACACCTAAAACAAAAACAAATTCTGATCCCGGTAAAACAAACCGTATTGTAGAAGGAACCGTTATTACGGGTGATATTACTTCTAAAGCGGACTTTCGCCTTGATGGTAAACTGGAAGGAAACCTGCAATGCGAGGGTAAACTGGTTATAGGTACTACAGGTACAGTTAGTGGAGATGTTAAATGTAAAAATGCAGATATAGAAGGTAAGTTTAAAGGAAAAATGTTGGTGGAAGAGTTGTTAACTCTAAAAAGCACCGCCAATGTTACAGGCGAAGTTGTGACAGGTACATTATCTGTAGAGCAAGGCGCTGAGTTTACCGCTACATGTGCTATGAAAAACGCTGTAAAGCAAATTTCTAATTCCAAAATAAATGAGCAGCAAGCGGGATAATAATAACCGCAATAAGTGGATAGCGCTCATAAACATTCCGTTACAAATGGGGATAATTATATTTTTATTTTCATGGTTTGGCGGATGGCTGGATGACGAATATTCCAACATAAAAAACACTAATCGTATAATTTTTACACTTCTGGGGGTTTTCATCGCTTTATATAATGTAATAAGGCAGGTAAACCAACTCAACAAATAACCATGAAAAAAAATCTTGGTATTTTTATAACCACCACATTTATAGCCGCAGTACTTTTAGTTTTAAATATAGTATTGTACCAAATGCCCGATCTTAAGGGCGAGACAGATTCTTTTATATATCCGTTACCGGTAGTATATCTTTTCTTTTACATTTTTACAGTAGTAATATTAGCAGTACTTATAGTAATAAGTAAGAAAAAAAAAGAGCAGCTAGGGTACGTTTTTCTTTTTTTAACCGCAGCCAAAATGGGTTTTAGCTATTTGTTTGCAAGACCAATCCTAACGAAAACGATAGAAAACCCTACAGAGAAAATGAACTTTTTTGTAGTGTTTATTTTATTTTTAGTAATAGAGGCCTATTATACAGCACGTTTATTAAATAATAAATAACAAACTTAAACAGAGGCTGAAATTTTGCTAAAAATTTTCTACCAATCATCTTGGTATATTAATTAAAAATGTACCTTTGCACAAAATTTTAGGACTGTAAAATTAAGACATTTAATAAGATGGTGTTTCCTGCAAGATTATTTAAGAACACAATAACAGCCCTTATCGCTGTATTACCTTTGCTTTCTGTTGCTAATGTTTCTGATGATGTACAGCAGGAGCATGCACAAACGGAGGCGCATGCACAGCATGCTGAAGGAGTAGCTCATTCTGATTCTCATAATGAACATGAGCCTGCTGACAAGAAAAGTAAAATAAAGGCTTTTGTTGATCATCACCTTCAGGACTCTCATTACTTTGTGTTTTTCTCAGACGAAGAAACCGGAGAGCACTACGGTTTTTCACTTCCTGTAATTTTAATTGATAACGGACTTAAAGTTTTTTCTGCTGCTAAATTTGAACACGGAGAAGAAATAGTAGAAGCTGGCGGAGAATACTACGCACTATACCACGATAAGATATATAAGACGGATGCTGAAGGTACTCTTGATTTTGATGAGCATCATCACCCTACAAATGCAAAACCACTTGACTTTTCTATAACTAAAAACGTAGTAGCAATGCTTATTACAGCAATACTAATGTTTTTACTGTTTACAGGACTTGCAAAATCATATAAAAAAGGTCCTATCCCAACCGGGTTTGGTAGAGTACTTGAACCACTTGTAATATTTATTCGTGATGAGGTAGCTTTACCAAATATTGGCGAAAAGAAATACAGAAAATTTATGGGTTATCTGCTTACTGTATTCTTCTTTATCCTTATACTAAACCTTATCGGTTTAACACCACTTGGTATAAACGTAACAGGTAACATAGCAATTACAGCTTGTTTAGCACTGTTTACATATTTCATTACACAATTTAGTGCTAATAAAGAATATTGGGCACACATTTTCTGG
Organism: Flavobacterium suaedae; assembly: GCF_014642915.1. Classification (GTDB taxonomy): domain Bacteria; phylum Bacteroidota; class Bacteroidia; order Flavobacteriales; family Flavobacteriaceae; genus Flavobacterium; species Flavobacterium suaedae. Next base: position 98,728 of record NZ_BMJE01000004.1, read on the forward strand.
ATGCCTGATGTACCTGTACTAATGAAAATAGCACTTATACCTATTGAAATTTTAGGAACACTAACAAAGCCATTTGCACTTATGATTCGTCTTTACGCTAACATATCAGCAGGACACATAGTTGTAATGAGCCTTATAGGGCTAATCTTTGTCTTCAAAAACTGGATTGCTGGTCCTTCATTCTTTGCATTAACATTGTTCATTTCTGTTATAGAAGTTTTGGTTGCCTTCCTTCAGGCGTTTGTATTCACAATGCTGTCAGCACTATTTATTGGTATGGCAGTACAGGAACACCACCACGAAGAAGACCATGACAAGCATACAGAAGAAGAACCAATTATAATATAAAACGTAATATTTTTTAATTCATTTAAATCAAATAGTTATGACAATTCCAGGAATTATTGGAGCAGGTTTAGTAGTAATCGGTGCTGGTCTAGGACTAGGTAAAATCGGTGGTTCTGCAATGGATGCTATTGCTCGTCAGCCAGAGGCTGCAGGTAAAATCCAAACTGCAATGATTATTATTGCTGCACTTCTTGAAGGTGTTGCTTTCGCAGCGCTTTTCGCAGCATAATGAAAAAAATAAGACAACAACCTGTAGCGGTTGGCTGCAGGTGTTGTTTTAAAAAAATGATTTAATTAAGAAATACTTTATACACACTATATAGATGGAAAAGTTAATAAATGATTTTTCATTCGGATTATTCTTCTGGCAAGCACTTATTCTTGTAATACTAATAATATTATTAGTAAAGTTTGCATGGAAACCTATAATGACAGCTATTACCGAAAGAGAAGCTGGTATTGCAGATGCACTTGCTGCTGCTGAGGCTGCACGTAAAGAAATGCAAAACTTACAGGCAGATAATCAAAGAATTCTACAGGAAGCGAGAGCGGAAAGAGATGCAATGATTAAAGATGCAAGAGAGATTAAAGAAAAAATGATTGCTGATGCTAAACATGAGGCAGAAGCTCAGGGAGAGAAAATGATTGAGCAGGCAAAAGCTACAATAGAAAGCGAGAAAAACGCTGCTATGGCTGAGCTTAAAACGCAAGTATCAGGTCTTTCTTTACAGATTGCAGAAAAAATCCTTAAAAATCAACTGTCTGATACAACAGCTCAAACTGAATTAGTTGAGAGAATGTTAGAAGACGCAAAATTAAGCTAATAGTTTATGGGTTCAAGAGCCGCAATACGCTATGCAAAAGCCATACTGGAAACAGCTCAGGAAGCAGGTAATGCTACCCAGGTTAGTGAAGATATGGCACTGATAGCAAAAACTATAGACGAAAATAGTGAGCTGCAAAGCTTTATTGTTAGTCCTGATGTAAAAGCAGAAGTAAAAAAATCTGCATTAGAAGAAGTGTTTGCTGCATCGCAAGACACTACAAAAGGACTTTTCAGACTGTTGTTAGAAAACAAAAGATTCCCGATATTAGAGCAAATTGCTGTACAATTCGGTATTTTGTTCGACGAAGTAAATAACAGAGAGGAAGCAGTAGTAACTACCGCTTTCCCTATAACACCTGAGCTTGAAGCAAAAGTGCTTGAAAAAGCAAAAGTAATATCAAGCAAAGAGTTAGTACTAAAAAACATAGTAGACCCTGCAATTATAGGCGGGTTTATATTAAGAATAGGCGACAAGCAGTTAAATGCATCTGTAGCGCAAAGTCTTACAACATTAAAAAGAGAGTTAAGTAATTAGTATTTATACCATACACGTAAGTGTTAAATTATAAAAATTATTATGGCAGAAATTAAACCTGCTGAAATTTCAGCAATATTAAAGAAACAATTGTCCGGTTTTCAATCGGGTGCTACGTTAGAAGAGGTAGGAACCGTTCTTAATGTAGGTGACGGTATTGCCCGCATTTATGGACTTTCTAATGCTCAATACGGCGAATTAGTAGAGTTTGAAAATGGTTTGGAGGCTATTGTATTAAACCTGGAAGAAGACAATGTGGGTGTAGTATTGCTAGGTCCTTCAACAGGTATTAAGGAAGGCTCTACAGCTAAGCGTACACAACGTATTGCTTCACTTAAAGTAGGTGAAGAAATGGTTGGTCGTGTTGTAGATACACTTGGTAACCCAATTGACGGTAAAGGCCCTATTGGTGGAGACCTTTATGAAATGCCGTTGGAGCGTAAAGCACCGGGTGTAATATACCGTGAGCCGGTAACCGAGCCAATGCAAACAGGTATTAAAGCGATTGATGCCATGATTCCTGTAGGACGCGGGCAGCGTGAGCTTGTAATTGGTGACCGTCAAACAGGTAAAACAACTGTTTGTATAGATACCATACTTAACCAAAAAGAATTTTATGATGCAGGTAAGCCTGTATTCTGTATATATGTAGCGGTAGGGCAAAAAGCATCTACTGTTGCAGGTATTGCTAAAACACTTGAAGAAAAAGGTGCAATGGCATATACTGTTATTGTAGCGGCAAACGCATCAGACCCTGCGCCAATGCAGGTATACGCTCCGTTTGCAGGTGCTGCAATAGGTGAGTACTTCCGTGATACAGGTCGTCCTGCACTTATCATTTATGATGATTTATCTAAGCAGGCGGTAGCATACCGTGAGGTATCACTTCTTTTAAGAAGACCACCGGGACGTGAGGCATACCCTGGTGACGTATTCTACCTTCACTCAAGATTACTGGAGCGTGCAGCAAAAGTAATTGCTGATGATGATATTGCTAAAACAATGAACGACCTTCCTGAAACATTAAAGCCAATTGTAAAAGGTGGAGGTTCATTAACAGCACTACCAATCATTGAAACACAAGCGGGTGACGTTTCTGCATATATCCCAACAAACGTAATTTCGATTACTGACGGACAGATATTCCTGGAGTCTGATTTATTCAACTCAGGTGTACGTCCTGCAATTAACGTGGGTATATCAGTATCACGTGTGGGTGGTAACGCTCAGATTAAGTCAATGAAAAAAGTATCAGGTACGCTTAAACTAGACCAAGCGCAGTTCCGTGAATTGGAAGCATTCGCTAAGTTCGGTTCAGACCTTGATGCTGCTACCTTAAACGTAATTGAGAAAGGTAAGCGTAACGTTGAGATACTTAAGCAAGCGGTAAACGATCCGTTTAAAGTAGAAAACCAAGTTGCTATTATATACGCAGGTACTAAAAACTTACTAAGAAATGTACCGGTAAATAAAGTAAAAGAATTTGAAGTTGACTATATAGAGTACCTAAACGCTAAGCACAGAGATACTTTAGACCAGCTTAAAGCAGGTAAATTTACCGATGAGCTTACAGACGTACTTGAAAAAGCAGCGAAAGAAGTAGCAGCAAAGTATTAATTAAGATATTAGATTTTAGTAGTGAGTATTGGGGTTTCTTTACTCACTACTAAATTATCAAGAGTTGTGTTTATTGAGGAAATTCAATACTAATTTCTCACTACTCAATACTATAAACAAATGGCAAACTTAAAGGAAATACGTAGTAGGATTGCTTCCGTTTCATCCACAATGCAAATTACAAGTGCGATGAAAATGGTATCGGCAGCGAAACTAAAAAAGGCGCAGGATGCTATTACTGCCATGAGACCTTATTCTGAAAAACTTACTGAGTTACTGCAAAACCTAAGCGCTACACTTGAGGGTGATGCCGGTGGTGTTTTTGCAGAACAACGTGAGGTGAATAAAGTGCTTATTGTAGCCATTACCTCAAACAGAGGGCTTTGTGGTGCTTTTAATGCTAACATTATTAAGCAGGTTAAAGCATTACAGGCAGCTTATGCAGGTAAAACTGTAGAAGTTTTGGCTGTAGGTAAAAAAGCAGGCGATGCACTTAAAAGAACTTGTACTATAGCAGGCGACCGTAGTGGTGTTTTTGATGACCTTACGTTTGAAAATGTTGCTGATATAGCACAAGACCTTATGGATAGGTTTGCAGCCGGAGAGTATGACAAAATTGAAGTGGTATACAACCACTTTAAAAATGCAGCCACTCAACAAGTACTTACAGAGCAATTCCTGCCATTAGCTCCTATAGAAGAAGAAAATGTAAGCAGCGCACCGCTTGACTATATTTTTGAACCTTCGAAAGTGGAGATTGTGGAAAACCTTATTCCGCTGTCATTAAAAACGCAGTTGTATAAAGCGATACGCGATTCATTTGCTTCGGAACACGGTGCCCGTATGACGGCTATGCACAAAGCAACCGACAACGCTACCGAGTTACGTAACCAGCTTAAATTGACCTACAACAAAGCAAGGCAAGCTGCCATTACCAATGAAATACTTGAAATTGTTGGTGGTGCAGAGGCTTTAAATAACTAAGCAAAGTACACAAACAAACATAAATGCAAGAGGCTACCTGAAAGGGTAGCCTTTTTTGATGAAAGATTTTTTTCTTAATGCTAAGAAAAAAAGTTTAGTTTTATTATCTTGCTAAATATATTTTTATTCTAAAAACAAGCTCAAATGGCTAAAAATAATAAGTTAGTAGCTCCTTTCCTAAAATGGGTAGGAGGGAAAAGACAATTGATGCCTTCAATAGTTGAGCATTTACCTAACAATATTCATAAATATAATTATGTAGAACCTTTTCTTGGAGGGGGAGCGGTATTATTTCATTTACAACCTAAAAAAGCTATTATTAATGACTTTAATTCAGAATTAATTAATGTATATAAAGTTGTAAAAGATGATCTTGAAGAGCTAATACAAGACCTTAAAAAGCATGTTAACGAAGCTGATTACTTTTATGAATTAAGAGGAATGGATAGGAGAGAAGAGTTTACAGCACTTACAGATGTCGAAAGAGCTTCAAGAGTCATTTATCTAAATAAAACATGCTTTAATGGTTTATATAGAGTTAACAACTCTGGAGAGTTTAATTCGCCCTTCGGAAGATATAAAAATCCAAATATTGTTAATGAGCCAACATTAAAGGCAGTAAATAAGTATCTAAATGCTAATGAAATTATTATAAAGACAGGGGATTATTCAGAGACTTTAAAAGAACTTAATAATAAATCATTTGTTTACTTAGATCCTCCATATCATCCAGTTTCTGCAAGTTCTAATTTTACAGGGTATATTCAGGGAGGATGGAACATGTATGATCAAATTAAATTGAGAGAAGCATGTGACGAGTTAAATAGAAGAGGAATAAAGTTCTTATTATCAAATTCTTCTTCAGACTTTATTAAAGAGCAATATAGCGATTATAATATAAGTATTGTTAAAGCAAATCGAGTATTAAATTCGAAGGCATCAAATAGAGGGGAAATAGATGAAGTATTAATTAAGAACTATGAGTGATTCTAAAAATGACATTGCTTGGCAAAAAATTTTTGATAAATATAACATTGTTGAAAATGTTGAAAACGAAGGACATATAAATATATCTGCCAAAGAGATAAATGAATTTCGTGAGGCAAGACTAATGACGAAATTTGACCACAAATCTCAACTTCCACAGCTTTTTAAAAATAATAACTTATCTATTCTTCCCGATTCTCGAGGAAGCTATATAATAGGAAACTTTGAAACATTTGCTGATTTCAATAAAGAACAAACAGGAATATCTGAAATAGAGTTTCCTAATTTTTTAGAAAGTATTGACTACAAGAATATAACCAGTGAGTCTACTGCTATAAATTGTGCATATGTTTCTAATATATTTAAAGACTTTACTGGAGAGGAAAACTTATTACCTACTGTAAGTGGTCGTATGAGTTCATCAATATTTGAATTTCAAATAAAGTCTAAAAAAGGAGATTTTCAAGTTAATGTTAATAACTCACAAATTGAAATAGACGGAGGGTATGAAGGAGATAATTCCTTAAGTCTTATTGAAGCTAAAAATTATATTTCAGATGACTTTTTAATCAGACAACTTTATTATCCATATAAATTATGGGAAGACAAAATATATAAAAGAGTTCGCCCTATTTTCTTGACTTATTCAAATGGAATATTTGATTTGAGAGAATATGAGTTTAAAGATATAAATCATTATAATTCTTTAGTATTAGTTCAGCATAAAAAATATACCATTCGAGAGGGTACATTTAATCTCGAAACTGTTGAAGAAATTATACAGAATACTCCTTTAGTGAAAGAACCAGAAGTGCCTTTTCCACAAGCTGATAGTTTTGAAAGAGTAATAAACCTCTGTGAATTGCTAAAACAGAGGAATTTTATGACTAAAGAAGAAATTACTCAAGAATATGACTTTGATAAAAGACAAACTGACTATTACTCAAATGCTGGAAGATACTTAGGTATAATTAAAATAAAGAAAGATACTGAAACAGGAAAAATAGGATGTTTTTTAACGAATAAAGGTTATCAATTATTTGAAATAAGTTTGGGCGATAGGCAAAAGGAATTTTTACGATTAATTGTTTCCCATGAGCCTTTCAAAAAAACTTTAATAACTTTTTTAAAAGAGGGAGAATTACCTATTAAAGATAAGATAGTAGAAATAATGAAGGGTTCGAAATTATATAATATTGATAGGGAGTCTACTTATTATAGAAGAGCATCTACTATAGTTGGTTGGATAAACTGGATTATGAATCAAGTTGAGGAGTAATAACTCCAACAAAATATTCTCTACTCTTGTACTACAATAAAAGTAATCCTAGCCTTAGCCTCTATAAAAAACTTTTTCAGCAAACGGCTATATAAGGCGTAGCCTACTACTATTTAAACCTTATTTTATTTCATAAGGTGATATAGTAGGAAGCTATAAAACTCTGCTTCATCTTTAAGTTTGTCTTCTTCGTTTGTAGTAACGCCATAATGCCCTGAATCAAGTAAGGTTTTCAGGTATATTGGGTTTGTTTGTGCAGTGCGGTTTTGTAAACGTGCAGCAAACTTATAGCTGTGTACCGGCGGAACACGGTCATCATTATCAGATGTAATTATAAGAGTGGTAGGGTAGTTGACATCCTCTTTTATGTTATGATAAGGGCTGTAACTCATCATAGCAAAATAGTCCTCTTTATTTTCAGGATTACCATATTCATCATAATGAAAACGCCCAATGGTATAACGGTGGAATTTTGCCATATCATACACCCCAACTTTAGGTATTGCGACTTTAAATAACTCAGGGTGTTGTACTAATGCCGACCCGATAAGTAACCCTCCTTGAGAGCCTCCTGTAATACCTAGCCGATTAGGGTTAGTATACCCTTCAGCAATAAGGAATTTGGCGGCATCTATAAAATCATGCAGTGTATTTATTTTATTTTTTCCTGCTCCTTTTCTGTGCCACTCTACACCTTTTTCGCCACCGCCACGTACACCGGCATAGGCATAAACACCTCCTTTTTCTAAAAAGTAAATAAGCCCGTTATCATAAGCAGGTGTATTTACAACACCAAACCCTCCGTAGGCTTTTAGTAAAGTAGGGTTGTTACCGTCAAGATTTACTCCTTTTTTGTGTACTATAGTTATAGGTACTTCTGTCCCGTCTCGGCTGGTATAAGTGCCTGTTTTCACTTCAAAGTAATCCACAGGGAAAGGGGCTGTTGTTTTGTCGAATGTTTTACTTACATAACGACTATAATTACCGGTCTCAATATTTAAAGTAAATAGTATAGGAGGTATAGTGTATGAGGTAACGTAGAAGAAAACATCTTTATCAAAATACTCACCGGAAGCCAGTTTTACCTCCAGTCCCTTTTGGGCTTGTATTTTTTTTATAAACTTACCATTATAATCAAACAGCATAAAATAACTACCGTTTGTATCGCGATACTTACACAAAATACGGTTTTCAAAATAATAGGAACTTTCCAGTAGCTGATTATAATACTGCGGGACAACTATTTTTTTTATAGCCGGATTATCCGGATTATAACTTCTTATATCCCCCCAGTTAGATTCTCTGGAAGAATAATAAATTTTACCTTCTCTATACCCTGAAACGTCAAAATCGGGTGTAGCACCATCTAAAAATTTTTTTAATTCAAATTCATCTTTAGTAAGATCAGCATAGTAAAAATCTACCTCTTTCTCATCTTTAGTAGCAACTTCTAAAAATAATCGTAAGCCATCTTTGCTTGTAAAGTAGTATACCTGCCCTTTAAATGCAGAAGCATCAAAGATTACTTTATCTTCGGCAACGTCAGTACCTATTTTATGATAATATACCTGATAAGTAGAGTCAATTCCAAATTGACGGGAGTTACTGTTTTTACTGTAAAAAATACCATCATCACCTTTCCATGCCATACCACTGAATTTAGCATTGGTTATAACCTCATTGCTTTTTTTTCCGCGTAGTGTAACAAAACGTATTTCATGGCGGTCACTACCGTCTATCATAAGTTTATAAGCCAGTGTTTTAGAGTTTACTGATGGCTCATAACCTACTATATTTACTGTTTTACCTCCATAAAAGAAGTTTGGATTAACTAATTCAATAATAGGGCTGTCAAGTTTTTTCCTATAGCCTAAAGAGGGCGTTTGAAGTTCATCGTCGTTATAAAGAAATTGACTGTAATAATAATCTCTTTTTTTATGGGGTGTTCTAAAACGTGTCTGGCGTTCGTACTTTTGTAAAGTAGGTAGCGGAAAAACATCGTTTACCACTGTGTTTAAATGTGACGTTGTAACTTTATTTTGTTCGTTTATCCACTCCACTACTTCGGGGCTTCTCATATCTTCAAGCCAAGTATAATTATCCGTGAAAGTAGTATCATGTAAAATTATGTTTTCAGGAGTCTTTTTAGTTTCAGGATAGTTTTGCGCAAAAAAGAATACAGGTAAAAAAAGCAAGAAAAGTGTATAAAACTTCATTTTATGAATTAGATTTCAGCAAATATAAAAATTGGTATTCTATTTTTTTTGAAGTGCGTGCAGTAAAACCGTAATTTTAATGGTATAATAAAATATTCTCTACTTTTGTGCTACATTAAAAGTAACCCTAGCCATTGAGTCTCTATAAAAAACTATTTCAGCAAACAGCTATATACGGTTTAGCCACAGTGCTGCCCCGTATGCTTAGCTTTCTGTTAGTGCGCCTGTATACGGATGTGTTGCCCAGTACAGATGAGTATGGTGAGGTATCTATTATCTTCTCGTGGATAGTACTGTTTAATGTTATTTTGGCTTACGGTATGGAAACCGCTTTTTTTCGTTTCTATAATTCGGATGATGCTAAAAAAGTAGAGCGAACCTCTACCATATCGTTGCTTTGGTCGTCTATAGGGTTTTTAGCAGTGGCATTGCTGTTACGGCAACACCTAGCCGACTGGGCAGGTATAAACGTCCGTTATATTACCTATACCATCTGGATTTTAGTACTGGATGCACTGGTAATCATTCCGTTTTCCAAACTCAGGGCAGACGGTAAACCTATGGTGTATTCAGCTATTAAAATAGGTAATGTAGCTGTAAACTTAGGGCTTAACCTGTTTTTCCTGCTGTGGTTGCCTAATCTGGCTGCTTCCTACCGCGGTAGCCTTATCGCCGAAATGTATATCCCTAATTTTGAGATAGGGTATATATTTATTTCCAATGTAATAGCCAGTTTACTCACACTAATTGTGCTGTTACCGCACTACCTGAAAACCAAATGGAAATTCGACAAGGCTTTGTGGTTAAAAATGATGCGTTATGCCCTGCCGGTACTGGTGGCGGGAATTGCGTTCTCCATCAACGAAACATTCGACCGTATTTTACTGGAATACATACTACCCGAAGATACTGCAAAGGGAGAAGTAGGGGTGTACTCCGCCTGCTATAAACTGGCGTTGTTTATGACGCTTTATGCCACTGCTTTCAGGTTGGGTATAGAACCCTTCTTTTTCAGCCATGCTAAAGAGGCAAATGCCAAGCAAACCTATGCCATGATTACCAAATACTTTGTGGTGTTCGGTTCGGTTATATTAATTGTAGTTGTAGTATTTGCCGATATTTTAAAACTCATTTTTATAGACAACTCATCCTATTGGGAGGGTATGAAAATAGTACCGCTTATTATAATTGCTAATTTCTTTTTAGGTATATATCATAACCTTTCGGTTTGGTATAAACTGTCTGACCAAACCAAAATGGGTGCCTATATCTCAATAATAGGGGCAGTGGTAACATTGGCACTCAACTTTATATTAATACCCATTTATAGCTATATGGGGTCGGCCATTGCTACGGTATCGGCTTATGGTTGTATGATGGTGCTTTCGTACACTATGGGTAAAAAACATTACCCTATTCCGTATGATATGAAAAAGATTGGCGGTTATTTAGGGCTGTCTATTACCTTGTCTTTGGTTTACTTTTACTATTTTAGAGAAAATTATTGGGTAGGCTTTTTATTCATAGCGGTTTATGCTGTGTTTTTATACCTAAACGAAAAGGCTACATTACTACGAATAATAAAACAACGGTAACAAATTAATCAAAATAAACGTTTGGTTATTAGTAATACTATTTTGATATTTGGTTTATAAATTATCACGGATGACAGTTAAAATAATTAACCGTTCGGCGCATGCATTGCCAAGTTACGAAACAATAGCATCTGCCGGAATGGATATAAGGGCAAATCTTACCGAGCCCGTAGTATTAAGCCCAATGGGGCGTGCTATAGTAAAAACAGGATTATTTATTGAACTACCTATAGGTTATGAAGCTCAGGTGCGCCCACGCAGCGGACTGGCAGCTAAAAAAGGAATAACCGTACTGAACAGCCCCGGTACTATTGATGCCGACTACAGGGGCGAAGTAGGCGTTATTTTAGTAAATTTATCAGATGAAGCATTTGTAATAGAAAATGGCGAAAGGATAGCACAGCTTGTAATAGCCAAACACGAGCGTGCCGAGTGGGAGGAAGTAGAAGTGCTTACAACAACCGACCGTGGCGAAGGAGGCTTCGGTAGTACAGGAGTGAAATAACTTAAAAAATTAGAACCAAAAACAAACCGAAAATAATGTAACTATTATGAAAATCATTGTCCCCATGGCAGGCAGAGGGTCTCGCCTTCGTCCTCATACGCTAACAGTACCAAAACCATTAATCCCTATTGCAGGCAAACCTATTGTGCACCGCCTTGTAGAAGATATTGCAGGAGTAATCAATCAGGATATAGAAGAAATAGCTTTTATCATTCACAGAAGTTTTGGTACACAGGTAGAAAAAGACCTTATTGCCATTGCAGAAAAATTAGGTTCAAAAGGTACTATATACTACCAAGATGAACCACTGGGGACAGGTCATGCTATTATGTGTGCAAAGGAATCTATGAGCGGACCGATAGTAGTTGCGTATGCCGATACACTATTCCGTGCTGATTTTACGTTAGATACTACAGCGGACAGTGTTATATGGGTAAAACAAGTAGATGACCCAAGCGCTTTCGGTGTTGTTCAGCTTAATGACAATAAAGAAATTGTTGACTTTGTTGAAAAGCCAAAGGAATTTGTTTCAGACCTTGCTATAATAGGAATATACTACTTTAAGAGTGGTGAAACGTTGCGAGATGAACTTCAGTACCTTTTAGATAACAATATTATGAAGGGTGGAGAATACCAGCTTACTGATGGTTTGGAGAACATGAAGCAAAAAGGTATGAAATTTGTTCCGGGTAAAGTAGATGAGTGGATGGACTGCGGCAACAAAAATGTTACAGTAGAAACCAATACCAGAATGCTGGGCTTTTTACATGCTGATGGCGAAAATATGGTTTCAAGTAGTGCTGTGGTAGAAAACAGTGAAATAATACAACCATGTTACATAGGCGAAGGAGTAGTGCTTAAAAATGCTACAGTAGGACCTAATGTATCATTGGGAGACAATACAAAAGTAGAAGACACTGTTATTAAAAACAGCCTTGTACAGACTAATACAGTAATAAAAAATGCCGATTTAGATAATGCCATGATAGGTAATAATGCTATATTTAATGGTAAGTTTACCAATGTTAGCATAGGAGACTATTCGGTTTTAGATTAATATGAAGATTAAATTCCTTTTTAGCGGATTAGTACTTTCGGGATTCTTAGTGTTTTGCCCTGCAACTATGCATGCACAACAACAAGAGCCGGACGAAATTACGTTGACTGATGTTGCGTTTGAAGAACACTTTTTTGAAGCACTGAAACAAAAGGGAATTGAAAATTATGATAAGGCTTTACAGGCTTTGCAACAGTGTATGGAACTAAAGCCTGAAAGCCCTTTTTTGTATAATGAGGTAGGCAAAAACCAACTGGCATTAAAGCATTATACAGATGCCGAAGCAGCATTTAAAAAGGCTACTGAGCTGGACCCCGAAAACCGTTGGTACTGGCAGGGATTGTATGATGTATATTATGCCGCACAGGACTGGAATAGAGCTATACCTGTTGTGCAAAAACTAACCAAGTGGCGCAAGGAATTTTACGAGGAAGACCTTGTTTCGCTTTATATGTATACCTCTCAGTTTGAAAAAGCACTAGCTTTAATAGACTCGCTTGACGAAAGCGTTGGGCAGTCAGATAAACGAGAGATGTACAGGCTGCAAATAATGCGTCAGGAGCGCTTTAGGAAGCCTAAAAAAGAGATGCTGGAGGAAGCCATTAAAAAGAATCCTCAGGAAGAATCAAACTACTTAGAATTAATATTCCTGTATTCCGAAAGCAATCAGGAAGCAAAGGCAGAAGAAGTAGCAAAGAGGCTTGAAAAAGCAATACCTGATTCGGATTGGGCACAGGTAAGTTTGTTTAAATTCCACCTTAATGATAATGAAGGCGATAAAGCCTCCGAGTCGTTATTTAGGGTGCTACAAAGCGAGAAAATCGATCTTAAAATAAAGCATCGCGCTTTTAATGAGTTTTTAATTTACGTAAAAAACAATCCGCAGTACAACAATAATTTAGAAGAAGCAATAAGCTACTTTGATGATGCACAGGAAATAAATGTGCCTAAAGAAGTAGGTAAGTTCTTCTACTCTAAAAAAGACTACGAACGTGCTGCCACGTACTTTGAGAAAAGTTTGGAAGCCGAAACGGATGATATAGAAACAGTAGAACTTTTACTGTATAGTTTTGAAGCAAGTGAGCAATATAAACTGTTACTGGAAAAAGCAGAATACTACTTGGAATTATACCCTATTCATTCCCGCTTATATTATTTTGCGGGCTTTGCTTCTAACAAGTTAAACCAGTTTAAAGAAGCTAAAGCATTCTTGGAAGACGGTTTAGACTTTTTAGTAGAAGACCCTGAGCTTGAAGCAGGCTTTTACAATCAGTTAGCTATAGCAAGCGAAGGTTTAGGCGATAGTAAAAGAAGCGATTCACTTAAGGAAAGAGCTGCAAAACTCCTTAAACAAAAGAAAACATAATGAAGAAGTTGATGGTTATGGGACTTATAGTACTGCTGGCAGTATCATGTAAGACAAAGCAGGCAGTTTTAAGTGAAGGTGCAGCAGGAAGCATAAAAGCAGCTAAAGAGATAATAAAAGAGCATTATAAAAACGAAAAAGACTTTTCAACGCTTTATATACGCGCTAGTGTAAAGTATGATGACCCCCATACAGGGCAGAGGCTTTCGGCAGACATTCGTATAAAGAAGGATGAAAAAATTTTAGTAAGTGTTAAGTTTTTAGGTATTACTATGGCAAAAGCCTTAATAACACCGGATGAAGTAAGCTATTACGAAAAAATTAATGGTACTTACTTTCAGGGTGATTATGGTATGTTAAGCCAGTGGCTTGGTGCTGAGCTGGACTATAATAAAGTGCAGAATATGCTTATAGGTAAGGCACTTTACAACTTAAAAGATGATGTATATACCGCACAGGTAGAAAACAGTTTATATAAACTTCAGGGTAATGGTAACGGCATAAGCAAAACATTCTTTTTTGAAGGGAGTAATTACCTGCTTAAAAGAGAGATTATTGTTCAGGGTGGTATAGACGCGAGAAGGCTAGATATAAAGTACCCTGAGCACAGCGAATATGAAAAAGCTATACTACCTGGTAGTATTAATATAGAAGCGGAACAAAAAGATAAGGTAACTATAAATATTGACTATAATACTGTTACCTTTGATGAAGATTTCTCATTTCCTTACAGTGTGCCGGCAGGATATGAGCAGGTTTTTCTTAATTAAACAAGATTTATAAAGTATGATAAGGGCTTTTTTTACAATTCTTTTTTTAGGAGTTACATTATTTGCATCAGCGCAGGTTGACCAAAAAAAGCAACTGGAGCAGAAAAGAGCAGCTATACTTAAAGAAATTCAGATATACAGAGGATTACTAAGTAAAGAAAACAAAAAAGAGAAATCAGTACTTGCACAAATAGCCGATAATGAAGCTAAAATAGCGCTTAGTGAAAAGCTTATAAACAACACTAAAAAGCAGGCTAAAATACTGGAGGACGAAATTTATACCAATCAGTTAAAAATAAATAAACTAAATCGCGAGCTTAAAGTGCTTAAAGAGGATTATGCCGAAATGTTGGTAAAAGCCTATAAAAGCCGTTCACAACAAAGCCGTATAATGTTTATACTTTCTTCTGATAACTTTTTGCAGGCATATAAGCGTATGCAGTACATGAAGCAGTATGCGAATTACAGGAAAATGCAGGCTGAGGAAATAAGAGCTAAAAAAACAGAACTGGAAGCATTACAAGAAAAGCTAAATGCACAGAAGAAAGAAAAAGAGCAACTTATAGCTGAAAATCTTAAAGTTAAAAAGGAACTTGAGGAAGAGAAAAAAGAACAGGAAAAACTTATTGCTGTTATAAAAAAAGATAAAGGTAAATATACTGCCGATATAAAGAAAAAGCAGCAGGAAGCGAAAGAGATTGATAGACAAATAGATAAAATTATTAAGGAAGCTATTGCTAAGGCGAATAAAAAAGCAGCATCTGAAAATAAAGAATCTACCAGCAGAGGTTCGGGTGTTACGGCTGCCCCTAATAAAATTGTGCTTACTAAAGAAGCTAAATTGGTAGCGGATAGTTTTAAAGCGAATAAAGGGAAGTTACCATGGCCTGTAGAAAAAGGATACATGTCTATGGGATATGGTACACAACCGCATCCTGTATACAGCCATTTAGAAATTCACCATAGCTGGATAGAAATAACAACAGAAGAGAATGCTAATGTTAGAGCTATTTTTAAAGGAACGGTACTCGATGTGCAAATTATAGCCGGCACAAAATCAATACTTGTGTTGCACGGTGACTATATTTCAATTTATCACAACCTGAGCAATGTTTTTGTAAATATTGGCGATGAGGTTTCGTTAAAGCAAAATATAGGTACGGTATATACCAATCCTAATACCGGTAAAACCATACTTAAGTTCATGATATCTCAAAACACTACGCGTTTAAATCCTCAATCCTGGATAACACCATTGTAGAAGATATAAAAGCATAAATAAAAAAGGGAAGCTAATTAGCTTCCCTTTTTTATTATTTAGTTACTGAACAGTGCTTTCAGCTCTGTAGCATCATTGGGTTTCATTTTGCCGGCTAATACTAAACTTAGCTGCTTTCTGCGGAGTGCAGCAGCATAACGCTCTTTTTCTAAATCTGTTTCCGGTTTAATTTGTGGTATTGCTACAGGTATACCTGTTTCATCTACCGCCACAAAAGTATATATGGCTTCGTTTGCTTTGGTTCTTATACCCGATTCACGGTCTTCAATCCAAACATCAATAAATATCTCCATAGACGTTCTGAAAGTGCGTGAAACCTTAGCTTCCACAGTTACTACACTACCCAGTGGTATGGCACGGTTAAAAGCCACGTGATTTACCGATGCTGTTACTGCAACTCTGCGCGAATGTCTGCGTGCGGCAATACTGGCTGCACGATCCATACGGGCAAGTAACTCACCACCAAACATGTTGTTTAAAGGATTAGTTTCTCCCGGTAGTACAAGGTCAGTCATTATGCATGCCGACTCAGATGGGTATTTAGCTTCCATAAGATATTTTTTGGCAAAGATAGTATTATAACTAAATAAAAAATCCTCCCGATTGAGGAGGATTGTATTTTTAAGATTATTTTATCAGCAACCAGGCATCGTAATTTTCGTTATACCGTATTTGCCTAAGTGCTTGTTTTGCCTCCTCATGGGTGGTGTAGCTGTTGTATATAACAGGGTACAGCCCGTATTTATTCTGCTCTATGGTAACAGCATTTTCATAACCCTTTTCTTTTAGCTGTACTACAGCCGTATGTGCATTTTCTTCACTTCTGTAAGCACCTGCAACTACTTGATACGGTTTTATAGTAACCTCTTCTTTTACAGGCAGGGCTACTGTTGGCATATCGCCGCCGATAAAAAATGTGGCTTGTTGTATTTGTTGTTGTACTTTTTCCTGAACGGCTTGTTGTACTATAAGTGTTTCGTTTTCTACTTTTTGGTCGTGATAAATTTTAAAACCGCCTACCCCTACAGTTGCAATAACAGCAAACATAGCAGCATATTTAAGGAAAGAATAATCTCTCTTTCTTTCAGCAGTAAATACTATAGGTGCTTTTTCTTCTATAGCTTCTGCAACGGCTTTATATTCTTCACGCTTTACAGCAGGCGATGTAAATGAACTTAGCCCGAAAGCATCTGTAAGGTAATTTACAGGAGTATCTGGCGTAAACACTAAACTGCCTTCACTATTTATATTGATATGTCCTAAGTCTTTAATAGTGATGCTTTTATTGTTTTGAAGTTCATCAAACCAATGGCTAACATCATATTTAATTTTTCCTAATGCGTCTTCGTAAGAAATTTTTTCCTGTAAAGCGATATGATTGGCTAAAAGCCCGTCATTATTCTTTAAATTCGCATTGAAAGAAATTGACTTTTCCGGAGGATAGAAAGTATGTGTATCAGTATTTAATTGTGCCGATTTAGTTTCGGCTAAAAAAGCACCGAATCCCGGTATAATTACACACTGGTAACGATATAATAGTGCAGATATGTGTTTTTCTATCATCATAAAGGCAAAATTAGTTATTAGCGATTGAAAGTAAAATTAAATTTTACAATATTTATTAACAAAAGGTTAATCAAATTAACAGCTTAGCTTCTATTTTTTAATGACTGATACTGAATTATTTAATATACTGGCTTTACTTCGCGTAGAAGGGGTAGGCGATGTTGTAGCTAAAAAACTGATTAATCATTTTGGTAGTGCAAAGGCAGTTTTAACTGCAAGTCGTTCGCAAATTCTTGCTATTGGAGGGGTAGGTGAGGTGCTGTATAAAAACCTGAAAAATGAAGCTGTTTTTAAACTGGCAGAAGCAGAGCTGCAATTTATACAGACTAATAATATTAAGGTTACTTATTATAAAGACACTGACTATCCTGAAAAATTAAAACACTGTATTGACAGCCCTGTTGTATTATTTAGTTTAGGAAATATAAATCTTACTAACAGGAAAACGATAAGTATTGTAGGTACAAGGCAGGTAACAGGCTACGGTACAGATTTTATTCAGAAGTTTATAAAAGATATAGCACCGCTAAGCCCTGTTATTGTTAGTGGATTTGCCTATGGTGTAGACATACAGGCACACCTTGCTGCTGTTGAGCATAACCTGCAAACCATTGGGGTGCTTGCACATGGTTTAAATCAGGTTTACCCGAAGACGCATAAAAAATACATGGCGGATATAGAGGCTAACGGAGGTTTCTTTACTGAGTTTTGGAGTACATCAAAACCGGACAGGGAAAATTTTGTGCGCCGTAACCGTATAGTGGCAGGCATTAGCGATGCAACAATTATTGTAGAAAGTGCCGAAAAAGGAGGCTCGCTTATAACGGCTAATGTCGCTAACGATTATAATCGAGATGTGTTTGCCGTACCCGGTCGTGTTACGGATAAATATAGTAAAGGTTGTAACGACCTGATAAAAACCCAACGTGCGAACTTGCTAACCAGTGCTGAAGATTTTATTTATATGATGAACTGGGAGGCAGCGCAAGAAAAAGAAAAAACAGTGCAAAAGCAACTGTTTATAACACTTGAAGCCGATGAGCAAAAGATATACGACTACCTGCAAAGTAACGGTAAAGAACAACTCGATATTATAGCATTGCAATGCGAAATACCTGTTTTTAAACTATCGTCTATATTACTTACTATGGAGCTTAAAGGTGTAATACGGCCACTACCGGGTAAAATGTTTGAAGCGGTTTAGTAAATAATACTTGTAGATTTTGTACATGGGTTTTTCTTTGCTTCTTCGGGAGTAAGGCAAGCACGAGACTCTCCGCACGCCCACATAAGTTTTCCTTCTTCGTAAAACATTGTAGGTTTGCAACTATCAACACCTTCACAACTTACAAAATAGCTATAACTAAGGTAATCTTCTTCTCCGAGACTATTTTCATTCTTCATTATAAGCTTTCCGTTTTTATTGTGCAGAAGGCGTACTAAATTGAAGTTTGTAACATCTGAAGAAAAAAGCATGTAATAAAACTCTTTTTTGCTATCATTAAATGCAGTGCCTTTTAAAACCTGCATACTGTTTACAGGATTCTCGTTAATGTCAACAAGCATTGAGTTGTTTATTGCCTGTATAAAAGCATCTTTATTTACAACAATATCAATAGTGTTGTTTTTTATTTTGGCAACAACTGTTTTCTTTGTTAAGTCGTACTCTTTATGTGTAAGAGCAGAATCACTTTTATTTATAAAAAATACAGATAGAAATAGTAATAGGCTAAGTGCTTTCATAGCAATTGTTTTTCAGTTGTTTAGAGCTACTAAAATAAGAAAAAGAATAATACAAAAGCCACGTATTATTACTGTAAATAATACGTGGCTTTTTATACTGTAAACTGCGACTGTAAAATGATTTATAGGTAACCTAATTTCTCTCTTACTCTGGCTAAAACACCATTTGCTATAACAGAGGCTTTGTCAGCACCTACTTTAAGAGCAGCATCAACTTCTTCAAGATTTTCCATGTAGTAGTTGTACTTTTCTCTTACAGTTCCAAACTTCTCCACTATAAGTTCAAACAATGCCTGTTTAGCATGTCCGTACCCAAAACCACCTGCAAGATATTTTTCTCGCATTTCTTCGGTTTGTGCTTCGGTAGCAAGCAATTTGTATAGTGTAAATACATTACACGTATCAGGGTTTTTAGGTTCTTCAAGCGGAGTGCTGTCCGTTTCAATACCCATTATTTGCTTGCGCAGCTTTTTATCGGTCTGGAAAAGATTAATATAATTATTAGCCGACTTACTCATTTTATTACCATCAGTTCCCGGAACAATTTTAGTCACATCGCTGGTAATAGCTTCCGGTAATACAAAGGTTTCACCCATTTGGTGATTAAAACGAGAAGCTACATCTCTCGTAATTTCTATATGCTGTATCTGGTCCTTACCTACAGGTACTTTTTCCGCATCATACAAAAGTATATCGGCAGCCATAAGCATAGGGTACGTAAATAAACCTGCGTTTACATCCTCCAGCCTGTCAGCCTTATCTTTAAATGAGTGCGCCAGCGTTAAACGCTGGTACGGGAAAAAGCAGCTTAAGTACCAAGAAAGTTCTGTTACTTGTGGTACATCACTTTGGCGATAAAATATAACACGGTTAATATCCAGTCCGCACGCAAGCCAGGTAGCAGCAACGCTATACGTGTTTTCACGAAGTGTTTTACCATCTTTAATTTGCGTAGTAGAGTGTAAATCAGCAATAAAAAGGAACGATTCGTTATCCGGATTGTTTGCCATTTCTACAGCAGGCAGTATTGCACCCAAAAGGTTACCTAAGTGAGGCGTGCCTGTACTCTGTATACCGGTTAGTATTTTTGCCATATGTAACTTATTATGTTTTTTTGCAAAGGTAACGGTTTTTGGTATAAACATTATCGGCGAATCCTTACATTTGGCATTATGAAAGTGATAAAAATGGTTTTATGGACGCTTTGGCGTATCTGGTTTTACATACTTATGGGTGTACCCATAATTGTACTTTCTCCACTTTTAATACTTTCTATACTATCGCAAAAAACATATCCGCAGTTTTTTTTATTGGCGAGGCTTTGGGCTAAGCTTATACTTTTTGGTATGGGCTTTTACTATAAAATAGAATGGGAACAAAAAATGGAAAAAGGTAAAAGCTATATGCTGGTTGCCAACCATACCTCTATGACAGATATTATGCTGATGCTGATAATATCTAAAAACCCATTTGTATTTGTAGGTAAAAAAGAACTTGCTAAAATACCTGTTTTCGGATTCTTTTATAAACGTACCAGTATACTGGTAGACAGAGGAGATGCCAAAAGCAGGCTTGAAGTTTTTAAGCGTGCTCAGGAAAGGCTTAATCAGGGGCTGAGTGTTTGCATATTTCCCGAAGGCGGTGTGCCCGATGATGAAACTGTTGTTCTGGATGCTTTTAAAGATGGTGCCTTCCGTTTGGCTATAGAACACCAGATACCTATAGTACCTATGACGTTTGCCGATAATAAAAAACGATTTTCGTTTAATTTTTTTAGCGGTACCCCCGGGTTGATGCGTGCCAAAGTGCATAGTTTTATAGCAACTAAAGGAATGACACTGGAGGATAAAAAAGCCCTGAAAGATGAAACAAGGCAGGTAATATACTACCAGTTGTTGAAGTATTTAAAAAAATAAGGCACCCCTATTTGCATGGGCGCCTTATATGTTTCCTTACACTTAAATAAGGAACTTCAACAAACCAATTAAAAATTCTAAAAACTGAAACTTATACCCGAGTATAGCCCAATAAAGTAAGGCTTAAAATTACCCGAGTTCTCACTAAAGGTGTTAACCTGATATTTAAACATAGGCTCAAAACTAGCCTTGAATGACTTTAAAAACTTATACTTAAAACCAATACCAATATTGGTACTAAAGTTCACATTATTTAGGTTTCGTGCTTCCCCCAGGTTAGAACTGTAGCCTTGTGTTGTTATTACACGAACATCATTATTATTAAGGAATAATGTACTCACCCCGCCAATAACATCTATACCGAATTTTTTGTTTAACAGAGCGTACGATAGCTCTACAGGAACTTCAATATAACCCATTTCCTGAACCATAGAGCCTTTGAATGATTGTATAGAAGTTGTAGAAGCAAAACCTTCAGGACCGGGTGACGATGCAACATTTGCTTCTGACTGAACTACTAAGTTGCTGTTTTCCCCAACATTCCTGCTCGCTACAGCAGGCTTAGTCATGGCAGGGTAAAACTCAACACCTCGTGTTTCATAGCTTAAGTTAACAGCATTTACACCTGAACGCACGGCTAAACGGTCGGTTATATTATAATCAATACCAACCCCGTAACTCATATTATTATCATAGCTTTTACTATTGCTTGCAAATTGAGAGTCTATAGGAGAACCCTGCGATAACGAGTTATAAAATACAGGCGCCATTTGCGGGCGTATATTCCATTTAAGGTTATCATTTTCAGCTAAAAGTTTCTCTTCGTCATCATCTTTCCCGTTAAGTTTTTCCTGTAATAGTTTTTCCAGTTCATTTTCAGGAACTATTATGCTGGCACTGTCAATAACAACTTCGCTGTTAATCTCTTCTGATGCAATGGCATCATCACTTGCACTCATAATAGCATGAGGTGTTTTATCTAATAGCTCAGCCTCTTCCTGTTGAGAACTTTGAGGTTCATTTTCTTCTCCTGAATTATCATCTGTATTAACTTCTGCTATACTGTTGTTATTTTCAGCGTTAGGGTTTATAAAACCGTTATCTTTTCGTTTAATAACAGAATTATCAGCTTTATTTTTCTCACTAAGATAATTTTCTTCTTTTTCAGATTTCTCAGAGTTAGCTACGGCAGTATTAGGGTTAGTAATTACCCCTTTTATTTTGCTGTTTCGGTTATTCTTTTCGTTTTTAAGAGTATTGTTACTTTGTGTTTTGCTGTTAATAACCACAGCATTATCTTGATTGTT
The DNA here is from genome assembly GCF_014642915.1 of Flavobacterium suaedae. GTDB lineage: Bacteria > Bacteroidota > Bacteroidia > Flavobacteriales > Flavobacteriaceae > Flavobacterium > Flavobacterium suaedae. Next base: position 120,624 of record NZ_BMJE01000004.1, read on the forward strand.
TAAGTTGTTATTACCGGAGTTTCTGCTTGCAGGGCTATAATCATTGCTGCCAGCTTCTTCACTGGATAAAATATTGCTGCTGTTTTCATTTTTGGGACCCGCAGTACTACCATTTTCACTTTCAATTACCGAATTGTTATCATCATTATTAACAACAGCATCTTCCGTAGTAGGGAGCGGTAAGATATTGTCGTTAGCAATAGTGTTTGTAGTATCTGTAGCGTTAACATTACCATTTACTACACTGTTTTGGTTAAAGTCATCTTCATTGCCAAAAAAGTTAACCAGTAGTAACCCGATAATAAATACAGCCGCCACACCCGATAGTTTAAACCATATTGGTATAACACGGCGCTTTTTATCCTTTTTAAGCTCTGCCGAGATGTTCTCCCATACATGTTCCGGCGGGTTGGCTTCAAACTCCTTGAATTGCTCCTGGAATAGCCTGTCTATGTTTTTTTTCTCTTTCATTTGCTGTAGGTATTTTTAAAATTACCTTGTTGCGCTTCTATTTTTTCCTTTAAAATCATTCTTGCCCTCGCAAGGTTAGATTTTGATGTTCCTACCGAAATATCCATCATTTCGGCAATTTCTTTGTGTGAAAACCCATCGGTTACATACAGGTTAAAAACCATTCTGTACCTGTCCGGTAATTCTTGTATTATTGTCAACAGAAAATCCATGCTAATAGCATCGCTTTCCACTTCTACCTCTTCCTCATCAGGAATGTTCTCGTTAACCAACTCTACAACCCTGCCGCTGGTACGGTATTTTTGTAAAATGTTGTTAACCATTACTCGTTTTGCCCACCCTTCAAAAGAACCTTTAAATTTAAACTGCCCTATTTTGCGAAACAGTAATATAAAACCATCCTGTAAATTATCTTCGGCATCAGCATAATCACGCGAATATTTAAGGCATACAGCAAATAGCTTTTGGGCAAAAAGCCTGTATAACTGCTCCTGTGCCTTTATGTTGTCGCGCTGACATTCCTTTATGAGCTGATCTAACCCCAAACTTGTGGTTTCCTGTATTAGTTACGTTACTATTGAATTGTTATTGTTTCAAATATCATATTGCCCTCTTCATCTTTACCCTTAAATATTTTTAAAGTGTAAGGACTTGTAGTGTCAACATACTCTGAAAACGAAAAATCATACATTACCATTTCAGGATTTTCATTTTCAATAGGCTTACAATTAGCATCCTGTACCACAAGGCTTTGAACGGCAAGTGTCTGGCTTAATTCATTCTTTTCAACGTATATCCCGTCGTAGTAATAACAGTCGTTAGGTCTTCGGTAATAAATTTTAATTTTATTTACCTGATTAGTCTGTATTTCGTCAGGGAACTCAACCCTTTCTATAGGTAAAAATTCAACCTGAAATTCAAGATAATCATCGTCGTTAAGAGAACAGCCACTAAATACAGTAGCTACTAAAAGTATCAGCAACAACCTTTTCATATAAATTCATTTATAGAAAAGATACAAAAATCCGTGAAAGGTTGCGTTTTTCGGGCATAAAAAAACCCGAAATAAATCGGGTTTTTATGCGTACTTCCAAGAAGTTATATTTTTTGTAACTATTTAAAGAGCAATTTACTGTGCATTTTGCTCTTTAATAGCATCTTTAATTTTGTATTCCAGCTCTTCGGCAAGCTCCGGATTATCTTTAATAAGCGACTTAACCGCATCGCGACCCTGACCTAATTTAGTATCGCCGTAGCTAAACCATGAACCCGATTTTTTCACAATCTCAAATTCAACAGCAAGGTCTAGTATTTCTCCGGTTTTGCTTACCCCTTCGCCATACATAATGTCGAATTCAGCCGTTTTAAACGGAGGTGCCACTTTATTTTTAACCACTTTTATTTTAGCGCGGTTACCAATAACATTATCACCGTCTTTTATTTGAGAAGAACGACGAATATCAAGACGTACCGATGCATAGAATTTTAGTGCATTACCACCGGTAGTCGTTTCAGGGTTACCAAACATAACACCGATTTTTTCCCTAAGCTGGTTAATGAAAAATACCGTACAGTGTGTTTTGCTTATAGTAGAAGTTAATTTTCTTAGTGCCTGACTCATTAAACGTGCATGAAGCCCCATTTTGCTATCACCCATTTCGCCTTCAATTTCACTTTTTGGCGTAAGTGCCGCAACCGAGTCAATAACCACAATATCAATCGCACCAGAGCGGATAAGGTTCTCAGCAATTTCTAAAGCCTGCTCCCCGTTATCAGGTTGCGATATAATAAGATTTTCTACGTCTACGCCCAGTTTTTCAGCGTAATAACGGTCAAAAGCATGCTCGGCATCAATAAACGCAGCGATACCGCCAGCCTTTTGTGCTTCTGCAATAGCGTGCAGGGTTAGCGTGGTTTTACCCGATGATTCCGGCCCGTATATCTCTATTATCCTGCCACGAGGGTAACCGTTTACACCCAGCGCCAAGTCAAGCCCCAGCGAGCCCGAAGGTATTGCTTCTACTTCCTCTACAGCGCGGTCGCCCATTTTCATTACCGTTCCTTTGCCGTAGGCTTTATCTAATTTATCTAACGTAAGCTGTAATGCTTTTAGTTTTGCTTCTTTATCTGCACTCATGTAGTTTGCTATTATTTTTTAGTAAAAATACTGCTTTTGTTTTACGGGTGCAATGTAAGAAAATAATCTTATAATTTAAAATCCAAATGTTAATTTTTTTTGTTTAGTTTTAGGAAATCTAACTTTTAAATTATTGAGTATAATGTTTAATAAAAATTCAGTTTCATATAATAATACTTATGTTAATACTGATTCAAATGATACTTTAAGTATTAAAGAGCGTTATAAAATACTTATAGCAGCAAGAAATTTTCATTATGAGAATTTTAATAAATGGATGTCTTATTTTTATGTGATGATTGCGTCTATAATATTAGGATTTTCATATATAATATCTAAAGGAAACCCTAATTATCAAGAAAAGCTTAAAAGTGAACTATTAGTTTTGTCTCTTGCTGGATTTATAATTAGTTTACTATGGTATTGGGCTAATAAAGGGTATTATTATTGGAATATTAATTTTATAACTTTAATTAATTATTACGAAGAAAAACTTTTAAAATTTGCTCCACACGAAAGGGTATACTTTGTTTTTGCGAATAAATCGACTCAAAATAATTATTTGAGTCCTATTAGTGGTGCAAATTTTTCAACTTCAAAGATTTCTATTCTTTTATCATTTTTCTTTTCCTGGTTTTTTGGGTTTTATTTTCTTTATATGTTATTAAGGCATTGTTATTCATTGTTATTAAAGTTGTCAAAGGAAAAATGTTTAGATGTTTTTTTGGAAAAATGTTTAAGTGATTCTTTTTATAAGGTCTTAAAAAATGTTTTAAACTTGTTATTAAGTTATATCGAATTTATATGGATTCCTGTTTTTGTAGCGTTAACTATATTTTATTTAAGCGGCATATTAGGAAGATATTTTTTATTTAGTTATCATAAACATTTTCCAGATTTAAGGATTAAAACTATTGAAAGTGAATATGTAAGCAGAGGTAATTTTAATACTTGATAAAGTATGCGTTTTAGAGTTATTGCAACAGATCAGATTATGAATATATCGAAGCAATCATGCAAAGTAGAACTTACTCCTGAACAAATCGAAATGTTAACAATGTCAGAAGAAGACATAAAAGCAGGTAGATTAATACCCGAAGAGGAGTTAAAAGCATTAGAGCCCGATTGGTTAAAGCACTAATTTGCGCAATTCTATAAAAATCATACCTTTGCACCCTCAATTCCGCCAATAGGGGTTGAGTTATATTGAAAATACTATTCTCACTTAAAATTGTATAGCATGCAACTGTTCAACACTTTAAGCGCAGAAGAAAGAGCAGAGCTTATCGACCAATCCGGTAAGCAACGATTAACGCTGTCTTTCTACACCTACGCAAAAATAGAAGACCCACAACAATTTCGCGACGAACTTTTTTTAGCCTGGAACAAGCTGGAAGTACTGGGGCGTATTTATGTAGCTACCGAAGGTATTAACGCACAACTTTCGTTACCTGCCGATAACTTTTACACCTTTAAAGACCATTTGGAAACCTATCCGTTTATGAAAGGCATTCGCCTTAATGTAGCGGTAGAGCAGGACGACCATTCGTTTTTAAAACTAACGGTAAAAGTGCGTAACAAAATTGTTGCCGACGGACTTAACGACGATACGTTTGACGTTACCAATAAAGGGGTTCACTTAAAGGCTAAGGACTTCAACGAAATGCTGGACAACCCTGATACGGTAGTTATAGATATGCGTAACCACTACGAAAGCGAAGTGGGGCATTTTAATAACGCTATCACGCCGGATGTTGATACCTTCCGTGAGTCGTTACCGATTATTGAGGATATGCTAGCCGAGCATAAAGAGGACAAAAACCTGTTGATGTATTGTACAGGGGGTATCCGTTGTGAAAAGGCATCGGCATTCTTTAAACATAAAGGCTTTAAAAAAGTATACCAGCTTGAGGGTGGTATTATAGAATATACCCGTCAGGTAAAAGCTGAGGGGCTGGATAGTAAGTTTATCGGTAAAAACTTTGTGTTCGACCACCGTTTGGGCGAGCGTATTACTGATGATATTATAGCGCAATGCCACCAGTGCGGTAAACCATGCGATACGCACACTAACTGTGCTAACGAGGCATGTCACTTGTTGTTTATTCAGTGTGAGGAGTGTGCTTCTAAAATGGAAGGCTGTTGTTCTGCCGAGTGTGTTGAGGTGATTCACTTGCCGGAAGAAGAGCAAATTGCACGCCGTCGCGGTATTATGAATGGTAATATGATTTTCAAAAAAGGGAAATCGAAAGCACTTACCTATAAAAAATCTGGTGAATCGGTTTCAGGAGTACCATTAGCTACTGCCGAACCTGTAAAGAAGGTTAAAAGCGTTCGTAAAAGAGAACGCAAAATATTGGTAGGTAAAGGCGAGCATTATTACCCGAAAGCAGGTGTGGCTCAGTTTACTATTGAAAACAATGAGTTAAAAACCGGCGATAAAATAGTAATAATGGGTCCTACTACAGGCAGAGAGGAGCTTGTAGTGGAAAACATGCGTGTAAACGGTAATCAGGCTGATGTTGCTCAAAAAGGCGACAGGGTTACTATAAACACATCGTTTAGAGTGCGCCTTTCGGACAGGTTGTATAAACTTCCGCAAGAATAAACTTCTGATAGCAAAGTATTAAAAAGTATTATACTTTGACTGAATATAAAAAGCCTGCATTTTTGTGCGGGCTTTTTTTGTTACTAGAAAAATAATTAATGTTTATTTTAGTAGCTGAAAATCAAACCTGTTATAAGATAATGTATAGACTTTTACCCCTAATAATTTTCATGTTCCTTATAACAGGCTGTAAGGACAATACACCTGTAAAAACAAGTGACAGGCAAACCATTAAACAGGATGTTTCTGAGCCAGACTCTACCAATGTGGTTATTGATACACTATCAGTAAACACAACTGAAAATGAACCTGAAGTTGTAAAAGAAAAAACTACTATACTAGTTATACAATGTAGTAACGGTTATAATTATTCTGGCGGAGGTTACGATTTTAACCCTTTACTAGAAAAAGAATTAAGAAAAATTGATGATTTTGAGATAGTTGAGTTTTCATATAAAAAACTTATGGGCAGTATTTATCAGGGAGTATATGATAAAAAATATGCTAAGCCCATAATGGAGAAAATAGATGCTGATATTTATATTATGACTAGGTTTGCCGACGACTTTCTTGAACGCCGTGGTAAAGCTACAAACTGGGGATACGAGTTAAAGTTATTAAATACTAAAACAATGGAGCAAAAAATATCTATTGGAGCAGATAGTATGGAAAGTTATGAAGAGTTGCAAGAAAACATAACCAAGAATATTGACAAGTTGGTAAAAGATATACAGATATTGAGTACTAAAAAGTAATATATTTTACTAAAATATAGAAAGCCTGCACTTTTATGCGGGCTTTTTTTGTGAAAGTAATACTGAATTTACAGATGTTTAATAGGTTGAAAATCTGTGTTATAAAGGGTTAGGGTTGTGTGTTGGGGCTTCAACGGTGTATTTACTTCTTTTCACATAAAAATATACTATCTTTACCGATTAAAACGTTATTACAACAGAGTAGTGGCTACGGCCACGACCACTATATATATTTTAAATTATGGCATGTACAAATTGTTCTACGGGCTCTAATGGAGGAGCGCCTAAGGGATGTAAAAATAACGGAACCTGCGGAACAGATAGTTGCAATAAACTTAGTGTTTTTGACTGGCTTTCGAATATGAGCTTACCGGCAGGACAGGAAGTTTTTGACTGTGTGGAGGTTCGATTTAAAAACGGACGTAAAAATTTCTATAGAAATACGGATAAATTAACGCTTAGCATTGGCGATATTGTGGCAACGGAAGCTTCTCCGGGGCACGACATAGGTATTGTAAGCCTTACCGGCGAACTGGTAAAAATACAAATGCGTAAAAAGAATGTTCCTGACAACGAGGAAATTGCAAAAATATATCGCAAAGCAACTCAAAAAGATATAGACATTTGGCGCGAAGCACGTGACAGGGAAGAGCCTATGAAGGTAATAGCCCGTGAACTGGCTATACGCCTTAACCTTGAAATGAAAATATCGGATATTGAATTTCAGGGCGATGCTTCAAAAGCTACCTTTTACTATACCGCAAATGACAGGGTTGACTTCCGTCAGTTGATAAAAGACTACGCAAGGGAATTCAGCATCAGGATAGAAATGAAACAAGTTGGTTTCCGTCAGGAGGCTGCACGCTTAGGTGGTGTAGGTTCATGCGGGCGCGAATTGTGTTGTTCTACCTGGTTAACAGATTTCCGTAGTGTAAATACTTCTGCTGCGCGTTATCAGCAGTTGTCGTTAAATCCGCAAAAACTCGCAGGACAGTGTGGTAAACTTAAGTGTTGTCTTAACTATGAATTAGATACGTATCTTGATGCAATAAAGGAATTACCGGACATGGATACAAAACTGTATACCGAGAAAGGTGATGCGTATTGCCAAAAGGTTGATATTTTTAAAGGTAAAATGTGGTTTGCCTATGCTAATGATACGGCACACTGGCACATGATTGATGCCGAACAGGTAAAGGAAATTATAGAGATTAACAAGACTAAAAAGAAAGTGGCTTCTCTTGAAGAGTTTGTTGTGGAAACAGTAAGCGAAGATGAAAACATAGAGAAGAACTTCCAAAATGCTGTTGGTCAGGATAGCCTTACCCGTTTTGATAAACCTAAGCGTAAGAAACGACCAACCAACAACAAAAAGAAAAAGCAACCTGTTGCTAAAGAGGGAGGTAACACCAATGCTAATGAAAAGCAACCAAGACAAGCTAAGGCAGGTCAAGGTGGTAATAGCGGAAATAAAGGTGGTAACCGAAATAGCAATAACCCTCAAGGCAAAGGAGGAAATAACAACAAGGGCAAAAACCCTAAAAATAACAGAAACAGAAAGCCTAATAATTCTGGGAATAATGGGAATAATGAGGGTAAGAAATAGTATTTTTATTATTTGTGCAACGCTTTTATTGTGTTCCTGCGATGAGAAGAGGGTTTTTGATGAGTATAAATCGTTTGACGGAACATGGAATAAAGACAGTATTGCTTCGTTTGAATTTGAACAGCAGGATACTACCTCTTTATACAATATGTTCATCAATATAAGGAATAATAACGATTATCCTTATAATAACATCTTCCTGATAGTGGAAATGCTGGAGCCCGGTAATGAGCGAGCAAAAGTAGACACACTGGAATACCAAATGGCATATCCTGACGGTACTTTAATGGGAGAAGGCTTTACTGATGTTAAGGAAAGTAAACTTTGGTATAAAGAAAATCAGCGTTTTCCTGTGCAGGGTACGTATAAAGTAAACATACAGCAGGCAGTACGGGAAGCAGATAAAATACCGGGAGTAGAAGAACTGCCGGGTATAATAGATGTAGGTTTCAGAATAGAGTCAACAGAAGAGTAATTTATGGCAACACCACGAAAAAATAATACTACGAAAAAGAAGGAGGGGTCCGGTTTTTCTAAGTACATTAAAATATTTTGGGGAATTTTCCTTGCAGGCTTTTTGTCTGTAATTCTGTTTTTCCTAATGGCATCATGGGGTGTTTTTGGTAAGCTGCCATCATTTGAGCAGTTAGAAAACCCTGAGTATAATATTGCTACAGAAATTATTTCTTCTGATGGTGTTACTATTGGTAAATTCTTTGCCGAAAACCGTACACCGGTAAAATATTCTGATTTACCGCAAAACCTTGTAAATGCATTAGTAGCAACAGAGGATGAACGCTTTTTTGAACATTCGGGTATTGATGCCAGAGGTACAATAAGAGCCGTGGCCAACCTTGGTCGCAATGGTGGAGCGAGTACGGTTACACAGCAGTTAGCAAAAAACCTTTTTCACGGAGAGGGGTCTAAAAACATTGTAGAGCGTGTTGCACAAAAAGCGAAAGAATGGGTAATTGCAATAAGGCTTGAAAGACAGTATACCAAGCAGGAAATTATTGCCATGTACCTAAACACGGTTGATTTTGTGCATCATGCAGTGGGAATACGTTCGGCAGCCAAAACATATTTCGGGAAAGAACCTAAAGACTTAACAACAGAAGAAGCTGCTGTTATTGTAGGTATGCTTAAAAACCCTTCCAGATTGAACCCTAAATCGTATCCTGACGATTCGTGGGCGAGACGAAATGTAGTGTTAGGGCAAATGGTTAAAAACGGCTTTTTAAAACCGGAAGTTAAAAAAGAACTGGAGAAAAAGCCTATAGAGCTTGACTATAACCCGGAAGACCATAATGAAGGTATTGCTACTTATTTTAGAGAGTACCTTAGGGAGTTTATGAGTGAATGGGCTAAAGAAAATCCTAAAGATAACGGAGAGGAATATGATATATACCGTGACGGGCTTAAAATATACGTTACCCTCGACTCTAAAATGCAAAGCTACGCAGAAGATGCAGTACACCAGCACCTTGCTAACCTTCAGGAACAGTTTTTTATAGATCAGAAAAATAATAAAAATGCTCCTTTTATAAAGCTTTCAAAAGATCAAACGGATGCAATATTAAACAGAGCAATGAAAAACTCTGACCGTTGGAGAATGATGAAAGAGGAAGGTAAGAGTGAGGATGCTATAACAGCTTCTTTCGAGAAAGAAAGAAAAATGAAAATATTTACCTGGAAAGGGGAGCGTGATACGGTAATGACACCTATGGATTCTATCCGTTATTATAAGCACTTCCTTCAGGCAGGTTTAATGTCTATGACACCGCAAACAGGAGAAGTAAAAGCTTGGGTGGGTGGTATAAACCATAAATACTTTAAATATGACCACGTAAAGCAAGGGGCAAGACAGGTAGGTTCTACATTTAAGCCGTTTGTATACGCAACAGCTATAGAACAGTTGCACCTTTCACCTTGCGACTCTATACTAGATGCACCTTTTACAATGCCAAAAGGCAAGCATGGTATAGAAGCAGCATGGAGTCCGCAAAACTCTAACTATAAGTACGAAGGCGTTGTACCATTAAGGTATGCACTTGCACACTCTATTAACACCGCTTCTGCACGATTAATAGATCGTGTAGGACCAAAAGCAGTAGTTGATATGGCACATAAGCTGGGTGTAACTAATGATATACCGGAGCAACCTGCTATTGCACTTGGTGCTGTTGAGCTTACAGTAAGAGAAATGGTAGCAGCTTACAGTACCTTTGCTAATAAAGGGATGTATATAAAACCTATAGTAATAACTCGTATAGAAGATAAAAACGGTATAGAGTTATATAGAAACCTTCCGCAGACTAAAGAGGTTATGAGTAAAGATGTAGCCTATGCAGTAATAAAACTATTGGAAGGCGTAACGGAATCAGGTTCAGGTTACAGGCTTAGGTCAACATGGCACGGAGTAGGTTACGACAGGGTAACAGGACACCCGTATAAATTTACAAACCCTATTGCAGGTAAAACGGGAACAACACAAAACCAAAGTGATGGTTGGTTTATGGGTATGGTACCAAACCTTGCTACAGGAGTATGGGTAGGTAATGATGACCGTTCGGCACACTTTAGGGGTATAACCTACGGTCAGGGTGCTACAATGGCACTGCCGATATGGGGTATATATATGAAGAAATGTTATGAGGATAAAAGTCTCGATATTTCAAAAAAAGAATTTGAACGTCCTGAAAACCTTTCGATACCTGTAGACTGTAGAGAATTGGCTAAACAAAAGCAGGACAGTACAGCTGTTGAAGATAAAGAACTAAGCGACTTTTTTGATTTCTGAAAGGAATAGAAGATAATTACAAAAGCACCTTTTAAAAGGTGCTTTTTTTATATATTTATAGCAGAAAACTAAAATAAATTGTATGATTAATAAAAAAGTACAAAACGCTGAAGAAGCTTTGCAAGGTGTAAAAGACAGCATGACCATAATGCTTGGTGGTTTTGGTCTTTGTGGCATACCCGAAAATAGTATAGCTGAGTTAGTTAAAAAAGGTACTACAAACCTTACCTGTATTTCTAACAATGCAGGCGTAGACGATTTTGGTCTTGGTTTATTGCTACAGAAAAAGCAAATAAAGAAAATGATTTCTTCTTACGTAGGAGAAAATGCAGAGTTTGAAAGGCAAATGCTTAGTGGAGAGCTGGAAGTAGAGCTTACGCCACAAGGGACACTTGCCGAAAAATGCCGTGCCGCACAAGCAGGCATTCCTGCATTTTATACTCCGGCAGGTTTTGGTACAGAGGTAGCTGAAGGGAAAGAGTCACGCGAGTGGAACGGTAAAATGCACATACTGGAAGAAGCCTACAAAGCTGATTTTGCTATTGTAAAAGCATGGAAAGGCGATGAGGCAGGTAACCTTATTTTTAAAGGTACGGCACGTAACTTTAACTCATGTATGGCAGGTGCTGCAACAATTACAGTTGCTGAGGTAGAAGAACTTGTACCAGCAGGCGAACTTGACCCTAACGAGATACACATACCGGGAATATTCGTGAAGCGCATCTTCCAGGGAGAGCAGTATGAAAAGAGAATTGAGCAACGAACCGTAAGAAAAAAGTAATTTTTCAATATTGAAATTAATCATTGTAGCAAGTCTGATTAAATGAGAATGAGGGTGTGTTACAGATACAAGTCGGCACATTGTTACATTAATACATTGATACATTATGTTAGATAAAGAAGGTATCGCGAAAAGAATAGCGAAAGAAGTTAAAGACGGTTACTATGTAAACTTAGGTATTGGTATACCTACATTGGTAGCTAACTTTGTTCGTGACGATATATCAGTTGAGTTTCAAAGTGAAAATGGTGTTTTAGGCATGGGACCTTTCCCTTTTGAAGGAGAGGAAGATGCCGACATCATTAATGCAGGGAAACAAACAATAACTACACTGCCGGGAGCATCATTTTTTGACTCGGCTACCAGTTTTGGAATGATACGCGGGCAGCATGTAGACCTTACCATTCTTGGTGCTATGGAAGTTGCCGAAAACGGTGATATTGCCAACTGGAAAATTCCGGGTAAAATGGTAAAAGGTATGGGTGGCGCTATGGATTTAGTAGCTTCTGCCGAGAATATTATTGTGGCAATGATGCATGTAAACAAAGCAGGGCAGTCTAAACTATTAAAGCGTTGTACATTACCATTAACAGGTGTGGGCTGCGTTAAAAAAGTAGTTACGGAACTAGCCGTTCTTGAAATTGTTGATGGTGGTTTTAAACTACTGGAAAGAGCACCGGGCGTAACCGTTGAAGAGATACAAAAAGCCACAGAAGGAAACCTTATTGTAGAAGGTGAGATTCCTGAAATGGCAATTTAATACAGTATTGAGTTATCAGTTTACAGTCGCAGTGTTCAGTAAGAGCATAAATTGCCAACTGCGACTGTAAACTTTGATTATTTTACTACTGCCAACTGTGACTGAGCATTGAGAACTATCTACTTTGGGATAGCGTCAATTAGTTTCTTAGTATATTCCTTTTGCGGATGCTTATAAAGTGCATCGGCTTCATTCATTTCCTCAATTTTACCTTTATTCATTACCAACACTTGGTCGCTCATGTACTTCACTACAGCAAGATCATGCGAAATAAAAATATAGGTAAATCCAAAGTTTTCTTTTAATTCATTCAGCAGGTTAAGCACTTGAGCCTGCACGGATATATCCAGTGCAGAAACCGATTCATCACAAACTATTAACTTGGGTTGAAGGGCTACGGTTCGTGCTATGCCTATACGTTGCCTTTGTCCACCCGAAAACTCATGTGGGTAGCGGTTGTAGTGTTCTTCACTTAGTCCTACTCGGTTTAGTATTTCCAGTACTTTTTCTTTTCGTTCCTTATTGTTTTTGTACAAGCCATGTACCTCCATAGGTTCTAATATGGCTTTGCCAACTGTTATACGTGGGTTTAATGAAGAATAAGGATCCTGAAAGATGATTTGTATTTCTTTGCGCAGTTCGCGCAGTTGCGTACCTGATAGCTTGGTTAAATCAGTACCTCTGTAGAGAATTTTCCCTGCGGTGGGTTTATCCAGTTGTAATATGGCATTACCAAGTGTCGATTTACCGCAACCGGATTCGCCTACCAAGCCCAACGTTTCACCTTCATATATTGTAAAGCTAACGTCATCTACGGCTTTAAATTTTACATCTTTACCAAAAAGCCCTGCCGAAGAAACGTATTCTTTCTCTACATTCACTACTTCCAGCAATGGGGCTTGGTTATATAGTTTATTATGTTCCGCTTTGCGCTGCTCGGGAGGTATTTCGGTATTATCTACTTTATTTGCAAGATAGTCCTGTATAGTAGGCAATCTTTTTAAACGTACATCCAGCGAGGGGCGGGAGTTAATAAGTGCTTTGGTATATAGGTGCTCTGGATTCTCAAAAATCTGTTGTGCTTCGCCCTGCTCTACAATTTCGCCTTTATACATTACCAAAACGCGGTTAGCAATTTCCGAAACCAACGACAAGTCGTGCGAAATGAAAATAATACTCATCTCTGTTTCCTGTTGCAGTTCTTTCAGCAGTAAAATGATTTCCTTTTGTACGGTAACATCCAGTGCGGTAGTGGGTTCGTCCGCAATTAGTATTTTGGGTTTGCAGGCAACAGCCATGGCAATCATTACCCGTTGCTTTTGCCCGCCTGATATTTCGTGCGGGTAGCGGTTGTATATTTTGTCAGGGTTAGGGAGTTTTACTTTCTCGAATAGTGAAAGCACCGTTTCTTTAATCTTTTTTTGTGATAGGGTAGTATGCTCTTTTAATATTTCTTCAACCTGAAAGCCACATTTTAATGATGGGTTTAACGAACTCATAGGCTCCTGGAATATCATGCTTATAGCGTTTCCTCTGACCTTACGCAGTTCTTTTTGTGATAGGCTGGGTATGTTTTTACCTTCAAATTCAATAGTGCCTTCCGTTACTTCTAAAATACCTTTGGGTAATAATCCCATTACCGCCAATGATGTAACTGACTTACCAGACCCCGATTCCCCTACAATGCCCAGTATTTCGTTTTTATGCAACGTAAACGAACTGTTTTTTACAATGGGTGTCAACTGGCGTTCTTTTTTAGCCGAAATGGTAACATTTTGTATTTGGAGTAAGGGTGTATTCATTAAAAGTAAAGGTAATTATATCACATGTATAATCTCATCCTCAATCAGTAAATCTTCTCTGCGGAAGCGAAGCAGTATTTGCGCTACGGCAATAACATCTTTTTCGCAATAGGTAACAATACGGTCTATGTCTTTTTCCACATAATATACATGCCCTACTTCGCTGCCGTCTATATCATCTTTTGGGGATGGTATACCCAGTATTTTGGTAAGCAGTTTTAGCGAGGTAAAACTTTTATAATCGCCAAATTTCCATAACTCCATAGTGTCGAGGTGTGGTACTTCCCAAGGCTTTTTCCCGAAAAGATTTAGTTTATTAGGTAACGGTATGCCGTGTATTACCATTCGCCTTACCAGGAAAGGAAAATCGAACTCCTTAGCGTTATGGCCACACATAATATGTTGCGGTTGGCTAAAATGGTTGTTGACTAGGTTATTAAAATCACGTAGTATTTTAGGTTCATCGCCAATAAAGGAAGTCACCCTAAAATGCCTAATATCGCCTTTAAACGTAAAGAATCCCGCCGAAAGGCATACTATTTTACCAAATTCTGCCCAAATACCCGCACGCTCGTAAAATTCTTCGGGTGTTTCGCCGTCCCTGCGCTGGTATTGGGTTTTAAGGTCAAAAAGTTTTTGGGTTTCCTCGTCCAGTGCATCAAATGCTTCCTGTTCGGGAACGGTTTCTATATCGAGAAATAATATATTGTCTAGCCTAATTTTTTCAAGCATGGGTTACTTCATTTGTTTTGAATTGCCTTCGCCTTCTTCGGGTTTCATCATGCCCATCATTTTATAGGCTTCATCAACATATACATAAAAGTCGTTGCTGTGTATGTCATCACTGGTTTGCAGTCCTTTCAGGTGTCCTAATCGGGTAATAATAATATCATCTTGCGGTATTACAATTACAAACTGCCCTAAATGCCCGCGCATGTAGTACATTTTTTTGCCTAAGTAGTTGTTTATCCACCAACCGTAACCGTAAAAAGGACTGTCGTCAAAACGTGGCGATACCATTTTATTTACTGCTGTGCTGTCAAGAATTTGCTTGCCATTCCAGTTCCCTTCGTGTAAAAACAGCTTCCCGAATCTCGAAAAATCACGTGCGTTGCTACCAATGCAACAGTAGGCTTTTTCTATACCATCCATATTGTCTACCTGCCAAAGTGCTTCGTTTGCCATACCCATGGGTTTCCAAAAATTTTCTGACACATAGCTTGATAGTGTTTGCCCTGTAGCTTTGGTTATTACCATTGCCAGCAGTTCGGTTGCGCCACTAAGATATTTAAATTCTTTACCCGGTTCTTCCACCACGTCAAGCCCCAATATTACTTTTTCAAGATTATCATCAAAATAGGCACGGGTAACTATAGAGAACGGGCTGTAATATTTTTCGTCCCAGCTAAGTCCTGATGCCATAGACGATAAATCGCCTACCGTCATTTTTGCAGCAAGCCCTTCGCTGAATTCAGGGTAGAAGTCGCCTACTTTTTGGTTCAGGCTTTTTATTTTACCTTCTTCAATTGCTTTAAATAATGCAGCCGAAACTACACTTTTTGCCATAGAGAAGGAGTTAGACTTGCTGTCTTTACCATAACCGTCATAATAGGCTTCATACCAAATGCTGTCATTTTTTATGATGAGGTAGGCTACTGTTTCCAGTTCCTTATGTACTTCTTCAAGCCTTTGGGTAGGTGCTACGGTATTATAATCTTCATGTAGTGGCCAGGGTTGCGGTGTACCGTTTGCTATAGTGCGATTAGGAAATTCTTTGTAATCATCTAAAAAAGCAGTGGTTTCTCCTCTAAAGTATATGGTGCGAACGGCACGAAGCAGGTAATCTACATCAAAAATATACATAAGGATTATTATACCCGAAAGTATAATAACAAACCAAAGCAGGAACTTCTTTATAAATTTCATAGTAAGCAATTAAAGGATATGCTACGAATTTAAACAAAAAATTGCTTCGGAAGGGTTAAAAAAGGCTTTGTTGTATTGGCGGATTTTCATGTTCCAGTAACCATTTTTTGCGCCAAAGTCCGCCTGCGTAACCTGTAAGTGAACCATCGGAGCCTATAACCCTGTGGCAAGGCACTACAATCCATAGCGGGTTTTTACCATTAGCAGATGCTACGGCGCGTATGGCTTTTACATCGCCTAGTTTAACCGATAGTTTTTGGTAGGTTGTGGTAGTGCCAAAGGGAATTTCAAGCAATGCATTCCAAACTCTTTTTTGGAAATCGGTTCCTTGCGGGTTAAGTTTAAAAGTGAAGTGATTTCGGCTACCCGCAAAATATTCTTTCAGTTGTGTAACAGCTTCCTTTAACTCAACCGGAATAGTATCAGATTCAGGCACATTTTCATCAAGTACTGTTATTTTGATGATGCCCTGTGTGTCGCCTTTTATGGCGGTAGTGCCTAACGGTGTTTTAATGTATGCCTGAACCATAATTATTTAATCTTCTTTTTCAAGTTCAAAAATTTCGTTAACAGGCTTTTCAAAAAGTTTTGAGAGTTTTAGTGCTAATACAGTAGAAGGGACATATTTTCCTGCTTCCAGTGCATTAATGGTTTGCCTGCTTACTCCTGTTTTTTCTGCCAGTTCCTGCTGCGTCAGGTTATATATGGCACGCTGTACTTTTATATTATTCTTCATGTGCAGCAGTTTTATAGAAACGATATATTCTGTAGCGAAATAATACTATAAAGATAAGCAGTTGCGATATCATAGCTACCATTAAAACATTTAAAAATACTATACCATATACAAACAGGTAGCCCAAAAGTATAATTACATAGTTAATAATAGTTGCCCATGCCAGGCTGTTAAGGCGCATTGCCGCTACCATTTCATCTTCATGTTTTTCTTTTGAAAAGGCGAAGATAATTCCAAAAGGAATTACAAACAGCATAAGCAGTTCATCAGTAACAGAGGTTTCGAGCCAAAAAAAGCTTTCATTGTCTCCTAACAGCCCGGTATCACCGAGTATAGCAAACACTTTTGCTTTTATCTCAAAATCTGAATACTCGGAAACAGAATATAACAATGCCAATAAAATAAATGATATACTAAACAGGATGCCACTAAGCATTTTTAGCTTATACGGAAATAAGAAGTTTGTTTTCATAAGGTTATGGTTTTAATAACAATTCAAATGTAAAATAATTTTTCCAATATGTAAAATAAACTTTACTTTTTATAACGTAAAAAAAGCCACTAAATTAAAAGTGGCTTTTACTATTAAACAGAAAATTATTTTTTCATTATTGTTTAGAACCTTTAGTAGGAGCAGAAGCATCTTCTGTAGCTACTACTTTACCTTTAATTCTAAGTACTTTTTTCACATCGCTGTCGTTTGTAGTAACAGTAACGCTTTTGTTAAAGTTACCTGGGTTACGTGCGTTATAAGTGGCAGTAATACTTCCTGTTTCTCCCGGCTTTATAGGAGTTTTAGTATACTTGGTAGCAGTACAACCACAAGAAGCTTTTACGTTAGTAATAAGTATTGTTTGGTCTGTAGTGTTTTTGAATGTAAATTCGTGCGATGCAGGAACTCCTTTTTCAATTTCACCAAAGTTGTAAGAGTCTTCATTCCAAGTGATTTTAGAAGGCTCAGCGCTTTTTTCGTTTGTTTGTGCATTAACTGCAAAAGATAAAAATAATGCAATTGCTGCAAAAAATGTAAATTTTAAAGATTTCATAGTTTAATTAATTATATGGGTTAATACTATATTCTGTTTCTGAACATTACAAATATATTTACTAAAATTCGGAAATTTGTTAACCGATTTCAAACTCTTGTTAATGACTTGTTAACGGTTTGCTGTAAATGCTTTTTTATAGTAATATCGGTTAGTTAATTGCAAACAATATTCCAAAATTTGAAATTCAACAAACTAAATATAATAGTTTTTATAGGGCTTATTGCTATAATAGGTGTTATTACCATGCAACTGGTAATGCTTAAACAGGCGTTTATGTTTGAGCGGAAAGAAATAGGCGATAAAATACATTTTGCCCTGCAGGATGTAGTTAACAAAATATATGGCGATAATGTTAATGATGTTCCTTCTGCAACACCTATTAAAAAAGTATCAGACGATTATTATGTTGTAAATGTAAACGATGTTTTTGAGGCAGAAATACTGGAATACTACCTTAAAAGCGAATTCCAAAAAGTACAGCTTGATGTAGATTATGAATATGCTATATACGATTGTGCTTCGGATGAAATGGTATATGGTAATTATATTGATGTAGAGGGCGATGAACAGAATGAAGGAGAAAAATGTGAAAACTGCTTTACCAAAAAAGAAGGTCTGGTATATTATTTTGCTATACGTTTTCCGCACCTTACGTATAATTATATACAATCGTTACAGCAATACTGGATATATACCGGGGTATTGTTTTTAGTGCTGGTAATATATGTATACTCTGTATTTACTCTGTTAAAGCAAAAGCGTTATACCGAACTACAGAAGGACTTTATTAATAACATGACACATGAGTTTAAAACACCACTGTCATCTATTTTAATAGCCTCTAACTATGCAGCAAAGCAAGAGGAGATAGAAAAACACCCCAAGCTGCATAAATACCTGCAAATTATTATTGAGCAGAGTAATAAACTCAACCAGCATATAGAGCGGATATTAAATGTTGCAAAAGCAGAAAACAATTTAATGACGCTGGAAAAGAAAGCCTTTAATATTGTAGATACGCTGGAACTGGTTAAAGATAACGCCGGGCTTAAATATCCTGACGCTGCTATAATATTCAGCACACCAAAACAGGAATATAAGGTAGTAGCCGATGCTTTCCACTTTTATAACATAGCGTATAATATTGTAGAAAATGCAGTAAAATATAACAATACCACTCCGCAGATAACTATTGCAATACAAGAAACCAATAAAGGGCTAGACCTGTTGTTTAGTGATAATGGTCCTGGTATACCATCGCAACATATAGAGTATGTTTTTGATAGGTTTTACAGAGTACCGAGAGAGAACAAAAAAGAGGTCGAAGGCTTTGGTATCGGGTTGTTTTATGTAAAGAAAATTTGTGAGCACCACGGGTGGAAAATCAATATAAAAAATAACCAGCCTACCGGTGTTACTATAACCATATCCATCCCTAAAAAGAGTATTACTTAAAGCAGTAGCAAATGAATAAAAAAATACTTTATGTAGAAGACGACAGCACATTGGCGTTTCTTACTGCCGATAATTTGGAACAAACTTATGATGTTTGCCATTTTACCAACGGAAAAGAGGCATTTGATGCTTTTACCAAAGACGATTTTGACCTTTGTGTGCTGGATGTAATGCTACCCGAAATGGACGGTTTTGAACTGGCTGCTGCCATACGGGAGCGCGATGTTGAGGTGCCTATAATATTTCTTTCAGCAAAGACATTAAAAGAGGACAGGATAAAAGGGTTACGCCTGGGAGCAGATGATTACTTGGTGAAACCCTACAGCATGGAAGAGCTTGTTTTAAAAATTGAAGTTTTCCTGCAACGCAGCCAAAAAAACGGGTCACAAAAAACCAGTGTTTATACGTTGGGCGATTATACTTTTGATGCCGTTAATTATACTATTGAGCGTAACGGTAGCAGCACCCAGTTAACCGAGCGTGAAGCAGCGCTGCTGCAATTGTTTATTGAAAATAAAAACACCATATTAAAGCGTGAAAAAATACTCACTTCAATATGGGGTACAGATGATTACTTTATGGGGCGCAGTATGGATGTATTTATATCGCGCCTGCGTAAAATATTTAAAAATGATGAGCGTATTAATATAGAGAATATACCCCGTGTAGGTTTTAAACTTGTTGCTCCTGATTAGTTTTCAGTGAACAGTTTTTAGTAGCAGTCAAAGTTTACAGTCGCAGTAAAAAAACTGAATACTGTGACTGTAAACCGAGCCTGAAAAAGCTATTAAGGTTTAAAACTCATTACATAGTCAACCACTCCCTGCATTTCTTCATCAGTAAACGTTTTGGTTATGTAAAAGTTTGTTTTCATTACTTCATACTGAGAAGGATCTACAATAGGGTCTGCTTTCCCTTTTAAAAAAGCAGTCATATCACCATTTTTCTCACTGTATATTTTAGCAATATCTTCTATACTTGGTCCTACCGATTTTTGTTTCGGTTTGTGGCAGGTATAACAGTTTCCCTTACCGTTAAAAATCTCCAGTCCTGTTTTTTGAGACGGAGTATAGGGCGAGGTTGTTTCTTCTGAACCTGTTTCAGATCGTTTCCCGAAAGGTTCTTGCTGTTTGTCATTGCCTTTACACGCCAAAAGCGATAGGGCAATTAAAAGGGTTACTACATATTTCATGACTTATTTATTTAGTAAAATGGCAGCTTCTTTAGCAAAATAAGTTGAAATGAGGCTTCCCCCAGCGCGCTTAATGCAGTATAGCTGCTCTATCATAATTTTATCGTGATCCAGCCAGCCTCTTTCGGCAGCCGCTTTAACCATAGCATATTCACCTGATACGTGGAATACCGAAACAGGAACGTTTACGGCATCTTTCACTTCGCGCACAATATCAAGGTAAGCAAGCCCCGGTTTTACCATAACCATATCTGCACCTTCCTCAACATCGTGTATTGCTTCTTTAATAGCTTCTATACGGTTAGCATAGTCCATTTGGTAGGTTTTCTTGTCCTTTGGCACAGGTACGCCCGATTCTTTCGGAGCGCTGTCCAGAGCATCTCTAAACGGCCCGTAAAATGATGAAGCATATTTAGCACTATAGCTCATTATCCCCACATTAGGGTGTCCGCTTTCTTCCAAAGCTTTACGAATTGCAAGCACACGCCCGTCCATCATGTCGCTTGGTGCCACAAAATCAGCTCCGGCATCTGCATGGCTTACACTCATTCGGGTAAGAGCATCAACAGTAGCATCATTTATAATCTGTCCGTTTTCCACAATACCATCATGCCCGTAAATACTGTAAGGGTCTAGTGCTACATCGGGCATTACAATCATTTCCGGTACAGCATCTTTAATAGCTTTAATGGCTTGTTGCATTAACCCATCAGGATTCCATGCTTCTTTACCGGTATTGTCTTTCAGGTTATCACTAACCTTTACATAAATATTAATAGCTTTTATGCCTAAACTCCACAGTTCTTTAACTTCTTTAACCGTTAAATCGATAGAACGGCGATATATACCCGGCATAGACGGAATTTCTACCTGCACGTTAGTACCCTCTGCAATAAACATAGGGAACATAAAATCGTTTGGTGTAAGTATGGTTTCACGAACTAATGAGCGGATAGATTCGTTGGTTCTTAATCGTCTGTCTCTGTGTATTGGGAACATGGTTCTTATATTTTAATCAAAGTTGCAAATTATCAATTACATAGTGTATGACTTTTGTCATGATTATATAGTTGACTTTGTTGGTTTATAATAATCGTTTTACTTTCGCTTCAATTTTTTCTCTTTTTCTTTTCAGGAATGCAGGTTCATCAAACCGATACCCTATAAAAAGTGTAGCGTGCCCTATGGCATCGTTCATTTGTACATTGCTTTCTTCTCCATGGTTAAAAGATTTTGCACTAATATTTAACCCTCCATACCAATGTTCAAAATTATATCCCGCTGCAAGTAGTACAGAAGCACTAACCAAAAATCTGGAGGTAGTATTTTCTTCCGAAGTTATAGCTATTCCTCCGCCTATCGAGCCACCGGTAGATAATAAAAAATTGTCGTTAATTACCCAGTTATAATAATAAGCAGGTCCTATAGACGTGTAAATAAAACTGGTTTCTTCACTTTCTATAAGGGGTTCATTCTTAGCATTAAACTCAGTGTAATAATAAGATATGGTAGGTGCAAAACTGCCCGCACTTTTCAGTTGTTTAGTATTTTGTAATGCCGAAGCAGAATAAGAAAAGTTTTTATTGAAGAAATAAGCAGTACTACCACCAATTTTAAACGTTTTAAAATCCTGTAGGTAAACTGAACTGCCCCCTTGCTCTTGTACGGTTACTCCCTTTTGAGAATATAAATCGAAATTGAACATAAACCTGCCGGGAAACATATTAAAACTAAATGATGTCATTTTTGAGTTTTCGTTATCCCGATTGTCATCAAAAATTTTGGGTGCAAAACCAAGACTGAATCCTATTATACCGTATTGAAAAGCTATCCCAACAGTAGTTTTTTCGTTTGGAATAATGTCTAAAACGGTATTTTCTTCTTTATATTCTAAAGTAAAGTTATTAAATGCATTAAAGGTAAAAGCCTGAACAGAAAGCATATTTTTAAACTCTTTATAATAAGCATTACTTATTGTGTCGGTCTGTGCGATTCCGCTTACCGAGATAAATAGTATTGCCCATATTGAGTTTTTTATACCCACTCTCTTGGTGTTTCTAAAATTTTAATTAGTCTTTCTTCTTCGCTTCCCGCTTCCGGGTGATGGTCGTAAACCCACTGTACATTGGGTGGTAAACTCATCAATATACTTTCTATACGTCCGTTGGTTTTCAGTCCGAAAAGTGTACCCTTGTCATGCACAAGGTTAAATTCTACATAGCGCCCTCGACGTATTTCCTGCCAAGTCCTGTTTTCAGGGGTATGTGTTATATTTTTTCTTCGCTCTACAATAGGTACGTATGCTTCAAGAAAGCTGTTGCCCACTTCGGTTACAAAGTTATACCACTGTTCCATACTAAAATCGTCGGTAGCTTTACAATGGTCAAAAAATAAACCGCCTATACCACGTGCTTCGTTGCGGTGTGCATTCCAAAAATACTCATCACACTGCTTTTTATATAGCGGATAAAACTCAGGATTGTGTTTGTCGCAAGCTGTTTTACATGTTTTATGGAAGTGTACGGCATCTTCATCAAAAAGATAATAGGGTGTAAGGTCTTGCCCACCGCCAAACCAGTTATCTACAGTATTACCCTCTTTATCGTACATTTCAAAGTAACGCCAGTTGGCATGTACTGTTGGGACAAAAGGGTTTTTAGGGTGAATAACCAAGCTAAGTCCGCAAGCAAAGAAATCTACATCGCCTACATTAAAATAAGCCTGCATGGCTTTAGGTAATGGCCCGTGTACAGCAGAAATATTTACCCCGCCTTTTTCAAAAACATTTCCGTTCTCTATAACGCGAGTTCTTCCGCCACCGCCTTCGTTACGTTCCCAAAGGTCTTGACGAAATTTAGCCTTACCATCAACAGCTTCCAGTTTAGCGGTTATAGTATCTTGTAATTGCTGTATGTATTGGTAAAATTTATCTTTCATTTTTATAGTCCGATTTTATCAATCCGAAGTAAACAATGTCTTCTAACGTTCCTTCGCCATTTTTAAACTCTTTACGCAGAATGCCTTCCTGAATAAAACCATTTTTTAAGGCTACTTTTTGACTGCCTATATTTGTTGTAGAAGTACAGATGAAAACTTTATTCATGCCCAATTCCTCAAAACAATACGTAACGGTATTAGCAACCGCTTGCGATGTTATTCCCTGTCCCTGATACTCTTGATCAATAAAATAGGCAAGTTCACATTTCATTATTTTTCGGTCAATGTTTTTTATAACTATGTAGCCTATCAGTAGTTTGGTTGTAACATCCCGCAGGTAGAAATAATAACCATTATTGTCTTTTTCAATAGTGCTATTATTCTCTATATGTTTTTTTGTTTTCTCAAAATCAGCACAATTTACAGTTGTAACCGGAAACGTTTTGTATATGTGCTGCCTGTTTCGCTCTACAAGATTGAAAAACTCATCAGGAGTAATGGCAGATATACATTCTGTTTTCCAGTTTACTGTTTTCATTTTACTATTTATATTCTTTTACCGCTTCTACAAATGCTTTGGCGTGGTCTACAGGAATGTTTGGCAGTATACCGTGACCCAAGTTTACTATATAATTGTCTTTACCAAACTCGTCAATCATTTGGTGTACCATTTTCTTAATGGTTGGTATTGGCGATAATAATCGGCTAGGGTCAAAGTTACCTTGCAGGGTAATGTTACCACCAGTCAGGTAACGTGCATTGCGAGGTGAACACGTCCAGTCTACCCCAAGTGCCGAAGCTTTACTTCTTGCCATTTCATCAAGCGCAAACCAACACCCTTTACCAAACACGATAACGTGAGTTTCCGGCGCTAATGCCTCAACAATTTGATTAATGTATTTCCATGAAAACTCCTGATAATCTACAGGGCTAAGCATGCCGCCCCAACTGTCAAAAATTTGTATGGCATTTACACCATTTTTTACTTTTTCTTTTAAGTAAGCAATAGTAGTATCGGTTATTTTTTGCAATAGTGCATGAGCTACCTCAGGTTGCGAAAAGCAGAAACCTTTTGCCGTATCAAAACTTTTTGAGCCTTTTCCTTCTACCGCATAGCACATAATTGTCCAGGGAGAGCCTGCAAAACCAATAAGCGGAACTTCATCATTCAGCATTTCTTTGGTCAGTTTAATGGCATCCATTACATAGCCCAGTTCTTCATTAATTTCAGGAACACGTACCTTTTCTACATCTTGAGCAGTACGGATAGGGTTAGGTAAATACGGACCAAAATTTGGTTTCATTTCTACATCTATTCCCATAGCTTGCGGTATAACCAATATATCCGAAAATAATATAGCAGCATCCGGTTTTACTATACGAATAGGTTGTACGGTTATCTCGGCAGCAAGCTCCGGCGTTTGGCAACGGGTAAAGAAATCATATTTATCTTTTAATGCCATAAATTCAGGTAAATACCTACCTGCCTGACGCATCATCCATACCGGCGGACGTTCTACGGTTTCGTTGCGTAATGCTTTTAGGAAAAGATCGTTTTTTATGCTCATTTCTTTTTGTTCTTTTATCATGTCATTGCGAGCGAAGTGAAACGTAGCGTGGCAATCTTACGATTGCTTCGTTTCTCGCAATGACTAATGGTTATCTTTATAATATTTTATACACTGAATAATTACATTATCTATACTTGGGCGTGTTGCTGTAACTATGTTTCTTGTAATTCCTGCAAGTGCTTCGGCAGTGGTTTTCCCAATGCAAAAGCATACTTCATTTTGTATACGGTTTTCTTTTAAATAACTCTTTATTCCTGAAGGGCTGAAAAACAAGATACCATCAGGTGGCGTGTTTATTTTATGTGGTGTTAGCTTAGTGGTATATACTTCAATTTCATTAAAGTCAACTCCTGCTTCGGTTAAGGTTTGGGGTAATGTGTTGCGACGCATACTGCCTGAAAGAAAAGTAAAAACCTCATTAGCATATTGTTTTATAAGTAAAGCTGCTAAATCTTCGGCATAATCGGCAAAAGCAGTTACGGTATAGCCTTGCTGCTCTATAGCTTCGGCATTTTTTTTACCTACACAAAATATATTACGGTTGGCAATACCTTCTTTACCAACTTCTTTTACAAATGATTTAAACCCGTTTTGACTGGTAAAAATTAAGTTATTACTTATTGTTTCAGATGTAAAGCTTATTGGGCTAACCGCAATAAAATCAGCTTCAGTTACTAAAAAACCTGCATTAAGCAAATATTGCCTTTGACCGGGGCGTAACTTTTTGGTTGATAATATGCGTGCAGGTTCTTTCACATTTAACGCATTTTTTGCTGATAGCGGTTACAAAATCTGTTAATATCCTTATTAAGCCCAAAAACAACCAGTAAGTCTCCGCTTAATATTACACTGTCTTTAGTTACAAACCCCTCGGAGCGGTCTACCATACTGTTAGTACCTATTATAGACTTTCTCATTTGTTTGCGCACAATAGTTACTACATGCAAATCGAAAGTTTGTCTAAACTTCAGTTCTTCCAGTGTTTTACCGTCAAATTCAGGTAATGCCTTTATCTCCGAAATACTGTAGTTTTTATCAATACTAAAGTTGTCTACAATACCTTTCAGGTTAATTTTCTTAGCCAATCTGTCTGCAAAATCCTGCTCAGGGTGTATAACAAAATCAATACCCATTGCATTTAACACGGTGTCGTGTATTGGCGATAATGAACGCCCTATAATACGGGCTTTGGTAAGTTTTTTAACTACTGCGGTAGCAATAATGGCAGCACCCTCATTTTCACCAATAGCAATTACGGCTATATCGGCATCTTTAATAGGTAGCGCTCCATAAGCAAGCTCATTAGTAGCATCCATGCAAATAGCATGCGATATTTTATTTTTAACCAGATTTACCTTGTTCATGTTGTTATCTATACCGATAACTTCATTTCCGGTTTCTGTAAGGTTTATTGCCAATGACATTCCAAAGTTTCCTAAACCGAATATGATGATTTTCATAACACTGAAAAATTTAGTTTATTAAAATGTTCTCTTCCGGGTACTCATAACTATGTGCTTCCACATGTTTAAGCATACCTATTAATAAGTTGAGTAAACCTATCCTGCCCAGGAACATTACTACTATCAAAACGTATTTACTGCCTATACTAAGGCTTGCGGTAATACCAAGGCTTAGCCCTACTGTGCTAAATGCCGAAAATACCTCAAAAGCTATTTGTATAAGCGAATAATCTTCTTCAAAAAATAATATCATTAACACTCCTGAACCTATTACCATAAGGGAGATACATATAATGGCAAATGCCCGCTTAACGGACTGGTTGTTAATTTTTCTGCCTCGTAACTCTATACGTTCCTTTCCTTTGGCTATTGATATTATATTGAGCGTAGCCAATGCAAAGGTACTGGTTTTTATACCACCACCGGTAGACCCGGGAGAGGCACCAATCCACATAAGAAAAATTACAAAAAGTATTGCCGGCATAGAAAGCGAAGCAAAATCGTAGGTGTTGAAACCTGCTGTTCTTGCGGTTACTGATGTAAATGCTGCCGAGGTTACTCGGCCCAGTGTACTTTCGTGAGCAAAGGCTCTGTGTGCTTCTGTAAAAAAGAAGAAAAAAGAACCTACTGTAAGTAATATTGCCGTGGTAATAATTACAATCCTGGAATTTAAGGTTAGTACCCTGACAGGGGAGTGTATCCGGCGATGGGTAATACTATTGATGACAAAGTCACTTACGTATTTAAGAAAGTTGAATACTATATTATAACCCAATCCGCCCAATATAATAAGGTGCATTATAATCCATTGGAAACCGTAAGCATGGCTTATAGCAGCATCGCTCAAACCTTGAGAAAAGGTAGAGAATCCCGCATTACAAAATGCCGAAATGGAATGAAATACTGAGAAGAAAGCTTTGTTTTCTATTTCAGGAATATCGGCAATAAACCAGTAAATAAGCAATGCTCCCACAACTTCTATACCTACGGTAAAGGCTACTACACGCATAGCAAATCGCATTACATTTTGCAGGTTTTCGCTGTCCATAAAGCTACCCACATTCATCCCCTCTCTAAAACTGGCTCCTTGTTTAAAGAAAAAAGCAAAGAAGGAAGTAAAAGTAAGCATACCAATACCACCCAGTTGTATAAGGCAAATTATAACAGTTTTACCCATAAAGGTAAAATCAGTAGCTGTGTCCAGCACTATAAGCCCCGTTACACATACTGCGCTTATAGAGGTAAATAAAGCATCTATAAAACTAATACCATGTGTTGTGGCATTGGGAAGCATTAGTAAAAAAGCACCTATAAAGCCTGTAACGGCAAAACTCCCCACAAACAGAATGGTGGGGTTGTAATAGAGTGCATATAGTTTTCGTAATAAGCTGGTAAGCCGCAGGAAAAAATACAGTATAAGCCCGGTATCTATAACAAGGTTAGTGTTATAAAGCCTGTCAAAATCATCACTATAGGAAAAGGTAATGCCCGACGCTATTAAGGTTATAACCAGTATAAGGATGTTAGCCTTAAGCATCTTTTTCAGGGACATGTTATGGCTGTATATAAACCTTAGCACATTAAAAATAATAAGGCTTATAATAATCAGCGTAAAAAACAATGTTTTATGGTCAAACCACGTTGAAACAGTGTCTTCAAATCCAAAATCAAAAATCAGGAAGGTAATTAACAGTATGTCAACAAAACCGTATATTTTTGATAATACATTTGATATATTTTTAAACATTACCTATTGTTCTTTTTTATTAAGCGCTTTGCGAATCTCCTCCATTAGTGCTTTACCTCCATTGTTAAGCACTTCCTCTGCACATTCCTCGCCAAATTTACTATAATCTGAGTCAATAGGAATTATTTTCTTACTATCTATTTTTTGCTTCCCGTTTATAGAAAGGAGTGTACCTTCAAAAACGATACTGTCATTTTGGTATTGTGCCAATGCCCCTATGGGAGCAGTACAACCACCTTCCAGTGTTTTTAAAAACTGACGTTCTATATAGGTGCATATTTCTGTTTCCTTATGGTTTAGCTTTGCTACTGCTTCACGGCAGTATTCATTTTCTTCCATAACAGCTATAACCATAGCACCCTGTGCGGGTGCAGGAATCATCCAGTCCAGCTTTAAATGATTTTCCGGTAACAGGTTAATACGGTGTAAACCTGCCTGTGCAAAAATAGCACCACCCCAGTTGCTTTCATCAAGTTTTCTAAGGCGGGTGTTTACGTTACCGCGAAGCCCTGTTACAGTATGTTCAGGGTAACGGTTTAACCATTGTGCCTGCCTGCGTAAACTGCCAGTAGCAATAGTTCCTGTAGTATTTAAAAAATCAAGATTTCCTTTATGGACAAGTATATCATTTGTATTGGCACGTTCTAAAACGGCACCTTGCACCATGCCTTTCGGTAGTGAAGTAGGTACATCTTTCATAGAGTGTACGGCAATATCTACCTCGTTTTTAATCATGGCAACGTCCAGTATTTTGGTAAATATGCCTGTTATACCAAATTCATACAGGGGTACGTCCAGCACTACATCACCGGCAGATTTTACTGCAACTATTTCCGTTTTATAGCCCAGTGCTTCCAGTTTTTCTTGTACAGTATGTGCTTGCCATAGCGCCAGTTCGCTATCGCGTGTGCCTATTCTTATGGCTTTACTCATTTTGTGGGGTTTTCAATGCGGAAGACTTTTTCAATCCATTCGATGCTTTCATCTACCACTGTTTCACTGTCTTTTAAGTGGTTGGCAAAGTGCGTCGTAATTTTATGAATAATCCTCTGGCTTATGATTTCAGCCTGTTCTTCATCAAAATTACTGATTTTTTTGCGCTGGAAATTTAATTCGGTGTCTTTTATTGTGTTAAGTTTATCCTTAAGTGCATTGATGGTAGGGGCAAACTTTCTGGCATTCATCCAGTTAGAGAACTCTTCTTCTATTTCGGAAATAATAGCTTCGGCAGCCGGAATATGGTTTTTTCTGTTTTCCAGCGTTTCATCTGTTATTCTGGAAAGGTCATCTAGGTGAACAACCGTTACGCCTTCCATCTCTTTTACATTATCATGTACGTTTTTAGGTATAGAAAGGTCTAAAATAAGCAGGTCTTTTTCCAGCTTTAAAATGTCTTTATCAATAGTAGGTTGCTGCGCTCCTGTAGCTACAATCAGTATATCAGCTTTTGGTATTTCAAGCGGTAATAAGTCGTAATCTTTAACTATCAGGTTAAATTTACCGGCTACTTTTTCAGCTTTATCTTTAGTACGGTTTATAAGGGTTATATGCTCGTTTTTAGTGTGTTTTACTAAATTTTCGCAAGTGTTGCGCCCTATTTTACCGGTACCGAAAAGGAGTATGTTTTTATCCTGAATATCAGTAACATTGTTCATAATATACTGTACAGAGGCAAAGGAAACAGAAGTAGCTCCCGAGCTTAGGTCTGTTTCATTTTTAATTCTTTTGCTTGCCTGTATAGTGCAGTTTACTAATCTTTCAAGGAAGGCATTCGCCATATCAGCCTCTTTAGAAGCTATGAACCCTGATTTTATTTGTCCTATTATTTCAAAGTCACCTAAAATCTGGCTGTCTAATCCTGTCCCTACGCGGAACATATGGTTGACGGCTTCCTTATTTTTATATACAAAAGCAACGCGTTGAAATTCTTCAACGGTTCCGTTACTGTTATCGCAAAGTAATTTGATTAACTGAAAAGGGTGCTCTGCAAAACCGTATATTTCTGTACGGTTACATGTAGAAACAACAATAAGGCTCTTCAAACCTTCCTGCTTTGCCTGTAACAAAACGTTTTGTTTGCCCTCTGCGTCTAAACTGAATTTCCCTCTTATCTCAGCATCAGCCTTTTTATAACTTAAGCCAATGGCGTAAAAAGATTGATGTTTAACTCCGATATGATGCTCCATGATAATTCACTCTCCTAAAAGTATTACAAAATTATTATTAACATTTTTTTAAAAGTAACGCTGCAGGTTCTTTTTATATCGCTTACGGAGATTTTACACAGAAAAAGCCTTAATATTTATAAATACACTATTTTTGTAATGAAATCAATGCTTTAGATGGTTTTTATTTGGAACTATTCTAAATAAAAGACTTTAAATGTTGAAAAAAGCAACTTAAAAAAATAACGCTATGGGTACTCCCGAAGAGTTACAAATTGAAGAAGATTTTTTCGTTTTTCGCTTTCAGAATGATAGTGATGAGACTACTCATTTTGAGCGAAAAGTGAATACGGGGTTAATACAGTTTCACTTTGGGGTGAAGGGAAATGCTAAGTTTATTTTTAATGAAGGTCGTTATGCACTGGGGCTTAAAGAGGAGGCTTCTCTGTTTTTATACAACCCTCAAAAAGAGTTGCCTATGCACTTGGAGGTTGCTCCGCACTCGTGGGCACTTTCGGTACTTATATCTATAAAAAAGTTTCATAGCTTTTTTTCGGAAGAGGCAGATTATATTCCGTTTTTAAGTGAAGACAATAAAGACAAAAAGTATTACAAGGAAGAGAAAATAAACCCTTCTATGGCTATAGTGCTCAGTCAGTTATTCCATTTTAACCTGCATCAGTCTATAAAGAAGTTATATTTTAAAGGTAAAGTGTATGAATTACTGAGCCTTTACTTTAACAGGGAAGAAGATCCGAATGCGGAACAATGCCCGTTTTTGATAGATGAGGAAAACGTAATAAAAATAAGAAAGGCAAAAGATATTGTAATTGCCAACATGGCAGAACCGCCGGGGCTACAGGAACTGGCAGACCAAGTGGGTATTAACCTCAAAAAGCTGAAAATGGGTTTCCGCCAAATATATGGCGACAGCGTGTACAGCTTTTTGTTTGACTATAAAATGGAGTTTGCCCGTAAGTTGCTGGATAGTGGTTCATATAATGTAAATGAAGTAGGGTTACGAATAGGCTATAGTACATCGAGCCATTTTATAGCTGCTTTTAAAAAGAAATTCGGCACAACCCCAAAGAAATATTTAATGAGTATAAACGAGAAAATTTAGCACAGTTATTAAATGAAAGATATAAATTATATAAAAGGAGACGCTACACAACCTATAGGTGAAGGCAATAAAATAATTGTTCATATATGTAATGATATTGGTGGCTGGGGTAAAGGTTTTGTAATGGCGATTTCTAAACGTTGGGAAAAACCTGAAGTTGAATATAGAGAATGGTATAAGTCTAACGACAATTTTGAACTGGGAGAGGTACAGTTTGTGAAAGTAGAAGATGATTTGTGGGTTGGAAACATGATAGCGCAGCATAAAATACATAAAAGTAAAGAGGGTAATCCGCCTATTAGGTATGATGCTGTTAAAAAAGCATTAGAACACGTTTGCAATTTTGCTGTAGAAAATAAAGCTTCTGTACATATGCCAAGAATAGGTTGTGGATTAGCAGGAGGAAAATGGGAGGAGATAGAATCTTTAATTCATACAGCGTTAAGCGAGAATGATATTCAGGTAACTGTATATGACTTTTAGGCTTAAACAATTCATAAAGTTATAAAAACAATAGTATGTTGTATGGTTTTTGCTTTACATTGCAAATACAAGCCAACAACAGCAAATACAATTATAAAGACAGAAAATGAAAGGAGTATTACTGGTTAACCTTGGGTCTCCGGCAAGTCCGACCCCGAAAGACGTAAAACCATACCTGGATGAGTTCCTGATGGACAAATATGTAATAGATGTACCATTCCTGCTAAGAGCTTTATTAGTAAGAGGTATTATATTACGCAAGCGACCGAAAGAATCAGCACATGCCTATCAACAAATATGGTGGGATGAGGGTTCTCCGCTTATTGTGTTAAGCGAAAGAATGCACAAAAAAGTAGCTAAAAAAACAGAAATGCCTGTAGCTTTAGCTATGCGTTACGGTAAGCCCTCTATTGAGCAAGGTTTGCAGGAACTGGCAGATAAAGGAGTGACTGATGTATTGTTGTTTCCGTTATACCCGCAATATGCAATGGCTTCTACACTAACTATATTAGTGCAGGCAGAAGAGATACGTAAAAAGAAATTCCCGCAAATGAAGTTTACCGATGTACCTGCTTTTTACAATAAGCCGGATTACATTAAAGCATTGGCAAACTCTATAAAATCATCAATAGCGAATTTTGATTACGACCATTTATTATTCTCGTATCATGGTATTCCTGAACGACATATCAGGAAAACCGATGTAACAAAATCACACTGTAAGATAAACGATACCTGTTGTTCTACACCATCGGCAGCACATAAATTCTGCTACCGCCACCAGTGTTACGAAACTACAAGACTGGTTGTAGAAGAACTGGGTATACCAGAAGATAAATATTCGCTTACATTCCAGTCGAGGTTATCCGGCGACAAATGGCTTGAACCTTATACCGATATTGAGGTAAACAAAATGCCAAACAAAGGCATTAAAAAACTGGCTGTGGTAACGCCTGCCTTTGTTTCGGACTGTTTAGAAACACTGGAAGAAATAGCAATGCGTGCCAGAGATGACTTTAAAGAACATGGCGGAGAAGAATTTTTAGCCGTACCATGCCTTAACGATAATGATGAGTGGGTAGATGTTGTTGCAGGCTGGATTAGCGAGTGGGAAAAAGCTGAAATTCCTGTAGCCTAATGTCTGTATCATCTGCCGAACTGGCAAAAAAAAGTATTAAAAGCCTACTGATACGGCAAGCTGTGCCGGCATCAGTAGGCATTCTTTTTATGTCGCTCAACATTTTGGTAGATACCATTTTTGTAGGGCAATGGATTGGTTCGCTGGCTATAGCAGCAGTTTCGGTCGTATTGCCGCTTACCTTTTTTATATCATCATTAGGGCTGGGTATTGGTATAGGGGGTAGTTCGGTTTTATCGCGTGCTTTAGGAGCAGGTAATAAAGACAAAGCACTTGCCACTTTTGCCCATCAAATAATGATGACCTTCGGGCTTTCTTCCCTTTTTGTAATATTCGGACTTTTCTTTGGGGAAGATATGCTGTATGCTTTTGGTGGTAAGGGAGATATTACCGAACCTGCCAAAACATTCTTTTTACCTGTATTGCTGGCAGTACCATTGCAAGCGTTGTGCATGATGGGAAATACAGTAATACGTGCCGAAGATAAAGCTCGTTTTGCAATGCTGTCCATGATTATTCCTGCAATAGGAAATATTTTACTGGATGTTCTTTTTATTAAGGTTTTAGATATGGGAATGTTTGGTGCTGCATTGGCAACCGCATTGTCATTTCTTATCTGTTTTTTATATGTGCTTTGGTTCTTTATTTATAAAACAGAACTAAAACTACATTTCAGGGATTTTGTATGGCACAATAAGCTGGCAAAAGAAATAGTTTCGCTCAGTTTTGTAACATTTGCCCGCCAGGGGGTAATAGCTATACTGGCAGTACTGCTTAACAATACCCTTTTTGCCGAAGGAGGCGAACACGCCGTTACTGTATACGGTATTATAAGCCGGATGCTAATGTTTATGCTTTTCCCTGTTTTGGGTATTACACAGGGATTTCTGCCTGTTGCGGGTTACAATTACGGAGCAGAAAATTACGGAAGAGTAAAGGAATCTATCTTTACAGCGATTAAATATGCTACGGCACTGGCTATTGTAGTGTTTATAGTAATACTGGTTTTTGCCCGCCCTATAGTTTCCGTTTTTACTAAAGATGCTCAGGTAATAGAAGATACTCCCTATGCTTTGCGCTGGGTTTTTGGTGCTTCGCCTATTATTGCTATTCAGCTTATAGGTTCGGCATATTTTCAGGCAGCGGGTAAAGCTACAAAGGCATTATTACTCACACTAACCAAGCAGGGGTTCTGCTTAATTCCGCTGGTGCTGGTTTTACCTCACTTTTTTGGTATTTTTGGTGTATGGGTTTCGTTCCCTATTGCCGATGTGCTTTCAACACTAATTACGGGTATATTCCTTAAAAAGGAACTGGATACCCAGCTTAAAGAAGATTGATGGAACAGTATTACGACTATATAAAATCATTACACCTCATATTTGTAATAACATGGTTTGCGGGGTTATTTTACATTGTGCGCCTTTTTGTATACCATATAGAGGCTAATGAAAAACCTTCTCCCGAAAAAGAGATACTAACCAAGCAATACAAATTGATGAGTTACCGCCTATGGTACATTATTACATGGCCTTCAGCAGTATTGGCGAGTATTTTTGCCTTCCTTATGTTATTTGGTACAGCAAGGGGTATGACATGGTTACATTTCTCTTGGATGCACGTAAAACTGCTTTTTGTGTTTTTATTGTACTTATACCACTTAAAGTGCCATCAGATATATAAGCAATTACGAAACGATGAGGTAAAATATACTGTAAACTTTATGCGTTTGTGGAATGAAGGTGCTACAATTATACTTTTCTCCGTTGTTTTTTTAGTAATTTTAAAAAACGCTATAAACTGGGTTTTTGGTCTGGTTGGACTTATAGTTTTTGCCATACTGCTTATGTTAGGCTTTAAATTTTATAAACGAATACGAGAAAAGAACAATTCCTGATTGCATGAAGGAAAGTTTTAAGATAAAGAAATGGTCATTAAGGGTAAGGATATTTGTTTCTATGATATTCGTTACACTTGTAGCCTCTTTACTTATAGCTGCCGTATCTATTTATCAGTTTAAAAAAGAAGCGAAAGATTACCATCAGGACAGGGTAGACCGTAAAGAAAAAGCTATAAAGGAGCATATTAATTACATTCTGGCTACTACTACCTATCCGCTTTCTACTGAGAATTTACCATTAATCTTCCGTGAACGTATACATGAACTGGCAGATATTCATGGGATGGAAATTAATATTTATGACCTTAACGGGCATTTATTAAAGTCATCTAAATCAGCATTTTCAGTAGATACTATCAGTCAGCAAATACCCGATAAAATATTACGTCTTGTTCGCTCTACTGCCGAAAAGCGTTTTATAGACTTACAAACCAGTGAAAACGGTAAAAAATACCGCTCATCATACAGTTATATAAAAGATACTAAGTTTAAACCATTAGGCATACTCAGCTTGCCTTACATTGAGGATGATGGTTATTACGAAAGGGAGATAAACAACTTTATGATACGTTTTACTCAGGTGTATGCCTTTATGCTTATACTTTCGGTAATTATAGCTTATTTCCTTTCCAGTTATATAACTAAATCATTAAAAACTATTAGTGAAAGAATTACAGAGATTCGTTTAAGTAGTGCGAATGAAAAAATAGATCAGGAAGACTCTCCGCAGGAAATAAGCCAGTTAGTAAAGGCATATAACACTATGGTGGATGAGCTTGATGAAAGTGCTGCAAAACTGGCACAAAGCGAGCGCGAGCAGGCATGGAGGGAAATGGCAAAACAGGTGGCACATGAAATTAAAAACCCGTTAACGCCAATGCGTCTTACGGTACAAAGTTTTCAGCGAAGGTTTGACCCGAATGACCCTGAGATTACTAAAAAACTAGATGAATATTCTAAAACATTAATCCAACAAATAGATACCATGACTTCGGTAGCTTCGGCTTTTTCAAGTTTTGCATCTATGCCGGCACAGCAAAACGAAACTCTTAACATGGTTAAGATAATAAGGCTTGCACTGGAAATATTTAACGAAGGTTATATAAACTTTAGCAGTGAAGAGCCGGAGGTTATAATCTATATGGACCGTACGCAACTGATACGTATTATAACCAATTTGGTTAAAAATGCTATACAGGCAATGCCGGAAGACCACCCAAACCCTCAGGTAATTGTAAGGGTTTACAGAGAAGGCGATAAAGCTAAAATATGCGTAAAAGATAATGGTAAAGGTGTAAGTGAAGAAAATAAGAGCCGTATTTTTGAACCTAAGTTTACTACTAAAACAAGTGGTATGGGGCTTGGTTTAGCTATTATTAAAAATATAGTGGAGAATTATAACGGTATGATTACCTTTGAAAGTGAACAGGGTGAAGGAACGGTGTTTATAGTAGAGTTTCCGCTGGCAGAAAACAATAACAATCAACAAACTACATAAAAAAACAATAAACGTACATAAAATGGCATTTGAAAATATCCTTACAGAAGTTAACGACGGATTAGGTTTAATTACCATTAACAGACCTAGTAAACTAAACGCATTAAACAAAGCTACTATACAGGAACTACACGAAGCTTTTAAAGCTTTTGACAGTGACAGCACAGTAAAAGTAATTATTGTAACCGGTAGCGGAGAAAAAGCATTTGTTGCGGGAGCTGATATATCAGAATTTGCTAATTTTTCGGAAGAAGAAGGTGGTAAGCTTGCAGCAAAAGGGCAGGAGTTGTTATTTGATTTTGTACAGAACCTTTCTACCCCTGTAATTGCAGCCGTAAACGGTTTTGCATTGGGTGGTGGTTTAGAGCTTGCCATGGCAGCACACTTTCGTGTAGCGTCGGATAACGCAAGAATGGGACTTCCTGAAGTTTCGCTTGGTGTTATACCGGGTTATGGTGGTACACAACGCTTACCGCAACTTGTAGGCAAAGGGCGTGCTATGGAAATGATAATGACTGCAGGTATGATAAATGCTGAAGAAGCTAAAACATACGGACTTGTAAATCATGTAGTGTCACAAACAGGACTGTTGGAGTTTTGTAAAGATATAGCAGGGAAAATAATGAAGAACTCTCCTATGGCGATAAGCAAAGCTATAAAAGCAGTAAATGCTAATTACGAAGATGGTGTAAACGGATATGAAGCTGAAATTAAAGCTTTCGGAGAATCATTTGGTACCGAAGATTTTAAAGAAGGTACTACTGCGTTTTTAGAGAAAAAGAAACCGCAGTTTACAGGTAAGTAATTACACAATGTGTTATAAATAAAAAAGCCCCAATATTGGGGCTTTTTTTATTGTTTATCTCTTTCTTTTAAAACGTATTCACGTATTGGTATGTCATCTATAATAACATCTTTTAAAACAGCATTACCATCTTTTACTGCTACCAATGCATAAGCAGGCTTTTTATTTTCGGCATTTTGGTTATACGACCGATAGAATGTTTCCGCTTCCGGGGCTTTACTTTCTTCCATGTAATAACGGTCAAACTCCAGTGAAAAAAATATTTTGTCCTTAGCACTGTAGCGACAGTTTCCAACCACGTAATCTGTTCCGTCATCAGGTGCTTGGTGGCTTATGCTCGCTATATCAGCAAACCCCTCCTTGTCAGTTTTTAGTGTTATATAAACAGGCTCTCCGTATACCCAAGTAGTATCGTTTGTAGGGTAAGAACTCATATCATAATTTAACCTTACATATTTACCACGAAAAGGGTCTTCGGGGTCTATAGGTGCTGTTTTAAACTTGTATACAGTACCCGTTCTTTCGGTCACTTCACTATCATATACCATTTTTAGCGGTACAAATGCCTGAGCAATAGCAGTGATTATAAAAGCTATAAATAGGTGTTTAGTTTTCATGGTTTGTAATGTTTAGTGTTTCTTTCTTCTTCTTTGCTAAAAAGTAGTTGCCTATAAAAAAGCTAACGCCTAGTGCCAGGAATAAAAGTCCTCTCACAGCAAAAGAAATCTGGGTATCAAAAAAGCGGCAGAGTATAAGTACTGTTATAGTAACCAGACCGAAATTGAGTATTTTAAAGTCGATAGTATTTATACCTCGTTGAATACAACCAACCCCTACAGCCAGTACAGCTAAATTACTTAGCCAGAAAGCAATGTTATAATCAACTAAATAACCAAAATAAATTAAAGGGAAAATTAATGCTGCTAAGTTGAAAACAGTGAGCTTTTCTCCGTTTTTGTGTGCTATGTAACTAAGCCCTACACTTATTGAAGATAAAGCTAACGCCAAAATGTAATATACAGTTTCTTCAGGTGACTGGGCAATGTCGAACTGCCATACTAATCGGAAAGAACTAATAATAAGCAATGTTGTAATTCCTAAAGCGCCCAGTTGGCTGTAGCCATTTAAAAACCATCGTCTTCGAAAAATGGGTAGCATACCTATATTGTAAATAATACACAACAACAAGCCGTAAAGTATAATAGTAAGTTGTTGCACTCCATCTATAAAAGCGCCAAAAGCTATAATTAAGCTTAACGGTAGGAGCCAGTTAAAAACATTAGTAGCGTTGTGGTTTGGTTTTACTTTTAGTAAGTTTAAGTAGTATGGCAGAAGTGCAGCAATAAACATTACATAGAACCAAGGGCTGCCTGACTGGAACGTAACATAGCCTGTTTGTGTAACATAGTAGGTGCTTAAAATTAAAGACAGTACCGCGATAGTGTTCGATTGTAATAAGTATACTAACGGAATGCAAAGCAACGTCCAGGTAAAAAGGTAGCTGCCAATATCTCCGGGTATGTTGTATATCTGGGCGACTAATGCTATAGATGCCCCTACAGAAAAACATAAAAGTATTCCCGAAATTTCTTTAAATACCTGACTTTTCTTTTTTACCAGAGCATACCCTGTACTTATCTGGAATAAAATTAAAGGCAGTAATGCTATACCTGTTTTTACAGGTCGGGAAAAATTATCCCAGTTGTGGGCAAATAGTAATATTATACCAAGTCCTGTTAGTATTCCGCCTATAGAGCCAAATATTGCTAAGGGGTTTGTACCATTATCACGCTGTTTAGTAACATAATAGTGTTCAATATCTTTTGCTGTATCAGGAGTTATTACCTTCTCTTTTACAAGTTCAGGCAACTGTTTTATAATTGATGAAGCCATAATTATTGTTGTTGGTTAATACTATAACCCCGAAACCACATGCAATATTGCATTGTAGCATCGGGGTATCCGCTAAGCGTTAGTACTTTCAAAATGTTTTAAATCGCGAGTGTTTTTTTGTACTGCTATAGCAGCAAATAAACTTAATGTAAATGCCATTCCGTAAAAGCCCTTTTCACTTAGTGCTAAAGTAGCATTCCATAAACCTACTACCAACAGCACTACTGATGCAAGGGTTGTAAACCAGCTTATACCGTAATACATATCGGTTACGGGTAGTCCTTCTTGTCGGTCGCGTACACTTTTTTGTACGGATATTACCGAGAACAAGCCAAACAATAATATAGTAAAGTAATATCCCTTTTCGTTAAGCTCCATATCGGCATTAAACAGCCCGATACAATAGGAAACCATTCCTGCCAAAAGTGCTACCCACGATGCTCCTACAAAAGCATTACTGGGTTTAAGCGGAGGTACATTTGTACTTTTTTCTTTTTTAAAGATTTTAGAAGTTTCGTTTTCTTCCTGTGTTTTTAGCGGATTCATAATAAAGTTGATTTTAAGATTACAGGGACAAATCTCAGGTTAAAAAGCAAGTAAAAAAAACTATAGTTTATAATAAACTGATGATATATTTTATATTTATTACTTTTATAGTATATAATTTACAGTGCTATGAATGCTATTGATGAGGTAGTTTCAATAATGTCAATATCAGATAAAAAAGCCTTTATTTCGTATCTTGACAGAAAAAATAAAAGAAGTGATGTTCACAATATTGATTTCTTTAAAATATTAGAAACTGATGATATAAACAGGTTAAAAAATAAGTATAAGGATAAAAAATCGGCAGATGTTTACCATGCCTTGCGTAAAAGAATTTACGACAGCCTTATCGCTTTTATGGCAAACCGTGCTTTTGCAAATGATACATCGGAAGAGCATGAAGTGCTAAAGTTAATAGTAGTAGCCCGTTTGTTTTTAGAACATAAATTATATAAAACTGCCTTTAAATGTTTGCGTAAAGCAGAAGTAAAAGCTACAGCATTAGAGCAGTTTAACCTGCTGAATGAAATTTACCATACGCAAATTCAGTATGCGCATATAGAAGGAGCACCGGAGCTTGAAAGCCTAACAGAAAAGTTTAAACAAAACAGAGAAAAGCTACATAGGGAGGAGCAGCTTAATTTAGGCTATGCTATACTGCGTAAAGAACTTTCCGAAATTCAGCATAAAGGTAAAATAGTTGATTTTAGAGGTGTTATAAAAAATACTATGGAGTCGCTTGGGGTATCGCTAAATGATGTGCTTACTTTTAAATCACTTTATCAAATACTTTTTATAGCTAATGAGTATGCTTCTATAAACAATAACTTTGGGCTAATTGCCCCATTTATAGAAAGGAGTTTAACCTTTATCAGCAATAAAAAGGAACTTACAGGCAGGCATTTATATTATCATATATACATACTGTACTTTATAGCTAATATTCATTTCAGGAATCGAAATTTCAGTGTTTCGATGGATTATTTAAATCAAATGGATATCCAGATGCAGGCGCAAAACGGAAAATATAAAAAACGGTTCTTTTTACGGTGGTCGCTTTTGCGGGCATTAAATGAACATTACTCCGGTAATGCTGATGCAGCTATTACAATAGCCAAAAAGGCATTATCGCAGCAAAAGAGCGCAGATCCTGTTGATAGTAATGATTTAAAGTTCTGTTTAGTAGTTTTTTATTTGCAGCATAGTGATAAAACAGCTTTTAAATATATAAGAGCTTTTGCCCATACGGATAGCTGGTATGAAAAACGTATGGGTATGGATTGGACTATTAAAAAAGTACTGGTAGAAATATTATTATATGCCGAGTTTGATAATACCGAGCAGGCGCTTTACCGCATAAAGAGTTTTAAAAGGCGCTATAAAAAGTACCTTGTTGAGGTTAATGAAGAAAGGGTTTTAGCCTACCTGCAATTTGTGGAAAAGTACATTGCCAAACCGGAACTGGCAACATCTGAAACATTCCAAATACAACTGCAAACACTACTACAGGAAAGCGAAGCAGAGCATGATGTTTTTACAACAAGTTTTGTGGGTTGGTTAATGGCTAAAGTAAACAAAGCACCTGTTTA
Source organism: Flavobacterium suaedae (assembly GCF_014642915.1). Classification (GTDB taxonomy): domain Bacteria; phylum Bacteroidota; class Bacteroidia; order Flavobacteriales; family Flavobacteriaceae; genus Flavobacterium; species Flavobacterium suaedae. The sequence goes on from NZ_BMJE01000004.1 coordinate 161,560, forward strand.
TACAACAATTTTAGAACTACTCAATAAAAAGTAGTATTACTTTATTTTTCACCTTCCCATTCGGCATAAAACTGAGCAAGGAAGTTTACCATATAATTATGCCTGCCTTGCGCTAATTTTTTACCTGTTTCGGTATTCATGCGGTCTTTTAGTAATAGTAACTTTTCATAAAAATGATTGATAGTAGGCGAGTTACTCTTTTTATACTCCTCCTTACTCATGTTAAGGTTTGGTTCAATATCAGGGTTGTATAAAGGTCTGTTTTTAAACCCGCCGTAATTAAAAGTACGGGCAATACCTATTGCGCCAATTGCATCAAGGCGGTCGGCATCCTGTACTATTTCCAGCTCTTTAGAGTTGAATGCTTTTTCAAAATTACCACCTTTAAAAGAAATGTTTTCTATAATCTTTACCACATGGTCTATAACCGTTGCTGCAACGTTTTCTCCCTCTAAAAAGGTTGTAGCAACTTTAGGTCCTACGGTTTCATCGCCATTATGAAATTTACTATCAGCAATATCATGAAGTAAAGCACCCAGTTGTACTATTACTAAATCACAGTTTTCTGTTTCGGCTATTTTCATAGCGTTATTGTAAACCCTTTCAATATGAAACCAGTCATGTCCTCCTTCAGCATTTTCAAGTTGTTGTTTTACAAAGTTTATAGTTTTATGGATAAGGGCAGGGTTACTCATTTTTATTTATGTAAGAGGTTTTGTGGTCGTTAAAATTTAGGTTAAAAAGAAATATCGAAATTGCCATTATTATACTATATGATAAAGGAAAAACAAAATCTTTATTATAAACAGTTGTAAAAGCATCACCTAAAAGTGAAAAGGTTACAAATATTGATATAACTGCATATATGCTCAAAGTAATTTTAATTGATTTATTGTTTATGTTATGTTGTTGAAGCTTTCTTCCCAATAAGTAAAATAAACCTATTGATGGCAAAGAGAATATTATTCCCGCGAGTATAAACAGGAACGCTAAAGGACCTGTTTGCTCAATATCCAACCAGTTATTGTTATCTATAATACTTAGAGATATAAATATGATAAAGGGAGATACAAGCAGAGTGGTGAGCCATACTTTTAAAAAGTAATTCATATTTAAAATTTAGTAAAAACAAATATACGGCAGACGAATTAAAAGGAATAAAAAAAGCCACTCGATTGAGCAGCTTTATTTTTTTATTTTATTAATGCCGGTTTTACCCATTTAAAAGTATAAGGGTCATCCGGTATTACAATCCTTTCAGATATTCTTGTCATTCTGTCCGGTAACCTCATAAGGAAATCTCTTGCTTTTTCAGCTTCCTCGGTAAGTCCGGTTATTTTGTCAATCTGCCATTTATCAATCAGCTTTTTCAAAATGTCAATGTAGTCCATAGCAGTATAAATACCAATACGCTGTGCAGAGTCAGAGAACTTCTCAAAAGCATCACCCATTTTCTCACCTGATTCTCTAAGGAAGTGTGCCGGCATGGTAATTTTCAGCTTCATCATGTACTGGAAAGCCTTCATCATTTCACTAGGGTCTACCTTAAAAATCTGGTTTACAAATTCACTGTAAGCCATATGGTGACGCATTTCGTCGCCCGCTATCATCTTACACATTTTCGCCAGCTTTTTATCGCCAAATTGCTTAGCCATTTGTGCTACTCTGTTATGCGAAACATAGGTTGCCAACTCCTGGAAGCTGGTGTACACAAAGTTTTTATACGGGTCGCGACCTGTACCTATATCAAAACCATCGTTAATAAGGTGGTGCGTAGTAATCTCTACTTCACGCATATCCACACGTCCCGAAAGGTATAGGTACTTGTTTAGTACATCACCATGGCGGTTTTCTTCACCTGTCCACTGGCGTACCCATTTAGCCCAACCATTACCGCCTTCTTCCACCTGATTTACACCTTCTACATCCATTAACCAAGATTCGTAGGTTGGTAAGGCTTCTTCCGTAATGGTATCGCCTACCAGTGTTACCCAAAAGTCATATGGGAGATCTTTGGCAATTTCGCGCAGTTCTGTTAGGTCTTCCTGAAAAGTCTCGCTTTGAGAATCAGGAAGCAGATCTGTTGGTTGCCATATTTTTTCTACCGGAATAAGGTAGTTATCAACAAAGCTGTCAACGCTTTTTTCTAATAACTGCATTACTTCCAGCCTAATGTTTTTTATAGACATATTTTAATATTTAATTCCTTGTTTTACTTCGTTTTCAGTCCTTTCCATTATTTCATCAAAAGGAATACCTTTAATTGCAAAAGGTTCTTGTATATTAAAAGTCAGATGGTTGCCTAATCCTAATGGGAACTGCCCAAACTTAAACAGCTTCCATGAGTTATTTATACTAACGGGCACTATGTATGCAGAAGGTGCAAATTTGCATAATATTTTCAGCCCGTTTTCCGAAAACTTCTTCGGAGCACCTGTTTTACTGCGTGTTCCTTCGGGGAATATCACGGCAGAACGATTATTCTTTTCTATATATTGCGCTAGTTCTTTAATAGCAGGCAAGGCTTGTTTAGGGTCTTTCCTGTCGATAAGTGCTGCGCCACTGTGTCTTAAGTTATAAGAAACACTGGGTATGCCTTTCCCCAATTCTTTCTTACTTATGAATTTAGGATGAAATTTACGCATAAACCAGATGATAGGCGGTATGTCGTTCATGCTTTGGTGGTTTGCCACAATAATAAGGGGTACACCTTTAGGTACTTTTTTTACCCCCTCAACTTTGTACGTAGTCCCCAATATGTGAGTGCATCGTACAAGACACCAGTTAAGTATATCTACAGATTTTTTATGTGCCTGATATCCAAAAAGGTTAAGGCAAACCCACTGAACAGGGTGAAATACAACCAGAGTAAGCAGAAAAAAGATGTAATATACTACAGATATAGGATACGATAGTATCTTTTCCATATATGATTCTCAAAAATTCCCGTAAAAGTACTATCTTTTTATAAGATACTAAAACTATTTAATATGCCTGCATACTATTAAAAGCGGTGTATTTACTAAGATAATAAAAAAACCTCGCTTTAGGGCGAGGTTTATGTTATTTTTATGGTTTTTGCTTTTTAGCAAAATTCGTCATAAGCACCTTTAAGGTTTTCTGAAATCATTTCAGCAGGACGACCTTCAATGTGATGACGCTCCAGCATGTGTACTAATTCACCATCTTTAAATAAAGCCATACTTGGTGATGACGGCGGGAATGGGAACATTAGCTCACGTGCAGTATCTACCGCTTCTTTATCAACACCTGCAAAAACAGTAATAAGGCTGTCCGGTTTTTTAGCGTTTTCAAGGCTCATTTTAGCGCCCGGTCTTGCATTTCTGGCAGCACACCCACATACTGAGTTTACTACTACAAGCGTTGTTCCTTTTTTGCCAAGTGCTTCTTTTACGGCATCGGCTGTATATAATTCTTCAAAACCAGCTTCTGAAAGCTCAGCACGCATTGGTTTTACTAATTCTTCTGGATACATAGTTTATCTGTATTAATGAGATTGAGCTCACAAAGTTACGAAGAAAAACTGTTCTAAAAAATACTACAGTTATAAAGAATAAAGAAGTTGCTCAGGCTGTTTACAGCCTGCTAAAACTCCTGAAAAAAGCTTTTATAAAGGTACGTTTCGGGCAGCTTAAAATTACTTTAAGGTCTTCGTTTAGCGTTGTTTCTTCGTCTAAAAACTTAAATATAAGCTGCGGGCTTGCTTTACGGAACATAGAGGCAAAAATAGCGCTGCCTTTTTCATTGTTTCGGTAAAGAATATCAAGCAGTAACATATCGTAAAACCAGAAACGATTTTTACTGTGGAATTTAGTAAAGTCATTTTCTTTTTGGAGAAATTCTATTAATTGTTGCGATAGTTTACAGGTGTTTTTAAAAGTGTACCCTGTGCTGGCTTTTGTCCACCCGCCGGCAGAGCCGATGTTTATACTATTGCGGGTGTTATTTTCCCAAAACGGATATACTGTCATAGGTATACTACCACTTTCTTTCTCAATTATTTCATAATCGGTTACACCTAGTTTTAATAAATAGTCCTTTATAGCTTCTTCATACTCTTGTTTGGGTAATAGCGAAGGTGAGAATAAAGTATATTCCACCAATGCTTCAGTTCCTGAAGTAGGTAATACATACATAAATCGGGTATTGCCTTTTTGCAGTACGCTGAAATCCATAAAAGTGCATACGTCTTTATTGAAAACAGCTTGCTTGGTTTTTACAAACCAGCCTGTAAAGTGCTGTTGCAATAAAGGGTACTTACTTTGTAAGGGTAACTCAGGAGTGTAAATGCTGTTAAACAGTTTGTTGCAAGTGTAACTTTCTGTTTCACTCTTAACGATTACTAAATTACCACTGTCTTTAAAATCAACTACTCTTTGGTAACTAAAAGTTATGTTTTTTTGCTTTTTTAAAATATCTAAAACTTTGTTATAAAAATCCGCTCCTTTTATCATTTTATAACTATATGGTGCTATCTGCATCTCTTTGTTAAAGCTGTTATCAGCAAATAAAGCCTTATCCCATTTTTTAGAAACAATCCTGTCCCATTCTCCTGTGCCTTCTTCCCAAAAACACCAGGTACGGTCATTTTTTTCTTTTTTGGAGGGGTCAATTAATAAGATGCTTTTATCAGTAAACTTACCCGAAAGTACCATACGATAAACCGTCATTAAAGCAGCGAGCCCTGAACCTGAAAAAATATAGTGGTAGTGTTTCATTTAGGAGTTATGTAGTCTCAAAAATAAGAAATAACAATTGCATTTAACTAACTTAATTTTAGGGGACTCTAAAAATATTTTTACCATAACTAAATATGCATTATATTTGCTTGTAAATTTTTAGTTATAAATGACTTATTCAGAAGAAAACTACCTTAAAATAATATACCATCTGTCTAACAATTCCGGTAAAGGTATTGCCACAAATGCCATAGCCAACCAAATGGAAAGTAAACCATCATCGGTAACCGATATGGTAAAAAAACTGGCTGATAAAGGCTTGGTGCGCTATAAAAAATACCAAGGGGTTTCGCTTACTGATGAGGGTAGGTTTAAGGCTTTAATGATTGTGCGCAAACACAGGCTTTGGGAGGTTTTTTTACTTGAAAAGCTCGACTTTTCGTGGGATGAAGTGCATGATATAGCAGAACAATTAGAACACATAAAATCAGAGAAACTTACAAATAAACTGGAAGAGTTTCTTGATTTTCCTACTGAAGACCCTCATGGGGACCCTATACCCGACAGTGAAGGAAATATAAAGAAGGTTGATAAAAAATTACTTTCGGAAATACCTGCAGGTAAAAAAGTAATATGTGTAGGGGTAAAGGATAGTTCTTCTGCCTTTTTACAATATTTAGATAAACAACAAATTGCTTTAGGCTCCGGTATGGAAGTTATAAGTAAAGAAGATTTTGACCTCTCGCTTACTATACAGGTAAACGGTAAACCCATAACGGTTTCCAATAAAATAGCCGCTAACCTGTTTGTAAAAATACTATAATAGATGTTTGAAAATATAGTAACTTATTTTGAGTCGATAGACCCTATTTTAGCAGCATTATATGCTACATTATTTACGTGGGGACTTACTGCTTTGGGAGCATCAGCAGTGTTTCTTTTTAAAACAATGAACAGAGTAGTGCTGGACGGTATGCTTGGTTTTACAGGGGGGGTAATGGTTGCTGCCAGCTATTGGAGTTTATTATCGCCGGCTATAGAAATGAGTAAAGGAGAAGGTTTTACCAAGGTAATACCGGCTGCTGTAGGCTTTATGCTTGGCGCTTTATTTTTATTTGGGCTGGACAAGGCACTCCCTCACTTACATATAAACTTTAAAGAAAGTGAAAAAGAAGGTATAAAAACACCTTGGCAACGTACCACATTACTAACGTTGGCTATAACCCTGCATAATATTCCCGAAGGGCTTGCTATAGGCGTATTGTTTGGTGGTGTAGCCGCAGGTATACCCGAAGCTTCTATAGCGGGGGCATTAACGCTTGCAATAGGTATTGGTATACAAAACTTCCCTGAGGGGATTGCGGTGTCTATGCCGTTACGCCGTATGGGTATGACGCGTCGTAAAAGCTTTATGTATGGTCAGGCATCAGCATTAGTAGAGCCGATTGCAGGGGTGCTCGGTGCTTTTGCAGTAGCATTTTTTACACCAATACTTCCTTATGCTTTGGCTTTTGCCGCAGGAGCAATGATATTTGTTGTGGTTGAGGAAGTAATACCCGAGACACAACAGGATAAAAACACTGATATTGCTACATTGGGTTTTATTGCCGGTTTTATAGTAATGATGACACTTGATGTTGCCTTAGGATAATTTAAGATACTCACTTGTCGCTTATTATGCTCTATTATTTAATGACATCCGCAGTCATCATTACCGCAGTCATTCTTTTTCTTCTTCTTTTTAAAGAAGTATTTTTTAATAAGAAATCCTACTGCTAAACCTAACAGTACATATGTAATAATACTTTGAAAGTCCATAGTAATTATTTTAGCAGCTGATACGTTATTAATGAAACCACATAAGCAAAAGCACTCATGGTGAAGAGCTGTATCATAGGCCATTTCCAGGAATTTGTTTCCTTTCTTGTAATTGCCAATGTACTCATACACTGCATAGCAAACGCATAAAAAAGTAATAATGATATACCTGTAGCAAAATTAAATATTTTTTTGCCGGTATCAGGGTCCACTTCCTGTTTCATACGTTCTTTAATAGTCGCTTCATCTTCTACATTGCCTATGGTGTAAATAGTGGCAAGTGTACCTACAAAAACTTCACGCGCCGCGAATGATGACACTATTGCAATACCTATTTTCCAGTCATAACCCAGTGGTTCAATAGCAGGCTCTATGCTTTTACCCATTATACCTATGTACGAGTGTTCTAATTGAAAAGAGGCTATTTTTTGCTTAATTTCTTTTTCAGGCAGGTTCCTGTTTTCAGGGTTTTGGGTAATAATTTCTTCAGCCCTGTTATACTCTTCATTAGGGCTGTGTGACCCTAAAAACCATATTATTATAGATATGGCAAGTATTATTTTACCTGCACCAAACACGAAAGCCTTTGTTTTTTCTACTACCGTAATAACTACATTTCGTCCTAACGGTATTTTGTAGCTCGGCATTTCTGCAACAAAAAATGTTTTACGGCTTACTTTCAGTATTTTATTAAGCAGTATTGCCGAAATAATAGCACTACCGAAACCAATAAGATATAGCAGCATAAGTGTTAACCCTTGCAGGTTAAAAATACCCAGCACCATACGGTTTGGTATAATTAACGATATTAATATGGTATATACCGGTAACCTTGCCGAACAGGTAGTAAAAGGTGTAACCAATATAGTTATAAGCCTTTCGCGCCAGTTTTCAATGTTTCGGGTTGCCATAATAGCGGGTATGGCACATGCAGTACCCGATATAAGCGGTACAACGCTTTTGCCACTTAACCCGAAGCGTTTCATTATATGGTCCATAAGGAACACTACGCGACTCATATAACCGCTTTCTTCCAGTATGGATATAAACAGGAATAAAAAGGCAATTTGCGGTATAAATATTACTACACCGCCTATGCCCGGTATAATACCTTCGGCTATTAACTCTGTAAGTTTTCCCGGGGGCATGTTTTCAGATACGTATCCGCTTAGCCATGTAAAACCTTCATCAATCATATCCATTGGTATGCTGGACCATGCGAATATGGATTGGAAAATAAGCATTAAAATGGCAAAGAAAATAAGGTAACCGAATACTTTATGCGTTAATATAGTATCCAGTCTTGTTCTGAAATCAGTGGCTTTAGAGGTGTCAACCTTTAGTCCGTCCCGCAGTACTTTATTAATAAACTGATACCTCTTTATAGTTTCTTTTTGTTGTAGTCGTTTAAGCTCTGATTCTGATTTTGTAAACGAACTATTATTAAGTTCGTTACGCTCCAGTTTACCAAAGTTTACATCTTGTGTAATTACCAGCCAGAGTTTGTATAGTAACTGGTTTGGAAACTTTTCTCTTAAATTACCGAAATATTCAGGGTCTATAGATGATGCATTAAGGCACGGTTCTGTAGAAAGTGTTTCAAAATCTACAATAAGTTTTTTTAGCTGATGTATACCTGTGCCTTTTCTGGAACTTACCAGCGCTATTTTTGTATTGAACTCTTTTTCCAGATAAGGAATATCTACCGAAATACCTTTTTTTTCCATACGGTCTGCCATGTTAATGACTAATATGGTGGGTATCTCTAAATCTTTAATTTGGGTAAATAAAAGCAGGTTTCGTTTTAAGTTCTCAATATCAGTAACTACTACCGCTACATCGGGGAAATCTTTATCATTGCGGTTTAGTAACAGCTCTATAACCACATTTTCATCCATAGAGCTGGCATTTAGGCTGTAAGTACCGGGTAAATCTATAATAGTTCCTTTAATGTTGTCCGGTAACCGCGCTATACCTTGTTTTCTTTCTACAGTAATCCCGGGGTAGTTACCTACCTGCTGGTTAAGTCCTGTTAGTTGATTGAAAACGGAGGTTTTTCCGGTATTGGGGTTACCAATTAAAGCAATTTTTATATTTCGGTTAGCCATTAAAGTCAGTCGCTTATTATTTCTACATCAATTTCAATAGCAGTTTCTGTTCTTATGGCAACATGGCTGTCATTTACATTAATGTATATTGGGTCGCCAAACGGAGCTACTTGTATAAGCTCAACAGGATTACCGGGCAGACATCCCATTTCAAGTAACTTGAGCGGAATAGCGTCTACATTAAGTGCGGTAATTATAGCTTTTTGCCCTTTCCTTAGGGTGGCGAGTGTAGTTTTCAATATTTATTGAGAATAATTATAAATACAAAGGTAACAAAAACAGGTAAAAATTTACTCGTTTTCCTGCTGAGATAACCAGTTAATGTCTTCCAGTAACTGTTGCATGTTTTTTTCACCTTCAACCTCTTTATCAAGGTTGGTACCGTTATAAAAACCTCTTATTCGCCCTTCGCTGTCTACCAGTATAAAGTTTTCGGTATGTACCATATCATATAACTCGTCAGAAGTACTGGTTTTTACTGCCAAATACGATTTTCGGGCTATATAATAAATATCTTTTTTATCCCCTGTAACCAAGTTCCACTTACTGTCTATAACCCCCTTTTTTTCAGCATAAGCTTTAAGTACAGGGACACTGTCAATATCAGGAGTTACCGAATGCGATAACAGCATTACTTTTGGGTTGTCTTTTATTTTGTCTTGCAGCCACACCATGTTTTTAGTCATAATAGGGCAAATAGTTGGACAGGTAGTAAAAAAGAAATCGGCCACATAAATTTTGCCTTTATAATCCTCCTGAGTTATAGTATCGCCATTTTGGTTTACAAAAGCAAAATCGGCTATTGTATGGTGGCGCGATATGTGCTGAACGGTAGTGTCTACCAGTTCCGGGTTTACATCAGCAGGGCTATATATAGTTAATGTTTTTTTTGGTTTTAAAGCACCGTAAAACAAGTATAGTATAACAGCTGAAAGTACAGCCATTACTATAAAGAACATTTTATATTTTTTAAAGAATGAAAGCATAGTACAAGTATATTTTTGCAAAATTACGAAAGCAAAGCCTATTTTGCAGAAGATTTAATGGTTTTAAGACCTTAGTAAAAAGCACAAAATCGAGTTTTTATACTTTTGGCACGGCTTTTTCTGATAACTTTATACATTTGTAAAATTGCGGTTAAATTATAACTATATGAAACTAAATAAAAAACTCAACTTAACAGCAGCAGCGTTGGCTATAGGAACTATGGTCTGTACGGCTCAGATTAAAGAAAAAACGCAGGAAACGCACGGAATTAATCTTTCCTATATGGATAAATCAGTAGACCCTGCGGATGATTTTTTTCGTTATGTAAATGGTACTTGGATTGATAAAGCAGAAATACCAAGCGATAAAACCAGATGGGGTAGCTTTGATGAATTGAGAGAGAATACAAATCAAGATGCTCTTAAAATTCTTAAAGAAGCAGCTAAAGATAAAAAACTGAATCCTAATTCAGACCAAGGTAAGGCAGCAAGCCTGTACCGTTCTATTATGGATACAGTTGCCAGAAACAGAGAAGGAATTGCTCCTTTAAAGCCATATATAGCTAAAATAAACAATGTAAAAAATGTAAAAGATTTAGAAACACTACTTATAGCAATGGAGCCGGAAGGCGGTCTTGGCTTTTTTGGTATGGGTGTAGGTGCCGATGAAAAAGACAGTAATAAAAATGCCGTTTATTTAGGAGTAGGCAGGTTAGGTTTACCTGACAGGGATTATTACGTTTCTGATGATGAGGACTCTAAAGAAAAGCGTGAAAAATATGTGGAGCATGTAGCAAGAATGCTTCAATATATAGGTTATAAGCCTAAACAAGCCGGAAAAGCAGCAGCTAATGTACTTGAGTTTGAAACAGCAATGGCAGAGCCAAGGCTAACAAGAGTAGAGCGCCGTGACAGCAGAAATACATATAACCCAATGACTATTGCTGAGCTGCAAAAACTTGCACCTGCAATTAACTGGGAAAAGTATTTTTCAGCATTAGGCGTTAAAGGAGTAAACCAGATTATTGTAACCCAGCCTAAATATATAAAAGCGTTAAACGCAATGCTTGAAGAAGGTGATGTACAGAAGTGGAAGGATTACATGAACTGGACATTAATTAATGCTTCTACCAGCCAACTTAGTACAGATATTGAGACAGCTAACTGGGAGTTTTACAGCAAAACACTTCGTGGAGCATTACAAGAAGAAAATAGAGATATTAATGCGTTGCATACCGTAAACGGTACAATAGGAGAGGCTTTAGGTAAATTATATGTAGAGAAAAAATTTCCTGCTGAGGCAAAAGCAAAAGCGGAGAGCATGATTGCAAACGTAATGCTTGCTTTTGAAAACAGAATTAAAAGATTGCCTTGGATGGCTCCTGCAACACGCGAAAATGCCATTAGAAAACTGCGTAACCTAAAAGTAAAAATTGGTTATCCTGATGAGTGGAAAGATTACACGAAACTGACTATAAAAAGCCCTGAAGCCGGCGGAACACTTTTCGATAATATGAAAAATATTGCCCGCTTTAACTTTGAGAAGGATATAAACAAAATACACAAGCCCGTAGACAAGAGCGAGTGGCACATGGCTCCGCAGATAGTAAATGCATACTTTAACCCATCGTATAACGAAATTGTATTTCCTGCAGGTATATTACAGCCACCATTTTACGATTATAAAGCAGATGAAGCTGTAAACTACGGTGGTATAGGGGCTGTTATCGGTCACGAAATATCACATGGTTTTGATGATTCAGGGTCACGTTATGATGCTAACGGTAACCTTGTAAACTGGTGGAGTGATGAAGATTTAGAGAAGTTTACAGGTCTTGGTGGCGCCCTTGCGGACCAATACAGCGCGTTACAGCCCTTGCCGGGCATATATGTAGATGGTAAGTTTACACTTGGTGAAAACATTGGTGACCTTGGTGGTGTAAATGCAGCTTATGACGGACTGCAGTTATATTTAAAAGAGCACGGAAACCCGGGGTTAATAGATGGTTATACACCAGAGCAGCGTTTCTTTATTTCCTGGGCTACTATATGGAGAACCAAGATGAGAGATGAAGCAATTAAAAATCAGGTAAAGACAGACCCTCACTCTCCCGGAATGTACAGAGCGTATGTTCCTTTACAAAATGTTGATGCTTTTTATAAAGCATTTGATATTGAAAAAGGCGATGGTATGTACATTGAACCGGATCAACGAGTTAAAATATGGTAAACAAAAAGCCCCGCCAATTGGCGGGGCTTTTTGTTGATAGTGTTAAAATTAAGTGTTTTTATCTAAAACTTATACAATTTGCATTTAGTACAGAAATGCTTAATATTTAATATATTAATATTTGTTTGGAATAATATTAATTGTTAAAAAAGTGTTTTAAAATATTTTTTTTAACTAATTTCATCAAACTCAAATTAATCATTATACAGAAAATAGAGAATAAGGTATTGTATAGTTACGCTATGCAACATCTTACTATGCGCGAGATTTTTGTAATTAATTTATCGTTCTTTTTGTGTATTTGAATATTTAAAAATTAATTTTGTTCACCTAAAAAAATTAAACTCATCCAACTTGAAAAAAGTATTACAGGTAGTTGCTATCGACGATCATGCTGTGGTCCTAGAAGGATACCACGCAATTTTTAAATCCATAACTCAGGAGAAATACTCACTAAATTTTGTAAAAGCAAATGACTGCAAATCAGCTTATGATGTTATTTTAGAAAATGAACATGAGCCTTTTGATGTTGCTGTAGTAGATTACAGTATTCCTGACTATGAAGAAAAAGGGCTACGTTCCGGAGAGGACATGGCCTTATTATTAAGACAGTTAATGCCATCATGCAAAATTATAATGATGAGTATGCACAAAGAAATAGATATTCTTAACAGGGTACTTAGCAAAATAAAACCGGAAGGATTTATTAATAAAAGTGACTGTACAACAGATGAACTTTTTGATGGTTTTAAAAAGATTTTGAATGGAGATAAATTCTATTCTAAAACTATCATAGAGTTTCAGAAGAAGAGAGAGACAGAAATGCTTTTAGACGAACTTGATGTTAAGATAGTAAAATTACTCTCCAGAGGAATAAAAAATAAAAATTTAGATAAATATATACCACTTACTGTGAGTGCTATTGAGAAGCGTAAATACAGGATTAAACGCCTGCTTGAGGTTGAAGGAGGCGATGAGGAGCTAATTTCTGAAGTAAGAAACAGAGGGTATATTTAATGTTTTTAGGGGTTTAAATAATTGAAAAACAATTATTTAAACCCTTTTTTACACTTCTTAAAAAAATGTTAATTGCGAAAAACACGCAAATTTAAGTCACTTAAATTCTGTTATTTTACATTACATCCAGCTAATTTATATACTGCTCTTGGTAATGCGTTTATCCGGGGCAGTATTTTTTCACTTATAAATTAGTAGTTATAAATTATTTTGGTTAAAAGTATAATTAAAAACCTCCGTTACCTTATTAACAGCTATTTTCTTAACTACACAAGCTTCTTCCCGGCTGATGAATATAGGTAAGGGTAGGTTTTTTTCTTTTGCCTTTTTTGTATAATACTCCTTCTTTGTAGGGTGGTAAGGAGCCACACCGTTTAAAATACCTTCTTCAAAATTTTTTTCTACAATTTTTAAAATAATATTAATACAATCATCACGGTGAATTAGGTTTACAGGAGTGTCAGGGTCTGGTATATCCTTTTTACCTGCTAAATAATGCACAGGGTGTCTGTCCTCACCAATTAACCCTCCAAATCGCACTATAACAGTTGTAAAGTTCTCGTTATTTTGTAATAGTTGTTCCACTTCCAGCAATTGTTTACCGCTTTCGTTGCTTGGTTGCGGGGTCGTTTCTTCGGTAATTATCCCTTCAACATCTCCATATACCGAAGTAGAACTAATAAATATTACTTTGCTGACATCTGAATTTTCTATGTGTGGTAACAGTGTTTTTATTTTATCTGTAAAACTTTCATTCTCATTTGCTTTCCCTCTTAACTTCGGAGGAATATCAATTATCAATATTTTACTTCCGTTTAGAAAATCAGTAATATCCCCTTCAATAGTGTCGGGGTGTAAAGCAATACGGTACGGTTTTATTCCTGCCTGCTGTAATGTGTTTATTTTTTCAGGTGAGGTGGTAGAGCCTTTTATGCTATACCCCTTAGCCAAAAACTCTTTAGCCAAAGGCAGCCCAAGCCAGCCACAACCTAATATTGATATTTGTTCCATTGCTTTATGCTATGCTACTAAACCCTTTAAAAGTTTAGACTTAAATAAATGTTGAAGGTTTAAACAGCTTAGTTATTTTTTTGTTTGTTAACCCTTTTAATACTGTAAAGGTCTTCTCTTCTGTCTTTTAAAATACGAACGCTACCGTATTCGTGTAATTCTTTTAGCAAATCTAAATCAAGGTCTACTATAAGTGTCATTTCAGTATTTGGCGTTGCCTCAGCTTTCACACCGTTTGATGGGAATGAAAAATCCGAAGGGGTAAATACCGCTGTTTGTGCAAACTGTATATCCATATTGTTTACACCCGGCAGGTTACCTATAGAGCCTGCTATGGCAACATAACATTCGTTTTCTATAGCTCTTGCCTGTGCACAGTGCTTTACTCGGGTGTAACCGTTTTGGGTATCGGTCATAAATGGTACAAACAATATTTCCATTCCTTCATCTGCCATAATGCGCGAAAGTTCAGGGAACTCTACATCATAACAAATCATAATACCTATTTTACCGCAATCAGTATCAAAAGTTTTAATTTCCGAACCGCCTTTCATACCCCAGTGCTGTATTTCGTTAGGGGTAATGTGTATTTTTCGATACATTTCGCTGGCTCCGTCTCGCTTACAAAGGAAACCTACGTTGTAAAGGTTGCCGTCTTCCACCATTGGCATACTGCCGGCAATAATATTTATGTTGTAGGAAATAGCCATTTCCTGAAAACGTTTCTGTATCGATTCAGTGTAGCGGGCAATTTCTCTTATGGCATCAGCTTCAGACATGTGGTTGAAATCTGCCATTAATGGTGCTACAAATAATTCAGGGAACAAAGCAAAGTCACTACCGTAACCCGAAACAGCATCTATAAAAAATTCTGCCTGGTCAAATAAAGCCTCAACATTTGCCAGCGGACGCATTTGCCATTGTACTAAACCAAGCCGAATGACACTTTTTCGGGTATTAATTAGTTTAGGGCTTTCATCATAATAAATATTGCTCCATTCCATAAGTACAGCATACTCATGAGAGCTTTTGTCACCCTCTAAGTAATTACGCATTACACGTATTACGTGGAAATCGTTACTTAACTGGAAAGACAATACAGGGTCGTGTACTTCTTTAAGGCGTACTTTTTCTATATATTCTTTAGGAGAGTATTCATCTGCGTGCCCTGTATAGTTAGGTATACGCCCGGCAAATACAATAGATTTAAGATTTAGCTGCTCGCAAAGTTCTTTACGGGCGTCATATAAACGTCTGCCCAGGCGTAACCCTCTGTATTCAGGGTCTATAAATACATCTATACCATATAACACATCACCGTTATAGGTGTGGGTATTAAAGGTATATTTACCTGTTATTTTCTCGTAAGTATGGTTAGATATGGCTTTTTTATAATCTACAATTAATGATAATGCAGAACCTACTACTTTACCGTCTACAATTACTACAAGCTGCCCCTCCGGGAAAATTTTTAAAAGGCGCTCAATATCTTTCTCGCTCCAGTAGGGTTCATCCATGTCTTTCATGTCGTGGTAGGCATGTTGCATGGAAAGTTTAAGCTGTTTGTAATCTTCTATTTTAAGGTTACGCAATTCAACCTTATTAATCTCTATCTGCATGTACTGTATTTTTGCTAAAAATACAAAAAGGTTCTGTTTGTAGTTATTAGTGTTTGGTTAATGAGTTGTTAAAGGCTATAATTTAAAAGAGCATAATATGGATTACCTCTAAGCTCCAGTAATTTGGCAAAAGCGGGCTCGGTTTTATACCCTTCTTTTTTTAAAGCTATTATTTGCTGCCTAAATTGCTCACCTTCTTTTTCTAATATCTGATACTCAATAAGCATGTGCCTGTAAGCATTTTGTTCTTCCGATTTTCTGTTTTGTCCAAATATCTCAATTTCAAAATCATCAAATATAAAATTGCATACTACCGTTTTATAATTAGGGTCAATATCTTCAGCTTCTCTTATTGTAAAACCTTTATAGTCGCTAAACTCTTTTTTTAATGTTGCTGTAAAAACAGCAACGTCATTAAAACAACATATTATATCAAGGTCACTATTATCAATATCTATTGCAATTGGTATTGTTCCGGCAAGTAGCGGGCTGAAATCAGTGAGCTTTTCCCAAACACCATATTTAGTTAGTATCCTGTAGGCTTCTTGCTGCTTTTTATTACCTTGTTTAAGATAACTTATTGTTTTAAAATGATTCATTTCGCCCTGTTTGTGCATAAAAATAAAGAAATTACCCATACATAGGTATTTTTTGCTATTACCTATACGCTTAATTTTGTCAATGTTAAATAGTTAGAATATACAACTATATACAAACCAACCAATCTATTTTATTATGAAAAACCATCTATTCTTAAAGGTGCTGGTTCTTTTTGTCATGAGTGTGACTTTTACAGCTTGTTCCGGTGATGATGGTGTAGAAGACAGATATACAGGTGTTCCTAAAGGTAAAATAGCTCCTGTTGCAGATCGACATAAACTCCTTACCGGCTATCCTGAAGTCGAAAATGGAAGTATAGATGAAGGGAGCCAAGTATGGTGGGTAATAGAGAAAAGTATTGTAGACTACTACTGTGGCGAAGAATCTGAAAAAATAGATAATGCACAGGAGAATTTTTATTATGCATTTAAAAATGATGGTGTAATATATTACAAAGAGGGAGTGAACGGAACGGAATACTCTCACTTTCAATGGGAGTGGAAAGATGCTGATAAAAATGCTATAATGGTAAGCGGAGAAGAGTTTGAACTTCGTGAATTAAATGCAAACAGTGTAGTATATGCTAGTTATCAGGAAGCAGAAGACTGTTATGCAATTATATGGGAACAATTTAGAAAATAGTTAATATTTGTGTTGTGCTTTAGTTTAAGCGAAAAAGGTGCTTTTCGTTAAAACAAGAGTTAGTGTAGGAGGAGGGGTTGCTGGAGAGTAACCCCTTGTTTTTTTAATATGCCAAACATGTAAAAAATTGAACTTTAGTTTTTTAGTGTAGAAAAAGATTGTTAGAGCAGAATATTATTATATTTTTATAAAATTATATTATAACCAAAAAAATCTTACAAATGAAGTTTTTGAAATTTTCGCTGGTATTGTTAATATTTACTGCTGCCGGTTTTTTTTACAGTTGTTCTAAAGATGACAGCCCTTCTACAGAAGAAGAGGGAGAAGTAGTAACTCCTTCCGAAGTATACCAAAGTCAGGTAGTAAGCATAGAAATGCCAAATGCAGTGCCTGAACAGCAATATACAGGAACACTAGGCGGAAATGCCATACAACTGGTACGTTCCGGTGAAAATGTAGTAATGTTCAAAGTACCTGTAACATTATTAGGCGAAACACATTTAGTAGTAGCTGATTTAGGGCTCGATTTGCCTTATAATGTGAACGAAACAGTACTTACAGCAACACCGGAGCAAGAGTTAGCTCCACTCTTTACTGATGTAGCAGATTTTTCTGAATCTATAAGTAACGAGCAAAGTGAAGAAGCAGATATTGTAAACCAATATATAGACTCTTTTAATGCTTACTACAATACGCTTACAGATGCAGAGAAAGAACAATTAGCAATTAGTTACAAAGCTAATAGCGAATTGTTTAATGGTATTGTAGCAGGAGACCTTACTGCTGGTCGCCCAATGGATATTAATTTCAATATTGATACTCAGCTATTAAAACATAAACTGGCAGTACTTGCATTTGGAGGCGGAGTTGCTTTTGTAGTATTAGCCCCAGATCCTCTTGAAAAGTCATTAGGAGCTTTGGTAGCGGTAATTGCCTGGAAAAAATCTAAAGACTATCTAACAGAGTTTATGAGCGCGAAGCTTAAAAAGTTAAATGTGCTTTTTCAAAGTGTAGCAGGTGATCTTGACAGAGGAAACATGGAGAACTTAACATTTACAAGCGGTGAGCAAGAAAGTTTTTCTTTTGATGTGCAAGGGCGTGATATTGCATCGGGCGATGAAGGTTCATCAACAGGCGGGCTTACTACTTTCTTTAATTCTCACGGTATTTTTACAGGAGCAGTAACACAGCTTAATAACGCTATTGAGTTTGTTAATGATAACTTATTCTTTTCAAACATTAGCCTTATTCCGGTATATACTATGCCAAGTAACCAACCAACTGAAGTTCTTGATGGGGATAGCGCATTTTTCGATGCCATGCAATTATCAGTAGCTCATAGTAATGTAACAATGAGTGATGTAAGCTTCTCTAATGGAGCCATAAGTATGAAACTTACTATTGATGACCCTGATGCTGTAAACGGCGACTCGTTAGAAACAACTATAGACTATGCTTACCAAGACGAGTTAAATAGCTTTAGTGGTAGTTTTCCTATAGAGATATTTAAAGAGGAGCAATTTAACTATGAATTGAGGATAGGCAACTATAATCCTGACTATGATTTGATAGAAACACAAATGACGCTTCAGCAAGGAGATGCGGTAACATTTGGTAATTATACTAAGCAAATGGTAAGTTTATTGCTGGATGGAGAGCCTGTAGCTGTAGGTGGTAATGCATTACCTTGGACATCGGTAACATTTGGAGATGTACCTGTTTCTGCTGAGCCTGTTATTATGAATGATTATACTTTTTCAGTATATGATGCTACAAACCAAAGATCGGTAAACTTTACGCTCGACCTTACTTTAACAAATAATGGTTATGCTACCTTAGTAGGAGCAACTGTTACGATAAATAATTACTTAGATGTAACTTTTCATGCGAATGGTACATATACGAGTGTATATGAAGATGGTTCTACCGGACCTTCCAACTCATATACTTGGCTACCTACGGGAGCTTATGGATGGACTGACTGTACCCCCTATGGTGGAGAAATTTTAGATGATATGGTTGCCGGAGGAGTACATGCGCCGGGAATAGCCGCAAATTATGTAAGTATACTCGAAAACGGTACATTCTCAGCAAATAGTACTTATGCTTGTGAAGGTTTTAGTGGTTATATTTCTATAGAATAAATGATTATTATAGATAGAGTTATAAAAAACGGGCTGCTTTTTAAGCAGCCCGTTTTTCTTGCTAAGAAGTTTTTTGGCGCAATGCAGCTATAGCATTTTCCAGTTGTGCTAAACGTTGCTCCGTTGCGTTTTCAGAAGCAGGCACAGTATAGCGAAATATATGTACTACACTCCAAACCCCTTTTATATCTTTACTATTTACTGTTATAGGCTCTACACCGGGATGGTTAGCATTTAAAACCACTTTGCTGTTTTGGTAGCTTACTTTTCTAAAATATAAATCATCCTTAGTGGTTATAATAGCAAGCTGCCCGTTTATTCGTTCAATATCAGTTAGTGGTGTCTGTTTGCCTATAACAATATCTTTAGGTAAAAAACCTGCTGCCCCGCCCGACATGGTAAGGTCGCTAACCACAAAAGCCAGCTTATCTTTCCCTGTTACGTTAGGGAGATAAATATTATTCAAATCAACTTTGCTAATATTATTAGTATTGTTGAAATCTTTAATAAAAACCTCTTTCTTGTCTTCAGTTATGTAAGGTATTCCTTCTAATTTTTGGCTAGTATCGTTAGCAGGATTGGTAGTTAAAGCATCATTAAAGCGTAAAAGCTGGTTAACGGTAAGCTCTTTTGTTACCAGTTGTTCCAGTCCTATGCTAAAATGATTAGCAATTTTTATAATGGTTTCCAGCTTAGGGTTACTCCTGTCTTCTTCATAAGCACCAAGCGTAGCGCGCTTTAAATCAAATAGTTCTGCAAATTCCTGCTGACTCATTCCGTGTACGCTGCGTATCTTTTTTAAATTCTTACCAAACACCATAATAAATTATTTTGCTAATAATATTTGCAAATTAAAATAATTTCTGTAAATTTGTACTAACATTATTAGCAAATATAAGAATAATGCTAATATATTGAGCCGTTTTAGGTTAAAAAGTTTGCTTTTGCTGTTAAAAACTATTTAGGTTGATACTTGTAAAGGCACGAAAAAAGACCGAGTTTTATAAAATTATTTAATACCTGTACCATGAAAGACTATTTTGCAGTGGTTAAAAGTTACCTGAATGAACTCGAGCTGGAAGTTAAACATGAAAGCAAGGAAGATGGTGTTTTCATAGTAAGCAGCGAGCAGGATGGTATTGTTAACCTTATTATTTGTGTAGCGTACCCTATTGTTATTTTTGAACAGTACCTTTTTGAGGTTAAGCCCGATGCTTATCCGGTATTCAAAGAGCTGTTGCAAAAAAACCGGGATATAATACACGGTGCTTTTGTTCTTGATGATACAGGCAGAAAAGTAATTTTCAGAGATTCACTTCAAATAGAGAACTTAGACCAAAACGAATTCGGAGCAACATTAAATTCGCTCAGCTTGTTGCTGAATGAGTATTCGGAACAGATTATTAACTTTTCAAAACATTAGAATGATGAAATTTTTAAGAAGACTATTCAAAATCGGGCAGGCTGAGATGCACAGTGCAATAGATGGTATAGAGGACCCGATAAAAATGACAGAGCAAGGTATAAGAGATATGAAGCAGGATTTAGAGAAAAGCCTTGAAGCACTGGCACAAGTAAAAGCCATGAGCATACGTGCTAAAAACGAAATGGAAGATTACAGCAATAAAGCTGAAGACTATAATGAAAAAGCAATGCTATTGCTTAAAAAAGCCCAAAAGGGTGATATGCCTGCGGAAGATGCTGACAGACTTGCAACAGAAGCACTGCTTAAAAAAGAAGAAGCACTGGCAGGTAAAACACGTGCAGAGGGCGATAAGGAAAAGTTTGACCAGAATGTGCTGCAAATGGAAGGTAATGTACAAACCATTAAGCAGAATATTAACAAGTGGGAAAACGAACTTAAAATACTTCGCTCTCGTGTTAAAGTTGCTGATGCAACCAAGAACCTTAACAAGCAAATGGCTAATATAGACAGTAATGGTACTATATCGCTTTTAGAACGTATGAAAGAAAAAGTAATACAGGAAGAAGCACTTGCCGAAGCTTATGGAGATATAGCCGATTCAACAAAATCTGTAGATGCTGAAATAGATAGTGCTATAGATGTAAAAAAGTCTAAAGCAACTAGCGAGCTGGAAAAGCTTAAAGAACAAATGGGAATTACCCCAAAAGAATAATAACACAAACCAACCATGCAGGAATTACTGGAAGTTTCTTTTTCGCCTGTTAATGCATTTTTTACTGTAATGTCCATTATTTTGGTCATATACTGGGTGCTGGTAATTATTGCCGGACTTGATCCTGACCATTTTAGTGTAGATTTTGATGCCGCCGATGTAGATGCTGATTTTGACAATGATGTTACCGGAGGAGAAAATGCAGCACAGGGAAGCAGCTTTATGCGGATACTGGAGTATTTTAATTTTGATGAACTTCCGCTTATGTTCATTGTTACTATTATGTTCTTTAGTATGTGGCTTATAGGGGTAAACATTACCTACTATTTGGGTGTAGAAAGTACGTTTTTAGGATTCCTGTTAATTATACCAAACTTAATTTTCAGCCTTTTTGTGGTAAAACTGATAAGTAAGCCTTTAGGGTATTTGTACCGTAAAGTAAACCACAAAGGCGAACCTGAAATTGATTTTTTAGGACGCAGATGTACCATAGTGTCTTCATTAGGAGAAAACAGAACCGGTATGGTAGAGCTCACCGTAAACGGAGATCCTATAAAAATTTATGCGCGCAGTAATACAGAAGATACATTGGTTGCAGGACAACAGGCAGTTATAGTTGCTGAAAGCAGCGACAAAAAATACTACCTGGTTGAAAAATTTGATTATTAACAAATCTTAAAAATCCAACTACCATGATATCATTATTTATATTTATTGTCGAGGTTTTTGCAAACCTCGTGCAAACCATTGTTGAAAGTATTTTGTAAACCAATTAATTTATAACCAACCAATAATTTAAAAAAATGTTAGGAGATTCTTTGCTTGTTACCATGATAGCTATAATTGTTGTAGTTATCGGACTTTTGGTATGGATTATTTCCATGTACAAAAAAACCATACAGGGTAAGGTAATAGTACGTACCGGTAGCGGTGGTACTAAAGTGTTTTTCAATGCCGGCCTTATAGTACCCGTACTGCACAAAATGGAGATTATGGATATCTCCGTAAAAAAACTCGATGTAGAACGTACAGGCGTTAACGGGCTTATCTGTAAGGATAACATCCGTGCGGATATAAAAGTTACGTTCTTCATCAAGATTAATAAATCTACTTCCGATATTATTAATGTAGCACAGACTATCGGTTGCGAAAGAGCATCAGAAATTGATGTATTAAGACAGTTGTTCGACGCCAAGTTCTCGGAAGCCTTAAAAACAGTAGGTAAAAAATTCGATTTCATCGAGTTATACGAAGCCCGAAGTGAATTCCGTGAAGAGATTATA
The DNA here is from genome assembly GCF_014642915.1 of Flavobacterium suaedae. Classification (GTDB taxonomy): domain Bacteria; phylum Bacteroidota; class Bacteroidia; order Flavobacteriales; family Flavobacteriaceae; genus Flavobacterium; species Flavobacterium suaedae. Next base: position 183,856 of record NZ_BMJE01000004.1, read on the forward strand.
TCAATCATCGGTACCGACCTTAACGGCTACATTTTGGACGACTGTGCAATAGATGACTTGGAACAGACATCGTTAAGCCACCTGAAAGCAGACAATATTCTTGACTCTGAAGGTATCAAGAAAATTACTGAGCTTACGGCTGCACAAAACATGAAATCGAACCTTATCCGCAGGGATGAGGAGAAAACCATTCGTAAGCAGGATGTTGAAGCGCGTGAAGCCATTTTAGCGTTAGACCGTCAGTTAGCCGAGAAAGAAGAAATACAAAAGCGTGAAATAGCTAACATTAAAGCCCGTGAAGAGGCAGAAATAGCTAAAGTAAACGAAGAAGAAAGATTAAAAAGCGAAACGGCACGCATTAATACCAGCGAGAAAGTACTGGTTGCCGAAGAAAACAAAGACAGGCTTGTTATAGTAGCCGCTAAAAACAAAGAGCGTACTGCTGCTGTAGAAACCGAGAGAGTAGAAAAAGACCGTGCGTTAGAGCAAACCGAAAGAGAGCGTATAGTAACGCTTGCTCAGATTGAGAAAGAAAAAGCGGTTGAGGTAGAACGTAAAGATATTCAGAATGTAATCCGCGACAGGGTAATGCTGGAAAAAGGTGTTGTTCAGGAGCAGGAAAACATGAAAGATATTGAGGCATTTAAAGAAGCCGACAGACAGAAAAAAGTAGCTGTTACATTAGCTGAAAAGGAAAGTGAAGAACTTTACATTAAGCGCATTAAAGCTGCTGAGGCTGAAAAAGAAGCCATGAAGCAAAAAGCAGAAGAAATCAACATTGATGCTGCTGCAAGAATGGCTGCCAGCGAAAAAGAAGCGGAAGCACGTAAAATATTGGCAGATGCCAAAGCTAAAGAAGATGCTACTTTAGGATTATCTGAAGCACAGGTAATGCACGCTAAAGCTGATGCCAGCGAAAGACAAGGTATTGTTGATGCTGTTATTATTGAGAAGAAAGCCCTTGCGGAAGCAGCAGGTCTTAAAGCAAGAGCAGAAGCCGAGAGAGAGTTCGGACTTTCTGAAGCAAATGTTATTAAAGAGAAAGCAACAGCAGAGGCTAGCGGTATAGAAGAAAAAGCAGAGGCAATGAAGAAACTTGATGGTGTAGGTAAAGAACACGAAGAGTTTAAACTACGCCTTAACAAAGAACTTCAGGTAGACCTTGCGCAAATTAACATCCAAAAAGATATTGCCGATGCTCAGGCTAGCGTAATAGGCGAAGCACTTAAAGCCGCTAAGATTGATATTGTGGGTGGCGAAACCATGTTCTTCGACCAGATTGTTAACCAGATAACCAGAGCGAAAGGCTTTGACAGATTAATAGACCACTCTGAAAACGCAACGGAGATTAAAGATGCTATTTTAGGTGACGGCGGAGAAAATGGTGAAAACCTGTTAGACCGTGTAAAAGGTTTTGCTGATAAGTATGGTATCTCATCAGAAGATATTAAAAACTTTACCGTAGCAGGTTTATTAATGGAACTGCAAAAACGCAGTGATGATTCAGAAGAGAAAGGATTATTCTCTAACCTGTTACTGATGGCTAAAAACATGGGGCTGTCAGGTAAAAAACTGGGGTAACCGAAGTTTAGTTGATTTTTTTAAATAATGCCTTCGGTGCGTTACAGCACCGGAGGTTTCTTTTCCTTTCAAATTAGCTATATAGTCTATGAAAAAGATGCTATTATTAAACGGGCTGTTATTCTTGTTTGTTTCTTGCGATTGTCATCAAATTATAAGAGGAACTGTAATTGACAAGGAAACGAATAAACCATTAGAAAATATACTGGTATATAAAAAGAGTGATAAGGAGTATACAAGAATACTTACTGATTCTTTAGGCATTTTTGAACTATCAGATGTTTCAGGTGGGCTATGGGGATGTCCACCAATGGAAATTGTAATAGAAGGAGAAGGGTATTTGAAAAAAGAAGGTGAAATACCAGCCGGCGGAGAAAAAACCATTGAACTGGAAGTTGACAAGAATAGTAAGCAGTAAGGTTTTTTTATCTGCTATAATTCTCAATCTTAATTAAAAAACCACACCATACCATGAGTAAACTGGAAGGCGGTACCTATGAAATTATACAAAGCCGTTTGCAAACCCAGAAGAACGACCTTTTGGGCAGGCTTCAAAAACTAAATGAAGCGCGAAAGGAAGTATTTGGTAGTGTTGAAACGAAGCTGATAGCCAATAACAGGATAATAACCCAAAACAACTGTATTCCTGCCGATGTAGTTTCTATAGGCAATACATGCATACTGGGCTATAATGTACACTTCGGGTTACGTACCGATATAAAAACCGAAGATGTATTTAGTATCTATACTTTTAAAGACGGTAATTTCCATCAGGAAAGCCTGGACTTTATAAATGATGAAACATTTCAAACCGATTTTTTTAACTTATATAAATATTACAGGGACACCAGTTTCCGTAAGTTTTTTATAGCAGGCAATTACCTGCACATGGTTTTCCAAATCAGCGACAGGTTGTCGGATATCAAGACCTTTAAATGGCTGATAAAAGAAAATACCCTAACCTATATAGACAACAGGAGTGACAGCGAATATAAATTCCCGCGCCAGCACGATTTCCGTTGGCAGGAAGCCACCCGCGATATGCAGCGTTACGGTAAGCACCCGCACGTGTCTATATTGGATAAAGTATTTGTAGAAACCGTAGGCGGAACGCTTACCATAAAAATAGAAGATAACACCGCCACAGGCAAAGGTATTTATGATGAGGAAGTAATCCACCCCGACCAGACGCTGGATGATGGTAATTTCCAGTATGCCGATTTAGGTAACCTTATTGCCTTGCGTATAAAACCCTTTCAGGAAGAGCCACGCTATTTTATATACAACCACAAATTACAGGAGGTTCGTAAAATAGACAGTTTAGAGACTTCGGCTATACTATTACCGGACGACCACGGGCTGATATTCTCTAACGGGTATTACCTGCAAACAGGCGAGTATAAAATATTTGAAAACAGCTTAGAGAACCTGCTGTTTGAGGAGCGTATTGCTTCGCCAAACGGGGAGGACTTTATGTATGTTTTCTACGAAGAGCAATACGGGCAGTATGTATTAATGTCCTACAACCTTATTACCCGTCAGGTAATGACGCCTATAATCTGTAATGGATTTACCATTTTGCAAAATGGCGAATTGTGTTATTTCCGTGCAGAAGACGAAGCGACTAAAAACCACTTGGTGCAAATATGGCAAACGCCATTTGTGCAGGGCGATATTATGCCGTCGCAACATCAGGACAGTTACATTTACAAAATAGGGAATAAGGATATTGTAAAAGCTATGGCAGACTGTCAGGCTATTATTACCCTTTTAAATAAAGATGATGATTATGAGGGATTGTATGCTGACCTTACAAGATTATCGCAAAATATTCTTGATGGTTATTACTGGATAACCAACGAGGAAACATTTGAATTAGACCATCCGCTAACCGAAATAAAGAAGACGGCAAATGCTGCTATAGACGAATTTGAAAAAGTTGTGCAGCTCCGTCAGAACGCAAAAAAAATAACCGATGAGGTACGGCAAAAAGCAGAGGCACTATTTATTCAGATAAAAAGTTCACCTCTTAATGATATTGATGTTTTTGTAGCCGACCTTGCCGGATTGCGTTCATTGCGAGGACAGGTAATCAGCCTGCGCGAAGTGCGTTATGTTGACCCTGAATTTATTGATGCACTGGAAGCCGAGATAGTAGAACATACCGAGGTTATTTCGCAAAACTGTGTAGTATTCCTTATGGATGATAAGGCACTATCGCCCTATCATGCCCGAGTAGAAGAAAAGAAAGGTGAAATAGAAGGTGTTACTACCGTAGCCGAAGGGAAAGCATTACAGGAAGAGGTAGGTAAAATTACCGCCGACCTTGAGATGCTGATAGACATAGTATCGAACCTTAAAATTGAGGATACATCTAAGTCTACCCACATCATTAATAATATCTCGTTAATTTTTGCCACCCTCAACAGGGTTAAGGCAGATATTAAAAACAAGATAAAATCTTTAGGCAGTAAAGAGGCAAAAGCTGATTTTGCAGCCCAAATAAAACTGATAGACCAAAGTATTGTAAATGCTTTAGACAGAGCCACCACTCCTGAAAAAACGGAGGAACTGCTGAATAAAATATCCGTGCAACTGGAAGACCTTGAAGCCCGCTTTGCCGATTATGAGGAGTTTACCAACTCCATCATGGAGAAACGCGAAGAGGTTTACAGTGCATTTGAAGCGAAGAAAAATGCTTTAGTTGAAAGCCGTAACAAAAAAGCAGTAGCTATAGAAAAGGCATCGCAACGAATACTGAAAAACGTTGCTGCTAAAGCGCTTACTTTTGATTCGGTTGAAGATATAAATGGTTATTTTGCTTCTGATTTAATGATTGCCAAACTGCGTGATTTAGTAAAGCAATTAATTGAACTGGATGATACCGGTAAAGCAGAAGCTATTGAAACGGAATTGAAATCGGCTCGTGAGGATGCTTTACGCAAGCTGAAAGACAAACAGGAGTTGTATGAGGATGGCGAAAACATCATTCGTTTAGGTACGCATAAGTTTGCCGTAAATAAACAACCGCTTGATTTGACCATAGTGTACAGAAACGGTAACTTAAACTATCACTTAACAGGAACCGATTTTTATCAGGAACTGGAAAGTGAAACCATGTTAGCCTCTAAAAAATACTGGAGTCAGGAACTGGTTTCTGAAAATGATACAATATACAGAGGTGCCTACCTAGCTTATAAAATATTCAGGAATAATAAGCCTGAGGAGCTTTTTAATAAAGAAGATGAAGCCCTAAAGGCGATAGTAGCGGAAGAAATTTCTAAAAACTATACCGAAGGTTATGTAAAAGGTGTTCACGATGCTGATGCGTTTAAAATACTGAAAATGCTTGTTGCAAAACATCATAATTTAGGATTGTTACGCTATACGCCGGCTACCCGTGCTATTGCACAATTCTTTTGGTACAGTCTGGAAGATGAAACCCGACAGGTGCTTAATAACAAAATAAAAGCATCGGGCAGTGTGCTGGCAATATTCCCGAACAGTAAAGAGTTCGATTATATTGTAGCGGAACTGCGAACTAAAATAAAAGCCTATTTAGAAACTATAACTTTTGATAGGGACTTAAGTATAAATACAAAAGAAGCTGCAACTTATTTGTTTGAGGAGCTTAGGAGTAACGATGCCTTTACAGTAAGCCACATGGCAACAAAACTGGCAGAAAGTTTCTTTAAAATGCTGGAGCAGAAAGATGCTGCTGTTACCTTCCGCCAAAATATAGACCACGCCGCGGATAAAAACAGCAGTATACTACTGGCAGAGCAATGGGTAGCATCTTACTTGACTGAAACAGGTCAACAGCAATACAATCAGTATTTGTATGAAATTACTGCATTGCTACTATACAGACACGAATCGGCAGAAAAAGTAAATGCTATAGAGCCTGATGAGGTTATAACAGGCTTGGCAGGCTCGCACGAAACTATTGAGGATGGAAAATATAACTTCCATTACCATACGTTTGTAAACCGGCTGAATAATTACTTTGAGAATGAAGTTCCTGCTTTTGAAACGTTCCGTGAGGAACGCCACAAGCTTACACAGCAACTCAAAGAAGATTTAAGGCTGAATGAGTTTATGCCGAAGGTACTAACATCGTTTGTACGTAATAAGCTGATAGACCAGGTTTATTTACCGTTATTCGGGGAAAACCTTGCCAAGCAGTTGGGGAGTGCGGGTGAAAACCGCCGAACTGACCGTTCGGGGATGTTGTTACTGGTATCGCCACCGGGTTATGGTAAAACTACCCTTATGGAATACCTTGCTAACAGACTCGGGCTTGTATTTATGAAAATAAACGGTCCTGCCATTGGGCATGATATTACTTCGGTTGACCCGTCATCGGCTACTAATGCAGCAGCGCGAGAGGAGTTAAAGAAGCTGAACCTTGCTTTAGAAATGGGTAATAACGTAATGCTTTACCTTGATGATATACAGCATTGCAGCCCTGAGTTATTGCAAAAGTTTATTTCGCTTGCCGATGGTACGCGTAAAATAGAAGGGGTGTATAACGGGCAGCCTAAAACCTACGACATGAAATCGAAAAAGTTTTGTGTAGTAATGGCGGGTAACCCTTATACCGAAACAGGAGAGAAATTCCGCATACCGGATATGCTTGCTAACCGTGCCGATATATACAACTTGGGTGATGTAATAGGTAACAAGGCTGATTTATTTGAGTTGAGCCTTATTGAAAATGCTTTAACAGCAAACCCTATACTGGCGAGTTTGATGTCTAAAAATGCGGATGATTTATATCCGTTAATAAAAATGGCGGAGACAGGTCAGCGTGATGGTTTCGAACTGAAAGGTAATCACAGCAAACAAGAAATAGAAACCTATGTAAACCTGCTGGATAAAGTAATAAAAGTGCGCAATGTAGTACTTAAAGCCAATGCCGCTTACATTGCCTCGGCAGCTATGGAAGATGCTTACCGTACTGAACCGCCGTTCAGGTTACAGGGTTCGTATCGTGATATGAACAAACTGGTAGCGAAAATAGTTCCTGTAATGAATAATGATGAGATTAGCACATTGCTGCTTTCACATTACCAAAATGAGACTCAAACGCTTACCAGTGCTGCGGAAGCCAACCTGCTTAAGTATAAAGAAATGACAGGTACGCTTACCGAAGAAGAACAAAAACGCTGGACAGCGATTAAAGAAACCTTTGTGAAGAACAACAAATTAAAAGGTTTTGGTAATCGGGATGATATGGCGCAAATGCTTTCGCAGGTTATGGAGTTTACCGAGCATATTGAGGGTATAAAGGAAATACTGCGAAGAGGTATTGAAAAGCAATAAAATAAAAAGCAGCGTTATTAACGCTGCTTTTTTATTTAAATAATGTTACTTAATTACTGTTTTACGACTCTAAAGTTAGTTTCTTTAATATTGTTAGTTGCTTTAAAAAAGTAAACTCCGTTAGCTAAAGCAGAAATATCAATAGCTGCTTGCGTTGCATTTACCTTTCTGGTAAATAATAATTGCCCTGAAACAGCATATACTTTTACTTCTGTAATTTCTTCACCTGCACTAATGTTTATAACGCTGTTAGTAGGGTTGGGGTAATAGCTGAAATTACTAAAAGAGTTTTCGTTTAATCTGTTAGCAGGAGCATCTACACATTCTACATAAGCTACCCAGCCTTCATCAGTTTCTGTATCATCAGAAGAAAAAACAAAAGTTAATGAACCATCTTCTGCTGTAGAAGTAAACTCATTAGTAATAAAAGCCCCTGTAAAGTTTCCTATTAACGGTGCAGATGTATCTGCTCCGTCATAAACTGTTAAGTAGTCGTAGCCGTTTTCTAAACTAAAAGATACGAATTCAACCTTTATTATTTTATTTTCTTCCGATGGAGTGAAAGTACGGGTAATGTTTTGATTGTTACTATAGTTTTGTCCGTCAATATTTGTATCCATATAGTAATACCCTGTACACCAATCGGCATCTGTAACAAACATTATTTCCTGTATTTGAGAAGTTCCCTGCTCACATACATTACGTACTTTAAAAGTATAATATGTATTAGGCTCAAGCCCCGTAATATTTACATTAGGCGTGTTTACTTCTGTCCACGTTCCTTCTGACGGTGTGTTAACCGGACCAACAGTAACTTCCCATGCATTAGTTTCGCCACTATCACTCCATTCAATAGAGAAGTTTTCTATTGAATTATCCACTATTCCTAAATCAATTATTGTAGTATCACATAGTCCGCTTTCACATTCTGATGCAAGACAGCCCGAATTGTTTACAACATCTCTTATTAACTGTGCAGGTTGTTCGCCAAAACCGTTTGCAAGATTAATCTGTACATTGGTCAAGTGGCAGTAACTCATTATCGTTCCTCCGTTAGAAGGTATTGGAGGAGTACTGCAACTTCCCTCTACATCATAACAGCCATCTATAGCAGTATTATTCCCATTCCAGGCACAAGCATGTGTATGCGGAGAACCTAACTGGTGTCCTATTTCGTGTGCAGAAGCCTGAACACTCCATGAATATAATGGCACTTCTTGCAGGTAAGCGTCATTCACATCTACATAACTACCGTTATAAGGTGCACTGCAAACGCCGTTTAACGGAGCTAAGCCGCCCAATCCGCCTTCATCTTCTGCTAAAAGCTGACCAAGGTCGCCATCAAAAGGGTTTGATTGAGAGTGTTCTAAAAAGTCATAAAGATAATCTTCCGAGTCTACACCTGAATAAGGATCCGGAGTAGTCCATATAAAGAATGATTTCAAGGATATGTCAATACCATCATTATAATACAGTGTTTGTATGTTATTAAATAAAGTGGTAAGCCAGTTAGCAGTAACATCTTCACTTCCCAGGTTTTCTATAAACATGTCATAATCTACCTCGTAGTATATACCCACACATTTTAAAGTTTCGGTACTTTGCTGGCTTAACGCTGATTTTTTTCCAAACTTTTGCGCTTTAATCTCTTCATCTATTTCATCGGCTGATGAACAAATAAAAGGATTGTCTACATTTAATTCATTATCGGAATAAATAATGTATTCTGAAAAATTGTTACGTTTAGCTAGTTTGCCTACTACAATGTTTTTATGTTCCTGATTAGAAATTATACCTGACATTTCTTTTTCAAAGAAACTGAATGATGCCAAAGAGTTATTATCATTTTTTATAATACCACGATAGTAAACACCATGTTTGTAGGCGTAGTCTTTTTCTTTATCAGTATCCATATGGAAACCATTAGCAAAAATATTTACTTTATAAAGGTTTATAGTAATATCATTACCTTGGTAAGGAATGGTTAGGGCAATAGTTTCCGGTTTGGTTTTGTATATAGTTTCTAAGATATTATTGTTGATTGTAGCATAGGTTTCGTTATCTACAATATCATAATCTTTACTACCTTCTGTAACGGTTAAAGGACTAAAGTTTTTAAAAGAAACACCGGAGTTGTTTAGTTCCTGAATTTTAGCAGCTACACGTTTTTGGGCATAGAAAGGCACTGTAACCAAAAGTGCCATAATTAGTAAAATCTTTTTCATAGCTTGAGTTTTAAGGTTGGGCAATTTACCCCAAAATGTTTAATTTTTAGGAAATTACCTGTAAAAAAAATATTAAAACCCAAAGATATGTACTTGCTGAGTATGTTGGGGGCATTAATTAGTATTTACTGTAATGCATTTAGTATTTGAGAGTTAAATGCTAAAAATAGATGTTTTTTGCTAGTCTGTAAGTGTTGGAATGTGCCTCTATAATTATTTTTATATCAGGACTGTAACCACCACCCATACTGCACTGTACAGGTATACCCAGTTTATGGCAGGTACTTAAAACATACTCATCCCTTTCTTTACAGCCTTCTACGGAGCAGCCGAGTTTACCCAGTTTATCGGAAGCTAAAATATCTACTCCACTCAGGTAAAAAATGAAGTCAGGTTTATGGCTGTCTATTAGTTTTGGTAAAGTTTCTTTTAAAATGGATAGATATTCATCATCGCCTGTGTTATCAGGTAGAGCAATATCTAAATCAGAAGTTTCTTTTTTAAAAGGATAATTGGTTTTACCATGCATGCTAAAAGTAAATACAGCACTATTATTGGTAAATATCTCGGCAGTACCATTCCCTTGGTGTACATCAAGATCTACAATTAATACTCTTTTTGCTTTGCCGTTGTTGATTAAGTATTGTGCTGCAATAGCTTGGTCGTTCAGCAGGCAAAAAGCCTCGCCATGGGTGCTGTAGGCATGGTGTGTTCCGCCTGCAATATTAAAAGCAATACCTTTTTGTAAAGCTTGCTCACATCCCCAAATAGTACCTTGTGCAATACGTAATTCTCGTTCTGCCAGTTCTGCCGAAAGGGGAAAGCCTATCTTACGCGCTGCCCTTGCATCAAGTGTTAGGTTGAGTAAATCATCAACATACTCTTTGTTATGTATAGCTAATACGTGTTCTGTGTTAACAATTTCGGGACTGTAAAAACACTCTTCTGTAATAGTGCCTTCGTGTATAAGCTGTTGTGGTAACAGCTCATATTTTATCATAGGGAACCGATGTCCTTCCGGTAATGGGTGTTTGTATATGGGGTGATAGGCTACAGGAATATACATTTACATTAACGAAAATACATTCCAAAATAATAAAACAGCCGAAACTATAGCCAATATTTTTGCCGGAGTCCTGAGTGTTATACTTTTCATGCTTTTATAAAATAACCCTCCTGCTAATGCTAAAAACATAACATTAAGCAGTGTAAGTAGGGTAGCATTCTGTAACATTTCAGGGAAATAGGAAAGATAGTCGTTTACAGTTTCTTCAAAAGTAGCATGCTCACTGGTTGTAGTAACTATCCAAAGCGTCATATTTGCTACTGCTATAACAAAAGGCAATAGACCTATATAGAAAAGTGTACTAGTGTTTTTGTTGTCCATAACCTCAAATATATAAATTATTTACATACCAATATGCTTACAGCATTACCACCAAAACCAACAGCATTAACCAACACCTTTTGTATAGGCTTAGTTGGTTTTTGGTTCTCAATAAAAGGTACATTAATAAACGTATTGTGTTGCATCATAAGTAATGCAAGTTCTAAATTTAGTAAACCCGATGCACCAAAAGTATGCCCGGTTTTCCATTTATTAGTAGTAAGTAAAGGCAGGTTTTCTCCAAATATATTCCGGATGGCTTTATACTCGGATAGGTCGCCCTTTACAGTACCGGGTGCGTGTAGTACAATAGCATCTACCTCTTCGGGTTTGATGTTGCCCAAAGCCATTTGCATTGACTTTTGTAAACATTCAGCTTCCGCAGAAATAGATACACTGTGTTTTAACTCTTCGGTAGCATAGCCAACGCCTTCAATATAACCTAAAGCATTTTCATTTTTACCAATTTCAAGGCAGGCAGATGCTGCTGCTTCGCCCAGTACCATGGTATTTAGTTTTTTATCTAAGTCTAATGCACGGCATGGGTATTCACTTTCCTTAGAAGCATATATTTTCATTGCCTGCATTTGGGCTATGGTAAATGGTGTAAGTGGTGCTTCGCTACCACCCACTAAAAATTTTTCTGCCATGCCCGAGCGTAACCAAGCTACACCGTTAAGTACTGCATGCAGCGCAGTGGAGCAGGTTATGGAATGGGAAATATCAGGACCTGTGCTTTTCAAGTCCTGTGCTACCCACGACGCTATATTACCCAGAGTAGTAGCAGGGGAGGCTTGTGTGCTTGATGTTCCTGTTTGTATAAACTCACTGTGGTATTGCTCAAAAAGCCCTGTTGCACCACGAGAAGAACCTATATTAATACCAAAGTTATCTCCTTTATTCCAGCCTGCTTGCTTAGCAGCATTTCGGGAGGCTAAAATAGCATACAGTACAGAGTTATCTAAGTTTTTATACTTAGGTTCAGCATCTCTTAAAGCCTGTACTTCTTTATGTAAATCATCCTGTAAAGGTGCGCCAAGAGCCTGTTTACCATTAAAATGCATGCTTTTAATAGTAGTGTTGTTATTCAGGTAGTTTTCCCATACCTTTTCGGGAGTATTCCCTAATGGAGAGAAAGAGCTAATGGCTGTTATTGATATGGGTAATGACAATTTTTCTTCTTTTTATGCAAAATTACAGCAAAAGCTTATTTTACGTTTTCAATAGCGGCTTCTACAGTATTGTATATTTTAGTAAGTTGTTCGTTACTGATAATGTATGGTGGCAGTATGTATATAATATTACCTACAGGGCGTAGTATAACGCCATTTTCTATAAAGAAATCATATAGCTTATTACGCAAACTTCCGTAGTAGCTGTCATTACCATCGGTAGCTAGTTCTAAAGCTAAAATTACCCCCAGTACCCTTACGGTTGTTACCCTTGGGTGTTGTTCAATTTTAGTTTTGAACTCCAGATGCATTTGGTTTATCCTTTGCAGGTTTTCCTGCATTTCGGGCTGTTGTAAAAGATCTATACTAGCCAGAGCAGCAGCACACCCTGTCGGGTTTGCCGTAAAGGTATGCCCGTGAAATAAAGCCTTATTTACATCTTCATCATAAAAACCATCAAAAAGCTCCTGAGTGAAGGTAGTAATTGCCATTGGTATTGTACCGCCTGTTAGTGCTTTAGAAAGGCACATCATATCAGGTTGTTGGGTAAGATAATTGCATGCGAACGTTTTACCTGTTTTCCCGAATCCTGTCATTACTTCATCGGCAATGGTAAAGATTTCGTTCTCCTTACATATTTTTATTAGTTCGTCCAGTGCTTCAGGTGCATACATAACCATTCCGGCAGCACCCTGTACTAAGGGTTCAAATATAAAGGCAGCATATTCACCGGTTTGAGTAAGCTCTTTCAGGGCTTTAAAACTGGCTTCTTCTTCGCCTTTTACGGGTACAGGAATACGGGTAACCTCTATAAGCGAATTACGGAATGCCTCAGTAAAGAATGAAATACCGCTTGCAGCCATTGCTGCAAAGGTATCGCCATGAAAAGCATTTTCGAAAGCGATTATTTTAGTACGTTTTTTACCCTGATTGTAGTTGTATTGTAACGCTACTTTTATAGCTATTTCTACAGTAGTGGAACCATTATCTGAAAAGAACATTTTTTGCTGATTATCAGGAAGCATTTCTATTAGCGTTTCTGATAGTTGTACAGCAGGCTCGTGTGTAAACCCACCAAATAAAACATGCTCTAAGGTTGTAAGCTGTTTGTATATCGATTCTGCTATAAAATCGTTACTATGCCCAAACGGGTTAACCCACCATGAGGCTATGGCATCAATATATTCCTTACCGTCTTCATCCCAAAGTAAAGCATCTTTCCCGCGAACTATACCAATATGTTTGGCAGTGGTTTTATGCTGCGTGTAGGGGTGCCATATATGTTTAGTATCGCGTTCAGTAAGGTTTAGTTCTCCATTAAGTATATTCAGGCTACTGTTAGTCATGCTTATTTATTCAGTTTTTCCAGTTCAGGTTTAAAAGTCTCAGCATACTCACGAACAACTGTTTTATCAAAAAAGGGTTCGTTTTCTATTCTGCCTATGCAGTTGATTCCTGTTTTATTTAAAATTATTTCTTCTGTTGCTTTGTTTTCGTCACCGTTAAATATAATTCCTGCAATGTCAATATTGCGTTGTTGTAAAGCCTCTATAGTCAACAGGGTGTGGTTTATACTACCCAAATAGTGGCGCGATACTACAATTACTTTATAGTCCGGCTGCATTAAATCAGCAATAGTATCATTATCATTTAACGGAACAAGTAAACCGCCGGCACCTTCTATAACCAAATGGTTTTTAGTTTTTGGTGCTTTAATTTTTTTAATGTCGATAGTTATATCATCTAATGCTGCTGCAAGGTGCGGACTTGCAGGGGTGTTTAATGCATAACTGTTATTATGAAACTTAGTTTTGGTATTAGAGATATATTTTTTGATTTTATGCGTATCGGAATCATCTAAATCACCCGCCTGTACAGGTTTCCAGTAATCGGCTTCCATAGCCTCAGTTACTATAGCCGATGTTATTGTTTTTCCTACTTCCGTTCCTATTCCGGTAATAAATAGTTTCATTCTTGAAAAAATTTAATACAAAGGTATTAATCATTTAGCCAAAAATGCCTTTACGTGTCTGTAAGTTGATTTTTAGTGTTTTTACAGAAAAACTTTAATAAAATATTACCATAAGGCACAGGGATTTATCTGTATTTTTGAAATAAATCACCAGTTTTAACACTTGTTTACTTATGACCGAATTAAAGATTCCGGCTTATATAAAAGCTGTTTTTATAGCCATTTTGATAATTATCATTGTTTTTTTTATGATAGTTGGCAAAACTATACTGGTTCCGCTTTTTATTTCGGGGTATATATCTATGTTACTTACTTCTGTATGTAACCGTTTGGAAAAACGTAAAATTCCCCGAGTTGTAAGTGCCTTTATAAGTCTTTCGGTGTTTGTGGTATTAATCTCTGCAATTTTAGTGTTTGTTTATTTTCAGGTAAGAGGGTTTGTAGAAGATTTGGGAGGTAACCTTTCTGAAAAAATAAATGGTTATGCAGTTAATGCTAACCAGTGGGTATATGAAAACTTAGGTATAGATATGGGTATGTATAATGGCTTTGAATTTAAAAAAGCAGTAGAAATTGTACAGCCGGAAGAAGCATCGCCAATGCAACTAATATTTTCTTTAGTTAATATGCTTTCTGATATTATATTACTTCCTGTTTTTATATTCTTCTTGTTAATATACAGAGATCACCTGGCAGTATTTATTAGTAAAATATTCCGTAAACACAGAAACGGAGATATACTGGGTAAGTTAACTTCTATACGCCGTATAGTGCATGCCTACATTATAGGGGCGGGGCAGGTAATGCTGATATTAGCCGTTGTTAATACAGCAGTACTTTTTGCTTTAGGAATAGAGCATGCAATATTTTTCGGGGTGTTGGCAGGGGTACTTAATATTATACCGTATTTAGGACCTATATTAGGCGGAATGTTCCCTTTTATATTCGCTCTTATAACTAAGGATACACTTTTTTACCCTATAGCTGTAGCAATATCGTTTACTTTTATACAATTACTGGAAAGCACTTTTTTAACACCTAAAATAACAGGTAGTAATGTAAACCTTAATGCTTTGGTTACCTTTATAGGTCTGTTACTAGGTGGTGCTATATGGGGTGTAATAGGTATGATATTAATAATACCTACTATAGCTATATTAAAAAGGCTGTTTGAAATGAGCCCTTATACTGAGCCTTATGCATATTTATTTGGAGAGGAAGATAGTAACTGGTTTAAAAGAAAACAACGAGGGCGAAGGCAACCTAAGCATAATGGGAACGGGCAGCCTTAAGTGCTGTTAAAGCATTTACAATTTCATTTTTAGTGTTATAGCTATGCAGGCAAAAACGTAATCTTTCCTGTCCTGACGGTACAGTAGGACTAAGTATGGCTTTCACATTATAACCATTTTGCTGTAAGTATTTCGCAATGCTTTTTACCTTTTCATTTCCCGGAATTACGACACAGTGAATGGCTGAATTACTTTCTATACAATCAACACCTTCTTGCTGTAATGTTTCAGTAAAGTAGCTTATGTTTTTGTGTAGTGTTTTTCGGGCGGTAGTATTTTTTGCTATTTCTTTATAAGCAAATTGTATAGTAGCCAGTGCGTGTGGTGGTAGTGCTGTAGTATAAATAAAACTCCTCGAAAAATTGATGAGGTATTCCTTTAATGCTGAGTTCCCTAAAACAGCCGCACCATGGCAACCCAGTGCTTTGCCAAAAGTAACTATGCGGGCAAATACCTTATTGTCTAATCCTAATTGCTGTAATAATCCTTCCCCTTTAGTGCCGAAAACACCAATGGCATGTGCTTCATCTACTATAAGTTTACAATTGTAGTTTTCAGCTAAACTTACTAAAGCAAGTAAGTCAGGACTGTCGCCATCCATAGAAAAAACTGATTCGGTTACTACATAAACCGTAGCTGCTTTTTCAGTATGCAGTTGTAGTAAACTCTCAAGATTATCTATACTGTTGTGAGTAAATTTATACGAGTTGGCAAGGGATAGTCTTAAACCGTCGCGAATGGAAGCGTGTATAAACTCATCATATAATACTATATCGCCTTTTTGCGGCACGCACGAAAAGAAACCAATATTAGCGTCATATCCTGAATTATAGATAATAGCACTTTCGCTATTATGGAAATCAGCTATAAACTTTTCTGTTTCTTCATGTAGTGGGGAGTTACCACTTATAAGCCGTGAACCTGTAGCTCCGTTTGCAATAGTATTATTTTTAATAAGGTATTGGTGTGCAGCATTAAAAATTGCTTTGTTTTGCGATAACCCTAAGTAATCATTAGAGGCAAAGTCGGCAGTATTTCTTGAAGAGCCTTCAGGAGTGGTTAATTTCCTCAGCATTCCTGAACTATTGCGTTCTTCCAGTTTCTGTAAAAGTGATTTTGGTAATTGCTGCATATTTCAAAAATAAGCAAGTTTTATATCTCAGTCTATAATTTTTTAATATTGATTTTCATTTATTAATTATTGTTTTTCAATAATTTTATTACCTTTGTATCAGTAAAACATAAAACTAAAATATTATGCGACGACTTTCTACTTTAAAAACAATTGTTGATATATTATTTGTTTTTGCAATGATAGCAGTAATTTTTGGACTGCCTTTAATTTTAATGTTGATAATTATACCCGAACAGGTTCCCATAACATTTAGTGAAGGGCGTAGTCCCTCAGGTATAGATTTTATAGGCTTTTTATTTTTTATATATGTAGGTTACCTCTTTTTTGTATATGCACTTTATCTTTTCAGGAAAACATTGGAATTATTCAGAAAGAGAATATTTTTTGATAACCGTGTTATAAAAAACCTCGACCAGACAGGTAAGGCAATACTTATAGGGGTTGTAATAATGATTATACCAGCCATCCTTTTAAGGCTTACAGAAAGCCCTATTGAGTTAGAAGTTAATATAGGATTGAATGATACGCTTATAACGGCTGGTTTAGGTTTGTTTTTTATAGTGCTTAGTGATGTTTTTGCTATGGCAAAAAAACACAAAGAAGATAGTGACTTAACTGTATAATTATGGCTATAGTTATTAATCTTGATGTAATGCTTGCCAAGCGTAAAATGCGCAGTAATGAACTGGCAGATAAAATAGGCATTACCACAGCAAATTTATCGATACTGAAAACGGGAAAAGCAAAAGCCATAAGGTTCTCTACATTAGAAGCTATATGCGAAGTGCTGGAATGCCAGCCCGGGGATATAATGGAGTATATTAATGAGGGATAGTAATTTATTTCATCACGTCATTGCGAGCGGAGCGAGGCAATCTTTATAAACTAGATTACTTCGTCATTCTTCCTCGTAATGACGTGATGTATAAATTAATGCTCTCCTTTTTCGGCTTTGCGTTCCAGTTCCGCCTGAATTTCTTCCATAACAGGTTTAACGGTGCTTTCCGGTAAGTCAGCAATGCGTATGTACATTAGTCCGTCAACAGAATTATTAAATAAAGGGTCTACATTAAAGGCAATAACACGAGCATTTTGCTTAATGTACTTTTTAATAAGTACCGGCAGGCGCATACTGCCCGGTTCTACTTCCTCAATTATTTTGTCAAACTTATTAAGGTCAGATTCCGTTTCATTAAAAACAAAATCCTTATCATCATCCTTAAGTTTTACTTTATACTCTTTTTTCGGGTGTACGTATTGTGCAATATAAGGGTCGTAGTAATGTGACTTCATAAACTCAATCATCAACGATTTAGAGAAGTCAGAAAACTTATTACTTATACTTACCCCGCCAATAAGAAATTTGTGTTCAGGGTAGCGCAGTGTGGTATGTACTATACCCTTCCATAAAAGGAAAAGCGGCATAGGTTTTTGTTGGTATTCGTTTATAATAAAAGCCCGGCCCATTTCTATGGATTTAGACATCATATCATAAAGTTCCGGCTCAAACCTGAACAGGTCATGCAGATAAAAACCGTCTATACCATATTTTTTGTAAATATCTTTTCCCAGCCCCATGCGGTATGCGCCTGCAATACATTTTGCATCGTCATCCCACAAGAACATATGGTGGTAATACTTGTCGTAATCATCAAGGTCAAGCGACTCATTAGTGCCCTCACCTACAGCACGGAATGTTATTTCGCGCAACCTGCCTATTTCATGTAAAACATTAGGAATTTTATCTGCCGAAGCAAAAAACACTTCATAGTTTTTACTTTGCAATAAGCGGTAATCTCCTTCGCGCAGGCTGTCTACCTCACGTAAAATCTCTTCCTGGTTAGCAGATTTAGCTATTTGTTTTGGGTTTCTGGGACTTCTTTTTATGTTGAAGTTGCTTGTGTCAAGTAGTTTTGTGCCTTTCTTAAAAGGGTTAGAAAGCATATACGTTTTTCTGCGTAAAAATTCAGAGTAGCTTTCTATACTTTCATGTTCGTTTTGCTCGGCAACCGATATAGGTTTACCAATACGTACCTTTATTACACGGTCTTTTTGTGTAAGCAGTTCCGATGGTAATTTTGCCGTACGCAATGTATCATTCATTCGGGAAAGCAAGTAAAAAAGCCTGCTGTTTTTAGCATGGAAGTAAATAGGTACTACAGGAACATTAGCTTTTTTTATCAGTTTTATAGCACCTTCTTCCCAAGGTCTGTCTACTACCAATTTACCATCTCTGTAGGTAGATACTTCTCCCGCCGGGAATATGCCTAAAGGCTTATCTTCGCTAAGGTGGCGTAAAGCATCTTTTATACCCAAAAGGCTGGATTTAGCATCCTTATGTGTTTCAAAAGGATTTACGGGCATTATAAATGGTTTCATTGGTTCTATTCTGTGCAGTAAGAAGTTGGCTATAATTTTAAAGTCAGGTCTTCTTTCCAGCATCAGCTTTAAAAGCAATACACCATCTATACCACCAAGCGGGTGATTAGAAACTGTTATATAGGCACCCTCCTTAGGAAGGCGTTTAAAATCTTCTTCGGGAATTTCAAATTTTATCTGGAACTCGTCCAGCAGGGCATTAAGGAATTCAATATCCGATAAGTGCTTGTGTTTATCGTATATTTTATTCATTGTAGATATTTTCAAAACTTTCATCAGTAACCAGCCTGAAAAAGTTCCTAAAAAACCATACTTATCAGTCTTTATTGCTTTTGCAACTTCTTTAGCGGTAACTAAACTCATCTACATTGGATTGATTCGGCAAGAAACAAAGATAGTAATTCTGATGAAACGTTAAAAAGGAATACATTTTTTAACGCTAAGGGCAATTACTAATAGTATATTTTTGGTTTTTAGCCGTTTATATTTAAATATGGCAATCACAATTTAATATATTTACTTTTTTGGCTACTTTTGGGTGGTTAAATTATATTATGAGGATTATATCTTACAACGTAAACGGAATTCGAGCAGCATTTAATAAAGGTTTTATAGAATGGTTAACCCAGGCAAACCCTGATATAATTTGTTTGCAGGAAACCAAAGCAATGAAAGAACAGGTAGCTATTGATGAAATTGAAGCAGCAGGCTACCCTTATCATTACTGGTTTTCAGCGCAAAAAAAAGGATATAGCGGGGTAGCTATTTTCTCTAAACATGAGCCTAAAAACGTAGTATACGGCACAGGAATTGATTATATGGATGCCGAAGGGCGTAACATCAGATTGGATTTTGAGGACTTCTCTGTAATGAGTCTTTACTTGCCATCAGGGACAAATATTGCAAGATTAGAGCATAAGTTCCAATATATGGACGATTTTTACGATTATATAAGTGAACTGAAGAAAGAAATACCTAACCTGATAATTTGCGGGGACTATAATATATGTCATGAAGCGATAGATATTCACGACCCTATCCGTAATGCTAAAGTATCCGGCTTTTTACCGCAAGAGCGCGAATGGCTGGGTAAGTTTATAGATAACGGATTTATAGATACGTTCCGTCATTTTAATAAAGAACCGCACAATTACAGTTGGTGGAGCTATCGTGCCAATGCCCGCAATAATAACAAAGGGTGGCGTATAGATTATGCTATGGTAAGCGATGCCATGAAAGACAGGCTTACCCGAGCGGTAATATTACCCGAGGCAAAACATAGCGACCATTGCCCTATAGTACTGGAGTTTGAATAAAATATTTTTTGAATAAGTAAACACAAATAAAAACCAATAAAGTAAACGATGATTAAAAGAGTTTTTTCAGGATTGTTAATCCTGTCCCTTGCTACCTCATGTGTATCGTCTAAAGTATATAAAGACCTTGAAGATAAATATGCGGATTTAAAGAAAGAAAACCGTGAACTGGCAGACCAAAACGAATCGCTTTCGCAACAGAGAAACCAGTTAGACCTTGAAGGTAAAGATTTACAGTCGAGACTGGATAAGCTAAAAGAAGAGCGCGATAAACTGGCTGCTGATTATGCAGCTTCGCAATCGAGCCTTAAAACACTTAAAGACTCTTACGATGCTTTAGAAAAAAACAGTAGCCAGGCGCTGGATAACAACATGAAAAAAAATCGTGAGTTATTAGCCCAGCTTGAAGCTAAAGAAAAAGCACTGGCAGCAGAGCAGGAAAGGCTAAACAAGCTGAAAGAAGATTTACAAGATCGCTCGCAGCGTGTAGACGAACTTGAAAGCATGATTGCTAACCAGGAAGCCAGCATGAGACGACTAAAAGAAACCCTTTCTGCAGCATTAAACAGCTTTGAAGGTAAAGGGCTTACCGTAGAGCATAAAAATGGTAAAGTATATGTAAGTATGGAAAACAAGCTGCTTTTCAGTTCCGGTAGTTGGACTGTAGGTGCCGAAGGGCGCAGAGCTGTTGATGAAGTAGCGAAAGTACTTGCTGAAAACCCTGATATTAGCGTGCTTATTGAAGGGCATACGGATAATGTGCCTTATAACGGTAACGGACAAATATCAGATAACTGGGATTTATCTACTAAACGTGCTACTGCTATAGTAAATATTATTACTAAAAATAAAGGCGTAGACCCTGAAAACCTTACCGCAGCAGGACGTGGTGAGTATTCTCCGGTAGCGACTAATGAAACGGCAGAAGGAAAGTCTAAAAACAGAAGGATAGAAATTATACTTACACCAAAACTGGATGAGATTTCTAAAATGCTTAATGATATTGAATAATACAGAGTAGTAACTCTGATTATATAAATAAAAAAGCCCGCTATATAGCGGGCTTTTTCTATGCTTCTGTTTTTATTATTCAACTGAAAGTTTGTGGTTGCTGTTGTAACCGTTACTTCCTGTAATATTTAGTATGTATAAACCTGATGGTAGTGCAGCAATATTTAACGTATTACTTTGGCTGTCTGTAAGGTTTTGACTTATTAAAAGTTTACCGCCCATATCATAAATTTCGGCATGGGTTGCATTTGCAGCGTTGCCTGACTGTATAGTTATAATATTATTAGCAGGGTTTGGGTAAACTTTAAATGCAGTAGTGTTTACGGTAGTAGTACTTAGCTCTGTATCAACAATACTGAATATTTCTCCCGAATTACCTCCTGCTACATACAGCTCGCCGTTTATATCCTGCCCAAAAGTGGTAAAGTTACCACTAAAAGCATCTGTATAAGTAATGTTATATTCACTATCTACCATTCCTATTTTGTTATGGCAAAAATCAGTAAACAGGTACATACCTTGTAACCCCGGGTAAGTAGAACCTCTGTATACATAACCGCCGGTTATAGAGCATCCGTTAGTGGCACTATGGGTATATTCTGCTACAGGTGGCGTATACATATCTACAAGCGAGCAACCATCAGAGTTATACTCCTGAGTACCCTCAAAACATCTCCAGCCGTAGTTAATACCTGCGGCGTTACCGGGCATTTTATTAATTTCTTCTATCTCATTTTGTCCCACATCGGCAATCCATAAATCACCATTACTGCTGTCGAACGAGAATTTCCATGCATTACGTAGTCCGTAAGCCCAAATTTCATCCGCACCATCCGTTCCTGCAAATGGGTTATCAGCAGGTATTCCGTAAAGCGCACCAACGTTAACATCTATACGCAGCATTGCACCAAGCAGGGTGTTAATGTTTTGTCCGTTACCATTCGGGTCGCCGGCACTACCGCCATCGCCCATAGAGATGTATAAATAGCCATCAGGACCAAAACGAATACAACCACCATTATGGTTGCCAAAAGGCTGGTCAACTGTCATTAATATTAATTCGCTGTTACTGTCTGCTACATTTTCATCCTCTCCGCTCACAGTATATTGTGCTATTACGGTATTACCGGATGTGTTGGTATAGTTTACATAAAAAGCACCGTTAGTGCTGTAATCAGGGTGAAAGGCAAGCCCAAGTAGTCCTCTTTCTCCTCCTGTTGATACTTTATTACTTATATCAAGAAAAGGAGTAGCATTGGTTGTACCATCGCTGTTTAAAACTTTAATAAGTCCGCCTTGTTCTACTACAAATAAACGGTCATCACCTGCGTGAGCTATTTCGGTAGGGGCGGTAAAGCCATCGGCGAAAAGTTCTAAATCTATAGTTTGCCCAAAACAGACGAAACTAAAAAGAAGTGTAAAAACTGAAAGTAATCTTTTTTTCATAGCTGATTGATTTGTATATTATTATGCTAATTTAATGATAATTATATATAAAACAGATGCTTAACATAATATTAGCAGCGCTGTCTGTTTAAAACAGTTATGATATTCTAAATAAAAAAGCCCCTGCTAATGCAGGGGCATACAAAGGGTTATGTAGGTTAGTTGAAGGTTATAAATTAGCTAACACTTTGTTTTTAGGGTATCGTACTTTATAACTGATACGTATTTTTTTGGTTTCTCCCGGTTTTAGTTTAAGTTCCCAGGTTAGTATTCCTGTTTCTTTGTTTACCTGCGCCCCGCCATCTTTTAGTAGTTCCACTTCAATATCTTCATCAGTGCTTAATGGGTATTGGTCTTTAAGCATTAAATCTACTTCATCTTTTTTGTTGTTGCGTATAGTAGTTTCATACGTAAAGGTTTGTTCTCGGTAGGAGGAAAGGAATTTAGTACCCGATTTATCGGTTATTTTTTCTCGCTTAATAGATATTTTTTTATCCCTGCCCATGCTTAAACGAAGTGTGTCCGATGTTTGGTTAGGGTCTATAAAGGTTTTACCGATATACATATTCTCAAAAATAATATTGGCTTCCCCTTTAAGTAAGTTGTATTTGGAATAGTCTTTTAGCTCTGCCAGTAAAAAGGCTTCTTTTTCCAGTTTAGGTACTGCATAATGTTTGTAGCTGGCAGGTAACTCTATTTCCTTAAGTGTTACACTGTGCTTTTTACCATTACTTAAAATATCATACGGTACATCAATCTCAAAAGATATGTTTAATTGGTTTTCGGTAATAGAAGTGTAATTAGTAATAGAAGAGCTTTCAACAACTACCTCTGCTAATTGAGTAGCATCTGCCTTATCTTTTCTCTGTAAATTATTATTAATTACTGCATTACTATTATTATAATACCCTCTTTGCAGGATATTACCATAACGCAGGAACCATGCTTGTAATAGAGGAGCTTCGTTGTTTTGGTTTGGTACACCGCTAGACAAGGTTAAGTTTACGTTTTTCCAGTCGATACCTGTGCTTTGTACAACCTGTGCTTTATACAGCATATTAATAGGTTCGCTGGTACTGTCAGCACGCAGGTCGTAAAAAGGAGCCCATGATGCCCCTTGGGTTAAGTAGTTTATTTCTAAAGGTATTTTTCCGGCAACGTCGTTCATTACCTGTAGTATCAATTTACCTCTCGATGTTTTTTCTTCTTTATTAATGTTAGTTTGCAGCCTGCTTTTCAGGTTACTTAACTTATCATTTAAGTCATTAAGTTGTTGGTTTAACTTTTCTTCGTTTAAGGCAATTTCCTTTCGCTTTGCCCTGTAATAGTCTGTTAACTTCATTAACTCGGCAACATTAAGCCCTGACTGTTGTCCTGCTACCTGTTGGTTGCGGTCTAGCAATTCAATAGCTTTTTGTTCGGTATATTTACTAATGGTTACGGTTTTAATGGCTTTTTCTACTATTGTAATACTGTCCCTTACTTTTTTAAGTTCAGGAGAGCTGTCATTCGGTTCGTATTCCGAAATATAATCTCTTGTAAACTGAACAGACAGTACCGAAAGGCTTTCGGGTGCGCCTATGCGTACTGTATTTTCGTTGAGGTAATCGGCAACGTTTTTAATTACAATCTCCGATGTTCCTGCGGGAATACTGGCAGATGTTGTTTGTGTAATTTCGGCAGCATTAAAATATACTGTGGCTGATTTTACCTTTGCCGATGTAAATACCGGTTTTTGGGCAAAGGCAACGCTGCTGCATAGCAGGTATAAAAAAAGTAACTTTTTCATAATAATATGGTTTTATATATAAGGAGTATGCTTTTTATAAAAAGGTTGGGAAGGGCGGTAAATTTTTTTTAGTACGCTTTATTATACAGGTCGTAAATAGTGCGATCTATTTCTAAACTGTCCCTTTGTTTTTGGGGTATGGTATCCGTTTGGGTAATGTTTAGCCTTGTTCTGGCAGTGCCGGAAAGCTCTGCCTTCCCATCCTGACCAATAGTGTCTTGCGCGGTAATTAATTCCCTGCGAAGCATTAAATCCATAATAAAGTCATTATGCTGATGCGCATGGGGTTTCATGTTACCGAACTTGTCAAACTGCCACATAAATTTTTTAGGGCGTGGTACTATACTGGCTAAAAATAATGATTCATCTAAAGAAAGTGCTACAGGTGGTTTTTGGAAATAGTATTGTGCAGCTTCGCCAATACCGTATACATCAGGCCCCCATTCTATAACATTAAAATATACTTCCAACATTCGCGATTTACTTACAATACGGTTGTTTTCCAGTATGTAAACTAATAGTATTTCTTCCAGTTTTCGGGAAAGCGTTTTTTCACGTGTCAGGAAAACATTTTTTACCAGTTGCATGCTTATGGTACTTGCCCCGCGTGCAAACTTTTTAGTTTTAATGTTTTTAATAATTGACTGACGAAATGCTTCAGCTATAAAACCATTATGCTGAAAAAAGGAAGGGTCTTCGCTGGTTAATACTGCTTTTTGAACATAAGGTGATATTTGTTCCAACGGGGTGAAGTTAGGGTTTTCTTCCCCAACAATTATGGGGCGTTGGCGTATGCCGTTTTCTATAGCTCTGTATGTAAATGTTCCGTTGAGTTTGTTCAGGTCTGCCGCACCATATTTGGTTATTTTCAACCCTTTTTTATTTAAAGTGCTTTCAAAAACCAAATCGTTTGGCTTGTTTTTGTTGTAAGCAAAATCTAATGAGTAATTAAAGCTACCCTCTGCCTGCATGCCTTCAAAATGCGAGAAAAGCCCTTTAGGTAACGAGGTAATAAAATCCTGCGCCTGCATTTCGGGTATGTGCGCTTTTAGCTGATAAATAGTATCCTGCTCCGTACTGAATTTTGCAAATGGGGTAAAGGTAACTTTATTAAACTGCGCTACAGAGGTGCTGTCTAACGTAATAAAATGCTCCCCTGCTATAAAGTTATATTCAAATCTTGCACTGTCCAGCACCACATCTTTTTTGGCAATTTTCGGGTGGTTAATCAGTAAATCATTTATAGAAGCATACCCTTTTACATGAAGTTCGTCGCCCTTCATATCTACCTCCTGTAAATTGAGGTGTAGTTTTTTAAAAGCGGTAGTAAGGTTTAAGCGTTTTTTTAGGTATGGTATTTCTATATGAGTACTGTCATTATTATAAAAATCAAGGTCAGCAGCTTCATGCCTTGGGTCAGCCATACCTTTAACCTTCCAGTTTTGCTGTTTTTCATCTTCTTTTACTAAAAAGGATGAGGTAAGCTGTTTGTCTGAAAGATGAAGTTCTTCCAAATTGATAGTAACCTTACGCTCCATATCGTTTAACCGTAATGAAAGGTTTTGCAGAGAAATATCGGTAGGAATAAGGTTTAAAGCTGTTTTTATCAGTCTGTGCGCTCTTTCAGCATAGCTGTTTTTGTTGCTTTCTGTTTTTTCTTTCTTTTTGTCTTTGGCAGCGTGAATAAAAGCATCGAAATTCTTACCGTTTTTATTACGTACTAAATTAACGTAGCCGTCCTGCATATACAGTTTCCCCAATTGTATATTGCCAAAAAGTGCCTGAGAAACGTTAACAGAAGTATTAAGGGTTTTAATATTTAAAAGGGTATCGCCATTTTGCGGAACAAGGGTAATATCTTTTAACTCGATACCCGAAAAGCCTTTAAACTGTGCTTGCTCTACTTTAAACTCGCTATTATATTGCTGCTCAAATTTATGAGATGCTTTACTGATGGCTTTTTCCAGTACTGTATTACGGAAAATAAAAAAGCCTGCAAAGCCCAGTACTATCAGTAAAACAAGTACTGACAGGGTTGTTACAAGTATCTTTTTTATTTTTCTCTTCTGCATTTTTAAGGTTTTAATTAACCAAATAAATACCCTGCTACATCTTCAATTTTAGCAACTTGCTTAATTTCTATAGCTGTGTTCTTTAATGATATTTTGTTGTATTTGGATACAAATATGGCAGAGAATCCAAGTTTTTCCGCCTCCAGTATACGTTGCTCTACACGGTTAACGGGGCGCACTTCGCCTGTAAGCCCAATTTCTCCTGCAAAACAATAACTTTTATTTAGCGGTATATCTTCGTTTGATGATAGTATGGCTGCTACTACAGCAAGGTCTATAGCGGGGTCATCTACATTTATACCGCCGGTTATGTTCAGGAAAACGTCCTTTGCGCCAAGGCGGAAACCTGCACGTTTTTCTAATACGGCAAGTATCATGTTAAGGCGTTTGGCATTATACCCCGTAGTGCTACGTTGTGGTGTGCCATATACTGCCGAACTTACCAGTGCCTGTATTTCTATCATTAACGGTCGCATACCTTCCAGCGTGGTGGCTATTGCTGTACCGCTAAGTTCTTCTTCTTTATGCGATATTAATATTTCCGATGGGTTAGCTACTTCACGCAGCCCGTTGCCCAACATTTCATAAATACCTAACTCTGCCGTTGAACCAAAGCGGTTTTTTAATGAGCGTAATATGCGGTATACGTGGTTACGGTCACCTTCAAACTGAAGCACGGTATCAACCATGTGTTCCAGTATTTTTGGTCCTGCAATGTTACCGTCTTTAGTAATATGCCCTATTAATATCACAGGGGTGTTACTTTCTTTGGCAAACTTTATCAGTTCGGTGGTGGTTTCACGTATTTGCGATATACTCCCTGCAGATGATTCTATATAATCAGTATGCAGTGTTTGTATAGAGTCGATAATTACAATTTCAGGCTCAAGTGCTTCTATCTGTCGAAAAATGTTTTGTGTTTTGGTCTCGGTAAGAATGTAGCAGTTATCGGCAGCGGGAACAATTCTTTCCGCACGCATTTTAATCTGCTTTTGGCTTTCCTCACCTGATACATATAGTGTACGATAAGGCAGCTTTAAAGATATTTGCAGTAGTAATGTACTTTTACCTATACCAGGTTCACCACCAAGCAGTGTTAACGAGCCGGGTACTATACCACCACCCAATACACGGTTTAACTCCCCATCTCCTGTGTTCATACGGAGTTCGGTAGCGGTATCTATTTCGGTTATGCGTAAAGGTTTTGGTGCTTTTTTAGCAGTAGTTGCAGTGGTTTTCCAAACAGGTTTTTCCTCTTTTTGTATTAGTTCTTCAACAATAGTGTTCCATTCTTTACATGAGTTACATTGTCCCTGCCACTTTGAGTACTGTGTTCCGCAGTTTTGGCAGAAAAAAGAGGTTTTTACTTTTGCCATTAATTTATTCCGTCAGTTTTTTAAGTTGTTCTGCTTTTTCTATAATCAGGTCTTTGGTATAGTCACCAATATCCTCATAATTATATCCTTTAAGGTAAGCACGTATTGCTTTCCGGGTTTCACCTTTCATTTCGTGCCTAAGTCCTAAGTAATATTCGCCAATAATCATTTTCGGGTAATCATCCCGAGCCATTTTACCCAGTTCTTCCAGTTCATCATAGGCTGCATTTTTCATAATAGCAGCTTCTATAGCTTTAAAATCGTTAAGTCTTATTGGTATTTTAATACCAAGTTCTTCACGTATGGTTTTGTATTTGTTCTTTAAATACTCTACATAACCTGATGGAAGCGTAACAATTTCCTCTTCATACTCTTTTGAGGTTATAGGCTGATATTCTGAAAATATAAAATACAGTGCATCAGGTATGCCCATTGCTACAAGCGAATAGTGTGTTGCACCTTTAAACTCCTCAAATTTATAGTTTAAATTCGGGTTTTCAATCGCTTTTATATTTACGTTAAGAGTATCAACTTTCTTTTTTATGCTTTTCACATCATTATCTGCTGTAGCAAGGTAATAGTAAGTTTTCTTATCTATATCATTTAAAACCTGAGGTACGCGCACTTCCATTTGCTCGGGCATTACAGGGCTAAATGATATATAGGCATTAAATGTTGGTTTCTCTTTATATAAAAAGAAATTTAAAAATCCTGCAGTTACATTGTGTCCGGCTACTACCTTAAACGGTGCAACCCTGTATTCTTTTTCCATAAACGGAATAAGTTCATCGGCTATAAATTGGTAGAACTGGTCGCCTTGTCCTTGTGGCAGCCCTGTAGATTTATATGTAATTACATCGTCCTGTCTTCCTTCAGCACCATCGTGTTCTACCCCTACAATGATTACCTGTGGTAAATCATCCCAAAAAGAGGTGTAGGACATTGTTCCGCGAAAAGGATCCATAAGGTATTCCCCGTCCAGTAAAATTATAAGAGGATATGTCTTTTTTTCATTCTCATCATAGAATGTAGGGGTCTGCACGGTAACAGTTCGGGTACCGAAAAATTTTGATGGAACATCTACAATGTTGGGTTGTGAATACATTGTAGCAGCCATTAATAGGGTTAATAGCAAGCTTTTGTAATTCATTGTGTTAGGACATATTAGGAATGCAATGCAAGGTAGTAATTATTTTTTTTTATGAGTAAGCGGGAGCAGTAAAAAAGAGAGCCCACCCAGTAAAAAAATGAATGCAATTTGCGATGCCCACACGATCCAGCCAAAGGCTGTGCCACTTGCCTCGGGTATGTTATATAATTGTAAAATTGCTGATATGGCAAAAGGGTATGTCCCGAAACCTCCGTTTGAAAAGGCTATAACTAAACTTCCTATCACAAAAGCGGTAGAAACAGCCTCAAAACTCATTTGTGCAGTTTCGGGTAAAGCATATATGGTTATATAAAACATGGCGACATAGCTAACCCATATGTATATTGAATGAAGTATAAAAGGCCATTTGTTAGGCATTTTAAAAACGCTTAGTGTACCCTCTATAAGTCCTGATACTTTTATTTTTATTTTTTGTACTATAGGTAGTTTAGAATATATAAAGAAAAGTACTGCCGAAATAAACAGTATGCCTGCTATAATACCATAAAAAAGTAATAATTTAAGCGGGATTTCTTCTGAAATATAGTCCTTTAGCGTTTCAAACTGTAAAATCATGGCTCCGCTAACGCATATTACCATTAAAATAAGGTCTATTATTCTTTCGGAAATAATAGTACCAAAGCCTTTATCAAAAGGAACTCCGCTGTATTTTTTTAATACAATAGCCCGGGAAACTTCACCTGAACGCGGTATGGTAAGGTTAAGCAGATAGCTTGTGCCAATTGCAAAAAGGCTTGTGATAAAAGGAGCCTCATACCCTATATGTCTTAGGGTATAACGCCAACGCCAAGCTCTGGATAAATACCCTGTCATGGCAATAAACAGTGAAATAGCTATGTAGGTATAATCAGCGCTTTTTATATGGCCGTATATTTCCTGTAGCTGCTTTTCTGTAAACTTATTATAGTAGTATATAATTAAAAACACTCCCAGCAATAGCGGGAGTGTTATACTTAATATTCTGCTTATTTTTTTCTTCAAGACGAACCTATTGTTATGTTAATGAGTTGTCTTTCTCATTAGGGAATACTATAGAAGGTTTGAATGTTTTAGCTTCTTCAAACTCCATTAACCCGTATGATATAATGATGATAATATCTCCTCTTTGTACTTTTCTGGCAGCAGGTCCGTTCAAAGTTATTTCGCCGCTACCTCTGTTTCCCTTTATCACATAAGTTTCTAAACGCTCACCATTATTAATATTAACGATAGAAACTTTTTCACCTTCAATAATATTGGCAGCCTCCATTAATGCTTCATCAACGGTTATACTGCCTATGTAGTTTAAATCGGCTCCAGTCACCGTTACGCGGTGTATCTTGGATTTTACAACTTCAATTTGCATGGGGCAAAGGTAATTAATTTAATGAAATATTATCTATAAGCCTCACATTGCTTAACATAACGGCAACAAATGCCCTGTATTTTCTATTATCCTTAGTTTTAGCAGGTATTAGGTCATCTTCGGCAGCAATTTCGAAATATTCCAGTTCAAATCCTTCCTGATTGTTAAAATCAGTAGTTATTTGCTGCTTTATAGCCTCAATACTCTGCGATGTAAAATTATCTTTGGCTTCCAGTAGTTTTTTATAAATAAAGGCTGCTTGTTCTTTTTCATTTTCAGTAAGCCTTTGGTTTCGCGAACTCATAGCCAGCCCGTTTTCCTCACGGCTTATAGGGCAGCCTATAATTTCTACAGGTATATTGTTTTTACTTACCAGTTTTTTTACAATTTGTAGCTGCTGGAAATCTTTTTCACCAAAGTAAGCTCTGGTTGGGTGTACATATTCAAAAAACTTTTTTACTATAGTGCCTACACCGTCAAAATGCCCTGGGCGATACGCACCTTCCATTTGGTGTTCCAGCCCGTCAAAAGAGAAAGTTTGTGATTTTGTATTGCCTTCATACATTTCCTCTACTGAGGGGAGGAATACTATAATATCATCACTTACAGTCTTTATTTTTTCTATATCAGCCTCCGGTGTACGGGGGTATTTTTCAAGATCATGGGGATTATTAAACTGTGTTGGGTTAACAAAAATGCTTACTACTGTGGCAGCATTATTTTGTACAGATCTTTCTATTAAAGAAAGATGTCCTTTGTGTAAAGCCCCCATAGTAGGTACAAAACCAATGGTTTTACCCTGTTGCGCTAAGGGTGATAAGTGTGCTCTTAAATCGGCTTTATTATTGAAAATGAGCATTAAATTTGGATTAAAAAACACAGCAAAATTAATTATTTAGTTATAAACTGCGTAAAAATGTTTAATTTTGCGTGTTTTTTGTACCCAATTAAAAAAATAAAATTTTGAAGATGGAGGATAAGAGGATATTATATGTATCATCTGAAGTAGTGCCTTATTTGGCAGAAAATGAAGTTTCTTTGATGTCTTACGAAGTGCCAAAAATGATTAATGATCAAGGCGGGCAAATCAGGATATTTATGCCGCGCTACGGTAATATTAATGAAAGGAGGCACCAGTTACATGAAGTAATCCGATTGTCTGGGATGAACTTGGTAGTAAACGATATGGATATGCCGCTTATTATAAAAGTAGCGTCTATACCGAAAGAAAGGATACAGGTTTATTTTATAGATAATGACGAGTATTTTAAAAGAAAGGCAACTTTTTCTGATGAGGAAGGAACATTGTTTCCTGATAATGATGAAAGAGCGATTTTCTTTGCAAAAGGAGTGGTTGAGACAGTAAAGAAGCTTAACTGGGTTCCTGATATTATACATGTGCATGGATGGATGGCGTCGTTACTGCCGGTTTACATGAAGCATTACTATAAAAATGAGGCATTATTTGCTGATACTAAAATAGTAACTTCGGTATACAACCAGTCTTTTGACGGGGCGCTTAATGAGGATATGCTTAAAAAAGTAGCTTTTGATGATATTGCCGAAGAGGATATTAAGTTGCTTGCAGAGCCAAATTACGAGAATATTATGAAAACTGCTATTGCGCATTCTGACGGAGTTATTGTTTCTTCAGAAAACCTTTCAGCAGATTTATTAAAATCAGTAGAAGAGTCAGGAAAACCATTCCTGCCGTATGTTGCTAAAGATAAATTTGCAGAGGCATATACTAATTTCTATAAAAGTGAGGTTTTATAGTAAACCGTTAAAAATATTTTATGACTAATAGTTTATTTCTGAAAAAACTAACCTTTGCTTTAGTATGTGTTGCCCTGTTTGTTGGTTGCGATAGTGATTATAGTGATGTAGGTGCCGATATTATTGATGCTGATATACATCATGATTTTTTACACTATGAAGCTAATGTTGCGGCTTATGATGCCCCTACAGGAGCAGTACAAACAAATAATTTACCTTTAAATTCGCTTGGTATATACAATAACCCTGTTTTTGGTAAAACTATAGCGAGTTTTGTAACGCAGGTAGAGCTTTCTACTGCAAACCCTACTCTTACAGACCCTGTTATAGATTCTGTTTATTTATATGTGCCCTATTTTAGTAGGTATGAGGAAACGGATACATCGGGTAATAATATTTATACTTTAGATTCTGTTTACGGAAATACCGATGCCCGTTTCAGGCTTCGTGTATATGAGAATAATTATTATTTAAGAAGTACAAACCCTGGTTCGGAAGATGATGCTACGCAGCGTTATTATTCTGACCAAAAAGATTTAATAGAGAATAACAAAGGAACGCTTGTTTTAAATAACAATAGTGATGTTTCACAAAACGAAGAATTTTCTGTTAGCGCAGAAGAGGTAAAGCGTACTTATGGTACTGAGAATACTGTAGCAGAAAAATTCTCTCCTGGTATTTTTATGTATCTTGATAATGATTTCTTTCAAACAAAGGTGTTAGACGGTGGAGCGAATCTGCTTAACAACAATGTTTTTAAAGAATATTTCAGAGGGATATACTTTCAGGTAGAGCAAATAGGTGATGAGGCAGTTTTAGCTGTTCCAAGGTTTGATGAAGGTACTATTACAATCAGGTATAATGACATTAAACTTGATATAAACGGAGATGCTGTTATAGAAGACGGAGAGATACAAAGAGAAAGTAAAAAGCTTACATTAAACCTTTCTGGTAATACTGTAAACTTTTTTGAAAATACATTTGCAACACCATACTCAGAAGCTATAACCAATAGTGATGAAGTAAACGGAGATGACCGTTTATATATAAAAGGGGGTGTAGGCTCTATGGGGATAATCAATATTTTAAGCGATGAAGATATTGCCCAGCTACAGTCTGAAAGAATACTGGTTAATGAAGCGAATCTTGTTTTCCATGTAGATAAGGATGCTATGGCGAATGCAAAAGAGCCTATGCGTGTATATCTTTATGATCTTACAAATGAAACCATATTGTATGATTACAGGATAGACGGAACCTCAAATTCATTCAACCCTAAATACGGGAAGTATATATACGGAGGTTTATTAAGCTATGATGATTCCGATAGGGGGGATTACTATAAATTGAGAATAACTAACCATATTAATAATATTATCAATAACGACTCTACCAATGTAAAATTAGGCCTTGTGGTAACAGAGAATATAAATGTAGTATCTAACGCTACACTTAAAACACCTTTTACTACAAGCGAGACCGAAGTTAAAAAACTGCCGGTATCTTCAGTTATACATCCGTTTGGAACTGTTCTTTACGGAAGTAACAGCAGTGTGCCGGAAGATAAACGCCTTAAACTCGAAATTTTTTATACTAAACCAAATTAATTATTAAATTATTATGTGTGGAATTGTTGGTTACATTGGGCACAGGGAAGCATACCCTGTAATTATTAAAGGTCTTACCAGACTTGAATACAGAGGGTATGATAGTGCCGGCGTTGTTCTGTTTGATGGCGACGAATTAAAACTTTCTAAAACAAAAGGCAAAGTTTCAGACCTTACTGCTAAAGCAGAGAGTGAAATTTCCCTTACGGGTAATATTGGTATAGGTCATACCCGTTGGGCAACGCATGGTGTTCCTAACGATGTAAATTCACACCCACATTATTCTAATTCAGGAAACCTGGCAATTGTTCATAATGGTATTATAGAGAATTATGAGCCATTAAAAAAAGAACTAATAAAAAGAGGGTATACTTTCCATTCTGATACAGATACTGAGGTTTTAGTTAACCTTATTGAAGATGTAAAGAAAACACATAACCTAAAATTGGGTAAAGCAGTACAAATTGCTTTAAACCAAGTAGTAGGAGCTTATGCAATAGCAGTATTTGATAAAGAAAGACCAAGAGAAATAGTGGCGGCACGTTTAGGTAGCCCGCTGGCTATAGGTATTGGTAAAGATGAATTCTTTGTAGCGTCAGATGCTTCTCCTTTCATCGAATATACTTCAAACGCTATTTATTTAGAGGATGAAGAAATGGCTGTAATACGTTTACACAAGCCAATTAAAATAAGAAAAATAAAAGACGATTCATTAGTAGACCCGTATGTCCAGGAACTACAAATGAATCTTGAGCAGATAGAGAAAGATGGTTACGACCACTTTATGCTTAAAGAAATATACCAGCAGCCGGAAGCTATTAAAGATACATACAGAGGTAGACTTCATGCAAACGAGGGCTTAATTAGAATGGCCGGAGTAGAAGATAACCTACAGCGTTTTTTAAATGCTGACAGAATACTTATTGTAGCTTGTGGTACCTCTTGGCATGCAGGTCTTGTAGCAGAATATATATTTGAAGAGTTTACTCGTGTACCGGTAGAGGTAGAGTATGCTTCGGAATTCCGTTACAGAAATCCTGTAATAAGAGAAAATGATGTAGTAATAGCAATATCACAATCAGGAGAAACTGCTGATACGCTTGCAGCTATTAAATTAGCTAAAGATCATGGTGCATTTGTATTTGGTGTGTGTAACGTAGTAGGTTCATCAATATCTCGCGAAACACATGCAGGAGCCTATACACACGCAGGTCCTGAAATTGGTGTGGCATCTACAAAAGCATTTACTACACAAATAACAGTACTTGCACTTATAGCGCTTCGTTTAGCACAGGCAAAAGGAACAGTTACAAATTCTGATTTCCACAGACATTTACAGGAACTGGAATTAATTCCTGAAAAAGTAGAAAAAGCACTGGAAACAAATGATGTTGCTGAAACTATAGCAGGTATTTATAAAGATGCGCCTAACTGTTTATACTTAGGCAGAGGGTTTAACTTCCCTGTAGCATTGGAAGGTGCGCTTAAGCTAAAAGAAATATCATACATACATGCTGAAGGGTACCCTGCTGCTGAAATGAAGCATGGACCTATTGCCCTTATTGATGAGCAAATGCCGGTAGTGGTTATTGCACAAAAGCAGGAGCATTATGATAAAATTGTAAGTAACATACAGGAAATAAAATCACGTAGCGGTAAAATTATAGCAGTGGTAACTAAAGGAGATACTCAGGTAAGAGAGCTTGCAGACCACGTTATTGAAATACCAAAAACAGTTGATGCGCTTTCACCACTGTTAACTACAATACCATTACAGTTACTGTCATACCACATAGCGGTTATGAGAGGTTGTAATGTAGACCAGCCACGTAACTTAGCGAAATCAGTTACTGTAGAATAAAGAATTACATATTTATAAATAAAAACCCCGCAAGATATTTGCGGGGTTTTTGTTATGTTTACATACTAAATTAATACACACCCAATCATGAAAAAATTATTTCCGGTTTTTGTTTTACTTATTTCATTAACCTCGTTTGCTCAAACTAAATTTATAGAAGTAGCAGTAAAAGATACTATTACATTACAGCCTAAAACATTCCAGTGTAATGTTTTTTTAGAAACTAACCCGGAAGAAGTTTTCTCTGGTTTTGTAGATAAAGAACAAGATGATTTAGCTAAGGAAGAACTTGCCGAGAATCAACTTCAGGAACTGAAGTCAATTAGAATCAAAAAAGTATGAGGTTAAACCTCTTCAGGCTTCAGAAGAAGGTTTGTTAGGGATTGGATGGAGGTTTGGAGGTCTTCAAAAAGAAGGCTTTACAGTAGTTGTTGAGGGTATTGAAGAAATGCAAAAATTAAAAGATTTAGTTGATGGTTTAGACTATGCAGATACTTCGGTAACAGTGTTGAAATATGCTGATGAGGAAAAAGCAGAAGCACTTCTTATCAAGAAAATTATAGATAAGGCTAAAATGAGAGCATCTGTACTGGCTGCTAATTCAGGTTTAAAAGTTGGTGATATTATCGAGATAACTGAAATTAATGAATATGATGACCCTATGACAAATATGATGGGTATGTATTCTGAGCTATTGAAATTACAGCAAAAAAAGGGGAGTAATGAAAATTACACAGGGAGCCTTTCAAAAGGTTTTAGAATTAAATTTATAGCGAAATAAAAATTACCCAATGATGAATAAAATACTACTTATATTTACTTTTTTAGTGTCGTTTGGTTCTTTTAGTCAAGAGAAGTTTATTGAAGTTGAAGTTCGCGACACTATTACTTTAAAACCTATAAAGTTTGAATATATAATAAGTATTAACAGCCCTCAAGGGGTTTTTGATGAAGAAGGAAATTACAATCAGGATTTTATTGAAAATTATAAAGAGGAAAAGAAAGCAGAATTAAAAAAGCTATTGAAATTAAAAAAGTATGACTTTAAAGTAACTGACGACTCTAGTTTTGAAATAAATTCCGGTTATGTACACCTTGTGCCTGATGATGATTTTACTGTAACTGTATATAGTTTAGAGGGGCTTGAAAAACTTAGAGATGAACTTAAAGTATTAGATTACATAAGTGCAAGAGTGGGAAATATACAATATGAGGGAGAAGGTGACAAAGAGTTTGAAAGAAAGCTACTGAAAAAATTAATTGATGAAGCTAAAGATAAGGCAGGATATATAGCCTCATTATCCGGTTTAAAGTTAGGAAATATAGTTGAAGTAAAGGAGGTAAAAGAAATAGATGGCTTTTCTTTTAATATGATGAGTTTACTTTCAGCCATTCCAACAAAAAGTATGACATCTTTTCAAGACGATAATTTTCAAGGCTCTCTTTTTAAAGCTATGGTAGTAAAATTTGCTGTAGAGTAGAAAAGTAAAACAAATAAGTTTCTCAAAACAAACATCCCTTAAATAACAATACTTTAGCGATTTTTCTCATAAGGGCTTTTTTATTAAAAAAAATGCAAAATTAATATTGCATAAATCAATAAGAAACAACTATCTTTGCGCTCAGAAAAAAATAGTTTTTTCGCACAACTAAATAGCTGTTTAATAAATACGTAAGCAATGTCTAAAGTAATAGGAAAAGTTGCACAGATTATCGGGCCGGTTGTAGACGTAGTGTTTGACACTCAAAACGCTGAGCTTCCAAAAATTTATGATTCATTAGAGATTACTAAAAAAGATGGTACTAAACTGGTACTTGAAGTACAATCTCACGTGGGTGAAAATACTGTTCGTACAATTTCAATGGACTCTACTGACGGTTTAAGTAGAGGTCAGGAAGCGGTAGGTACAGGCAACCCTATACAAATGCCGATTGGTAATGACGTTTACGGACGTTTATTTAACGTTATTGGTGATGCTATTGATGGTATGGAAAACCTTCCTAAAGATGGAGATAATGGTTTACCAATTCACCGTCAGGCACCAAAATTTGAAGATTTATCAACTTCATCAGAAGTTTTATTTACTGGTATTAAAGTAATTGACCTTATTGAGCCTTACGCAAAAGGAGGTAAAATTGGTCTATTCGGTGGTGCCGGTGTTGGTAAAACGGTATTGATTCAGGAGTTGATTAACAATATTGCAAAAGGTCACGGTGGTCTTTCAGTATTCGCAGGAGTAGGTGAAAGAACACGTGAAGGTAACGACCTTCTTCGTGAGATGCTTGAGTCTGGTATTATTAAATACGGTGATGACTTTATGCACTCTATGGAAAACGGAGGTTGGGACTTAAGTAAAGTTGACAAAGCCGGGATGAGAGAGTCTAAAGCAACTTTCGTATTCGGACAGATGAACGAACCACCAGGAGCACGTGCTCGTGTGGCGCTTTCAGGTCTTACAATTGCGGAATATTTCCGTGATGGTGCCGGAGAAGCACAAGGTAAAGATGTACTTTTCTTCGTAGATAACATTTTCCGTTTTACACAGGCAGGTTCAGAGGTGTCGGCTCTTCTTGGTCGTATGCCATCTGCGGTAGGTTACCAACCTACACTTGCTACGGAAATGGGTGCTATGCAGGAGCGTATTACATCAACTAAAAAAGGTTCTATTACATCTGTACAGGCGGTTTACGTACCTGCGGATGACCTTACTGACCCTGCGCCGGCAACAACGTTTGCCCACCTTGATGCAACAACAGTACTTTCTCGTAAAATTGCCGAGCTTGGTATATATCCTGCGGTAGACCCGTTAGATTCTACTTCAAGAATACTTACACCAATGATTCTTGGTAATGAGCATTACAACTGTGCACAAAGAGTAAAAGAGATATTACAAAAATATAAAGAGCTACAGGATATTATTGCTATCCTTGGTATGGAAGAACTTAGTGAAGAGGATAAGCAGTCTGTACACCGCGCACGTCGTGTACAACGTTTCCTTTCTCAGCCATTCCACGTAGCAGAGCAGTTTACAGGTATACCTGGGGTATTAGTAGATATTAAAGACACTATTAAAGGATTTAATATGATTATTGATGGTGAGCTTGACCACTTACCGGAAGCTGCATTTAACCTTAAAGGTACTATTCAGGATGTAATTGAAGCAGGTGAGAAAATGCTTGCTGAAGCGTAATATTTATAGTTACGGGTTGTGGTTTTATAATGCACAACACGCAACGCAAAAACTATTTAAACTATGTTATTAGAAATAGTATCGCCGGAAGGGCACATGTTTAAAGGAGAAGTTACAGTAGTAACAGTTCCGGGTGTAGATGGCGAATTTCAAATGCTGGATAACCACGCTAATATAGTTTCTATATTAAACGAGGGTACGGTAAAAATAGAAGCAAACAGTTTTGCTGATGCAAACTACTCTTCTAAACTTCAGCTTAAAGATAAGCAGTTGGTTTTACCTATTAAGTCCGGTACATTAGAAATGAAAGATAACAGAATAATTATTTTGGTTGATTAATTCATTTATAATTACACTAAAAAGCCCTTTCAATTGAAAGGGCTTTTTTAATTTTATAGGATACTTATCTCTATGCTCCCCAAGTTAACCTTGTTGAAATTAGCTCCCAATTTTCGTTGTTATTTCTCATTATGGCTTCCCCTGCCCGTCCCCGTACTTTAAAAAATAATCTGGCATATTTCATATTAGCATCAAAAACTATAGCGTAAACTCTTGGGTAGGTAAGGAGTCTAAAGTCTGACTTTAATATTCCATCACACGACATAATAACGCTATTTCCTAAAAAAGTAAATCGTTCCCAAAACTCGTTATCATCGTTATAATAGATAAGGCGTTCATCATCCATATTAACTCCCATAAAATTTATTAAAATATCATAATATTTTTTATTTAAATAGACAGGACTGATATTACCTTTTATTTTAGGCCTGAAATTTGTAATAGAGTCAAAAAAATTGACTTGGGAGTGTTTTACATAAAAGTAACCATAAGGACCAAAATCTTCTCTAACATATTCGGCAAGCTTCCCTCCTTTTTTTAAAGAAGAGAGTTTTTCATCTCTAGTAATTGTATCATTAATATAGTTTTTATTTACCTCATGTGCTGTTATAGAGTCCACTTCTCTGTCAGTATAATATATTTGTTTGGTAAAGTATATTTTGGCAAAGTTTTGAACAATATAATATTTAGATTTTCTATAGGCGTTATCTTCTATATCAGCTAAATATGCGGATGGCGGACAAATTTCATCAAGATTATAGGGATCATAAAAACCGGTAAATACTTTATAAGCATTTCTCAGAGTGTCATTAAATTTATTAAGCTCTGTCTCACTTATAGGTTTTGTATCGTTACCCCATTTCTTAAAAAATAAATCAAGTTTTTCGGTTGAATTTTCTTTATAGGCATTAACAAGTAATTCTTCTGGATTTTGCGCATAAAAACTTTGCAGAACGATACATAATAGTAACGAAAAAATTTTTTTCATAAATACTGTTTTTGTTTTCTGAGAAATAGAATAATTATATAATCAACCAAAAGTTCTTGTAAATATTAGGCTTTTTAATTGAGGTCATTTCTGTTTTTTACTTATCAAACGGATTTAGTTCATCCAGTTCCGGTTTAAGTATTATCTCATTTTCAATTTTTGAAATAAGATTTCTTATCAAGGTTAAAGGGTGTTCAGGGAAATCAGTATCATATTTTTCATCCTCAGCTACATTCATTAGGAAACCTTTTGTTTGTTCAGGATTATAAGGGTCTTTAAACCAGTTTTTAATACTGTTGTCAACTACAGTTAACTCACCCGCTTTTAAAAGCTTACTTGTAACAGTAGTTTCTCTTATTCCTGTAATGCCAACTTCAACTGCCTGAACGCTCACTACAAAACT
The DNA here is from genome assembly GCF_014642915.1 of Flavobacterium suaedae. Taxonomy (GTDB): domain Bacteria; phylum Bacteroidota; class Bacteroidia; order Flavobacteriales; family Flavobacteriaceae; genus Flavobacterium; species Flavobacterium suaedae. The sequence goes on from NZ_BMJE01000004.1 coordinate 224,015, forward strand.
GCAACTTTCAAAGGGTATGGTTAATGATGCTGTATATACCAGCCTGTTAGGTTCAGGAAAAATTTTAAGGATAGTTTTTACAGCAGGTTTGTTTTGAACAGTAGCAATGTCTACCTGAATAAGTCCTCCTTTTTCACCAAGTTGGTTACGGTATAAATCCCTTAATTCATCAACGTTTTTAATAGTAGGTAAATCAGGTGCCAGCTTAATATAGTGTAATGATGTAACAGCTTGTTTGTTAGGTGATATCCATTTAATAACTGATGAGGATTCTTCTGCTTTTTCCCATTCAAGGTCAGGTAGTTGAACAGATTGAATACCTACAGTTGACTTCTTTTTTAAAAATGAAAACATGGTGTTTGGTATATGTTATTTATCTAATTTTTTGTTTAAATAAAAGCCTTGTCAATAGGCTCCCACAGTTCTATTTTATTTCCTTCGGGGTCTAAAATCCAACCGAATTTACCGTAATCGTATGCCTGTGGTTCACCAACAATAGTTATACCCTCTTCTTTTAGCTTTTGTAATACGTTGTCAAGATTGTGTACCCTAAGGTTCTGCATAAATTGTTTTTGTGATGGTTCAAAATAATCAGTATCTGTTGCAAAAGGAGACCACTGCGTCATACCGTCATCTCCATTTTTATCTTTCCACCAAAAAGACCAGCCGTAGTTATCGGTATTAATTCCTAAGTGTTTTTTATACCACTCCCTTAGTCCAGCAGGGTCTTCCGCTTTAAAGAATATTCCGCCTATGCCTGTTACTCGTTTTTCTTCTTCAGTGTCAGGAGCATCACCAAAATAAATAGCCTTTATTTTATCTACTATTACCTGAGCCAGTTTAACATGACTTTCAAAAGTCCAGCCTGCTATGTGTGGGGATAGTAATACATTTTCGCTATCGAGTAAATATTGAAATGCTTCGGGAATGTTATTTTCTGTAAACAGTGTTTCGAACGATAGTTTTTCATACTCCAAGACATCAAGCCCTGCTCCCAGTACCTTCTTAGACTTTAATGCAGTAACTAAGTCTTCGGTTACTACACTCTTACCTCTGGCGGTATTTATAAGCCAAAAAGGCTTTGTAAAAGCATTGATAAACGCAGTGTTTACCATTTTGTCCGTTTCAGGCGTCCAGGGCGTGTGTAAGCTCACTACGTCTGCTTTTCGTTGTAACTCTTCAAGTGAAACTTGTTTCGCGTTGTTATCGCCTACCGTTGGGGTAATATCATAACATAATACCTCTACATCAAAACCACGAAGCTTTTTAGCAAATGATTTCCCCATATTACCGTAGCCTATAATACCTACCGTTTTGCCATCCAGTTCATAACCCCTGTTACTCTCACGAATCCACTTCCCCTCACGAATTTCTCGGTCAGCTTTGTTAAGGTTGTTGAATAGTGACAGTAGCATGCCTAATGCCTGTTCCCCTACAGCATTTCTGTTGCCTTCGGGAGCAGCAATAAGGTGTATGTTTTTTTGTTCGGCATACTCGCAGTCTATGCTTTCTAACCCTGCTCCTACACGAGCTATAAATTGCAGGTTAGTAGCTTTATCTATAAATGCTTTGTCTATCTTAAATCGGCTACGGATAACAATACCATTATAGCCTGCTATTTTCGCTTCAATTTCTTCTTTGGTAGAAGTGTAATCAGCTTCATTAGTAAAACCTACCTCTTCCAGTTGCTTCCATAGGGTAGGGTGGTTGCTGTCTATATGCAGAATTTTTATGTCTTTAGGGTTTATGTCCATTTGTAGCGTTGTTTATGTTGTGTACAAATTTAAAGAAAGGTAGTGGGAATACTATTTTATAAAATTATTAGTTTTATAATAACCACTAACTAACTGATATTATGAAATATATTTTATTTTTCTGTCTTATAAGTCTCATGTGTTCGGCACAAGATATTAAAGATAATACCAAGGTAATTGCCTACAGATACGGTACACAAAGTAGTAATTATTTTTCTCCACCCTGTAATATTATAACTGATTTAAAAAAGCAGACTACAGTAAATAATGTTATACAGGCTTCGGTGTCTTACGACTCGGAAACGGTATATAAACTACTTCAGCTTAAAAAACAGGCAAAAAAAAATTGGTATGCTGAAGAATGTATTTGTAAAGAAGGTGAAAGAAGAGGGGGGTATATTCCTAATATGTATATAGTGCAGGTAAATAACTATCGTGATACTATTTATACTACTCAGGATAATTGTGCATTATTTTTTCCTGATGAACAGATGAAGTATTATGATGATGAAAGCTTGCTGCAGGATGTTTTAAATAAAACATTCGGAGCATTTTTATCCAGAGATTTTAAAAAGGAAATAGCGCTTCGTGAATATGATTCTATATCCGTGAATCGCATAAGAATAAATGATAAGCCAGTATATAATTTTACCCGCAAAAAGTTTGAAAAAGAAGTGACTCCATTTCAGTTAGTGAGAACTGATTCGCTTTTTTTTAAACCGGCAACAGTTTCAAAAGAATATTGGGTTAATAATATAGAAGCGCAGTTTGAAAATTCGGGTAAACTTAGCCAAATTAATATGCACTATAATGAAATATCCTACCCTGAAGTATTTAACCTTACTGTTGCAGATATAGGAGTGGGTGATAGTGAAGAAAAAATACTAGATACTTATTCATGCTCCACAACATTCAGAAACTGGGGCGCTCCTTTAAGCGAACCTGATAATAATTACTACTATCAAATTTCATTTACAGAAGGTAAAGGCTTTGCTTTTATTTATATTCGGGATAAAAAAGTAGAACGAATAGAGGTCACTTTTTTTAACTAACCTAAAACCCAAGTATAGCTTTAGCAATAGAAAAATAGATTAATATACCGCAAATATCGTTACTGGTGGTAATAAAAGGACCTGTAGCCAAAGCGGGATCTATACCGAATTTATTAAGCAGGATAGGTACAAATGTACCTATAAGTGAGGCTATAACAATTACTGATATTAGCGATATGCTTACGGTAAAACCTACATCATACGTTACACCAAGCAGGAAATGGCTTCCTAAAACCAGTATTATAGCAAGTATAGAGCTGTTTAATAGACTAAGAGATATTTCTTTTATTAATCGTTGCCATAACGAACCACTAAGGGTGTTGTTGGCAAGACCCTGCACAATAATAGCCGAAGATTGTACCCCTACATTTCCTGCCATCGCAGCAATAAGCGGAGTAAAGTAAAAAAGGTTGCCATGCTCTTCCATAGCGCCGTCAAAAAGCCCCATAACCCTAACAGTTACAAAGCCCCCTAGTAATGCTAGTACTAACCAAGGTAAACGCGCACGGGTAAGGTTCAAAATACTGTCATCTGCCTCTACATCTTGCGAGATACCTGCTGCTAACTGGTAATCCTTATCGGCTTCTTCTTTAATTACGTCTACAATGTCATCAATGGTAATTCGCCCTACCAGCCTGCCCAGTTCATCAACTACCGGTATGGCTTCAAGGTCATAACGCTGCATAATACGCGCAACCTCTACATCAGGAGTATTTACTTTTACAAAGTCAACACGGGGTATATACACATCGCCAATAGGTGTTTTGGTAGATGTAGTAAGTAAATCTTTTAATGAAAGACGACCTTTTAGCCTGTTTTCATCATCTACTACATAAATAGAGTGTACTCGCTGAACGTTTACTGCCTGTTCGCGCATTTCCTTTACACAGGTAAGCACATTCCAGTTTTCGTTAACTTTTACAAGCTCTTTACCCATAAGTCCCCCTGCGGTATCTTCGTCATAACGCAACAGGTCTACAATGTCTTTCGCGTGCTCTACATCCAGTATTTCCGAGATTACCTCTTCCTTCCGGTCTTGCGGAAGTTCGGCAATAATATCGGCAGCATCATCGGTACTAAGCTCGTCAAGCTCTTCTGCAATCTCTTTAGGAGATAGCTCTCTTAATATTTTTTCCCTGACCTCTTCGTTAAGTTCAAGCAGGATTTCGGCTGTTTTTTCGCTATCCAGTATATTAAATATATATATGGACTCGAAATCTTCCAGCTCACCCATAATCTCGGCAATATCGGCATAGTGAATCTCGTTAAGGAGGTTTTGTAACTCCTGTTCGTTATTCTCTTCTATATACTGCTGTATTTGGGTAATAAAATCTCTACTTACCTTAAACTCCATAGGCGGCGATTTTTTGTGTTAGCGCGATAAAGTCTTCTGTTGATAGCTGTTCCGGGCGCAGCCCAAATATACTATCTTCTTTTAAATTGTCATCCAGATTTAGTGTTTTTAAACTGTTGCGCAGTGTTTTTCTGCGTTGGTTAAAAGCCAGTTTAACTACCCTGAAAAGTAATTTTTCATCACATTCCAGTTTGTAGTTTTCTTTGCGTTTTAACCGTAACACCCCCGATTTTACTTTTGGGGGTGGTATAAACACATTTTCGGGAACGGTAAACAGGTATTCAGCTTCGTAAAAAGCCTGTGTTAATACTGATAGTATACCATAGGTTTTACTCCCTTTTTTCTCGCAAATACGTTCTGCTACTTCTTTTTGGAACATTCCTGCAAACTCAGGAATCTGGTCACGCAGTTCCAGTACCTTAAATACAATTTGGGTAGATATATTGTACGGGAAGTTTCCTGCAATGGCTACTTGTTCATTGCCAAAAGTTTTGCTAAGGTCGTACCTTAAAAAATCTTCTGAAAGTATTTTACCGTGCAGTTTTAAGTAATGCGCCTGTAAATATTCTACAGACTCCTCATCTATTTCTATAACATAGGTTTCTACAGGTTTTTCCAGTAAGTATTTGGTGAGTACTCCCATGCCGGGACCAATTTCCAGTACTTTGTTATAGCCTTGCAGTGTGAGGGTATCTGCTATGTTTTTAGCAATATTTTCGTCTTTAAGAAAATGCTGCCCCAAATGCTTTTTAGCCTTTACTTTATCCATTTGTATGGTATTTATGGTGTTTTTAAACCCGCAGCATTACAGGCTTCGGGCAGCGATGTGTTATTCAAACTCTTTTATAAGCTCTAACTCTGTACGGAAGGCAAGCATTTTGTCTCCGAATAGTTTTACGCCTTCTTCACGCATTTTTGGAGCATCTTCGCTATAATACGATTCCAGTTTTTCCTTGTTTTCAGCAAAAAATTGTACCGAATAGGTAGTACCGCCCATTTCTTCTACAACCAGCACTTTTACCATTTTGGCTTTTACAAACTTTCCTGTTTTAAGCATTTCAGGAATGTGTTTGTCGTGCATCCATTTCATCCATTCTTCGTGTATGGTATCATCTACATTTATAGTAACGTTATATATTATCATAGCGTTTTGTGTGTTATCGTTATTTGTTTTTTTGTTATGTATTACTGTCGCCCCTAAGTATTCGGAATTCTTTTCTCGATTCTACGAAATAAATACTGTCTTCATGTTCAAACAGTACTTTTTCATAAAGCGGTTTTGCCTTTTCGGGGTCTTGTAGTTTTTTGTTATAAATCTCGGCAGAAAAGAACAGTGCTTCATCAATATAAATACCTTCGGCATAATTGTCTATAATTTCCTGATAGTATTGCAGTGCAAGATTATACTCTCCTTTTTCCTCGTATATTTTACCTATGCGCAGGCGGGTAACATCCTGTATGCTTTCTGTTTCCTTGTCAGTAGCTATAAGGTTTTTAAATTCGTTTAAAGCTTCTTCCTTTTTGTTTTGATAAAGTTTAAAGTCAGCACGGGCAAACTTTTTTAGTGCTGTTTGGGTACTGTCTTCAACTGTGTTGTCATTAATAAGTAAAAAGAGTTCTAAAGCATCGTTAGCAATAAGTTGCGATGATGATGATTTAAGTACTTTAAGTTGTTTTAAAGCCCAATCGAAATCACCTTTAAAATAACTGCTTTGTGCTATTTTAAGGCTGGCTTCGTGCCCTACAGCATCATTTTTAAGATCTTGCTCTATCTGGGTGTAGTAAATAATGGCTTTGTTGAATTTTTCTTCTAACAGAAGAATATCCGATAACTTCATTTTTACTTCTGCCTCCTGATATTTGTTAAGCGATAAATCAAGGCTCTTATTAAGTGTTGCAATACCTGCTTCACTGTCTTTTAAATCAAAGGCTTCAAAATCAGCTTTTAGTAACTGCATTCCTAAAGAATATGGCGTTATACCATATTGGTTTATAAGATTATCGATACGCTCTTTAATAGCAGGATAGTCCTTAGGTTCGGCATCATTAATATCCAGCCTTAATAAATCAGTTTGCGATTGTACCTGCAGGCTTACATCTTGTGTGTTTTCCAGTATAAAGTTTATAATTTTTCGGGCGGTTTCGTTTTCACCCTCTTCTACTGCAAGGCGACCTAAACTAACAATGGTGTAAAAGCTGTTTGGGTCTCGTTTATAAATTGCTTTTTCCTGAGCGAAGGCTTTATCATAATCACGTTGTTGTACAAAATACCAGCTTAAAAACTGGTTCCAGAATATATCCTGATTCTTCTGGGCGTTTACAAGTAATGTTTTCCGTAATGCCCTGTTAAACTCTTCGGGGTTATCCTCGTTCATAAAACGGGATAGCTGGTTTTGAATTAAAGGCACGTTACGCTGATTTTTATAGGCATAATCAAGCAGGCTTTCAATCATTAATTCTGTTTTGCCAAGTTGCCCTTGTAATAATGCTACCTGATAGTCAAAATTAAAGTTAGTATTTTCGGTACGGGCAATTTCGTATGCCTGTAATGCTTCTTCTATTAAAACTTTCTTCTCGAATGATTTTGCGATGGTGTACACATAAGCAGGCTTTTCTTTTATAGACTCCAGTGCCTTAGTGTAATACTTTTTTGCCTGTACAGTATCGTTTTGCAGTTGATAGTTATACCCTAACTCTACTGTTAGCATAGGCTGTTTGGTTCGTTCTATTTTTTCTTTAAGTATTTTTTCAGCCTTGTCGTACTGCTCTAACTGCTGGTAGCAGGCAACCATTTGCTGGGCGTATGATATATTGCCCGGGCTTTTCTCATCAAGGCTTTCGTAAATAACCAGTGCCTTTTCAAACTCACCCTTTTCAAAATAGTTATCTGCCAGTTGCTCGCTTTGGGCTATGGCTAAAATCGGCAAAAGTAACAGTAGGTAAATAATCAATTTCTTTTTCATAGCCAGTTTTCGTAATAATAACAGTTAGCCTCGCCAAGGCTTTGCAGGGTTATAGGTTCGGTTAATTGTATATCGCTCCATGTTTTAACAGGTACAGGAGCAGTGTCATCGTCTATATCATATATATTATTACCTGTTATTATATACTTTTTATTTGTTACTAAATTTACGCTTATTTCTGTTGCAAAGCCACTTGCCCTATGATAATTTATGATGTCATATTCCTTCAGGACAAGGCTGTTTTCCTGAAACCGGAACCTGTAGGTTTCGTTGGTTACATTCCAGTTGCCACAGTTGTGAAAATAATAAAAGTTTATTATAAACTTACCGTCTTCAATAATTACACCATCATTATGGTAAGGGTCTTCAAGGCATGGAAATTCTTTAGAATTTTCAGCAGGAATAAAAACACCATTCTGAACTTTAAGGGTGTAAACCTCATCAGATTCATTTTTAAACAGGACTAAAAGTTGTCTTGAATTTAGGCTTAACTCTTTGGCTCGCGGTGTTTCTGTAGCGTTTTTTATAATGTTATCCGGGTTATCCTCTTCTATAACCATTACAGCATCTTCCAGCCCGTCAGCATTAAGGTCTCCTTTTACAATTGTTAATGCCTTCCAACCCTTTGGAACAAAATGCTCTAATTGTTTGTTTTGCCCGAAACAAAAGGAAAAATAAAAACAGGTTATAAAAATAGTGAATACGTGCCTCATGCTTAGTAAATTAATAAACTAACGCTAAAGGGAACTCCTTTAGCGTTAGGCTATATAAACAAATTTACTAATTTATAATGTCAAATCCTGTATAAGGGCGTAAAACTTCCGGGATTACAATACCTTCGGGAGTTTGGCAGTTTTCAAGTAGTCCTGCAAGAACTCTTGGTAATGCCAAAGAGCTACCGTTTAGGGTATGTGCCAATTGGTTTTTACCGTCTTTATCGCGGTAACGAAGTTTTAACCTGTTTGCCTGAAATGTTTCAAAGTTAGAAACAGAACTTATCTCTAACCATCTGTCCTGAGCGGTAGAGAATACCTCAAAATCATACGTAAGTGCTGCGGTAAAGCCCATATCCCCACCGCAAAGGCGTAAAATTCTGTAAGGTAAACCAAGTTCTTTTAGTAAACCTTTTACGTGTTCTACCATACGATCTAGGGCATCGTATGAATTTTCAGGTTTTTCTACACGTACTATTTCTACTTTGTCAAACTGGTGTAAACGGTTAAGCCCGCGAACGTGCGCCCCGTATGAACCTGCCTCTCTACGGAAACAAGGTGTATAGCCTGTACAAAGCACAGGTAAATCTTTTTCCTCTATAATTACATCACGGAACATATTGGTAACAGGTACTTCAGCAGTTGGTATAAGGTAAAGGTCATCTATACCTACGTGGTACATTTGCCCTTCTTTGTCCGGTAACTGTCCTGTTCCGTAACCCGATGCTTCGTTTATTAGGTGTGGTACCTGGTATTCGTTATATCCTGCTTCAGTGTTTTTATCAAGAAAATAGCTGATTAAAGCGCGCTGTAATCGCGCTCCTTTGCCTTTATATACAGGGAAACCTGCCCCTGTTATTTTAGTACCCAGTTCAAAGTCTATAATGTCATACTTTTTGGCAAGTTCCCAGTGTGGTAATGCTTCACCGTGTAACTCAGGAATATCTCCTTCACGATACACCTCTTCATTATCTTCCTCTGATTTTCCTGCGGGTACACTATCAGCGGGAACGTTAGGTATTTTGTATAATGCCTGTGTAAGTTCTTCCGACGTAGTGTTTAGTACCTCGGTAAGTTCTTTACTTTTTTCTTTAAGTTCTGATGTTTGTTCGCGGATGCTTAAGGCCTCTTCCTTTTTGCCTGCTTTCATCAGTTCGCCTATGCTTTTAGACATTTTATTTGATTCGGATAAAACAGAATCAAGTTCTGCCTGGGTGCTTCTTCTTTTTTCATCCAGTGCAATAACTTCATCGATAAGTGCTGTAACATCAAGACTTCTTTTTTCCAGTGCTTTAATTACCTTTTCTCTGTTTTCTCTGATAAATGCTGTTTGTAACATAGGTTATTTATGTGTTTTATGAAGTGAGCAAATTTAATCATTTGTTTTAATAATTTATGGTAAAGCATTAAACTTATAAAAGTCTTATCTTTAATTTTTTATATTTTTAACCTTGTAATAGAATTACCTGTTTTTCAAAAAATAAATTATGAGAAGAAACATACTGCTGCTTTGTGTCTTTTGGGTACTAACGTTTACTTATGCTCAGCAAGATGATACTGTTTTTAATAGCTTAGTCGAGGCAGAAATGAAATCGGCTTATCAGGTAAGTAATTTTACAGCTAACCTTAATACAGGAAATTACGATATACAATACCACAGGCTGGATTTTGAAGTAGATCCTGCCGAACATTTTATAACAGGTACGGTTACCACTACTTTTATTGCTAAAGATGATATGGAAACCATAACATTCGATTTGACTGATGCGCTAACAGTAAGTTCTGTTACTATGGAGGGGAATGCACTTAATTTTACCCAAAATACAGATGATGAACTGGTAATTACATTCCCGTCGGTTATAGTAGAAGACTCCGAAGCTACTGTGGTAGTAAACTATTCGGGACAGCCACCTTTAAGTTCTGACGGTTTTAATACAGGTACGCACAACGGTATTCCTGAAATATGGACACTTTCGCAACCATACGGCGCAAAAGACTGGTGGCCTTGTAAGCAAGATCTTAACGATAAGATTAACAATATAGATGTATATATTACCTCGCCTTCCGAATACGAAAGAGTGTCAAACGGAGTAGTATTAAATGAGGTTGATAATGGTAACGGTACAACCACTACCCACTTTCAGCATAATTACCCAATACCCGCATACCTTATTGCTATTGCGGTAACAGAATATTTAATATTTGAACAAACAGCAGGTACAGCACCCAATACTTTTCCTATAATAAACTATGTATATCCTGAAGCATACGATTTTGTAGTGCCGGAGCAAATACCTTTAACCGTTGATATAATGGATTTGTTTGAAGATTTATTTGAAACATATCCTTTTCATGAAGAAAAATACGGGCATGCACAATGTGGTATAGGTGGAGGTATGGAACATACTACTATTTCCTTTATGAATGGTTTTTATCGTGAGCTTGTAGCGCATGAGTTAGCACACCAATGGTTTGGAGATAAAATAACCTGTGGCTCATGGCAGGACATTTGGTTAAATGAAGGTTTTGCTACATATCTTTCAGGTTTGGTAATAGAGGATATGGATGGTAATGATGCTTTTACAGATTGGAAAGAAGGAAGAATTACAAATATTACAGCAGCACCGGAGGGGAGTGTATATGTTCCCGCTGCTGATACTACAAGTGTTGGGAGAGTGTTTAGTAGCAGGTTAAGCTACAACAAAGGAGCAATGGTAACACATATGCTGCGTTTTAAACTGGGTGATACTGATTTTTACCAAGGGATTAAAAACTATTTGGCAGATGAAGATTTAGCTTTTGATTATGCTAAAACACCTGATTTGAAAGAACATCTTGAGACTGCTTCAGGAACTGACTTGACGGAGTTTTTTAATGACTGGATTTACGGAGAAGGTTATCCTTCTTACACTATTACAGTACAACATTATGGCGAAGGGCAGGTTAAAGTAACTATTAACCAAGCCCAATCACATAATTCAGTATCCTATTTTGAAATGCCTGTACCCATACGCTTGTATGGCGATGGTGATGCTCAGCAAGATGTGGTTTTAGATAATACATCAAACGGGCAGGAATTTGTAATAGCAGTGCCTTTTACAGTGACAAGTTTTGAGTTTGACCCTGAACGAAATATTATTTCTAAAGATAATCAGGAAATGCTTAACACAACTCAAATAGAAAGATTAAGTACATTAAGCTTATACCCTAATCCCGCTACAGAGGTACTCTCGGTACGCCTGCCTGATGGGGTAGCAGTAAAAGAAGCAGTTTTTTATAACAGTTTAGGGCAACAGGTTATGACAATAGCTGAAAAAGCAGACTGGAATATTGCCAAACTGGATAACGGAGCTTACTTTATTACTTTAAAAACAAATAAAGGCACAAAACAACTTAAGTTTATAAAAGAGTAAATAACTATTTACTGCAAAATAAAATAACCCCGCTATCAGCGGGGTTATCTATTTGTAATTAAAAGCGGAGCTTATTTTACAAGCTCTAATTTATTAAGCTCAGTAGAAATAAAATCAATTTCTTCCTGCGAAAGTTTTATATGTATAGCGTTCGCATTTTGTACTGATTGTTCAGCATTTCGAGCCCCTGCCAAAGCTACGGTTATACCCGGTTGGTCAATAGTCCAGCGTAGCACCAGTTGTGCCAGTGTAGCATTTTTATCTTCCGCCAGTGGCTTTATTTTATTTAAAAAGGCATCTACTCTTTTCAGGTTTTCATCTTTAAAAAAATATAAGCCTGCCCTGTGGTCACCTTCGGCAAATTCGTGTCCCGGTTTCATTTTACCGGTTAGTAATCCGCGTTCTAACGGACTGTACGCAATAATTGATTTGCTGTTTTCAATGCTATAAGGCACAAGCTCTTTTTCAATTTCACGCTTCACCATGCTGTAAGGAACTTGGTCAGAAACAATATCAATATAGTTAGAGGCTTCTTTAACCTGTTCGGCACTGTAATTACATACGCCTGCGTAACGTACTTTACCTTCTTTAATCAGTTGTGCTACTGCTTCCATACTTTCCTGAATAGGAGTAGTACTATCCGGCCAGTGAATTTGATATAAATCAATATAATCCGTTTTCAATCGGCGAAGGCTGTCTTCACATTCTTTAATAATACTTTCTTTGCCTGCATATTTATAGACATCTATATCCTGACCTTGATTGTTTTTGCTTTTCATAGCAAAATCACCTTTTGCCAAATCCCAGCGCATACCATACTTAGTAAGTATTTGTACTTTATCACGTCCCATACCCTGTATGGCTTCGGCTACAATTTCTTCACTTTCACCCTGCCCGTATATAGGGGCGGTGTCTATAGAGGTAACACCCTCATCATACGATTTTTTGATGGCATCAATAGCATCTTTACGTTCTGTGCCACCCCACATCCAACCTCCGGCAGCCCATGCTCCGAATGTAATAGCGGATAGTTCTAAATCTGAATTTCCTATTTTTCTGTATTCCATGTTTTTCAATTTTTATTAGTTATTATGATTCTGTAATGGCTTTAACCTTGCTTACCAAAATGGTAATGCCAAAACCAAGCGTAGCTATTATAGCAAACGATACTTTTAAACTGGTTGCCTGTGCAACATAACCTATTACCGGAGGTCCTAACATAAACCCCAAAAAACTAACACTGGAAACCGTTTGCAAAGCAATACCCGGAGGTATTCCCGGTCTGCGCCCTGCAATGCTGTATATAGTGGGTATTATGGTAGAAACACCCAAGCCAACCAACATAAACGCGAGAGTAGAAGGGATAAGGTAAGGGAGAAAAACAGCGGTAATCAGCCCTACAGAAATTAAGCAACCGCTAATTTGTAATACTCTTTTTCTTCCTGCTTTTTTTATAATTCGGTCTCCGAAGAAACGCCCTGCTGCCATCATTATCATAAAAGAGGCATAACCTAATACCACCAGTGCGCCCGGGGCTTTTACAACCTCTTTAAAGTACACTCCGCTCCAGTCGAACATTATACCCTCGCTCATCATACAGCCAAACGCCATTATTCCTAGCCATACTAATACAGTATCGGGTTTTTTAAATACATTCTTTTTAGGTGTAAGTTCCTGTTTTTTAGCTCTTATTAAGTACTTATAATTAGTAAATAAAACGATTAATAATAACACTGCAACAATAGCGAAATGGTATAGTGGTATTAAGTTTAGCGCAATCATACCAAGCCCTATTAACGCTCCTGTAAACCCTGCAATACTCCATGCCCCATGAAAGGCAGACATTATTGGTCGCCTGAAAAGCCCTTCGGTATAGATGCCCTGTGTGTTTATAGATATATTAGTAAGGTTACTACACATACCAAACAAGAATAACGAGAGCAAAAGTTGCCATTGCTCCTCTGCAAAGCCTATAGTTATTAAACTTAATAAATAGCAGCTTAACCCTAATAAGGCGGTTTTATGACTGCCATATTTAGTAGCCAGTATACCGGAGAAGGGCATAATTACCAATTGTCCTACCGGTATGGCAAAAAGCACCGTACCAAGGTCAGCTTCGGTAAGGCTGAGTTTGGTTTTAATATCGGGTATTCGGCTTGCCCATGTGGCAAAGCATAATCCCATGGTAAAATAATACAATCCTACTGCCCAGCGTATGCGGTTGAGGTGTGATGCTTTTACATCACGATATGCCTTGCGGTAACTTACTCCTGCTGTTGTTTCTCCCGACATATATTAGCGGGTTTAAGGTTATATTACTTTTCTAAAAACTCTTTTAATGGTTTTATAAACCTGTCATACACTTCAATATGCGGTAAATGCCCTACATCATCAAGTTCTACCAAAGTAGCATCTTTAATTTTCTGTTTGGTTTCCTTGCCCAGTTTCGGGTAGTTACCCATATCATCCTGAAATTTTTTAGGAGCTTTGTTTTTACCCAAAGCGGTACGGTCACGTTGCCCGATTATTAAAAGGGTAGGCATTTTTAGCTCGCTGAATTCATATACTACCGGCTGGGTAAAAATCATATCGTAGGTAAGTGCTGCGTTTTTAGCAATTATGGGATATTGGTCATTCAATGTCCACCCTGCCAACAGGTTTACCCATTCATTATATTCCGGTTTCCATTTATTATCGTAATAAAATTTAAGCTGATAGTTTTTAATGGACTCGTAATCTTTTTTCAGCTCGCTTTGGTACCAATCCTCTATACTTTGGTAGGGAACCCATAGTTTCCAGTCCTCCAGCCCTATAGGGTTGGCTAAAATAAGTTTCTCCGTCATTTCCGGATACATTAAAGCAAAACGGGTTGCCAGCATACCACCCATAGAGTGCCCCAGTACGCTTAACTTTTTTACACCTATTTTATCTAAAACAGCTTTGGTATTCTCCGCAAGCATCTGGAAGCTGTACTGAATATCAGTTGGCTTGGATGATTTACCGAAACCAATTTGGTCGGGAATTATTATACGGTAGCCTTCTTTAGAGAGGTCTTTAGCGGTTTGTTCCCAATACGCTCCGTTAAAGTTTTTACCATGCAGGAGCATTATGGTTTTTCCGTTGGGCTTTTCAGGTTGTACATCCATATACGCCATTTTAAGTTCCTGCCCTTGTATATCCAGCGATATGTAGTCAACCTTAAAAGGATACTCGTAATTTTCCAGCATCAGCCCAAGTTCTTTTACTTTATCCTTTTGGGCTTTTGCTGAAAAAACGGTTAATAGTGTGATGAATAGCAATGCGATTTTTTTCATAGATGCGTATGTTTATTAGTTTTAGAATGCGGAACGTATAACACCACCATCTACCCGCATAGGTGCGCCATTAGTAGCAGCAGATAACGGGCTGGAAAGGTATACAAACAGGTTGGCTACCTCTTCTGGGCTGGCAAAACGTTGTATAATACTGGTTGGTCTTTCATTTTCAAAAAAGTCTTTTGCTACTTCATCAGGGTCTTTACCTTCATCGATACCTGTCATTTCTTTTACTCCTTCAGACATGGTAGGGCCGGGTAATACCGCATTTACGGTAACATTTGTAGCCTTGCAAAGCTGCGCCAGCCCCCTGCTTATGGAAAGTAATGCTGTTTTGGTAAAGCCGTAATGAATCATATCTTCAGGGATATTTACCCCGCTTTCACTGGATGTAAACAGTATGCGCCCCCAGTTTTTTTCTTTCATTTTCGGTAAATAATGGCGGGAAAGCCTTACGCCGCTCATCACATTAATTTCGAAGAAATTAAACCAATCCTCATCCGTAATTTCTTCAAATGGTTTTGGACCGAATACGCCTACGTTATTAATTAAAATGTCTACTTCCGGTAATTGCTGTATCAGATTATCTATTTCCTCTACTTTAGAAAAGTCGGCCGCAATACCATGCGCATCCGCACTCGAAACTTCCTCTTTCAGTTTTTTAACTGATTCATCAATAGTTTTCTGTTTCCTTCCGTTTATATATACTGTTGCACCTTCGGCAAGTAACCCTTTGGCAATGGCATAACCAATACCTTCGGTAGAACCGGTTATCAGAGCTGTTTTATTTTTAAGTTGTAAATCCATAGTATCTTTTTTCTGTATTAAGTTTTTATTTCCAGAATTCTAATATTCCCCCATTTTTACCCTGCACAGGGTCGCAGTCCGGGAAAGGTAATTTAGCAATATTATTATCCGCTTCAGGTCGTTCGCCTTCCTTTCCGGTACAAATGTCATAGTCCATCCCGTCAGGATAAGCGCCCACCACTCCAAAATCATCCGACGCTGAAATTTTTTTATGCCCTGTACCTGCGGGTAAAACCATAACATCACCTGCCGACACAGAAAATCTCTTGCCTTTTTCGCCCCCTAATTGTATTTCTGCTGAACCGCTATATACGCCCAATACCTCATGTGCTGTGCTATGGTAATGGTGATAATCATATACTCCATTGCGCCAACTGTTTTTCCAGTTATTCCCAATAAACTTTTCCTCTATATTGTCCGCAATTTCACTGTTATTGTCAAATGCTTTTTTATAGAGTATTGCAGGGAAAACACTGTTGGGGATTTTTCCGTCATCTTCAAAGCTGTATTGTTCCGTTTGCATATATCAAAATTTAGGGGTTACTATTTATGAGCAGAAAAAATTACCATGCGCTTGCTTTAGTAAGTAGTTCAATATCTTCTTGTGAAATATCCAGTTTAGGAGCATTAATAATACTGTCCAGTTGGTTTAGGCTTGTTGCACTTACTATAGGTGCGGTAACCGACGGGCGGTGAATAAGCCATGCCAATGCTACTGTTGCCTGAGTAGTACCGAGTTTTTTAGCTACTTCATCAAGCGCGTCGAGTATTTTAAGCCCTCTGTCATCAAGATATTTACCCATACCGCCACCACGGGGGCTTTTGTCAAAATCATCTTTACTGCGGTACTTCCCGGTAAGGAAGCCGCTGGCTAAGGAAAAGTAACTAATAACGCCTAAGGTGTTCTTTACACATATATCTTCCAGTTCTTTTTCAAAAACTTCACGTTCATACAGATTATAATGCGGTTGAAAGGTTTCGTAAACAGGCAGGTTGTTAGCCTTTGCTATTTCAAGTGATTTTGTAAGTCGTTCAGGCGAAAGATTAGAAGCACCGATATAGCGTACTTTACCTTCTTTGATTAATTGTGCGTAAGCATCAAGCGTTTCTTCAATAGGGGTGTTCTCATCATCAAAGTGCGTTTGGTACAGGTCTATATGATTCGTTTGTAGCCTTTTTAAAGAGTCTTCCGCAGCTTGTAGAATATATTTTTTACTTAACCCTTTTTTGCCGTCGCCCATGTCGCTACCTACTTTTGTAGCGATAACAACATCATTACGGTTTTTGTTTTTAGTTAGCCAGTTGCCTATAATTGTTTCTGATTCTCCTCCCTGGTTGCCATCAGCCCAACGGGAATACATATCGGCAGTATCAATAAAATTGAAGCCAGCACTTGTATAAGCATCTAATAATTCAAATGATGTTTTTTCATCTATTGTCCAACCGAAAACATTTCCTCCGAAACTAATAGGATAAACGTGTAAATCGGTATTTCCTAATTGTCTTTTTTCCATGTTGTTTGTAGCGAAATTTTATAGTTGTATTACCTGTTTTAGTTTGTTACTGTTTAGGGCAGCATCTATTACTTTCATAACCTTTATACCTTCTTCAGCGGTTACGGGTTCTGGTTTATCGTGTATTATGGATTGGTGGAGTAAATCAAATAACTCGTAATAATTACCCTGTTCGGTAGTAATTGTTTTTTTGATTTCTTCTCCGTTCATTTCAGTATGTAAAAACCCTGATTTCTCAATAGGCTCTATTCCCCAGCCTTCCGTGCCCGGCTTTTTACCTTCTTTCAGTTCATCTTCTTGTACATCGCCACGCTCTTTTAAAAAACTGCCCTTTTTACCGTGCAAAATATACGATGGTACAGGCTCTCGCATAAAAAATCCTGCTTTGGCACGTACTCTTTTATCTTCATAGTAAAGAATGATGTCGAACCAGTCGCCTATTTTAGAGCCATTCCTTGTTTTACGAATATCTCCGAATACTGCCTGTGGGTAACCGAATAGCTGCAAAGCCTGGTCTAAAATATGAGAGCCTAAATCCCACAGTATTCCTGCTCCGGGTTCTCCTGTTTCCTTATGTGTTTTAGGGCTTAGTTGCGGGTTATAACGGTCAAAATATATTTCGACTTCTACAATATCACCAAGAGCTTTACTGTTTAATACTTTTTGTACGGTTTTAAAGTCGCTGTCCCAACGGCGGTTTTGGTATACGCATAGTTTTAAACCTTTAGTTTTTGCCAGTTCGTGTAGTTCTTCTGCTTCGGAAGCATTGGTGGTAAATGCTTTTTCAACCAATACATGCTTGCCTGCTTCAAGACATTTTTTAGCATATTCATAGTGCGTATCTACTGGTGTATTTACTATTGCCAGTTCGCTGTCATCTGCAAGAAGTTCTTCCAGCGTATCATAGCTTTTTACTCCACTGTAATCGTTTTGTATATTTTTTTTACTGCGCTCCCAAGCTCCTGTCAGCTCAAACCCTTCATGCAAGTCTAAAAATGGGGCATGAAATATTTTACCCGATGTACCGTAGGACAGTAATGCTGTTTTTATTTTTTGCATAATAATTAATATTTCGGTTTGGCTCTTTCATATTGTTTTGGCCAGGTAATATCTGCTTTTAATTGGTGAGCAAAAGTTAACCCAAGGTTAGGGTCGCGTAGCGACTCCCTGCCAAAGAAAATTAAATCGGCTTTTCCGCTTGCAATAATATCTTCTGCCTGTTGCGCATCTGTTATTAAACCTACAGCCCCTGTGTGTACCCCTGTTTCTTTTTTAATTCTTTCTGCAATTGGTACTTGGAAACCATCTTCAACAGGAATTTTTTGCCACTCTACAGCTCCTGCTGATGAGCAGTCTATTACATCAACACCTTTTTCTTTTAGTATTTCAGTCAGTTTAACCGATTCATCTACATTCCAGCCACCTTCAGCCCAGTCAGTACCTGATATACGCACAAATAACGGAAGGTTGTCCGGCCATTCTTCTTTTACTGCATCTATTACATCCAATAGTAGTCTGGTACGGTTTTCAAAACTCCCACCATATTCGTCCGTCCGTTCGTTACATAACGGTGATAAAAACTGGTGTAACAGATAGCCGTGTGCTGCGTGTATTTCCAGGACTTTAAAACAGGCTTCGTTGGCACGGCGTGCCCCCTCCTTAAAATCGTTTATTACTTTTTGTATGCCTTCTTTGTTAAGCTCTAAAGGAGGTTCTGCTTCGTGGTCACTGTAACGGATAGGGCTTGGTGCAACGGTTTGCCAGCCGTTTTCCTGCTCGGTTAGTTTTCTTCTTTCTTCCCATGGCGGCGAAGTACTGGCTTTACGCCCTGCATGTGCAAGTTGTATTCCCGGGAATGCATTTTCCTGTAATATAAACTCGTTAATTTCTTTGTACTTTTCGATGTGCTCATCACTCCAGATACCTAAATCTTCGGGAGATATTCTTCCTTCGGGAGATACGGCAGTAGCTTCCTGAATAATTAAACCTGCTCCGCCAATAGCTCTGGCTCCTAAATGAACCAAATGCCAGTTATTGGCAAAACCATCTTTAGCCGAATATTGGCACATTGGAGAAACTACAATGCGGTTTTTTAGTATAATGCTTTTTATCTGTAATATTGAAAATAATTGCGATGCCATATAGGGTTATTTTTTTAGTTTATTATCTAAAGAGATTTTGTTTGCTTCTATAAAATTGAGGACTATTAGTAAAAACAGCCCGTGTAAAAACTGTGTTGGAAGTGCGTCCCATTGTTCTATTAATGCTGAACCTAATATTAATGAAAGGATAATACAGCTTCCGGCTATTGCTGCCTGGCGGGTAAATAATCCGAATAATAAAAGTACTCCTGTAAACAATTCGGCGAAAGGTAATATATAGCTAAACGGTTGTACTATTGCTGTGGGCAGTAATGAATTTTCAAATGATTTTACCATCCAGCCACTAAACATTTCAAGTTTAGGCATTCTTACCAGACCGTGCCCGAAAAAGCTCATCCCGATAAATAAACGGGCTATAAAATAGGGTGTGGGTTTTAGCATAGCTGTTGTTTTAGGTATTTTTCCCTCATCAGTTTAGCATAGCTACTGAAAAGGTTTTATATGTAAATTTACTTACAATATTTTAAGTACTGTTATTGACTGCGGGTATTAACAAAGTTTTAAAATCTAAACCGTTGTAGTTTAAAAATGCGGTAAGTAATCAGAAAACACTATTTTTGTGCGTTTAATGATTAAGAACTTTACTATTACCAATGGATACACTTACACAAATTGCCCAGTTAGTACTTATGCTTTCAATACTAGTAATACTGCATGAGTTCGGGCATTATATAGCGGCAAAAATATTTAAGGTTAGGGTAGAAAAATTCTACCTTTTTATGGATGCCGGATTTTCACTTTTTAAGAAGAAAATAGGAGAAACCGAGTGGGGTATAGGCTGGCTTCCGTTAGGAGGTTATGTAAAGCTTTCAGGAATGATTGATGAAAGTATGGATAAAGAGCAAATGAAAAGCCCGCCACAACCATGGGAGTTCCGCTCTAAACCAGCCTGGCAACGCCTTATTATAATGCTGGGAGGTATTATTGTGAATATTGTACTGGCATGGTTTATATATACAGCGGTATATGCTACTTACGGTAAAAAATATGTATCTACAGAGTTAATACAAAAAGAAGGTCTTGCTTTTGGTGAAACCGGTAAAAGTGTAGGTTTTCAGGATGGAGATAAAATTTTAAGTGTTGACGGAAAATTCCAAAAGCGTTTTGACCGTATGATACTTGATATTCTTTTAGGGGATAAGGTAGTTGTAGATCGTAACGGCGAAAAGGTAGAAATAACCTTAACAGATGAAGATAAGAAAGCTATACTGGATAAAGAGGGTAAAGGCTTTGTACAACCCTTAAAAGTTACCAGTACTACTGTAGAACAAGTAGTGCCGGGTTCTAATGCTGAAAAAGCAGGGCTACAGGAAGAAGATATAATAAAAGGGGTAAACGGAGTTCCTTATGCCGAGATGGAAGCAGGTATTGATTTAAGTGGTTTTAAAAATGATACCGTAACATTAAACATAGAAAGGAATAATAAACCTATAGACTTAAAGGCAGTAGTTTCTGAAGAAGGAACTTTAGGATTCAGGCACAGAGCTACAGGTTTAATTACCGAGCATTATAACTTTTTTACGGCTATACCAAAAGCTGTAGAAGAGTCGTATTTTCTTTTAGTATATAATGTAAAGCAGTTTAAGCTAATCCTGCGCCCTAGTACAGGAGCTTATAAGCATGTAAAAAGCCCGGTGGGTATTGCTACGCTTATGCCTACTGCATGGGACTGGGAGTTTTTCTGGAAGTTTACGGCACTTTTCTCAATAGGTTTGGCTTTTATGAACTTACTACCAATACCAGGTCTTGATGGTGGTCATGCTATATTTACTATTGCAGAGATGATTACAGGTCGCAGATTGGGAGATAAAGCTGCCGGAGTGGTGCAAACCATAGGTATGATTATATTGCTGACGCTTATGGTGTTAGTTTTCGGTAAAGATATTTACGAAATAATAATGAAAAATTTAGGTTAATTTTTTCCTTGTTTTGTTTGCGGAAATGAAAAATGGTTTTATATTTGCACCGCAATAAAGGTAACACATTAAGCGTTGCCACTACATACTGAAACAACCTTTAAAAAGAGTAAAATCTTTTTATTTATAATATACAGTTTCCTCCTTAGCTCAGTTGGTTAGAGCATCTGACTGTTAATCAGAGGGTCCTTGGTTCGAGCCCAAGAGGGGGAGCTTTAAAAAAAGCCTTACAGAAATGTAAGGCTTTTTTATTTGCTATTAGTTTAACTCTCTGTTTATATATATCCAGCCAGTTTTTTGTTCTGCGTTAGTTTGGTTACTACCTGCATAACTCATGCTGTAAAAATAGGTTCCTGTCGGGAGTTCATCGCCGTCATTTGATTGCCCGTGCCACTGATTAGTGTAATTTGAAAAAGAATACACTTTTAAACCGTAACGGTTAAATATTTCTAATTCTGATACATTTAATCCCGTTAAATCAAAATAATCATTGTCGCCATCACTGTTAGGTGAAATACCTCTCTGTATAAAACAATTGTTCACAATAATATCAAAATTTATTGAAGTACTGCAGCCTAAACTGTTTTCGGCAATAGCCCTAATAGTCTGCGTGTCAGCTATTGTGTTTTCAAAAGCAGAAGGTGTAGCAATTTCTGTAATTATACCATTCCTTTCATATGCATACGTAATAACTATGTCAGGGTTGTTAGCTGTAATTTGGCTTTCAACTACAGTCAAATCAATTGTAGTAATACCATCATTATTGTCATCACAAACTTCAATATTGTCAACTTCTGTAAGTTCAGGTAATGGTTCAGATGTTAACTGTAGCACTACTGTACTGTAACATCCTGTTGTATTTTGAATACGTACCCATAGCTCTTCTTCATCAGATGTTGTTGCGTATAAAGTAGGTAGTTGGTCTGCCGTATTACCACTTTCTGCCTGAGCTTCATTTTCATAAAAAGTTACTGAGGCATTAGGGTAAGTCGTTAATATTTCATTTATTGCCGGAGTAAGGTCAAAATCAATAATACCGTCATCATCAACATCACAAGAAGTAATGTCGGTAAGACTGCTGACTACAGGAGTAGGGTTAACTTGTAAATCCTGAGTTATAATTGCGTAGCATCCGGTATTTACATCTTCAATTCTTACCCATATAGTTTGGCTTATAGCAGAAGTATTAGTATAGTTTAAAGGTAATTGGTCTGTAGCATTACCATTTTCAGCTTCGGTTTCATTTTCATAAAATGTGATTACTAAATCGGTGTTACCTCCGCCTATTTCATTAGCAGTTGTACTAAGGTTAAATTCGGCAAACCCGTTATTTTCATCCGTGTCACATACAGTTAGGGTTGAAGGTGTATTATAGGTTATAGCAGGGTATATAGTAACCTGCCCGTTACCTGTTGCAGTACAAGTGCTTACTACTGTATATTCTACAAAATAGGTTTCTCCCGGTGTTGCGTTGCTAATTGTTCCTGTAGCACTGTCGATTGCAGCTCCGTCTGCCGGTGCAGGATTAAAAGCAAAAGTACCTCCTGTATCTCCGGTTACAGTTGCTGTAGCTCCTTCACAATCGGGCGTCATAAAGAAAGAAGTATCTATAACTTCTATATCAACAGAAGCACTTCCGGTTATAACTGCTTCGCAAAACGGAGGGTTTTCAAATGCTATATTTATAAGTTGTAATGTTTCTTGTGCGTTTGTAGAAACTACAACTGTTACTGTTGCCGTTCCTGTGGCATCAAGAGTAATTACTTCTTGATTACCATTATTAATGCTGTATGTTACTTCGCTGTCAGGAGTACCGTTTAAATTGAAAACAGCATCTTCTCCGCTACATATAGGAGAGGTAGCTACTGTAACATTGACCTCAGGTTCAGGTATTACGTTTACAGTAAAGCTCTCTTCTGTTACTTCTCCACAGTTATCTGTAGTAGTAAGAGTATAAGTTGTAGTTGTGGTTGGTGTAAAAACAGGGTTAGGAGTTGCTGTATTGCTTACTCCTGTTGCAGGTGACCATTGATAGTTTGAAGCTCCCGGTAATGTGCCGTCTATATCTGTTACCGCTCCTCCTGAGCAGATAGTTTTGTTTTCTAAAGGCGACTCTAAAAATGACAAGTATTGGAAGCAAACAGATTGCTGGTTTGTTAAGTCTCCTGTTGAGGCTGTAAAACCAAAGTATACTGTTGATTCTCCTCCAAAAACAGTATTTATAATATCTGCGTTATAGTTTATACGCTCCTGACAATCAAAAATTACGATAAGTCTTTGCTCTGCTGCGCGCCATTTTATTTTTACTTCATGATCTGTATTGTCTTCAATATTAGCGGAGGTAGCTGAAGCCTGTACATAGCTTGTAAGACTGTTAGGAGATATATGGTTTGTATTACCGTTTTTTTGTAAAGAAATGTGGTCATAATAAGGGTCGTTAACAGTTCCTCCTGAATTTTGATACGTATCAAATTCTACTGCAAGAGAGTTTGTTCCGGGTAAGTCCTGATAACCAAGCCCTCCTCCCGGCAAACCTATAACAGCATCAGGAGTAGTTTTTAATACAAAGGTCATTCCGTCTGCTCCCCCGTTGTTCGAGCCAAAAAAGCCATTGTAAACAATATCAAAATCTTCGTTAAGGTCTATTGGGTTGTCATACCAGGCAGCACCTGCCTGCTGCTGAAGGTTTGGAGTAATAACATAGCAACCGTTTCCGGTAGAGTAGGCATCCCCTGCATACGAGGGTATTAATTGCGCCCTACTTTCGGTTAAAAACAAAAGCCCAACCATTAGTGCTAATGTTGAGAGGAATTTTTTTTTCATAGATGATAGGTTTATTGGTTTTCATTTTAGTGGATAATAGATTTTGTGTATTTATAGCTTAATATATAATTACTGTTTTTTTCTACCTTTCGATTAATGAAGTAGTAGAGGGGTTTATTTATATTGTTTATCAGTAAGTTATAATGACTTTTTTATGGCGACTATAAAGATAAAATTATTTTTTTAACAACTGTTTTTAAGTGAAAATAAAGAGTACTTACTCGCTTATAAATAATTTTTTTCTCTAAAATTGTTATAGATTGGCTGAATGTGAAGTAGTAAGTTTTATTTGTAACAAGTGTAAAAGTTAAAAACGAAAAAGGGGGTAAGTATAGCATACTTACCCCCTTGCCAAAAAAAAAAATATTTCTTGATTATAGTATTTATATTACTTTCTTCTGCGTGACTTTCTTTCAGGAATTCTGCATGAACTGTTTGCTGTACAACCAACATTAAATAATGGAGCTATAGTAAGGAGTCCTGCAAAAATGATAAGGGGCAAAGAATCTTGTTCTATAGCTTGCCATAAAAGTAGTGCCCCTATAATCAGCCTTATAATTTTATAAATATTTATTTTCTTTAAAATAGTATTCATAGCTATTAAACCAGTTTACCATTCCATTGCATAATACCACCTTTAAGGTTGTATGTGTTTTTAAAACCCTTACTGTTCAGCAACTCACACATCATTCCGCTGCGGTTACCGCTGCGACAATATACAAAATACTCTTTGTCCTTATCCATTTTCTCTATCTCCTGTAAGACTTTTTCTTTTTGGAAAAAGTCCAGACAAACGGCATTTTCAATAACTCCGTCAGCACATTCATCCTCTGTTCTCACATCAAGTACTACAGCATTAGGCGTCTTAAAAAGTAGCTCTTTCCAGTCTTCTTGCAAAAGTGTTTTTTTCATAGTCTTCTTGTTTTTAGTTTTCAGAAACTACCTTATTATTTAGTTTTTTCCATTCTGCCATTCCTGCTGAATAGTTCTTCATGTTTTTAAATCCGTTTCGGGCTAAAATTGATTGTGCTATGGCAGCCCTGTCGCCACTCTGGCAGTGTATTACTACCTCTTTATTTTTATCAATCTTGTCTAAGTTGTCAGCCAGTGTACCCACAAAAATGTTCTCAGCACCCTTAATATGAGCCGCGTTATATTCCGAAGCACCACGCACATCTATAATCTGTACGTTTTCGTTACCTATGTAGCTTTTTAAAGTGTCAGCATCTATTATTTCGCTTTGTTCGGGAGCAATACCTGTTGATTGTATATCTGATATATATCCGTAGATGTTATCAAGACCTATACGCATTAATTTACGGGTAATGTCATCCATTTGGTCATCATCAGCTATCAGTATAAATTGTTCCTCATAGTTAAGCACCCATCCGCACCATGTGGCAAACGAATTATTGCCTTGTATATTTATAGTGTTTGGAAGGTGTGCTTTTGCAAAATCAAACTTATTACGGGTATCTATTACCTTAATTCCTTTGTTATAAGCATTAAGAAACTCCTCTTTGCTTAACTTGGCGTGTTTAGGTACTTCAACAAGTAAAGGACGATTTACTTTGTTAAGTTTCTTCATCATAGCAAAGTATTTAGGCGGTTCAGGCTGGTCAGCTAGTAAATAGTCTTTAAACTCTTTTTCGTTATTAGTATACTGAAAAGCCCAGTTTCTTATTTTTTCATATCCTACTGTTGAACTTGGTACAGCGCCCAGCGCTTTACCACAGGCAGAACCTGCACCATGTGCCGGCCATACCTGAATGTATGGTGGTAGCGAAGCAAATTTTTCTAATGACTGATACATTTGCTTAGCTCCTGCATCCTGAGTACCTTTTAAACCTGCTGCTTTTTCTAACAAGTCAGGACGACCAATATCACCAACAAATACAAAATCACCTGTAAATATCATAACAGGTTCATCGGTAGCAGGATGATCTGTAAGTAAAAAGCTGATACTTTCAGGGGTATGCCCCGGAGTATGTAAGACTTCAAGGGACAGGTTTCCTACTTTTATTACATCGCCATTTTTTAAGCCAATATGGTTAAATTCATACTGCCAGTCTGCCCCGCCTTCATCAGACAGATACATTTTAGCACCTGTTACGGCAGCTAACTCTCTTGAACCTGATAGAAAATCAGCATGGATATGTGTTTCGGCAATATGTGTGATAGTCATATTGTTTTGCTTGGCAATATCAAGATAGGTATCAATATCCCGCTTAGCGTCGATAACAATAGCTTCTCCTTTTGCCTGACATCCTATAAAGTAGCTGGCTTGCGCCAATGATTTATCGTAAACATGTTGAAAATACATAGTAGTGTGTTTTAATTTATCTTTTCTAAGTGTAAAATTATTAATATACAGCGTGTTGTGCAGTAACAAATGTTACATAACTGGTATGTTAAACAAATTTAATCAGGAAATGGTTTTGGTAAGTAAGTTACCAGTAGTAGATTTCTTATTGTTTTTAAATAAAGTTAAGTGTATTTGTTAATATAATAAGAAACAGTTGTTGTGATTATGAATAATTTCTAAAATTATACCCAACATACATTGTAATTCGTATTCTTTTAACGGCGTTATAGTTCCATTCAACTACAGTAAACTACCACTTATCGATATTTTAAATAAAATATTTAATTACAGTATAATTTTACATCAGATATCCAAGGAAGAGATTTATTAGAGGACTAAATTTTTTCATGGATTTAATTTTTATTGGTTAGGTGGATATGCGTTCCGGTAGTAAATGCCGGAGCGCTTTTTTTTGATTTAATATTTCATTTAAAGGGTATTACAATTCGTCGAAACATACATGCTTTTCACCTTCCTATAAATTTATCTAAACGAATAAAACCAAAACTGTAAGAATTTCGTGCTAAATTTACAGTATAAAAAAAATAAATAATTAGAAAAGTCAACACAACTATACCTCCAGGGGTAATGGGAAGCCCCTGGGAACTTTGCTTTTGCTAGCAAGACCTGCCAAGCCCCAAATTGGCAGGTTCTTTTTTTATATACCTATTGCTTTTCTTTAAGCTTGGCAATAATGTAGTCTTCATACTTAGCTTTTAAGGGTATAACCTCTTTAGTTACTTCGTTAGGTACAGTCATAGAAAGTACATAATGTTTTATTTTCCATTCACCGTTTTCTTTTTCCAGTACTCCCGAACCACGACAACCTTTCATCCAAGTATCCAGTAATTCATCAAACCAAGCAACAGTACCATCTTTACTAAAATAGATGTTGCGCTGTACAGCCTTAAAATTCCATGCTTTACCTTTATCAAAATAAGGTTTAGAGAAGGTAGCAAAAGCCTTTTTGTCCCAGTTTTCCATAGCATCAGTACCAATATACCTGCCGTCTTCCGCTATTTTATCAAAGTAACCTTCATAGTCAGCAGTAGCAGCAGCGTTATGCCAATCATCTAAAAAGGAGTTGATAATTTCTTTTTGTTCAGTAGTATCGAAAGAAATAGGTACGTTGTTGTATACTGTTGCCAGTATACCAGCGATAGAAAATAAAATTAATGTTTTTTTCATATTTGAAATGTAGGTTTAATCTCAAGGAATGTATTATTGTAGTATATTGAGCCAAATTAATTAATAACCATTTCAATTAAAAAAATTTAATCATGAAAACAAAAAAACTATTTGCAGTAACAATGTTGCTAGGCTCGATTTTTATGTCCACTGGACAAGAAGTACAAAGTACTACCGAAACAGGGTTAGGTGTAGATAATGGTGCAGCTTTGAATACAACTTCCGGTACTGTATATATAGGATATCAGTCTGGTAATGCTACTTCAGGAAGCTTTAATACCATGGTGGGTCATCAATCTGGTTCGAATATTACATCCGGGAATTATAATACGTTTTTTGGAGCTTTAAGCGGTCAAAATGCATCAGGAACAGGTAATACATATACGGGTTATAGGTCTGGAGGAACAACTAGCGGAAACCATAATACATTTACAGGGTATAGGGCAGGATATAATAGTAATTCATCCTACTCGGTATTAGCTGGTTATTATGCAGGCTATAATGTTAACGACAGTTATGTTACGGCAATAGGGTATTATTCAGGATATTATGGCGCACCTCAAAGTACTTATATAGGGAGTTATTCAGGGAGGTATAATACTGGAGCTTCAAACTTATTTGTAGGCTATCAAGCTGGTCAGGGAACAAATGGTGTTTCTACAGGTGAAGGAAATGCTTTTTTAGGTGCTTATTCAGGTGCTAATAACACTACGGGTCAAGCTAATGTTTTTACAGGAGATCATTCAGGGTATGACAATACAACAGGAACTTCAAATGTTTTTCTGGGTCATTATGCAGGACAGAATAATACTACTGGAAGCTGGAATATATATATAGGAGATCAAGCAGCCACTTCTACCACTATAGGAAATGGAAATGTTTTTATTGGTCACGGTGCGGGTTTGAATAATATTAATGGTAGTAAGAATGTGTATCTAGGCTTTTTAGCAGGAACTAATGCTACAGGAACCAATAATGTGTTTATTGGAAATGGAGCCGGAATGGACGAAACAGATAGTAATAAACTATATATTAGTAGTTCTGATGTTGCTAATACATTACCTCTTATATATGGAGATTTTGCAGAAAATAAAATAGGTATAGGAGGTTTTAATAGTTTTCCTACTATGTCTGGAAACTCAAATATTAGTTATTATACTTTATTTGTAAAAGGAGGTATACTTACAGAAGAGGTGCGTGTTAGTTATGATTCAACTTGGGCAGATTATGTTTTTTCTGAAGATTATAAACTAAAATCTTTACAAGAAGTTGAAAGTTTTATAAATAAAAATGGTCACTTACCGAATGTGCCTTCAGCTGAAGAAATTAAAGAAGAAGGTATAAATGTTGGTGAAATGGCAAAAATTCAACAAGAAAAAATAGAAGAACTAACTCTTTATTTGATAGAACAAAATAAAAAAATAGAACAGCAAGATAAGCAGCTTTCTGAACAAGGGAAAGAGATTGAAGAACTTAAGAAAAAAGTTGAAATACTTATAAATAACTAAAATTAATATTTGATGAAAAATATTTTTATAATAGTTGTTTTTTTTAGTGCAACTTGGTTTAGTTACTCTCAAAGGTGTTTTGCTGATGAATATCTTAAAGCTTTTAAGGAGAGAGACCCTAAGCTCGAGTCTAAAATTAAGAGTGTAATTAAGAGTTATACTTCTGATAATACTACAAAAAGCACAAGTGCTAATGAAGGAATAGTATATATTCCTGTTGTTTTCAACGTTATACATAATGGTGAGCCTGAAGGAACAGGTAGGAATGTTGCTTTAAGTAAACTAGAAGAACAAATTGATATTCTTAATGAGGCATATGGAGGTGAATATGGAGGTGTAGATACCGAAATAAGATTTTGTATAGCCTCAAAAGATGCATATAGTAGAGAAACTAGTGGTGTGAACAGATATATGGGAGCGACTAGTTATGATGTAGGGATATTACAAGATGCTGATGGTAATGGTACTGATGAATGTGATATTAATCTTGATACAGATTATACCTTAAAATCATTTAGAGATCCAGCTTTCCCTTCTTCACTTTTCTTGAATATATGGATAGCAGATATAAAAACATGTGGAGAAGATACAATATTAGGATATTCTTCGTTTCCTTTCTATGTTGATTTTGCTACCTATAATGAGAATAATGTTTTAGATGGTGTTGTTATTGACTATAAGTATATAGGGTCAAACTCTTCTAATGGTTCTTCAGGTATAACAGCAGTACATGAGGTTGGACACTGGCTAGGGCTCTTCCATGTCTTTCAACATACTTGTGAGAAGCCAGGTCCTAATCCCCTACCCGCTGAAGAGCTTGCTTACTTACAGTGTTTATGTGAGGAAAATGACTGTTTATTTGAAGGAGATATGATATGCGATACAGATAAAGTTTCAGGACCTGCTTATCTTGATAATTATGGAGGTCCTTGTGAGGGTAAAAATTGTGCAAATCAAGTTACAGATGTTGTTAAGAATTATATGAACTATAATGATGACAATTGTATGACAATATTTACTCAAGGTCAAAAAGAGCGTATGAGAGATATTTTGTCAAGTTATCGTGGAAGTATATATATGCAGGGACGTCCATATTCTGGATTTGATTATACAACCTGTAGTGCAAGCTTAGGCTTAGGAGGAACAGATTGTAGTGTTAACACTGATTTACCAGTACAAGTTAAAAATGCACCCCACTCATATTTTACAAAACGTAATTTTGGTTCGCGTTTAGAAGTTAATGATAAATGGCTGGTTGTAACAGATGCCCAAACAGAATTCGGAACTCCTGAAAATCCGCCTCCATACGTTCCTGATTATGTACATATTTATAAAAGAGAAGGTTGTCAATTTGCTTTTTTACAGAGTATTCAATTAGATTTGAATTATACAAATAGTACTATTAATGATTTTGGCTTAATTTTAAATGATGATGAAATAATTGTATGCTCATATCTGCACGATTCAGCATATATTTATCAGTTTGATGAAGACTCTGAAGAGTGGGGGATAAGCCAAATTATAACACACTTGAGTAATGAGTATGATGTCGCTATAAGCTCTTACTGTGTGGGAAGATTTCTTTTCATAACTCAAGGAGGAGGACAGATGAGGGTATATTATAAAAATAGTAACGGATATTATAATTACCATCAAACCATAGTAGATGATGTAGTGCCAGTGCTTAATACAGGTATTTTGGCAGTAAACCTTCTAAAAAGTGCTGTAAATATAAATTCAAGTTCTTTTGTAGGAACATATGACCCTCCTGAAATTTTATTAAAATCTGGTTCTAATGAAATAGCAATGTATGGGCTACAAAGTAATAACTTGTGGAATAAAGTAGCAGAATATCAGGTTCCGGATATGTTAAGTTCAGAACGGTTTGTTGATATGGATATAACAGATAGTCATATTCATGTGCTTACAAAACAACAAACAGGTCATTCGGGGTCAGCGTACGACAAGCTGTATACTTATTCTTTTAGAGTAAATGAAAATAGTACTTCTCAGTTTTCGTCGGGTCATACTAAACAGGAGGTATATAATTTTACAAACCGTGTATCGGGAGACTCACAGATGAAAGTAATTAATAACGAGTTCTTATTTATAGATAATTTAGCTAGTCATTCTTTACATGTTTTTTATAATACAAATTATCCAACATCTCAGTACCCTAACTGGCAGGCAAGTTCGACTAGAATAACCTGTAAGAATGGGAGTGGTCAAAATAATGATGATTTTGAGTTTTTTGGTAATCTTCTTTTTGTTGGTTTTCACCCAGAGATAAGAATATATGATATGGCTGATGTATTAGATGCAATGGGACATAACCAATCTTTTATAGACAATTCAACTTTTTATAATAAATCAATTCGAAAAGTTCCTGAAAAATATACGACATATTCAAAAAATATCTCTATTTCAGGAGTTAATTATTTTGAGTCTTTAGAAATGGGTGATGTAGAGAGAAAATTTATAGCAAAAGAGTCAATAGTTATGAGAACTACATCAATAGTTGGTAATTCTGACGTTACTCTGAAACTAGATAATACAATATGTGATTTTGTACCTCAGTCCACATCTGAAAGGCAAGGCTATTTTGAACAGCAAATAGAGCCAACAGACATCATAGAATACGAGTTTGCTGAAAGTGAAGGGGGTAAGGAATTGTACATTTATCCGAATCCAGCAACTTCTACAGTTGATGTAAGGATAAAATCAGATTTAATACAAAATCTTATAATTTTAACTACTGAAGGTAAGAAAGTAATTGAGAGAAATGTATCGTCTAAAAACTTATACACACTAGATATTAGTAATTTATCAAAAGGTGTATATATATTGACTATACAGACTCAAAAAGGAAATTTTTACACCCAAAAACTAATAAAGAACTAGTTTTTTACATTTAATAATTTAAAAGGCTGCCAATTGGCAGCCTTTTTTTATCCTATAGATTCATTATGTTGGGATAAATCCAAACCTTGCTGTTCAGCATCTTCACTTACACGAAGCGGAATAAACAAATTAGTAAACTTATACAACAACATTGCCCCGAAGAAAGAGAAAACAGCCACTAATATAAGCGCCAGCATATGGTGCCCGAACACACCCCAACCGCCATGTAGCAGGCTGGCATTTTCGCCCTCTGCAAAAATTGCGGTAAGAATCATACCCATAATGCCACCTACACCATGGCAAGCGAAGACATCCAAAGTATCATCAATACGTTTAAGGCTTTTCCAGTGTACCATAATATTACTCACTATAGCAGCAGCAAAACCAAAAAACATACTCTTCGGGATAGAAACAAAGCCTGCAGCGGGAGTAATAGCTACAAGCCCTACCACAGCCCCAATACAACAACCTAAAGCCGAAACCTTACGACCGTTAAGCCTGTCAAAGAAAGCCCAAGTAAGCATAGCGGCAGCCGAAGCAATAGTAGTAGTAGCAAAAGCCATAGCACTGGTATGATTAGCAGCAAGTGCCGAACCCGCATTAAAACCAAACCACCCAAACCAAAGCATACCTGTACCCAGTAGTACAAACGGAATGTTAGTAGGGATGTACTCTAAATTTTTGCGTTTACCAAGTACAAGAACACCTGCAATAGCAGCAAAACCCGCACTCATGTGTACTACAGTACCACCGGCAAAATCTTTAATACCGAAGTATGCACCAAGCAGTCCGCTGGGGTGCCATACCATATGGCAAAGCGGAGCGTATATTACAATAGAAAACAGACAGATAAATAACAGGAATGATATAAAACGAATACGCTCGGCGAGTGCTCCTGTAATAATTGCAGGTGTAATAACAGCAAATTTCATCTGAAAGAGGGCAAACAATATAAACGGAATGGTGCTTGCCATAGCAGCATGAGGGTGCTCGTCTACATAGTCGAAAAAAGCAAAATCAAAAGGATTGCCTATTATGCCGTAATGGGTACCATCTATAGTAATACCAATAGGGCTGCCAAACGACAGGCTAAAACCTACCACTACCCACAGCATACTAATTACCCCAAGGCAGATAAAACTTTTAAGCATGGTAGAAATAACGTTCTTTTTCCCTACCATACCGCCATAGAAAAACGATAGCCCGGGTGTCATAAGCAGTACCAGGCACGAAGCTGTAAGCAGCCAGGCTACATCGGCGGGTACAATAGTATCGGTGCTGTTAAATTGGTCGGAAACATTTACTGTGGCGTGTTGCCAAAATAAACCTGTTAAGCATACTGCCGCTGTAATTAAAAAGGCGACAATCCATCTTTTTTCTATTTTTTTATTCATAACCCCTATTTTTATAGGGTTAAAAATATAAAAATTATTTTTATTTAGGATTTTTGTTTAAAAATATAGGGGTGTGTTTTTATTTTATACTATTTGTGACTTCTAAAACTTTTTTAACGCACTCGTCAAGATTTTTCTTTACATCATTGCTCCAAAAGCGAAGCACCTTCCAGCCATTAGTTAAAAGGTTTTCATTTACTTCTTTGTCACGTTCTATATTACGGGTTATTTTCTTTTCCCAAAACTCAGCATTTGTGGCTGGCTTTTTTCGTGTTTCCCAATCTTTACCATGAAAAAATTCACTGTCTACAAATACTGCAACTTTATATTTTTTAAAAGTAAAATCAGGTTTGCCAAAAACAGTTTTATCATTTTTTCTGTACCGTAGTCCTTTTCTCCACATTGCTTTACCTAAAGCAACCTCTTCTTTACTGCCTGTGCTTTTTACAGCAGCCATATTTTTTGAGCGTTGTTCAGGAGTGTGGCGATCCATATATTATTTAAAACGGATTTGTAGATTAATCTTAAATTCTAAAGAATCATTTTGGCTATACAACCATCCATAATAGTATTTTTTTGTTCCCTTCTTCGTTCTTTCGTTACCAGGATTCATTTCATCTTCACCAGTTGAGGGTTGTTCTAATACTGTATTATTGATAAGGTAATCTCTAAATAAGTTGAAGTCATAGATATGGAAACATACAACATCTCCATTTTTTTTTGCCACTATAACACCTCCAGTTGTATCGTAAACACCCTTCCATATTTTTTCAGAAGTCATACCCATTGCACATTCAGCTAATAAACGTTTTATTTTGTATTCATAAAGCCTTTGTCCGCTTGTTTCATCATCATAAAAATTTAAGGGATCTTTTTTTTCTAATAAGTCTACTAATTTTAGAATACTTTTTTCTGAATATATATATCTATATAAGAGTAATTGAGATAATAGTTCAGGTAAATCTCCATCAACCATTTTTAAATTCCTCCAAAACTGTTTTGATTGGATTTCTTTAAATTTTATATCACAGTTATTATTTAATAATTTTTGTAAACGGAACGTAATTTTAGATGTTTTGTTAGATGTTTTGTAAGTTTCTTTATTGAAAGAGTTTATATCAATATGTGTTGGGTTTTGGATGCTATAAATGAAATTATTTCCAGGACCTGTATTTAGAAGTGTTGAGTTTTTACCAAGCAGTGACTTTATACTAAATCCTAAATCAGTCTCGGTAGCCAATCGATGATCATATATCCTTAGTTTAAGGTCAGATTTGTTTGTTGAGGGAGCTTTTAGTTTCCCAATTTTAAGTTTTTCTATAAAATCATTTACATTCTCAATAGCAAAACTTTTTCCTTTTCCTTTTATAATACCATTTAACAATTTTATTGCATTTTTTTCTAAATATTCTAGCTTGACTTTATCAACAGGCAATGAACTAATAGATTTATCATATATCTCTACTTCTTTTTCTCGGATGTATTCGATTTCACAATTAGTTTCATCTCTGTATGCTTTTAAAACTTCATAAAACTTTTCATCATTTTTTTCTAAATTAATATCTGATTGGTATAGTTTTCCTTCAGCTAATATCTTAGTGAATACATATAGTTCACTCCACTCTCCTTTATTTCCTTTTAGCATGATGTTTGATTTTAGCAGTTTCTAAAATTTTTTCAGCAGTAGCTTGTATTGCGGGGACCGCTACAGAGTTGCCAAATTGTTTATAAGCAGATGCATCGGCTACAGGGATTATAAAACTGTCAGGGAAGCCTTGAAGTCTAGCCCATTCTCTGGGAGTCATTTTTCTTATTCCCTCTCTGTTTACTTCTCCTTTTATCTTTGTTGTTGGTGTGAAATCGATAATTCTGTCATCATAAACTAAATTACGTTCACGTCCCATTCCGCCTACAACTATTGCATTTGCAATACCACTATCAGGAATGATGTTGTAACCAAATCCGTTTCCTTTACTCTCATGTCTGGCTTTATGATTTTTTAATGTTTGCAGGTATTGAGTTGATAAATAGTATTTTGTTGGAACAACATTCTCTTCTTTAACTTTTTCAAAAGAAACATCTGCATCAAGTGGCTTAGGATACTTAAATTCCTCTATTTTTAAATCTTTTCTGAAGCCTACAATAAATATTCTTTCTCGATTTTGAGGGACTCCAAAGTCTTTTGCATTTATAATTTGTGGTTCAGGTACGAAATACCCTAAATCATTTCTTAAAACATTTAAAATTGTAGCTAATGTTTTACCGCCATTATGATTACGAAGACCTTTTACATTTTCAAGAAATATTGCTTTTGGTTTTTTTCTCTTTATAATTTCAGCGACATCAAAGAATAAAGTACCTCTTGTATCTTCAAACCCTCCTCTTTTTCCTGCAATAGAAAAAGCTTGGCAAGGAAACCCTGCACATAATACATCAAAGTCATCGGGGATATATGCTTTGTTTCTTTCTTTTGTTATATCTCCAAAAGGTATTTCTCCGT
The DNA here is from genome assembly GCF_014642915.1 of Flavobacterium suaedae. Taxonomy (GTDB): domain Bacteria; phylum Bacteroidota; class Bacteroidia; order Flavobacteriales; family Flavobacteriaceae; genus Flavobacterium; species Flavobacterium suaedae. The sequence goes on from NZ_BMJE01000004.1 coordinate 259,656, forward strand.
AATTAGCTCTGTATGTTTTTTGCGCTTGTTCATCCCATTCAGAAGTGTAGACACATTTTCCACCTAAATTTTGCATAGCCATTCTAAACCCTCCTATACCTGCAAAAAGGTCTATGAATTTAAAAGTGTAATTTTTAGGGGTAGGGAAGGGAACGTTATTTACTTCAAATAAAAGCTCTTGTATAGCTGTTTCTTTAACCGTTTTGGGTTGTTCTTCTCCATACTTATAGTTTAAAAAATCAGCTATATATTCTTTAGCATCTTTTTCATAATATTTAGCAACACCATTTTCTACATTATGTAAATAGTGAGTGATAACAGCTTTATTGTCACTGTCAGAATCTACTAAGCGTATCTTATACTTCTTGCCATCAAATTCGGCTATTGAAAGGCTCTCCTTCATTATTTCTTAAAACTTTTATCATTAAAAAAAGTAGCTAAATCGGTATCGAGTGCATGGATAATCTTTTCAATAATTATTATTGAAACATTTCGCTTTCCTTTTTCTATATCGGAAATATAATTGCGGTCTACATCGGATATGTTAGCAAGGTGCTCAATTGATAACTCCTTGATTTCCCGTAGTTTTTTAACTTTTAATCCAAATTTTTCTTTGATATCCATAAGGTTTTAAAATTATTGCCATGCCTACAATTGACCCGCCTACAATTGTAGGCGAGGACTGCTTATTTTTCAACAAACGTTAAACTTCCCTCAAGCTGCTTTTAAAAAATAGGTACAGGTTGTAACTTTAGGAGTTGTAAAACTTCTCAGTATGAAACAGCCCTTGCTGGCATTTAACGATAAAGGTATCTACTGCGCCCAAGCCAATGTATATTTAGACCCGTGGCGGCCGGTTACTAATGCTATTATTACCCACGGGCACAGCGACCACTCCCGTTCGGGGCATAAAAATTACATTACCCATCATCTCAATGTCCCCATTATAAAACACCGTTTAGGCGATATTAATGTAACAGGCAAAGACTGGGGCGAAACCTTTAGTGTTAACGGTGTTACTTTTTCATTGCACCCTGCGGGGCATATAGTAGGCAGCGCTCAGGTAAGGGTAGAATATAAAGGTGAAGTTTGGGTGTTTACAGGCGATTATAAAACAGAAGACGACGGGCTAGCCACACCATACGAAGTGGTAAAATGCGATACTTTTATAACGGAATGTACTTTTGGGCTTCCTGCCTTTAAATGGTTACCGCAACAGGAAGTTTTTAACGATATTAATACTTGGTGGGCGCAAAACAAAGCCGAAGGCAAAACATCGGTGCTGTTTGGTTATACACTGGGTAAAGCACAACGGCTGTTAAAACATTTAGATACCGATATCGGTAAAATATACACGCATGGAGCGGTAGAAAACATGACAGAGGTAATCCGCCCAATGGTCGACCTTCCGCCCACTACACTCATTACCCGTGATACTAAAAAAGAAGAAATAGCAGGTAATATGGTTATTGCTCCGCCCAGTGCTCACGGTACCCCATGGATCAGGAAAATGACACCCTATGTAACAGGTGCAGCAAGCGGATGGATGGCATTTCGCGGAGCACGCAGGCGCAGGGCTATTGACAGGGGCTTTGTATTAAGCGACCATTGCGACTGGCAAAGTCTGTTGGAGAGTATTAAAGCCACAGGCTGCGAAAAGGTAATTTCCACACACGGGTACAGCGAAATTTTCTCGAAATATTTACGGGAACAAGGCTATGATGCCCGTACGGAACATACGCAATATGAAGGTGAGACGGATGAAGGTGAAACAGAACAAAAAGACCAGCGTGAAAAGGAAGGAGGCGAATCATGAAGAATTTTGCGCAACTCATAAAAACGCTTGACAGTACCAATAAAACCAACACAAAAGTAGAAGCGCTAACCGAATATTTTCGCCATGCGAATGATAAGGACAAGGTATGGACAATTGCTATATTGTCGCATCGCCGACCGCCACGTCCTGTAAATACTACGCTGTTGAGGTTGTGGGCCAGTGAGCTGGCAAACATACCTTTATGGCTTTTTGAGGAAAGTTACCATATAGTAGGCGACCTAGCTGAAACTATTGCTCTGGTAATACCCACCACAAAAAATCAAAGTGATAAAAGCCTTTCGGAATTTGTGGAGGAGATGATTACCCTTAAAAAGAAACCGGAAGATGAGAAAAAGAAATACCTCCATCAAAACTGGCTGGCTTTAAACTATTACGAGCGTTTTGTGTTTACCAAGCTCATTACAGGCAGTTTCCGTATCGGGGTAAGCCAAAAACTAATGACAAGAGCATTAGCTCGTGTAACTGAAATGGATGAAGATATACTGGCACATAAATTAATGGGCGACTGGAATCCGCAAACGGTTAGTTTCCAAAAACTGGTGCTGGATGAAAAGCCTGAAGATATGCTTTCTAAACCGTATCCGTTTTACTTAGCGTATGCTTTGGAAGATGAGGTGGAAGAGTTAGGAAATCCCGACGAGTGGGCAGCAGAACATAAATGGGATGGTATCCGTTCGCAGACTATAATCAGGAATGGTGAGTTGTTTGTATGGAGCAGGGGAGAAGAACTGGTTACGGATAAATACCCCGAATTCCAGTGTTTTATTGATACTCTGCCTGATGGTACGGTGATAGATGGCGAGATACTCCCGTGGGTAAATAATAGCATAGGCAGTTTTAATGATTTACAAACCCGTATAGGGCGTAAAATTGTATCGGCAGCCATACTTAAAAAAGTACCGGTAATTATTAAAGCATATGATTTATTAGAATGGCAAGGCAAAGATATAAGGGACTTACCCTATAAAGAACGCAGGCGATTACTGGAATTAATGTATGAAGGGGTAAAAGAACTCGATTTACCTCTGCAAATATCCGAACAGGTAACATTTAATAACTGGGAAGAAGCAGTAAGAGAAAAAGAAAGAGCAAGGGAAGTCCGCAGCGAAGGGTTAATGTTTAAACGGAAAGATTCGCCTTATTTAGTCGGACGTAAAAAAGGCGACTGGTGGAAATGGAAACTCGACCCGTATAGTATTGACGCAGTACTTACCTATGCCATGCGGGGACACGGCAGGCGTAGCAACCTGTTTACCGATTATACATTCGCTTTATGGCAGGAAAAAGAAGACGGCGAACGGGAACTCGTTACGTTTGCAAAAGCCTATTCCGGTTTAACGGATAAGGAATTCAGGATGGTAGATGATTATATAAAAAAGAACACGCTGGAACGTTTTGGACCGGTGCGTAGTGTTACGCCAAAACTGGTTTTTGAAATTGGGTTTGAAGGAATAGCCTTATCCGGTAGGCATAAAAGTGGTGTGGCTACCCGTTTCCCGAGAATATTGCGCTGGCGTACTGATAAAGCAATTGAAGATGCCAACACTATTGAGGATTTAAAAGCATTGATACCGAAGTAGTTTTTAACAGTCATAAAGTCTAATGTCGAAAGTCGTAAAGTAAGAAAATATAAAAACATTCGTCATTGCGAGGAGGTACGACGAAGCAATCTAATACTTATATAGATTGCCGCGCTCCGCTCGCAATGACGTAACCCGAAACACATAACCCGAAACACATAACGCAAAACCCTTAACCCGTAACCCAAAACAAGAAGCATGAACCGTAAAGAACTTTTTGATATAGCCAACACATGGTTTGAAGGGCAGGGATGGCAGCCTTTTCCGTTTCAAACACAAACGTGGACAGCTTTTCTGCAGGGTAAAAACGGTTTGCTGAATGCGCCTACAGGCAGCGGGAAAACCTATGCGCTATGGATACCTGTAGTGCTGGACTACATCAAAAAAAATCCTGATTATAAAACCAAGCACAAGCCCGGATTAAAAGCAATATGGATAACGCCATTGCGTGCGCTATCGGTGGAAATAAAACAAGCTGCGGAACGGGTAGCCAATGAACTGGACACACAACTAACGGTCGGCATCCGTACAGGCGATACTACTACCGCCGAACGCAGCAGGCAAAAAAAGAAAATGCCTGATTTACTGGTTACCACCCCTGAAAGTATGCAGCTAATGCTGGCAAGTAAAGACTACCCCAAAATATTTAAAAGCTGTACGGCTATTATTATTGATGAGTGGCACGAACTACTAGGCACAAAACGAGGCGTACAAACCGAACTGGCACTGTCCCGATTAAAAACGGTTGCACCCAAAATGCGTATTTGGGGAGTATCGGCAACTATAGGGAATTTGCAACAGGCGATGGAGGTGTTACTCGGTGCTGAATCGGAAGCATTGCAAAATTCGGTAATGATTAAAGCGCACCTCAATAAAAAAATAAATGTGCTGTCGGTACTCCCTGAAAAAATGGACGCTTACCCCTGGAGGGGACATATGGGTTTACATTTGGTAGATGAGGTAGCGGAAATCATTAAAAAAAGTAAAACGACCTTGATATTTACCAATGTGCGCAGTGCTTGCGAAATTTGGTATCAGGCACTGTTGGAAAAATACCCTGAGTTTGCAGGAGAAATGGCAATGCACCATGGCAGTATAAACAGGGAGACAAGGCAGTGGGTAGAGCAGGCAATACGCGATGAACAACTAAAAGCAGTGGTTTGTACCTCAAGCCTTGATTTAGGGGTTGATTTTGCTCCTGTAGAAACCGTAGTACAAATAGGTGGCCCGAAAGGCGTAGCGCGATTTTTACAACGTGCCGGACGTAGCGGACACCGACCGGGGCAGGAAAGTAATATTTATTTCCTCGCTACCCATGCTATTGAATTGGTAGAAGCCTCTGCCTTACGCAGGGCGGTAGCCGAAACAGTGGTGGAAGACCGTATTCCGTACCTGAATAGTTGGGATGTGCTGGTGCAGTACCTCGTTACACTAGCAGTATCTGACGGGTTTTATCCTGATGAAATATTTAAAGAAGTAAAGAGTACATTCTGCTACCAAGCGATAACGGAAGAGGATTGGCAGTTCTGCCTGAATTTCATCACTAAAGGTAGCCAAAGCCTGCAGGCTTATGACGAATATAAAAAAGTGGAGATTGAAGACGACGGCAAGTTTAAAGTCAACAGCAGGTCAATAGCGTTACGCCACCGTATGCAAATAGGTACTATAGTTGGCGATGCGGTAATGAAAGTGAAATATTTCAGCGGAGGGTATATTGGTACTATTGAGGAATGGTTTATTTCCAAACTGAACCCCGGAGACGTATTTATTTTCGCAGGGCGAAAGCTGGAGTTGTACAGGGTAAAAAATATGGAAGTCCTGGTGAAACGGGCAGACCCGAAAGCGAAAGCAACCCATGCCAGCTGGATGGGGGGCAGGCTCACACTCTCGGCGCAAATGAGTGAGTTGTTGCGGGAGGAAATGTATGCTGCCAATACTGATGATATGTCAAATGAATTGAAAGCACTTTACCCGGTTTTTGAAAGGCAAAGGAAAGAATCCATAGTGCCGGATGAGGATGAATTTTTAATAGAAACATTTAAAACACGTGAAGGCTATCATGCTATATTTTATCCGTTTGAAGGACGTTATGTACACGAAGCATTAGCCAGCCTTTTAGCTTTTCGTATTAGTTTATTATCACCAATTACCTTTTCACTGGCGTATAACGATTATGGTTTCGAATTACTATCGGACAAAGAAATAGATATGCAGCAGGTTTTGGATAATAATTTATTTACCCCTGAACATTTGCACAGTGATTTACAGCGCAGCCTGAATGCTACGGAAATGGCACGGCGTAAGTTCCGTGATATTGCGGTAATAGCAGGACTGGTTTTTACAGGCTATCCCGGTAAGGTGGTAAAAACAAAACACCTGCAAAGTAGTAGTCAGCTAATATTTGAGGTATTCAGAGATTATGAACCTGATAACTTATTATTTCAGCAAGCCTACAGAGAAACTTTTGAGCATCAACTGGAAGAGGGACGTTTGTTACTGGCTTTAGAGCGCATTGAACACCAACAAATAGTTTGGAAACAGTGCGAAAAGCCCACACCGTTTAGTTTCCCTATAATAACTGACCGATTAAGGGAAAGGTTATCCAGTGAAACCCTGGCAGAACGCATTAAACGAATGACCGCTAACTATATGAAGTAATTTGCTTAACTAAGCTCTTCTCATCGCTCTTATTACAGCTCTGTTTCTGCGGTCGGCATACATACGGTTTAAGGAAGTTGCAGCCCATATAAAAGCAGGAATCCAGCCTATTAAGGTTATTTGTAATATAAGGCAAATTATTCCGCTGAGTAATTTCCCCTGTAAAATTAATGACAGCCAAGGGAAAAAGAAGGCTATTACATATCTCATACTATTCGGTTGATTTGATTGATGATATGCAAATTTATGAAAATGAATTGAAAAGTAGTTTTTGCACGTATTTCTACTAGCCTGTTAATTAATAATTAGCCTTTATAACTTTTTTGTTATTGTGTATTTTTGCATTACTACTTATGACATTAGAAATTACCATTAACCATAACCATTTTATACTACACTACTCAGGGGCTATGTACTGGGCAGAACAAAGTATGTTGCTTATTAGTGACGTGCACCTGGGGAAGGTGTCGCACTTCCGTAAGCATGGGGCAGCCATACCGGATATTGCCAAGTATAAAAACTTCCGAAAGCTGGATGAGGTAGTAGAGTACTTCAATCCTGAAAAAATTTGTTTTTTGGGAGACCTTTTTCATAGTAGTTTAAATACAGAATGGGAACTGTTTGAAGAGTGGGTACACCGCATTCAAAAACCAATAGTATTGGTAGCAGGTAACCATGATATAATCCCCGTTAAAAAATTTGAAGCATTAAGGATAAATATTTGTAGTGAGTGGGTGCTTAACGGGTTTTTATTGGTACACCACCCTGAAGAGCGTGAAGGGTTTTTTACTATGTCTGGGCATATACATCCGGCTGTACAATTACAGGGAATGGGCAGGCAGCGAATGAAGTTGCCTTGTTTTTTCAGGAGTGAAAAACAAATGATACTTCCTGCATTTGGTGCGTTTACAGGGACATATATTATGCAGCCCGGTGAAAATGATAAAATTTACGGAATTATAAAAAATGAAGTGATAAAAATTAATGTAGAAAAGTTATAAAAGTGTTTTCTTTAGCTTTTTTAGCCTAAAAACTATTTTTCCTTTATTTTTACCCCGCAATAATGCTTTTTTTATAAAAATATTCTCAAAGGATAAAACAAACACACTTTATGTTTAAATCTCGCTATATAAACTTTCTTGCGCTTATTATTGTTTCGCTTACGGCGGTAATCTATGCTGTAGACTATTTATTTGATGCCGTGCCGGAAGGAGTTTCTACTTTTTTCAGATGGGCTTCGGTATTTGGAATAACATTATATGCTGTTAAAAAGAAAAGCCTTACCACTTGGATACTGGTATGCTTGATAATTGGAGCATGTGTTGGGTATGATTTTCCTGATGTCGCAGTAAACTTGCGTGTACTTAGTAAGATATTTTTAAAGCTGATTAAAACAATAGTTGGTCCGCTTATTTTTGCTACGCTGGTATATGGTATTGCAGGGCATAGCGATATAAAACAAGTGGGGAGAATGGGGTGGAAGTCCCTGTTGTACTTTGAAGTAGTAACCACCATAGCATTATTTATAGGAGTAGCTGCTATTAACCTTTTCCCTGTCGGTGAGGGTATTATAGCACCAGCCGCAATGCATGACAATATTCAAGCCGCGGAGCCGCAAACTTGGCAACAGATAATACTTCATATTTTCCCGGAGAATATAGCGAAATCTATGGCGGAAGGCGAGGTACTGCAAATAGTAGTTTTTAGTGTAATTTTTGGTCTTGGGCTTATTATGGTTCCTGAAAAGAAACGTAAGCCAATGGTTGATTTTACACAAAGTCTTTCGGAAGTAATGTTTAAGTTTACTAATATAGTAATGTACTTTGCCCCTATAGGTGTAGGTGCTGCAATGGCATATACGGTAGGACATATGGGACTCTCTATATTAGAAAACTTATTTGGGTTACTGTTCCTTTTATATGGTTCCCTTATAGTGTTTGCTTTGGCGGTACTTTTACCTATAGCTCTATTGGCAAAAATACCTATTATATCATTCTTAAAGGCTATAAAACAACCTGTATCTATAGCATTTGCCACTACAAGTAGTGAGGCAGCTTTGCCACGTGCTATGGAGGCTATGGAGAGTATAGGTGTACCTCGAAAAGTAGTATCGTTTGTAATGCCTATGGGGTACAGTTTTAACCTTGATGGTACTACACTTTACCTTTCGCTCGCCAGCATATTTGTAGCACAGGCAGCAGGTATAGATTTAAGCTTGGGAGAACAGCTTATTATGGTGTTTACCTTAATGGTTACCAGTAAAGGAGTAGCGGGAATACCACGTGCTTCGCTGGTTATACTTATGGGTACAGCAGCGTCATTTAACTTGCCTATATGGCCTATTATGGCGATATTGGGCATTGATGAACTTATGGATATGGCACGTACTTCTATAAATGTAATAGGGAATTGCTTGGCTTCTGCATTTATTGCTAAATGGGAAGGGGAGTTTGACCCTGACAGGGAAGAAGGTCCTGAAGTGTTTGAAGCAGAACCACAGAAATAGAAATATATTTTACAATAATAAAAAAAGGAGATGCTGCGGTATCTCCTTTTTTGTTAACTAATAATACTTTTTTTGTTTATTAATTGATTTTTTTGTAAAATTTTAATTATTTTTTTATTGAATGTTTTTATTGGAATCCTATATTTGCTACCAGAGGAAATTAAGGTTTTTAAAAGAAACGGGGAAGAATGTCTAAACATGTAAATAGGCTAAGAAAGAAAATAATGCTTGGCCTAACTAAAAATGTTGGTAAATCAGCATTTGAAAAAGGAATTAATATTGAAAGAAATGACGTTAAGCGTGTCTTGATATGCAGACCTAACCACAGGTTAGGTAATATGCTACTCATCACACCTTTAGTACAGGAAGTTGAAGCTACTTTTCCTAACTGTACAATAGATGTTTTTGTAAAGGGTGGAGCAGCAATACCTATTTTTGAGAACTACACTACTATAGATAAAATAATACGGCTTCCTAAAAAGCATTTTAGTCAATTACCACAATATATATCGCGTTGGGTAGGGCTAAAAACTAAAAAGTATGATATTGCAATTAATGTAAATGCAAAATCTTCATCAGGAAGACTCTCAACAAAAGCTGCAAGAGCAGATTTAAAATTCTTTGGAGATGTAGATAAAGAGTTTAAATCAAAATATAAAGACTACAAGCATATAGCAAAATATCCGGTTTACAATTTCAGATATTTTGTTTCAAAATTGGGTATTCATGATACTTTAGATGCTCCTATACCAAGTCTAAACTTAAAACTTAGTGAACAGGAGAGAACAAACGGAAAGAAAAAACTGGATGAACTGGTAGACACTACTAAAGAAACAATTTGCATATTTACCTATGCAACAGGGGCTAAATGTTATGAAACTCAGTGGTGGAAAGAATGCTATAAACAACTAAAAGCAAATTTTAGTGAGTATAATATATTAGAGATTTTACCTGTAGAAAATGTATCTCAGATAGATTTTGAAGCCCCTTCCTTTTATAGTAAAGATGTTCGAGAAATAGCTTCGGTAATAGCTAACTCAAAAGTATTTGTGGGTGCTGATAGCGGAATGATGCATTTAGCAAGTGCCTCTCAGGCTCCTACCATAGGTTTGTTCTCATGTACTGATACAGAAGTGTATGAACCGTACGGAAATAGAAGTACCAGTGTGAAGGTTACGAAACCCGAAGATGTGCATAAATGCATACATGCAGTAGCTAATGTGTTGAAGCAAAAAGAATAAGTTAATTAAAAGTTGAATATATAGCCAATATGTAATAATTTTACCCACGCAAAAGAGAAGGATTGTGTTTGGGAAACATAAAATATTACTGGCTGACGATCATAGTGTTGTAAGACGCGGTGTAGCTCTGATTTTGAAAGAATCACTTTCGGATATTGAGATACATCATGCTGCAGATTTTCCCGGAGTTATATCTAAACTAAAAACTACTGAAATAGATTTATTAGTGTTGGATATAAATTTACCAGGAGGGAATACTGTACTTATGGTTGAAAGAGTAAAAGCAATTCAGCCTTCTTTAAAAGTACTTATATTTTCTGCATTTGACGAAGAGCAGTTTGCATTACGATATATACATGCGGGTGCAGACGGTTATCTTAATAAACTTTCGGCAGAAGAAAAAATTACTGAAGCAGCAATAACCATTTTGGAGGGAGAAAAGTATATAAGTGAAAAAGTAAAAAATAAAATATTTGAAAATACACTTAATAATACTCCGCACAATCCTTTAGAAACGTTATCAGACAGAGAGATGGAAGTTGCAGCTTTATTAGCTAACGGCGACGGGAATCTGGAAATAGCAAACAAGCTGAATATTCAAATGTCTACAGTTAGCACATACAAACACCGTATTTTTGAAAAACTTAATGTAAATAATTTAGTTTCTTTGGTGGAGAAGTATAAGTTGTATAGCGAATAGTTTTACTTTAATGTTATCTTCACTTCTGTACCTGCATCTTCTATAGAGTTTATAACCATTTTAGCATCCATTATAATTAAAAGTTCAGCAATAATTTGTAATCCCATACCGCTTTGCATTGTTTGGTTTTTGTTATTACTGTCAGACGTTTCTGCAATCATTTCATTATAAAGTTCTGTTTGCTCCTTACTCATACCCCTTCCGGTGTCTTTTATTGATAGAATGGTTTCTGCCTTATTTTCAACAGCACTAAATATAATTTTATCGTGGTGGTAGGTGTTTTTTAACGCATTATCCATTAGGTTGTGTATTACTATAGATAGTAAGTGCCTGTTAACATTTACAGTAATATCACTACTTATGTTATTTATAAGTTCAACTTCTTTATGAGAAGCGAGCGTTTGGAAGAAGTTAATTTTTTCGTTAACCAGTTCTTTTAAGCAAAACGGAACGCTGGCTATATTTTTATCAATTTGCTTACTATATTCTAAAAATTCATCAACAAAAGCATATAGTTGAGAAGATGAGGTATATATAGACTCTACATCTTCTTTAAGGGCGCTATCTTTACCATCCATATTGTTGTATACATAACGTCCTGTTATAGCCATAAACTTTAGTGGTGTCTTTATGTCGTGTGTTATGGTTTTAATTAATTTTTTGTGACTTTCGTTTTGTGCAGAAAGATTGTTTTTAGTTTTTCGCAGGGTAGTTATAGTGTTACGCAGTTGTGCAGTTTGCAATGTTACTTTTCTTTCCAGCATTATATTACGATATTGTATATAGCGTAATCTCATTTTAAAAAGTATTAGTAAAATAATACTTCCTGTTATGGCAACTAAAACTTTAAACCATAGCGTTTGCCAAAAAGCCGGCACCACAGTAAAGTTTATGCTTTTATACATGTAGTTAGATTCAAAACCTGTCAGCTTTCGGGCTGTAAGTGTATAATTGCCGGGTGGCAGGGTAGAAAAAGCTACATAATTATTGGTTAGAGATGCCCAGTTTTGCGATACAGGTCCGGTTAGTTGAGTTTCTATATCCTGATTATAATGATTTCCGTAAAAGGGACTGGTAACAAAAAACTTAGCTCTCCCAAATTTACGGTTTAGTTGCAGGGCGTTTACTTTTATAATGCTGTCATCAACTTCAACATTATCAATAAAAATCTCATTATCCGGTTTTTCAATAGGAACCTCGTCAGGATTAAAATATACTAATCCGTCCATGGAGGGTAAGTATATAAAATCATTTATATATAATCCGCAAGGTTTACAGCCACCATTAAACTCATTAGTATTAAAACCGGAGTCTTTATTGTAATAATAGTAGTAAATACTATTCTTTTTTCCTGAGGCATACTCAACCAGTTGTTTCTTTTTTACTCTGAAAAGCCCTCTGTTTGTAGATATCCAGAAAAAACCGTTTTTATCTTCAATAATACAGTGAGAGGATAGCAAGTATTTGTTTTTGTCAAGAGGAAAATTAGTAATCTTGCCATCTTTATATAAAAACAATCCTTTTGTGTAGGTAGCCAGCCATATATAATTATTATCATCAAAAATAACATCCCTTATATGAGCATTTTCAAAACCGGGTATTTCCTCTACAGTATTATTTTTAAGATTCATTTTTACTAAACCATTGCGTGAGCCTACCCATAACTCCTTGTTATTTGCACTATAAATAGCTGAAGCACCATTTTTAAGCTTTTTATATAGTTTAGGTTTAACATTTTTTTCCTTAGTGTTAATCACATACAGCGATCCGTTCCTTTCCTCATTAACAGAGTTTACTGTGGCTACCCAAATTTTTCCATCATAGCTTTTAGAAAGGGTAGAGATATAGCTGTCTAACTTCCAGTGGTTGTAATCTTTATATCCTGATTTTTTTTTGAAATGATATAGGTTTATAAAACTTTTTACCCATATATCTTCATTATCATCTATAATTATACAGTACTTGTCGTTATACTCCCCAATGGGGATACTGCCAATATATTTTCCATTTTTAAAAATGCTGCCTGTTGAGGCCAAAACTTTACCTTCTTTAAAATCAACAAGCCCATAATAAACCCCGTCGACTCCTCTTTCCATTTTAAAAGGGGAACCTGTAGTTATAAACTCTCTTTTTTTTACAACAAGAAATCCTTTGTTACTACTGCCTAAGTATAGGTTTTTATTATTTTCATTATAATAGATAGAAGTGATATTGTGTGTGGAGTCAAAATCAGTATAAATAAGTTCAGTATGTAGCAGGTTATCTTTTTCTTTAACTATGTATAGATTTTTACCGGAAACTAAAAATACCTGTTCGGAAGTTTCATTAGTGTAGACCTTATAGTCTTTTAAGGGGAGATTTCTAAAAGTATTAGTAGTGCTTCCGTTTTTAGTTAAATGTATATAATTGTTGTTTTTTCCCTTTAAGTATAGTTTGCCTGATATACCGAAAAACTGTAAACTATCGGCGGGGGGTATGTAAGCATACTTGCTTTTAAGATTATATTCAAGGTCATATTGGCGAATAGAGTCATTCCCAATAATGTAAGTAGTATTGTTACCTGAAGCGAGTCTGAAAACATGACCTTTTTGTGCATAATGTAAACCTAAACGGAATTCAACATTCCATTTAAATTGCCCCTTATTAACTTTAATAGGTGGAGAGACTCTTGGGGTATCTATGTTTACAGTTCTTTCGCGTATAACTAAAAACTGATGAGAGCCGTTTAGGATAGTAATACTATCATTACTAACAGAACCTCCAAACACATACATCCTGTCTGAAACGAGGTTGTTAATATTTGAACTGTTGAATATTTTAAAATTTTTACCGTCAAACCGTATAATACCACTTTCTGTAGAAAGCCAAATAAAACCATACTTGTCAGGTGTTATAGATTTAACACTGTTTTGGGGTAGGTAATTATTGTCAGCTGAGTACCACTGGGTGTGGTATGCCTCCTGCCCTTTACAGAATACTGTAAATAACAAGAATACTATAAAAATATATTGAGAACTCCTCATTATAGTTTTTATGGAAGGTTGTTATAGATGTTTGAAACGAAAATATGCAAAATATAGATATTAAAAATGTGTTGTAGTAATAATTCTACAAGGGTATTAAAAATTCTTTACAGCGATATGTAATAGTTAGATATATATTTGCATCATAGATTTTCGTCCCCCCGAAAATGCCTTTTTAGTAAAAGTTGCGACAAGAAGATGTGCTCAATCCCAAGAGCGCATCTTTCTTATTTTTATATAATTATAATACTATGAAACGGCTTATAAATATACTTTATACTATTTACAAACCTTTTTCAAAGGATAATATCTCCCAGGGGTATATTTCTGAAAAGAAGGGCTTTTATGGTCTTGCAGGGAGCTTTTTTATTATTCTTTTAATTTTGGTTTTTGTGTGGCTATAGTGGGTAATACTCTCTGAGAGCTTAAATTGCTAATTGTTCTGGTCAGGCTTCTTAAAGTAACCCCAAGGTAATTAGCAATACCATTTTTATGGATTAATTTTAGTAGCTATACCCTAGCTTGTAAAATACCTGTAATAAAGGCAGGATATAGTCAGAGTAATACAGTAGAATCTAAAGTAAGCTCTATAAAAAGGGTTCGGAAATAGTATGAGATTATACTGAAAACTAGCTTTAAGCAGACTTTTTTATTCTTTTTGCCCGGCAATCATCATGTGCGGGCTTAAAGATAATATATCGGGATTTGATTCCGTTTTTTGAATCAGTTCAAGCAAGTTCTGCTTCTTTTTAGGAGAAAACCAGCTTTCAAAAAAGTTTTTATCTAACCAGCCCATACCTTCTACGGCAAAAATACCTTTAACCGTAAAACCTGATTCTTCAACTTCCTGCTTAAGTATTTCGGGACGGTGAAAATAAGCAGGGCCTAACATGCCGGGAAACTTTACGGGCGGATTATGCATTCCTGTAGAAATTTCTTCGCTGCACATACTGAATATCTCAGGGTTATGCAGCATACCGCTTTGTAAAGCAGCAAGGGTAGAGGCTGTATAGTTTATAGCAAACCCTACAACAATTCCGTTTGGTTTGCACACCCTGTAGGCTTCCTTTAAAGCCTGTATACGGTCGCTTTCCTTTTGTAAATGGTACAATGGACCATGAAGTATTACTACATCAAAACTATTGTCTTGTAATGGTAGTTTACCAGCTTCACCTATTATAGCTTTAAATGGTTTTTTACATTTTCTAGCCTTTTTCTCAGCAGCAGTTATATGTTTAGTTACAGGGTCTATTAATGTTACCTGATGCCCTAAATTACTTAACCATGAGGCATAGTGCCCTGTGCCTCCACCTACATCGGCAATATGGCTGCTCTTGTTTGAAATAAATCGGGAAATGAGTTCTTTATTACGTTCAAACTCCAGTGGTCCTAGCCCCAACTGTAATCGGGAGTCCTCATCACTTTTATTGTAGAAGTCTATAACTTTTTTATCGAGCTGCATAAATAATTGTAAAGCAGTAAATGTATTATTTTTATTAAAATAATAAAAAGAGGCTGGCAGTTAACTGCCAGCCTCTTTTGCAAAGTATATAGTAAATAGTTTACTATAACTTATATGTTTTTTACAGCTTCCTCTATTTTAGTATTGCCTTGGCTTATTTCTATAATTTTACCAATTGTACTGTTATTATCCAGCGCAGCAATAATAGTTTCAGCAACATCCTCTCGTGCTATCTCTTTATTTAAACCTTCAGGTGTATTATTGGCTGTAATTTTTCCTGTTCCCTCATCATCTGTTAACATAACAGGACGTATAATAGTATAGTCTAAACCGCTTCTTTTAAGCTCATTATCTGCATAGTGTTTCGCAACATAATAAGGTTTTATTCCTGTTTCCTCCCATTTTTCAGGAACATCAGTCAAAGCAGCACTAACAATAACAAATCGTTTAATATTATTTTGCTTTGCAGCATTCATAGCTTTTACTGCGCCGTCAAGGTCTATTTCCAAAGTTTTATCATGTCCTGTTTCGCCACCCGAACCTGCTGTAAAAACTACTGCATCAAACCCTTTAATGCTTTTAGCAATTTCTTCGGTTGTGTTTTCAAGACTTTCTACTACGGTAGGAACATTTATTTTTTCAAAAACTGACTTTTGCTCTTCTTTTCTTATAAACGCTGTAGGTTCAAAATTGTTTGATTGGCTCATTTTTTCGGAAACCATTTGTCCTATTTTTCCGTGTGCTCCTATAATAAGTGTTTTCATGTTATTTATTTTTATTTGCAAGGAATAAAAATATAGGCAGCTAATGTGTTAATCAGTAGTTAAGTTTAAGGCTTACAATGCTTTATTAAGAAAGTAATAGCACTATTTTGGAGTTTTTTATAAACTGTTTAAGTTGCGATAGCAGAAAACAAAAAACCGGAGAAGTGAAATAATATAGCGTTCACTTTTCCGGTTTTGTAATTATTACAGTTTTTCTTGTAGCCCTGCCAAGAATCGAACTTGGATCAAAAGTTTAGGAAACTCCCATTCTATCCGTTGAACTACAGGGCTGTAAAATAATTTAGGCTGCAAATTTAAATATTTTTTAAATGCAGCCCAAAATTACAATTTTATATAGTATGTATAATTACTGTTACACCATATCGCTAAGGTGTTCCAGCATATCATTAGTCATTCCTTTAAGGTTAAATTCGTGCTTCCAGTTCCAGTCTTGTCTTGCCCTATTATCATCTATGCTTTGTGGCCAGCTATCAGCAATCTTTTGCCTGAAATCAGGCTCATACGTAATAGTGAAGTTATTAATATGTTCTTTAATAGTAGCAGCAATTTCTTTAGGAGTAAAATCCATTGCTGAAAGGTTGTAGGATGAACGTATTTTTATGTTTTCGGCAGGAGCCTGCATAATTTCAATAGTAGCACGTACTGCATCATCCATATACATCATAGGTAAGCGCGTATCTTCTTTTAAGAAGCAGTTGTACGTTTCGCCTTTAACCGCTTTATGATAAATATCAACAGCGTAATCTGTAGTACCGCCACCAGGTTGTGTAGACCAGCTTATTAAGCCCGGATAGCGAATGCTTCGTACATCTACACCATAAGTCTTGTGGTAATACTCACACCATCTTTCCCCTGCCTGTTTAGAAATACCATATACGGTAGTAGGTTCCATTATGGTATATTGCGGAGTATTTTCTTTAGGTGTGGTAGGACCAAAAACAGCTATGCTGGAAGGCCAGAAAATCTTTTTTATTTTACCTGCTTTAGCAATATTTAAAACATGAAAAAGCGAATTCATATTCAGCTCCCATGCAAAGGCTGGGTTTTTCTCGGCAGTTGCCGAAAGCAATGCAGCCATCAAGTAAACTTCTTCTACATTATACTGTTCGATTAATGACTCTAACCTATCAAAATCAAGAGCATTTATTTCTTCAAAAGGTCCCGAAGCCATAAGCTCATCGTTCCCTTTTCGTACATCCGAAGCTATAATTGTATCACTTCCGTAAATGTTTCTTAATTGCTTTGTTAGTTCTGTGCCAATCTGACCGCAGGCGCCAATAATTAAAGTAGTACCCATGTAGTTATGTTTTTTCTTCGTGCAAAGATACTATTTTCCATTATGAAATCTATTGATTAAGTGGTTATAACCAATAATTTTTTAAGGCATTGTTATTTTTACATGCTTATTAATGCTATATTGTTAAAAAATATATCATTATAGCTTTCTGTGATAGTGTAGGTATATTTTAATTTTTTTAAAAAACAACACATTGGTTTAATGTTTGTAAATTTGCATCTCTAAAAACCTAGTATGAAACATATAAAGTTTTATATCCTTGCAGCTATAGTATTTTTCACCTTGATATCATGTCAGGATGATGAAACAGAACGTATTGCAGCTACTAAAAAAATGGAACAACAAAACGATTCTATCTTAAAAGTGGTAGATGAACACTGGAATTTTAATGTACCAAAACCGACTGCAAAAGTTGCGGAAAGTATTAAAGACTGGAATGAATGGGAATTGTTTACCTACGAGCTTTTTCATAAACCTACAGGGACTATAACAGCTTACAGGCAAAAAACAGAAAACCTTATTAATAAGGTAAACGATTTAAAGACTACTATACCGCCTTTTTATAATAAGCAACAAATAAAAAGTAGAATATTGGTGCTCGATACCAAGGTAAAATCACTTTATAACTATATAAATCTTGATGTTATACAGTGCGATAAAGTAACAGCGCTTATAAAAGAAATAAGAGAGGAAACTATTTCCATTCAAAACCAAATGGATGAAATGATACGTATTAGTGAAATACCGATAGAAGAAGGCGAAGCAGAAATGCTGAAGGCATTAGATACAGTACGTATGGCAAGCCCTGATAAAGTACAGGAACAAAAACAGTTAAACCCCAAGGGTATAAACCCTCCTTCGGGCAATGATAGTGTTTCATCCGGAGTAAAACCTAAAAAGTTTCCTTTAACTCCTACTAAAACAAAAAATAAGAATTGAAACCTCAAGTTTTAGATAAATACTTCGAATCAACAAAAATTAGTCAGATAGCTGACGCATTACAACAAAGCGGAAGCAAATTACACATAAAAGGGCTTATAGGTTCATCATTATCATTCGTGTTGAACCCTATATTTCGTAAGGCAGAAATGCCTTTTCTCCTTATTTTTAAAGATAAGGAAGAGGCAGCCTATTACCTAAACGACCTTGAAAAACTGATAGGAGAACAGGATGTACTGTTTTACCCCGGTTCATATCGCAGACCCTACCAAATAGAGGAAACCGATAATGCTAATGTACTATTGCGTGCAGAGGTTTTAAACCGAATAAATTCAAGGAAGAAGCCTGCGGTAATAGTATCGTATCCTGAAGCATTATTCGAGAAGGTAGTTACCCGAAAAGAGTTAGACAAAAACACGCTGAAAGTAGCAGTAAGTGACCAGATTTCTATCGACTTTATTAATGAAGTACTGTTTGAGTATGAATTCAGGAGGGTAGATTTCGTTACGGAACCCGGAGAATTTTCGGTACGCGGGGGTATTGTTGATGTATTCTCTTTTAGTAACGATAATCCTTACCGTATTGAGTTTTTTGGTAATGAGGTAGACAGCATTCGTACGTTTGATGTAGAAACACAACTTTCGCTGGATAAGCAGAAAAAAATAACGGTTATCCCAAATGTAGAAAACAAGTTTTTACAAGAAACGCGTGAAAGCTTTTTAGAGTACATAAACAGGAAAACAGTACTTATTATTGAAAATACCGAAGGACTGTTAAGCCAGCTTGATTTACTTTTTGGTAAAGCAGTTGAGGCTTTTAGTAAACTTTCGGAAGACATAAAACATGCCTCTCCTCAGGAACTGTTTCTTAACAGGGAATCGTTTATAAAAAAAGCACTCGATTTTACAATAGTAGAGCTAGCCTCGCAGCCGTTACTAAAAGCGGATAGTTTTTTTGAATTTCACATGCAGCCGCAGCCATCGTTTAATAAACAGTTTGATTTGCTGCTGGAAAACCTGAACCAAAACCATGCAAACGGCTATAAAAACTATATTTTCTGCTCTAACGAGTCGCAGGCAAAACGGTTCCACGATATTTTTGAAAGTCTGGACGAGAAAAATCAGCAGGACATACGCAAAAACTACAAGACAATAGTTTATCCTATATATCAAGGTTTTGTTGATGATGAACAGCAAATAGCCTGTTATACCGACCACCAGATATTTGAGCGTTACCATCGTTTCAGTATTAAAAATGGGTACTCTAAAAAGCAGACGATTACGCTTAAAGAGTTAAACTCATTATCGGTTGGGGATTATGTAACCCATATAGACCATGGTATAGGTAAGTTTGGCGGACTTCAAAAAATAGAAGTAGAAGGCAAAAAGCAAGAAGCCATTAAACTGGTATATGCCGATAATGATATTGTGTATGTAAGTATACACTCGCTGCACAAAATATCAAAATACAATGGTAAAGATGGCGCTCCGCCAAAAATATATAAGCTGGGTAGTAATGCTTGGAAAACCCTTAAAAATAAAACCAAAGCAAGGGTTAAGCATATCGCCTTTAACCTTATTCAACTTTATGCTAAGCGCAGGCTCGAAAAAGGTTTTCAATATGCGCCTGACAGTTACATGCAGGCAGAACTCGAATCTTCATTTATTTATGAAGATACGCCTGACCAGGTTACCGCAACCCGCGATGTAAAAGCCGATATGGAGAACGAACGCCCAATGGACAGGCTGGTATGTGGTGATGTTGGTTTCGGTAAAACGGAAGTAGCTATACGTGCTGCTTTTAAAGCAGTGGATAACGGTAAACAGGTGGCTATACTGGTGCCTACCACTATACTGGCGTTTCAGCATTACAAAACATTTAGCGAGCGTTTAAAAGATATGCCTGTAACTATTGGTTACATAAACCGATTCCGTACGGCTAAACAAAAGTCAGAAACATTAAAAGAACTCGCCGAAGGGAAACTGGATATTATTATCGGTACGCACCAGCTAACCAATAAAAACGTAAAGTTTAAAGACCTCGGCTTACTTATAGTAGATGAAGAACAAAAGTTTGGGGTAAATGTAAAAGACAAGCTAAAAACTATAGCTGCAAACGTAGATACGCTTACCCTTACGGCAACACCAATACCAAGAACACTACAATTCTCGCTAATGGCAGCGAGAGACCTTTCGGTAATAACCACACCACCGCCAAACCGTTATCCTATAGAAACACAGGTAATTGGGTTTAATGAGGAAATTATCCGGGATGCGATTTCCTATGAGATACAAAGAGGGGGGCAGGTATTCTTTATTAACAATCGCATAGAAAATATAAAAGAGGTAGCGGGTATGCTCCAAAGGCTGGTACCCGGCGCTAAAATAGGAGTAGGCCACGGGCAAATGGAAGGTAAAAAACTGGAAGAACTAATGCTAGCCTTTATGGATGGCGAGTTTGATGTTTTGGTAGCAACAACCATTATAGAAAGTGGTCTTGATGTGCCTAATGCCAACACTATATTTATAAATAACGCTAATAACTTCGGGTTGAGCGACCTGCACCAAATGCGTGGGCGTGTGGGGCGTAGTAACAAAAAAGCATTCTGTTACTTTATTACACCACCGTATAGCGCCATGACCGAAGATGCCCGCAAGCGTATACAGGCATTGGAGCAGTTTAGCGAACTTGGCAGCGGGTTTAATATTGCAATGAAAGATCTTGAAATTCGTGGTGCGGGAGACTTACTGGGTGGAGAGCAAAGTGGCTTTATTAATGAGATAGGTTTTGAAACCTACCAAAAGATTATGAATGAAGCCATAGAGGAACTGAAAGAAAACGAGTTTAAGGACTTGTATGAAGACGAAGAAAAACCGGAGGAAAAAGAATATGTAAAAGAAATTCAGATTGATACGGATTTTGAAATATTGTTCCCGGATGAGTATGTAAACAACATAACCGAAAGGCTGAATTTATATAATGAGCTTAGCAATATAAAAACGGAGGAAGAGCTCGCTAAATTTGAGCAAAAGTTAATTGATCGTTTCGGGCCGATACCACAACCCGCACAGGCCCTACTTACCAGTATTAAAATAAAATGGCTGGCAACCAAAATGGGTATAGAGAAACTGGTACTAAAGCAAAACAAAATGATTGGCTATTTTGTAAGCGACCAGCAATCCAGGTATTACCAGTCAGGAACATTCCAAAAGGTATTGCAATTTGTACAAAAGAACCCAGCGCTTACCCGTATGAAGGAAAAGCAAACCAAAAGCGGATTACGCTTACTGCTAACATTTGAGAATGTAAAAACCTTACCTAAAGCATTACACTTACTTGAAATGGTTTTTGAGTAGAGTGTTGGTTTATAGTAATAGGTTGAAATTATCACATATTTTGCTGATAATGAATGATACTTCTTAACTCTATGAGATAATACCGAAAAAAGGTTGCTTATATTTATAGGGTACATGCTTAATTTTTATAATTAGAATGAACACAAAAGATCTTATTGGTAATATCATTACAAATATTTTTGTTTGGTCTGAACTAGAGTTCGGCGGACTTGATACAGCATCAGTTTTTATAGAATTAAATCATAGAGATATTATCCGAATACCTTGGGGCATGGATGATGAAGACCTTCAGTGTGATTTAAATATAAAGGCTGAAAGTTTATTTGAAGACTTGAGTGATATTCCAATAGTGCATATAGCTCCTAACAATAGAAACTCCTCCTTTATAAAACAATTGCAAAATTTTTTAGGTTTAAATCTTCGAAGTAATAATAAATTTAAAATTACTAAAACGAAATATATTGAGAATAAGGTTAAATATCTTCGAAATCAAAAAATTGTAAATTTCATAATGTTTGTAGATTTTGAATCAAGAGGTTTTCTAGAGCTTGAAAACGGATACATAATAACAGAAACCATGGTTGCACCACATGGAACAGGAATGGCAGGTTTGAATTTTTATACCAGTATATCTCATTTTGAAGAATATTATGGTACTGATTATAAAAGATTAATAGCAAATAATTAATTCACCTCTTTCCACCACTCTTTTTGTGGTTCGTTGTTGTTAAGGTTGGTTTTTTCGCCTATCATTGGGGTAAGCAAAGGCATGTTTTGCTTTTTGGCTTCTTGTGTAATTTCTTTTATAGGTTCACCCCAAGCATGCAATGCCAGTGAAAATTTTCCCCAGTGTACCGGCATCAGCTTTTTGGTTTTTAGCTCGGTAGCCGCTTTTACTACTTGTTGCGGCATCATGTGTATGTATTTCCAGTATTCGTTATACTGACCACATTCCAGTATAGCTAAATCAAAAGGGCCATATGTATCACCTATTTCCTTAAAGAAATAATCATACCCCGAGTCTCCTCCTAAAAATAACTTCATCGTAGGGGTTTGTAACACAAACGATGTCCATAATGCTTTATTCCTGCTAAATCCTCTACCTGAAAAATGCCTTGCCGGAGTAAGTGTTACGGTAAAATCATCGTTTAAGTTTACTTCATCATACCAATCTTTTTCTTCAATAGTGGCGGTGTCATAACCCCAATATTCCAAATGTTCGGCAGTGCCCAGCCCGGTAATTACTTTTTTTACTTTTGGTTGCAGCGCCAATATGGTTTTATAATCCAAATGATCCCAATGGTCATGGCTTATAAAAAGGAAATCTATTTTGGGTAAATCATCAACGGTATACGCATCACTACCTTTAAATGCCTTAGTAGTAAAACTAACGGGAGATGCGCTGCCACTAAATACAGGATCTACCAATATAGTTTTACCATCAACCTGAATAAAGTAGGATGAGTGCCCGAACCATACTATTATATTTTCATCGGGAGAGAGGTTGTGTAAATCCTCTTTTTTAGTTGGTATGCTGTCTTGTGGAGTATTGCGTTTGTCTTTACCAAAAAAGAAATCTTTCATAACCGTATAGTAGCTCGTTCCTTCTGCTAAATCAGGGGTGTTGCTCAGGTTCTGAAATTTTCCGTCTTTATAATTAGGCGATTGTTTTATTCTTTCCAGCCGCTCTCCGCTTGGTTGCTTACCAAATTTTGGTTGTTGTATAAATATAACTGTCCCTATGGCAAGTACAGCTATTATAATAAGTATGGTCATAAATATTCGTTTAATAAACTTTCTCATATAGTATTTTTGGTAATTAAAAACCCTTCCTGATGTTGGAAGGGTGTAAAAAATAGTTTTTTATCTATATGCTATAAGTTTTTAAGGTCTTTAATTACTTTAAACGCTAGGTCTACTACATCTTCACTTACTAGTATAGTAAACTCGTATGATGTTGAAATTACTTCGTTTATAATAATACCCTCCCAAGCCAGTCTTTGGAATATGTAATAATATATACCCGGAGATGAAATATTGTCTTTTGGTAGTTTTACTGTTATAGAAGCAAGGTTCTCCGTTTTTTCTATCATTTTTTCATCTGCAAACAGGCGGTCTACCATTGGGTTTACCGATGAGCTTACTACAATATTGGTTTCATTTACTCCGCGCGATGAGGTATAAAATACTTCAGGGTTAGCTGTAATACTGGAAATAAGTTCGGCATGTTTGTTTAGTAGCGTGTCCGAAACAGCAAAAGTATAATCAGTAAGGGAAGAGCGAACCGTTATTTCGCCAATACCTTTTAAAACCTTTATTATTTTGTGATTGATACGGAAATCAAGGTCTTCGGAAAGTCGTTTTAACGACATTACTACAGCGCCTTGTTTAATGTCTTTTCCCAATTCTTGTTCCAGTTCCGGCATCATGTGTCTTGCAAGTGATGTGAGGTTAATAATACCTTGCGAAAGCGCACTAAGCAGGAATGGTTTTGTCTTAATGTAGTGTTCCACTACAGAAGAAATTGTTTTCATAAATTAGAGAGTTAGTTGTGTTGTAGATAATAGTATAAACAAATATACAAATTAAAACATTCTGTTAAATATTTAACAATCTAAAAATAATAAAATCAATTTTAAAAGTTTTATAAAATTAAATTATCAATATTTAGGCTAAATTTTTAAAAATAATTAATATATGTTTATTTTTTTATAACTAATTACAATATTATTGTTAATTTTTTTAAAAATAATATTGTTTTTATTTTTGGTGTAAAGTCTTTGTATTGAGATATTTATGAGGTAAAATGCCTAAAAGTGAAAAAAAGCATCTTTCAGGTGCTCAATTTTAAAAGTATTGTTCTGCTTTTGCAGGGCTACAATATCAAACCTTATATCTACATCCAAATCATTTTTTGTAATGTATTCGTCTATTGCTTTTACCAGTAATTTTATCTTTTTCGGTTTTACAAAATCCTGTGGTAAACCAAAGGCTGTTGAGGAGCGTGTTTTTACTTCTATAACGGCAAGTGTATTTTCTTTTTTGGCAATTATATCAATTTCCGCCTTCTGGAAAGTCCAGTTGGTTTCCAGTATTTTATAGCCTTGTTTTTGTAAATAGTCAACAGCAAATTGTTCTCCCTGTCTACCCAGTTCGTTATGCTCTGCCATTAGTTAAATGTTACTTGAGTTCCGTTTTCGTTTACTGTAAGGGTGATTTGCTTACCCAATACTAAAGCGCAATTGGTAGGCGTATGTCCTGCCGGGAAGTTAAAGCATATAGGTATATTATATTCGTTGGTTATATCTTTTATAATTTCCAGAGCAGTATGTCCCCAAGGGGTTTTATTATCATTCATATCATTCATACCACCAATGATTAACCCTTTTATTTTCTCAAAATAATGATTGCGTTTCAGGTTCATCATCATACGGTCTATATGGTACAGGTATTCATCAAGGTCTTCTATAAATAATATTTTATCCTCGCAATCCATTTCAGAGCGCGAACCTATAATGCTGTACAGTACAGAAAGGTTTCCGCCGGTAAGTTGTCCATTCGCTTTTCCATATTTATTAAAAGTATGAGGTGGTAATGTATATTGTAGCGTTTCTCCAAATAACGCTTTGCGCAGTGTTTCTTTAGTGTCGTCAGTTGCAGTTGTTACACCTGTAGCCATTACGCTGTGTATAGTAGCTGCATTCATGTTGTTAATATGGCTGTGTAATACTGTAACATCGCTATAGCCAATTACCCATTTAGGGTTTTTCTTTAATGCTGAAAAATCAACTAAATCAACCATGCGCACTGTTCCGTAGCCACCGCGAGCACACCAAATAGCTTTTACGTCAGGATTTTTAGTCATTGCCTCAAAATCTGCTGCACGTTCCTCATCACTACCTGCCAGTTGATTGTTCTCTAAACCTATACTGTTGCCAATAATTACAGTAATCCCCCAGCTTTCCAATAAGCTGACTGCTTCCTGTAGTTCATCTTCTGTAGTTTTTCTGGCTGTGGCAACTATGGCTACAGTATCGCCTTTTTGTAGGTATGGAGGTATTTTCATTTTGCTTATTTGTACAACAAACTTAGCGAAAAACCGGCTAAATGCTGTTGTATAGTAATGAAACCGCAAACTTTCTAACTTTCAACTTTACGACTTTACAACTATGTTGTACATTTGCTTTTAAATTTCAATTTTTTCTGATGATACAAGATCCAAAACGATATACTATTACGGCAGCATTACCATATACTAATGGTCCTATACACATAGGGCATTTGGCAGGGGTATATGTGCCGGCAGATATTTATTCGCGTTACCTTAGGTTACAACAAAAGGATGTGGCATTTATATGTGGTAGCGATGAGCATGGTGTGGCTATTTCTATGAAAGCTAAAAAAGAAGGCATTACACCACAGGAAGTAATAGATAAGTATAACGGTATCATTAAAAAATCGTTTGAAGATTTTGGAATTTCGTTTGATAACTATTCGCGTACTTCTTCAAAAGTACACCATGAAACAGCATCAGAATTCTTTAAAAAGCTATATGATGATGGCAAGTTTACAGAGGAAGTAACCGAGCAGCTTTACGATGAAAAAGCGGAGCAGTTTTTAGCAGACCGTTTTGTAATTGGTACCTGCCCGAAGTGCGGTAATGAAGAAGCTTATGGCGACCAATGCGAAAAATGCGGAACATCGCTTAACGCTACGGATTTAATAAACCCTAAATCGACCATAACGGGAACAACACCAATATTAAAAAGCACAAAGCACTGGTTTTTACCATTAGACCAGTACGATGCTTTTTTAAGAGAATGGGTACTGGAAGGTCATAAAAACGACTGGAAACCCAATGTATACGGCCAGGTAAAATCATGGCTGGACGACGGGCTGAAAGCTCGTGCGGTAACCCGTGATTTGGACTGGGGTATTCCTGTGCCTGTAGAGGGTGCTGAGGGTAAAGTGCTTTATGTTTGGTTTGATGCGCCTATTGGCTATATCTCATCTACAAAAGAATGGGCAGCGCGTGAAGAAAAAGACTGGGAGCCTTATTGGAAGAGTGATGATACAAAATTAGTACACTTTATTGGTAAAGATAATATTGTTTTCCACTGTGTAATATTCCCTGCTATGCTAAAAGCAGAAGGTTCTTATATATTACCGGATAACGTACCAGCTAATGAGTTTTTAAATTTAGAGGGTAATAAACTTTCTACTTCTAAAAATTGGGCAGTATGGTTGCATGAATATTTAGAAGATTTCCCTGAAAAGCAGGATGTATTGCGTTATGTGTTAACATCAAATGCGCCTGAAACGAAGGATAATGACTTTACATGGAAAGATTTCCAGGCACGTAATAATAACGAGCTGGTAGCTATATTCGGTAACTTTATAAACCGTGTTGTAGTGCTTACTAATAAGTATTATGATGGTGTGATACCGGAACCAACTGAATTCACTGAAGTTGATAATGCTACACTGGCAGAAATGCAGGCATATCCTGCTGTTATCGGTAGCTCCGTAGAACGTTACCGCTTTAGAGAAGCGTTAGGCGAGTTAATGAACTTAGCGCGATTAGGTAATAAATATTTAGCAGATGAAGAGCCTTGGAAGGTTGTAAAGGAAAACCCGGAAAGAGTACAAACACAAATGTATGTAGCATTGCAAATTGCGGCTGCTCTTGCAATACTAAGTGAACCATTCCTGCCATTTACAGCTAATAAGCTGAAAGGAATACTAAAACTGGATACAAGACCTGATTCTTTAATTGATATGGGTATTGTAGATGAAACACTGAGTTATAATGACGCTCGTGTATCTCCGCAAAACTTAGGTTGGGATGATGTAACCAAGAGAACCGATTTATTATCTCCGGGACACCATATAGGGGCTGCTGAGCTTTTATTTACTAAAATAGAGGATGAGGCTATTCAACAACAAATAGATAAGCTGGAAGCTACAAAAACAGCTAATGAAGCTGAAAATAAAGCAGTAGAACCTCAAAAAGAACTTGTTACTTTTGATGACTTCACGAAGCTGGACATTCGTACGGGTACTATTATAGAGGCAGAGAAAATGCCAAAGGCTAATAAGTTATTAGTACTTAAAGTTGATACGGGTATTGATGTGCGTACTATAGTGAGTGGAATTGCACAGAGCTTTAAACCGGAAGATGTGATTGGTAAACAAGTTACCGTATTGGTAAACTTGGCGCCTAGAAAGCTAAGAGGTATAGAAAGCCAAGGTATGATATTAATGACGGAGGATAAAACAGGGAAACTTGTTTTTGTGAATCCTGATACTGATGGTGTGGGTAATGGTGAGGTAATTAGCTAAGCTAAATCTTAATAAAATATATTTTTAGAAACAATCACACTATAGTTTTAGTGTGATTGTTTTGTTTAAAACATACATGAAAATTATGTATAAAAAGCTAGACATAAATAATTGGTCAAGAAAAGAACATTTTGAGTTTTTCAGCAAGTTTGAAGAGCCGTTTTTCGGGATGACAGTAAATGTAGATGTTACAAAAGCTTATGCTGCATCAAAAACTAATAACGGTTCATTCTTTTTATATTATGTACATAAAATAGCAGCTGTTGTAAATAGTATAGAAGAGTTTCGTTACCGCATTAAAAATGATGATATAATTGTTTACGATAGGGTAGATATTTCAGCTACATTAACCAGAGAAGATAATACATTCGGTTTTTCTTTAATAGAGTATAAGGAAGGCTTTACCGAGTTTACAGAAGGTGCTAAAGCCGAAATGGAAAGAGTGCGCAATACTACAGGGCTTTTTACCAGAAGTTTTGATATTGATAACCTTATTCATTTTTCAGCAGTGCCATGGGTACACTTTACATCGCTATCTCATGCGCGCAGTTATACTTTTCCGGATAGTTGTCCTAAAATATCGGTAGGTAAGGTAATAGAAGAGAATGGATGTAAAATAATGCCTGTTTCGGTACACGTACACCATGGGTTAATGGATGGCTACCATGTGGGTTTATTCTTTGATTTACTACAGCAAAAGCTTAATGAGTAATAAAACAGGAACCTATATAATGCAAGAACCCCGGCATTACTGCCGGGGATCCATCCAACTAAAAAATTACTAAACAATTACGATAGACTAATCCACCATAATTACTGTTGAAATTACTGCATAAGAATTACTATCTTATTTTAGTAATTACCTGTTGTACTTTATATATACGGTACTCGAGAATTCTTTTTTTAAAAATTTCAAAATAAATTAGCTTTTCTGTTCGCATATAAGAGTAGAGTGTATTACAATACTTATTTTGTTGCTAAAGCTTAATTTTATTTCGTAAACGTTGTGTGTAGCAAGCAGTTTTTTAAACGTTGCTCAATATTAACTTCTTCCGAAGCAAATATATAACTACTTTTTGGAATATCATATACTTATTTTTAAAAAAATGCGATATTTTTTAAAGTTTGGTTTTACTTAGCTTAACCTTCTTTTATTATTTAATGTATTGTTGTTCAGTTTTTTGTGTTTTTTGAATTGAGTTTAGCTTTTTTTATTTTGAAAAATTTAACACACTGGTTTATTAAAAGACGTTTTTTTATATTTTAAGGTGTCTTAAGCAAAGAGAAAAGAGCAGGATAATAAAAAAATCCCCTACTAAAAGTAGCGGGGGATTTTCTTACATCCAACTAAAAAATTACTAAAACCTTATAATGAAACTCATTATAAATTTCTTGACATTATTAAAAAAGCATTAGCTTTTTTCTTTTTAAAAGCCCCGCTACTGTTTGGTAACGGAGCTTTTATATTTTAAAATAAATTATTTACTGATTGTTTATTGTTTTGTAATGATAACCTGTATTAGTTCATCATTATCTTTTTAGTAACAACCTGCTGATTGTCCAGTGTTATTACTACTATACCAACTTGCTGCTGCGTGTTAAGTGTTGCAGAGAACTCAGTGTTATCAACTTTGTTGTTAGTATATAAAGTTTTACCAACCATGTCGTATACTGTTACAGACTCTATTGTTTGTGGAGACTGAATGTTTACAGTTTTACCTTGCTGGTATACTACAACTTCATTTTTAGTGATTTGTGGTACATCTGTACCAAGAGCTTCTATTGTATAGATTATTTCAAATCTGTTTTCAAAAGTTCCTGTTTCTGATGTAAAGCTATAATCACCTTCCTGAAGGTTATACGTTGTATCTGTAAGGTTGTCTACCAGGTATATTTCTTGTCCTTCTGCAAATAAACCGTCCATGTGGTCTATTGTAATTTCAAAAGTACCTGCTATTTCTGTAGA
Organism: Flavobacterium suaedae; assembly: GCF_014642915.1. GTDB lineage: Bacteria > Bacteroidota > Bacteroidia > Flavobacteriales > Flavobacteriaceae > Flavobacterium > Flavobacterium suaedae. The sequence goes on from NZ_BMJE01000004.1 coordinate 289,348, forward strand.
GAATCCTAGTTTAACAGTATCATTAACATCAAATATACTTCTTGTTTGTATAGCAAGTTTCATGTCTTCTTCATTAGCTTCATCTACAATTACTGTGTACAGGTTTACATCAGCATCAAGAAGAGATTTTCCATCATATCCGTTGTCATATCCATTAGTACTTAAAGCAGAGTGTGCTATAAGAGCCTGAGAGAATACAGGAGTAGCTGTTTCGTCAGCATTTACAACATTTAACCAGTAACGGTTAGTTTGGTTCTGAACATTTTGTTGTGCTTGTGTATCCTCGGTACGGAAGAAGTTGCTAAAGTTAACTGCATCACGCATGCTGTTTTTAAATACAAGCTCTTCGTCATTAATAGCTCTTACTATGAAACCTTGTCCTGTGTTAAGGACACCTTCTCCTGTAATATCAAACGGGTCTTCTATAAGGTCGTTACCATTATTTTCTTGGCTGTTTCCTCCAGGAGCGCTGTTTGCAACATATCCCATTTTGTTTACAGTACAGTATGATGATTTTGAAGGATCATTTGTTTTTCTCCATAACCATAGTGTACCTTGTATGTTTTGTATATTCTCATCAATAAACCTGTTAATGTTTATTGGAGAAGGGTAAGGGTTACCAACTAAGTTATGGCTATCATTACCACCAGTATATGTTAAAGGAATTCTTACTGTACCGTTGTTTGGAGTTCCTTCAAATGAACCTTCATAAACTGTAGGGGTTTCACTAGAGAAGTTGTTAGGTACACGTATTAGATATCCTTTAGCCTTTTCAAATGTTGTTGTTTCAGGGGCTACTGTGTTATATAGGTTTGTGTTCGTGTTGTATATGTAAAAACGATTAGTAAGTGTTAGCGGAGAGAACTCAAGTAATGTTTGAGAACCGCTTACGGGTGATGACCATGCTGTATAGTCAAGACGCTTAAGTTTAGAGCTGTTTCTTTTTACAGTTACGATACCAATATTTTGTACTTCAGTAGTCTGTATTAAGTTACTGCTGCTTTCAAATGTAAGGTTACCGTTTTCTTCTACTGTTACTGCATGTGTTACAAAAGCATCAGAGTTAGCTTCAAAAGTTACTGATACACCATCAAGTACGAATATAGAACATGCATAAAGGTCGCCACTGTTTTGAGTATAATCTCCTGCAAATATTACATCTGTATCAGCTGTTGGTTCACCGTTAAGCCACTCAGTACCATTCCATGTAACGCTACTGTCACAGTATATACCTTCACCTGATCCCGGTTCCGGTAATTCTATTGATCCGAATTCGTCAGCACCCATGTCAGGGTTAGCAATGTTTCTAACCTGTCCGTCTATATCAATTGTTATACCTGATAATAAAGTACCTAAGTTGTTTATCGCCTCATTTTCATCGCTTGCTAAGTGAAGATCTTTTTCTCCAACAAATACAGGTAGTTCATTGATAGAGTTTGTGTCTTTACCTGTAACAGATTGCCATCCTGAAAGGGTTGTTTGGTAGTCAGGATTATCTGACCAGTCTATAGAACCACTGTTAGATATAAAACCTATTTTATCAGTTGAGTATAAGTTATTATAGTCTAAGTGAGTAAATACAGTGTTTATTTGGCTTAAAGGCTTGTTTACAAGTATTGCAGTTCTTCTTAAACCTGTAGTTTGGTTGTTGATGAACATGTTGTTTCTTACATCAAGACCTCCATCAACATCAGAGTGTACATAAAGTGCTGCTGTATAGCCATTATTCTGTTGGTTAGTATTTAATACTATTGTATTGTTGTATATTTTATATCCGCCACCGTCAGCTACATTTATACCATGACCGTTTTCGTTAGCTGTTGTATTACCTTGTGCAGCAACGTTTAATATAAAGTTGTTTGCTACAAGAATATTTGCATTACTGTTTGTTGATTCAAGCGTTATACCAGCAAAAGTGTATGAATCTGTTGTTGTTCTGGTAAGGTCACGCATTTTATTTCTAATAATATAACCGTTAGTTGTATTTCCGGCTACGTGTATACCTGCAGATCTTAAGTCACCCGCATTGGTATCTCTGTATAAATTGTGTATGTAGTTTTCAGAATATTCAAACCCGTCAACATTAAAAAGGTATGCAGGCTGTATAATAGTTTCTGTATTAGTTTCAGCGCCTAAGTCGTTTTTAGTTATAACTACATTAGTAGTGCGGTTACCACCATTACCACCATTTACATATACACCTTGTTTAACATTTATAAAGTTATTGTTTTGTACTGTTAAGTTAGAGTTGTCAGCGTTTGCTTGTGCAATTGTTATACCGCCGTTATTGTCATTCTGATCTCTACCTGTATATATACCTGTGCAGAAGTTGCTTCCTTGGTTTTTGTTGTCTTGCTTAATCTTACAGTTTTTGATAGTTATATTGGTGCTTCCGTTTGAACCATTTGAAGCTAACCAAAATACACTGCGGCTTACATAGTTAACAATGTCTTTGTTTGTAATGATTAAATTTCTGGTATTATCTTCTGTATTACTACCGTTAAATGTAATGTAATCTGCTCCTTGAAATTTAAATACTGCAGATACACCTGTCCAATCGTTAACGTTTGAAGATTCTATTTTAGCATTAATACCGGTATTAGGCTTAAATGTAACAGTGTTTGCTGCTGAACTTCCTGAAAAATCCTCGATTACTATAGGGAATGTTTCACCCGAATTGTTGTTGTATAATACCTGAGTAAGTAAAAATGTTACAGGACCTGATACACCATTGTCATTTAAATAGTTAACAGCTTCAGTTATTGTAGCAAAATCACCACCGTTACCTACATTGTAGGTTCCGTTAAGAGCCCCTGTTACCGGGTTTGTAGTACCTCCGTCTCCACCATTATTAGTAGATGAAGTAACAGTACCGGATAAGGTAGGGCCATTTACAGAAGCGTTGTAAGTAGTGTTTCTTAATCTGAAGTCACTATACCATTTATTGTTTTGGTTATAAGTGTACAGTCTTATATATAATGTAGTGTTTTCACTCACTGTATAACCAGCAGGGAAATCAAAACTTAATTCGTAGCTGTTGCTTCCTCGTGAAAGACTGTTTACTGTTCCTAATTCAGTTCCGTTTGAAGGAAAAGAAGGTGAAGTAGAATATCTTACTTGCAGTTTTTTAGGGCCATTATTGTCATTTGGCGAGTTGTAAGTAAAACTGAAAGTAGAAGGAGTAAGGGTGTTACCTGCAGCTACAGAAACGCTAAACTGTGTGTAAAGGTTGTAGTTTAGTGCTTTAGAACCGTTAGGAGAACCTTGTATTCTATATCCTGACCAACTATCGTTGCTTAAAGAATTTCCTGAGCTTACGCTTATAGCGTCAGCTGTAATTTCGCTAACATTTGGGGTTGGTGCTGAAGTAGTGTTCCAGCTTACAAGGTTTGTTTGAGAATAGCCAATAAAAGGCAATAGCATTAGTAAAAATAATGTCTTTTTCATCTTAGTAAATAATTTAAATTTAGGTAGTTATGGGGGGCATAACTGTTTCTTGGTTGCGGGTGCAAATGTACTGCTATTTTTCTAAATGTTAAAATAAAAAAATGTTAAAATTTATATCCTCTTTTTTAATGTTTTGGCGAATATTTATTCATAAAATAACTATTATTGTTACTTATAGTTAATGTGTTTATAATCGTTGATTTTTGTCTTAATCCTTTAACTTGTTTGCAAAGGCAAATTTAGGCTGTGAAGAGGTGCAAAAATTCATGTTTTTATTCTCTTAAATTATATTGTAATAGTTTTTCTTTATTGTTTTGTTAAACATGCTGTATATTAGTGTTTTATATTTTTTTGTTTATTCTTTTTCTTACAGTTTTACTTGTTGTATTTTTTTGTGATTATATTGTTAATGTTTATTTTACAACAAATTGATATAAAAATTGTTTAAAAATCATATAGATAAAGTATAGACAGAACTATAAAATGTTATTTTTTTAAACTGTAAACCAGTTATTTAAATATTAAATGCATTTTTTATCGTTGAAATGCACTTTTTTTTGCTTTTTTATTCTTTTTAAAAATTAAGACTGAGCTTTTCCAAGAACTTTTTATGTTTTTAGCTTTTAGCCTTAAATAAATTTATAGCCTTAATTCTATAATCAAAATTACTACTTAAAAGCAGTTTGTACTTACTATTTTCGTTTGTGTAGGATAGTGTCCCGTTGTATGGTAGTTGTCCCTCGACGAATGGGAAAATAAACAAAACTAATCTTACAACTTTTAATATTATAGTTTAGTTTTTGATGATTATAGGTTTAGTAGTAGTTTTTCAAACTCTTTATCATCCTTAATTCCTATCTTTTTCTTTATCCGGTATTTTTTAGTAATTGTGCTTTCATATGATATTTGCAGCATAGAAGCTATTTCTTTATATGAAAGATTTAGTTTTAGTAAAGAGCAGAATTCTATATCATTTTTAGTGAGTTCGGGAAATTCTGAACTTAGCTTTTTTTCGAATTCGGGGTGTAGGTTATTAAATCGGGTTTTAAACTGCTTCCAATAATCTTTTTTCTTATTAAGCACCTCCAGCTCTTTTTTTATTTCTTGAAGGGTAATTTTATTGTCACTACACTTATTAATAATCTGGTTTATAGAATCTTGCAGATTTGCCATTTGCATTGTTGTAGCGGTAAGTTCTCGTTTTTTTTCTTCAATAGCCTTACGTTGATTATTGTTTAGTTCTTGCTCATGCTGGTGCTGTTGTTCTATAAGCGATTTTTCTGCTTCTGTATTTTTCAGTTGTTCTTTTTGCAAATTACTTCTGAGCCAGTAAGTTCTTAAAAAGGCTAAAACAATTAAAAATAAAGCAATGCTGCCAATAATATAAAAGAGGATTAACCGCTCTTCGGCTTCCACTTTATTTTTAAGCGCATCATTATTTGCTTTTAGGGCTATGTTTTTCTCCCTTTGTAATTTAGTTTGAAATTTAGCTTGTAATTCTTTTGTTTTTCTCTCGGTTTCATTAAAAGAGGAAGAGTCTACTAAAGTTATGGCTGTTTTGTACTGCTTTACAGCTTCCTTTAACTGATTAGTTTTATTATATGTCTCAGCTATTGCCATAACATATACCATTCTGTCATCAACATTACTTTCTATACTTTTTCTGTAAGGGTCTGTTTCTTTTATTATTTGTAATGCCTTTTGGTAGTTTTGCGTGTCGTTGAGTAGTTTAATATATTCACCGGCAATACGTAATACTCTTACAGAGTTTGTAGTGGTAAGGTAATTGTAAGCTTTTTGGTAGTAACTTAAAGCTTTTTTTATATCACCTTTCTTTCTTTGTATGTTACCTAATTTATTATAAGCAATACCCAGTATTTCCTTATCTCCAAATTTTTCCAATCCGCTAACACCCTCTGAGAGATATTTTAATGCAGCATTATAGTCTTTAATTCTAATATAAGTTTCTCCTAAGTTTACTAAAGTCAGGTAATAATTCTTATCGCTTTTAATTTCTTTAAAAATAGATAGGGCTTCCTGATATAAGTCTATAGCAAAATCAAAATTTTCCATTGCTAAATAAGCATTGGCAAGTTTTTGCTTAAGCCCCGCAATTTTATCAAGGTCGTTTTTGTTGTTTAGTAAGGCAATAGCCTTTAGTAGGTAATATACAGACTTATCGTACTGCTGCATATAGTTATAATTAGATGCCAACTCACCATACACAAGTGCTAACCTTGAAGAGTCTTTTTGTTGTTTTGAAATCGCAATAACCTCATTAAGGTGATTAATCGACTCTTTATATTTTCCTTTTTGCCGATATGCAATAGCCAAGTTACTTAATATCCGCTTTTTGTTTTCGGTATAGTTGTTTACATGGTTTAGCCCCTTTTTAAAGTAGTAAATAGAAGAGTCTGGTTTTCCGCCCATAGCATAGTAAATACCATATAAGCTATAGGTGTTTCCTAAAATGGTATCGTGTATAGGCTTTTTTTGTGCAAGAGTTGTGTTTATAATTACTAAAGCACTATCCGGAGCAGTGTGTAGTAATTGACGTGCTTCTGATTCAGCCTTTTTAAAATTATAAGATTTTTGGGCAAAAGCACTGAAACCTGCCAGCATTAAAAGTAAAAGCAATCTTCTTAACATAGGGGCGAAGAAATATTTTAGTTAATGTCGGAGGGAGGAATAGCAAATTAACAAAAATAAACGGAATGTTAAGATTAACTTAAAAAAATAATTTTAATTACTAAGGTTGTTAATAGCTTCGTATATCAAGTGTGATTCAAAACCTTTTCGCATTAAAAAATCAAATAGCTTTTTCTTTTTCTTAGTTGGATTTGTTTCCTTTATGGTATTCCATTGTTTTTCAGATAGTTCGTAAAAAGCTTCAAGATATTCATCTTCATCAATTTCTTTTAATGCAGAATTGATATTGTATTTTGAAATCTGACGAATTTTAAGTTCCTGTACAATACGAATTTTGCCCCAGTGTTTTATACGGAATTTACCGCGGGCAAAACTTTTGGCAAAGCGTTCTTCGTTTAAAAAGTTGTTGGTAATAAGGTGCGCTACAATAGCATCAATAGCCTGAGGTATCATATTCAGGCTTTTTAATTTTTGTACTACTTCGGCATGGCAACGCTCTTGGTAGGAGCAGTAATGCTCCAGTTTTTGTTGTGCTTCCTGTACTGTATACGATTTATATGTCATCCTGATAAGGCTATATTACTTTACCTTAGTAGGAAGGTTAAGTTTTTTATGGGTTCTTACAACAGCCTGCTCGTTTTTATAATCAATCCAGGCCTGACCTTTAAGCCTACGCATTAAATTATCAAAATGTCTCATTATAAAAACATTATAGGTAGCTTTAGACAGGTTGCTTATTTTTCTGGGTAATGCTCTTAAACTCATAGAAAAGCCCGGGGTGACATACTTCATATAATGCCAGTAACCCTCGGGCATATATAACATTTCCCCGTGCTTTAAATCAGCCACAAGACCTTTTGCCTGTTTTAAAGCCGGCCATTTTTCAAAATCAGGATTATCAAAGTCTATATCTTCGCGAGATATAAGCGCATGTGGTACTTTGTACAAATAAGGGGTTTGATCCGGATGAAATAATATACAACGCTTTTCTCCATGAAAATGAAAGTGCAGTATATTAGAATAATCTATATCATAATGAATAAACACCTTTGAGTTCTCCCCGCCGAAAAACAACATAGGTAGCTGCTTTATAAGTCGTAAACCTAAATCAGGCCACTTAAAATCATTTTGAAGTACAGGAACTTTTTTCATCAGGTTGTATAAAAATATCCTGTAGTTGGTAGGCTTGGTTTGTAAAAGGTCTATATAATCTTTTAGCTTCATTTCCGCATGAGCCTGATTAAACCCATCTTCGTGTGAAACAGGTCTGTCGTCATATAACGGTACCGTTTTTTCTCCGGCTATATCTTTTATAAAGTTAAGATTCCACTTTTCATAAGCAGGCCAGTCTTTGGTAAGTTCTTCTATCACTAACGGTTTTTGCTTACGGACATAATTATTGTAAAAATCTTCTTTAGAGATAGTTTTTACCCGTTCAATTTCGGTTAGGTGTAAAGGCATATCAATGCGGGTTATTATACAGTAAAATTAATAAAGGATTACGTAAATGTAAAGGCAGGTTTGTAAAATTAATCAGTTCAGGCTTTACAATACTACATAAGGCTCCATACAAAAATAAAAAAGCAGCCTTTAAAAGCTGCTTTTTTAACAATATTGTTAGAGTTATTCTACTATAATAAACTCTGTACGTCTATTAACAGCATGCTGCTCCTCGGTACAGTCATTACAATCTATTTTTAGTTGGCTTTCGCCATAACCTTTTCCTGATATTCTGCTCTTATCTATACCTTGAGAGATAACATACTGTACAGTTGCTCTTGCTCTTCGGTCAGACAGTTCCAGGTTGTACTGGTCACTACCCCTATTGTCACTATGGGCTTTAACTTCTATTTTCATATCAGGGTTTTGCTCCATAATGCCTACAAGTTTGTCAAGCTCGGCAGCAGTTTCAGGCTTAATATTACTTTTATTATAATCAAAGTAAATATTTTTAAGCATAATTGCACCATCTACAATAATATCATCAAGTGGTTTTAACAGTGCGTCAACGTTTACATCGCCACCTTTTGTTTTAGTAAGAGAAAGTTCGCTGTTTTCATATCCTTTTGCAGCTACTTTTAAAGAATAAACTCTGTCGCAGTCTACATCATAACTAAGCTTACCGTTTGCATCTGTTTTGCGGGTTTCAATACTGTATTGTTTGTCATCAAGTATTGTAACGTTGGCATTAGCTAAAGGTTTCCCGGTGTTTTTGTCCTTTACAGTAACAAATACTTCAACACCACAAACAGGTATTGCCAGGTACATATTATCTTTTCCTTTACGGTTACTTGAAAAGAAACCAATATTATTGGTGATGTTAAAACTAAAAGCAAAGTCATCCTGAGGTGAATTTACAGGTTCTCCTACATTTATAACGTCACCATCATTAGCTAAATCTACCATAAATATATCTAACCCTCCAAAACCGTTATGACCGTTTGAAGAGAAGAAAAGTTTGTTGTCATCAGTAATATAAGGGAATGTTTCCTTTGCTTCGGTATTAATTTCAGGTCCCAGGTTTATAGGTTCTCCGTAGGTGTTATTGCCTTTTACTTCTACCTTCCAAATATCTGTATTACCTATAGAGCCTTCTCTGTTAGAAGTAAAATAAAGTGTTTTTCCGTCTTTGCTTATAGCAGGGTTACCCGTGCTCCACGAATCACTGTTAAAAGGAACAGGTTTTACATTCGTCCACTTACCATCCTTTTTGGTAGCTCTAAACAGGTATATTAATCCTGTTAACTGGCTTGCAGTACTATTTTTGTCATATTCGCCACTCATAAAACTTTCGCTGGCAAAATACATTATTTTACCATCAGAGGTTACCGCTACAGGGCCATCGTGCCACTTTGTGTTAATATCAGTAAGTGCTTCCGGTTTGCCTATTTTTCCTGTTTTAGCATCATAACTGGCTTTGTATACATCCAGATAGGGTTCCTCATTACGACCATACTTTCTTTTAGCTGTGTTTCTGGAGCTTGTAAAATAAAGTATGTTTTCATCTGTAAGTACAGCTGCAAAATCAGAATTCTTTTTGTCGTTAATATCTAAAATTCTTTCATCAAAAAGTTTTGTCTGGCTTCTTAGTTGCGGTAAGTAGTCCGGGTTTTTATTAAAAGAAACTGCTCTTTGGTCTTTAGGTGCCAGTTTTGCAAACTCTTTCATTTGCTCATTAGCTTCTTTGTATTTACCCTCTGCCTTAAGCATTTCAGCATAACGGAAGTAGGTCTCGGCATCTTGCTTATATTCTGTTGCTTTTGCATACCACTTTGCAGCCTCTTTATAATTAAACAGGTTATAATGGCTTTCTGCCAGTTGCTTATATATATAAGCATTAGCTTTACCTTTATTTACCAGCTTTAGGTATTCATCAGCAGCATCTATATACTCAAAAGTTTCAAAAAGTTTATCAGCCTCGGCAGTGTCTTTATTTTGACCCATTGCAGAAAGGCTTATAAGCAGTAGACCAATGGAATAGTATATGTTTTTCATATTTGAGTTTTTTTGGTGTGGCTAAATATAACAATTTACTGAGATAAGAAGAACGATTCTTAAAATTTTCATAATTTCTTTAGTGACAGTTAAATATATAAACAGAAAAAGGCTCTCCTTAATTAAGGAGAGCCTTTGTATAGTAAAAGTAAATTTATATTCAGCTTATGCTTTTCCCGATGCTTTCAGGTTACGCTCTATTTTATGTCCCGGTCTTGTCCATTTTGGTTTTTCACCTAAAGGTTGATACTGCGATTCCTCTGCTTCAACGGTTTTAGGTTGCGAAACTTTAGTAAACGGTTTTTGCGGTATCATACCCAGTGTTTCAAACATTTTCATGTCTTCATTTACATCAGGGTTAGGAGTGGTAAGTAACTTGTCTCCTGCAAATATTGAGTTTGCCCCTGCAAAGAAACACATAGCCTGACCTTCGCGACTCATTTGCGTTCTACCTGCAGATAACCTAACCTGAGTTTCCGGCATTACAATACGTGTAGTAGCTACCATTCTTATCATTTCCCATATTTCTACAGGTGTTTCTTCTTCCATTGGGGTACCGTCTACAGCTACCAGCGCATTAATAGGCACTGATTCCGGCTGCGGGTTTAATGAAGCTAAAGCTACAAGCATTCCTGCTCTGTCCTCTATACTTTCGCCCATGCCTATAATACCGCCACTACAAACAGTAACGTTTGTTTTTCTTACGTTGTCAATAGTTTGTAAACGGTCTTCGTAACCTCTGGTAGATATTACTTCTTTATAGTACTCTTCAGATGTGTCCAGGTTGTGGTTATAAGCATAAAGCCCCGCTTCTGCAAGCCTTTGTGCCTGGTTTTCGGTAAGCATACCCAGTGTACAACAAACTTCCATATCCAGTTTGTTAATAGTTCTTACCATTTCTAATACCTGATCAAATTCAGGACCGTCTTTCACGTTACGCCATGCAGCTCCCATACAAACACGAGATGAACCTCCTGCTTTTGCACGTAGTGCCTGGGCTTTTACCTGACTTACAGTCATAAGGTCGTTACCTTCTATATCAGTATGGTAACGTGCTGCCTGTGGACAATAGCCACAGTCTTCGGGACACCCTCCTGTTTTAATTGATAGCAGTGTAGATACCTGTACCACATTAGGGTCGTGGTGCTGGCGGTGCACTGATGCAGCTTCATATAGAAGATCCATCAGGGGTTTATTATATATCTCTATGATTTCTTCTCGAGTCCAATCGTGCCTTTTTATATTCATAACGGAATTTTAAAATTGCTTCAAAAGTAGCAAATTCCGATTTAATTACCGCAAAAGCTTTTTTTATTCAGGGTGATTATGGTTTATATCATCTACTACGTTAACCGCGTCAACTTTGTTTTTCCAGTATTGCATCATGGCAAAAGCAACAATTAAAGAAGCAGCCGAGCCTTCTAAAAATAGTCCCATAACAAATTGATATAGTGAAGGGTCTCCACCAAAAATAAAACTTTCTATATACCCGTCAATATACGCTTCCCCACCTCTTATTTCTGCATAAATTATAAAACTTACCAGTGAAAGTACTACACTTACCATAGCAGTAAGAAAAGCAGAAGTCAAGTTGGTAAAATAACCTTTTATACGGTCTTTATAATCTTGTTTTATAGTTCTGTTTACACCATATATAACAAAAATAAAGTTGATAAGCCTTAAGTATACCTGCTCAGTAATGCCTAATACTTCCATAAAGGTGAAAAACAAGGCGATAGCTATATAAATAATAAAACCATTAATTACTATTCTGGAGATTTTCATAGTTTCTTTCGTTTTTTTGTTTATTAGTTAATCCTTATCGAATTTAGCCATAAAACCGTAAAAACGAATATCTATTAATAAAACTTTAATAAAAGAAGTATGATAAATACAGGAGTTTTTTACCTGATGATGTTGCCGTTTTCATCATACATTAAAACCCAGTCATTATGGAAAAAGTAATTCCATTCAACGCTTGCCAAGTCAACAGTAGGATCTATTAATGTTTTATAAGGGTCGCTGTTTATGCCTGCTTTTGTTGTAGCATATACAGCAACATCTAAGCCTTTTTCCTTATATTTTTTCTTTATTCTTTGCGCCATTTGCCAAATCATATCCGGTTTAGTGTCCATAGAGTTGATTTGTTTCCGGGTAAGGTCGTCGCTTACATTATAAGGGATTTGGTTATTGTTAGCTTTGTTTACTACTTTAAATAAGGTGTAGCCTCCTCGGCTTCTCAACATCATTCTCCAGCTCAGTCTATGCCCTTCTTCCGTCCATAGAACATCTCCTTTTATTAAATGATGTCTAATCGGGAGGAATAGCTGAATAACAAAATAAGGGATGAAGAAATACTTTAAAACTCCTGTGTTGCTATAATCCATTCCATAGGATTCAACAACAGGCTTTCGTTTAAAGAATATTTTTCGGATTTTTTCAGGAGGGTAAAAGAAAACCGCGAAACTTAATGCAAAGTAAGGGAATATACCAATGTGCAGTGTAATAGAGTTAAACAGGTGAAATATTAAAGAAGCAATAAGTGCCAGCGTTCGAGTTCTTTTCCACAACAGTAAAGGTACTACAAGCATATCAAATGCAATGCCTGCATAAGCAATAAAAATATAAAACCATTTTTGTATTGCTATTTCATGGAAAAAACCACTGGTTCGAGCTTCCAAAAGGTTACGCGTAAAAGTTCCGTCCAGCCACCCGGGGTAAAATTTAGCAATTGTTGCATAAAAGTAAACTATGGCTACCTGAAATATCATTACTGCCGAACACCACGCCGGCATGGTTAGTTTTTTAAGGGAGGGTTTTTGTTTTACATCAAAAGATGCATAACGGTTAGCTGGTAAAAACCACATTATTATACACACCAATAATAACAGGTAATAATGGTTGTTGTAGGATGTTTTCTGCATAAAGTACACACCTGCCCATAGTATAGTGTACAACCCCAAGCTCAATCGGTATTTATAACCCAGCATAACCAGCAGCCCAAGTATTCCCATTACAACAAAGTAATAGTACATACCATTTCCCGGTAATGGCTGTAGCCAGTCCATACCAATATGCGAGAATGTAAAGTCAGGATCAATAAAGTTAGCCTTTACCCAACCTGTAAATATTGCGCCTATTGTTTCGCAGGCTAATAAAAAACCAAAGAAAATCCTGAAAATGATTAGCGGAGCATTATCAATTTCAGCAAACAGGCGTTTTTTCATATTATTGGTTAGGTGTTGGATGGGTTATTTAAAATAATTTAATGCGGCTGTTTTATCTTCAATAAGCTGTTGCTTTAATGCATCAACAGAAGCAAACTTTTCTTCGTTGCGTAATCTTTTATGTAAACTTACCCTTAGCTCTTTACCGTAAAGATCTTTATCTAAATCAAAGAAGTGGACTTCAATACTTTGGTTGGTTCCGTTAACGGTAGGTCTGTTACCTATGTTCATCATGCCTTTTACTACTGTACCGTCTATTTCCGCCGAAGCCACATATACCCCTTTTGCAGGTATAAGTTTGTAATCTTCAGGAATGGCAATGTTAGCAGTGGGGAAACCTATAGTTCTGCCTCGCTGTTCTCCTTTTACTACTTTTCCTGTAATAAAGTAATTGTAACCTAAAAATTCGTTTGCAGTAGTAACATCTCCTTCATTTAGTGCATTGCGTATTTTGGTAGAACTTACAGAAACTTCATTAACTTCTAAAGCGGATATTTGTTCTACTTCAAAACCATATTGCTCACCAAAATAAATAAGGTCATCTATAGTTGCAGTACGGTTTCTGCCAAAACGGTGGTCGTAACCAATTATTATTTTACTAATGTTAAGCTTTTCTACTAAAACAGTTTTTACAAAATCTTCGGCAGTAAGTCGTGAAAAAGCTTTATCAAAAGGGTGAACAATTAAGTTATCAATACCACATTCATCAAGCAAAAATGCTTTCTCCTTCATGGTGTTCAGTAGTTCTATTCCTGTATTTTGCTGCAACACCATGCGCGGATGCGGAAAGAAAGTGAGCACCACACTGTCGTGATTTGAGTTTTTACTGCTTTTAGTTACCTTTTCAAGTATAGTTTTATGCCCCTTGTGTACACCATCAAAAGTGCCAAGGGTAGCTATAGTTTTATTAGTGGAGGTGAACTCCTGTATAGAATTATATATTTTCAAGAGATAAGTTTAAAACAACAAATTTAAATATCTGTTTTTAAAAAGAATAGTAAAGATGCTGTTTTTAAAGTAAACGAAACATGTTTTAAATATAAAATTGATAGTTTTGTAAGGAATGCTTTGCTTAAAGCAGAATATTTTATGCTGAGAAGTAAAAAATTAGTGGATGTTTTAATAATAACTATAATGAAAAGAAAATTACTTTTACTGTTAATGGTTATAGTGTGTAATTTTAGTTATGCACAAAACTTTTGGAGCGGTATTGCTGAAAGTCGCTTAGATGACGCTGAAAAAAAAGAACGAAATGTACAGCCTGTGAAACGTTATATTTTTACACTCAACACTCAGGCAATGAAATCTGCTTTGGCAGAAGCTCCGTTGAGAAGTAATTACACAGGAGAATCTTCGGTAATTATACCACTTCCTAACGGAGAAGGGAAAACAGAACATTTCAGGGTTTATGAAACTGCGGTACTTAATCCTGAGCTTGCTGCAAACCATCCTGAGATAAAAACATATATTGGGCAGGGTGTAGAAAACCCAACATCTTCAGTATATTTTAGTACTACTATATACGGTTTTCATGCTATGATTTTTTCAACGGAAGGAACATCATATATTGAGCCTTATACTACAGACCTTCAAAATTATATAGTATATAAAAAATCAGCTATAAAAACTGCAAGACATTTTGCTTGTAATATGACTAAAGCCATTGAGGAACAAGCTGCTCCTAAAAGCATTCCGCTTTCTACACAGTCCAGTGATGGGTTTTTCAGGACATATAGGTTAGCAATGGCTTGTACTATTGAGTATGCAGCTTTTCATATTAATGAAGCCGGAGTAAACGACGGTACTTTAGCAGAAAAAAAGGCTGCGGTACTGGCTGCTATGGTTGTTACCATGACTCGTGTTAATGGAATTTATGAAAGAGACTTATCTCTAACTATGCAAATAGTACCGGATAATGAGGATATTATTTATATTAATTCAGATAATTTAAATAATGATGATGCCGGAGAATTAATAGGGCAAATACAAAGTATAATAAATAATGCTATAGGTTTTAATAATTATGATATTGGTCATGTAGTAAGCACAGGAGGTGGTGGAGTGGCTAACCTTGGCTGTGTTTGTACCTCTAATAAAGCAAGGGGAGTTACAGGAAGTTTTTCTCCGGTAGGAGACCCTTTTGATGTAGATTATGTAGCCCACGAAATGGGACACCAGTTTGGCGCAAACCATACTTTTAATAATTCTTTCCAAAGGACGGCAGAAACAGCAGTAGAGCCGGGTAGTGGTAGTACCATTATGGCTTATGCAGGTATAAGTCCTCCGAATGTTCAGAATAATTCAGACGATTATTTTCATACTGTTAGTATTGACCAAATAGTTAGTTTTATTAATAGCACAGGAGGTACTTGTGCTACAGAGGTGTTAAGTGGTAATAATGCTCCGCAAATAGTACCTATACCTAACTATACCATACCAAAGGCAACCGCTTTTGTTCTAAGAGGAAATGCTACCGATGCTAACAATGAAGTGCTTACCTATTGCTGGGAGCAGGTAAATGCAAATGGAGCTTTTTCAACTCAAAATGATACACCTTCTAAATTTAGTATAACAGGACCAAACTTTCGCTCGTTAAGCCCTTCAGAATCTCCGGACAGGTATATGCCTGAGTTTTCGAGTGTGCTTGCAGGTAACCTCACGCCTACATGGGAAGTTGTTCCTTCGGTTGGTCGTACACTTGATTTTACATTGACAGTAAGAGATAACCAAACACCTAACGGTGGGCAAACTGCTACTGAGGATATGTCGGTTGAGATTAGCAATGTTGCAGGTCCTTTTGAAGTAACCTCTCAAAATGAAGATAACCTTTCATGGAATCAGGGAGAACAACAAACTATAACCTGGAATGTGGCAGCAACTACAACTGCGGGTGTAAATACGGCAAATGTAAATATATTATTATCTCTTGATGGCGGTATAACTTTCGATACTGTATTGGCAGCAAATACACTTAATGATGGTTCTGAAACGATAATAGTGCCTGATGTTGAAGGTGCTTTTTGCAGAATTATAGTAGAGGCTGTAGGGAATATATTTTATGCAGTAAACCAAAAGCCTTTTGCTGTAGGAACAAATGTAACTACAGTATGTATAGAATATAGTAATGAGAATGTAGTAAACATTCCTGATGATGCTACAGAGTTTTCATCATCTGAAATAGAGTTTCCCGAAGAAGGAGCGATACAAAGTGTTGAAGTTAGTGTTGATATAACACACCCTTATGTAGGAGATTTATTCCTGTCATTAGTAAGTCCTGACGGTACAACCGTAGAATTGCTCTCTAACGAGTGCGGGCAGAGTGATGATTTAGAAGTGATATTTAGTGATGGTGGTACGCCTATAAGTTGCGGTTCGCCAACAACAGGTATTATTTTGCCTGAAGAAGCACTTTCTGCTTTTGAAGGAGAAGACCCTCAGGGAACATGGACATTATTATATGCTGATGGCGGAGCGGGCGATGAAGGTACTTTAAATTCTTGGGCGGTAGATGTATGTTATACAGACCTTAGTGCTGCTGATACTTTTAGTATTAATAATCTTACTGTATACCCTAATCCTAATAGTGGTATATTCTCAGTGAACTTTACTTCTCAGTCCAATACTGATGTTGCTATTACAGTGCACGATGTAAATGGAAGAGTAGTGTATGTAAATGAATATAAAAACACAGGAGTTATAAATGCAGATGTAAACCTTCAATCTTTACAAGCGGGAATTTACTTAGTAACTGTAAACGATGGTGAGCAAAAAGCGGTACGAAAAGTTGTTATACAATAATAAACACTATATTTTAAGTATAAAAAAGAGCGGCAATTTTGCCGCTCTTTTTTATTTAAGTGTAATTGTAATGTCTTTCAACTTTTGAGGCTTTAATATTTCAGGGAGTTGAATGTTTAGCTTGTTATCCTTATAGGTGAGTTCTCCGCTTTCAACCTTATAATAGCCTGCTCTTCCTTTGCAAAAACATGCTACATGGTATAGCATGTTGGTTTGCTTTATAGCTTTGTCTTTATATTCTAATGATTTACTATTGCTGTCTATTTCAAAAATAACCTCTTCTGTTAAACCGGCATCGGCTAGCATCGGGTCGTGTTGCTTAGTGTAACGATATATTACAACATCAGTACCCTTATGATCGGCAGTGCTGTAGTATAAACTTCCCGTATCATCTGTTTTAGTAGCAATACTTTTATTATGCTCAACGGTAATAGTGCATTCGCCATCTTCAGGGCAAGATAATTCGGGGTTTTGGCTTTTAAGCGATTCTTGTAATGATTTGCTTCCACTACAGTTTAGCATTATAAGCGCTAATGGTATAATTGCCAGTTTTCTCATCAGTAGTAGTGTTATAGTATACTAATGTACAAATTTAAAGCTACATTTACTTACCGTTAAAGCTACTCATGGTATTTGCCAGTCCTGATAATGCAAATGACTTAACAGCTTCGCTAGCTGTTTTTAATCGTTCCGGCAGTTGTTCTTTTTCTTCTTCATCCCACTCGCCTAAAACATAATCTACCTGCTTACCTTTTTTAAACTCATCGCTTATCCCGAAGCGAAAACGCGGGTAATTGGTTGTGTTTAATAACAACTGAGTGTTTTTAAGACCATTATGTCCGCCATCGCTACCTTTGGCTTTTATACGTATAGTTCCGTAAGGAAGGTTAAGGTCATCAGTAATTACGAGTAAATTCTCTAAAGGAATTTTCTCTTTTTCCAACCAGTATTTAATAGCCTTACCACTAAGATTCATAAAGGTGTTAGGCTTTAAAAGTATAAGTGTTCTGCCTTTAATTTTATATTCGGCTACACTGCCCAATTTGGCAGTTGTAAAATCAGTTTCACCATCTCTGGCTAATTCATCCAATATTTTAAAACCTATGTTGTGGCGTGTATTTACATATTCGGCGCCGGGGTTTCCCAGTCCTACTATTAAAAACTTCTTCATGGGGTCTGTAGGTTCTTTTACTTCTTTTTTGTTCGTAAAAAGGTTAGTAAGCCATTTCATAGCAGCAAAGATAGTTATTTATGGTAGTTTGTAGTGCTAAGCAGGTTAAGTAGAAACAAAAAAACGCTCCCGATAGGGAGCGTTTTTAAAATATCTTGAAATAAAAATATTATTTCTTTGCTGCTGCTTTTTCTGCTTTTGCAGCTTCCTGAGCTGCTTTCATTGCCGCACGAGAAATTCTTACCTGAGCTACCACAGTGTTATCCGGGTGAAGTAATTTAAAGTCTTTAGTTTCTATTTTAGTAACATAAAGTTTATTACCCATTTCTAGACCTGAAATGTCAGCTTTAACAAAGTCAGGAAGATTAGAAGGTAAAGCTCTTACTTTAAGTTTACGTTGGTTAAGGCGAAGTACACCACCACCAAGTACACCAGGAGAAGTTCCAACAACTTTTACAGGTACTTCCATAGTGATTTCTTTATCATCTTGTAGTTGATAGAAATCTAAGTGAAGAATTCTGTCGTTTACAGGGTGGAACTGTATGTCCTGTAGGATAGCATTGTAAGTCTTTCCGTTTAGGTCAATTACTACAGTGTGTACGTTTGGAGTGTACACAAGGTCTTTAAATGCCTTGCTTTCTGCAGTAAAATGTACTGGCTGATCTCCTCCGTATAACACGCAAGGAACCATTCCAGCATTACGTGCTGCACGCGTTGCCGCTTTACCCACGCTTTCTCTTTCAGATCCTTTAATCGTAATTGATTTCATTTGAAATAAAAATATAGTTAATAAATAATAAATTACATTAAAAATTTACCGCTTATAGAGTTGTTCTGGTGTACTTTGTGCATTACATCAGCAAACAAATCGGCACATGTTATTACACGTATTTTTTTGCTCTCTTTTTTAAGCGGAATACTGTCAGTAACTATAAGTTCTGATAGTTTAGAGTTTTCTATCTTTTCATATGCATCGCCCGATAGTATGGCGTGTGTACAAATAGCCCTTACGCTAAGTGCCCCTTTTTCAATCATAAGGTCAGCAGCTTTAGTAAGCGTACCACCTGTATCAATCATATCGTCAACAAGTATAACGTTTCTGCCTTTAACCTCGCCTATAAGTTCCATAGCTTCTACAACATTGGCAGCCTTACGGTGCTTGTAACATATAACTACATCACTTTGTAAAAACTTAGAGTATGCATAAGCCCTTTTAGAACCTCCCATATCCGGAGAGGCTATTGTAAGGTTATCAAGGTTTAAATCTCTTACGTGTGGTAAGAATATAGTTGATGCAAATAAATGGTCAACCGGCTTTTCAAAAAAACCTTGTATCTGGTCAGCATGCAAGTCCATCGTCATAATTCTTGTAGCACCTGCTGACTCTAATAATTTAGCAACCAGTTTAGCTCCTATAGGAACTCTTGGTTTATCTTTTCTGTCCTGTCTTGCCCATCCAAAATATGGTATAACAGCTGTAATATGTCTTGCAGAAGCTCTTTTGGCAGCATCAATCATTAAAAGAAGCTCCATAAGGTTGTCTGAATTTGGAAAAGTAGAGCATACTAAAAATACTCTTAGTCCTCTTATAGATTCTTCAAATGATGGCTGAAACTCCCCGTCACTATATCTGGACATAGTAACTTTACCAAGCTTAGTACCATAGCTTTCGGCTATTTTTTCAGCGAGATAGGTGCTTTCTGAACATGAAAATATCTTGGCTTCGGGCTCGTGATATGACATTTTTAAATGGTTGTTTCGTAGTTAGTTAGTGTTGTTTTTCGTAATGAGGTGCAAATTTAGGAATTTAATTTAAGTTTGGAAGTAAATTATTGTGTAATTTTCAGTCAGTTCAAGAAAAATTTTTAAATTTGCACCCACCAAATTAATTGCCTGGATGGCGGAACTGGTAGACGCGCACGACTCAAACTCGTGTACCTTTGGTGTGTGGGTTCGATCCCCACTCCAGGTACTAATTAAAAAGAGCAGTTTTCTAATGAAAACCGCTCTTTTTGTTTTTATATAGTGCTAAACTTTTTTTTGAGTTTTTATATTTAATGGTATATTACTTGCTAGTATACTAGAGTTTAGGTAATTTTGACGCCGAAATGAGGAGCTTTTTAATTAAATTTTTAGTATCATTAATTATCCTTCTGTCGGGTGGAGCTCAGCTCAATGCCCATACAGAAAAGGACATGACTCCTTATTCTTCAATAAAATCGCTGGAAGAGGCAGAGCAGATAAATCTGGGCTTAGAGTATATTAAACAAGATTATACACTTAAGTCAAGCTCACCTGTAACAGAGAAACAAGGTGATAAAATTTACGCTACAGACAGCGAGATTGAAGAAGACGAAGTACCTTCATATAAAAAGCATGTAAAAAGCAGTAAGTACTTTATTACTGATTCTTACAGCCAGACTCATGAATATTTTTGTGATTACACTAAGAGACGCTTAGCTATACGTAAGCGTTTTTTTTATTTCTCATCTTACAAATGGTATATCATATTCAGGGTTTTCCGAATATGATTTAAATTCTCTGATTAAGTCTTTCAAGGCTTAATCACTATCACTGCATTTATTTATTACGTAAACACTAAGGCTTTTTAAGCCAAAGGTTTACAATCGTGTATTTGTTATACACAACTCTTACAAAACATCATTTAAATCACATTGTTTTTAAAAAGCAAAAATTATTATGAAGAGAATTTTCATGATCATGGGTTTGTGTGCGTTATTGTGCAATACAAGCTGTAAAACTGAAAAAGAAGGTAAAGAAGAAGAAACGGAGTTTCTGGTTACTGCCCCGGTAAAAAAAGATACCACAATTACACAGGATTATGTGTGTCAAATCCGATCCATACAGCATATAGAGCTGAGAGCACAGGAAAGAGGTTATCTGGAAAAGATATATGTAGACGAAGGAGATTTTGTAAAGAAAGGACAACTTTTATTCCAGATAATGCCGAAACTTTATGAAGCCGAAATGCAAAGAGCAAAAGCAGAGGCAAGCTTTGCAGAAATTGAATACCAAAATACTAAAAGACTTGCTGACAGCAGCGTTGTTGCCCCTAATGAACTGGCAATGGCTAAAGCCAAACTGGACAAAGCTAAAGCAGAACTGGCTTTAACTCAGGTACACTTACAATTCACCCAGATACGAGCCCCTTTTGATGGGTATATTGACCGTTTCCATGTAAGGCTGGGTAGCCTTGTAGAGGAAGGGGAACTACTTACAAACCTTTCTGATAACAGTGACATGTGGGTATATTTTAATGTGCCTGAAGCAGAGTACTTAAACTATAAGACTAAAGTAGATAAAGGACACAAACAAAAGGTTGACCTGTTAATGGCAAACAACAAATTGTTTAAATACACAGGTGAAATAGAAACTATAGAAGCAGACTTTAATAATGAAACCGGTAACATTCCTTTCAGGGCGACTTTCCCTAATCCTGACGGTTTATTAAGACACGGAGAAACAGGTAATGTACGTTTAACCATACCGCTGGAAAACGCCTTATTAATTCCGCAAAAAACCACTTTCGAAGTACTGGATAAAAAATATGTGTATGTAATTTCTAAAGAAGGCAAAGTACAATCAAGAGAAATTACAATAGCAGAAGAGATGCCTCATATTTATGCGGTAAGCGGAGGGTTATCCGAAGGAGATAAAATTTTGCTTGAAGGACTTCGTCTTGTAAGAGAAAACGAAGAAATAAAGTATAAAGTTGTAAAGCCCGAAACTGCTTTATCGGATTTAGAGTTATACGCAGAATAGGTTTAAAAAATCTCAAAAAAATAAAAACTATATGTTTAATAAGTTTATACACAGGCCTGTTTTTGCAATTGTAATTTCTATTATAATTGTATTTATAGGGTCTCTATCCATAAAAACACTGCCCATATCGCAGTTTCCACAAATTGCACCTACAACTGTAAATATATTTATTGCCTATCCAGGTTCAAGTGCCGATGTATTGGTGAAATCTACACTGATTACCTTAGAGAACTCTATTAACGGGGTTGAAGGAATGCGATATATGGCAACAGATGCCACCAGTGCAGGTGAAGCCACATTAAGAATAATATTTGAACCGGGAACAGACCCTAATGACGCTGTTATACGGGTAAAAACCCGGGTTGACCAGGTAATGCCCCTGTTGCCTGAACTGGTACAGAAAGAAGGGGTTATAATTACCCCTATACAGCCCAGTATGCTAATGTACATTAACCTTTATGGTAAGGATAAGAGTATGGATGAAAAATTCCTTTACAATTATGCCAACGTAAAAATGATTCCTGAAATTAACAGGATAAAAGGGGTTGCCAGAACACAGATACTAGGTAGTAGAACATATGCCATGAGAGTTTGGCTGGATCCTGACCGTATGCGTGCTTACAATATTTCTATTGATGAAGTTATGGAAGCTTTGTCAGAACAAAGTATTATAGGGCGACCGGGTCGTTTAGGGCAAAGTTCCGGAATTTCGGCACAATCATTAGAATATGTTTTAACCTATAAAGGCAGGTATAGTGAACCTGTAGAGTACGAAAATATAATTATACGCGCCAATTCTGAAGGGGAAAGTATTCACTTAAAAGATATTGGTAAGGTAGAATTGGGGAGTGAGTTTTTTGACATCTACTCTAACTTAGACGGTCACCCATCTGCTGCAATAGTGTTAAAGCAAAACTACGGTAGTAATGCAAGTGATGTAATTGATGAGGTAAAAGCCAAGCTGGAGGAAATGAAACAGGATTTCCCTCCGGGAATGGATTATAAGTTGAGTTATGATGTATCGCAATTCCTGGATGCCTCTATAGAGCAGGTAATACACACATTACGAGATGCCTTTATATTGGTGGCAATTGTAGTATTTATTTTCTTAGGAGACTGGCGCTCTACATTAATACCAATATTAGCCGTTCCGGTTTCGTTAATTGGGGCATTCTTTGTTATTCAGTTCTTTGGGCTGTCTATTAACTTGGTTACACTATTTGCATTAGTACTGGCAATTGGTATTGTAGTGGATGATGCTATTGTCGTCGTCGAGGCGGTACACGCCAAGTTTGACGAACACCCGAATATAACGCCATACCAAGCAGTACGAAAAGTATTGGGTGAAATTAGTGGTGCCATTATAGCCATTACCGCAGTTATGGTATCGGTATTCTTGCCCATATCGTTCATGTCCGGGCCTGTAGGAACATTCTATCGTCAGTTCTCTATTACCATGGCGAGCTCTATTGTAATATCGGCAATTATTGCACTTACCCTTACACCGGTATTGTGTGCTATGTTACTTAAAAACCATCATGGTAAAGAGCATAAAAAGAACCTGCTTACCAAAGGTCTGGATAAGTTTAACAGCGGTTTCGATAAACTTACAGGGAAATATGTAAATGTACTGAAGAGAATAGTTAACAGAAGATGGCTTACTTTCGGGATACTATTAGCCTTCTGTGCTGGTATATTCTTTGAAAGTCAGATTTTACCATCAGGATTTATACCAAGTGAAGACCAGGGTACTATTTATGCCATTATACAAACACCACCGGGCGCTACGCTGGAAAGGACGAATAAAGTATCGCAACAATTACAGAAGATTTGTGAGCATGTTGAAGGGGTAGAGTCAGTATCCTCTCTTGCCGGTTATGAAATTATGACCGAAGGTAGAGGGTCTAATGCCGGTACGTGTTTGATTAACCTTAAACCATGGTCGGAACGTGAACATGGCGTTACCGAGATAATGGAAGAACTGGAGGAAAAGTCCAAAGGTTTAGGAGCGGTAATAGAATTCTTTGAACCGCCTGCAATACCCGGTTTTGGTTCTTCGGGAGGTTTCTCTATGCGTTTATTGGATAAAAATACTGAAACCGACTATCAGGATTTTGATAAGGTAAACCAGAAATTCCTTGATGACCTTAAAAAGCGTAAAGAGCTAACAGGTTTATTTACTTTCTTCGCCGCTAATTACCCTCAGTATGAACTGGAAATCAATAACGATTTGGCCATGCAAAAAGGAGTATCTATTGGTAAAGCAATGGAAAACCTGAACATTTTAATTGGTAGTACGTACGAGCAGGGTTTCATTAAATTCGGACGTTTCTTTAAAGTATATGTGCAGTCAGACCCTAAATTCAGAAGACTTCCTTCGGATATTTTAAATATGTACGTGAAGAACGACCATGGCGAAATGGTTCCGTATTCTGCATTCATGACACTTAAAAAGACCCAGGGGCCTAATGAGGTTACCCGTTATAATATGTATAACTCGGCAGCTATCAGGGGGCTTCCTGCAAAAGGCTATACTACTGCCGATGCCATTCAGGCAATTCGCGAAGTAGCAAGCCAGTCCTTACCAAAAGGGTATGATATTGCTTGGGAAGGTCTTTCGTATGATGAGGCAAACAGAGGTAACGAATCATTATACATATTCTTAATAGTGTTAGTATTCGTGTACTTTGTATTAGCAGCACAGTACGAAAGTTTCATTATTCCTTTAGCAGTAGTATTCTCATTACCTGTAGGGGTTTTCGGTTCGTTCCTGCTGCTTAAAATGATGGGACTTCAAAATGACATCTATGCACAAATCGGGCTTATTATGCTCGTCGGGCTGTTAGGTAAAAACGCCGTACTTATTGTAGAGTTTGCCGTCCTTAAGCGGCATGAAGGCTATACCATACTACAAGCCGCTATTGAGGGTGCAAAAGTACGTTTCCGACCTATTTTAATGACGTCATTTGCCTTTATCGCCGGATTAATTCCTCTAATAATTGCAACCGGGGCGGGTGCTATTGGTAACCGTACCATTGGTGCTTCGGCATTGGGCGGTATGCTTTTCGGTACCGTATTCGGGGTAATTATTGTTCCGGGGCTGTACTTTATTTTCGGCTCACTGGCAGATGGTAGAAAACTAATTAAAGATGAAGATGACAGTTCATTATCAGATGATTTTGTGCACCAAATAGATAATTTCGAAAATAACGAAGAGAATGAGTAAGATACTTAATAAACGCGCTTATATATACATAGGGATAGCCGTAGTAATGCTAAGCTTTACAGGCTGTAAAGTTCCCGGTATAGTTGAGAGAGAAGCAAATAAGGAAGTTCCTGAGGGGTATGCAAATGCCCCTCAGGATACTGTTAACGCTGCTAAAATTAAATGGAAGGACTATTTTACTGATCCTAATCTTAATAACCTGATTGACCTTGCTTTGCAAAACAATCAGGAGTTGAACATTACTTTACAGGAAATAAGAATTGCCAGAAGTGAAGTTAAAATAAGAAAAGGGGAATACTTACCTTTTGTTGGGCTTAAAGCAGGTGCAGGGGTTGATAAAATAGCGCGCTATACCAGTAGAGGTGCAAGCGAAGCTACTACTGATATTGAACCGGGAAGAGAAATGCCCGACCCATTACAGGACTATATGGTTGGTGCTTATGCCAGTTGGGAAATAGATGTTTGGGGCAAACTGCATAATGCTAAAAAAGCAGCCGTAAGCAGGTACCTTGCCAGTGTAGAAGGTAAAAACTTTGTAGTTACTAACCTTATTGCAGAGATAGCAAACTCGTATTATGAGTTATTGGCACTTGATAACCAGTTGGCTATTTTAGAACGTAACATTGCTATACAGGATAATGCCTTTAAAATAGTAAAGCTGCAAAAGGAATCGGCTAGAGTTACAGAGCTTGCCGTTAAAAGGTTTGAAGCACAGCTATTAAAAACCAAGAGTTTACAGTACAATGTTAAGCAGCAAATTGTAGAAACTGAGAACAGAATAAACTTTTTGGTAGGACGTTTTCCGCAGCACGTGGAAAGAAGCACAGAAGCATTTACTGATTTTACATTTGGCGATATCCATTCAGGTATTCCGGCACAATTACTGGAAAACCGACCTGATGTAAGACAGGCTGAACTGGAATTGGCTGCTGCTAAACTTGATGTAAAAGTTGCGAAAGCAAAATTTTATCCTTCTTTAGGTATTTCAGCAGGTGTAGGCTACCGTGCTTTTGATCCTTCTTACTTAATAAAACCGGAGTCTTTACTGTATTCTATAGCCGGTGATTTAGCAGCTCCGTTAATTAACAGGAATGCTATAAAGGCATCTTATTCGGGTGCTAATGCCAAGCAAATACAGGCTGTTTATAATTATGAACGCACCATATTAAACGCTTATATAGAAGTTGCCAATCAGCTCTCTAAAATTGATAACCTTGAAAAAAGTTATGATTTAAAAGGTAGGGAAGTAGAGGCGCTTACACAGTCGGTTAAAATATCAAATGATTTATTCAGTTCTGCAAGAGCAGATTATATGGAAGTGCTAATGACACAGCGTGATGCACTGGAGTCAAGATTTGAACTTATTGAAACCAAAATGCAGCAAATGAGTGCATTTGTAAATGTATACCGCGCATTAGGTGGCGGATGGGAATAAATAAGGTATAAAAAGGCTATTAAGCTGGGTTATTATAGTTGAGAAACCGTCAGAGCTTTAATTAGTTCTGGCGGTTTTGATTTATTATTGTACTATAGGGTAAGCAGTTGCCAGAGCCCCCTCTTGAGTTAACCCTTCTATTCTAAGCCCGTTTGCCTTACCTTTAACAGGATCTGGAAGCTCTCTGTTATTTGCTTCTGTTGTACCATAACGGTTAACCCTTACTTTGTCTGTTGCTGAAATGACAGGCTTTGTAAATGCTTGTTCAATAGTAGTAGTTACTTTATCCACGCTCCAATTATCCGGGAACATTGATTTACCACGGGCTACAATTCTTCTGCCTCCATTGTCAACATGATTAGATAAATATGCTTGAGTATTTCTGTCTCTATCATCAGTTTGAACTACATGAGGTCTTAAAGTAGCTGGATTTCTGGCTATAGAGTGAAAACCCGACCCATTATTATTATTTACAAAAATATGATTTGCTACAGTAGCCGGTAGTTTATATGTCCTTTTATTATCCCCTCTTGACTTTGCTTTTCTAAGCTGTATAGGAGTGCTGTTTTGATTCGTCATTTTACTGACTTGTTTTTTTTGTAAAACAGTAGTAGGACGATTATCATTAAGAGGTGTAGCACTATTTGTATTTTTAACGCTATTTTGAACAGATAACTGTTTATTTTCTTTAGTTAGTTGATATTTACTTTCCATCTTTTCTTTATTATTTGTTTGCTTTATTTCCCATTACATCAGCTTCTTTTTCTAAAGATTTATCATCATTTACATTTACACTGCCCTGCATTTGCATAGTAGGTTTTACCCTGCCTTGTTTTTGCTGGGCTATATGCCATGCTTCGTGTGGCAGGTGTTTTTCCTGTCCTGATGCAATATGTATGTTAGTACCCTGTGCATAAGCATGAGCGTTTAACTGTGATGGTTTAGCGGAGTTATAATGTACTCTTACATCACTCATATCATACCCCGAAAGGTTTTCTATTCCCGATTTAAGGTTATCGGGCATTCCTGTTTTGTTAGGTTTTCTCTGTACGGTTGCAACATTACGGTTGTCTTGTATTGGCGTGGCATTTTTACCTATGCTGCTGGCTGCTGTTTCGGTTTTGTTAGCGTTTGTATGTTGTTTGTTATTATATTCCATAACGCTTTTTTAAAGGGTGTTGAAAAAGTAATCGTTTTGCAGGTTTATTGTATCTGTTGATGTAATTATAATTTCAATCTTTGGTTCTTTCTTTTCAATTACTACAGGGCTTTTAGCTCCGGAATAATCTACTACAGAACAGAAGGGTTCATTATTAAGTTTTTCCCTTAATTGGCTAACATTCGGGTCGTAATAAGGCAGTTGAAAATCTCTGCCTGTAAGCAGGTATATAAGAGCAGTATCTGTAATAGTATACTGCCTGAAAAGATGGTGCAATACTATTTTCTCTCGCTCGTGTTTGTTGGCAACTTCAAGAACAGCAGTTTTAACTTTTTTCATAAAGAGTGTAATTTTTTGTTGGCACTCAATATCATTACTTAGTAGCAGGCAAACACTGTTATAGGTAATTAAATAACCGTTTATATGCATATCGTTTTCATAAACACATTCATTAAGGCATTCCGCTATAAGTACGGCATAGTTCCCTTTACTGAAAATTTCTTTCCACTTTCCGGGAACCAGCCGTATAGCATAAATTGCATGCGTGTTGGGTTCAATGTGTATATCAATATTCATAAGGTTTAAATGCTTATGGTTTGCATGGTTTTATTTTCTTTTTTCAGCTCGTTGCGTATGCCTTTTATTAGTTCTCCTTCTGTTACCACAGTACTGTTGCGCTTAATGGCAGCCAGTGCGCAAAAACGCAAAACGTTTATAATAGACCCACCAGACATTTCGTAGCTCTCAGCAATTTGGTAAATATCAATATCAGGACTGAGTATACATTTTCCGGAGAATGCTTTTTGCCATAGCTGGTGTCTTTCCTCAACGTTTGGCATAGTAAAGTGAATCATACTTTGGAAACGACGTGTAAAGGCTTCATCCATATTTGTTTTAAGGTTAGAAGCTAATATTACTACCCCGGGGAAATCTTCAATGCGTTGTAGTAGATATGCGGTTTGTTGGTTGGCATGCCTGTCGTTAGAGGAGTTAGCAGCAGTACGCTTACCAAATAGTGCATCAGCTTCATCAAAAAACAGAATCCAGTTATTGTTCTGGGCTATATCAAACAGTTTTGAAAGGTTCTTTTCAGTTTCACCAATATATTTAGATACTACCATTGATAAATCAATACGGTAGACTTCCCTTTCCGTCATTTTCCCGATTAAAGTAGCGGTAAGAGTTTTACCCGTACCAGGAGGACCATAAAACAAAGTTCTGTATCCGGGTTTTATTTTTTTTCCTAAATCCCAGTCCTGTAGTAATGCATCGCCATATTCCAGCCAGCCAATAACTTCGTTTACCTGTTCCAGAATAATTTCATCTAAAACAACATCTTCCCAGTTCATAGCAGTGTTTATTCTTTTTGCAGGGAAATTGTTACTGTATTTATGCTCTGTTTTTTCGCCTGTCATAAAATAAACCAGCCAGCCGTTATCAATACTAAGTATTCCGTCTAGCATAGGGAGATGGTTTTCTGTATCGCCTAAGTTTAGTACTTTCTCTTTGTTTAAAGTGTGGGTTTCATCAAACAGTTCCCATACTTCTTTTTTTAGTTGAGGATGTGAAGAAGCAATTAAAAAACAGAGGGTTTGCCCTGTAGGTAAAAAACCGCTGTGTAACTTATCGGTAACTCCGCCAAACTCTGTAAAGCCTCTGTCGTAAATTTCATTTTTGCCGAAAAATATATCTAAAGCTTCCGGTCTTAAATGCGGAGTCATAGCCAATGCTAAAGCCAGCCTCCCATACATAGTTATATCATGTTCGGCAATAAAAATACTGTACGGGCTTTCATCTTCTGATAAATCAGGCAAAGGAATTTCCTGCCAGTCATTTTCATGCCCTTCTTGTTTGAAATATGATTTTATAGCCTGACTAATTACTTCCTGAAGCCAGTCAATTTCATTTTCCAGTACTTGTATGTAGTCTTCATTGTACATTGGCATTATACATTAGCTGTAAATAATTTTTCAACATCGTTAAGACTGGTGTCTGCCCATTTAAAATATTGTAGTGCTGTATTTGGGTTCAGCTCATTTGCAGGGAGCATATCCAAAATGTTAAGCGAGTTGTATTCGGTACTGTAAGGCATATACATTTCCGATGCTTCAAAATTGAAATCGAAAAAATTATTAGCCCACTGGTTTTGTTCTTGTATTTGTGCTGTTATATAAGTGGTTAGTGTGTCGGTTTTTTCTTCTCGTACAGCCAGTTTTTTTGCTTTAAAAAAGCAGGGCTTTCTCTTTTTTTCTCTGTAATAGCAATCAATATCTCGTGATTGTACTACTTTGGATGAGTGATGACTAAAAAGGTTAGACAGACCGAAACTATCAGCCTCTCCTGATATTTCTACTTCGGCATTTTCCGCACCTGCTATTATAAGGTTCCATTCTGCTGCACTTACCACTTCTGTTACTACATATAATTCTCTGAAAGAAAAATAAGTTTGGGTAAGCCTTATAATCAGTTCTTGTTGTAGCTCGTTCCAGTTAGTAATTTTTACAGCTTCGGGAGCATCAGCATGAAAAATAAAACTACCTTTTTTATCAAAAGTTAATATTTGCTTATTGAATTCAAACTCTCCCGAAATAGGGTCTGTACCGCTACCTCTGCCTGAATAAGGTTTTTGTACTCCTTCCCCAAAACTCCATCCTATAGGATTTAGTTTAAAGCCATAATCTATTTCTTTTTCACCGGGTGCTATTACATTGTTATGGTATATGTTGCCCAATACTATAATTTCTCCGTTTTGTATTTGGAAGAAATCTCCCGGAAACAGAGAGCTATTTAAAGGCTTGCTGGGTATATATCCTGAACTTTTCATGTAAAAATGCCTGTAAAAGTTTTTAGCTGCATTTTCCATACGCTTAAAAGTTTAAAAACCGATGTTAGCTTGTTTAGGCTAACATCGGTTATAGTTTTTATGATGCTAATGCGGCTGCATTTGCAGCTGCTAAACCTGATTGTAAAGACTTCAGTTTAATCTGTGCTTTACTAAGGTCAGCTTTTGCATCGCTTAGTTGTTTTTCGGTAATGGCAACAGCATTTTCCATATAGGCATAATTCTTTTGCGCATCAGCATACGCTACATCCAGAATACTGGCCAGTGAATATGTTTTTTCGTTACCCGAAGCATCAGGAACAACCGTTAATGTGTTGTATAACTCTTTTGCCTGTGCATAGCTAAGCTCTATTGCAGATTCACTTTCCATAACAGAACCCTGAGAAGCAAATGTTGATTTTAATGCTACTAATGTTAATGCTATTACATTATTGGCATCACTTCCTGCTGTGCTCAGCATACTTACAAGTTCATCTGAAATAAGCGGATTTAAAGCTTTTTTGCGTATAACGGTTGTAGCTAGTTTATTAATTACTTCTACCGAATAGATAAGTTTATCCATAAGGTTTTTAACATTAACAGCAACCTCATTTAGTTTGCTTTTTGCATCTACTACCTCGTTAAAGGCTACAGATGAATTGTTCATTAAATTATTAGCACTTTGTACCAGTTGAGTTCCCAGGTTTTTATTATTAAAGGCTTGGGTACGGGTACTGTTAGCAGTATTTAATAAGGTCTGGAAATTATTGTACTTATCAGTTAACGATTCTACAATAGTTTGGAATAATTCTACATTTTGTTGTGCGTTAAGTACCTGCATTGTTAAAGCATCTATTTCTGCTTTTTTGCTTTCGGTTACGCCATATTTATTATTTAAAGAAGCGTTTCTTTTTACTATGGAATTTAATGTATGGATACTCATGATGTTTCTTTTTACGGATTATTAATTTTCTTTATACTCAAATGCTCTTGCATTTACAGATGATAAGGCGTTTGTGAACTTAGACTGGTTTTCTTCGGTTGCGGTACTAACAGCTAGTATAACAGGCATATATTCATCACCATTTATTAGCATGTTACCAAAGTTATCGGTTGTGCCCGGCTTAATGTAGGCTACCATTGTAACTTCAGTAGTATCGCCGTTTGCTTTCTCCGATGCTTTTACAGCAGGCAGGAAGCTGCCTACCGGTACTTGCTCAGCTAATTCAAGGTTAAAATAGAAACCTATTTTTTTCTTCTGCACTAAGCTTGTAAGCTTTTTAATGGCATCATCTTTAGACTTTTGTATTTTACTCAAGTCTTTATTAAGAGATGAAATAGTGGTATTAATATTCTTAACTTCTTTTGCTTCACTGGTATCTTTTAGCATAAGCTGAGTTTGATATATTCTGGATTGAATTTCTTCAATATCAGGATCAAACTCTTTTGCTATAGCTTCCATCGATGTTATCTCATCGTAGAAGTTCCCCATACTTTCTGCTGTAAGCATTCCTTTAGGCAAGGTACTGCTTACAGGTAATAACATACAACGATATTCTACTTCCGAAGGCTGTTCAGGAGCAGTGAAAGAAATTTTAAAGTTTACATCAGAGTCTGTTTTGTTTGGGGTAACGATATTAACATTAAGCGCTACCAATGCATTATTAAATTTCTCTAAAACAGTTATCTCATCATCTTTTAGTTTGTTTTGCTCAACAGATGCTACTTTAATTGTTCTGCTGTTTACAGCCTGAATTTGTTGTGTAATACAGAAAGATGGTGAAGCAGCCGATAGGAAATCACTGAAATTGTTTATTGTTCTTTTATAATTGTCAGTATAAACAGCCATTACAAAAACAACATAATCTACCCCTAAGTCAATATCCTTTCCGTCTGTATCTTTTAGAGGATTACCGCTATCGTTAACATTTAAAAAGTTTACGGTTTCGGTTATCTTAGCTTTATTAGACACTTCAATTTCTATAAACTGTTGATTGTTACTTTCTTTTATGATGATGTTTTCAGCTGTAGAAATTGAGAAAAGAGAACTTTTACTTTCTTTAACTACAAATAGGTAATATTTACTTACAGGATTTGTAGTGCTCTCAAAAGGATTTTTAACCGACTTAAAATCAACATCAAAACTGGTTTCTGTAATATTCTCTACTGTAAGCCCTAAGTTCAATTCATTGTTTATAGAATTGTAGGCATCACTACTGGCATTAGCTTCTACACTCAGGTATTTAAAATTACCTTCGGCAACTTTCTCTTTAGCACTGGTAGACGATACTGCTGCGTTATCTGTAGCTACTGTTTGCGATGCTGCATTAAACTCGTTTTCAGCAATTTTTAAAATATTGTTTATGGCAGAATTTGTACTTTTCGATTCGTTAAGTACAGTGTCAGAAGAAACCTCCGAAGTAAGCATTGATGCCTCCATACCCAGTTGAGAAGTAACTTCTGAAAGGTATGCAGTTTCATTCATAAGTTCTCTTGCCTCTGCAGCTTGCATGTAAATATCGCTGTCAAAATCAGAAGCATTTACTATACTGTATACACTGCCTATATCGCTGGCAAGTTTTACAACAGCATTTGCTGCTATTTGTATGTTAGATGCAGCAACAGCTACATCGCTAACAGCTTGTTTTTGCAAACTACTTGCCTGCGTTGCAGAAGCAAGTTCGTTATTAGAGATATTACTGTTTGCTACTGCTAAACTTTGAACGTCAGATTTAAAGTCTAAATCTTTTTGTGCTGTTCCCAGTTTTTCATTGGCAGTAATAGTTGCACCCTCTGCATGATATAAAGCAAACATAGAGGAGTCTTGTTTTGCCTGAAGGTTTTTTTGTTCAAGACTCTGGCTTTGTAACGAGGTTACAACGGCAGAGCGTAAATTTTCGTTATATGCATTCATAATACTATATTTTTTTGATGGTTAATAAAAATTAATGGTCTTGCGGTAATTGTTTTTTCTAGCTGCTGTCTATTTTTTCTTTTAGTTGGAAATGTTTCATAATCAAAGTATTTTAATATGCCCATGTAACGTGTAAGGGCTTGTTCATCCATGGATATTTTATTATTGAAAAAGAGAAAGGTGATTGTGCTATTAGTATATCATAAGGTCTTTTTTCTACTTTAAGCTCCCACCTGTCTTCTGTCTCCGAGAGTAAACCGTCACGCACTAAAAAGTTTCCTCTTAATCCTTCAATAGAGCTTTTTCCTATAGCTGCCCAGTAGTTTATAGCAGCTTCCAGTAAACTTTCTATCAGTTTTTTTTCATCATCTTTAATACTAAAGCCATCGGTAATAGGTGCCTCTAAAGGAATGCCACAAAGCAGTTTGTTTAAAGGCAGTAAAAACTCTTCGGTATATTCTAAGCCTGTAACTAAGTATTGTAAATAGTGTACTGCCTGTTCCTGATATTCTTCATTTTTAAATTTGCCATCTTGCGTTAGCCCAAGCCTGTCGAGCAGCATTAAAATGTAGTTGTTTAATAAAACCATTCCCGCATTTTTTACAGGTATCATTTCTCTTGAATCTGTATTTGCAGATTGGTTTATATCCGGAGCTGGTTTCTTTTCATCTGCCATATTGATTAGGTTTTTAGTAGTCGATGATTTACGCATTTGTTCTTCCTGATAGTGCTTTTCGGTTTCCCGTAGAGAAACTAAAAGGGCAGGAGGTAAGGCATAAGGAACAGTTTTAAACTCTTTTATTAAAACATGTGGCTTTATACCGTATTTAGTTTGGCACTCCCAGAATATTTCATTCCATATTTGTTTTGCAGAAAGTGTTTGCCAGTTTCCGCTTCTCCATGCTGTAATAAACTTTCGGAATACTATGTTTTGCAGCTTTTTGTAGCTAATACTTTTTAGTTTTATCGCTTCAAGGTTGTAGTATAATTGTTCAACCAGTTGAAGTATAGTTTCTTTATTTCGGCTAAGTGTTCCTGCTGCTTTTACCAATGTTTTAAAGTTGATGGTTTGCTGTAGCCATTGCCATTGTGTTTCGGCAATAGGTTCTTGTTTTATAATTAATAAAAAAGTAAAAGGTTCTTGCTGTATAAGCGTGTTAAGTGCTGTACTTATACTTTCTTTATCGTTTTGTTCCGTAGGTTTTGCCCATGAGGATAATTGTCCAAATTGTACTAAATGCTTGGCAAGCGTGTACAGCAGCCCTTTTCGTTTAGCTTTTAATAATACACCTGATGTTTTATAGAAAGTGCCGAAAGTACTATTATAGGCACTATTTATAGTAAAATACTTGGCTACTAGTTTAATGGTGTGTGTTGAATAGCTATTACTTTCCCTTATTTTCTTTTCTATATGTTTTGTACTTCCTTTTGGTGTTAGCTTGGTTAGTAGGCTGAATACATCATTAAAAATTTGCGTGCTACCTTTTTTGTTTGCTGCTAAATCCCATAGTGCAGACCAAAATAGCGCTGTTGCTTTTTCAAGATTAGACCCTGATAATACGGATAAAAATAAATGATATAACTGTTGTAAAGATTGTGCTTCTTCCTGCTTTTTACCTTGAGCAGATTGAAATATCCACAGGGAGAAGTTTTCAAAACTAACAGTGTCAGCGATGATGTCTGCACGTTCTTTAGAGTATGGAATTTCAGTAAGTAGTTTTTGTACTTCTCTTGGAGCATACTCTAATACCTTAATAAGAATTGTACGGGTATTATACTTTATATTATTCCATTTCGTTTTATTACTGCCTTGCTGTAAACCCTGTTTTAATAACTTAACAGCTATAGTAAGCGGAAGGCTCTCTTTACCTGTAATAAATATCGTTTTTGCATTATTCTGTGTGTGAAGTGTTTTTCTTTTCTCCTTTTCTTTCTCTATTTCTTTTTGAATAGGGTAGGTAAAGAAAATGGCCTTTTTAAACTGCTGTATAAATAGCTTTTTGCTACCGCCATGTGCAGGATAAAGTATAAGTGTTTGGAAGAATAACTCTTCCAGTTTAATGTTGAGTTTACTTGTACTTACAGCACTTCCTTTTAAATAATGTTGTATAAATGCAGTGTAGGTTTTGCTCAGTTTAGGCAAGAATACATCAGCATCTTTAAGCAGATAGTTTAGTAACTTTTTATAAAGAAGAGGCGTATTATTTTTAAGCTCTGAAAATGCTGCTTTCGATAACTGTAAGTTTAGTAATCTGCTCAGTTTTTCCTGCTCATTTGTAGTAGTATTGATTATAAATTTGATCTTCTCAATTAAGGGTAAAGGTTGTTTACGTTCTTGCTTTTTGTGCTGTTGTATAATAGGCAAGTGAAGAGCTATAAATGCTTTTTCCTGCTGTAGTGCTGTAATCAACTCATCAAAATAACTTTGTTCATTGTTGTTATAAAATAAAGTTTCAAGTTTGCTTAATAGTTGTTCTGTATACTGCCTAGTATCAAATCTTTTTTGAGAGATGAGTACTTGTAAACCAATAGTGTAAATGTGGTTTTCAACTAAAGGGGTAGTATTGTTATTACTAATTTTAAGTATAGCAGTTATTACCTCACTAGCTTTTTTACTTACTTTATTCAGTATTTTTTTACTGTAATTCTCATCCAATAAAAAGTTTATCCATTGAGTGATTTCTTTTTTATCAGGGTGTTGCTTTAATGCTTTAAAGGCAGCTACAGGATTTAATGCTACATTCTTTAAAAATGCTTGCTTTAAAGAAATGAAAATTAGCTTTTCATGGGTTGAAGCCCCCTGAATATTATTAATTACTTTCCCCAGTAGTAGTAACTGTTCCCTGAATAGTGTAATGAAGTCTGTAGGAGTTTCTTTTTGTATTGTTTTTTCTAAGTGATGTTGTAGTTTTAAAAGTGACTTACTTTTTGTTGCAGCACCGGCATTGGTATAATACAATTTACTTACCACAGCACTTTTAGATGTTTTAAAACGCTTAGTAACTTTTTGTATATAGCTGTCTAAAAGTTGCTCAGTAGAGAACGTTTTATTGTCAGTTATTACACTCCTTAAAGCATCTTTTAAAAATGCTGCTTTACTGTAGTTTACAGAAAGCTGTTTGGTAGTAGCCTCTATAGTTGCGATTACTTCTCTGTATTTGAAAGATGAGGTTTGTTGATAGCTAAAACCTAAAAGCATTTCAATAGTTATAGGGCTAAGCTTCTCAATTAATAGTGTTTTATCTTTTACTGTAGTGTTTAGTAAAGCTCTTACTTTACCTGAATTCTCTTTACTAAGTTGTATCAGTAAATCATTAAAAGTATTTATTTGAGCAGGAGATTTTAAGGCATTTAAAGTACTTAATTGCTCTTGTAGTACTACCCAATTACTTAAAGTCCCCTCTTTGTCTTTTTGCTGTGATTTACCTGATGTATTTTCCTTTATCAGTGCCTGAAGATTCGTTATAAATTCAGGTTTTAAAGCCGCGTGTTTGGCTGCTATTATGGTAATAGCCTCTTCAATTAACCCTAATAATTCGGCATAGCTTACGTTGTAGTGCGCAGCCATTTGTATCAGGTTGCTTTTAGCAAAAGCCAGTCGGTTAAAAACACTCCCTTTTTCTGATAAAAGATAGTTTAACACCCAATACCACAAGTGTTTTTTAAACTCGCGTAAATCGGTTTTTATTATTGGCTTTTTTTGTTGTACCGTTATTAATTCCTGATTGAAATCGGTAATGTGCGTATAGTTGCTCGGCTCTAAACCTTTTACAATTAGTTTAATGTTCTCTTCACTTACCTGCCATGCTATTCGTTTTCTTACATTATTATGGCGTATGCCCAGCCTTTTTATAAGTGCTATAGTTTCTGCTTCATTGTTTACTAATTGCTCTTTCAGCATTTCGTTGAGTGACCCGCTTGCCGATTTATACGTCCATGGAATGAACCCATACAGCAGATAGTTTTCTATAAGCTGTAAAAGCGAGCTGTCCTCATGCAGTATCTCAATATTTTGTTTTCTGTTATACTGTTGCAGGATAAGGTTAGTAAGTTGCTCTCTTAATTGTTGCTGCAATCGGGCAGCCATTTCGGTATCATAATTATCAAAATCAATACTACCGAGGTTAAGCTCTAAGTTGCTTATTCTCCAAGTCTGCTCAGGAGGGCATATTGCATCAAAAACCTCCAGAATAGTACGCTGCATGTGTATTCTGCTCCAGTCGCTTATCTTTTCCTGTAACTCAAAAGCCTTTTCTTTGTTACCAAACAAAGTATCCCATTTCAGGCTCGATATGATATGTGTGTTATTACCAGCCATCGCCTAAAGGGTTTAAATTGTTTATAAATCTGAAAAGGTTTTCCGCACTTTGTTTGGTGCTTTTAAGGTTCTTATTATTAAATAATAAGGCATTATGATAGTTAGAGAACTGTTCTATTAAATCGGTTAGTTTTTCTGTATCTAACAAGCAGGTGGAATGGGCACACTGTAATGGCAGGGTGTTTTCAAGAAAAAGAGTAAGCCTGCTTTTAAAATCGTTTCCGTTTAAAACAGGTATAAACCCGGGTAAAAACAACAGAATAAGATTGGCATATCGCTCAGTGTTATATACCGCCGTTCCACCGGAAGTATATACTGAGAAATAATAGCTACTGTTTCCTAAGGATTTAAAGTTTTTAGCGTCAGCATTATCTATACTTACTGCTTCTAAATCGATAGCATTGCCATCTAATTGTAAAGATAAATTATCATGATTTTGATGAATAGTAGTCTCGTAATTTTCAACTGTGGTAACAGTAGCAAAACCTACTTCTTCTTTGGTTTTGTAGTGAGAACCGCTTTCAGGATTTTGGCTTATTACGATGTTGAAACGCAACTCTTTTAAAAGAAGTGGCATTTCTAAAAATATAAGCCCCTTACGTTGTTTTATAAGCCAAAAAGCAAGCCTGTTAGTGGCTGATTTTTCATCTTTTGTGTTGGCTATAAAATCCCTGTAAAGCAGTTTAAGACCGAACAACAAGTTTATTTTTAACTCTATTCCTGTATAATTTATAAAGTCACGACTGCTTAATTTCTCTGCCCAGTCAAGAGCATTAGAGTTGAATATAAAATCTTTGCTGTAGCCTTTTAAAATTTGTTCTTCAAAATCGGCAGGAACTTCTTTAGGGATTATTCCCGAAACCTTATTTGCTGCTACTGTATTATAACTTTTATACCTGTTGTACGATAGTAAACTATAGTTTTGCAGGTACAGGCTTTTTATAATAACCTTGTCCTTAATGCTGTTGCCTGAAATTACAGTACCATCTATATAAGCGTCCATAAGCTCAGGTGACTCTCCGTGACGGGCGAGTAAATGGTCTAAAAGACTATTTCTTCTTTGCAGGTTTACATCCTCATTTTCCATTAACTGCATTAAACCCCAGATGTAGGAGTTATAAGGATCATTTTTATAAGCCTGCCAACTCTTTACTTCTTTTTCTCTTTGTGAACTCCCTGCATTATCAAAATCAAAAACATTGTTGTTTTTTAATAGTGGTTTTATGTGTGGAACATCATACAATGCCTGATAGTAATAGGTAGGAGAGAAACAGTTATATGGAACAGGGTAAGCAGGGTTTGCTTTTTCCTGAGCATCCTGCACTGCATAGTATTCTTCTCTTTGTGACGGTATTCCTGATAATGAGTTTTTAAAAGAAAACAAATTGCCCACGTTAGCCAGTTGCGAAAACTGATTGGCTATAACTTGGTCAAAAAGGGTTAAATAGCCCTTTAACTGCCTTGATTGTGCTACCTTAAAACTATCAGAATCGTTATCTAAGGCATTAGGTCCTATTTTGTATATATCAGGGAATGTATTTTGTATGGAGTAATAGGAATTAATATCTCGGTATCGTCCTTTGGGTAATTCGGTTTGTTTTTCCACACTGGCGCCCATTAGTATATTATCATCGGGTAGATGTAGTTTTTCAGGTGTTTGTATTGTGTTGAGGTTTACTTTTCTCCCTTTGCAATAAAATTGAAGACTACCGTTATTTACAGACTCATTAATAGCTATAGTAAGTATTTCTTCAGTTTTACACTGTATTTGTGAGTAGGTTTCGCCTTCTGCTGTAAATGTAATGTTGGAAACAGTTTCTACAGCCGATATTTTATTCAATAAGGCACTTATCTCAAAAGCTTTTAAAGAATCCTTTTTATCGCCCAGTATAGCAGTAGGAATCCAACCTCTTTGTAATAAAGGACCGTTTAAAATAGTATCTGTTTCAACTCCTTCGTTAACCAGTTGATTGTAACCAATAGGTGCAACATCAGGGAATATATACTCACGGATAAGATGTTGCAGGGTTGTTATAACTTCCTGAACATCTTTTCCGTTTTTTATCTCTATTGTACCTGACAGCAGATACGTTTTGGGCGTTAACAGTTGGGGTTCATCAAACAACTCGCAAAGGTTTCGGCACTTATTTAAATATTGATGAGCACTGATGCAGTACGTTTTATCATTCAAGTTGGTTTGGATTGTTTCACTAAGTTGCAGGTAAACTTTATAGTTTTTATATCCGCCGTTATAGTGCGGTACTATTACTGCATTGCCAACGCCTTCTATACCATCAATAAGATACTTTCTGTAATCTTCAATAGTTACAGGTGCGGTGGTAAGTATGTTTTCAGGCAGGTAAAACTGACTTTCAAAATCTATCTTTCCGTTTTCATCTGTGAGTATATCTGCTATCGAAAAATCATTGCAGTAACCAAGCTCAGTAAGGGCATAACAAACCTGCTCCAATATAGTAACACCGGGGTCGCTGGCATTTAGGTTTGTCCAGTCTTTACCCCCATATTGCTGTATATAAGCTAACCCTTCAGCCTTTAAAGAATCAAAGTCTTGGCTTTTGGGTAACGGAGTGTTTATTATGTGGTTTATTTTACTCATATAGCTTTGTTACACGTAATTTGATGTTGTCCTGCCGAAACCAGCAGCATATTTTCTTTTACAGTAGTTACGGCTTGATTTTTTATAATAGGTTCAGTGCTTACTGTTGTCCACGTTGAGAAGCTGATGCTGTTCACTTCAATTACTCCCTCAATTTTTGATATGCAGTGTAAAATTTCATCGTTGGTTATAGGGGTATCTATAGTATGCTGTTTTTCCGTTGAAGCCACCCAAGGAGAAATAAAAGTATTAATGGCTGTGTTTACTGCCTTTTGTACTGCATAGCATTCGTAGTTGCTGCCAATAACAATGTCTGCTATGACTTTTACATATTGGAAATCAAAATTGAGCACTTTAGCCGTTGTAAACGCGGTGATTTTATTCGCTAAAAAATTATCTGTTTCTGTCTGTTCACAAACCGTTATAGCAGGAGTTAGCGCATTGGTATCGGTTATTGTATCATAATGCTTAACCACATATGAATAAGTGATTCCTTTTTTAGCGTTGTACACAGGTTTACAGAAATACACAAAAGGATACTGCTGTTTAATAATTCGTATAAAATCCTGTTTGCTTACTGCTCTTTCCTTTGTTTTAATTCGGTTGCTAACCCTTACGTTCATTAGCTTTTCATTTTCGGCTGCCTTACCGCCAAACGAAGGAAAGGGTTGCACTACAGAGGCTATTTCAGGTATTGCATTTTGCGGTTTGGTTATACTGTTTGCTGCCAACTTCGGGGTAATGCTCACACTGTTTTGCACTGATGAACGTTGCACACAAACCCCATTAGTAGTAATAGTTATAATGTTAGTTGGCGAAAGGGCTATGTCATTTACAGCAACAGCAATATAGTAGCTGCTGTCAGGAAATAGCAGGCTGTTATTACTCATATCCTCAGGTAGGTTTACCGTAACAATACCGGGGCAGGTAAAATTATTAGTGCCATCTTTCATTACAGGTAATGCTTTCCACCCTGTCGCGCTGAAATAGTAATAGTAAGGTTGCTGTTGTTTTAGTTCATTTTTATAGCTGGTTGCTATTTCAACATATAGGTTTAACGTGTTTGATGTTACTACATTATCCATTTTCAGGAACATATAGCCTTTATAATATAACGGAGAGAAAAGTAGTAGCCCGTTGCTAGTATTAGTGCTTTCTGTGTTATTTATAAACTCATAGTTTTTCTCACCGTTTGCACTGTCGTAAACCTTATAGTTGCTTAAAGGCGTGTACCAAAAGCATTCAATAGGCTCGCTTGAAGAAGTTCCATCACCAAAATTGTACGTTTGCGATGCCGTATAATGCCCTGTAAATAAAGTTAGGTTAGGTACAAACGGAACATTAGGTGTAGGAGAAGGTTTATTTTTATCATCTTTTTTAAATACTATCTCCGCATTTTTTAAAGTGACATCTGCAATAACTTTCGGGTACAAATCAGAACCGAAACCATATTTTTCCGGTGCGGTTAAAACCATTCTTATAAAACCATTAGTACTGGAATCCGAAAACTTTAAAGGTGTTAACTGTATATCTGAATCAGGCTGTATGTTATCACTCCTTTCGCTGTTAGTGCTTTTATATAATGTTGACGGTTGCAATTCACACACTTCATTCTCAGAAGAATACTCGGTAGTAAACAGCAAAGTCCCTTCAGGAGTAACAGTAGGTGTGCATTCGGTTGGTATAGAGTAAGCCGTATCGGTAATAGTATTATCACTCGAAATACTAATATCTTCCAGTTGGGTAACATCAATATCAACCCAATTGTTTTCAAAAAGTTGCTGAAACTTGACAGTAAAGCAATAGTTGTTGTAGGTTTCTGTTGCTTCTTTTTCTTTTTTTCTTTTTTCAATGATATGAAGTATCTTCCCTACAGCTTCCAGTGCATTTATAAGCCAGTTGTCCCCGTTATCTTGTGAAGTTGAATTATTCTCTTCAACTTCTTCATTTCCGTTAGTGCTCTCAAGCTCATATTCGTTTATGTAATTATTATACTGCTCGTAGTAATCAGCAAATCCATTTTTGGGTAGTTTGTCCCAGTTCAGTTCAAAATACCAAGTGTTTAAAGGCTTGCTCATCATTTCGCTGTTGCCTATAATAAAGCTGCTGTTATAGGCAGGGACAGGACCCAGTGGAGGGTAAGGCTTTTTAGTGCTTAATGCGCCGTAGTCGTTATACAGGCTAAAGTTCTTCATGCCTGTAACGGTAACATCTATAGTAAGCTGTGTGAGTACCGGTACAGTAGTAGGGTTAGTAATTGCTTCAAACACTACTTTTAGCATAGGCCAAGAGCTTTCAATGCCGTCAGGGTGCGATGCAAAAGGCTCTATTGATGGTTGGCTGTCATCAAGTAATACATCTGCTACTAAACTTTGTGCTGTTTCGGAGTAATCAACGAACTGAATTATATCAGTAACCTCCAACCATGTTTTTTGTGTACTTAAATAATAACGAGCGTTTTTTAGTAGAGTTAGATTGTACTGCTTGTCAAACTCAAAAGTGAAGGTTACTTTTCTTTTACCCTCTTTTAAAAGCAGCATGGGCGATGCAAATGCAATACCTGTATTTACTGTGGTAGCAGGAGAAGTTTTATTTTCTCCGAAAGCTTCCCACGACTGCATTACTCCCTCTTCATTTTTCTTTATAACAGAAGGAGTATCTATATTTTTAAACTGTAAAGAATATAAGTCATCTTTTTGAGGTAAAACACTCATAGTGTAAGCCTCAGTAATAGTAGCGGGGTTTAAGGTGACATCTGTTGTTGTTGTAAAAAGTATGGGTTTCTTATCAGCATCTGTCCCCGCATTAAAAGCAGTGCCTTCAGGTAATAAAAACGGATTTTTTTTAGTCAGTGTAAGGTATATATAAGCCTTATCTGCTATAGCTTTGTTGGGTTGTTGTTTTAGTATATCTCGGTAATAAAATGCAAGATGTTTATTGGCTATCCCGTTTACTTCCTTTTGATATATTTTAAGCAGGTCTACAAACGAGCGTACTAAAACAGTATCAGGATAACTCCCTGTTTCTTTTTTTATGTTGTCAAACTCTTTATTAGCATGGTGTATAACCGTATGGAAGAATTTAAAAACAATATCCCCTACGGCAGTTACAGCATTTAAAATAGCTTCTTTGCTGTTTTGGTCTATAGGATGCTTTAGGTTGAGCACCTCCCAATACGGGCTTGTGCTTTTATTCTCTTTCCATATTTTTTCCTCATATACTGAATACAGCGGATAACGATAGGTGTCTACAGGTGTAATGCCGGGTAAGGTTTGAGAAAGATATAAGTTCTGCCTAAGTGAATTAATTGCCCAGAAATAAGGGCTTAGTGTGTTTTTTGCCTGATGAATAACATACTTTTTAAGTGCATATTCTTCATCAGAAGACTGCATATAATGTACCCAGCTTTTTATTTGGATGAATATGCCGGATAACTGGTCAAAAAGCTGGTTGAAATTAATAGCTGTTTTATACCCCTCAATATCTTTTTTTATATAAAGCTTTAGTTTTTTATCGGTACTGCGATACAGGTTGTGGTACTTTTTAAAAGGTGTACCTGCAATGGTTGCGGTAAGAAACAAAGGGTCTTTTAGTAAAAAAGGTTTCCACGAACCATTTTGGTTGTTGTTTTCGTCATAAAAATTAATCAGCTCCGCAAAACCAGATATAAAGCTAAGCCAGTCTTTCTCCGTTCTCCCGTCAATCATATCGGGATTGGGAGTT
Source organism: Flavobacterium suaedae (assembly GCF_014642915.1). Classification (GTDB taxonomy): domain Bacteria; phylum Bacteroidota; class Bacteroidia; order Flavobacteriales; family Flavobacteriaceae; genus Flavobacterium; species Flavobacterium suaedae. Next base: position 333,131 of record NZ_BMJE01000004.1, read on the forward strand.
AAAGCCTGTATTTGAGCTTGTATTGCGCTATTTTGATTAATTTTTTGCATGTATTATAAGTTTGTACCTTCTTTCACATAAAAAGGATATACATAGTTGTGCCTTGTGTTGGTTTGGTTGTATATGTAATAAATATCTACCTGAACCATTCCGTTAGTCTCGTCTGCAAAAGTTACTTTTACATCTTTCACAGTAATTCTGGGTTCGTGTTGTAACAGTGCATTTTTAACAGCATCGATTAATTGCCCCCTCAGGTTTTCATTCATCTTTTTAAAAAACAAAGGCTGTAAACCCGACCCGAACTGAGGTTGCATACATCTTTCGCCCATATTGGTTTGTAAAATGATGTTTATGGAATCATTTACATTTTTTTCATACCAACTCATTTCAAGTTTGTGGTTTCCTGCCGAAAAACGAACAGGAAAAGCCCAACCCGAACCAAGGAAGTGTTCTTCAATTTGGCTACTGTTATTATCTATACTGTTCATTATTATCCTCCTATCATTACTGTAAAGCAACCTAATACTATAGAGCCTCCGTGAGCGGTAGAATCGCCCATTCGTGCGGCAGGCATACCGCCTATCATTACCGTTGCCGAACCTTTAATAATACTGTCAGGTGGTCCTACACATACTAAACTGTCTCCTACCCGTGCTGCGGGTAACTTTCCAATTAATACTGTTGGTTCTCCCGGACCTATTATCGGGCCACCCACGTGCGGAATAGGTGCAGGTACTGCTGGTGTTTGCATCGGGCATTCATGAAAATCGGTTAATCGTGCTGCTGGTGGCATAATCTTAGTTTTTTTAGTTAATCATTACCATTGCACCTTTAAGGGTAAGCTCGGCTCCCCCTTGTACACTGGCACTGGCACTTCCTTCGGCAGAATATTGTACATCTGCATTTTGCTTAATGTTAAGCCCTTTTAATTGCACATCGCCTGATGATGCCTGTGCATTTATACCCATATTTCCTGTAAGCTTAATGTTTTGGTCAGCTTCTATAGAAATGTCTTTAGGACTTTTTATAGTAATACCACTTTCGGACATGGTTATGCTGTTGCTGTTCTCATCTTCAAGTGTAATTTTCTTGTCTTGGTCGCTAAGGGTTACTTTGTTATTACCGGGAGTAGAAATGGTAAACACCTTATTTTCGTCATCAAACTGAACATAAATACCCGATTTGGAAACAATAGCTTTTGTTGAGTTCTTCTCGTTCGGGTCTAGCTCCTCATAAGGTTTTATTTTACTGCTGCTGTACAGGCTGCCCAGTATAACAGGAAAGCGAGGGTCTTCGTTTATAAAGCCTAATAGCACTTCGTCACCTACTTCTGGAAAGAAGAAAGAACCCGCACCACTGGTAGCATAAAAATTAGAAAGTCTTGCCCATATACTGGTTTCTCCGCTTACTATAGGCACATTTACCTGCACACGATATTGCGAGTCCGGGTCTTCATACATTTTTTTTACTGTACCTGTAAAAAGTCCTCTTGTACAAGGTAATAGCCCCGAAGCAGGTGGCGCAACAACATCAGGCTGCTCTATAAACCACCCCTGTGGTAAACCTAAGTTTACTTTGGTAAGCCAGTTACCATCGGCAATTTCATGCTCTACACCTGAGATGATATAATCGCCATTAAAACGGTCACCCAACCCTCCAAGTGTTATATACTTGCCGGGCTCTACTAAGTTGGTTCCCTGAAATTTTGCTTCGCCTTGTATCTTGGCATATTCGCTTTTTATTTGTTGTGCTTTAGACCAAGTGGTAAGACTATCAGAGTCGACACTGGCAGGAGTTAATAATTGGTAATCCGAAAGCCCTACAACTTCCGATAGTTTTTTAGAAGAAAGGTTCCCCGGACCACTATAACTGTTTGAAGCTTCGCCGCTTATTATTTCCTGAGTTTGATAGTCCCATGCGTTTGCCTTAGTACTGGCAAGCTGTGTTATCGATTCTAAATCAGCATTAAACTCCATTAAGCCATCGCCGTAGCTAACCTGTACTACAGGAGAAGTATCAGCATCAGGTTTAAATACCGAAACTTTATTGTTTAGCGTAGTAATAATAAGTCCGTTGTTTTCGGCAAGTGCCATAATAAAATCCCAGTCCGTTACATAATACTGTACCTGTTCAGGATGTGTTTCACTTGTAGCCGTAACATCTGAAGATATACCTGAATAATTACCAATTACAGATGAAATAATGTCGCTGTCTTTTTGTTTTTCATACGATTGACTTTTTCTGCCTACAATCATTTTTACAGCTTCATCTTTACACTCTACCTCTAAAGCAGAACCTATTAGAGCATCAATACGAACGGTTTGGCGCGTAATAATACCCGTAAAAACGGTTTTGTTTTTGGTGTCATAACCCACCTCAATAGTTATTTTATTACCGGGAACAAAAGTTGAGGATGAACTCGCTTTAAAAGTTTGCGTGTCTGCATCTCCATCCAGTATAACCAGTTTTGCCGAACTGATTCGGTTTACCTTTTGTTCTATATTGATAGAGTGTACACTAATATCACTTGGTATAGTGCTGCCTTCTACCTTAACGTCAAAAGTAGCTATGTCGCCATATTGTATTGTTGGTGCTGCCATTAGTTGGGTTGTATTATTGGTGGGAAAATAAGTTTGCTGCCGCCTTTCAGTTTCCTGAACTTGTTTAAACCGTTAAACTTTGCTACGTGTATGTAATAAGAATCCTCTTTCCATACCTTTTCGCATAGTTGCGGTAGTGTCATACCTTCCTCAACCGTTACTAAGTGGGTAATGTCAGGTGATTTTTGGCTGTCCTCTTTTGCTACTGTTTTAGGGTCTGTGTATTCACTAAAGCTTAATGATATTTTTGCTCTTAGCGGGCTTCCGTCAGGCTTAAAAAGCGTATACGAGCTATCCATTGAAGTAAGCACACCTTTAAAAACAATATTTTTTCCCCATTGTACTTTCACAAAGTTCGGGCGGTGAATGTCACCGTTATAGGTATATATTATCTTCTCAAGGTCACTTATTTCCTTTGCCATATCCGTACGCTTGGGGTCTATAATCCCTGTACAGTCTATAACAATATCAAAACTCAGTTTTTCGCAAGGGGTGCTTTTATATTTTTGAGAAGGAGAGCTTGTGTTAGGAGCTTGCTGTTCGTTATAATCAATGCCTCTTTGCCACTTGATATTATCAGGGTTAACCATAAAGGTATAGGGCTGCCCTGAAAATGGCAATGAGAAACCTTCATCGGTATAACCTGTTATCTGCATGTACTCCAAACTACCATTGCTCATATCTTCTTAAATTTTTAGCGTTTATAAGTTTTATTACTGTTTTGTGTTGCTATTAACCGCTTGCACTCCTCCAGTAACTGCTTTCGCATTAGCTGAATATCGCTGTCTTTTATTGCAGCCTTTTTTTCCTGCTGTGCAGTACTTACTTCCGTTTTTATTATTAATTCTCTTATTTCTACAGGCATAGTAATTAGTCAAATAGGTTTCCGAACATAGTATCAGGAGAGGTGATAAAATAGGTATACGCCAACTCTAAGGACTCTATTACCAATTCACTTTCCTGAGATTTTAAGTCTGATATTGAATACTTAACAGGGTAGGCACTATAAAAAGTCCACATGGCACATACACTGCCGTCGGCACTTAACAGGCTTACCGAAACATCGTGTGTTTCAATACTGGTGGCAAGTCCTTCGTCAAGGCAGCTGGCGCACCAGTCTATAAGCTGTGTACCCCCCGGGATGAGTGCTCTTTTCAGTACCAAATTTTGACTGACAGTAGCTGTGGGAAGCCGATATTTAAATCGGTTTTCTCCGCCACAGGCTACTTCTTCGGTCGTTAATTCTTTTGAAATACCGGATACTTCCTGAAAAGCTGCATCCTCTCCCTTAAAGGAAAGTTCAAAATAAAACCCTACAGGATAATCTTGATTACTTGCCATTTGTAATAATCAGTTGTTCATGAGCAATTTCAAGCGTATCAATAGCTACCTCATTACCATCCGATTTCAGGTCGGTACTGGTAATTTTAGTAGGCCAAGCATTATTAAGCTGCCATTGCATAGTTACGCTACCACTTTCGTCGAGCAGTTTTATAATTACTGTTCTCCTTTTAATGGTATTCATTGAAATTTCTTTATGCCAGTTCCAAAAAGTGTTGTCGTTTACAAAAACACCGCGCTTCATGGTTACATTACCATACTTAACAATACCCGGCATTTTCTCTGTAGAAAATAAGGGGCTGTTACTTTTACGATATTCTATAATTTGATTTTCAACATCCATTCCGGAGACTTCCTGGAAAGCCACGCCTTTCATTTCAGTTCCAAGATCTACTTCAAATCGGAACTTCGGCATGGGCCATGTTGCGCCTTCTTTGCTTCCGTCATCTGTTGCCATAATGTTTTTATTTTTTTAGTTGTTTTTTTATATGATTATAATCGGTTGATAGTTTTTAGCTTGATGTAGCCATTTCCTGTTGGAAGGTTATTACAATAAATTCAGCAGGACGTACTACAGCAACTTTTACAGTTACTTTCATAAATCCGTTAAGTATATCTTCTGAAGTCATTGTAGAACCAAGACCACAGTCTACAGAGAAAGCATCGGCTGCTGTAGCACCTTGTAAACCGCCTTCTTTCCAAATAGAGGTTAAGAAACTGCCTATCATAGCTTTTACGGCTTCCCAAGTGTTTTTTACGTTAGGTTGGAAAACGTAAGGGTGGGCTGCCTGCTTACAAGACTGCTCCAGGAAAGTAACAGTACGTCTTACAGAGAGATATCGCCAATCCTGACTGTTACCGTCAAGAGTACGGGCACCCCATACCAAAATACCAAGACCGTTAAAGAAACGTATAGCGTTTACAGATTTACCGGATACGGCATCAACATTCAGTCCTGCCTGTTGTGTTTCCGATAATCGTATAGGTAATGATGATACTCCTACTATAGAAGTATTTGCCGGAGCCTGCCATACACCTTCTTCATTATCAGTAGTTGCCATAACCCCAGCCATAGACCCACTTGGAGGCATGATGTTAACATCGTTAAGCACATGCTTCATAATTTGGCTATAGGTTTTACTGGCATTTAGTAAAGAGTTGTTATACTGCGTAACGGTTAGCGGATTGCTTCCCGGATTTTCAATCATGCTTATTATAGTGGCAGCACTCTGGTTCGGGTTGTCGGCAGGGTTTAAAAGCGGTTCCAGTTGCTTTACATCGCCACCAAAAAGATTGGTATAATCAACATCCTGACTTTGCATTATGGTTGTGCCAACAAATGGGTAGTAGGCAGTACCATAGTCTAACCCTTGTGATCCTGTATTGTTACGGAAGGTAGTAATGTCATCCATAAACATTATAGGGTCAGGGTTTCTGCCGCCTATAATATCAAAAATGGATATTGCTGTTTGCATTTCTGTACACTGTAACAGCATTTCCTGCATAAGTGTACCGTTTTGGTCTACAGGTAATAAGGTAGCTTCAGGACATAAGTACATGGTTGGCTCTTCCTCATTTTTAAGTAACGCAAGACCATTAGTTAAATCGCTTAACTGTACATTCGGGTTTACTATTTGTGCTCCTGAATCTATAGGTTTCCCGGAAGGAGCCCCATAACCGCCAACAGATACTATGTAAGCATCACCACCACCGTTTTGGTAAAACATTTTTACACTGTTGTACAGGTAATAAATAGTGTTAGGGTCGGGTACTAAAGAGTAGTAAGCCCCGTCGATCATTAAATAATCCTGATTGGTAGGCTTGCTTTTTTGCGCTACTAAATAATACTGCGGGCTGTATTGTTTTGCAGGGTCTGCAGGTGGTGCAGGATCGGGTAAGCAGTAAATAGACTGGAATTCGGCAAAAGAGGTAACCTTTTGTGGAATATTAGTATATGATTTACCCTCATACTGTGCCTGAGGGGTATAGCCTATAAAGGCGGGAACAGCAGTAGCCACAGGGACTACCGAATTGGGAAAGGCATCTAGCTCGTTTATATAGACGCCGGGTGTTTTAATGTTAGATTCGACCATAATATTCGTTTTAATTTATAGTTTTAGTTAGATGTACACGTACATCGGTGATGCTATGCTGTCAAGCTTATTTCCTTTTGCAAACCCTATATTATCAGGGGTTGGTGTGGGTAAACCTTTATATATAATTTTGTTTGATGACTTTATTTTACTGTTTGTTTGCTCGGGTTGGCTAATGAGGCTTAAACTGTATTCCGGTTTCTCTTTTAACGGTATAAGTACATCACCCGAAGTAAAAAGTATTGCTTGTTCCCCGCCTGCTGTGGTTATAGTATCAGGACCTTGAAAGGTTATATTTTCTTTGCCTGTAATAGCAAGGTTGTTACACTCTACTTTACTACGGTTAATGATATAATACTGCCACTGTGTTTTTTTAGCTTCAAATTGTATAATATATGAAGCTGGGTTTTCTGTAGTATTTACTTTTAGTATATCATCAAAATTGATGATTAGTTTACCAAAACAATTTCCTGATTCTCCTGTGCTAACTGAGTTCAGTATGTTGTCAGTTGCATTGTTACTGTTGTAAACCTGCTCGTTAATAGTATTTTCAGGTAGTGTGGTATAGTTGTAAAAATTGGGGGTGACGGTTATTTCAAACTCAAAATAGGTTTGCCCGATTGTTTTTGCTATGCTGTTTAAAAACTGTTCTAATGTGTCAGCAGTACCGGCATACCATGCAAAGCCATCCGGCAGGCTTCTGTATTTAAAATTATATCGGTCTGTTAGTAATAGTGTAGTACCACAGGGCTGAAAATTAATACCCCTGCAAATACCATCTGCAAAATAGGAATGCGATACAGACAGGCTAAAGACGGGTATGTAATTACTTTTTCTCATTGTATTACATTGTTTTCCTGTTGTGTTACGGCACTGCGTGTTGCTATAGTTTCTGCGCTTTGTACTGTTATCAGTCTTACCTTATATAGCATTGAGGGTTGATATTTTGCACCCATTGCTGTCCAAAGGTTATGCATTTCATTATGGGATATTTTTTCTACCTCATATTCCAGTTTAGATACTCCTTCGGGAATGTTGGAGTGTGTGCGACCATCCAGACAAGGGTTTCTCTGGAAAAACAGTAATATGGCATCAAGAAACTTGAGTGTTTCGTTGTAGTCACTAAAATTGGAACTGATTAATACATACAGGTTGTATTTTTCCGAAGGGTTTATATCAGTATAACTGCCATCTTTAAGCTGTACATTCCTTATATTATAAGGACGTACCGTTTCTTTATCTACGTTTACAAGAGATATAACTACCTTATTATGGTTGCGTTCCGGAATACTACCATTACTTTCTATTAAGTTGTTAAGCAGTACTTTATCTTCGTCGAGCCCCATCCTGTTACGGAGGAACTGATTTAAAGAATCACTACTAAATTTAAGGGCAGCGCTAATCATAATAAAGTTTTAGTTGGATGGATATAACACTTACCAAAAAGTGTTAGGGTAAAGTTAAAATGAGAGGCTAAAAAATTGTGATTGTTGCCGTATACTAATCGTAGTCATAAAACTGCAACAGCGTATACAAAACGTGTACATTGCGAAAAAAACGCAACACTTTTGAGAAGTATGACAAAAAAATACCCGCTTATTAAAAGCAGGTAGTGTTGAAAGGTATATTTATTTTATCAGCATACTTTACGCAGGTAGCGGCGTAAATCTTCCTGCTTGGCTAGTGCCAGTTTACGTTTTAGTCTGTAGGTGTGTGTACGCACACTTTCCTGATTGATACCTAAAATTCTTTTTATATCATCGTTACTCATATTCATTTTAAGGTAGCAACAATATTTTAAATCAATAGGGGTAAGGGCAGGGTGTTTTTCGGTTAGTGTTTGCAAGAAGCCCTGATGTGTTTTTTCAAAGTAAAATTTAAAGTCGTCCCAAAGCTTCTGGTCGTTTGATGATGCTTTAATATAGTCTAATATACCGGTAAGCTCATTACGTACAGGATCGTTAACATTGGGGTATAGCGCCTTTATTCTGTCTCTTACTTTACTAAGTATTTCCTTTTTGCGGTCAAGTTCCATTACATATCGGCTCATGTTATCATTACCCGAAGTAAAAGAACTTTTATCATTATTGCTTCTTGAATTTTTAAGCAGAAAGATGGAGTTGATTCTGTTAAGTAAATAGGACTCTTTATCAATTAACGCTACAGGATAAGCGAAAACAATGGCGTTAATATTCCAGTTGAGTATATTTTTTTGCTCCTTGCTGTTAAGGCATAAAATGGGTATGGTGTTTTCGCGAACAAAAGTACTTGTTTCATCCAGTACTAACTGGTTATTTGTAAAGTTTGCTATAATTAAGTCGGGTTTAGCTTCCTTTAAAATGTTTTTTAAATCTTCTATTCTGCTCGCTGTTATTATCCTAAAAGTATATACAGGACTTTGTTGCACACAGTTAAGTATGGTAATAAGGTTACCTGCTTTATCAGAACCAATTAAAATTGTCTTTTCAATTTTCATTGTATCTAACTGTTACTTTAGGGCATCTTCAGCCATTTCCCAAAAAACAGAAATAATATTCCGGTTTTTGAAAAGTAGCGATACAGATATTTATCCGAACCTTTTTGGGCGGGTAAAAAACTAAGTCAGGAAAATAGTTGCGACACTAAGGGCTTTTCGGTATGAAAAACGTACCTGTTTTAATAATTATCTGTTGGATTTAACAAATCTATTGTATTTATAGTAGTTATAAATACGTGTTTTTACCTGATTTAAGTAAAGCAGAAAAAATATAACTATTTGTGCTGATAGCGTGTTATTTATCACTTTTAGTGAACATCGCCTTTAATGCTCCTGTAGACCATAATGCCCAAAGTATAAGTACAGGCTGAAAGAATAAACGTATAAGCCTTTTTCTGTCGGTATCAAGACCAAAAGCATCTATACCGTTTGTGTATTGTGATATGTTCCCGGGAAAAATTAAAACATAAAATATAGCGAGTGCTATACCTACATATACTCTGTTGCTTTTCCAGAACAGTATTGCCAATCCAAATATCAGTTCAACCACTCCCGAGGCTACCACAATAAAGTCCTCACTAAAAAAAGGAATTCCTTTTGGGACTTGTGCCTGAAATTCTTCTCGCTGAAAGGTAAGGTGCCCTATGGCAGCCAGTATCATAAATGAGCCTAAAATTATTCTGAATATTTTTTGTGTAGCATTGGTAGGGACATATGGTTTCATCAGAGTATATTTTTTAGTTTAAATTAAATCGTTTACGATATAAAATTATTGATTAAAAATGACAGCACCAAAAAATATAGTACTATTCAGAGTTAATATTTTATTAAAAAAGCCTCTGTAAATTAAAACATTACAGAGACTTTCCGTTATACATAAATCGCTAACTCAAATCATTCCACCACACATCGTGTGTTATATGTTTTTCCTTCTTCTGTCTTTACGTTTATTATATATATTCCTTTTGGTAGTCCTTCTGCTTTTACGCTTATGCTGTTAGAGGCATCAGGAGTGTACTCTTTGTTTATTAGGGTTCTTCCTGTCATGTCTATCATTTGTAGTGCTACTTTTGCAGAAGTTACAGGCAGTACTACAGTAGTGCTGCCATTAAATGGGTTAGGGTAGTTATACATTTTACTGCCCAGTTGTGTTGTAAATGTTTTGTTGCTAAGTGCTATTGCACCAAATGTTACTGATGAAACATTTATGCTGAAAGACTCAAAGCTGGTGTAGCTACCCATTACTGAGAATACAAGTCCTTTTACTTTTTCATTATTATAGCTGTCGCCATCAGGATTAGTAAAGCTGCTGAACGGGATACTAAATTCTTCGTTTGAGGTGTTAACCGGTATTTGGAAGCGTAAACGGTTGTTCCAATCCGTAAGGCCTTCAGTTATAAGTACTACTTCTACATTATGAGTATTGTTCATTGTAAAGTTTACTGCTTCATATTCTGATGCGTCCAGTAAAAGCTCACCTGCCAGTATGTTCCTGAAAAGGTTCATAGTACCGAATAACTCTCCGCTTACACTTGGGTTACGTTCTACGGCATATACTCCGTTGCCTATAGCTTCCGGCATATATTCTGCTATTTCAAAGTTGTTTATTACGGTTTCCTGAGTGTTATAATCAATACCCCAAGGTCCGTCAGCAAGATATAATCCGTCAGGTCTTTCCGAAGTATTTGCGTTTACTGAGAAACCGATATCAAATATACCACCTACTTCTACAGCAACACTTTGTGTATACTCTAAGCTTAAAGGTATTTGCTGTGTAAAGTTTTCCATTTCAGCTAGCTCAGTTACTTTTTTATTACCTTCAAAGTTAAGCGTTGTAGCCATTGATTTGTTTACAATTTCTAAATTCAGCATACCGTTTTTATACGTTCCGTTCTTTACAAAAACGGATGGTATTCTGTTTTCAATAGCATCACTTACTAATGTGTTTTCTCCATCAAGCTGTGCTAAAGCATGGTTTACTATGCTACATACCTGCCCCATGTTGGCACCCCATACTTGTAGGTTTAAGTAGTTGGCTTCAGGGTACTGCCCAATGTTCCAGTAACTGTGCAGTATGTTTTCAGTTTCAGTTTGTTCTACAGAAAAGCTAAGGGCATATTCCATTACTCCATTCGTTCTTTTAAGCTTCACCATTATTATCTCATGCCCTTGTAGCTGTATTGTTCTTACATCTTCTAAAGACGAGCCGTTAAGCCTGTCGCATATTACTTTTGAGTGGTCGTATACATTTCCTGTAGTTTTTGTAGCTAATGCTGCTGCCACCCTGTTATCTCCTGAATAATAATCTATAGAGAATACTTCATCTGCATTGGTAATACCTAATAAGTCTTCAGGACTTGATACATAAGGCACTTCTGTACCAAACATACCTGTATCAGGGAATAGTGCTTCTACACTTAATTGATTATTACCATTTCTGTATGCAAAGTTTGCGCTTACAAATTGAGACTGGCTTTGTTTTTTATTAAGGAATAAGTTGTTTTGTACCCTTTTAAAGTTCCTTTTAGCAATAAGGTTTGCTAAGTCTCCATTACTTTCAAGCCCGCCATCGTTACCCGATGATACATCAGCAGCACTGTTTACATCGGCTATATTACCAATTCTCATTGCTGTAAATGGGTTGGCTGTTATATAGAAAATAGCATCATTAAAGTCATTATCACATGAGGAGTAATCTCTCCTTATATCTTCAAAACCAAGTAAAACTCTTTGGTTTTCAGGGTCTGCCAGTAATACATTATGGTGCTGTAAAGCAGGGTCTGATTCAGGATTAAAGTTTGGGTTAGAGAATAATTGCCACTGACCGGGAGTAACCTCTACATTATTCCAACCGTTGGCTAATAGTACCCAGCCTATTCCTGTGCCTGCAGGAAAATTACCTATTTTAACTTTATTACCGGCTGATAGTCCTCCGCCGGAACCTCCTTCTGAAACGTTAGGGAATACAATTGTAATATCTTCCGGTTGCGGTGTAGTAATTTGTGGGTTGCTTAAATCGTAAGTATAGAAACCCAATACGTTTTTATATCCTGCTCCTTCTTTAACGAAAGTTACATATACTTCCGCACTGTCTACAAGTGTAAGGTCAGTATCATAACCTGCTGTAATATAGTGTGGGTTATATACGGGTACAGGATATCCTTCCGGTAAAGAGTTAGAAACTAAATCTAATGTAGCTTGCGAAACAACATCATCTTCCTCTAAGTAGTCAGGAACTCCCTGAGAATCGTAAGTTCCTAAAAATTGGTAATTGTTTTGTCCGAATAAAAGAACATTACAAAGTAAGGCAGCTATAAGTACTATTCGTTTCATCTTTCTATTTTTAGTATTAAATATGAAACAAATATATAATCTGTTCTATGTCAATGTCTTTACTTTTCGGTTAGCCTGTTTTTTGTTAAGGCGAAATGCAAGTATGTGTCGGTGAAATTTTAAAGCGTGTTTAAACGCTTCATTAATTCCGGTCTGTTAGCACGGCTAACAGGTATTACATCTTTACCTATTAGTACACTATTATCTTCTATATCAATAATCTTCTTAAGGTTAATAATATAGGTGCGGTGCACTTTAAGGAAAAGTGAATCAGGTAGTTTTTCCTCTATCTTTTTTAGGGTAGAGTGTACTGTATAGTTTTTATTTTCAGTTTTAATTAATATATAGTCCCCTTTGGCTTCTATAAGGTTAACCGTTGGTATATCAATTTTTATAAGCCTGCGATCTATATTTACATAAAACTCTGTAGGAGTATCAACATGCTGCTCTTTTGTGTCTGTAGTAGACTGAGGGACGGGTACTACTTTTTTATTACGAGCTTTGCTTACCGCTTTTTTAAAGCGTTCTTCTGTTATAGGTTTTACAAGATAATCTACAATACAATCGTACTCAAAAGCCTCTATAGCAAAGTTTTTGTCAGAAGTAACCAGTATTACTGCCGGTGGGTTTTTTATAGTTTGTATAAAATCAAAACCGGTAAAACCCGGCATGTGTATATCTAAGAATATAAGGTCTACACCTTCACCATTTTGGTTTAGGTATTTAATGGCGTCAATGGCATTGCTAAACTCTTCTGTAACGTTAAGATTTTCTTCGGCACCAGCCATTTGAGCTATAATAGCCCTAGCCATTCCTTCATCGTCAATTATAATGCAATTCATAGTTGTATCTTTACAAAGCAGCGACAAAACCTTGTATTGATGAAAGTACATCCTCAAATTCTTTTTGGAGTTCAGTACTGTTATCTTTCAGGTTTTTTTCGAACTTTTCAGCAAGATAATAACTTTTTTCCATTCCTAATACACTTATTTTGTGCTTCAGTTTATGAACGTTATCAGCTGTGGCATTATAATTACCGGAAGTTATATTAGTTTTATAAATATTAATTTCCTGCGGGAGCTCATCTTTTATAGTATTTATGAGTTTATTTCTAAAGATGGTGTCGTCTCCTGCAAGTTCATCTATATAGTTGGTGTTAGGCTGTTCCATGCTTTGATATTGTAAAGTAAAAAGTTGTCCCTATGTTTTCAGTACTTTCCAGCCATATTTTGCCACCATAAAAAGTTACAATTTTTTTTACTATGGATAGCCCTATTCCTGATGACTGGTCGTTACTGTCCAGTTTCGTGAAGATATTAAATATTTTATTAAAGTAAGTATCCGGTATACCAACTCCGTTATCCTTTACATAAAATTTCACCTCTTTTTCATATTCTTCAGAACCTATTTCTATAATTCCTTCCTCTTTATCATTATATTTTATAGCATTCTCTATAAGGTTTTGAAACAGTTGCCTAAAACGGTAAAAGTTACCGTATAGCTTAGGTAAGGTGTTCTTTATCTTTATTTTAATATTTTCAGGCAGTGCAATTGTTCGGGTTATTTCTTCAATTAAATTATTGAAATCAACTACTCTGTTTTCCGACTCCAGCTTGTCAATAGAAGAGTAGTCTAAGATACCTTTTACCAGCAAGTCCATCTTTTCAATATTGAAAAGTATCATGTCCAATGAGTTTTTACTGTCCTCACTTAGTTTATTTTCGCTGTCTTCAATCACCCATGTAATAAGGGTATTGATGTTTCTTAAGGGCGATTTAAGATCATGCGAAACTACATGAGCATATTCATTAAGTTCCTGATTTTGGGCTTCAAGACTTTTTAATAGCTTTTCACGCTGTCGGGTAATTTTTACAATCTCAGCCGATTGCTTTTTTATATAATGCGCAGGGTTAAAATTACCACTACTGTCGCCGTTTTTTTCCCGCCTCATGGAGTTTAAAATAAACTCCAGGTTTTTATTTATTTCCTTAAGGTTTTCAGCTTCCTCACGTAGTTTTTGGTTCGCTACAAAAAGTTCATCAGAGCTTAACATCATAGCTCTTTGCAGCAATGCTATCTGGTCTTCATAGTTTGAGTACGATTCGTTTACTGCGTCCAAAAAGGCTTCTGTTCCGGGTACGTTTTCAGTATCCAGAAACTTCCTCATTTGTCTTTTCAGTAACGAATTCATTTTATCCATTATTCACTAATTAATGTTAGCGCCATGGTTTCATTGTGTAACTGACAGATTTGATTTTTAGCGAAAGGTCCTATCTCTCCGTAAGAGTAAAAACCACCTAATGAAACCTGATCTCCTACAACTTCTGCAACCTGTTCTATTTCTTCTTCAACACGTTGGTTCATTACCAATTTCCTGCCAATGCAGCTAACTATAAAAGCCAGTTGAGGTTTTGTTTTACGGTTTTCCATTGCTACACCTGCTGCTTTATTAGCACCTTCGGCAATGGCATCCTGAGATACCATCATAAGCTGTACTATAGAGTTTTGTGGCATATCATCAGGGAAAATAAGCGCATTTTTCTCTTTATCTACAGATAGTATTGTTCTTACCACTCCTTCTTTTCTTCCGGGTATTGTAGTATATAGTGGGTATAGTAGTGTAAACTGTGGTTGTTTTGCTTTATCCCCTAAATAGTCTGTATACAAATCCAGCGCAGGTCTGCCGTCTATTTCATAAACCATGTTTCCTTCAGATTTTGTAATGGTTCTTATCGGTCCGAAAGGAGTAAAGCTACAGAAGCTGGCAAAACTCACTTCAAGCGACTCTCCGTAAAGTCCTACAAGTACAATTTCACCTTCTTTCGGTCTTTCTTTATACGAAACTATTGTTTTTTCAAAGTTACCACCGTCACCACAAAGCCCTCCGGTAATAGGTACTATTTCTTTAAGCCCTTTTTGTAATCCTTTAATTAACGCACTACCACTTACATAACTGCCTTCAGATATTATGATTAAGTGTTTTAACCCTTCCTGCGGCATTTTTTTACTCAATGCTTCGGCAGCTTTTTCAGTGTCTTTATCATGCTCCAGTATATTTTCAGTTTCAACAACAAACGTTGCTTTTTCAAACTCTATGGCGAGTACGGTAATGGAGTCACTAACCACCTGAATGTTCATAATCTCGCCGGCGCTGGAACCGAAAACAATATGGTCGTATGGAAATTCTTCTTTAATAGCTTCAATAGTACTTGCTTCTTCCAGTAAGTGCCTGTCGGCAAAAACCAATACTAAAGGATTGTTTAATTTTTCTTTTTCATTATGGTAAAACCATTCATTACTCTTTTTTCTATAAGCTTGTACTACTTTCATCTTTTTACGTTTTAGGAATTTTTACAAAAAATACAGAGCCAACACCAACTTCACTTTCAATCCAGATTTTACCTTTATAATTGTCAACAATTTTATTTACTATGGATAGCCCCAATCCGGATGATTTTTCACTTTTTACCAGGGAGTGGAATACTTTAAAAATTTTCTCTTTGTCTGCTTCAGCAATTCCAGGACCGTTATCTTTAACCGAAAACACATAATGTTGTTTAAGTTCCTTTACTGCTATTTCTACATTTCCTTCAGGTTTATCAATATAGGTTACTGCATTACCTATAAGGTTTTGAAATAGCTGATGCATTCTGAAACGGTCTGCCTTTATAACAGGTAGTTTTCCTTTTATTTTAACACTGATGTGTGGAGGTATGTGAATTATATTAATAATATTACTTACTACATCGTGTACATTTACTTTTTCTTTAGCTATATCAGTTTTATCAATTTTAGAGTAGGTGAGGACCCCTTGTATAAGGTGATCCATTTTCTCTAACTTATCATCTATCATTTGGAGATAGCTTTTAGTTTGCTCGTTAAGCTCTTCTTCGTTATCTTCTTTAATCCATGCTATAAGCGAGCTGATACTTCTTAAAGGTGATTTAAGGTCATGCGATACGATTTGTGCATAATCCTCCAATTCCTTATTACTTTTTTCAAGGCTTTTCAGCAGTTCTTCTTTTTGCCTTTCAAGATTTTTTTCTTTTGTAATATCTTCTTCTATAGCAAAATAGCAGTTTATGTTGCCATACTTATCGTGTATTGCCTGCCCTTGTATTTTGGCCCAGTATTTTTTACCCGATTTAGAGTAATTAACTATTTCGCAGTTAAAGGGTTTGCCTTGGTGAATTTGACGGTTAAGGTATTTAATGGTTTCAGGATTAGTTTCTTCTCCCTGTAACATTTCTCCCGGTTTTTGTCCTTTTACCTCCTCTTCGGTATAACCGGACATTTCAAGGAAACTGTTATTTACCCATTCAATCCTTCCTTCTTCGTTGCAAATAACTACTGCATTTATATTTTTTTGAGCGATAAGCGAAAGCAGTTGCAGGCGTTCTTCCTGTTTTTTTGCTTCGGTCATATCCTCAATCATAGCAAAGTATTGTACTACTTTACCATTATCATCATATATGGGCTGCCCTTTTGTTCTGGACCAAAAATAAGAACCGTCTTTGCGCCCGTGTGGTATTTCTACATCAAACGATTTACCGCTATAAAAACTTTCAATCATTTGTTTTAAAGCCTCCCTGTTGGTTTTATCTGTTATTCCAATTTCAACCGGGGTGCGCCCTATTACTTCATCTACCTCAAAACCTGTTAATTCTGTATAAGCATCGTTACACCAAAATATTTCAGCATCAGGGTGTGTAAATACTATAGCATTTTCGTTTGCACTCGCTACTAAAGACAGTTTGTTAAGTTCTTCTTTATCGCGCTTTAGTTCGTTTTTCTGTTCATTATTAATTTTAAGAAGTTCCTGGAGTTCTGTTGTTGTAACTTCCTGATTTCTTAAAAGCTGTAATAAATCCAGTAATGGGTCATGGCTTGCAAAATCAAATAAATTAAGGTTGTTTTTCTTTATTTCTTCCAGCGAAACAAACCAAGGTGACCCTATAAAAACTATATTATCGTTCATTACAGAGAACTGACCTCTCAGGGTAACGTCACATCCTGAATCTGTACAGTTACATTCCGGAGATTTACACTCTATAATGAGTAACTGGTTAGCACTGTTTTTTAGTTTAGTTAAGGTAGGTTCATCAATATATGGTCTTTTAATATTAAAGTAATCAGTAAATAGCTTTCCTGTAGTTACCACAGGATATATTTTACTGATACTATTACCAAATGATTGAATTTTTAATTCTTTATCTAAAAGAATAAAAAACGGAAATATTTTGCCGAAGTTACCTTCATCAAAACTAAAAACAAATGCCCCCATATAATATTATTTACCAACTTATTTTAAAAACCTCCTGTGGTTGTCCAGACTCAATAGTTTTTAACCATTTTGCAGTAGCTTTTTCTTTAAAAATAAAAATTAGCCCGCTAAGGTAGCCTAAAACAAAGCTACGTATTCCTTTTTGTTTGTACATGTAGTGTACACAAATGCTGTTATCTTCTACATTACTTATTCCAAACTCAGGGGGCGAAAGGTTAGGATAAATAAGCATTATGCGGTTATGGAAATTGGGTAGGTTTATAAGGTATTCTTTTAAATTACTACCTCTTGATTCCATAACACCGCTATATTTTTCGCGGGTTGTTTTCATAATATGTTCCCCGAAGTTAAAAAGAGCCTCATCAACAGTAATACCTGTTTCCTCTGCTAACAATGCTGCAAGCTTATAAAATACCGCTTCATTATAAGGCTGCTCTGTTAACAAGAAATCAATGTCTGTGCCATAGCGGGACTTTACATTCTCCCATGTATTCTCTCCGTAATTATTAAGCACATAATTCTCAATAGCAACATTTATTATTCCGTACATAGTTATTGGGAAATTAACTCATTAGTACTCCAGTATTCAATTAGTCGTTTTATTCTGTCTACGTATTCCTCGTATTTTAAAGGCTTTATAAGGTAGCCTGCAATACCTATTTTATAGCATTCTAATACATCTCTATGATTATTAGAGGTGGTTAATATAATAGCGGGGATGTATTTTAAAACTTCATCCTTTTTAAGTATGCCTAAAAATTCTATACCGTTTATTTTAGGCATATTAAGGTCTAAGACTATAATATCCGGTATTATTTCTTTTTCTTTTAGCAACACCAGCGCTTCTTCTCCGTTGTTTGCCTCTTCAACTTTGTGGTTACGTTCCAGCGTTTTTAAAACTCTGTGGAATTTCATAACCTCAATAGCATCGTCTTCTATTAATAATATGTTAAGTGATTTAGGCATTTTTTTCGTGTATTATTGCAAGTAACAAAAGTACTCTTAGATATTTTTTAAATTTATTATATTCGATAGAAGGGGTGCCAGTATCGACTAATGGTACTTTTCGATCGTTGAGTGGTTTCTTGTTAAAAAAATATTCAAAATTTAGATGCTAAAATTTGTTAAATGCAGGCTTTGAGGTAATTATCCATTTTAAACGGAATCCAATTTCTGTATAGGTAAATCCTGCTGCTGTTGCAGAGGCTATATTACTGTGCAGCGCATAGGCATTTGCCATAAACCTACCTGAAAATTTGTACCCGAGCTTCCCCTGGAGCCTGTAAGTACCTTGTTTATCATTATCTTCTATAAACTGATATCCTGCTGCGGCATTAAGATTATAGTACATTCCTTTACTTTCTATTGCTTGTTCATCTTTTAAAAAGTCTATAAACACTTCAGCAAGATTAAACCGTAACGGACTAAAGTATACTTCGGCTTTACGTTCTTTAAACGCTATATACTGATAGTTTATTCCACCTTTAAGTACCGGTCGCTGTAAAAAGTTATAATACAAAGAGGTAAACAGTAAATTTCTTTCGTTACCGTCAGACTGGTTGGTATAAAAATATTGTGTAAACCAACCTAAGTTAAAGTTAGAGCTGATGTTATAATTAAGGTATATATTATCAGCTGTTATTTCTTTATCAGCTAGGTCGGCATTAAAGTTTTGTATATCTCTTTTATATCCCAGTTCCATATCCTGTAGCTTAAATGGTTTAGCTTTAATAAACGCCTGAGCCATAACCTGCGTATAATTATTTAAGTAAGAGCTAACATGCGTAGTACCCAATATGGCATTAAAGCTTGCTTTTGGGTGAAAGCGGTATTCTGCTCCTACAGCATAGTCATTTGACGTAGCTGAATTCCCTGTTACTTTATTTTCGGTTTCCCTGTACTTATACATCCCTGTAAAAGACCAACGTAAACTGGCAGGGAAGTTTATTGTAGTGGTAGAAAAGTAGGCTTTGTTATCACCGTTATCAAATGCATAGCCTGCTTTTTCTTCTACAGTAGGAGAGTAGGTGTTATTCAATTTGCTTAAAAAGGACATAGCATCTTTTTGCTCTTTAAATATTTGCAGCGTCTTGTTTACCGCTACATACGCACTATCGTGTTTACCTGTAGCAAAGTAAGCATTGGCAATACCCAGATTACCATCAAAAGAAGTTGTGTCTTTCTCTAAAATCCTTTGGTAGCTACTTATACTTTCTCTGAAATCGCTGCGATACATGCCCAGTGTAGCCCATAGTGCTAGTACGCTACTGTCATCAGGATATTGGCTAGCCAGTTCATTAACAGCTTTTTCAGCTTCTTTATACTTTCTGTTCCATATCAGAGCTTGCACATAACGCTCCTTTGATTTTTTTATCAATTCTTCATCACCTAAAGTTGTTGATTTATCAACAGCCATAGTTGCCCAGTGTAAGGCTTTCTTTTCTTTATGTATGGTATGTTCTGCCAGTGCAGCACCATTTATAGCCTTTATACTATCGGCAGTAGTAGTTGCCATAGCAAAGTATGCCTGTTTTGCTTTTTCACCTTCTTTTATAATAAGGTATACATTCGCCTTGTTTAATAAGGTGTCTTTATCGTTAGGGAAGTCAACAAGGTTGTCGTTCAATAGGTGTAAAGCCTCTTCATACTGCTTGTTTTGAGATAGGGTATAGGCATATCCTAATCGTATATATTTTCGGGATACCATAGCATTACCATTGCTCGGAGAAACCTCTAGTGCTTTGTTTACATATTCTAATGCTTCCGGATATTCCTTTAAGTTTGATAGTGTATTTGCATAACCCAGTAATGCAGGGAAGCTATCGGGGTGCTCGGCTACTAAATCACTATAATACGCTTTAGCGTCCTCATATTTTTTATTCCACAAAAGGGACTCAGCGTAGTTTAGCTGAATTTCAAAATCACCGGGATATTCGTTTAACATATTTGCAAACATAGTGTTGGCTTCTTTTGGACTTCCGTTTAACCCCAGTGCTCTGGCATAACATAGTTTTGCCGTTTTATTATCAGGATACTCTTTTAGTATATCATTAAAAAAAACTTCTGCTTTCGCAAACTTACCTTCTTCCAAATAACCAAATCCTTCTTTCATATCTTGAGCTGTTCCTTTAGTTATAAACAGAAAAAGTGCGAAAAATAATATGCTTTTAAATAATTTCATTTAGTGGCGGATGTTTTAATTTTTACTTACTGCAAGTTAAACATAACCATAAGATATTTCATCTACAGTAAATTGCTGTTCATCGAAAACAACCTTCATCTGGTTGAAAATCAGGACAACTTTGCATCAGATATCCCGCATAAACGAGATGTTTTTAAAACAATTACCAAACTAAATCATTACAGTCATGTTAACAAAAACTACACAGAATTTATGGTTATCTGTTAAAAGGCTTAGCCAGGAACAGATGTTTTTTGTTTCTATATTAATAGTAAATGCAGGTAACTATTTATACAATTTAATTTTAGGCAGGCTTTTAGGTCCTGCTGCTTTTGCAGAAGCAGCTTTATTAATTACTATGTTACTTATCCTCTCTTTTGTTGGGATGACTTTCCAAATTGTTACGGCTAAATATTCAGTACTATATAACGGTCGAAGTTTTTTTACCTTTTTAAAATTCATATCGCAGTTAGCAATTGGTTCGGGTGTATTGTTAGGTGCAGCTATAGTAATATTCAGCCAATCGCTGCAAAATATATTTCACACCCAGTCCCCAATAATGTTTATAGTATTTGGTGCGGGGCTACCCTTATACTTTCTTATGAGTATTAACAGAGGGGTATATCAGGGGCGTGAAGAGTTTAAAAAACTCTCATTTACTTATAAGGCGGAAATGTTTAGCAGGTTGTTTATAACCTTTGCTTTACTGTATGCTTTTTCGGCAATAAGCTCATCACTAATTGTAGCGGCAGGTATTACCGTTTCTTTATTATTCGGGTTAATGCCTTTTCAAAAGAAAGTAGTTGTAAACACTACAGCTTTTAAAGTAAAAGATTTTGATAGCAAAACGATACTTTCATTCTTTGCGCTTACTGCATTTTATGAATTTACACAGATTATTATAAATAACAGTGATATACTTTTGGTTAAACATTACTTTGATAGTGAACCGGCAGGTTTATATGCATCACTGGCATTAATAGGCAGGGTAGTGTACTTTGTAGCATGGATGTTTGTAATGCTGATGCTGCCTAAAGTAATACGCCTTAAAAAAGAAGGTAAAAACACCAAGGGTATATTAATGAAGTATGTAGCATACATAGCAAGACTTTCTGCCTGTATAGTATTAGGAGCTTTCCTTTTCCCTGTTACAGTAGTAAAGCTAATGTTTGGTGAGGAATATATAAGTATAGCACCTTTACTATGGCAATATGCATTGGCAACTTCAGTATTTGCTATAGCTAATATATTTGCCTACTACTTCCTTTCACTGGGGCAATATGTACCGGTAATACTATCAGCCTTGTTAGGGCTTACGCAAATAGCATTAATAGTTTTATACCACAACTCTTTAGAACAAGTGGTTGTAATGCAGATAATTGCTATGCTAACGCTGTTAACCTTCCAGTTGGCTTATTTCTTTTATCAAAACAGGAAAAGCATCCAACGAAGCTAAACCGCATTTCGTCGAAATGCGATAATCGTCACAGCATCAACATACTAATTTTACACCATCAACTAAAAACAGTAGAATCATGAAAGTAGCAATCGTAACATCGTTTCCACCAAGCAAAGTAACTTTAAATGAATATGGTTACCACCTTGTAAAGAATTTTGTAAACAAAGAAGATATATCAGAACTTGTTTTACTTGCTGATAAAACTAAAGCTGAAAAACAACTTGATTTTGATAACAGCGATAAAGTAAAAGTAAATGAGTGCTGGGAGTTTAACAGTTACACAACTATATTTAAAATTATTGCAGCAGTATATAAAGAAAAGCCGGATGTAGTTTTCTTTAACTTACAGTTTGTAAAGTTTGGCGATAAAAAAATCCCTGCGGCATTGGGGCTAATGTTACCAATGCTGCTTAGATTCGCCGGAGTTAAAACGGTAGTACTGCTACACAATATAATGGAAACTGTAGACCTTGAGCAGGCTGGTTTCTCTAAAAATAAATTCCTGAAAAAAATATACGGATTTATAGGCTCAACATTAACAAGATGCTTATTAAAAGCGAATGTGCTGGCAGTAACCATTAATAAATATGTTGAAATATTAAATGAAAAATACAATGCTAAGAATGTAGTGTTAGTTCCGCATGGTACTTTCGAATCGGTAAAACAAATTGATTTCAATTTGCCTAAAGGACCGAAAAAAGTAATGGCTTTTGGTAAGTTTGGTACTTACAAAAAGGTAGAAGGAATGATTGAAGCAGTAGAGCTGTTACGAAGAAACGGAATGAAAGATATTGAGGTGGTGATTGCAGGAACTGACAGCCCCAACACGCCGGGGTATTTAAGTAGCGTAAGGGAGCAGTACATTAATGTAGAGGGACTTACTTTTACAGGGTACGTAGAAGAAAATGATGTAGAGCGCATATTCACTGAAAGCGCAGTAGTAGTGTTCCCTTATACCGCTACAACAGGAAGTTCAGGTGTGTTACACCAAGCAGGAAGTTATGGTAGAGCGGTAGTAATGCCGGATATAGGCGACCTTGCACACTTAGTAAAAGATGAAGGGTACAGAGGTGAATTTTTTGCTCCTGATTCAGTAGAATCAATGGCGGAAGCTATAGGCAACATACTAGGTGATGATGCTTACAGAAGAGAAATTGCACAAGCAAATTATAAAGCTGCTGGAGCACTTTCTATGGATAAAATTGCCGAAATGTATTTAAACCACTTTAAAGCATTACAGCCTGAAACTAAAGAAGAAGCCTTAATAGGAGATATATAAAAAGGATGGTTTTTTGTTACCATCGGTATCTATAAAACCAAACTCCTTTTGCTTATTGCGCACCCATGGCTTTTTACCCACCACACGGCTGGGAACACTAGGGAAATCATATAACGTCCAGGATACAAATGCAAGCTGTTTTCTTTTGAAGATGGCTTGCATTTTTTTATGGTATTCCGCCTGGTCTTCCTCGTCACTGCCAAACCAGTTCCAAAACCCGGTGTAGGATGATATACCGAACTCCTGCAATACAAGAGGTTTACTTGTTTTTGCTTCCAGTTTTTTCAGCTTATCTTCAAAATGGTCAATATTGTCGTAGTAATGGTAGGATATAAAGTCAACCTCTTGCTGTAAAGTAGTAGCCACTTCAATGTTAGACCATCCTACGGTAACCAAATGTTCACTGTCCCACTCTTTAATCATAGGGATAAGGGTAGCCAGCCAATCAGTCACATTATCCTCTCCACGATTTTTAAAGTCGAGGTCAGGTTCGTTTTTCACATCCCAGGCAAGTATAGCATCATGGTCTTTAAAGCGGGAAACTATTTTTTCTGCATGGCGGTGGGTTAACGTCCACGTTTCCGGAGAATAATCGCCGTAAAAATCAAACAGTGTTACAATAACCGCCAAATCTTTCTGTTGAGCAATATCTAAAACCTGTTGCAGTTTTTCTATTTTACTTTGGTTGATGTCGGCTTTACCAAATTCCTCATACGGTATAAAAATACGTATGGTATTCAACCCCGCATTTTTTATAATGTTGAAGTCTGCTTTTATGGTATCCGTATTAAAGTTATCCCCGTATAAATCCCAAGGGGAGTTTTTAGGGTAATAGTTAATCCCCTTTATAGTAAACTTCTTTCCGTTTTTTAAAATCTGATTGTTTTGTGAGGTGTATATCGGGTTAGCCTCTGTAGTTTCAGGTTCTAAAGCTACTTTGTCCATACGCTTCATGTGCCTGATGCGCCAAAAGCCATCTTCCAAAAGCATCATTACCTTATAGGTTGCCGTATCGCGAACTTTAGTAACCAGTTGTTTATCGTTGTAGATTTGTTGGTATTCAACAATATTTCTGTCGGTAAAAACAACCAACTGCCCATCGGCGCTGTAAAATTCCAAAGCAGGGTTGTGCTTAAGTGTAGTCCCCTCAATATGTACTTTATTTTCTTTATTATGCGCTACCAGCCTAAAAAGGTTAACCCTTGCGCTATCGGTATAAAAATCCTCAATGCCCTCCCGGTTATTATTCATCAGGGCTTTGTTTTTTACATACCAGGAAAACAGGTAGTCGTTCTCTATTTCACCAAGCGTTTGCTTTTCCATTTCCCTACCGGGATTTTCAAGACTGCTCCAGTTTACTTTTGGTAAGTAGGTATTTACCGTTTCGCGTTCCAAATGCAGCATGCCGGTGCGTTCAGCCCCCGTGTTGAGGTAGCCCAGTATTTTACCCAAAGCAAAGAGTAGCAATACATTTATTAGGATAAATGTTATGATAAGCGATGCCCGATATATATTTTTATTGTTAATCTTACTCTTCCCCATTTACATTTATCTGTTTCTTTTTTACTCCTTCATTCGGCTCAATTTCGCCTTCTATTGTTTTACCAAAAGCACTTATTTCCAGTCTATATTTTTTCTCAGGATATTCTTCCTTCGGGAGTTTAAAAGTTACAAAACCTTTTTCAGTATACTCCGTTAATGTAGCAATATGTTTATCTGCTGCATAAAGGCTTGCTGTTACGGTAGTCCCTTCGGGGGCAATTTGCCCCATAAAACTGGTCACTTCGCCAACGGTGATTATTCTTTTATCGGTATCAAAACTGTACGGTATAACCGCAGGCACAGCTTTGTAATTAATGCTAATGCTTTTGCTTTCCGCCATTCCTGTAACATAGGCTTTTACAGTATAAGTAGCTTCGTGTTCGGGAGCCGGGAATTTTGCCTCTGCCATACCATATACTGTAGCGCCGAAACTTTTAAGTTTAGTCCCTTTTTCTGTGGTTACAACAAAATAAACCATAGTACCGTCGCTAACTATATTATTAAACTTATCCCGTAATGTTGAGGTTTTAAATGTAGTAAGCTGGTTACCGTCTGCAAAGGCATGATTTCGGGTATAGCTTATGGTAAACGGAACAGGAGGGGCAGGAAATATATCTGTTTCTGTCTCTTTAGTTTCTGCATTTTGGCAGGTAACCGAGGTTAACATTTTACCCGATTTTTCAGGAGCATATAGCCGTTTCCACGATATAAAATGTTCAGTAGGCAAGTTATAATTGCTTATCCTGCCCAAAAACTGATTGCTGATAGTAGTTGCAGTACTGTCGGGCATAGGGTTGCCGTATTTGTCTTCGGGTATTGCCACCATCATAGTATAATGCCCATCGCCTACAGGAGTACTTCGCGGCCCTAAATAATTTTCTATTCGTGCGGTTTCCTGTTGCGGAATAATTTCAAATGTTCCTTTTAATTGCGGTTTATTATATACAATAACCGACCAGCTTACTGTTCCTGTTTTTCTATTGAAAAACTCAGGAGTAGTAAAGCTAATAGTATCGCATTTTACCTGAGGCTCTACTAATAAAGTAGCGTAGGATGATTTTAGCAGGAGAGTTGTGCCTTCTATTTTAACTCCTTTAAATTTCAGGTTGATGGGATTACCGGCTGTAAATTGTTTTGTATTGGTAAGCAATGTTAACTGAGGTGTTGCTTTACTGTACGGTTTACTTTCAGATTGTGGCAATAGCGTGACAGAGAGCAACAGAAGCCCAATCAAAACAAGTACGGATAGTATGACTGTTTTCCTTATCATTGCGGATTACCAATATAGTTATTTACTTCAATTTTAATATACGAGTATCCTTTACCCGCTATGGCTTGGAGTTCCTTTTTTTCATGCCCATCAATACGTGCTGTAATTTCGCTTCGTGCTATTTCTTTATTTCGGAGACCATTTACAAAACAGTTTTCCAATGAGCTGTGCAGGCTTTTCAGTTTACTAAGGTCTTTTAATTGGTATGTAAACCGTTGGCTGCGCTGTATGCGTACCCCTTCTCGTATAAACTCATGGTCTATGTACAGTAGTTCTTTATTTTCATCGTAATAGGACACCAATAGTTCCGGTACGGTTACTTCTTCCAGTCCGTAATTAAATAGTTTTCCTTGTATTGTATCTCCTTTAAAAAATAGGTTTGAAATGGCTACCCCGTTGTATAAATCTTTAATAGCCACATTTCCCGCACTTTGTATCTCGAAATCGGTTGGTGTTTCCGCAACATCAAGCGGAGTGTACTCGTCAGGGTTAAACGTTTCAGGCTTAACCGATTCGCTATCCAGCCATGCCACATTTTCAAAATTAATTCGATACGGTGTAACCTCTTTAGGCATTAGTTTATGTTTGGTAACATATTTAGCATTGTATGATGCCAGCTTTTCATCGCTGTTATTGTATAAAGAGGCATTAATTACCACATCAGCAGGAACGTTGTCTATATTCTGTATTTCTCCTATAACCATATACTCCCCGTTATACTCAATAAGTTTAGCTGACAGTATTTCCAGTACGGGTTGTTTCAACACATCTTCATGGTGGGTTTGCTGGGTAGTAACCCGCCTGCGCCCGTGATTGTAATACTTCGTGATATTTTCAGAGAAAAACTGGTCGGGCGGAATATCCGGGTCTTTCTTTTCGGGTACTATAAACCATTTGCCCTTTAATTTTTTTACACGGTGGGTATACTCCTTTGTTATAATTTCCAGTGGAGTTATCCACTTGGTTTTAGCTTTTACAATAGCGGTATTTTTAGTTTCATAAGGAACATCCAGTTTTATGGCATCCATTTTACCATAAGAGTTTATAATACCATCAGAAACCGAAATTTCAAGCAAATACTGCGAAAGCGGATAATCTTCATCAGGAACTATAAGTGAATGTGCTTTTTCAAACCGTTTAAAATCCAAATCGTTATAATAGGCACGTACTACATTTTCAGGACTTATTTGGTCTGCTGTATAGATGTAGAGTTTGTATACTCCCCATAATGTTACCCCAATTAAAAAGAACGTCCACAGTTTAGAGATAACCATTATTTTACGGGGGTAACCGGAATATAAAACACCAAATTTAAAAAAGTCGGGGCGGGGTAGTACTTTTATTTTTAATGCTTGCAGCCATATCATTTGTATATTAAGCATA
This sequence comes from Flavobacterium suaedae, assembly GCF_014642915.1. Lineage (GTDB taxonomy): Bacteria > Bacteroidota > Bacteroidia > Flavobacteriales > Flavobacteriaceae > Flavobacterium > Flavobacterium suaedae. The sequence goes on from NZ_BMJE01000004.1 coordinate 360,372, forward strand.
AAGGCTATAAGTACGGTAAGCAACGGAATTATCCCCCACATTAAGCGTAATGGTAGTGCAGCCTCTTCTTTCGGGAGTACTTTTGGTAAGGGTTGTACATTTAGCTTTTCCCATACCATAATACCGTTTTCCAGTTGGGTAAGCCTGTGCCAGCCACAAAAGTACAGTATAGGGTCGTAAAATTTATCGTTAGAAAAAACGTATTTCAGGTTGTATTTTTCCGGAACGGTAAGGAACTGCTGTAAGGAACCTATACCTTCCATGCCTCTGAATTTTGAGTTTTCCAGTCGTTCTACCGCTCTGCTGGTTAATTCCGGTAATCTTCTTGCCGAGTGGTAATTACCATCAACCGTCATTGCCTTTGTTTTAGTAGACAGGAATGCCATTTGGTCACCAAAGCCTAAGGGTAAAAAACGCCATTTATCATGCTGATCCTGATTCAGGAAATTAACAATAGGCAGCATATTTATTTTAGGTGGCTGGAAGGGGCGGAAATATCCTAAACTAATAGTAAATAAAGCAAAGGACAGAAAAGCACCGGCAAAAATACCTGATATAATGCGGGTATAAACCGTGCCGAAACGTTGCTGTAATGCTTTTTTAAGGTCGCCTTCAGCAAGGCGGTACACAAATTCACCCGCAATGGGCAGGCTGATGATAGATGCCCAAAGCGTAAACCTGTCCAAGGTTAGTATATTAAAAGCTGTTTCACCGAGCATTTTTAGTGGTATGGGTGTAGTACCCCCTGTACCTAAAACGGTAAGTAAGGTTAATGACAACCCGAAAAATATATAACGCTTGCTGTAGTAGCGGTAAAAAATATAAGGCAGTAAAAACAGTAATATTCCCCAAGGAATTAAAAAGAACACTAACCCCGATGAAGTAACCTCCAGAAAATTATCGCGACTGCCATGTGGTATGGGGACCTGTGTAATCGGGTTTTGTTTGGAGTTTATCCAGTAAGGTAGAATACAAAATACAATTAATACTAACGAGCAACCCCCAAAAATGATAATACGTTTCAATCGGGAGAATACCGTTTGTATAAATAGTTTCAGGGTAATTTCTTTATAGCTGTTTACTTTATCGCGTGCCGTATCCATTACTGCCATACCCAATAATGGAAAGATAAAAAACACCATCCCAAATATAGGGGTAACATGGTGTGATGTTACGGTAACCGCTATTAACGATAGTGAGGTAAACAAATAGTGTTTTCGCCCGGTTCTAATCCATAAATAAATTTCGGGGAGGGCATGCATTAGTATAGATATCCCTACTATACTGGGCAGTTGCCCGAATATATGCAATGTTTCTACAAACGAGGAGGAGAAAACAGCGATGAGGGAGGCATAGCCTGCCACTGTTCGGTTTCCCGTTATAATGAGTGTAAACCGGAAAACTCCTGTAATAAAGAGTATTATGGCTATAATGGCTACTGTAAATAGCCCGAACTTAAGCCCGCCTATATAAGAGAGTAAACCAATTGCCTGATGTACCAACGGCGGGTAGCCCATTACGGTGAAACCGGTGTACCAACTGTAGTTCCAGCTCTCAAACCAATTGTTGGCATAGTGGTTACCAAAAAACAAATGGATAAGGGCATCATATGTATTTTCCAGCGTAAAGAATATTAGCGCCGAATGAAATACTACCCCTATTAAGAGTGCTGCTATTAAATATTTGTTAGTGGTTTCCCTCACAGTAACATTTTAGTATCAATAAAGTAAAGGTAATAAATAGTTGAAAATAACGCAGCTACACAAAACTGCCATTCATCGACAGATAAAAGGTATTAAACTAAATATCACATAACGCCTTGTTATTCAGTAGTATGTTTGTACTGTAATTAAGCAACTAAAAAACCAGAGAACATGAAAATATTAGTAATTGATGACCAGCAGCTAGTATTACTTTCATTAGAAAAAGCTTTTACCGATTTAGGATACGAAGTAAAGTGCTGTGATAATGTGTTTGATGCCGTACTGGTATATGATGATTACAGACCGGATTTAGTTATAGCAGATATTAATATGCCTGTTATGCCTGAAGGAACTGAAGAAGATGATACTGCTACTATTATAAATATGAAAGCAGCAGGGCTGGAAGTACTAAAATACATAAGGTTTGTAAAAGAGGATGATACTCCTGTTATGATACTTTCGGGTAATGTTGATGAAGAGATAATAGAAAAAGGCTTTGAGCTTGGTGCCAGCGACTATATGAAAAAGCCGTTAAGCCTAAACGAAATAGGAATACGAGTAAGAAGGCTTATAGGAGGTGAAGCTCCCGGAGTTAAAAAAGAAGAAGAAAAAGAACGTTTTATACAAAACGCTTGTGTAGGAGTTGTCATACCTTGTTATAATGAGGAAAAGCGTTTACTGAATGAAGAGTTTAAAAGTTTTGTGCATAGAAATTTAGGCTACCACCTGTGTTTTGTAAACGATGGTAGTACTGATAACACACTTGAGGTGCTAAGAGAACTTGAAAAAGGTTACGAAGGAAGAATAAGTGTATATGACTGTGAGAAAAACGGTGGTAAAGCGGAAGCTGTAAGACAGGGAATGCTGCACTTAGCAAAAGAAAGCCAGTTTGATTACATAGGCTTTTTGGATGCCGACCTTTCTACTAACTTTGATGATTTCAGAGACCTTGTAACTACTATAACTAATTCAGAGTTTAAAATTGTAAGTGGCTCAAGAATAAGCAGAATGGGTGCTGATATTACAAAAGAATCGGCAAGAAAAATAATAAGCATGTCTATAAACTTTATAATAAGAAAGACACTGGGTATGGAGTTTAGAGATACACAATGTGGTGCTAAAGTTATGACCAAAGATATGGTTGAGATATTATTCAACAAGAAATTCTTAACCAAGTGGTTGTTTGATGTTGAAATCTTTATGAGAATGAAAAAGTTGTTCGGGAATGAAGAAGCTCAAAAAATGCTTTGCGAACAACCGCTTAAAAGATGGATACATGCAGACGGGTCTAAACTTTCATTTAAAGATTCGTTTAAAATAATAGGACAGATAGGACAGATAGCTGTCCATTACAGATAGTTTTTTCATGATTGGTTTTTTTAATTGGTATGTGAAAATGTCCGAGCCGCTTGGTTTGGGCATTTTCCTTTTTAAAGCAAAAAGCCACCCCGAAGGATGGCTTTCTGCTATTAACTGAATTTAAGTAATTAAAGTGGTATGTTCCCGTGCTTACGCTTAGGTCTTTCCACTTCTTTATTTTCCAGCATACTGAATGTTTTAATCAGCTTTCTGCGCGTATTTTCAGGTAAAATTACTTCATCTATAAAGCCACGTTGTGCTGCCCTGTATGGGTTAGCAAATTTCTCAGCATACTCCGCTTCTTTCTCTAATAATTTTGCAGCAGAGTCATCTGCTTCCGCAATTTCCTTTTTAAATATAATTTCACTGGCACCTTTTGCACCCATAACCGCAATTTCGGCAGTTGGCCATGCGTAATTCATATCGGCACCAATGTGCTTAGAGTTCATTACATCATAAGCGCCACCATAAGCCTTACGGGTAATTACGGTTACTTTTGGTACGGTAGCTTCACTAAGCGCATATAAAAGTTTTGCACCGTGTACTATAATACCATTCCATTCCTGATTAGTACCCGGAAGGAAGCCCGGTACATCTACCAATACTAATAATGGTATGTTGAAACAGTCGCAAAAACGGGTAAAGCGTGCCGCTTTGGTAGAACTGTCAACATCTAGCACTCCTGCAAGGTGCATAGGCTGGTTGGCAACAATACCAATACTTCTTCCGCCAATGCGAGCAAAACCTACTATAATGTTTTCAGCGAAGTTTTTATGTACTTCGTAAAACGAATCTTTATCTATAATACCACCTATTACAGTATGCATATCATACGGCTTGTTAGAACTGTCCGGTATTATATTTTTTAATTCTTCTCTTATTTCATCATCAAAACCATATTCCATTTTCGGAGTGGTTTCCTTGTTGTTTTGTGGCAGGTAGCTTAAAAGTGTTTTAATATCTTCAAGGCATTCTACATCATTTGCTGCCGTAAGGTGTGCCACCCCTGATTTTGTACTGTGGGTACTTGCACCACCCAGTTCTTCACTGGTTACATTTTCATTCGTTACGGTTTTTACCACGTTAGGACCGGTAACAAACATATAACTGGTGTTCTCTACCATCATGGTAAAATCAGTCATGGCAGGCGAATATACCGCACCACCGGCACAAGGTCCCATAATAGCTGATATTTGCGGAATTACACCACTACTCTGTACATTACGGTAAAATATATCGGCATAACCACCTAATGAACGTACACCTTCCTGAATACGTGCCCCACCGGAATCGTTAAGCCCAATCATAGGTGCGCCGTTTTTCAGTGCCATATCCATTATTTTACATATTTTCTCCGCATGGGTTTCTGATAATGCTCCACCAAATACTGTAAAATCCTGTGCAAAAACATATACCAGTCTGCCATTTATAGTACCGTAACCAGTAACAACACCATCACCGTAGTATTGCTCTTTTTCCATACCAAAATCAGTAGTACGGTGTGTTACCAGCATGCCTATTTCCTCAAACGAACCTTCGTCCATAAGGTAGTTAACACGCTCTCTGGCTGTTAGCTTTTTCTTGGCATGTTGTTTTTCTATACGTTTTTCGCCTCCGCCTAAATGTGCCTGAGCGATTTTATCGTTTAATACTTTTATTTTGTCTTCCATTGGTTTTACTGTATTGGGAGTCTTAAAACTTTTTGGTCTTCCATGTATTGCTTAAGGGCTATATAAGCAGCAATTTCCGCTTCGTTATCAATAGTCGATTGCAGTTTTTCAGCATCATAATATTTCTTAACAAAGTGCGTATCAAAATTACCGGAACGGAATGCTTCATGTTCACACACAAATGTACCGAATGGCAGGGTAGTGCTAACGCCTTCCACCTCGTACTCCTGTATAGCTTCAATCATAAGCTCTATGGCTTCCTCACGGGTTTTACCATAGGTAACAAGCTTAGCAAGCATCGGGTCATAATAAATAGGCACATCCATACCTTGTTCAAAACCGTTATCTACACGTATACCTTTACCTACAGGCAGTTTGTAAGTGCTTAAATTACCTACGCTTGGTGCAAAGTCTGCAAGCGGGTCTTCGGCATATACACGCAACTCTAAAGCATGACCGTTAATTTCAAGGTCTTCCTGTTTAATATCTAATGCTTCGCCGCGAGCTACTTTTATTTGTAGTTCTACTAAGTCCAGCCCTGTAATCATTTCCGTAACAGGATGCTCTACCTGTAAACGGGTGTTCATTTCAAGGAAGTAGAAGTTTTTGTTTTCATCTAAAAGGAACTCTACAGTACCGGCACCTACATAGTCACATGATTTTGCTACCTTAACGGCAGCTTCTCCCATTGCTTTACGTATTTCGGGTGTAAGTACAGATGATGGCGCTTCTTCCACTACTTTTTGGTGACGTCGCTGTACGCTGCACTCTCTTTCAAAAAGGTGAATGATATTACCGTGATTGTCCGCCATTACCTGAATTTCTATGTGGCGGGGTGAACCTACATATTTTTCTATAAATACAGAACCATCGCCAAATGCTGAGGTTGCCTCACTAACGGCACGCTCCATTTGCGATTCAAATTCTTCTGCTTTTTCTACAATACGCATCCCTTTACCACCACCACCGGCAGAGGCTTTTATTAAAATAGGGAAACCTATTTCTAAAGCTGTTTTTTTCGCTTCTTCTATATCAGTAATTGCTTTATCAACTCCGGGAACCATAGGTATATCATACGCCTTTACAGCATCTTTCGCTGCAAGCTTACTCCCCATTATTTTTATGGCTTTAGAGCGTGGTCCTATAAAAGTGATTCCGCTTTTCTCTACAGCTTCGGCAAAGTCGGCATTTTCACTTAAAAAACCATATCCCGGGTGGATACCGTCTACATCAAGTGATTTTGCTACTTCTATTATTTTGTCTCCTAAAAGATATGACTGACTGGAAGGGGCTTCACCTATGCAAACTGCCTCATCGGCAAATTTTACATGGGGGGCATTTCTGTCAGCAGTTGAAAATACAGCAACGGTTTTAATACCCATCTTTTTAGCTGTGTGCATTACCCTTATGGCAATTTCGCCCCTGTTGGCTACAAGTATTTTTTTCATTGTGTGTTATTCAAATTCTATTAGTAACTGACCTTTATCTACAGCATCGCCTTTTTGTACAGCGATTGATTTTATAACACCTGCTCTTGGCGAGTTAAAGGTGTTTTCCATTTTCATAGCTTCCAGTACCAGTAGTTTGTCGTTTTCGTTTACTTCCTGTCCTTCGCTAACGCTAATTTCCAGTATAAGCCCCGGTATAGGTGCTTTAATTTCGTTAACTTGTTTAGATGCCCCAATTTCAAAGCCCATATCTTTAATAAGCATATCCAGTTGGTTGGCAATAGCTACAGTATAGCTGTTTCCGTTTACTTTTACAGTATACTCTTTTGCAAGAAAGTTTGTTTCAGTGATTTCCGCTTTAAAAGGCTTTTTGTCTTTTAAAATATGGTAATGAGCGGGTCCGGTACTGATGGCGTCGAGTTGATTAACCTCGTTTTGCGTAACATCAAAAGAAGTGGAGCCGTTTACCGTAAGTTTGTAAGCGTTACTCATGTGCTAATTGATTTTTAGTGCTGTAAATATAAATAAAAGAAAACGTTTTCGGGTTGTGTAAGTTATCTTAGTTGCCCTATTATGTTACAGTTTTATAAATACTTTAACTGTTTGTTTTTCATGCTTTATTATTCCGTTAGCTCTATTGTGTATAATTGTTCCTATTATAAATAGGATGAACTGTCGAAATAGCTTACTGAACTGTAAGTCTTCGTTTTCAGGGATGTAGAATTGTATTTATTTTTGCGCAGTCATTTTTAAGTAAGTTTTTGCTTAATAAATTTTAACTGTCGCAATTAATTAAAAATCATATAATCTAAATCAAAAATCAATGAAAACGAACGTTATTAAACTGTTTACTGTATTCTTTATCGCATTATCATTTACCTCATGCAGTAGTGATGATGATGCTGTAACCCAAGTTCCTGATGTAACCGATGCAGAAACGTTAACCGAAGCTTTACAGGCAATTCACAATAACTCTCAGGTAAAAGGTTTTACTGTGGGAGTTGTAAAAAATGGAACAATAGCCTATCAAAAAAGTTTTGGTTTCCAAAATGTGGCAAACGGAGTTGCTTATACCAATCAAACACTTCAACCAATCGGGTCAATAAGTAAAACATTTATAGGAGCTGCTGTTGCAAAAGGTGTTTCGTTAGGATATTTCACTTTAGAAACTCCTATTAACGATGTATTGCCGAATGCTATAGTTAACCCTAATCATCCAAATGATGTTATTAAAATTAAACACTTGGTAAACCACACATCAAGCCTTGTGGATAATGATGAAATAATAATGGACACCTACTATATATTGCAAGGAGAAAACACTTCTACCGAAGGTGCCTCGCTTATGCAACAAGTAGGAATATCGCAAAGAGCACCCCAAGGTTTGGCAGCTTTAGTTAACGCATACTATTATGAAGGGGGCGATTTATACAGTACTGATAATTTTAGTACTGCTGCGGTAGGTACACAGGCTAGTTATTCTAACATAGCATCATCACTGGCTGCCTATATTGTAGAGGTAGCAGCAGGTATGCCATATCAAGATTTTGTAGACCAGTATATATTAACCCCGCTGCAAATGGAAAGTACAGGCTATTTTTACAATCCTGCGCAGCAAAATATGTATGCTACATTATATTTTGATGACTTAGCATTACCGAGATATAACTGCGACTCTTTTCCTGATGGTTTCCTGAAAACAAATAACGATGATATGGCTAACTACCTATTAGATATGATTAAGGGAGCAACAGGCAATTCAGGAGTGTTGTTTGACGCAACCTATTACGATATGCTTTTTAACGAAGATGCTTTTGGTCACGGGCTATTTTGGGAGCGCGATGGTAGCAGCATTAGTCACAATGGTTCTGATCCCGGTTTAACGTGTAACTTAGAGTTTGATGCAAGTACAGGTTCAGGATTTTTTATCCTAACCAATTATGATTCTTCTACAGATGAGCATGTTTCTCATATTATAAATGTATTTGAAGCTACTGCTGTTGCAGTAAGCGGGTTTTTGCAGCATTAAAGTTTATTTTTAATTGGGTTTTAAAAGGAGATAAGCTAAGAACTTATCTCCTTTTTTATTAGTGTTTTGGTATTACTCGTATATAATTCTTCTCTGTTTAAAATACCTTACTTTTACAAATTTGCGGGCAACTACTGATTTTGAAAAACTTCAGTATCTCTTTACTAAATACTATTTGTATTTAATTCGAGAAGCAGTTCAATTTATCATCACATATAATGAAGGATAACTATAACATTAATAGCGGTATTACTATAATTTTTAAAGTTGTTATACTTGTAATGTTATTGTTGGTTTTAGAGTTTTTTATAACATTTTTAGGCTATTATTTTTTGCCGAAATCAAACTTGAAAGTTGTTGTTCAGGTTGCTATAGATGTAAGTCTTCTACTCACGTTTTTAATTGGAAATACTTTTTTGGTTGATAAAAATCATATCTCAAAAAGTAAATCAAACTTAAATTTTAAAGCAATAAGTATATATTTCCTTATAACTTTACTCTGGGTATATAGTAGCCCAATATTAAGATATCCTTTTTTACAGGAAAGTTTTAATTTCTCAGAAATTAAAATTCTTCATAATGGATTGAACAGTATAATAAACAGTAATCATTTTTTTAATTACCATATAGTTAGGATATTTATTATAACCCCGATATTGGAGGAGCTGGTTTTCAGAAAGTTGATTTTATCATACTTAAATAGTAAGTATGGCTTTTTTTCATCTGTAGTTATTACAAGTGCTTTGTTTAGTATTAGCCATTTAGATATAAATAATATTCTGATATTTTTTACAGGCAGTATTTTTTTATGTTTAATTTATCTAAAAACAAACAATATTAAATATAGTATTGCCCTTCATATTTGGATTAATTTACTTACCCTCATTTTATAGTGTTTTACTTCTATAGTAGCAGAACTTAAGTAAGGTTTTTATTCTTCCTGTTTGTATTGAATTAGTATTTATTTTAAACGGGCTTTAAAATTAGTTAAGTTCATATTAATTAACAGTTGTATATACAAGTGTGTTGTGTTAATTGCTTAACTTTAAAGTACTAATCGAAAAAATTAAATTATGTCATTATTAAAAGATAAAGTAGCTATTGTTACAGGAGCCGGTTCCGGTATTGGTCGTGCTGTAGCAGAGGCTTACGCAAAAGAAGGAGCAAAAGTTGTAGTATCAGACATTAGCGAAAAAGGGGCTAATGAAACCGTTGAAGCAATTAAAAAAGCAGGTGGTGATGCTTTCTTTTTTAAAGCAGACGCATCGAGTGCAGAAGAAAACAAAAAGCTGGTAGAAGCGGCTGTAGAAAAGTACGGCAGACTGGATCTTGCTTGTAACAATGCCGGTATTGGCGGTCCTGCTGCTCCTGCGGGCGAATATGATATTGAAGGTTGGGATAAGGTTATCAACTTAAACCTTAACGGTGTATTTTATGGCTGCCGTTATCAGTTGGAGCAAATGGAGAAAAATGGTGGCGGAAGCATTGTAAATATGGCTTCTATTCACGGTACCGTTGCTGCACCTAATAATAGTGCCTATACTGCTGCCAAGCATGGGGTAGTGGGGCTTACTAAAAATATAGGGGCTGAATATGCCCAGAAAAACATCCGTTGTAATGCAGTAGGACCGGGTTATATCCATACACCTTTGTTAGATAACAACCTTGATGAGGATATGATGAAAGCCGTAGCTGCAAAAGCACCAATGAACAGGCTTGGTAAACCTGAGGAAGTTGCCGATTTAGTGGTTTTCCTTAGCTCTGATAAATCATCCTTCACTACAGGAGGGTACTTTATTGCTGATGGTGGTTATACCGCAGTATAAATTATAAAAGAGAATAAAATAAAAAGGCTGCTTAATTATAAGCAGCCTTTTTTATATAAAAAATATTGTTTTTTATTTTAATAATCCTAAAACAAAGTCAGGGTAAAGTCCCATTGCAATATTAAGCAGTATAGCTATTATAGCTACTATGCTGTACATAGCAGGAACTTTACTTGTTTCGGTAGTAGCTTCTTTATTGTACATAGCTAATATCAGTTTAAAGTAATACCCAACACTTATTATGGAGTTAATTACTGCTACAATTACTATAGCTACCTGTCCTGTTTTTAATACTTCGGTAAACAGGAAGAATTTTGCAAAGAACCCTGAGAATATTGGTATACCCGCCATAGACAGTAATGCACAAGTAAGTATGGCAGCCATCATAGGGTTGGTTTTACCAAGCCCGTTAAAGTTGTAGATGCTTTCTCCTTTTTTGTCTTCCGCAACATATAGTAATACAGCAAATGCAGCAATACCAGCCAAGGCATAAGCAGCAGCATAGTAAAATAACACACCCGACATTGCAGGAGGGTTAAAGAAAACCATTAGCATAAAACCGGCATGCGATATACCTGAAAAGGCTAACATACGTTTTACGCTGTCTTGTTTTAGCGCCATAATGTTACCTATTGTCATAGATAGTATAGCAGCCGTCATTATTATTGTAGTATATGTACCCGGTACTTTATAGTTAAGGTCGTGCATTAGTTTAAAGAAAGCAGCCATAGCCGCAACTTTAGCCAGTGTACTCATGGTTGCCGTACTAAGTGCCGGTGAACCTTGGTAAACATCAGGAGCCCAAAAATGGAATGGTGCTGCTGCAATTTTAAACAGTAAACCAATACTTAACATAACAATACCAATAAAGAACCAGCTTGGCACTTCTCCGCCACGAACGGCAGTATATATAGCATCACAATTAAAAGAACCTGTTGCTCCGTACACTAATGTTATTCCAAATAATAATATACCTGATGCAAATGCTCCCATAAGGAAGTATTTCATACCTGCTTCGTTACTGTTAGTATCTTTAGGGTTACTAGCAGCCAGTACATATAGTGCAATTGATAAAACTTCTATACCTAAAAAGAACATGGCAAGGTTACCAAAGCTAACCATAGCGATAGCTCCTGTTAAAAGGAATAGTTTTATAGCAACAAAATCAGATAGTTTTGATTTATGCTCTCTTTGAAAGTGTGGCGTTAATGCTATTAAAAATATTGTAAGCAGTATAAATAAACTTGTAAAGGCTTTACTGTAGCCATTATTAACCATCATACTGTTGTACAGCCCTTTTGTCTGTTCAGCAGTAGTTTCTAAGCCCAATACACTATAATCAGTATAATGAAGCCCTAATACGGCAAGCAAACCAATAATAGTAATAGGAACAATAACTTTCCTTAAATTAAATATTTCAGCTATAAGGCATATAATCCCTAATCCTGCAATAGCTATTAATGTGTTCATTTCTTTCGGACTTAATTAATCTGATTAATGTAAACTAAAACCTTTTGAAGGCTTGGTGTAACAAAGTCGGTTATAGGTCTTGGGTACAAACCAAAGAATAGTAAAACGGCAATAATCAATACAAAAGTAAAACCTTCACCAAACGTAACATCTTTAAAAACTTTAGTGCCTTTGTCGCCAAGCATAACCTGCTGGAACATTCTTAACATATAAAAAGCACCCAGTATAATAGTAGTTCCGCCTAAAACAGCTAACCATATATTAGCCTGAGCCAAACTGTATAATAATTCAAACTCACCTATAAAGTTAAATGTACCCGGTAACGCTACCGATGCCATAACTAATATCATAAACATTGAGGCAAATTTAGCTGACTGGATACGTATACCACCCATTTCAGCAATTTCTTCTGTTTTGTATCGTCTGCTTATAATTTCAGCAGCGTAAAATAAACCTACTACTACAAAACCGTGCGCAATCATTTGTACAAATGCACCACGAAGACCGTCAATAGTAAGTGTGTAAGCTCCGGCAGCAATTAGCCCAACGTGTGCTAATGAGGAGTAAGCCAGTAACTTTTTAAGGTTAGTTTGTTTTAATGCCAGTATAGAACCATATATAACCCCTGCAACACATAGTGCTATAAATATATATTTATAATCGTGTGCCGCTTTTGGCGCGATAGGCAGTTGCCATCTTATAATACTGTACAATGCCATTTTAAGCATAATACCTGATAACAGCATAGTACCGGCAGCAGGTGCTTTTTGATACACATTAGCCTGCCAGGTGTGGAATGGTATAATAGGAATTTTAATAGCATACGCTAAAAAGAACCCTAAGAAAATCCACAGTTGTTCCGTATCAGTAAGTTTTGCATTATATAAGTGCAGGTTTAAGAAACTTCCTGTTTTTGTATATAAGTATATAAACGCTACTAACATAAACAGCGAACCTGCAAATGTGTATATAAAGAATTTTACAACGTCTTTTTTTCTTCTTTCCGCTTCTCCGCTACCCCATATTAGTGCTATGAAATAGATAGGGATTAGTGAAAGTTCCCAGAATATGTAGTATAATAACCCATCTACAGCAAGGAATGTTCCTGCCATAGCAAATGCCATGAAAAGTATAAGAGCATAAAATGACCTTGATTTTGGGAAAAGGTTACCAAAAGAAGTTAGTACTATTATTGGAGTTAATGCTGTAGTAAGTAATAGCATTAGCAGCGACATACCGTCAGCCTGAAGTCCAATCACAATACGCGGTCTGCTCATCCATGTTTGCAGGTAGCTTACTTTTTCACCCATGTTATAGCGGTATATAACATATAGTGTAGCTGCAAAGGCACAAGTGCTAAAAATCAATGCTGCTTTAGAAGCCCATTTATCACCTACAAAATAGGTGGCAACTGCTCCGAATAATAAGATAATTAGTATAAATGATACGTCCATCAGGTAATTATTTTAGAAATATATAAGCTATTATTGAACATATGCCCAGTACAAATACAAGCAGGTAGAAACCAATGCTACCGTTTTGTATTACTTTGCCTTGTGTGCTAAGTGCATTTGCCAAACGGCCTAAACCAAATATAAAGCCTGAGAATGCTACTTCAGTTACATTTTTGAAGAAAGCTCCAAGCGCATATATTGGTTTTACAATTATGGCTGTATATATTTCATCCACATAAAACTTATTGTATAATACTTTACTAAATCCTGTAATTTCTTCGTCCTTACCGGGTACAAACCCTTGCTTAATATATTTAAAGTAAGCAATACCAATACCTATAAGGGCACCTATTATAGCTATTCCCATTAACATATATGCAGTAGTGCCAAGTTCATGGTGCTCTATATGGTTTGTAAGTATTGGTGATAAATATTCGTTTAACCAGCTGTGCCCCGGTAAGCTTATTGCACCACCTACTAATGCTAATATAGCAAGTACTATAAGCGGGAAAGTAATAAGCGAAGGCGATTCGTGTAAGTGCTTCTTCTGTTCTTCTGTACCTCTGAAATCTTTATAGAAAGTAAGGTAAAGTAAGCGGAACATATAGAATGCTGTCATTATAGACGCTATCGAACCAACAACCCAAAGTACTTTGTTGTGGTGGAAAGCTGTCATTAATATTTCATCTTTAGAGAAGAACCCTGAGAATGGCGGTAAACCTGATATTGCCAGTGTAGAGATTAGGAATGTTATAAATGTTACACCCATCACTTTACGTAAGCCACCCATGTAGCGCATATCCTGCTCGCCATGCATAGCATGTATTACAGAACCTGAACCAAGGAATAAACATGCTTTAAAGAACGCGTGTGTTATTACGTGGAAAACCGCTACATGGTATGCTCCTAAACCTAAAGCAAGGAACATTAAACCAAGCTGCGATACGGTAGAGTAGGCCAGTACCTTTTTAATATCGTTTTGTGCTAAACCTATAGATGCTGCAATCAACGATGTAAATGCACCAACTATGGCTATAATATTTTGTACATCGGGTGTAAGGTCAAAAAGGAAGTTTAAGCGGGTAATCATAAATATACCTGCTGTTACCATGGTTGCAGCGTGAATAAGTGCCGATACAGGAGTAGGTCCTGCCATCGCATCAGGTAGCCAAGTGTAAAGTGGTATTTGTGCACTTTTACCACAAGCTCCTATAAATAAGCATAATGTTGCTATTCCTAACCAAGTCATATCTATATCAAGATTACCTGAGGTAATAGCGTTTTTAATGTCAATATAATCTACACTGTGGAAAAGGTAACCGATGATAAAGATACCGATAAGAAAACCAAGGTCACCAATACGGTTCATTATAAATGCTTTTTTAGCAGCATCATTAAAATCGTGGTTTTTGTACCAGAACCCGATTAACAGGTACGAACAAAGACCAACGCCTTCCCAACCGATGAACATTATTAATAAGTTGCTACCCATTACCAGTGTAATCATAAAGAATACGAACAGGTTTAAGTAACCAAAGTATTTATGAATATTCTCATCACCATGCATATAGCTGATGGAGTATATATGTATAAGTGTACCAATACCGGTAACAAACATTAACCAAAGTAATGAAAGCTGATCTAGCTGGAATGCAAAGTTTACATCAAAATTAGCCAGCGTCATCCATTTAAACAGGTTTACGTTGATGGGCTCTCCGCCACCATTTACCTGTAAAAAGAATTTTAGTGTTACAGCAAAAGAAACTGCTACAGCTACCGAGCCTAAAATACCCGATACATTTCCGCTTAATTTCTTTCCTATAAAAATGTTAAGTAAAAACCCTGCTAAAGGTGCCAGTAGTAATAGTAAAGCCAAGTTTGTATCCATCAGGCGTTATCCTTTTAGTTTCTTTAAGTTATCAATATCAATATTCTTAATGTTTCGGTACACCGCTACAAGTATTGCAAGCCCAACGGCTACCTCTGCTGCGGCTACTGCCATAGAGAAGAATACAAATACCTGCCCCGCAGCATCCTGATGATAAGTAGAGAAAGCTACTAATAGCAGGTTTACAGCATTAAGCATAATTTCTATACTCATAAACATTACAATGGCGTTACGCCTGTAAAGCACACCAAATGCACCTACACAAAATAGTAATGTGGAAAGGTAAATATAATTGTCTATACCTATTTGTTCCAGTATATTTTCCATATTAATTATTGATGTGTTCTTTTTTAGACAATAGTACAGCACCTATCATTGATACTAATAACAGTACCGATGCAAATTCAAACGGAACCATATAATCATTAAGCAATACCTGCCCCAGTACTTTAATAGACTGGAAGTCTGCTCCTTTAGTTGCGTAATTATATTCCGGTTGTTGTGCTTTAATAAATGTAGCCAGTAATACAAGGGCTAAAAGGCAGAAGGATATAACTGCCGCAATTTGCGACCATGCATTTTTGCTTTTTTCTCCTTCTTTATTCAGGTTCATAAGCATTATGGTAAAGAGCATCAATATCATAATAGCTCCTGAATATACTATAATGTGTACTATAGCTAAAAACTGTGCATTAAACATTAAGTAATGTCCTGCAATTGAAAAGAAGCAAAGTACAAGGTAAATAGCACTGTGGATAGGGTTTTTACTGAAAATAGTTAAAAACGCAGTCCCTAGAGTTATGGCCGATAAAATATAGAATAGTGTTAACATATTAATTAGCCGCTTGGTTTTGAGTGTTTTTAATAGCCATATCTAAAGGCATAACCAGTTTATCTTTTCCGTATATGAAATCTTCTCTGTCAGTTTGTGCCTTTACCATAGTACGCGATTTTGTAAGATAAATAGCTTGTTTAGGACAAGCTTCCTCACAAAGCCCACAAAAAATACAGCGAAGCATGTTTATTTCATATATTTCAGCATATTTTTCCTCACGGTATAAATGCTTTTCTTCCGGTTTTCTTTCCGCAGCCTTCATTGTAATAGCTTCTGCAGGGCACGAAAGTGCACAAAGTCCGCAGGCAGTACAACGCTCTCTGCCTTCGTCATCACGCATTAGCGTGTGCTGACCTCTGTATACAGGGCTAAGCGACCTTGTTTGTTCCGGGTATTTAATGGTTACCTTTCTTTTAAACAAGTGTTTTATGGTAATCATTAACCCCTTAAATATCGCAATAAGGTAAAGGCTCTCCCAAAAATTCATCTTTTTGTTGGAAACCTCTTTCTTTTTTCCCGATAATGATATGGTTTCTATTGCCATTTCTATATTATTTAACCTGTCTGCTCTTACAGGTAGTTCATTTTTTCTTTTTCGTTCCCTTAGTCTACTAACAGCATTACAATACCTGTAATAATAATGTTAGCTATAGATAGTGGTATTAGTGCTTTCCAGCCTAAACGCATTAACTGGTCATAACGGAATCTCGGTATTGTCCATCTTACCCACATGTAGAAGAAGATGAAGAAACATATTTTTATAAACAGTACAAAAATACCTATTACGTTGGCTATGTTAACACCCCAGTTTTTCTCTGCCCAGTCCATACCCGGGTAGTTGTATGCCCCAAAGTACAGTACAGCAAGGATAGTTGATGATATAAACATAGCAGCATATTCAGCAAACAGGTAAAAGCCCATTTTCATTGATGAATATTCTGTGTGGTATCCCCCAATAAGTTCTGCCTCACATTCTGCAAGGTCAAAAGGAGTACGGTTAGCCTCCGCAAATGAACATATTAAAAAGATAAGGAAACCTACTGGCTGGTAAAATACATTCCAGTTCATACCATTTTGCCCTAAAGCAATTTCCCTTATACTTAATGTTCCCGTCATCATAATAAGTGCGATGATGGATAGCCCCATTGCAACCTCATATGATATCATTTGAGATGCAGCACGCATGGCACTCATCAATGAGAATTTGTTGTTAGATGCCCAACCACCAATCATAATACCATATACACTTACTGATAGTACACCAAACACATAAAGTAAGGCAACATCAATATCTGTAGCTTGTAGTATAATATCACGACCAAAAAGGTGTAGCTTGTCTCCCCAAGGTAAAACAGCACTGGTCATTAAAGCCATACTCATAGATATGGCAGGACCTACAAAGAATAAAAATTTGTTTGGTGTGTTAGGTACAAACTCTTCTTTAGCAAATAGTTTTAAACCATCTGCCAGTGGTTGCAGTATACCACCTTTACCGGCACGGTTAGGACCAACACGATCCTGAAGCCATGCTGCAATTTTTCTTTCGGCTAGTGTAGAGTACATTGCCATAAGCATGGTAAGTGCAAAAACGGCAATAATAATAACGCTCTTTTCTATGATTATAGCTTCTTCCATACCTATACGTTACCTTCTTTAAATTCTTTCTTTTCTTGTCCTTTTAGCGGAACTTCCGACATGCTTATTTTCTTTCTGTCTTCATCGCGCCCCAAAAGTATATTTTTTTCTGTTTCTATCTTAACCGGTTTCATATCTCTGGTATAATTGTTCTGGTTAATAACAGAATTTTTTTCGAATTTTCTAGGACCTTCAATAACCCAGTCAGCAGGGTCTTTGTGTTCAAAACGGCATTCGTTACAAATAAATTCCTCTACTTCGTGGTATTCATCTTTACGAGCCGTAACCCTTTGTATTTCATCTCCAAACATCCAAAGTGTGGTTTTTCCGCAACACTTATCACAATCTCTGTGTGCATTGTACGGTTTGTTGAACCAAACTCTCGATTTGAAACGGAATGTTTTATCAGTAAGCGCACCTACAGGACAAACATCAATCATATTTCCTGAAAACTCATTATCAATAGCTTTAGAAATGTATGTTGAAATTTGTGCGTGGTCGCCTCTGTTTAATACACCATGAACCCTGTTATCTGTAAGCTGGTCTGCTGTCATTACACAACGGTAACACAGTATACAACGGTTCATGTGTAGCTGTATATTATCCCCTATATTTTCAGGCTCAAAAGTTCTTCTGTCTTCAATGTAACGGGTGTTGGCAGAACCATGCTTAAAGCTAAGATTTTGCAGGTCACACTCTCCCGCCTGGTCACAAACAGGGCAGTCTAACGGGTGGTTGATTAAAAGAAACTCTGTAACTGACTTTCTTGCATCTAAAACCCTTTCCGAAGTAATACTTTTCACCTCCATACCGTCCATAACACCGGTTACACACGATGCCATTAATTTAGGCATAGGGCGTGTATCAGCATCACTACCTTTAGTAACCTCCACAAGGCAGCAACGGCATTTACCCCCACTTCCTTTCAGTTTAGAATAATAGCACATTGCCGGTGGTACTGATTCCCCACCTATCATGCGAGCAGCCTGTAGGATGGTAGTCCCCGGTTCTACTTCTATACTTTGACCGTCTATTGTTACTTTCATCTCTTTATCTGTTTGAAAGTGGAAAAGCTCATGGCTTTAAGACTTTCTACTTTTAAACTTTATGACTTATACTGTTTGTTTCGTAACCAAATGTCTTACCTTTTCAAAAGGTTCGTTTACATAGTGGTCACGGTTTTTAATTTTTTCAGGGAAACGAACGTGATATTCAAATTCTTCCCTAAAGTGGCGAATAGCTGCTGCTACCGGCCATGCTGCTGCATCACCCAGCGGACAAATAGTATTCCCTTCTATTTTACGCTGAATATCCCACAGTAGCTCTATATCTTCTTCACGGCCTTCGCCGGTTTCAATTCGGTGTAATACTTTTTCAAGCCATCCTGTACCTTCACGGCATGGCGAACACTGTCCGCAACTTTCGTGATGGTAAAATCTTGAGAAGTTCCATGTGTTACGAACAATACAAGAAGTATCGTTATACACAATAAAACCACCAGAACCCAGCATCGAGCCTGACTCAAAACCACCTTCGCTTAATGATTCATACGTCATTAAACGGTCATTACCTTCGGTAGTTTTAAATATTAGGTTTGCCGGTAAAATTGGCACTGACGAACCTCCCGGTACTAAAGCCTTTAAAGGTCTGTCATCCATCATTCCGCCTAAGTATTCATCAGAGTTCATAAACTCATCAACACTTAGCCCTAATTCTATCTCATAAACACCCGGGTTTTTACAATGCCCTGATGCTGATATTAATTTTGTTCCTGTACTGCGACCGATTCCTATTTTAGCATATTCTTCGCCACCGTTGTTTACAATCCAAGGCACTGCTGCTATAGATTCTACATTGTTTACCACAGTAGGCTCTTGCCATAAACCTTTTACGGCAGGGAACGGAGGTTTAATTCTTGGGTTACCTCTTTTTCCTTCAAGTGATTCGATTAGTGCAGTTTCTTCACCACAAATGTAAGCTCCTGCACCGCAGTGTACATACAGGTCTAAATCCCAACCTGTACCCATTATATTTTTACCTAACCAACCGTTGGCATAGGCTTCTTTAATTGCTTGTTCCAGTATGCGGAATACCCACATGTATTCCCCACGAATATATATGTACGATAGGTTACACCCTAATGCGTAGCTGGAAGTAATCATCCCCTCGATTAATAAGTGAGGAATGTACTCCATAAGGTAACGGTCTTTAAATGTACCCGGTTCCGACTCATCTGCATTACAAACCAAGTGCCTTGGGTTACCTGATTTTTTATCAATGAAACTCCATTTAAGTCCGGTAGGGAAACCTGCACCTCCACGACCTCTAAGCCCGGAAGTTTTTACCTGCTCAACAACTTCGTCCGGAGTCATACTTTTTAAAGCTTTTTCCACAGAAGCATAACCGCCCATTTTGCGATATACTTCATATGACTTGATTCCCGGTACGTTTGCGTGTTCTAATAATATTTTTCTTCCCATTGTTACTTGTGTAAGGGTCGTTTATTAGTGTAAATTAACCTGACCTGCTTTACATTCTTCTATAAGCTGGTCAATTTTTTCTTTTGTTAGGTGCTCCTTGTAGTAATCGCCTATTTGTAACATAGGTGCATAACCACAAGCGCCTAAACATTCTACACCTACTACGGTAAACTTACCGTCCGGTGTAGTTTCACCTTCTTTAATACCCAGTTTTTCACAGGTATATTCCATAAGGTCTTCCGCACCACGAAGGCAACAGCACGATGTACGGCAAAACTCAAACATATAGTTACCTATAGGACGTTGGTTGTACATAGTATAAAATGTAACTACCTCATACACCTCAATTGGTTTTATTTCCAGTATTTCGGCTACTTTATCCTGTAGTGGTACACTTAGCCAGTTGTCGTGTGCATCCTGTACTTCGTGTAACACCGGTAATAGTGCTGATTTTTTCTTATCAGCAGGGTAGTGGCTTAAAAGCTCGTCTATCCTTGCTTGTAGCTCAGGTGTTATATTTATTTCCTGTTTTGCGTTTGAAATCTCCATAATCAATTAAGCGTCTAATTCACCTGCAATTACATTGAGGCTTGATAGTGTTGCAATGGCATCAGATAACATCTGACCTTTAATCATATCGTTAAAAGCCTGGTAATATATAAAACAAGGCCTGCGGAAGTGTAACCTGTAGGGTGTACGGCTACCATCTGTTATCAGGTAGAAACCAAGTTCACCGTTACCGCCTTCTACCGCGTGGTAGGTTTCGGTTTTAGGTACAGGTACTTCGCCCATTACTATTTTAAAATGGTAAATAAGCGCTTCCATATTATTGTAAACATCTTCTTTTGGTGGCAGGTAGTAATCCGGTACATCAGCATGGAAAGGACCTTCAGGCATTTTATCAATAGCCTGACGTATAATTTTTAAGCTTTCCCAAACTTCTGCATTACGTACACAGAACCTGTCATACGTGTCTCCTGATTCTCCTACAGGAATATCAAAATCAAAATCTTCGTAAGAGCTGTAAGGCGTCATGACTCTAACATCATAATCAATACCTGCGGCACGAAGGTTAGGACCTGTAAAACCATAACTCATAGCTTTTTCGGCAGAAATAGGTCCTACACCTATAGTTCTGTCCATAAAAATACGGTTACGGGTAAGTAAGTTTTCAAATTCCTGCCATATTGCAGGAAACTCTTCTAAAAACTCGTTTATTTTTTTGAATACTTCAGGAGTCCAGTCTCTCTCGAAACCACCTATACGACCCATATTGGTTGTTAACCTTGCGCCACATATTTCCTCGTATATTTCGTAAATTTTTTCTCTGTATTGAAAAACGTATAAGAAACCTGTTAATGCTCCTGTATCTACACCCAGTACTGAGTTACATATTATATGGTCGGCAATACGTGCCAACTCCATAATAATAACTCGCATATATTGTACTCGTTTAGGTACTTCTATATCAAGTGTTTTTTCCAGTGTCATCCACCATCCCATATTGTTAATAGGGGAGGAACAGTAGTTCATCCTGTCGGTAAGTGGAGTAATTTGATAAAAAGGTCTGTTTTCGGCAATTTTTTCAAATGCACGGTGTATGTAACCAACAGTTCCTTCACCATCTAACACCCTTTCACCATCCATAAGCAGGATGTTTTGAAAGATACCGTGTGTGGCAGGGTGCGTTGGCCCAAGGTTTAGTACAGAGAGCTCGCTTCCGTCTTCATTCTTTCTTTGCTCTATTATCTTGGCATAGCGGTGCTCTGGTGGTAATAACAGGTCTGACATTTTATATCAAAATTAATTCAGGTTCATTATTAGTTATTATCGGTTGTTCTTCCGAAGAAGCGGTCATCCTTATCTGTTCGTCCTCCGTCTTCAAGCGGGAACTCTTTTCGCATCGGGAAGGATGTCATTTCATCCATATTTAAAATCCTCTTTAACTGCGGATGCCCTTTAAAAATTATTCCGTAAAAATCATACGTTTCACGTTCCTGCCAGTTAGCACTTAAAAATAAATCGCTAACAGTATCTATTTCAGGGTTGTCTCCGTTTAGGTATGATTTAAACCTTATGTGTACATTATCTACCCAGTTGTGCATATGGTAAGCCATGGCAAACTGTCTTTCTTTTTCATTATCAGGATAATGAATTCCGCAAAGGTCGGTTAGGAAATTGAAGCGTAACTCTTCGTCCTCTTTAAGGTAACGCATTACCTCTTTCATGGCACTTGGTGCTACTTCAAATGAAAATATATCTTTTATCTGGATAAATCCGGTAACGCTTTCGCCGAATTTACTTGTAAGCTTGTCCTGTATAACAGATGTTTCTAAAGCCATAGTTGTCTTATGAAATATTGTAAGATGCTAAAAGTTCTTTATATTCCGGCGAACTTCTTCGTCTTACAGATTCTGATTTTACCAATTCCTGAAGTTCCATTATACCATCAAGTATTTGTTCGGGTCTTGGCGGGCATCCGGGTACATATACATCAACCGGAATTACCTTATCTATACCTTGCAGTACAGAGTATGTATCAAACACTCCGCCTGATGAAGCACATGCACCTACTGCAATTACCCATCTTGGCTCACTCATTTGCTCGTATACCTGACGTAAAATAGGAGCCATTTTTTTAGCAATGGTTCCCATTACTAAAAGCATATCGGCCTGACGCGGAGAGAAACTCATACGTTCAGAACCGAAACGGGCCACGTCATAGTGTGATGCCATAGTTGCCATAAACTCAATACCGCAACATGATGTTGCAAATGGTAATGGCCAAAGTGAATTGGCACGAGCCAATCCTACAACTTCATCCAGCTTAGTAGCAAAAAATCCTTCTCCTTGTACACCCGCAGGTGCATCAACCATTTTTATGTCTGAAGATTTACTCATTTTAATTTTAATTTAATTATCAGTTAGTTAGCTGCAAAAAGCGTTCCTATGTGCCTGATAATATTATTTTATTCCCACTCTAAGCCTTTCTTCTTTATTACATAGAAGAAACCTACTACAAGTAACAGCATGAAGATACTCATTTTAATAAGTCCTTCGGCACCCATTGCTTTAAAATTTACAGCCCAAGGGTACATGAAAATTACTTCAACGTCAAACAAAACGAAAAGTATTGCTACCAAAAAATATTTTACTGAAAATGGTATACGTGCGTTACCAATTGATTCTACACCACACTCCCAGTTTTTGTCTTTATTCATGGAATGTCTTTTTGGTCCCAAAAAGTTAGAAACAAAAATAGTTCCGGCAACAAAACCCACTGCCAGTAACAACTGCATAATTATTGGGAAGTAGTCTACTTGTGTAGTTTGCATCTCGGCTTAGTTTTAGTAAATAATTCACAAATATACATGTCAATTTGCAAACTAAATAATCCTTTTGTTTAGGTATTGTTTTATTGGATTAATTTTTATTTAGAACGAATAAATATAAAGAATTTAAATTCTGTTTTATATTGATAGACAGGATATTTTGTGTATAGAGTTGAATGATATGTAAAAAAACAAAGCCACCCATTTGGGTGGCTTTAACTTTTCTAAACTAGGTAACTATAATATTTTATATATTAGATAGTTGCTACCTGAGCAGCTACTTTACCTTTTCTTCCGTCTTCTTCTTCATAGCTTACGCTATCTCCTTCGCGGATTTCTGTTCCGTTTAGACCTGAAGCGTGTACGAAGATGTCTCTTCCTGTTTCGTCGTCTGTAATGAATCCATAACCTTTAGATTCATTAAAAAATTTTACTTTGCCTGTTCGCATTGTGTAATAAAAAAAATAATTAATAATCATCAAAGGTAATCTTTATTATCACACTACAAAGAAAATATTAAAAAAATTACAAAATATTAATATTGGGCTTTATCTTTCCTAATTTATTAAAATCAAATATTGCTATAAATTTAACTTTTTTACTAAAAAAATAAATTAAACAAGAATTACACTTCTAAATTAAGTGCTATATGTAATTCTTTTAACTGTTCATTATCAATGGTTGACGGCGCGTCAATCATAACGTCACGACCGGAATTGTTTTTAGGGAATGCAATAAAGTCACGTATAGTTTCTTGCCCGCCTAATATAGCTACAAGCCTGTCGAAACCAAAAGCAAGACCACCATGTGGAGGTGCTCCGTACTGGAAAGCATCCATAAGGAAGCCAAACTGTGCTTTTGCTTCTTCTTCAGTAAAGCCTAAATGCTTAAACATTAACTCCTGCGTTTTTCTATCGTGTATTCTTATAGAGCCACCACCTATTTCGTTACCGTTTAGTACTAAGTCATAAGCTGTTGCCCTTACTTTACCGGGGTCGGTATCAAGTAAGTGCATGTCTTCTTTTTTAGGAGAAGTAAACGGGTGGTGCATTGCGTGGTATCTTTCAGTTTCTTCATCCCATTCCAATAGTGGGAAGTCTATAACCCAAAGCGGTGCAAATTCATCAGGTTTTCTCAACTCTAAGCGTTCTGCCATTTCCATGCGCAGTGCGCTCATGCGCGCACGGGTTTTATTAGTTTCTCCGCTTAATATAAGTATAAGGTCTCCCGGTTGTGCGTTGGTAGCTTCTGCCCATTTTTTAAGGTCTTCTTCATCGTAAAATTTATCTACGGATGATTTAAGTGAACCATCTTCGTTATATTTTACATACACCATTCCTGTAGCGCCTATTTGCGGACGTTTAACCCAGTCTATAAGTTTATCTATTTCTTTACGGGTGTATGCTGCTGCACCCGGTACTGCAATACCTACAACAAGTTCAGAGTTGTTAAATACTCCGAAATCCTTATGTTGTGCAACTTCGTTTAGCTCGCCAAACTCCATACCGAAACGAATATCAGGCTTGTCGTTACCGTATTTGCGCATTGCCTCATCATACGTCATGCGAGGGAAATCTCCCATTTCTACATCTTTTAGCTCTTTTAAAAGGTGCTTTGTTAGCCCTTCAAAGGTTTGTATGATATCTTCCTGGTCTACAAAAGCCATTTCGCAGTCTATCTGAGTAAACTCAGGCTGACGGTCGGCACGTAAATCTTCATCACGGAAACATTTTACGATTTGGAAGTATTTATCAATACCACCAACCATTAATAATTGCTTAAATGTTTGTGGTGATTGTGGTAGTGCATAAAATTGCCCTTCGTTCATACGCGATGGTACAACAAAGTCACGAGCACCTTCCGGTGTCGATTTTATAAGTACAGGAGTTTCTACCTCAATAAATCCTTTTTCAGAAAGGTAGTTACGTACTGCTATACCTACCTTGTGGCGAAACATTAAACTGTTTTTTACAGGGTTTCGGCGAATGTCAAGGTAACGGTATTTCATTCTCAGGTCTTCGCCGCCATCCGTTTCGTTTTCAATAGTAAACGGTGGAACTATAGAGGTGTTTAGTATAGTAAGCTCCTTAGCAAGAATTTCTATATCACCGGTAGGCATGTTTGGGTTTTTAGACTCACGCTCTATAACCGTACCTTTTACTTGTATTACAAACTCTCTGCCCAGTGTTTCGGCAAGCTCAAATACTTTTTTATCAGTACGTTCTTCATCAAAAATAAGCTGCGTCACACCGTAACGGTCTCTAAGGTCTGTCCAAACTAAAAAACCTTTGTTACGTGTTTTTTGTACCCATCCGGCTAAAGTTACTTCCTCATTAATATTAGCGGCTGTAAGCTCACCGCAATTATGGCTTCTATACATTTTTAATCTGATTTTAGAGTGCAAATTTAGTAACTATTAGTAATAAAGCCCTGCGAGAACAAAAAATATTAAAAGGTTTATTTTTTACTCTTGTTTAACTCCTTAAAAGAGTTAATCATTGCATACATATCAGGCTTGTAGTCCTCTTTACTGCCAGCCTGAGTCCATGAAACTATTTGGTAATAATGGTCTTTTCCTTCTAGACAGGCAGAAACCCAGTATATATCTTCACCTTCAACTGTTCCTGTGCAGTGAAATGTTTTTGCCTTTAGTCCATTAATAGTACGGTCTTTTAAATTGGGGATACTATCCATAGTGCCTGAGTTTCCAAAAGTCTCTTTTACTATTTTAGCGTAGCCGGAAAGGTTAGGCTCATATAGATATGTCATTCCATTTTCCTCAATAACATCATTGAACTCGCTTTTAGGCTCATCTATAACCATGATGTATATATCTTTAAAAATATTTTGATATTCTAATGATGCATCTTTATTAAGATTTGATGCTTTTTCAAAATATCCCGGTATTTCTATTGAGTAAAGGTTTTTAACTTTTATAGTTTGTGTTTCATTACTGTTACCACCACATGATAATAGTATTGTGGAAATTGTAATTAATAATATAAACTTTTTCATGTATAGTTATTATGATAGGAGTCGCAAAATAAAATAATCTTTTGAATATTGGTTATATAGTAGTAGTCATCTTTAGGCTTTTTTGTTAATCTATTGGCAGAACTCCTTAAATATTTTATTTTTACTGAAACCTAAATACTACATCCATGAAAAAATTAGCATTATTACTTTCTTTATTTGTGTTTGGTGCAGGGTATGCCCAGTCGCAATTTAAACTTAAAGCACAAATACAAAACCGCAATAGCGATTCTCTTTTTGTAATGTCGAGAACTATGAAACAGGTTCTTACCAACAATGGTGATGGTAATTTTGAAGCCAGTTTCGATGCACAACCGGGATTATACCAACTTTTTGATGGAGAAGAGTATGCCTTACTGTACTTAAAGAATGATTATGACCTTACGGTTAACCTTGATGCTGATAAGTTTGATGAAAGTATAAAATTTACAGGTAAAGGTGCTGAGGCTAATAATTATTTAGCCATGAAAATGCTGGATGATGAAGTATTTATGGAAAACATAGAAGATTCGGATGAGAAGCCCAGAGATGCTTCTAAAATTGTAAAGGAAAGGACTGAAAAACTACTTTCGGCACTGGAAGCCTCTAAAGCGGATGATGATTTTAAGGAGTTAATGAAGAAATACATTAGTGCTGAAGAAAAGCAATTGGCCGCTGTAGTGCAAAGAACCATGGTAGCACAAAAAATGAAAGGTAAAAAATCGCCGGGGTTTGAGTATGAAAATCATAAGGGAGGCACCACTAAGTTAAGTGATCTTAAAGGTAAATATGTATATATAGATGTTTGGGCTACATGGTGCGGACCTTGCAGAAGAGAGATACCCTACCTTAAAGAGGTTGAAGAAAAATATCATGGTAAGGATATTGCCTTTGTAAGTATATCTGTTGATAAGCAAAAAGACCACGCAAAGTGGGAAAATTTTGTAGATAAAAACGCATTGGGAGGAATACAGCTTATGGCAGATAAAGACTGGAGTTCTGATTTTATTAAAATTTACGATATACACTCTATACCGCGTTTTATTTTAATAGACCCTCAGGGCAAGGTGGTAGATTCTGATGCTCCAAGACCCTCAGACCCTAAATTACAGCAAGTACTGGACAAACGCCTGAAATAGAGTATTAAATAGTTAAAGTTAGATGAGAATAATCGTATTGCTGTTATTAGTGTGTACAGGTGTATATGCTCAATCAGAGATTAAAAATTTTAAAGGGACTATAAAAAATAGTACTGTTGACTCTATAATAGTTGAAAAACAAAGAGGTACTTGGCGTGAAGCTTATGCACTGGACAAGAATGGTAATTTTTCGGGAAGGCTACAACAGGGGTTAGGTATGTTTGACCTTTATTATGGTAAAAAACAGATTACTTTATTTTTAGGCAATGATACTGATATTACTATTACCGCTGATGCAAACAATTTATTAGAAACGTTGCACTTTGAAGGTAAAGGGATTGAAGAAAATATATATCTTTTAAATATAGAGCGTGATAAAGCGGAGTTGACGAATAAACTTAAAAACGGAGTGAGTAGAGAAGAGTTGCAACAACCTGCTAATGAAATGATTGAAAAATGGAAATCGACGCTAAATAATAGTCCTTTTCAGTTTCTTTTTAAAAGTTCTATGGGTTTTAGTTTTGCCCGTTTAAATGGAAAGGCTTTGCTGGATGAGTTGTATTATGAAATAGCAGTAGCTAAACTGGAAGGTAATGCTTCTCCTGATTTTACTTATGAGAACTATAAGGGAGGCACTACGAGCCTTTCTGATTTTAAAGGTAAATATGTTTATATAGATGTTTGGGCTACTTGGTGCGGACCTTGCAGAGGACAAATTCCTTACCTTAAAGAAATAGAGGAAAAATACCATGATAAAAATATTGTTTTTATAAGCCTTTCTATAGACAAGCAGAAAGACCACGATAAGTGGAAAGAGTTTGTGAAAAAAGAATCTTTAGGAGGTGTGCAGCTTATAGCAGATAAAGATTGGGAATCTGATTTTGCTGTTGCATATAATATAAAATCGATACCTCGATTTATACTTATAGACCCTAAGGGTAATGTAGTTAATGCTGATGCACCAAGACCATCGGAAGCAGCGCTACAAGAACTATTAAATAACTTATTGAAATAGAGGTTTATAGTGTTAGGTTGATTCTTAAAATGTGTTAAATATTTACAATGTTACCAAATTGTTAACTGAATGTTTTTTTAATGTAAATTAATTTGGTATATTTGTGTATATAATTTCAACCTAAACACAGAACTGATATGAAAAAGATTGTTATAACAGGATTGTTGATGCTATCAGCTAGTGTTTTATCAGCACAAGAGATAAAGCCTAAACATGAAATAGAAAACCAAATGGTGAAGACTACATACTATTATGATAATGGTAATGTAAAACAAGAAGGTTGGTATAAAGATGGTAAGCTACACGGTAAATGGGTAGCTTATAATGAGGATGGTACAAAACAATCATTAGGAGAATATAAAGACGGAAAAAAAATCGGTAAATGGTTTTTTTGGACAGATGACGCGATGCTTAGCGAAGTAGACTATAAAGAGAGCAAAGTTGCCGGAATAAGAAAATGGTCTTCTGAAGCTGTTGTCGTGAACAAATAATAGTTTCTATTAATAAGATGTAAGACGAAAAGAGCTGTAATATTTATTACAGCTCTTTTTATTTTTTAAATCTTTTCTTTTATACTCTCACCACTTTTGCTTTTACAGTTTTTTTATTTTTCCTTCCCAACCAAATCATAAAGCCTGTTACGGGTAGCATTCCGCAAATAAAACTGGCTATAAAAGCAATTATTTTTCCGGGTATACCCAGTATAGCTCCAACGTGTATATCGTAGTTAGCGGTAACA
This sequence comes from Flavobacterium suaedae, assembly GCF_014642915.1. Classification (GTDB taxonomy): domain Bacteria; phylum Bacteroidota; class Bacteroidia; order Flavobacteriales; family Flavobacteriaceae; genus Flavobacterium; species Flavobacterium suaedae. The sequence continues at coordinate 389,406 of NZ_BMJE01000004.1, forward strand.
ACTTTTTCTCCGAAGTTTTTATCATCATGCGTGCGTTCCAGTAAAAACTCTCCCGTATATTGGTTGAACTGCATATTATGCGTTTTATAATATACACCGGGATTTTGCTGTACATACACATCAATAACCCCTGTGCTGTAGGCAGGTAGTGTAAAACGGTAAGCACTGGCAGTAGCGTGGCGCTCTTTTGTCATAAAGTAAGCCTTGTCCAGTGCTGTTTCCTTATTTCCTTCACTAATTACAGATGTTTCTTTTTTAATGTCAGGGTATACCGTAGTGCCTGAAGTAGCTATATATACTAATGCTTTAAACCAGAAAAAGGAGAATACCATACCTGTAAAGGCAATAATTATGGCAATAGTACTAATGTAAAAGCCAAGAATGTTGTGCAGATCGTAGTTTTTTCTTCTCCATTTAGTAGAGTCTTTCCACTTAAATGAGAAACGTTGTTTTCTGGCTGCTTTGTTTTTTGGCCACCACAGTATTATACCTGTAATAAGCATAAAAACAAAAATGAAAGTAGCCCAGCCTATTATAGGTTGCCCTATTTCGGTTTTAAGCAGAAAGCTCCAGTGCAGCATTTTTACAATATGGAAAAAGTCGTTTTTTTCATCATAAATGCCTAAAACTTTGCCAGTATAAGGGTTTACGTATACAGAGTAGTATTGGTCTATAGTATCAAAATAGAAAATAGAGTCACTATTTTCATTTTTATGGTAAACAGTAAATACAAATGCTTTTTCAGGTTCATTATAGGTTATTACATTACTTATTGGTTTGTCTGTACCTATAGTTTGCTGGGTTGTTTTCCACAGCTGGCTAACAGGTAGTTTATCGTCTTTAACTTCCTGAACATACATTTCGTCATGTCTTAACCACTCTGTGATTTCCTGACTAAATACATAAATGCATCCTGTTACAGAGAGGAATAAAACGATAAGCCCTGAGGCTAACCCCAGCCAAAGGTGGACTTTACCAATGAATTTTTTAAAAGCACTTTTTTTCTTCTTCTTTGTCATCAGGCTTTTTTCTTATTATTTCTGCCATACCACATAATAAATCCGGTTACAGGTAGCGCAGCAGCTAAAAGGCTTGCTGTAAAAGCTATTATTTTACCCCAAAAGCCTAGATATTGCCCGGTGTGTAATGCATAGCTCAGTTCCTGAAACTTTAACCCTGAACTTTTTTGTTCATACAGTTGTTTTTTCAATAACTCTCCTGTAACAGGGTGGAAGTAAAGGTTAGACTGCTTTTCGTAATTAAGAGACTGCGGGTAAGCTCCCGTCATTATAGCGTTTTTATTATCAGGCTTCCAAACAAAAAACATTTCACTATTTGGTTTCGCTTTCACAATTTCGGTAAATGCTATATCCAGAACAGGTGTATTGGTAGTTGCGGTAAGTGTGGTATCTACAATAGCTACTTCTTTTTCTTCAGGATATTCTGTACCTAAATTTCCTGCTTTATAGAAAGCTTCATGCATCCACTCATAAGAGAATGATAACCCTGTTAAAGCTATAATTAAAGCTATTAGCGCAATGTAAAACCCTGTTACATTATGCCAGTCATAATTTACCCTTCTCCATTTTGCTTTCCATTTTATACGAAGCCTGTCTTTAAGGTGTTTTTTCTTTTTTGGCCACCATTGTATAACCCCCGTTATAAGCAGTATTACAAAAATAATAGTACTGATACCTACTATTTGTTTTCCTATAGGCTCAGGCAGTAGAAGGTGCATGTGTATTTCCTCAATAACAGTAAAGAACTCTGTGGAAAGGTCTTCCCTGTAAAGAAACTTGCCACTATAAGGGTTAAAGTAAGCATAGTAATAAGTATCATTTTCAGCTTGTATTACCAGTGCAGGGCGTTCTTTACCTGCATAAAATACCATTTGCTCTTCAGCATCAGGAAAAAGTTCCTGACTTTTTTGGTGCAGTACTGATGGTAATACAAAAGGCTTATTTTCTTTTTCAACTTTACGCCAGGAATATAAAGCATCTTTTATTTCATCCTGAAAACAAAATATAGCTCCTGTAACAGCTACTATAAAGACAATAAGCCCGGAAACCAATCCGAGCCATTTATGGACTTGAAATGTCCATTTTTTAAGTTTGCTTTTCTTTCCTGCCATAGGTAGTAAAAAGAGAAAAGGAAACACCTGTATAAATAACTTATACAGGTGTTTTTTTATTTATTAAAACTTATAAGTAATGTTTGCCGCAAAGTTTCTTGGGTTTTGCGGGTTTATTGTACTCCAACCTTTGTAGTATTCTTTATCAGTTAAGTTGTTAAGTTTTAACGTAATGGTAAATGCATCTACATTATAAAATGCCGAAGCGTTTAGTACAGTATATTCCGGTAGTACAAAAGTTCCCGCTACATTTCGGTTAAATATTTTGTTTTCGCTACCATAGTTACCACCAAAGCCTAAACCAAATCCATCAAGTTTACCACCTGTAAACCTGTAGCTTGCCCAAAGGTTAGCAAGGTTTTGCGGTCCTGCACTTTCAGGCCTTCTGCCTTTAAAGTCAGCGTCACCTTCAGTTAACTCACTATCGTTATAGCTGTAACCCGCTACAATGTTAAGCCCGTTTATAGGGTTTGCAGTAATAAATGTTTCAAAACCACTACTTTTTTGCTCACCATCCTGGAAGAAGCTAATCACATTGTCTTGTCTTATTGAGTAAACTTTATCACTCACTTCTATATTATAATAACTTAAAGTAGCAGCCAGTTTATTGTTAAGCAGGTTTAATTTAACTCCTCCTTCAAATTGCTTTGCATGCTCAGGCTTAAACGTGATTATTTCACTGCCATTTTCGCTAGGCGCCACATTACTGAAACCATCCATATAGTTAGCAAATAACGAAACCTTATCCATTACAGGTTGCCATACTAAACCGAATTTTGGCGAGTAAGCTGTTTGGTTATAATCATCAGAAAGATCTGTTATATCTCCTTTATTAGAGAAACGGTCAAGTCTTAAACTAACCATTGCCGATAATGAAGGAAGCACATTAATTACATCAGATGCATAGGCGCTAAATATTTCTTCTTTTGTTTTGCTAGGGTTAATTTGAGAACCTGCTAAAATAGCATTCATACCTGCTTGAGAAAGTATACCTGAATCGTCACCTCCGTTAGGGTTACTGGCACCAAGTGCCCCTAATAATGTGTTGAATTTATCAATGTTGTTACCTATATAAACATAACCGTTACCAACGTATGCAGAGCTGTTGTTAACTACATTTCGATTAAAGTAATCAAAACCAACTACCATTCTGTTTCTTATACCGGCTACTTTAAAGTCACCAATAAAGTTTTGTTGTAAATCGGTAGCGTAAGTTTTAGAATTTTGGTTGCTTACATAACGAGCGAATACAACTCCTTCTAATGATTCTCCTAATACAGTTTCACCTGTAGCAGTTGCTTCATACAGGTAAGAATAGAACCCATTTGATTTTGTACTTGTACTTGAAACTACTGTTTGAGAAGTCCACTCTTCAGAAAGTTTGTAGTTCATTTGTCCCTGAATGTTGAATGTAGGTGTTTCAATGTAAAGGTCATTACTTGTGTACGAACGGTAATTATCATAACCCAATTCATCCATATTATTCGTTCTAAGTTCAGAACCTCTGTCTAAGAAAAGCATCGTTTGGTTAGTGCTTTTACCATTGTAGAACTCTGTATTTACAAAGAATGATAATCTGTCGTTAACTTCATATGAAAGTGAAGGTGCTACAAAGAATGATTTTTTAAATCCTGCATCTTGAAAGCTTTCCTGATTATGGTAGGCAGCATTAACACGTAAAGCAACTTTTCTTTCTGTGCTTAATGGTGTGTTTATGTCTACAGTATAACGGTTAAGCCCGTAGCTACCGCCTGTAAATGATATATTACCTCCAAAAACATCATATGGCTTTTTGGTAGTAACATTTATAAGACCTCCGTATGATATTAAGCTACTACCGAATAATGTTCCTGAAGGACCTTTTATTACCTCAATTCGTTCAATATTTGCAGGGTCCGGGCTACCGTTAGAAAGGCTAGGTAAAGCATTAACCATAGTAGGCTGTACAGGGAAACCTCTAAGGGAGTAATAGCCTGCACCGTCATTACCTCTACCGGTTGATTCCCAAAGTTTATCAAGCCCGGGAACGTTTTTAAGTGCATCGTCAAAGTTTGTAACTACCTGCTCTTTAAGTAACTCATTTGTAATAGTGTTATAAACCTGAGGGTTTTCAAGGTCTCTTAAAGGCATTTTAGATACGGTCACACTTTTGTTTCTGTTAAACTTGTTTGTTTTACCGTCAATCACAACTTCGTTAAGTTCTTCCTGACTTTCTGAAAGCGTGAAGTTTTTAGTTACAGTTTCTCCTGAAATAACAGTAACATTATTTTCAATAGTAGTAATACCAACAGCAGAAACTCTTACTGTATAATTGCCCGGTTTTACATTTTTAATTTCATATTGACCTTTTGCATCAGTATTAGTAGAGTAAAAAGTGCCAATTACCGCTACTGAAATGTTCTCAGCAGGAGTGTTGTCGCTAAGCTGTATTATACCTTTTATATTACCTGTTTGTTGTGCAAACATAAGTGCAGGAACAAGCATAAATAATAGTATAAATAACCTGTTAATATTAGATGTGTTCATAAATGCAGTTAATAATTAAATTTATCGGGTGCAAAGGTAATAGTCAATATTATAGCAGACAAGTTATTTTAATTTATTCTAAATAAAACTCTATTTCGTTCTTTTTACTACGATATATGAAAAAAAAGCAAGATTTATATAGTAAATAATTATTGATGTGTGGAAAATGTTAATAACTGTTAAAATTTTTAGTATAAAAAAAAGCCGGTCTCAATTTTTAGAAACCGACTTTTAAACTTTTTTTATTCAATTTTGCTATTATGCAGCTTCAGGCTTTCTTTTAAACCTGATTTTTATTTTATGTAATATATAGAACATAACAGGAACGATTACCAATGTTAAGAACGTAGCGAATATAAGTCCGTAAATAACTGTTTTGGCTAAAGGTCCCCAAAATATTACATTATCACCTCCAAAATATATTTTAGGGTCATAATCTATAAATAATTCAAAGAAATCAATGTTTAAACCTATAGCCAGCGGAATAAGCCCCAATACTGTGGTTATAGCTGTTAACAATACAGGTCGTAAACGTGAGCGGCCACCTTCTACAATAATATCTCTATATTCTTCTTTTGTAAGTAATTCACCTTCCTCCATGCCCTTTTCGGCAAGTTTTCGGTCTATAAGTAACTGCGTATAGTCAATAAGTACAATGGCGTTATTTACCACAATACCCGCGAGAGATATAATCCCCATCATTGTCATGATAATAATAAAGTCATCGCCGGATATTGCCATACCCCAAAATACACCTCCGAAACTTAATAGTACCGAAACCATTATTATTACAGGCTTAGATACCGAATTGAATTGCGCAACCAGAATAAGCAAGATACCACCAACGGCTATAAGCAGGGCTTTTATAAGGAAGCTCATATTTTTAGCCTGCTCTTCTTGTTCTCCTGTAAAGGCATAGTTTATTCCGTCAGGTGTTTCATAATCAGTTAACTCACTTTTTAACTGTTGTACTATTTCGTTACCATTATACCCGTTTAATACATTAGAATATATAGTAATAATCCTTTTAAGGTTTTTTCTCTTAATTGTATTAAAAGTAACAGAGTTGCTAGGTTCACTAATAGCAGAAATAGGAACTTGCACTAATTGTCCTGTTGCCTGGTCGCGGAAGGTTACCGGCTGATTGTAAAGTATACTTTTATTATTACGTTGCTCTTCTTCCAGCCTTACGTTTATTTCATAATCATCTTTACCTTCCTTATAAGTAGAAATTTTCTCTCCGTATACTGATCTTCTTAATGTTTGCCCTACCTGACCTGATGTAATGCCCAGTTCTCCTGCTTTTTCTACATCCACAACTATATCAACGCCCGGTTTTTGTTTGTTTACGTCAACTTTAAGTTCTTCAATACCCTGTATGCTGGTATTATTTATAAAGTTGCGCATACGGTGCGCCTCTGCAAGCATCTGGTCGTAGTCTTCACCTGATATTTCAATATTAATAGGGTAACCTGCCGGAGGCCCTGCCTCATCTTTTTCTACAACTACCGATACTCCTGCATAACCTTTTACAGCTTTACGCACCTCTTCCATTACATCAAGGCTGTTTACTCCTTTACGGTATTTATACTCTCGTAATGTAAGGGTAACTTTACCACGGTGTGGCATTTCGTTTTGTGCTCCGCCTTCAGTGTTCGGGTTACCGGCACCTTCGCCAACTTGTGCAATGGCACTCTCTACCATATAGTTTTCACCGTCTTCTATATAGCGCTTGGCTACTTTATATACTTTTTCTTCTATAACTTTAGTAAAGGCATTAGTCTTATCAATATCAGTACCTTCCGGAAATTCGATATAAACCATAATTTGGTTAGGCTGGTTTTCCGGGAAGAAAAGTGTTTCAGGACCGCGTATTCCTACTGCAACAAAAGAAAGAATAAGTAAACCAAATGTACCGATGAAGAAAAGCCTTGGTTTGATTCCTGACAAGGCGAAATCTAAAAAGTTTTTATACTTGTTTTCTAACCAAACAAGCCCGTTATTTTGGAAGCGTTCAATTCTTTTTACTAATACATATTTATATAACCATAGCATTATTACAAAGAATATCATTAGGTTACCTATACCTTTTAGCGCTCCTGCTCCTGTACTTATTCCTGCCACTAATATTAATACACCTATAATTCCCAGAATAAGGCTCATGCGAATCATTTTTTTGCGAGACATCTCGTTTTCCTTCAGTTTCATGAAGTCAGACGTCAGCATGGCGTTAATTATTAATGCCACAAATAATGATGAGCCTAATACTATAGAAAGTGTCATAGGGAAGTAAATCATGAATTTACCCATAGTTCCCGGCCATAACCCCAGCGGGAAGAAAGCTGCCAATGTAGTAGCTGTAGAAGCGATAATAGGCCATGCAATTTCTCCAATACCTTCAATAGCGGCTTTTTTACGGGACATACCCTGTGCCATTAACGAGTAGACGTTTTCAACTACCACAATACCGTTATCTACCAACATACCCAGCCCCATAACCAGTGCGAATAGTACCATAGTGTTAAGAGTAATACCCAGTGTTGCTAATATCATGTAGGACATAAGCATTGATAGCGGTATTGCTACACCAACAAATAGTGCATTACGCAGTCCTAAAAAGAACATTAATACTATAACAACCAGTAGTACCCCGAATATAATATTGTTTACCAAGTCGTTTACCTGAGCAATAGTTCGGGTAGACTGGTCGTTAACATAGGTTATTTCCAACCCTTTAGGGAAGTAGTTTTCCTGTGCGTCTTTTACTATTTCTTTAAGCCCGTCTACGGCTTCAACCATATTTTTACCACTACGTTTTTTAATATCAAGCATTACTACAGGTTCGCCATATTCACGGGCATAGGTAGTACGCTCTTTCTCTTTAAAAGTAATTGTGGCTATATCTTTAAGAAGTATTTTACCGCCTTGTTTTTTTACAACAATGTCTTCCAATTGCGAAGGTTCTTCTATTTCCCCAATAACACGGATGTTCTTTTTAATACCGTTACTGGTAACACTACCGCCCGAAATAGTTTTGTTTTCAAATTTTACGGCATTAATAATATCATCAAAGCTAACTTGCGCAGCAGCCATCTTGTACATGTCTACAGCAATTTCAACTTCTCTGTCATCAGCACCGCGAATGGCAGCTTCCTTTATTTGCGGTAAACGCTCTATGCGATCTTCCAGATATTCAGCAAACTCTTTTAACTGTACCGATGTAAAATCTCCTGTAAGGTTAACACCAAGTATCGGGAATTCTTCGGCAATGTTAAGGTCGAAAACGTTAGGTTCTACCTTAGCCCCACCATCAAGAGTAGGCCACTCTGAGTCTGATTTTACTAAGTCAACTTTATCCTTTACCTTTTGCTTGGCATTTTCTATGGTAATATCCTCTTCAAATTCCACCAGAATCATTGAATAATCTTCCAGTGTATTTGAAGTAATCTCTGTAACCCCCGAAATATTATTAAACTCTTCTTCCAGAGGCTTTGTTATCAGTTTCTCCACATCCTCAGCAGAGTTGCCGGGATTTAATGAACTAACATATATTTTAGTCTCTTTTATCTCGGGGAAACTTTCTCTCGGCATGGAATAGTAGGAGAGAAGTCCGCCTATGAAAATGATGGCAATGATAACATATACCGTCATTTTATTATTTATTGCCCAGGTAGATATACCGAAGCTTTTTTCTATTTTTTTATTACTCATTTCGTCTTTTTAGTGTTTAGATGAGTTATAATACTATTTAAGTTCTTCTACCGGGCTACCGTTTTCTACTGATTTGGCTCCGTCTGTAATTATTTTATCACCTACTTTTAAACCTGATTTTATTTCGGTGTAAGCGCCGCTTGTGTATCCTGTTTCTACTTCTTTTTCTACCGCTACAGGTTGTTCTTCTCCTTCTTTATCTTCCAGTGTATAAACTACCAGCCTGCCGTTACCTTTTTGCTGCACTATGTTTTCAGGTATAAGTATGGCATCTTCGGTAGTATAGTCCAGTATTTTAAGAACAGCTACCTGGTTAGGGCGAAGTAAGTTTTCAGGGTTTGGTAGTGCTACTTCAATACTAAACGTTCTGTTGTTTGGGTTGATGAAGTTTCCTACCTGACGTATTTTACCTTCGTATGTTTTACCTATAGATTTTATATAAACATCTACAGGAGCGTTAAGTTTAACACGCCCTATGTAATTTTCGGGTACTGTAGCGGAAACATACATATCGGTAAGGCTTACTATACGGAATAGTTCCTGACCGGGAGCTACAACTTTACCCTGCTCTGTCATCACGTCATCAATAGTTCCTGAAAATGGAGCTCTCACTACTGTTTTTGCCAGTTGCGACTTTAATTGTGCTACTGCTTTTTGCTGACTTTCCAGAGATGTTTTTGCTTGTAAAAATTGTATTTCAGAACCTATTTTCTGGTCCCACAGTCTTTTCTGTCTGTCAAAAGTAGTTTGTGATAATGCCAGTTGCGTTTCTGCCTGTGCTACTTGGGCTGCAAGTCCGCCATCGTCAATGCGTGCCAGTACCTGACCTTTGGTTACTTTTTGCCCTGCTTTTACATTAAGTTGTTGTAAAACACCCGACATTTCAGGGTATATAACAATGTTCTTTTTAGTATCTACACTACCCTGTATTTCTATATAGTGTTTAAATATAGTATCACTAAGAGTTATGGTTTTAACAAGAGGGAATTTCTTGTTAGGGTTTAATTCATCTAGAGCAGCGTCCAGAGAGTCCAGCTTCACGCTAAGTTCTTCATATTTTTTATGAATTTCCTCTCGGGCTTCTTTTATCTTTTTTGCGTCCTTTGTTTCAATTACTTCGTCAACGTTCACGCTATCTCCGTTTCCGCAGGAAAAAAGTACAAGTGAAAGAGAAGTTATATATATTATTTTTTTCATTGCTATATTTTTTTCAGATTAATTGGAAGTTAGTTTTTCTAATGCGGCTTTTGCATTAATTACATCAACCATTGATTGTAAATATTCCTGTTGCGCTGAATAAAGCTGTCTTTGTGCTTCAGAAAATTCAAAACTGGTAGAAATACCTTCGCTAAACTTTATTTGTTGTTTGTTTTCTATTCTCTCAGCCAGCCTTAGTTTGTTTTTGGCTGTAGTATATTGCTCAACACTAAATTCATACTGGCTTTTTGCTTGTTGGTATTGAAGTTTTAAGTTTTCTTCTAAATCTATAAGATCAGTTTCAGCCTTTTTAAGTTCAATTTTAGCTTGTTGCGTTCTTGCGCTACGGGCAAAACTGCTGAATATTGGTACATTAAGACTTACGCCTAAGTAAGAGTAATTAAGCCAGCTTTGTTCTTTTTGTATAAATTTAAACTCGTCGTTAAAGCCATTATAACCAAAAGTAAGGTTAGAAGAAAGCGTTGGTAATGCTTTACTCTTTTCTTGTTTTAGTAATAATTCTTTTTGCTCTCGGTTATTAATCCCAAGTTTATAATCAATATTATTTTTAACACTAAAGCTACTGCCTGTAATTAGTAAATCCATATTAGCATTAGCAAGTTCTTCTAAGCCATCAGTAAGCTGTAACTCGTCTTCCAGTTCCATGCCCAATAATACTTTAAGCATGTTTAGTGTAATTTCGGTAAGCCTTTTAGAGTTATTTAATGAACTGTTTACAGATGCCAGTGTAATACCAATTTGTTCTGCTTCTTCCTCTTCGGCAAGCCCATTTTTGTAGCTTTCTTCAGCTTCAAAAAGGTTTTTTTCCAGTGTAGCTTTGTTCTTTTCAAATATTTTTACACTTTCCTGAGAAAGGAGTACGTTGCCGTAAGCATTAATAACCTGCTCTTTAATTTCTAAATCATTTTTTAGTTTAGATGTTTTATAGAAATCAAGATATGTTTTAGCAGCTTTTACACCCACTATATAACTACCGTCAAAAATTAGTTGGTTTAGGGTAGCTCTGGCATCCATAGTATGTTTAGTACCAAAGGCGACTTCAGTAAAAGTACCCGGTTCACCACCAAAGAACTCAGCAGGAATTATCTGCTTTTGCAGTTCAAAGTTGTTTTGGTAATTACCACTTGCACTTATTTGAGGCAACCCGCCTGCAATAGTTTCCCATTTTTTCTTGTAGGCTGCCTCTACATCCAGTCCGGAATTAATAACCGAACGGTTGTATTGCAATGCATGTTGTACGGCTTCTTGCAGACTCATACTGTAGTTTTCTTTTTCTTCCTGTGCCCATAACTGGCATACAGGTAAAAGGAAAACCAAGAGCAGCCCAAAGCTACGGTACACATACTGTGTAATTTGATTTTTGTTTTTCTTCATAGATTACTGTTTGATTTATTGATTGATGATTATGATTTAAAAAGTGTGTCCATTACTATTTGTTTACGCTCTTCCAGTAGTTTATCAAAAGCTTCGTCTCCATACCCCATGCTTTTTTGTAAAAGTGGACGCATAGAAACAGGGAAGGAGGTAAGCGATATAAAGTTTATTAAAAACTGTTCGGGCCTCATTTTAGGGAGGTTTCCGTTTTCCATTTCCAATGCTATTTGTAAATAAAATTTATCTAAAAGATTACTCATTTTTTCTTCGCTCTTATATCGACATCCTTGGTTTACCTGCGTTACCATATATATTTCCAGATAAGGATATCTTTTAGACTCTTCAAAAAAGAAATCTAAGTATTGGCTTATTTTTTCTTTAAAAGGCAAGTCAGAGGTTACAATCATTTCCCCTCTTTCCAGTTCTTTTTCCTGTGCATCCTCAAAAACAATATCAAAAAGTTTGTTTCTGGAACGGAAATAATAATTTATTAGAGTTCTGTTTACTCCTGCGGCATCTGCAATTTCTTGAGTAGTTGCGTTAAACCTCCCTTCCGCAAAAAAAAGTTTTTTTGCGGTGTCTTTAATTAACTGTTCGGTAACGCTATCTTTTTTATCTGACATTATTGTTTAACTTTTTTGTTTGACATTTTTGTCAAATGCAAATTTAAGAGCATTCTCTCCAATTTTCAAAATTAATTTTGGGTTAATTATAGGTCCTCATTTTTAAGTATGGATTCCAGTATTTCAACCCCTTTAGGCGTTGCTATTGCCCGTAGGTGATATTCTAAAAACTGCTTTGTAAGGTTCGCTGCTGTAAATATTTCGGCAGGAAATACATAGTTGTCTTTAATGCCGGTTAACCCTGTAAAATACATTCTCGATATAAACTCTATATCTATGTCTGCTCTGTATATTTTGTTGTCTATTCCCTTTTGTAAATTATCTATCATAGAGCTGTGTACTTTTTCAAACTGATTTTTACGCAGGCATGAAAATGCTTTAGGGAAAAATTTTTGTAATTGATAAATAGGAGCTGTTGTTTCATGTTTTAACTGCTGCATCATAAAGCCCCGTATCATGAAAATTTCTTCAATAGAATTCTTATCCAGATTTTTTATTCCGTCAATTCCTGAACAGACTTTTCCAAAAATGCTGTCTACACTAGCTTTTACCAATGTATTCTTGTTACAAAAATATTTGTAAATCGTTTTCTTGGAAATTCCCATTTCGTTGGCTATGTCATCCATAGTAACACTTTTAAAGCCAAGGTTTAAAAACATTTCAGTTGCTTTGTCTACTATCGCCTCCTTCATACACTTAATTGTTTTAACGTGGCAAATGTAGCAAGGAAACTTTAGAAACAAAAAAAGTTTCCAAAGTTTTTGTAACAAAATTTCTTTATTTGAAATCAGTGTATAAAGGTTTACTTTAGCAAAAAAAACATTTCATGCAGGCTATAGCGCAGTATCAGCAGATAATTCAAGATTATTTTACTCAAATTTCGTTAGTAAAACAACCCAAAAATTTATATGAACCTATACAGTATATATTATCACTTGGCGGTAAAAGAATGCGTCCCGTTTTAACCTTAATGGCAGCAGATGTTTTTAATGCTGACTGTAAGAAAGCTTTACCGGCAGCTATAGCAGTAGAAATGTTTCATAATTTTTCATTAGTACATGATGATATTATGGACGATGCCCCGTTACGCAGGGGTAATGAAACGGTACATGAAAAATGGGATGTAAACACAGGTATTCTTTCCGGAGATGCTATGCTGATATTAGCATACCAGTATTTTGAAGAGTATGAGCCTGATGTTTTTAGAGATTTGGCAAAACTATTCAGTAAAACGGCACTTGAAGTTTGTGAAGGACAGCAATGGGATGTAGATTTTGAAGAGCGCAGCAATGTAACGATACCTGAGTATTTAAAAATGATAGAATATAAAACGGCGGTTTTAGTAGGTGCAGCCATGAAAATGGGAGGTATAGTTGCCCGAACAACTAAACAGAACTGTGACCTAATATATGATTTCGGTTTAAATTTAGGTTTGGCATTCCAGTTGCAGGATGATTATTTAGATGCATTTGGTAATCCTGAAACATTTGGCAAGCAAGTAGGGGGCGATATTATTGAGAATAAAAAAACATACCTTTATTTAAAAGCATTACAACAATGTAACCCGTACCAAAAAGAACGTTTATTACAATGGTTTGCCATGCAACCGGAAGATACTACCGATAAAATAATTGATGTAAAAGAACTTTTTGTAGCTACAAAAGCCGATACAGCTACAAGAGATGCTATAAAGGACTATACTGAAAAAGCTTTTGATATTTTAAATAAACTAGAAATAGATGAAGATAAAAAAGAGCTTTTAAGAAATTTTGGTGAGTTCCTTATGGGGAGAAATGTTTAAAATACTAGAGTAATATTCAGTTTTACTATGACATATATTGCGCCAAAAAGTACCGATTTACTACTTAGTGAAGCACAGAAAGAAGCACTTTATGTAAAACTGGTTGAACAGTTAAACAAAGACTTTTCACTGGCTAACGAGTTGCTTGATTTTCCTTTGGATATTACCCCTATAAACCTGAAAATAGGGTTGCATGAAAAGATATATACTTTAATTCAGCATCGTTTTGCTGAATACTTAAACCTGTTGTATATAATAGATGTTCCTGAAAAAGAGATAAGGGCTTTAGATGGTAGCGATATAGCTGACCTTAGTGAGCAGGTTGCCTTTTTAATATTAAAAAGAGAGTGGCAAAAAGTATGGTTTAGGAATAAGTATTAGTGTTAAGAATAGTGTTTAATACCAAACCTCATATCCTTTTTTTAAGAAATCAGATTGATTTTCGCCACTGCTTTTTATCAGGTAATTACAGTAATCGTTGTTTATACATTTACTGTTTATAATAACTCCTTTTTCAATATCAATTGTTACTGAACCTATAAGTTTACCATTAATAAAAGAGTCAATTTTGTTTTTAGAAAATTGTCGGTTAATCATTGTTTCTTCAAAAGTTAACTGAGAAACTTCTTCAAAACAAAATTTTAATTGCATGTCGAGTTTAGGAGTTAATTCAAAAACTTTTGTAACAACAGCATTGTACATATTTCCGTTATGAACGCGTTCTTTTAATAGTAAAAATGTTTTGTTATTAATTTGTTGCGTTTCAATTAAAGGCTTGTTTAAAAGTTTAGTTTCAAATCCTTCTTCATTATTATAACTCCACCTTAAATTTATCTTTACAGGGTTATTGGTAACTGTGTTTTTACTATGGTTGTAAGGTAGAAAGTAAGCATATTTTTTATATCCGTTTCCGGTTATTAAAATATATAAATCAACATTTTTAGTTATTGTAAATTTTAAGGTATTTTCTACATCTAAAGAGGTTTCCCAAGTCATTTTGTTAATGCTCTCAATTACCTTGTCAGGAGTTTTTTCAATAGTAGTATCATCTTTAGGAATAGACAGGTAATTACTGTTTTTAAGTACAGTTGAGAAATCTATTTTTTGGCTATAAAGTAAACTTCCGTAAAGGAGTAAAGTGAGCAATAGTTTCATAGTAATTAAAAATAAACTCGTATAAAAGGCAGTAGTGCATCAGCATACACAAAGTCATTATCATCAAAAAGTACGTTGTACCGAATACCTACAGTAATATTCTCCATTTGGTAACCTGCTCCTAAAAATAAAGCAGTATTCCAGAAATCCTTTTCACGGTCAGTATTAGCATAAAACGGATAACGGTAATTTTCATCATATTTTAAATTAACCCTTAATTGTTCCAATTCAGCAGAAAGCTGTATATAAGGTAATGGGTTAAAAACTCCTATTACAGACCCTCCGTATATTGATGCTTTATAAATATCGTCTTGCTTTACATAGCTGTATTGAGCGCCAGCACCCGCACCAACATATTCATTAAAACGATATAATGCTCCCGGTGCCACCATTATCTGGGTAAAATTATTACCAAAACCCAACCCCGCGCTACCACCAAACTGAACATCGCTCCAAAAGTCACCTGAAGTTTGTGAATAAGATAGTGAAGAATACAAAAGGGCAATTAACAGATATTTTGTTAAAAAAATGTGAATACGCGTTTTCATTATTTAGGTTCATTAAAAATTACCTAGCATAAATATATGAAAAACACGATTAGATTATTACAATTATTGTACTTTTGTACAAATTTCTTAAATAAAAGGTCATAAAGACATAAGCATGGACAGGTTTTCCTTTTTAAACGCAGCGCACGCTGCCTTTTTTGCAGATTTATACGATCAATATATAGAGAATCCCGATAGTGTAGAGCCAAGTTGGCGCAGCTTTTTTCAAGGTTTTGATTTTGCAAACGAATATGGTTCCGGGTATATAGAAATAACATCCGGACAGTCTCAATCAGGCGCAGAAAACCCTGAAATTCCTGAGAAAATACAAAAGGAGTTTAAGGTGTTAAACCTTATTGAAGGGTACAGGACAAGAGGGCATTTGTTTACTAAAACAAATCCTGTAAGAGAAAGAAGAAACTATACCCCGACACTTGCTTTAGAAAATTTCGGTCTTTCAAATGCTGATCTTGATACGGTATTTGAAGCAGGAGGAGAAGTAGGTGTAGCAAAAGGGACTTTAAAACAGATTATAGATCACCTAGAAAAAATATATTGCGACCATATAGGTCTTGAATATATGTATATTCGTGATCCTGAAGTTAGAAAATGGGTACAAAACTGGCTGGCTAAGGGAGAAAATCATCCTGAATTTTCTGATGAAAGAAGAAAGCAAATTCTTGAAAAATTAAATGAAGCTGTTTCGTTTGAAAACTTCCTTCATACAAAATATGTAGGTCAAAAACGTTTCTCTCTGGAAGGAGGGGAGTCTTTAATCCCTGCACTTGATGCACTTATAGAATCTGCTGCCGAAAAAGGCGTAGAGCAGTTTGTTATGGGTATGGCACACAGGGGTAGACTTAATGTTTTAGCCAATATATTTGGTAAGTCTACAGCAGAAATATTCAGTGAGTTTGACGGGAAAGATTACGATGACGACTCAATGTTTGATGGTGATGTTAAATACCACTTAGGTCTTACTTCAGACAAGAAAACAAAAAGCGGTAAAAGCATAAATATTAACCTTGCACCAAACCCGTCTCACCTGGAAACAGTTGGAGCGGTAATTGAAGGTATAGCAAGAGCTAAGCAGGACAGACATTTCCCTGAAGATAACTCGAAAGTATTACCTATTGCAGTGCACGGTGATGCTGCTATAGCAGGACAGGGTATTGTATACGAAATTGTACAAATGGCCAAACTAGATGGTTATAAAACAGGTGGTACTATACACGTAGTGGTTAACAACCAAATAGGTTTTACCACAAACTATCTTGATGGTCGTTCATCAACCTATTGTACAGATGTTGCCAAAGTAACCCTTTCTCCGGTACTTCATGTTAATGCAGATGATGTTGAGGCAGTAGTACAGGCAGTACTTTTCGCACTTGATTTCAGAATGGAGTTTGGCAGCGATGTATTTATAGATTTACTGGGTTACAGAAAGTACGGACATAACGAAGGCGATGAGCCACGCTTTACACAGCCTAAACTATATAAAATAATTGCTAAACACGAAAACCCGAGAGCAATATATGCTGATAAATTATTATCAATGGGTATTATTGATGATGATTATGTGACCAAGCTGGAAAAGAAATATAAAGCTGTACTGGAGGAGAATTTAGAAGAATCCCGTAAAAAAGACCTTACTGTAATTACTCCGTTTATGCAAAATGAGTGGGATGGTTATGTACAGGCTTATGAAGATGATATGCTTCAAAAAGTAGATACTACTTTCCCTATTGCGGAACTGGACAAAATAGCATCAGTAATAACGGAGTTACCTTCTGATAAAAAATTCATCAGAAAAATAGAAAAACTGATTGGCGACAGAAAGAATATGTATGAAACCGATAAGTTGGACTGGGCAATGGGCGAACTTTTAGCCTACGGTACATTACTTACAGAAGGTTTCGGAGTTCGTATGTCAGGTCAGGATGTTGAAAGAGGTACATTCTCTCACCGTCATGCCGTTATGAAGGTAGAGGACTCGGAAGAAGAGGTAGTATTATTAAACAGACTTAAAGACCAAAAAGGTCAATTCCAAATATATAATTCATTGTTATCAGAGTATGGTGTGGTAGGTTTTGATTATGGTTATGCCTTAGCAAGCCCTAAAACACTAACTATTTGGGAAGCGCAATTTGGAGATTTCTCTAACGGTGCACAGATAATGATTGACCAGTACATTAGTGCTGCCGAAGATAAGTGGAACAACCAAAACGGATTGGTAATGCTATTACCGCACGGTTACGAAGGGCAGGGTGCAGAACACTCAAGTGCACGTATGGAACGTTACCTGCAACTTTGTGCATTCCATAATATGTACGTTGCAGACTGTACGACTCCTGCAAACTTCTTCCACCTGTTAAGAAGACAAATGAAAACAAACTTCCGTAAACCGCTTATTGTGTTTACCCCTAAAAGTTTATTACGTCATCCGGAAGTAACTTCAACAAAAGAAGAGTTGGCAAACGGTAGTTTCCAGGAAGTAATTGATGATCCTAATGCAAGTGCTGATAAGATAAAAACATTAGTATTCTGTACAGGTAAATTCTACTATGACTTAGTAGCGGAAAGAAAAGAAAGAGAAAGAGATGATGTCGCTATTGTAAGAATAGAACAATTATTCCCGTTAGCTACAAACCAGCTAAGCAAAATAATAAAGAAATATAAAAATGCAAATGACTATGTTTGGGCACAGGAAGAGCCTAAAAACATGGGGGCTTACAGCTACATGTTAATGCATTTTACTGAGGTTAAATTCAGGTTGGCATCGCTTGAACAATCAAGTGCTCCGGCAGCGGGTAGTAGTACAAGAGCTAAAAAACGTCATGCTGCTGCAATAGCAATGGTTTTTGATAAAGATTTATTTAATTAATATACTTATTTTTGATTTAACAAAAAGGTTAATAATACCAATAAAATTATACTGACATGGTTTTAGAAATGAAAGTTCCCTCGCCAGGGGAATCGATTACAGAAGTTGAAATAGCAACTTGGTTGGTGGAAGATGGTGATTATGTAGAGAAAGATCAGGCAATTGCTGAAGTTGATTCAGACAAAGCTACACTAGAGCTTCCTGCAGAAGCTTCGGGAATTATTACACTAAAGGCAGAAGAAGGAGATGCTGTGGCAGTAGGGCAGGTTGTTTGTCTTATAGATACTGATGCTGAAAAACCGGAAGGCGGAGCAAAGGAAGAGAAAAAGGAAGCACCGAAAGCTGAAGAAAAGAAAGAAGAGCCTAAAAAAGAAGCACCTAAGCAGGAAGAAAAAACCTATGCTACAGGAACAGCTTCTCCGGCAGCAAAAAAGATACTTGACGAGAAAAATATAGATCCTTCTACTGTCAAAGGTACAGGTAAGGATGGAAGAATAACTAAAGACGATGCTGTAAATGCTAAAGCATCTATGGGTACACCTACCGGTGGTAACCGTGGTTCTGAACGCAAAAAGCTGTCTATGCTTCGCAGAAAAGTAGCAGAAAGACTTGTTTCGGCTAAAAACGAAACAGCTATGCTTACTACTTTTAATGAAGTAAACATGACGCCAATTAACAAACTGAGAAGTGAATATAAAGAGGCGTTTAAATCGAAACATGGTGTTAGCCTTGGTTTCATGTCATTCTTTACGAAAGCGGTAGTCAGAGCATTACAGCTTTACCCTGATGTAAACTCTATGATTGACGGAGATTATAAAATAACATACGATTTCTGCGATATTTCAGTAGCAGTATCAGGACCTAAAGGTTTAATGGTTCCTGTAGTACGTAATGCAGAAAACTTAACCTTCCGTGGTATAGAAAACGAAATTAAACGTTTAGCTATTCGTGCTCGTGAAGGGCAAATTACTGTTGATGATATGACAGGTGGTACATTTACCATATCTAACGGTGGTGTATTTGGCAGTATGCTTTCTACTCCTATTATAAACCCTCCACAGTCTGGTATATTAGGTATGCACAATATTATTGAGCGCCCAATAGCTGTAGATGGTAAAGTAGAGATACACCCAATGATGTATGTAGCATTATCTTACGACCACAGAATTATTGATGGTCGTGAGTCAGTTGGTTTCCTTGTAGCTATTAAAGAAGCACTTGAAAGCCCAATGGAGCTACTTATGGATAACGATCCTAAAAAAGCATTAGAGCTTTAATAAAAAGTCAGTATAAAATAAAAATCCCGCTCATTGAGCGGGATTTTTATTTTATAGAATCAATGTTTATTGCTGTAATAAATCTTCTATATAAATATCAAAACTTCCTTCTGTAAAAGTTTTGTATTGACTTTCACTTCCATTTGTACTAGCTTCTAATATACCTGTAAAATTTCCTTTGATTCTTTCATCAGTAAATATTTCGGTTTCATAATCGTATGTAGAAGCAGCTCCTCCATGTTCATAATAAAGCCCTGCGTATTCATAGTATATTTGTAAGTAGTTTTCTTCCACTGTTTCTATAGAGTTGTTATTTTCCTCGTCTATATCTAATGCAAAACCAAGCTTTTCTGTTATATCATTTCCGTTCTGACCGATTATTTCTAAATAGTTATACCCAAAGTCACTATTAATTTCTACACTTATATTATTTAATGTTTTTTGAACGCCATCAACTTTGTATTTAATATAAGATCCAGAAGTAGTTGTCTCTGAAGAATCATCACTTGAACATGATGTAGTAGTTAGAGACAATACTGTAACTGTTAGTAGTAAGAAAATTTTTTTCATTTGTAATTTATTATTATCTGTTAATATTAAATGTACCTTCTGTAATTTCAAGTAAGATTAAGCCTGCTTCTTGCTCATATCTTGATAAGGTTCCTGAAAAAGTTCCTGATAGTTTTTCGCTATTATTTTCTGTAATAGTTTGGTCTATTTGTATTGCTTCTTCATTATTAAATCCTCCTTCTTCATAGACTTTGTTGGCATCATAATATCTCCATTCAGTATCTACCTCTGCGCCTCCTGTTTCATCTTGGTATAGTTGAAATGTTATAAATTCATTTGCTTCATTGTTTTCCGATGCTATTATAGTTAATAATACTTCACTATCAATATTCTCAGTGTTAACAACGATATGCTCAAATGTTTTTTGTATACCGTTAATTTTAAATGATACAGTTTCTTCATTGTTGCCTCCATTATTAGTAGGTGCTGAATCGTCATCAGAGCATGATGTGATAGAAAGTGATAATACCGTAACTGTTAGTAATAAGAAAATTTTTTTCATTTTGTAATTTGTTTTTAATTGTTAGTTATGAACTTTCGTTGCAATACCATGACTTATTTTTATAAAGTATCAATTATTTGTTATTGCAGTAAAGCATCAACATCAATATCAAAACTTCCTTCTGTAAAAGTTCTGTACTGCATTTCTTCGCCGTTGTAATTGCCTAAAACACCAGTAAAAACACCTTTAACTCTGTCCATTGTATACAATTCAGTTTCATAATTAAAACTGGTATTAGCACCTGCAAAATAATATACTGCATCACCTTCATAATAGCTAAAATAAAGCTCCTCTAAAGAGTTATCATCTTCATTTACGTTTATCTCTATTTCCACTATTTCAGAGATATTATTACCATTTTGTGCAGTGATAATTATAGCGCTATAATCATTTGGTTCCTCAATAGATATATTTGTGAAGTTTTTCTGTACACCATCTACTTTAAATTTTACATACGACCCTGAAGCTGTTGATCCAGAATCATCATCGCCAGAGCATGATGTAATAGAAAGCGATAATACCGTAACCGTTAGTAATAAAAAAAATTTTTTCATTTTGTAATTTGTTTTTAATTGTTAGTTATGAATTTTCAGCTGCAATAATATGGATTTTTTTTAGATAAATGGAAATAGAAATTTATCAATAATGCATAAAAAACCCTGCATATGCAGGGTTTTTATAGTAAAGCAGTTTGTATATTAAAGGTTGTTTAGTACGTTAATAAGTGCAGGGTCTGTTACTACATTAAGATCAGAATATGTGAACACTACAACATCATAGCCTGTAACAGTTAATTGTTGTACTCCTAAAATCCAGTTTCCTCCTTGTGAGGAAACAAATATTACATTGAACTGTGCACCTACAGGTATATTATCGTATGGGTCATCAAAAAGTTGTATACCGTAGTTAAAGTCATTAAAGCCTACAAGCATATTAATTTGTCCTTGGTATGATAGGTATACCATTGAGTTAGTGTCATTAAACCCTTGTGGTGCATCTACAAATATTCCTGTAAGTTCATCATAACCATCCAAAGCTTCCAGCTTATCAATGTTACACCACCCGAAGCTTAGCATTTCCATTATATATTTACCATCTTCAACAGGAACACGTGTGTCTTCTCCTCCTTCATCCGTATCTTTTTCCCAAACTACATCACCATCCTCGTCTTCTTCACCAGTCCAAACAATCATGTCTTCAGTATCTTCACCTTCTCCCCCTGTCAGTTCGGTAGGAACTTCCAGTCTGTAACGAACGCCGTCATCTATATCTTGCCCTTCCGGTGTTGTCAGGTTTACAAAAAACTCACCTCCTGTAATAAGGGGTGCTAGTTGCGATTCCGGGTTAGCTTCACCTTCAGGAACTCCTAAAGTAGGCATGCCGGTAGCGACCATATCACCTATACCGAAAATTTCTATAAACTCTACATTTACAGTACCGCTATATGGCGCTCCATTAACAGTTAGGTTACTGGTTTCAAAAATTAGATCTACACCTTTTTCAGATTTAAATTTAACAGCCTCTCCTCCTGTCCTAAATCGGAAATACTGCTTTAAGTTATTTCTGTTGTTTTGTTCCAAAGCATATAGACCATCTTCTTGAGATTCTGCTGCTTTTTGCAGTAATGAATTGTCGTTTTCTGTTACGGTTTTGTCTTCACTGCTACATGCAGTAAATACTAAAGCTGCAACGGCAACTTTAAAAAATGTACTTGTTTTCATAATTTATTTATTTGGATTGAAATTTGTTTTTTTAATAAAACTCCTTGCAGTGCACAAGGAGTTTTCAGATTAATTGCACTCCTACAAAAAATCCAATTTACCTAACTTAACATAGGTTCTTTATATATGATGAAAATTGATTACGGAAGAGCATCTATTGCGTTTTCTACGTCAGCTTGAGAGCCTGTTACAATATCTCCTGCATCTACTACAATAATATCATTTGGAGCAAATGTTACCGGTATTATTGCATATTCCCATTGTGAGGTTGTTCCTGATACAAAAACAATGTAACCGTCTAAACCAACAGGTACTTGCCCATAATGTTCGCTGAATAGTTCTGTTGAGGCATCATAAGTATCTAGCGGAGCTAATATATTCTGCTCTCCTACTGTTGCTAAATAAACGCTACAATTGGTATCGTCATAACCGGCAGGAACATCAACCTGAATAGTTGTTGTAGCGCCTGAATAGTCCCAAAAACGGTCTATGTTAGACCACCCAAACTCATCAGGGTTAAATAAGTAATAGCCTTGCTCACCTGTGCCAAGAGGTTCAGCATCTTCTTCCTCTTCCCAGGCTACATCGCCATTCTCTCTCTCTATTCCGTCCCAGGCAGTCATTACATCTCCTGGACCTCCTGTTAAATCAGCCGGTACAGTAAGTGTAATATCTGCACCATTATCAAGTTGCTCTCCATCAACAGTAGTTATATTGATAAAGAATTCTCCTCCTGTAACAAGTGGCTCTAAGTCTGTGCCTTCTATTTCATCAGTTTGCTCGTCTGAGATGCCCATAGTAGTTTTATTTGCAATAGCCATGCTACTTCTTTTAAATATTTCTACATATTCAAGTATTACATCGCCTTGCACTCTCTCTCCGCCTATGGTAAGGCTACTGGTGCTTATTTCTATGCGTACTCCGTTTTCTGTTTCAAGTCGTACATCATCTCTGTCTGCACTAAATTCAAAATGTTGCGTCATTTCTTTTAATGCTTCACCCTGAAGTTTCATGATGTCGTAATTGTAATTGTCGTCCGGTTCAGCAGCTCTATAACTACTTTTAAGGTTAGAATTGTTGGTTTCGGAATCTTGTTCTTTGCTACAGGCAATAAAGAGTAGTGCCACAAATGTAGCTTTTAGTAGTAATTTAGTTTTCATAATTTTTATTTAGTTGGATAGATTAAAAATTATAACAACACATTGCCGGCATTAGTTATTATTTCGAGTAAAATTATGAAAATATAAATATTAACCAATTAAAAAATGTTTTTTATTAGGTAAAAAGCATTTTTTTATGTTAAAAAGTGATTTTTGTTTAAAAAATTGTAATGCGATGTTTACAAAATAAATGTTAATGCCGGTTTTTGCTATAACTGTTTTAAATAGAAACACTTATTACTATAATCTATTATAGCTTCACCTTCCAGTAAAATATCTGCCCCTATAATACCATGTACAGGTTTTGCTTTATATTGTTGTAAGGCTTCGTTAACGTGCGACATATCAAAAATTACAAGTCCGAAATCTTTACTTTTCCACCTGCCTAATTTTAAACTGTTCTCAACAGATGTTTGTGTAAGCATCCCTAAGCCTCCTGCCCCTGCTGCTTTGGTTTCTGAATCGGCAGCTAAAAGCCCGAAATGTTCAATGCATTCAAAACCAACACAACTGCTGGATGCTCCGGTATCCAGTATAAAATTACCCTCTACATCGTTAATCTTACCTTTTATTAATAAGTGCTGTGTTTTAGATATTTTAAACTTTATACGCTTGTAGCCTTCTTCCTTTAGTATGTTGTATAGGTTTTCCATTCGGTTTGTTTAAGTTGTCACCAAAAATAATTTAAAATAATGTATTAATAGCATAAAGCATTTTCATCTTTGTAATTTTGCGCCACAAAGTATTTAACCATGATGTTTATAGATACACATACACATTTATATAGCGAAGAGTTTAAAGAAGACAGGGAAGAAGTTATACAAAGGGCGCTTGAAAGAGGAGTAAAGCACATGGTGCTGCCTGCTATAGACTCTGAATATACAAAGGGGATGTATGAACTTGAAGCAAAATATCCTGAAAATATCCACTTAATGATGGGGCTACACCCAACGCATGTAAAGGAAAATTATAAAGAAGAGTTAGCTTTTGTAGAGCAGGAATTTTCTAAAAGAGATTTTGCAGCAGTGGGGGAAATAGGGATAGACCTGTATTGGGATAAAACTTATTTAAAACAACAACAAGAGGCTTTTCAATATCAAATACAATTAGCAAAAAAACGTAACCTGCCTATTAATATTCACTGCCGTGATGCGTTTGATGAAGTGTTTGAAATTTTAGAAGCAGAAAAGGGGCAAGAACTATATGGCGTTTTTCATTGTTTTACGGGGACTTATGAACACGCGAAGCAGGCTATAGCTTGTGGAATGAAGTTGGGTATTGGAGGGGTTGCTACCTTTAAGAACGGAAAGATAGATAAGTTTTTAAATGAAATTGAGATACAACACATTGTCTTAGAGACAGATGCTCCTTACCTTTCGCCTGTGCCTTATAGAGGTAAGCGAAATGAAAGCAGTTACGTAGTACTTGTAGCGGAAAAACTGGCAGAAATATATAATTTACCAGTTGAAGAAATAGCACTTAAAACATCTGAAAATGCTAAGACTGTTTTTGGTATTTAACAGAGAATTTCGATTAAATTCGCAAAAATTTTGTTCATTTGTGCAATTATTTTAACTAAACGAAGTGCATGTCTAAATTTGACCAGATAAGACCTTTTTATGATAGTGAGGTAAATGAGGCTATATGCAGTGCTTTACATCACCCTATGATGAAAGCACTTATGAGTTTTGCATTTCCTGAAGATGAAAATGGTGAGTGGAAAAAGCAGCTGGCAAAGACGTATTCTATTCGTGATTTCCAAATAAAGTTTATATACCCCGCAGTACAAAAAGTATTGGAAAAAAGCTCTGAGGGGCTAACAACTTCAGGTTTTGAAAAACTTGAAAAGCATACACCCTACTTATTTATATCAAATCACAGAGATATTATACTGGATACATCTTTATTAAATGTATCATTATACGATCACGGTTTGGTTATGACAGCTTCAGCAATAGGAGATAATTTAGTACAGAAATCGTTTTTACATACATTATCCAGATTAAACCGTAACTTTTTAGTGCAACGTGGTTTACCGCCAAGAGAACTTTTAGAAAGTTCACGATTAATGTCAGAGTATGTAAATCAACTTATTCTGCATGAAAACCGTTCTGTTTGGATAGCACAGCGTGAAGGACGTACTAAAGACGGAAATGATGCAACACACCCGGGGGTACTGAAAATGCTGGCAATGGGAGCCGGAGATGAAAATATAATGTGCTATTTTAAAAATCTTAAAATAGTTCCTATATCCATATCGTATGAGTATGACCCTACCGATGTATTAAAGATGCCAATGCTAATGGCACAGGCAAATGATGAGGTTTACGTTAAAGAACGCAATGAAGATTTTAATACCCTGCTTAGCGGTATAATGGGTCAAAAAAAACGAATACATATTCATATAGGAGATGTACTTGAAAGTGAACTTGATGAGATAACAGAAAAGTTTGATAATCCTAATAAGCAAATTCAGGCATTAGCCCAAGTATTGGATGATGCTATTTTAAGCTCATACAAGCTATGGCCTACCAACTTTATTGCTTATGATATGCTAAATGATAGCTCAGAGTTTGCAGATAAATACACAGCACAGGAGAAATCTCTTTTTGAGAGAAGACTGGAAATGCGTATAGATACAGAAAACAAGGTATTGCGTAAAGGAATACTGGATATGTATGCTAACCCTGTGGTAAATAAATTAAAATACAATAATGCAATCTAAGTCCAATATTTTATTGCTATATACCGGCGGGACAATCGGTATGGTTAAAGATTTTGAAACAGGAGCACTAAAAGTTTTTAATTTTGACAAACTGTTACAAAACATCCCGGAGCTAAAACAACTGGATTGTAATATTGAAACCATTTCTTTTGACGATCCTATAGACTCTTCAAATGTTACCCCGAAACAATGGGGAGATATTGCTACTGTTATAGAGGAAAACTACGATAAATTTGACGGTTTTGTTATTCTGCATGGTTCAGATACAATGTCGTATTCTGCATCGGCATTAAGTTTTATGCTGCAAAATCTTGAAAAACCTGTAGTATTTACAGGTTCTCAATTACCTATTGGCGATTTACGTACTGATGCCAAAGAGAATTTAATTACTGCGGTACAAATAGCTTCTTTGCAGGAAAACAATAAGCCTGTAGTACAAGAAGTATGTTTGTATTTTGAATATAAGCTATACAGAGGAAACCGTACCACTAAAATAAGCGCAGAGCACTTTAATGCTTTTACCTCTCCCAACTATGCTCCTTTAGCAGAATCAGGAGTGTATTTACGGGTAAGTAAAGAGTTACTTTATAATTCAGTAAAAAAACACAGTTTTAAGGTGGTTAAACAGTTTAACAGTAATGTAATAATACTTAAAATATTTCCTGGTTTAAGTGAGCAGGTGATAAGCT
The DNA here is from genome assembly GCF_014642915.1 of Flavobacterium suaedae. Classification (GTDB taxonomy): domain Bacteria; phylum Bacteroidota; class Bacteroidia; order Flavobacteriales; family Flavobacteriaceae; genus Flavobacterium; species Flavobacterium suaedae. Next base: position 416,021 of record NZ_BMJE01000004.1, read on the forward strand.
CAATTCTTACTATAAAAGGGCTTAAAGGAGTGGTTTTAGAGACTTATGGCGCCGGCAATGCACCCAGTACAACATCTTTTATAAACATTCTTAAAGAAGCTATTGCAAAAGGTGTTTATATTGTTAATGTAACACAATGTGCAGGAGGAGCGGTAAGTATGGGTAAATATGAAACCAGTACTTCCCTTAAAGAAATAGGAGTTATATCAGGTAAAGATATTACTACCGAAGCTGCTATAACAAAGCTAATGTATCTGTTGGGGCAAAATATCCCATCAAAAGAATTTAAAAATTATTTTGAAAAATCTCTTTTTGGAGAAATGACAGATTAATTTTTTTTAATTAGTTATATATTTTAATTTTGCAGCCTTATATTTTTAGAGAGGTGGCCGAGTGGTCGAAGGCGCACGCCTGGAAAGTGTGTATGCTCCAAAAGGGCATCGAGGGTTCGAATCCCTTCCTCTCTGCATTAAAATAACAAGAACTCTTCATAAATAACTTATTTATAAAGAGTTTTGTTTTTTAGGGGATATGACGAGTAACTTTTTATAATCTTACTGCATTAACCAACAAAAGGCAGCCGATTGGCTGCCTTTTTATTTTATATCTGTTTGTACTTATAAAGATAGAATTACCTCTTAAGAGAGAAGTGCGCCTTAAACTCACGAGTAACTTC
>NZ_BMJE01000005.1 GCF_014642915.1 Flavobacterium suaedae
CGAGTACATCATCCAGTTAGTACCCCTTACCAATCCTGACGGGACACCGATTGTAGACCCTGATAGCGGTGAACCGGTAATGGGTCAGGTGCCAACTGAAGTTACCCGTGAGTTTAAGGCGCACTTTGCTCTTAAAAGATAGGTAAGTAAATAATGAAGAAATCGTAACTACAGACAATTTTAGTTCGTTTTGATAAAGATAAAAGCCTGCTCATTGAGCAGGCTTTTTGTTTTATGTATGAGGGGGGACTTTATACTTTGGTAATATATAGTTGTTATAAGTGATGGAAAAATGCTTGAAGTTTATTTAAGCTTATATGTTTTAAAAATGTTTATGTATTAAAACAAAAAAGCCTTACAGTATACTGTAAGGCTTTTTTAAAGTTGAGTTAGTTAAGTAATATATAATAGAATCTATTGATTGTTATATTGTTTTATAGCTTCTTTTAATATTTCTATAGAACGTATTAAATCTTCTTTCTTAAGTACATAGGCTATACGTATTTCGGTTATACCTACGTTTGGAGATGAATAGAAACCTGCGGCAGGGGCTACCATTATAGTTTCTCCGTCTAATTCAAAGTTTTCTAATAGCCACTGTGCGAATCTGTCTGCATCATCTATAGGCAGTTTTGCTATACAATAGAAAGCACCTTTAGGTACTGCTATTTTTACACCTTCTATCTGGCTGAGTCCGTTTATTAAAGTATCGCGTCTGTCTTTGTACTCTTTTATTACATCATCAAAATATGACTGTGGTGTATCAAGAGCTGCTTCACTAGCTATTTGTGCAAGGGTAGGAGGGCTTAGTCTTGCTTGTGCAAATTTCATTGCTGCTGACATTACAGCTTTGTTTTTAGACACTACACAGCCAATTCTTGCTCCGCACATACTGTAACGTTTAGAAACGGAATCAATCATTATGGCGTGTTCTTCTATCCCTGAAACATTCATTATAGAATAGTGTTCACCACCATCATAGGTAAATTCGCGATATACTTCGTCTGCTATTAGGAAAAGATCATGTTCTTTTACTAATTCAGCTAGTTGATGTATTTCTTCTTCTGTATAAAGGTATCCTGTTGGGTTACCGGGGTTACAGATTAATATTGCTTTTGTTTTTGGTGTAATCAGCTTTTCAAATTCTGAAATAGGAGGTAATGCAAAATCATCCTCTATTTTAGATATTACAGGTACTACTTTTACTCCTGAAGCTACCGAAAATCCATTATAATTGGCATAAAAAGGTTCGGGGATAATTATTTCATCTCCATTGTCCATAGTACTTCCCATAGCAAAAAGTAATGCTTCTGATCCACCCGTAGTGATAATGATATCGGCCATATCGACTTCAATATCATTTTTCTGGTAATATTCGGCAAGCTTTTTTCTATAGCTCTCCATACCTGCGGAATGGCTATATTCCAAAATTTCAGGAATGTTGTTTTTAACAGCATCAAGTGCTGCGACCGGACTTTTTATATCCGGCTGACCTATGTTAAGGTGATATACTTTAAGACCTTTTTCCTTTGCCGCTTCTGAAAAGGGAACCAACTTTCTTATCGGTGATTCAGGCATTTCTTGCCCTTTTAGAGATACTTTAGGCATAGCATAAAACTTTTATAAATGAGTTGGGCAAATTTGCAATATTTTTTACATATTCTGCAATAATATAGGGGTGAAATTTGATATTTATTAAACATAAATTGTTATAAAATAAAAAAGCTCCAAATTTCGGAGCTTTTTTATTTGTATGTTATTGTTTTTTACTGACTTGGCAATGCTTTTTTCTTTTCCAGTACATTTACATTTTCCGGTGCAACTACGTTTCCTTTTATCTTTATAGCCACAACTCCGTTTTCGTGGTTGGTAGCATTAGACATTATTGTGATAGTTTTGCGTATAGGTCCCGGACGCATATTGTATTTTACCTGAATAGTATCTGACTTACCCGGAAGGATAGGTTCTGTAGGTTTAGAAGGTACAGTACACCCACAACTGGACTTTACGTTACTTATCACTAAAGGCTCATCTCCTGTATTGGTAAACTTAATTGTACGAATACCATCATCTTCTCCTTTATACACTGTTCCGTAATCAATCTCATCAGATTCAAACTCAATCTGTGGTCCTGTTTGTGCATATGTAGCAGCAGATATAATTATGAATGCTACTAAACTTAATAGTTTTTTCATTAGTTGTTGTTTTTAATGAACGATATTGTAAAAATAATCAGTTTGCTTTAAAGCGCAAATATTGAATACTGTTTTTTTTAATTTATATATATGGTTACTTTTGCACAGAACAGTACAAAAATTACACCGTAATCATCGGGAATATTATACATTATAAAAAACTATGACAATTCCAGCGCAATTTGATGCCAAAGCGGCAGAGCAAAAATGGTATGACTACTGGATGAAAAATAATTATTTTCATTCTGAACCAGATGAAAGAGAGCCTTACACTATTGTAATCCCTCCGCCCAATGTAACGGGAGTCCTTCATATGGGGCACATGCTTAATAATACTATACAGGATGTACTTATCAGGAGAGCACGCCTTAAAGGCTATAATGCCTGCTGGGTTCCGGGTACAGACCATGCTTCTATTGCTACTGAGGCTAAAGTTGTAGCGAAACTGAGAGAGGAAGGAATTAAAAAGAGTGATTTAACTCGCGATGCATTTTTAAAGCACGCTTGGGACTGGACGGACAAGTATGGAGGTGTAATACTGGAGCAGCTTAAAAAACTGGGCGCTTCATGTGATTGGGAACGTACTAAGTTTACTCTGGATGATGATATGAGTGCTTCGGTAATACGTTCGTTTGTTGATTTGTACAACAAAGGATTAATATACAGAGGTTACCGTATGGTAAACTGGGATCCTGAGGCAAAAACAACACTTTCGGATGAAGAAGTACATTATGAAGAAAGACAAGGAAAATTATATCATTTAAAATATCAAATAGAGGGTTCGGAAGACTTTATTACTATAGCAACTACACGACCGGAAACGATTTTAGGAGATACTGCTATTTGTATTAATCCGAATGATGAGCGATATACACACCTTAAAGGTAAAAAGGCTATTGTACCGATAGTGAATCGTGTTATCCCTATTATTTTTGATGAGTATGTGGATATGGAGTTTGGTACAGGTTGCCTTAAAGTAACTCCTGCGCATGATGTAAATGATAAAGAGCTTGGCGAAAGACACAATCTTGAGATAATAGATATCTTTAATGAAGATGCTACATTAAACAGCCAAGGGTTACATTACCAAGGCAAAGACCGTTTTGTGGTTCGTGATGAAATATCACAAGAACTGGAGGACAAAGGTTACATGACTAAAGTAGAAATCCATGTAAATAAAGTAGGTACAAGTGAAAGAACTAAAGCGGTTATAGAGCCAAGGCTTTCTGACCAGTGGTTCTTAAAAATGAAAGACCTTGCAGCACCTGCTATTAAAGCTGTTTTGGAAACGGAAGAAGTAAAACTTCATCCTAAACGTTTTGATAATACCTACCGTCACTGGATGGAGAACATTCGTGACTGGAATATATCGCGCCAATTATGGTGGGGGCAGCAAATACCTGCTTATTACTATGGTGAGGGTAAAGAAGATTTTGTAGTTGCTGAAACTGCTGATAAAGCTCTCGAACTTGCTAAAGAAAGAACAGGAAATAGTAGCCTGACAGCTAATGACCTTAAACAAGACCCTGATGCACTGGATACTTGGTTCTCTTCATGGTTATGGCCTATGTCAGTTTTCGGAGGAATATTAGACCCTGAAAATGAAGAATATAAATATTATTACCCTACTAACGACTTGGTAACAGGTCCTGATATTCTTTTCTTCTGGGTTGCCAGAATGATTATGGCAGGGTATGAGTATGCAGGGGAGAAGCCTTTTACTAATGTTTACCTTACCGGCTTGGTTCGTGATAAGCAAAGACGTAAAATGTCTAAATCATTAGGTAACTCACCAGACCCATTAGAATTAATTGAAAAGTTTGGTGCTGATGGTGTAAGGGTAGGACTTCTGTTAAGTGCTTCTGCCGGTAACGATATAATGTTTGATGAAGAGCTTTGTAACCAAGGTAAAGGGTTTGCTAATAAAATATGGAACTCTTTTAAATTGATTCAGCAGTGGGAGGTAAGCGATATTGAGCAGCCTGACCACAGTAAAAAAGCGATTGAGTGGTATGAGGCTAAATTCCAGAAAACGCTTGCAGAAATAGAAGACCATTTTGAAAAGTACAGAATATCTGATGCGTTAATGGCTATATACAAGTTGGTATGGGATGATTTCTGTTCTTGGTTCTTAGAGATAATAAAACCTGCTTACCAAGCGCCAATTGATAAAGCTACTAAGGAAAAAGCTATTGAAATGCTTGAAAATAACCTTAAACTGCTTCATCCGTTTATGCCTTTCCTTACTGAGGAAATTTGGCAGTACATTGATGACAGAAGTACAGAAGAAGCTTTAATTGTATCGAAGTGGCCTGAGCGTAAAGAAACAAATGAAAGTATAGTAAACAGCTTTGAAATGGCTGCTGAAGTAGTTTCGGGTATCCGTTCTATAAGGAAAGATAAAAACATTCCGTTTAAAGATACTGTTTCGCTAAAAGTGGTTAATAATGAAAAGGCTACTACAGAATTTGACAGTATAATTACCAAGCTGGGTAATGTTGACGATTTAGAATACATAACTGAAGCTGTAAACGGTGCACTTACGTTTAGGGTAAAATCAAACGAGTACTATATTCCTGTTTCGGGAGCTATAAATGTAGAAGAGGAAATAGCTAAGCTTACAGAAGAACTTAACTATACAAAAGGCTTTTTAAAATCAGTGCAAGGTAAACTGAAAAATGAAAAGTTTGTAAATGGTGCTCCTGAAAAAGTGGTAGCTATGGAGAAACAGAAAGAAGCAGATGCTTTAGCTAAAATTGCTACTATAGAGCAAAGTTTAGCAAGTCTTAAATAATTTACTGAATAAAGTATAACTAAAAAAGCAGCCATAATGGCTGCTTTTTTTATCACTTAAATTGAAGTTACTTAATTGTAATAAGTAATATCTCTTTGCTCAACAAATTTTAATTCTCCGTCAATATATATACTTTTCTTAATCCAGTTGCCTTCTTTATCATAGTTATACGTATATTTTCTTTCCTCTATGGCTTTACCAATATTATTATATGTTCTTACACCGGTAACGTCACCATTTTCATTATACGTATAGTTTATTTTTAAAAACGGTTCTCCATTCTTCTGAACATCCCATGTTACTTTATTGCCTTTTCCATCATATACAAACTTTTCTATGGTTTCGCTATCATCATACGAGTCATAAGAAATTTTAGAAAGCATGTTTCCATTATCATCATAAGTCATTTTTCTTGAATACTCAACTTCTCCTTCTTTGCCTCTTGTCTCTTCTAAAATAAGATTGTCGCCTTTATATTCGTATTGAGTATTAAAAAGTATTTCAGAGTTCTTATCATAACGTGTATACGAAACCTTCTGATTATTCTCATTGTACTTATACGCATTTTTCACCACTACTTTATCATTATTCAGGTATAAGTTTTCACCTGTTAGGTTACCGTTATCATCATATACATAAGTTACTTTATCTACAAGCTTATCCTGCCTGTTAAAGGTTAACTTTTCAGCAAGTTTACCGGCTTCATACTTTAAAACTTTTCGATCTATCTGGCTGTTATCAGGATTTCTTCGGGTAATTGAAGTATTGTTCTCTCCTGATTCATTCCACTCAAAAACAGTTTTAATACCAGGCTCGTTATTTATGTACTGTATTTTTTCCAGTTTTTTGTTTTGTCCATTATATTTTGTCTGTTCATAAGGACCACCGGAACTATTTTGTTTTTTTTCTAAAACAAGCATACCCACTTCATTAAACTCTAAATCTTTATTATGCTCTGTAGAGATTTCATGCTTTATAATGTTTGCATCAAGATTTGTTTTATCTATTTCATTAGATTTTAAAGAAATAGATTTTACGTTTCCTTTAAGGCTGTAAAACTCCCAATCTGTATTGCTTCTGTCTATTATTTGCTCAGAAACCTTATCTTCTTTTTTGCAGGAAATCAGCACAAATAAAGCTATTGCCAGTGAATATGTATATTTCATTTTAAATTAGTGTTAAGTATTCAAAAATGTGACTTTTTTTGCAAACAAACAACTTATATAAAAACAAAATCCGCCCGGTAGGCGGATTAATATGTTTGTATGTTTTTCAGTATTATTGTGCTGTTGCGGCATCATACTTTTTAGCAACATTCTCCCAGTTTATTACATTGTAAAATGCATTAATATATTCTGGTCTTTTGTTTTGGTAGTTTAGGTAATAGGCGTGTTCCCAAACATCAAGACCAAGTATAGGAGTACCTTGTACTTCTGCGCCAGGCATTAATGGGTTATCCTGATTAGGTGTGTTGGTAACTTTTAGTTTACCGTCTTTATCAACTACTAACCATGCCCAGCCTGAACCAAACTGTTTAGAAGCTGCATCAGTAAACTGGGTTTTAAAGTTTTCAAAAGAACCTAAATCATTGTTAATTGCCTCTGCAAGTTTTCCACTTGGTTCACCGCCACCGTTAGGACCCATAACTTCCCAAAATAAAGAGTGGTTGTAATATCCGCCACCATTATTTCTTACAGCAGTATTATTCATGTCCAGTCCTTTAAGGATTTCTTCTATTGATTTGTTTTCCAAATCAGTTCCTTTTATAGCCTTGTTAAGTTTATTAGTATATCCCACATAGTGTTTCGAGTAATGTACTTCCATTGTTTTAGCATCTATATTTGGTGCTAAAGCATCGTAAGCGTAGGGTAGTGCTACTATTTGGAAACTACCCCCATCTGCTTTTACATCGGCAGGATTCCCCATTTCTGTAGTTGCTGTTTCTTCAACAGGTTCAGAAGGTACTTCTACTTCTTTTAAGTCGTTGTCGTTTTCTTTACAAGATTGAAATGCTGTTGTAAGTACAATTGCAGCAAATAAAACTTTTACTTTTTTCATAATTATTTTTTATTTAATTAGTGAATTTATAGTTTCTATATATAATTTTTTTGCTTCTTCAGGCGATAGGTGTTTTACTTGCATCCAGGCATTCATTTTAAAACCGTCACGCAAATCAGATGTTTGAAAGTAGCGTAACTGTTCTTTGCCTTGTGTTGCTTGTTTATAGTAGGCATAAACTCGCAACATCATATCCGGCGGAATAGATTCCGTCATATTAGAAGCTTTTTCATACGCCTCCTGAAAAAGGGTATCTAGGTCCTTTTCCTGCATTTACTATTTTGTTGCGATTATTGTTTTTCCTCCTACAGCTTTTTCATTCAGCTTTACATTTACTTCAGTACCTATAGGTAAAAATATATCTACTCTCGAACCAAATTTTATAAAACCGGCATCTGCACCTTGTACTACCTGCATACCTTCTTTAGCATAATTTACTATACGTCTTGCTAAAGCACCTGCAATTTGCCTGTATAACACGTCTCCAAACAGTTTTGTTTCTATAACTACAGTAGTACGCTCGTTTTCTTCACTTGCTTTTGGGTGCCATGCAACTAAATATTTACCTGCATGGTATTTACTGAATTTTATCAGTCCGTTTGCAGCGTAGCGCGTTACGTGTACATTTATAGGAGACATAAATATTGATACCTGAAGTCTCTTTTCTTTAAAATACTCAGGCTCATATACCTCTTCTATAACAACTATCTTACCGTCCACAGGAGCCAGTATATGATGGTCTGATACCTCTACGCTACGTTTAGGGTTTCTGAAAAACTGTAGCACGAGTATCATAAACACAAGTGCAAAAAATTGTATGGCTTTTACCAGCCAGTAGCTGTAAATATACTGTTCAGCTAATAAAACAACCGCAACACTTATGGTTAAGGTTATTAATATGATTTTGGCTCCTTCTTTATGAAACATAATTTATAATTTGAAGATACAAAAATAAGAAAGGTATTGCAAATATAATACTATCTAATCGGTCAAGTATTCCACCGTGTCCCGGCATAATATTTCCGCTGTCTTTTACTCCCGCCGTTCTTTTAAACTTTGATTCTACTAAATCGCCTGTACTGCCAAATATAACTAATACTGCAGCCATAATTACCCAGTGTACAACAGGTAAAAAGTTATAGAATGTACTAATTACATAGCCACACAAAATAGTGAAAACTAAACCGCCTATAAAACCTTCTACTGTTTTTTTAGGAGATATTTTTTCGTATAACTTATGCTTACCGAAATTCTTACCTACAAGATACGCAAAAGTATCGTTTGTCCACATAAGTATAAACATTCCTATTATTATGTTTGGGTTATAATCGTCCTGTAAAAAAGGAAGTTTAATAATAAGCAGAAATGGTATAATGATGTAACCGATTAAGGTAACGTATTTGGCAAGTGTATCTTTCTCCTTGCTTTTAACTGAAAAGAGTTCATACATTAATACAACTGACACAACAAGTGCGCCTATCGTTAAGAGTATATTATTAACAGGATTGTTGTTTACAATATAGCCAAATAGCAGGTAGCCTAAACCACCTAACAATATAGGCAGGGTTTGCTTTAAGCACACTAAGCGGCAAAATTCTGTTATAGCTATTAAAAGAAAAAGCCCGAAAAGTATGGAAAAACTAATAGGAGAATAATGGGTTGCACCTAAAAGCAGAATAATGTAAATAATGCCCGATAGTGCCCTTACAATGTTTTCCTTCATGTTACAGGTCTTCTAAAAGCAATAAGTAAAGGTTTTTAGGATCGGTTCCGTATTGTAAAAAATCTTCAACTTTTGCTTTTTCAAAATATTTAATGGTAGTAATATTAGTAGGATATTCTTTCTCGTATTTTTGTTTTATAAACCTAAGTCCGTCACTTTTTGCTTTTACAATTTGGCTTGTAGTAGCAAAAATTACAATGTTAGCAGGAAGTTCATTAGGCTTATTTTGTTTAATTTGTTTTGAAGACAATAATATAGAGCCTTCATTTGCTATTAAGTTTTCACAGCCTGCCAATAAAAATTTTGGTTTTTTAGGGCTGTTATACATTAACTTGTTTTCTTCTAAAAGGCCATATAGCTTCTCGTTATAGCAAAGTGCTTCGCACTCAAACCAATCGTTTTCTTCCAGTATGTTCAGGAATTGCTCATGTACTTCAGAAAGATTGTCACAATACAGAAATTTACCGCCATTTTTTTTGAAATTGGTAGTAAAAAGTTCATCGGTAGGCAGTTGTTCTTCCGGAAGAAAAGGACTGGACTCTGATTTTTTTTCTTCATTAGTAACATCTGTCCCGCCGCCAAAAATTCTTTTAAAAAGCCCCATATATTGTGTTATATTCCCTATAATTTATGCAGAAGTAACCCAAAGATAAAAAAATCTTAATTCAATTAAAGAATCGAATTAAGATTTTTATAAAATTTTAGGTTTAGCCTGGTATTAAAGCTCAGTACTTACTTCAGGTTCTGGACTTTGAAAAGGTCTTTGTCCGAATATTTTTTCAAGATCATCTTTAAAGATAACTTCTTTTTCAATTAAAATATCAGCAAGTTGTATAAGCTTATCTTTATTTTCTTCTAATATTTTAATAGCTCTTAAGTACTGTGCCTCTATTAATTCAGATATTTCTTTGTCAATAGTTTTTGCAGTTTCCTCAGAGTATGGTTTAGAGAAGTTATATTCACTTTGTCCGCTTGAATCGTAATACGTAATATTACCAAGCTTGTCGTTAAGACCGTATATAGTAACCATTGCACGTGCCTGCTTTGTAACCTTTTCAAGGTCGCTCAATGCTCCTGTAGATATTTTATCAAAAATAACTTTCTCGGCAGCACGTCCGCCCATAGTAGCACACATTTCATCAAGCATTTGGTCCGGTCTTACTATAAGCCTTTCTTCCGGTAAGTACCATGCAGCACCTAAACTTTGCCCTCTTGGTACTATAGTTACTTTTACCAATGGGTGAGCGTGTTCCAGCATCCAGCTTATAGTTGCATGACCTGCTTCGTGTATTGCAATAGCTCTTTTTTCTTCTTTAGATATAATTTTATTCTTCTTTTCAAGACCGCCAACAATTCTGTCAACAGCATCAAGGAAGTCTTGTTTATCTACAGCTTTCTTATCTTTTCTGGCAGCAATAAGCGCTGCTTCGTTACATACATTAGCAATATCAGCACCAGAGAATCCAGGTGTTTGTTTTGCAAGGAAATCAGTATCTAAATCTTCTGATTTTTTAAGAGGCGTTAAATGTACCTCAAAAATTTCTTTACGCTCTCTAATATCCGGCAGGTCAACATAAATCTGTCTGTCAAAACGTCCTGCACGCATTAATGCTTTATCCAACACATCCGCACGGTTGGTTGCAGCAAGCACAATTACGTTAGTATTTGTGCCGAAACCATCCATCTCGGTAAGTAACTGGTTCAGGGTGTTTTCACGTTCATCATTAGAGCCTGAGAAGTTATTTTTACCACGAGCACGACCAACGGCATCAATCTCATCAATAAATATAATTGCAGGAGATTTTTCTTTGGCTTGCTTAAAGAGGTCTCTTACTCTTGAAGCACCTACACCCACAAACATTTCAACAAAATCAGAACCAGAAAGTGAGAAGAAAGGTACTTTTGCCTCACCTGCAACAGCTTTTGCAAGTAATGTTTTACCTGTACCGGGAGGTCCTACCAGTAATGCTCCTTTTGGTATTTTACCACCAATACTGGTATATTTTTCAGGGTTTTTCAAGAATTCTACTATTTCCTGTACTTCTTCTTTAGCGCCCTCTAATCCTGCAACATCTTTAAATGTAACTTTAATATCGTTCTTCTCATCAAAAAGTTTAGCTTTTGATTTTCCGATATTAAATATCTGTCCGCCACCACCGGCAGCACCGCCACCAGCCATACGGCGCATCATGAATATCCATAAAGCTACTAATACAAGTATTGGTAATAATGTAAGGAATAAATCGCCCCACATACTTTCAGGCTCAGGGTTGTAAACATTTAACTTCCCTTCTTCAAGCGCTGTGTCCAGTCTTTTCTGAAAAAGTTCAGAGTTACCGATTTCAAGCGAATAGTGCGGTCCTTTATTTTGATTACCAAAAACGTCTTTTTTAACGTCTTTATGCTCTTCATCATTTTTAAGAGCATCTTCTTTTAAGTATACTTTAGCTGTAGACTGGCTAAATGTTACCTTGTCTACTTCACCTTTATCTAAATAATTATAGAATTTAGAAAGAGAAGTAGGCTTTGGGTCAGTCCATGATGATCCTCCGCTTGCAAGGCTTATTGCCATAAATACGGCTATTATACCTGCGTATATAAGCCAAGGACTTATTTTAGTTTTATTCGGTTTATTATCTTTTTTAGACATGTAGTGCTACTGTTGTTATTAATTTTTGGTTTCTATAGATGTTATTTTTGCATCTCCCCATAGGCTTTCAATATTGTAATACTCTCTAACATGCTTTTGGAAAACATGTACTACAATGTTCACATAGTCCATAAGTACCCATTCGCCGTTGTCTGTACCTTCTACATGCCAAGGCTTATCGTGAAGTGCTTTTGAAACTGTTTTTTGAATGGATTGTACTATGGCATTTACTTGTGTGTTAGATGTACCGTTGCATATTACAAAATAGTCGCAAACAGTATTTTCTATAGCCCGTAAGTCAAGAATATCTATATCATTACCCTTTACGTTTTCTATTCCTTTGATGATGTTTGTTAGTAGATCATCTGTGCTAATTTTTTTTTCTGCCATTTAAAATTTATATATACCACAAAGTTATCATTTTTTGTATTTATTTTTGAACCTTAACATAAGATTAAAAAGATATACACTGAAATTTTCTAATGAATATCATCAAACTCAATGCCATTCACTCTACAAACGACTATTTAAAAGAGTTGTTACACATACAATTACTGGAAAATTTTACTGTTGTTGTTGCAGAACATCAAACTAAAGGGAAAGGGCAAATGGGGGCTGTTTGGAGTGTAGAACCGGGTAAGAACCTAACGTTTAGTGTATTGGTTAAAGATGCTGTGCCTGAAATTAATACCATTTTTAACCTTAATGTAGCAGTTGCGCTTAGTGTCGCTAAAACATTAGAGTATTTTAATGTGCCGAATATTAAAATAAAATGGCCTAACGACATTTTGACAGGTAATAAAAAAACAGCAGGGATTTTAATTGAAAATAATATAGGCAGTAATGGCGCTATCCATTCTATTGTAGGGATAGGATTAAATGTAAACCAAAGTAATTTTAACGGACTGCCAAAAGCTACATCTATGTCAGTTGAAGTGGGGGAGGAGTTTAATAAAGAGCAGGTATTACATAAAATACTGGAATACCTGAAATTGTATGTTATGGCTATGCAAAGTAATACTACAGAATTGCTTTGGGATGAGTACCACTTAAAACTATATAAAAAAAATATACCCATGACTTTTGAAAAAAATAATTCAAAATTCATGGGTATTATAAAAGGCGTTTCGCGAACAGGTCAACTACAAGTACAACTTGAAGATGATTCTGTTGTTGAGTATTCAGTTAAAGAAGTACGATTGTTATATTAGTTACTTTCTTTAAAAATATCGTCCTCGTCTTCTTCTATTTCAAAATCATTGATTAAAAAATCAATAACCAGTTCTATAGTATTACCATCTTTATCCATTCCCCAGTAGGCAGGGTAATAGCCATCTCCCCAACCGGAAGCAAACATTATAGCATTATTATCAGAATCCTTATTTGGGTGATGGTCATTCCAGTCACCTAATTCTCTTGAAAAAGTGTTCTTACCTGAATATTCTCTAAATTCATCTGCCAGTACCTCATCATAGTAATTTGATTCAGGCGAATTTATTTGTAAAGCATCTATTTTAGAAATAAGTTCTTTGTTTGTTTCTTCATCAATAAAGCAAGCCAACCCGGATTCTACAGGAAAGCCGAAAAACTCATCTTCATCAAGGTCATTCGCTTCTTCGGGTGTTATATCGTCTGTAAGTGCTAATATCCATCTGGTAGCCTCTTCAGGTCTGAATTTAATTTTAGCATAAGCTACTCTATGATGAAGTTTGTCAATTTCAGACATGTAGATGTAAACAGGATATTTTTCAGGCTCAACTGTTTTGGCAAGAGGTCTTTGCTCATGTGTAAAGAAAGGATCTCCAACAATTATTTTTCCTGTAGGTAGGTTTAGGTCACCTATATGTATTTCAACCAGTTCCTGAGTTTCCATATCGTCCTCAAGGTTATATTGAATTTCTATATTATCTTTATTCTTCATGTTTGTTTTTATAATGGTAAGTTGAAATTACAAAATCCTTATCTGTAATTATGGTTATTTATAAAATCTTTAACCTCTAAATAAAATTAATCTTCTTCGGTTTCTCCTTCTTCATAAGAAGGCTCCATTTTTACGGGTATATCCAGCATGGGGCTGAGTGTAGGGATAACCTTTCGCATTGTAGTTATATTATTCCCTGAAGGATCTATAAAATACCAGCTATCTCCATTATCCATAGAAACGGCTATAAGCATAGAGTTAGCTGTAACCGTACCGTTAGGGGTTTCCATTTCTATCATTTGTTGCAAAGTGCATTGCATTTGCCCTTCATACAATATAATTTCCGAAGGTTCTCCGTAGCTTGCATCTGTAAACTTAATACCATCTTCTTTTAGTAACCCGAAACTTCTTTTTATTTCTGATACCATGTGCTCTTTTCCGCCCATCATTGTAACAACAGTAGGATGGCTGTAGCTTGCAAACTTTTCATAGTTGCCTGATACAAAAGCATCTCCCATTTTGTTTGCTTCTTTTAATACGGTTATATCTATATCACCATTAGTTGACTGGGCATTACATATAAATAGCTGTGCTAATAAAAGTAAAAGCAGTATTCTTTTCATTGCATTGTTTTTTATAAAAGTAATAAAAAAGCCTTTTAGTGGTAAACTAAAAGGCTTTAAATAACGGTATTGTTTTATTACAGTTTGTGCATATTGCCAGCTAAAGTTTCTAAAAACTTAGTGATAGGTCCTTTTACCATCATAGCCATCATAGCGTTAAACTGTCCTTCGAAGTGTAGTTGTACTTCACTTGAGTTTTCAGATAGCTCTTTTATATTTCCAGTAAGTGTAAATGGAAGTTTATCACTAGCTGCTCCTAAAACTAACTGGTTATAAGGACTCTTTTCCTTCATTTTCAGTTTAATTTCAGGCATGCCTTTTAAAGCAAAGATGAAAGATTCATCTCTTGTAACTTCAAACTTAGCGATATTATCCGGCATAAGTTTTTCAAAGTTCTTTACCTCAGATAGTGATTCAAATATATATTGTTGCGATTTTTCAACCGTAACTTTTGGACTGTCTAAATTCATATTGCAATATTTTTTTAGTAAATACTATTATTTACCCCACTCAGCAGGGTTTTTTCTCCATTCTTTTAAAGTTTCCTGCTCTTCTTGCGTAATGTAGCTTTTTGCAGCAGCAAGTTCAAGCAGGGTGTCATAGTTGCCTAGTGTATTAAGCTGTACTCCGGTATTTTTAAAGTTCTCGGTAGAAACATCAAAACCATAGGTGAAAATAGCAACCATGCCTTCAACCTCGGCGCCGGCAGCTTTAAGTGCTTCAACAGCTTGTAAGCTGCTTTTCCCCGTACTTATTAAGTCTTCTACAACAACTACTTTTTGTCCTTCCTGTAAAGAACCTTCAATTTGGTTTTGTCTGCCATGCTTTTTAGGCTCAGGGCGAACATATACAAAAGGCAGGTTCATAGCCTCGGCAACCAGCATGCCTATACCAATAGCTCCTGTAGCTACACCGGCAATAACATCAGGCTTACCATATTTTTCTTCTATTTTTTTTGCAAATTCCTGTTTTATATAACCTCTTATTTCAGGAAATGAGAGTGTTATTCGGTTATCACAATAAATAGGAGATTTCCAGCCTGAAGCCCATGTAAAAGGATTTTTGGGATTTAATTTAATTGCGTTTATTTGCAAAAGCAACTCGGCTGTTTTTTTAGCTGTGTCTGTGTTGAAAATCATACTGCAAATGTATAAAGTTTTTGTAAACGATAAGCCGCTTTTTTTAACAAATAAGGTTGAAAAAGAAACCGATTTTCAGATTTTTTTACTGGAAAGCGTAGACATTGAACAACTTATTATAAAAATGTTCAGTAACAAGGTAAATAAGGCACTTTTATATTACCCTGATGAAAAAGCTATCCTTAAAAAAATGAAGCAGAAAATTGCTGTTGCCAAAGCCGGTGGCGGACTTGTTTATAATGATAAAGGAAAGGCTCTTTTTATTTTTAGGAATGGTAAGTGGGACTTACCTAAAGGCGGTACTGAGAAAGGCGAAAGCATGAAGGAAACTGCCATTCGTGAAGTAGAGGAGGAGACAGGTGTAAAAGGGCTTGAAATAACAGACAAGCTACAAAAAACCTATCATGTATTTAAGCGTAACGGGCAGTATAAGCTAAAGGTTACCACTTGGTACAGAATGAAAACATCATATAATGGTGTAGTGGAAGGGCAGCAAGAGGAAGGTATAGAAAAGGTAGCTTGGTTAAAGCCTGCTGAAATTAAAGAAGCACTTACAAACTCTTACGAAAATATAAAACTGTTGTTTGAGAAAGAGTCAGTTTTAGCTGAATAGGTTTTATTGTTTATATGTTTTGTATATATTGTCTAATAAAACATGTGTAAACTTCTCTTCTTCACTGCGATTACCAAACCAGTTGAAGGGTGAATTGCCTATAAAGGCACGAGTAGGGGTTATACAATTAAAATAGATACACTTATTTTCATAAAAAATAACCATATCACGCCCCCAGTGATTATTGCGCCAACTCATAGGTTTAGATAAAATACTATGTGACTTTCTGTTAGATTCAATATACCAACCCAACTCTTTAGCGGATTTCATTACTAATTTTTTGTTCTGAGAAATATCAATTCCTTTTATTGATACTAAATGATTATTGTTTTTTAAGGCATAAAAAATTAAAAACCCAAAGATAATTGCAATTATAATTGCAACAACATTGAAAATAGAAATGTCTTCTGTAATAAGTTTTACAGAAGACATTATAACTACAATAAGCAGAGATAATATAAAAGATGCATAATAGATATAATACCAAACTTTATCATCTAAATCACGATTAAATACTGTTCTTTGTTGTGATATAGAGTTTTTAATATCTAAAGAGTCTGTATCCATAATTTTTATTCTACTCTAACTGAATCAGGAACTAATATAGTATAATCACCACCGTTACGTAGTACATCGCGCACTATGCTGGAGCTGATATAGGATGTTCGTGCTGCGGTAAGTAAAAATACTGTTTCAATTTTAGAAAGTTCACGGTTAGTATGGGCTATAGCCTTTTCAAACTCAAAATCGGCGGGGTTACGTAACCCTCTTAATATAAACTGAGCGCCTACTTTATGGCATAAGTCAATAGTTAAGCCCTTGTAGGTAATAACCTCTACTTTAGGTTCATCTTTAAAAGCTTCCTCAATAAAACGTTGCCTTTCGCCAATAGGGAACATATATTTCTTCTCGGCATTTACACCAATGGCAACAATAATTTTATCAAAAAGTTTAATGCCTCTGTTAATAATGTCGTAATGCCCAAGTGTTATAGGGTCAAATGATCCGGGAAATACAGCAATATTCATTGTATATTTAGTTTTTGCAGGTGTCTATAGTTATTAAAAGTAGCGAATTATTTTTGTTTTTTGTTTAAAGCCAGCTCAATAGCATTATCAAAAAGTTCTTGTAATGATATACCTGCTTCGCGTGCTTGTTGCGGTAATATACTTTCAGCAGTTAAACCGGGAACGGTGTTAAGTTCCAATAAGTAAGGCTCGTTATCAACAATAATAAATTCAGAACGGGTTAGTCCCTCTATTTTTAAAACTTCATAGATTCTTTTAGCGGTAGCTGCCACTTTTTCAGTTAGCTTATCAGCTATTCGGGCAGGGGTTATTTCCTGCGATTTACCTAAATACTTAGCATCGTAATCAAAGAACTCGTTTTCCGATACGATTTCTGTCATAGGCAGTACCGTGACAACACCTTTATAATTAATTACACCTACTGATACTTCTATACCGTCAAGAAAGCTCTCTATAAGTATTTCGCTATCTTCAGTAAATGCTTTTTCTATAGCAGGTGCTAGCTCTTCTTTTGTTTTTACTTTAGATATTCCAAAACTGGAACCTGCTCTGTTAGGTTTAACAAAACATGGTAGCCCTATTTTATTTAGTATAGCTTCTTCATTAATAGCATCATCTAAGTTTATGTATTGCGAAGTAGCCATTTTTATCCCGTATGGTTTTAATACAGACAGAAAATCACGCTTATTAAATGTAAGTGCCGAAAGGTAATGGGTGCATGATGTATGTTTAATACCTAAAAGCTCTAAATAAGCCAAAAACAATCCGTCTTCTCCCGGGGTACCGTGTATGGCATTAAAAACCACATCAAAAGTAAGCTTACTGCCATTATAATCATCAACAGAAAAATCGTGTTTATTTATTGGGTACTCTGTTTCATCATCAGTTACCATAACCCATTTTTCTTTAAAAATGTGTACTCGGTATAAATTGTATTTAGTATTATCCAGGTTGCGGTATACTACGTTTCCGCTTTTTAAGGATATTTGGTATTCACTGGAATACCCGCCCATAATAATGGCAACATTTTTCATTGGCTTACGTTAGGTAATTAAATTGCTTAACACAAAAATATCAATTAATTATTCAAACTTATAAGTTTGGTAATATTTATATCTTTGCCAAAATTAACTGCCCATGAGCCTTAAACGTTTTTTAACCAGTAAAACATTTGCATTGCAGCTTGCACTTGCAGTAATTATAGTAGTTGTGGTAGTGTATGCCGCCTTAAAATGGCTGGATAGCACCACTAATCACGGGCAGGAAATACCAGTGCCTAACCTGAGTAAAAAACTAATTTCTGACGCTGAGAAAGAACTTGGAAAGGTAAACCTGCAATATGTAATATTAGATACTGTTGATTATAATGAAGCATACCCTCCATACAGTATAGTACAACAAGACCCTTTACCAGAGGTTAATGTAAAAGAAAACAGAAAGGTATACATAAAAATTAATGCAGGAGGCTATAACGATGTTCGTATACCTGATTTGGTACAAAAAACATACAGACAAGCAGAGCATAACCTTATAGCACTAGGGTTAAAAATAGGTAAGAAAACATATAAGCCATACTTGGCAAAAGATGTAGTATTAGAAATGTCACAAAATGGTAAAAAATTAAAGTCTGGCGATTTTGTAAAAAAATCATCTACAATAGACTTGGTTTTAGGTGATGGAAAAACAGGCTATCAAGGCTATGAGAGTGATGATATAGACACTACTACAGATACAGAAGAATCAGAAGAAAATTAGAATGACTGATATAAATACAGGAGTAGAGCAGGAAGAAATGGACGATGAGTTATATGAACATCATCGTTTTGAAGCAGGTAAAGGGCAATCTCCTTTACGGGTAGATAAGTTTTTAATGAACTTAGTTGAAAATGCTACCCGAAATAAAATTCAACAGGCAGCGGCAGCAGGTAACATTTATGTAAATGATGTTGCAGTAAAATCGAACTATAAAGTTAAGGCTAATGATGTAGTGCGCGTATTACTTTCGCACCCACCTTATGAACAACTTTTAGAGCCTGAAAATATTCCGATTAATATAGTTTATGAAGATGACCAGCTTTTAGTGGTTAATAAACCTGCCGGAATGGTGGTACACCCCGGGCATGGTAATTATTCGGGTACTTTAGTAAATGCACTTGCTTACCATTTTGAGAATTTACCGCTTAACAGTAGTGAAAGACCGGGATTGGTGCACCGTATAGATAAAGACACTTCGGGACTTTTGGTTATAGCCAAAACTGAGGAGGCTATGACGCATCTTGCAAAACAGTTTTTTGATAAAACCAGTGAAAGAGAATACATTGCTTTAGTATGGGGTAATGTTGAAGAAGATGAGGGTACTGTAGAAGGGCATATAGGGCGTCACCCTAAAGACAGGATGCAAAATACAGTATATGCCGATGGCAGTGAGGGAAAACCTGCTGTTACGCATTATAAAGTATTAGAACGTTTTGGCTATGTAACCTTAGTTTCGTGTAAACTGGAAACAGGACGTACACACCAAATACGTGTGCACATGAAGTACATAGGGCACACACTATTTAATGATGCCCGGTATGGCGGCGATAAAATACTAAAAGGAACTACATTTACTAAATACAAACAATTTATCGACAACTGTTTTAAAACCTTACCAAGACAAGCACTGCATGCCAAAACCTTAGGTTTTGAACACCCTGTAACTAAAGAATTTTTACGTTTTGATACAGAATTACCTCAGGATATACAAGACTGTATTGAAAAATGGAGAACCTATGCCAAATCCAGACAGATAGAAGAAGAATAGTAGGGGATAGCAATAATTTCAGTAAATTACTGTTTTTTAAAGTAAACTTGAAATTATGAAGTCTACCTGCCTATTACTTGTATTAGTTTGTTTTTCTGTATTTTCACTTTCCGCTCAAGAGGTTATGCAATTTGAGAAGGCTAAGGAAAAAGGTATTTACCCTGCTGTGGAAGAGAATTATAAAAGTGCTGTTCATGCTGATAGTACAAAGGCAGTTTTTGTAACTGAAGCAGATATTAATAAACACATCCAAACGTATCAGAAATTTATTCAGGGATTAGGTCATTTCCTTCAGGAAAAAGGTCTTGAATGGGAGGAGAGTATGCATTGTTTTAACCGTATTTATATTAATGCTAACGGTACTATAGAATATTTTTTATATCAATTTAAAAGGGATATTCCTCTGGAAAAAGAGGAAAAGTTTATAACGCTTGTTAAAGAGTATATAAAAGCAAATAAGTTTGGTATTACAGCTCCTGAAAATTTCTCTCAATGTAGTCCTGTAGTTTATCCTAAAGTAATTAAGTAGTCTTAGTAAAGCCAAGCAATTTATTTACTATAGCCAGTGTACTGCTTATACCTGCACCCAGCATTGCTATTCTGTCATAACTGTCTTTATTAAGGTACATTAATAAAACTAATGTACTTACTACCACAATTATTATCGGCATTTTCAGGGTGTTAAACATTCCTCTTTTACTTGTTTTTATAAACTCACTTATAAATTTTTTATCGCGTTTGTTTTGTACTATAATATAGTGCCCAAAACAAGTATCAGCAATGCAAAGCCTTCCTGTAGCTTCATTACAATATATGTAACCCAACTCTATAAGCTCTATTAATTTGTCTTTATTTTTATAGTTTACAAAATTGTCTTGAGCAAAGTCAAACAATATTGGTTTTAAATGATCTGGTACATTACCCCATTTTTCCTTATACTTTTCATCAAAATTTATCAGGTTATAGTTTAGTATAAAACTTTCTCTTTCTATAGGCGGTATTTCGTTTATATCGTTCCTAAAAGCCTTTCTTAAACGTATATTATCTTCCTCTGATTCAGTTAATCTAAACACCTCATCTTTATCAGGGAATACAGGTAATGATAGTTTTTTAGTATTGCTTTTTATTTCGAAAAACTTTTGTTGGCACAGGTATATAAGGTCATAAAAAAAGAAACGATTCCCAAAATAGTTTATAAAACCATATATAATACTAAATAGTATAACTACTATAAATAATAAAATAAGGATTGATTTAGAGTCTATACTACCTGTTTTAGACTTAATAAAGAGGCTGGGTAAGGGGTAATCAAGTTTTTTATTTTCTTTATTATTAAACACAAAGCTTTTTATTTCTTCAGCAGTAGGTTTATCCAGTAATCCTAAATCTGCAACATCTACCCCCTGGGTTGGCTTATAGCGTTCTTTAATTGTATTTTCTTTACAATTACATCCATATATTTTGGTTATAAATTGTTCAGAATCTTCATTTACAACTGTATTATCTTTGGTTTTATCTAAAGGCGGGCAATGCCAGGAAGAGAGATTATGTACTTCGTTTACATATATTGCACTACATAATATAAAGGGAAAAATGATAAAGTATTTTGCCAGCATACTACTAAAAAATAACCCGTAGCTTCTTCTGTTAATTTTACTGCAAGGGGCAGGCTGTAAGTAATCTTTAAAAAGTGTATCGTAATGCAGGCGATATATACTAATTAGTAAAAAATGCACTACAAACAGTAATAAAAAGCCATATAAGGGTTTCTCAATATGAAATAAGAATACTGATGTTATACAACTTATAGTAATAATTATAAAAAACTTTGTTAGTATGCTTTTACAGTTAGTGGCAGGTGTTCTGGGCGAGTTTAATAATATAAGGTCTATAAAGGCAGTGTTTAAACCTATTACTATACAGCTTACAAATCCCAAAGAAGGATATATAAACCATATTAAAAGCATTAACAATATAGCAATACTATTTATTTTTATAAGTAGATTGTATTTAACTGTATTGCCACTATTTGGGAACAGATAATAAAAGTGTTTTCGGGAAAAGAAGTTACATTTTCCTTGATGTATAAGGGCTGAATACAGTAACATTATTCCCAGAATAAACATCCCATAGATTATAGTAATAAGAAAAGTGTTTGAAAAAGTAAATACAGAAAGTTTTTCTGTAAAAGTAAGATCGCGAATAGCTACAATATATAGTGGTATTTCACTGGTTGCATTTTTATTTGTAATTTTTTTACCGTAGGCCTGGTAGGAAACTCCCTGATATTTTAATACAAATGGTTCTCCATTACTGCCTTTTGATATAAGGTCTCGTAATCCGTAATTATCAGAAGTTTGATTCAGTAAATCCTGATAAAGACTTTTATTAGGGTCGCTTTGTACTAAAACTTTACCCTCGCTATCTATAATTAAATAATCAGTGCCCGGCGGAATTTTCATGTCTTCCTGAAAGGCAGGTTTAAAAGCCATAACCTGAATAGTATCACTACTTTTTTTAATAGCTCTGATTATTTGGTATTCATTTCTTTCTCTTGAAAATACAGCTCTTATTAGAGTACTGTCAATTGCTGTTTTGTCTGACATTGCTATTTTAAAATAGTCCCGGTCAGCATATGTTCTCAGTAATTGAGTCTCTTTTTTATCAAAAGCAGATATCATCAACCCTTGTTTGTTCATTACTGAAAAACCGTCTAATAAAGCAGGATAAGCTATATCATCAATACTAATTGATGCTTTTTGGCTTCCTGCTTCGTCTTCGCTGTATATATTAAATGTAAATTCTTTAGTTTTTTGGTTATAATTTATTTTTTTATCCAGAATTGAAGTTTTTATTTTTCTTGAAGGATTTTCGTTAATACTGTCAAACCTTTTTATAGCTGCATAAGCATTATTATAAGACTTTATCTGTGCAGGAAGAAGATTGTCTATTCTATTAACGATTTCATACAAGTCTGCTTCGGTATTGTTTTTTATAGTCCTGTCCCATAAAAATACTGACGAAAGTGTGATTAAAAGTGCCGCAATAGCCCCAATAGAGAAAATAACACTAATTAAATCTCTTTGATGTACCAACTCTCTGTAACTGCTTAATATAGGCTTTATAAGAGATATGCTTAGCATTAAAAGTATTGCAAAAGAAAGAGATAAAATTAATAAACTAGGTCTTATTGACCTTACAGATGAATCAAAATAAGCCTGAGGTATACCGGCAGCAATAGTCAATACTATTCCGTTTTCTATGCCATTTTCACTATATACTTTTAACTTTCCGGAGTAGTAACGGTAGGTTGAATTTTCAAATTGAAAAGGTCCGTTACTATCGCAGTTTTCTTTTAAACTCTTTCTGTCTTTTAGCGTTATATTTTCAGAAAACAGCGTTTCCTTATCCTTAATAATAGTAAAAGAATTAAAGTTTGTAAATGAAGGTATTTTATCCCAAAAATTATTCAGGTTTACATATATAGTGTCTAAAATATATCCGTTAAGTACATTATTATTAGTTTCTTTAACCTCTATTTTTCTTGTTATTTTTAAAGTAGAAGGATCATTTTTTTTGAGAGCTATGTTTTGTATTAAAATATTATCAATATAATATTTAGCTTTTAGTCTTTCTTGTCCAATATCTATATATGTGCTATAGTATGTATTTTTATTGTTTATAGCCGGTTTTATGGTAATTGCTGTACTATCAGGTATTTCTTCCCAGTTTATAGTCTTAACCTTATTATCAATATAATCAGAAAGTTGCTGTTTTACACTCATAAAAACAGCCATATTTTTAGCATCTTCTCTGGTTGATTGTTTGGGTAAAATAACTAATAAATATGCAGCAACAGCTCCTGCAATTATTAGTATGGTTACCATAAGAGCAGAGTGTTTTTTTAAGCTATCGGTAAAGTTTCCCCAAGGCATAATACAGGATTTATTTTATGTTAGCTAATAACATGTAAATGTATGAAGCTGATATAAATACCAAATACCTAATAGTGGGGATTTATAAAAAAGCGCCCTGCAAAAGCAGGGCGCTAACAATCATTAATCAACTAAATAAAACAAAATTATACTTTTACAAACTGTAGCTCTATCTGTAACTTTACCTCATCACCAACTAAAACGCCACCTGTTTCCAAAGCAGAGTTCCAGGTAAGCCCGAAGTCTTTACGGTTTAACTTTCCTGTTGCAGAAAGACCGGCTTTTACATTACCCCAAGGGTCTTTACCTGTACCGCCAAAATCTACAGTAAGAGTTATCGGCTTTTTAGTCCCTCTAATACTAAGGTCTCCTGTAAGTGTATATTCACTGTCACTATTTTTAGTGAATGATGTAGAAGTGAAAGTAATTTTTGGGTGTTGTTCACCATCAAAAAAATCACCGCTTTTTAAATGGTTATCCCTGTCATTATTTCCTGTACTTACAGAATCAATATTCGCACTGAAATTAAATGTTGCATTTTCAAAATTATCTTCTTCTGTTTCAGCAGTAGCTTCAAACTGTGTAAAGTTTCCTGAAAGGTTAGTAAACATCATGTGTTTTACTTTAAAACCTATTTCTGAGTGTGTTGGGTCTACTACCCATTTTGTAGTTGCCATATTTTTAAATTTTTGTGTTACTATTTTTATTTATAACCTTCTTAAAGCCATAGGTACTTCCATTAAAAGTATTTCGCTGTTTTCGGATGTTGCTCCTATTTGTATATTTTCTACATCCCAAACTCCCAAGCCGTCACGGCGGTTAAGTTCAACGCCATTAACGGTAAAGCTACCTTCCAGTATAAAAGCATAAACGCCATTGCCCTCTTTTTTAAGAGTATATTCGGTGGTAATATCGTTATCAAACTTCCCTAAATGAAACCATGCATCCTGATGTATCCATACACCTTCATCTTCAGGGTTAGGCGATAGTATTTGTTGTAGTTTATTCTCTCTGTCAGATTTGGTTAATGTTATTTGATCATATCGTGGGTCAACATTTTGCTTGTTAGGGAATATCCATATCTGTAAAAACTTAGTAAGCTTGTCCTCGTTACGGTTATACTCACTATGTTGCACACCTGTACCGGCACTCATTACCTGTATATCTCCTTTTTTAATAACAGCAGTATTGCCCATACTGTCCTTATGTTCTAAATCACCCTCCAGCGGAATAGATATAATTTCCATATTACTGTGCGGGTGTGTACCAAATCCCATTCCTGCAGCTACCTCATCATCATTTAGTACGCGAAGTACCCCAAAGTGCATCCTGTCAGGGTTATGGTAATTAGCAAAACTAAAAGTGTGGTGAGAGTCTAACCAACCGTGATTAGCATGTCCTCGTGTTTCTGCTCTGTGTAAAACTGTATTTTCCATAATTAAAGATTTAGTATTGGGCAGGTGGTTGTAGCCTACCTTTTCAGTTGTTAGTTTATTGTTTGTATTTAATTTGCTGCCAATAGCTGTAGAAGTGATTAACATTCCTGTGCCTAACAGGCTCTTTTTAATGAAATCTTTTCTGTCCATAGCTCATTGCTTTATGATTACAGTACAAATTTCCGAAACAGGGCGTACCTGTGCATTGAACTAGAACAAGAAATAAAATTAGTGTACAGTTAACGGTTTTCAGTTAACAGGATAGTTAGCTAACGCCTAATGGCTGTTGGCTTTTGCCTTTTACTGTTTCTTTGCTAATTTTTTACGGACTTTACTTAGAAATTCGGGAGAAATGCCTAGGTAAGAAGCTATGTAGTGCTGTGCCACACGTTGCGGAAGGGTAGGGTAGTGCTCTAAAAATTCAAGGTACTTTTCCGTAGCAGATTTTACTATGGTATCAAAAAGTCTGTTTTGTGTTACGGTAAGGTGACGATATAGTAATATCCTGAAAGCTCTTTCAAAGCGGGGTGCTCTTTTAAACAATTCCTCTTTACTTTCGGGGGAAAATATTAAAAATTTACAGTCTTCAAGCGTTTCAATAAAAATTCTACTGGGAGAGTTTTCATATATACTGAATGATATATCGCTTACCCATGCATCTTCTGTAGCAAACTGTAAAATAACTTCAGCACCTTTATCGTCTATATAGTATTTGCGTAGACAGCCCTCTACAACAAAGGCTTCAAAATTGCAGATTTCGCCTTCATGGAGCATTATGGTTTTCTTAGGGACTTCTTTATACTCCAGCAACGAGTTAAGAATTTCAAGTTCCTGTTCACTAAAATGAACATAGCGACTTATACTATGATTTATTTGCTGGTAAGCATCCATGTTTTTGTAAGGCTTTGTAGCAAATATAACGAATAGGGAAATAAAAAACGCTTCTACCGTAGCAGAAGCATTTAAAATATTATGTGCAGTTTTTTTAAACAGTAGGGTGCTGGGATTTACGTTTTAATATACCTGCCGCAATGAGAGAAATTACTATACCAACCCATATAATTTCGGTATACGTTATAGCTGCGTTTATAAATGGATTTTTATAAAGTTCAGCCCATTCTTCCATTTCTTTCATGTTTGCCGCTATGGTTTCTTGCGATGCTCCTTCTGCTATAAGATTATTTCTGGTGTATTCGGCGTACTCCTTCATAAACTCATCCCCTATAAAAAAGTAATAGTCAACAAGCCATACTAATACATAAATGGTAGAAGCTATGAGGGTAATATAAAGCCCTATCCTAAATGCTTTACCAAAAGATATAATGCCGTTATTATATTTATCCCGATAGTTTTTAATGGCTACAAATATTAAAGAAAAAGCAAGTAGCATAGAAGCGTAGCCATAAATCATACCAATACTCATATCTATTGCATCAGGATATAGCATGGTCAATAAAAAGCCAATTGTACTTATAAATCCTGCAATAATGCCGAAGGTCCATACATTTTTAGTCATAATAATATTTTGTTTTTAGGTTTGTTCCTGCAAAAGTGCTTAAAATAGCATTTACAGCCCTCATACTTTCGGGTGATTATACATTTTTAAAAGGCTTTTAGTACTTTTTGGCTAGGCTATAATGTTTAATTTCCTGGCTTTCTCTACTGCTTGGGTACGTCTTTTTACCTCTAGTTTTTCATATAGTTTAGAGGAATGTGTCTTAACAGTATTAAGCGATAAAAATAAATTTTCGGCAATTTCAGCATTGCTGTACCCTTTTGCCATAAGTTCTAAAACTTCAAGTTCACGAGGGCTTAAATTTAGCTCTTGTAAGGCAGTTTCGTTTCTTACAAAATCTTTTTTCTGTGGTATATATATTTTCTTTTCTACTACTACAACTTCCTTTTTAGGCTTAGCAATTTTTAAAGCTACCCAAATACCCAGCAAAGTAAAAACAACAGCCAGTGGCCCAAAATATATATCTTGTGCATGGCTGATTATTAAAAATCTGATTTCCATCCATCGTAATAAAAACAGTAATAAAGCCAGGCAGGAGCCGTACAGTAGTATCGATTTGTATTTGTGGAAGAAAGAAATCATTTATATTAAGAGAGGTTATCTTAGCAAAGATAAAAATTCTGTTGTAGAAGTAATTTTGGCATAGTAACTTTGAGAGATAATAAACAGTGAAATGAAAATAGTTATATCGCCGGCAAAATCGCTGGACTTTGAAACGAAATTACCTACCCGAAAATATACGCAACCTGAATTTTTAGAAAAATCAGAAGTTATTCAGGAAACACTAAAGCAAAAATCTCCTGCTGAGTTAAAAGATTTAATGAGTATATCGGATAAGCTCGCCGACCTTAACTGGGAGCGTAACCAGGAGTGGAAGACACCTTTTACCAATAAAAATGCCCGGCCTGCCATATATGCTTTTAACGGCGATGTTTATACCGGGCTGGATGCTTATACTATACCTACCGCTAAACTTAATAAGTTGCAAGACAGTCTCAGAATATTGTCGGGACTTTATGGCGTGTTAAAACCATTGGATTTAATGCAGCCTTACCGTTTAGAAATGGGAACTAAATTGCAGGTAGGGGAGAATAAAGATTTATATGAGTTTTGGAAAGATGAGGTTACAGCAGCATTAAACGCTGAATTGAAAGATGATGAACTATTTTTAAATTTAGCTAGTAAAGAATATTTTGATGCTGTAGCTACGAAAGCCTTAAAAGTACCTGTAATTACCCCGGAATTTAAAGATTATAAAGACGGCAAATTACGCATGGTAAGCTTTTACGCTAAAAAAGCCAGGGGTATGATGGTGCGTTATATTATAGATAAAAACGTACGATCGTTAAATGGAATTAAGGGGTTTGACTATGATGGATATAGTTTTGACGCTAAATTATCAAAAGGGAATAAATTAGTATTTACCAGATAATAAAAAACTCCGCTTAGCGGAGTTTTTTATACTTTAGTATTTAAAGTATTTAAACAAAGTCTATTCAGTGGGCACTGCTTGCACTCTGTATTCATAACCGTAAAACAGACCGCCATCACCAATAGTAAACCTGAATGCCAGTTGTTGGTCTTCATCTAAATGGTCTATCATATGGGCTTTTCCTGTTTCGCCGTTTATAGTAATAGTGAGTACGTTACCGGTAGTGGTATACGTTCCTGTTCCTAAAAATGCTTCTGTACATTTGTTATACATATCAAACGAACCATTTTCGTTAAATGTAAGCAGATAACTGGTTTCTTCTAGGTTTTCATCTTCGCAGTCAAGAAGTATTATATAGTCGTCGCGCCAAATAGAAACAGTTTCCCAAGAACCGACTACACTACCTGTGTATGGGTCTTTAAGTCCGTTATCAACCACTCCGTTATCATCATCAGAACTACAGCTTAGTGCTGCAAAAGCAAACAATAATAAAAAAATCTTTTTCATAGCTAATTTTTATACTGCTAAAGTAGTGGGAAACTTCTTAAAAAAGGGTTAAGTGTTTTGTAACCTTATTATAAACTTTTAGCTACCTTTTTTCAGCTTATTCATAAATTCTTTAAATGCAGGGGCGAGCTCTTTAAAGAGTTCGTGGTCTCTGTTGCGCAGCATAACTTCACTAAACATTTTAAGCCCTATAGCAAACTCAGTGGCTTGGTTTCTGTCATCAAAAAGGTTTCTTTCTCTAAGTATTTCAATTATATTAAAAATGTTATCATGGTTATCAAACTGTAACCGTATAGGGCTGTGTAGCTCATCACCTTTTGGGTTATGGATATGCTCTAGTGTAACTTGGTAATGGTTATATTTTAAATTCATGGTATGTGGATTTTTATTAAAAAAAGGTGCAATAAATAAAATCTATATTAAATTATTTAGATATTGATTTTCAATTTTTTGAGACTAGTTATTTAAACTAAAACTTAACTGTTAATCCAGTTAGATAAAATTAACTTTCCTTGTGGAGTAAGTACAGATTCAGGATGAAATTGAACTGCTTTTAAGTCAAAAGAGCGATGTCTTAGAGACATAATATTTCCGTTTTCATCTATGGAAGTCGCTTCTAAAACTTCGGGAAAGCCAGTTGAATTTACACACCAGGAATGGTACCTTCCTACTTCTATAGTGTCGCCTAGCCCATTAAATAAATTCTCATTATTTACTATGATTTTTATAGAAGATGATACTCCGTGATATACTGTTTGAAGATTGATAAGTGAACCCCCGAAAACTTCGGCTATTGCCTGTTGCCCTAAACACACACCCAATATACTTTTAGTACTTGCATAGGTAGTTATAATACGTTCTAATAAACCTGCTTCAGAAGGTAATCCGGGGCCGGGAGAAAGTAATATTTTATCATAGTTTTTAACCTCATCTATCTCAACTTCATCATTACGAAGTACGGTTATTTTACAGTTGAGGTCTTCAAGATAATGGACAAGGTTATAGGTAAAACTGTCGTAATTATCTATTACTAAAATTTTCTTCATGTTACTTAATAAATGACTGCAAATGTATAAAAGATTTCTACCTTATTTTAATAAATACATAAATCTACTAAAATAGTAGGGTATTATGTTTCTCGTTTTACTTTTTTCTGTAACTTTGTTTATAACAATTAGAAAAATATGTTTTTAGACCAGATATATATGGCGTGTTGCAAGTGTTGTTTCCGTATACGGGAGGGACTTGCTATGTCATGATTTTTTGGTTAACTATCAAAATAATAAAGCAAGGCTCTCCGTATATGGTGAGCCTTTTTTAATTTAAAACATATAGTTATGAAACACCCGATATATAAAGCAAATTATCTTCACTCGGGGTTGTTGCCTGATAAAGCACAGGCAGGACTTTGGGTAGAAGAATTTTTTAAATGGTTATTTTGTATAGGTCCGGCTTATGCTGATTACCACTATTTTTTAAAGAAGGAGCAGGAGCTTGAAAAAATGCTGTTACAACTGCTGGAACTTTCAGGTTATGATAAAGAAAAAGCATCAGTATTTATTTCAGAATTAAAAAGTAAGGTAACTGTACTTCATGAAAAACTTGAAGATGACTTAAAAGCAATTTTTGAGTTCGATCCTGCGGCAAAAAGCAGAACAGAAGTACTACTGTCATACCCGGGTTTTTTTGCAATTGCTATTTACAGGCTGGCTCATGAGCTGTGGGTTAACGATGTTCCTATACTGCCACGATTAATAAGCGAATATATACACGGTAAAACAGGTATAGATATTCACCCTGGTGCTACTATAGGCGAACGATTTTTTATAGATCACGGTACCGGTATTGTTATAGGCGAAACAACTATTGTAGGTAACGATGTAAAGTTATACCAAGGGGTTACTTTAGGTGCACTTAGTGTAAATAAAGAAGATGCTGCTATAAAACGCCACCCCACTATAGGTAATAATGTTACTATTTATGCTAATGCCACAATACTGGGCGGTAAAACAGTAATAGGTGATGATTCTGTAATAGGTGGTAATGTTTGGATGACTAATTCAATTCCTGCACACTCCTTAGTATATCATAAAAGCGAAGTAACCATAAAAACCAAGGAGTCTTTTCCTGAACCTTTAAATTTTGTAATATAAAAATCAATATACATGAAAGCGAATAACATTTTAGAAACTATAGGTAAAACACCACATGTAAAGCTTAATAAGTTATACGGAAATCGTAATGTGTGGATTAAACTGGAGCGAAACAATCCTGCTAACAGTATTAAAGACCGTATTGCCCTTGCTATGATTGAAGATGCTGAGGAGAAAGGTTTATTAAAACCTGATAGTGTAATTATAGAACCTACATCGGGGAACACCGGTATAGGGCTATCCTTAGTAGCAGCGGTAAAAGGATATAAGCTGATATTGGTTATGCCGGAATCTATGAGTATAGAACGCAGAAAGTTAATGGCTATATACGGAGCAGATTTTGAGTTAACACCAAAAGAACTGGGTATGAAGGGAGCTATTGAAAAAGCAGCGGAACTTACAGCAGCTACACCTAATGCATGGTCGCCAAGACAGTTTGATAATCCTGCCAATGTAGAGGTACATAAGCGTACAACAGCACAGGAAATATTAGCCGACTTTCCTGAAGGAATTGATTATTTAATAACAGGAGTAGGTACAGGAGGACATATAACGGGCGTAGCAGCCGCTTTAAAGGAAAAACTACCCAACCTTAAAGTATTTGCTGTAGAACCCGAAGCATCGCCTGTATTGAGCGGTGGAGCGCCGGGACCACATCCTTTGCAGGGTATAGGAGCAGGTTTTGAACCCTCTATTTACAGAAAAGATTTAATTGATGGTGTAATAACCGTTAGTAAAGAAGAGGCTTTTGAGTTTGCTAAAAGAGTTGCAGCAGAGGAGGGGATACTGTCAGGAATATCTACAGGTGCTTCACTGGCAGCAGTAAATAAAAAACTGACGGAAATACCTGAAGATGCTACAGTATTAACTTTTAATTACGATACAGGAGAGCGTTATCTTTCTGTAGAAGGGTTATTTTAATTATGTAGTATTATAGTTTATAGCTGCTAAATAAAAAACCCCGCTTTTGGCGGGGTTCTTCTATCAATTTAAATTCAGAAAATTAGTAATATAAAGTAACTGTAAGTTTAAAGTCATCGTATATCATATTGTCTCCAAGTCCGTCGAATATACTTCCTGACTTGTATTCTATACCGTATTTTGTTCTGTCAACTTCAAACTGAGTTGTAGCTACGCCATCAGCAACTTTAAGGTCAAACTGTACAGGCTTAGTAATGTTTTTAATAGTAAGGTTAGCCTTTACTGTATAAACATTAGCACTTTTCTTTTTAACAGAAGTAAAGTTTAAGCTAGATGTAGGGTATATGCTTGAACCAAAAAAATCATCAGCTTTAAGGTGTCCTTCAAGTTTTTCTTTACCTTCACCAGCCTTTAAATCAGTAACTTCAATAGAGTTCATGTCTACAGAAAATTTACCGCTTACAAGGTTACCGTTATTAAATATAAGTGCACCTGAACTAAATTTAATTGTACCTTCGTGCTGTCCTGTTACTTTTTCACCTACCCATTCTATTTTACTTCTTGATGTATCAATATCCTGAGTTTGAGCTGCTGCAGTTAATGTACCTAATGCTACTACAAGCGCAACTGCAATTGATTTTAGGTTTTTCATCTTAATGAATTTTTAAATTAATTTTAGGTTATTATCGTTAAATAGTTATAAATAATTCTTCTTCAGGTTTTCTTACTTTGGCATACGACTGGAAATCGTCATCACTATGTCTGTATCCCGCAGCTACTATAGCAGCAGATGCAAGACCTTTTTTATCAAGTTCCAGTATACTGTCAACACCTTTTGGGTCAAACCCTTCCATTGGTGTAGTATCTATTTTGGCAACAGCAGCAGCAGTAATAAGGCTTCCTAAAGCAATATAACTCTGTTTTCCTGCCCAATGGCTATTTTCTTCTTCAGAGCGATTTTTTAAACTCCCTTTTATCATATTTTCAAAATCAGCAAGACTTTCTCTTTCTACATTACGTGTTTCACTAATGTTTTGCATGTATTTATCTACGTGATTATCACCTAAATTGATTTCGTTAGCAAAAATAAATAGGTGAGAGCAGTCTTTAAATACATTTTGGTTGTTACCAAAAGCAGCCTCGGCAAGTTTTTCTTTCATTTCCTGGCTTTTAACTACAACTACTCTGTAAGGTTGTAACCCTCCGGATGAAACACTAAGTTGTATTGCACTTTTAAGGTTTTCAATGTCTTTGTCAGATACTTTTTTCTGGCTGTCATACTTTTTAGTAGCATAACGCCATTTTAAGCTTTCTAAATAATTGTTCATAGTTTGTTTTTCTTTTTAGAGTTTATTCACCCCTGTATTTTTCCAATAACAGGTTTAGTTGTTCCAGTTCTGTTTCATTTAAGTTTTTGGCATACCCTGTTTCATGTTCCTGTACTTTAGGGTCTAATTCCAAAAGTAAATCTAATCCTTTTTTGGTAATACCAATATCCATTTTTCTTCTGTTTTCACTACATACTTTGCGTGTTACCAATTCCTTTAACAGCAATTTGTCTACCAAACGTGTGGTATTACTGGTTTTGGCTACCATTCTTTCTTGTATAACACACATATTTGCAGGTTTACCTTTTTGCCCTCTCAATATACGTAAAACATTGAATTGCTCAGGAGAAAGCTCATAAGGTTTTAATAATTCGTTGAAACTCTCTGCCTGAACATTTTGAGTATACATTATATTTAAAACAGTCCTTTTTGGTAAAGGGAGTTTAGTTTCGGATTTTATAACCTTCTCAATCTTCATAATTACAACTGCAAAATTTGTATGTACAAATGTATTATAATTAACAATTGTATATACAAGTATTATTGTTAATAAGTTGTTAAACTTTAAAACCCCTCATTTTTTGTCTAAATTTACAGGATATAAAAACACATTCCATATATTAATGAAAACAAGTAAACTTTTTAAAACCCTACTTTTTACGCTATCACTAACACTTTTCTTCACTGGCTGTAAAGATGCTAAAACAGAGGAAGATCCTAACAAACCAAAGCCTGTACAGGTATATCAAAAAGACGGTGTTACTGTAAATGCTTATGATTTTGCCGGCTTAGAGTATTTTTTAAACAGAGATGACAATACTACATATGTAGTAAACTTTTGGGCAACATGGTGTGTGCCATGTGTAGAAGAAATGCCATATTTTGAAAAGCTGGGAGAAGAGTATAAGGATGATAATGTGAAGGTTTTACTTGTAAGTCTTGACATGCCTAAAATGGTAGAAAGTAAATTGCTACCGTTTATAAAAGATAACGATATTAAAAGTGAGGTAGTTTTGCTTCGTGATCCTGATGCAAATTCATGGATATCTAAAATTAGTCCTTCCTGGTCAGGAGCTATTCCTGCAACAGTAATATATAAAAAAGACAAGAAAAGTTTTTACGAACAGTCTTTTGACTATGAGCAACTGGTATCGGCTTTAGACAGTATTAAATAATCAATAAACAAAAATCAATAAAAATGAAAAGAACACAAATTTTAGGTCTGTTTGCTGTGGCAAGTATTTTAATTGCAAATGTATCATGTAAATCAGAAGGCTCTAAGGCTGATGAAAAGAAAGAAGGTGTTGAAGCGGTTGACTCAACTGGTGTAGCGTCTGATATGAGTGAAACCGAAGTGCGTTCAGGATATAAAGTAGGTGATATAGCCACAGACTTTAGTCTTAAAAATATAGACGAAAAAAATGTATCACTTAAAGATATGGAAGATGCTAAAGGCTATATAGTGATATTTACTTGTAACCATTGCCCTTATGCGCAAGCATATGAAGAGAGAATTGTGGCACTGGATAAGAAATATAAGGATCAAGGCTACCCTGTAGTAGCTATTAACCCAAATAATCCTGAAAAAGCTAAGGACGACAGTTTTGAAAAGATGCAGGAAAGAGCATCTGAAAAAGGTTTTACTTTCCCTTACCTTTTAGACGAAGGACAAAAAATATATCCACAATATGGGGCTACAAAAACACCTCACGTATATATTCTTGAAAAAACAGGTGAGGGTAATGTAGTAAGATACATTGGTGCTATTGATGATAATTACGAAGATGCATCAGCTGTTACTAAAAAGTATGTAGAAGATGCTGTTGATGCTTTATTGGCAGGTAAAGAAGTTCCTGTAAAAGAAACTAAAGCTATAGGGTGCTCAATAAAAGCATAAATTTTTAATAAAAAGAAAGTAATAGAATGGATTTATCTCAACAAGAGTGGTGGGAGAAAGCTCAACAAGATGAGAATGCAGTAGTTCTTGATGTTAGAACTGATGATGAGTTTAACAGAGGAATAATTCCCGGTGCTATAAATATAGATATTTATAAAGGACAAAGTTTTATTTATCAGGTTGAAGAACTTGATAAGAGTAAAAACTACTATGTTTATTGTGCTGCGGGAGCCCGTAGTGGTAAAGCCTGTAGTATAATGAATGAGCTTGGATTTAAAAATACTTATAATTTAGCAGGAGGTATCTCTCAGTGGAGTGGGCCTGTAGAAATGCCCGGTTAACCTAAATAACTTTATAACTAAAAAAGCAGCACATTGTGCTGCTTTTTTTATGCTCTTCTCGATTTAAAGCTACCTATATTTTCTACCCAGTAGTCAATAAGGTCTTTAATTTTTTCTTTATAATTGTTATAGTCACTACCTTTATGGATGTATCCTTGTGCAGACAACTTGTTTGCCGCTTTAACCGACCTGTCATCTTGAGCATTGGAGATAAATATATACGGAATATCCTTATCCATAAAAATTTCTTCCTTAAGTATAAGGTTTCGCAGTTCAAAACCACCCAGTTTAGGCATGTTAATATCTGATATGACTATGAAAGGGTCAATTTCAGGCTTCCTCAAATACTCTAATGCCTCTGTACTGTCAGAAAAGAAAATAATATGGTTTTTGTACCCCAGATCACGAAATATTTCCTGTAATATTTCTCTATCATCTTCATCATCCTCAATAACCAGTATATCCCTGTGTTTTTTCATATATTGCTTTTAACTTTAATGCATAAGTATAAATTATATGTCAATATCAGATTACAAAATTTGACATAAGTTTTTAACTTTACTACACTTTTATAATAACTAATAATATGTATATTTTGCTGTAACGTGTACAGCGTTACTTAAAGCAGCTATAAATTAATTTTAATTTGGTTTAGGTGGGGGAGCAACAAACAAGTAAAGCTAAACAAATAAAAAATTGTATGCTATTAGCAGGTTTGATGCGGTAAAATAACAAAATTTTTTCTTGAAATAAGAAAAATAAACCAAGTTAAACACTTTTCAACCCTGCAATATCAGCCAGAATTATTTTTTTACCCGAAATTTCAATTACCCCTTTCTTTTTAAATTCAGAAAGTAATCGTATACAGCTTTCAGTGGCGGTACCGATAATTCCTGCCATTTCTTCTCTCGAAAGTTTTATCTTCAGGCTTTTATCTTCATTAGTTCCAAATTTATCATGAAGGTATAGTAATAATTCCGCAAGACGTTGCTTCACTGATTTCTGAGCCATGTTTACCAAATGGTCATCGGCACTTTTAAGGTCACCGCAAATAGTTCTCATAACATTCATAGAGAACTCGTTATTTTCATTAAAAAAGCCCATAACCTCAGCTTTAGGTATAAAACACACCTCCATATCTTCAAGGGCTACGGCACCAAGATTAACAGGTTCTTCACTTATTAAAGAACGTTGTCCTAAAAGCTCCCCTTTAGCAATAAGTTTTACAATTTGCTCATTGCCATTTTCACTTAGTTTAGTCATTTTACATACACCATCTTTAATACAAAATATACCCTGTATTTTTTCTCCTTCAGAAAAAATAGGCTCTCCTTTCTTAATGGTGTAAGATGATTTGCAGTTAGCAAGCTTCAATAATTCATTTTTATTTAAAGCTTTCAGGGAGCTGAATTCTCTTACAATACATTGCTCACATTTGCTCATAACTATATACTTGTAAGTGTTTGTGCAAAGTTACCTAATATTTAGTATACATGACAATTATCATATTTTATTTTTTTAATTTCTTACAATTTTGTATCAGGTAAAGAGCAGAACTATGGATGCAAAAAAATGTTTCCATTGCGGATTGGATATTGTCCCGAAAGAAGAAATAATTTTTGATGAAAAGTCCTTTTGTTGTAGCGGTTGTAAAACTGTTTACGAGATATTTAATGCAAATGGGCTAACAGATTATTATAATTTTGAAGTAGCTCCCGGAGCTACACCGCAAGACATAAAAGGAAAATATGACTTCCTTGAAAACGAGGCTATAGTAGCAAAGCTACTTGATTTTAATGAAGCCGATACGCAAATAATAACCCTACACATACCGCATATTCATTGCAGTTCCTGTATATGGATATTAGAGAACCTAAACAAGTTACATAGCGGAGTTAGTAGTTCGCAGGTTAATTTCCCGCAAAAAAAGGTGCGTATAGTTTTTAACCCAGAACAAATAACCCTAAAAAACTTAGTACACATACTAAGTTCTATAGGTTATGAACCTTATATAAGTCTGGAAAACTATGAGGAGCGGAAAAAAAGTGTAAATCGAGCCCTTACGTATAAGTTAGGTGTAGCGTTCTTTTGCTTTGGTAATGTAATGTTACTTTCTTTTCCCGAATATTTTGATGTAGATGAGTTTTGGCTGGATGAGTATAAAGGTTTTTTCCGTTGGTTAATATTTGTCTTATCGCTACCGTCGTTTTTTTATGCTGCAAGTGGTTACTATACCTCGGCGTGGAAAAGCATCCGCTCCGGTATGCTTAATATAGATGTACCCATAGCCTTAGGGCTTGTAGTGATGTTTATAAGGAGTACTGTTGATATAGTATTCGATTTAGGTTCAGGTTTTTTCGATAGTCTTACAGGATTAGTATTTTTCATGCTTTTAGGAAGGTTTTTTCAGCAAAAAACTTATAACTTCCTTTCGTTTGAAAGGGACTTTAAATCATATTTTCCAATAGCCATTACAAAAATTACTAAAGACCGTAAGGAAGAATCGGTTCCTGTATATGATATTGAAGTAGGGGACAGGCTATTAATACGTAATAATGAGCTAATACCGGTAGATGGTATATTAATGAGTGATAAAACAGATATAGATTACAGTTTTGTTACAGGAGAGGCTATTCCGGTAAATAAAAAGTCGGGAGATAAAATATACGCCGGAGGCAGGCAGGCATCTGGAGTAATAGAAATGGAAGTAGTTAATACTGTTTCACAAAGTTACCTTACCCAACTTTGGAGTAATGACATCTTCACTAAAAAAGATGAACGAAGTTATAAAAACCTTACTGATAACATAAGCCGCTATTTTACCCCTGTATTATTAGTAATAGCTTTTACCACACTTATTTATTGGCTGTTTATTAATGTAAATATAGCCTTCAATGTTTTTACGGCCGTATTAATAGTAGCCTGCCCATGTGCATTGGCACTAAGCGCACCTTTTACTTTGGGTAATGTGCTACGTATTATGGGTAAAAAGAAACTCTATTTAAAAGATGCTAATGTAATAGAGCAAATGGCTAAAATAGACACGCTGGTTTTTGATAAAACAGGAACTATTACCAGTAATAAAAAGTCAACCATAAAATATGAAGGTACAACCTTGAGTCAATCAGAAGAACAACTTGTAAGGAATGTAATGCATGGCTCAAATCACCCGCTAAGCAGAAGATTATATGAATATTTACAAAAAGGTAAAAATACCGATGCAGAAAACTTTATAGAGGTTACAGGTAAAGGTATAGAAGGAACTGTTGAAGGCAATACTGTAAAAGTAGGCTCTGCAACTTTTGTAGGGCAGCCAAAAGACGAGTCGCTTAAAACAAATGTACACGTTGCCATAAATGGCGAGTATAAAGGGAAATATGTTTTTGATAACCAGTACAGGGAAGGTTTAACCGAACTTTTTAAAGAATTGAGTAAAAACTATGAATTGAAAATTCTATCAGGAGATAACGAAGGGGAACGTCAGGCATTACAGGAATTATTACCTGAAGGAACAGAATTAATATTTAACCAAAAACCTGAAGAAAAGTTACAGTTTATAGAAAAATTGCAAAAGCAGGGCAAAGATGTAATGATGATAGGCGATGGGCTTAATGATGCAGGAGCATTAGCACAAAGTAATGTAGGAATATCAATATCAGAGAATGTAAATGTTTTCTCCCCAGCCTGCGACGGAATACTCGATGCGGGAGAGTTTAGAAACATAAACTATTTCCTTAACTTTTCTAAAAATGCGGTTAAAACTATAAAAATGAGCTTTGGGCTGTCACTACTGTATAATGCGGTAGGACTAACTTTTGCCATTGCAGGAAGCCTCTCACCCTTAACAGCAGCTATTATAATGCCGCTTAGTACAATTACTATAGTAAGTTTTGTAACAGTTGTTAGTAATTATTATGCGAAAAAGGGTAAGAAAAACACTAAGCATGACAAATATCATATTTTAAGCCAAGCTGCATAACTAGCTTTGTTAACATAAATTTAGTAAGGTATGAGTGTTATATATTTATTAATCTCCATCAGTATTGTAGTGGCTGTTGGTTTTTTCTTCGCCTTTATAAAGGCTGTAAAAACCGGACAGTATGACGACGACTACACCCCCTCAGTCAGAATGCTTTTTGACGATGAATTAAAGAAAAACCAAAACAAAGAAAACTCAAACAATAATTGATTATGGAAGTGCAACAATTTTATTACGACAATAAAATAGTTAAGAAATTCCTTTACGCTACCATAGTATTTGGGGTAGTGGGAATGCTTGTCGGTTTATTAGTCGCTACGATGTATTTATTCCCGAACATGACGGACGGGATACCGTGGCTAAGCTATGGAAGGTTAAGACCTTTACATACCAATGCCGTAATTTTTGCTTTTGTGGGTAATGCAATTTTTGCCGGAGTTTATTACTCGCTGCAAAGACTGCTAAAAGCCCGTATGTTTAGCGATTTTTTAAGTAACGTAAACTTTTGGGGCTGGCAGCTGGTAATAGTTGCAGCAGCCATATCATTACCATTAGGGTATACAACATCTAAAGAATATGCCGAGCTGGAATGGCCTATAGATATAGCTATAACACTTGTTTGGGTTGCCTTTGGTATTAACATGATAGGTACAATATTAAAAAGGAGAGAACGTCACCTTTATGTAGCTATTTGGTTCTATTTAGCAACATTTGTAACTGTAGCGGTACTGCACATATTTAACAGCTTAGAATTACCTGTAAGCGCAATGAAAAGTTATTCAGTATACGCAGGAGTTCAGGATGCGTTAGTACAATGGTGGTACGGGCACAATGCGGTAGCATTTTTCCTTACAACACCTTTCCTTGGGTTAATGTACTATTACCTGCCAAAAGCTGCTAACAGACCTGTATATTCATATAGATTATCAATTATTCACTTCTGGTCGTTAATATTCATATATATATGGGCTGGTCCTCACCACCTTTTATATTCAGCATTACCGGACTGGGCGCAAAACCTTGGGGTAGTATTCTCTGTCATGCTTATAGCACCATCATGGGGTGGTATGATTAACGGATTGCTTACACTGAGAGGTGCATGGGATAAAGTACGTACAGACCCTGTTTTAAAATTCTTTGTAGTAGCAATTACCGGTTATGGTATGGCTACGTTTGAAGGACCAATGCTTTCGCTTAAAAATGTAAACTCTATTGCTCACTTTACAGACTGGATTATTGCTCACGTACACGTAGGAGCATTAGCTTGGAATGGTTTCTTAACCTTTGGTATGATATACTGGTTAGTACCACGTATGACAAAAACTACGCTATTCTCTACTAAGTTAGCCAACTTCCACTTCTGGATTGGAACACTGGGTATTATATTATATGCATTACCAATGTATGTAGCAGGATTTACACAAGCAAGTATGTGGAAACAATTTAATCCTGATGGGTCTTTAGTATACGGTAACTTTCTTGAAACAGTTAAGGAAATAATGCCAATGTACTGGATGCGTGCTATAGGAGGTACATTATTCGTAATAGGTTTACTTGTACTGGTATATAACATTATTATGACTGTAAGACAAGGTCAGCCGGTAGAAGATGAACTGGCAGAAGCACCTGCGTTACAGAAAATAAGCAAAAGAAGACTTAAAGGTGAAAAATTCCACCCTTGGTTAGAAAGAAGACCTATACAACTTACAATATTGGCTACAATAGCAATATTAATAGGAGGTATAATACAAATTGTGCCTACTATAATGGTAAAATCTAACATAAAAACTATTTCAACGGTAAAACCATATACGCCGCTCGAACTGGAAGGTAGAGACCTTTATATAAGAGAAGGCTGTGTAGGGTGTCACTCTCAAATGATTCGACCATTCCGAAGTGAGGTAGAACGCTACGGCGAATACTCTAAATCTGGCGAGTATGTTTATGATCACCCATTCCTTTGGGGATCTAAAAGAACAGGACCTGACTTAATGAGAGTAGGAGGTAAGTACAGTGATAACTGGCATTTTAACCACATGTGGGATCCGCAAAGTACCTCAGCAGGTTCTATAATGCCGGGATACAAATGGCTGTTTGATAATAAGAAAATGGACTACTCTGATATTGAGAAGAAAATGGAAGTTATGGTTGAACTGGGAGTTCCTTATACCGAAGAGGATATAGCGAACGCACAGAAATCTATAGCAGAACAATCCGCAAAAATTGAAGAGAATCTGCATACTGACCCTGACTTTGTAAAAAGTTATGAAGATAGCAGAAAAGCTGCTAAAGCAAGAGGAGAAGAGTTTGTAGCAATGAAAGACAGAGAAATTGTAGCCCTTATTGCTTACCTGCAACGCCTTGGTACAGATATTAAAATTAAACCTGCAGAAGGTGAAACTGCTGATAACACTAAATAAAAAGAAGTCATGCTAAAATTTGTAAAACATAATTTGGATACGATTTCGGGAATTGAAGTTTACCCTATCATATCACTACTTATATTTTTCATCTTCTTTGTAGCGTTATACACGTGGGTATATACCTATAAAAAAGAGAAAATATCAGAAATGAGCAATTTGCCATTTTCTG
The DNA here is from genome assembly GCF_014642915.1 of Flavobacterium suaedae. Taxonomy (GTDB): domain Bacteria; phylum Bacteroidota; class Bacteroidia; order Flavobacteriales; family Flavobacteriaceae; genus Flavobacterium; species Flavobacterium suaedae. The sequence continues at coordinate 41,585 of NZ_BMJE01000005.1, forward strand.
ATGAAATGAATAATGATAACGAAATAAATAACCTATAAAACAACAGGATCATGAAAAAGTTAATTCCGGCATACGTAAGGGTTCCCGTACTTTTTGCCCTAGTAGTTATGGCTTTGGAATATTTTATAGACTCGGGAGATAAACCAGCCTTCATAAAATATCCAATGGTTTCAGTATTCCTGTTTGTTTTTCTATTCCTGCAAATTGCTATAGAAATAGTAATTAGTGCAATAGACAGGGTTACTTACGCAATGCTTACAGATGAACAGAAAGAAAGGCTTGCCGCAGCTGAGACATCATTTAGCATTAAGAACAGTAAATTATATAAAATGCTTACGCGTTCTAAATCTATAGAGCGTGAAGGTGAAATTATGATGGATCATGATTATGATGGTATTAAAGAACTGGACAATGTTTTACCACCGTGGTGGGTAGGTCTTTTTTATGCTACTATAATTTTTGGACTGATTTATTTAGTGCGTTTTCATATAATAGGTGATTATGACCAGAAGCAGGAGTTTGAAATGGAAATGGCAGAAGCTAAAAAAGCAGTAGATGCATACAAATCAACAGCTAAAGACCTTATTGATGCAGAAAGTGTTACACTACTAACAGAAGGAGCAGATTTAGCGCAAGGTAAAACTATATTTGAAAACACCTGTGCAGCTTGCCACAGAGCAGATGGCGGGGGAAGTATAGGGCCAAACCTTACCGATAAGTATTGGATATTAGGCGGAGGAATTAAAAATGTATTCCACACCATTTCAGAAGGTGGTAGAGATGGTAAAGGTATGGTAGCATGGAAAGCGACATTACGACCAAACGAAATACAAAGGGTTGCCAGTTATGTACTGTCATTACAGGGAACTAACCCGGCTGATGCAAAAGAACCTGAAGGCGAAATATGGGTAGATGAAAATGCAGAAGCAACTGATGCTGATGCAGGAGAAACTACAGATGCTGTTGAAGAATCTGAACAGACAGAAGAAACTTCTGATGTAGCAGAAGGTACTCCTGAAGTAGCAGCAAATTAATTGAAGAAAATTGTATAAAAATGGATGAGAAGTTTCGTGACAGTATCGCAACGATTAATGAAGATGGGAAAAGGTCATGGATTTATCCTAAAAAGCCATCAGGAAAGTTATATAAATACAGGAAGTTAGTTAGCTACTTCCTGTTAGCTTTCCTGTTTTTAGCTCCTTTCGTTAAAATTAATGGAAATCAGTTTTTAATGTTTAACGTGCTGGAACGCCGTTTCAACATTTTTGGGTTTCCCTTTTGGCCGCAGGATTTCCACCTTTTTGTTATCTCTATGATAATAGGGGTGGTGTTTGTAGCACTTTTTACTGTTGCATTTGGTAGAATATTTTGTGGATGGATATGTCCGCAAACAATCTTTATGGAAATGGTATTCAGAAGAATAGAATACTGGATTGATGGAGACCGTAATGCCCAGATGAAGCTGGATAAAATGAAATGGACAGGAGAGAAAATAAGAAAAAGGGCGCTAAAATGGAGTATCTTTTTTCTTATTTCCTTTATCATAGCCAATGTTTTTCTAGCTTATTTAATTGGAAGTGATCGTTTAATACAAATGGTTGAAGACGGACCATCAGAACACTTAGGTAACTTTATAGCACTGATTATATTTACCTGTGTATTCTATTTTATTTATGCCTGGTTCAGGGAGCAGGTTTGTATTATAGCTTGTCCTTACGGTAGGCTACAGGGTGTATTACTTGATGACAAATCTATTATTGTAGCCTATGACCACGTAAGGGGAGAAGGGGAAGCAGGGCGAGGACGTATTGTAAAAAATGAAGACAGGCAAGCAGCCGGAAAAGGTGATTGTATAGATTGTAAACTTTGTGTACAGGTATGTCCTACAGGTATTGATATAAGAAACGGTACTCAGTTAGAGTGTGTAAACTGTACGGCTTGTATTGATGAGTGTAATACCGTAATGGAAAAGGTGGGCTTACCTAAAGATCTTATCCGTTATGCAAGTGAGGAAGAAATTACCAAGAAAAATAAGTTTACATTTTCTGCAAGAATGAAAGGGTATACCGCAGTGCTTATAATATTACTGGGGATATTTACAGGAATGTTATTCCTGAGAAATGATGTAGAGGCTACAGTATTACGGTTACCAGGTCAGCTATATCAGCACAAAGGAGAGAATATAAGTAATGTGTTTACTTATAAAGTTGTAAACAAAACAAGTAAAGAATTTGACAGTGTTTATTTTAAAATAGCCAAACCAAAAGGGGTAATTAAAATGGTAGGTAACAAGTATTTTAAAGTACCCAAAGAAGGCTTAGCGGAAGGAACACTGTTTATAGAAATTAATCCTGCCTTTTTGGAAGGAGATAAAACGAAGGTTACTATAGAAGTGTATAATGGTGATGATTTAATTGAAACGGAAACCACAAACTTTTTAGGACCTCGTACATTTAATTAAACTGAAATGTTATGAAAATTAAATTCAACTGGGGAACCGGTATTGCACTGGCTATACTATTTTTTATAGCGTTTATAATGTACTTTGTAATAAAAGTACAGTCTGATCATAGCTATGATAATGAGTTAGTTGTAGAAGATTATTATAAAAAAGAAAGAACACTTGAAGCTAAACTTAACAGAGAGCAAAATGCTGCTGACTTAACCGACCAAGTGACGATACACCAAAATGCTGAGAGTATAATTATACATTTTCCTCAAGCATTTGATGCAACAAAAATAACAGGCAAAGTGTCCTTATACAGGCCGTCTAACCAAAGGCTGGATTTTGATATACCTATTTCAATATCCGCTCCTCAACTGCTCATACCTAAAAGTGATTTGGCAGGCGGCCGTTGGGACATTGCTGTAGAATGGAAATATAACGGTACAGAGTATCGTAATAACAAAATGCTTACTTTAAATTAAAGTAGTTAAATAAAAAAGGTAATAATGCTATATTCTGCACTATTATTAGGTTTACTATCCAGCCTGCACTGCATTGGTATGTGCGGGCCTATAGCTATTATGCTGCCTGTAGGCAGAGATACTCCTGCGCAGAAGGTATTTCATATTGTATTATATCATTTAGGAAGAATAACAGCCTATTCAAGCCTGGGGCTTATATTTGGCGTTATTGGTAAAGGGCTTTACCTGGCAGGAATGCAACAGCAGTTATCCATTATAGCAGGTATTATAATGATAGTAATAGCTATGGTTCCTGAAAAGCAATTTGCAAAGTATAACTTCTCTAAACCCGTATATAAAGTAATATCAAAAGTAAAAAGCAGTCTTGGTAAACAATTTACCAAAACGAGCAATGCAGCTTTTTATATGACAGGGTTATTTAACGGATTTTTACCTTGCGCATTAGTATATGCAGCATTATTCGGGGCTATTGCCATGCAAAACCCTGTGGGGGGTATTGCTTATATGGCATTGTACGGAATAGGCACTATACCGATGATGAGTGCAGTAATATATGTATCAGGCTTTATGTCCGGGCAATGGCGAAATAAACTGGTAAAAGCTGTCCCCTATGTAGCAGTATTTATAGGTATGCTATTTATAGTAAGGGGGCTTGGGTTGGGAATTCCTTTTATTTCTCCGGCTGACACCAGTTTATTTGTACAAAGTAACCCCGATTGCGGAATTATAAATCATTAAAAAAAGCCTCAAAGTAATTTGAGGCTTTTTTCGTTATATAAATTGTTGGGCTGGTTTTTCACTATATAGTCATCGAAAACAGTTTTGTTTCCGGTGATTTTCTTTTTAATCGTAAATCAAAAGCCATGCATATATTTCTTACAAAGGCTTTACCCTTATCGGTAACAATTATATTGTCTTTCCCTATTTGTAGTAGTCCATCGCTTTCCATTTCATGAAGTTCCAGTAATATATCAGGTAACTCTTTAAAGTAGTTTGTTTCATCACTCCACGATGTTTTAAAAGAACACATAAGGTTTAATATGTGTTTTCTTATTACAAGATCTTCATCATTAAGCAAGTGTCCTCTGAAAACAGGAAATTCATTTTGCTCAAGTCTATTATAATAGTCCTCTAAGTTCTTTTCATTTTGAGCAAAGGAATACCAACTATCACTGATTGATGATACACCTAGACCAACCATCAACTGCGTTTTTGATGCACTGTACCCCATAAAATTACGATGTAGTTTACCTGTTTGGAAAGCCTCATACATACTGTCTGTTTCCAAAGCAAAGTGATCCATACCTATTTCATGATATCCCTTTTTAGCCAGCAGTTTTTTACCTTCCTCATAAAGTTTGCGTTTTTCTTCGTCTTTAGGAAGGTTATTTTCATCAAAACCACGTTGCCCGTTCCCTTTTATCCAAGGTACGTGTGCATAGCTGTAAAACGATATACGGTCAGGGTTTAGCGAGTTAGTTTTTTCGATAGTATCGGTAATATTTTCAAGACTCTGAAAAGGTAACCCGAAAACTAAATCATGACTAATAGAAGTGTACCCTATTTCTTTAGCCCAAAACGTAACCTTTGCTACATTATGAAAAGGCTGTATGCGGTGTATAGCTGTTTGTACAGTGTTATCGTAGTCTTGCACACCAAAACTTACTCTCCTGAAGCCTAAGTTGTATAAAACTTCTAAATGCTTTCTGGTAGTATTGTTTGGATGACCTTCAAAACTAAATTCGTACCCCGGAGCTTTTTCTCCTTTACTTAAAATACCTGTTATTAGTTTTTCTAAACTTTCAGGACTGAAAAAAGTAGGAGTACCTCCGCCCAAGTGTAGTTCTTTAATTCTTGGTTTATCAGGAAAAGCTGCGCAGTACATATTCCATTCTTTTAAAACAGCTTCTATATACGGCTGTTCAACTTCATGGCGTTTGGTTATTCTTTTATTGCAACCACAAAAAGTACACATACTTTCACAAAAGGGTAGGTGTATGTATAAACTAATCCCCTCGGTAGCATTACTTTCGTTAAATGACCTCAGCATGGTTTGTATCCATTGCTGTGTAGTAAAATTGTTCTCTTCCCAATACGGTACAGTAGGGTAACTGGTATATCGGGGACCCGGTACATTGTACTTTTGAATAATCTTTTCCATACTCATACTAATTTCCAAAATCAAAATTACCTCTATATGATTTATAAAAAAATGATAATTATCATATTGGTTTTAACTGTGTTTTAGGCTCTTTTTTATTATTTTAGTGGCAAATTCAACTGAGTTATGAGAAGATTATTTTACGTATTATTCATTGCCGTTTTAGCTTTAACTTCATGTAAAAATGATACTGAACAAAAACATGGAACGGAACAAAAAATTAGTTTAGTTAAACCAACTGTTTTTTATGAAAAAATGGCAGAACATGAGGGGAAGATTATAGATGTTCGTACTGAAAAGGAATATAATGCAGGACATATAAAAAATGCTATTAATATGCATTTATATGATAAAGATTTTGAGAAGCAGTTAGAAACACTTGATAAAGACCAACGTGTATATGTATACTGCAAAGCAGGAGGGAGGAGTGCCGAAGCAGTGAATATAATGAAGGAAAAAGGTTTTAAAAGAGTTATAGAACTTGACGGTGGTATAGATGCGTGGCTTGAAGCTAAAAAACCTGTTGTGAAATAACGTAGGAACTCTCTCTATATATAAAAGCCCCAAACCTAGGGGCTTTTTTATTGATACTCATCAGCCCACTGGTTAGTTTCGGGGTTCCATACAAGCGTATCTGAATAATCTTCCATGATTACTTTTTCTATGCCTGCTATAAAATCATTAGATACAAGACATGGGAAATCTCCAGCCATGTATATTCTGCCTTCAGCATCACATTCCAATGTTGTGTTATCAAGAGGGTAATATGCAATAGGGAAAGTATATTTTCCTCCGTAATAAGCAGGCTTTGATAGATATTCATTTATTGAATACCCTCCTTCTGTCAAAGCTTTAAAGTTCATTACAGCTCCCTCAAAAGTAGGTATTGTTTTTACTATTAAATCTCCATACTCATATAAAAACTCTTTTAAGAAATCAGGAAACTTTTCAAATCCATCTAATTTTTCAAATGCAGATTTCATGTTTCGACCTTCGAACCATCCTGCTTTTTCAAATTGTTTTTGTACTTCTGTTTTAAATTGCATTTTTAATCCAATCTTCTATTGTTAGGCCATCTGCCTGCTTCATATTCTTCAATGTAGTAATCTACCCCCATAGCTGTTCCAAAAACAATAACTTTTCCGGTTTTATTTTCTACTAAAAAAGGAGCATTTCCTGCTAAAGCATATTCTTCGTTTCCATTTTCAATTAGTTGTTTACTATTATAGCAATAAATATTACCGTATGTTTTTTTTATAGTTATATGGTGACCAATTAATAATTCAATATTGATTTCCTTTTCAATTTTTTTATATAATTTTCTGCAATTTCATTCATTTCTTCATTCTTCATTATTTTTTAGTGTTGAAAAGTTATTCATAACAGATATTAAATAAACCTTTTTGCTTTATTCATATTTGCTTTAAGTTTAAATTTAGTAGATTTTACCTCAATATACTCTATTCCACTATCTGATTTTAATATATATTTGTTATCATTCTTTGTCCATTGTTTTTCTCCTAATGACTGCTCAACAACATTTTCAATATCATCTAATGGTGACATAAACTCGAATTCTACATACTCAAAAAAGTCTTCTTTCGTATACTTTGATTTTAAATTTTTAATATCATTTCTGTATGTTAAGTTTTCTAGATATATTTTTCCATTATCTAATATTTCTTTTTGACTTGTAGAGGAAATTAGAGATGAAAATATAGCAAAACCAGCATGATTATCTTTAAACATCGTTACAATTATCCATAGTATATCTTCAGTTTTACAGGTTTTTGCAAACTCTTCAAACTCTGTTTTTTCTTTATCATATTTAAAAAACATTTCTATACTTTCGTCGGGATCATCTATGAGTTTCATAGGTTCCACATAATAAAATAGTTCAAAGTCTAAATCTTCTTTTTTCATGATACAGAATAATTTATAAATTTAAATTCTTTTTATTATAAATAGTTAGCGTTGAAAAATAAAAACCACCTAAAAGGTGGTTTTATATTAGTATTCATCTACCCATTGGTTTGTTTCGGGGTTCCATTCAAAATAATTTGTCCAATTATCTTCAATAATTTTTTCAATTCCTTCTGTAAAAGTATCACTTATTTTAAAATAACGATCTCCTGCTAAAAATACCGCCCCATTAGAATCCGTATATACAAAATAATGGTCAGGATAGTAGTAGCCTACCTTATATAAAACATCAGAAAAAGGTAAGTTTTTTTCACTATTATTTTTAATGAACTTAATAGTAGTATCTAAAGTGTTTATAACTTCTGATTTGGAAGGTTTACAATCTTCAATTATTAAATCACAGTATGATTTTAAAAAATCTTTAAGGTGATTAGGTAAGTCAATATAATTCGAAATTTTTTGAATTAATTTATTTTCAGTGTTTCGACTTTCGAACCATCCTGCTTTTTCAAATTGTTTTTGTACTTCTGTTTTAAATTGCATTTTTAATCCAATCCTCTATTGTTAGGCCATCTACCTGCCTCATATTCTTCAATGTAGTAATCCTCAGTATGAGCAGTTCCAAAAACTACTATATTACCTGTTTCTTTTTCTACTAAAAAAGGAGCATTTCCTGCTACAGCATATTTTTCATTCCGAGTTTCATAATATTTTTTACTAGTATAGAAAAAAATATTTCCATATGGTTTTTTAATTATTAATTCATTAATTAATACAGTTTCAATTTTCGAATCATTTTCAATCCGTTTTATTTCACTATTGGCAATGTTTAAAATTTCTTGTTCAGTTAACATAATGTTTTTTAATTTATTTTTAAATATTTGAAATACTCATATCCATTTTTCAGATTAGCTATTTTACCATTTTGACCATCTACTAAAAGTAACTTATTATCTGTCTTAATAACATTAAAAACATGTCCAGGTTTTAAAGTTCTAGCGCCATATATTATTCCTATTTCACCTTCTTTCATAGATTGTCCTAATTGAGGAATAGTTTTTCTAAAAAAGATTCCTTCAAAAAGACTTTCTAAAACACCTATGTTTTGATAACTAGAATGCTTAACAATTTTTATTTTTCCTGTTTTTAAAAATTCAACAACTGCTTGCACAACATTTACACAATTAGTATCTGATATTTGTACTATTTCACCATCTATAACTTTATGGTTAAAATATATTAAAGCCTCTTCAATGTTATCTAGTGCTTCTTCTGGAGTAATTTTGGAAAGTCTTTCCAGCCCTTCGAGAAATTCTCTCACTTTTTCTGGGTCTTTACTAACCCTAATGTTTTCAGCCATTCCGGCTGATTCTCTCAAGTTTTTAAGAACATCATCTTTTTCGTCATCTGTAAGTTTACGGGTTACACCGTCTTCTTCAATCGCTATATCGTCCAGCTGTTTTTGAAGTTTTATCAGGTCTTCTTCTGTTCCTATAACTTTTTGTGCCGCTTTTTTTAATCCTTTTCGTATAGCAGCTGTAACTTCACCCGCTAAAGATAACATTTCTAACCAAAAAAGATACTCACTAATGGCTTGTCCTATTTCAGAGTCTTCTGCACCTGTTAGCTTTAATAATGCATTGGCAACACCACTGCTAAGCTCTATAGTAGCGCCAATAGCTCTTAGTATTGCAAATGAACGTATAACGCCTGCTGATATTTCGGCTAAAGTACCTACTCCGCTCGCAATCGCAACAGCATCTAAAGCATATTCACCGGCGGTCATTACATTGCTCCAAAATTGTTTATCTCTGTTTGCCAATAATACAAAAGCAGGAACTATGGTGTCCAATTCCATTTCTGTTTCCTGTTTTTCAATATTTTTCAGGTAAATAGGGTGAAAAGGATGATACCAAAAATAATCTTTAATTTCTTTCAACTTCTCTTCACTTCCTCCATCGCCATCACGTGTTGTAATTGTTTCATATTGTCCGGTATCATAAGCAACTTGTACGATACGCTCTCTTTCTCCTTTTGTATTGGTTGCAAAATAGGCTGCAACATTACTGGAGTAAAAGCCAAGCGATTTTTGAGATTGATATGCCAAAAATATTGGTCCGTCAGATGTTTTAAACTCTGTGTTAACTTCAGGGTCAAAGTTTACAAATCGTGATTGTCTCCAAGCCTTATTAACCATTCTAACAAATTTATGCCCATTATTTCCATGAATTCTATCATATAAATATTCTACAATGAGCATCTCTGTGTCTGTATCCACTTTTTTTGCTAAACGTTCTATAAAGCCATTCGCTTTTCTTTCATCTTCCTCTCCTTTCTCTTCTTTTTCTTTCTCTTCTAAAACAAAGAGATTTTCTCTTTCTAAAATTATTTCAAGAATTTTTATAAAGATGTCTTCTTCTGCTATGGTAAGTTTATTAGTTAAACTATTTCTTTTTATACCTGATTCTACCAATAGCCACAAAACTTCAGTATCTATTTCTATATGTATAAAATCCGGCAGGTAATATAATATTTCTAAAGCATCAATATAATATAGTTTTGAATCAGCTTTTATTTTACGTTCCAGCGGACGCAGAACCTGATTTCTAAAATTGTCTTGAAATGTAATACGTGTTGCGTTGCCACCTACAGAGGTTAAATCAAGACCATGTTCAAATAATGTTTCATTTAAAAAAGAAAGAATACCACCTATATGATTAAACTTTAATATTAATGCATAGCTGTTATCTTCAGTTCCAAATGAGGGTTGAAAGTCTTTAGTATGGAAGCTGTATTTTAATATATAAGTTTTACTGTATATATCTATATCCAGTAAAGGAATAATGTCGATTATACCATCTTTATGAGACTTTATTACCTCTACATCTCTATCTGTATCATATAACATTTGTTCTCCATATAGTAGAACATTCATAATATTTGCAAATAAGGTTACAGGCTTGCTAAACCAATACTTATAGTCTCCACTTTCTATCTCTTTAATGTATTTTTCGCTATCATTGAAAGGAATGGTGTCTGAAAAAACAACAGCTTCCTTTAAAGTAATAGGATAAATTACTACTCGGTTTAAAAGGGTATCATATATATATTCAGAATATTGTAAATTAATGGGGTATTCTTGTAATTCGTTTAAGTTTGGAAATTCAGTTTCATTTGTAAGTAAATTATAGAAAGTATTATTTGAAGTTTTTATAAAATATTTTCTTCCGGCACTAGTGTTCCATAAATAAATTATTGTGGCATTATAAGTATCCAGAATTTGAAAAATTCTGACATATGTAGACATATCAGTTTCAAAACTATTTTTATCTACTGTATAACTTTCATTTCCATCTTCTAGGTAAGTGAGAAAGACTTCGTTTATAGAGCTTGTAATATTTTCTTTAGCCTGTCTGTCTAAACGAAGGTATTTTATGAGATCAGAGAAAGTTCCCATATCAATGTTTTTTGTCAAATCTCCTGTAAAGCTTAAGCTAATTTATTATTAGGATATAGCTCAATTTGGTAGTTCATGTATTTAAAAAAATCTAAAGCTCCTTTTTCATCAGTAATTTTTAAATCAATATGGTAATTTAAATCTGTAGTCCATGCCTTAGTATTGATTATGGGGAAATCGCAAACTATTACAATATCCCAGTCTTTACCTGTTAAAGAATTCCATTCAGTTATAGGTTTACGTGCACGGCTACCATATAGGTAAATTGTATGTACAGGGCTTATTAGCTCTATTTTTGATTTGAGTTCATCAAAAAGGTATGGCAGCACCTTATCGTGCTGCCATATTAAATCTAATTTTCTGCGACTCATATTTTGAATCGGTCTATTGGTAGTAAGGTGTTTTGTTCGCTTACTAAGATAGGGGAGTCATTTTTATCAAAAATACGTTTACTTACGTATCCGTTATTATGAATAACTCTTACATGTTCACTATCATTTGATACTACTTTTAATAAATCAAAGTCAGGATCAAAAGAGCCGTTATTACCTTTTTTCTTGAAGATGAATTCAGGAACTTTATTGGCGTCTACAGTAAACTGTATTGCATCGGGGTATAATGTTCCGTTTTCTTCAAAATAGCTAACTTGCTCAGCTTCTACACCATGAATTAATGATAATTGTTCAGCTAACTGACTAAAGATAACACTTATATTATCCCAAGTATTCCAAGAAGCATCACGGTTTATAGTGATTTCTTCACCCATACATTCATATACTCTAGGAAAGTAACCCATAGAGTCAAAATGTCTTATCTCAGGGCTTTCTCCTTCCAATCTCTCATAAAGATTATCCATTGCCTTGAAAGTGAACTGAATTAATCGTTCTTTTTCAACACCAACCTGAGAATCTTTTATTTCAAAGTTTGAGTTACAAGGTATAAGTTCAGGGTTTTCAAACTCATCTCTGTCATCACAATTACACGGTAATGCCTTTTCAACTTTAAGTCCAATACTATCAGCTTGTAATATAGTAAGTGATGTAGGTACTTTTGTTATCCAAGGTTTACCTTCTTTTTCAGGAGTGATTTCTTTGAATTCCTCAGTAAGAGAGAAATAAAGTTCATCTTCAGGACTAGGGTCCATTTCTCCATTCCAAATTTTACCTGTATCAAGGTACATCATTACTGCATTTTCAAAACCTGGACGAACAGTTACGTTTACACGTGCCATACCTGATTGCATAAAACTTCTGAAAATAGGATCATCACTATCATTATAATTATATAATGAAGACCAACTTTCTCTACCAGCCCAATAGTAAGGATAGAAGTTATAAGACATGATATTCCACTCAAATGCTTGTTCCATGAACTTAACAAAGCTGGAGTAATCATCTAATTGTTCTCCTAGAGTAACTTCATAGTTTGTAAATCCTCCATTGTTATGCATGCGCTTACCATAAGTACGGGCTGCATTAGGGTTTTGGTCAATTAAATAAGAAAGACAGTTTTTCTTCAATACAGAGTTTTCTATTTCACGATAGAAACCAGGGTTTGTTTTAACTTTTTCTTCAACTACTGTTTGAGTGTTCTTAACTTTCTCATTATATTCAGCTAATTTTTCTTCATAAGCATCTATAATAGCTTTGAAAGTTTTCATTTGCCAGTTTTTGTAAGTTTCAGGAGTTCGTTTGCAACTTACAGAGACAGAAACATCTCCTGCGACATGATTCCCACTTGTGAATGATATAGGAATCTCCTTTGCATAATTTGAATTAAGATATCCATCTAGTTCAATACGATTTCTACCAGTGTTATAAGATTGGTTTGCAGGAGCATTTTTAGTTAAATTTCCAACTGTTAGAGAAATAAAGAAACCATTGCTATCCACGTTTGAATTAACGGCATTATAAATCCCTGTTGCTGTAACAGCTTTATACCCTTCTGGTACGGTTATTTTACCGTTACCAGACTCACCCTCTACATGGTTGATTAGTGGTCCTCCTTGATTCCATTTTACGCTAAAAGATTCACCTAAGGCAATATGTTCTACTGGCTCAGCTTCTATTTCTACGTTAAACTCACTTGCCCATATAGCTGCAGTGTGTGTATAAACATCTCTAAAGTCTCTTAACCTTATTATCTCGTCTGTTTCTTTTCTGGGGTCTATAGGCTTTGAAATTCCAATATCTTGGCTCTCACTTTCATTATCTATTGGTATCAATCCAAGAGTATGAAGTTTTGCAGGTTCAGGAATCATAAATTCCAAAATCATACGCTTACCATAGTTTACAATTTGGTTTTTGTATAATTTATCTACCCAACGGTATACTCCAACTACGTGTTCACTTCCTTGGCGGTTATCAAAACCATGTTTGTTGTTTTCTTCAAATTCTTCAATAACTTTTCTTACACGTTCCTCTTTAACTTTCTGGACTACTCTGTCCATTGCTCTTTCAGTTATCTCCTGTGCAACTGTTTGAGCTTGACGTGTACTGTTCTCTCTGGAATTACTATTCGCATAACTAAGTCCTGCATTAAGGTTTAAAGTAGTATTTGTACCTAATTTACTTGATAGCCCTGTATTTACAAAACCAGATTTATCCTGACTCTCCTGTATAATCTGACTAACTTCAGATTGCATTTCAAACCTATCGGAAGTTGTAGTATCTCTTAATTGTTCACTTTCACTTTCAGTAGAAGTAGTAGTGGTTTCCTCACTACGTCTAAGTAAGCGTGTAGCTCTTTCTTTATATTCACGAGCCATGATATTCTCAATATGAGATACTTCACCCTCTACATAACACTGAATTGTTTGTTCTACTTTTTTGTAGTCCTGTACTCCTAAATTTCTGAAACCAAAACCAGACGGGATAAAGGCATTGTCAGTAGTATTTCGAACAGGTTCTGATAGTGAGTTACAATCATCTCCTGTTGCAAGTGTAGTAAAACAGTTCGCAAACTTAGTGTATACCTGTTCAATTTTTTTAGAACAACCGTTAGTAAACTGAATATCAAAATCTAATAAAGTAGAGTCATCTCCTCTGTCTTTATGAGTTCGGGTTTTGTATATATTATCTAGTTGTAATGAATTACCATCACGTTTAACATTAGGAGAGTTAATAACATCTGTAGATACAGTATCACTAGGAGTAGTTAATGTAACTGTTACATTTTCTACTTCCCATGATTTATCAGGCACTCCTATAGATATACTATAAACTCTGTCTAAGCCTATGTCATTATTACAAACAGTTGCTGAAAATGGTTCTACCAAAGTTGCGCTTCTGGTTGGAATGTTGATACCATTGTGGTTTATGACCCTGGGCTGTATATCAGCATTTTGCACTAATGTATTGGTAGCTTCTTCTACAGCAGTACTTAGTGGAGCATACATTGCACTATAAGTTGTATGCCCTTCAAAAACTGTAGTAGTGTCTTCAGGTAAATTAGACTTAACTACTCTTTTTGCCTGCGGTCTTCCGGCAGTATGTAGAACTTCTACAAGTGTATCATAACTTTCTGAAGAAAGTTCTGTTTGCATTTTAGTTGCAGAAACCTCATCTCCATAATCAAATGTGAATTCTGGAATGTCCGGATACGGTACTCGTGAAGGTGCTTGGCAGGGGTCTTTTTCATTATACTCAACAGCAGGATCTTTAGCAGCACAATATTCTTTACGAGCACTCTCAACATCCTGGGCATATTTCTCCAGAGCAGGTTTGTGTGTAGTGTCATAATCTTTTTGAGCTTTTTCCCGAGCTGCTGTATATTCTTTTTGATATTTTTTCTCAGATTTTTTCAGCTCTTTTTTAAGAGTATCATATTTTTCTAATCTATAAGAAGCAGCAGCTCTGGCAAGCCTTTTTTCTAATTTTTTATCCTGTGTTAAAGGGTATAAAGTTCCCGGTGTCATTCCTTCAGTAGCTTCTCTCTCCCCATAGTATTGACCGAATAATTCCTTAGGTAATACTACACTTGCATTTAATAGTTTTTGGTTAAGTTCAGAAAGTGTACCTGAAGCTTTTTTATCCATATTTTTGTACACGTGGTCAGCCAGAAGCACCTGCATTAATGCATCTTTAGCCTGAACTGATTTCTGTGTAATAACCTGGTAGAATAAATCATCCCATAACTTTTCGTGATCCGATGTAGTTAATTCAGCACTAACTTTTAGAGATTCAGCTTGTAGGTCGTCTTCTATGTAAGACTTTCTATTGCGTACAATCCATTGCGAAAAACTGTAAAGCTCACTAAAGTTTTGTTTTACCGCATCTTTTGTAGCGTAAAGAGGAAGGTAACTTTCAGCGGCTGCTGTTAAAACTTCATACTTGGTCTTTCCATTAAGAGAGGAAACAGGACCATAAAAAACTGATGTTTTCGAATCTACCGGTTGAAGTACTCGCCTTATAGGGGCTTCTTTTTCTTCAGGTAATTGAGGAGATCTTACACTTGTAAAGCGAAAGAGGGTAGTAGCAACTTCATTGCTCATGTTAAAGTTAAATTTGGCAAATATTGCTCCTGATTTTGTATAGAAATAAGTTTCAGGGCTAGTAATATTCCCAAAGGGGAAGAAGTATTAAAGATGATAATTCAAATTCTGAATTAACATTGCAAAGATACGAATTTTTTTAATAATTGTAATAAAAAAATAAATCTCTTAATTATTTAATTTTAAACAGCTAAGAGATTTATTTGTGGAGCCGCCGGGAATCGAACCCGGGTCCAAACAGGCAATTCAATAGCTTTCTACACGTTTAGTTCTCATTTACATTTTCGATATTACGATAGGTTGAAAACTACCACGTAATACTTAGCTTCTAAAATTTCGAAGCCTTTCCGAAGCAAAAAGACTTCTAGGTTTACTTTTACGGTCCTTCTAATCGAAACGCCATAAACCAAGGCTTTTCAGAAGGATCCCGCCTCCCTGCCTTGCAGGGACGTGGCTATATTCTTACTATAAATTCAGAATTAAGCAGCAAGAGCGTAGTTATTTTCGCCGTTTAAAAGTTTGAGACATGAGTTACAGGATATGTCCCCGTTCCTGACGTGCTTACCATCCAATTCGACCTGCTGTCAAAACCAGTCGGCCCCATTGAATTTTAGTAACGATAATGCAAAATCAATACCAGTTTTTACAAGGCAGCAAAGATAGCAATTTAGTTTTTAAGTTTAATTTAATTTCACGTATATTTGGGCTTCTAATTGTATTAAATATTACAATATTTACAATATATGTTGTAATCTTTTGTAAATCACGTAAAAGCTCCAAAAATTTTAAAATATTACAATGAAACTTGGTATAATAAAAGAAAGAAAAAATCCACCTGACAGAAGAGTCGTATTTTCACCTGACAAACTTGCAGAACTAAAGCAAAAATATCCCCAAGTGACAATAAAAGTTGAATCTTCTGATATACGGGTTTTTAGTGATGAGGAGTACCGTGATTTAGATATTGAAGTTACAGAAGATATTACCGATTGTGATGTTTTTGTAGGGGTTAAAGAAGTCCCTGTGGCTAATTTAATACCGAATAAGAAATATTTTTTCTTTTCTCATACTATTAAAAAACAGCCTTATAATCAAAAGTTGTTGCAAACTATACTTGACAATGATATAACATTGTATGATCATGAAACTATAGTTAATGAAGGAGGTAAAAGACTTATAGGTTTTGGGCGCTATGCAGGTATAGTAGGGGCTTATAACGGTTTTAGGGCCTTTGGTATTAAGTATGAGTTGTATAATTTGCCTAAGGCAGAAACATTATCAGATAGAGAGGCTTTAATAGCTCAGTTGAAAAAGATAAAGAATACTTTACCATCTATAAAAATAGTACTTACAGGGAAAGGTAAAGTTGGTATGGGGGCTAAGGAAATTCTTGACGCCATGAAAATAAAAGAGGTTTCGCCTGACGATTATTTAAACAAGAAATACACTGAGCCTGTCTACTCACAAATTGATGTACTGGATT
The DNA here is from genome assembly GCF_014642915.1 of Flavobacterium suaedae. Classification (GTDB taxonomy): domain Bacteria; phylum Bacteroidota; class Bacteroidia; order Flavobacteriales; family Flavobacteriaceae; genus Flavobacterium; species Flavobacterium suaedae. Next base: position 58,029 of record NZ_BMJE01000005.1, read on the forward strand.
ATAATAAAAGGAAAGACGGTAAAGTTTTAAACAATAAAGACTTTTACAATAATGCTTCTGAATATGAATCCGACTTTGAAAAGTTTACAAAGGTTTCAGATATGTTTATAGCAGGACATTTTTTTGGGAATAATGCGCCGGCTATTCTAACTCAAAATATGCTTAAATCTAAAGATAACAAAATAAAGGTTATTGCTGATATTTCCTGTGATATTGATGGTCCTATAGCCAGTACAATACGCTCTTCTACAATAGCGGAGCCTTTATATGGATATTATCCATCAGAAGGTAAGGAAGTTGATGTTTTTCACCCAGGGGCTATAGTTGTTATGGCTGTAGATAATTTACCTTGTGAACTTCCTAAAGATGCAAGTATAGGGTTTGGAAAAATGTTTTTAGAAAATGTTATTCCTGCATTTTTTAATAATGATAAAAATGGAGTTTTAGCCAGAGCTAAAATCACAGAAAACGGAAAACTCACCGAACGATTTAAATACCTGAAAGGTTACGTAACTGAGAAATAAAAAAAGCCCCAAATTTCGGGGCTTTTTTAATATATGTACAAAACCTAAATTAGTTTCTTAAATTTGGGTTTGAAACAGCAATTTATATAAATGTATTTTAAGAAGCTCTTATTAGTAATAGTATTTCCGCTATTATGTTTTAATAGTAATGCGCAAGAATTACTCCCGTTTGTAAAGAATTTCTCAAAAGCAGAATATGTAGGGGATAATCAAGTCTGGAGTATTACTCAGGCTGAAGACAATGCTATATATTTTGCTAATCATCATTACTTTTTACGCTATAATGGTGTGAAGTGGGAAAAATACTCTCTTCCGAACAAAACTATTATACGTTCGGTATTTGCTGATGATAACCGTATTTATTGTGGCTCATATAAAGAGTTTGGCTACTGGAAGCGGATGAATGGTAAAATGGTATACCAATCAATATCAGAAGATAAAGATCTTTTTACAGGAAGTGCTATAAATGAAGAAATATGGAAAATATTTAAACATAATGAGAATGTTTATTTCCAGTCTTTTAATGAGTTGTACAGATATAACGGTAGTGCGGTAAAAAAGATAGAGTTGCCTTCTCAAATTTCATACTGTTATATTATAGATGATATTATATATGCAGCTTCGGTTAGAAATGGTGTTTATAAAATGGTGAATGATTCCTTTATACTTGTAGAGGAATGGGCAGCGTTAAAGAACAATATTATACATGGGCTGATAAAGAATGATGACAAGATTTACGCTTTTACAAAAAACAGCGGAGTATATGTAGAAGAAAATAATATTCTTAAGGTATGGAACAACCCTATAAACGATGTACTTAAAAACAGTGTTATTCTTTCAGTAAAGTTTATAAATGATACTACTTTGGCTGTAGGCACATCTCTTAAAGGGTTGTATATTATTGATTTAAAAGATAATTCGTATAAAAATATAAATAGGCAAAATGCTTTAAAAAATAATGCAGTGTTGTCTATAACTATGGATAGAGAGAAAAACTTATGGCTGGGATTAGATAACGGTATTTCTCACGTTGAAGTTAATTCTCCCATATCAATATTTACTGATAATTCCGGGTTATTAGGGTCTGTATATTCCTTAGCAGCTATAAATAACAGTCAAGGTTATATATTAGGCTCTAATCATGGTGTGTTTATATATGATGGGCAAATACTTACCGGTGTACCAAATTCTCAGGGGCAGGTATGGGATATTTACCCCTATAATAATGAGTTTATTATAGGGCATAACGATGGTACTTATGTATATAATAAAGAAGGGCTTAATAAAATAAACAATATAAATGGAGGTTGGAATTTTTTAAGGACAGGGTATGATAACGCTTATTTTCAAACCAATTATTCGGGAATTGTTGTTTATCCTAACATAGCAGAACTAAACAATTGGAAAATATTAGATAGCATTGCTAAACCAATACGTAATATTGCCCAAAATAGTGGAATGGAATTGTGGGCAGCAGATAGCCACAAAGGACTGTACCGGATACTATATGACAATGAGTTTAATGTAAGTAGCGTAGAAAATGTATCTCAAAAAAATGATATAGGTAATGATTATAATGTAAAACTATTTAATTATAAAAATGAAGTTCTTTTCTATATAGGGGATTCCTGGTATACGTATAATAGAATAGAAGATAAATTAATACGTAATGCTGTTTTTAGTAAAGAGTTTAAAGGGATAAGTGACATTATACCGATTGATGATATCAGTTTTATAGTTATTAGAGAAGGGTATATGTACCTTATAACTCACGAAGAAGATGAGTTTCATTGGAAATTACTTTCAGATAAATACTACCAGGGACGCTTAATAGTTGAGAATACTCAAGTGTATAAAAAAGATGATTGGTTGTTAATAAATCTGGATGACGGGTTCTTGGCTTTTAATCCTAACGATAGTATTGTTGAAATGCCTGAAATAAAAATAGAAGGTTTTTACAAAGGTGAATTAATAACAGGAGAAACAGAAATTAAATACAATCAACCTGTAGAAATAAATATTATAAGTGGTTATTATGGTTATAACAGACCTGATTTATTCTATAAACTCAATGATGACGATATAGAGCATATCATTGAAGGAAAAACTACTCTTAATAATTTAAATAGCGGTAACCAAAAAGTTGTTGTCTACTATAATAAAGGCGGAAAGCAAATAGAAGCAGGAAGATACGAGTTTACTGTTGCTAAACCATGGTATTTTTCGTCTTTAATGATAGCGCTATATATTATTACCATAGCAGGTATTTTCTTTTTGTATTACAGATGGAATAAAGTAAGATATCTCCAAAAAATCAGATTAAACGAAGAGGAGCTGAGACATAAAAAAGAAATATTGGAGCTTGAAATGGAAGCCGAAAATAAGCTGAGAGAGCAAGAGTATGAGAAGAAAAAGTTGGAAGTTGAGGTGCAAACTAAAGCCTCGGAAGTAGCAGGGAAATCACTTTCTATAGCCAAACACAGTGAAATGATTGACAAGATACAGGAAGTACTTGGAGAGGAAACAAATGCTAATAAGCTTAAATCAAAAATAAAAAGGGTTATAAAGTCGAGTTCTATAAATAAAAATGAATGGGAAACTTTTGAGAAGAACTTAATTAAAAGCCATGAAGATTTTGTGGAAAGACTTACTCAAAAATATCCCGCACTTACCTCTAAGGACATTAAACTTTGTATTTATTTAAAAATGAATTTGTCTTCAAAAGAAATAGCTCCTTTAATGGGAATATCCTATAGAGGAGTAGAACTCCATCGATATAGATTAAGAAAAAAGTTAGATATTACTACAGAAGAGAGCCTTTCCAGATTTATGATAACTTTATAAAAATGCTTTTATTTTTATAAAAAAAGCATTTATTTAATTTATTTATTTCGTTTTTATAATACATCATTACTACATCATTTACTCTTTTTTTGATGTAGCTATTTATATTTTAAAGTTCTTATTTATAGTATTTTAAAATTTTATAAAACTATTTTGATGTAGTATTGATAGGGCTATATTAGTATCTCTATAACGTTTTAGTTGTTTACATTTGAAGTACGTTAATTTTATCTAAATGTAATATGAAGAAAACGTTACTCCATATTAGCTTATGTTTGCTGGGAGCAACATCGTTTGCACAGGTGCCACCAACACCTTTAGATTCTATTCCTAATGATTCTCTCTTTTTTGATACCCAAATGGAAGAGGTTGTATTAATAGGATACGGAACAAAAAAAGCAGGAGCTATTACAGGTTCAGTATCTCAGATAAAAGCTGATGATATAGTAAGAACACCTGCACAATCACCTATACAAGCAATACAAGGTAGAGCTGCCGGTGTAAATATTGTAACAAATGATGAGCCGGGAGCAACCCCTACAATACGAATAAGAGGATTAGGAACTCTTGTGGGAGGGCGTGACCCTTTGTATATTGTAGATGGGGTGGAAACTTCAAACATAACAGGGTTAAATCCAAATGATATTAAGAATATTGATATTTTAAAAGATGCTTCATCTTTAGCTATATATGGGCAAAAGGGAGCCAATGGTGTAATACTAATTACCACTAAAAGAGGTAAAAGAGGTGATATTAAAGTAAATTACTCAGGGTATTACGGACAGAAGTTTATACAACGAGATGTAGAAATGGCTGATTCTTATCGCTATGCCTACTATAATAATACAGCCTTAGGTTCTTCTTCATACTTTAGCTTTGACCAGCCTTATAACACAAACTGGTTAGAAGAAGTTACTGATACCGGAGAGGTAATGAATAATACAATCTCTCTATCAGGAGCAGATGAAAATGCTAACTACTACTTAAGTGCATCTAATTATAAGGAGAAAGGTATTTTAAGAGGTGCTGAATATGAGCGAACTAATGTTATCAGTAAAAATGAGTTTCGCTTATTTGATGGTAAGCTAAAAGTTTCTCCTTTTATTAATATTTCTTCAGCTAAGGCAACCCCAAAGCCATTAAGTGTATTTACAAATGCTTACAAACAGTCCCCTATAATGCCCGTAAGGTATGCTAATGGCAGGTGGGGAGCGCCTTTGGTTAATGAGCAGGGAATTAATGATATGACAGGAGATAGGTATAATAATGTAGCTAACCCTGCTGCACAGTTATATTACTATAATGAAAGAAGAAAAAATGTTCTTTTAATAGGCTCTATAAAAGCAGAATTAGAAATTCTGGACTATTTAACGCTTACTTCAAACTTTGGAGCTACAGGAGAGTGGGAAAGAGGGTATACCTATACACCTACCCGTGAATTATGGTTAGCATCAAACCCAACTGGAACAGTAGAAGATTATATAGCGCAAAACCCTGAAAACCCTATTATTAACACACTTCAGCAAAGAAGAAGTAGTAACTACAGGTGGAACTGGGATAATTACCTGACCTTTAATAAATACTTTGGTGACCATGATGTGACTTTAGTTGCAGGTTTATCAAGAAGTACCTACAATACTATGGAGTTTTTAAATGCTACAAGGTATGATGTTCCTGAACAATCAAACTACTGGAATTTAGATCTTTCTACAAATAATATAGAAGTAGCTCCGGGCTCAGTAGCACAAAACAATTCAAGTACACCTATTGTATCCGTAGCCTATTTTGGTAGAGCAGAATATGAGTATAAAAGGAAGTATTTATTCTCAGCTTCAGTACGAAGAGAGGGCATAAGTGTTTTTCAGGGAGATAAAAAGTTCGGAATTTTCCCGGCAGTTTCAGCAGGATGGTTAGTTACTGATGAAGAATTTATGAGAGATGTAAAATTCTTAGACCATTTAAAAGTAAGAGGCGGTTACGGAGAAGTTGGTAACGGTAACTCTTTAGCCTTAAACGAAATACTGTTTACAGTTTCAAATTACCCATTTGGTCCTGACCAAGTTATCAACCCCGGACTTAACAATCCGGGACAAATAGACAGGAATCTTTCTTGGGAAACAATGAAAGAGTTTGATTTTGGGATAGACTTTGCAACATTATCATATAGGTTAACAGGTACTGTAGATTTATATGACAGAAAAAATGAAAATATATTATTACCAATCTCAGTACCCCCGGTACTTTCTCCTGAACCGGTATTCCTGAATAGTGGAGTTGTTACGAATAAGGGAGTTGAGGTTAGTTTAAAATGGCAGGACTATATAGGTAATGATATTAATTATTGGATAGGAGGTAATTTCTCTTACAACCAAAATGAGCTTAAAGAAGTATATAACGAAGAGTTATTCGGAGCTTATACAGGTGGAGGGCTAGGAAACGGTCAGTATACCAAACAAGTACTGATAGGACAGCCACTGGGAAGTTTCTATGTATATGATACTACAGGATTTAATTCTGACGGGGCATTTACTTATAGTGACCAGAGAGTTGTAGCAGGCTCATACATACCTACAACAACTTACGGAATTAATTTAGGACTTACATATAAAGGAATAGACTTTTCTGTTGATGCCTATGGTGTAGGTGGTAATAAACTTTACAATGGTAAAAAAGCGCAACGCTTTGGCGGTGAGAATATAGAGTATGATTTACTGGATAGTTTCTGGACACCGTCAACGCCTAACGCTACAAATCCAAAACCATCAAATGACGTTCCCAGAGCTTCTACATACTACGTAGAAAATGGTGATTACTTAAGAATCAACAATATTACTCTAGGGTATAAACTACCATTAGATATTAAAGGTATAGACAGGATAAGAGTATATGCTACAGCTGTTAACCCGTTCCTGTTTACAAATTACAGCGGCTTTTCGCCTGAATTAAGTGGTAGCGGAAATGGAGACCCATTAGGTAGTGCAGGTATAGAACTTGATGCTTACCCTACTAACAAGTCATACTTGTTTGGGCTTAATATAGATTTCTAAAAAAGTTAAAAAGAAAAATAATTCAGTTATGAATAATAAACTCAAATATATATCAATAGCAGGAGTTTTTGCATTGTTGGCATTCTTTGTTTCTTGTGATAGCGAGTTAGATGTTGATCCTCAATCTAATATAAGTGAGGAGGATTTACTTCAAAACCCCGAAAATGCTGTTCAGTTAGTAAACGGGGTTTACAGTAAAATGTTGAGTTATAACATGTATTCGTTTCCATGGATAGGTGTTACAAGTATTACATCAGACGATGCCGATAAAGGCTCTACATCTAGTGATACAGGCTCAGATAAGCATAAAATGGATAATCTGACATTTGAGGCTTCTGATATATCTTTTAATGAAATATGGAAAGGAAGATATGATGGTATTTACAGAGCAAACAATGCATTATACTACTTGGAACAGTTTGAAGTAGATGAGGGGCTTAAAACCAGATTGATAGGTGAGGTTAAATTCTTAAGAGCTTTCTGGTATTTTGATTTGGTAAGATGTTTTGGAGGTGTACCATTAGTAGTTGGTAATGTAGATTTAAATGATAATGAATCTATTAACAACCTTGTGCTTACAAGAGCCACAAAGGAAGAAGTTTATGCACAAATAGAAGCTGATTTAGAAGACGCTATAGCAAGTTTACCTACAAAAGCAGAATACGCGCCTCGCGATTTAGGTCGTGCTACAAGAGGAGCAGCCCAGGCACTAAAAGCTAAAGTACACTTATACCAGCAAGAATGGGATCAGGCATATAGCCTTGCGGGCGATGTAATAACATCAGGACAGTATGGATTAATGCCTAATTATGAAGATGTTTGGCGCGAAGTAGGTGAAAATCAGGAAGAGTCTGTATTCGAAGTACAAGCAACCCTTACAAAAGGATTAATACAATATACAGATGTACAAGGACCAAGAGGGACACCCGATTTAGGCTGGGGCTTTAATACACCTTCACTTAACCTTGTAAACTCCTACGAAGAAGGCGATTTACGTAAAGATGCTACAGTTCTTTTCGTTCCTTCTACACTTTGGGATGGGTTTGAAGCACCAACTACATGGAATAACCCCCGTTACAATTACAAAGCATACCAAAGCAGTATAGCAGAGCCTTGGAATGGTAATAAAGGCGAAACAGCCAAAAACTTAAGATTATTAAAATTTAGTGATGTAATGCTTATAAGAGCAGAAGCAGGCTTTCAATTAGGAATGACTGATGAAGTAGAAAGTATGATAAACCAAATAAGGCTTAGAGCAGGCTTAGGAGAATTATCAGGCATAACATTACAGCAAATATATAATGAAAGACGTTGGGAAATGGCAATGGAACATGAAAGATGGTTTGATTTGGTAAGAACAGGTCAAGCACAATCAGCAATGGCAGCCGACGGGAAAACGTTTATTCCCGGAGTTCATGAACTATTCCCAATACCGGAACCACAAATTGCGGCAAGCGGCGGAAGATTGATCCAAAACAATGGATACTAATTATACTAATACTAACTTAAATTAATTTTATTACTTATGAGAACAATCAAATTTTTTGCTTATTCCCTAATGATAACATCGGGAATTGTATTGACTTCATGTGGAGATGATGATGGAGGAGGTTCTTCACTACCACCAATAGGAGGTTACAATAGTGCTGACGAGGTAGGCGCAGATAATTTATTAGCATACTTCCCTCTTGATGGAAACGGAGAAGAAATTATCTCTGGAACTATGCCAAATAACTCATCGAGTGTTAGCTATATAGATGATGCTATAAAGGGACAAGGTGCAAACTTTAATGAAGGCTTTTTATCTTACCCTTCAATTTCAGCTTTAAGTAACACACTTAATAGTTTTACTATAAGTACTTGGGCTAAAGTCACTAACAATGGTCAATCAGGTTCAGTATTCTTTACATTAACAAGACCTAATGAGTGGGCTGGAAACATTAATTTTTTAGCTGAAACAGGCTGGGCTCAGCCTACTTCTGATTCAATTACTGTAAAAGGACAAATTGTATCAAATAATGAGTTAGCATGGCAAGACACCAGAAACGCTATTAAGGTTAGCCCTGAAGACGCAGAAGCTGGACAAGTTGCTTTTCCTAACAAAGTTGGCGGGCAGTGGATGCATGCTGTTTTAACTTGGGATGGAGCTACACGAATGTTTAAAGTATATGTTAACGGACAGAAAATTTCTAATCCTGCTTGGGAAGAAAGAGGTACTCCTGAATCTCCTGCATTTTTATTTACCACACCTACCTATCCTGTGATTGGTGCTTTTGGTACTACAGCGAATGGAACAGCTACAGATGCATGGGATAAAGGTCTTATGGGACAACTTGATGAAATGCGAGTTTGGAACAAAGCTCTTAACGGAGCAGATATTAATGCACTTTACGAACTGGAACTTGCTGGTAGGTAAAAATAATATTAACATTTTAGCCAAGAGCAAATTTGCTCTTGGCTAAAAAATTTAAATCCACCTAATTATGAAAAAATTTATTCTATTATTTATTTTAACGATTTACTACACTTCGTCAGCACAGACACCTATTTATGTTGATGATCAAGTTAGTTCAATACAAGTAACTAATTTAACTACTGGTGAAAATAACCTTGACTTTAGAGGGTATTCAGTAATAAATTTAAATGTTAAAGCTGGTGGAGCAAATTTTGGTTATACTCCCAACCCTAGTCAAAGCCCTAAGGTTAATATAAAATTATTTGTACGTAAAAATGGTGATTCGCCAATTATGATAGCAAGTGAATATAATGTTCCTGTTATTACTAGTTTGGGAGGATTGTATTCAAGTGCGTATAAAACTTTTAATGTTTCTTTAAATCTTTATGATTATCAAAATGGAGGAGTAATGTATTGCATAGTTGAAAATGCCTATGGAGCAACTTACTCTTTTTTATCTAGAGAACATGAAATAACAAATTGCCCTTATGTTCAACCTCCAACTAATATAACCGCAACCCCTTATAGTTATGGCTATACAATAAATTTTAGTCCTCAAGGTGGATGTTTGATGGAGTATGTGGATTTAGTTACTGGTAATAGCGGAACAACAACAATTGCTAGTAGTAACGCTCAAGGCGGCAGCAATTTTTTTTATTACGTGCCACAAAGTAATGCGTTTAAATTTAGACTGAAGTTTTATAGTAGTTCTTGCGCATTATTTTCTAATTGGGTTACTGTTGACCCTAATGGATGTTCGCAAAATGATTATCCAACTAATTTAACTGTTTATAGTCAATGTGGTAGCTCAAGTCTTCCTTCAGTGTGTGGAGGAGTAATACAATGGACAAAGCCTGCGAATACTACTGCATATCAAATTGAATACCTTATATTTAATAGTACAGGACAATCATATACCGGAACTCTAACAAGTACAAGCAGTTCTAAAACTCTAAATCAGTATACCTCTTCATCTAATGGACCTTGGATGATAAAGGTTAGAGCGAAAGCGCAATGCGTAAATGGCACGTGGAGTGATTTTAGCCCATGGTCGCAAAATTTTGCATGGGGTAATTAATTTATTATAATCCCGATAGTAGAACTGTCGGGATGCCTTTTCTTACTCAATAATACTGCCCCCCACTATAATACCCCAATAACTATAAAAAGAATTTCGCATCAATCTAAAAAAACGTTTACAGTGAAAATATTACAATTACTTATCATCCTTACTTTTTGTATGTCATGTTCCTCATGCGATACAAAAGATGATGATGGGACTACTACCATTACAGATGATACACCTATAGCTGATCCTTTATCTGAAGAAGAGTTACTGGATATGGTTCAAAAAGATGCTATAAAATACTTTTGGGACTATGCCGAAACCAACTCTAAACTGGCAAGAGAAAGATATCATATTTATGATCCTTCTAACGATGCTAATATCGTTACAACAGGAGGTTCAGGCTTTGGGCTAATGACAATAATAGCAGGTATAGACAGAGGTTTTATTCCAAGAGGTGAAGCTGTATCACGATTACAAACAAATCTTGATTTCCTGGAAAATGCCGACCGTTTCCACGGAGCATGGCCACATTGGATGAATGGTACAAACGGAAATGTAATCCCATTCGGTACTAAAGATAATGGTGGTGATCTTGTAGAAACCTCTTTTGTTTGCCAGGCACTTATCTGTATAAGAGAATATTTTAAAGATGGTACTGAGGAAGAGCAGGCATTGGCACAACAAGCTGATGAATTATGGAAAGGAGTAGAGTGGGACTGGTACACTAAAGGTGGAGAGAACGTACTGTACTGGCACTGGTCGCCCGAATATGAATGGGAAATGAATTTTAAACTGGAAGGGTATAATGAGTGTTTAATAACCTATATTATGGCTGCTGCATCGCCTACACATGCTATAAATGCAGAGGCTTACCATGAAGGCTGGGCAAGGAACGGTAATATAGTGCATGGAGGCCAGCGTTACGGTATACCGGTTATATTTAATTATAACGGAGCCACAGGTAATGTAGGACCTATGTTTTGGGCACATTATTCTTATTTAGGTTTAGACCCAAGAGGGTTAAATGATACTTATGCAAACTATTGGGACTTGGTACAAAACCATACCAAAATTATGTATGAATACTGTGTTACGAATCCATACGGATACGAAGGTTACGGAGAAAACTGCTGGGGCTTAACTGCAAGCTATACCAGAAACAGTGACGGAAGTACAGGCTACTCTGCACACCAACCGAATAATGACAGAGGTGTAATTACACCAACAGCAGCATTATCTTCCTATCCATATACTCCGGAAGAATCGCTTAAATTTTTACGATACTTATACGAAGAAAAAAAAGAAACATTAGTAGGTGTAGCAGGACCGTATGATGCCTTTTCGCCTCACCATGACTGGGTAACAAAAAGATATTTAGCAATAGACCAAGGTACTATTGTACCAATGATAGAAAATCACAGAACAGGACTACTATGGAACTTGTTTATGCAAGCTCCTGAGGTACAACAAGGGTTAACAACACTTGGGTTCAGTTCATCACAACATGGTTTTTAAATATGACAAGAATTTTCCTCATAGCAATTTTTTTGTTTTCATTACCGTCTTTCGCTCAAAAGGCGGAGGGCGGTTCTTTTTCGACTGAAATAACAGTCGAAAAGCAATTAAACTATCTGCTCTATACTCCTGAAAGTACAAAGCAGTCTAAACCGCTAATTATTTTTCTGCATGGTTCAGGAGAAAAAGGAAATGATTTGGAAAAGGTTAAAGTACACGGACCTTTTAAATATTTAAAAACACATAAGCTCGATGCATATGTACTAGCCCCACAATGCCCGTATGAAGAATATTGGGATGAAGAGGTATTGTACAGACTGATACAGAAAGTTATTAAAGAAAATAAAATAGACCCTGACAGAATATACCTTACAGGGTTGAGCATGGGAGGCTGGGGAGTCTGGAACTTAGCTTTCGCATACCCTGATATGTTTGCGGCCTTAGTACCTATTGCAGGTTTTGTAGATAGAGTACCCATGATTGAGAACTGCAAAATTAAAGACATCCCTACCCGTATTTTTCATGGGCTGTTGGATGACGTAGTAGATGTAAGCTATTCTATTAACATTTACAAAAAATTACAAACATGCAGTACTGATATTGAGCTCACCATTTTTGATGATGCCAACCATGACAGCTGGACACGTGTGTATGACGACCCCGCCATTTATGAATGGATGTTACAGCAAAAAAAGAAGAAAAAATAAACGATTATTCAGCTATAGCTGAAAAGAATAAGCCAATATAATTAAAATGAAACCTAATAAAGTACTGCTTTTACTGTTAGCCTGCTCCTTTAGCTTGTATGCGCAAAAAGGGAAGGACAAAAAAATAAAACCGCGCGATGAGTTTATTCCTGAACTTATGGCAAAGATGACTATTGATGAAAAAATAGCACAATTAGTACAATATACTGCCGACGGTACGGTAACAGGACCAAAAGCAGGAATTAACTATATAGATGAGATAAAAAGAGGTAATGTAGGTTCTATACTTAATGCTACCTCGGTAAAATATACCCGCGAACTGCAGGAATTAAACCTTAAAAATTCAAGGCTTAAAATTCCTTTGATTTTTGGGTACGACGTAATTCATGGTTATAAAACCATTTTCCCTATCACATTAGGCGAAACTGCCAGTTGGGACTTGGAAGCTGCTGAACTTTCTGCACGTATTGCTGCCGAAGAAGCTGCTGCCAGCGGTGTACACTGGACGTTTGCCCCGATGGTTGATATAAGCCGTGACCCGCGTTGGGGAAGAGTATCCGAGGGCGCAGGAGAGGACACCTATTTAGGCTCTCAAATGGCTATGGCAAGAGTAAAAGGCTTTCAGGGAACAGATTTATCTTTAAACACTACCGTTCTTGCCTGTACCAAGCATTTTGCAGCCTATGGCGCTGCCGAAGCAGGGCGCGACTATAACACCGTAGATATGAGCGAAAGAACGCTTAGAGAGATTTATTTACCTCCTTTTAAAGCTACTGTAGATGCCGGTGTAGGTACTTTTATGACATCGTTCAACGAGATTGCAGGTGTACCTGCTACGGGAAGTAAATTTTTATTAAGAGATATTCTGAAAAATGAATGGAATTTTGACGGTTTTGTAGTTACTGATTATACCGCTATTAATGAACTTATTCCTCATGGCGTTGCTAAAGATTCTGCACAAGCAGGAGAGCTTGCCATGCGTGCGGGAGTAGATATGGATATGGTAGGAGGCATCTATATGAGAAACCTTAAAAACTTACTTAAAGAAGGTAAAGTAACCGAAGCGCAAATAAACGATGCATGTCGCAGAGTATTGGAAGCTAAATATGATTTAGGGCTTTTCCATGACCCATACCGTTATAACGACGATAAAAGAGAAAAGAATACTATTTACAAAAAAGAATACCTGGAGGCTGCGCTTGACATTGCGAACAAATCGATGGTATTACTGAAAAATGACAACAATGTACTGCCTCTTAAAAAAGAACAAAAAGTTGCTTTTGTAGGGCCATTGGTTAGCGATGAGTGGAATATAATCGGCTCATGGGCTGCTTCAGGTGATAGATACGGTTATGCGGTAAGCGTTGAAGAAGGTATAAACAAAATTATATCTGATAAAAATAAAGTAACTTTTGATAAAGGTGTTGAGATATTAAAGGATGACCGAAGCATGATGCAGGCAGCTATCAACAATGCACGTAATGCAGATGTCATAGTAGCTGTAATGGGAGAGTTTGAAAACATGAGTGGCGAAGCCGCATCTCGTACCAATATTGACTTACCGGGAATACAAAAAGAGTTTTTAGCGGAGCTTAAAAAACTGAACAAGCCTATTGTATTGGTTTTAATGAACGGAAGACCGTTAAACCTTACTTGGGAGAATGAAAACATGGATGCCATACTGGAAGCTTGGTTCCCCGGTACTATGGGTGGCGATGCCATTGCACAAACCCTTTATGGTATGAATGTACCAAGCGGTAAACTGCCAATGACATTCCCTAGAAATGTAGGGCAAGTACCTATTTACTATAATCATAAAAACACTGGTCGTCCTTATTTGGGAGAGAAAGACCCTGAGCAAAAATACAAATCTCGTTACATAGATGTAGATAACAGCCCGTTATTTCCGTTTGGTTATGGTTTAAGTTATACTACTTTTATATATTCAAACCTAAAACTATCTTCAAATACTATGGATATGAATGGCAGTATTGAAGTTAGCGTAGATGTAGCTAATATAGGGAAATACGATGGCGAGGAAGTAGTACAACTTTATATTCAGGATAAAGTAGGTTCTGTTACACGCCCTGTAAAGGAGTTAAAAGGATTTGAAAAGATTAAGATACAGAGAGGAGAGAATAAGACAGTAACATTTACTGTTACACCTAAAGATCTTAGATTTTATGACATTGATATGGAATTTACTGCAGAACCCGGCGATTTCGAAGTCACCGTCGGAGGAAATTCTGTAAGTGGATTAACAGATAAGTTTGTGTTAGTTAAGTGAGTTTTCATTTTTTGTGATCTTCGAAGAAAAGCCCCGCTATAGGCGGGGTTTTTTGTATAACTCATTCTAATACGAAAAAACGTTTCCTTGTTTTTATGATATTTTCATTGTAAGTGTTTAAAACCTGTTGTTTATTAAACGAAACATAGTAATCCACGTCTTTTTTTTGCGGATTAATATATTGTTATCAAAGTGGATATTTTTATATTTAAAAAATTTTAAAATCACATGAAATTTTCTTTTACAGCATTGTTAATTTTCTTTTTGAGTATCGCATCTGCTCAATCAGTAAAATCACCATCTGAAGAAATAGTAGCCTATTTCGGGCTTAATAAAGAAGGAAAACCATATTATTCAGTAACGTATAAAAACCAGCCTGTAATTAAAGAAAGCTATTTAGGCTTTGTACTTAAAAATCAAGGAACTTTAAATAGTGGGTTTACTGTGACAGGTACAAAATCGGCTGTTGTAAACGATAGTTGGAGGCCTGTTTTAGGTGAGGTTGCGGTTATTGACAATAAGTATAACGAACTTTCTGTATCATTACGTCAGGAAAGTACGGGTAAACTTCTGAATATAATATTCAGAGTGTTTAATGAAGGGGTCGCTTTTCGTTATGAATTTCCTAAGCAGGATAA
This sequence comes from Flavobacterium suaedae, assembly GCF_014642915.1. Taxonomy (GTDB): domain Bacteria; phylum Bacteroidota; class Bacteroidia; order Flavobacteriales; family Flavobacteriaceae; genus Flavobacterium; species Flavobacterium suaedae. The sequence continues at coordinate 73,115 of NZ_BMJE01000005.1, forward strand.
ACTTAATTACTTTATTCTTAAAGAAGAAAATACGCAGTTCAATTTAACGGGAGATCATAAAGCATTTTGGATTCCGGGAGATTTTGACAGTCAGGAATATGTATATAATGAAACACCATTATCTAAGGTTGATAACGAAGCACTCGATTTAGATAATGGTATTGCCGTAAAATCCATAGCAGGCAGGTATACTGTTCAGTCTCCATTAATGATGAAGTCTAAAAAAGGACTTTACATTAATATTTTTGAAGCTGCCGTTAAGAATTACCCTGTAATGCATCTTGATCTTAATCCTGAGACTTTTGAACTTACATCGGTTTTTGCTCCAAATGCAATAGGGGATATGGCATATTTGCAAACACCTGCTGTAACGCCTTGGCGTACAATTATGGTAAGTGATGATGCTCGCGATATTGTAGCACAAAAAATGATATTAAACCTAAATGAACCTTCTAAAATAGAAGATACTTCCTGGATAAAACCAATGAAGTATGTAGGTATTTGGTGGGAAATGCACGTAGGCGAGTCAACTTGGGATTACAGTGGTACACAAGATGCCTCTCAAAAAAAGTTCACCAAGAAAAAAACACACGGTGCTACTACAGAGAATACAAAAAGATATATAGATTTTGCTGCAAAGCACGGTTTTGACGGTGTTTTAGTAGAAGGTTGGAATACAGGCTGGGAAGATTGGTTTGGTAACTGGAAAGAAGAAGTATTCGACTTTACAACGCCTTATCCTGATTTTGATGTTAAAGAAGTTACTGATTATGCCAAAAAGAAAGGCGTAAAAATGATAATGCATCATGAAACATCAGGTTCGGTAGCTAACTATGAGCGTAGGTTAGACAGGGCTTATAACTTTATGAAACAATATGGTTATGGGGCTGTTAAAACGGGATATGTAGGTAAAATTATACCTCGAGGAGAGTTTCACGACGGACAATCTATGGTAAACCATTTTAACTACGTACCACAAAGAGCTGCTGAATATAAGGTGATGGTTAACTCTCATGAGTCATCAAGACCTACAGGTATACAGAGAACGTGGCCTAATTATATAGCGGCAGAAGCTGCAAGAGGTAATGAGTTTAACGGTTGGAGTAACGGAAACCCTCCTGCACATGAAACTATATTACCTTTTACAAGATTATTAGGAGGACCGATGGATTATACTCCTGGTATTTTTGAAATTAAGATGAGTCATTATGACCCTACCAAAACAGAACAGGTTCATACTACATTGGCTAAACAGTTAGCACTATATGTAACTATGTACAGCCCGTTACAAATGGCTGCTGACTTGCCTGAAAATTATGAGAAATATCCTGATGCATTTCAGTTTATAAAAGATGTAGCTGCTGATTGGGACGAAACTGAAGTACTTGAAGCAGAGCCGGGAGATTACTTAACCATAGCCCGTAAAGCAAAAGGTACAGAAAACTGGTTTTTAGGAGCTATAACTGATGAAAATGCCAGAAAATCAACAATATCTTTAGATTTTCTTACTCCGGGTAAAGAGTACGAAGCTGTTATTTACCAAGACGGTAAAGGTGCAGACTGGAAAAAAGATCCTATTAACTACGAGATAAAAATAATAAAGGTAACTGCCAAAAGTAAGTTGAACTTAAAGCTTGCTCCGGGCGGAGGTACAGCTATTAGCTTTATTCCTTTAAATTAAAAATTTAAATGCTGAATGATGATAAAAAAGCTTGCCTTATTAACTATAACGTTGTCGTTTTTTGGTATTGCCACCGCACAACAAAAAACATACTGTAACCCAATAAATATTGATTACGGTTATTGCCCTATACCCAACTTTGTTACAAAAGGTAAACACCGTGCTACTGCCGACCCTGTAATTACTTTTTTTGAAGGAAAGTATTATTTATTTTCTACCAACCAGTGGGGGTATTGGCATAGTGATGATATGGTGGATTGGAAATTTGTTTCCAGAAAGTTTTTAAGACCGGAACATAAAGTATACGATGAGCTTTGTGCTCCGTCATTATCCTATGTAAACGATACACTTTTAGTAGTAGGCTCTACACACACTAAAGACTTCCCTATATGGATGAGTACTAACCCTGAGGTTGATGACTGGAAGGAATTAGTACATAATTTTGAAGCAGCAGCCTGGGATCCTCAAATATTTTGGGATGAAGATACTGATGAGGTGTATTTATATTACGGTTCCAGTAATATGTATCCTTTATACGGTGTAAAACTGAACCGAAAAACATTTCAACCGGAAGGTGAGCCTGTACCTGTCGTAGCTCTTAATGATTTTGAGCATGGTTGGGAACGCTTTGGGGAGTATAATGATAATACTTTTTTACAACCTTTTCTTGAAGGTGCTTTTGTAACCAAATATAACGGTAAATATTACCTGCAATATGCTGCTCCCGGTACAGAGTTTAGCGGATATGGAGATGGTGTATATGTAAGTAATAAACCATTAGGGCCATTTGAATATCAACCGCACAATCCTTTTTCATACAAACCGGACGGTTTTGCCAGAGGAGCAGGACATGGGGGGACGTATCAGGATGCTAATAATCAGTATTGGCATGTATCAACTATAGGTATTTGTACTAAAAATAATTTTGAACGCCGTTTGGGTATATGGCCGGCAGGTTTTGATGAAGATGATGTATTATATTCCAACACTGCTTACGGAGATTACCCTACTTATTTGCCTTCTGAAAAGAAAGCGCATACCGATTTGAATTCATTCACAGGGTGGATGCTGTTAAATTATAATAAACCCGTACAGGTGTCATCTACTTTAGGTGGCTTTCAGCCTAATTTTATTGTAGATGAAGATATAAAAACCTATTGGTCTGCTAAGACTGCTGATAAGGGAGAATATATTATTACAGACTTAGGAGAGAAAAGCACCATTAATGCCATACAAATAAATTATGCCGACCAAGATGCTGATATAATGGGTAAACCTGAAACTACAACAGGGCATAAGTATATTATTTATACTTCTGATAACGGTAAAAAATGGCGTGTGCTTGTAGATAAAAGCAAGAATACTAAAGATGTACCACATGATTATATAGAACTGGATAAGCCGGTAAAAGCACGTTATATTAAGTTGGAAAACATACAGATGCCTACAGGTAAGTTCGCTATAAGCGGATTTAGAGTTTTTGGTAAGGGTGAAGGAGAAAAGCCGGGGGCAGTTCAGGAGTTTGTACCGTTACGTTCTGCACCTAAAAAAGAAGGGGAGAGGAGAAATGTATGGTTTAAGTGGGCACAAGAGCCTAATGCCGATGGTTATGTAATATATTTCGGGAAGTCTCCTGATAAATTATATGGTTCAATTATGGTATATGGAAAAAATGAATACTATTTTAGCGGACTGGATAGGAGCGATACGTATTATTTTCAGATAGAGGCATTTAATAATAACGGGATAGGTCCGCGTTCGGAAATAAAAGAATCAAAATAAGCGCATAATTCTATTTTAATATATCACATTTATTCACATTAATCTAAACTAAATATGAGTTCAGAACAGACAACAAAAACCAATTACCCTGCGTTGTCCACACTGGTAACAGTGTTCTTCTTTTGGGGTTTTATTGGTGCATCAAATGGTGTTTTTATACCATTTTGTAAAGCAAAATTCGGGCTAGACCAGTTTCAGAGTCAACTTATAGATTTCGCCTTTTACGGAGCGTACTATATGGGCGCTTTACTATTATTTGTATTCAGTACCCTTGTAAAAAAAGATATTCTTAATGCATGGGGCTTTAAAAAAGGAATCATCAATGGTTTATTAATAAGTACAGTAGGTGCTGCAGCCATGATATTCGCGGTACACTCAGGAGACTATTACCTTATACTGGGTGCATTGTTTATTGTAGCACTTGGTTTTTCTTTACAGCAAACATCGGCTCAACCTTTTGCTGCTTCATTAGGAGAGCCGCATACAGCCAGTAACAGGCTTAACCTTGCGGGAGGTATAAACTCTTTTGGTACTACAATAGGACCTATAGTGGTATCTTTTGCATTATTTGGGGTTGCTTCAGGAATAAACATAGAGGAATTTGCACAAAGACCGGAATCACTTGATATGATGGAGATTCTTTACATTTTTGTAGGAGCTTTATTCCTTATTGCTGCAGGTTTATTCTTCTTCTCTAAAAAACTACCATCAGGTAAAATAGAATCAGTTTTTGAGCCTGCTAAAAAGGCTATGAATACATTATTAGTTATTACATTACTACTGATTGCTATTTTTGGTTACATTTTTTCACGTTATGAAGACCCTGAGTTTATTACCCGTTTTATAGAAAACAGTGAAAAAGACTTTTTAGGGCTTGGACTAACAGTATCTACATTATTAGTTATTGTATTTGGTTTATTATATGCTAACAGTGCTGCACAAAAAAAACCGGAAGGCTGGGGTGCTATGCGTTACCCTCAGTTAGTATTGGGTATGTTAGGTATCTTTACGTATGTAGGGGTTGAGGTAACTATACAAAGTAATTTAGGGGAGCTTTTAGGTACTCCTGATTTTGGTTCTCTCGAAGGTTCTGCTATTGCACCATACATATCTATGTACTGGGGTAGTTTAATGATAGGGCGTTGGGCAGGAGCAATATCTGTATTTAACCCTTCAAAAAGCATGCGTAAAATACTGCTTATAGTAGTGCCTTATGTTGCTTATGGTGTAGTACTGGCAGCTAATGCAATATCAGGACAGGATATTACACCCCTATATGCCTATGCAGGTATTGTATTATTCCAAATTGCAGGTTTCTTTTTAGGTCAGGACCACCCTGCCAAAACATTAAAAATATTCGGTATACTGGGAATGGCAGCAATGCTAATAGGGCTGTTTACAGATGGTATGGTTGCTATATATGCCTTTATGAGTGGCGGTTTATTCTGTAGTATAATGTGGCCTTCAATATTCTCTTTAGGTATTGCCGGTATAGGTAAATATACCTCACAAGGTTCGGCATTTTTGGTAATGATGATTCTTGGAGGAGGTATTATACCGCCGTTACAAGGTAAAATAGCTGATATTATTGGTATTCATAAATCCTATTTTATTCCCGTACTTTGTTTTGCTTATATAGCATTTTATGGCTGGTATGTAGTTAAAGTACTTAAAAAGCAAGGTCTTGCTGATGAAGTAGAGGTAGGAGATGCCCATTAATTAGTTGCAATTACTTTTTATAATATATTTAACAGCCCTGATACTCAGGGCTGTTTTTTTATTATTTAAAACATAGTACTTTTGATGAAAACACTATAATTATGAAAAAAATACTTTTTATTTCAGCAATAACAATTTTATTAACTACAGCTTGTAAAAATAAAGAAGCTGAAGAAAAACTTGAAAATGAACCCGCAGCAATAGCGTTACAAGATACTGTGAGTACTGATAATACTGAAGTAGCCACTACTGAAGATCCTGTTACAATACCTGCTGATGGCGACAGGATAACAGTAACCGGAAAAGTTATAGCAGTTAATGTAGGCAAGGATGGGTATACCGCTACAATAACTACAAAAGAAGAGAAAGAATACTCCGCTACTATTAGTATGCCTAACTTAAAAGACCCTAAACAATACAGAACAGTTAGCGAGGGCGATATAATTACAGTAACAGGAGAGGTTACTAACTTGGAGAATGATGTACTTATAAAGGTTGAAGAGTTAGAAGAAGAATAGGTTGTATATATTACAATAATAAAAAACTCCGAAACCTCGTTTCGGAGTTTTTTTATATTATGAACTTTTAGGAATTGATTTTATGAGTGTTGTTCCAGTCAATTTTTCGAGAAACAAACATTACAGCTCCTAGTATCAGGAACAAACCAATACTGCCTACTAATAAGGCATAGTTTTCCAGTTGAATAATTACATAGATAAAAGTATATAAGGCACTTAATGAAATAGCTATGAATAGTGGGAATTTTATACCTTTTAGTATGGAAATAGAGTAAAGTCCTATCATTACTACTACCGATACTCCTGCTATTATATAAGCAAGTTGGAAAGAACTATGTTCGGTTATGGATATAAGTAGTGTATAGAACATAATAAGTGCCAAACCTATCATGGTATACTGAAAAATGTGAATATTGATTTTACTGAACGATTGTATAAGGAAGAATATTAAAAAGGTCAGCCCTATTACTAAAAAACCGTATTTAGTAGCTCTTTCATTTTGCTGATACTCATCTACAGGGATTAAAAACTTTACTCCAAACGAATACTTCCTAACAGTAGGTAATACTCCAAATGATTGTTGGGTAAAAGGTCTGTTTAGTTGTGATATATTCCATGAAGCAGTAAAGCCTTTATCGGTTATTTTTTTGTCTCCGGGAATAAAGTTACCGCCAAAACTAGGCGTGTGCCAGTTTGAACTTACAGTTGCTTGTGTAACTTTACCTATAGGCGCAATAGAAAGTTCTTCACTACCCTTATAACTGATATTCATATTAAATTCAGTTATAGACTTTGCTATGTCAATACTCTTAATAGCTTTTGTTTCTAATGAAGTTAAAAGACTCCTCGAATTTTCTTCATAAACAGGTTCAAAGCTATACTCTTTATTGTTTAGTTTAATATTGATAGCGCCATCTATGCTTTTAAGGTTATTATTGGTTCTGATAACTACAGTTGCTTTTTCCCATTGTATATCTTTTTCAGCAATTTCAGCGTCTGTAAAATCAGGTTGGATAAAGTTACCTTTTAAATTCATTTCAGAGTTAAATACAGTAGTTTCATAGTTATTCCTATGTAAAGGTTTTGTTTCTACATTACTGTCTATATTCAGTTTTTCAGGGAAAAAATAAGCATATTTAGTATGTACCGTTCGGCTTATGCTTACTTTTTTAGTTTTTTCATCGGTAACCTTAGTTTCGGTATACGTAGTATAAGGCACTTTTAAAATAGGTCCGCAAAAATAAATATCGCTGCCCCATTGGTTGTTTATTTCGTTGATTACACCTTCTTGTCGGTGTGCCCTTTCCGAAATAAGACTTTTTACATATTGTAATGGTATAAGTAACACTAAGGTTAATAAACCTACCATAATGATTTTGGCAGTGTTAGACTGAAAGAAGCTTTGATTGGTTGTCATAATTTTAGTTTTTAATTAGAGAAAATCAGAAATAAGTAAAGGATTACTATAGGTATGTTGGTTAGTTGGATGGAGGCGTATTTTAAAATTTCAGTTTGGTGATTCCTGAAAATGAATGATAGGATTACCATTATTAGAAATACAACTAGGTTTATAAAGAAAGCAAAGCTTACGTAATAGAAACCGATGATTAATATTTTTTCATTATGATTATCTACTTTATATAAACCAAAAAGGAATGTGCCTATAATGAAAGATATAGCAGCAGTCCATACAGGTATTTGTAACAGCTCTTTGTAGTACTTTGGTTGTTTTGGAGTATCACTCATAATTACTTGATTAAAAAAGTATCTTTAATACGTTCTAATGGTAGGTGTAGCATTTTAAAATGGTCTAAATCGTGAAAGCGGAGCGCATTTTTACCTTCTTGATACCTTTTGTAGTAGTATTTTATTGCAAGTGGGTAGGCGAATAAGCCTATAAACATTTCAGAAAGGGTATCGAGTTTAAAATCTTCGTTACCGAATAGGTAGAAATACATACCAAACTCTTCTCTTGCAGAAGTATCTTTGGTTAGTAACAGCCTGTAAATATCTTCCTTTTCAAGCGGTGCAGGACATTCTTCTTCTTTTTTAAAAAGATAAGCGCCTAAGTGGAATCCTAAACTGTTATAAGGGTAACTTATAAGCTCGCTTATGCTTATTTTCTCCTGTTGTTTTAGTACGTTTTTCATAGTATTTAAGTTTTTATGATTGGTATTCCTACTTTGAATTTCAAAGTATAGGTATAAATTTTTTTAGTAGTCATTATTAGAAGTATAGAAGTGAAACAGTAGTAACAGAAAACAGCCAAACCCCATAGTTACACCCAGTGCAGTACTTTCGGTAAGGCTCTTAAGTACAGCGAGGAGTAACTCAAATGGATTACTTATAACATCCCAACTGTTGAATCTTAAAAATCTGCCTAAGTAAATTCCGAAGCCTGACAGGAAACAGGAAGCAGCAATACAAAACCAAGCCAATAGCGGATTATATTTTAAGCTCAGTATTGTAAAAATTTGCTTCATGGAAGCTAAACCTGCCAATATACCGGAAGTAGCAAATGAGATAATAGTTAGTATATCATACCAGACAGGTACACCGTTACCGGTTTTAGTATTCAGGTGTATAAAATCAGTAATTAAGTAAGGAGCATTAGGTAAAAACAACAACCAAAAGCACAGAAGAGGGTAGAAGTAGTTTTTCTTTTCTATAAGCTGTATGTTGTTTAGCATACTCGCAGAAATCATAAGAGGAATATAAGCAAGGAATAAATTCCAGATAAGGAAAAGATAATGACCGGATGTAAGCTTAGTACGTACTACCGCCAGAATTATACAGAATAATGCTAAGTAAAATAATGCATAATGCTGCCTTATGGTATTACTGAATGTGATTTTTAGTGCTTTCATGTTTTTAGATTTTTAAAAGTACTTTGTTTTTCAAAGTTTATATGTAAAAAATTTTTAGTTATCTTTTTTAATCAATTTTTCAAGAGCATCTATATGATTTTTAAAAGCGGCTTTTCCCTCTTTTGTAGCAATATAGCGGGTATTGGGCTTTTTACCTATAAATTGCTTTTCTATACTTATATACTTCTCGCTTTCTAAAGCCTTTGCATGGCTGGCAAGATTACCATCTGTTACACCAAGCAACTCTTTTAGCGTAGTAAAGTCAGCATACTCATTAACCATAAGTATACTCATTATACCTAAGCGTATACGGTGATCAAAAGCTTTATTAATATGTTGTAGTATGTTCTTCACTATTTTTCCTTACGGTCATACTTAAAGTACATAACAGTACCATACACTATGTGGCATACGCCAAAACCTAATGCCCAAAACTCTAATCCATAGCCCATATAGGCTGTGGCAATTAACCCTATAATTGTTATGGTAATGCCTAAATATCGCACATCTCTAAGTGTATATTTACTGGCATTTATACAAGCCAGTCCATAAAAAATGAGTGTTATGGGGGATATAAGCCCGTAGTACCTGTTTTTTATTAAGAGTAGTGTAAATATACCACCTGTTACTAAAGGGATAAGGAAATTAACCAATAATCTTTTAGAGGTACTATTCCATATACTATCGCCTCGCTTTTTAGCTTTAGTAGCAGTTAATATATATGCAGTAAGTACTGATAGTATAAGAACGCCTGTAGCTATCGCTACAATAGCTTTAAAGGAATCACTTTCTAATGTTATATAGCGTCCGTAATTAAGATTATAAATGTACTTACCGGCAGCAGCACCTATTAAAGCATATATCCCTGCCATTATACCGGATAGTCCGCTTAAGGAAAGAAACTGAGTAGACTTATCCATCATGTTGCGGATGTCTTGTATATCTTTTAAATAGTCTTTTTCTTTTTCCATTTTAAAGTACTTTGAATTGCAAAGTAATATAATATTTTTATTATAACCAATAGCAAAACGTAAATTCTTTAAATAAAAAAAGGATAGCTGAAAAGCTATCCTAAATATAATACTGAAATATGTTAGTCCCTTATTTAAAACTGATTAACTGTTTTGCGTATCGCTACCAGTTTTTTCATTAGGGCTTCAAAATAGTCTAAATGCAGCATGTTAGCCCCGTCACTTTTTGCATTAGCAGGGTCAAAGTGTGTTTCTATAAAAATACCGTCTACCCCTACAGCAATTCCTGCTTTGGCAACCGTTTCAATCATGTCCGGTCTTCCGCCTGTAACACCAATAGTTTGGTTAGGCTGTTGCAGCGAGTGGGTAACATCAAGAACGGTAGTAGCAAATTGTTGCATGGTTGGGATACCTCTGTAATCCACAATCATGTCCTGATAACCAAACATAGTACCTCTGTCAGTAGCCATTACATTCGGGTTATTACAATCTAATACTTTTTGTACAGCATGCTTCATGCTCTCAGGACTCATAAATTGTCCTTTTTTCAGGTTAACCGTTTTTCCTGTTTCTGCGGCAGCAACTACCAAATCAGTTTGGCGCACTAAAAAAGCAGGTATTTGTAAAACATCTACATATTCTGCTGCCATAGTGGCATCCTCATTAGTATGAATATCTGTAACAGTAGGAATATCAAAAGTTTCGGATACTTTTCTTAGTATTTTAAGTGCTTTTTCATCACCTATACCGGTAAAGCTGTCAATGCGAGAGCGGTTTGCTTTTTTAAACGAACCTTTAAATACATAAGGTATTTGCAGTTTATCAGTAACCGAAACTATAGTTTCGGCAATGCGTAATGCCATATCTTCCCCTTCAATAGCACAAGGTCCTGCTAAAAGGAAAAAGTTATCACTATCGGTATGTTTTATTTTTGGTATAGTATTTAAATCCATTTGGTATTAAAATTTGAGTTGCAAAGATAGCCAATAAATAATAGTTGAAATTCAGGTTTAATACTTCTTAATTCCAAACCCAGAGGGGGCAATAATCTCGCCACGCTCATAAAGGTTAATGTAAATACGCTTCGGTTCCTTTAGCCCTTGCCAAGTAACTTCATAAATGTCTAAAATACCCGCCCCCATATTATTTTTTTCGGAAGGGAAGGGGCAACAACTATCTATACGTTCATAACTAATTTCCTGTCCTGCAGGACCTGTAAGCGCACCAAAGTATCGTTTTATGTTAACATCGGCATTTTGTACCGGTAAAAAACCAAGATTTACCGGGTAGTCAGGGTCATACGCATATTTAGCATCTTTACTGATTTTGGTAAGCACAAAAGTTTTCTCTTTGGAAAGCGCAGGCATACGCGCTTTATCATCTATGTTTTTTATAGTTAGCTTAGTACTTATACAAGATGTAGTAACTGCCATAACCAAAGCAGTCAGGAAGATATATTTTTTCATAGAATGGTTTAATGTGTTTCAAAGTTACTATTATTTTCGGTTTGATTAAAAACCTGTAGTTAACTTAAAAACCAAATATATTTATATAGCGTTGCTTTATTGCTATTTTTGTAAAAAATAAAGAATATGTATAGTTTTTACGGTACATGGCCTTGGTATATATCAGGCTTATTGATAGGAATAATAATGCTGTCACTTATTTACTTCGGTAAAACATTTGGTATGTCATCCAATCTTCGCACTATGTGTTCCGCATTTGGAGCAGGTAAAAAAGTAGAATTTTTCCGTTTTGACTGGAAAACCCAACGCTGGAATCTAGTAGTAGTATTGGGCGCTATGCTTGGTGGTTATATTGCCACCACCTATTTAAGCGATGGAAGTGGAGTTCAACTTAACCCGCAAACAATTACCGAACTGAAACAAATGGATATAGATGCTCCTAAAGGGAAATTATTACCTGATGCATTAGTTGGTGCAGAAGCCTTAAAATCGCCTAAAATACTTGCTATATTACTTATGGGAGGGGTGTTAGTTGGCTTTGGTACCCGTTATGCCGGTGGGTGTACCTCCGGGCATGCCATAACAGGGCTGAGTAATTTACAGTTACCATCGCTTATAGCTGTGATAGGTTTTTTTATAGGCGGACTTATTATGTCGTGGTTATTATTACCCCTTATTTTTTAATTGAGAAATTTACACTATGAAGTTTATAAAATTTTTATTGGTTGGAGTTGTATTCGGAATTGTATTAACCAAATCGGAAGCCGTATCGTGGTATCGTATTTATGAAATGTTTCATTTTCAGTCCTTCCACATGTTTGGTATTATTATGACGGCTATTGGAGTAGGAGCTATAGGGATACAGTTAATGAAAAAGACTAAAGCTAAAGATATAACGGGGCAACCTATTGTTATACCGGACAAGGCTAAAGGCTTTAAAAACTATATAATCGGCGGAACACTTTTCGGTCTGGGCTGGGGGCTTGTAGGCACCTGCCCGGGACCAATGTATATTTTAGTAGGAGCAGGGTACTGGGCAATAGGTATTGTACTGTTAGGTGCTTTAGTAGGAACTTACCTGTATGGAGTACTTAAAGATAAGTTGCCGCATTGAGATGTATTTTACCATAAGCTAAACTTAAACTACATTAAGCCGAGTTGATTTAGGTACTTTCGTTAATTTCTTTTAGAGCTTCATCTGGAGAGAGTAAATCTAAATCTTCTGCAACCAATTGTATTCGATTGTGCATAATAACACTTGGTGATGCATCTGCATAGCAATATACATTATAGCCTCCTCCCATTGCTTCATCAATATCAATTTGACTTATTTTGAGACCTTTTCCTTTTTTGCTATGTAAGTCTTTACCGATTACTTTATCTTTATAATATTTGGCGAGTTTCAGAGCATCTTCTTTGCTATACATGATTTTTATTTTTCATCATTAATTAAGGCGACTTCATTTTTCAATTGAAATATTGAATAAATATAAACAATATAAAATAAAAAAGGATGCTCGATTGAGCATCCTTTTTTGTAACTAACTTAAACAATAAAACAAAATCTAATTCTCATAGACTTTTATATAGTCTATAATAAATTCCTGCGGGAAGATAGTGTCATCCACTTCAGGACCGCCAAAGTTTCCGCCTACCGCTACATTTAGTATAAAGTAGAAAGGTTGACTGTAAGGCCATACTTCAACACTTTTGTTTTTGGGGGCAAAAGTGTAAACCGGTTTATCGTCTACAAAAAATTCAATTTTGTCTTTTGTCCAGTTTATAGCATAAGTATGGAAGCCTTCTTCAATATCTTCAAAACGTGTTTTTTTAGTATTTATAGTTTCTCCGTGGCTATCCTGTGTATGTAGTGAGGTAAAAACCATATCAGGCTCTTTACCTACATATTCCAAAATATCTATTTCTCCTGCCATAGGCCAGCCAACTTGCTTTATGTTAGAACCTAACATCCAGAAAGCAGGCCATATACCATGACCGGTAGGTATTTTAGCTCTAGCCTCAATATAACCATATTTAAACTCTTTTTTCCCGGCAGTAGTTATACGGGTTGAGGTGTACTTATCACCGTCTTTTTTAACGGTAATGGTAAGCATACCATTTTCTACCGTATGATTTTCGGTAGTATAAAGTTGACGTTCGTTATTACCCCAACCGCAAATGTCAGGGCAACCATCGCCAAGCTCATAGTTCCATATCGCTTCATTTAAGGCATTACCGTCAAAGTTTTCTTCCCACACTAGTTCGCCCTTTTTGCTTTTTTGCATTTGAGCCGAAACTATAGTAGTTAAAAGGATACTTACTAAAGTTGCTAATAGTTTCATAGTATTATTTTGTATAAGTAAAATTACCTTCAAGCGTAGCAGTAGAACTTCCGCCTACGTACACTTTAAAGTCGCCCGGTTCGGCTTCCCATTTTTTGTTAGCACTATAAAAAGCAATAGCTTTTTCATCTATAGTAAACGTTACGGTTTTAGTTTCTCCTGCTTTTAGGTCAACCAGCTCAAAACCTTTAAGTTCTCTTACAGGACGTGTTACCGAAGCAAACAAGTCATGTAAATACAGTTGTACTACTTCTTTACCATCTACATCACTGGTGTTTGTTACATCAACAGAAACTGTTATGCTTTTACCGGTGTTTAAAGTAGTAGCGCTTACTTTTAAGTTTGAGTATTCAAACGTTGAATAGCTAAGCCCGTAACCAAAAGGGTAGAGTGGTGAGTTAGGTACATCATTATAATGTGACCAGAAAATACTGTTAGGGTCTTCATTACCCGGCCTTCCTGTGTTTTTGTGATTATAGTAAATAGGCACTTGCCCAACATTACGAGGGAAACTCATAGGCAGTTTACCACTTGGGTTATAATCGCCATACAGCACCTGTGCAATAGCGTTACCGCTTTGTGTACCCAGTTGCCAGGCTTCTACAATAGCAGGGATGTTTTCATCAGCCCAAGGTATAGCCAAAGGTCTGCCGTTGTTTAGTATAAGCACTATATTTTTATTTGCTTTATACACTGTTTCCAGTAATTCCTGCTGAACTCCCGGTAAGTCTATATTACTGCGGCTTCTGCCTTCTCCGGTTTGTAGCCCGTGTTCTCCTAAAACCATAATGACTACATCAGCATTTTTAGCAGTAGCTACAGCTTCTCCAAAACCGCTTTTATCGGTTAGGTTTATTTCAGTTTTCTGTGTGAATTCAGGATTTCCTAAAGCAACATCAGCACCTTTTGCATAGGATATTGTATTACCTTTATATTCGCTTAAGCCTTCCAGTACTGATATAGCAGTACCATCATCCGCACCAATGCGCCAACTACCTAACGGGCTGGTTTTATCATCAGCCAATGAACCAATAACCGCTATTTTAAGTCCTTCCTTTTTTAACGGAAGCATATTGTTTTCATTCTTTAACAGTACAATAGACTTTTTAGCCATATCAAGCACACCATCCTGAAATTCTTTTTTACCAATGGTTTCCTGCTCACGTTTTTCATCACAAAATTTATAAGGGTCATCAAATAACCCCAACATAAATTTTACTCTTAGTATACGGCGTGCAGCATCGTTAACTTTTGCTTCGTCAACCTTACCTTCTCTAACAAGTTCTGCTAAGTATTGCACATAAGCGTTGGATTCCATATCCATATCAGAACCTGCATTAATGGCACGTTCTGCTGCTTGTTTTAGGTTTGCAGCGTATCCATGAGGTATCATTTCTGCAATAGAACCCCAATCAGATACTACAAAGCCCTGAAAGTTCCAATCTCTTTTAAGTATTTCTCTTTGCAGGTAAGCATTTCCGGTTGCAGGGATACCTTCCAGTTCATTAAAGCTGTTCATAAAAGTTAAAGCGCCTGCATCAGCTGCTGCTTTAAAAGGAGGGAGGATAATGTTGTGTAAGGTATTATCACTAATATCAACAGTGTTATAATCTCTTCCTGATTCAGCAAAAGCATAGCCGGCAAAGTGCTTGGCACAGGCAGCAAGATTGAACTCGCTGAAATCTCCCTGAAAACCTTCTACACGGGCTATTGCTATTTGGCTACCCAAGTAGGGGTCTTCACCCGAACCTTCCATAACGCGCCCCCAGCGTGCATCTCTCGAGATGTCAACCATAGGTGCGAAAGTCCAGTTAAGTCCAGAAGCTGCTGCTTCGGCTGCTGCAATTTCAGCTGATTTTTTTATGGTTTCCATATCCCAACTGGCTGCTTCTGCCAACGGAATAGGACTTACTGTTTTATAGCCGTGTACTACATCATAACCAAACAAAATAGGGATTCCCAGTCTTGTTTCTTCTACAGCTATTTTTTGCAGTGCTCTTACATCTTTAACGCCTCTAACATTAAGCATAGAGCCAACCCAGCCATTTTTTATATGTTGGTATTTTTCGGCAGCTGTACCGTTTTTTGGTGCGGGACCCGTAATGTTCCAAAAGCCGCTGTATTGATTCATTTGTCCTATTTTCTCTTCAAGAGTCATAAGGTTCAGTACTGAATCTACTTTGCGATCTATAGGTAGTTGCTTATTACCGGTACTGGTTGTTGTAGCTACTTTATTTTGCTTAGTAGTACTACAACCTATACCTATAGCCAATAAAGCAGCAAAAGCATATTTTGGTAAATTATACTTCATTATAATTTTAAGAAATAGGTAAGAAGGTGTTTAGTATAAACACCTTCTTACCAGTGTTTAAAAAATAGATGCGAAAAGTTATATATCTTATTCTTGTTCCTGATAAACTTTTACATAATCAACTTCCATAGTTGACTCTTCGAAATTAGGATCTATATCTCCACCGAAAGTACCTCCCATTGCAACGTTAAGTATTACGAAGAAGTCCCAGTTGAACGGTACTGATTCAGTATTTGCAAAAGTTTTAAATTCGTTATCATCTACATAAAAGCGAATAATATCAGGACTCCAGTATACTGAATACACATGGAATTCTTCCGAAACGCCTTCAACTACTGTTGAGCTTGTGTTTCCGTTTCCTCCTGAATTACCAGGGTAATGTAGTGTACCATGTATTGTGTTCTGGTCGTTACCTACGTGTTCCATAATATCGATTTCGCCGCAAGCAGGCCATTCATTAGTAGTATAGTTGGAACCAAGCATCCAGATAGCCGGCCATGTACCACCGCCTGATGGTAGTTTTGCTCTTACCTCTACTTTACCATATGTGAAATCTAAGTGGTTATGAGTTGTCATACGTGCAGAGGTGTATTGATAACCATTAAAAGGTTCTTTTTTGGCTGTAATTTTTAAGAAACCACCTTCTACTGTTGCATTTTCTGCTCTGTAATATTGCAGTTCATTATTACCCCATCCGTTAGTTCCGTTTCCTATTTCCATATTCCATTTAGTAGCGTCAGGAGCGCCATCTACATCAAATTCATCAGACCATATCAGGTTATCATATACAGGTCCGTCATCAGCTATTGGAGGCTGAGTAGTAAAAATGTGATACCATGCCAGTTCGCTATTACTTCCCTGTACAGCTCTTACCGTCATTTGTGTTTCTGAAATATCAAGGATTTCGTAAGTAGTTGCACCTACGTAATACCCCATAAACCCACCATCAGAAAAAGTCATAGCAGTACCTGTAGTGTTTTCTTCTGCTACTACAGATTCAGCAGGACCCAATAAAACGGTTTTCTCTCCTGATGTATCATATTCATAACAAGTATCTTCTGTAGCATTACCACCTGCAACGCTTACATAGTCAACATTAAAAAATGTACCACTACCATTATTAAGGGTATATTTAATAGTATTTTCACCTTCCAGCGTAAAGGTTAATTCATCTTCATAAATACAACTACTTGATTCTGCTCCTGCTTTTTCAAACGGTGCAGCAGCATACCAGTCCGGGTAATAGTTATTACCGTCTACAGTGTTAGGACCTACACCAAGGTGACCTTGTGTAGCAGCAGCCCAATACCATGTTTTAGAACTGTTGTTGGTTAATAACTCTGTAGTTACAGGGTCATTAAAGTTGCTTAATACATCTTCAACAAGTAGGGTAGTACTGGTTGAAACTCCGCCTTTACCATAAGCTACTACTACAACTTCATAAGAGTTAATACCTTCTGTTGTAAATCTTTTAGTATACTGACCGCTAGTTACAGTATTAGAGGTGTTATCAGGGAAAACAAAGCGGTAACTAACAGCATTATCTGCCTGTGCAGTAAGTGCTACTTTACCGGAGCCGTCTCCATTAGGATTATCTGCATCCTGACCTATAATTTCATAAGAAGCTGTAAGGTTTGATGGAGCCGTAAGGTCTCCAAAAGATTTATCGTCATCTTGGCAGCCTGTTACAAGAACAAGCAGCAGAAGAAATTTTGCTAAATTATTTAATGTTTTTTTCATAGTCATTTTAGTTTGATAATTGTACATCATCAAAATAGTAGGTCTCTCCTGTTCCCGAAACATCGTAATTGAAGAATAGTACTATTTGCTGATAATCATTGTCATTATTAATTCCTGTAAAATCAAATGTTAATTCTTCCCACTGGTTTGCTACTGTAGTAGGACTGCTTATTTCAATATCTACCGAAGTATCATGTGGGTTCATGTTTTCAAACTTCATTAATACTGTAGCTCCTGCTATTGGCGACCATACTTTCATTTTTACCTGTTGCATAGTAGAGAAGTCTATTGGCTCATCCATTGGTATAGCAATACCTGCCCAGGTTTCAGAGCCCGCAGTTTTAAGGAACTGCCCAACATTTGCACTGGTATTAATACCGGACATGTCCGGGTTTTCTATTTTACTGCCTATTGCACCACCAAAGTTATTCCATGTGTACTCAACAGTAGGTATTTCAAAAGTTAGCGGTAGTTCTGTAGGCTCAGTACCATCGTAAAGTTCTATATCATCAAAGTAATAAGTGTCTCCTGTACCCGGGTTACCGGCATTAAAAAACAATACTATTTTGTGGTATTCATCAGTCATACTGGCTCCTGAAAAGTCATAAATTAATTCTTCCCACTGGTTAGCCACAGTTGTTACCGCAGTTGCTTCATAATTTATATTTGCATCTGTCAGGTTTTCCAGTTTAAGAAGTACAGGTATGCCGGCAGCCGGAGACCATACTTTTATTCTGATGTCATGTTGATCTGTTGAAAGATCTACCGGTTCATCAAGCGTTAAGAAACCGCCTGTCCAGGTAGCCCCGTTAGCAGGCGTCATTGCTGCTACCTTTGAGCTTGTATTACTACCACTCGCATCAGGGTTATCAATAACTTCTGAAACGTTACCATTAAAGTCTGTTATGGTATAATTAAGCGTTTCGTCTTCAAAATCTACAGGTAAAACTAAAGGGTTGGTTATTGTAACTTCTTCAGTATATACAGTTGTTGCCGTACCACCGCTAAGTGCTGTAACAGTAACTGTATAGGTACCTGTTTGGTTATAGGTATGTGTAACTACTTGTCCTTCATTAAACTGTTCCGGTTCCTGAGAAGGGTCTTCTCCGTAAGTAACTTCAAAGAAAGTTTCGTAATCAGCTGTAGCAGAAACATTTATTTTAAATGGGTTACCCACTACATTGTTTATTGTTACATCTAAATTTTCAGGTGGAACAAATGAAACAGTTAATGGTACTATAGCTTCGGTAGTTTTTCCGTTTACAGCTTTACCTACTATTTTAACGTCATATTGCCCTTCGGCATAAGTATGCGTAACTTTCTGCCCTATGCCTACAGGTGCAGACTCTGCTGTGCCATCACCAAAATATACATCATAGCCTGTAGTGCCTTCACCTAAAGGTGTTATGGTAACAAGTCCTGTATTATCTTGTGCTATAGTGAATGAAGCAGATACATTTAGTGGTGCCGGAGCATTATCTGCAAAAGCAGTATCAGTGTCATCATCAGAGCATCCTGCTAAAACAGCTACAAATAATAAGCTGAATAAAAATTTTATTTTTTTCATATCTGTAATTTTTTTAATAATTAGGGTTTTGTTCCCAGTTACCATTAGAGAATTGCATTTCTTCAAGCGGAATAGGGAATACTTCATTTTTACCGGGTGTAAAACCTTCTATTTCCTGAGCAGCTCTGCCTGTTCTTACTAAGTCGAAGAAACGATGTCCTTCACCAAACAACTCTCTTCTTCTCTCCTGAAGGATGTTGTTGTATAGTTCTTCTCCTCCTGCTGTAAAATCGTGGTTAGTATCGCCAAATGCCCTTCTCCTTACAAGGTTTACATATTCTCTGGCTTTTATATCGTTACCTATTCTGTTAAATGCTTCGGCAGCCATAAGTAAAACATCAGAGTAGCGTATAGCCCTGTAATTATTAGGATTGGTAAGGTTAAGGTCACCGGCTGCTTCTTCGCTTCTTTTTCGTGGAATATATTTTCTGTTGAAATATCCTGTATCATTATACCCCGCACCATAGCTGGCACCTGTTTCCGCACTCCATTCTGTCATATCCAGTATAGTAACATCCTCTCTAAGGTCTTCTTCCTCAAAAATAGAAGCACCTTCCTGTGTAGGTATGTTAAAACTGAATCCTGATGTGAATAAAGGTCCTTCGTAGTTTCTTGGTCCGCTAAACCCTACAGCTACGTTACCTTCACTACATTGTAAACAATCAAAACTGGCACCTTGTATGTCAGTATATTGTACCTCAAATACAGAGCCTGCTCCATTTTCTCCTTCAAATTCGAATATTGAGTTATAATCATCTACAAGGGTGTAGTTACCTGATGAGATAACCTGCTCCAGCATGTTTGCTGCTTCCTCATATTTGCCTTGATATAAATAGGCTTTTCCAAGAAGTGCTTGTGCAGCTCCTTTAGTTGCTCTTCCAACTTCAGGGGCTTCGGTATCAAGATCTTCTATAGCTAAAAGTAAGTTTTCTTCTATAACGGCATATACTTCTTCTACAGAAGAACGTGGTATTGAGGTTTCATCTCCAAATTCAAACCTTGAATCTCCTTTTAACGGAATACCGCCAAACCATTTTACTAATTCAAACTGATAGTAGGATTTTAGGAATCGTGCTTCGGCAATAATTTGCTCTCTTCCTTCAAATTCAGTTTTGTCTTTAAATTCAAGTATATAGCTGGCTCTGTTAACACCAGAGAACATCCAGTTCCAAATGTCTCTTACATTTGCGTTTACAGGTGTGTGAATCATTTTGTCAACTTGTTGCCAACCTACTACATCTGTAGCACTTTCACCTCCTGCAAGTGTATTATCTGAAGCAATCTCTCCAAGTATAACATTAGGGTAAGTAGCATGCAATAAATCATAAGCTGCAATAAGTGCTGCGTAATAATCCTCTTCAGAGTTAAAGTAGTTTTCAGAACCTATTTGGTATACAACATCTCTGTCTATAAAATCATCACTACACGATATAGTTGAAGTAGTGATAATACCTAGTGCCATAACGGCTGTTATTATTCTTCTTTTCATTTTTTTCTGATTAAAAATTAACATTTACTCCAAACAAATATGTTCTTGGTACAGGGTAGAAACCGTAGTCTATACCAGATGACAGTGGCTCTCCGCTTGATGCACCCGGGTCGAAACCTTTGTACTTGGTAAATGTGTATAGGTTATTTACACCTACGTAAAAACGTAGTTTTGTGATAAGTGCTTTTTTAGTGAAGTCAGGGTTTATAGTATACCCTAACTGTACAGTTTGTATACGACAGTAAGAAGCATCTTCTACATAATAATCAGACAGTACGTTGTTTGATGTTGCTGCTGTTGTTACTCTTGGTACTGTATTACTTGTTCCTTCTCCTGTCCATCTGTCCAGTACATAACGGTGTCTGTTAACATCAGTTAAAGTTCTTTCGTAGTTACGTAACATGTCGTTACCCAAAGAAGCAAAGGCATAAGCAGAGAAATCAAAGCCTTTATATTCAAAGTTCAGGTTAAAGCCCATTGTAGCATCCGGTATTGGGTCACCAATATCAGTTCTGTCATTAGTATCTATCACACCATCGCCGTTAACATCTACAAATCGTATATCTCCCGGTTGTGCTTCAGCACCAAGTGCTATTTGAGACGGATGTGCAGCAACTTCTTCCTGATTTTGGAAAATACCGTCTGTTTGGTATCCGTAAAAATAACCTAACGGTTTACCTACTTCCATACGGGTTGCAGGAGTATCAAGACCAAAATTACCCCCTTCAACAAATCCGGTTCCGTTGTTTACCTCTGTTACTTCGTTTTTAAGGAATGTTACGTTATAGCCTACTTTAAATTTAAAATCGTCACCTATTTGCTCTCTATAGGTTAAACCAAGTTCAAAACCTCTGTTTTCTACTGAACCTGCATTAGCAGTCGGGTTTTGCCCGCCCGGTCCGTAAGTACCTAATATACCCGAAACCGGTATGTTAACTATTAGCAGGTCTTTTTTCTTATCTATAAAATAATCAGCTGTAATATCAATTTTATCTTTCCATACTCTTAAATCAGTACCAACGTTAAATTTTCTTGCTTCTTCCCAAGTAATATCAGGGTTTGGTAATCTACCTATTGCAAAACCGTTAACAAGGCTGTTATTAAATACATAGGTAGCCTCACCATCAAGTAAGCCAAGGTATATGTTATCTCCAATTCTGTCGTTACCTAGCACACCATAACTGGCTCTTAGTTTTAAGAACGTAATTGCATCAGATTTTTGCGGAAAGAAAGATTCGTCAGAAGCTATCCAACCTCCTGAAACTGAAGGAAAGTATGCAACTCTGTTATTAGGACCAAAACGTGTAGATGAGTCACGCCTTAACATAGCAGAGAAAAGGTATTTACCTTTATAATCATATTGAAGTCTTCCGAAGTAGGAAAGCCTTCTTTCGTCATATTTGTAAGAATCAGCTGTTTTAGCATCAAGGTAACCTGTAGTAAGGCTTATATCTGCAAATTCCCATGAGTTGTTAGGTACATCAAAACCTGTAGCGTATAATGCCTCTCCAAATGTTTTATAAATTGTGTTACCCAGTGTTACTTCAAAGTTATGGGCATCATTAAATGATTTTGTATAATTTATAAAGGCATCAAAAGTATAGTCATTATCGTTTATAGAGCTTTGGTTTACGCTACTCCTTACATTGTCAAATACTTTACCTCCATAGGTAACTTCTTTATTAAATACTCTTTCTCTGGTATCGGCAGTATTAAAACCAATTCTTGCTGTTGCAGTAAGCCCTTCTATTATTTGGTAGTCAAGACCAAACGTTCCGCTGAATTTTTTATAATCCCAGTCATTAAAAGTATTGTCTATTTGTGCTAACGGGTTTATAATTTCGTTACCAAGATTACTTCCCGGCATATCAGCACTACCTGTTGGTAATACAGTGAAGTTTCCGTTTGCGTCATACGGGCTGTATGTAGCGGGTGTATTTATAGCGTTAAATAATACAGAACCTAATACATTTTCGTTAAATGACTGACGGTTAAGGTCTGTATATATAATGTTAGTATTTAGTTTTAGGTTATCTAAAAGGTCTGCTGTCATACCTATACGGAAGGTATTACGATCAAAATGAGATTTACTGCCACCAATAATACCGTCTTGATCAAGGTTTGATGCACTAATACTGTAAGTAACTTTATCGCCCCCACCTGTTGCGCTAATAGAGTGACTTATAATTGGCACACCGGTATCAAAAATCTGATCTTGCCAGTCTGTGCCCGCTCCAAGTTGTGATACATCAGGGAAGGGTAGTGGCTGCCCGCCATTAGCATAGCTTTCGTTTAGTAATAAAGCATATTCTGTAGCGTTAAGTAAAGGTAGTTTACGTGTAGTTTCGGATAAGCCTATATAGCTGTTGTAACTCAGGCTGAGTTTTGTGTTTTTTCTACCTTTTTTAGTAGTTACTAAAATTACCCCATTACCACCGGCTGTACCATATATAGCTGCCTGAGCATCTTTAAGTACAGTAATATCTGCTACATCATCAAAATTCAGGTCACTAAGTTCACCAATGTAACCATCTATAAGCACAAGTGGTTTCGCATCACCGTTAGATGCTATACCGCGTATTCTTATATCAAGTCCTGCACCGGGAGCACCCGATTGTGTAGTTACATTAACCCCGGCAACTGTACCTTGCAGTGCCTGTTCCATTTTTATAGGCTTTAAATCCTGAATGTTTTCAGTATTAACTACTCCTACGGCACCGGTTACTTGTCTTTTTTTCTGGCTACCGTAACCTATTACTACAACCTCATCAAGCGTTTCAGCGTTTTCTTCCATACTAATAGTTATAGTTTCGCTGGAAGTAACTACTCTTTCTACATCTTTAAAACCAAGATATTTGAACACAAGGGTAGCGCCGGAGGGAACGGCTATGGTAAAATTTCCATCAATATCTGTTACTGTACTTAGTTCAGCATCTTTAACGGTTACATATACTCCGGGAATGGGCAAACCATTTGCCGCTTCATTTACCTGTCCACTTATTTCAACATTTTGTGCAATACAAAATGAGGAGAAGAGCATAAAGGCAATTAAGAAT
This sequence comes from Flavobacterium suaedae, assembly GCF_014642915.1. Classification (GTDB taxonomy): domain Bacteria; phylum Bacteroidota; class Bacteroidia; order Flavobacteriales; family Flavobacteriaceae; genus Flavobacterium; species Flavobacterium suaedae. Next base: position 96,624 of record NZ_BMJE01000005.1, read on the forward strand.
AGTTTTGACTTCATATAAAATTGTTTTTTGTGATTATCTAAAATTATGGTGTGATATTTTAAATAGATAGAAATTAACCTCTATAAAAAATATACAATTCATAATTTTATTAAGACAAATGCTGCTTATATGCTACTATTCCTTTATCTATGGTGCTTCAGCACTCTTAAAGGTTTCTGAAAAAAACTTCCGAAAACCTTGTAATTACCTACTTTGTTGTGGTAATGTATAGGTACTTCCTTTGTTTGTTGTGGTTTGTTAAAGCGATAAAATGTACTCTACAAGGCTTAATTCATGAGGTAAGTCCATTTTTTTTCGCAAACGATATCGTTTTATCTCTACACTTCTTACAGAAATGTTAAGTAGCGGTGCTATTTCCTTTGATGATAAATTCAATCTTAAGTAAGCACACAGTCTTAAATCATTTGGTGTTAATGCCGGATGAATACCTTTTATTTTTTTCAGGAAGTCTTTATCAGCATTATTAAATGCTTCTTTAAACATATCCCAAGTATCATCTTCATTAATATTTTTGTTTATAGTAGTGATAACCGACTTTATATTTTTTCCTTCTTCTATAGTTTTCTTTAAATCATCTTTAATCATAGAAAGCAACTCATTTTTCTTGATAAGGTTCATGGTAGATGCGGCAAGCTCTCTGTTTTTATTTTCAAATTCCTGTTGCAGTTTCTCATTCTTCATTTTCATTAATTCCTGCTCTTTTTCCAGTTCTTTAATTTCCAGTTGCCTGTTATTTTCTTCAATAAGTTTTTCTCTTTGTCTTTGGTAGTAATTTTTATATGACCTATTTACAAAAAAGGCTGCAATAAGCATGAATATAAGATATATTGTTAAAGCAACATTGGTTGCATACCATGGTTTACTTATAGCAAAATTATAAATAGCTGTATTAGGAGAAATTGAGCTTCCGGTTTTGGCTCTTACTTTAAAACTATAATTACCGGGAGGTAAATTTTTAAAATTAGCATAGGGCTGCTCGCTCCATTCGCTCCATTCATCCTGCATTCCTTCCAATATATACTGAAATTCTGCATTGATGTACTTTTTGTATTCAGGTACTGTAAACTGAAATGTTAAGTTGTTTTCAGAGTGTGCAAAATTACCGGTAGTGTTTATAGTATTAGGTATGGCTGTTTCGTTTAAGGCATTGGTACTTATACCTGTAATTGAAATATTGTAGTTTTTTGATTTAAAGTTTTTAAGGTTTATAGTATAATACCCATCAGTAGTACCTATTAAATATATGTTTGGTGTTATTTGGGTTATATTTTCGTAGCCAAGCATAGAGTGAGAAAGGCTTGAGGGTATAGGTACTACATTATGCTTTAGTTCGGTATTTAACTTGCCTGATGTAAAGTAGTTAATATAGTTTTTAGTAAAAAACCATAACCGGTTAGATTCATCTGTTATTAATGTTCCTGAGGTATAGGTATCCTTTAAAAATACTTCAGATATTTTCTCAGATTTCTCAAACTCTTTTGTTTTTCTGTTAAGTTTAAAAATTCCGTCTTTAGAAGCGTAGTAAATATCGCCGTTATAAGTGGAAAGACTTGCGTTTTTTCCCTTTACCGGGGTTTCATACGTAAGGAACTCTTTAGCTTTAGTATATTGATTGTTAACGGTTATACGAAAAACCCCTTTATATTCGTGACTGATATATATATCGTTTTGATTTCCAATTTCAAAAAATCGACTGGAATACTCAAAACCATCTATCCAGTTTCTATATTGCCAGTTTCCATTTCTGTTTTCAAGTACCGATATTCCGTGGTAATTACCTTGCAGTAATAAATCCGGATTTTTAGGATGGGGTTCAAACTTCCATGTTCCTGATGTTTCAAATATTTTATGAGCTTTTCCTTCCTCTACAATAAATGTTCCTGAATCATGCCCGCAAAATAAAGTCCCTCTATATTCGTAGAGTGACCATACCTGACCGTTGGTTTTCGGGATAAACTTAAAGTTACCTTCAGAGCCGTAAGGTTTGTAGAATAGCCCCTGATTAGTTCCTACAAACAGGTTGCCTTTATACAAAGTTGATGTGTATACAGTTCCCAATAGTCCTGTATTGTCTACATAACTCCTTATTGCGGAGCCAAGGTTTATACAATTGATGCTATTATCTAAACCAACCCAGATATTTTTGTTGTTATCCTCATAAAGCGATAGAGCAGTGTTATTACTAAGTCCTTTATTTTGAGTAATATGATATTTTATTTTTCCTTCAGGGTTTAATATGTAAATACCATTAGAAACAGTGCCCAGTACAAAGCCACCATTTTTAAGCATTTGGCTGCTGTATATACTGTTTGATTTAATTTCTTCATCGGACTCTGTAATCCAAGGACTTACAGTACTATTCTTTAACTCAAAAAAACCATTGTACTGTGTTTGAAATAGTAGATAGTCATTTTTAGGGTATATGTTAACAATTTTATTACTTGTTATAGCCGGTGCTTTACTTAAAAGTTTGCTTTTACCGTTTTCTATTTCATATAAACCGGTACCAAAAGTTTGGTATAGTATAGCGTTATTAAGAATGAACACCTTATTAACTCCTGCTTCCGGTTTAATAATTTTAAAAGTATCTTCTTTAGTGTTGTATATAAATATTTGGTTAAGTGACTGAAATATAACCCAATGGTCATATTTTTCTATGTTCCAGAATTGTTCATCATCCAGAATATCATCTTTTACTTTTTTGCATAGTTGAGTATATTCCAAACGACCGTTAGGTTGTTTTTCCCAATAGCCGAACTCCATGTAACACCCCGTATATATGCGCTTTCCAATAACTTTTACTGAGCGCATTATAGTTTCATTAGAGGTAGGGTATAACGACCAGGATGTTCCGTTATACTCCAATAAGCCTTCGTTATTAGCGAAGTACATAAAATTATTTTCTCCTTGGCTTACCATCCAGTTTTGGTTACCTGCACCATATGTAGTGGTACTGTATTTAATAATAGGAGGTAAGTCTTGTGATAAACAAGGAGTTAAGAATAGTATTAAAAATGAAAATAGAATATTTTTTAACAAAACTTATATGAATTTAGTAGCTTTTGATTTACGAATATACCGAAATTGGAAATTAATTGATTTAATGTTTGAATTTTAAGTATATTTTTAAAACAAAAACCGCCTAATAAAAGGCGGTTTTAACTTGCATGAAAAAAATAATAATTACTCTATTGTTTAACGAAACGTACAGTACTCTCTTTAGAACCTGATGTAATATTCATAATATATACACCATTACTTAGGTTTGAAACATCAATTATTGAAGTTTTAGCTTCCATAACCTTTTGTCCATATATGTTATATATAGCTACATTATTGATATTTTCCTGAGTTTTTATATTTAAAACAGTAGTAGCCGGGTTAGGGTAAACTACTGCCTGAGTAGTAGCAAAGTTTGATGTGCTAAGGTTTGCTGAAGATACTACAGCGTTTCCAAGAGCTTCCTCTTGATCCGGGTTAGCGTTTACACCTGTTACGGAATAACCATACTGTAAAATAGCAGCACCAGCTATACTTCCTGTTTCCGAAGTAAGGCTAAAGTTTTCGCCTGTAACTAAAGGTGCTGTTAGGTACTGAAGTAACTGGTAGTCTGCACTTAATATCTTAATAAAAGCAACCGCCTCATATCCTTCTGCAAGGGTGTTAGTTATAGCACTCCCTGTAAATGTTATAGTTTCTCCTAACAATGCATTGTTTTCTACATAGGTATTTCCCTCAAAAACTTTAGCTCCGGTTTCTCCGTTAGCCCAGTAAGGATCACTACCGTCTCCGTAGGCACTAAAGTTAGGATATAGGACAAGCACATTGTTTTCAGTATCCACAACAGTTTTAAGGTCTTCAAGAGCCCAAGGAGAACCATCTACATAAGTAGTCCCGTCAAGCTCAAACCAGTTAGCGTAAGCAACCAATTCCGAAGTAGCATCTACTGTTACAGTTGTAGGTTCTGGAGTTACACCCGAAGTCTCTGCTGTTACTACAGCATTACCAAGAGCTTCTTCCTGATTAGGATTAGCATTTACGCCTGTTACTGAATAACCATACTGAAAAATAGCTGCACCTTCTATAGTAGCTGTTTCCGAAGTAAGGCTAAAGTTTTCACCTGTAACTAGCGGGGTAGAAAGGAATTGTAATAAATTGTAGTCTGCACTTAATATTTTAATAAAAGCAATACCCTCATATCCTTCTGCTAATGTATTTGTAACAGTACTTCCTTCAAAAATTACAGTTTGTCCTATTAAAGTATTATCTTCTATATAAGTATTACCTTCAAATACCTTAGCTCCGGTTTCACCATTAGCCCAATACGGATCTGTCCCGTCTCCGTAAGCTGTGAAGTTAGGATGTAAAGTAAGAGTATTATTTTCTGTATCTACCACTGTCTTTAAATCACTAACTCCCCAGGGAGAACCATCTACATAAGTAGTCCCGTCAAGTTCAAACCAATTTGCATAAGCAACAAGTGGCGCATCAGCTGCTACAGAAACAGTTGTTTGTGCATTTATAGTAGTATACCCTAATAAAGACATTCCTACTACCGCACATGTCTTTAAAATGTTTTTGTTAAGTTGTAATTTTAGTTTCATATAAATTCAATTTTGATTTATGATAAAATTATAGGAATAACGAAAACGTTGTAATTTGTATACCTATATAGAAACTATACATACTTTAATTTTTATCTTTATATATTGATTTATGTATTGCTTTTTAGGTTAAATATTATAAAAATGATAATTTTATTTTTCTCTCAAATAGCTTTAAAACAACAGATGTTGAGGTAATGTTGAGGTGATATTTAATAGATTGGTGTTTTGTTGTAGTACTTAAAGGCTTTGAAATTAAGACTACAACTACATTTTATGACTATATGTAGTTAAGATGTAGTTGTAATTAGAAACATTAAAGAAGTTTATTATTATTTAAAAATGTAGATATGCAATTTTAAAATAGGGCTTTTGTAAAAGAGAAAAGCAGAAGGATTTGCTGTCCTTATATTAATTATAGAAAAAATAGTAATGAGTAAGTAGGGAAGAGTAAATAAAAAAAAGGAGCTATATAGCTCCTTTTTTTTATTTATATAATTTCAGCACTTAAGCCTGCCTCGAGGAGTTGTGTGCATTGCGGCTTTAAATCTTTATATTCACCTGATTTAACTGTGCATTTACCATTATAATGTACAATTAGTGAACATTGCTCAGCTTGTTCAGGAGTATGCTCACAAACTCTCATTAATGTATCTATCACATGGTCAAAAGTGTTTACCTCGTCATTATACAATATAATTTCGTTGTTAAAAGAAACGCTTTCTTCCTGCAATACTTCTTCTAAAACTTCTTCTTTAGTACTCATACTTAATAGTTTAATTCCTTATACTGCTAATTTACATATTTTAACGCAACCCAATTATTACGTTTATGTTTTTTATCAAATTTTAACCCTCTTTGGGTACAAGCTTCATCTATATGTGGAATATCTTCTTCATAAAAACCACTTAAAAGTAATATACCATCTTTATTAAGGCAGTTTACATAGCTGTCCATATCATTTAAAAGAATGTTACGGTTAATGTTCGCTATAATAACATCGTAGTTTTTACCTTTCAGTAAAGCAGCATCACCTTCATAAACGCTGATTTCCTTACAGTTATTGCGTTCAGCATTTTCTATTGAGTTTAAGTAGCACCAATTATCAATATCTATAGCATCAATAGGTTTTGCTCCTTTCATTTCGGCAAGTATTGCCAGTATGGCAGTACCACAGCCCATATCTAATGTTTTTTTGCCTTTAACATCTGTTTCAAGCAAGTGCTGTATCATCATGTGGGTAGTTTCATGATGCCCTGTACCAAAACTCATTTTAGGTTCAATAACAATATCATATTGTACATCTTTCTTTTCATGGAAAGGCGCACGTACATAACAAGCATCACTAACCGAAAGAGGTTCAAAATTTCTTTCCCATTCCTCATTCCAGTTTACCTGCTCTATTTCTGTAACTTCATATTCAATTTTAAATTCAGGTGACTGTAATAATTGTATATCATTTAGTACACCTTCAGTCCATAAATCTTTTTGAATATAAGCAGAGAAACCTTCGTCTGTTTCTATAAAACTTTCAAATGCTGTTTCACCTAGTTCGGCTATAAGTATTTCGGTACCCAGCTCTTTCGGAGATACTTTAAAACGGTACTCCATGTATGTATTAGACATGTAATTAAATTTTTTACAAAGGTAGCATAACCCTTGCAAAAATTAATAGTAAGTTTGCGCCAAAGTAAACACAACATGAATAAATCATTAATTTTAATCTTATTTATCTGTTGCTTTTCCGTGAATGCACAGGTAACTATTGAAAGAACAAAAACAAATAATGACATTAAATTAGCAGCTTTACCGTATTACAGTTATGGTAAAGGTTTAGGGCTTACTTCACCTGATAGTCTTTTTCAGTTTAATATACGTTTCCGTATGCAAAACAGAGCTACTTATTTGCAAAATGACGGAGAAGAAGGCGCTGTAGATGCACAAATTCGCCGTTTACGATTACGTTTTGACGGTTATGTAGGAGATCCTCGCTTTCTTTATGCAATACAACTTTCTTTTGCTCCGGGCGATGTAGGGCAGGTTCATGAAGGGGAGAATGTAAATATTATTCGTGACGCTGTTTTATTTTACCGTCCTAATAAGCACTGGACTATTGGTTTTGGGCAAACAAAATTACCGGGTAACCGCCAGCGTATAAACTCATCAGGAGCATTACAACTTACAGACAGGACTATAAACAATGCACGCTTTACTATTGACAGAGACTTTGGTGTGCAAATACATAACTTTAATGAATATGAGGATAAATTTTCATACAACTTTAAAGGCGCTATAAGTATGGGAGAGGGGCGTAACTCAACCAGAGAACCTGATAATGGATTGGCTTATACAGGAAAAGCAGAATTTTACCCTTTTGGGGTATTTAAACGCAACGGTACTTATTTTGAAGGCGATATTGCCAGAGAAAGCACTCCTAAATTACTTATATCAGGGGCATACCAGTTTAATAATAAAGCAAGAAGAACACGCGGGCAGTTAGGTAATGACCTTTTTGAAAAGCGTGATATGCAGTCGTTATTTTTAGATGCAATGGTAAAGTATGACGGGTGGTCTTTCCAAACAGCTTATATGCAACGTGTAGCAGATAACCCTGTTACTGTAAACCCTTTGGATGATACTGATATTGAATATGTATATACAGGGCATGGTTTTGACTGGCAGTTGAGTTATTTATTCCCAAGTGATTATGAGGTAATAGGCAGATTCTCCACTCAAAAAGTGGAAGATGAAATACATTACTACACACCGGATACCAATCAGTATAGTGTAGGGGTTACCAAATATATATGGGAACATTCCTTTAAAATGCAGTTGGAGTTCAGTATTAACGACCTTTCGTATTACGATGGAACTTCAGGGCAAGACTGGTACACAAGGTTCCAAATTGAAATAGGAATATAAGTTGAACTATATCGTTATAAAATTGCTAAATTTGTAATGTTTTAAAACTTTAATTATTACCTATGTTACAGGCAGAAAGCACAACTACTAAAAGCAGTTTGGAACAATATTTCGATAAATTTCGTAAAAACATTATTGGCATAAACCAAGAGTTTGAATCACCATACGGAACAAAGAAAATGGTATATACCGACTGGACTGCCAGCGGAAGGCTTTATCGCCCTATAGAGGAAAAAATAATTAATGAGTTTGGTCCGTTTGTAGCCAATACACATACCGAAACTACCGTTTCGGGTACTGCTATGACAAATGCTTACCATGAAGCAAGACATATAATTAAAGACCATGTTAATGCCAATGCTGATGATATACTAATTACAGACGGTACAGGTATGACAGGGGTTATTAATAAATTTCAGCGTATTTTAGGACTTAAAGTACCTGAGAATTTAAGAGAGTATACTAAAGTACCGGACGAAAAAAAGCCTGTAGTATTTGTAACCCACATGGAGCACCACTCTAACCAAACATCGTGGTTAGAAACAATAGCCAAAGTGGTAGTAATACCCGCATGCGAGCAGGGTCTTATATGCATGGAAAGTTTTAAAAAGCTACTTGAAGAGCATAAAAACCATACACTTAAAATAGCTTCGGTTACAGGTTGCTCTAACGTAACAGGCATAAAAACACCTTATCATGATATTGCAAAACTGGTACACCGCTATAACGGGGTTTGCTTTGTAGACTTTGCTTGTTCTGCGCCGTATGTAAGCATTGATATGCACCCTGAAGACGAAGAGGCTGCCCTTGATGCTATATTTTTCTCTCCGCATAAGTTTTTAGGAGGTCCCGGTACATCAGGAGTAATGGTGTTTAATAAAAAACTTTATAAAAACATGATACCTGATCACCCGGGTGGTGGTACAGTAAGCTGGACTAACCCTTGGGGCGAGCATAAGTACTTAGATAATATAGAAGAACGTGAAGATGGCGGAACTCCCGGCTTTTTACAAGTAATTAAAACAGCATTAGCTGTAAAGCTAAAAGAGCAAATGGGTGTTGAAAATATGCTTAAGCGTGAGGAAGAAATTATAGAATATATTTTCGCTGAATTAGGTAATGTTGATAATATTAATATTTTAGCACCACAGCACCAAAACAGATTAGGGGTAATATCTTTCTTTATAGATAGCTTACACTTCAACTTAGGGGTTAAAATACTAAATGATAGATTTGGTATACAAACTCGTGGCGGTTGTAGTTGTGCCGGTACTTACGGGCATTACTTACTGCACGTTGATGAAGAAAAATCGCACTACCTTACCAATAAAATTACTGAAGGTGATTTAATACAAAAACCTGGTTGGATTCGTATGTCTATACACCCAACTACTACAGATGAAGAGGTAAAGTATGTATGCGAAAGTATAAAAGCACTTGCAGCTAACCACGAAGAGTGGGCGGAAGAGTATGACTATATAAGAGCTTCAAACGAGTTTGTACACAAAAACGATGGCCGTAAAGAAACTGAAATGGCTAAAAGTTGGTTTACGCTTTAGGTTTAGGAGCTTTCCCGCGATGTTTAAAGCGTTTGTGCGTCCATAAGTAATATTCAGGAGCTTCCAGTATCTGCTTTTCCATTAACCGTAAAAACTCATCAGTAATTTCAAAGTTAGGTACATCTTTAGGAGTTTGCGGGTAGGGTATAAATTCAGCTTTATAATAGCCTCGTTTTATTTTACTGCCTTTTACAAACATTACATTCATATCAAGTTTTTTGGCTAATAGCTCAGCACCCACATGCACAGGTACTTCTACACCAAAAACTTCTGTCCAGTATACTGCATTTTTTAATTTTGGCGACTGGTCACTTAAAAAACCGTAATACCCTAATACACCATCACGCTGGTTTTGTCTCATTGTGGGGATAGTGCTACGGGTATCAATAAGTTCAGCATCAAATTTGCCTCTTATTTTGCGTACCAGTTTATCAAAATATTTATTCCTTATCTTTTTATAAATACCAAACCCTTTGTGTGTAGTAAGGTATTTGTTCATTACAAGTAACCATTCATAGCTTGCATAGTGTGCACAAATTAGTGCTATACTTTTGCCTTTATCTTCATATTCTTTTACCACTTCTATATTTTCGAAAACAAACCTTTTCTTCATTTCTTTTTCAGAAATGGTCATGGTCTTTATCATTTCAAATAAAGTGTCACAAAAGTGATGGTAAAATTTCTTTTCTATCTTTTTTCTTTCAGCGTCGTTAAGGTGAGGTAATGCCAGTTGAAGATTTTCCCGTACTGTTTTCTTTCGGTACCCTACTATATAATAGGTTATCACGTATAGTATATCCGATAAAAAATATAGTATGGGAAAGGGTAGTATAGAGATTAAGTAAAGAAGGGGATATAGTAATATATACGCGATTAATTGCATTTCTTTTTTTGCAAATATACTTTTTATTATTTATTAAGTTTTTGTTATGAGTTTTCTTTCTTAAAATACCTGAACAATAGTTATTTTTACAGAAAAATACTATTTAATGGGAAGTTTAGATATACCTATTTCTTTATTACTAATTATTATTGCTAATTCTATTGTAAGCTATAAGGGCTTTAACGACCGACTGTTTTTTCATAAATATGAATTTCATGTAGGTAGTGTTAGGGCAGGGCAGCAGTACAGAATGTTTACCAGTGCATTTTTACATGCCGATCCAATTCACCTGATATTTAATATGCTTACGCTGTACTTTTTTGCTCCAATAGTAATAAACGAATTGGGGGTGTTTCCTTTTTTACTCGTTTACTTCGGTAGTTTGGTGGCGGGTAGTCTTTTAACTTTATATTTTCATAAAGATGAATATTACTACAGAGCAATAGGCGCTTCGGGTGCAGTAGTAGGGGTATTATATTCAGCTATATTATTTGATCCTGACAGAAAACTTTATTTATTTTTTGCACTCCCAATACCTGCTTACCTCTTTGGTATAGGCTATTTATTATACTCTATATATGGCATGCGGGCAAAAACTGATAATATAGGGCATACAGCACACTTTGGTGGTGCTATAGCAGGTTACCTTATTACATTAGCACAAGCACCGTATATGTTACAAACCAATACGCTAATGGTAATATTACTTGCTATACCTATTGTAATATTATTTGTGTTGGAACGCTTCAAGAAAATGTAAATAAAAACTGGCATATATTTTGAATTATTAGAGAAAAAACCAATAAATAAAATTGACTATGAAAAAAATTGTATTGACACTATTAGTACTAACAGCAGCTGTTACTACTACACAAGCTCAGGTGGAGGACACATTTCCACAGATAAGTGTATCAGGAGAAGGAACTGTAAAAGTTACGCCTGATGAAGCGGTAATAACGATTGGTGTAGTAAATACGGGAAAAGAAGCTGATGAAGTTAAAAAGAGTAATGATGAAACAGTAGACCGTGTAATGAAGTTTCTGAAAAAATCTAAGATAGATAAGAAGGACTACCAAACACAACGGGTGTACCTGAACAGAAATTTTAATTATAAAAAGCAGGATTATTACTATAATGCTACCCAAACTATAACCATACATTTAAGAGACCTTTCTATGTATGATAAGTTAATTGTTGGCTTAACCAATGCCGGTATTAACCAAATACAAGGGGTGGATTTTAAATCTTCTAAACAGGAGCAGTACGAAAGCGAAGCAAGAGTTAAAGCGGTAGCTGATGCTAAGAAAAAAGCAGAGGATTATGCAGGAGCTTTAGGTTTGAAAATAGGATATGCAAGAGTGGTGACTGATAATACACGTGCAAACTACCCCTCGCCAATGTATGCTATGGAAATGAAATCTATGGCTATGGACGGTGGTTCAGGACAGGAAACACTTGCTGTAGGTGAAATAGAAATTAAAGCAAATGTTAGTATTACATTTGAAGTGACAGGAAAATAAAATTCTTTATTTATTATATAAAAATAGTCGAACAGATGTGTTCGGCTATTTTGTTTTATATAATTAACATTTCGTTATAGGCTTTAAGCAATTGTTTTTATTAAATTTGTATCGTACACGATTTAAATATAAAATAATTGAAAAAATATGAAAACACTTTATCAAACATCAGCAACAGTTACAGGAGGAAGAAACGGGCATGTAAAAAGCCATGACGGTGTATTAGACGTGAAAGTACGTATACCTAAAGAAATGGGAGGAGAAGGAGGAGCTACAAACCCTGAGCAACTTTTTGCAGCAGGTTATGCAGCTTGCTTTGACAGTGCTTTAAACCTTATTATAAATAAAGAAAAAGTAGAAACAACATCTTCTTCGGAAGTTACCGCAACAGTTGCTATAGGTCCTAATGATGATGGCGGATACCAATTAGCCGTAAAGCTTACAGCTAAAATTCCGGGAGTTGAAAAAGAAAAAGCACAAGAACTTATTGAAAAAGCACACGCTGTCTGTCCGTATTCTAATGCTACACGCGGTAATATAGAGGTAGAACTGGAAATACAGTAAATTTTAATTCATAAATAATCTATAATTCTGTTCTCTTAGTGTTATACGTTATTTAACTTTATAAAAAACAGCAAATGGCAGCCAATAACAGTTTTTATCACTTAACAGCTAAAACTCCTAAAGGCGATACAATAGCCATGGGAGATTTTAAAGATAAAGTAGTACTTATAGTAAATACAGCTACTAAATGTGGATTATCATCACAGTTTGAGGGATTAGAGGCCCTGCACCAAAAATATAGAGATAAAGGTTTAATAGTGTTAAGCTTTCCCTGTAATCAGTTTGGCAATCAGGAACCGGAAACTAATGATACACTGGAAAAGGCTTGCCAGATAAATTACGGTGTTACTTTTCAGCTAACAGAAAAATGTGATGTTAACGGAAGCGATACACACCCTGTGTTTAAATATTTAAAGAAAGAGCTGGGCGGTTTGTTGGGAAGTAAGATAAAATGGAATTTTACTAAGTTTTTAATAGATAAAAACGGGAAGCCTTATAAACGATTCTCACCTATAACCAAACCTGATGCAATAGAAAAGCATATAAATAAGTTATTATAAGATACACACTTTACCTTTTCGCACTTTACTCATATGGAAAAAGAAATAGATCCTTTAAAACTTGAAAACCAAATATGTTTTCCTTTATATACTGCCTCCAGACTTTTAACGCAGTGCTACCAGCCTATGCTTAAAAAGTTTGGTATAACATATCCGCAGTATTTAGTTTTATTGGTTTTATGGGAAAAAGACAGTGTTAATTTAAGTTATATAGCAGAAAAGTTGTTTTTACAATCTAACACCTTAACACCTTTGTTAAAAAGGATGGAGGAGCAGGATTTAGTAAAGAGAGTCCGTTCTCATACAGATGAAAGAAGTATTGTAATTACACTTACAGAAAAGGGAAGAGAAATGAGGCAAGAAGCTGAACAAATACCGGCTTATATGGCAGAGCAGCTCCCTATAACCAAAGAAGAAGCTATGCAGATGTACAATACCCTTTATAAGATGATTGAAGGGCTTTAATAAGCCAAACGAGTAATAAAAAATAAAGCCTTACATAGCAACAGTAAGGCTTTATTTTTTTAACGTATTTAATTTTTTATAGGTATAGAAAGTAATGGTATACTTAAACCCGATGCCATTATACGGGTTTTACTTCTGTGCACTATAGACTCCCAAAAACCATATTCTCTGGGCGCCATAATAAGTAAGTTAGCATTAAAGTTTTTTATTTCTTTTCTTATTTCTTCAATCACAGCGTTAGATTCTACATTTTTATAATAATAATTAATTCCCTCAAGATGCTCATCAATTGTATTTTCTGCAAGAGAATCAGAATTTTTTTCGCTTAGTTGATTTACTTTTTCATCAACACTAAAAATTTCAATTTCACTGTTTAAATAATGTGCAATATCCTTTACTTTTTCAATAACATGCTGAGGTATTTCCTGAGGCTTATCGCAGGCAAAAAGTATTTTCTTTAAAGTATTAAACTTAGCTTCCAAAGGAACGGCAAGAATAGGTACATCAAGTATTTTAATTGCAGATGTAGTGGTGTTGCCTATAAGGTCTTGTTCAAGGCTTTTATCAACCATTCCCATCACAATCATAGCAGGATTATATTTTTCAGTTAGAGCTATCAGCTCATCTTCTATATACGCTAAAGAACTTTCAGAGATAACCTCTACCTTGTATTTCTCAGACAGTTCATTGGCTTTATTTTTTAATCGTTCCAGGTTTTTATTAAAGAGTTCTTCAAAGTTTTGTGCAGAAAGGTGTGCGTTAGATGCGTGTACGGGGTATGAAAAAGCATTGAACATTATAAGCTGTGCATTACAAACATCCGCATACGCAGCAGCATACTCTACAGCATTCTCAGCAATCTCACTGAAATCAGTAGTAGCAATAATTGTCATTCTAATATATTTTATTGGTTATAAAGATGTAGTATAAATTTACAAAATAACCAGGTACTGTTTGGTGCTTACTATGTTAATATTGAATAGTATATAGTTTATAAAATAATAGTAGTAGCAATAAAAAAAGCCCGATATAACTATCGAGCTTTTTGTGGTGGGGAGAGCAGGATTCGAACCTGCGAAGGTGAAAACCAGCAGATTTACAGTCTGCCCTCGTTGGCCGCTTGAGTATCTCCCCAAACCTTTATAAAACACATCCATTTTGCTGAATGCGGTTGCAAATATACTGTTGTTTTTTTACTAAACAAATAATATTTACAGCATTTTTTTACTTATATATTTAACCTGTTGTGTGTGAAATAAATAAAAAAATCTCCTACAGGAGATTTTTTTATTTTAAGTATATGTAAAAGGTGTTTTTACTTATTAAGTAGCTCTTTTACCTTTGCTTTTAGTTCTTCACCTCTTAGGTTTTTAGCAACTATAGTACCGTTTTCATCCAATACAAAAGTAGCAGGAATGCTTCTTACGCCATATTGTGCTGCAATAGGATCTTCCCAATGCTTAAGGTGAGAAATATGCGTCCATGTAAGGTTATCATCAGCAATAGCTTTTTTCCATGCCTCAGCATTTTTATCTAAAGATACTCCTATAATGTTAAGTCCTTTATCATGTAACTCATTATACATAGCTACTACATTAGGGTTTTCTTTACGGCATGGTCCACACCATGAAGCCCAAAAATCAATTATAGTAACTTTACCCATAGCATCTTTAAGAGAAACTGTTTGCCCTTCAGGGTTTGGAGCTGAAAAATCAGGGGCTACTTTACCTTCACTAACTTTTGCCTGAGCTTCTTCTGTTTCTTTCATTTTAGCTAGCATCTCTTCAATTTCTTTTGCATCTTTAGTTTTCTTAACTTCAGCATCAAGGTTATTGTAAAGTTCTTCAACTTCAGCACGCTCTGCATTCCCTGATCCCAGTAATTGCTTTATAATAAACACATTTACATAAGCCTTTGGGTTATTTTTTACAAACTCTTTGTTTGTAGTTTCCATATCTTTAGTAAGCGCTTCATAATCTTTTTGAAGCTTATTCATTGTAGCAGTATCATTTTCCTGTCTGGCTTTCATCATAACAGATTGATTTTC
This sequence comes from Flavobacterium suaedae, assembly GCF_014642915.1. Classification (GTDB taxonomy): domain Bacteria; phylum Bacteroidota; class Bacteroidia; order Flavobacteriales; family Flavobacteriaceae; genus Flavobacterium; species Flavobacterium suaedae. The sequence goes on from NZ_BMJE01000005.1 coordinate 111,769, forward strand.
TTTCTGAAAATCTCTCATTTTATTATTATTAGCCATTGTTTTAGTATAATAATCATGTAGTTTTTCATTATTGAAAGAACCACCTTGTACTGATTTATATATAGTATCAGTATTTATGTCTATTGTTATTCTACCTCTTTCTAATATAAAGTTAGCCTTTTCCTGTGGCTTATCTTCAAATGAAATAAAGTGAAGAGAAGGTCCTGATACAGTATCTTTAAATACAAATTTACCGTTTTCAACCACAGCAGTATCTACAGGAACAAACCCCATATAACCACCTTGTTTTTCTAAGTATACCTTTTTACCGTTATAAATAGTGTCTCCAATTGTACCTGTAACTTCGTACTCATTCTCTCCAAGTGATTTTTCACATGATACAAATGCTGTTGAAGCAGCAAATAATACAAATAATAATTTTTTCATATTTTTTCTTTCAGTTGTTTACTATACTGCAAAAGTAAATTAAAAAATGGCTAGTTGCAGTTTCTGCCATAAATTATATAATCTTTTAGTTTTAAGCAGATTCAGGTGTGTTTAGCGTTGTTTTTATTCCTGTACTTTTAATACCGCCAAAACCTTTTTCTACATTTATCATATTATGATACCCTCTGCTCTTTAATATTGATGCCATAATAACAGAGCGATAACCACCTGCACAGTGAATGTAAAAATCACTATTTTTAGGTATTTCTGCCAGCTGCTCGTTTACATAATCCAGCGGAATGTTAACAGCATCTATAACATGACCGTTATTAAACTCACCGGGTTTACGTGAGTCTATTACAGGGAAATTATTTTCTTTTAAGCCCTGTTCAAAACTTTCAGGAGATATAGAACGAATACTATCGGTTTCATTACCTTCTTCTTTCCAGGTTTCTATACCACCTTTTAAATACCCTAAGGTATTATCAAAACCAACACGGGAAAGGCGTGTAATAGTTTCATATTCTTTACCTCTTGGCGTAACTAATAATAGTGGCTGATTTACATCCATTATTAATGCCCCAACCCAAGGAGCAAAAGCACCGTTGATACCAATAAAAATAGAGCCGGGTATATGGTCTTTTACAAATTCATCCTGAGGTCTTACATCAAGAATTAAAGCATCAGTACTTTCTGCCTTTTCTTTAAATGCAGTAGGGGATAGCGGGTTAAGCCCTTTATCTAAAACGCTGTCAATGCTATCATAACCTTCTATATTCATCATTACATTTTGAGGAAAATATGCAGGCGGTTTACCCAAACCATCAAGTAACTCTTCTATAAATTCCTCTTTTGTCATATCCGCTCTAAGAGCGTAATTGGTTTTCTTTTGGTTACCAAGTGTATCAGTAGTTTCCTTACTCATGTTTTTACCGCAGGCACTACCTGCACCATGGCTAGGATATACTGTAATATCATCAGGTAACGGCATAATTTTATTGCGTAATGAATCGTACAAATGTGATGCCAGTACTTCCTGTGTTAACTCTTCTGTAAGTGATTGTGCAAGGTCCGGTCTTCCTACGTCACCAATAAATAAAGTATCACCGGTTATAATACCGTGTGTTTTATTGTTTTCGTCAATAAGCAGGTAACAGGTACTTTCTAAAGTGTGTCCCGGTGTATGTATTGCTCTTATAGTGTAATTACCTACTTTAAATTCCTGCCCGTCTTGTGCTATTAAAGCTTCAAAGTTTGGTTTTGCAGTAGGACCGTATACAATTTGTGCATCCGTTTTCTTGGCAAGGTCTAAGTGACCCGAAACGAAATCAGCGTGAAAATGTGTTTCAAAAATATATTTAATCTTAGCATTATCCTTTGCGGCTCTTTCTATATAGGGTTGCACCTCTCGTAAAGGGTCAAATATTGCAGCTTCTCCGTTGCTTTCCAAGTAATAGGCTGCCTGTGCTAAACAGCCGGTATAAATTTGCTCCAGTTTCATCTATTCTCTATAGGATTGTATAATTCCTACAAAGGTATCAAAATATGCCGTTTATACGTAAACACAGTACGGAATAAGCATGTTAAGGATTCAATTTTTATGAAGTTTTAGATTCTTTGCTATATAATAGATTAGATTTTAAAAATTTAATAATTCAAAAGAAATAAATACATAAACTTGCTATATATTTGTGTGCTTTTTTAAAGAGTGAAAAAGTATATCATTATCAGGATATAATTTTAATTATGGCTAGAGCAATTAAGCCCAGAGTGGGCATGTATGAAAACGTAAAAAATCAGTTTGAGAAAGCTGCTGAGGTTATGGGGCTGGACGAGAGTGTTAAGAAAATACTTTCTATAACCAATAACGAAATTGTAGTACACTTTCCCGTGAAAATGGATGACGGAAGTGTAAAGGTTTTTACAGGATACAGGGTACAACATAATAATGCCTTGGGTCCTTATAAAGGAGGTTTACGATACCACCCGACTGTAGATATTGATGCTGCAAGAGCATTAGCTACATGGATGACCTGGAAAACATCTTTGGCAGGGTTGCCTTACGGTGGAGGTAAAGGAGGTATACAAATAGACCCTAAGCAATACTCTCAGGCTGAGCTTGAAAGAATTACAAGAAGGTTTACTTATGCTCTTGGTGATAATATAGGACCGGAACACGATATTCCTGCTCCTGATGTTAATACTAATGCGCAAATGATGGCATGGATAGCAGACACTTATATGTCTACTAAATCTCCATCAGAGCGTTCTAAAAACCAACACGTTGTTACCGGTAAGCCTGTAGGTTCAGGTGGTCTTGAAGGACGTGACAGGGCTACAGGTTTTGGTGTAGTTGTTACACTGGAGGCTTGGGCTAAACTTAACGGTACTACACTTGAAGGTAAAAAATATATAGTACAAGGGTTTGGTAATGTAGGTTACTGGGCAGCGCACTTTATGCATAAAAACGGTGCAATATTAATTGGTGTGCAGGATGCTACAGGTACATTATATAATCCTGAAGGTATAGACCCTGAAGGATTATTACGTTACCAAACAGAGAATAACACAATTATGGGCTATAAAAATATGGAAGAGTATGACTCTGACAAGTTTTTTGGTATTGATTGTGATATTATAATACCTGCTGCACTGGGTAACCAAATAACCGAAGATAATGCTGCTACCGTAAAAGCTAAAGTAGTTGCAGAAGGTGCTAACGGACCTGTAGATACTGACGGGGAAGTTATACTTTTGGAGAAAGGTGTAGATATTATACCGGATATACTGTGTAACTCAGGAGGTGTAATAGGTAGTTATTTTGAATGGCTGCAAAACCGTAATGGTGAAATATGGAGCATGGACGATGTTATTGTAAAACTTCGTAAAAAACTGGAAGATGCTTTTAACGGTGTAATAAATACATCAGTACAGTATAAAACAGATTTAAGAACTGCTGCATATATACGAGCACTTTCGCGAATAGAAATGGCATACAAACAAAGAGGAATTTTCCCATAAATAAAAAAGAGCCCAATCGGGCTCTTTTTTTATATTATATTTTAGGAGTTTTATCCTCCCATAAATTCGTCATCTCCACCACCATTTTGTTCGCCGTTACGCTGCTTTTCATTCTTTTTCATGTTAAATCTGTATGTAAATGAAAGCGTAACTTGTCTTTCTCTCCATTGTCTTTCGCTGTATGAGCTTACTTGCGGCAGGTTAGTATAAGACCTTCTTTTTCTTGAGTTAAATATATCTCTAACATTTAAGCTAAGCGTAGCTTTATCATTTAAAATATCTTTGCTTATTGCCGTGTTAGCTGCAAATATACCTTTAGTTCTTCCTTGTGGGTCATTTCTGGGACCTCTATAGAACATATTAAATTGCCAGTCTATTTTATAAGGAAGGTTTATTTTTGAGTTTACTCTGGTAAACCATCCGTATGCTACGTTGTCAAAGTTTTGTGTTACAACATTATCCTGAAAATCAGTATAAGTATAATCTCCATCGGTTTCATTTCTGTAAAAATTAAAGTTACTTACAAGTCTCCACCACCTATAAGGATTATAATTTATATTGAACTCAAAACCAAAGCGGTATTCTTTTGCAAGGTTTATAGGCGTAGTTAAAATTACAGGAGTACGTATATCTTCGCCACCTATAACTTCTACAACTTCGTTATTTTCATTTACAATATCCTCACCATCTATTACCTGAGTTACAAAATCGCCCGACTCTCTACGTACAAACTGGTAAGAATCATCTGTTATGTTAATATAAGCTGAGCTGCTAAAAGTAACTTGATTCCATTTTTTTAAATACCCTAAATCAAATGCATTAGTCATAGAAGGGTCTAAGTCAGGATTACCTGTAAATATATTTATATTACTGGCAAGGCTGGAAAAAGGATTTATAAAGAAACCTCTTGGACGATTAATTCTTCGGCTGTAGCTAATACTGGCACTGCTTCCTTCTGAAAACTCGTAATTAAGGAAAGCACTTGGGAAAAAGTTATTATACTTTTTATTATTGTAATCATTTTCATCAAGTAAATTAACCTCAATATCAGAGTCCTCCCATCGTAAACCTAATAAATAAGAGAATTTACCAAACTTAGAACCGTATTGCGCATAAAGTGCATTTATATTCTCTTTATACTGTAACAGGTTAGTATAATTAGGGTCTGTAATCCAGTTGTTACCCTCCAGTGTTTCTGTTTTAGATTTTGTAATAAGCTCAGCAAAACTACCACGATATCCTGCTTCAAACTGGCTTCCTTCCCCAAAAGGTAAAACATAGTCAGCCTGTACTAAGCTACGGTTTTCATCTTCGTCATTTAGTGTTCTTTGGTAAGTGTTATCAACTTCAGGGGTTGTTGTGCCCAGTACTACATCATCTATTTGTGCTGTTTCATAATCCGTATTAGTAGCAAAAGAAGCATCTAAACGAAGTTCATGACCATCTTCATTAAACTTTTTTATAAAGTTGGTAGAAAACTGTACATTATCATCTTCCTCATCTTCCAGATTATAACGGAAACGGGTTTTATCATAAACACCGTTTGCATCAAAATAATCATAATAAGTTTCAGTTGGGTTGTTACCATCATTACTTCTTATATTTACTGAGTTTGTCCATGTAGTAGTTTTGTCTAAAAACAATTCCAACCCAAAGTTCGCAGTATATCCTTCACGTTCACGCTTGCTATCTCTTCTTTCATTTATAAAGCTGCTGGTGTTACCTTCACTGTCAAAATACTCAGAATCTGTTTTAGAATTACCGGGGCTTTTTCTGTTGTTATAGCTAAAGTTTGAAAACAGGTTAAAATTATCACTTCGGAAATTAAGCGTTGCCGAACCTCCATGGTCGGCAGGAACACCTGTATGAGCTATGAAAGAACCATTAAATCCATTAGCCTTACCTTTTTTAAGAATAATATTTATAATACCGCCACCACCTTCAGCATCATATCGTGCAGAAGGGTTAGTTATAACTTCTACTTTATCAACAGAGTCGGCAGGCAGCATTCGCAATATTTCAGCAACACTTGTACCCGCAAGGTTCGAAGGTCTGCCATCAATAAGTATAGTAACACTTTCGTTACCTCTCAGGCTTACATTACCTTCAACATCTACTGAAACTGAAGGAACATTATCAAGAACATCACTAATTGTACCGCCTTTCACAACCATATCGTTACCTACGGTATAAACTCTTTTATCAAGTTTAATTTCTACGGTAGAACGTTCTGCTTCTATCTGTACCTCATTCAGTATAGTAGCATCAGGCTCCATAATGGTAGTACCTAAATTTGTATTTTGATTTACCTGCTTGTTTTCTATTACTATAGATTTAAAGGATATAAAGTCAATTTTTATGTTGTAAGTACCCGGGGCTACCTGAATGTTATAGTTACCATCTATATCAGTAAGCCCTCCGTTTACAGTAACATTATCAGTTGTTTGTATAGTTACTGTAGCAAATTCAAGAGGCTGTTTAGAGCCTTTTTCTATAATTTTTCCGGAGATTGATACTTTATTTTGTGCAATAGCAGAGAATGTTGTTAGTAAAAATAACAACATAAAGAGCGAATGAAATTTTTTCATGTAATGTGTCAGTGTTTTATTTAAGCTATTATGACAGCTAAAACTATGCAGGGTTTAACCTGTAAACGTTAAAAAAGGTTAAAGAAATCTTAAAGTATGTCTTTTAAAGCTTCTGCAGGTCTTGCAACTACAGCTTTATTTCCATTTGTTACTATTGGGCGTTCTATAAGTTTCGGGTTTTCTACCATGACATTTATTACTTCATCATCAGTAAGTTCTTTGCCTTTATATCCATCCTTCCAAACCTGCTCATTCTTTCTAACTAACTCAATAGGAGTAATTTCCAGTTTGTTTATAAGCGCAGTAAGTTGCTCTTTTGTAAGTGTATCTTTAAGGTACAGTACTACGTTATGCGGTTTACCTGTTTCTTCCAGTAGTTGTAGTGCCTCACGTGATTTTGAGCAACGCGGGTTATGGTATATTTGTATCATTATATTCTTTTTTGCAAAGAAAACCATTAATACCGTAAAATAGAAGTATATTAGTATAAACTAACACTTTTTAAACGTACTGATGTATATAAAACAGGCATACCACAAGAACAACGATCTTGTAAAATATTTACCCATCCCTATACTTTTTTTACTAATTATTCTTCTCAATTATGTAGCCTTGTTGGTTTTACCTATAGATGTTGAAGAAATAATGCGCCAAGAGGTAGCTAAGAAAGGCGAGAACAGAGTTTTTGTAGAAACCTTAGCGCCAATGGTTATTTTTTTAATCATGTTACTGCTTTGGGTAAAATTTGTACATAAGCAAACTATTACCAGTCTTACTACTGCCAGAAGAAAGGTAGACTGGAAACGTATATTTTTTTCATTTGGTTTGTGGGGCGGTATTACCGCCGCTTTAACAGGGCTGGCATATATAACTGCTCCTGAAAATTTTGAATATAACTTTCAGCCGAAAGCCTTTGCAATATTGGCTGTAATAGCTATAATAATGGTGCCTTTACAAACCAGTTTTGAGGAATACCTTTTCAGAGGGTACTTAATGCAGGGTATAGGTATAGCAACCCATAGCAGATTGGTACCTTTAATTATTACATCAACATTTTTTGGTTTAATGCATATTGCCAACCCCGAAATTGGCAGGCTGGGCTATACATTATTACTATACTATATAGGTACAGGTTTTTTCCTAGGCATTATAACACTTATGGATGAGGGAATGGAACTTGCATTAGGTTTCCATGCTGCCAACAATCTTATTTCAGCATTATTGGTTACCTCTGATTGGACAGCGTTCCAAACACCCTCTTTACTGAAAGATATCTCCCAACCGTCGACAGGTTTTGACATCTTATTGCCTTTACTGGTAATATATCCGATACTTTTATTTATCTTTAATAAGAAATACGGCTGGAATGGTTGGAAAAATAAGCTAACCGGGCGTATAGATTTTACCGGCAACGATATTACTAATACAAAATGATTGAGCGATGACTAGACTGGATTTGAATTACAATTTTGTACACCCCAAGTTTAAACTTGACGGATTTAACTTAGATAAGGATGGTCTTTGCTGTGTTGCTTACAGCATGATTAAAGAAGGTGAACCCTATGAACAGGAAATAGGGGAGTTTATTTTAGACTGGTTTGATAATAACAGTTATATACAAATGCGTACATCCGGCACTACAGGTTTACCAAAGGTTATACAAATAAGTAAACAAGCTATGGTAAACTCTGCATTAGCAACAGGCAGTTTTTTTGATGTTCAGCAAGGAGAGAAAGCATTGCTTTGCCTTCCCGCAGAATATGTAGCCGGAAAAATGATGATAGTAAGAGCTTTTATTTTAGGTTGGGAGCTGGATATAGTGGAACCAAGTACCACTCCGTTAGAAAATGTATCGGAAGTATATAACTTTTCTGCAATGGTTCCGTTACAGGCGCAAAACTCTATAGATGATTTACATAAAGTAAAGAAGCTGATATTAGGTGGAGCTAAAGTAAACAGCGCCTTGGCAGAAGACTTAAAGGAAGCACCTACTGAAGTATATGAAACATACGGTATGACTGAAACTGTTACTCATATAGCCGCTAAAAAAGTAGGAGAGGAGGCTTTTACCGTATTACCGGGCGTAAAAGTAGCGCAGGATGAAAGAGGTTGTTTAGTAATAGATGCTGCAAGAGTAGCAGAAGAACCTATAGTTACAAATGATGTAGTAAAAGTAATAGATGACAGCCATTTTGTATGGTTAGGTCGTTATGATAATGTAATAAACAGTGGAGGGGTTAAACTTTTCCCTGAGCAGATAGAAGAGCGCCTTTCAGGTAAAATAGATAACCGCTTTTTTGTAAAGGGTGTACCCGATGCTAAACTTGGTGAAAAACTGGTTTTAGTGGTAGAAAGTGAACCTTACACCATAGATAACAAAGTGTTTAAGGCACTGGATAAATTTGAAAAACCAAAAGAAATATTATTTGTAGAAAAGTTTGCCGAAACACCTTCGGGTAAAATTATACGCGATAAAAGTATGGTAATGGCTTAAAGCTTTTCAACTTTTATATAAAACTCATTTTTTAAGACCTCAACATCTTTGTTGAGGTTTTTTATTTTTACTGATGATGTTTGCCAGTTATTTGTTCCGTTAAGTCGTACTTCTTTATCCTTTATTTTTAAGGCTATAGGTATAGTAAAGTTTTCTACATCAGTCACCCAACGGTATTGCAATTTGTTACCCTCTTGACGTAATTGTAGTTTAGGGATTCTTCTGTATTGTAAGTACTGATTAAACACGGGAGTTAAATTCATTCCACTTTCCTTATTAAAGAATGCTATAACTGTTTCCCCACTAATAACTTGTTTTTTGTAAGTGTTGGCAAAGTTTAAAATTAAACTCCACCATTTTTCATCATCGTTAATTATATGGCGAATGGTATTCAGCATTAGTGCACCTTTATAGTACATATCACTTGAGCCTTCATTATTAACACCGAAAATACCGATAACAGGCTTATCGTTCATTACATTCATTCCTTGCCCGTTAATATACTTCATGGCTTTATCGTAGCCGTACAGACATTCTATATAAACGCTTTCCGCATAGGTTGTAAATGCTTCATGTATCCACATATCGGCAATATCTTTACTGGTAATACTGTTCCCAAACCATTCGTGCCCTGTTTCGTGAATAATAATAAAGTCAAACAACATACCTACACCAGTAAAGGATAGGTCGCGCCCCAAATAGCCTTTACGATACTTATTACCGTAAGCAACAGCACTTTGGTGTTCCATACCCAAGTAAGGCGTTTCTACCAGTTTATAACCATCTTTTTTAAATGGGTATTCTCCAAACTTTTCCTGAAAACATTCCAGCATTGGTTTAACTTCCTCAAAGTGGCGTTTTGCTTTTTCTTTGTTATCTCGTAAAACATAGTAATCTAAATCTAAACCGTTAAGGTTGTCGTGTATATGTACATAGTCGCCTATGTTTACGGTAACATCATAATTATTTATAGGGTTTCTTACTTCCCAGTACCAGCGGGTGTAACCATTGTTTAGATCTACGCCACCTGAGAGCCTCCCGTTTGATACACACATTAAGCCATTGGGTACCTCTACATTAACAAAAGCACCGTCTTCTGGTTCATCACTTTGGTGGTCTTTTACAGGGTACCATAAACTTGCGCCTGTGCCTTGTACGGCAACACCAATCCAAGGTTTTCCGTTATTATCTTCACTAAAAACAAAACCACCATCCCAGGGGGCATTTTTAGCAACTTTAGGGTAACCACTGTAATAAAACTTAAGAATATCCAGAGTACCTTCAAGTAAGGTTTCAGGGAAATCTATGAAAACGGCATCATAATCTCGCGTATAGGAAAGCTGTTTGCCGTTAAAAACAATACTGTCAACTTTCATGTTTTCAAATAAATCCAGTTGAATACGTTTAGTGGCAGCAGTTGTTATAAAAGCTATAGTATTATGACCACTAATGTATTTTTTATCAGGGTCTATAGTTATGCTGAGGTCATATTTACGAACATCAAAACTGGTGCGCTCCGGTCGTAAACCACCTTGCAGGCTGTCACGGCGGGTAAAGGTTTGTGCTGAAACAGTACAGGTAAATAAAAATAAGTATGTAAAAATGAACAGTAAAGTAAACCTCTTCATGTTTATAGTTTTATAATCAGTCATGAAAAGTACTAAATGTTATGGTAACATACTACTTTTTTGCAGTGAGTACTACAATTTCTCTTTCTATAGCGTTTCCGCTATTACCTACTATTTTTTCTGTTTCAAGCGTGCTGTTTAATACGATTAGTCCTGATTTTTCTAAAATTGCAATAACCGAAGGTACGCTTTGCATGGTAAAGCCATATTTAGCAAATGGAATTTTCCTCATGGTACTTTCAGGTATAAAACCGATAGACAGTATTCCTTCAGGTTGCATTACACGTGCTATTTCAGTAGCGTAGGCTATAGGGTTTTCCCAAAAATATATGGTGTTTACAGTAAACACTTTACTAAATATATTATCTTCAAACGGAATATTTTCTCCGTTTACAAGTTGAAACGAAGTGTTATTATATTGACTATTATTTTGTTTAGCCTCAGTAATCATTGTTTCAGATATATCAATACCGAAATAAGATAGATCATTAGCTTTATTAATTAATTCGCTCACATGTTTACCATTACCGGGTCCAATTTCCAGTATAGTATCACCAATGCTAATATCAAGACTATTTATAGTTTTAGTTATGATATTAGCATTGGTGCTATTCATTACATCAGCTACTTCAATGCCCGAACTTCCGTCAGGGCATCGTAAGTGGCTGGCTAATTGTTCTAATTCTGTTTCTGTAAGCTTTTCCATATTATATGGAATTAAAGGTAATAAGTTACACCTGTATCACACCAAGGTTAAATGGTTTTTCAATAGGTGAGTGGTCAGCAGCCTCTATACCCATAGATATCCACTTACGGGTGTCCATAGGGTCTATAATAGCATCTGTCCAAAGTCGTGCAGCAGCGTAGTATGGCGATACCTGCTCGTCATAACGCGCTTTTATTTTATCAAACAGTTCCTGTTCTTTCTTCTCGTCTACTTCTTCACCTTTCGCTTTAAGTGCCGATGCTTCAATTTGCATAAGTACTTTTGCTGCCTGTGCGCCACCCATTACAGCAAGTTCGGCACTTGGCCATGCAAACATAAAACGAGGGTCATAAGCCTTACCACACATAGCATAATTACCTGCTCCGTATGAGTTACCTATTACAACAGTGAATTTAGGTACAACCGAGTTACTTACGGCATTTACCATTTTGGCACCATCTTTAATAATACCGCCGTGTTCTGATTTTGAGCCTACCATAAAGCCTGTAACATCCTGTAGGAATACCAATGGTATTTTCTTTTGGTTACAGTTGGCTATAAAACGAGTAGCTTTATCCGCACTATCTGAATAGATAACACCGCCAAACTGCATTTCTCCTTTTTTAGACTTAACTACTTTACGCTGGTTAGCTACTATACCTACAGCCCAACCGTCTATACGGGCATAGCCTGTAATAATGGTTTGCCCATAACCGGCTTTATATTCTTCAAATTCACTGTTGTCTACCAGTCGTTTAATAATTTCCATCATATCGTACTGCTCATTACGGGCTTTTGGTAGTATACCGTAAATATCTTTCTCTTCAAGTGCAGGTTTTTCAGATTTTACACGGTTAAATCCTGCTTTTTCGTAGTCGCCTATTTTGTCTACAATATTCTTTATGGTATCTAAAGCATCTTTATCGTCTTTAGATTTATAGTCAGTAACCCCTGATATTTCGCAGTGTGTTGTTGCACCGCCCAGTGTTTCATTATCTATACTTTCGCCAATAGCAGCTTTTACCAGGTAACTACCAGCAAGGAATATACTTCCTGTTTTATCAACTATAAGGGCTTCATCACTCATAATGGGCAGGTAAGCACCACCTGCGACGCAACTACCCATTACGGCAGCTATTTGAGTAATGCCCATACTGCTCATAATCGCATTGTTACGGAATATACGCCCAAAGTGTTCTTTGTCAGGAAAAATTTCGTCCTGCATTGGCAGGTAAACACCGGCACTGTCTACTAAATAAATAATAGGCAGTTTGTTTTCCATAGCTATCTCCTGCGCGCGAAGGTTTTTCTTTCCTGTTATCGGAAACCAAGCACCTGCTTTTACAGTGGCATCGTTAGCTACTACTATGCATTGTTTCCCTTTTATGTAACCTATTTTTACAACTACACCACCCGATGGGCATCCGCCATGTTCTTCATACATGCCGTCTCCAACAAAAGCTCCTATTTCTATACTGTTACTGTCTTTGTCTAAAAGGTAATCTATACGCTCGCGGGCTGTCATTTTGCCTTGTGAGTGTAGTTTAGCAATACGTTTTTCGCCACCGCCAAGTTTTACCTTAGCCAGTTTACGCTTCATATCAGACAATAAAAGTTTGTTGTGATCTTCGTTTTTGTTGAAGTTTATATCCATTATAGTTGCGGGTTTTATTGATAATGCATTTTGAGATGCTAAAATACGAAATCGTTTGATATATTTTTGCTTTTATCTATATATGGTTGGTAAATGTGTAATTGAAAGATAATAAAAAAAGGGATGATTTTAAAATCATCCCTTTTGAGGTTTATATTATTGAGGTTTACTATCTGAATAAACCAAGAACGTCTTCTTTTATAGCAGGGTTTACTGTAGATGCTAAAAGTAAAGATATTATTAAACCAATCGCAGCATATAAAAAGTCTTTACCAATAAGCCTCATAGCTTTTTGTTTGTGTTTCTTACCTTTTTTAAGTCTCGCCAGGTTAACTGCAATTTCACGACCCCCTATAAGCCCAAGGAATACCCATGTTGTACTCATAGGCACAGTACTTATAAACAGTTTGTATATAAGTATTAATGCATAGGTGAAATCAATAAGCGTAGCAGCTCTAATATCCGATATACGAACTTTTTCACTTACTACTTTTTGTATTTTATCACCTCTCAGGTAGAATAATAATCCAAGACCAATAAATATTACGGCAGTAAATATAAAGAACTGTGTTCCGTCTAGTTTACGAGGTAAAAATACGGCTACATTTGCACCATCCTGCATTACCCAAACTGCCCAAAGTAATCCGCTCACAAACCATTGTGCTACCATCCATCCCGGATGAACTTTTCTGCTTTTAAATCTTTTACGGATAAAATCGTAACCAAAGTACCATACTAAAGCTGAAACTACAAAAGCAATTACATAGCCGGATAAACTCTTGGTTATCATTGATGTTATACCGCTTGATGTAGAACTGAATACACTCAGCATTAGGAAGGTAGTAGATACCGGCATTCTCAGTCTTGTTAGTATTAACAGCAATAGCGGAGCCATTAACATAAAGAAAGAGAAGTTTTCAGGGTGTGGGTATTTACTGTTTCCTTCAGAGTCTAAAAGACGTTGATAGGTTACATCGCCATCGTAGATTACCCAGCTTATGGTAACAGTTACAATAAATATTGTACCTACATAAATCCAGAGTAAATACCATTTTCGGTGCTTATTACTCTCTATAAAAGTACCTAAAGACTGTATACTGTCGTTAGAAACCGTAGCATAGGCAGCCATTAAGAAACCTATCCACATAGCAACTTGTGGCTGGCTGTAAAATACGGCACTTGCAATAAGTAAAAGGAAAATGATTATAAGGAATACTCTTTCGTTAGAAAAGCGTTCTATTACACTTAAAGGAGGAGTTTTTTTCCTCTGTTTAATCTTCATCTAAAAAAGTTTTAAAAACTTCTGCAAAAATAGTTGATAATTCTTGCTGTGAAAGAAATTGTTGTTTTAAGTAATTGTTAACTGAATAAATTTATTAATTAATGTAAGCTTTAATATAAAATAACATATAAGTCTTTGTAATATAAATAATTTGCTATTTATTCGATTTTTATTACTAAAAGCTTAATAAGCTTCTAAATGACTTTTGGTTTACGATAAGTTAACTATTTGTTAACATTGTAAGCGTATTTTTGCCCGATAAAAAAACAACCCATGTCTTTAAATAATATTTTTCAATTCCTTGTTCCAAAAGATAAGAAGTTCTTTCCATTGTTAGAGCAAGCAAGCCAGAATCTTGTACTACTTGCAGAGAAACTTCACGAAGCTGTAAATACTTCTTCGGAAGAACGAGAGGAGTTTCTGTTGGAAATTGAAAGGTTAGAAAATGTTATAGAAGGCATTGCTCACCAAACTAACTTAGAGTTGAGCAGAAACTTTATTACTCCTTTTGACAGGGAAGATATACACTCGTTAATATCGGCTATGGATAATGTTGCAGATTACATGTATGATGCTGCTAACAGAATGCGTTTGTATCAAATTGATAAAATTAATAAGTCCATACGAAAGATGACTGAAATAAATCTTGAAGCATGCCAACTTATTGAGGAAGCTATTGGAGACCTGAAAGGAATGAAAAACCTGAAAGGTATAGCAGATTGTTGTAAAAAAATAAACAAACTGGAAAGTAAGTCAGATAATGTGTTTGACAGAGCTGTAGCTGATATTTTTAATAACGAAAAGGATGTACTTAATGTTATTAAATATAAAGAGGTGCTTTCGGCTTTAGAAACTGCAACAGATAAATGTAAAGGAGTAGCTAATGTTTTAGAATCAATTACGGTAAAGCATTCGTAACCTTTTTCAACTACCTGATTTATGACTTTACTTGTAATTATAATTATTCTAGCCTTAGCGTTTGACTATATTAACGGATTTCACGATGCTGCAAACTCTATAGCTACCATAGTAGCCACAAAAGTACTTACACCTTTCCAGGCGGTACTTTGGGCAGCTTTCTTCAACTTTGTAGCATACTTTATTTCGCGTTATTGGATAGGAGAATTTAAAATTGGTAATACTATTGCAAAAACCGTTAGTGAAGACTTTATTACTCTCGAGGTAATATTGGCGGGTATAATAGCAGCTATTACATGGAATTTACTTACTTGGAAGCTTGGTATACCGTCTTCATCATCGCACACGCTTATAGGTGGATTTATGGGGGCTGCATTAGCTCACGCATTTACAGTAGAAGGAGCTGATATAAGTACTGTAATAAACTACAGTAAAGTTGTACCGATTATACTGTTTATTTTTATGGCGCCTTTAATAGGTATGTTTGTAGCCTATATAATTACAGTACTCATACTCAATTTGTGCCGTAAAGCCAACCCTTCTAAAGCGGATAAATGGTTTAAAAGGTTGCAGTTAGTATCATCAGCATTTTTCAGCTTAGGACATGGTGCTAATGATGCACAGAAAGTAATGGGTATTATAGGTGCTGCGGTAATATATTACCATACGCAGATAGACCCAATGGTAGAATATCAAAATGCTGCCGACCCATTTAAATACTTTGTAGACCACTGGGGTTGGGTACCTATTACCAGTTTCCTTATGATTGGTTTAGGGACTATGAGTGGCGGATGGAAAATTGTAAAAACAATGGGTTCTAAAATAACTAAAGTAACCTCATTGGAAGGTGTAGCTGCCGAAACAGCAGGTGCAATAACACTATATACAGCCGAACACTTTGGTATTCCCGTTTCAACTACGCATACCATTACGGGGTCTATTATAGGAGTAGGAATTACCAAAAGGGTATCTGCCGTACGGTGGGGGGTAACCATTAGTTTACTATGGGCATGGATTCTTACTATACCCGTTTCAGCAGTAATAGCAGCTATACTTTATTATATCATAAGTATATTTTAATGTTATACTAAAATGAAAGGCTTTAGTAAGCCGTATTGTTACATTTGCATCTAACTTCATTATATAAACATGCAAATAAAAATAGCACGTAACAAGTTTCTGTATACCTTTCTCTTTATAATCATAAGTAGCACTGCTTCGGCACAAATAAGCTCATTATACAATGCAAATCGTCCTCGTTCTATGGCGCAACGCTGGGAACTCGATTCTGTTTCAAAATCCGGTACATTTGTAATAACACCATATAAACCGGTATACATTATACCCGCGAGGTGGTCCAGTAACCCCAATGAAAAACCTGTGAGCGGGAATCCAAGCCCTGCTTATGATTATGAGGAGCAAGTAGACTATAATAATCTTGAAGCAAAATTCCAGATAAGTTTTAAAGTAAAAGTATTTGAATCTATGTTTTGGGGGCATGGCGACCTTTGGGTGGCTTATACACAACTTAATAACTGGCAGGTATATAACAAGTCATTATCCAGACCTTTTAGAGAATTAAACTATGAACCGGAAGCAATAGTGAATTTTGCTACTGATTATGATGTTCTCGGTTTTAAAGGCAGGATGCTGGGTATTTCTTTCAACCACAGGTCAAACGGACAAGAACAACCGTTATCCCGAAGCTGGAACAGAATTATTTTACAGGCAGGCTTTGAGAAAGATAATTGGCAGGTATATGTACGTCCGTGGTTGCGTATAAGAGGTGAAAAGAAAGAGGATGACAACCCTGATATTGAAGAATATATGGGCAGAGGGGAGCTTATAGTTATTTATAGCAAAAGCAAAGACACATTTGTTTTTACAGGTAGGCATAACTTAAACTTTAATAAATATACCCGTGGGCATGCAGAGGTTTCGTGGTCTCATGCTTTAAAAGGAAACTTAAACGCTTATATTCAGGCTGGGTATGGCTATGGCGAAACAATGGTAGATTATAATAATTTACAGGCAACCATAGGAGTAGGTATATCGTTAGTGAGTTGGTTATAAATGAATTGCGTTATGTTTAAAATTTGAATTATTTTTTTGATGCATATTTATAAATAAGTTGCTGAAATAATTAAATCTGCATTTTTTTGTGTTGGTTTGAATGATTTGTGCTATTGTTTGAATGAATTATGCTATTCTAAAACGTTATAGCTGGGTAAATTTGACTGAACAAACAAATTAAAGCAGATAATTATGAGCGATTTAGTTAAAAGACCCGAGTTTAAAGATAAATATGATAACTTCATTGGAGGTAAATTTGTACCTCCTGTAAAAGGTGAATATTTCGATAATGTATCGCCTATAGATGGTAAACCATTTGCCAAAGTAGCACGTTCTACTAAAGAAGATATAGATTTAGCACTTGATGCAGCCCATGAGGCATTTAAAACATGGGGGAAATCATCTCCTGCGTCCAGAAGCAGTGTTTTAAATAAAATAGCTGATGTAATGGAGGCTAACTTAGACTACCTTGCAGCAGTAGAGACCGTAGATAACGGTAAAGCAGTAAGAGAGACTCTTGCAGCCGATTTACCTTTATGTATAGACCACTTCCGTTATTTTGCAGGAGTTATCCGCGCAGATGAGGGAACAATATCAGAACATGACGAGAATACCGTAAGTATAGCATTGCATGAACCTATAGGTGTAGTAGGACAAATTATTCCTTGGAACTTCCCGTTACTTATGGCTACATGGAAAATAGCGCCTGCTATTGCAGCCGGTAACTGTACTGTGGTAAAAGCAGCCGAGCAAACTCCTGTATCTATCATGATACTGATGGATTTGATAAAAGATGTAGTTCCTGCGGGAGTTATTAATGTAGTAAACGGTTTTGGTATAGAAGCTGGTAAACCATTGGCAAACTCACCCAGAATTTCTAAAGTATCTTTTACAGGAGAAACTACCACAGGTCGTTTAATAATGCAATATGCAGCCGAAAATATTATACCTTCTACTATGGAGTTGGGTGGTAAATCGCCAAATATATTCTTTAAGTCGGTAGCTGATGCAGATGATGACTTTTTTGATAAAGCAGTTGAAGGTGCGGTAATGTTTGCACTTAACCAAGGAGAAGTATGTACTTGCCCGTCACGTATGCTGGTACACGAGGATATTTATGATAAATTCATGGAGCGTGTTATAGCCCGTACCGAAGCTATAAAAATTGGTAATCCGTTAGACTCAACTGTGGCAATGGGAGCGCAGGCAAGTAACGACCAGTATGAAAAAATACAGTCGTACCTGAAAATAGGAAAAGAAGAAGGAGCAGAAGTACTTACAGGAGGAGACGTAAATAAACTTGACGGCGAACTTGGCGGAGGCTATTATATTCAGCCTACTATCTTTAAAGGACATAACAAAATGAGAATATTTCAGGAAGAAATATTTGGTCCTGTAGTATGTGTTACCACATTTAAAACTGCTGAAGAGGCTATAGAAATAGCTAATGATACACTGTATGGTTTAGGAGCAGGTGTTTGGACACGCGATGCTCACGAGTTGTACCAAGTACCTCGTGCTATAGAGGCAGGACGTGTATGGGTAAATAATTACCATGCTTATCCTGCACATGCACCATTCGGAGGATATAAAAAATCAGGTTTCGGTAGAGAAAACCACAAAATGATGTTAGAGCATTACAGACAAACCAAAAACATGCTGATATCATACGATAAAAAGAAATTAGGCTTTTTCTAATATATTTTGTCTGGCAAGGCTGTCCCGAAAGGGGCAGCTTATTTTTTATTAATCTAAACCAATAAATTTATGATACCTAAAACGATGAAAGCAGCAGTGGTACGCGAATTTGGTGCACCATTACAAATAGAAGAAGTAGCAGTAAAAAGACCCGGAAAAAATCAAATACTGGTAAAAGTTATAGCCAGTGGTGTATGCCATACCGATTTGCATGCCGTAGATGGCGACTGGCCTGTTAAACCCAAAATGCCGCTTATACCCGGGCATGAAGGCGTGGGCTATGTTGTAGCAGTAGGACCTGATGTTACTAATGTAAAAGAAGGTGATGCCGTAGGTGTGCCATGGCTTTACAGTGCCTGCGGATGTTGCGACCATTGCATTACAGGCTGGGAAACCTTATGCGAAAGCCAGCAGAACGGAGGATATAGCGTAGATGGCGGTTTTGCCGAATATGTAATTGCCGATGCACGCTATGTAGGGTATTTACCTGCTAATGTTAACTTTTTAGAAATGGCACCTATACTTTGTGCAGGTGTAACTGTATATAAAGGGCTAAAAGAAACTGAAACCAAACCGGGCGAGTGGGTAGCTATATCAGGTATTGGTGGGTTAGGTCACGTGGCAGTGCAATATGCCAAAGCAATGGGTATGCATGTAGCGGCTATTGATGTAGCTGATGATAAACTGGATTTGGCTAAAAGACTGGGCGCAGATTTGGTAGTAAATGCCAAAGAACAAAACCCGGGAGAATACCTAAAAAAAGAAACAGGGGGGATGCACGGAGCTTTAGTAACGGCAGTTTCGCCAATTGCTTTTAAGCAGGGACTTGAAACATTACGGCGTAAAGGTACTATGGCGTTAAACGGTTTGCCACCGGGGAATTTTGACCTTTCAATATTCGATACAGTGTTAAATCGTATAACCATTAGAGGTTCGATTGTAGGAACTCGAAAAGATCTTCACGAAGCAATACAGTTTGCATCCGAAGGAAAAGTAAAAGCTAATGTTACCGCTGCTAAATTGGATGATATAAACGATGTGTTTGATAAAATGAAGAAAGGACAGATTGAAGGACGTATGGTACTTCAAGTAGCAGAACAGTAGATTAATGTTTGTATATAACAGCCGTAGGTTTCAAATTACAGAAACCTGCGGTTTATTTTTTAATGTTTAACTTTAAATAAAAATGCCATGTATAGGAGGATAGATGTAACGGAAAAAGCAACAGACCTGATAAATGAACTTAAAGAAAGGCATGGAGAACTCATGTTTCATCAAAGTGGCGGATGCTGTGATGGTTCGCAGCCTATGTGTTTCCCGAAAGGAGAGTTTAAAATAGGAGGCAGTGATGTATGCTTAGGAGAAATAGAGGGTTGTGAATTCTGGATGAGTAAAGACCAGTTTGAATATTGGAAACATACCCACTTAACGTTAAATGCTGTTCAGGGCAGAGGGGCAAGTTTTTCTTTAGAAATACCTACAGGGAAAAGATTTATTATAGAATCGCGTCTTTTTACAGAGGAAGAACAGGATAACTTAGAGCCTTTACGTTATAAAGAAGAATATTAGTTATTAATGCTCAGCATTTGGTATTGCTTTGGGGTAATACCTTCGTGCTTTTTAAATATTCTGATGAAATAATTACAATCATCAAATCCTGAAAGGAAACATACTTCATTAACTTGCATTCCCGGATTTTTCAATAGCTTTTTAGCCTGTTTTATTTTTTCATTCAAAATAAACTCTATCGGACTCATACCCAGTTCGCGCTTAAAATACCTGTAGAAAGAGGTAGTACTCATACAAGCCTTTTCACTAAGCTCTTTTAAGGTGATAGTATGCGTAATATTTTTCCTGATGTATTCGGCTATATAATGTATAGGACTATCAGTAGTAGTGTCTTGATCTATAGCAATTACAGTCTGCGTTTGTATAATACGCACAATAAGTTCCTGTAAAGCTAGGTCTGCCAAAGCATCCTTCGTTACCGATGTACTCATACACTCGCGGATGAGCTTATTTATAGTTGTGGCAAGTTCTGTGTTATTATAAAAAAAGTAATTGTCATTATTTAGTTTCCATACTGTGCCTTCCTCTTTAGGGTAACGCTCATTTAAAAAATGTAAGGTTTCCTTTATTTTATTATGGTCTATTGCCAAAGCAAGACATTGTGTAGGATTTTTAGATGATGCTTCGGGAAAATCTATTTTCATTTCCACATTTGAAGGTATTACTACAGTCTCTCCCGGCAGGTATTCAAAAGCAGGATCATCAAAAAGGTGCATTACCTTTTTACCACGGAGCATACTTGTTACTACTAGGTCATTAAATTTTAAGGGAACTTTTACCGACTCTTTATAGGTTTCAAATAAGTTTAACTCACAATTATCAAGTGAATATACAGTACGATTTTCAACCAGCGTTTTTAACGATTTTTCACCCGAAAGTGAAGGAGTATTTAAAAGTACTTTGTGGTTACTCATTTTACTTATTGATTTGGCATCAATTTAGCAAAAAATAACCATTTAATTAAATGTTTTGTAGTTAAAATTATATGATGGATGCATCTCCCTGATATTGGATAGGCAATGATACCACAAATGTAGTTCCTTTGTCTTTCCCGTCACTTAACGCCTGTATAGACCCTTTATGGAGTTCTACAAAAGATTTAGTTATAGAAAGCCCTAATCCATTTGAAGTTTCTTTACCAGTAGGCTTAGAACTTAGCTTGGCAAACTTTTTAAATAGTTTATCCATATCATCCTGATTTAACCCCTGACCTTCATCCCGTACTTCAATTTTTACAAAACCATTGTTTTCTCTTGCAGAGATTGAAATCGTAGTTTGATTATATGAATATTTAATAGCGTTACTAACCAGATTATGTAGTACATCAGATATTTTAGCTTTATCAGCATATATGGCAGGTAAATCTTCAGGGTAGTCTAACCTTATCTTCTGATTTTTTCTGTTTGCCAGTAATTCAAAATTACTGATGAGCTTTAAAAACAATTCGTGCAGGTTAACCCTTTCAATAGCCAGTACTAAGTCTTTATCTTCTTTTTCTGATTGTTTTAAAAGTTCATTAAGTTTTGACTGTATTCTTTGTACCGATGATTTAATCATAACAGCCATATCCTGTCTTTTCTCAGCCTTATGTATTAATATATCATTAGCTAAGTTAATAGATGCTAAAGGGTTTTTAATTTCATGTAACGTTATATTCATCAGGTTTATTTGCGACTGTATAATTTTACGGTAGCGTAACCTGTTTTCTAACTTATCTATTACTAGTTTACTAAGTGTTTTTAGCATAGAGAGTTGCTCAGATGTTGCCTCTCTTGGTCTATAATCTACTACACAAATGGTTCCCATATTAAATCCTTCGGGAGATTTTAATACGGCAGATGCATAAAAGCGAATACCATCTTCTGCTTTAACATAAGGATTGGTCATTAACTCCGGGTAATCATAGGTGTCGTTAAACACAGTTACATCATTATCCATCGCTATAGCAATACTGCATAGGCTGTCTTCTCGGCTTACCTCATTATAGGATGAATTACTAATATTTGATTTGAAAAAAACCTTTTTTTCATCAACAAAAGAGATAAAGGAACTTGTAGTACCAAAAATCTGAGAAGCCATCATAGCAATATTGTCGAAAGTATCTTCAGAGTGGGTATCCACTATTTCGTACTCTCGGAGCTTCTCTAAGCGCTGAGATTCTGTTTCAGCTATTAAGTTTAATGTGCCTAAAATCATATAGTGTTAATGGTGTACTGTAATTTCTAGTATGAGGAGTTATTTCCAATATTTAAAATTACAACATATTTTAATAAGAAAGCAGTTTTCATGCCAGGTTGTAACAAAATGGTATAATTTTATAAACTGTTCGCTATATTATTGATATTCAGATTTTTTATTTGTTTTTCAGATGTCTTATATACGAGTTATTATTGTCATGGTTTAATACTTATATAATCACTCGTTTAAAAATTAACTAATTTTAGTAAGACAAGCGAAAATATTTGTGATATTTTAAAGCGATTATGTAGGTTAATACCTGTTATATAATTACCCTAAAGCGTTTCGCTCAATATAGCAATTACTTTAGGGTAGTCCGTATTATAGATATTATATTTTTGAGAAAATTTACTCTTCTTCTTTTTGTCCCATCATCATTAAATAGGACTTTAGGAACTCATCAATATGCCCGTTAAGCACACCATCAACATCACTGGTTTCATATTGTGTACGTACATCTTTTACCAGTCTGTACGGTTGCATAACATAGTTACGAATTTGTGAACCCCATTCAATTTTCATTTTACCGGCCTCAATCTCGTCGCGCATTGCCTGACGTTTTTTCAGCTCAATTTCATAAAGCTGGGATTTAAGAAGCTGCATAGCCTTGGTTTTATTGTCAAGCTGTGAACGTGTTTCGGAGTTTTCAATAATAATTCCGGTAGGGTGGTGGCGTAATCGTACCGCTGTTTCTACCTTATTTACATTTTGTCCGCCCGCACCGCTCGAACGCATGGTTTCCCAGGTAATATCAGCAGGATTTACTTCTATTTCAATAGTATCGTCAGCCAGTGGGTATACATATACAGATGCAAATGAAGTATGCCTTTTAGCATTACTGTCAAAAGGAGAGATACGAACCAGCCTGTGTACACCGTTTTCACCTTTAAGGTAGCCAAAAGCATACTCACCTTCAAATTCCAAGGTTACGGTTTTTACACCGGCAACATCACCTTCCTGATAGTTAAGCTCTTTTATTTTATAGCCTTCTCTTTCGCCCCACATCATGTACATACGCATAAGCATACTTGCCCAGTCGCAACTTTCGGTACCGCCAGCACCTGCAGTAATTTGCAATACTGCGCTCAGGCTGTCACCTTCGTCAGAAAGCATATTTTTAAACTCAAGGTTTTCTATATGCGTTACAGCATTTTTATACTGGTTGTCAAGTTCTTCCTCTGTAGCATCACCTTCTTTGTAGAACTCATATAGCACTTCCAGCTCTTCGGCTAAAGCCTTAGCCTTTTCGTAATCTTCAACCCATTTTTTCTTAGAACGAAGTTCGCGTACTATTTTTTCGGCTTCTTTAGGCTTTTCCCAAAAGTCAGGAGCGAAGGTTTTTTCTTCCTCGTTAGTAATTTCAATTAACTTCCTATCGATGTCAAAGATACCTCCTCAGCGCACCAAGGCGCTCCATAATACCTTTTATTTGTTCGGTATTTGTCATAAATTCATTGTAGTTTTGTAGTTGCAAAAGTAAGTTATACTTTTCATAATATGGAAATAAATTTAATTAGCGATACAGTAACGAAACCCACCCACGAAATGTTGCAGCACATGTTTAGGGCAAAGGTGGGTGATGATGTTTATAAACAGGATCCTACAGTAAATGAACTGGAGGAAACCGTTGCCGATTTATTCGGTATGGAAGCCGCTTTGTTTTTTCCATCCGGTACTATGGCGAATCAGGCAGCTATAAAATTACATACCAATCCCGGCGAGCAATTAATATGTGACAAATGGGCACACGTTTTTAATTACGAGGGCGGAGGTGCTTCATTTAATAGTGGTGTGTCTTGTTGTCTTATTGATGGTGACAGGGGTATGATTACTGCTGAGCAAGTAGAAGCAGCTATTAATCCACCGGAATTTTACCACAGCCCGTTAACCAGTTTGGTATGTGTAGAAAACACAACCAATAAAGGTGGCGGAGCTTGTTATGATATAGAAACACTTAAACAAATTAAGCAGGTTTGCGATAAACATGGTTTAAAATATCATTTAGACGGTGCAAGACTATGGAATGCATTGGTAGCTAAAAAGCAACACCCTAAAGAGTTTGGTGCTTTCTTCGACACAATATCAGTATGCTTATCTAAAGGGTTAGGTGCGCCTGTAGGCTCAGTGCTTTTGGGTGATAAGAAAACGATGAACAGAGCGTTGCGCATCCGAAAAATATTAGGTGGCGGTATGCGTCAAGCGGGTTACCTTGCAGCAGCAGGTTTATATGCTTTGCGAAATAACGTAGGACGTTTGGAAAACGACCATAAACGCGCTAAAGAACTTGGCCAAATACTAAAACAAAAAAATTGGATTGCTACAGTAGAGCCTGTAGAAACTAATATTTTAATTTTTTCGGTAAAGCCTAATTATAGTGAACAGGCTGTAATTGAAAAACTAAAGCAAAAAAATATAGCTATTAGTGCTATGGGTAAAGGTAAACTGCGTATTGTTACTCATTTAGATTATAAAGAGGTAATGCACAACTATGTACTGGATACTTTAGAGAAGTTGTGTTTATAGTAATTAGTTGTTAGCCAATAGGCATTAGCTTAAAGTAAAAAAGTTATTGTGAGAAAGGAACTGACAGGGCAATCTTACTAATGGATTGCCGCACTTCGCTCGCAATGACTTTTATTATTTTGTTTCTTTAGTACTCTTGGCTTTTGCCTAATACCCTAATTACCTATTGCCTGAGAACTATAACTATATTACTTAAACATATCCATTCCCGGTATGTTTGGCATACCATCTTTAGCTACTGCGCCAAGTTCCGCCTCGTTAACATCTCCGGCTTTTTTAATAGCCTTGTTAAGCGTCATTACCAAATAGTCTTCCAGTTGCTCTTTATCTTCCAGTAAAGACTCGTCAACCTCAATATTTTTTACCTCTCTGTTAGCGGTAAGGGTTATTTTTAATAAACCGTCGTTACTTTGCTCATCTACCAAAACAGAATCAAGTCTTTTTTTGGTTTCCTCCATCTTTTGCTGGGTTTCTTTAATTTTACCCATCATTCCCATTATATCTCCAAACATTTTTATTGATTTTATAAATTATATACCGTGCAAAAATATTAAATTGCATGTTTATATACTAACCAATTAAAAGAATGAAAAAAAGCTTACTTATCGTTTGTGTTTGTTTTATTTTTGCCTGCAATCAGAAAAATGAAAAAACATCAATGACTGACACACCAACTCCCCCTAAAGCAGCTATAAAACCTACAGAACTTGAAAAGCACGGTGATGTGCGGGTTGATAACTACTACTGGCTGAATGAAAGGGAAAACCCCGAAGTAATAGCATACTTAGAAAAAGAAAACGAGTATTACGAAAAAATGACTGAACACACTAAAGAGTTCAGGAAAGACCTTTATGAAGAAATGAAGGGCAGAATTAAAGAGGATGATTCTTCGGTACCGTATTTTTATAATGGATACTATTACATTACCCGATATGAAAAAGGAAAGGATTACCCAATTTACTCTCGTAAAAAAGGTAGCCTTGATGCAAAAGAGGAAATAATGTTTGACTGTAATGAAATGGCAAAAGGTCATTCTTACTTTAAGTTAAACGGTATTAATGTTAGTGAAGACAACCAATGGGCAGCCTTTGGTGTAGATACTGTTTCGCGCAGGCAGTACACTATACAGGTTAAAAACCTTATGACAGGAGAAATAAAACCTGCAAAGATTGAAAATACTACAGGAGGTTCTACATGGGCTGGTGATAACAAAACATTATTCTATACCCGTAAAGACCCTGTAACGCTTCGTTCAGAAAAAATATACAAGCATAAACTGGGCGAAGATGTGGCTAAAGATGAGTTGGTATATCATGAGAAAGATGATACTTTTTCAACTTTTGTATATAAAGAAAAGTCTAAAAAATACCTTGTAATAGGTTCGCAAAGCACCTTAACTTCTGAATTCAGAATACTGGATGCCAGCAAGCCTGATGGTGAATTTAAAATATTCCAGCCAAGAGTACGCGGCTTAGAATACGGTATCTCTCATTATGATGATAAATTTTATGTACTTACCAATAAAGACGAGGCAACTAACTTTAAGTTAATGCAAACGCCTGAAAGTAATACAGGTAAAGATAACTGGGTTGAGGTAATACCGCACCGTAAAGATGTATTGCTTGAAGATATAGATATTTTTAAAGATTACTTAGTAATATCAGAACGTTCTAACGGATTGAATAAAATAAGAATACGTCCGTCAGAAGGGGAGGAGTACTACCTGCCTTTTGAAAGTGAAACGTATACGGCTTATACTTCATCAAATCCTGATTTTGATACTGATGTATTACGTTACAGTTATCAGTCAATGATTACGCCTTCTTCTGTTATCGATTTTAATATGAAGACGCGTGAGAAAACGGTAATGAAAGAGCAGGAAATACTGGGTGGTAAGTTTGATAAAAACAACTACGAAGAAGAAAGAGTTTGGGCTACTGCCGAAGATGGTACTAAAGTGCCTATTTCTATGGTGTACCGAAAAGGTATGGAAAAAGATGGCGAAAATCCGCTACTTTTATATGCGTATGGTTCTTACGGTGCATCTATGGATCCTTACTTCTCATCTGTACGACTTAGTTTGCTGGACAGAGGTTTTATATATGCCATTGCACATATACGCGGAGGAGAGGACTTAGGTCGTGACTGGTATGAAGATGGAAAGCTATTAAAAAAGAAAAATACTTTTACTGACTTTGTAGACTGTTCTAAGTTTGTAATAGCGGAAGGCTATACCTCACCAAAGCATTTATATGCCGAAGGAGGTTCAGCAGGTGGTTTATTAATGGGTGCAGTAGTAAATATGGCACCGGAACTTTATAACGGTGTTATTGCACAAGTACCTTTTGTAGATGTAGTAACTACTATGCTTGATGATAGTATACCCCTTACTACAGGAGAGTATGACGAGTGGGGTAACCCTAACGAAAAGGAGTATTATGACTATATGAAATCATATTCTCCATACGATAATGTAAAGGTTCAGGAGTATCCTAATATGCTTGTAACTACAGGTCTGCATGATTCTCAGGTTCAATATTGGGAGCCTGCAAAATGGGTCGCTAAATTAAGGGTTATGAAAACAGATAATAACCTGTTGTTTTTAGATACCAATATGGAAGCGGGGCATGGCGGAGCTTCAGGGCGATTTGAAGCTCTAAAAGAAGTTGCTAAAGAGTATGCTTTTTTACTAGATTTAGAAGGAATTAAAAAGTAATTAAATTTTTTTTGTTAGCTTTGCATGGTTTTGAGGTTAATAAAAACTATGTACATAGTTTACCTTGATTAACTTATTTTTTTTATGAAAGAAGAAATAAAAGCCCACGATAATATATTGGAATTAATTGGTAACACACCACTAATTAAAATCAATAAAATTACAGAAGGGTTTAAAGGGAATTTTTACGCAAAAGTAGAAGCCTTTAATCCGGGTCACTCCACCAAAGACCGAATTGCGTTATATATTATTGAAGAAGCCGAAAGAAGAGGTATACTTAAACCGGGAGACACTATAATAGAAACTACTTCGGGTAACACAGGTTTTAGTGTGGCTATGGTAAGTATTATTAAAGGCTATGAATGTGTTTTAGCAGTAAGTTCTAAATCATCTAAAGACAAAATTGATATGTTACGTGCTATGGGAGCAAAGGTTTATGTTTGCCCTGCACACGTTTCGGCAGATGACCCGCGTTCTTACTATAATGTAGCGAAAAGACTTCACGAAGAAACTAAAGGTTCTGTATATATTAATCAGTATTTTAATGATTTAAATATTGATGCACACTATAATACTACAGGTCCTGAAATATGGGAACAGACAAACGGAAAAATAACGCACCTTGTAGCGTGTAGCGGTACAGGAGGAACAATTTCCGGAACTGCACGATATTTGAAAGAACAAAACCCGAATATTAAAGTACTGGGTGTTGATGCTTATGGTTCTGTACTTAAAAAGTACCATGAAACCAGAGAGTTTGACAGCGATGAAATTTACCCGTACAGAATAGAAGGTTTAGGTAAAAACCTTATACCTACAGCTACTGATTTTGATATGATTGATAAATTCATGAAAGTATCAGATGAAGATAGTGCTCATGCAGCAAGATATATTGCTAAAACAGAAGGCTTATTTGTAGGGTACACCAGTGGTGCTGCATTCCAGGCTGTAAAGCAATATGCTGAAGCAGGCGAGTTTGATGAGAACAGTAATGTTATATTAATATTCCCTGACCACGGTTCGCGCTATATGAGTAAAGTATTTAGCGACGACTGGATGAATGAGCAAGGCTTTTTTGACAGCGTTAACCTTGAAGCAGAACAAAAGATAGAGTTTATAAAGTAATATAATTACTTATACATAATAAAAAAGCATCCTTATATAAGGATGCTTTTTTTTGAACTAAACTCAAACCTCTCTGCATCATCATAACAGAAGAAAAACTCCATTTCCTTTTCTTTTTAAATCTTGCTTGTTTGGGGTACCATTAAAAGCAAGTGTGCCGGCACCGTCTATTCGCCCTGTAATAGATTTTTGGCACAACACATTAATATTTCCGGAGCCTGATATAACTGCATCTGTAATATCAGTTTTTAGCTTTTGCGCCTCAATAGTTCCATTACCTATAAGTTTACAGGTAAATGTATCTGTATACCCTTTAACTTCTACATATCCGGGTCCCATTAAAGTAGTATGTATATTTTGGGCTTTACTCCACATTTTAATTGAGCCTGAACCATTTAAGATAATATTTATATTTTCGGTAATAATACCGTTAGAATATATTTTACCTGAACCATTTAGTGTGATATCGCTTAATTTATTAAAAGGTATTTTTATTTTGATTCTGTTGTTTTTGTGTGCTTTAAATTGCATTCCTTCAGGTAAACCTATATTTAAAGTACCATCAGCTACTTTTACCTCTAACATATCCAAAATATTATCAGCACCTTTTAATGTGATTGTATTATCACTCCTGTTATTTTCTTGAATCAGTTTAACATCAAAAGGACCGTTTATAATTACCTTATTAAATTCGGTTACAGTTTTAGCAACTTTAATTTTTTTGTTGGAGCCCTGTATAAACTGTTCCTGTGCTGCTACGGTTATGGCAATAAGAAGGCAGGTAATAATAAATATTACTTTTTTCATGATTAAACGTTTTTTGATTGATGATTAATTGGCAGCTACTTTATTAGTAGCCATTGATGATTAAATTGATGATTGATTTTCGGCTGTTTATAAGGTAGACGATATTTTTTAGCTGAAGGTTGTATTAATTAACCCTATTAAGTATAATATCTCCATATTCTGATGAAATGGTAAGTTTATTTTTACCTGATGATTTATGATAACCACTATAATAGTACTCATAATCGTCTATAGCTTGCCTTTGTATAGATAAATTTTCTTTTCCTTTAAGTTCTCCATATTCTAATGCAAAATTAAAATCAAAAGCATAATCTTTACTATAGCCAATTTTTACAGAAGAATATTCACTATCAATAACAACATTTTTAGTATTCTCCGAAAGCTTTTTAATATCAAGACTACCATATTCAATAACTATTGTAGCTCCCTGATTGATATTTTCTATGGCTAATGTCCCATATTCTACATCAAGAGTGGCAACATCTAAACTTTTTATTTTTAAATTACCATATTCAGAGGCAATAGTTAATCTTCCTATAGTTCCTATAGTTGTGCCACTGCCTTCTGCGGCTATTGTAGCACTTTCTGCTTTATCCAGTTTAATACTGGAGTATTCAACTTCTATAGTGGCACGTTTAGCATATTCAATATGATTATTGTCACAATACTCAAGGCTTATTACATTATTTTGGCTATTAAGTTCTTTAGCTTTAACACTGCCATAGCTACATGAAATTTGGGTAGTGCCATATATTTTATCCAGTATAATACCACCATACTCGTTTTCTAAAACCAGGTTCCCTTTTTTAGGTATTTTTACTGTATAGTTAACAGAAATTTCTGCATTACCGGAAAAGTTATCTATATCTGTTTCAACACTTACACTATTGTGTGATGCATTAAAATCTATATCAATGCCGTTTAGTCTTCTCTCTACTACAGATTCCCTGTTAGAGCTAACTGTAATTACAATATCTACAACTACTTTATTTTCATCCCAGGTAGTAAGGTAAATATGGCCGTATTGATTAGAAGCAATAAAGTTAACATTAGCCGATACATTAAAGGATTTGTTTATCTTTTTCTGCTTGGAATACTTAAATGGAGCGTTGTTTGCCATTAAAGCTAAAGGAGCTAGCAGCAATAATAGTATTATATTATGTTTTATTTTTTTCATGATAGTTTTGCTTTAATTTTTTGGTATTCTCAATTCTTATAAGTACTTCTTCTAAAAAGGATATCCTTGTTTGTAAATTAGTTATCATAGCGCGTATAATACGTTTGTTTTCGCCGTTTTTCTGGATTTCAATAATTAGCTTATCATAGTCTTTTTCCAGTTCAGCCATACGTAATACAGCATCATCTACAATTTTTTTGGTTTCAGGGGTAGACTCTTTTTCAATTTTAGCCATTTCCTGCTTTATAATACCGGAGAAATATAATTGTGTTTCCTGTACTTTAGGTGGTAAGTCTGCTATTTCATTCGTTGCTATATCATTTTCAATAGTGTCTTCAGGAGAATAGGTTAAAAATATACCTAAAAACAATACTATTGCTGCTGCTATGGGTGTAGCTACTGTTAGCCAAAGTCTTCTGAATGATTTGGGTTTACTTTGGTTACCAGTACCTTCCTGCTTTCCCAGTTTTGCCATAAAGCGTTCTCTATGCCCTATAGTTGGTTCTTCAGTATCCCAAGAGGAGTCTTTAAGGTTACTGAAAAACGTTTCTATTTTATCTTTTTCTTTACTCATTTTTACTTAGTTTTTTTAACAAAGCATTTTTAGCCCTGCTTACTGTTGTCCGGCAATTAGCCGAAGTTATATCCAGTATTTCACAAATTTCTTCATAATCATAACCTTCAATGTAGAGTAGGGTAAGTATTATGCGATAATTTTCTTTAAGGCTGTTAATAGCATTTTTTACCTGCTGAACCTGAATGTTTGAGACATCAATACCATTATTATTTTCGCTTTCATCTTCCGGTTCATGTTCCACTTTATATAGTGTAGGTTCCAGTTCGGTTAACGGCTCTTTACTTACTTTTTTATAACTGTCTAAACTGTGATTGATAACGATACGCTTAAGCCATGCCCCGAAAGTTACCTCTCCTTTAAACGAGTCTATTTTAGTAAATGCTTTTAAAAAAGCTTCCTGCATTATATCTTCAGCCCAATGCACATCTTTAACTATGCGCAGGGCAATATTATACATAGCCTTGTAGTATGACTCATATACTTCATACTGGGCATTTTGATTGCCTTTTTTGCATAAATCTATTAGCTCATTAATATTTGTGTCGGTGGCTATCAACTTTTGTTTTTCTGTTTATTATAAAGACATACTGTTTACAACAAATGTTACAGTTTGGATAAATAAAGTATATAAAAATAAAAAAGACGCCCGATTAAGGCGTCTTAAATACAGCTTTTCATATAAGCATATTATTCTTTCATGTTGTGATACACATTCATCACATCATCATCTTCTTCAATTTTTTCAAGCAATTTCTCCACATCAGCGACTTCTTCTTCATTAAGTTCTTTTGTTACTTGTGGTATTCTTTCAAATCCTGAAGAAAGGATTTCTAAACCTCTGTTGTCTTCAAGTTCTTTTTGTATTGCCCCAAAACTTTCAAATGGGGCATACATTACAATACCATCTTCATCTTCAAATATTTCTTCAACACCAAAGTCTATCATTTCCAGTTCAAGTTCTTCTACATCTTGTCCTTCGGCAGGTATGCGGAAGTTACATGTATGGTCGAACATAAACTCAACAGAACCTTGTGTGCCAAGTGTACCGTTACATTTATTAAAATAACTTCTGATGTTTGCTACAGTTCTGTTATTGTTATCAGTTGCGGTTTCAATAATTATAGCAATACCATGTGGAGCATAACCTTCAAATAAAACCTCTTTATAATTAGCAGTATCTTTATCCGATGCTTTTTTTATAGCCCTTTCAATATTATCCTTAGGCATGTTTGCAGCCTTAGCATTTTGTATTACAGCTCTTAGTTTTGCATTACTTTCAGGATTAGGACCACCTTCTTTAACTGCTATAACAATATCTTTTCCAATTCTGGTAAACGTTTTAGCCATGGCTGACCAACGTTTCATTTTTCTGGCTTTTCTAAACTCGAATGCTCTTCCCATATATTATTTTTTAGCAACACAAAAATAAACTTATTCATTGTTTTAGCAAAACTATGTAACACTGATTTTAAAGTGTTTTTTAGGGTATTTGCATATTGTATAGATCGGTTACTATATTATACCCCTCTTTTATATAAGGATCGTTTTTAATAAGCTTTATTTTATAGCTGTCCATACTTTTATAAAATGTATCGTTTAATTCTTCCATGTTGGTATTAGCTACCTGTTGTACATTAAGTTTCGTATCGGTTTCAAATAAAGTATTAACATCTTCCCATAAGCTATCGTTATTATGAACATCATTGAAAACAGCATCAAAATTAATAGCTACAGGTTTTTTATCTTCATGATAAACCTTTTCAATAGATTGATTGATTTTATCCATTGCCGTAAACAAACTATCGTTTGCAATACGGTGTTGACTGTTAGTAACAGCCTGTTTTAAATAGTTGTTAGATAGTGGGGTGTATTTTAGGTGTATATCTAAACTATCATTTTTAAAAGCATTTGGCATATCGCTCTCCCTTTGTTTCAGGTAATTATAAAATGTTGGGAGCTTAACGTCGGGCACTATACCTATATACTGATTACTTTTACCTGTAACCCTGTAAAATTTATCTATAGTGACTTTTATAAAATCATTATTTTCTCTGCCTTCGTGTAATGGTACTATAGCCTGCATACTGGCTTTGCCCAGTGTAGTACTACCCACAATTACTGCTCTGTTATAATCCTGCATAGTACCTGCAAAAAATTCGCTTGCCGAGGCTGAGAATTCATTTACCAAAACCACCATAGGCCCTTTATAGAGCATTCCTCGGTTATAATCTTTCACAATATTTTTATAGTCACTTTTACCGCTTATTACTGTAACAGGACCATAGTTAATAAACATGCCGGCAAGACTTATAACCTCATCTATAGAGCCACCACCATTATACTGTAAATCTACAATTAGGCCTTTAATGTTTTTCTCTTTAAGTTTTACTATCTCTTTAGCTACATCGCTGGCACAACCTTTTATACCATTTCGGTCTGCACCGGAATAAAAGCTCGGAATTTTAATATAGCCTATAGGGCTTTCATTATCGCCAATAATATAACTGTATACACTATGGTCATACGCCTGCATTATTTGCTTTTGTAATGCTACGGAATATACTGTACCATCTTTTTTGCGAAGTGTAAGGGTAACGTCTTTATAGCTATCAGAAAAAACGACATCGTTAATAGCCTCCATAGATGCACAGGTTACAGTGTACTCGGAATCATTAGCTGCTAATTTTAAAAGCTGGTCGCCCTTATCTATTTTAGATGTTTTATAGGCAGGTCCTCCTGGTACAATTTCTTCTACTACAACCTCTTCCTTTTCATTAAGACTTACATATATTCCTAATGAATAATTTTCATTTGAAACGGTAGACATGAAAGAAGCCTTTTCATTATAGTTGAAGTAGGTAGAGTGGGGGTCGAAGTAAGAACAAAAAGCAGAGAAAAATTGATTGTACATGCTGTTTTCAAACCCCTCCGAAGGTTCCAGTAAACCATTGATACGGCATAAAGCAGCTTCTTTTATTTTTTCCTGAGATGCTGGAGCAAGCTCCGTGAGTTTTACTTTAAGAGAGTCTTTATTTTTACTTTGTTTGGCTATATCTTCCAGTATATCGTGTATTATTTTTTTACGGATAAACTTTTTATTAGTCTCAACATCTTTATTAAAAGGAAATGCTTTTTTTGAGTACCGTATAGAATCATTTAAAGACAGGGGAAGGGCAGAGGCAGTTATTTCTTCAATACTGGTTTTACTACGGTTTAATGCTGTTTTATAGGTAGTAATAAAATCGTTAAGAAAAGCGCACTGATTGTTATTTATGTAATCGTCTATTTTATATTTATGTACTGAAAGTTTAGTGTAATCTTCTTCCACTAAAATAGTTCGGTATTTATCCAGTGCTGTAATAACCGTATTAAAAACATAAACCGATAGACTGTCGTCTACCGGTTTAGGCTGTACGTGCTCTGATTGCAGCACACTATTCATTCTGAAAAATATATCGCACGCTTTTTCATGGTTTTGGGCTGTTGCCTGTATGCATAATAATATGGCGAGTGCGATAAATTTCTTCATAAGCTATTCTTTTTTATAAAAAGGTAGTTTAACTACCTTGGCAGGAACGTTATTTTTCCTGATTTTAATATATATTTCACTTCCTTCTGATGAAAGCTCTGTAGGCACATATCCTAAACCTATACCTTTGTTTAATGAAGGCGACATAGTACCTGATGTTACTTTACCAATAACCTTACCGTCTTTATCGGCAATTTCATAACCTTGCCTTGGTATACCTCTTTCGGTAAGTTCAAAACCTATTAGTTTACGGCTTACACCTTCTTCTTTCTGCTTTTTAAGTGCTTCCGAATTAGTAAAGTCTTTTGTAAATTTAGTAATCCAGCCTAAACCGGCTTCAAGAGGAGAAGTAGTATCATCAATATCATTTCCGTATAGGCAGAATCCCATTTCCAGTCTCAGGGTATCACGTGCTGCAAGACCTATTGGCTTAATACCATAAGGTTCTCCTGCTGCAAATACTTTATCCCATATTTGTACAATTTCGTCATTTTTAGCGTAAATTTCAAATCCGCCACTACCTGTATATCCTGTAGCTGAAATAATTACATGGTCTATACCTGCAAAATCCGCCACTTCAAAATGGTAATATTTAATAGCAGACAGGTCTACAGATGTTAACGACTGCATTGCTTCTACTGCTTTAGGCCCTTGTATAGCCAATAACGAATAAGCATCAGAAATATTACGCATATCAACACCCATGTTGTTTCTAGATGATATCCAGTCCCAGTCTTTCTCAATATTAGAGGCGTTTACCACTAAAAGATATTCTTCCTCTTTAATTCTGTATATAATTAAATCATCAACAATTCCGCCATTTTCGTTTGGCATGCAAGAATATTGCGCTCTGCCCACAGTAAGTTTAGAAGCATCGTTACTGCAAACTTTCTGTATAAGGTCTAAAGCTTTTGGTCCTGAAAGTAAAAATTCGCCCATGTGCGACACATCAAAAACACCTACACCATTTCTAACAGTTTCGTGTTCTACATTTACTCCTTCATATTGTACAGGCATATTATAATCGGCAAAAGGAACCATTTTAGCTTCAAGTGCCTCGTGTATGTGCGTAAGCGCAGTATTTTTCATTGAATTTATGTTTGTAATATTATTTTAGGCTGCTAAATTATTGAAAATTTAGCAAAAGAGCGCTCTAATCCTTAATTATTAAAGATTAAAACAACCATATATCAATTGAAAATCAGGTTGTCCGGTGGTATTAAATTTACGGTTAAAGTAATATTTAATAAAATGCACTTACATTTTTTATTCATAAATTTACTATCTGCAATTTAACCACCCATGAAAATTTTTAATGCTTCCCAAGTTAAAGAAGCTGACACTATCAGCATTCAAAAACAGAATATTACTTCAACGGAACTAATGGAACGCGCTGCGACTAAAGCCTTCCAATGGATTCAGAATAAATTTACTAATACAGAAACCACTTTCCATGTTTTTTGCGGACAGGGCAATAATGGTGGCGATGGCTTGGTAATAGCTCGATTACTTAAAAAAGAAGGCTATAATGTATCAGCCACTATAGTAGAGGGAGCGGGTAAACCTACCGATGATTTTACTATTAATTTAGACAGGTTAAAGAGTGTTGGATTAGAACCAACCCTTAATTATGCTGAAGCTGAAAAAAAGCAGGTAATAATAGATACTATATTCGGTATAGGTTTAACGAGATCGCTTAATGATGAGGTTAAAAAGGTTATTACCTATATTAATAATACAAAAGCTGTAAAAATAGCGATAGATGTTCCGTCAGGTTTGTTTTTAGACCGAAAAACTGAAATAGCAGTACAGTCAGACTATGTACTAACATTTCAAGTACCTAAACTGGCACTTTACCTGCCGGGCAATTATCCATACGTAAAAGCAATAGAAGTATTAGATATTGGTCTTGATGAAGCGTGTATAGCAGAAACTGAAACCAATTATTATTTAACAGATAATCAGGTAGCATCACAAATATATAAGCCTCTTTCTCCTTCTGCACATAAAGGTACGCAAGGGCATGCTATGATAATAGGGGGGAGCTATGGTAAAATGGGTGCAGCATGCCTTTCGGCAAAAGCAGCATTAAAAGCAGGATGTGGTTTGGTAACAGCATACATTCCTAAGTGTGGTTATACCATTATGCAAACCTATTTACCGGAAGCGATGGTACTAACCGATAGTGATGAACATATACAGGAAATAGCTTTTGATTTAGAACCATCATCAATAGGTATTGGTATGGGATTAGGAGTAGAAAAGGAAACTCAAAGATCTATTTATGACTTCTTCTTAATGAAACCTACTAAAACAGTTATAGATGCCGATGCTATTAATATACTGTCAAAAAATAAAAAGTGGCTGGAATTATTACCCCAACAGTCTATACTTACACCACATCCTAAAGAGTTACAACGATTAATAGGGGAATGGGACGATGATTTTGATATGCTGGAAAAACTAAAAACATTTTCTAAACAAAATAAAGTAGTTATAGTAGCTAAAAATGCCCGTACTATTGTTGTAGATGGTGATACTGTATACGTAAATTCCAGTGGTAATGCTGCTTTGGCAACAGGTGGCAGTGGCGATGTTTTAACTGGAATACTAACAGGGCTTTTAGCTCAGGGGTATAATAATACTGAAGCAGCTGTTTTAGGCGTGTATCTGCATGGGCTTACTGCTGATATTGCAATAAAGGAAATTAGTGCACATACTTTTACTGCTTCATCTATTATAGACTATCTCTCACAGGCTTATAAACAGATAGATAAAGTGTAATAGAATGAAAACTTATCAAAAATCTTGTTTTTTAATTGAGGAATAGTGAATTTTGGGCTTTAAAATTAAAAATAAATGGAAACCGTACATTATATAAGTTCTGATGTTTTATCAATTGAAATAGTGCAAGATATACTTATGCACGACAAAAAACTGGCTCTTTCGGAAGAGGCGAGAAATAATATAGAAAAGTGCCGAACGTACCTTGATGATAAAATGAAAGAGCATAAAGAACCTATATATGGTATAAACACCGGGTTTGGTTCATTATGTAATGTAAAAGTTTCTAATGATGATTTATCTAAGCTACAGGAAAACCTTGTAAAATCGCATGCTTGCGGTACAGGCGATTTAGTACCTGAAGATATTATAAAAATAATGCTGTTACTTAAAATACAGTCGTTAAGTTATGGTAACTCAGGAGTGCAATTACAAACTGTTGAAAGACTAATAGAGTTTTATAATAATGATATTCTGCCTGTAGTATATGAGCAAGGTTCGCTTGGTGCTTCGGGCGATTTAGCGCCTTTAGCTCACCTTTCATTACCGCTTTTAGGAGAAGGAGAAGTATATGCCGACGGTTTCCGTCAGCCTTCGCATAAAGTGTTAGAAAAAATGGGTTGGGAGCCTATAGTGTTACAGTCCAAAGAAGGATTGGCACTGCTTAACGGTACTCAGTTTATGGCGGCTTATGGGGTATATATTCTAATAAAAGCTTTTAAATTATCGTATTTAGCCGATGCTATAGGTACTGTTTCTCTTGAAGCATTTGACGGTCGTATAGACCCGTTTAATGACTTAATACATATGGTACGTCCGCACAAGGGGCAAATTGTAACCGCAAGACGTATTAAAGAATTTTTGCAGGATAGTGAAATAATACAACAAGAAAAACAACACGTACAGGACCCTTATTCTTTCCGTTGCATGCCACAGGTACATGGAGCGTCTAAAGATGCTATAGACTATGTGAAAAGAGTTTTCCGTACTGAAATTAACTCAGTAACTGATAATCCTAACATATTTATAGAAAGCGATGAAATAGTATCAGGTGGTAACTTCCACGGGCAGCCTTTAGCACTTACATTAGACTTTTTAGGTATTGCACTGGCAGAACTTGGGAGTATTTCAGAAAGAAGGACTTATCAGTTAATATCAGGTTTACGTGGTTTACCACCTTTCTTGATAAGTAACCCGGGGTTAAACTCAGGATTTATGATACCACAGTATACCGCAGCAAGTATTGTAAGTCAAAACAAACAGTTAGCAACTCCTGCAAGTGTTGATAGTATAGTATCCTCTAACGGGCAGGAAGACCACGTAAGTATGGGTGCTAACGCTGCTACCAAAACATTACGAATAGTAGATAACCTAGAGCGTATTTTAGCTATAGAGTTAATGAACGCTTCTCAGGCACTTGAGTTTAGAAGACCTCTAAAATCGAGTGAGTTTGTAGAAATGTTTCTGCAAACGTACAGAGAAGAAGTACCACTTGTTGAAGAAGACAGAATACTGCATTATGATATAGAAAACACAGTAGCTTTCCTTAATAATCTACAACTTGATGAAAGCGTTTTTGAATAATAAAAATGAATAAAAAGGGAGGCTTTTGCCTCCTTTTTTTATTTGTTGAACTCATGTTTTAGTAAAGAATACATTTGTGAGTCTTCCATTTTACCGTCTACATTATAATGTTCCCGAAGGCAACCCTCATAAGTAAAACCATATTTTTTAAGCAATTTTACTGAAGCAATGTTGTAATCAGCTACAAGTGCTTCAATTCTGTGAAGTTTCATAATATCAAACCCATACTGAATAACAGCTTTTAAAGCTTCACTCATATAACCTTTTTGTTTATGGTTGTCATGGTTAAGGTTGTAACCTATTTCGGCTCTGTTGTGTTTTTGCACCCATGTATGGAAACCACACCAACCTATTAGGGTATTAGTTGATTTTTCTATAAGCTGAAAGTTGGTAAATGAGTAGTTATAAGTAGTAAGTCCTTTATTATATTTTCGCCTTTCAAAAGCTAATTCTTCATCAGTTGACAGCCACAAAAACTTTTTCAGCTCCTCATCAGTATAGTTAGTAAATATATGGTTGTATACTTCTGGAGTTAGCTTTATAAGCTTTAATCGAGGTGTGTTAATATACTCAAACTCCATAGTACATGGCGTTTATTATTCTTCAATTATAAAAACTTCATCTCTCCTTTTAAATTTAGGGCTATTAGCAACACGGGCAACCTGTACATAGCTGCTATCACTGGCAGGAGTAATTTTAACTGTCATAGTTCCCAATTCTGCTACTTCTTTCTTTCTTTTAATAGTAGCAGGGGTAGGGCTTATAGTATAGGTACAACTATCTATCCATTTCAGGTTAAAATCATAAATTTCATCACTGTCCAGTATTTTTTCAGTTTGCACGTCCCCTTTACGGGTAATTATAATTACTTTTTGTGAATTCGGATCTGTAAATTTAAACTTTCCTTCTTTAAACTTTTCACAACTGTTTTGCCCATAGCCTGTAATAGGCAATAATACTAAAAGCAGTATGTTTAAGTATAATTTCATAATTTCATTTAGATTTTTTGTCCGGTTTACTATTGCTGTAAGTTGATAAAAAAGCAATTATTACAACTGAAAGACCTATTATCCTTATTACCCTGCCATATGGCCAATGCATTATAACAAACATTTGACCGCAGACAGATAATATCAGCCCAATGGTAAATATAGCTATAGCATTTTTCTTCATGTTTTACAGAAAACAGAAATAAACTTTAAGCCTATTTTTTTAGCTTAAAGTTCTTTTCTATAGCTTTTATCATTTCACCTGCAATATCTTGGTCTGTAGCGCCTTCTATCCCTTCAAGTCCCGGAGATGAGTTTACTTCCAGTAATAGAGGTCCTTTAGTAGAACGTATAATATCAACACCGGCTACTTTTAAATTCATGGCTTTTGCTGCTTTTACCGCTATTCTTTTTTCTTCGGCTGTAGGCTTTATAATTGATGCCGTACCGCCTAAGTGAATGTTAGCTCTAAACTCTCCCGGTAATGCCTCACGTTGAATAGCAGCTACTACTTTACCGTCAATAACAAATAACCTGATGTCTTTACCGTTAGCTTCTTTAATAAACTCCTGCACAAGTATATTGGCATTAAGGCTTTTAAAAGCATTAATAACACTTTCGGCAGCTTTCTTTGTTTCTGCAAGTACTACGCCTTTACCTTGTGTGCCTTCAAGTAATTTTACTATTAAAGGAGAACCGCCAACCATTTTTATAAGGTCGTTAGTATCTAATGGTGAGTTAGCAAACCCTGTGGTTGGTATTTCTACACCATTATTTAAAAGTAATTGTAGAGAATACAGTTTATCTCGTGATTGGGTTATTGCGGTAGCAGAGTTAAGGCAAAATACTTTTAACGCCTCAAAATGACGAGTTAAAGCACAACCATAAAACGTCATGCTAGGACGAATACGTGGTATAATAGCATCAAAATCATTAAGCACTCTTCCGCCACGATAATGTATTTCAGGAGTGTGCGCATCCAGCTTCATATAGCAATG
The DNA here is from genome assembly GCF_014642915.1 of Flavobacterium suaedae. GTDB lineage: Bacteria > Bacteroidota > Bacteroidia > Flavobacteriales > Flavobacteriaceae > Flavobacterium > Flavobacterium suaedae. Next base: position 152,873 of record NZ_BMJE01000005.1, read on the forward strand.
CCTGATGTTTAAAAAGTGCATTTCGTGCCCACGCATTTCTCCTGCTTCCATTATACGGCGGTTGCTGTATAAGTCAGGGTTACTTGCTAAAAGCCCTATGCGTAAACCTGTTTTATCTTGCTGTTTCTTATCGTAATATTCACTTAGCTTTTCTTGCGTAGGTTGTCCCAATAAGTATTCCTGTTCGGGGTCTACTAATATTCGCCCACTCATTGCCTCACGCCCCAAAAGCATTCGGAAGCCCATAGAGTCACGATTAGTAAGGGTAAGTTCTATGTCCCAGCTTTCGTTACCAAGCTGTAACTGTGTTTTTACAACTAAACGTTTTTCCCTGAAACCGCTGGAGCTTTTTACTATTCTTTTATCTACAAGCGGAGCTTCGCAATTAATAATAGTTTTTGCGTTGTTCTGTATAGGGTTTATATCAAACTTAACCCAGTCCTCTCCGTCTTTTTGAAATACGTTTATATTTAATGCGTGCAGTGACGAAGTTTTAGCCCCCGAATCTACGCGGACTTTAATGGTTGGTATACCTAATTGTGGTAATGAACACCACTCTTCGCTGCCGACAATTACTTTTTCAGACATTTTATTTTTAATATTACTAAAAACTAAAGTACTATTTTTTATTTTAAATACTAATGTTATTAATAAACATATAATAAAAAAATCCTCTGAAATTAACTCAGAGGATTTTTAAGGGTATATTATTTAATAACTAACTGCTAATTAGTCTGCTGGATTTTCAGCTTTTTGTATCGTAACAGTCAGTTCTTGGTTATCATCATCAAGATCCATAAAAATTTGGTCTCCGTTTGCAATTTTAGAAGTGATTATTTCTTCTGCTAATGCATCTTCAACGTATTTTTGTATAGCTCTTTTTAATGGTCTTGCACCATATTGCTTATCAAAACCTTTATCTGCTATAAAATCTCTCGCTTTATCTGAAAGTGTTATTTCATAACCAAGATCTTTAATTCTGCTGTACAGTTTTTCAAGCTCAATAGTGATGATTTTATTAATGTCTTCTTTTTCCAGAGGATTAAATACAATAACATCATCTATTCGGTTAAGGAACTCAGGAGCAAATGTTTTCTTTAATGCACCTTCAATAACACCTTTAGCATAATCACTTGCCTGTGCTTGCTTAGCTGCTGTACCAAAACCAACTCCTTGACCGAAGTCTTTAAGTTGTCTTGCCCCAACGTTAGATGTCATTATAATGATAGTGTTTCTGAAATCAATTTTACGTCCTAAACTATCAGTTAAATAACCATCGTCCAGCACTTGTAAAAGCATATTGAATACGTCAGGGTGTGCTTTCTCAATTTCATCAAGAAGTACTACTGAATAGGGTTTTCTTCTTACTTTTTCAGTAAGCTGTCCGCCTTCTTCATATCCTACATATCCGGGAGGTGCACCCACTAATCTTGATATGGCAAATTTTTCCATGTATTCACTCATATCAATTCTAACTAATGCATCTTCCGAATCAAACAGTTCTTTAGCAATTACTTTGGCTAACTGTGTTTTACCAACACCTGTTTGTCCTAAAAATATAAAAGAACCAATAGGCTTATTAGGGTCTTTAAGCCCGGCACGGTTACGTTGTATAGAGCGTGCTATTTTGGTTACAGCATCATCCTGGCCGATTACTTTTTCTTTAATAAGTTCCGGTAGGTGCGCCAGTTTGTTACTTTCAGTTTGTGCAATACGATTAACAGGTATGCCTGTCATCATACTCACAACATCCGCAACATTGTCTTCGGTAACGGTAACACGATTGTTTTTAGATTCTTCTTCCCACTGCTCTTGTGCTATGGCAAGGTCTTTTTCAATGCGCTTTTCATCATCACGAAGTTTAGCAGCTTCTTCATACTTCTGTTTTTTAACTACAGAATTTTTACGCTCGCGTATTTCTTCAAGTTGTCTTTCTAAGTCTAATATTTGCTTAGGTACATCTATATTGGTAATGTGTACTCTTGAGCCTGCTTCATCCAGCGCATCAATAGCTTTGTCCGGAAGGAAACGGTCGCTCATATACCTGCTGGTTAACTTAACACAAGCATCAATAGCTTCGGGTGTATAGTTAACGCTGTGGTGCTCCTCATACTTTTCCTTAATATTATTAAGTATGGTAATAGTTTCCTCTATAGAGGTTGGCTCTACCATTACTTTTTGGAAACGTCTTTCAAGCGCACCGTCCTTTTCAATGTACTGTCTGTACTCGTCCAGCGTAGTAGCACCAATACATTGTATTTCGCCTCTTGCTAAAGCAGGTTTAAACATGTTACTTGCATCAAGCGAACCTGTTGCACCACCTGCACCTACTATAGTATGTATCTCGTCAATAAAAAGAATTATATCATCATTCTTTTCAAGCTCGTTCATAACGGCTTTCATTCGCTCTTCAAACTGTCCTCGGTATTTAGTACCGGCAACAAGGCTGGCAAGGTCAAGTGTTACAACTCGTTTATTAAATAGAATACGCGATACTTTCTTTTGTACTATACGTAGTGCAAGTCCTTCTGCAATAGCCGATTTACCTACACCGGGTTCACCTATAAGTAATGGGTTGTTTTTCTTTCTTCTGCTTAATATTTGCGATACGCGTTCAATTTCTTTTTCACGACCCACTACAGGGTCCATTTTACCTTCTTCTGCAAGTTCAGTAAGGTCACGCCCAAAATTGTCAAGAACAGGTGTTTTCGACTTTTTATTGGGTTTACCGCTACCCGAAGAAGGATTGTTGAAAGAACTTTCGCGCATACTGTCATCTTGTCCTGCATCTTCGTTAAAAGACTCGGAACGTGGCAGATTTTCTAAGTAATCTTCTTCGTTTGATGTCATATCAATAAATTGTTGTTTAACGGTTTCATAATCAATTTTAAGCTTATTCAATAGCTTAGTCGTGGGGTCATTTTCGTTACGTAATATGCACAACAATAGGTGTGCAGTACTTATCGACGTACTCTGGAAAACCTTAGCTTCTAAAAAAGTAGTTCTTAGTGCTCTTTCTGCCTGGCGCGTTAAGTGCAGGTTTTTCTTTTCGTTACGTTCTGCATTTGGATTTGCAGGGCTTAATATCTCGACTTTTCTACGTAAATGATCTAAATCAACAGAAATGCTGTTTAGAATGGAAATAGCTTTACCATTACCATCTCTTAAAATCCCCAACATTAAATGTTCTGTACCAATAAAGTCATGACCTAATCGTAAAGCTTCCTCTTTACTATAGGTAATCACGTCCTTTACTCTTGGTGAAAAATTATCATCCATACTGTGCATTCTTATAATGTAAATTTAAGCATTTACATAAGATTTTACAAAAACCATACCCTATAAGGGGAGGTGACATGCTAAGTGACAAAAAATAAATTTAAAATAAAAGCCTTTTAATAATACTTTATTAACGATTCAGCAGTATTAAAATGTTAATAAAACGCGAAAAATATTAGCGCCAACCCTTATAAATGCTAATTAAAATACGTATATTGGCACGTTTTGTAACATTATGAAAAACTTAATATAACTGCTTATGGCTGAAGGAGAAAAGTTAATCCCAATTAACATAGAAGACGAGATGAAATCAGCTTACATTGATTATTCAATGTCAGTAATTGTTTCACGTGCACTTCCCGATGTTAGAGATGGCTTGAAACCCGTACACAGACGAGTACTATACGGAATGAATGAATTAGGTGTTTTTTCTAACCGTGCTTATAAAAAATCTGCAAGGATAGTAGGTGAGGTACTGGGTAAATACCACCCCCATGGTGATACTTCTGTTTATGATACTATGGTACGTATGGCTCAGGATTGGAGTTTACGTTATTTATTAGTAGACGGGCAGGGTAACTTTGGGTCTATAGATGGCGACAGCCCTGCGGCTATGCGTTATACAGAAGCAAGAATGCGTAAGATATCAGAAGAGATAATGGCTGATATTGATAAGGAAACTGTAGATTTTCAATTAAATTTTGACGATACGCTGCACGAACCTACGGTAATGCCTACCAGAGTCCCTCAATTACTTATAAATGGAGCATCGGGTATTGCTGTTGGTATGGCTACTAATATGCCACCGCACAACCTTACTGAGGTAATTGACGGTACGCTTGCTTATATAGATAATGAAGAAATAGAGATAGACGAGCTAATGAACTATATAAAAGCTCCTGATTTCCCAACGGGAGGGGTTGTATATGGTTACGAAGGTGTTCGTGAAGCGTTTAAAACAGGTAGAGGAAGAGTTGTTTTAAGAGCTAAAGTAAAGTTTGAAGAAGTTGACGGCAGAGAGTGTATTATAGTAACTGAAATACCATATCAGGTTAACAAGGCAGAAATGATTAAGAAAACTGCTGAAATGGTTAACGATAAAAAGATAGAAGGTATTGCAAATATTAGAGATGAGTCGGATAGGAGAGGTATGCGTATTGTATATATACTAAAACGTGATGCTGTACCTAATGTTGTCCTTAATACCTTATATAAGTATACACAACTGCAATCATCATTTAGTGTAAATAATATTGCACTTGTAAAAGGAAGACCTCAATTACTTAATCTTAAAGACTTAATACACTATTTTGTTGAGCACAGGCATGATGTGGTTGTAAGACGTACGCAGTACGATTTACGCAAAGCAGAAGAACGTGCACATATATTAGAAGGTCTCATTATAGCATCAGATAATATTGATGAGGTTATACAAATAATAAGAGGCTCTAAAGACGGAGAGCAGGCAAGAGCCAGATTAATAGAACGCTTTAATCTTTCCGAAATACAAGCTCGTGCTATTGTAGAAATGCGTTTAAGACAACTTACAGGTCTTGAACAGGATAAACTTCGTGCAGAGTATGATGAAATCATGAAGTTAATAGCGGAGTTGAAAGCACTTTTAGAAGATAAGCAGCTTAGAATGGAGCTTATTAAAGAGGAGCTTGTTGAAATACGAGACAAATATGGTGATGAGCGTCGCTCTACTATAGAATATGCAGGAGGAGATGTAAGTATAGAAGACCTTATTGCAGATGAAAATGTTGTAATAACAATTTCGCATGCAGGCTACATTAAGCGTACACCACTTTCTGAATATAAAACACAAAACAGAGGAGGAGTAGGACAAAAAGGTGTAAGTACCAGAGACCAAGACTTCCTTGAACATTTATTTGTGGCTACTAACCACCAGTATATGTTGTTCTTTACACAAAAAGGTAAGTGTTTCTGGTTACGTGTTTATGAAATACCGGAAGGTAGTAAAGCAAGTAAAGGTCGTGCAATACAAAACCTTATTAATATAGAAAATGATGATAAGGTAAAAGCATTTATTTGTACAAAAGACCTTAAAGACGAAGAATATATAAATAGCCATTATGTAATTATGGCTACTAAAAAAGGTGTTGTTAAAAAGACATTACTGGAGCAATATTCTCGTCCTAGGTTAAATGGTATAAACGCGATTACTGTTAGAGAAGACGATGAATTACTGGAAGCTAAATTAACTACAGGAGAGAGCCAGGTATTACTGGCAGTTAAATCTGGTAAAATAGTACGTTTTGAAGAAGGTAAGACCAGACCAATGGGTAGAAATGCCTCCGGTGTTCGCGGAATTACGCTTGCTGATGATAATGATGAAGTAATAGGCATGGTTTCTGTACATGATATGAATAGTGAAATACTGGTAGTATCAGAAAACGGATATGGTAAACGTTCAAGTTTAGAAGAATACCGAATTACTAACAGAGGTGGTAAAGGGGTTAAAACAATGAACATTACTGATAAGACAGGAAAGCTTGTTTCTGTAAACAGTGTTACAGATGCTGATGACCTTATGATTATTAATAAATCAGGGCTTACTATACGTATGCAGGTTTCTGATTTAAGAGTTATGGGGCGTGCAACACAGGGAGTTCGTTTAATTAATATTAAAAACAATGACTCTATTGCAGCAGTAGCTAAGGTAATGCGCGAGGAAGAAGCAGAAGAAATAGCTGATGAAGTTGAAAACTTAAATGAAGATTCTACCACAATTGAAGGGAATACTGAAGAAAGTGAAAACAACAACTAAACTTAAATAAATTTAAAAAAATGAAAAAATATCTTATTGCAGCATCCATAATGCTTTCTGTAAGTGTTTTTGCTCAAAAGAGCGAGTTGAGGTCTTTAAGAAAGATGTCTAAAGACGGTTTGCCTGCACCTAAGGATTTAGCAGAGTTTGATAGCGAACTTAAAGCTTTAGAAGCTAATTTAGGCAGTGCTGATGAAGAACAAAGAGCAGGATATTACTTTTATAAAGGAAAGTATGGTTTAGCTAAAATGCAAACCAACCCTGCCACATCGGGAGAACTTTTAAAACCAACTATTGAAAGTCTTGAAAAGGCTATACAAATAGAAAAAGGTACAGGTGATAATGAGTATACAGGACAAATAAGAGAACAGATATATCCTATACTTAAAAGTGCTTTAGTGGACCAAGCAATAGCATTAGGAAAACAGCAGGATTATAAATCTGCTTATCCTTTATTTGAACAGGTATACAGAATAAGCCCGAGGGATACTGTACATTTATATAATGCAGCAGCCTATGCTTCTAACAGTCAGGATTACAAACAAGCTATAGATTACTATAAAGAGTTACAGCAGTTAGGATTTACCGGTAAAGGTGTAAATTACACAGCTAAAAATGTAGAAACAGGTCAGGTAGAATTTTTCCCTAACAAAACTACAAGAGATTTATCTGTAGCACAAAAAACGCACGTTGAACCGGGTATACATCGTGAGCCTTCTAAGAAAAGCGATATAGTAAAAAATATTGCTAAATTATATTTAATATTAGGTGATAAAGAAAATGCTAAAAAAGCTATTGAAGATGCGAAAAAAGCAAATCCTAATGATGTTGAGATACTTTCGGCAGAGGCACAGCTTTATCTTGAAGCAGATGATTACGATAACTACAGAAAAACAGTTCAGCAGATATTAAATCAAGGTTCTACAGACCCTATTTTATACTTTAACCTGGGGGTTACAAGTGCAAAATCAGGTGATGTAGAAGGGGCTAAAAAATATTATGCAAAAGCAATTGAGTTAGATCCTCAATTAGTGGGAGCGTACCAAAATTTAGGTATACTTCAATTAAGCGGAGAAGATGAAATTGTTAGCGAAATGAACAATTTAGGTACTTCTAAAAAAGAGATGAAACGTTATGACGAGCTTAAAGAGAAGCGTAACGAAATGTATAGAGAAGCGATGAAGTATTTAGAAAAAGCTCATGAAATTGATCCTGATAACACTGATGTAAAAACTATTTTGGGTAATTTATATCAAGGTCTTGAAATGATGGATAAATATAAAGCTCTTAAAAACGAGTAACACTATTAATATTCTTAATATAAAAAGCCTCCTGAATTCAGGAGGCTTTTTTATTTATGCTTGTATTTGTATATAACCCTCTATCTTAATTGAGCACCAACTTGCTTTTCAAGGTTCTGAATGATTTTATTCATTACCTTATCAATTTGTCCATCAGTAAGTGTTTTATTATTGTCTTGAAGTGTAAAGCTAACAGCATATGATTTTTTACCTTCCGGCAGGTTTTTACCTTCATACACATCAAACAGGTTAATATCTTTTAAAAGTGACTTTTCTGTTTGTTTTGCCGTAGCGTAAATATCATCAAAAGTTTTACTGTTATCAATAAGCAGTGCTAAATCTCTGCGTACTTCCGGGAATTTAGAAATCTCAGTATATTTAATTTTAGCGGAGATTAATTTAATTATAGCTCCCCAGTTAAAATCAGCAAAGAATACTTCTTGCTTAATATCAAACTCTTTAAGGACTGCTTTTTTAACAGTACCCATTTCTACAATAATATCCTGACCTATGGTATATGCCATACCTTCGGCAAAAAGGTCGTTTGTTAGTGGCTGTGTCTTCGCTTTATTTATACCAAGTCTTTCCAATACCATTGTAACCATGCCTTTAAACATAAAGAAATCAGATGCTTTTTGACCCTGCGTCCAGCTTTCTGCTATCCTGTTACCGGTTACACTTAGTGTAAGGTGTTTGTTTTCATCATAACCTGATGGCAGTTTATGGTAACTTTTACCAAATTCAAATAATTTAAGGTCAGAACGTCTTCTGTTTATATTAAATGATATCGCTTCCAATGCACTAAAAAGTAATGATTGTCTCATTACAGAAAGTTCACTGCTTAAAGGATTAAGCATGGTTACATTAAATTCTTCTTTCAGGTTTTCAGAAAGTTTAACGTAATCAGGTGTTGTAAGCGAATTAGCCATCATTTCATTAAAGCCAAGTGCTACAAGCTGAGTGGCTATAATGTTTTGTAACTTATAATCTTCTGTGCGTGAAGTCTCAGATATAGAGGCATTAATTTTTTGAGTAAAACTGATGTTGTTATATCCGTAAACTCGTAATATTTCTTCAATTACATCTATTTCACGCTCAACATCAACCCTGTATGAAGGTATAACTAAACCAAGCCCAACTTCAGACATTGTGTTTAGTTTTATATCCAACGATACTAATATTTTTTTAATAGTCTCTACAGGTATTTCCTGACCTACTATTCTTTTTAAATTCTCAAGGTTTAAGAAAACAGTATGGTCTTCTATTTTTTTAGGGTAGAAATCAACAACATCAGATGTTATTTCTCCTCCTGCTAACTCCTGTATTAATAAAGCAGCTCTTTTAAGTGCATACTGTGTAATAGTCTGGTCTATACCTCTTTCAAAACGGAAAGAAGCATCAGTATTAATACCATGACGCTTAGCTGTTTTTCTTATAGAAACAGGGTTAAAGTAGGCGCTTTCCAGGAAAATAGCAGAAGTATTTTCATTAACTCCTGATTTTATACCTCCCAGTACACCCGCTATACACATTGGTCCGTTCTCATCACATATTACTATATCCTCTTCATGCAGAGTACGCTCTACTTCATCAAGAGTTGTGAATTTAGTACCGGCAACAGCTCTTTTTACAATAACTTTATTACCTCTTATTTTTCCGGCATCAAAAGCATGTAATGGCTGCCCTAATTCATGTAATACATAATTAGTAGCATCAACTATATTATTTTTAGGAGTAAGCCCTATAGCTTTTAGTCTGTTTTGTAACCATTTTGGTGATGGTTTTACATCTACGTCAGATATAGTTACACCACAATAACGAGGTACAAGTTTACTGTCTTCGACCTCTATATCCATTTTCAGGGTACGTTTATCTACTCTGAAATTGCTTACAGATGGCGTTATAAGTTCAGTATTTATGTCTTTTAAGTTTAACCCTGCACGTAAATCACGCGCTACGCCCCAGTGGCTCATAGCATCGGCGCGGTTTGGTGTTAAACCTATTTCAAAAACTTCATCTGTTTCTATATCAAATATTTCAGATGCCGGTGTACCCGGTTTTAAATCTTCGGCAAGAACCATAATACCGTCATGGCTTTCACCAATACCAAGTTCATCTTCGGCACATATCATACCGTGGCTTTCTTCGCCGCGTATTTTACCTTTTTTTATTTTAAAGCCGTTACCTTCTTTATCGTATAATGTTGTGCCTATTGTTGCCACAGGAACTTTTTGCCCTGTTGCTACATTAGGTGCACCACAAACAATTTGTACAGGAGCATCGCTTCCTATATCTACTTTTGTAACATTAAGTTTATCAGCATTCGGGTGTTTTTCACAGCTGATAACATAACCTACTACAACACCTTCCAGACCGCCTTTAAGTGATTCATACTTATCTACACCTTCTACTTCAAGACCTAAATCTGTAAGTAAATCAGCAGTTTGTTCTGATGTCCAGTCCAGTTTAATAAATTGTTTTAACCAATTATAGGATATACGCATTTGGTAAATTCTTTTTTTAAGCAAGCAAAGATAATAATTACCTATAAAAAAGCAGGTAACAATAGTAGTTTAGAAAAAATAAAAATGACTGTTTAATGATATTAAAAAAATCAATTAATAATGGAATTGAAATAATAGTGAGAGAAGTTATTTACTTTATAATAACTTTTTTTGAAACCTCATTATTATCATCTTTAATTTTAATAAAATAAATACCTGATTTGTTTAATGTTATATTTTTATCACTGTTAGTAAGAGTCTTTTCTTTTATTATTTGTCCTACAGTATTATATACACTTACTTCAAGCGGATAATTATTTCCGTTTATAGTAATAATACCTTCTGATGGGTTAGGATAAATTTGTAAGTTCAATTTTTCATTATTATTTATACCTGCTGTTAAAGAGTTTAATGCATTATATGCATTTACCCTGCCATGCCCGTAGTAAATATCAAAACCGGGTCCGTCTTCTAAAGGGTTACCTATTTGGTCTTCGGCTGTTTCTTCAATAATATTTTTTATTTGCACCGGAGTTAATGAAGGATTTTCCGCTTTTAATAAAGTACATATTCCTGCCACGTGAGGAGTAGCTTGCGAAGTACCACCCCAATATGTTTCATAATTTGTATTAGAAAAAGCTGAAAGACCATATATATAATTTCCGGGAGCTACTACCGATATATGGGATCCGTAATTACTACCACTGTTAATATCCCAAAAGAAAGGACTGGACCTCTTGTCATCAGGGTTGGTAGCCCCTACAGCAATAACATTTGGGTAATTTGCAGGGTAGTATGGGGTGTTACTATCAGTGTTCATCATACATACTACTACAACTACATTGTTAGCGAGAGCATATTCTACAGCTTCTCCCAAAGCGTTTGAATTGCTAGACCCGCCTACCGATAGATTAATTACATCAGCACCATTATCTGCGGCATAGGTAATAGCTTCAACCCACCATGAATAACTACCGGAATTATTTGCGTTAAGCCCCTTTAGAGTCATTATTTTACAGTTTAAATCTACACCGGAATATCCTATGTTGTTATTTCCGTTAGCCGCAATAATTCCTGTTACATTTGTTCCGTGCCCGTGATCATCAGCAGGATTATTATCAAAATCTACAAAATCCCAACCGTTAATATCATCAACATAACCATTTTCATCATCATCAATACCATTTCCGGGAATTTCATAAACATTCTCCCAAAGTCTTCCTGTAAATTCAGGATGATTCATCTTTAGACCGCTATCCATAACTGCGACAATAATGTTTTCACTTCCCTGCTGTATTTCCCACGCATTTTCCATATCAATATCAGCTCCGGCTATAGCGGGAGATAATGTAAAAGAACCATCATTTTTTAACCCCCATTGTCTGAAATACAAAGCATCATTAACCTGAGTATTCATAACGCCTCCGCCTGTACCTTTCGCGTCAACTTCTGCATACTCAACTAAACCTGTTTGTAAATAAGCATTTATCACAGCTTTACTGTTTACTGTATCAGGAAAACTCACTATGTAAGTTGTATTGGTTGATTTTTTACCTGTCTTAAGTTTTCGTAAAGATAAATACTCATATTGTAAATTAATAGAGTCTAATGATTTAGCACCTGTAAGGTTTTTACCTTCTCTAATAATTTCTTTATCATTTACTTTAAAAATAATGTTTAAGTTTTGGGCTTGTGCAGTACTACAAATAATAGCAAATAGAGTTAAAAGAATCGATTTCATAGTTTTTATTATTGGATTTTTTTCAAAAATAGTTTTTTCAAAAATTAAATGGTTTGTTTGAAACAAAAAAGTATTAAAAATGTGATTACACTATTAAACCCTCTAAAACTATTCCAGATTTAATTTCTTACTTTTGGTTTTTACAACACATAAAATCTTGATGAAAAAAGCATTACTTTTTCTTTTTGTTTCTTTTAGCCTTACTATACAGGCACAATTAAAAAGCCCAACAAAATTTTTACCCGATTACGGGCAACATGTTACCTATTATCATCAACTTGAGCAGTACTACACTTATTTAGCAGAAAACTCAAATTATATAAAACATCAGCCATATGGTGAGACAACTCAGGGTAGGGGACTAAACACTTATATAATATCAACTCCCGAAAATTTAAATAATATTGAAACCATCCGCCAAACACATTTATACACTATTGGTATGGCAGAGCAACCTTCTCAGCTAATAGATAAAGCAGTTGTTTGGTTAAGTTTTAATGTACATGGTAACGAAATAGGTGCTGCGGAAAGCTCTATGCAGGTAGCTTATGATTTAATAAATCCACTGAATAAGGAAACTAAAAAGTGGTTGGAAAATACTATAGTAATACTAGACCCTTGCCTTAACCCTGATGGTTTTGCCCGTTATGGGAATTGGCTTAGGGATATAGCCGGAAAAGATCTCCATACAGGCTACACTGACAGGGAGCACATGGAGCCTTGGCCGGGTGGCAGGCAAAACCACTATGCGTACGACCTTAACCGTGACTGGGCATGGCAAACACAAATTGAAACCCAACAGCGCATAGCACTTTATAACGAATGGATGCCGATGGTTCATGTTGATGTGCATGAAATGGGGTATAACGACCCTTATTTTTTCCCTCCGGCAGCAGACCCGATACATGATTTTATAGCACAGTATCAAAAAGACTTTCATAAAAGTATAGGGGAGAATACCTCCAAAAAGTTTGATGCGGAAGAGTGGGGGTATTTTACCAGTGAGCGTTTTGACCTTTTTTATCCCAGTTATGGTGATACTTACCCATGTTTTAATGGTGCTGTTGGTATGACGTATGAACAGGGTGGTATAAATGCAGGGCGTGCCATACAAATGAGGAATGGTACTATATTAACGTTACAAGACAGGATTAACCACCATACTACTGCTGTGCTTACAGTTGTAGAAACAGCAGCAATGCAAAAAGATAAGCTAATTCAAAATTTTAGAAGTTATTTTAAAAACAGCAGGCAGAACCCTAAAGGGGAGTATAAAACCTATATTATAAAGCATGATGCTAAAAATAAAGTGTTAGCTAAACTTTTAGACAGGAGTAAAATATCTTACAGTTATGCTGATGAAACCAAAAAAGTAAATGGTTATCATTACCAAAGTGATAGTGAAAAGAGTTTTAGCATAACACCTAATGACATGGTTATTTATGCCAATCAGTCAAAAGCGGTATTAACGCAAGTACTTTTTGAACCACACCAAAGACTGTCGGACAGCTTGTCTTACGATATTACAGCATGGGCGTTACCACTGGCTTATGGTAAAGATAGCTATGCTTTACAAAATGAACTGGCTGTAAAAACTAAAAAAGAGATTAGCCGTAAAGGTAAACTGGAGTATGATAGGGCTTATGCTTATTATATACCTTGGGAGAGCAGGGAATCAGTAAAAGCATTGGCTTTATTACATAAAAACCAAATAAAAGTACGTTTGGCAAGAAAACCTTCGTATTATCCCGGTATAAAAGTAAACAGGGGAGACCTTATTGTACTTAAAAGTGATAATAGTGGTGTGTCGAGTTTTGAAAGCATGATGGATGTACTATTAGCTGATTTAGAAAATTTTGAGGTTTTAGAGAGTGGTTTTGCTGTAGAGGGGGCTGATTTAGGTGGAGAATATTATCAGTTACTTGAAGCCCCAAAGGTTATGCTTTTTGCCGGTGAAGATGTTAGCGTTACCGATTTTGGTCAGGTATGGTACTATATGGAGCAGTTTGCAGATTATCCTTTAAGTATTGTTGACTTAAGCAGGTTAAGTAGTGTAAAGCTTGAAGAGTATAATACTATTGTACTGCCTAGCGGACGATATAGTTTTGATGAAACAGAGCTGGGTATAATTGATAGTTTTATAAGTAATGGAGGTAAAGTTATAGCGATAGGAGGTGCTCTAAATGTTTTTAATGCAATGCAGGGTTATAGTATTAACGCAATGCAGCAAGGTTTTGAAAGTACACTTAATCAGGAAATAAGTGGTGTTAAAAATTTTGAATATGAAAATATAGAACGGGCATCTATATCATCATCTATACCGGGAGCTATAATAGAAAATAAAGTTGATGTTACTAATCCGTTAGCTTATGGTTTGGGGGAGAAGTATTTTAGCCTTAAAACAAGTAGTAGTAATTATACTTTAGTAGCAGGGAGCAACGTTCAACAAGTAATGTATGTGCCAAAAGGATATAAAAGTTTTGGTTTTATAGGCTATAAATTAAAAAACAGATTACAAAATACAGTTACCTTTGCTACTGAACAAAAAGGCAGGGGAAAGGTAATATATATGGTTGATAACCCTTTATTTAGAGGTTTTTGGGAAAATGGAAACCTGCTTTTCAGCAATGCTTTATTTTTAGTTAATTAGGTTTTAAAACTTAGAGCTTTCTTTGTGAAAATTATATAAAACCTCTTCCAACATTTCGGTTGTTAGAGGTTTTGTTTTAAAATCAGCCAGTATTTTGTGTTTTTTTGCTTCAGCATGGTCATCAGGGTTTTCTGAAGTTGTGAGCATTACCACAACCATTTGAGACTGTAGCTCTTTATCCAGTTTTTTATATTCTTGTAAAAATTCCCAGCCATTCATTCCCGGCATGTTAATATCAAGAAATATTAAATCAGGGTGTTTTGACTCGTTTGTTTTACGGTTTTTAAGGTGCTCCAAAGCCTCTTCAGCAGATTCTTTAGCTATTACATGAGTAGCTGCATTATTTTTTCGGATTACTCTTTCATGGAAAAAGTTATCGTTTTTGTTATCATCAACTAGCATGATGCAGTTTAATTGTGCTTTCATCTTTTAGATTTAATATTGTAAATTTAAATGTACTCCCTTCTCCCGGTATAGATTCTACCCATATTTTGCCTCCATGCATTTCAGCTATTTTTCTACAATTTGCCAGTCCTATACCGTGACCTTCATATTCTGTATTTTTATTAAGCCTTTGGAATATTTGGAAAATTTTATCAGCATATTTTTCTTTAATGCCAATACCGTTGTCTGTAACATAAAATTCATGCTGGCTCGCTGTAGATGTACAACCAATCACTATTTCCGCAGGCACATCTGCCTTTCTGAATTTTATAGCATTATTAATAAGATTTTGGAGTAATTGCCTGAATTCTATTTCATATACATTGGTAAGAGGTAACTGTCCTTCTATTTTTACTTTGGCATTTGTTTCGCAAATAAGATTACTTAAATCTTTAAGTACATTTTCAGCGATTTTACCACAATCTGATTTTACAAGTTTTTTATCACGACCTAACCTTCCAAAATCTAATAGTGATCTTACTAATAAACTCATTCTTTTAATAGCGTCGTCCATTGTTACTAAATGCATTTTTATATCAGCATTTAATTCTTCTTCATAGTCCTCATTAAGTAACATTATATAGTTGGAAACTGTTCGTAAAGGTTCCTGCAAATCGTGTGAAGCTATATAATTAAACTGTTCCATTTCCTGGTTTTTAAGTTTCAGTTCAATTACCTGCTTTCTAATTATGGCTTCTTGCTTTTTACGTTCGGTAATATCTATTATAGATGCCAGTACAGCTATTTTTCCATCCTCTTTGCGTATAGGATTTAAACCTATTTCTACAGGGAACTCTTCTCCTGTACTTCTCACAGCATATAAATCTCTACCTGCACCAAAATATTTTGCCTTGGGCGATGCGTGGTACGAAACTCTGTTTTTATCGTGGTTTGGTGTAAACTTATTGGGTACTAAAAGTTCTATTTTTTTTCCTATAAGTTCCTCTCTTTCATAACCGAACATTATTTCGGCTTGTTTGTTTACTAAAGTTATAGTTCCCTTGCTATCTGACATTATAAGAGCATTGGGAGCCGATTCTACTACCAGTCTGAAATGTTCTTCTGCAAGCTTCTTTTTTTCATCTTTCTTATTAAGCTTATCAGCAGCCTCCCATATTATCACTAAACTTATAATTAAAAATGAAATTGTTAATAATGCTATACCAAATTCTATATCGACTATATTATACTTATGAGTAAGGTACCTGATATAGGTAAATGCCATTATAGCAATACATATTTGAGAAAATAATTTTCTGGCAACACTGTTTCCTACAGAGTTACCTATAAGTATACCGGTAACTCCTAAGCTGGGATGAATTAAGGCAGTTCCTACGGAGAGTAACAAAAAGCCTATAGCAGTATGTACTGCCATTGATGTTAAAAAAGAGAGAGTATAAAATTCAGGGGCATTGTATATATAACCTATTATTGCAATAATTGCCATTAGTGTTACTATATGGTATATGTACTGTAATATAAATAAGTACTTTCTTTTAATGCACTTGTCTAAAATTAAAGAGATAGACAGCATGGAGAACAGAAATACAGTAATTGGAGACATCCTGCCGGGAAATGCTTCTTTTGCTTGTATTCCTACTTCGTCAATTATAAAAAACTGATCTATGTGCAGATTATAACCAAATATTTCCTGTGAATAAGTTAATAGTGAGAATACTGCAACAAATGCATTTATAATAATGGAAATAAAAATAAATTTTCTTAGCCTGAAAGCTTCTATTGTTAATGAAATACTCATCAATATAAAACATAATGCAGTATTAAATTTCATTGAAACATATTTTGGCATTATGCTTTTTAATTGTTCAATATCAAAAAGCCAACCTACTATAACCATAAGGGCAAGTACAAATACAGCAAAAGATAGAACTTTCATATGAGTAAATCTTTGGTATATATTCCGCGCCTTCATAAATTTTACAGTTTGTTATAAGATCAAAATTATAAAGTATAGGCATAAACAACCCCGGTAAACTGATATGTTGTCATTATCTATAGTTTAAATGCGTTTTGATATCGATAAATGGATTTTAAATAATATAATGTTACTTTAACTTACTTGTAACTATATCATTAAGTACTTCATGTGTAACAGGTTTGTTTTTTAGTGCTATAAAAACATTCTTTTCTTCCGCTAGTTTAAGAATGTCATTTTCCAGTGACTGATGTTCACTAATTAATAAAACAATACTACAGTTACAGGTAGGTAGGTGATGGTTTTGCTCAATGTATTCTTCTATAAAATCCCAACCACTCATGCCGGGCATATTTATATCTAAAAGAATAACATCAGGCTTTAAGTTAGTGTTAGTATTTAAATAAGTTAAAGCTTCTTCTCCGGATTCTTTAACTACAATTGTGTCTGCTGCATCATTTTTTTTAATAATCCTTTCATGAAAAAAATTATCAACTTTATTATCATCAATAAGCATTATGCATTTAAGTCGCTTCATTTTCTTTCTCCAAATTATAATTTCTTCCCTATTCTGCCACTTAATGCTAATTTAAGTAGTGTGGTTGCAGCATCTAACTTTTTTATATAATATATCATTTCTATAAATAAACTAAAGTATAGTAATAGCTACGTATATATAGTTTAATCAGATTTATTATTTATATAAATTTAATGGGGGTAGAATAAAATGTATAGTTAGTTGTGTATTTATATTGTTTATTCTCTGTGATAAAATAACAAAAAAAGTTATTTAGAAACAAAATAAAAATTGAATATGTGATTGCAGGTTGTAAAATGCCAGTTTGTCATATTATACCTGTCATAATATTAATTTTTAGCTAATGGCATAGTCATTGACAATTATAAAGCGAGATTTAAAAAAATAAAAACCAAATTTAGAAAATAAAACTATTAAGCAAATGAGTAAAATAATCGGAATTGACTTAGGAACAACTAACTCGTGTGTAGCCGTAATGGAAGGTGGTGAGCCGGTAGTTATTTCTAATGCTGAAGGTAAAAGAACAACCCCATCAGTAATTGCTTTTGTTGATGGTGGAGAGATAAAAGTTGGAGATCCTGCAAAAAGGCAAGCGGTAACTAACCCACACAAAACAATATCTTCTATTAAGCGTTTTATGGGGAATAAATTCTCTGAAAGTACTAAAGAAGTAAAAAATGTACCTTATAAGGTAGTAAACGGAGATAATGATACTCCCAGAGTTGATATTGATGGTCGTCTTTACACTCCACAAGAGCTTTCTGCAATGACACTTCAAAAAATGAAGAAAACTGCAGAAGACTACTTAGGACAAACAGTAACTGAAGCTGTAATTACAGTACCGGCTTATTTTAATGACTCTCAACGTCAGGCTACCAAAGAAGCAGGAGAAATTGCAGGTTTAAAAGTAAGAAGAATTATAAACGAACCAACTGCTGCTGCATTGGCATACGGACTTGATAAATCAGGTAAAGACCAAAAAATTGCAGTATATGACCTTGGTGGTGGTACATTTGATATCTCTATTCTTGAATTAGGTGACGGAGTATTTGAAGTACTTTCTACAAACGGTGATACACACCTTGGTGGTGATGATTTTGACCAAGTAATCATTGACTGGTTAGCAGATGAGTTTAATAAAGAAGAGAGTGTAGATTTACGTAACGATGCTATGGCATTACAGCGTTTAAAAGAAGCAGCTGAAAAAGCAAAAGTAGAGCTTTCATCATCTACACAAACAGAAATAAACTTACCATATATTACTGCTACATCATCAGGACCTAAGCACTTAGTAAAAACGTTATCACGCTCTAAATTTGAGCAACTTGCAGAGGATTTAGTAAAACGTTCTATGCTACCATGCGAAAAAGCACTTAAAGATGCAGGTTTAAAAATATCTGATATTGATGAAGTAATCTTAGTAGGTGGTTCTACACGTATACCAAGAATACAGGAAGAGGTAGAAAAATTCTTCGGTAAAAAACCATCAAAAGGAGTGAACCCTGATGAGGTTGTTGCTATTGGTGCAGCAATACAAGGTGGTGTACTTACAGGAGATGTAAAAGATGTATTACTTCTTGATGTTACTCCACTATCATTAGGTATCGAAACTATGGGTGGTGTAATGACTAAGCTAATAGAAGCTAACACTACTATACCTACTAAAAAATCTCAGGTATTCTCTACAGCAGCAGATAACCAGCCATCAGTAGAAATACATGTACTTCAAGGTGAAAGACCAATGGCACAGGATAACAAAACTATCGGTCGTTTCCACTTAGACGGTATTCCACCGGCACAAAGAGGTGTACCGCAAATTGAAGTAAGCTTTGATATTGATGCTAACGGTATTATAAAAGTATCAGCTACTGATAAAGGTACAGGTAAATCACACGATATTCGTATAGAGGCTTCTTCAGGATTAACTCAGGAAGAAATCGAAAGAATGCGTAGTGAAGCTGAAGCTAATGCAGAGGCAGATAAAGCGGCTAAAGAAAAAGTAGATAAGCTAAACGAAGCTGATGCTATGATTTTCCAAACTGAAAAGCAACTTTCAGAATTTGGAGATAAACTATCAGATGCTAACAAGCAACCAATAGAAGCAGCACTTGAAGAGCTTAAAAAAGCGTATGAAACTAAAGATGTAGCTACTATACAACCTGCTCTTGATAAAATCAATGAAGCATGGAAAAACGCTTCAGAAGAAATGTACAAAGCCCAGGCAGAAGCTCAAGGAGCAGGAGGTGCAGAACAAGCACAACAGCAAGGTGAGTCACAAGCAGGAGGCGATGACGAAGTACAAGATGTAGATTTTGAAGAAGTGAAATAACCTTTTAGATATAAAATATATTCTTTATAAGAAGCCCCCTATGTATAGGAGGCTTCTTGTTTTTTTATAAAAAGGTTATTTTATATTTAAAAAATGTTTTTATTTGTATTTCACTAATCAATTAAAATATGAAGAGATTTTTTTATGCTATTACGTTAGCATTTTTTGTTGCATTTGCTACATCGTGTAGCAGTGATGATAGTAGTGCGGTTACTAACAATGATACCGAAGCTACTATTACAGCAATTATTAACGGAGAAGAATGGACAGGTACAGTTACAAGTTCAACATTACTTAAGGTTTCATCTATGGGGCTTCAAAGATTTGATATCACAGCTGAAGATGGCGAGCAAAGAATACAGTTGGCTTGTGAAAGTGAAATACAAGTAGGAATGCCTTTAATTACCTATACTTTCGATGAAGAATCTATGGATACAAATGCTATATTTACAAATAGCTATCTTTTAGGCGGGAACTCGTATATGGAGCACTTTGTAAGTACAGGAGAAATGACTTTCACAGCTTTTGATGCAGAAAATGGCAAGGCATCGGGAACTTTTAGTTTTACAGCATATAAAGTTGGTACACTTCAAGACCAAATAGTAACTCCGGAGGATGTAACAATTACAAATGGAGTTTTTACAAACGTTTCTTATACTCTATATGAACAATAGAAATAAAGTAAATAAAAAAGCCCCGCAATTGCGGGGCTTTTTTATTTAGTATTATTATTTTAAATTTATCTGAACCAGCTACCTATTTTGTGAAATATTCTACCGAAGAATGTTCTTTTGTAAACAATAGTGCCTATTTGGTATATATCAATATCTGATTCCAGTATAACTTCTTGTTTCTCATATTCGTGCTTAGTTTCTGCAATAAATGAATGAGTAGTAAAGCCTACAAATGAAGTTTTAATTGTATCACTTATTTTAGCATTTATTGTAAACTCTCCGTCAATATTTGTTTCAATTGTATCTTTTGATGTAGTATTTGTTACTGTAGCTCCTGGTATAACCCCTAATTTATCTTTTACTAAACCACTTATTTTTATTGTTTCAATAGAGCTGGGAGTTAATGTATCTTTTGCAGGCGGTATTATATTCTCGCTATCAGTTTTATTTTGTTCAATTTTTACTTCAATTTCTTGCGATAATACTTCATTACTGCCTAAACTAAAAAAAGCTATTATACTTGCAGTTGCTGCTACCCAAAACTTATTTTTTTCTTTCGGAATAACTAAATCCCTGTCTAACTGATCAATTCTCAAACGTCCGCAGGCATTTTTTTCATTTCTTAAAATAGAAGTAATTTCCCTGTCAGATGAATTAGTGAAATCATATACCTTTTGCTGGCAGGAAGCACAAAAACGCCCCTTTTCAACAGGAGTCATGTTTTTCCAGTTTTCATGACAAGGTTTAGGTATTGATATTTTTATTGGCTTGGACATAAGCCAAATATAATAATTTTAAAAAAAGTGTTATGATGTTTTAAACTCAGATATTAAAAGTTTTCCTGTAAGAACAGAATTGTTTTCCCGAATACTTCCTGCATAATCTCAAAGTTCCAATCTGCATGTCCGCCATCAGGGTAAAAGTTAAATTCATTATATACCCCTGAGTTATTCAGGCTTTCTTGTAATAATCCGCCTTGCGTAGCAGGTACTAAAGGATCCTGACCTCCATAAAAAGAAAGGGTAGGAGGTGACTGTGCTGTAATATACGCTACAGGGTTAACTTCGGCAATTTGTTCACTGGTAGGAGTGGCTGTACCTGTTAAAGTTAATGCTGCTTGTGAGTATAATGGGTGAGTAGTATAGTTAGGATCAGTAAAGTCAGCAGGACCAACTATATCTACTACTGCTTTTACATCGTGGTCTGTATCATGCTTATAACTGTACAGCATAGAAAGGTGAGCTCCTGCACTTACCCCTATAAGAGCATAATCATCAGAGATATGATAATCACTATCTTCCAGAAAAGTAAACATTTGCTCAATATCGTTTATCTGCATTGGGTATGCAGGGCTTTCATCGTCTGCTAACCTGTAGTTAATATTTACAATAGCGTAATCAGGAAATGATGATTGTATAGTAGGAATTAAGAAACTCATATCCTGTTTGCTTCCTGCAACCCACGAGCCTCCGTGAATTAATACAATAACCTTAGTGCTTTCTTCATTACGTCCTTCGGGTAAATACACATCTATTGTCTGTTGTGTATCGCTACCGTAGGCAACATTTAAAATTTCTTGGGAAGTTAATGGAGCTTCAATAGTGTTATCATCATCGGAACTACACCCGAATACCAAGAATAAAAATAGTAGCGGTAATAAAGAAATTTTTTTCATAGTAATCTCAGTTTTTAAATTATTTTTTTAATCACCCTGAGCTTATGCGTATGTCTGCGTTGTTCTGCATTGTAAATTCCTAAATGGTCTAAACGGTCTATACGTACTTTACCATGCCCATGGATGATGTAATTATCATCCATAATTATACCAACATGTATAATTTCACCGTCTTTATTGTCAAAAAAGGCTAAATCGCCCGGCTCACTTTCCTCTATAAAGCTAAGTGCTTCACCTTGTTTCGCCTGTTGAGAGGCATCACGTAGTAGCTTATAACCATTCAGTTTATACACCATTTGTGTAAAGCCTGAGCAGTCTATACCAAAAGGTGTTTTGCCTCCCCATAAATAAGGAGCGTTAAGATACATAAAAGCAGTACGAAGTAAATTTTGTTTGCCTGTTATTCCTGTAGTGCGTAAACCTTCGAAAGTAAAGTTCTCTATATTTATTTCAGAATGGTCTAAGAAGGATAATGAAGCGCCGATAGGTATTGGTAAAAGCTGATTACTTGGTGTAGTAACATATTCTATAAGGTCAGCATTAAGTACGTCAGGAGCAGTACTTAAATGGTTATAATGTGCCTCCGATATGGTTCTGTACTGCTTATTGTCAATCCAGCCCGTATAATTATCATAAGCCAGTGCTATGCGCGACCATTTTTTGTTTTGTTCCAGCACTTTAAAATGTTCACCGAACAAAACTTGCGATGTCATTTCGCTTCGGTCGTTCGCTTCAAGGCGAAGGGGTACAATAGCCAAGTTACAAATACCAAAAATCATCTGTTATGTTGCTTCTTTTTACGTTCTCCTTTTTACTAAAAGTAAAGCCAAAAAAATGGCGTTGCTTTGTCCAAAACCACAAATATAGCAGTTAATTCCTAAGCAACGCCAAATGTTATGTTTGTTTTAGCTAATATATGGCTAAAAAAACATTCAATATTGAGTTTAAACTCTTTCTATAACAATTGCCGAAGCACCACCACCACCATTACAAATAGCAGCAGCACCAACTTTAGCATTGTTTTGCTCCAGTACATTTAATAGTGTAACTATAATTCTTGCACCTGAACATCCCAGTGGGTGACCTAACGATACAGCACCACCATTTACGTTTACTTTAGCAGCATCAAGACCTAATATTTTTGTATTAGCAATACCTACTACAGAGAATGCTTCGTTAAATTCGAAGAAATCTACATCATCTTTGCTCATACCTGCTTTATCTAAAGCTTTTGGTAACGCTTTTGCCGGTGATGTTGTAAACCATTTTGGTTCTTGTTCCGCATCAGCATATGATTTTATGTATGCTAATGGTTTTAATCCTAATTCGTTTGCTTTTTCTTCGCTCATTAAAACTAATGCAGCAGCACCGTCATTAATAGTAGAAGCATTTGCAGCAGTAACTGTACCTTCTTTACTAAAAGCAGCTCTAAGTGAAGTTACTTTTTCCAGTTTAACATTAATATACTCCTCATCTTTATTAACAACAACAGGTTCTCCGCGACGTTGTGGTACTTCTACAGGTACAACTTCATTATCAAATTTACCTGCATCCCATGCAGCAGCAGAGCGCTTGTATGATTCTATAGCAAATTCATCCTGCTCCTCACGAGATATTTTATATTCAGTAGCACAAAGGTCTGCACACACTCCCATTGCATTATTATCATAAGCATCAGTAAGACCGTCTTTTTGTAAACCGTCAACCATAGTAACAGGACCAAACTTGCTACCTGTTCTCATAGGTACATAGTGCGGTATAAGGCTCATGTTTTCCATACCACCTGCAACTACAATATCAGCATCGCCACACATAATGCTTTGCGCACCTTGTGTAACTGCTTTCATACCCGATGCACATACTTTATTTACAGTAGTAGCAACAACACTATCAGGCAAACCTGCATGTTTTGATGCCTGTCTTGCCGGAGCTTGCCCAACATTTGCCTGTACAACATTACCCATAAGAACTTCATCTACAAGGTTGCCGTCAAGGTTTATTTTGTTTAATGCGCCTTTAATTGCAGCAGCTCCAAGGTGAGATGCTGGTACAGTTGATAATGCTCCCATGAAGCTACCGATAGGGGTACGTGCTGCCGAAACAATCACTACTTTTTTATTGCTCATTATATTATGTTGTTTTTATTTATTTACGTTACGAAATTAATGATTTTAAACGCCTATAAAAATAAATTATTTAAAATAATAAGGCAAATAAATTGATTTTTTGTGAATGATTGAAGATTGTTGCGGTAATTGTAGTAAAAATAGTTACCGTTATCATACATTTACTGTATAATAAATGAGAAGAAAAAGGTGGGAGTGGACTACGTTAAATAAAAACAATATTATTTACACCCATCTTTTTTTGGATGTAAAGTTAAGATTAAGTAATTCAAGTAAAAAGAGGTGTTTTTATACGCATTTATTAGTTACAGTCGCAAGTTCGGCACAAACCGTTTAAAAAGTCAACATAGTGCCTTACATAGCTTTTGTAAATAAGAGTTATTTCGTTTTTGCGTTCGGGTATAGTTTGTTTTGCTGAATTGGCAATAAGCTCAATAGCATTAGAAAAATTGATTGCAAAAATACTTATTTGCTCAATATCTTTTTTAAAAATAACACTAGATTGTGCCAGCATCTGAAACTTCTTTTCTTCGCTTTTGCACCGGCTTATATAAGCTCGTATCGGTTGGGCAGGTATGTTTTTCATTATAATAGGGAGTTTATAATAGAAAAATAAACATCTAAACAGTATGTTAAATTAATTGTTTATTATTAAAAAAACAAACAAATAGTGAAAATTTTTTAATTTTTATTGTTTATATATGCTTTTTTAATAATAGAAGTAAACTGTAAAATGTTGGTATTGAGTTGTTTTATACCTGAATTTCCCGAAAAATAATTTTTTTAGATGTTTTTAATTTTACTTTAGAGAAGTAATTGTTAGTTGTTGAATTTATCTAATTCAATACGTATAGAACTTGGTGTGAGGAATTTATCTTATTTTAGCGAGTACTTGGTTTACACGATTTGATACACTGCCACTAACTTCAATTGTTTCTATGTCAAAACTCCATATCCAGTCATTAAGTAATTCATTAACAGTATCTCTAAGTTCAGACATGTCTGCTTGATGTTTAGGAATCAAATCAGGCTCTTCTACAGGCATAAATACAAGTAAATCAATTTCGGTGAAGGCCTCTTCTGCTGTTTTGAATAGTTCCTGAATATTCTTTTCAGGTTCAACTGCATGGAGGTAAGCAAGAATATCAATAATACATCTGTCAAATAGTATATTATCTTCATCTTTAGATACTAATTTAAGAGAGTAGTTAAACTGTTCCAGAAAGTCTTCGCCGATAGGAGGAGATGAGAATTCATACCCTGATGCTTCCAGTTGCAGATATGGTTCTGTTTCCAGTGTATAGCCGGTAAGTTTTTCCATTAGTTCTTCTGCTAATGTTGTTTTACCTACTTGGTGAGCACCAATTATTGCAATTCTCATTTTTTAGCTTGTGTTGGAATATTTTAAAAACAAAAAAGCCACTTAAAAAAGTGGCTTTTGTGTGATTGCGCCAGGATTCGAACCTGGGACCGCCTGCTTAGAAGGCAGGTGCTCTATCCAGCTGAGCTACGCAACCATAAATCCTAGGGATTTTTCAATTTTTATGTCGGGGTGGCAGGATTCGAACCTGCGGCCTCCTGCTCCCAAAGCAGGCGCGATAACCGGGCTACGCTACACCCCGAAGAGCGGAGAGACAGGGACTCGAACCCTGGCGACGGTTGCCCGTCGACAGATTAGCAATCTGCTCCGTTACCACTCCGGCACCTCTCCGTGCAATTGCAAAAAGTGTAAAACTTATTGCTTTTTTGCGGTTGCAAATGTAACTTATTTATTCGGTTTTTTGCAACTATTTTTAAATGTTTTTTTGATTTTTTTACAACATTAAATTAAAGTAGTTAACACTCAATGAACTACAGAGGCGATAAAAGTACAATTATTTTATACAGTTAAGGTAATTTATAAAGTATTTGTTAGGGAAATACTTTTCTTTTATGGTTTCGCTTTCTATTTCATTTCGTATAGGGTAGTCTACAGTATCGGTTGTATATCTTACCCGAATATAGGTTATAGAGCTTTTTTCTAATTCTTCAAGTGAACCTTTTGTAAATAAAAACGTCCCTGAAAGTACTCTCATATTTTTCTTATCATCAGGATTGTATACTAAAGTAGCGCATTGTTGTTGTGTGGCACTAATAAGCGTTATTATTTTACCGTTGGTAAGCTGTATGTATATTTTGCTGGTATTGTCAAAACAGTACAGCTCAGGAAAACCTGTGCTTTTAGATAGTATTTTAAAGTTTAACAGAGGAGTACCTCCATTATTGGTAAGGGAAAAAAATATGTATTGTGAGTTTCCGCCAAATATTTTTTCATACATCATGTATTCCTTCGTTCCTTTAACTTCAATACCTTCTTCAGTTTTTTGGTTAAAGCTGTAATCACAATCTTGTTGTGCATTAGCAAAACTTATTGTTAACAGAGAAAGTAGTAAAAATAAATTCTTCATTTACCTAAATTTTGCTGCAAAGTAATACAATTTTATCATTATTAATATTGGTGGTAAAGAAAGCGTATATATCACCTCCATCTTTTATTTTCCACTTCTTTTTTATTTCATTTACGTTGAGTGGAAAATTACGGGTACTTACATTCATTTTTTTACCTTCAAGTTGCTTTTTTACCTCTGGTTTAGTGTAGGGTATGGTTTTATTAATAATAAACCTTCTGCCTGAAAAATTAATTAGTTTTTCAGCAGTATATAAATGGGTATGGGTGTGTAATTTATCAA
Organism: Flavobacterium suaedae; assembly: GCF_014642915.1. Lineage (GTDB taxonomy): Bacteria > Bacteroidota > Bacteroidia > Flavobacteriales > Flavobacteriaceae > Flavobacterium > Flavobacterium suaedae. Next base: position 179,590 of record NZ_BMJE01000005.1, read on the forward strand.
TTTCGTAATGAGTACTGACGGCATTAAAAGCCCCCGTTTTCATTACGGCACTGTTAGGCTCATATAAATACCTTTTAGGCATTGAAAGGGTCGCATTCGCATCGTTTTGCCATTGTGTACAAAAGTTGTCAATGCCTTCTTTAGTTATATTTACAGCCTCTATAAGCGGAGTACCTTTAAAGTCTTTGTTTAATACCCACAGGAGTTCTTTTACTTCATTGTTAATAGCTATAATGTGTATAGCCTCTACCGAATGTAATTCGTTAAGTCCTGCCGAAATATCGAGCAACGGGGCTGTTTTAATGAGTATGTTCTGGGTGTATCTGAAGTAGAAGTCTAAAAGTTCAGGAACATTAGGTAAACAGTCTTTTAAAAGGAATACTTTGCCTTTTACATCACTTCTCCGTGAGGGGTCTATATACATCCAATCGAACTGCCTGTTTAGCAGTTCCAAAGTATTAGTACTATCTCCGGGAACACACTCAATGCTATCGCTTTTATCTAATACTTTAAAGTTATGTGCCGCAATAGCAGATAATTCTAAATTCAGTTCGCAGTGGGTAACTTTATTTATGTTTTCAGAAAAGTAATAATCGTCTATACCAAGTCCTCCTGTAATATCAATAAGGCTTTCGCCTGATACAAGTGCTGCTTTATATTTGGCAGCAACTTCTGATGAGGTTTGTTCTATAGATATTTTTGCAGGGTAAATAATACCATCGGTAGTGTACCATGTAGGTAGCTTATCTTTAGCCTTTTGCCTTGCTGCAATTTGATTTATAACCTCTTTCCATTCTAAATAAGGAAAAGGATTTTTTTGCAGTGCAAGCTGTGTAACAGGCTGATTGATATTCTCTTTAATAAAACGCTGTACTTCCGGTTCCAGTAACTTCGGATTCAAAATTTACAAGTCTTTAGTTAGCATTTTTACTACTTTGTTGCCCGGGAAAAATTCCTTAGCTACTACTTTAATAATGGTGTATAACGGTACTGCGATAATCATTCCCAGTATTCCGAATACAAAACCACTGGCAAGTATTACAAGGAAAATTTCAAGTGGGTGGGAGTTAACACTGTTTGAGAATATTAAAGGTGCGCTAACATTATTATCTATTACCTGTGCTATACTGTAACCTATAACAACATACAGGGTAGTGGTTAACATTTCCCCTTGTGTTTCAGGTCCCATAAGCCCCAGCATGGTAAGTACTATTACCAGTATGGTAGCAATTAGTGGTCCTACGTATGGAATTATATTTAAAAATGCAGTTATAAAAGCTATAATAAAGGCATTTTGTACACCGAATATTAAAAGTACTATAAGGTATAGTATAAACAATATCGTCATTTGCAGTATAAGCCCTATAAAGTATCGACTTAATAAATAGTCTATTTTACGTAGTGAACTTAATATTTTTTCTTCGTGAGCATCGGGCAATATCTTACGAAACCCTTTGTCCATAATTTTACGGTCTTTTAAAAAGAAGAACGTTATAAATAGCACGGATGCAAACCCAATACCGAAACCACTAAGTACACCAAGTAATGAATTAATAAACTCCGGTATAAAATTGAAGTTTAATTTAGATGTTAGCTCTGATTCATTGATAAGTTTTTCGGTATCAATATCATGCTGGCTTAAATAGCCGTTTACCTGGTTAATGAGGTTGATAAAGTCTTGTTCTAATTTTGCGGTATCGAGCAGTGACAGATTTTCACTTTGTGAAATAATCAAAGGAACGAACAACATTATAAAACCTGCCATAAGGCATATAAAAAAGAATAACGTAGTTATTACCGCAGCTATATGAGGGAACTTAAGTTTACGTTTTAAAAATTTTACGATAGGGCTTGCTATCATAGCTACAATTATAGCTATAAACAGGTAAATTATAACTGCCTGTATTTTATACAGGAACATTAAAAGTATATAAATACCCAAAGCGATACCTAGTGCCCGAAGGATACCGTTAGCTATAATTTTTGATGAAATCATTTTGTATAATTTAATAGCAAAAAATAATAATGCTAAGATACTCTTTTTATGTGATTATGAAATTTTGTTTGTGATTTCATAAAGCGCTATTCCTACAGCATTTACCACATTCATACTGCTGTTTTTGCCATACATGGTAATATGTGCTGTTTGGTTAGCCAGTTTTAAAAGCACTTCGGAAATACCATTTACTTCTCCTCCTGCAATTACAACAACAGGTTTGTTTCTATTTAAAGAAATATCTTTTAACGGTTTACTTTTATCAGTAATTTCAAGAGCTATAATTTCTGAATTGTCTTTTGCTCCTTGAAGCAGTGTTATAGCCTCTTCTAATTTTGCAACCTGATGCGGTACTTGCAAATGTGTAGCCCGAGAGGTACGGTTTATTTTACGCGGAGTTAAGGCTATGTTTTCGCCAACAAAAATTACTTTAGCTACCCCAAACGCTTCACAAATACGGAATACAGAACCTATATTGGGTTGGTAGGTTATACCGTCGCAAAGTAAGGTTATCGGGAATTTTTGTTCAGTAAAAAAAGTTTCTTCGTGGGTTAATTGCTGTTGCATTAGTTGGTAAAAGCATAATTAACAATATTAGCACCCATTTTTAGTGCTTTTTCACGAACTTCTTTAGGGTCGTTGTGTACTTCTTCATCTTCCCAACCGTCACCTAAGTCGCTTTCCAAAGTATAAAGCAGTACTAGCCTACCTTCTACAAAAATACCCCATGCCTGTGGTGTTTTGTTGTCGTGTTCGTGTATTTTAGGCAACCCTTTTGAGAATACATAAGGACCTTTAAAAATTTCATGGTCGGCGGGAACTAATACCAGTTGATTGTCAGGGAACAGCTTTTGTATTTCCTTTCGGATGTACTTATCCATACCATAGTTGTCATCTATGTGTAAAAAACCACCTGAGTTGAGGTAGTTCCGCAGGTTAACCACATCATTATCGCTGAAAACTACATTTCCGTGCCCTGTCATGTGTACAAAAGGGTATGAGAATAAGTCAGGGCTGCCTGCTTCAACTGTTGCTATTGCACTGTTTATTTTGGTATTGATATTTTGATTGCAAAACTTCGCTAAGTTAGGTAATGAAGTAGGGTTACCGTACCAGTCGCCACCACCGGAATATTTTAGTACTGCTATTTCCTGTGCCATAAGCAAAGCAGGAGCCAGTAAAAGTATATAGAATAGTTTTTTCATAGTAATATTTGAATAGTTGTAAATATAAGTAATTATTTGGGTTAAGATCGCTTCGTACCTCGCGATGACATGGTAGCCTAAAACCCTATTATGTTTATTTGTCATTGCGAGGAGGAACGACGTGGCAATCTTGTCTTATTACTCATTAACAAAAGCAACACTATGCGTAGCTACTATAGCAGCAGTTTCGGTACGCAGGCGGGTGTTACCCAGTGAAACAGGAATATACTTTTGCTGTAATGCCTGTTCTATTTCAGCAGGAGAAAAATCACCTTCAGGACCTATAAGAATTGTTATTTTTTGCTGTGGCTGTATTTCGTTTTTAAGCAGTTTTTTATCTGTTTCTTCGCAATGTGCTATAAATAATTGTCCGTCTCTTTCAGTACTCATAAAGTCTTTAAAAGAAACAGGCTCGTTTAATATAGGTAAATGGTATTGCAAAGACTGTTTCATGGCACTTTGTACAATTTTATTAAAACGTTCTGTTTTAAAAACGGTACGCTCGCTATGTTCACAGATGATAGGGGTTATTTCGCTAATACCTATTTCGGTTGCCTTTTCTAAAAACCACTCGTAGCGGTCGTTCATTTTGGTAGGTGCTACTGCCAAATGTAAGTAATAAGGTAGTGCAGCATGTGTTGCAGTATCAGTAATGCTAACGGTACATTTTTTATCGGCTGCAAAAATAATTTCGGCAGTGAAAAGGTCGCCCTTACCATTAGTTAACTGAATAACATCTCCCTCTTTTTTACGCAGTACTTTTACAATATGTCGGCTTTCATCCTTATCAAAAGTAAATTCAGATGTTTCCGTGTTTATATCAGCATTATAGAATAGTTGCATATTATAAAGAAATTCGCGCTTTAGAGGTTACTGTAACATCGTTAAATGTGCCTTCCAAGTATTTATGGTAGCCCACAATACCAATCATTGCAGCATTATCGGTTGTATATTCAAATTTAGGAATAAAACTTTTCCAGCCATACTTTTTCTCTGCTTCTTTTAGTGTATTCCTGATACCACTGTTTGCAGAAACCCCTCCGCCAATAGCTACCTGATTAATACCTGTTTCTTTAACAGCTGCTTTAAGTTTATCCATCAAAATATTGATGATGGTATATTGTATAGATGCACAAATATCGTTGCGATTTTCTTCTATAAAATCAGGGTTTTCAGCAACTTTTTTCTGTACAAAATAAAGTATCTGAGTTTTCAGTCCGCTAAAGCTAAAGTTTAACCCATCTACTTTTGGTTTAGTAAACGGAAAAGCCTTTGGGTTACCTTCCTGAGCGTATTTATCAATTAAAGGACCTCCGGGGTATGGTAGCCCTAATATTTTAGCACTTTTATCAAAGGCTTCGCCTACGGCATCATCAGTGGTTTCGCCTATAACCTCCATATCAAAATAGCTGTTCACTTTTACTATTTGGGTGTGTCCGCCACTAATAGTCATGGCAAGGAAGGGAAAATCAGGTTTATCAAAACCTTCTTCCTCTATAAAGTGAGCCAAAATATGTGCCTGCATGTGGTTTACGGCTATAAGCGGAATGCCTAAAGCCAATGCCATTGACTTAGCAAATGAGCTGCCAACTAATAGCGACCCCATAAGCCCCGGACCTTGGGTAAATGCTATGGCATTAAGCTCGTTACGGGTAATTCCTGCTTTTTTAAGTGCTACATCAATTACAGGAACTATATTTTGTTGGTGTGCTCTGGAGGCAAGCTCCGGCACAACACCGCCATATTCTTCGTGTACGGACTGGCGGGCTACAATATTAGAAAGTACTTTACCGTTTTTTAATACAGCAGCAGCAGTATCATCGCATGAACTTTCTATGGCTAGTATATATATGGGTTTATCTGTCATTTTAGGGCATGGTATTTGAACAGCAAAAACAAGTGTAGTTATTTTAACAAAAGGCAAATTTACCTACATTTGTTCAAAATTGTAAAAGCTGCCGTTCCGCAAATTTAAAAACAAATAGCAGTATCAAAAAATTTAAAAAAATACTTGTCCGCACATTAATAGGTATTATCCTGTTTTTGTTACTCTTGGGTATTGCTCTTTCACTGCCTTTTGTACAAACTAAACTGGCACATTATGCTACAGATAAGCTTAATGAGAATTTAGGTACAAACATCCAGGTAGAGAAAGTTGCTATATCGTTATTTGGGAGTGTGAAACTAAAAAAGGTACTTATTTTAGACCACCATAATGATACTTTAATTTCAGCTGACAGAATACAAACAAATATATTAAGTTTTAAACAGCTTACTAATAATAAATTTCAATTTGGTACTATAAAGGCTGATGCGCTTACTTTCCATATGAAAACATATAAAGGGGAAGATAACTCAAGTCTAGATGTTTTTGTAAAATCATTAGACAATGGTAAAAAAGGCGATGGTTCTTTTCGTTTAAATGCTGATGAGTTATATGTAACTAACGGAAGGTACAGACTTACTAATGAAAATGGTACGACACCTAAAATACTCGACTTTCAAAAACTTAACGGGGAGCTAAGTAATTTTTCTATAAAAGGACCAAGTGTATCGGCAGGAATAGAAAATTTGTCATTATTAGACCATAGAGGACTTTTTGTAGAAAACCTGACGGGAGATTATACCTATAACCCTGACAGTATGTTTTTAACAGACTTCGATTTAAAAACAGCAAATTCAACCTTAAAAGGAGATGTGAAACTTACGTATACCCGAGAGGATATGAAAGATTTCATTAATAAGGTTAAGTTTGACTTTAAAGTTGAAAAGGGTGCAGTATCTTCTAACGACCTGAATTATTTTTATAATGAATTTGGTGAAAACCAAAAATTCTACCTTTCTACTACGCTAACAGGACCTCTTAATAATTTTGTATTACACGATTTAAAGTTGCTGGATGATGAGCACAGTAAAATTATAGGTACTGTAAACTTTAAAAATTTATTCGATAAAGAAGGACCTGGGTTTTATATGGATGGGAATTTCTCGGATGTTACCTCTAAGTATAATAACCTGCGCGAAATAATGCCGAGAATATTGGGCAAGAGCTTACCAAAAGTTCTAGATAAATTGGGTTGGGTAAACTTAACAGGGCACGTAAAGTTAACTAAGAAAGATTTAGAAACTGATTTACAAATAATGTCAGAGCTTGGGGAAGCAGAGGCAAACCTTACTATAGATGATTTTAATAAACCGGATATAGCTAAGTATTCCGGTACGGTAAATTTGTATGGCTTTAATATAGGAGTACTGGCAGAAAATAATATTATTGGTAATACTACTGCTAACCTGGTTGTTAATGGTACAGGGTTTAATAATCAGTCGCTTAATACTACTTTAAAAGGTAATATTAGTAAACTAAGGTTTAACGGATATACTTATAGCAGTATTACAGTAGACGGCAGAATGAAATGGCCTTATTATAAAGGTGTAATAAACAGTAACGATCCTAACTTGTTAATGTCGTTTGACGGGTTGGTAGATATAAGGAAAAAAGCGAATGAGTATGATTTCCATGCGCAGATAGATTATGCAGACTTAGCTGCTTTAAAACTTATAAAGCAAGATACTATATCTATTTTTAAAGGAGATTTATTACTTAATGCTACAGGTAATACTATAAACAACCTTGCAGGTACGCTGCAAATATCCCGATTATCCTATCAAAATAGCAGAAGCAGCTATTACTTTGAGGATTTTTATGTAAACTCAACTTTTGACGACGATGATATACGAACTATAACCTTTAATTCTACCGATATAATAGAAGGAAGAGTAAGAGGTAAGTTTGATGTTAACCAGTTGCCAAAAGTAGTAGAAAATGCAATGGGTAGTTTGTACACTAACTATTCACCTTATAAGGTTAAAAAAGGACAGTTTTTAGATTTCAATTTTACTATTTACAATAAGATAATTGGTATTTTCCTGCCTGATGTTACATTGGCTAAAAATACCAAATTGAGAGGTAGAATAAATGCAGATAAAGGTGATTTTGTACTGGACTTTAACTCCCCTAAAATTACACTTAAAGACAATTACTTTAACAATCTTTCGGTTGATATAAACAATAAAAACCCACTTTATAACACCTATATTAGTATGGATAGCCTCCGTACTAAAACCTATAAAGTTTCAGATTTTAACTTGGTAAATGTAACCGAAAGCGACACACTATACCTGCGTTCAGAGTTTAAAGGTGGAGAAGAAGCAAAAGACTATTTTAATATCAACCTGTACCATACGATTAATAAAGATAATAAATCAGTAGTAGGGCTTAAACGGTCGGAAATTAACTTTAAAGATTACCTGTGGTATTTAAATGAAGAAAATGAAGCCGATAATAAAGTAATTTTCAATAAAAAACTTACTGATTTTAAAATTGATAAAATCACCTTGTCCCACAACAAAGAGAAAGTAGAGTTAATGGGAGTAATGAGGGATTCTACATACAAAGATGTAACCCTGAGGTTTAATGAAGTGGCTTTGGAAAAAGTAACTCCCTCTTTAGGTAATTTAGAATTTGGGGGTAAAATTAACGGAGATATTACAGTAAAGCAGCAGCGTAGTGAGTATAAACCGCAGTCTATGCTTACGATAACAGACCTCCGTATGAATGATAATATATTAGGAGATTTAGATTTACAAATATATGGTGACGAAAAGTTAAGAAAGTTTAATGTAAGTTCTACAATATTTAAAGATGAAGAAGAAAAACTATATACTTACGGAAGTATAGATATAGTTAATCAGCAAACAGAGCTCTCTCTTGATGCAATATTTACCGATTTTGATATTAGCTTTTTAGAGATTTTCTTAAGTACTATATTCCCTGATATAAGAGGTAATGCCACAGGGCGGGCAGCTATAGTTGGTAATATAAAAGAACCCGAGATAGATGCACGCTTTTACCTTAATGATGCAGGGCTAAAAGTAGGCTACTTAAATACTGATTATGCCTTTGAGCCAAACTCAGTAATAGATTTAACCGAAAAAGAGATATTCTTTAGGAGACCAAAAATGACAGATACCAAGTATAATACTTTTGGTTATCTGGAAGGTAAGGTTACACATAATATGTTTAAAGATTGGGGGCTTGACCTTAAAATAGAAACTGACAGGCTGGTAGCTTTAGATACAGAAGACTCTGATGATGCAATGTTTTACGGTACTGCTTTTATGGATGGTACAGCTACAGTAACAGGACCTACCACAGCATTATACATAGGGGTTAAAGCAAAATCGGCAAAAGGAACCGATATAAAAATACCTATTAATAATACAGGTAGCGGAGGCTCTAACCCTTACATAGACTTTTTAAGTCCCGAGGAAAAAGAGAAGAAAGGTATAGAACAGGTAGTAGCTAATACCAGGCTGTATAAGGGTATGGAAATGGCTTTTAATTTTGAAGTAACGCCTGATGCTAAACTTGAAATTATTATAGATAAAAATACAGGGCACGGATTATCGGCAAGAGGAAACGGTAATATGCTATTGGAAATTAATACCCTTGGTAAGTTTAATATGTGGGGAGATTTCCAGGTAAGTGAAGGAATTTACAATTTTAAATATGCAGGTTTATTTGATAAACAACTTGTAGCGAAGCCCGGAGGCTATATAAGTTGGGAAGGCGACCCTACGCGCGCAAGGTTAAACCTTGAAGCGGTATATAAAACGCAGGCAAACCCTTCGGTATTGTTAGAAAACGCCTCATTTAGTCGTAATATACCCGTTGAGGTAGTAATACAATTGACAGGTAACTTAATGCAGCCCGACCATGAGTTCCAGATAAACTTTCCTAATGTAAGCTCAGTTGTAAAATCGGATTTAGAGTATAGGCTTAATGATCCTGATATGCGCCAAAAGCAAGCGTTATCCTTATTATACCAAAGATCGTTCTTAAGCCCTACAAATGCTAACTCAATGGCATACGCACCACTGTTGGAAACGGCAAGTAGTTTGTTTAACGACCTGTTTAGTGATGATGACAGTAAAGTACAGGTGGGTGTAAATTATGTTCAGGGAGAGCGTAACCCTTATGTAGAAACCAACTCCCAATTAGGAGTAACCCTTTCCTCTCAAATTAATGACAGAATTACGGTAAACGGTCAGGTAGGGGTTCCTGTAGGAGGCGTAAACGAATCGAGTATTGTAGGGAATATAGAAGCGCAATTCAGGCTTAATGATGATAATAGTTTAAAAGCAAGAGTCTTTAACAGAGAGAACGATATTAACTTTCTAGGTGAGGGCATAGGTTATACACAGGGTATAGGTCTTACTTATGAAGTTGATTTTAATACCTTAAACGAACTTTGGAGAAAAATTTTCAGGAAAACAGAATTAAAAACAGATAGTGATAGCGGTAACCATATACCGGATTCAGAATTATCTCCTGAATTTATACAATTCTCAGAAAACAGGAATAAGAAAAAAACTAAGAAGGAAGACAAGGATGAAAAGCCACCGGAAAGGATACCGGAAATTGATTAATCCGTAATTATTCTCAAGATATTTTTATCAATTACAAAAAAAGAGGTCATTATAATGCGATAATGACCTTTTTTAATATTATAAAACTTAAAAATCGGAAAAAACTTATTAACGAAAACGTTTGAAATGTTAGGGGATTATTAATAGATTGGATTTTATAATGAATTTATTATATTAAATTATTAGTTTTACAATTAAATATTAAAAAATGTCTATAAATATCAAGAAGATAGGAGTGTTAACATCAGGAGGAGATTCTCCGGGAATGAATGCAGCTATAAGGGCTGTAGTTCGTGCTTCTGCTTATTATAATATTGAGTGTGCCGGTATATACCGTGGTTATCAGGGTATGATTGAAGGTGACTTTAAAGAAATGAACCCACGTAGTGTAAATAACATTATTAATAAAGGCGGAACTATTCTTAAATCAGCAAGGTCTAAAGACTTTATGACTAAAGAAGGTCGTGAACAAGCACATAAAAACCTTGTTGATAATAATATTGACGCCCTTGTAGTAATAGGCGGTAACGGTAGTTTTACAGGAGGGTTAGTATTTAATGAAGAATATGGTTTTCCTGTAATTGGTATACCGGGTACTATTGATAATGATATTTTTGGTACCAGCTTTACACTGGGGTACGATACAGCGTTAAATACCGTAGTAGAAGTTATAGATAAAATACGCGATACAGCCAGTTCTCATAACAGGCTGTTTTTTGTTGAGGTTATGGGGCGTGATGCCGGGCACATAGCTTTAAATGCAGGTATAGGCGCAGGTGCAGAGGAAATACTGATACCTGAAGAAGACATGGGACTTGACAGGTTGTTGGAATCCCTTAGAAAAAGTAAAGCATCAGGAAAACTATCAAGTCTGGTAGTAGTAGCTGAAGGAGATAAAATAGGTAAAAATGTTTTTGAACTTAAGGACTATGTAGAAGAAAACATGCCTGAATATGATGTACGAGTATCAATACTTGGGCATATGCAAAGGGGTGGAAGCCCAACTTGTTTTGACAGGGTTTTAGCAAGCCGACTAGGGGTTAAAGCTGTTGAAACATTATTAGAAGGAAAATCAAACTATATGGTGGGGTTACTAAAGGACGAAATAGTACTTACTCCGCTGGAGCAGGCTGTAAAAGGTAAATCTCAAATAGAAAAAGAATTAATAAAAGTATCTGATATAGTTTCTATATAATCAGAGAAAACAACAATAAACTATAAACTAAAATCACGAAAATGGCAAAAGTAAGATTAGGAATAAACGGCTTTGGCAGAATAGGTCGTATTGTTTTCCGCGAATCGATAAACAGAGATAATGTAGAGGTAGTTGCAATTAATGATCTTCTTGATGTAGAGCATTTAGCATACCTTTTAAAATATGATTCAGTTCACGGACCGTTTAAAGGAGAAGTTGAAGTAAAAGACGGAAACCTTTATGTGAATGGTAATCAAATAAGAGTAACTGCAGAAAAAGATCCTTCAACACTTAAATGGGATGAGGTAAATGTTGATGTAGTTGCTGAATGTACCGGTATATTTACAACACTTGATAAAGCAGATGCTCACCTTAAAGGAGGTGCTAAAAAAGTAGTTATTTCAGCACCTTCAGCTGATGCCCCAATGTTTGTAATGGGAGTAAACCACGATAAAGCAACTGCTGATGATAAAATAGTTTCAAACGCTTCATGTACTACTAACTGTCTGGCACCTTTAGCAAAAGTTATTAATGATAACTTTGGTATTGAAGAAGCACTTATGACTACTATACACGCTACTACAGCTACTCAGCTTACGGTAGACGGACCATCTAAAAAAGATTTCCGTGGTGGTAGAGCGGCATTACTAAACATTATACCTGCAAGTACAGGTGCTGCAAAAGCAGTAGGTAAAGTAATACCGGAACTTAACGGTAAGCTTACAGGTATGGCTATGCGTGTTCCTACAGCCGATGTTTCGGTAGTAGACCTTACTGTAAAAGTGCAGAAAGAAACATCTTATGAAGAAATAATGAGTGTTCTTAAAAATGCTTCGGAAACTTCAATGAAAGGTATTCTTGGCTTTACTGAAGACGACGTAGTTTCTCAGGATTTTGTTTCTGATTCAAGAACAAGTATTGTAGACTCTAAAGCAGGTATCGGGTTAAACTCTACTTTCTTTAAATTAGTATCCTGGTACGATAATGAGTACGGATATTCAAGCAAATTAATAGACCTTTCGGTTCACGTTGCTTCTCTATAAAAAATTAATTGTATCCCGCTTTTATTACGGTAAAGGCGGGATTTTATTTTTTTATACTTACCCAAATTAACCTAATCTAAACCCAATAATTACCCAAGGTTTAAATACCAAACATAACTTAACATATAACTAACTCTTATTTATTATGAAATTATTAGTAGACAGCGGGGCTACAAAGGCAGACTGGATTGCGCTTGATGAAAATGGCGACCGTCTATTTACCACGCAAACTTTGGGACTTAGTCCGGAAGTTATAGGCAAAAAAGAAGCCTTGGAACGTCTTAAAGCTCGCTTTGATATTTATAATAACAGAAATGAAGTTTCCAGCTTGTATTTTTACGGAGCAGGTTGCGGAACTGACAGAATGAAGAACTTTATGAAAGAAGAAGTTTTTCAGGAGTTTTTCCCAAATGCTGAGATATCTGTAAAAGAAGATACTTATGCTGCTGCCTATGCTACTAATCCTACTAGTGAAAAATCTATAGTATGCATACTGGGTACAGGTTCTAACTGTAGCTATTTTGATGGTGAAGAATTACACCAAAAAGTACAATCATTAGGCTATATTGCCATGGATGACTGTAGTGGTAACCGTTTTGGGAGAGATTTAATAAGAGGCTACTATTTCAATAAAATGCCTAAAGAACTGGCGGAAAAGTTTGAAAAAGAGTATGACCTTGACCCGGATGTGATAAAGCATAACCTATATAAGGAGCCTAATCCAAACGCTTATTTAGCAACCTTTGCTAAGTTTCTTATTCAGAATAAAGATAACAGCTTTATAAAAGAAATTATAACAGATGCTATGCAGGTATTTGTAGATAACTATATACTGCAATATGATAATGCATATGATGTTCCTGTACACTTTGTTGGTTCTATAGCGTTTTACCTTAAAGCAGAACTTACGGAAGTTTTAACTAAGAACAATTTAAAAATAGGTAACGTATTAAGAAGACCTATTGACGGGTTAATTGAATATCATAAGCTGAACTAAGTTATGGAAATAGCCATAATAGCACATGACGGTATGAAAGCCGAAATGGTGCAGTTTTTAAATAAAAATAAAGATATTCTTATTCAGGAGAATATAAAACTAATTGCTACCGGTACAACAGGTAGTAAAGCTGAAAAGGCAGGTTTTAAAGTAAACAAAATGCTTTCGGGACCAATAGGGGGCGATGCACAAATAGCAGCTCGCGTTGCAGAAGGTAAAACCAAAATGGTATTATTCTTTAAAGACCCAATGGCAAGCCATCCGCATGATGCAGATATTAATATGCTGATAAGAGTGTGTGATGTGCACAATGTGCCACTGGCTACTAATCCTGCTACTGCTGAACTTTTATTGCAGGCTATTTCACAGCAATCATAGATATTTCAACATTTACATTTTTAGGCAAGCATGCCACCTGAACCGTTTCTCTTGCAGGAGCGGTTTTTTCATTAAAATAAGTAGCGTAAACGCTGTTTATTTTAGCAAAATTGTTCATGTCACTAATAAAAATAGAAACCTTTACTACTTGTTCAAAGTTCATGTTGGCAGCTTCAAGTACAGCCTTCATGTTCTCCATTACTTGTTTGGTTTCTGTTTCAATATCACTGGTAATTAGTTCACCTGTTTCAGGGTGTAAAGCTATCTGTCCTGATGTATATAATGTATCGCCGCTAAGTACAGCCTGATTGTATGGTCCTATAGGGGCGGGTGCTTTATCTGTAAATATTATTTTTTTCATTTTATAGTCCGTTTTTAGTTACCAATTACTCTGTCCGGTACTTGACGTTTATCGTATTTAATATCGCTAAGTACAGATGATTTTATACCGATAAAGAAACTCCAGTATTTGTTGTAACCTGTGGGAACCCATTGGAAATCCATTCGCCAGCTTAAAAGGTCTCTTTCAAAACGGAGTTGTGTAAATGTTACCCCTTTTTGCACAAAGTCATAACCTGTAGAAAAACCAACTTTCCAACGTGGGGTAAGGTCTATATTACCCGAAACCATTATAGAGTTACCTGTTATTTTTTTTTGTCGTTTATTGTTATTGTAGGTTAAGGAATAGGCAAGCCTTAAATCCCAAGGGAGTTTAGCATTAAAAAAGGTGTCGCCTTCACTTTCAGTTTCGTCAATATCATCATCTTCATCAAACATACTGGTACGCCTGTCACTTAAATCGGTAGCAACACCAAATAAGTCATCTTCACGACCACCGTTTCTGGCTGTTTGGTTATCCTCATTTTTATTTTTCCCGCTCTTACCATCGTTACTGGAAAGGGAGTAGTTTAAATTAATGTTAGCACTTGTCATTCTAAACAAGCTACCGCCATTGTTAATATTATAAGTATCTATTCTTTCACCTGCGTTATTAAGTGCATAAGGGTCTAACGTTGTACCGAAGTTAATGTTCATTTTTTGGTTAAACAGGTTTGTTCCTGCTGTTACCCGTAGGGGCGACCATGCTAATGAATCGGCAGCCATATTATAGCTGGTATCAAAGTTAAGGTTATTAAGCAGCATTAACTTTTTAGGCTCTTCATCAGGTTCCTTATCGTTCCTTATTTTAGCCTCAAAGTTGTTATTAACTTTAAGTCCTATGTTATTAGAATAGTTTTTACCGGGAGCACCAAAAAGCCCACCTTCAAAACGTGTATAATCCTCATAAGTAGTTCCTGTAGCATCTATTTGATAGGTATCATAATATCTTTCAAAGCTAGGAGTGTAGGTATAGGAAACCGATGGACGTATTGTATGGCGTATTGCCTGTATTTTTTTGTCTTCACCAAAATTAAACGTACCATATATTGTAGTACCTACACTAGATGAAAAGTTATAAGTACGGAAGGTTTCAAAGCCTTTAACGTCTTTGGTTTCAACTTCGTTAGTATTAGAGTTGTAATAACGCTGTATAGTGTTCATAACCCATGTTTCCTGATAGTTTGTACTGGCAGAAACACTAAAATGCTTAAATACTTTAAAGTTAGTGCTAATAGGTATAGTGTGTTGCATACCGCTTTTAGCATCTCTAAACATCTCAGGTTTAAAAAATAAAGAGTCAGTAGTTCTTATTCGGTTTTCACCACGCAGGTTATATTGCAGGTTTACATTTTTTATTATTCCTTTTTTTGGTTCATCTTCAGATGCAAAAGGGAAAATACGGTCCACACTTGCCTGTAAAGTAGGCAATGTCATATTTATAACTTCCGTATTAGTGTTTTGACTATGCGTAGCACTAAGCGAGAAATTAACCTGCGGTACGGTTTGGAACGTTTTGGAGTAGGATACTGATGATTGTAAGGTATTGTTTAATCCTGCACCTACGTTATTTAGGTTTTGTGATTGCCTGTAATACTGGCTGGAACCTAAGTTTACACTGGCAGAAAATCGGGAGTTAGGGTTTGCTTTTGCATCCTGATTGTGCGACCACTGTATATTATACTGTTTCGACCTTGCATAGTCAGGAAAACCCCGTTCACTTTGTATATTGTTTTCAAAACGTATGTTTACATTACCATTAAACTTATATCGCTTTGCATAGCTGGACTGGAACCGTAAACCGTAACTACCATTGGTATAGTAATCCCCTAAAACAGTTAAATCGTAATAATCGCTTAATGCAAAATAATATCCTCCGTTTTGAAGGAAATATCCCTGTCTGTTATTATCTCCAAATGTTGGTACTATAAAACCTGATTCAGCTGAATCTGTCATTGGGAAAAAGGCAAAAGGTAGTGCAAGGGGAGTGGGTACATCGGCAATTACCATATAAGTAGTACCTACAACAACTTTTTTACTGGGAACCAGTTTAATTTTTTTTGTGTAGAAATAATATTCAGGGTCTTCAATATTTTTTGATGTTGTAAAACGTGCGCCTTTTATAAAGTATACAGAGTCGTTCTCCTTTTTAGTTACTTCACCGTTAACCCAAAACTCTCCTTGGTTAGTTCGGGAGTTCCATATACGGGCTTTTTTAGTTTCAGTATTAAAATGAATAGAGTCAGCTTCAACAACATTTTCTCCTTGTTTAAAGTAAGGCAGTTGGCTGTAAGTGCCTGTAGAGTCCTTTATACGTCCGGCAAATATTTCATTAGTATCATAATTCATTACAATTATGCCGGCTTTAAGCTCTATGTCTTTATATTGCAGTACAGCTTTATTATATAAAGTTAACTGTTTTGTTTCCTGATTTAACTCTTCGTAATCCTCAGCTACACGTGTTATAATAGCATCAAGCGAAGACTTACTTTTTTTAACAGTATCAGTTTCAGTGACAATTTTTTGTTCTGTAGTATCGTTCTTTTTAACAAGAGCAGGTTTTAATTCCTGATTCTTATCGTTTTCAGTTTCAGCGGGTACGGAAATTGATTTATCAGGTATTTCCTGAGCTGATATTTCTGAAATCCCGATTGTTAGGAAAATTGCTGATAAAACGATATGAAATAACTTTGTGTGCAACGCTATTAATACTATTTTTGTAAAAATGTGGCTTATTTTTTGAAGTGTCAAACTTACGACATTTTTAGTAAAATAAACCACTAATCCCAATTTAACAATAAGGGATTGAAATGAGATATATTATGACAAAAAGAAGCCTTAATTGTAAACTTATATTATTTGTCTTTATTATATGCTGTGGTAGTGTTTTTGCACAAGGCAACTCTAAATTTAAAGTAGTTCTTGATGCAGGGCATGGGGGTAAAGACCCGGGAGCATCATCTCACGGCTATGTAGAAAAGCAGATAGCGTTAAGCGTAGTACTTAAAGTGGGTAAGCTACTGGAACAGCAAAAAGATGTTGACCTGGTATATACCCGTAAAACAGATGTTTTTATAGAGCTTGATGAAAGAGCTAATATTGCGAACAATGCTAATGCTAATATTTTTGTTTCCATTCACTGTAACGCAGTAGACAATCAATCAGCTTACGGTACTGAAACCTTTGTAATGGGTATTACTAAAAATGCATCGAATCTTGAAGTTGCTAAAAAGGAAAATGCCGTAGTTACAATGGAGGAGAACTATAAAATAAAATATAAGGGGTATGATCCTAATAAGCCGGAGTCTTTAATAGGGCTTCAAATTCAGCAAGAGGAATACCTTGACCAAAGTATAGAGCTTGCCAGTAAAATTCAAAAAGGATTTACGCAGGATTT
Source organism: Flavobacterium suaedae (assembly GCF_014642915.1). Lineage (GTDB taxonomy): Bacteria > Bacteroidota > Bacteroidia > Flavobacteriales > Flavobacteriaceae > Flavobacterium > Flavobacterium suaedae. Next base: position 196,668 of record NZ_BMJE01000005.1, read on the forward strand.
AAAGAGAAAAAACAGAGGTGTTAAACAGGCAGGTTTCCTTGTTTTGAGAGGTGTATATATGCCAAGAATACTTGTAGAATTAGGATTTTTATCGCATAAGCCTGAAGGGAAATACCTAAACTCTGATGAAGGACAGGATAAACTGGCAAAAGCTATTGCTGATGCAATATTGGAATATAAAAAGGAATATTATATACCTATAATACAAAGTACAGTAAATACAGCCCCTGCAAAAGACAATAAGCCGGAGCCAGATGCAAAACCTATCATAGAGGAGGTAGATGAAGATGGTGTTATATATAAGGTGCAAATTGCAGCAAGCCGTAATGATTTAGAGTTGGTTGCATCTAACTTTAAAGGACTGGATAATGTATCTAAGCTAAAGTCAGGTACACTTATAAAATACTACTATGGTAGTACAAATAGTTACGAAACAGTTCAAAACCTGCAAAAAGAAGCAAGGGAAAAAGGCTTTAAAGAAGCATTTGCTGTAGCATTTAAAAAAGGAGAAAAAATATCAGTAACAGAAGCACTTAGTTTGCAAAAAAAGCAGTAGGAGGGAGAAAGAGTTAAAAATATAAATAGCAATATTCTAAACCTTTAGAATATTCTTCACACTTTGTTAAAACTTATTGCACTACATTTGTTAAGAAAATAAATTGAAATTATAAAAGTGAGTAAAGAAATTAAAACAGCCATACTGGTAATAGCAGCTATACTGGTATTTATTTGGGGATACAGTTATTTAAAAGGTAAAGATCTTTTTAATTCCTATAAAACCTTTTATGTAGTATATGAGGAAGTAGAAGGACTATCACCATCGGCTCCTGTTACGCTTAATGGCTTAAACATAGGGCATGTAAAATCAATAAGTTTTATTGATGATGTAAAAGGCGACCTGCTGGTAGAAATGCAAATAGAAAATACTGATTTTCCAATCTCTAAAACAAGTAATGCAGTATTATACGAGCCGGGCTTAGGAATAGTTAGCGGTAAAAAAATTGCTATTATTCCTGATATGGAGAATACAACACTGGCAGAAGATGGTGATTACCTTAAAAGCGGTATAGAGCCCGGAATGCTTTCAGTAGTAGGAAAAAAGCTATCTCCTTTACAGGAAAAAGTAGAAGCCACAGTTACAACTGCCGATAGCCTTTTAAACAATTTAAACAATGTGTTTGATAAACAAACACAGGCCAACCTTCGTTCTTCTATCGCTGAGTTAAGCAATACTATGAAACAATTTAGTTATACTACAAAATCTATTAACGGGGTTATTGCTGATAACCGGGTTAAAATAGATAGTACTATGACAAACCTTACGGCTACAACAAGTAACTTAGCTAAAATAACAGATTCTATTAACGCAGCTAACTTAGCACAAACAGTAAGAAAACTGGAAAGCACTTTAGCTAATGTAGATAATATAATAAATGATGTACAGGCAGGTAAAGGTACAATGGGCAAATTGCTTAAAGATGAAAGCATGTATAACAACCTTAACGATGCATCAAACGAATTAAAAGAACTGCTTGCGGATATAAAAAATAACCCTAAGCGTTATATACATTTTTCAGTATTCGGGAGAAAAGGAACTCCTTATGTAGAAAAAGAAGAAAAAGAATAGTAACTTTGAAAGAATACTAAGTATTATATTCCAGCCACTTTTTTATTATATGAGTTATATTGATAATATTTTATTCGTTTTAATTCTCGCAGCAGGCTTCGGCTTTTTTGCGTTTAATGTAAAAAAACTAATACGCAATATTAAATTAGGGCGCGATATAGACCGTTCTGATAACCCGAAGGAGCGCTGGAATAATATGGCGCTTATTGCGCTGGGTCAGTCTAAAATGGTAAGGCGACCTGTAGCCGGTATACTGCACATTATAGTATATGTAGGTTTTGTAATAATTAACATTGAACTTCTTGAAATTATTATAGATGGTATATTCGGTACACACAGAGTATTTTCGTTTTTAGGAGGAGCTTATAGTTTTTTAATAGGCTTTTTTGAGATTTTAGCACTGGGTGTTATAGTATCAGTAGTAATTTTCTGGATAAGAAGAAATATTATAAAACTATGGCGTTTTGCACATGGCGACCTTAAAGGCTGGCCACATAATGATGCTAACTATATTTTATACTTTGAAACAGTATTAATGCTGCTTTTCCTTACAATGAATGCAGCAGATTTCCATTTACAAACAGTAGGAGCAGACCATTACACTCAGGCAGGAGCATTTCCTGTATCAGGCTTTATAGCACCGCTTTTTGACGGTATGGCAGAAGGTACTGTAATAATGATTGAGAGAGCTACATGGTGGTTACACATTATAGGTATTTTAATATTTATGAACTACCTGTACTACTCAAAACACTTACACATACTGTTAGCCTTCCCTAATACGTATTATGCAAACCTTAAGCCTAAAGGGCAATTTGAAAACCTTGCTTCTGTAACTAAAGAGGTAGAGTTAATGATGGATCCTAATGCTGACCCATTTGCTGCACCACCTGAAAATGAAGCAGGCGAAGAAGAAGTTCCTTCAAAATTCGGAGCAAGTGATGTGCAAGACCTTAACTGGGTACAGCTAATGAATGCATATACTTGTACGGAATGCGGGCGTTGTACTTCCGCATGCCCTGCTAATTTAACAGGTAAAAAACTGTCACCACGTAAAATTATGATGGATACACGTGACAGAATGGAAGAGGTAGGAAAGAATATTGATAAAAACAAAGGTACATTTGTAGATGATGGTAAATCACTACTTAATGATTATATAACCCAGGAAGAACTTTGGGCATGTACTACATGTAATGGATGTGTGGAGGCTTGTCCGGTAAACATAGACCCGCTTTCTATTATTATGGATTTAAGAAAATTCCTTGTAATGGAACAGAGTGCCGCACCTATGGAGTTAAACAACATGATGACGAATGTTGAAAACAACGGTGCACCATGGCAGTATAACCAAATGGACAGGTTAAACTGGAAAGACGAATAGGTTAAATATATACATGGCAAATCAGGAAGACATAAACAAAAAGCTACAGCAGGTTACCGAAAACGGGGAACACATTAGCCCTATACTTCCGTCAGGTATTAAAAACTACCTGATTGATATTGACGGTACTATATGTGATGACATTCCTAACGAAGAGCCTGAGCGTATGGCTACTGCCGAAGTTTATCCTGATGCTTTAGATACACTTAACCGTTGGTATGATGAGGGGCATATTATTTGCTTTTTTACATCGCGTACTGAGGAACACAGAAAAGTAACTGAAGACTGGTTAAAAAAACATGGTTTCAAATACCATGGAATGATAATGGGGAAACCACGTGGAGGAAACTATCACTGGATTGATAACCACTTAGTAAAGGCAACCCGCTACAGAGGAAAATTTACAGATTTAATAGAAAAAGAAGTTACCATTCAGGTTTTTGATGATGGTAAACATGATATATAAAAGAACAATATGAGTCAGGAAGAATTGAAAGTACCCACAATGGCCGAAATGATGGCACAAGGACAACAACCGGAAGTTTTATTTTGGGTTGGTTGTTCGGGCAGTTTTGATGACAGGGCGAAAAAAATAACCAAAGCATTTGTAAAAATATTAAACCGTGCAAACGTTTCTTTTGCTGTTTTAGGCACAGAAGAAGGTTGTACGGGAGACCCTGCTAAAAGAGCAGGAAACGAGTTTCTTTTCCAGATGCAGGCCATGATGAACATTCAGGTTTTAGATGGTTATGAGGTAAAGAAAATAGTTACTGCATGCCCGCATTGCTTTAATACTATTAAAAACGAATATCCGGGGTTAGGTGGAAAATATGAAGTAGTACACCATACCCAGTTTTTAAAATCATTACTGGAAGATGGCAGGCTAACCATTGAAGGCGGTCAGTTTAAAGGAAAGAAAATTACTTTCCACGACCCTTGTTACTTAGGTCGCGCAAATAATGTTTATGAAGCACCGCGTGAACTTATAGAGAAACTGGATGCTGCATTGGTAGAAATGAAACGCTCTAAAAGAAATGGTTTATGTTGTGGTGCTGGTGGCGCGCAAATGTTTAAAGAACCTGAAAAAGGAGATAAGGACGTTAACGTAGAAAGAACAGAAGAAGCACTGGAAACACAGCCTGAAATTATAGCAGCAGGTTGCCCTTTCTGTAACACTATGCTTACCGATGGTGTTAAAGCCAAAAACAGAGAAGCAGATGTTCAGGTGCTGGATGTTGCCGAGCTTATTGCTAATGCACAAGATTTATAATTAAGAAACTATGTACGTTCCATTTGAAAATTTACCCGAAGAAGCAAGGGTATGGATATATCAGTCTGACAGAAAGTTCTCTGAAGAAGAATTAGCAGAATTAGATGCAGCATTACAAACATTTATTGAAGGGTGGGCTGCCCATGGTACAGGTTTAGAAGCCTCTTACCAAATAAAATACAATCGTTTTATAATACTGGCAGTAAATCAGGAGTCACAATCAGCTACGGGCTGTTCTATAGATGCTTCCGTACATTTTATACAGGAGTTAGAGAAAAAATATAATGTTTCTCTGCTGGATAAAATGAACGTTACTTTTAAAACAGGTGAGCATATAGCACACAAGCCTTTAAAGGACTTCAAGAGAATGGCTAAAGAAAAAGCTGTTTCGGCAAATACTATAGTGTTTAATAATCTCGTTAATACTATAGGAGAGTTGCAGGACTTTTGGGAAGTTCCCGCAAGTGAAAGTTGGCACAGCCGCTTTTTTTAAAGATATAACATCTTCAATAATAAAAAATTAATCCGCGAATCATCATTACACGTAATTGATAATGATGATTTGTCATATATAAACACCTGTATTATTAATGCGGTTACTTATAGTATATATATTTTTATTTACTCAGTTTGTTTGCGCACAAGAAGTAAAAGTTTTCAACGGTTACAAAACACCTGCCGAACAACAATGGGTAAACAGTTTGTATAACAAACTTACTTTTGAAGAAAGAGTAGGGCAGTTATTTATGGTTGCAGCCTATTCCAATAAAGATTCGAAGCATGTACAAAGTATAGATACACTTATAACTAAGCATAAAATAGGTGGGCTTATTTTTTTTCAGGGTGGACCTGTAAGACAGGCAAAACTTACTAATCGCTATCAGGCAGAGTCTGACGTTCCTCTATTCATCGGTATAGATGCCGAGTGGGGTTTAAGTATGAGATTAGACTCCACCTACCGCTTTCCCTGGAATATGACACTTGGTGCAGTGCAAGATTTAGACCTTATTGAGACACTTGGTGAGCAGATGGGGTTACAATCTAACCGAATGGGTATTCATTTTAATTTCGCACCTGTTTTGGATATTAATACAAATCCTGATAACCCGATTATAGGTAATCGTTCATTTGGAGAAAGTAAAGAAAATGTTGCCAGCCACGCTTTAGCATTAATGAAAGGACTGCAAAGCCAAGGAGTGTATGCAACAGGTAAACACTTCCCGGGACATGGCGATACGGCTACTGATTCTCATCATTCGTTACCATACTTACCATTTAACAGGGAAAGGCTCGAAAACATGGAGTTTTATCCTTATAAACAGCTTTTTGATGAAGGGCTTGCCAGTATAATGGTAGCACACCTTAATGTACCGAGTGTTGACCCTACGCCCAATTATCCTACCTCATTATCGTATAATGTAGTAACCAATATACTACAGGATGAATTAGGGTTTAGAGGTCTTATTTTTACAGATGCCCTTAATATGAAAGGCGCCAGTAGCTATATGCAACCGGGTGATATTGATGTAGAAGCCTTTTTAGCAGGTAACGATGTGTTATTGTTTAGTGAAAATGTACCTACTGCTATTGAAAAGTTTAAGGAAGCCTACGATAATGGGGTGCTGTCAGAGGAGCGTTTAGAGTATTCGGTTAAAAAGATATTAGCATATAAATTCAGGGCAGGATTAAATAACTATAAGCCGATTGAAATTGATAATTTATACAATGATTTAAACGGCTTTGAGAATGATGATATCAACTATAAGCTGTATGAAGAAGCGGTAACAGTACTGAAAAGCGACTATAATACTTTACCGATACAAGACCTTGCTACAGAAAATATAGCGTATGTAAAAATGGGTAATGATGATGGTTCTCATTTTTTAGAAATGCTACAAAAGTATGCAGCCGTTACCGAAGTATCAGGCGATAATTTATCTGAGATATTAGATAATCTTTCAGGATATAGCACGGTAATTATAGGTTTCCATAAAGCTGATGGCGCATGGAAAAACCATAATTTTACTGATGAAGAATTACTGTGGCTGGATACTATTGCAGCACAAAAAAAAGTAATACTTACGGCTTTTACAAAACCTTATTCTTTAATACCAATTAAAAACTTCAAGTCTATTGAAGGACTTGTTTTGGCATATCAAAATAATGAAATAGCGCAAACAGTTGCTGCCGAAGTTATTTTTGGGGCATTAGGCTCAAAAGGAAAAGTACCTGTTTCTATAGGTGGCAGTTTTGCAGTGGGCGAAGGTATAGAAACGCAGTCACTAAACAGGCTTGGTTTTACAACGCCTCAAAATGTAGGTATGAATCCTGCTATGCTTACCCACATAGATTTACTGGCACGTAAAGCTATTGTTGAAAAAATGACTCCCGGTTTACAGGTATTACTAGCGCGCAGAGGTAAGGTTTTCTACCAAAAATCATTTGGTTACCATACCTATGATAATGATATGCCTGTAAAGAACAGCGATATTTATGATGTAGCTTCTTTAACCAAAATACTTTCTACATTACCTAATGTAATGCAGTTATATGACGAAAATAAACTTGAGTTGGATGCAAGACTTGGTAAAATGCTGAAAGAGTTTGCTAATACTGATAAAAAGAACATTACACTAAAAGATATGTTATTGCATCAGGCAGGATTTAAGCCCTGGTTACCTTTCTATGTAAATACATTGGATAGTACCAAACACCCTGATTCCATTTATTACAAGAAAGTATATAGCCCTGAATTTCCATATCAAGTATCGGAAAACCTGTATATGCGTAAAGACTATCCTGATAGTATAGTTAAGATAATTGCTGAGACAGACTTATTACCCAAAAAGAAATATAAATACAGCGATTTTACTTTTATACTTTTAAAAGAGTACTTAGAAAGACAATCGGGTAAAACACTGGATGTGTTGAGTGATGAGGCTTTCTATAAACCATTGGGTGCAAGTTATACAACATATAATCCATTACGTAAGTTTGATATGTGTATTATACCACCAACGGAGATAGACAATTATTTCCGCTACCAAACTATACAAGGTTATGTACACGATATGGGCGCCGCTATGCAGGGCGGAGTAGGAGGTCATGCCGGCATCTTCTCTAACAGTATGGATGTTGCGAAAATTATGCAGATGTACCTAAATAAAGGTACGTATGGCGGGCAACGCTTTTTCTCAGAAGAAACGTTTGATACTTTTAATACCAGCTATGCCCGTAAAAAAGATAACAGGAGAGGTTTAGGTTTTGACAAGCCGCAAATAACACCACCGGGACCAACATGCGACTGTGTATCTGAAGCCAGTTTTGGGCATACAGGATTTACAGGTACTATGGCGTGGGCAGACCCTGAAACAGAAATTGTATATGTATTCTTGTCTAACAGGACGTATCCTGAAGCAGGAGAAAACAGGCTTTCTAAAAATAACATAAGAGAGGATATACAAAAGGTGATACAAGATTCTATAATAGATGAAGAGCTGCCTGATGATATGGCTAACACAGAAGAAAAGTCAACTACAACAAATCAAAAGAAATAAGTACTTATGCAGTCAGCAGCAAAAACACCTGAAGAATACTTAGCTTCGTTACCGGAAGATCGTAAAGAAGCAATGGAAAAACTGAGAGACGTGATTTTAAATAATTTACCTAAAGGTTTTGAAGAGTGTATGGCTTATGGAATGTTGGGTTATGTAGTGCCACTTTCGTTATACCCTGCCGGTTACCATTGTACACCAAATACACCTTTACCATTTTTGAGTATTGCTTCGCAAAAAAACTTTATAGGGTTTTACCACATGGGTATGTATAGTGATAAAGAGTTGTACAACTGGTTTGTTGAAGAGTTCCCCAAGCACAGTAAGTACAAACTGGATATGGGTAAAAGCTGTGTACGTTTTAAAAAAGTTGAAGCTATACCGTATGATTTAATAGCAGAATTAGTAGCAAAAATTGCTCCTGAAAGATGGATAGCACTATATGAATCGCAAATTAAACGTTGATTTTATAAAAACACTATAGCGTTAATTTCGTGTAAAAACAGGGCTTACCCTGTTTTTTTTATTTAATTTCGTTACTCCATTTTAATAATTATATGAAAATAGCAATAGTATGTTACCCAACTTTTGGCGGTAGTGGTGTTGTAGCTACCGAACTGGGGTTGGAGTTAGCACGCAGAGGGCACGAAATACATTTTATTACCTATAGCCAGCCCGTACGTTTGGCATTGTTAAATGCAAACATTCATTATCATGAAGTTCACGTTCCTGAATATCCTTTATTTCACTACCAACCGTATGAGCTAGCCCTGTCCAGTAAACTGGTAGATATGGTAAAACTACATGGTATAGAGCTTTTACACGTGCATTATGCTATTCCGCATGCCTATGCAGGCTATATGGCTAAAAAAATGCTGAAAGAACAGGGAATACACATACCAATGGTAACTACACTGCACGGTACTGATATTACACTTGTAGGGAAGCACCCAACGTATAAACCTGCCGTTAGTTTTAGTATTAACCATTCGGATGTAGTAACTTCAGTATCGGAGAATTTAAAAGAAGATACGTATAAACATTTTGATATAAACCGAGAAATAACAGTTATACCTAACTTTATTGAAATAGATAAAAACAAAACGGATATAACATCGGAATGTCACCGTTCTATGATGGCTACCGAAACGCAAAAAATTATAACACACATTAGTAACTTTAGAGGTGTAAAGCGTATTATAGATGTTGTTAAGGTGTTTTATGAAGTGCAAAAGAGCATACCTGCCAAATTAATGATGGTGGGTGATGGTCCTGAAAAAGCAGAAGCAGAAGATTTATGTGATAAATTGGGCATAGGAGACAAAGTGATATTTTTTGGTAATAGCCACGAGATAGATAAAATATTATGTTTTAGTGATTTATTCCTGTTACCATCGGAAACGGAGAGTTTTGGTCTTGCAGCACTGGAGGCTATGGCTAGCGGAGTACCTGTAATATCTACTAACACTGGTGGTTTACCGGAAGTTAACAGAGATGGTGTTTCAGGTTACCTTAGTAATGTGGGCGATGTGCAGGATATGGCACAAAAAGCCCTAAGCATACTTTCGGATGATGAAGTATTACTAAAGTTCAAATCAAATGCTTTAAAAGTAGCACAGGAATTTAATATAGATAAAATAGTACCTTTATACGAACAATTATATCGTAAAGCTTTAAAAAAATTAGTATGAAAAAATTAGTAGCATTAAGTTTTATCTTGATAACAATAATAAGTTGTAACAGTAAAAAAGCAGCTTCCGGAGAAGCCAACTTCACCATTTTAAAAGAAAATGGCTACGGAGGCAGAGAAACCGAATCGCACGAACTTGTTAACGATACAAAAGCGTTAATAGCACTATGCAAAGAATTGAATATTCAGGAAGTACCTGCTGTAAACTTTGCCAAAAATAGTGTAGTAGCTGTTTTTATGGGGCAAAAAAGAAGTGGTGGCTATAGTATAACTATAGAAAAGGTTACAGTTGAAGAGAACACAGCACTTGTTTTAGTTAAAAACACAGTTCCTGAGCCCGGTGCTGCCGTTACTATGGCATTAACAGCACCTTACTGTGTAGCATTAATACCCAAAGCAAATGATGTTGAGGTAAAAGAGAATCCTGTAAAGATGTAAGTTTTTAAGGTTCTGTTATTTCTATCTCTGCATATACAGGCAGATGGTCAGAAGGGTAACGGCAATCTTTAGAATCGCTTAATACAGCATATTTTACTACTGTTATACCTGTAGGAGTCGTGAAAATATAATCTATTCTACGAGTAACAGGTTTGTTAAACTCAAAACCGTTAAATGTGCCTATAGGTCCAAAAGTAAGTTCGGCTATATCTTTACTGTCATTTAATACTTTTTTTATTTCATTTATAGGTTCACTATCAGGTTCTAAATTAAAATCGCCGGTAAGTACAAAAGGATAGTTTTGTGTGTTTAGCTCGTTTATCTTTTTAAGGATAAGTTCAGCACTTTCAGCACGTGCAATAGTCCCTACATGGTCAAAATGCGTATTAAAAACCCATATTTTTTGTTTGGTAATTATATTCTCAAATAAGCCATAAGTACAAATTCTTTTACAGGCAGCATCCCAACCCATTGATGGTAAATCAGGTGTTTCGGACAACCAAAAGGTTGATTGCTGTACTACCTTATATTTTTTACTATTGTAAAATATAGCTGAATATTCGCCTTCGGCTTTTCCATCTTCTCGTCCAACACCTATAGCATCATACTGATTGTTTAAATACAAAAGAAGATATGCCATTTGCGTAGGTAAGGCTTCCTGAACGCCCATAAAGTCGGGTTCATAAAACATTACCTGTTGTGCTAAAAATTCCTTTCGGTTGTCCCAACGGTTTTCACCGTCGCTTGCTACATCAAGCCTGATGTTATAGGACATGACCTTAATATCCTGACAAAAACTATTGAGACTGATTAGTAATGTGAAAAGGACTAAAGTTCTTTTACAAGTCATTGTTTACTTCCTTTTACGGTGTATCAAAAGTTTTTCGATAACTTTATTCTCCATAGGAGAAGAAGTGGTTTCATCACCTGTTACCAATATACCTTTTACACCCGATGTTGATACAATACCATATACAGTAGCTTCATCATCAGGGTTTGATTCGCCTTCGTAAAAGTAAATATCGCTTATTTCAAACTCATCATGATTAAAATTGCCCGAAATACAGGTTAGGCAGTTTTCTTCAAGGTTAAAATCTTCGGTGTAACCTTTTTCTCTTAGTTCGTTTATAGCTTTTAAAACAGTAGCGTAGTGATAGGAAATGTTACTCATAAGGATTATTATTTATCCTTAAAAGTACTTAAATATTTTTATTTAGCGTGTTAAATGTAAGTTGCTCCAATACCCTTTTTATGGAATAGAAGTCATTCCGTAAAGTTTAAATTCACCGTTTATTTTTACAAACTGAAAAGCATGGCTGGAGCCCGGGTGCCCTTTCGAAAGTTCGTTTGCTAAGTAGGTAGGTATCCATACCTCATAAAGCTTTAAATCCTTAGGATAGTTTGTTGGTAAGTATTTAGATTTAAAGTCTTTTATAGTAATTGTGCTAAAAGTGTAGCCTCTTTTTACTAATGCTTTATACACAGGTGATTTATCAAAGTTTTTGGCAATGTTTAAATAGAATACTTCCGATGTTACAAAATTACCTTCTTCGTTAAATTCAGGTTTTCCTACACAATCTATACAGTCTACAGCACCATAACAAACAGTTTTAAATGTGTTTTTGTCCTCGTTTAATAGAGATTCTATTAGCTTGATGAAAACTTTATCTAAAGCATCCCATTCACTTTTATCTGTTTTTTCAGATGATGTATTATTTTGTGAAAAACCTGTACCTGCAACTAGGAACAGGCAAAATATAAAAAACTTCTTCATAAACTTTAAAGCATTATTTACAGCATATAAATGTAAACATATTTAAAAAGAAAAAACACTGATTAATACCAGCGTTTTTTCTTTTTTTTAGAAGCAGTAGACTTTCGAGACTTTGATTTTTTCGAGGTATTACTACTACCTCCTTTATTACTACTACCTCCTTTATTACTATTACTTCTGTTATTATTCCTGTTGTTACTGTTTCGGTTATTACCCGCAGGCTTTTTACTTTCCTCTTCTTTATCAGCGTTTTCCTGATAGGGATAAGGGTGACCGTCAATAACCTTAATTTGCAGTCGTATTAACTTCTGAATATCTTTAAGATAGGTAAGTTCATCTTTTCCGCAGAATGAAATAGCAAGCCCTTCGTTACCCGCTCTTCCTGTTCGCCCAATACGGTGAACGTAAGTTTCGGGAATATTAGGTAAGTCAAAATTAATAACATAAGGCAGGTTGTCAATATCTATACCTCTTGCAGCAATATCAGTAGCTACTAAAACAGCTATTTCTTTATTTTTAAATGCATTAAGCATTTTAACTCTTGTATTCTGTGATTTATCACCGTGAATGGCACCCGCTTCTATACCATTCTTTTTTAATGCTTTTACAACATTATCAGCACCGTGCTTGGTACGGGTAAATACTAAAACATTAGACAGGTTTTCATTGCGAATAAGATGGTATAGTAGTTTACGCTTATTGGTTTTATCTACATGGTAAACCTGTTGTTTAACACGTTCGGCTGTTGACGATATAGGTGCTACTGATATGTATTCAGGTTCAGTAAGGAAGGTGTCGGCAAGTTCACGTATTGCAATAGGCATAGTAGCCGAAAACAATAATGTTTGCCTGTTATCGGGTGTTAGCTTTATAATCTTTTTTACATCGTTAATAAAGCCCATATCCAGCATTTGGTCGGCTTCATCAAGCACTAAGTGGTGCAGGTAATCAAGGTTTATAAAGCCTTGTTTGTGCAAATCCAGTAAACGTCCTGGTGTTGCAATAAGTACATCAACACCCTTTTTAAGCTGGTCTGTTTGTGTAACCTGATTTACACCACCAAAAATAGTAAGCTGCCGTACATTGGTATATTTACCATACGTATCAAAACTTTCACCAATTTGCAGTGCAAGCTCGCGGGTAGGGGTAATAACAAGTGTGCGTATACGCTTTACTTTTTTTGCCGAACCTACAATTCTATGTAGTTGATTAAGTATAGGTATAGCAAAAGCTGCTGTTTTACCGGTACCGGTTTGAGCGCAGCCCACAAGGTCTTTATCGTTAAGTATAACAGGAATGGCTTGCTGTTGTATAGGGGTAGGTTCTTCGTACCCTTGGTCAGCCAATGCATGTTGTATGTTTTTTAATAAGTTTAAATCTTCAAATTTCATGTATAATAATAGTATTAAGCGCTTAGCAATATGTACTAAGCGCCTTCAAAGGTAATCTATTTAAATTTAGCAGTTATTTTTGCTATGGTTTACAACTCTTTAGCTTTCATAAAGTCAGTAACTAAAAATGCAATTAGCTTGCCTGTTAAGTGCTGGTTAGCTTTATTGTCTAAGGTAGGTGCTCCCTCGCATAAATGCAGGTAAGCAGCTTTTTTATTTCTCCCGAAATAATGTATAAACTGGCGTACTTTTTCTATACTGAAACCGCTTGGCGTCATAGCACTACTGGCAACATTTGGTAAAGCATCTAAGTCTATTTCAATACCAAAGGTTTCATCTTCTATAAAACCAAGCGCATGACCAAGCTCATCAGAGAAATTTTTTTCTCCGCGTACGGCTATTTGCTCATAAGTGTTATATTTTATTCTTTCCTTTTGCTTTTTAAGGCTTTCTAATACACCTTTTGAGGTATAGTTTTCATGAATACCGAATATGAAGTACTTTTTAAGGAAACCTTCTTCATAAGCATAGGTGAATCCGTTACCACTATGGCGTCCTTCCATTATTCGGAAATCAGTATGGGCATCAAAATTAATAACATTAATAGGTTTACCATAGGCAAGGGCAGTACCTTTTATATTACCGTAAGCATTATTATGCCCTCCGCCAATAATAATAGGTGTTTTACCTGCTGCAACTATATTGCGTACTATATGTGATACCTCTTTATCTATAGCAGCAATAATAGAAGAAAGTTCTTTTCTTTCTTCCGGTACGTTAGTATCTAAATCTTCGGCATCTTCAAGAGCCTGTGTAACGTCAAGATGTCCCAGTACTAATAGGTGACTGCCTTTACAAAATTTATTATGCTGTATGTTAACAATACTTTTTAGAGCAGATTCCCATGCTGATGTAGCCCCGCATCTGCCAAAGTTAGCCCGAACACCAATATCTTCGGGTATACCAAATAATACAAATTCCGCATTACACTCTTTAGTAAACTCCCAGATATCTTTGTTTTTGGGAACTGTAAGTATGCGTTCGCCAAATTTTATTTCTCCACTGCGTTGCGATGTATACTTGGTAATATCGCTGTTTGTAAGCCTTATAATGTTTTCCATATAATTTTCTAGTACCCCAAAAATACTATAATTAACTAAAATTTCGTTAAAAAATATAGTATATATAAATAATATTTAACTTTGTTGAAACTATAAATTAGACATGGAAAAAAGAGAGAAAAGTAATTCCAGCTTAAAAGCTATAATAGTAGTTCTTGCTATTCTTTTAGTAGGTAGTCTTGCCTTTATGTATAAAATGAGTACAGACAATGAAGCTTCTGAGAAAAAGTTTGTAACTGAAAAAGAGCAGTTAATAGCTGACCTTGAAGCTGCTAAAAAACAGTACAGTGATGCTGAGGCGCAAAATTCAGAGTTAGCTGCTGATTTTGAGGAAGAGCGCGCTAAAGTGCAGGAACTTTTGGAGCAGGTTAAAAAAGCAGAAGGCGATGTTGCAGCATTAAACAGATACAAGCAACAATATTTTAAGCTTAAAAAGGAGATGGATAACCTTATAGCTGAAAATAAAATGCTTAAAGAGGAAAATGCCAGGTTATTAACAGAGCGTGACAGTACCATGACTGCACTTAGTGACTCTAAGACGTATAATGATACGCTGATAAACCAAAATGAGCGTTTAAGTAAAACTATTGACAGAGCTTCTAAGTTAACTATTGTAGACCTTAAAGCGGAACCTTACAAGCAAAGAAGATCCGGTAAATTAATTGCTACGGACAGAGCGAGACGTGTAGACCTTTTAAAAATAGGATTTACTATTGCTGCTAACGAAGTAGCAAATGCGGGAGAAAAGATGTACTATGTACAGGTTATAGACCCTAAGAACAACGTTTTAGGTGATAAGAAAACAGAAGTGTTTGGTGAGTATACGTTAACGTATAGCTTTATAACCAATGCAGAATATGAAAATAAAACGATAAAAGTTTCAGAAGAACTTAAAGGAGATGATTTTGAAAAAGGTACTTATTATGTAAACCTTTTTGACGGAGGTACACCTGTAGCTTCATCAACCTTTACTTTAGACTAATAAAGTAAGCAACATATAAAAATAAAAGCCTGTAGTACAACTACAGGCTTTTTTATTGCTCATACCTAAAAGCAATATTGGCTTTCTACTCTATAGCTTTACCGTTTATTAATACAGTATCAATTAAGTTACTGCCAAAAGCATACGGTAGTTGATAGTATGAAGAAAGCGGTTTTGTAATTATAATATTAGCTTTTTTCCCTTTTGTAATACTGCCATGAGTATCGCTTATACCCATAGCATATGCACCATTTACAGTCGCTGCATTAATAGCCTCTTCCGGAGTCATTTTCATTTTAATACAGGCTGTTGCCACAACTAAGTTCATATTACCGGATGGGGTAGTACCAGGGTTAAAATCGGTAGCAAGTGCCAGTGGTAAACCTGCATCAATAATTTTTCGAGCAGGTGTATATGGTATACTGATAAAGAAAGAACAGCTAGGTAGTGCTACTGGAATTGTGTTACTGTTTTTCAGTACTTCAACATCCTCATCAGTAACTATTTCAAGGTGGTCTACGCTTAGTGCATTGTGCTTAACACAAGCCTCTATACCGTTAATAGCTGTAAACTGGTTAACGTGTATTTTAGCGGTAAGTCCGTATTTTTTACCCGCTTCCATAATGCGTTCGGTTTCTGCTACAGAGAAGTAACCCGTTTCACAGAAAGCATCAATATAGTCTGCTAAATTTTCCTCGGCAATTTTAGGAAGCATTTCGTTAACTATAACATCTATATAGCCCTCATGGTTTTCTTTATATTCCGCAGGGAATGCATGAGCCCCTAAAAAAGTAGCTTTAATAGCAACAGGATATTCTTCACGAAGGCGTTTTATAACGCGTAGCATTTTAAGTTCGCCATCTACAGTTAACCCGTAACCAGATTTTATTTCTACCGCTCCCGAACCCTGACGCATTACTTCTTCCAGCCTTTCTTTTGACTGTTGATATAGTTCCTCTTCACTGGTTTTATTCAGTTTTTTAGCAGAGTTTAGTATACCACCTCCGCGCGATGCTATTTCCTCGTATGAAAGTCCGTTAATACGGTCTACAAACTCCTGTTCACGGTTACCGGCATATACTATGTGGGTGTGGCTGTCGCACCAAGCAGGCAGTACCGTTTTACCTTCTGCGTTTATAATTTCAGCATCATTTATATCAGGACAGTTGTCCATAGTGCCATAATCGGCTATAGTGTCATTTTCTATAAGTAACCATGCGTTTTCAAGTAAAGGCAGGTTTGCCATGTCTTTTCCTGATATTTTATCAATATTGGTATCGCGTACCTGTAGTAATGTTGTAATATTGGTAATAAGTAACTTCATATTTTAAACTTTTTGTAAAAATAGAATTGATTTTAAAAAACTCCTATCTTTATATAAACAAATAAAGGTTTTGAGAAGAATAAAATACAGGAAAGTACGAAAAGTACAACCGTACGGCTATGAATACACAGGGGCATATACTACAGTACCTGTAGAAATGCAGCTATTTACTTATGATGAAGAGCATTGCGAAGAAGACAATAAAGTATCGGTTGATAAATTGGTAAAAGCCAAAAACAACACAAGTAAAAGTGATAGCGTTAAATGGTTTAATATTCATGGTTTACATGATACAGAACTTATAAAAGAGGTTGGAAGCCGCTTAGAATTGGATGGCTTTGTAATGGGTGATATTTTAAATACTTCTCAGCGTACCCGTATTGAAGATTTAGGGGAGATGTTATTTTTCAGTGTGAAATCAATACTGCCACAAGAAGAGGGCGAAGATTTTATACAAACGGAACAGATTAGCTTTGTAATGCTAAGAGATAATACTATTATCTCTTTTCAGGAAAAGAAAAGTGATTATTTTTCTCATATAAGGGAGAGGATACGTTCAAACATCGGCATTATTCGTAAGCGTAAAACAGACTATTTGCTTTACATGATGCTTGATGCTATTATTGAAAACTTTTTTATTACGATTGAAAAGTATGAAGAACGTATTGAAAAACTAACTATAGAAGCTAAAACAAATTATAAGGCAGATATAATTACTAAGGTTGAAAAAATAAGGGAAGACCTCAATTACCTTAAGCGTGCTATAAGCCCTTTAAAAGAAGCATTATATAATTTAAGAAACGTAGAGGAAGATGCCGAATTTCAGGTGATAAATAAAAGTAGTTATGCCTTTTTTGCTCGTTTACACCATAAAAGCATGGAGTTGTTAGACCAAGTGGAGTATGACCTTAACTCGCTGGAAAGTATCTCTAATTTTCATTATTCTGCGCAAGGGCAACGCATGAACGAGATTATGAAAACGCTTACTATTTATTCGGTTATATTTATGCCAATAACCTTTATAGTGGGAGTATATGGAATGAATTTTGAAAACATGCCCGAACTGCATACCCAATACGGCTATTATGTAGCACTGGGGGCTATGGCGGTAATTACTATAATTATGGTTATTTACTTTAAAGTAAAAGATTGGTTTTAGCAGTTAAAAAAACTTTCAGGAGGTTTTAAAAAAACACTCCTGAAAAGTAAAAGCTATTCTGATTTTTCAGCAAAGCCAAGTATATATCCGTTTGGGTCTTTCATGTAGAACTCTTTCATTCCGTACCAAGAAGTTTTAAGTAC
This sequence comes from Flavobacterium suaedae, assembly GCF_014642915.1. Taxonomy (GTDB): domain Bacteria; phylum Bacteroidota; class Bacteroidia; order Flavobacteriales; family Flavobacteriaceae; genus Flavobacterium; species Flavobacterium suaedae. The sequence continues at coordinate 214,525 of NZ_BMJE01000005.1, forward strand.
CGTCATAGCTTGTCCTTTATTTTTTAAATCTTCATAAAGTTCTGCTATTCCCTCTACATCCATATAAAAGGATACACTAGCGCCAATTGGTAAATTTTCGGCAAAAACTACATCATTCTTAAATGAATCAGAACGTTGGAACATGATTTCTACATTATCTTTCTGAACCATAGCATAAACATATTCTTTTTCAGGTGAAAATTTCTGGTCCATACTATCTTGGCTGTGCGGCACTGCCATTACTAAATTAAAGCCCAGTATATCTAGATAAAAAGCAACAGTATCTTTAATGTCCGATACTTCTAAATTGGGTGTAAGTTTACTTATTTTCATGTGTTTTAAATTATATTAAAACAAAATTATTTAAACTTAGAATGCGATAATTGTAAAAATCGGTCATCATCGTTTTTATACAATTTTTTTGGAGTTGTGCCGGTATACTTTTTTACTTCTTTAATGCAGTGTGCCTGGTCGTAAAAATTATTTTGAGGGTATAAATTGCCTTTGGCTATATCTTTATAAGCAGAATTACACCGTACAATATTGATGAAATCCTTTAAGGTAATACCGAATTGACTTTTAAAATACCGATTAATTTGGCGGCTACTCCAATTGAGTTTTTCCGCTATTTCTTTTACACTAAAAGTCTGTTTTTGATATACAAGCCGGAATAATAAAATCTTTTTGTCGTCAGGTTTTGCAGTTTTTTCCGCAACAGTTTCTATGTAGTTTGAAATATATTCAACATACTGTTCCAATGATGTATAGCTTGTAGTATTAATACCCCAAAAATGTAAGGGCAATTCATTAAATGTATTAAGTATGGATTGTATTTCTTTTCGGAAAAGATATTCTACTGCCGGAAGTTTAAAACGGATACCGTAAATCGTAGTATTTTTATGCAGTTTTACTTCTTTTGGGGTGTTCCATATACCGGTAAGTGTAAGGCTAACTATTTGTTCATCCTCTACCGTTGCAATAATATCAAAATAACCATCAGGTAAAATAGTATGTGTGGTTTCAACATCGTTTTCATAAAACCAAAAGCATTTAATAAAGCTTTTTAAAAATTCGCTAGGTTTTATTTCGTAGTAATTCATAACTTTTAATTACTAGTCTAGTATCAATTGCATAATTTGTACATCAAGCCAACGGTTAAATTTATAGCCTGCCTGTTTTAGCAGTCCTGCTTTGGTAAACCCAAACTTTTCATGAAAAGCTATGCTGTTTTTGTTCTCGGCATCTATAAGTCCTATCATGCTGTGCATAGATTGTTCTTTAGCTATATCGATAAGTTCACTGAGTAATAGTTTGCCAATGCCTTTCCCTTTTTGTTCTTCGGCTACATAAACGGAGTGTTCTACACAAAACTTGTAACCTGCTTTATCTTTTAGTTGATGATAAGTAGCATAACCAACTACTTCATCATTTTGCAGAGCAACAATAACAGGAAAGTTACCATCTTGTTTTGTTTTAAACCAAAGCTCAACTTCTTTTATATTCTTTGGTTCATAGTCATATATAGCAGTTGTGTATAGTATAGCTTGGTTCATTATACCAAGAATACTATTTAAGTGCGCTACAGTTGCAGTTTGTATGGTTATTTCCATTACTTGTATTTTACAAAGCAAAAATAATAAATAAGGCTGCCCTAATGAGCAGCCTTACTAATTTTATATAACTTGAAAAATTCTTATTTTAAAGAACCTACCATATCTTCCGGTTTTACCCACTCATCAAAATCCTCAGCAGAAACATAACCTAAACGTACCGCTTCTTCTTTTAAAGTAGTTCCGTTTTGGTGTGCTGTTTGTGCAATTTCAGCCGCCTTATAATAACCTATCTTGGTGTTAAGCGCTGTAACCAGCATTAAAGAGTTATCTACTAATTCTTTAATTCTTGTATGGTTTGGCTCGATACCGCTTGCACAATGCTCATCGAATGATACACATGCATCGCCAATTAACCTAGCAGACTCCAAGAAGTTTGCCGCCATAACAGGTTTAAATACATTAAGTTCATAATGGCCTTGTGTACCACCTACTGTAATAGCCACATCATTACCCATAACCTGTGCGCAAACCATAGTTAAAGCTTCACATTGGGTTGGGTTTACTTTACCCGGCATGATAGATGACCCCGGTTCGTTAGCAGGAATTAATATCTCACCAATACCAGAACGTGGTCCTGATGCCAGTAAACGAATATCGTTAGCTATTTTGTTAAGAGAAACAGCCAGTTGTTTTAATGCTCCATGACTTTCTACAATAGCGTCGTGAGCAGCCAGTGCTTCAAATTTATTTTCAGCTGTTACAAAAGGCAGCCCTGTAAATTCAGCTATATATTCAGCAACTTTTACATCATAACCATCGGGAGTATTAAGCCCTGTGCCTACAGCAGTACCACCAAGAGCAAGCTCAGAAAGGTGAGGTAAAGTGTTTTTAAGTGCTTTTAAACCAAAGTTAAGTTGTGCTACATATCCTGAAAATTCCTGACCTAAGGTTAGGGGAGTAGCATCCATAAGGTGAGTTCTACCTATTTTCACTACGTTTTTAAAAGCCTCAGCTTTAGCTTTAAGTGTATCTCTTAGTTGCTCTACACCGGGAATAGTTGTTTCTACTACTTTTTTATAGGCTGCAATATGCATACCTGTAGGGAATGTATCGTTTGATGATTGCGATTTGTTTACATCATCATTTGCTTTTAGTACCGGTTCGCCTTCGCCAATTTTGTTACCGGCTAAAACCTGCGCTCTGTTGGCAACTACTTCATTAACATTCATGTTACTTTGTGTACCCGAACCTGTTTGCCATATTACAAGCGGGAACTGGTCGTCTAACTTACCAGTCAGTATTTCATCACACACCTGAGCGATAGCATCACGTTTTTCAACAGGAAGCACGCCTAAATCATGGTTAGCATAAGCTGCTGCTTTTTTAAGATAAGCAAACCCTTCTACAATCTCTTTTGGCATAGAGGCAGGGTTACCTATTTTAAAGTTGTTTCTGGAACGTTCTGTTTGTGCCCCCCAATATTTATCGGCAGGGACTTTTACTTCACCCATGGTGTCTTTTTCAATTCTGTAGTCCATTGTATTGGTTGTTGTTTTCTTAATTGTTTATTTATAGTTAGTGCCTGTAAACAGGCATTATCTGAAGTCAGTCAAAATTAAGGATAATAGGCAGGTAAAAAAACGTTTTTCTTAAATTATTTTACTGTTTTTACAGTCTTGGTATTTGCCAGAAAAAATAATAAACTTATCTTTGCGAGTAGTATTATAAACACGAGAAAATGGAATTTCAACAATATTTAGGTTTTTTAGCTTTCTTAACTATAATAACAATAGGCTTCTGGTTAATGATGTTCCTTGTAAGCTTTGTATTCTACTGGGTAGGTGGTGCTACTGTAGAGCTTATTAAAGAAAGAAGAAATAACAGACTACAAGAATAAAAAAAGCTGCTTTTAAGCAGCTTTTTTTATTTCTTTATTTTTTCTCCCTTCGGTTATTTTACTTTAAATAAATTGCTTTTAATTTATCGGGAAGTATATTAAAACGGATGCCCCTTCGTTTGGCTTTCCTACAGCTTCTATATAGCCTTTGTGGTTTTGCATTATCTTTTTACAAAGTGCCAACCCAACTCCTGAGCCTTTATATTCAGAATTAGAATGTAATCTGGTAAATATATTAAAAATAGATTCTGCAAACTGCTCTTCAAAACCAATACCGTTATCCTCTATCTGTATAACATGATATAAAGTAGGGTCACTTGGTTTGTGGTGCTGAGGTTTTGATGAAGCAGTAATTTTTATTTCGGGTGCTCTTTCTACGGAAGAATACTTAATAGAGTTTGCTATAAGGTTAGAGAAAAGTTGCTTAAGTAAAAACGGTATTCCTTGTATTTCAGGTAGTTTATTCACTATTACTTCTGCATTCGATTCTGATATTGTTTCTTCCAGCTCTTCTTTAACACTCTCCATCACAGTGTTAAGGTCTACATCTTCAAAAGAACCGTCTGCATTTTTAACCCTTGTATATTTAAGTATATCGGTGAGTAGTGTTTGCATCCTGTTAGCAGAGGCACTCATTTTTACTATAGCGGTTTGTACACTTTCAGGTATATTTTCCTCCTCCTTTATAAGTAAGCGAGAAGATATTAATTGTATTTTGCGCAGTGGTTCCTGTAGGTCGTGTGTACTAATCCAGTTTATATTTTCAAGTTCGGAGTTCGTTTCTTTAAGAAGTTCACTTAACTTTCTGTATTTTTCTTCTTCCTGAGAGATTAATAACAAGTTTATATGTTTCTGCAAGCTGTATGAGTATGCTGCAGCACTCATTAGTTCAGGCTCTAACCATGGTTTAGCAGTGCATTTTACTACTTCCTTCCAAAGTTCAAAAGAGTTTCTTGGAGAAAGCCCTTTTTTATCTTTTATTATTGATTTAGCAGGGTCTCCTGCCCAGTTTACCTCCATTCGGGTTTCGGGCCTGTACCATATAATACAGTCGTTATTATCAACATTTAACGAATGGTATATTACCCCTGAAGTCTCTTTACAGTTATCACCATATTCAGGGAAAACATCTATTAATTTATTAGTGCTAAAACTACTGTTATTAGTATAGGTAGCGAAGTAATTCGCTATGTTTTGCACTTGGTCGTCACTAGGTGTAAGCCCACACTTATGTACAGCTCCATTAAATACTATAGATACGCCTGAGGCATTACACAATTTTAAAATATCATCGCATTTAACTAAATCTTTAAAAGAATCAGGGCTTTCAAGGCTAAATCTGTTAACAGCATTAAGTGCCTGTTTTGTTTTGCGGTCTATTTCATATTCTTCGTTTGACTGTCTCAAATCTATTTGCGAAGTAATAAAATGTCCTTGCAATTGTGCTGCCAATCGTGTTTCCGGACTTAAGTTTTTAGGTGAGTAGTGATGACAGGCTATTAGCCCCCATAATTCCTTTTTATGAATAAGCGATATGGTAAGTGTAGCTCCCACGCCCATATTGTGTAAATACTGCACATGAATAGGCGAGGTACTTCTTAATATTGAAAGGCTTAAATCAAGGTTTTTATTATCGTTACTACTGTCTTTTGCATAAATAGGTACCGGGGTATAATCTACATCAGTAATAAGTCTAAGTAAATTCTTTTTATATAATTGTCTTGCCTGTGCAGGTATATCAGTATGTGGGTAGTGCAAGCCTAAAAAAGGCTCTAAATCTTCTCTGCAATCTTCTGCATAAACCTCACCATTGTAATCTTTATCAAAACGATATATCATAACCCTGTCATACCCTGTTATTTGACGTGTACCTTTTGCTACTAACTGGCACAGCTCTTTTAACGTATGCGTATCGTGCATATAGTTTAAAAACTGAGAAGTCTGGTCGTATAACTGGCTGGTTTCTTGAGGGAAAGGATCTTTTAATTCTGCTTCCAGTATTATAACACCTTCACTTTTATGTACCGTACACAAAAAGTTCTTTCCTGCTAGGTTTAGTTCCATCAGTTTGGAAGATAGCATGAACCCATCATTGATATAATCAATGAGTTGATTTTTAACAGACTCTCCGAAGAGTTCCTGAAAATTTTCGCCTAAAATTTCAGAATGAGCGAGGTTTATATAGTCTTTACTGTTTTCGCTACAAAAATCTACGGTAAGGGTAGTTTCATTTAAACCTAATAAAAAACCATGAGGCTGAATGCTTCCGGGTATGTGTATAGGTTCTTGTTCGCAGTTTTCTAAATTTACAATATCACGATTTACAATATCCTTAAACTCCATTTACAAAAAAAATTAAATAATAAAATGATAGGGTTTAACTTAAGTGCTGCCTTATAGCGTTAAAAGCATAATCTGCTCCTGCCATAACTTCAGTTTCACAATTATTGTCTATTGTATAGGTGGTAAATTTTTCAAGAAATTTTTTCCAGTGACTTCCGGTCGTATTACCATACCCTGCAAAGTACGATGCTCCGTTTTCTTCAGTATGACCTAAAGTATTATTTATGTTTTTATAAATAACTCTCCCGCCAAGTGTAGATCCCTCTATTACATACATAACACCAGCCGCAAACCCAGGGGTTGCATTGAAACCGGTACTTGTTAAAGGTGCTTTACTTTCAGGGAGTTTAGCACCTAGTTTTTGTATATCATTTTCCAGGTAATGACTTTTCCTTCTTTCTCCAAGATCTTCAAAAATATGTTCTATAAGTGGGTATATATTTTCTTCGGTATCTTTTATTACGTTGTACATAAGTGTAAGATAAGTTATGTACTCTTGGTTAGAAACGTCAGGCTTTATTATGCTTTTAGAAACAGGAAGTTCTTCAAGCGCGGTGTGTGATTGCGCTGTTGCATTTCTTAGCTTTTGTAAAAAAGCCTGACTTTCCGATGTGCTATTATTCATTCTTTAATCTAATAATTATATACAAAGTTAGCTCTGTCAGCAATAAAGCTGTTCCAGTTTATTTTTAATGTATGTTCAATAGATTTTTTTAGTTGGTCGAATAAGCCCGTTTTAGGTAAATAGTAGCTTGCTCCCATATCCCAACTTTTCTGTATTGTCCTTTCATCGCTTGATGTAGAAAATATAACTACAGGAATATTTTTATAATTATCTGATTCCTTCATTTTTTTTAATACATCAAACCCGTTTAGACCGGGCATATTTAAATCAAGGTAAACAACGTAGGGGGATGGTGGTGGGTTATCAAGTGCGTGTAATAACTCTTTCCCGTTACACTGTGTTACTACCGATAAATCACTGTTAATAAGGCTTACTATTTCTTTGAAAAACGCAATGTCTTCCTGGTCATCATCTGTATAAAATATAGTTACTCCTTCTTTCATGGTACCAGGTTTTTAGTTGTACATAAACAAATGTAACTAAAAAAGACTACAATGCCGGTGAGTTATAACAGAATACGTAAAATGTTATAAACATTGTGTATAATTTATGCTGTAATTTTACAAACAGTATTTACAAATTAACGAGGCTTACTATGACAATAATGAGAGCAGGTTTGTTTTTAATCTCCCTAGCAGGGTTCTGTGCTTCAGTTTACTTTTTATCTCAAGACCTGTTTGTTTTTAACTACCAAAGTATTAACAATATAATCTACATATTGCTGCTTGTAATCCTTTTATGTAACAGCTTGGTAGGGTTGTTTATGACGTTGCCCGACCTTAAGGAGATGCTCCGAAAGATAAAGACTACAGATGAAGATTCATTGAGTGGTAAAGTATAATAAAGCTTAAACGTTCAATATAAAGCTGTCTTTATTTAACCCATCAGTTACATATTGCCAGTTAACATTTATAACATTTGTTAGTGCCTTTTTCAAGGCATTAAAATCAGTTGGCTTGCATATATAAACATTTGCTCCCGACACAAAAGTATCCTCTATATCTCTCTCAGCAGAAGAGGTAGAGTAGATAGCTATAGTAAGATTTTTTAATCGGGGTATACCTCTTATTTCCTGTAAGCACTCTTTACCTGATTTCATTGGCATATTAAGGTCAAGAAACACTATATCAGGCAGAGGATTTTCTAAATTGTTAAGGTACTCCATTAGCAAAACACCGTTGTTAAACACCGATATTTTGTGCTTTACTTCTATATCTTCAAAAGCTTCTTTAAAAAATTGCCTGTCGTCTTCATCGTCATCGGCAAGCATTATATGCATTAAGCTTGGTTGCATTAGGTAGTTGTATTATTTATAGAGTCAGAGTACCTCTTTTGCTTCATAATTTTCTGAAAAGCGGTAGGGGTAACACCTGTTATGTTTTTAAATTGTTGTGATAAATATGCAACACTACTGTAATTCAGCATAAAAGAAATTTCAGTTAGTGATAAATTCTCTGTTAACAACAACTGTTTTACACGTTCTATTTTGTGTAAAATAATAAAGTTCTCTATTGATATAAATGTTACCTCCGAGAATACCTGAGAAAGTGTTCTGTAACTCTCATTCAGTTTTTCAGACAGGTAAGTAGATATTTTTAAAGATTGCATGCCTTTATCAGAATATACCATTTCTATAATAGCATTTTTAATCTTTTGAACTAATATACTTTTATGATTATCTACTATTTCAATACCAAATTGCCCCAAAGAGGCTATGAACTTTTGATAAGTTTCCATAGGAATATTCTCCCTGAACTTAACATATCCGGGTTCTGTAACCACACAGTTAATATTAAACTTATCAAGCTGCTGCTGCAAGAGAACCTTACACATTATATCAATGTTGTATTTAATGTAAAGTTCCATCCTTCATTTTACTTTTCTGTAGTAAAAGTAGTAAATTTATTTAACACCTGTTTAAACTTAAAAAAATTACTGTAAATCAAATTACTGTAATAAATATTAAATACTGGCACCCAAAACCTTATGTTTAGTATATATTTATGTTTTAAACTATTTAGAATAATTATTACCGCTATATTTACTGTATAAACACTATTATACGCTATGTTTTTATACCAAAACCCACCTGATGGCGGTATATTATATGCCGAAACAGATATGGAAAGTTTGTTTCCGGAGCCTGTAAATACTATAACTTCCTGCTTTTTTATTGCTATTGCCGTTTACTGGACATTTAAGTTGAAAGGAAAAATGAAACAACATATTTTTCTTTCTGTAGCCTTACTATTACTGTATATAGGGGGGATAGGCGGGACTATTTATCATGGATTAAGGCAATGGAGTTTTTTTATTATGATGGACTGGATGCCTATTATGTTACTATGCGTTGCCGCAGGAGTATATTTTTTAGCAAAGGTTACCAAATGGTATTATGCTGTTTTACTGATTTTATTGTATACAGCCTTTCAGTTTTATGCACGACAACAAATTATTTCGGGTGATAAGGATATACACCTCTTTATCAATATAAACTATGCTATACTGGCAGCTATAGTACTGTTTCCTGTACTGGCATACCTTATTTCAACTAAATTTATAAATGGTAAGTGGGTAGGTTTTGCTCTTATAGCCTTTGTACTGGCACTAACTTTTAGGGTTGTAGATAATCTGGAGTGGTTGAGTATAGGTACTCACTTTTTGTGGCATACATTTGGCGCAGTAGCTGCATTTTGTATGTTTCAGTATATTTATCTTATTAACAACACACAAAAAGCGACGTTATAACGTCGCTTTTTTATTTACTTTTTATTTATACTATTGCTTAACTCTTATAAAGTAGCTTAGCAAGTCTGCCATCTTTATTATATACGTCATCATAAAAGGCTACATTACCCTCTTCGTCAGCCCAAGCTGTAAAATAAGCAATATACACAGGTATTTTATCTTCAATAGTAAATATATTTTCACTTTTACTGTGCATTGCTTTGTCTACCTTTTCCTCACTCCAGTCTCCGTGCTTTTTAGTAATTGCAATAGCTAACTCGCGAGCTTTTTCTACACGTACACACCCATGGCTAAATGCTCTTTCTTCACGATTAAATAAACTTTTAGAAGGAGTATCATGTAAATAAATATTGTTAGAGTTAGGGAACATAAACTTAACTAAACCTAAAGAATTTCTGCCTCCCGGTTTTTGTCTTACCCTGTCGCCAACCCATTCCATATTTCTGTCAACTAAATAATTAGGATTTTTTTCAAGTCCCGGTAAAATTTCATTTTTAAGAATACTTTGTGGTACATTCCAATACGGGCTAAAAGCTATATAACTCATTTCGCCACTAAATACCACTGTTTTATTGAGTTTTTTTCCTACTACCACCCTTGAAGTAAGTTCACGCTTTCCATCCTGAAAATAATGTAACCTGAATGATGGTATGTTTACCGCTATATACTCACTATAAGTATCAACTTTTGGGGTAATCCATCGGCAGCGTTCCATATTTACTGATATAGTTTTAATACGCTCCTCAACAGGAATGTTTAGTTCCTTTACTAATTTAGGAGTTATAAGACTGTCTATATTATAGTTATGCCTTTTGTCATAAGTATTTACAGCCTCTATTAAATCATCATCATATATTTTTTTACCACTGTCTTTTTTAAGGTATCCCTCTTTATAAAGTCGGGTTCTTACTTGTGCTATAGCGGTGGCAGTATCTCCCGGCTTTAATGATTTTGCGTCTTCATTAAGGGTAATAGTGCCCCAACCCCCCGTACGTTTTATTTTACGGTATTTTTGTAATCCTTTTTTAAGGTTATAGTACTGCGAATAAAATTCTTTTTGGTCTTTAGTAATTAGTTTTGGGTCACGCATTAAAGTGTCAAGATAAGCAACATAAGATACTTTTTCCCGTGGGAGATACCAGCCTGTTTCTTTACTTTTTTCAGGGTCTACACCTTCATATACATTTTTAGTAAAATAAAAGTACATGGAGCTAATTAATAACTCTGATGTAATATCAGGCTTATTACTGTCCATACTGTAAAATAAATTATTAAACTCCTGCTGATAAGGTAGCTCCGAAGGTAAACCTTCTTCATCCAGTTGAGTTGAACGGTTGAACAGTACCCCTGCAAACTCTATAATTCCTTTTTTGTCATGCCATATATAGTGGTAATCATGTTTTTTGTATAACTCTTTTACCTGAGGTTCAAACTCTTTAAACTTCGCATATTTTTCAAAAAATGGATCTATAGCGGTGCTGTCAAGGGGGATAGTTTCTCCATCGTGATTATGTACATCTTCTGAGGTTAAATTTTCAGGGTCACTTTTATCTTTCTTACAGGATGAGGTAGCAATAGCCAGTAAACCGCATAGTAATATTATAGATAACTTCAATTTTTTCATAGCAACATTTTCTTTTTTTCAAAGTAAGAAAAAATTTATGTTATAAGTTGTCGAGACAGGCCGTTTTTAACCAAAAATTGGGATTAAAGCTTATGTAACAAATGATACTGATAAAGGCAATTAATTTTCTTTGTTTTGCAATTAAAATTGAAAACATGGAAGCAATACTTCAACCGTGGCCTTGGTATGTTTCAGGGCTTTTAATAACAGCCGTTATGGCTATATTACTTTTTTTAGGGCGTAATTTTGGTATGTCTGCAAACCTTCGCACTATGTGCTCTGTATTTGGAGCAGGTAAAAGCTGCGACTTCTTTTCTTTTGACTGGAAAGCACAACGCTGGAATTTACTGGTAGTGCTGGGATCAGTAATAGGTGGATTTTTAGCAGCACATTACCTTTCGGCAGATAATTCTCCTGATATTAATAGCGATGTTGTTACGCAGTTAAACAGTTTAGGCTTTGCAAGCGCAGGAGAAACTTATTTACCTATAGAACTTTTTGGTAATGCTGTTTTTTCCTCCCCTAAAGGACTACTACTACTATTATTAGCAGGAGGAATTTTAGTAGGCTTTGGTTCTCGTTATGCAGGCGGGTGTACATCAGGTCACGCAATATCAGGTCTTACCAATTTGCAATTACCTTCTTTAATAGCAATTATAGGCTTTTTTGTAGGCGGGCTTATTATGGTTCATTTATTATTCCCTTTATTATTTTAAAAACAGATGAAAAATTTAGCATATATAATTACAGGTTTACTACTGGGTGTAGTATTATACAAATCAGAAGCGGCATCGTGGTTCAGAATTTACGAAATGTTTCAGTTTAAATCATTTCACATGTACGGTATTATTGGTACAGCCGTAGTTAGCGGAGTTATTTTAACAGCAATAATTAAAAAGTTTAGGCTAAAAGATGTTTCAGGGAACCCTATATTATTTGCGCCAAAAAATAAAAGCTTTGCCCGTTATTTTATTGGCGGAACGTTTTTTGGCTTAGGCTGGGCATTAGCAGGAGCATGCCCGGGACCTATGTTTGTATTGGCAGGAGCAGGGTATATGCCAATGCTTGTAGTAATATTGGGGGCTGTACTGGGCACTTGGTTTTATGGACTTTTAAAAGATAAATTGCCACATTAATATTATATTAGCCAAAACATTGTTTTTATGGAAGAATTTATACAGGAAGCCTATTCCGGTATTTTTGAAAAAGAACTGGTTAAAGAAATAGCTGAAACAGCAGCTTTAATAGACTTTGAAGAAGGTGATAGACTTATAGAAATTAACGACTATATCCGTTCCATGCCTTTACTTTTAAATGGTGCCATAAAAATAATGAGAGAAGACCCTGATGAAGGAGAATTGCTTTTATACTTTTTAGAAAAAGGAGATACCTGTGCCATGACCTTGGCTTGCTGCATGGGGCAAACCCGAAGTGCTATAAGAGCCATAGCGGAAAATAAAGGAAGTGTAGTGATGATACCCGTTACTAAAATGGAAGAATGGCTGGGTAAATATAAAAGTTGGCGTAACTACGTTTTTGAAAGCTATAACAAGCGACTAGGCGAAATGCTTAGCGCAATAGACAACCTTGCTTTTATGCACATGGATGACAGGCTTTTAAACTATCTTAAAGAAAAAGCAAAGGTTAACAATACCACAGTAATAAGCAGCACCCATCAGGAAATAGCCTATGCGCTTAATACATCGCGAGTGGTAGTGTCCAGGCTTTTAAAGGCATTTGAAAATGACGGTAAGATAAAACTCAACAGAAATAACATAGAAATAATAGCTATAGATTAATTAGCCCTTAATGTAACTTTTGTTACTGCCCAAATACTAAGCAAGCAATAAATTAGCCCTAAAATCAGAAATGGAGATACATCAGCTTATCGGATATATTTTAGCAGTACTTGTAGGGCTTTCTTTAGGGCTTATTGGTAGTGGAGGTTCAATACTTACAGTACCTATATTGGTTTATATAATGGCAATAGATCCCGTTATTGCTACAGGTTACTCGCTTTTTGTAGTTGGTTCATCAGCTATGGTAGGCGGTGTGCGTAATGCATTAAAGCATAATGTGGATTTTAAAACCGCAGCCACGTTTGGTTTGCCATCGCTTGTAGCGGCATACCTAACCAGAGCTTATATAATACCCGCAATTCCTCATACTTTATATGAAACAGAGGGCTTTGCCGTAACAAAACCATTAGTAATGATGGTATTGTTTGCTGTGGTAATGCTTATCGCTTCTTTACGAATGATAAAATCATCAAAACGTAATAAAACAGTTCAAAAAGAAATAAAACCATCTTTATCGCAGCTATTACTATCGGGAGTATTTACAGGATTACTTGCCGGAGCGGTAGGAGCAGGTGGTGGTTTTATAATTATTCCCGCATTGATATTTCTTGCAGGCTTACCTATGAAAAAGGCAGTTGGTACTTCTTTAATAATCATAGCTATACAATCCATGGCAGGTTTTATGGGAGATATAGGTAGTAACCCTATAGACTGGTCTTTCCTTTTATTATTTTCACTGGCTTCTGTAATCGGTATATTTATAGGTATGTACCTTGCTAAAAAAATACCGGCCGAAAAGCTAAAATCACTTTTTGGCTGGTTCGTGCTTATTATGGGAGTATATATTCTTTCAAAAGAACTTTTCTTTTAAGGGCAGTACTGCCTGCTACATGACAAAAGTCATTTCTAAAATTAGCGCTGTTTTCTTTATTTGTAGTATGTAAAGTTCTGTAACTTTTGTTACTGCACAGGCTTTCAGAACAGTATATTTTTACATTACAAATTTAAAAAACTTAAAAAATGAAAGTAGAACAAATTTATACAGGATGTCTTGCCCATGCGGCATATTATATTGAAAACAACGGAGAAGCTGCAATTTTTGATCCGCTTCGTGAAGTACAACCTTATATTGACAGAGCAAATAAAGACAATGCTAAAATTAAGTACGTTTTTGAAACACACTTTCATGCCGATTTTGTGAGCGGTCACCTTGATCTGAAAGCCAAAACAGGTGCTCAAATTGTTTTTGGTCCTACTGCAAAACCGGGATATGATGCTATAGTAGCTGAGGACGGTCAGGTATTCGAAGTAGGGAACTACAAAGTAAAAGTATTGCATACTCCGGGGCATACTATGGAAAGTACTACTTACTTATTAATAGATGAAAACGATAAAGAACACGGTATTATAACAGGAGATACTTTATTTATAGGCGATGTAGGAAGGCCTGATCTTGCCCAACATGTAATTGCCGACCTTACGGAAGAAAAATTGGCAAGACACTTATTCCACTCATTACGTAATAAAATAATGCCTTTATCGGATGATTTAATAGTATATCCTAACCATGGTGCAGGTAGTGCTTGCGGTAAAATGATGAGTAAGGAAACTACTGATACACTGGGTAACCAAAAGAAAACAAACTATGCCCTTCGTGCTGATATGACAGAGGAAGAGTTTGTAAAAGAATTATTAACAGGACTTACAACGCCTCCGGGGTATTTCCCTAAAAATGTATTGATGAACATTCAGGGGTATGAGAGTTTAGACAATGTAATGGAAAAAGCTAAAACGCCTTTAAGCCCTGAAGAATTTGAAATGACTGCCAATGCTACACGAGCATTAGTCTTGGATACGCGTAACCCTGAAGATTTTGCAAAAGGCTTTATTCCAAACAGTATAAATATTGGATTAGATGGCAGTTTTGCTATGTGGATAGGTGAAATGATAAAAGATATTAATCAGGAGATACTTTTAGTTACCTATGCAGGTAAAGAAGAAGAAGCTATGATTCGCTTGTCACGTGTAGGGTATGACAATACTATAGGTTACCTGAAAGGCGGTTTTGAGGCATGGAAAGCAGCAGGAAAAGAAATTGATACTACAGCAAGAATAAGTGCACAGGAATTTGCAAATAAATACAATAAAGATACTTTGGTAGTTGATGTAAGAAAGAAAAGTGAGTTTGACTCAGAACATGTGGTTGATGCGGTTAATATTCCTTTGAACAGTATATACAGTAACCTGTCTGAAATACCAAAAGATAAATCTTTTGTATTGCATTGTGCTGGCGGGTACAGAAGTATGATAGCATCATCTATATTAAAACAACTGGGGTATGATAATTTTGTGGATGTAGAAGGAGGTTTTAAAGAAATAGCTTCTACTGATATACCAAAAACAGATTATGTTTGCCCAACTACATTACTGTAATAATTAACAAAACTTTTAGAAAAAAGTCCTTTTATCGATAATGAAAAGGGCTTTTTCTTTTGTATTTTTATCCAAACTGATTTAATATGGAGAGTTTTAATAAAATAATAAATGGCGAAAAACCTGTATTGGTTGATTTTTTTGCTACATGGTGCGGACCATGTAAAATGATGAGCCCTATATTAAAGGAAGTAAAACAAAACTTGGGCGAAAGGGTGACAATACTTAAAGTTGATGTAGATAAAAACCAAGAGTTAATGGCACATCCTGATTATCAGGTTAGGGGAGTACCTACATTAATGTTATTTCAAAAAGGAGAAATACTCTGGAAACAATCAGGAGTTGTCTCTAAAGATGAAATTATAAGCCAGGTTTCAAGCTATATTTAAAAAAGAAAAAGCACTCTGTTACAGAGTGCTTTTATATTCTATTAAACTATTTAGTTTATAAAGGTTCTTGCTGACTTAAACAATGGAAACTACCAAGTCCCCATATTATGTCAGTAGAATCAATACCAATTACTTCACGGTCTTTAAAGCATGATTGTAATATTTCAAGAGCTTTTTTATCGTTTACTTTATCTCTAAAAGTAGGTACAATCACACACTTGTTAGCAATATAAAAATTAGCGTATGATGCCGGTAAACGTTGCCCGTCATATTCCACAGGCTTCGGCATAGGTAGTTCCACTATTTTTAACGGAGTGCCATCCTGTAACTTCATGTTTTGCAATAGCTCTAGGTTTTCCTGTAATATCTCGTAGTTGTCGTCTTCCTTATTATCTTCTACTACAGTTATTACGGTATCTTCGTTTACAAAACGGGTAATATCATCAATATGCCCGTCAGTATCGTCGCCAATTATACCATCACCCAACCATAGTATATGCTCAACACCATAAAACTCTTTAAGGTATTCTTCTATTTGCTCTTTACTTAAGTGCGGGTTTCGGTTTTTGTTAAGCAGGCAGGCTGTAGTAGTCATTAACGTTCCTTTGCCGTTAAACTCCACACTACCACCTTCCATTACAATTTCAGGGTGAAATACTTTCAGCCCTAATGCATCACCTATTTTGGTAGGGATGACATCATCAAGGTCATACGGAGGATATTTATCACCCCATGCGTTATAACCCCAGTCCACTATAGCCTTTTCCTTTGTTTCCTTATTTACTATAAATGCAGGTCCGTGGTCGCGGCACCAGGCATCGTTAGTAGGGTGGAAGTAAAAAGTAACATTTTCAGGTTTGCTATTGGCAATATAACGAGCGTATTGCTCAATTTGCCCTTTAGCAAACTGTTTCATGCTTTCATCAGCTACGTTTATACATACCTGTTGGTCGCGTGAAACATATAAAATAAACTCGCAATACGGTTTGTATATTGTTTCTATTTTACCCGGCCATGATTCTTCCTTATGCGGCCATGACAGCCAAAGCACACGCTGTGGAGCAAACTCGGCAGGAAAATGAAAACCTAATTGCTTAGGGGTTGGTTGTTCGATGTCCGATGACTGAAGTTGATTATTATTTTTGTTCATTCTATGTTTTTATTTTAGCGAATTTCTGAGAGCAGCCGTTTTATTCATTAAAATGAATGCTTCAGAATAAAGTGATTCAAAAACTTCTTCGCTAATATAATTTCTTCTTTTTGCTTTAAACAGACAGCAAACTACTTCTGCTATAGAGCGGATTGAATAGGTTAGAAATTTTCTAAATTCAGGGTTTGTGTTACCTGTAGCCCCTTCCGAAATATTTAATGCGATACTATCTACAGCCCGATTAATCTGACTTTGTAAATTATACAATTCTTTAGACGGAAACCTTATTGATATTTCATGAATCTTTTCGCCAAAATCCATTGCTAAATTCCAAACTTGAAGTTTTTCAAATTTAAATTTTTTAATTTCCATTTATATACGCGTTGGATTAAACTTCGGACATCGGACTCCTAACATCAAACATTAATCCTCGTCTATATAACGTTTTGTAATCGGCTGGTAACTGTCAATTCTTCTGTCACGAAGAAAAGGCCAGTGCGTACGGTAATAATCCGTTTGTTTAGTATCAATTTCCACTACAGTAGTTTCTTCCTCCTCATGAGAGGCAAGATACATTAATTTACCGTGTGGGTTGGCCACAAAACTACCTCCCCAAAACTTCATTGCACCGTTCTGTTCATAACCTACACGGTTTACACTTACTACATGTACACCATTGGCAACCGCATGCGAACGCTGAATGGTTTGCCATGCGCCATATTGTTCTTCATTAGTTTCATCGTCCTGCGTACTTGCCCAACCGATAGCGGTAGGATAAAATAAAATTTCAGCCCCCATAAGCGATGTTATGCGGCTTGCTTCAGGATACCACTGATCCCAGCAGATAAGCACCCCGATTTTAGCATATTTAGTTTGGAATACTTTATACCCCAAGTCGCCCGGAGTAAAGTAAAACTTTTCGTAAAATGCAGGGTCATCCGGTATATGCATTTTGCGGTATTTGCCTAAGTAAGTACCGTCAGCATCAATTACTGCTGTTGTATTGTGGTATAATCCTTCTGTTCTTTTTTCAAATAATGAAGCAATAATTACAACGTTAAGTTCCTTTGCTACTTCTGATAATGCTTCTGTAGAAGGTCCCGGAATAGATTCCGCCAAGTTGAAGTTTTCATAATCTTCTACATCACAAAAATATAACGATGTAAAAAGTTCTTGCAGGCATATTACCTGTGCGCCTTTTTCGGCAGCGTTGCGTACTTCTTTTATTGCTTTTTCAAGGTTCTGCTGTTTGTCTTGCACGCAAGACATTTGCACTAAACCTACTTTTACTTTTGCCATAGCAAATATTTAAAGTTAAAGAGTCAAAATTAAATAAAATCTTTGATTTTTTTAGCAGTAATACTGTTAGTGTTTTACTAAAGTAAAAACTGCTTTTTTTAAGGGATGAGGTACAGGAATATACCAAAGAAATGTAACACGCTGCCACCTAACACAAATACATGCCATATAGCGTGATTATAAGGTATCTTTTCTTTTGCATAAAAGTATATCCCGAAAGTATAACACAAACCACCACCTAATAGGTAGAGCAGTGCACCTGTTTCCATATTTGCCAGTAATGGCTTTATGGCTATAATAATAAGCCAACCCATTAGGGCATATAGTGATAGTGAGAGTTTTTCTGACCTTCGTAAAGGAGAGAACTTAAAAATAAAACCTACTAGTGCAAATGCCCATACTAAACCGAATATAACCCAACCCCATGTACCTTTTAAGCCTAATAAGGCAATAGGGGTATAGGTACCTGCAATTAGTACATAAATGCTTAAATGGTCTATTAAGCGGAAAAGTCGTTTCCATTTTAATTTTACCATGGCATGATATATAGTTGATGCAGAATATAATAGTACTAAGCTTATACCAAAAACCAGTGAAGCAGCAAGATGTGTAGCAGTACCTCTGTATATAGAGTATACTATCATTATGACTAATGCAGCTACTGATAGTATAGCACCTGTTCCATGGGTAAGTACATTAAAAAATTCTTCACGTTTTCTGTTCTTTTTGGGCATGCTTTATTAATTTTTACTAAAGTTACAAATAACTTAGTAAACTTGTTTTTAATGATTGTTTAAATTTATGCAAAACCTATACCATTTATATGCTTCTTTAAAAAAATGGTTACAAACTGTTTTGTTATTCGTCACTACTGTAAACCAACAAGATATACCAAAATGACAAATACTGTGAGCAGACGAAAAACACTGATTGTTTTTATACTAACTATAATTGCAGGTTATATTCTT
Source organism: Flavobacterium suaedae (assembly GCF_014642915.1). GTDB lineage: Bacteria > Bacteroidota > Bacteroidia > Flavobacteriales > Flavobacteriaceae > Flavobacterium > Flavobacterium suaedae. The sequence continues at coordinate 233,353 of NZ_BMJE01000005.1, forward strand.
TTTATACTTCCTGATGTTTTTTTCGGTGTAACAAAAATAAATGGGGGAAAGCAGGGTATTAACCTTATGTATATTGCAATATTTCAGTTTGTAACAGTTACAAGCTTACTTTGGCTATCGCTGAAGAAATTAAAAAGAAACTTTAAGTATATAGGCTTAAAGTTTAAAAAAGTTCCCGGTGATTTAACCATAGGTTTATTAGCAGGCTTAACATGGACAGCAGTACAGTTTATATTTTTAATACCAAATACAGGTGGCGCTGCCAGAGAAGACATATCAGGAATGCTTGATATGATGGGCGATAATCTTACAGGGATGCTTTTTTATATTGTACTTGGGGTTTTGGGTGGAGGAGTAACTGAAGAATTATTTAACAGAGGTTATTTCATTATAATTTTGAGGGATGTGTTTAAAAATGAAAAGACAGGTACTTTTGTAGCCGCATTTCTTTCTATACTTTTATTCGCCTTAGGACACCTGCCTACCAATATTATCAGTTGGGTAGATATTTTGGTGCCTACGCTTATTTATACTTCACTTTTCCTTTACACTAAAAGACTGATAGCTCCTATTGCAGCGCATGCTGTTTATAATTTACTAGCTATAATTTTGGTTTATTTTATGTATGGGCAATAATGGCTAGCTTTGTAAAAAAAGCCAGGTTATGCGATATAAAAACCTAAAAAGAGCAAATTTTAAAGTAAGTGAATTATCATTTGGCTGTATGTCATTAAAAAGTGACGTGACAGAAAATGACAAATTAATAAATAAAGCGATAGATTCAGATATTAATCTTTTTGATACAGCAGATTTGTATGAAGGTGGTGAGAATGAAAGACTGCTGGGGAACGCATTAAAAGGTAAACGAAATGATATTTTAATAGCTACTAAAGTAGGTAACCGTATGCACGAAGATGGCAGCGGTTGGGATTGGTGCCCTGAGAAAGAGTATATACTTAGCGCTGTTGATAAGAGTTTGCAACGTTTACAAACAGATTATATTGATTTATACTTACTACATGGCGGTACTATAAATGACCCTACAGATGAGGTTATAGAGGCTTTTGAAAGGTTATTAGAACAAGGTAAGATAAGAGCTTACGGAATATCATCTATACGTCCGAATGTAATAAGAGAATATATAGAAAAGTCTAATATAGCTGCTGTTATGACACAGTACAGCCTTTTAGACAGAAGACCGGAAGAGGAAACTCTAAGGTTATTAGAATCTAATGAAATAGGTGTATTGGCAAGGGGCACAGTTGCCGGCGGTTTACTGGCAGGCAAACCGGCAAAAGAATATTTAGGCATACCCGCTGATGAGATAGCCAAAATTGTAAATGCTATACAAAGTACATTGCCTGAACGCTCTGTTAATGAAAAAGCTATGCGTTATGTAATGGATAATACCGCTATAACTACTGCTGTAGCAGGGATAAGGACGGAACAGCAACTACTTGATGCTATAGCAGCAGAAAAATCTACTTCTTTAACAGCAGTAGAGTTACAACAATTAAAAAGTATTTGGAAAGGTACAATATACCAAAACCACAGATAGCTTGCAAACTATAAAAATGGCTCTGTAAGTTGGTATTTATGCGAAAAAAGTACAAGTCCCACTTTTGATTTTATATTAAAACGCTCAAACAAAGCAGCACGATATGCTTCTATTGATTTTATGGAAAGCCCCATTATATCAGCCATTTGTTCGTAAGTGTATTCTTTTTCGTTGCATACCAGTTTTAAAAATTCAACCTCTCTGTCGGTAAGGTTTATTTTTCTGTTTTGTTTGTTCTTACTGGCAGTATGAGCTTTTACTCTGCTTATTATTTCAGTAACGTTTTTATAGCCTATCTGAATAATATTTTCAATAGTGGTTTTAAGTTCTTGTGCAGTACAGTTTTTGTGCAGTACACCTCTTGCTCCGTAATAATAGGCTTCGTTAATTATTTCTTCTTTAGAGTGTTGAGTTAAAAGTAATACTTTAAATTCATCATTCTCCTTAAGTAGTTTTTCAAGTGTTTCAATACCATTTATGCCGGGCATAGAGTAGTCTAATATAAACAGGGTTGGAGTATCTTTTAGTGGTAAAGCGTTTAACAACAGCTCTCCATTATCAAATTCATAAGCAATATTATAATCACCTATTTTTTCTAATAGCTCTTTTAAACCCTGCCGTACAATTTTGTGATCGTCTACTAAGCAAATGGTAGTGTTTTTCATTTTTTCGTAATTTTTTTAAGTTGGTTGGTTTTTTGTAAGTGTTATAGTTGTTCCCTGCCCGGGGGTAGAATTTATATCTATTTCATATCCAATTATTTCTGCACGATTAGTAATACTGTGAAGCCCTAATGAACTACTGCTATTTTTAACATCACCGTAATTAAACCCTTTACCATTATCATTAACAGAAAGCGTAAAGCTAGGTTCTGTTTCTATATTTATTTTTATTTCGCTTGCTTCTGCATGTTTTAAACAGTTATTTATAATCTCCTGAAAAATTCTGTAAACAACTATTTTTTCGTTAGTACTGAACTCTTTTGATTTATCGCCATTACATTGATAACTAATATGTATTACGCCACTTTTATTTATACGCTTTGATTCTGTTTCAATAGCTTTTAAAAGGTCTTGCTGTAATAGTAATTGGTTATTTAAAGAATGACTTATACCTCTAATAGAGTCTGATAGGTTATGTGCAGATTGGGATAAGGGTATTAGTAACTCTTCCAGTTCAGGATGATCTAATTTATAGTTTTCGATTAAAAAATTAATGAAAGTAAGTTGCTGCCCAGCATCATCATGCAAATCCTGAGAAATATTATTTAAAACCTGTTCTTGGGTTTCTACAATACTTGATGTTAACTCTTTTTGGAAGTCAATATCCTTTTGATATATAAGTTTAGTATAGTTTTTTACTTTATGAATATATAGCTTTACTAACAAGAAGCAAAAGAATATAAGCAAGCTCGCAAAAAGCAAAACAATTATGATACCTATAGCAACATTATCACGCATTTTTTAATTTTTTTTCACGATAAATATAAATACTTACCATTATGTAATAAACTAAATTTATAAATAAAGCTATTATATCATATAGAGTATATTTCCAAACAATGATTTTATTTCCAATTATATTGTCTTTAAATGCAAAATAAAATGTAAAACCAAAGTAAAATAAAACTGGAGAAAATATGAGTATATATGTGTTTGAAAAAAAGTATTGAAAGTTCTCTCTTTTTAATTGGAAGAAGCTTTCGTATAAAAAGATAATTATATACACAAAAGCTCCTATTACGAATGTATAAGTATTAAAATTTTTTGCGCCCTCAAAAAAAATGACATTTGCGAGGGCAAAGCCACAAAAAGCATAGAATAAAACTTTAAATATAGTTTTAAAATATACTACAGATTTCAGTATTAGCAGCCAGAGCATGATTGAAAAACCAAAACTTAGGGTAGCACATAAATTTATAGACTTATTATTAAAGACAAAAATTGTGTTTATGGTTTCTGTTACAATAGCTATTGTAAGAATAGCCAGAGTATATAAATGAATTCTGTTTTTTTTCGGTTTTAATACGCTAACAGCATATAGAAATGCAAAAAGAACAACTATTTTAGTTGGTTTTCGTATTAAATAAAGTAAAAAGTCATTCATTCTAGTTATGGCTCCAAAAAGTCATTAAAATAATATTGTTAACTATTGTGGGTTATCAGCAACGTCATAATATTTAAGGCTGTTGTTAGAGTCAGTTATGCATATAAATATCTTGTTGCCATCTTTAGCAAAGTTTACAACACTGGTGTCATTTAGACCGTTAAATTTTTTTAGGCTTCTTAAAAATGCTAAGGAGTAACAGCATACAGAAGATGTGTTTACATCAAACTGATTTAAGAGTGTGAGTACAATACGGTCTTTAGGATCTGGCTTTTCAGGATATAGCTCTATCATTAAATATTTTTCGTAGCTATTATTATCAAAATGCCCCCCATTTTGATTGATAAAGTCTTTAATCTCCTTAAGATACACAGTAACATAATTAGGATTAGCAGGCATATCTCCCTGAGATATTAAGTGAGCATTTTGTATATGTTCTGTAGACTCTTCGCAATCTATATGGTTACAGTTAGCTTTTAGCCATGCAGCCTTTATTGCGTTATTACCATCGTTTAAAATTTTATAAATATCAATATAAAGTTTAGTTGGAGTGCTATGACATATAAGGCTTTGGTTAGCTATTTCCCAATTTGTGTCTACTAAACTTCGGTTTATTACTATTCCGTTTGTAAAACTCATTTTTTAAATCCTTTTTAGTTATTAATGGTTACATAACAAAGTTATTTTTTTTCCCCTATGGTTCAATAGGGGAAACACTATTTTATTAACAGTGTTTTAACTATTCGTAAGGAAATACAAAATGTTGATATACAGTTTATAGAAGAGTAATAAAATTTAGTCTACTAAATTTTCGATACTAACGTAGTCATTTTTAAGAGCATAAATAATAAGACCTACCATATTTTTACATTCGGTTTTTCTTAATAAATTATTTCTGTGTCCTTCTATCGTTCTGGCACTTAAGCAAAGTTTATCAGCAATTTCGTTTCCGCTGTACTGCTTACAAATAAGTTTTAAAACCTGAATTTCTCTCTTGGTAAGTTTATCACAATCAAAACGACTTTTAGCTTTTTTGTGACGGGCAATAATGTTCTCCTGTATTATTTTCATAACATGTTCATTATAAAAATATCCTTTTTTATCTACCTCATATATAGTGTTTAGTAGCTCTTTAGGGGTAGCATTTTTCATAACATATGATATTGCCCCAACATCAATCATATTAGCTATAAATGACTTGGTATTATAACTGGTAAGTGCTATTATTTTAATATCAGGAAACTCATCCCGTATAATTTTTGTAGCTTCTACACCATTAACATTAGGCATTTTAATATCCATAACAATAACGTCAGGAATACTACCTTCCCTTAATTTTGTAATAAGTTCTTCACCATCTTCCGCTTCAAAAAGAATTTCAATATCATCTTCGCGGTTTAATAAAAAATAAATACCTCGCCTAAATAGTGCCTCATCATCAGCCAGTGCTATTTTTATTTTCCTGTTCATACACATTTAAAATTGAAAAGGGTAGTAGTACCTTTACCAATAGCCGAAGTGGTGGTAATGCTACCATCCAGAAAAAATATTCGACTTTCAATATTTTGCATACCCAACCCTTTTTTGGTTTTAACATTTTTAATATCAAATCCTTTTCCGTTGTCAGAGTATGTACAGGCAACTAGATCATCCCCCCAAAATGATATCTGTATATTAGTTGCATGTCCATGACGTATAGAGTTATTAATTAACTCTTGTATAATCCTGAACACGTGTAACTGTTTTGTGCTATCCAGCCCTTTAAAGTTACACTTACTTTCAAATTCAACAGTAACTGTTTTACTGCTGTTATATTCTAAACATAATTCCTCTAGTGCCGCATTAAGTCCAAACTTTTCTAATACCGGCGGCAGTAAATCATGTGCAATTTTCCTTGAATTTTCTAAAGCCTTATTTACAAGGCTTGTTATATTATTAGTTATTTCGGTTACTTCATCATTATTAAGCCCTTCTGTTGTAAGTAAGTGGCTGTTTAAAGCCACAACATTTAATTTAGAACTTATATCATCATGCAAATCTCTTGCAATACGCATTCTTTCCTCTTCCTGTACCAGTAAAGTAGCTTGTAACAGTTCTTTTTGGTGGAGGAGTTCCATATCTTTTTTTTCAAGCTCCTTTTTTATTACTTTCTTTTTAGAGAAATAAAAAAACAGTAATAATATAGTACCCATAAAGAGCATTAAAAATATACCTGACAGTATTATTGTTGCTGTCGATATGCTCCCGGATAATATTTGGCTTTCCATTCCCATAAAATTAACAATTGATAAACAATAAACAAAACAGCGTTAATATTCCAGATGTATACGTTTGTTTTATCGTTAAACGAAGCAATATGAGAAGCAGAAACAAAAATTAAACAACTACTCATTATATATAAAAAAGCACCTGTAACAATATATGTAAATGGCAACTTGTTGGAAATATTTTCATATAGGTAATACACTGAGTAGATGATTATAAGGCAACTGGTTATTAAGAAACCTAAAGAGTTGAAGTTATAATACAACATAGGTGTTATACTATATTGAACAGCTAATAATGCGACAATAATAAGCCCGATATACTTTATAAAAATTGCAATTTTTTTATTTATATCTTTAAAAGCATAGTAGAAAAACGTGCTTAATAGAATAAATTGAAACCACAAAAAGTAGTTAGACAAGAAGTGATTATTTTTCCCCTGAAATGCATAAAGCTCCATGAAAAAATGTATAATAAAAACAGTTATAATATAAGCAGTAAAAGCTTTATAGGCTTTACTTTGTTTAGTAAAGCCTATAATGTAAACTATAACATTAATAAATAAAATTCCGAAGCCTGTATAAGACAATACTTCCAGTATATTATTCATGTATTACACATTGTTTAGCGCGCTTGACATATCGCAAAACGGCGGGCATGGTCTTGTAAAGTCATATATAAGCCCTTTGTTGGTAATGCTTGCAGGAGTCATGTCAACATAAGTATCTGTTTTTTCATCATATTTAGTTCCTACAATCATTAGCTTTTCTTCATTGTTTTCATCAACACCAAGATATGCTCTAACAGCATCAACACCCTCTTCCAAAAGTTGTGTTATATCATCTTTAGGTATTAAAAAAGCATGTACTTCGTGGTGTGCGTTGTAAGTCCCTTCTTCTTTTCTCCACTTTTTCGCCCATGTTTGAGCCGTTTCCAGACTAATTGTGTTTGTGTTTTTTTCCATAATAAATATTAATTAGTAATTATTTTTTAAGTTGAAAATTAGATAGTTAACGTGTCTGGGCGTAAATAAAAAATAAAATTCCTGTTTTATGTATTAAATCCGTTCACAATATAAATATTTAATAGGTTTTTACTGTAAAAAATTACAGTATTTTCTCTTTAAATTATTCTAATTACTGGTAAACAGTTGGTTATAAAAGTAAGTAAATATACCTGAAAAAAAAAGAGGTGTTTATACGCTTATGCAGCCATAACAAAAAATGTAAGTTAGTAACAAATTTACTAAGGTAAATAACGTCCAACTAAAAACTACTAAATTATGTTTCCACTTTTAAAAGCGTTCCAGCCGCCGGGAGAGACAAACCAGAACGGTATTGTAGACGGCAAAGTAAAGTATTTAATTCCTTCATCTATGGTTGATACTCCTGTAATGGACTATCAAAAATGGTTAAACGAATCAGGAGAAAAACTGGCAGACCTGTCCAATGTTTCCAAAGATGAAAAAATAGCCATAATAGGTGCAGGCATGAGCGGGCTTATAATAGGATTTGAACTATTAAGAGCAGGCTTTACTAACTTTAAAATATATGAGGCTACCGACAGAGTAGGCGGTAGATTTTACTCTCATAAATTTCCTAACGACGATAATAATTTTGCCGAACTTGGAGCAATGCGTTTTCCGCCTTCGGAAAATTGTTTGTATTGGTATATAAAGTACCTACAGGAACATCCGGACAAGTATCCAAACAAAATAGAATTAAGCCCTGATTTTCCGGACCCGGGTTTAGTGCCAACCCTTGTGCTGTATAATGGTATACAATATAATATAATGCCTGGGCAGCAACTTCCGGAAGTATTCAGGGATATAAACGAAAGCTGGAATGGATTTGTAAACACTAAAGAGCCTATATACCTGCCAAACGGTATTCAGTTAGACCCACCAGCGCGAATTACAGAATGGTTAAATATTGATAATCCTGATACATATAACCCTATAAAAGCACAAAACGCATGGCAGGGTTATGTAAACTATTTTAAAGATAAATCTTTTATAGAAGGGATAATAGATATTTTCTGCCAACCAAATGCTCCCAAAACTTATAACACGATAACTGAAGAGTGGGGAGGAAGATACCAATGGAAATACCCTGAAGATATTGAAAAGTTTGGTACTATAGGTACAGGTATTGGGGGACAGTACCCGTTATTCACTATCAGCTTTATATGCTTATTGCGCTTTACAATAAATAAACTGGAAGAAAACCATGCACTTATAGTAACCGGTACAGACTCAGTAGCAGATGCCTTGGCAGATTTTGATTTTAATGGTAAAAAGGTTCGTGATTTTATAGAGCTAAATACACCTATAAACCAAATAATGCCACAGCAAGGTGGTGAAAAGGTGACACTTAAAAATGCACAGGGTAACGATGTGGAAAGCGATATAAACCACTTGGTAATGGCTACTACACACCGTTCCGCCGAAATTTCAATGCATATAGATTCACTATGGGGTTCTAAAGATAAACAACAGGCTGAAGATTTAATAGCTATGGAGAAAAGACAGGCGGTAACAAACCTGCATATAGCGCAATCCAGTAAATTTTTCCTAAAAGTAAAACCATGGTGGCAAGAAGATGAAAACAGAGTAAGGTGTATAACTACTGATACTGCTATGGCAAACTTCTATACTTTAGACTATAATCCTGAAGACGCCGAAGCAGTATGTTTATTAAACTATGTATGGGAAGATTTTTCTGAAAAATCAGAAGCCTTGGGAGAATTAAATCAACGATACCAAAGGTTCCTGTCAGACCTTAAAGCACTTGATGATATAGATTATATACTGGATGTAATGCCTGCAAACGTTACGGAAGATAATGCTGTAATGATAGACTGGCAATTGCAGCGTTACTATAACGGAGCATTTGCCTTAACACAAGCTACTCAGGAAAATTATTTAAGCGAGTTGTATTACAACTTTATGAATATGAGTAATAAAAATGTAGCTAAAATATATTTTGCCGGAGACAGCTATTCCTGGGTAGGCGGATGGGTAGAAGGTGCCCTGCAAACAGGACTTAACTCTTTTACAGCTATAGTAAATAGTATGAAAGGAGCTACACTTACCAGCAAGCAAGCTAACCCAATGAATAATATGAATCCAAAATCTATAGTATATGATAATCCAAGCTCTATAGGTAAGGTAATGTCATTTGGTCCCTATGGAGGTTCATCAGTACATACTAACTATTTTCAGGAAAGCATAGATCTATCAGATACATTTATAGTATACTCTGATGATGAATGTATAAGAGGAGTAGAAGTAAACGGAAACCTACATGGTAGTAAAGGTAGAGATGCTAAAACAGTTAACCTTAAAGAACCTATAAGTGTATGTGAGGTTTACATTATAGAATCACGAATATATAATAATGCAGTAGTTAGAGGCTTTAGGATAAATGATACGCTATATGGATTAGAACCAAAAGAAGATAACCTGAGATACAGCATTCCGTTTAGTAATCCTGTTCGTATAACTTCAGTAATGGGACTAACAGGAGATGTAGTAGACAGAATGGGATTCTCTTTCGAAACATTAGAGAATTCTACACAACCTGAAACAATGGAAAAAATGAGTAAATCTCATCTCTTAAAAAGTAATGGAGTTGCACTATTAATGCTGCTGTCTTTTATGCTGTTTTCTTTAGTTTCTTGTAAAGAAGATAAAAAAGATGACAACAACAATCCTCCTGCGGGTACAGAAAACACTACTACTAAAATAATGCCGCAGGAGTTTCCTGATGATTTAGGAATAGCAGATTTTAGTTTTCCCGAAGATTCGACTAAAATTTACACTTGGTTAAAAAATCAGGATACTACAAGCATAGCTAAACATGCTTGGGGGATATGGGCCGGACTTACTACTAAAACCGGACAGGTATATAGGGGTGATTCCCTTTATACCTTTGAAACCTGGTTGGGAGTAAAAGAACTAGCAGAAATGTCTGCTTTGGGGAGCAGGCAAGGAGGTTGCGCCCAAGTAAAAAATGGGCGCACTCCTTTAAACATTCCTAACCAGTTTGTACATGCGCAGCTATTAGCGGGTAATGCAGTAATTGATACTACATTTAATGTTTTCGAAACAGTATCATACAACCCCGGCGCTGCATGCTTTGCTACACAAAACCTTATTTTTAATAAATCAGAGTTAGATAAGTACCAGCCTGCAAAAGGAAAAATAGGACGTATACCACCGTTTCCTGTAAATGCTATAACTACAAAGCCTACTTATTATGCAGGAAAACCTGATGAAAACGGGTTAATAAGAGTACCCACATGGCCGGGTACACCAAACCCTGCAAAAAAGTTTAAATATGATGTATGGAAAACTTATGTGTATGCAGATATTAATAATAGTCAACCGGCAAATAAAAAATTGGTACCTGTAACTACTGATAGCCCAACAGAAGAACAAATTAAAGCGGCTACTTGTAACGTAAATGATTTCCTTAATTATAAGCTGGATAAAGCTGCTGCCATTTACCTGAACCAACATCAGGATAAAGGAAGTCATGATTTTAAAGAAGGAGACCTCATTTTACTTGTAGGAATGCATGTGGCTACAAAAGAGATAAGTAACTGGACATGGCAAACCTATTTTTGGAGCTATAACCCTGATAATCCGTTTTTACCAAGCTCTAAATTTTATGCCGATTTAAGACCTGCTGAAATAAAAGGAGCAGCAGCAAACTATTCAGTATCTGCATCCTATGCTATGGTTTGGCCTAACCAGCCAATAAACGGAGGCACTAATAAAGGTGCAGAATCAATAATAGCATTTAATCCTTACCTTGAAGCAGGTTTCGGTCCTGATGTTTTTAATGGTATGGGCACAAATCAGTTAAACCCAAAATTTGAATATGGAGTGCAAACCAATTGTATGACTTGCCATGCCCTTGCTGTAGTTTCAGGTGGGCATTATTCTACAGATCAATATATTAGTATGGATGATATGCAGCTTTTTTCTGATAAAGTACAACTTGATTTTGCATGGTCTATTCAAGGTAATATAAATGAAAATAAATAAGCATCATTCATTTTTTTAACCTAATAATAGAGTACTATATAAAAAAACAGGTAAAATTACCTGTTTTTTTATAGCATCATTTATTTAACTTAGCAAAATATCGCAACTATAAAAAATTAAAAGGGATCCAACCAATTTTAAAAATTACTGAAAAGGCCATTCAGTACTCACACTATTTATGTTTTAAATATGAAAGACTATAAGAAGTCTTTCATAAAAATAATTCTATTAATCTTTATTAACCAACTAAGTAAATTATGGAGGAATATTTAGGTACAATTAAATCTTTTGCCTTCAACTTTGCCCCTGTAGGATGGAAGCTTTGTGATGGAGAACTTTTAAGTATCTCCGCAAATCAAGCACTGTTTTCATTATTAGGTACTACATACGGCGGAGACGGACAGACTACTTTTGGTCTTCCCGATTTAAGAGGGAGAACCATAGTACACCCAGGTTACGGTCCGGGTTTAGACCCGGTAACATGGGGCGAAAAATACGGAATGCAAAAGGTTACATTAACAAATGCTACAATGCCGTATCATGCTCATCTTATTGTTTCCGGAAACGGAGACCAAATGGTTTCTGTTGCAACAGAGACAAAAGTACATGTAGGCACGGGTTCTGTTATAAATGAAACGGATTACGGAACATATCCTTTTGGTGCAGGAGGTTCTACACCAAACATCTATGCAGAAGCAGACGCGGGTACAGACAGGGTAGGAGGTATTTATTCTCAGTCTATTGTAAATGGTACTACAAAGCCTGTGGGTGGAGGAGAACAAGTAGACATAAAACAACCATTTTTAGGTGTTTATATGTGTATAGCTGTAGAAGGAATATATCCTTCCAGAAATTAAAAAATGAATAATCATCTATTTTATAAATTTAAAAATAAAATTTTTAAACATTTATCTTAAAGTAGTTAACAATTGTTAATGATTAACGAAAATTTAACTACTTTAGCTTAGCCTTTTAATAAGTAAATTCAACTAAAAAAATAAATATTATGTTAGAAGATTATATAGGTACTATACAAGCATTTGGTTTTAACTTCCCTCCAAGAGGGTGGGCTTTTTGCGACGGTCAATTATTGGCAATCTCATCAAACACAGCACTTTTTTCTCTATTAGGAACTACTTTCGGGGGTGACGGAAGAACTACTTTCGGTCTGCCTGATTTAAGAGGTCGTTCAATGGTACACGTTGGTAACGGTCCGGGACTTGACGTTGTACATTGGGGAGAAAAAGGTGGAAGAGATTCAGTAACCTTAACATCAGCAAACTTACCTGCACATAATCACGCTATTATAAACGGTACAGGACCGGGAATGGTAAGTGTACACACTGCAACAGTGGTAAATGTGGGAACAGGTGTTGTATTAAACGAGCCTGACAATGGTAATTATCCTTTTGCAGCAGGAGGATCAACACCAAATATATATGTAGAGGATGCTCCGGGAACTGATTATGTTGGTGGAGTTACTTCAGAAAGTATGATTTCAGGTTCAACGGCTTCTGCAGGAGCTAGTTACCCTATAGATATACGCAATCCGTTTTTAGGAGTTTATGTAAGTATATGTATGTATGGAGTGTATCCATCAAGAAGTTAATTAATAAATAAGCTATTTGGCAGGGAAAGGGGAAATGTATGTTTCCCCGTCCTTGTTTAAATAAAAAACTGATCTGTTATATATGATCTCCAAAAACAAAATAGGTGTTCTATATCCCCAGTCAGCCCAATATAAGACTCTCTCTCAGGATTTTATAAAAGGAATTAAATGTAATGACCTTTCTGTAGAATACTATATGGAGAGTATAAGTATAGGCTCTGACGAAAAGATTATTATTGAAAGAATACAAAAGTTACAATACCAGCATGACGTAAATATAATTATAGGCTTTTTTGGTCATCATAAAATAGAAGACGTTTACCAGTATGCGGCTGATAATGAACTTATACTTATAGCAACCGGCTTAGGCGCGACACTGCCATATTCGCAAGCCAAGTATAAGGGAGTGTATATCAACTCATATGCGTTAAATGAATCCTGTTATTTATTAGGTAAATATTTAATAGAAAGCGGATATAGTAACATTGTTAGTTCAACCTCATATTACGATGCAGGCTACGGTTTACTTTCTTCTATAGAAACATCATTGCTTGAAAATGATTTAACCTTTTCAGGACACTACATAACCCCATTTATGCCTCGTGAAAACGAAGCAGCGCTTATGGAGCAAAGTATAGATAATAACGGCACTGATGCCGTTTTTGCGTTTCATAGCGGACTGTATGCCAAAGAGCATGCAGGGTTTATTGCTCAAACAGAATTACTACACAAATTCGACTACTATATTATACCTTTTACACTAAACAAAGATATTTTTAAAGGAAAAAATAAGAATATTTATGTTGTAAGTTCTTGGTTAGAAGAAGGTGAAGAAGAGAAACATAGCGCTTTTTCTAAAGCATATAATCAGGAAAATAACAAGTATCCCACAGTGTTTACACTGCTTGGATACGAAAGTGGATTAATTTTAAAAGAAGTGCTCCAAAATGTAGAATCAACATCTTATGAAGATGTTGTAAATGAGATTAATAATGTAGAAATATCAGGACCAAGAGGTATGCTGAAATTTGATGAATCATGTAATCGAACAATTTTTAATCATTATATATATAAACCAATTGCCTATGATGAAAACAATTTTTCTTTTGAAAAAGTGGAAACCCTTAACAATAACGGGCACTTTATAAAAAAGATTTTATCTACGCCTACTCCTGACAGAATAGGGGGGTGGCACAATGCTTATTTATGTCATTAATTTAAATTCAACTTCATGAAACAAAAATTATCTTATTTGTTGCTCTTGCTTACAGGTTTGTTTTGGCAAACAAACATGCAGGCGCAAACGTTACAAGCAGGAGATATCGCCATTATCGGTATGAATATCGACAGCTTTGACACAGTTAGTTTTATAGCTTTAACTGACTTACCGGCCGGAGAAAAGCTATACTTTACAGACGAAGGATGGGAAAATGATAATACTTGGGGTAATGGCTTCGAGGGACACATTGCTTGGACAATTCCGGCAGGTGTAACTTGTGGTACAATATTTACCTTTCAGTATACTGCTCCTGATACTTTTCCAATCTCAGTAGGAGGATCAACTTCTCAAGAATATGGATCTTTTGGTTTTACAATAGCAGGAGACCAAATGCTTGTGTACCAATCACCAAGTAATACAGTTAGACCTACTAACCCTACATTTATTACTGGTATCCACATGGATTATAACGCATCTAAAATAGACGCTGTAACAGGTTGGAGTACCTCAGTAAACGGAGGGGGATCAGAAAGTACATTGCCTCAAGGTTTAACCAATGGTGTTAATGCTTTAGCAATGCTTACCAGTTCTACAGAGTATGATAATGTTAAATACACAGGAAGTTTATCAGGCTCATCTGCTACAGTATTGAGTAATATAATGAATCTGTCAGACTGGGTATACAATGACACTACAGCGTATAACCTTTCAGCAGCAGCATATTCTGGTGTAAACGTGACTTGTGGTCCTACATGTACTATGTCAGCTACATTTACTACACAAAACAATGTTAGTTGTAATGGTGCCAATGATGGTTATTTGGTTGTAACAGTTACAGGTGGAACTGCTTTATACAGCTACTCATTCTCTAACGGAGCATCATTGTCAGGTACTCCGTTAACTTCAATAGCTATAAGCAACTTACCTCCGGGAGAAATAACCGTAACAGTAACTGACGGCAATGGCTGTACAGATAGTGATACAGCAACTATTACGGCACCTTCTGCATTCACGGCAAATGCAATAGTAGATAGTAATGTAACCTGTAACGGGGGTAGCAATGGTAGTGCTACAGTAACACCATCAGGAGGTAATTCACCATATACTTACTTATGGGATAACGGAGAAACCACTGCTACTGCAACAGCTTTAACAGCAGGAAACCGTAGCGTAACTATAACAGACAATGGTGGATGTACAGCAACTACTTCTGTAACTATAACACAGCCTACAGCAGTATCTGCAAGTGGAGTAGCCACAAATGTAAGTTGTAACGGTGGCAATAATGGAGCTATTGATTTAACAGTAACCGGAGGTACAACGCCGTATACCTATGTATGGAATAATGCTGCTACTACGGAAGACTTATCAGGCCTAACGGCAGCGACATATAGTGTAACGGTAACAGATGCAAACGGGTGTACAGCTACAGAGACTGTAGATGTATTTGAGCCAATTATATTAGAAGCAAATGGAGTAGCCACAAATGTAAGCTGTAATGGCGGCAATGACGGAACTGTTGATTTAACAGTAATAGGCGGTAACCCACCCTATACCTTTGCATGGAATAATACCGCTACAACCGAAGACTTATCAGGTCTAATGGCAGGCACCTACAGTGTAACCGTAACTGATGCAAAAGGTTGTACAGCAACCGAATCAGTAGATGTATTTGAGCCGGTTATATTAGAAACAAGTGGAGTAGCCACAAATGTAAGCTGTAATGGTGGTAGTGATGGAGCTATTAACTTAACAGTAGTAGGAGGTAACCCACCCTATACCTATGCATGGAATAATACCGCTACAACCGAAGACTTATCAGGTCTAACGGCAGGCACCTACAGTGTAACCATAACCGATAGCAAAGGTTGTACAGCTACAGAAACTGTAGATGTATTTGAGCCGGTTATATTAGAAGCAAGTGGAGTAGCCACAAATGTAAGCTGTAACGGAGGTAATGATGGAGCTATTAACTTAACAGTAGTAGGAGGTAACCCACCATATACATTTGTATGGAATAACAGTGCAACAACTGAGGATTTATCAGGTTTAACAGCAGCAACATACAGTGTAACCATAACCGATAGTAAAGGATGTACAGCTACAGAGACTGTAGATGTATTTGAACCAATTATACTTGAAGCAAACGGTGTTGCAACCAACGTAAGCTGTAATGGTGGTAGTGATGGAGCTATTAACTTAACAGTAGTAGGAGGTAACCCACCATATACATTTGCATGGAATAACAGTGCAACAACTGAGGATTTATCAGGTTTAACAGCAGCAACATACAGTGTAACCATAACCGATAGTAAAGGATGTACAGCTACAGAGACAGTAGATGTATTTGAGCCAATTATATTAGAAGCAAGCGCAGTAGCAACTGATGCTACCTGTGCAGGTAACGACGGTTCTGTTGATTTAACGGTAATAGGAGGCAACCCACCCTATACCTATGCATGGAATAACACTGCTACAACCGAAGATTTATCAGGTCTTTCAGAAGGTACTTACAGTGTAACAGTAACTGATGCAAAAGGTTGTACAGCTACAGAAAGTGTAGTTGTAGGTGCACCCCCCGCTATAATAGCAAATGCAGTTGCAACCCCTGTAAACTGTAATGGTGGTAATGACGGAGCTGTTGACTTAACAGTAACCGGAGGTACAGCGCCATACACCTTTGTATGGAATAACACCGCTACAACAGAAGATTTAGCAGGCTTAACAGCAGGTACATATGAAGTAACCGTAACCGATGCAAACGGATGTACAGCAACTGAATCAGTAGAAGTAACTGAGCCAACAGTATTAGTTGCCAGTGGCGTTGCTACAAATGTAAGCTGTAACGCTGGTACTGACGGAGCTGTTGACTTAACCGTAACCGGAGGTACAGCGCCATACACCTTTGTATGGAATAACACCGCTACAACAGAAGATTTAGCAGGCTTAACAGCAGGTACATACGATGTAACCGTAACCGATGCAAACGGATGTACAGCAACAGAGTCAGTAGAAGTAACTGAACCAACAGCTATTGTAGTTGACGTTGTAGTTAATACAAACGTAACATGTAACGGAGGTTCTACAGGAGATGCTTCGATAACAGTAACAGGAGGTACAGCACCATTTGAAGTTATTGTTAACGGTACAACTTTCAGTAACATTCCTGATAACACAACCCTACCTATAGGAGGATTATCAGCAGGAACTTATCCTGTAAATGTAACGGACGGTAACGGTTGTACAGCAACTTCTTCAATAACTATAACAGAGCCTACAGCATTAGTAGCGTCTGGAAATGTAGATGCAAACGTAAGTTGTAACGGCGGTAATGACGGAGCAATAACAGTAAACGTAACCGGAGGTACAGGTGACTATAGCTACGCTTGGACAGGTATGGAAGAAGTTACTGTAGTTTCTCAAGGTTTTGAAGCAACAGGTAGCTGGAACTATTTAATAAATCCTGGAGTTTATGATACAGGAGGAGATGTTTGGAATATAATTGAAGAATTCTCAGGTAATATAGATGCAGCATCAGAAGGTACACATTTCTTCGGTATGCGTGATCTTGATAATGAAAATGGTGGTGGTGCTTTCCCTCACACTATTACATTTGAAGCTATAGATGTTTCTGCTTATGGAGCGTTAACACTTGAATTTGATTATAATATAGTTGGATACGATACATCAAGCGGAGACCTTTTAGAATATATAGTTGCATTTGATAATGGTACAGAGTGGGAAAATCCTGTAGCCTTAAATACTGAGAACCCGGATACTACTTCAGGCTGGGAAACAGCAACTATAACAGTTCCTGCTTCAGCAAACTTTGTAAGGTTAAGACTTCAGGGTACTCAAAACGGAGGTTCTGATTATGCAGGTTTTGATAATGTAAGATTATATCAGCCGGGAGCTGAAGGGCCATCTTTAACAGGTTTAGCAGCAGGTACGTATGAAGTAACCGTAACCGATGCAAACGGATGTACAGCAACCGAGTCAGTAGAAGTAGCTGAGCCGGCAGTATTAGTTGCCAGCGGAGTAGCCACATCAGCAAGCTGTAATGGAGGTAATGACGGCGCTGTTGATTTAACAGTAACCGGAGGTACAGCCCCATACACCTTTG
>NZ_BMJE01000006.1 GCF_014642915.1 Flavobacterium suaedae
AGTACCCCTTACCAATCCTGACGGGACACCGATTGTAGACCCTGATAGCGGTGAACCGGTAATGGGTCAGGTGCCAACTGAAGTTACTCGTGAGTTTAAGGCGCATTTTGCTCTGAAACGATAGGTCTTTATACTTTCTTAAATTGATGCCGCAGCATGCTGCGGCATTTTTTTAATATTATTAGTTTTAAATTACCAACCTAACGCAAAAATTTATATATTTGACCGCTATGCAAAAGCAAATGCAATAAATATTGCTTTCATAGAGTTATGATATTGGAAAAGATGCAGTAATAATGTTAATAAGTGGTATTTTTTATCCACACTGCTCGATAGAAAAGCGTATTTCTCATTAAACGATAAGCTTAACATGAATTTTAAAAAGATTTATTTAATTTTTGGACTTTTAGCGGCTCAGCTTTCTTTTTCTCAGGAAGGTATAGCTGTTTATTCCGATTATTTATCAGATAATTATTATTTACTGCACCCTTCTATGGCCGGAGCTGCAAACTGTGCTAAAGTAAGACTTACAGCACGTCAGCAATGGTTTGGTCAGGATGATGCACCTCAATTACAGACATTAAGTTTTAACGGTAGTGTAGGTCCTCAATCAGGTATAGGTGTAATTGCTTTTAATGATAAGAATGGTTACCACTCTCAAACAGGTGCAAAACTTACTTATGCTCACCACATTCGTTTCTCGAGAAGTGATTATGATTTAAATCAGCTATCATTTGGTATGAGTGCAGGTTTGATTCAAAGTCGTCTTGATGAGTCTGAGTTTGGTCCTGAATTTGACCCTATTGTTGATGGGGGAATGAAGCAAAAAGATTCTTATTTTAATATTGATATAGGTGCATCTTACCATTATCTTGACTTCTATGCACACTTTACTGTTAAGAATGCTATAGCTAGTAAGCGTGATCTTTATACGGATATTGAAAGTGATAACTTAAAGAAATACCTTTTAAGTGCAGGATATGTGTTTGGTTATAATGATGGTTTACAATGGGAGCCTTCTATTATGTTCCAGGCTGTTGATGAGACTAAAGAGAAAACAATTGATATTAACCTTAAGTTATATAAAGAATTAGACTTTGGTAGACTTTGGGGAGGATTATCCTACAGAAGAAGTTTAGATGGTGCTCAATATGTTGATAATGACGGTGGTGCTGTTGACCAAAACTTACAATACTTTACACCTATAATTGGTGTTAACTATAAAAACTTTATGTTTGCTTATACTTACTCATACTTAACGGGAGATGTTAAGTTTGATAACAGTGGTTTCCACCAAATTACTTTAGGTGTTAACTTATTCTGTAAGAGAGAGAAATATGACTGTAATTGTCCTGCAGTTAACTAATTATAAAGTAGATATTATTAATTCTGTCCCGATTTATTATCGGGACTTTTTTATTTCATAATGTTATGGTAATTAGAGAAGTAAATGGAAAATTTCCGCAAATACCTGATGATTGTTTTGTGGCTGAAAATGCTACAATTGTTGGTAATGTTACTTTAGGTGCTGAATGTAGTATATGGTTTAATGCTGTAGTAAGGGGAGATGTTAACTATATTAAGGTTGGTGACAGGGTGAACATTCAGGATGGTGCTGTAATACACTGTACTTATGAAAAGCATCCTACCGTTATAGGTAATAACGTTTCTATAGGGCATAATGCTATTGTACATGGTTGTACGGTTAAGGACAATGTACTTATAGGTATGGGGGCGATTGTGATGGATAATTGTGTAATTGAGAGTAATAGTATTATAGCAGCAGGTGCTGTCGTAACTCAAAATACTGTAGTGGAATCAGGAGCTATATATGCAGGTGTTCCTGCTAAAAAAGTTAAGAATATTGATGAGTCTGATTTTGCAGGTGAGATTAAGAGAATATCAGGTAACTATGTTATGTATTCTTCCTGGTTTAAATAAAGCCGGGCGAGACTAGAAATCTTTTTTTTCTGCAATGTATTCCTTGTCTAATATATTACTTAGTACTTCGGGACTACTGTTAGTATAAAATATGTTTTTTGCAGGCGTGTTACTATTATTAAGTAAGTTGTGTTTTTCTAAAACTGCTTTTGTTTGTCTTGCAACAGCTAAGCCTGAATCAATTATTTTAACGCTCTCCGGAAGTATTTTTTTTATTTGTGGTATAAGGTAAGGGTAGTGGCTGCAACCAAGCACCAGGCAGTCTATATTTGCCTGTATCATCGGGTTTAAATACTCTTCCAG
The DNA here is from genome assembly GCF_014642915.1 of Flavobacterium suaedae. Classification (GTDB taxonomy): domain Bacteria; phylum Bacteroidota; class Bacteroidia; order Flavobacteriales; family Flavobacteriaceae; genus Flavobacterium; species Flavobacterium suaedae. The sequence continues at coordinate 2,245 of NZ_BMJE01000006.1, forward strand.
TAAATCATCTATTTCTTTACTTCCTATTTTACCTTCTTCAATAAGCTGTACTAGATTATAACCAACCTGCTCTATGATAGTGATGTCTTCATAGTTGAGAACAGTGTTGTGGAATAACTCACTGTTAAGTGTACCTTTTGTGGCTAATATACCTATTGTTTTGGTTTGAGTTTGTAATGCTGCTGGCTTTATAGCCGGTTCTATACCTATAAATGGAATATTATATTTTTCTCTTAGTTCTTTTATGGCATTTGTTGTGGCAGTATTGCAGGCAATAACTATTATTTTACAATTTTGTTCTAATAAATACTCAGTATTTTTAATACTTAGTTCCAGTATTTCCTCTTTAGTTTTTTGTCCGTAGGGTGCGTTTTTACTGTCTGAAAGATATATAGTATTTTCTGATGGAAGGAGAATGTTTATCTCTTTCCATATTGATGTCCCGCCCAGTCCGGAGTCAAATAAACCAATTGGTTTTATACTGTTGTGCATTAAACAAAAATAATAAAAAAACGGCTCTGTATGGAGCCGTTTTTGTTATAGAGATTATAATCTTTCTTAGAAACCAAGTTCCTTTTTAACGTCAGCCATAAGGTCCGGACCGTCAGCAACTAAAACCCCGCTACCTACTGTGCTGTCAAGAACATAAAGGTAACCTTTAGCTCGTGCTACTTTTTGTATAGCAGCTTTAGCTTTTTCAAGAATTGGCTTTAAAATTTCTTCTTGTTTTTTCTGCATTTCCTTAGAAGCAGTTTGTTGGTACTCCTGTATTCTGTTACCCATTTCCTGTACTTCTCTGGTACGTGTTTCGTTTATCGCATCGCTTACAGTAGCAGCCTCCTGGTCGTATTTTTTTATTTTATTTTGGTATTCTTCTACCATTGCTCTGTACTCATTATCAAAAGTCTTTCCGTAGTCCTCTAATTGCTTATTAGCAGCCTTCATGTCCGGCATTGCACCCATAAGCTCAGTTACATTAATATGTGCTACTTTAGATTGTGCCGAAACAGCTTGAGTCATTCCAACAAAAAGTACTGCAGCGATTAATAAAGATTTTAAATGTTTCATCATTTTGAAGGTGTTAATATTAATTTTTGTTTTTGTATTTATTTTTATTCTTCGTTTGTGGTTTCGCTATTATTTTGTCTTTCTTCAATAGCTTTTTGCCTTTGCTCTTCGCGAGCTTTTCTGGCAGCTTCTCTTTCAGCTAATATTTTTTCGCGCCTTTCCTCTGCCGCTTTTTTACGCTCTTCAGCTTTCTTAATTCTTTCCTGACGTGCTTTTTCGGCAGCAGTCATTTTAGTATCGGTTTCAGCATCTCCTACTTCAGGCTTTTCAGTAGCAGTAGTTTTTACTTGTGTACTGTTTTCGCCCGGTACTGTTTGTTCATCATCTGTTGTATCAGGGGTTCCTGCTGCAGGACGGTTGCTTTTCTCGTTATTATCTTCTTCTGCATCATCAGTAGAAGTATTTCTGTTTCCTGATCTTGCCGCCTCACGTGCTGCTTCTCTTTCTCTGCGTTTTTGCTCTCTTTCTTCCAGTAGCTTAGCACGTCTTTCTTCGTATTCTTTTCTTTTAGCTTCTCTGGCAGCTTTGCGGTCTTCTAAAAGTTTTTCTCTCTGCTCTTGTCTTTCCTGAAGCTTCTCCTGTCTTGCTTGGTAGGCAGGGTCTGCCTCTAAATCTTCCTGAGCTTCTTGCTTTTCCAGTTTTTGTAGCTGCTTGTTTGTCATACGCTCTCTTTTAGCAGCGCTTGTTATACGACGCACTACAAGATCACTTATATCGTGCCTTTTAGCAGCAAAAAGTATGGTAAGGTCAGAAGACTTATCAAATACAAAATCATATTTTCTTGCTTCAGATAAATCTTGTATTACATTAAATACCTGATCTTGTATAGGTTTTACTAAAACTGATTTTTGAGTAATAAGGTCGCCGTTAGGCCCAAACTTTTCCATTTGGTAGTCTATAAGCTCCTTTTCCTGAAAAGCAATTTCTTCTTCTCTTTCCTCAATAAGTTCTTTAGTAAGTAAAGCTTTCTCTACTTCAAGACTTTCTTTAAGTTTATCAATAGCATTTTGCTTAACCTGAATTTCCTGCTTCCACTTTTGTGCTTTTTGCTCCAGTTGGTTTTTTGCTTCCGCATAATCAGGTACTTTATCGAGTATGTACTCCATATCAATATAAGCAACTTTTATACCTCTCTGTGCGGTAGCAGTAATTGCTGAAAATGCTATTAATACTACTAGAAATATTTTTTTCATAACTGTAATAATTACGTATTAGAAAATATCATGCCAGTTTTTTTAGAACTGTTGTCCGATGATGAAATGCGTTTCCCATCCGTTCTTTTGTGTTGCTCCCGGTAGTGGGTCGAAACCATGACCGAAATCAATACCTAACAACCCGAAGGCAGGCATAAATACTCTAAGGCCAAAACCTGCTGAACGTTTAAGTACGAATGGATTATATTCTGTAAAGCTGTCATACGAAGCTCCGGCTTCTGCAAATGTAAGCAGATAAATTGAAGCTTGTGGCTTTAATGTTATCGGATAACGAAGTTCTAACGAAAATTTATTATATACAGTACCACCATTATTTGATGAAAGCGCCTGGTTAGGGTAACCTCTTAACTGAATAACCTCTCTACCATCAAGTGCGTAGTTAGCAAGACCGTCACCACCTAAATAGAATCTTTCAAACGGAACCAAACCTCTTTCAGAGTTATAAGCTCCCATAAATCCGAATTCGGCTAATGAACGCAGTACTAATTTTTCGTATAGTCTGGTATACCAGTCTGCCTTAAACTTCACTTTGTAGTACTCCAGCCAGTTAAATCTTTTCTGGTCTACTTTAGCAGGGTCAGCTGCTGCAAGTGTATAGTCGTCTACACGGCTAGGTGTAGGGTTGTTAGTTGTTGGTAATTCTGCAAGATAGTCACCCGGGTTAACCTGTAAACCGTCGTTACCTGTATATGGTTCTGTACCTTGGTACGTATATTTATATGCTTCCTGATTACCTAAGTCACCATAATCAACACCATTTACTAATGAGTAAGGGAACGTAGTCCTGAAACTTACACTCATTAATGAACCGTACATTGGGTATATAAGGCTGTTACCTCTGTTATCACGACTTAACTCAATTTCATAAGCTAAGTTTCTTGATGTACCGTCACCAAAAGTAAACAGACCGTTATTGTAATTATTAAGGTTGTAATACTGGAAGGTTAATGAGTGCGATAGTGTAACCCTGTCACTAATACCACTTAACCTTTTTGCAATACCAAGCGTAACTGATGATATAGTGAAACTTTGCGATCTGTCTACATCTCTCGTTCTGAAGTTGTATAAAAATTGCTTACTGTGCGAGAATGATGTAAAGAACTGTATTGGCTTTTTACCACCTAACCAAGGCTCGGTAAACGAGAAGCTATAGGTTTGGAAATAGGTACTACCTTGTGCTCTTAACGATAGTTTTTGACCATCACCCATTGGTATAGGCTTATAAGCATCTTTATTAAATATATTTCGTAATGAGAAGTTGTTAAACGATAGTCCCAGTGTACCGATGAAACCACCGCCACCGTAACCACCTTGTAGCTCTATCTGGCTGGAACCTTTCTCGGTAACGTGCCATTCTACATCTACAGTTGCACTGGCAGGATCCGGATCTAAATCAGGACGAATTGTTTCAGGGTCAAAGAACCCGAGAGTACCAAGTGCTCTGATAGTGTTAATAACCTCTTCCTTATTCCATTTTTGTCCCGGTCTTGTAGTTAATTCTCTGTAAATAACTCTGTCGTTAGTTCTGTCGTTACCTACAACTGTAATATTGTTGAAGTAAGCCAAAGGTCCTTCGGTAACTCTTATTTCAAAATCAATAGTATCATTATATGTTTTTACCTCTACAGCGTTAATGTTAGAGAATAAATAACCATTGTTTTGGTATAGGTTGGTTAAATCTTCACCATCCGGTTTTTCAGGGTTTGCAATTCGTTTTTGTAACAGCACCCCATTATAAACATCTCCCTTTTTGATGCCTAGCATTTTGCTTAGCTCTTGGTTGGTGTATATTGAGTTACCAATAAACTTAATGTTACCAAAGTAGTATTTATTACCTTCTTCAACATTAATATCTATAGCTACCCTGTTTTTTTTAGGGTCATATACAACAGTATCCGATGTTATACGGGCATCACGGTATCCTTTTTCTTTATATCTGTCTATTAAGTTAGTAAGGTCTTCCTTATAACGCTCTTCTATAAATTTAGACGGAGTGAATATACGCAATGGATTAGGAAAGCCTCTTTCCTTAGTTTTTTTCATTGCCTTTTTCAGCTTACGGTCAGAAAGTTTTTCATTTCCGTGTATTTCAATATCCGATATTCTTACCTTTTTTCCACGGTCTATATTAATAGCCATGTTTACTGTATTGGTAGAGTCAGGGGTAACGTTGATGGCAACTTTTGTATTATAGAAACCGTCTTTTTTATACTTGTTTTCTATGTAGTTTTTGGTATTAGTAACAAGATTTTCGTTTACTATTTTACCTTTAGTAAGCTGAGTATCTTTTATAAGTGTTTCGCGTTTACCTTTTTTAACACCTCTTATTTTAACTTCATTTAGTTTAGGAAGCTCATTAATTTCAAGCTCTATGTAAAGGCTGTCGCCTTCTACCTTGTTTGCGTAAAAGTTAATATCGCTGAAAAGCCCCAGTTTCCATAGCTTTTTAATAGCATTACTTATTTCTTCTCCGGGAACTCGCACTGTTTGCCCTTTTTGAAGTCCTGTAAACGTAATAATGGTTTGTTCGTTATAACTAACCTTGCCGGAAACAGCAATGTCAGCTATAGTATATTCTTTGCCTGCTTCCAGCCCGTTTGTTTCCTGTGCTTCTGCAAAATCGGCTATAGATAAGAATAAAATGCTAAAAAGTAGCTTAATGCTATTGCGTAGCATTGAATTATTTAATTTGTTCACTGGTTTTTCCAAATCTGCGTTCTCTTTTTTGGTAACTGATGATTGCTTCATTTAAATCTTTTTCCCTGAAATCAGGCCATAGTACATCTGTAAAATAAAATTCTGCATAAGCAACCTGCCATAAAAGGAAGTTGCTTATACGTTGTTCGCCGCTTGTTCGTATTACTAAGTCTACATCCGGCAAGGTTTGAGTATACAAATGACTGTTTATTGTCGATTCACAAATATCATCTATCTCTAATTTATTCTCTTTTACTTCCTTACTTATTTGTTTTATTGCTGTAATAAGTTCCTCTCTGGCTCCGTAACTTAAAGCCAGTGTAAGGGTCATTCTGTTGTTGTTTTTGGTGAGCTTTATTACCTCCTTAAGCTGCTTTCGAGCGTTTTCGGGTAATAACTCTATATTACCAATAGTGTTTAGCTTTATATCGTTTTCCTGTAGTGTGGGAAGTTCTTTTTTTAGTGAACTAACCAAAAGTTTCATTAAGGTGTCTACCTCAAGTTTTGGTCTGTTCCAGTTTTCTGTAGAAAATGCATATAATGTTAAGCATTCTATACCCATTTTCGCACAACTTTCTACGGTTTCTCTAACGGCTTTTGTGCCGTTTTCATGACCAAACGCCCGCAACATTCCCTTTTGTTTAGCCCAACGCCCGTTACCATCCATAATAATGGCTAAGTGTTTAGGAAGGTTGTCTTTATTTATAGTTGTTTGATTCATATAATTAGTTGCTGCAATAACAAGGTTTGTTACCAAAGGTATAGGTTAGGGTAAAGCCGGTAAATACATACCAGTCGTTACTCTCTAAGTTACCAAAGCGGTACGGTTCATAAGCATCATCTGTTGGGTTACTTCCGTCAAGGTTATCACTAAATGTATAGCGTGCTCCTACTTCAAACCCCAAAACAAAACTATCGGCTATGCTTGCTTTTATACCCACTGTCATAGGTATGGCAAGTCCTCCTTTAGCATCTTCTGTGTAAACCCTGCCGTTGTTTATGTACTTTTCATCATACCTAAAGTAACTTACACCACTGTATACGTATGGTGTTGCTTTAAAACCTGATTCATGCAGATTAAAATCGAAAAAATTAAATTCAAGCCCTAAAGATAATTCTTTTACGCTATTTTCAATTTCATAACCGCGTTGTTGCCTTCCTGAAGCATCAGAGTCAGCGTCTTTTGCACTAATCTTTCCATAGGTATACGATACTCTCCAGGAGTGTCTCGGGCTTCTGTTCCACTTGTAAACTAAACCTAATGCAAGATCTTTAGGTGCAATATAATCCGTAGGTCCTACATCACCAATATAATTACTCCCTCCGGCAAAAACACCTAACTCATGTATCTGTGCTTGTGTTTTTGCGGTGGTTACAATTAGTATTATTGCTAAAAAGATCCTGTTCATTCTTGTTAAAATTGGGTGCAAATATAATAATATAGATTTCTAAAACCTTTCAGAATAATTATTTTAGGTGTCTAAAATCTAATTTATTTAAATTATACAGTCTTGAAAACGAAAGAACCGACAGTGTAGTATATTTATAATGATAAAAAAATTGGATTTAATTTCTTTTGTCTTCTCCCCAAAGTAGTTTTTTTCTTAAAGTATCAAGGAATTTTTCATGGGGAAATTCAACCAGATTTATCTTGAAGTCAGTCTTTTGTATTTTTAAAATAGTCTCTGTCTCCACTGCTATTATTCTGGAGTCTAACGAAACTAAATGTTGTTCCTCTCGGCTGGACACTTTAAGCTCTATATAAGTGTCATCCGGTATTACCAATGGTCTTGCATTGAGGTTGTGCGGTGCAATAGGAGTAATAACCAAACTATTTGCCCCCGGAGTTAATATTGGTCCTCCGCAACTTAATGAATATCCTGTAGAACCGGTAGGTGTAGAAATAATAAGTCCATCAGCCCAGTAGGAGTTAAGGTAATCGCCGTCAAGACGTGTCTCTACCGTTATCATAGATGTAGTGTCTTTTCGGCTAACGGTTATTTCATTAAGGGCATAGTCTAAATTATCCAGTGATTCATCTTTACCCTCATAATCTAAAGAAAGAAGTGTTCTTGATGAAATGTTGTAATTTTTCTCAAATATAAGCGGAAGCAGTTTTTCTATACTCTCCTGCGGAACTGTAGCTAAAAAGCCTAATCTTCCTGCGTTTATACCAAGTATGGGAATGTTTTTATCGCGAACAAATGTAGCTGCCCTTAACATAGTACCATCGCCCCCTATGCTAATAAACATATCAAAGCTACCATCTAAATCTTTATGTGAGTTGAAAATAGGAAAAGGTTGTTGAAGTATTTTTTCTTCTTCTATAACTTTATAGAAGTTAGATTCAAAAACAATTTCGACAGTATAGTTTTTAAAAACAGTAAAGATTTTAGAGATAATCTCTTGTGTGTTTTCTTTATAGTATTGTCCGTAAATTGCTATCTTCATAAAAATGGCAGGGATTATATATTTAGGTATTTGTCTAGGTAATCGCTTCGGTCTTTTAAGGTATTCAGATAAGTATCTTCCTGATGCTCGGATATTATTTCATAATTATACCTTCTGAAAGTTTGTATTATTTCACTCAACCCACCCAGACTTATCTTCATGGTAATCTGTATTTTCTCAGTATTTGTTTCCGAAACAAAAAGCCCTAAAAGTCTTCCGTTATTGCTTTCTACTATCTGTGCAGCTTCACTCATGCTGTAATCTACCAGATTTTTTTCTACAACCAGTATGCCGCCTTCTTCTTTCATAAAAGGCGTTTCATGAAAAAAGTTGATAATATCATTTATTTCATAATAGCCCAAATATTTATTATCATCGGTAAGTACAGGTAATATATTCGTATGGTTTTTGGCAAATACTCCCAGTACATCAAGCCATATAGTGTTTTCTCGCACAAAAAAACGTTCAAAACTAAAGCGATTTTCGCCAAGTGATTTTTGTATTTCCATAAGTTCGGTGTCTTCAGAGCCTGCGCAGCCCATATAAACACCTTCTTCTAAAACAGGGAAATGAGAGAAAGGATATTCGGCAAATAAATCCTGAGCGGTAGCTACAGAATCGGTTGTTCGAAGTGGTTTAATATCGTTATTGATAAATTCTGTAATATCAATCATATAAGGAGTACTATTTTTACTAATGCAAAATAATTAAAATTTAAGGATATTATGCCGTTTTAAGTTTTGTATTTTTGTGTACCGAACCCATATTTAACAAACCTATGGCAAAACTTAGCGTAAATATTAACAAAATAGCAACATTAAGAAACTCAAGAGGGGGTAATGTGCCTAACCTTTTAACTGTTGCTGCCGATGTGCAAAAATTTGGAGGAGAGGGTATAACCATACATCCAAGACCCGATGAAAGACACATACGCTACCAAGATGCACGCGACCTTGTGCCTGTTGTGTATACAGAATATAATATTGAAGGTAACCCAATAAAAAAGTTTATAGATTTAGTGCTTGAGGTAAAACCTACTCAGGTAACATTAGTTCCTGATGCGGATGATGCCATAACATCAAATGCGGGTTGGGATACTATAAAGCATAAAAGCTTTTTACAGGAAGTGATACAGGAGTTTAAAAATAATGGTATACGTACGTCAATATTTGTAGACCCTGTAGCGAAAATGATTGAAGGAGCTAAGGAAACAGGAACTGACAGGATAGAACTTTATACAGAGGCTTTTGCTAGCCAGTATGGTGAGGGTAACAAAGAAGAGGCTATAAAACCGTATGCGGAAGCTGCTAAAGTAGCTAATGAACTTGGGCTTGGTATAAATGCAGGGCATGACCTGAGTTTAGATAATATACAATATTTTAAAGAAAATATTCCGGGACTACTGGAAGTATCTATAGGGCATGCGCTTATATCTGAATCACTTTATTTAGGTTTAGAGAATGTAATTAATATGTACCTGCGTAAATTGAAATAATATATGATGCTGGAATCAAGAATTGAAGGAGAAGGAAAACCATTAATAATAATACACGGCTTTTTAGGGATGTCCGATAACTGGAAAACGCTTTCAGGCGAATATGCCGAAAAAGGTTTCCAGGTGCATGCTGTAGATATGCGTAACCATGGCAGGAGTTTTCATTCCGATGAGTTTAACTATACTGTTATGGCTAAAGATATTTACGATTATTGCGTAGGGCATGGCTTAGATAAAGTAAGTGTTATAGGGCATTCTATGGGAGGAAAAACGGCAATGCTGTTTGCTGTGAATTATCCTGAAAAACTGGATAAGCTTATAATAGCCGATATTGCGCCTAAATACTATACGCAGCACCATCAGGATATATTGGCGGGGTTAAATGCTGTAGATTTTTCCCGTAAACCATCGCGTAGCGATGTAGAAACTGTACTGGAAAACTATATTAAAGATTTTGGTACACGTCAGTTTTTAATGAAAAGCCTTTATTGGAAAGAAAAAGGGCAACTGGCTTTCCGTTTTAACTTGGATGTTTTTAATGAAAAAATTGAAAACATAGGTGAAGCATTACCGGAAAATACAGTTTATAATGGTGAAGTGCTTTTTTTGAGAGGGGAGAAGTCACCATATATAAGAGATAAAGATTTTGAACTTATTAAAAAACACTTTCCAAAAGCTGAAATAGTGGATATTAAAAAAGCAGGGCATTGGCTGCATGCCGAAAACCCTAAAGACTTTTTTACAGCAACAATAAACTTTTTACAGGCTTAAATTACTTTTTGCCTACTCCGTGTAAAATTTCGGGGAGTACTGTTTGTTTAAGTCCCTGATTGATAAAACGCCACAGGAAGTTAAATGTCGATTTGTATTTAACCCTGCTGGCGGTTACATCAGTTTGTTTAAGTTCTCCGTTGCTGTTGTTTTTTACAGCTAAATTGCCCACAAAAGAAAGAAAGCCGTTTTCTTCTTTGCTCTCTTTTTTAAGAAAATTAACTTCTAAATTATTATAATTCATAGCAAAGCTACCGTGCGATTGTTCACGATTACCATGAAAAGTAAATACTACATTTTTAATATTTCCTGATGTAGTAGCATTCATTAACGGTGCGGAAATACTGTTTAAATTTTTAGTGTTTATACTGCCTAAATTACCTTTTATAGTGAACTTGTCGCTTTCATCGGTAATGTTAAACGTCCAGTTTACTTTAAGAGGGGTAACCTCCATAAAGTTACATTTCACATCAATTTGAGTTTCAGGGTGCTCTTGTTTATTTATAGGACTGTACAGGTTATAAATACTGGCGTAAAACTTTGAAAATTCCAGTTTACCAGGAGGTTTTTCATAAGTGCGTTGCTCTTCATATACAATTTTACTGTCTTTAAGTTCTACCTCGTCAATCTTTAAATCAAAGTCCAGTTCCCGAAGCATTTGGCTATATAATTTTTTAGTAGAAAAGTCGTCTGCTACCATTTTACCTCTGTATATATTAGCATCAACTTCATTAAGTATAACCTTTGGGGAATGTACAAATAAAGTGTCATCTTTAAACCCCCATTTTACATTTGGTAAGGCTATTTGTTTTGCTTTTACAGTAAACTGGTCTTTCTCTACAGTAAGCATACTGTTAAACTCCATACGTTTTTGCAGCGGAATCATTTTAAAATTATCGGCGACAAAACTGGTATCGGTAGTTTTTAGGTTTGCAGCAGTTAAATTGTAAAATTTACTGGCATGATAAAAAATACTGTCACACTCTAAGTTATAATTTTTATAACGGAGCGGTATTTTATTTTTCATAGAGTTGCTGTCAATAGCAATATCATTCATGCTGAAACTAATACCTTTAATATTGGCTTTGGGCTTTTGTAAAGTATCCAGTAGCATAAAGTTTCCGTTTTCTATTTTTACAGTCTTTGTGGTTATTAGCTTTTTAAAAGGTTTCTTGCTCTCCTCTTTAACCGTATCTTGTTTTGTTTGCTGATATAGCATAACGGTGGGCTTGGTTATTTTAACAGAGTTCGCACTTATCTCGTCACCAAAAAGAATAGACCATATGCCTATCCCTTTTACAGCTATTTTTTTAACCTTACAAAAAGCACCTTTTTTTAATTCGTTAGTGCCGCTGTCTTTCGGGGTTATATAAGCATCGTGAAAGGTAATGTTACCGGAGTATAATAAAACATCTGCATCTTTATAAGTAATGTTATATGGAATATCTTTTTTATCTTCAATTAGCTTTGGCAAATTGTTAGAAATCCAATAACCGGCTCCGAAGTTTATGAGTAGAAGGACAATAAATATGATAAAAAGAATTAAGGATATTTTTTTTAAGCCACGCATATAGTTTTGGTTTAATCCTGAAAAGGTACAACTTATATGCTTTAACTGTTTGGTCTTTAAGTTTTAATTAGTAAAAACTAAAAAGGCTGTTTAGTGATATTTATTAAATATGTTATTATGTTTAAATAATTAACAGTTTTTATTGATAAATATATAATTTATAAATTATTATTTTAAATAATAAATATTATGAGTGCATAATAAAATACCCAAAAATATTGTGTAATTCATATTTTATGCTAATTTTGATAAATGAATTTTTAAAAGAAAAACTAACACAAATTATAAAGATGAGAAAACTATTATCCTTAACAATTGCCGCCTTAACAGCTTCGTCTGCCTTTGCGGGAGGATACCGTGTTGCCTTGCAGGGACAAAAGCAGCTGGCTATGGGGCACACAGGTGTAGCTGTAGTAAACAGTGCGGAAGTATTATTCTTTAACCCGGCAGGGATGGCTTTTTTAGAAGACCGTTTTAACGCATCGGTAGGAGCAAATGCTTTATTTGCCCGTACTAAGTTTCAAAACGAAACGTATAACTGGAGTGCATCAACCGAAAATATGGGAACGCCTTTTAACGCCTATATTTCCTATAAGGTTACTGACTGGCTTTCTGCCGGTATAGCTGTATATACGCCTTATGGTAGTGCGGTAGATTGGGATCAGGATTGGCATGGCTCTCATCTTGTAAATAATATAGATCTTAAAGCAGTATATTTTCAGCCGTCAGTGTCTATTAAACTAAGTGACAGGCTTAGTATAGGTGGTGGTCCTATATATGTGAACGGAGCTGTAGAGTTTAACAGAAACATAAGCAGAAGTATAACTAATGAAGAAGGACAAAGAGCTGACCTTACTATAGAAGCAACAGGTGTAAACGCATGGGGTTGGACAGCCGGTTTTATGTTGGAGCCGTTTGATGATTTTATGTTAGGGTTTAACTATCGCTCGGAAATTACGATGGAAGCCAGAGACGGAGATGCTACATTTAATGACCTGCCTGCATTTTTACAGGCAAATTATACAAACACAACTTTTAATGCCGACTTACCATTACCTGCTGAAGTAACAGTAGGTATGTCGTACAAACTTAATGATAAGTGGATGGTGGCATTTGATTATAACAGAGCCTACTGGAATGTGTATGAATCCCTGACAGTGAGCTTTGCTAATCCGGCTGTGCCAACTTCTGTAAACCCTCGTAACTATAAAGATGCAAGTACATACAGGCTGGGTACTCAGTTTAAACCAAACGATAAGTTTGCATTCCGTGCAGGTTGGTATTTTGATGAAAGCCCTGTACAGGATGGGTATTTTGCGCCTGAAACGCCAAGAAATGATTCTATGGGCTTTACAGGAGGTTTAACATATCAAATAAACAGCAAACTGGGTGTTGATGTATCATTCCTATACTTACACTTTGATGAGGTTGATAACTCTTACGATCACTACACAGAAGATGGTAATGACGGTATAACTTTTGGCGGAACATACAAAAATGTTGTGTTCTCTCCGGGTGTTGGTTTAACATACAGTTTCTAAAAAAATATGAAAATGAAAAATAAATTTATATATCTATCAGCACTGGCAGTAGTTTTTGCCAGTTGCGAACCGGAATTTGATAATGAATTAAGCAATAGTACTTATAGCTCTGGAGAGGCAGATTTTAGCTCTTATGTAGCAGTTGGTAACTCGCTTACAGCGGGGGTTATGGATGGAACTGTTTCCAGAGTAGGGCAATCATACTCATTTCCTAATTTATTAGCACAGCAATTTGCAGTAGCAGGTGGAGGAGAGTTTACACAGCCTCCGTTTGATTCAGATGTTAATAATTATGGGGGTCTTATATTAGGTGGTACTGTAATACAGCCTACAAGATTAATTATAGATGCAAGTGCAGGAGGACCTGAGAATATTGCAGGTATGCCAACTGTAGATGTCTCTAACCAGTTTGCTACAGCCTATAATAATATGGGTGTGCCGGGAGCGAAATCATTTCACTTATTAGCACAAGGCTACGGAAGTTTACAAGGAGTGCCTCTGGGGTTAGCCAATCCGTATTTTGCACGTCATGCTACTTCTCCAACCGCTACAGTTTTAGGAGATGCTATGATGAAAAACCCAACCTTCTTTACTAACTGGATTGGTAATAACGATGTGTTGGCATTTGCAACTTCAGGAGGTACAGGAGTAAATCAGGCAGGTAATTTAGACCCTTCAACCTACGGCTCTAATGATATTACTGACCCAAATGTTTTCGGTTCAGTATATTCTCAAATAACCACAACTCTTATGTCTGGCGGAGCTAAAGGTGTAGTAGCAACAATACCGGATGTTACAGCTATACCATACTTTACTACTGTACCTTACAACCCGCTTACACCGGAATTAATAGGAGGTGGTGATGCAGCAGTAGGAGCAGCTACAATAGAGGCGTTAAACGCACAATTATATGGTCCAATATCACAGGCACTGGCAGCATTCGGTCAGCCGGGCAGAATTTCTTTAATGTCAACATCAGGAAACAGTCCGTTATTAATAACAGATGAAACGTTAACTGATATGTCTGCACAGATAACAGGAGCATTAACACAAGCAGGTGTTCCGGCAGCACAGGCACAATTTTTAGGAGCTGTATTCGGTCAGGCAAGACAAGCTACTGCAGATGATTTAGTGTTATTACCAACAAGATCTGTAATTGGTACAGCGCCTGATGGGGCTCCTGCACCAATAAATGCATTCGGTATTAGTTACCCGTTACAGGATGAGCATATATTAATCCCTTCAGAATCTGCAATGGTTGCTGAGGCTACTGCAACTTTTAATGCTATTATTAAGCAAGTAGCAGCGGCTAATGAAATAGCTGTGGCTGATATGAATGCTATAATGAATCAGCTTGTAACAGGTTTGCGAGTGGAAGACGGACAAATATATACTGCTGATTACTTCAGTACGTCAGCTATAAATACAGTGTTATTCTCGCTTGACGGTATTCATCCTAATGCAAGAGGATACGCAGTTGTAACTAATGAGATAATTAAAGTTATCAATGAGTTTTATGATGCTAAGTTGCCATTAATAAGCGCAGCAAATTATCCTGGTGCTACGGTTTTGCCAAGTAACTAGCAGGTAATAAACACAGAATAATTGTATTTTTTAGAATAAATTTTTCATAAAAGCATCCCTGAAAAAGGATGCTTTTTTTATTTTTACAATAAGGCAAAAATTTCAGCTATATGAAAACTGTTATTAAAATTATATTCACTACAATATTTGTACTTATACTCTCGCATTTATTGCCGGGGGTTGCAGTGCAGGGGTGGGCAGCAGCTTTGCTTGTAGCGCTGGTGCTGGGTTTGCTTAATATTTTTGTAAAACCCATACTAATACTTTTTACACTGCCCGCAACTATATTTACTTTAGGGCTTTTTCTATTGGTAATTAATGCTGTAATAATACTGCTTTGCGATGAGCTTGTACCCGGTTTTGCTGTAGAAAACTTTTGGAGTGCCCTGCTGTTTAGTATTGTTTTATCATTTTGCCAGTCACTGGTTTCAGGTATGTCCGAAAACGAGCAGAAATAACCCTACAACTCTTTTTCAATCATTGTAATACAAAATATCAAAAACTTGTAAGGCTTGTAAAAAATCTATACTTTTGCAAGCCATAATTTTATGGTATTTAAACAATTTTATTAGATAATGAACATTACAAAAGAGCAAGTAGATGCATTAAATGCTGTTGTTACAGTATCTATTACAGAAGAGGATTACAAACCACAGGTAGATAAAGTATTAAAAGACTACAGAAAGAACGCTAATATACCGGGGTTTAGAAAAGGAGCGGTGCCAATGAGCCTTGTGCAAAAGCAGTACGGTAAAGCAGTGCTGGCTGATGAGGTAAACAAGTTACTGCAAAACTCACTAAACGATTATCTTAAAGAAGAAAAGATAGATATATTGGGTAACCCGCTACCAAAGGTTGATGAAGGGTTTGACTGGGATGCTAATGATTACACTTTTGAGTTTGAATTGGGTCTTGCACCTGAGTTTAGTGTGGACCTTGCTGCAAAAAATAAAATTGTAAAGTATGATATTGTTGCTGACGATGAAATGCTTAATGAGCAGGTAGAGCGCATACAAAAGCAATACGGCAAATTAATATCTAAAGAAGAAGTAGAAGAAGGTGACGATATTAAAGGTGTTTTCTTTAATGAAGAAGAAGGTATTAATAACGAAGTAACTATTTCTACTGATATATTTAAAAGCAAAAGAGCTTCTAAGAAGTTTATAGGTAAAAAAGTTGGTGATGTTGTTACTGTACCAACAAAAGGTCTTTTTGATGACGACCATAAACTTATGGAGTACTTAAAAGTAGACCACGATAAAGCACACGGTCTTGAAATTAATGTAGACTTTAAAATAGAAGAAATAAACACTACAGAACCTGCTGAACTTAACCAAGAGCTTTTTGATAAGTTATTTGGTGAAGGTGTAGTAACATCTGTAGAAGATCTTAAAGGTAAAATTAAAGAGGATGCTGAAAAGCAATTTGCACAACAGGCAGACCAAAAATACCTTAACGATGTAACAGAATGGTTAATTGAGGAAACTAAATTTGAACTTCCGGCTGAATTCCTTAAAAAATGGATACAAACAGCAGGCGAGAACCAATTAACTCCTGAGCAGGCTGAAGAAGAGTACGCGAAATCAGAAAAAGGACTTCGTTACCAGCTTATTGAAAACAAAGTAATGACTGAAAACGATCTTCAGTTAAACATTGATGAGCTTAAGGCTTATGCAGGTAACATTATCAGACAGCAAATGGCACAGTTCGGGCAGATGGACCCAACTGATGAAGATGTTGATAATATTGTAACAAGAGTACTTTCTAACCAAGATGAGGTTAAAAGACTTTCTGAGCAGGTTATGAGCCAAAAAATGCTTGAACTTTTCAATGAAAAAGTAAAACACAAGTCGAAAGAAATTACCTACAACGATTTTATTAAACAAATCCAAGGGTAAATAAATATCATAAAAATTGAGTATCTTTGAGCGTCATCCTTCGTGGTGACGCTTTTTGTTTCTTAATAAAATTCGACAATCAAAAAAATTGAATATGAATTACGGTAAAGAATTTAGAAAGTACGCTACAAAGCATCATGGCGTAAATAATTTATATTATGATAAACTGGTAACCCGTGTTACCCCAACAAACCTTACCCCTAACATTATTGAAGAACGCCAGATGAACGCTGTTGCAATGGATGTTTTCTCTCGTTTAATGATGGATAGAATCATCTTTTTAGGTACAGGTATAGATGACCAAGTGGCTAACATTGTTCAGGCGCAGTTACTGTTCTTAGAGAGTACAGACTCATCTAAAGACATTCAGATATACATTAACTCACCGGGAGGTAGTGTATATGCAGGTTTAGGTATGTATGACACTATGCAGTACATTAAGCCTGATGTAGCAACTATTTGTACCGGTATGGCAGCATCTATGGGTGCAGTATTACTTTGTGCAGGTGCAGAAGGGAAACGTTCAGCATTACCACATTCAAGAGTAATGATTCACCAGCCATCAGGAGGTGCGCAGGGTGTAGCTACGGATATGGAGATAAACCTTCGTGAAATGCTTAAACTGAAAGAAGAGCTTTATAATATAATCTCTAAACATTCAGGAAAAAGCTACGAGCAGGTTTATAAAGACAGCGAAAGAGATTACTGGATGAAAGCCAATGAAGCTAAGGAGTACGGAATGATTGATGAGGTACTTGTTAGAGGTGAAAAATAAAAAATAAGAAAATGGAATTTTTTAAGTTTTCTATATACAGGCAGGGCGAAAGCCCTGCTTTATGAATAAAGAAAAATTGAATATGGCGAAAGAAGTTTTAGAATGTTCCTTTTGCGGAAGGAAAAAGCCCGAAACCAATCTGCTTATAGCCGGGATAAGTGCCCATATATGCGACAGGTGTATAGAGCAGGCACACGGCATTGTACTGGAAGAGTTAAAACAAAGCGGAGTATCATCTACTAATTTAGACCTTGAGCTTAAAAAGCCGAAGGAAATACGCACTTTTCTTGACCAGTATGTTATAGGGCAGGACCAAACCAAAAAAGTACTTTCGGTAGCGGTATACAATCACTACAAAAGACTTATGCAGGAGCAGGGCGATGATGATGTGGAAATAGAAAAAAGTAATATACTTTTAGTGGGGCAAACAGGTACAGGAAAAACCTTAATTGCTAAAACTATTGCCCGTATGCTAAACGTGCCGCTTACTATAGTAGATGCTACGGTACTTACTGAAGCAGGATATGTTGGGGAAGATGTAGAGAGTATATTAACCCGTTTACTACAGGCAGCAGATTACGACGTAAAGAAAGCAGAGCGCGGTATAGTATTTATTGATGAAATAGATAAAATTGCCCGTAAAAGTGATAACCCGTCTATTACACGAGATGTATCAGGGGAAGGAGTGCAACAGGCTTTATTAAAGCTGCTGGAAGGTACTGTAGTGAACGTTCCGCCGAAAGGTGGGCGTAAGCACCCGGATCAGAAGTTTATAGAGGTAAATACACAAAACATACTGTTTATTGCCGGTGGTGCTTTTGATGGTATTGACAGAGTTATCTCCAAAAGACTAAATCATCAGGCAGTAGGGTATAGTGCATCTAAAAGTAGTGACGGTATAGATAAAGAAAACTTACTACAGTATATTATTCCTAAAGATGTAAAAGACTTTGGGCTTATTCCTGAAATTATTGGTAGGTTACCGGTATTAACACACATGGACCCATTAGACAGGGAAACATTACGCTTAATACTTACAGAGCCTAAAAATTCATTAATTAAGCAGTATAAAAAACTGTTTGATATGGATGATATAGAACTTACAATATCAGATGATGCGCTTGATTATATTGTAGATAAAGCATTAGAGTATAAGCTGGGAGCAAGGGGACTACGTTCGCTTTGTGAAGCTATACTGAATGAAGCAATGTATGAGCTGCCAAGCTCTGAAGAGCAAGAACTGTTTATAGACAGTGATTATGTAGAACATCACCTGAATAAAAACTTACTTAAAAGGCTTAAAGCAGCTTCTTAAGCAGGTTTTTCAGTATCAGAATAAGAAAAAGCTACCTCGTTTGGTAGCTTTCTTTGTTTTTGTATTTCTTCTTGTTTTTCAACTATACAGCGTCTTTTGTTGCAACCATATCGTTTGGGTCCGCAAGATGATAGTAATAAAACCGCAACAACTCCCAGTGCTAAAAAGTAATTCCTCTTCATTATTCCTTTTGTTTTTGGTGTTATATCTTTATAATTAATTGTAAATCTGTTTGTTATTATATTTACAACTATTGTGCCATAACACTTTTGCTTTGCATAGCTTTAAGTTCTTCAAGATAATCACGCTCGTTAGAAAGTCGCGGTATTTTGTGCTGTCCGCCCAGTTTATCTTTCTTTTTCAACCAGTCATAAAACAGTTTTGGGCGTGCTATATTTAATACCAATGGGTTTAACGTCATGTTATTATAGCGTTTCGCTTCGTAGTCAGAATTTACTTCCTGTAGCGCTTCGTCAAGTGCCTGTCTGAATTTTTCGGCATCTTCCGGCTCTTTCTTAAATTCAACTATCCATTCGTGTGCACCCTTTTCTTTACCTTCCATAAAAATAGGAGCAACGGTATAATCTAAAACCTCGGTATTGGTTAGTTTGCAGGCTTTAGCTATTGCTTTATCAGTATTTTCAACCATTAGTTCTTCGCCAAATACATTTATATGGTGCTTGGTACGCCCTGTTACTTTTATTCGGTAGGGGTTAACCGATGTAAACCTAACCGTATCGCCTATCAGGTAACGCCATAACCCCGAATTGGTAGTGATTACTACGGCGTAGTTTTTATTCAGTTCAACTTCTGCAAGACGAATAACTTTTTGGTTAGGTCTGCCAAAGGTGTCCATAGGGATAAACTCATAAAAAATACCGTAATCCAGCATTAATAAAAGCTCATTACTATCGTTACTGTCCTGTATAGCAAAGAAACCTTCGGAAGCATTGTATATTTCGTAATATTTAAAATCAGGGTGCGGCAGTATTTTTTTGTATTGTTCGCGGTAAGGTTCAAAGCTTACCCCGCCATGAAAATACACCTCTACATTAGGCCAAAGTTCGTGCAGGTTTGTTTTACCTGTGTCTTCCAGTATGCGGTTCATTAATACCAGCATCCACGATGGTACACCTGCAAAACTGGTAACATTTTCCTGAGAAGTTTCTTTTACAATAGCATTAAGCTTCGCTTCCCATTCGCTCATTAAAGATACTTTGTTGCTTGGCGTACTGCTAAATTCTGCCCAAAAAGGCATATTATCTATCAGTATTGCAGAAAGGTCGCCAAAAAAAGAGTTATTATCTTCATACAACTCTTTACTACCACCTAATCGCAGGCTTTTACCTGTAAAGAGTTGAGAGTCTTCGTTGTTGTTTAAGTAAAGGCATAATAAGTCTTTACTGGCTTTGTAATGGCAATCTTCCAGTGCCTGGTTACTAACAGGTATAAATTTACTTTTAGCATTAGTGGTGCCACTCGATTTTGCAAACCACTTTATTGGTTCATGCCAAAATACGTTTTGCTCTCCTTTACGGGTTTGTTCAATTAAAGGCTCTAAATCCTCGTAAGTAGAAATAGGAACTCTTTCAGAAAAAGTAGTGTAATTTCTGGCAGAAGAAAAATCGTATTTTTTACCTATAACAGTATGTTCTGCTGCTCGTATCAGGTTCATTAAAAGTTCTTCCTGCACTTCGTTAGGATATTTAAGGAAAAGCTCCATGTCATGGATGCGCTTTTTAAGAAACCACGAAGCAATAGAATTGATTATGGGTAACGGCATATTTATATGTATCTTTATGCCTATAAAAATACTAAATTTTTTATGCTATACGAAGGCGTACTAACAAAAATGCAAACAGAATCAGGAAGTCCTATTCAATACTTTTTGGTATTTGAAAACAGCTTTTTGAATATGAACCAGTTATTGGATAAAGAAATTGAAATTAACTTTCAGGGCTTTCAGTGTTTAAACTGTGGGAAGAATAAAAAGATATTCCGCATGGGGTATTGCTATGACTGCTTTAACGCCATACCACAGGCAGGTGACTGGATTATGAAACCGGAATTGAGTACGGCTCATTTGGATATTGAAGACCGTGACCTTGAATATGAAAAAAGGGTACAGTTACAGCCACATATTGTGTATTTAGCATCGTCCAGCGATGTAAAGGTCGGGGTAACCCGAAAAACACAGGTGCCTACCCGCTGGATAGACCAGGGAGCAACTCAGGCAGTGCCGATAGTAGAAGTACCTAACCGCTATTTGGCAGGAGTAGCCGAGGTGGCTTTAAAAGACCATATGGGTGATAAAATAAACTGGAAGCGTATGCTGCTTAACCATGTGGATAAATTTGACTTATTAGCAAAGAGAGATGAAGTTAGAGAATTATTGCCGGAAGAAGTTAAGCAATATTTTGATGCAACAGACTCTACAGTATATGATTTGGATTACCCTGTTGTGGAATATCCTGTAAAGGTGAAAAGCCTTAATTTACTTACTACTCCTGCTTACCAAGGGAAGCTGAAAGGTATAAAAGGACAATACCTAATTTTTGCTGACGGTACTGTTTTTAATGTTCGTTCGTCAGAAGGGTATGTGGTGCAAATAAATGTTTAGTTTTTAAGCTATAACCGATATATAAATAAAAAGCCCTGTATTAACAGGGCTTTTTTATGTTTATGAGAATTTAATTTACTCTTTCTTCTTTTTACCGAATAAGTCTTTAATAGCATCTTTAACCTTATCTTCTGGTTTTTCTTCTTTTTTATCGTCAGTAGATTGGTTGTTGTCGGTGTTATTATTTTCTTCTTCTTTTTTACCGCCTCCAAGTATATCATTCAACTTGTCTTTAAGTTTATCTTTCCCTTGATTGATTAACTTATCTTTTTGTTGTTGAATAAGCTGCTGGGTAAGGCTGGTAACAGAACTTTTAATATCGGTGCTTACTTTAGGATTGTCAAAACTACCTGTAATTACAGCATTAACAGGAACAGTTATTTTACTTGCATCGGTATCATTAAGTGATGCTATAAGATTGTTTACTTCTTTACCTAAGTATTTAGCAGGAACATCAAAAGTTACTGTGTAATTCATGGTTTGGTCAAAGCCATGCTGTCCGCCTACTGTAATGCCCACATCTTTATAATTAAGATCTATAGGCTTAATGTTTACTTTACCGTCATCAAAAGTAAGGTTAGCTTTTACGTTGTCAAGGTTTAGTTTACTCATGTCAATAAAATCAACATTCCTGTCAAGTGAACTTAACAGTTTAGAGTTTTCCGCTTTTACAGCAGTATTTAATAACTGCCCTGTTAAACTACCGGTAAGACTGTTTAACACAGGGGTCATTTCTTTATTATCTAAATTACCCGAAAGTACAATATCAGTACTTAATTTACCTGTAATTACATTAGCAATAGGTGCTATAGATTTAAGCATTTCAAGTTGAGTAAACGTACTTGGTATGTCAACCTTATTAAGGTCAAGACTCATGGTAAAGTTAGGTACGTTAGTTTTTGTAGAAACATTACCATTTGCTGTTATTACCCCTTGGAACATATCTGTTCTCAGGTTTTCCAGTGTTACGGTTTCATCTCTTATTATAAGTTTACCCGCAACGTTTTTAAGGTTAAGGTCGTCATACACTACGGTATTAGCTTTAGCAGTAATGGTACAATCTAAAAATGCAGGTATTTTTACAGGCTCACTTGCTTGTGCAGGCTTGCCAGTTTGTGCGGTCTCTTTAGTGTCCTCTTTTTTGGTACCTTTCGTAGCCTCTGGGGTTTCTGCTGTCATAAAATCAGACACCATTAGTTTATTGGAGCTAAGGTTAAAGTTCCCTTTTAATACCTGATCTTTAAATAAAAATCCGTAGAAATTATTTAATGAACCACTCATTGCAAGGTCAGAACCACCTGTTTCAGCATTAAATTCGCTAAGATTTACGCGAGTAGGATTAAACTGAAGGTTTGCCTGATTTATTTTTATAGGGTTTGGTAAATCATCACCCGAATATGTAAAGCCTGATAAAGCAAGGCTACCGCGATTATCAGTATTCTCATACTTGTTCTCCTCAATTGACTTCATGTCAAACTTAGTAGAAATATCTGCTTTAATAATACCTGCTAGCGGAATATCTAAATCTACAGGGTATGCCTGCCCTAAATTGCCAAGGTTTATAGTCCCTTTAAGGGCTGCATTAACCAATGGATTTTCTGCTACGTTTTTAATAGTAGCATTTGCGTTAAAAATATCTTTATCAATACGGAAACCTAACTTATCAACGTTTACATAGGTGTCATTAATAATTCCTGTTTCGTTTACCACTTTAGCATCAATTACAATATTTTGTATTGATTTTGGTAAATCAGGATATTTAAACGAAGCGTTGTCAGAAAGTATGGTAATATTAAATGCAGGTATGGTGTCATCAGTCATCACTCCTTTTACCATACCGGTTATAGAACAGTCGCCTTGTGTTTCTACACCTTCCAGGTTACCCGAGTATGATTCCGGTACTAAACCTAAAAAGTTTTTAAACGACGATGTTGGTGTTTTAAAAGTAAGGTCAAATTTTTGTCCCTCTTCTAAAAGAGCCAAACTACCGTCAAACTCTAAAGGAAGCTGGTTGATGTGTGCTTTATTTTCTTTAAACGTATAAACACTGTTTTCTAGGTCTATGCCTAAAATAGCATCCAGTTTTAAATGAACATCACGCATATAATTAGTGCCATCCATATCAAAGGTAAGGTTGGCAGTAGTTTTGGTATCAAGGTCAAGTACATTTTGCTCAAAATTACCATGCCCCTCATGGTACAGGCTGTCTATAACCATACTCATTTTAGAGCCTGCATCATAATAACGGAAACGTAAGTTCTCTACCTGATAGTCTTTTAAATCAAGTGCGAAAGGTTTACTTTCCGATGCGTTGTCTTCCGGTTTCTGGCTGTCATCTTTAATAGCAATATCAAAATTCCCTACACCATTTTCATTAAATAAAATATTTACAACACCATCTTTAGTATGCAGGGTTTCTAAACTCATGGCTTCACCTTCACCTTTAAAAAGTTCGTTTAAAGACATACTTGCATCTATACGCCCCATGTACACAAGTGTGTCGCCCTCAAAAGGTGCTTTGTTGATGATACTAAGCTTATCAATAGTTACACTTGCCATTGGGAAATTGCTAAACAGGCTAAGGCTTACGTCTTCAAAAGCTACAGTAGCATCTACCTGTTCGTTGATTGCTTTAGCAACCATTGATTTTATTTTGTCTTTAAATATAAAAGGTGCAGTAACAAGCAGTATAATAAGTACTAACAGTACAATACCTACCCACTTTAAAATTTTCTTTGCCATAATTATTTTTTACGGATAATTTTTACGTTTTGCTATAAAGATACAAATTAAGGTAAAAACGCTGTTAATGTATGTTATTTAACAGTTATTTCATATGGCATAATTACTTGTGCTCCCCTTAGTTGGCTTGCACGACGTATACGTTGTATAACCTGATAGTTTTCTTCGCCTACCTCTTCTTTAATAAAGCTTTCTTTTGTTTTGGCAAAAGGCATGCTTGTAAGGCTGTTTAAAAGGTCTTCAAAGTTTCTTTCATATTCAGGGTAGTTAACTATACTGTATTTGCTTGTTTCTCCCAATTTTGCAGCATGTGCAATAGCTTCATCAAGCCCGCCCAGTTCGTCAGCAAGTCCGTTTTCAACAGCATCTTTACCCGACCATACACGACCTTGACCGATAGCATCAACTTGCTCTTTAGTCATGTTACGTCCTTCGGCTACTCTGGTAATAAAGGTATCATAAACACTCTCTACACTTTCTTGAATAATAGCACGTGTATCATCTTCCAGCGGTGTAAACACACTGTAGCCTGAAGCATTAGCGTGTGTGCTAACCTGTTCTGTATGTACCCCTATATTATTAGCCAGTTCGGTAAAGTTTGGCAGTACACCAAATACCCCTATTGAACCTGTAATAGTGGTAGGCTCAGTAAATATTCTGTTTGCGTTACAAGAAATATAATAACCGCCCGATGCAGCCAGGTTACCCATAGATACTACTACAGGCTTCTTTTTCTTAGCCATTTCTATTTCTCGCCAAATTAATTCGGAAGTTAAAGCACTACCACCCGGAGAGTCAACACGAAGTACAATAGCTTTTACATTTTTATCATCAGCAGCTTCTCTTAGCGATCTTCTCATTGATTTTTCGCCGATGTAATTTAGCCCGCCTTCGCCACCGGTTATTTCTCCCTGTGCGTATATTATGGCTATTTCATCATCACTGTCTATAAGAAGATCCGCCATGTTACCGGACTCAGCGTAATCTAATATAGAAACCGTGTTTATTTCTTCGTCTTTTTTAATGCCCAGTGCTTTACGTATTCCGCTTTGGTATTCATCTATATACGCTACTCTGTCAATAAGTCCTTTTTCTTTAGCCATTTGTGCAGTACGTGCCGAAAGGTTGTTAGCTATACTGTTAAGGCTGTCTAATGGTATTTTTCTGCTTTCAGAAATATCGGTAGCTATAGTACTCCACATAGCATTAAGCAGTGTGCTTATTTGCTCCCTGTTTTCAGGACTCATTTCATTACTAAGGAAAGGTTCTACGGCAGCTTTAAACTTACCGTGGCGTATTACCTCCATTTTTATACCTGTTTTTTCCTGTAAGTCTTTATAGAACATTACTTCAGATGAAAGTCCTTTAAACTCTAAATCCGCTACAGGATTCATATAAATAGTATCCGCTACAGAGTTAAGGTAGTAGTCTTTTTGTCTCAGCATATCAGAATAAGCCACTACAAACTTCCCAGACTCTTTAAACTCGTTAAGTTTATCTCTCAGCGCTTTACTTTGTGCCATACCTAAACCGGAAATACTGTTGGTAATGGTTATCCCTTTAATTTTATCATCAGTTTTGGCATGTTCAATGGCTTTAAGCACATCAATAAGTCCGTCTTGCGGTTCTGAATTCAGGAATTGGAATTCATCATTATAGAAAATTCCTGAGTAGTCATTTGTCACTTCGCTAATGTCAAGCTCTATAACAGAGTTGTTTTTTACTTTAACAACATCTTTGTCGCTACCTCCTGCGGCAGCAATACCTATTATTATAAGTACAAAAAATGATAAAAGGCAAAACAGGAATAAACCTATTATTGTAGCCAGTATGTTTTTTAAAAATTGCATAAGTATTAAAAGTTGATTTTTAATATAAGTAGCAAAAGTACAGATATTGTTACAGTATAAAACAGATTTATAAATAGTAAGGTTAAAAAAGTATTTATAGCTATTTCATTATTCCGCTTTACAATTGTTTTGTTTATTTTGCACCCCTTATGGAATTTCAAAATCAGGCTATTTTATCGTTAGGGAGCAATCAGGGGAACAGGTCACTAAATCTTACTTCCTGTATAGACTATATTCATAATAATATAGCTACTGTAGTAAAAACATCTGCCGTATACGAAACGCCTGCATGGGGTTTTACAGGAGATGATTTTTACAACTGTGCTATTATAGTACATACCCATAAATCGCCTGAAGTTTTACTGGAAGCACTATTAAGCGCAGAACTACAGGCGGGACGTATTCGTGCCGATGTAGAAGGCTATCAGTCACGCGTTATAGATGTTGATATTATAGCGTATAACGATGAGGTAATAAATAGTGAAAGCCTTATAGTACCACACCCGCGAATGCAGGAGCGTAATTTTGTATTACTGCCCCTTCGCGATGTTGCCCCACAATGGGTACACCCTGTTTTGCACAAAAGTATAAATGAACTAATTGCAATAACTCCCGATGATAGTTTGTGTAAAAAAGCAGGAAGCCTTAACGTGCCGCTGCAACATACTTTTGGCGGAATAAACTATATTGCCATAGAAGGTAATATTGGTGTAGGAAAGACAACACTTTCAGGAAAAATAGCAGAGGATTTTAATGCTAAACTGGTATTGGAGCGTTTTGCAGACAATCCGTTTTTACCAAAGTTTTATAAAGACCAAAACCGTTATGCTTTTTCATTAGAAATGTCCTTCCTAGCAGACCGTTACCATCAACTGTCTGATGATTTGGCACAATTTGATTTATTCAGAGATTTTGTAGTAGCAGATTATCATATTTTTAAATCGCTTATTTTCTCTAAAGTTACACTTAGTGAAGATGAGTATAGGTTGTACCGCAAGCTGTTTGATATTATATATAAAGAAATGCCTAAGCCTGACTTGTATGTGTATTTATACCAAAATACAGATAGGTTATTGGAGCAGATAAAGGAACGCGGACGAGCGTATGAACAGGATATAAAATCAGAATATTTAGAAAAAATAAACAGAGGGTATTTGGATTACCTGAAAATGCAGCCTGATTTGAATGTGTTGATTATAGATGTTACAGATAAAGATTTTGTGAGAAATCAGGGTGATTATATTTGGGTTCTAAATAAAATTAAGGAACGCTTACAGCAATCATAGTAAATATGAAAATAAAATACTTCCTTTTTGATTTTGACGGTACTCTGGTTGATTCCAGAATGATTATTGTCTCTCTATACAATAGTTTAGCAGCAAAAAAAGGATACAAACTTATTACGAACGATAATATTACGTACCTGAGAACACTTTCAATTAAAGAAAAATGTAAAGCCTTAGGAGTACCAAGGTATAAAGTTCCTTTTATTGTAACTTGGTTTTCTAAGAGGTTTTATAATGAAGTTACAAAATTGTCTTTTAATGAAGGGATGAAAGCATTACTGCATAGCCTTAATGATAAAAATGTTCCTTACGCAATACTTTCCAGCAATGCACAAAAAAATATTCAGGCATTTTTTGAGTATCAAAATGTAAATGTTCCTGCTATATACACTTCCGGCAGATTGTTTGGTAAAGACAGATTGCTTAAAAAGTTCATGAAACAGCATAACGCTAAACCTGAAGAAATACTTTATATAGGTGACGAAGCAAGAGACATACTTGCCTGCCAAAAGTGTGGTGTGCCTGTAGTTGGAGTAAGCTGGGGGTATGATGCTGTTGAAGCGATACAAAAAACACAACCTGATTATCTTATTAATACTCCTGAAGAGCTAACAAAGCTACTTAAAGGGTTTTTTAACGAATAAGACTAACGTGCCCTTTTATTTCGGGAGAGGTTCTGTCCAGTTTAATTACATACCAATAGTCTGTTGCAGGTAACTCATTACCGTTAAAAGTACCATCCCAATTACGATTTCTTTTGTTTAATTGCGTTATTAACTTCCCGAAACGGTCAAAAATAGTAACCGAAGCACCGGGGTAATGGTCGAATCCTGCTATGGTAAACACATCGTTTATCATATCATTATTTGGGGTAAAGAACTTTTGTACCAGTAATACTCTGAAATTTCGTGCATCAGTACCACAGCCGTTTAACGACCTTGCCTGTGCAATGTGCATACCATCTCGCAATCCTCTGAAAACAGGTGATGATTGATACGCGCCGCCATCAACAGAATATTCATACTCCTGAGAGTTATCTTCCATTATTATAGTAGCTTCGTCTGTATTACTAACATTTACGTTTGTAATTTCAGGAGCATTAAGCATTTCGGTTTCAAATACCTGTGTAGCTTCACAGCCATATTCATTTGTAATAGTAACGGAATAAGTACCTGCTTCACTCACACTAATTGCAGGTGTGGTTGCTCCCGTACTCCATAAATAGTTTACATTGTTATCATTAATTTCAGCATCCAATACTTGAGAAGTGTTTTCACAAAACACAATAGACTCATCAGCATTTGCTACAGGTAGCGGAATAACGGTTATGGTTACAGCCTCCCTTGTTGCAGCAATACAGCCGTTATGCTCAACTTCTGCATAGTAGGTAGTGTCTTCCGTTATGCTATCAATAAAAAATTCATTGCCTGTTGCTGTTGGTGTACCTCCTGTAAGCTCCGTATACCAGTTTACAGTTCCCGCCGAAGGGATAGCCTCTAGGGTAACACTACTGCCAAAGCAAACATTAATGTTTTCATCTACAGTTAGTGTAGGTATGCTTTGTACTGTAACCGTTACTGCCAGCCTTTCATTTGTTGTACATCCGTTACTGTTTTCAGCTTCGGCATAATAAGTGGTACTGGTAGTTAGGTTAGGGGTTGTGTAAGTGTTTCCTGTAGCTATAGGTGCTCCTCCTTCTGCTTCAGTATACCAACTAATACTATCGTTAGTATTATCAGTAGCAACTTCCAATACCGCTACGCCTTCTTCGCATAAAAATACTTCTGTTACATCAGTGGTAATATTTGGAGCAGGTTGTACGGTAACTGTAACAGGCGTTCTGTCTGTTGAGGTACAGTCTAAATGTATAGCTTCAGCGTAAAAAGTTGTGGTGGTGGTTACTTCAGGGCTTGTAATGTTTTCTCCTGTACCAATGAGGTTGCCGTCTGTAGCTGCATCATACCAATTTATTTCCCCTGCCGAAGGCGTTGCACTAAGTGTTGCAGTACCCGAACCGCATAATGCAGGAGGGGTAGTTATAGTTGTTACCGTAGGTGGAGTGTTTACTGTTACGGTAACCGCTGTTCGTGTTGCAGAGGGACAGCCGTTATTTACAGCCTCTGCATAAAAAGTTGTTGTGCTACCTATAAAAGGGCTTGTAATAGTTTCTCCTGTATCAATTAAGTTGCCGTCTGTAGGTGCGTCATACCAGTTTATAGTACCTTCGGAAGCAGTGGCTTCCAGTGTAGTGACACCTTGACCGCAAATAGGGTCAGGAGTGTTGACAGATGCAACTACTGGTAATGGGTTAACAATAGCATCAACAGATGAACGTGTTGCTGTACTACAGTTTTCATCATGAGCAGAAATATAATAAGTGGTAGTACTGGTTAGGGTAGGGGTTGTATAGGTGCTGCCCGTAGCTATAGGTGTTCCGCCTGTAGCATCGGTATACCAATACACTATGCCGTTGCTGGATGTTGCTCCTAATGTAACACTACCACTACCACATAGTATTGATGAGGTAGTTCCTGTTATTTCTACGACCTCTATAGTGGTAGTAGCCGATATATTAAGTGTGGGGTCGCCGGGCATACCACCATATTCTACAATGTACCCTTGCGGGGCATACTCATTAACCCCTCCGTTTAGTTGTAAATCGTTCCAAGAACCTTGAATGCCTACCCCGGGAGCGGTAATGTGTGCGTAGTCTTCATTGTCTTGATTGTTGGGTTCGCCTGTATTCCAGAAAGCAAAATTAGGAGTAGAGCCATTTACTCCTCCATTCCAAAAAACAGTTCCGGTTTCAGGGCCTGTGGCCCATTTCCACACCCCTTCGGTTTCTTCGTCTGTTCCGCCTATCCATCCGGTGCCTTGTGCCTGCTCACCTATTAGTTGTGCTTCGTCTTCTGATAATATTGTAGCTAAATAGCCCTGTAAACCATAATAGTCACTGGCTTCGGCAGCATTTTTA
Organism: Flavobacterium suaedae; assembly: GCF_014642915.1. GTDB lineage: Bacteria > Bacteroidota > Bacteroidia > Flavobacteriales > Flavobacteriaceae > Flavobacterium > Flavobacterium suaedae. The sequence continues at coordinate 32,096 of NZ_BMJE01000006.1, forward strand.
GCAGCTAACCAGTTAATACCTACAGAAGGTATATAAAGGTAGTAATGTCCTGTAGACTCTAAATAGTTTGCTTCTCCAATAGTTATAGAAAAAGTACGTGTACCTGTTGTAGGAATAGTAGCAGTGTTAGTATATACAACATCTTCCACTAAATCTACAAGGTCGGTATAAGGGATGTCTTCCCCTGTGCTTATTATAATTTTAAGTTTTCCTGTTGAGGCATTAAAAATGTTGGTTGTATTGGGGTGAACTCCGCTTAATGATAAAATATCCTCTCCGGATACATATCCTGATGATATTTGTATGTATACTGCTTGGGTACCTACATCATCGGGGTCGTTAATAGTAAAAGATGTTGCTATAGGGGTGTCGCTTCCTGTACAGTATATTTGGTCACCTGTAGCATTAAGTTCCGGTGCTATATTTGTTTGCGAAAAAACACAACACGGTAGCAGTAAAAAATACAGTATTAAAAAAAATAGCTGCTTAAAATTGAATGAATTAAAATGTGGGCGGATAATGTTATTCATTTGATAAATATAGTGGATTAAAACTATACATCATTGTTTGTATAGTTTTTTTGAAAGATATCCCACACTACTATACCGGTACTTACCGAAATGTTGAGGGAATGTTTAGTTCCCAATTGTGGTATTTCTATAGAACCGTTGCATAATTCTATTGCTTTTTGCGATACTCCCTTTACTTCATTACCGAAAACGATAGCGTATTTTTTGTCCTGCTCCGGCATAAAGTCGTTAAGGTAAACAGCGTTGTCAACTTGTTCTACAGCCCATACCTCTGTCTCTTCATTTTGCAAGTTAGTGATAACTTCAAGTACATCTTTATTGTACTCCCACGCAACAGTATCGGTAGCACCTAAAGCCGTTTTGTGTATTTCTTTATGGGGTGGGGTGGCTGTAATACCGCACAGGTAAATTTTTTCTACTAAAAAAGCATCGGCAGTTCTAAAAACAGAGCCTATGTTGTGCAGGCTTCTAATATCATCAAGAATAATAATAAGAGGTGTTTTTTTTGCACTTTTAAAATCTTTCACGCTTTTTCTTCCCAGTTCGCTGTTTTCAAGTTTTCTCATAATCCGTTTTTAGTAAAAAGCAAAAATACATATTCTGTATCAGCTTTTATAGTTATGCACCAGTTGCTAACATTACTATATATTTTTTGGTATTTTGTGTAACTTCGCCAGTTAGTAACTAAAAAATATTTTCTCTTGGCGGCTAAAGAAAAGAAAGCAAAAGAAACTCCTTTAATGAAGCAATATAACAGTATAAAGGCTAAATACCCTGATGCCTGTTTACTGTTTAGGGTAGGGGATTTTTATGAAACTTTTGGAGAGGATGCCATTAGGGCTGCCGATATTTTGGGTATAGTATTAACCAAAAGAGGCTCAGGTAGTGAAAAAGAAACTGCTTTGGCAGGTTTCCCGCACCACTCGCTGAATACTTATTTGCCTAAACTGGTAAAAGCAGGCTTGCGTGTTGCAATATGCGACCAGCTTGAGGATCCTAAAATGACCAAAACCATTGTAAAGCGTGGTGTTACCGAGTTGGTTACTCCCGGTGTTTCGCTTAATGATGAGGTGTTACAATCCAAGTCGAATAACTTTTTGGCATCAGTATATTTTGGCAGGAAATGTTTGGGTATTTCTTTTTTAGATGTTTCTACGGGAGAGTTCCTTACTTCGCAGGGAAATGAAGAATATATTGATAAGTTATTGCAAAACTTTAGTCCGAGTGAGGTGCTGATACCGAAAAATGAGAAAAATAAATTCAGAGAAGTTTTCGGGGAAGATTACCATACCTATTATCTGGAAGATTGGGTGTATAAAGAAGATTATGCCTATGAAAGCCTTACAACCCATTTTGAAACCAATTCTTTAAAAGGTTTCGGGGTAGAGGAACTGCATGAAGGTATAATAGCATCAGGGGCAGTGTTATATTATCTTTCGGAAACACAGCACAATAAAGTACAGCATATAACTGCCATACAGCGTATAGCCGAAGACGCTTATGTATGGATGGATAGGTTTACCAGCCGAAACCTGGAATTATACCACAGTACAAACCCTAATGCGGTAACGTTACTGGATGTAATTGATAAAACCCTTTCGCCAATGGGAGGAAGGCTTTTAAAGCGTTGGTTGGCATTACCACTTAAAGATGCTAACAAGGTAAAATCACGCCATGAGGTAGTGGCATATTTTAAAGAGCATACTGATACAAAACGGCAAATACAGGATCAGATAAAACAAATGTCTGATCTTGAAAGGTTAATATCTAAGATAGCAACAGGAAAAGTATCCCCTCGTGAGGTGAATCATTTAAAAGATTCCCTTGATGCTATAGTGCCGGTAAAAAAACTGGCTCTGGAGAGTGATAATGAAGCACTGAAAGCTATAGGTGATAGTTTGCACAATTGCGACCTTTTACGTGAAAAGATAAAAGATACTCTTAATCCCGAAGCACCTGTTTCCATCAATAAAGGGAATGCTATTGCTAAAGGCATACATAAAGAACTGGATGAACTTCGCGATATAGCCTATTCAGGTAAAGAGTTCCTTGACGGTATTGAAAAACGCGAAGCTGACCGCACCGGAATTACATCACTTAAAATAGCCTTTAATAATGTGTTTGGGTATTATATTGAAGTGCGTAATACCCATAAAGATAAAGTACCTGCCGAATGGGTGCGTAAGCAAACCTTAGTGAGTGCAGAGCGTTATATTACCGAAGAGCTTAAAGAGTATGAAGCAAAAATATTAGGAGCAGAGGAGAAAATTCAGCAACTGGAAAGCCAGATTTTTGAACAGCTTGTAGCTTGGATTTCAACGTATATAAAACCGGTACAGCTTAATGCGGGGTTAATCGCTCAGATAGATTGTTTGGCATCGTTTGCCCAATTGGCGACTGAAAACAATTACGTTCGCCCTGAAATTGATGATACCTTTGAACTAGATATTAAAGAAGGGCGTCACCCTGTAATTGAAAAGCAATTACCTGTTGATGTGCCTTATGTTACCAACAATGTGTATTTAGACAGGACTACCCAGCAAATAGTAATGATTACAGGTCCTAATATGTCGGGTAAATCGGCTATACTAAGGCAAACGGCTCTTATTGTACTGTTAGCGCAAATGGGAAGTTTTGTGCCTGCCGAAAACGTTCGCATGGGTATAGTAGATAAAATTTTTACCCGAGTAGGAGCTTCGGATAATATTTCGATGGGAGAATCTACTTTTATGGTAGAGATGAACGAAACGGCGAGTATACTAAACAACCTGTCTGACCGTAGTTTAATATTACTTGATGAAATTGGGCGTGGTACCAGTACTTATGATGGTATATCTATAGCCTGGGCTATTGCCGAATTTATACATGAGCATCCTGCAAAACCTAAAACGTTGTTTGCTACACACTACCATGAACTAAACGAAATGCAGGATATTTTTGAGCGTATTCAAAACTATAATGTATCGGTAAAAGAGCTTAAAGATACCGTGCTGTTTATCCGTAAGTTGGTAAAAGGTGGGTCGGCACATAGTTTTGGTATTCATGTAGCTAAAATGGCAGGTATGCCACAAATGGTAGTGCAAAAAGCGCAAAAACTACTTAAAAAACTGGAAAAAGACCATTCAAGTGAAGCGCTGGCAAATGTAAAAGCTACTGAGAAAGATGAAATGCAATTGAGCTTCTTTAATCTGGATGACCCATTATTGGAAGAAATAAAAGAGGAAATAGTTAACCTGGATATTGATACTCTTACCCCTGTAGAAGCTTTAATGAAGCTGAATGAAATAAAGCGTATGCTGGCAGCAAAATAAAGCACTGTAATAATTTTCATTTTTAGTTACAGTAAAGCCTGTTGTTTGCGTACTTTTACAGCTTAGTTCTTTACTTTATTTCTTTTCAAATAGTACAGGTTTTTGGCGAGAGCCAAAATTAAGAGGGAATCGTGTGTAAATCACGAACTGTCGCGCAACTGTAAGTAACCCTAAAAGTTTTTACCCGTGTTGCCCACTGTTTTTTATAAAAATGGGAAGGGCGGTAAAAATGTTACAAGTCAGGATACCTACCTATATTACATTGACAATGCTTTCGCGGTTTGAAGTTATTGGTTGAAAAACAACATGGGCGTGTTATGCCTTTTTGCGTTCTTTTCTGTCTGTATATACTTTTTAAAGCATTGTGAAATTCGGTAAGAACTTTACAAACAGATAACAATTTAAATAATAAGTATATGACACTGGAAGAAAAAATTAAGCAGTCGGAAACCCATATTTTTAAAGCAATATTCCCGAATACTACTAATCATTACGATACTCTTTTTGGAGGTACAGCCATGCAGTTAATGGATGAAGTGGCTTTTATTACCGCAACCCGGTTCAGCCGTCAGCGTGTGGTAACGGTAAGCAGTGACCGTATTGATTTTAAACAACCCATACCTGCGGGTACTTTTGCCGAATTTATAGGTAAAGTAGTTAAAATAGGGAATACCAGCTTGCAGGTACATGTTGAGATTTATGTAGAGGATATGTATTCGGAAAGTAGGGAAAAGGCAATAAGCGGTAACTTTACTTTTGTAGCACTTAATGAAAATAAAGAACCTGTGCCGATTAATAAATAGTGCAGCGTGTTGTATAAATATGTAAAGTGAATTTCTTTAATTTTTAAGTTTAACGTTACCAGAAAGTTATGAGTTAGACTTAATTTTTTTGATAAAAACACTTGCAAAAATAAAAATATGTGCTACATTTGCACTCGCAATAACAAACAAAGTTTGTGGTTGCAAAATGCGAAAATAGCTCAGCTGGTAGAGCGCAACCTTGCCAAGGTTGAGGTCGCGGGTTCGAACCCCGTTTTTCGCTCTAGGTACTACCTAATGCTCGAGTGGTGGAATTGGTAGACACGCTGGACTTAAAATCCAGTGGGCAGTAATGTCCGTGCGGGTTCAAGTCCCGCCTCGAGTACAAAAAACCTGTAACATATAGTATATGTTACAGGTTTTTTGCTTTTATATGCTTTTATTATTTAAACGGAAGGTGTGAAATAACTATTTCGGTATTTTGGTCTTCGTAGTTTTGTTTTAGGTAGTAGTTAAAAGTTGAAGCCCACTCTTCTGCTTTTTCTATTTTAGGACCAAGTGTTATTTGGTGTAGTGCGGGGCGTATATCAACCAGTTCAATATATACTTTTGGTGTTTCGTTATCTATTCCTTTTTTAAAACCTACACCGTCTATTATAAGGCGTACCTCGTGTTCATATAAATAATCGGTGCTTTTAAATAGGTAAGCTATCTCGTTTAGCTTTTCAGTAATAATAACTTTATCTTCTTCGTTAATTTCATTTTCCTCTATGTGTTTCGCTAACTCTGACATTAAGTCGTTTAATTTCATTTCTTTATCATCATCAGTTGGTCCGGGTATTGTAAAGCATGTATTTCCCTCTTTTTTATCTAAATAAGCGACTCTGTAGAAAGTAAAATCGCTATTTGTTATTAATGAGTTTTCAGGAGTAGTTTTAGTTTCTTTATTTATAGATTCTTTTATTGCGTTAACAAATTTTTCCCTATTAATAGTAAGTGCACAACCTTTTGCTTCTATGTCATTTTCTTTACCATACATTCGCCAAAGTGTAAGGTCATCATGCTTGGCTTTCGGTACAAAACTACCTATAAATGGTTTTTCGGTAAAAGGTTCTGCTATTGTTCTGTCATTGGTTTGCTCCGTAATATGAAAGTTGTTTAAAAAATTAAATAAGGCTCTCCCTTCGGAAGTATCATTTAAAAAAGCACCTTCTGAAAGCCTGAATGTACTTTTTTCTTCTAGGATTAATATTTTAGCAGTAGAAAGGGATGTATAATGGGTTACACAATCTTCTTCAAAAACTAATATACTTTTTATTTGTTCAACAATGTTACTAACGGCGCTATAAGATGGTATTTTAATTGCAAACTCTAGCTCTTTAATATTTTCTTTAGCTTGTTTAGCCCAATAGTCATTTTTATCAGATACGAGTTTTAAATATTTTTCAAAATCATTTATTGCATCTTTAAAATTTCCTTTTATTTGCCAAATATTTCCTCTGTTATAATAGGCTTTTGCATGTTTTGGATTTATTTTAATAGCTTTATTATAATCTTCAATAGCCTTATCAAATTTTTCTTTTTTATACCAAGAGTTTCCACGGTTTAGATAAAAGATTATATTCTTGGGATTTATTTCAATAGCTTTATCATAGTCTTTTATAGCCTTATCGAGCTCTCCTTTATTATGCCAAGCAAGCCCTCTATTATTATAGGGATCTGAATACTTAGGGTTTATTTCTACAGCTTTGTTGTAATCCTCTATTGCTCTATTGTATTCTTCTTTTTCATTCAAGGCGTTTCCCCTGTTATTATAGGCATTTGCATCTGTAGGGTTTATTTCAATAGCTTTATTATAATCCTTTATAGCTTCATCAAGTTCTCCTTTTTTATGCATAGAGAATCCTCTATTTTGGTAGGCATCTGCATCCTTAGGATTTATTTCAATAACTTTATTGTAATCCTCTATTGCTCTAGTGTATTCTCCTTTTTCATGCCAACTATTTCCTCTGTTAAAATATAAATTTGCATCTGTAGGATTTATTTCGATAGCTTTATTGTAGTCTTTTATAGCCTTATCTAAATCATTTAGCTTTTCAAATATTACTCCTCGCAACATATAGAGGTAAGCATTATTATGTTGTGCTAATAATTCGTCGGGTAGTAGCTCTATTATTTCTTGATACTCTTCCTCTTTAAAAAGCTGTTCGGCTTTTTCTATTAGTTCTTCGGTAGTCATTATAGTAATAGTAATTTTAAGTTGGTAGGACTAATATAGTTATAAAATAAATACAAATAAAAAACCCCGCTATTGCGGGGTTTTATGCTTTTTACTAATTTGTTATTAGTGAGCGTGATCTTCATGAATTTCTTCATGAGCTTCGTCAGATACAGAATCCATCTTAGCTTCAGCTTCGTCAGCAGTTTCTTCTACTTCAGCTTCTACTTCATTAGCAGTTTCTTCCATTTCGTTAGCAGCTTCGTCAGCAGTAGCTTCTACTTCAGTTTCAGCTTCGTTAGCTTTCTCTTTGCATGATACGAAAGATACGCTCATCATAGCAACAAGTGCCATGCTTAAAACAACTTTTTTCATCTTACTAAATTATAAAGGTTAATTATTAATTCCCGACAAAGATATAAATTTTTTGATATCTTAAAATATTTAGTGCTAAATTTTTAAAAAATATTTCAGTATTGATATACAGTACTTTACATTGTAAAATTAAAGTTTTTTCTTAAACTTTTGTGCTGGCTTTAAAAACACTGTCTTAAAATACATCTTTTATTTTACCTGTAATAATGCTAAATATATTTTATTGACAGATTGCCAATTTACCTTTTCTTAACGTTAACTAATTCCATCTCGTCAATAAGGCGTTTAGCACCGGCATATTTATCAATTATAAACAGTACATAACGTATGTCAACCATAATATTACGGCAAATGGCAGGGTCATAATAAACGTCGCTCATAGTACCTTCCCAAACACGGTCAAAGTTCAGCCCTATAAGGTTACCCTTAGCATCTATAGCCGGGCTACCCGAGTTACCGCCTGTAGTGTGGTTAGTACCCAGGAAACAAACAGGCATTTTACCATTTTCGCCATAAGGACCGTAGTTTTTAGTATTGTACAGGTTTATCAGCTTTTGCGGAACGTCAAACTCATAATCACCCGGTACATATTTTTCAATTACCCCATCAAGGTAGGTTACAGGCTGGTAGTAAACGGCATCTCTTGGTTCATACCCTTTAACCTGACCGTAAGTAACACGCATAGTACTGTTAGCATCAGGGAAAATACGAGCGTCTTTAGGGCTTAGTTCCAGTATACCCTTCATGTAGGTACGCTGTAAAGCATCCAGTTCTAAAGTTAACTCTTCATACTTTGGTGCTACTTTTTCAATGTAAGCATTCATCATGGCTTTTATAAGTTCGTAGCCCGGGTCAGCATTAAGCGTTTTAATAATTTCCTCCGGTTCGTTGCTTGTATTCAATAACTCTTTAACCCCATCATATGAAGTCAGCTTTGAGTTCGTATAAATATTTTGAGTTAACTCCTGTGTGTTTGCATTTTTCAGCATATCCGGCAGGAACTGCTCAGGCGATTTTTCAGCATACAGTGCAATAAGCTGCTCGAATACTTTTTCATCAACCTTTTTGCTGTAATCTTTATAGGTACCTTCAAGTGACTTTACGGTATTGTTTTTTCTGTCGGTAAACGACTGCGCCCCGCGAGCATTATAAATTTGTTCTAACTGGTATAACCTGTACCCGATAGTTAATAGCTCCACATTACGAATGGCAACCTCAATAAAGTAATCTCTGCTTAATTGGTATGGCTCAATTTCATTATAATATTTTTCAAAATCATTGAATAAGTTACCATACTCATCCATTTTACCTGCCTTTTTAGCATTGGCAAGAAAAGCCTTTTCAAAAGTCTTTTTAGCCGCTACCGCATTGGTTTTTTTAAGCCCCTGCGTTTCGCCAATCCATTTTTTCCAGTAGTTAGCAATACTAGCGTATTTTGATGCATACTGAATTTTAATTTGCTTGTCCTTACGCATAAAAGCGTCGGTTACTTTTAAGGCTGCATCACGCACCTCAATTTTAGCAGGGTTGATAACATCAATCAGTTGCTCTACAGCTACCGATGGTAAATACTCCTGTGTTCTACCCGGATAACCGAAAACCAGTGTAAAATCGCCTTCTTCAATACCGCCTAACGAAATTGGGAAGTAATGTTTCGGTGTATACGGTACGTTATCCTCTGAATATTCAGCAGGAAGGTTGTCTTTATTCGCGTAGATACGGAACAGCGAGAAATCGCCCGTGTGGCGTGGCCATACCCAGTTATCAGTATCGGAACCGAATTTACCGATTGACGATGGCGGTGCACCCACCAAACGAACATCTTTATAGGTTTCGGTTACAAAAAGCATGTATTGGTTGCCCTCGTAAAAGGTACGGATACTATTTTCCTGGTAACTTTCTTTAGGCGACGATTTTGTTACCTGTGCTATATTATCCTGTATTTTCTTCTGTTTGTCCTCTTCACTTTTTAGTATGCTTACGCCTTCCAGTATTTTGTTGGTAACATCTTCAATGCGTACTATAAAAGTAACTTCCATACCGGGGTTTGGTAGTTCTTCTTCAAGACTCATAGCCCAAAAGCCGTCGGTAAGATAATCGTGCTCTACAGTTGAGTGCGCCTGAATTTCGCCATATCCACAGTGGTGGTTGGTAAGTAACAGCCCTTTAGGTGAAATAACCTCCGAGGTACATCCGCCGTTAAAATGCGGAACGGCATCTTTAAGGCTGGAATGGTTTACATCATAAATATCCGAAGCCGACATTTTCATGCCAAGGCTTTTCATTTCTTTTTCGTTCATTCCCTTTAGTAAAGAAGGAATCCACATACCGCCCTGTTGTGCATAGGCTGGTATAATAAGCAGTAATACGAGTAAGCGTAATAGTTTGTTCATGATAATTGAGTTAGTTGGGTGCAAGATAGGAAATTTTGGAACGGGGTCGAAATCGAAACTTATTGAACAATTTTTTTAAATTTGAATATATTTAAATTATATTAAGATGATATTTGATGATGAACCTCAAACATGGAGTCAACTACAAAACTATGTTGGTAAAATGTTTACAGAATGTGGGTTTGAAACTGAGGTTTCTAAAGTTGTAGAACTTGTTAGAGGACAAAAAGAGATTGATGTAATTACCCAAGATTTAAGGAGCGAATATAAGCCAACTATATTAATTGAATGTAAATTTTGGAAAGAGAAAGTAAATCAAGAAATAGTCCATTCTTTCAGAACTGTAGTTAACGATTTTGGCGCAAATTTAGGATTTATAGTCTCAAAGAACGGGTTTCAGTCAGGATGTTATGAAGCAGCTAAAAATACAAATATTAGATTAGTTAGTCTTAAAGAATTAGAAGCAGAGTACTATAAAAAATGGTTGCAAGGAATGGTTGAGAAATATATGCCCTATGCAGATAAACTTTTTCCTTATTGGGATTATACTGGAACAAAAATGCCAAATGATGGGGGAAAAATAGACTTTGAAAAACAACAATTAATATTTTCGGCATATAAACCAATTTGTGCTATTGGTCCAAGTGACATAATGTTGCCTCCTTTAGGTTTTATTCGTGAATATCCTATTATAGTTCCTATTATTGATGATCGTTTGATTCAAATAGGAGAGAAGAGTATAGAAACGGATCGACAATATTTTGATTTTGTAGAGGATAATAAAGAGAGAGCATTAAAACATTTCAAAATACTTTATAGAGAATAATGTGTTATGAGTTTATATAAAAATTACTTTTTGTTTTTTTATTGTATCTAAATCATTTTTTCATAATAAACAACACTATGTTTTCCTCAATCCTTGCCCATATACGCCGATTTGTTCCTCTAAATTCAGAAGAAGAAGCCCTGCTTGCTTCGTTACTCGAAGTACGGGAAGTAAAAAAGAAAGAACATTTGCTACAGGCAGGCGAAATATGCAAGGCAAATTATTTTGTGGCAAAAGGCTGTTTCCGGCTGTACCTTATAACCGATAAGGGTGCAGAGCAGGTAATTCAGTTTGGTATTGAGGACTGGTGGATAACTGATTATGCCGGGCTGAAAAGCGGTAAGCCTTCAGGGTTTTATGTACAGGCTGTTGAACCTTCTACCGTAGTAGTACTAAACAAAGAAGCCGAAGAAGAACTTTTTGATAAAATACCGCAGTTAGAGCGGTATTTCAGGCAGGTACTGGAACGTGCCTATTCGGCACAGCTTACCCGTATTCACTACATTTTTAACATGACTGGCGAGGAACAGTACAAACTTATGAACAAGCATTACCCTGAATTTGTGCAGCGTGTACCGCAGTATATGCTGGCTTCTTTTCTGGGAATCACTCCTGAGTTTTTGAGTATGCTTCGGGCAAAAAAAGACTAAGAGTAGTCATAAAGCCGAAAAGATTGCCACGCTTCATTGCATTACGCTCGCAATGACAAAGGATGGTGCGACTGCCAACGAAGCAATCTCTTTCTTAAACTACTTTAAGTTTTTTGCAGTTTGTATGGCGGAAATTTGCTGTGTAAACAAAAAACAGGTAGCATGAAATCACGATTTAAACTTAACGAAGCAGAACCACAGGCGTATAAAGCCATGTTGGCATTTGAAGATTATTTTGCCAACAGCGAAATTACCAAAACCCACAAAGAACTTATCAAGATAAGAGCATCGCAAATAAACGGTTGTGCTTTTTGTTTGGATATGCATACGAAAGATGCCCGTAAAAACGGCGAAACCGAACAGCGTACTTATGTTTTAAACGCATGGCGTGACACCACCCTTTTTACCGAGGAAGAAAGAGCTATTTTAGCCCTGACCGAAGCGGTAACCAAGATTGCGCAAAACCATGTACCCGATGATGTGTACAATAATGCTGTAAACGTGTTGGGCAAAAAATATACGGCTCAGGTGCTTATGGGTATTATAGCCATTAACGGCTGGAACAGAATTGCTATTACTACAGGTATGATGCCTGCTTAATAAAGAGTCTTAAAGTCGAAAGTTTATAAAGTCTTTAAAGGAGATTCCTTCCCTACGTTCGGGATGGCATTACGGTTTTGTCATTGCGAGCAGAGCGAAGCAATCTTTTTTACTTTCCAACTTTCGACTTTAAAAACTTTACGACTATACTATTAGTTTCATTAGGTTGCGGGTATGTATGGTGTAATTTTTAGATAGGTACAGGTTGCGGGCGGTTTCATTATGGTGCTCTACTTCCAGATAAATTATTCTAATACCCAGTTTTTGAGCCTCGGTATGGATAAAATCAAGTGTTTTTTTGCCCAGCCCAAACCCTCGTGCTTCGGAGCCGATAAACAGTTCATCCAGAAAAGCAATGCGCCCGCCATACTCAAAACTAAATACAAACGTGAGTATTACATAACCTACGGGTTGCCCGTTGTGTAATATCAGCCAGGCACTACCCAGGGAGTCATTTACAATAAACTCCTTTAATAACCTTTTCGATTTTTCTGCATCCATAGGGTAGTTGTCAATGCCGTAAAATTCCTGCATCATACCGGTAACTACCTCTATATCCTGCTGCGCTATGGGTTTAAAATCAACCATTAGTATGCTATCTTTTTCATAATTGTGTCAACTGCTCCCCGGTTCATACTGACGAAGGTGCCCGCTATGTGTCCTTTTTCAGTTCGGTACACTTCATCATAAGCTAAAAGGCTCAGCGTTTCTTCCATCTCCTGTTTGTTATTTACCGAAATACAGCCTCCCATTTGTACCAATGCCACTGCTTCGGGGAATTTTTGGTGGTTAGGGCCTATAATTATCGGCACACCGAAAGCAGCGGGTTCTAAAATATTGTGCAGTCCTGCTGTGCCAAATCCTCCACCTACATAGGCAGCATCTGCATAGCTGTATATTTTACCGAGTATGCCTATGGTGTTTACAATAAATACATCATACTCCGCAAGATTCTTGTCTTCCATTTCAGTAAATAGTACTGTTTTTTTGGTAATAGCATTTTGCAAGTCATTAATATGGCTTTCACCTATGGTATGGGGTGCGATAATAAATTTTACATCCTCTGACTTATTGATGAAGTCCGTAAACAGGGCTTCGCCTTTAGGCCATGAACTACCAAACACTATGGTGGTTTTTCCATTGATGAACTCCTCGATAAAAGGTAGCGTGTTGTCACGTTCCAGTATTTCGCTTACGCGGTCATAGCGGGTGTCGCCGCTAACGGTTATATTATTGAAACCAATGTTTTGTAATAGTTTTTTAGAACTTTCATACTGCACAAACAGGTGGTTGAAGGCTTTTAATGCCTTACGGTAAAAACCACCATACCACTTAAAGAATATTTGCTTCTCCCTGAAAAGCCCCGATATAAGGTAGGCTTCGATGTTTCTCTTTTTTACTTCGTTAAGGTAGTTAGGCCAAAACTCATATTTGATAAAGAAAACCAGCTCGGGGTGTGCCAAGTCCATAAATTTTTTAGCATTGGCTTTGGTGTCCAGCGGTAAGTAGACCACTACATCGGCATCCTTAGTGTTTTTTCGTACTTCATACCCTGACGGCGAAAAGAATGTTACCAGTATTTTATGACTGGGGTATTTATCTTTTATTTTTTCCATTACGGGTAGTCCCTGTTCGTATTCGCCCAATGATGCGGCGTGAAACCATATTACTTTATCAGAAGATTGAATTTTCTCTTTTAGGGTACTAAAAACAACTTTTCTGCCCGATACAAACAGTTTCATTTTCGGGCTGAAAAGCGCTGCTATCTTTAGGATAGGTGCGACTATATGGGTGAGTATATTATACAGAAAAAACATTGTTATAGTATTGAGGTGCTAAAATACAGCAATTTTTCGGCATTATATTTTTAATAAAAATTGCCTGACCTCCTTTATTTAAATTATAAATAATCACAAGGCATGCATTTCACGATATTTTTAGTGCAATTCACGACATTTATTTTTTTAGAACTCTGATATACAGCAATTTTGAGGTGGGATTCCAAGAAAATTATTAACCTTAAAAATTATTAGAATGAAGACAAAAATTAGCATTTTTATGCTGCTCTGTATAGGAGCATCGTATGCACAGATACCTACTATTAACCCGACTTTTAAGTCTTATAAGGCTTCCAATTTTACTATTTTGGAAACTTTAGATGTTCCTAGAGCTGAAAAAATTAACAAATTAGGTTTTAGTGATAGTTTAGTTTCTGATGAACTATTTAATCAAAAAACTGATGGATTTACAATAGCTGATTACTCTTATTACATTGATAGCTATACTTTAGAACTTCATAAGTTGAGAGATTCTATTTCTGCATATGAAGAGAGGCGACTTGAAGCTCAGCTTGATGCAGCCGGTGTATTAACAGATTCTATAAAAATTAATCGTGCAAGAATAATTTTATTGAGGAAGAGGATTTCAAAACTAAGAAAGGAAAAGAATAAAAAAATTCGATGGCTTCCATCATGGGAGCGTGAACAACGATTGTATTTTTTTAAAGAATTTTATAATGAAGATGATGCACATACCAATTATTTAAACGGTTTTTCTTTACTTTTTGGGAGTACTACTGTACAAAGTGAACTTTTAAGTGATTACGCCGGACCTTTTAGATTTTCATTTGGAACTGTAATTACGGCTGAAAGTGATGATGAAACAGAGGGTGCTGAAAACCCTGAGGCGGATGATGAAAGTCAGGAAAATGATTTACAACGAATAATAAATGGGGGAGGAAATTTCTATTTAACTACTCAACTTCCCGTATATACACATACGGATAATACACTTTTGAATTTAACCAGTCTAAATGCCCGTATAGCGTCTGATATTGAAGGGGTTGGGGCAGATGTAGAAACCAGCGATGTAAAGTATGGTATTAATCTCTCCAGTTATTTAGCACTTACTACAGACCAAAAAAAATTCAACTTTTTTGTTAATGCTGAATACGGTTGGATAAATGGCTCAGGTAATTTTAGAGATGATTTTGGATTACAAGATGTTTTTAAAAAACCTGCTTTTATAGGTAAAGCCATAGTGGGAGTTATGCTCGACAACAAGGTTACTATTACAGTTACATCAAAGTCTTTTTCAAACTATAACAGCCTCGTTTCAGAGAAAGTTATGGTAGGAATACAATTATTAAACTAAACAATAACAAATATTTATTAATTTTAAAATCAAATAATTATGGGAAAAAATCAAGCATCTAGCAAGTTAATACACGCTATCGAAGGTAATTTATATTTAGTTAATAGCGATACTGATATCCAAGCTGACATGGTGTTGTTGGCTTCTGAAAAAGAATATCGTTATGGAGGACATAACTATGTGGTTGAAGAATTTGTAGGTAGTAATAAATATAAAGGTATTGTATTTAATTATTATCATAGTTTGATTTCTACAAGGGTTGATTATGGGAATCCTGATGAATCAATTCATATTAGTTTCATGCTCGATAATCCCTCGTCTTCTTGGAAAGATGGGGATAGAATAAGAATTATGTTATTAAATGAGGTGGATGAGCATGAGTTTATAAAGATGAAGCCTTATTTTCAAGAATATTTAAGAGAATTTAAAGATAGAGATAATGTTTCTTCAGAAGAATTTGATGCTTTTAATAAAAAATGGAATGACAATAATCAGAATTATAGAGTTAATTATCGTTACAATATTAATGCTATTATTGACAAACCTAGACTTATGAGTGTTTTTTCTATATCTGACGATTTCGTTAATGTTGATGATATAAAAAATAAGTTAGTTCCTCGTTACACTAAAGATGGCGGAGTTTTAACTTTAAAACTGAAAAGCTAAATGGTTAAAGTAACAAAAGTAATATTAGTATTTTTATTTTGTTGTTTTAGCTATGGACAGCAAATAAATACCTTTATTACCCAAACTATGAAAAACAATCCCGGTAAGGCAATAGACAGCCTTACCGGGGTTACTGTTACAACACCTTATGAAGTTGCAAAAAATTATTTTCTATTAGGTAAATGTCATGAGTTCCTTAATCAGGAAGAAATAGGCTTTAATTATTTTATTACTTCAAAAAAAGCATTTGAAGCATTAGGTGAGGTTCATCTTGAAAAACAAATTGCTCTTGAAGCTCATAAGGCGATAGCTTCTCAGGAACATTATGGTCAATACGGTAATACTCTGCTGGAAGAGTACTCTCAGTATGCTGATAGTATAAACTCATCATTACATAAGGCATATGCTGTTAGTGAGTTTGCTAAAAATGACTATTACACTTATGATGACACAAGGGATATTAAATACTTACGTAGTGCTTACTCTTTGTTTAGGGAAGCTTTAAGTCATGCTAAGAAGACAAATGATGATTTAATCAAAGCAAAATTATATTCTAACATAGGTTCATTAAAAAATACAATGCGTCAATGTGATTCAGCTCGTTTTTACCTCGATAAAGCTAAAGTACATATTGATGAAATAGATGATGATTACGAGAGGTATGCCTATTATCATAATTATGCGAACTCTTATTTTTTTGAAGAGAACTATCAAAAAGCAATACCCTATTTTTTAAAAGCTAAAGAAGTAGTGCCCTATTATAAAGGAAAAGCACTACGAGCACTCTATCGTCAATTAGAAGAAGCATATGATTTTTTGGATGATGATGTGGAGCGAAGAAAATATCAAAGGTTACATGACTCTATAGATACAATTATAGAAGACAGGCTTCAGAATATAAAAATGAATGAAAGTTATATTAAGCATGATGTAGAAAAAAAGGATGAGGAGATATCTACGCTTCAAAAAATAGTAGATAACTTCAAAAGACATAAGCTGGTATATGGTATAGCTTTATTTCTGGTGTTTTTATTGGCATTATACTCATTTGTTAGATGGAAAAAAGTTGATGCTAAGCGTAAAAAATTACAATCGGAGCACGAAACCGTACAGGCAGAGCATAAAGAAACAGTTAAGCAGCTGGAATCAGTAAAACAATTGGTTATTGAAGACCATTTAGTTTTAAAGAATAAAACCAAATTGTATATAAATAATTTGCTTTATATAAAGTCAGAAGACCATTATCTTAATTTTATTACTACCGAAGGGAAACAACATTTTTTAAGGGGGAAGCTTAAAGAAGTTGCAGAACAGCTTCCCCCTAACTTTAAAAAATGCCATCGTTCCTATATAGTGAATACTAACTTTATAAAGAACAGCAGTTCAAAAGGTATTACGCTTATCAATAATGAACTCATACCTGTTTCCCGAAATTTTAAGATATAAAAAACATTTACATTTTATAAGGCATAAACCTATAACTTCTCTATTTTTGTATTGCATTTATAATGCGGTAATTAATTATAATATGAGAAAACTACAAATGGTTGACCTTAAGAGTCAGTACGATAAAATAAAAGATACAGTAAATGCTTCCATTCAGGAAGTGCTTGATAATACAACTTATGTTAACGGGCCGGAAGTACATAAATTTCAAAAGAATTTAGAAGAATATCTGGATGTAAAACACGTGATTCCGTGTGCTAACGGAACGGATGCTTTGCAAATTGCCATGATGGGCTTAGGCTTACAACCGGGCGATGAGATTATTACCGCTGATTTTACGTTTGCCGCTACGGTTGAAGTTATAGCGCTATTAGGTTTAACTCCGGTGCTGGTAGATGTTGACCCTAATACGTATAATATTTCTGTTGAGGCGGTGCGTAATGCGATAACGCCAAAAACCAAAGCCATTGTACCGGTGCACCTTTTTGGTCAGGTTGCCGAAATGGAAGATATTATGGCGCTTGCAGAAGAACATAATTTATATGTTATTGAAGATAATGCCCAGGCTATAGGTGCCAATTATAAATATGCCGATGGTAGTAAGAAAAAAGCGGGAGCTATAGGTCATGTGGCATCAACATCATTCTTTCCGTCTAAAAATTTAGGAGCTTATGGCGATGGCGGGGCAATATTTACCAACGATGATGACCTGGCGTATAAATTACGTGGTATAGTGAACCACGGTATGTATGAGCGTTACCACCATGATGTGGTAGGGGTAAACTCTCGATTAGACAGTGTGCAGGCAGCAGTATTGAATGCTAAATTGCCACTGCTTAATGACTACAACAAAGCAAGAAGAGAAGCTGCGGATAAATACAACAAGGCTTTTGCAGGGCATGCTGATTTAATTATTCCTTTTGTACAGGGTGATGATGATAGCCATGTGTTCCACCAATATACATTACGAGTGCTAAATGCTGATAGAGATGCGTTATTAAAACATCTTCAGGAGAAGGGTATACCGTGTGCTATATATTACCCAATACCGTTACACAAGCAAAAAGCGTATGCAGACGAACGTTATAATGAAGATGACTTTATAATAACCAACCAACTGGTGAAAGAAGTAATATCGTTACCAATGCATACCGAGCTGGATGATGAGCAAATAGACTATATAACAAGTACTGTGCTTGAATTTTTAAGTGTTTAGATAATAAAATATGCTTTTACTGGTTGCTTTTATTGTCATACAAATACTGATCAGTTTACTGGTAAAATATTTTGCTGCTTTGCACTGGAAGAGGATATTCAGGATATTATTTATACCTCTTTTTATTGTTTTAATGGCAATGTGCCCTATATGGGCAGTAGATATTCTTTTTGCTCGAAGGGAGTCCGTGATGTGTGGTTTACCTTTAATAGCAATGATGTTTTTCTTTTGGGTAATAGGTATCCCGGTAGTTATAATAACACAGTTATTATTAAATAAGTATATATTAAAACTTAAACCAACAAATACCAAATTATAAATGAAAGTATTAGTAACCGGCGGGTTAGGCTTTATAGGCTCGCATACGGTAGTAGAATTACAAAACGAAGGTTTTGAAGTAGTAATAATTGATGACCTTTCCAATTCATCTGTTGATGTGCTGGAAGGTATTACAGCCATTACGGGAAAAGAACCTGTTTTCGAACAAATAGACCTTCGTGAAAAAGCATCCGTTCAGGAGTTTTTTAAAAAATATGCTGATGTTTCAGGAGTGATACATTTTGCAGCTTCAAAAGCAGTTGGAGAAAGCGTTGAAAATCCGCTACTTTATTATGAAAACAATTTAGGTACGCTGGTATATCTTTTACAGGAATTACAAAAGAAAGACAAAGCACATTTTATATTCAGTTCATCGTGTACAGTATACGGGCAGGCAGAAAAAATGCCTATTACAGAAGATGCACCTATTCAGCAGGCAATGTCACCTTACGGTAACACCAAGCAAATAGGTGAGGAGATTATAACCGATACTGCTAAAGTAACCAATATCAACGCTATATTATTACGTTACTTTAACCCTGTAGGTTCACACGAATCGGCTGAGATAGGAGAGTTGCCAAAAGGAACTCCGCAAAACTTAGTTCCATTTATTACCCAAACCGCTATAGGGCTAAGGGAGCAACTTTCTGTTTTCGGAGATGATTATCCAACAGCTGACGGTACTTGTATTCGCGATTACATTCATGTAGTAGATTTAGCAAAAGCACACGTAAAGGCGCTAAAAAGACTAATTGATAACAAGAATGAAAGCAATGTAGAGACGTTTAACCTTGGTACAGGTAAAGGAAACTCAGTATTAGAAGTAATAAATACTTTTGAGAAAGTGAGCGGAGAGAAGCTGAACTATAAAATAGCACCAAGAAGAGAGGGTGATATTACAGAAGCTTATGCCGATACCACAAAAGCAAATGATGTTTTAGGTTGGAAAGCGGAGTTGACTATTGAAGACGCTTTGGCTTCTGCTTGGAAATGGGAAAAGAAAGTAAGAGGTAAAGAATAGAAGATAATACTTTAAAAAGAGTTGATGTCGTGGGGAGTTTTGAGAAAAATATAGAGCCATTAGTAACTAAAAAAAGAGCTGTTATATTCACAGTTTTATGGGTAGTAGGTGGGTTGTTATCTATACTTGCAATGACAGATCTTTTTGAGGAAACACCATTTAAAAAGAAATATACCTTTTTCTTATTAATGATTGCTGTAAATACTATTTTTATGGTAAGAATATGGAAAGTATACCTTACTAAAAAAGCCCGTAATTAACGGGCTTTTTTATAATGACTTCCACATGTTTTCATTAAAGTAACTAAACCCATGTTTATCGAAAAAGCTACGGGCATCATTATTCATTGTCCAATGATTTAACCGTATCATTTTGAGTTGTTTTTCTCTCGCTGTTTCAGTGGCTTTGTCTAATAACAGTTTCCCGATACCATTTTTACGGAATTCGCTTTTTACCCCTATTTGGTCTATTAATATAAACCTTTGTGAATACTGAAAAGGGTTTTCCGGTACTTTTTTGAAAAACAATATTGTATAGCCGGTTGCTTCTTTACCAGCATACGCAACAAATGCTTTTGCATTTTTTTGAGCTAGAATTTCTTTAAAAAAAGAAACTACATTTTGCTCGTTGTATGGTTTAAAGATATTTGGATATAAGGAACAATGAAGCTCTTGTACTTCTTTATTAAGGGATGCTAATAATTTATAATCGTTAGTTTTGCTTATTTGTATTTCCATACTATCATGTATTATCGCCATTTACTTACTTTTTCAATCTTATTGTCATCAAGTTGGTTTGCCAGAGCTTTTACTTTTGATTCTAACAATATTTTTCTGCCTTCAGGGGTGCGTGTAAAAACTAACTCACATTCACCAACAAGTGTTTGCCATTGTTCAGCAAAATATTCTGATGGCTTTTTATTCTTAGCAATAGTCTCCGGTACAGCATGATAATCCTGTTGGTTTATAAAGTATAGTTTACTTTTTCGGATAATAATATAGCGCGGATTATTAATAGGACTTATAACCTCTGTAAGAGAATTAATAAAAATTGATTTTTCGTAGGTTGTGGCACCATCTAAATGGCAGGATACAGCTCCTGTTTCAGATACATTAGTTGTAATTTTAAGATAATCGTATTCTGTTTCAATGTGTCCTTCTTTGTATAATGAGCGTAGTACAACTTCGGCTATAGCTTTTATGTCTTTACTTATATCTCTATATTTTATATACAGGCGAAATGAGGTATATATTTTACTGCCAAAAAAAGTGAGTCCTGCAATAGTAATAATTCCCAAGTAAATATTTATCTGCTCCCACGACCTTGCTCTTGCCAACCCTTTAAGACCTTGTAACAGATAGGCTAAAAAGCCATATAATAGCTCTGCTATTATATAAGCAATGGTGCGATTATAATAAAAATTTTTAGCTTGCCTGTACGTTTTTTTATGTCTTCTTTCTTCAAATGGAATTTTTACCTCTTCAACCATTTGTACACCTTTGCCTAAGGCTTTATCCCATTTTTCTTTCAGCTCTTTTCTGTTAGCAGCAAGGGTAAGAATCTCTTTGTTTATTTTATCAACAGTGTGCTGTTTACTAATCGTAAATAATGGTATGTTAAGTCTTTTTGTTCCGTTTTCAATCCCTTGTTCTTCGTTGTATGATACTCCTAAAAAACCTTTAAAACGACGCTCTAATAATTGAAAATCTTCGCCACCTGTCCAATCATCTTTATCAATACATACCAAATGCCATATATTTCCGGTTTTATTAGCATTACCATTCTCAGCACGCATAGCCCTGCCACGCATTTGATTAGATAATACAAACGAACCTACAGAACTGGCGATGATTAGAGCGTTAACGGCAGGGGCGTCCCAACCTTCACCAAGAAGCGATTTAGTACCTATTAAAACTTCTATATGCCCTTCTTCAAAAATATCAGTAACAAGCTGTACAATATTATTTTTAAGCTGGCTGTTAACATCTATGCAAATATAGTTAGAGTCGAATGGTACAGGGGTAGTACTTATCTCATTAATACCATACTGTGTTTTGGCTATTTTCTGTAATACGGTAAGTGCTGATTTAGGTATGATTACAATACTACCCGAAAGTATGCCAATTTTTATATTTTTTGGGTTATCCCTGCGCAGTTTTTCGAAAATAGGAATAACCCCAACTTTTCTTAGATAAAGTGTGTTTTCTTCACTTTCTACATAATATTCTTTCCTGATATAATCTGTAAGGATTACCAGTCGCAAATCGCTACCCAGTTGCTCATACTCAAAATCTGTAATTGACTTTACAGATTCCAGCTTACTGATACTGGATATTAGTTTTTTACTGGTTCTTTCATTATGCTGTAGCATTATTCGCCTTTTCAGCAAAACACCGTTTTCCCGTAATAACTTTTTTAAAGTAAGTTTATGCTCGTTATATACTTCAAAGTGAACTTTTTCTTTAAACAGATAAAACTCCAGTAAAGTTTCCATCCATTCAAAATCAAGTTCGGGTATTTTTATATCACTATTACCAATTACCTCTAAATGTTGAGGAGTTATTTCTTTTCCGTTTGCATTTAAAAATATCAGCATGGCAGAATAACACTCCAGATTATTGTAAACCCAGTCTGTATCACTTTCGGGGTTTACCCACATCGGGTGTTGTCCTATAGCTTGCATTAGTGTTTTATCGTGTTTTACAGTATCAAAAGTTCCCTGTATTTTCAGCTTTATATCATCAATACTATTTTTTTCCTCTATTGTAGGTAGGCTATAATAGATGTAGTCCTGATGCGGGCATAAATCACCTTCGCTCACCAGCTCCGGAACACTTATTTCGGCATCTACAGGACCGTTAAGCTCACAATAGCGTTGCCATTCTGCCGAACTTACATCATAGGGCGGGGTTGCAGTGAGTGCTACAATTACAGGGTCAATACCTTCTTTAATTTTGGTTAATGTACTCCACCATTCATTTTTTAAGTGATGTGCTTCATCCAAAACTATAGTATTTACGCCTTGTTCTTTTAGTCCAGCTATTACAGCATCAATATTTTTATTTGATGTGTCCTTACTTTCTTCACTGTCATTATCAGACTCTTCTTCAATAACTTCCGCTATAGAGGTGTTGTTACAGGCAGCATGTACCCCTTGGTAGGTACTTACCGTCATAAACTTAGGATTTCTGATGTCTTTTGAAATCCAGTCAGGAACAACTTCCGACTGAAGGAATAATTCACAAAAGCGTTGTATCCATTGGTTGCGTATGGCAATAGTGGGTGTAAGTATTACTACAGGTTTGTTTAGCCTTAGCATTACTTCTAACCCTAATACGGTTTTACCTGAACCGGGAGGAGCAATAACATGTAAATGTCGGTTTGATAGGTGCTGTGAAAGTTCTTCCAGTACACGGTTTTGATATTTACGCCAAGGATATTTAAAGCTAATGCCTTCGGGGAAATTCTTCAATGGAAATGGTATTTTTGAGATGGCAATATATAAAAAATCCCCACTAAATAATTAGCAGGGATTTTATGAATGTTATATTGTAATTAACTAAGCAGCACTTGTTGCTACTTCTTTATTAATTTTCTTTACAAGCCCTTGTAAAACATTACCGGGACCTACCTCTGTAAATTCAGTAGCTCCGTCTGCTATCATGTTTTGTACACTTTGTGTCCATTTTACAGGAGCAGTAAGTTGCTTTATTAAATTCTCTTTTATTGTTTCCGGTTCTGTTACTGCTGTTGCCGGTACGTTTTGGTATACAGGGCAAACCGGTTTTGCAAAAGTTGTTGCCTCTATTGCAGCAGCAAGCTCTTCGCGTGCAGGCTCCATCATAGGCGAGTGGAATGCACCACCTACAGGTAGTTTAAGCGCTCTTTTCGCACCGGCTTCTTTCATAGCCTCGCAAGCACGGTCTATAGCTTCGGTTTCTCCTGAAATTACTAATTGCCCCGGGCAGTTATAGTTAGCGGCTACCACTACGCCTTCGGTAGCTTCGCATACTTCTTCAACAGTTTTATCATCAAGCCCTAATACAGCAGCCATAGTAGATGGAGCTGCTTCGCAAGCTTTTTGCATTGCCATGGCCCGTTGTGAAACCAGCTTAAGTCCATCTTCAAAACTTAAAGCTCCTGCCGCAACAAGCGCCGAAAATTCTCCAAGAGAGTGACCCGCTACCATATCAGGCTTAAAGTCTGCTCCCAACGTTTTAGCTAAAACAACCGAATGTAAAAAAACAGCAGGCTGTGTAACCTTAGTTTGTTTTAGTTCATCAGCAGTACCTTCAAACATAATATCCGTAATACGGAAACCTAATATTTCATTTGCCTTTTCAAAAAGTTCTTTTGCTTCGGCAGAGTTTTCATATAGTTCTTTACCCATTCCGGTAAACTGAGCTCCCTGTCCGGGAAATACATATGCTTTCATGTTTTGTTTCAGTTTTTGTTTGTAATAGCAAAAATAGGTAAATTTCCAGCAGTGCCAAGTTTTGTTTATTGTAACATTTTTTACTATTTATATACCTATAGTATAAACACCAAACAATTTTTATGAAAAAATCAATTACTATATTTTTATTACTATTTGTAACATTTTGCATTTTTTACTTTGGCATGCCTGTGATTAACTATGGTTTTGTAGGGTTGCCATTCGGTTTCCTGTTCCTTATTATTTTGTGGATAGTATTTACCATGCGTGCCGAATCTAAAAAGGAAAAGATTAATGTAAAATTTAAGCCTTTCCACCGTGCGTTAGGCATTATAGCATTATTGCTTTTACTGTATGTAACCTTATTACCGTTGTTAACCAGTTCGGCAATGTTTTACAGTAAAGACTATCGTGAAATAATTGGCGAGGTAAAAGATGGTAAAGAAATATCTAACCATATAGCGCCATTAGCTATAAATAAAGTTAGGGTAGTGGATAGGCAACTGGCATACCTGCTTGGCGAGAAAATATTAGGTTCAGACCCTGCGCTGGGTAGTAAAACAGAACTGGGACACTTTACAGTACAAAAAGTAGGCGATGAGTTGTACTGGGTAGCCCCGCTATTGCATTCCGGTTTTTTTAAGTGGATAAATAACAGCGAAGGGACTGATGGGTATGTATTAGTTTCGGCTACCAATGAGCGCGATGTACAGTTAGTACAAAGTATTAATGGCAAGCCACTCAAAATAAAATACCAAAGCGAGGCTTTCTTTATGAGCCAAATGCAACGCTACCTATATTTTAATGGTTACGCTACTACAGGCTTGGAAGATTATACTTTTGAAATTGATGATAACGGTATGCCGTATTGGGTAGTTACCAAGTATAAAAAGCGTATTGGTTTTGGTGGTAATGATGCTGTAGGAGTAGTAGTGCTTGATGCACAAACAGGGGAAATAAAAGAGTATGATATTGATAATACTCCTGATTGGGTAGACCGTATACAACCGCAAAGTTTTATAGAAGATCAATTAAACGATTGGGGTGAGTATGTGCATGGTTACTGGAATTTCGCCAATGAAAATAAACTACAAATAACCGAAGGACTTACCTTGGTATATGGAGAAGATGGAAGACCATACTGGTACACAGGGTTAACATCGGTAGGAAAGGATGAGAGTGCCGTTGGTTTTGTACTGGTAGATACCCGTACTAAGGAAACCACTTACTACCACCAAAGTGGTGCAACCGAATATGCAGCGCGCCGTTCAGCAGAAGGTAAAGTACAGGAAAAAGGGTATAATGCCTCTATGCCTGTTCCTTATACTATAAATAATATTCCTACCTATGTAATGACATTAAAAGATGGCGGCGGGCTGGTAAAAATGTATGCTATGGTTGCTATTAACGATTATACCATAGTAGGAGTAGGTAACACGATGAGAGAAACCATGATGTCGTTTAAAAATGTATATAACATGGCTGATAACCGAATAGACCCTAATGCCATTTCGGACAGAAAAGTAATTAATTCGGTAGTGGCACGTATACAAAGCGATATTAAAAACGGGAATAGTTTTTACTATTTTACGGTTGATGGCTCACCTAAAATATTTATAGGATCATCACAACTTTCTAACGAGTTACCTGTTACCGAAGCAGGGGATAGTATAAGTATATCTTTTGATGCAGATATTGAAGATGTAATAAACGTATCCAGTTTTGATAATTTAAATCTGGGAGATAAAAAATAAAAAGAAATTAGATAGCATGAATAAAAAAAGCAGCCCATCAGGCTGCTTTTTTATTTAGTTTACTAATAGTTATTGCTTTTAGGATACACTTACTAAAGCAGCAGCCTTCTTAGCTCTCTCAACTATCTCTTCTATAGAGGTGTCCAAGCTATCGTACGTTAATGATACCCCCATGCGGCGGTATGGTCGTGTAGTAGGCTTACCAAATATCCTGAAATCAGTTTTTGGTAATGCAGCTATTTTATCTAAACCTGTATATTGTGGATTTGTTCCGTTTTCTGTTGCTGCTATTACAGCACTTGCGCCTGCTTTTTCCAGAGTAATCTCTGCAATAGGCAGGCTTAATATAGCGCGAAGGTGCAGCTCAAACTCATTAAAGTTTTGTGTGCCTGCCAGTGTTACCATACCAGTATCATGTGGGCGTGGAGAAAGTTCCGAGAAATAAACACCTTCATCGGTAAGGAAAAACTCTACACCAAAAATACCGGCTCCGCCTAAGGCTTCAGTAACTTTTTTAGCCATATCCTGTGCTTCGGCAATATCCTTGTCAGATACTCTTGCGGGCTGCCAGCTTTCCTGATAATCGCCGCGTTCCTGTCTGTGTCCTATAGGAGAACAGAATAGGGTTGGGTTGTTATTTTGAGTAACCGTAAGCAGTGTAATTTCCGAATGGAAGTTTACAAAAGCCTCAACGATAACTTCAACAACATCGCCACGGGAACCCTCTACTGCATAGTTCCATGCTTTTTCAATATCGCTTTCCGTTTTTATAGTAGATTGTCCTTTACCTGACGATGACATTAATGGTTTTACTACACATGGCATCCCTACTGCTTCAACTGCTTTTTGTAATTCTTCGGCTGAGGTTGCATAACGATAATCAGCAGTTCTTAACCCAAGGTCTTTTGCAGCAAGGTCGCGAATGGCTTTACGGTTCATAGTAAAGTTAGCAGCCTTTGCCGAAGGTACTACAGTTATACCTTGTTTTTCATAATCGTAAAAACGTTCGGTGCGTATGGCTTCTATTTCAGGGACAATAAAATCAGGTTGGTGTGTAGCTACTACTGCATCCAGCGCGTCGCCATCAAGCATATTGATAACTTCATACCCATGTGCTACCTGCATAGCAGGAGCATTTTCGTAACTGTCTACCGCTATAACGGTTTGCCCTATACGTTGTGCAGCAATTACAAACTCTTTTCCTAATTCACCTGAACCTAGTAGTAATATTTTTTTTGTCATTATGTTGTGTTGTTGTTTAAAGAGCAAAAGTACAAAGATTTACTCTTGGTGTGTTGTAATTGCTTTTACTAAAATCAAAAAAGTCCCGCCATTGGGCAGGACTTTTAAGTATTATATTTTTTTAAGCTAATGCTTCTTTTATTCTTTTTAGTGCTTCGGTAAGTTGCTCCTCACTTGTAGCGTAAGATATGCGTAGGCAATCCGGATTTCCAAAAGCCTCGCCTGTTACCGTTGCTACATTAGCATATTCCAAAAGGAACATAGATAAATCATTCGCATCTTTAATTTCTACACCTTTTATGGTTTTACCAAAGTATGATGAAACATCAGGAAAAAGGTAAAAAGCACCTTCCGGGATGTTTATTTTAAAGCCCGGTATGTCATTCATCATATTGATAACAAGATCCCTGCGCTGGTGGAAAGCCTCTACCATGTGGCTTAATACACTAGGATCTGCCTCTACAGCAGCAATTGTAGCACGTTGTGCAATACTGTTTGCTCCGCTGGTTACCTGTCCCTGCAGTTTAGTACAAGCCTTTGCAATAAATTCAGGAGCGCCAATGTATCCTATTCTCCAGCCTGTCATGGCAAATGCTTTTGCTACACCGTTTACGGTAATAGTTCTTTCCAGCATCCCCGGTACTGCTGCAATACTGTAGGAACTTCCTGAGAAATTAATATGCTCGTATATCTCGTCTGATACTACATAAATATCATGTTTTAACAGTACTTCTGCTAATGCTTCCAGTTCTGCTTTGCTGTAAACCGAACCACTTGGGTTACACGGAGAGCTAAACCATACCATTTTTGTTTTTGGCGTTATAGCTGCTTCCAGTTGCTCGGCAGTCATTTTAAAATCAGTATCTACACTGGTAGCAACTACTACGGGTACACCTCCCGAAAGTTTTATTATTTCGTGGTAGCTTACCCAATATGGTGCAGGCAATATAACCTCGTCACCATCATTAAGCATTACCTGTGCAATGTTATATAGCGATTGTTTCGCTCCTGTAGAAACTACAATTTGAGAAGGCTTATAATCCAGCCCGTTATCCCTTTTAAACTTTTTGCAGATGGCTTCTTTAAGGTCAGCGTATCCATCTACAGGCGGATAAGCGCTATAATTATCATCAATAGCCTTTTTGGCTGCTTCTTTAATAAAATCAGGAGTGTTAAAGTCAGGCTCGCCTAAACTTAAGCTTATAATGTCTATTCCCTGTGCTTTTAATTCTCTGGCTTTTGCAGCCATAGCAAGGGTTTGCGAAGTAGATAGATTATTAATTCTGTCAGAAAGCACGTTCATAGCTTAATATATGAATTTATGGTGTTTTTTATGTGATTAATTAAGTGCCGGTTGTGAAGGCTTCATTCCAAGTTCTTTCAAGTGCTTGAAATGTGCTGCTATAGCTTCCGTCATTGTGTTGAACTCATGGTAAGGTAAATTATACTCACGAGCCGTTTCTTTTACAATTTTAGCTATTTCGCTGTAATGTATATGGCTTATGTGCGGGAAGATATGGTGCTCAATCTGGTGATTTAAACCTCCCGTAAACCAGTTTATAATTTTGTTTTTCGGAGCAAAATTAGCTGTAGTGTGTAGCTGGTGTATTGCCCATGTGTTTTCTATTTGTCCGCTTTCATCCGGTATAGGGTTATCGGTTTCTTCTACCACGTGCGCCAACTGGAAAACAATACTTAATATTAACCCTGCGGTATAATGCATAATAAAAAAGCCTATTAGTACCTTCCACCATACAATACCTAAAAGCATAGGTACAGCAAGCCATACTAAAGCATATAATAACTTTGTAACTACAAGAACGGTCCATTGCTTTACAGGGCTACGGAAATCTCCGTATGATAAACCTCTTTTTATATAACGGCGCATCTGCTTAATATCGGTAGTAATAGCCCAGTTAAAAGTTAGTAATCCGTATAGGAATACAGAATAGTAGTGTTGAAACTTATGGAACCTTCTCCACTTTGCACTTTGTGTAAACCGAATAATTCTGCCGGCATCCAAATCCTCATCATGCCCGTGAATATTGGTGTAAGTGTGGTGCAATACATTGTGTTGTACCTGCCAGTTATATACATTACCTGCTAAAAGGTACATACTGCTTCCCATAACTTTATTCAGCCATGTTTTAGAAGAATAAGAACCATGATTAGCGTCGTGCATTACATTCATACCTATACCTGCCATACCAACTCCCATAAGCACCGTTAACAGTAATTGTGCCCATACAGGTATATCAAGCGTAAGTAATATAAAGTAAGGCGCTAACAGGGCACCAAACATTACTATGGTTTTTATATGGAGTTTCCAGTTTCCGGTTTTTTTAAGTTTATTTTCTTTAAAATAATTGTTTACACGTTTATTTAGCGTCCTGAAAAACCGCATAGAGTCGTTTTTTGAAAAAACAGGAGGGGTAATGTTCATTTTGTAATAAATTTTAAGAAATCCAAAGATAATTATTAATGCGCTAGTAAACGCTAAAATTACCTTTAAATTTCTATGTTGAAATGCTTACTTTTGCCAAAAGTATAAATGATGGATGAGATAATCAATCAGTTCCCTGAACTTACCCCGCTGCAAAAAGAGCAATTTGCTCGCCTAGAGGAACTTTACAAGGACTGGAATGCAAAAATAAATGTTATTTCCCGTAAGGATATAGATGCTTTATATACCAAGCATGTATTGCACTCTTTAGGTATTGCAAAGGTTATGGAGTTTAAGCCCGGTGCCAGTGTTATGGATGTGGGTACAGGTGGTGGATTTCCCGGAGTGCCGCTGGCGATACTTTTTCCTGAAACTGATTTTTATTTAATAGATGTTATTGCCAAAAAGATAAAGGTAGTGCAGGAGGTAGTGGATGCTTTAGGTTTAAAAAATGTAAAAGCAGAACAAAAAAGAGCCGAAAAGGTAGACCAACAGTTTGATTTTATTGTAAGCCGTGCCGTTACCAACATGCCCGATTTTGTAAAATGGGTAAGAGGTAAAATTAAAAAAGACCAAAACCACGATTTACCAAACGGTATATTGTATTTAAAGGGTGGTGACTTGACAGAGGAACTAGAGGTTTTTCAGAAAGTAACGATTTACAACTTGTCAGATTATTTTACTGATGAGTTTTTTGAAACTAAAAAAGTAGTACATCTGGCGATGAAATATAAAGGGAATTAATCAATTCCCTTTTTTATTTTTTTACTGAAATAAAGTAAATGTAATTCCAGTGTTTTACTCCAATACTCTGTATTATGATTACCGGGCTGAGAAATAAAAACATAGGGTATTTTTAATTGTTCGGCTTTTTTAGCAATAGCAGTATTTGTGTTATAAAAAATGTCCTCTCGACCACAATCCATAATAAATTCTGTTGACTGTAAAGACTGTTTAATAATGTTGCTAATGCTATATTTTCCCCAATCATTTTTTTTGTAGTTGCCTAAAATAAATGTAATGTCGTTAGTAATGCGATTGTTATTAAAGAATAGTGAGCTTACTTTTTTTAGTAGGTTGTAATCTAAATTTAATGCTCCGCTCATGCTGCCGAAACTATTGAAATATTCGGGATGTAATAATCCGTAACGCATTGCGCCATAACCACCCATGCTTAAACCGGTTATGAAAATATTTTTACTATTTATAGAAAGGTTATTGTGTACTTTGGGAACTAGTACTTTAAAAAAGAAACTTTCCATTTGAGATTCTTTTTTATAGGGGCTGTCAATATACCAAGACACAAACCCGTCAGGGCAAACAAAAACCATATTATAAGTATTGGCAAGTTTTTTTAAGTTACAAGTTTTATTCCACTGCTCATAGTTTTCGCTATACCCGTGTAATAAATAAACTAAAGGATATTTTTGTGATGATGTGTAACTGTCTGGTTTAAAAATTAAAACAGTATCATTTTTACTTAAGTATTCTGATTTTATAACCCATTTTTCCTGTGCAGAAAGTAAAAGACTGGCTAATAACGTAATTGTAACAAGTATAGTTTTCATAATTATTATCTTTGATACAAAGGTTAAAAGCATTACTTTTTTAAGCAATACCTAACAAAATTGTTAGTAAAGAGGGGTTTAAATTATGAGGAAAGAACAATCAACAAATTCAATAAATGAGAAGTTTCTATTTGGGGTTTGCGAACTCAATTCCGCCGTTAACATTATTAGCGGAAGATGGAAGTCTCAAATAGTGTATTCAATATCAGAAGGTAATAATCGTTTTAATTTATTAAAAAAAGAGTTGCCTAATATAAGCGATCAGGTTTTAGGGAGGCAATTAAAAGAACTTGAAACACATGGAATATTAATAAGGCAAAATATACCTGATACTGTTCCTGCGGGAATAATGTATGTATTAACACA
Source organism: Flavobacterium suaedae (assembly GCF_014642915.1). Taxonomy (GTDB): domain Bacteria; phylum Bacteroidota; class Bacteroidia; order Flavobacteriales; family Flavobacteriaceae; genus Flavobacterium; species Flavobacterium suaedae. Next base: position 63,388 of record NZ_BMJE01000006.1, read on the forward strand.
AAAAGGAATAGATTTAGTTCCTGTTCTTAAGGATTTATGTGAATGGGGAAAGCGTTATGAAGGAAAAGAGATAAAATTACCTGAAAGTAATTTGTAATAAAAAAGGCTTCCTAATCAGGAAGCCTTTTTTATTATGATTTATTCTCCTAAAAAAGGATATCTGTAATCTGTTGGCGGAACAAACGTTTCTTTAATTGTTCTTGGCGATACCCAACGTAATAAGTTAAGTATAGAGCCTGCCTTATCATTAGTTCCTGATAGCCTTGCACCACCAAATGGCTGTTGCCCTACAACGGCACCGGTTGGCTTGTCGTTAATGTAGAAGTTACCTGCACAGTTTTCAAGTGCTTTAGTAGCTTGCTCTATTGCATAACGGTCTTGGCTGAATACAGCTCCTGTTAATGCGTAAGGCGATGTGCTGTCTACTAACTCAAGTGTTTCATCCCACTTCTCGTCTTCATATACATACACTGTAAGTACAGGACCGAAAAGTTCTGTCTCCATAGTTTCGTAGTGTGGGTTTGTGGTTTCGATAACCGTAGCATCAACAAAGTATCCCACAGATTTATCGTAATTACCACCTATTATAATTTCAGCATCTTTAGCACCTTTAGCATTGTCTATATACTTAGCTAATTTGTCGAAAGAACCTTCGTGTATAACTGATGAAAGGAAGTTTGATAAATCTTCAGGAGAACCCATTTTCATAGATGCTACATCTTTAGTCAATTTATCTTTAACTGCTCCCCATATCGATTTTGGTATGTATGCTCTTGATGCAGCCGAACATTTTTGTCCTTGGAACTCAAAAGCACCTCTTGCAAGTGCAGTAGCAACCTGCTCAGGGTTTGATGAAGGGTGTGCAATAACAAAGTCTTTACCACCTGTTTCACCTACAATACGCGGGTATGTTTTGTAAATACCTTTACCCATGTTTTGCCCTATTTTAGACCATATAGCATTAAATACTGCTGTTGAACCTGTATAGTGAATACCTGCAAAATCAGGATTTTCAAAAACAATATCGCTTATCATAGCAGCATCACCACTTACCATGTTAATAACACCATCAGGCAGTCCTGCAAGTTTAAATACTTCCATAACTACATTGGCGCTATACATTTGGTGTGGGCTTGGTTTCCATACTACCACGTTACCCATTAATGCAGCAGATGATGGCAGGTTTCCTGCAATTGCCGTAAAGTTAAACGGAGTAATAGCATATATAAAGCCTTCTAACGGGCGGTGTTCCATTCTGTTCCATATACCGTCAGAAGATACAGGCTGTTCAGCATAAAGCTGCGTCATGTATTCTACGTTAAAACGAAGGAAGTCAATAAACTCACAAGCAGCGTCAATTTCTGCTTGGTGTACTGTTTTAGCCTGAGCTATCATGGTAGCAGCATTTATTTTTGCACGGTAAGGACCGGCAATTAAGTCGGCTGCTTTAAGGAAAATAGAAGCTCTTTGTTCCCATTTCATAGAAGCCCATGCTTTGCGTGCTTCAAGTGCAGTGCTTATAGCTTTTTCTACATGCTCCTTTTCAGCTTCGTGATAAGTACCCACAGTTTTTTTGTGGTCAAAAGGAGGGTTTATCGTCTTTGTTTTACCGGTTCTTATTTCTTCTTTACCAATATATAAGGGTACGTCTACTGTACTATTATACATTTCTTTAAAAGTAGCAAGTACCTGCTCTCTTTCTTTAGTACCCGGGGCATAAGACAGTACCGGTTCGTTTATAGCATCCGGCACATTATAAATTCCTTTTGGCATGATTTATTAGTTTTTAAAGTATTAAAAAATTTAAGTATCACAAATATACAAGAAAAAGGTGTACTTGTAATTGCAAATACTTTAATAAAAACCGATAAATATCAACATATTGTTAATTGAGTGCGAAGGGAGCACTTAGCCTGAACGACGGTACAAAAACCCTGAATGAACGGGTAGAGGTGAAGTTAACCATATTGAAGTAACCGCGCATTGCACCAAATGGTGAAGATAGTAAACAACCTGAACTGTATATGTGTTTTTCACCCGGTTTTAAAACAGGTTTTTTACCTATAACACCTTCGCCGTCTACAACTTCCAAATCATTAAGTGAGTCGAAAATTTCCCAGTGGCGGGTGTTAAGTTGTACAGAATCTTTACTTTGATTTTCTATAGTAACCTCGTAACTAAAGGCAAACTGAATTCTGTAGTTCTTAAAGTAAGTGCCTTCAAAACTAGTTGAAACAGAAATTTTAATACCCTTGGTTATTTGTGATACCATATACATAATTTGGTTTTACTTCTCAAATATACAAAATTATAAAACGTTGTGTTGTGCTTAAGATATTAAATTAAACATAATACAAGTTTAAGTATTTGGTTTTTAGTTGGTAATATTTTCAGAGTTTGCATACCCCATGCCTATTACTCTGTCATAACGTTCATTATTCATTCTGTAGTATACAAATACGTTATAATCGTTTTCTGTTTGGTAAAAGTTTCCGTCAATAGCATCTTTACCATTTATATTACCACGCTTGTCTGCCAGTATATACATATAATTAGTAAAGCCCTGTTTTATCATTACAGCTTTTTCGTATACAGCTCTTTTTTCATCATACTCCATTTTGTATTCATCTGTTTTGGCATAGTTGTTAAACATACCGCCAATATAAATATCTTCTTTACCGTAATAAGCAGGTGCACTAAGGCTAAAAAATACCCATGCGTAGTCAGACTCCAGGTTAATATCAGTTACATTTAACCTGATGTTGTTTACTACAAAGTTACCGTTAATATCCGGATAATAAGTATAAGGCTCATTAGCCCTTGCCTCGTCCATATAAAGGATGTTGTTGTAAATTTCTCCTGCGGTAACTCTTACAATGTTATTTACGGCATTACGTATGTCTTTATTATCAAAATAAAGATATTCATTACCTGCCCAAAATTGGGTTTCTTTATTATAACGGTAAATTAAATCGTTACCAATAGTATATTGTGGTTTTACATTATAAATAGCATTATTAAACCTGCCATTTTGGAAAAGTGCTACTTTAACATTTTGCAGCGGACTCTGGAAAACGAAAGCATCTGTTTTTACCGAAAACTGTAAATTGTGCTTTTCGTTCACTACATCCATATTTCGTGCTCTTTTTACTTCCACAGGAACACTTACCTGTTCTTCATATACTATAAATCTGCGGGTAAATACCACATCACGATTTTCATCCAGTATTTTAAGGATATAATTCCCGGATAATAATATGCGTGTAAATTTATTCGGAAATGATAGTGTATAGCGAGAATAGATCTGTAATGTGTTAAATGAGTTTTGATAGTTTTGTATACGCTGGTTATCAAAGCCTTCAATATAATCATTAATGCTAAGTTGCGATGACGGAGTCCAGTCGTAATTACAATGTGTTAATGAATAATAATAGTCTGCCTCATTGCCAAAAAGGTCGTCAAACTCTAATGTAAAACGCTCTCCAAGCCTGAAATAAGGATATACATTTTCGTTATTTACCCTAAAAGATACTGTTTTAATATTATAAGGCGGTGCAAGCTCTTGTTGCACCTGCGCACTGGCAATAACAGAGATAAGGAAAAGAAAAACAGTAACCTGAACTGACCTGAAAGGGGTATTAACCATTCTGTAAGTGTTTAGTTTTATTGCTCGTAAATATAAAAAATATAATAGATGTACTAACGTACCTAAAAAATTATAGTACTAAAGTAATGCCAAACTAAACAGAAACAGAATTAATTTTTAAAGCAAACCGGGATAATTTCACCCTGTGCCAAGCGGTAACGATCTACTTCCTCAGAGGATAGTTTTTTAGTGTAATCTTCTTCGGTTACAGTAAAACCTATACTGCGAAGTTTATCAAAATAATCACGCCCGTATACACGTACGTGGTCATACTGCCCAAAAATACGTGCGCGCTCTTTTGGGTCAGTAATACTGTCGTCTTCAAAAGTTTTTTCTCTGCTTAAATCCTGCGGAATTTGAAATATACCCATGCCGCCCGGTTTTAAAACTCTGTAGAGTTCCTGCATGGCTTTGGTATCATCAGGAATATGCTCTAAAACATGGTTGCATAAAATAATATCGTAACTGTTATCTTCAAAAGGCAGGTTACAAATATCAGCTTTTACATCAGCCAGAGGAGAATATAAATCGGTAGTAGTATAATCCAGATTTTTCTGCTTGCGGAAACGTTTGTAAAAAGCCTGTTCCGGTGCTACATGCAGAAACTTTTTAGGTGCCGTAAAAAAGTCAGTTTCATTTTTTAAGTACATCCACAAAAGCCTGTGGCGTTCTAACGAAAGTGTACTGGGCGAAAGTACATTTTCGCGCTGCTGACCGTACCCATACGGCAGAAATTTTTTAAAACTTCTGCCGTCAATAGGGTCAGTATATGTATTGCCTTTTAGTGCTAAAGCCAGCATGGGGCGTGCCACATAGCTAAGCCTTATTAATAAAGGTCTTGGTATTGTGTTAAGAATGAGCTTAAATAATTTTTTCATTAAAAATTATATAACAAAAGGCGTTGCTCTAAACTCATTTTCTTCATCACTTTCTATACCCAGTGCCTGGTACACATAAGCAAAGGTAGAAAGTAACTCAGGCTTACCGTCAACTAAAGCTACATCATGCTCAAAGTGCGCACTTGGCTTACCATCGCGGGTAACAATAGTCCAGCCGTCTTTAAGCTGTTTTATATTTTTAGTCCCCATGTTTATCATAGGTTCTATGGCAACTACCATACCTTCTACAAACTTTTTACCCCAACCGCGTTTACCGTAGTTAGGCATGTTTGGTTCTTCGTGCATTTTTTTACCTAAACCATGCCCTACAAGGTCACGTACTACACCATAGCCATGTGCTTCGGTATATTTTTGTATTGCGCTGCCCACATCGCCTACACGGTTACCCATTTTAAACTCACGGATACCTACGTATAAAGACTCTTTGGTTACTTGTAGTAATTTGCGTGTTTCTTCTGCCACTTCACCTACTTCAAAAGTATAAGCGTGATCGCCGTAGTATTCATTTTTTAAAGCACCACAATCGACAGAAACAATATCGCCCTCTTCAATAGGTTTGTTAGTTGGCAGCCCGTGTACTACTTGTTCGTTTACACTGGTAAGCAGTGTGCTTGGGCAACCGTATAAACCTTTAAACCCCGGTACTGCACCATGGTCGCGTATAAATTCTTCCGCTTTTTGGTCAAGCTCTAAAGTAGTAACACCCGGTTTTATTTCAGCTGCTATCATGCCCAGTGTTTTAGAAACTATAAGGGCACTTTCGCGCATTATTTCTATTTCTTCTCTTGTTTTAGATATAATCATTCTCAATATTTTTCGCCCAGTACAGATATTGTTATACAAATTATATACTGAGTGTTTTCGAACTGCAAAAGTACAACTTTCAACGGATTATTTTAAATATCCTTACTACCTGAGAAATATCATGTTTTGTAACTTTATGGAAATATAATTTTGCAATTAAAATTTTAGGTATGAGTAAATATGTAACAGCAGCAGAAGCTGTAAAAGTAGTTAAGTCAGATAACCGAGTCTATATACAAGCCGCAGCAGCTACACCGGCAGTTTTAACGGCAGCTTTAACAGAAAGAGCAAATGAACTTAAAAATGTTGAAATATGCCATTTACATACTGAGGGAGAAGCACCGTATGCAAACCCTGAACTGAAAGACAGTTTTCATGTAAACTCCTTTTTTATTGGTAAAAATGTGAGGCATACTCTTACAGTAGGTAACGGGTCATACACTCCGGTGTTTTTAAGCGAATTGCCGTGGTTGTTTCGCAGGAATGTGTTACCGCTTGATGTAGCTTTTATTCATGTTTCTCCACCCGATATTCATGGGTATTGTTCTTTGGGAGTATCGGTAGAGGCTACCGTTGCTGCTATTGAAAATGCAAATTATGTTGTAGCACAGGTTAACCCGCAAATGCCGAGAACTTTTGGAGATGGTATTTTACATATTTCCGAAATAGATTTTATGGTAGAGGTAGATGAACCTATTTACGGGCATGCACCGGATGCTATAACGGAGCAGGAGGCAAAAATAGGTGAGTATGTGGCATCGTTAGTCGAGGATGAGAGTACACTGCAAATGGGTATCGGTTCTATACCAAATGCCGCCTTGACAAACCTTAAAAATCATAAAAACTTAGGTTTGCATACCGAAATGTTCTCTGATGGAGTTATTGATCTTATAGAAAGTGATGTGATAAATTGTGACTATAAAGGCACTGTTAGAGGTAGAGCATTGGCTACCTTTTTAATAGGTTCCAAACGATTATATGATTTTGTAAATGATAATCCGTTTATAGAAATGCGAGAGTCATCTTTTGTAAACGATACTGCAAACATACGCCGTAATAAAAAAATGGTAGCTATAAACTCTGCTATTGAGGTTGACTTAACAGGGCAGGTTTGTGCCGACTCTATAGGTTGCCGTATGTATTCGGGTGTTGGCGGACAAATGGATTTTATAAGAGGAGCATCATTAAGTGAAGGCGGTAAAGCTATTATTGCATTGCCTTCGGTTACCCGAAAAGGGCAAAACAGGATAGTACCTTTCCTTAAGCAAGGGGCAGGGGTAGTAACTACACGTTCGCACGTGCAGTATATAGTAACCGAATATGGTATTGCTAACCTATATGGTAAAACATTAAAGCAAAGAGCGAAAGCTCTTATAAATATTGCACATCCTGAACACAGGGAGCAAATAGAAAGAGACTATTTTACAGAAATAAATAAATGTTAGAAAGTTAAGTTTGAAAATAGTAGTTGTGTTAAGCCTGTGGAGGATGCCATAGCTCTGCGGGCTTTTTTATACAACTTATTTGATTGGTTTTTGTGTAAAAAAGTAAAAGCACTGCTGGTAAAGGCAGTGCTTTTATTTTTAATAAATGTGATTTTTTAGAGTAGCGAATGCCTTGTCATGGCTTCCGGTTGCGGTATGCCCATAAGTTGTAATATGGTTGGGGCAATGTCGCCCAGTACACCGTCTTTTATTTCTTTAAGTTCTTTGTCTACCAGTACAATTGGTACAGGGTTGGTAGTGTGTGCTGTGTTTGGTGTGCCGTCAGGGTTTACCATAGTTTCACAATTACCGTGGTCTGCAATTACAATAGTAGTATAATCGTTTGCCAAGGCAGCATCTATGACTTGTTTAGCACAATCATCTACTGCTTCGCAGGCTTTAATTGCAGCCTCCATAACACCTGTATGCCCTACCATGTCGCCGTTAGCAAAATTTAGGCATACAAAGTCAACGTCTCCTTTTTGCAGCTCCGGTATAAGTGCATCTTTAAGTTCGTAAGCACTCATTTCAGGCTGTAGGTCATACGTAGCTACTTTTGGTGAATTACAAAGTATACGGCTTTCTCCTTCAAAAGGTTCCTCTCTGCCACCCGAAAAGAAAAAAGTAACGTGCGGGTACTTTTCTGTTTCGGCAATACGTATTTGTTTTTTACCGTATTTAGAAACTACTTCACCCAGTGTTTCGGTAATATTATCCTTGTCGTAAATTACATGAATGTTCTTAAAGTTTTCATCGTAATTCGTCATGGTAACGTAGTACAAGTTCATTTTGTGCATGTTGAACTCATGTATATCAAACTGAGATAATGCCTCGGTAAGCTGTCTGCCTCTGTCAGTCCTGAAGTTGAAGAATATTACAACATCATCTTCTTCTATAGTTGCTATAGGTGTTTTACCGTCTTTAGTCATTGCTATAGGCATTATAAACTCATCAGTAACATCATTACCGTAGCTTTTTTCTATAGATGCTACTGCATCAGTAGAAGGTATTCCTTCTCCGTTTACAAGCAGGTCATACGCCAGTTTTACACGTTCCCAACGCTTATCTCTATCCATTGCGTAGTAACGCCCTACAATAGAAGCCAGTTCTACAGAGGTTGCCTTAATGTAATTTTCTATATCGGCTACAAAAGTTTTTCCCGATTTTGGGTCAACATCACGACCGTCGGTAAAAGCGTGTATATATACTTTGTCTAAACCATATTCCTGTGTGGCGTTAACCAGTCCTTTTAAATGGTCTATATGCGAGTGCACCCCACCATTGGAAAGTAAACCCAATAAATGAACTTTTTTATTGTTTTGCTTTGCATAAGCAAGTGCATCGGCAAGTGCTTTTTCTTTAGCTAAAGTGTTTTCCTGTACTGCCAGGTTTATTTTAACCAAATCCTGATACACAATACGCCCTGCGCCCAGGTTCATATGTCCTACTTCACTATTACCCATTTGCCCGTCAGGTAGCCCTACATTAAGCCCGTCAGTACGAAGCGAGGCATTAGCGTAGTTTTTATACAGGCTATCAATAAACGGTGTGTTGGCGTTGTCTATAGCCGATACTTTAGGGTCTGGCGATTTTCCCCATCCGTCAAGTATCATTAAAATTACTTTTTTGTTCATGACAATTGTATTAAATCCAGTTTTTAGCAGTATTGAAATCTATATAATAGCGTAAGCTTAAAGAAAAAATACTGTTTAATTTATTATTAAATAAAAAGTCCAGATTTTTTCTGTAATTACGGTTTACATTATCAAAACGGGCTACTGCGTTGTTACGGTATAAAAACGACAGCTGACTTCCCGGTGCGAACCACCATGTATAGGAAAGGTCAAAGTTCCAGTTGTTGTATGTAAAATCTCTATTTTCGTTAAAGGTACTGTTTTCGGTTAATTCACCTGTATTTTGTAATGATAAATATTCTAAATTTTCCCCGTAAGTCCAATAGTGCCTAGCAGTAAGATTTATAGTCATTTTATTGTTTACAGAGTATTTCCCCGTAAGCGAGTTAGTAATAGTTGTCCTGTCCCGGCGGGTAAATATAATATCATCTTCCTCAAAAGCTATCCAACCTTTATTGTTGGTGTCTAATCCATAGTTAAAACTATATATCATTTGCAGCTTGTTACTAAAGCGATATCGGGGACTAATGAACATACCGTAATAATTACGTCTTTCCTCATCGCTAATCCATATTTCCGGCTGAATGTCGAGAGCAAATTTTCTGTTGTAGTTAGATGAGAAGTATATATTACCGTATATACTTTTGGGTATTTTTACAAATCTGCCTTCTATTCTTGGTTCGTAAAAATCATAAGTATCAAAAGGTTTAACTTCTAAATTATAACCTATATAATCATTTTTAAGTGTCGTAGAGTTTACAGATATTTCAGCATAGCCATCCTGTAGCCTGTTTGTTTCATTATGAAATTCAGAGTATACATTGCCTGTTACAGTAAAAGTATTATAATGCTTGGTGGGATTTAGTATCCTGTAACTCACTTCGCCATTAAGGTTGTAGTAATTAGTAGTGAACAATATGCCTAAATCGTTATTATTAAAATCTTTTGATATGTAATAGCTTGAAAAATTATAACGGTACTTGCCGCTGGTTTTACCTGCGCTTATGTAGGAACTATAACCTGTTTTATCTTCAATATCGTTAACCTGACTAAATTTAAAATCACCTGAAAGGTTATAACTATTATCACGCGTGTTGAGGTCATAAACTAATGCACTAACATTAGCATCGCGAAAACTACCGTTGCGGGTAACATTGGTGTTTACAAAGGACACGGATGAGTTTCTGCGGAAACGCTGGTCAAGAACCAAAACATTGTAATTTGTAACAGGTTCTATTAATACTTTTCTGGATTCATTACTATTTGTGTTCTTTATTGTAGCATACGTTCTTTCGGTAATGGCATTCATAATACCAATACCCAAACCTTTTGCAGTACGTCCTGATACTTTTACTGCATTAATAAGGTTAACTTTGCTGGGTAATTCCGTTACTTCTTCGCTTTCTGGAATTGTAATTGTACCTGAAGGTGCTCCGCCAATTCTTCGGGTATACAGTAAGTCGCCTTTGTTGAAAATATCAGTCCCTTCTGTAAAGAAAGGTCGGTTTTCATTGAATTGTTGTTCAAAAGGACCTAAGTTTAATACTACTTCATCAAAAGCAGTTTGCCCAAAATCAGGAATTAAAATCGCATCAAGTGTAAAGGAGTCATTAATACCATATTTAATGTCCATACCCGCTTTAAAGGTAGTTTCTTTTCCATCCTCGTTATCAGAATAGTAGGCAGAAGTATAGGGTATAAAAAATAATCGGGTAGGAGGGGTTATATTTTTAATGCCTTCAAGTAGACCGGTTTGTACTATTGATGAGCCTACATTTTTATCTACAGGGTTCCAGTAAAATTTTTGCCTGTATTTACGCACTTCTCTGTAAAAGTTAATACCCCAAAATTGTTCTTCTTTTTCCGAAAAGCGCAATGCAGCATAAGGTATCTTCATTTCCACTACCCAGCCTTTGTCGGTAATTTTTACACTGCTGTACCATATAGCATCCCAAGAGTAGTCTTCGTTATTTTGTGTGGCAAGGCAGTCCATTTGTGTACCTGCCGCACTTACATAAAACCTGAAATCCTGTTGTCCGTCGTTATACCCGTTTATAAATACACCAAAGTGGTCGGCTGTTTTAAAATCATCGCGCAAAGCAATTTCACGCATTATATTTTCAGGGTTGTCTTGCAGTATAGCTCCAAAATATACTGCCTCGTCATCATATAATACTTTTACAGTGCTTTGTTTTTCAGGAGATTCCTTTTTGCCGTTATCAGGCTCATACATTACAAAGCCGGTAGCTTCCGGTGCTAAAGACCAACTGTTTTCATCCAGTTTACCATCTATAGTTATCTTTTCGGTTATCCTGATAGCGGTTGTAGCCCGTTTTTGAGCGTATAATGAAGTGGTAAATGTTAAAATAACAAATAATAGTCTGTTTTTCAGTCTATTGCGTGTTAATGGCATAGTGTTTGTACTATATATAGTGAACGTTTAAATTTAACTTTTCTTTATTAAGAATACAATAGTACTAAATTTATACGTTATTGAAGGAGAGAGCGTAAGAAGGTTATACACCTTTTTTACATATGAAAATGTTAAACTACTGATTTTAACAGTATTGTAATTTTTAGTTTAAATTTAACTTTACTAAATTTAGCAGCTTTTAAAATCGAATAAAAACACAACTGGAGGACTGATTATGATAAACAATTTTTTAACGTCGATTTTTGTAATACTACTATCGTTTACCAGCCCTGTTACTACTAATTTCTCAGCATCACCTATTACATCGCCAAAAACGTTGGCTGCTGTAGCTGAAACAAAAGAGGCTACCGCAAAAGATGTATATAACAGCATAGATGCTAATTCTTTTTCGTTACCTGCATTTGAGTGTTTTTCTAAAGCACTTAGAGGGTATGAAAAACTGAAAGAGCAAGGAAAAATAAAAAAGAACTATTTAACCGTAATTGATTTCAGTAAATCATCTAACACCAAAAGGTTATGGATAATTGATATGGAATCTGAAAAAGTGCTGTTTAACACGTATGTTGCACACGGTAGAAACAGTGGTAATGAGTTTGCTAAAACCTTTTCTAACAAACCAAGTTCATATAAAAGTAGCTTAGGTTTTTATACCACAGGTGAAATATATACAGGTAAACACGGTGAATCACTTCGTCTTGACGGGGTAGAAAGCGGTATTAACAGTAATGCTCGTGCAAGAGCCATTGTTATGCATGCTGCCGACTACGTAAGTGAAAGTTTTATAAAGCAAAACAGCCGATTAGGTAGAAGTTTAGGATGCCCTGCATTACCTAACCACCTTAACAAAAAGATAATTAATTTAATTACAGGTAAATCTTGCTTGTTTATATATCACCCTAATAAAACATACCTTACTTCATCAAAGTTATTGTCGTAAGAGTATAGGGTAAAAAATTAAAGGTGCTTATACATTATGTAGTGCGTGCCTATACCGTCAATATTAAACGGGTTGCCATAAATTTGGTAGCCCGTTTTTTTATAGAAGTCTATAGCAACTTCGCGGGCATTCATCCATATTGTTTTACCGTTTTGTTGAGCAATATATTCTTCTGCTTTTTCAATTAATTTTACACCTAAACCCTTTTTTTGATGTCCGTGTAATATAGCCATACCTCTTATCTGGTATTGTTTTTCTTCATTAAAAACATCATTATTGCTTTTAAATACTGAGATAACCCCAATTAAAGCATCATCTTCAAAAACACCGAAATGAGCTGTAGTGTTAAGGTCATCACCCGGAAACATACAAGACTCTACAGGTTTGCCCGGGCGTAATACAGGTTGCCGTACAGCAAAGGTTTCCTGTGAGCTAATTATAGCGGTATGCAGCATTATTTTTTATTTTGATAACAAATTAATAATAAATAGTTTAAGTTAAATTATGTTTTGAGGGTGAAATTTTTTTGAAAAAAGTCTTGCAAGTAAAAAAAGTTATTGCTTATATTTGCACCACGATAAGCGGAAGTAGCTCAGTTGGTAGAGCTCCAGCCTTCCAAGCTGGTTGTCGCGAGTTCGAGCCTCGTCTTCCGCTCTACAAACCCAAGCCCTAAAGGTTTGGGTTTTTTGTTTTTATATCCTGAACTTTTACTAAAAAGGCTACGTACACGTAGCCTTTTGCTTTTATTACTGCCAATCATTAATAGTTTGATACAGCTTACTTATTTTGTCAATATCAATTTTATATTGAGCTGATGTTTTAGGTAAATTGTCTTCTGCTATATTTTTATCTTCATCTGTGTTTGCCCAATAAGACTCTTGGTCGTGTGTTGTTAATTTACCGTCTAAATCGTCGACTATAAGTTTTTGAATTTTTCTTCCAAGTTTAATAGTGCTTTCTCCTTCCTGTTTGTTGTTTTTGCGCAGCCATAATATTAATTCATCTGCGCCAATAGTAATTTTAGTTGACATAGTTTTTGGATTTTCATTGTTTAGTGTCCAATATAATATTTTGGAAATATTCTTAGCGTCATCTACTCCTCTGTGGTGTGTGCCTTCCAGCGGAATATTTAGTTGCTCTAATGCTCCTGCCATTCCAACTTCATGATTGAGTTTATGTTTAAGAGCATAAAGCGTTTTTACATTAATGTGCGATGGTCCGAAGGGGTAGCCTACTCCCATTGCTTTACACTGCCTGTCAAACTGTTTTTGGTCATACGCACCAAAACTTGCCCATGCTCGGCTTTGGGAAAGGTATTCTTGTTTAAGTATGCGGCAAGCCTCTTTAAAGCTCACGCCTTCATTATCTAGCATTTCTTGTGTTATGGTAGTAAGTTCTGTACAAAAAGGGCTTACAGTAGAGCGTTCAGGCTTTACCATTATGCCTCTGTTATCACTTATTTCTCCCGTTTGTACATCCAGTAAGCAAATACCAACTTCTATAATGTCGTTACTCATTCCTTCGGGAGGAGTACCTTCCCAGCAGGTTGCTTCAATATCCACAACCAGTATCTTGTCAAGTTTTTTAGCCATAATTTATTTTAATCCCGATAAGTCAGCACCCGTCTTAATTTCTTCAGCTTCTTTACCCTGGCGGAAAAGCCTTGCTTGTAATTCGCCTCTTAGGGTTATTTTATCACCCAGTACCTCCAGCCAGCTACCTTCGCGTAAACCTAATACCGGTTGTGTATTAAATTTATGGAATTCTTTTATGCGGGTTTCTCTTGTTTCTCCCATGTGTTTAGAGTCCGGCATCGGGTCAAGGTAATGTGGGTTAATATTAAAAGGGATTAACCCCAGTGTTTTAAAGCTGGGCGGATATATAATAGGCATGTCATTCGTGGTTTCCATAGTTAAACCGCAAATATTACTGCCAGCACTTGTGCCTAAATACGGAGTGCCGTTTTTAACTGCTTCCTGTATTGCTACAATAGCATTTGTTTTATATAGCTGAGTGACTAATAAAAAAGTATTACCGCCTCCTGTAAATATACCTTCTGCATTTGCTATTGCCTTAGGAACGTTTTCATATTCATGTAAACCTTTTACATTAATACCAATTTGAGCGAAAGCTTCTTTTGCCTTTTCGGTATACTCATCGTGTGTAATACCTCCCGGTCGGGCATAAGGTATAAACAGTATGGTTTTACAGTTTTTAAAATGTTCTTTTAGTGTTGGTAGTATATATTCTAAATACTTTCCTCCGTGTAAAGTAGAGGTGCTTGCAATAATTATTTTTTTCATTCGTTTGTTGTAATTGTAAGAAAAAGTAAAGTTACAAATAATTAATACTTTATTTTTTCTGCCAATCATCAATCAATTAAATGAACAGTTTCTGCGTTAAGGATATTAAATTATTACTACATTTAAGAGACTGAAAAATTATTTCTCATCACATGTGTTTGCTGAGGAATATATTAAAAATATTATCTAATGACTAAAAGGTTACTTTTTGTAGTAGTACTGCTAACATCATTATCACTGTTTTCTCAGGAAAGAAAAATGCTTACGGGTAAAGTACTTACCGATGGTATAGGGCTAAAAGATGTTTACATTATAAATACTACAGCTCAGGATGAAACTAAAACCAATGCAACGGGTAGTTTTAGTATTACGGCTGCTGCGGGAGATGAAATAATAGTGTACAACCCTGACATAATGAAAAGGAAGTTTGTTTTAAACGAAGATTCTTTTAAAAATATGCCTTTAGTAATAACAGTTACTAAAAAATCATACGAACTTGACGAGGTAGTTTTAGATAAAGACATGTCGGTAGATGAGGTGTCGTTAGGTTTAGTTCCTGCAGACCAAAAACAGTACACTTATGCGGAGCGCCATGTATATGCTGCTACAACAGGGCTTATAGGACCGCTTATTAATGCTATTACAGGGCGTACTAAAATGCTGAAAAAAGACTTAGCTACAGAAAAGAAAAAAGGTGTGATGGAGGATATAAGGTATATATATCCTGAAGATGAACTGATGGAAAACTTAAATATACCAAAAGAGTATGTTGACGGCTTTTATTATTATGCTGCGGAGAACAGCAGAATGGCGCAGGCAGTAGCAGCTAAAAGTAACGGTATGGTACGCTTGTTAATGACAGAACTTGCTGCGCAATATTTAAAACTGCAAAAAGATGAGTAGTATAAAGTTTTGGTTACTGCTTTTACCTTTTATTGTTCTTGCACAGCAAAAAGAACTAAAAGGTAAAGTACTCGCGAGTGATGCCCCATTACATGATGTGTATGTAATAAACGCAACAAGCGGAGAAGAAACCAAAACAGTATATGGTAATTTTTCTATTTCGGCGCAACCCGGAGATAAGCTTGTAGTATATAGCCCTAAAATAAATACCCGAAAATTTATTTTGCATGAAGATGCTTTTAGCGATACCCCATACATTATAACTGTAAACGTAATGCCACAAGAGCTGGAAGAAGTAATTATTGATGAATATCAGGGGGTAGATGAAGTTTCGCTGGGGTTAGTGCCTGCAGATCAAAAAAAATATACTTATACAGAACGACAACTGAAAGCAGCACGTCAATTTAAAGTAGAACCTCCTTATTTAGGAACGTTAATCTTACCGATAGACCCACTTGTTAATCTTATAAACGGGAGAACAAAAAAACTTAAAAAGCAATTAAGAGTAGAAGGTAAAGAACAGCTTATAATAACGTTAGAAGATTTATACCCTACAGAAAAGTTAGTTAATGAATTATATATTCCTAAAGAATATGTGGCGGGGTTTTATCATTATGTTGCAGAGAACAACAGCATGGCACAGGCAGTAGCAGCTAAAAATGATGATATGATAGGTTTATTAATGACAGAGCTTGCTGAAGAATATTTAAAACTACAAAAGGATGATGAATAGTCTAAAGCTTTTGGTTGTATTATTTCCGTTCATTGTTTTTGCACAGCAAAGAGAACTGAGAGGGCGTGTACTCGCAGGGGAAGTTCCGCTGCATGATGTGTATATAATAAATGCTACAAGCGGACAAGAAACTAAAACAGTATATGGTAGTTTTTCTATTTCGGCGCAACCCGGAGATAAACTTGTAGTATACAGCCCTAAAATAAATACCCGAAAGTTTATTTTACACGAAGATGCTTTTAGCGATACACCATACATTATAACAGTAAACTTAACGCCACAAGAGCTGGAAGAGGTTGTTATTGATAAATATCAGGGTGTAGATGAGGTTACGCTGGGCTTAGTTCCCGCAGATCAAAAGCAATATACTTATGCAGAACGCCAGTATAAAGCAGGCGCAGGATTTAAAGCATATCATTTAGCATATATACTGGTAGGAGGAATGCCTTTAGACCCTCTTATTAATGCTATGACAGGAAGAGCTAAAATGTTGAAAAGCCAACTGGAAACAGGCAAAAAGGAGCAGCTTATCGCATTGGCAGAGGAGTTATATCCTACAGATAAAATGGTTAATGATTTACATATTCCCGAAGAATATGCTCAGGGTTTTCTTTTTTATGCTGTTGAAGACGAAAGTTTGGCGCTGGCTTTAAAAGAAGGTAATGAAAAACAGGTTACTTTTTTAATGCTAAAGCTATCAGAAGAATATTTAGCGTCAATGCAGGTAAATGAATAAACTACTTATCATATTATTTTTATTGCTAACAACCTTAGTTAGCGCGCAAAACAGGCAGCCTTTACAAGGTTTGGTCATTAGCGACACTTTAAAAATAGAATACCTGTCAGTTATTAACTTAAGCACTAAAAAAGATACAATTACTGATGAAGCAGGGAATTTTATGATTGACGCTAGAGTAACTGATACATTACGTTTTGCAGGAGCTTTGGTACAAACAATAGACTATGTTTTACAGGAAAACGATTTTAAAGAAGAATTGTTTATTATACGTGTTTCGCCTGATGCTACAATGCTAAAGGAGGTGGTAATAAGTGGTCTTACAGGAAACTTGGCAACTGACAGTAAAAATACAGAAGTAACATTGTTAAACTCCCAGTTTAAAACTGCGGAAATTAATGAACACGTATATAATAGCCCCGGCTTTGTGGGACTTTTTAAAATGATTTTTAAAAAGAAGCCCGGAACTAAAAAAGCGACAAGGTATAAATACAAACAAACAAATTCATTCCCTATTGAGGTGCGAAACAGGTATGATGATAACTATTTTACAGAAACACTATCAATACCTCAGGAGGATATTATGAAGTTTCTATATTATGCTGATACTCGCACTGCATACCACTTACTGGAACCCAATAAAGAATTAGAATTGCTACAGTTCCTTCGTGAAAAAAGTATGGAATATCTTAAGCATAAAGAGGAAAACTGATAAGTTTTATTATTTTTGAAAAATGAAGCAGATTAAGAGTGTCATTTTTCTTACACTTATTGCGTTTACCCTTATGGCAGCAGGAATGCATAAGTTTTATGTAGCTATTTTTCAGATGGACTTTGTGCCCGAGAAAGAAGTTATACAGATGACATCCCGGGTTTTTATTGATGATTTAGAATTGGCTTTTGAAAAAAAGTACGGTAAAAAGTTTTATTTCGGTACTAAAAAAGAAATTCCCGAAGCTAAAAAATACCTTGTAGACTATTTTGATAAAAACATTAAGATAACCATAAACGAGGAACAAAAAGCAATTAAGTATTTAGGCAGAGAAATAGAAGACGATGTTTTAGTGTGCTACTATACTATACCTGCCAAAAAAGTAGAATCAATTGAAATTGAAAATACTACTCTTTTTGATGCTTACAGAGAGCAGCAAAATATGGTGCACACCAATGTAAATAATACTAAAAAGAGCCTTTTGTTAACTTACGATAAACCAAAAGGGAAACTGGAATATTAAGATGAAGAAAGTACTATACATACTATCACTATTTACAGCTGTAACAGTAACCGCTCAGGAAGAAACCAAGCAACGAGAGCCGGGGCATACAAACCAAAATAAGTTTAGGCAAATGTATGACCTTATGGCTACACCAAATATGTTCCGTACAGCATCAGGCGCTCCGGGTCCTGCTTATTATCAGCAGCAAGCCGATTATAAAATTGATGTGGAGCTGGATGATGAGAATACAAAACTTTACGGTACGGAGACCATTACCTACCATAATAACTCACCTGAAAATTTAGAATATTTATGGGTGCAATTAGACCAAAACCGAAGAGCAGCAGACTCTGAATCGCCATTAGCTAATAGCGAAAAGGTAAACCAATCCTATACATCAGAAGGTTTTAGTCGCAGGTATATGGAAGAGGCTTTTGATGGTGGTTTTAAAATAGAGTACGTAAAAGATGCCAATGGTAAACCAATGAGCTATACCATCAACAAAACAATGATGCGTATAAATCTTGCAGAACCATTAAAATCAGGAAGTAAAATATCATTCTCTATAAAATGGTGGTATAATATTAACAACTACTTTATAGTAGGAGGGCGTTCGGGGTACGAACATTTTGAAGAAGGAAACAATAACATATATGTAATAGCACAGTTTTACCCGCGTATGGCAGTGTATAACGATGTGGAAGGCTGGCAAAATATGCAGTTTTGGGGCGGAGGCGAATTTGCGCTGCCATTTGGTAATTTTGATGTGAATATCACCGTTCCTGCGGATCATATTATGGAGGCAACAGGAGAGCTGCAGAACAGAAAGGGTATTTTCACTAAAAAACAATTAAAGCGATACGAAAAAGCAACCAAAACTTTTGATGACCCTGTAGTAATTGTAACTGAAGAAGAAGCACGCGAAGCGGAAAAAGAGCATAGTACTAAAAAGAAAACATGGAGTTTTAAAGCAGAAAATGTTCGTGATTTTGGTTTTGCTACATCACGAAAGTTTATGTACGATGCTATGGCGGTGCAACTTTCGGGCAAAACAGCAATGGCAATATCAGTCTACCCTAAAGAAAGTAACCCGTTATGGGGTAAATACTCTACTCGTGTAGTAGCACATACACTAAAAACATATTCCAAATATACCTTTGATTACCCTTACCCTAAAGCAGTTTCGGTATCTGCTGAATCGCAGGGTATGGAGTACCCAATGATATGCTGGAACTACGGTCGCCCTGATAAAGATGGCTTTGTAAGTGATCGATTAAAATACGGAATGATAAGTGTTATTATTCATGAGGTAGGGCATAACTTCTTCCCGATGATTGTAAACTCTGATGAGCGCCAATGGACGTGGATGGACGAAGGTTTAAATACCTTCCTGCAATACCTTACAGAACAGGAGTTTCAGGAAAATTACCCTTCACGCCGAGGTCCTGCTGATAAGATAGTACCGTACATGAGCGGAAACCAGGAGTTTTTAACGCCTATTATGACGAATTCCGAATCGTTATACCACTTTGGTTCTAACGCTTATGCTAAACCTGCAACAGGGCTTAATATACTTCGTGAAACCATAATGGGCGAGGAACTGTTTGATTATGCTTTTAAAACCTATGCAAACCGCTGGAAGTTTAAGCATCCAACTCCGGAAGATTTTTTCCGTACTATGGAAGATGCTTCAGCAGTAGATTTAGACTGGTTTTGGAGAGGTTGGTTTTATAGTACTGATTATGTAGATATAGGGATTGAAGAAGTAAAGCAGTATCATGTTTCAAGTGAAAAACCAAAATCACAACAAGAAGAAACAGAAAAAGACAGGTTTTACAGGCATAACCCTAATGCTAAATATGTTTATATGATTCCTGAAGCGGAGGAAGAAGAACTTACTAAGCCATTAGATATAAATAGTGTAAAGGAATTAAGCGAGTATTTAGATGAAAATTTTACACCGCAGGAAAGAGCAAGGCTAAAAAGCCCTAAATATTTTTATGAAGTAACCTTCAACAAGCCCGGCGGCATGTTTATGCCTATTATTGCAGAGCTTGAATTTGCTGATGGTACTAAGGAGGTACATACTTTCCCTGCGCAAATATGGAGAAAGAATAATAATACCGCTTCAAGGGTTTTTGCTACAGATAAAGAAGTGAAAAAAATAACAGTAGACCCTGAGTTAAAAACTGCTGATATTGATGTAAGTAACAATATTTGGCCCGCTCAGGAGGCTAAATCAAAATTCGATCAGTTTAGTGAATAGTTAAATTAGCGTAAAAGCGGGTTAAACTAAACACCAAATATGCTTTAGCATCGTAAATATCTGTACATTTGTATAAAATTATAGAGTTATGTTTGGAATAGGAGGAGGAGAAATTTTCTTCATCATACTCGTAGTATTAATGCTTTTTGGCTCTGATAAGGTTCCTGAAATGGCAAGAACCTTGGGGAAAGGTATGCAGCAACTTAAAAATGCAACTAACGACATTAAGCATGAAATACACAATAGTGCTGATGTAAAAGAAATGAAAAACACTATCAACAAAATTAAGGCTGATAATATAACTAAAGAGATAACTCAAGATATTAAAGGCGAGGTTGATAAAGTAAAAGAGGACGTGAAAAAGGGTACTGAAGATATAGAAAATATATCAGGTCCTGTAAAAAGAATGAGATAAAGAATGCTTGACTGGCTTTTACAACTGGACAGAGATGTCTTTGTATTTTTAAACGGATTAGGTTCGGAAAACTTTGATGGTTTCTGGCTTTTTATTACCAAAAAATTTAACTGGATTCCTGTTTTTGCAATAATACTCTACCTTACTTTTAAGAGACTGGGGTGGAAACACGCCGTATTACTTATACTGCTTATAGCGGCACTAATTACCCTTACAGACCAAACTACAAATATATTTAAAAGAGGTTTTGAGCGCTTGCGCCCAAGTAGTGACCCCCTTTTAGCTGACTTAATACGTGCAGTTCAAAAAAGGAGGTCATTTAGCTTTATTTCTGGTCACGCTTCTAACTCTATGGCGGTAGCCTATTTTTTATATAGGGTTTTAAAACCTTACTTAAAATACATGGGCTTTATTTTTATATGGCCATTGGTTTTTGCTTACAGCCGTATATACCTTGGGTTGCATTATCCGGGTGATATACTTATGGGGTATGTATGGGGTATTTTAATGGCATCTGTAATGTTGGTATTGTACCGCTATTTAAGAGACCGATTCTTCCCGCAACAAAAAGAGCAGTTAGATAACCCTACTAACAGTGAGCCCATCTCTGATGGGGAGTAAAACAGTTTCCAGCCTTGGGTCTTCTTTAAGTAAACGGTTGTACTCCATTAATATTTCTGTGCTTTCATCGTTAGGCTTTAAAGGCTCTAATACTTTGCCACTCCATAAAACATTATCACTTAGTATAACTCCGCCTTTATTCATCATAGGCATAATCATTTCGTAATACTTAATATAGTTAGGCTTATCAGCATCTATAAAAACTAAGTCATATTTTTTGTTTAGTGCAGGTATAATATCAATTGCACTGCCAAGGTGTTGTTTTATTTGAGGACCCCATGGCGAACGGTCAAAATACTTTCGTTGAAAATCTACCAACTCCTCGTTAATATCTATAGTATCAAGTGTGCCATTGCTTTGCATTCCTTCTGCTAAGCATAAAGTAGCATAACCGGTATAAGTCCCTATTTCTAAAATGTGTTTGGGGTTTATCAGTTTCGCAAGCATACTAAGTACTCTGCCTTGTAAGTGACCGCTAAGCATACGCGGTAGCAGTATTTTTTGATTTGTTTCACGATTAAGTTCCGCCAGAAGTTGCGGTTCGTCCTGGCTGTGTTTTTCTGTATAATCTTCCAGTTCTTCAGATACAAAATGCATAAATTCTAAATTTTAAGTAAAGTTAAAAAACATAAGTGTAAGTTGTGTCGTATATATTAATATAGGCTAAAGTTTCGTTTAATATATATTAACCTTAAATTTACGGCACATAAAGAATTTTATAATGGGAAGAATTATTACAATATTTCTACTGCTTTTTGCAGTAACAATGCAAGCCCAGGTAACTAACCAAGGGAAACCTAAAAGCTGGGAACTTAAGAATGTTCAATTTGAGCAGGTGCGTCCTGTAGAAATGCCTTCGTTTGATCTTAAAGCAATACAAGCGGAAGATAAGGCTAACGAAGGAAGAAAAGATATACCATGGCGTTACGGTTATGAGTTTATGGTAGACTACAGTCTTAACAACAGCGGTAGCTGGCAAACTTTACCTGACGGTAGCAGAGTTTGGAGAATACGATTTCACTCGGAAGGTGCAAAAACAATGAATTTCCTTTTTAGTGATTTTTATATGCCAAAAGGGGCTAACCTTTATCTTTATAATAATGACCGTACAGACCTTTTAGGAGCTTATGACTCAAAACAAAATAATGAAGAAAGAGTTTTGGGTACATGGTTAGTAAAAGGAGAAGATATTTGGTTAGAATACTACGAGCCTGCTGAGGTAGCAGGACAAGGTAAACTGGAAATTTTCAAGCTGGTGCATGGTTACAGAACTTCGGAGAGTTTTGCGAAATCAACTAAAGCGCTTAATGATTCTGGTTACTGTAATTATGATGTAGATTGCTACATGGATGGTATCGAGCCGCTTAAAGAAATCAATAAAAAATCAGTAGCTCTTATAATCTCCGGTGGGGCAAGTTTTTGTACAGGAGCTCTTATAAATAACACAAGTAACGACGGTACACCATACTTTTTAACAGCCAATCACTGTTACAGTAATCCAAGCCAATGGGCATTCCGTTTTAACTGGATAAGCCCTAACCCTGTTTGTGCAGCAACTGCAAATAGCCAGAGTAATAATGATTTTAATCAAACAGTAAGTGGCGCGGTACTTAGAGCAAGACGTGCAGCGACTGATTTTTGCCTTGTTGAAATTACAGCCAACCTGCCAAGTAGCTGGGATTTAATATGGGCAGGATGGGACAGGAGCGATATAACACCACCATCAACTTTTGGTATACACCATCCATCAGGAGACATAATGAAAGCTTGCCGAGATTTTAATTCGCCTACAAAAACCAATTCGGGTGGAGAATATATGTGGAGAGTTAATGATTGGGATGTAGGGGTAACCGAAGGAGGCTCATCAGGTTCACCTTTATTTGATAATGAAGGTAGAATTATAGGGCAGCTATACGGAGGTTTGGCAGCTTGTAACGGAACTACTGATAACGGACAGTATGATGAATATGGAAGACTTGGAATTTCATGGGCGCAGGGTACATCATCTTCACAAAGGTTAAGAGATTGGTTAGATCCTATAAACTCGGGTGCGTTTACAGTTGACTATTATCCGCCTACAGCAATATACCAATATGATGCCTCTGTAGAAGTTGTTAATTTAAATCAGGATGAGTGTGGTAAAAATATAGTTCCTGCAATTAAAATAACCAATAATGGTACAGCACAGTTAAATACTCTTGCTATAACATATCAATTAGATAGTAATACGCCTGTAGTATATAACTGGGGAGGTTTCTTAAATTCAGGGCAAAGTGAGGTTGTTAACCTGCCACAGTTAACAGGAAATGCCGGGAATAATACTTTTACAGTAACAGTGAGCCAGCCTAATGGTAATACTGATGAGTTTGAAGAGAACAATACAGCAGCAGCAGATTTTACAATAAATGCTTTCCCTGTGGGAGATGTTAACTTTACATTACTTACTGATGGATATGGAAGTGAAACTTCTTGGGAACTGCAGGAAGTAGGAGGCTCTGTATTATATTCAGGAGATAACTATGGCAACAATCAGCAATATAACGAAACTTTCGACCTTACTGCCGGATGCTATACATTTACAATATTTGATGATGCTAATGATGGTATTTGCTGTGCCTGGGGTAACGGTAACTATTCTTTAACTACAATAGAAGGCGACGTTATTATTTCGGGAGGGGAATTTGAAACATCTCAATCAATAACCTTCTATTTAGACCCATCTATGGCTGTAACAGGTCAGAAATTTAGTGATATCCTTACAGTATACCCTAACCCTTCAAAAGGAGTATTTAATGTATCAGTAAATACAGCAGGTGCTTTAAACTACCAAATGTACAATATGCTTGGGCAGGTAGTAACAGCAGGTAAACTTGCATCAGGTCAATCACAATTAGATATATCAACGGCTGCTAACGGAGTTTATATATTACAGGTAACTGATAATTCAGGTAAAACAGCTAATATTAAACTGGTTAAGGAGTAATAGCAGTTAGCGTGTTAATTTATAAATAGTTACTACCTTTGCCGAATGCAAACGGAGAAGAAAGATATCAGGGCTTTAACAAAAGAACAATTACGTGATTTTTTTGTAGCCCAAGGCGATAAAGCATTTAGGGGTAACCAGGTGTATGAATGGTTGTGGAACAAAGGGGCACACTCTTTTGAAGATATGACTAATATAGCTAAGGTTACCCGTAATTTGCTGGAAGAGCATTTTGTAATTAATCATATAAAGGTAGACCAAATGCAGCGCAGTGCTGACGGTACGGTGAAAAATGCTGTACGCCTGCACGATGATTTGGTTGTAGAGTCTGTGCTAATACCTACCGAAACCCGTACTACCGCTTGTGTGTCCAGTCAGGTAGGGTGTAGTTTAGATTGTAACTTTTGTGCAACTGCACGTTTAAAACGTATGCGAAACCTGAATCCTGATGAGATTTACGATCAGGTTGTGGCAATAGATAACGAAAGCCGTTTGTATTATGACAGACCACTGTCAAACATTGTGTTTATGGGTATGGGTGAACCGCTTATGAACTACAATAATGTATTGAAAGCTATCGACAAGATAACCTCTCCTGAGGGGTTAGGGATGTCGCCTAAGCGTATTACAGTATCAACATCAGGAGTGCCTAAAATGATTAAAAAGCTGGCGGATGATGAAGTTAAATTTAAACTTGCTGTTTCATTACACTCTGCTATTGATGAGGTTCGTTCGGGTATTATGCCTTTTAGTGCTAAGTTTCCTTTAAAAGATTTAAGAGAGTCATTAGAATACTGGTACAGTAAAACTAAAAGCCGTATTACGTATGAATATGTAGTGTGGAAAGGAATAAATGACCGTAAGGAAGATATTGATGCTTTGGTTAAATTCTGTAAATATGTGCCGAGTAAAGTAAACCTGATTGAATATAACCCGATTGATGACGGGGAGTTTCAGCAGGCAAACCCGGAGGCTATTGATAACTATATAAAAGCATTAGAACAAAACGGTATTGTAGTAGTGGTGCGCCGTAGCAGGGGTAAAGATATTGATGCAGCCTGCGGACAGCTTGCAAATAAAAATGAAGCGGTATAACTTGATTTTACATTTACACTCTTTGGTTCTTTGGAGAGTTTATATATAATAAAAAAAGCGGCTAAATGCCGCTTTTTTTATTATATATGTTTTATATGCTTAGTATTTAATACCAAGGTCTGTAAAAATAGTTTCAGCAGGAATTGAGAAACCAAGACCTTCTACACCTACACCAAATACTTTTGCGTTAACAACACCAATAAAAGAACCTTCTTTATTTACGAGAGCTCCTCCACTGTTACCACCGTTTACGCTGGCATCAGTTTGTATTATTTGTCTGTTTTCGTATGTTCTGAAACCAGATATAATACCTTTACTTAATGATTGCCCAAGTTCTATAGATTTTGGAGTACCAATAGCAAAAATATCTTCTCCTATTTCGTAATTCTTTTCGCTTGGTAATGTAAATGCAAATTCATTCTGAATGTCTATCTTGATTAATGCTAAATCAGAAAATTCATTTTTGCGTACAATAGTTGCAGGATATTCCTTACCGTCTTTAGTAACTACAGTAATATCATCACTTGCTGATACTACGTGGAAGTTTGTTACAATATAGCCGTTATTAGTAATAAAGCAACCACTACCGTGTCCTTCTTTTACTTTTATAGTAACAGTAGCCTCCATAGCTTCACTTAGGCTGGTTACCGGCTGGGGCTTAGAAATTTGGAGGTTATCAAGCTTAATTTCTTTCTCTTTACTTTGCTCTATAAGCTCTTTCACTGTTTTAGAGTCCATAAATTCGAAGAATGAAGATGATATTGCATCTTCAAGACTGTTTTTAAAGGCTTCCTCTCTGTTGTTGTTTCTAAGTGCAAACTCTCCTGATTCCGCTTTATAAGTATGCTTATATTTAGACTGGTTATAAAGGTCAAATATTTCCCACTCTATATCCAGTTTAGTAATAAGGTATCTCATGTATGATTTAGCTTCAAAAGCATATACGTTTTCAAACTTAACTTTAGAGACTTTAGCTGACAGGTATAAAGAGTTTGTATTACTTCTAAAAATAGTATTTGTAGTATCTATATAATTGTTGTTCTTTAATATTTCAGATACAGCATCACTAAAAATAGAGTTGTCAAACTTCAAGTCTTCTTTTGCATTACCTTGGTCTTTATACTTATCTTTCTTTTTCTTAAAGTTTTTGTGCTTTATTACAGTATACTTAATATCTTCTTTCTTTACATCAAAAGCAGTATTCTTTAAGTAAACATATTTTTCATTTTCAGCTCTGGTATGTATTTCAGGCATTTTCTTCCCAACACTTATTTCTTTAGGATAGTTATACGCTTTTGGACCATGATCCATAAAAGGAGGGTAGAAAAGTACACCGAAAGGTACCCAGGACATGATGTAAAGAGGCGATTTACGATCTTGAAAATGAACTTTGTAGTCCGTTTTGTAACCTTCGCGCTCTACTTTTATCTGTTTTACGCTAGCATCTCTTCTCATTTTTGCTACAACAGTTTTACCGGTACCCTGTAGTTCATCGTTTACATAAACCTTAGAATCTGAAGATGCGGTTTTAACCGTAACTTTTTGATACTTACCGTTTAGTATAGAAGCACAACTGGTAAACATAAGAGGAGCTACCATTACAATTAAAGCCCTCTGTAAAAATTTTTTCATAATTAGTTTAGTTAAAAATTTGTTAACGGTAAAGATAAATATTTAACTAACTTTTCAAATAAAAATATTTATAGTTTTTAACTTTTTTAAAAAGTATAATTTTTGAATTGTAGTATCTTTGGGCGAAATGAAAATTGTTGAGCAAATAAAGCAGCCCATAGTTCGTGAAATGGAACTTTTTGAGAAAAAGTTTCACGAATCAATGTCCTCTAAAGTAGCGTTGTTAAACCGTATAACATATTATATAGTTAACCGTAAAGGGAAACAAATGCGCCCTATGTTTGTGTTTCTTACCGCTAAAATGGTGAGTGATGGCAATGTTAATGAACGTACTTACAGAGGGGCATCGGTAATAGAGTTAATACATACAGCCACCCTTGTTCATGATGATGTGGTTGATGACAGTAATCGCAGGCGCGGTTTTTTCTCTATAAATGCGTTATGGAAAAATAAAATAGCAGTACTGGTAGGCGATTATTTGCTTTCAAAAGGACTTTTACTTTCTATTGATAATGGTGATTTCGATTTATTGAAGATTATATCCGTTGCAGTACGTGAAATGAGCGAAGGAGAACTTTTGCAAATAGAAAAAGCACGCAGGCTGGATATAACAGAAGATGTGTATTACGAAATTATCAGACAAAAAACCGCAACGCTTATAGCTGCTTGTTGTTCCTTAGGTGCCTGCTCTGTAGCACCTGAAAGTAATGATGTTGAGAAAATGCGCAAGTTTGGCGAACTTATAGGTATGGCTTTCCAGATAAAAGATGACCTTTTTGATTATAATGACGGTCCTATAGGTAAACCTACCGGAATTGATATTAAGGAACAGAAGATGACATTACCGCTTATTTATACACTTAATAACTGCTCTAAAGAAAAAAGAAAGTGGCTTATCAATTCTGTAAAAAACCATAATAAGGACAAAAAACGTGTAAAGGAAGTTATTGCTTTTGTAAAAGAAAGCGGAGGCTTATCGTATGCTGAAAAACGTATGGCAGCGTTTCGCGAAGAAGCTTTAATGATACTAAATGAATACCCATCTTCTCCTTATAAAGACGCACTTACCCTTATGGTAAACTATGTAATTGAAAGAAAAATATAATATTACCTCACATTTAGTACAAAACAACTATACATTACCACAACAACAACGTTGTAGGTTGTATATTTTATAGTGCTATTGTTTTTCTGCAGATACTTGATTTTATTAGGATGTTTGTTTTTTATAAGCTAAAAAAATAAATATTTCACAATTGTATAGTCTTTATATTATCAATTTTTAATCCTGACGTGTTATTTGTTGTAGTTTACAAAACTTAAACCATTAAACTTACAATAAATGAAAAAAATTTACGCTGGACTGTTTTTGCTGGGTGCTATAGCAATTACCCAAGCACAAGAGAACATTAATTTTGAAACAGGTGGTAACGGATTGGATTATACCTGGAATGTTTTTGAGAATGATACTAACCCTCCTTTAGAGTTTGTAGCCAACCCTTCCCAATCAGGAATAAATACCTCTGCAACAGTTGCAAAATATACAACTCTTGAAACAGGTATGCCTTGGGCAGGATGTGAAACATCGCATGATGTAGGCATGGCAGATTTTGTATTGGATGCTGAAAATGCTACCATAAAAATTATGGTGTATAAATCGGTTATTAGTGATGTAGGGCTTAAACTGGTAACACCTACAGGGGCAGCATTACCGGAATTAAAAATACCTAATACTGTTATTAACGAGTGGGAAGAATTAACTTTTGATTTTTCTTCTCAAATAGGCGCCTTTACAGAGCCGTTTGACCAAGTTGTTGTTTTTCCTGATTTCTCGCCTAACCCAAGAACATACGGAACGATAAGCTACTTTGATAATATAACCTTTGGTACTGCTGAAGTTATGGATGATGTGCCAATGGTTGCCGCACCGGACCCTACTATACCCGAAGAACAGGTTATCTCTATGTTTAGCGGGGTATATACTGATGTGGCGGTAGATACATGGTTAACACCATGGTCTGTAGCGGTGCTGGCTGAAATTGAGATACAAGGTAATGCAACTAAAAAATATACCAATCTTAATTATGCAGGTATAGAAACAGTAGCACAGCAGCTTGATATTACTGAAATGACACACTTTAACTTTAATGCATGGTCTGCAGATTTTACTGAACTAAGAGTTAAACTGGTTGATTTTGGTGCTGATGCTGCTTTTGGTGGCGGAGATGATACCGAACATGAAATAACGTATGCAGCTCCGGCACAAGGCGAGTGGTTAACCTATAATATTCCAATGTCAGACTTTGTAAACTTGGTAAACAAAGACCATATAGCACAATTAATCATTTCCAGTAACGGTACATCTACAGTATATATAGATAACGTTTATTTTAGTGATGAAAGTGTGGTGGTAATAGAAGGACCAATGGTTGCTGCACCAGACCCAACAATACCAGAAGAGCAAGTTATTTCTATGTTTAGCGGTGTGTACACTGATGTAACTGTTGATACATGGCAAACTAATTGGTCTGTTGCCGTGCTGGAAGATGTTGAAATACAAGGTAATCCTACAAAAAAATATTCTACATTAGATTATGTGGGTATAGAAACTATAGCTGAACCTATTGATGCCACAGAAATGGAGTTCTTTAATGTAGATGTTTGGTCGGCAAACTTTACGCAGTTAAGAATTAAACTAGTTGATTTTGGTGCTGATGCTGCCTTTGGCGGAGGTGATGATACGGAACATGAAATAACATATGATGCCCCTGTTCAAAATGAATGGATAAGCTACAGCATCCCGTTATCAGATTTTACAGGCTTGGTAAATAGAGATCATATATCACAGCTTATATTCTCAAGTGATGGTGCTTCTACAGTATACATTGATAATGTATATTTCCATAAAACTACAACAGCAGGTAATGAAGTTTTTGAATCTGAAGTGTTTACAATATATCCTAACCCTGCTACTGATGTAATTAACCTTCAGGGTTTTACTATTATAGAAAGTGTTGCAGTATATAACCTTTTAGGTCAGGAAGTAAAGCATATTTCGCCTAATTCAGCTACTGCTACAATAAATGTATCAGGTCTTCAAAAAGGTGTATATGTAATAAAAGCTGTAATAGAAGGAAAAGAAACTTCGCATAAATTCATTAAAAATTAATAGTTATAATCATAATGTTGTTAAAGGCTGTCTTTAGTAAAGGCAGCTTTTTTTATTCAGTTATTTGTAGCCACGCTACTATGTTTTGAAATATTTTTTATTAATCATGCAACTATTTTTAATTTAGGTTCGTCTATGATAATAGAAGTCAGTTTTAAAAATGCGAAATTGGCTTTGCATCAACTAAAGAAAAAAAAAGATTTTGAAAGTTATAACCTTACATGAGGAAGAACAGAATATAATTAGGCAGGCAGCCGAAAACAACAGGCATGCCCAGCAAAAAATATATTCTAAACACTCGCCGAAAATGCTGGGGGTTTGCAGGCAGTATATAAAAGATATACAGCAGGCAGAAGATATAATGATTACTGCTTTTATGAAGGTGTTTACTAACCTTAAAAAATTTGAACATAAAGGTAGCTTTGAAGGGTGGATAAGACGTATAATGGTAAATGAATGTATTTCTTATCTACGGGTACAAAAAAAGGTAGGCTTTCTGGAAGATGAGTTTTATGTAGAAGACACTTTTAATAATATAGAGAGTCATTTTTCTGTAGATGACATACAAACGTTAATAGATGGTTTGCCGGACGGATATAAAATGGTGTTTAACTTATATGCAATAGAAGGATTTAAACATCAGGAGATAGCGAAAATGTTGGGGATAAGTGAGGGAACATCTAAATCGCAACTCTCTCACGCAAGAAGAATGCTGCAAAAGCAGATAAACGAATTAAAAAATTATGAAAACGGAACAGAATAAACTGGAACAGGAATTTAAAAGCAAACTTGAGGAAAGAACCATTCAGCCCAGTAGTGCAGCTTGGGATAGGCTGGATGCAATGCTTTCTGTTGCTGAAAATGAAAGTATACCTGATACGGATGAAAAGAAAAAGCCACAAAGACTATGGTTATATATAGCAGCCAGTTTTGTAGCCTTTTTGCTGGTAGGTGTACTTTTACTAAACATGCAGCCGGAAGTAAATAACCCTACTATTACTATAGATGAAAATGCAGTTGTAAATAATCAACAAAACAATGCTACTCCAACAGAGGGAAATAATGTTAGTAATGTTACTACAAACAATACTACTGGAAACGAGATAATAAATGAAAGTAGTATTCCTGTGCAAAAACAGGCTGTTACAGCGGTTACTACTAAAGAGTCAAATGCTACTAGTACCCAGTCTTCAAAGGGAGCACAGCACCCGGTAAATAAGATTACTAGTAATAGTATTGAAAATATAACTCAAAACGATAAGTTGTTGGCTACAGTAAATGAATCACCTTTAAACAAAAGGGGAAATGATGATATTACTGTAGGCGAAACAAAAATAAAAACAAATGGTATTACTGTAGATGCTAATAAACTTTTAGCTTCTGTAGAGGTAGAAGAAAATAAAAAGCAACAAATAGAATACACAATTAATCAGGGAAAAACAAAAATAGATTCCAAGCAACTACTTTCCTCAGTTGAAGAAGAGCTAGATCAATCATTCAGATCAAAAGTTTTACAATCAGCCGTAAAACAATATAACGTTATAAAAACATCTGTGGCCAACAGAAATTATCAATAATCAATCAAAAACAAAAATTTACACTAAAATACCAAGAACATGAGAACAGTTATTTTTTATGTAGTGGCATCGCTATGCTTATTTGTAAGTCAGCTTAATGCACAAACATTTAGAGAAAGAGCAGAGAAAATTTCTAACAATATTGAAGAAATTACCAAACAGGAAAAAGATTCCCTTAAAATGGAAGTTGATAGCGTAAATGCAAGACTGGAAGATGGGGATATATCAAGTGAAGAAGCTAAACGCTTAAAACAGGAGTATGCCGAAAAAAGAGCATCTAATATAGAAAGCAGAATAGCAGTTGAAGAGGAAAAATTAACTCAACTGGTAAAAGATAAAGTAGACGGTAAAATACCCGAAGGCGACAGGAAATATATAGAAATCAATATAAGGAATAAAAAAGTAGATACTACAAAAACAGGTTGTAGTTCTAAACCGTATGAATATAAAAGAACAACATCGCAGTTTGTATTTGCCATAGGAGCTAACAGAATAGTAGCTGATGGTGAAATAGATGATGATGAATTTAAAGGGCGTTCTGAATTTTATGAGTGGGGAATATCATGGAACACACGTTTATTGCAGAATAATAACTTATTGCATTTAAAGTACGGAGCATCATTACAGTACAATAACCTACGTCCTGATAATAATAAAATGTTTACTGCAGAAGATGGCAAAACCTTTTTAGTAGAGTCAGATAAAGACCTTGACGTATCTCGATTACGATATGTAAACCTTGTAATGCCGGTACATTTAGAGCTTGATTTTACTAAAAAGAGAGCCACTGAGGATAAAGTATACTATCCTACACACGAAAGTTTTCGTATAGGTTTTGGGGGTTACGTTGGGGTAAACGTAAAAGAAAAACAAATATTGAAGTATAATGAAAACGGGCATAAGGTAAAGCATAAAGAAAAAGGAGACTTTAATGTAAGTGACTTTGTGTATGGCGTTAGTGCCTATGTAGGTTACGGTCAGGTAAGCCTTTATGCTAAGTATGACCTTCAGCCGTTATTCTCAGATAATGATGTAGACCATAATAACCTCTCTATGGGGGTGCGATTCGATTTTAATTAATTACAAATTTGGGTTAGTTTTGTATTTAAGTAAGAAAAGCGCTCCTGTAAAGGGCGCTTTTTGTTTATAGAGGTTTTACTTTTTCTAATAACTATAACACTTGTTCAGTTAACAAATTATTCATTTATACGTATATTTAAGTAAAATACTGTTAAGGAATGAAAATATTAGTTACAGGCACTACAGGTTATATAGGCAAACGACTCATACCGTTCCTGCTGGACTTAAATTATGAACTTGTGTGTTGTGTGCGTGACCTTAACCGTATTCCTGAGCAATTTCAAAATAACCCTGCTATAAGTTTTGTAGAAGTTGACTTTTTAGAATATAACGAGGAAATAAAAATACCTCAGGATATTGATGTTGCCTATTACCTTATGCACTCAATGTCATCATCAGATGATTTTCAGGAATTGGAAATTACCTGTGCTGAAAACTTTAAAAAGTATGTAAAAGATACTGCAATACAGCAAACTATATATTTAAGCGGTATTGTAAATCAGGATGCGCTGTCCAAACACTTAAACTCCCGTAAACAGGTAGAAGATAGCCTGGCGCAAGGTAACTATGCCTTAACTACATTAAGAGCAGGTATTATAGTAGGCAGCGGAAGCGCATCATTTGAGATAATTCGTGACTTAGTAGAGAAACTCCCTGTAATGGTAACGCCAAGATGGCTTAATACCAAAACGCAACCTATAGCCATACGCGATGTTTTGGCATACTTGTCTAAAGCAGCAGGAAAGGAAGAACTCTATAATAAAAACTATGATATTTACGGACCTGATGTATTAACCTATAAGCAAATGCTTTTAATTTTTGCTGAGGTTCGAGGTTTGAAGCGTTTTATTTTTACACTCCCTGTAATGACGCCACGATTGTCATCCTACTGGTTGTATTTTGTAACATCTACGTCCTATAAACTGGCAGTTTCGTTAGTAGATAGTATGAAGATTGAAATTATAGCCCGTAAAAATAATTTAGGTGAACTTTTAGGAGTGCAGCCAATAAGTTATAAAGAAGCCGTAAAAAAAGCCTTTACAAAAATAGAAGATGATAGTATTATTTCCAGTTGGAAAGACTCAACAGTAAGCAGCCATTTTAGAGGTAAATTATCCGACTATATTAATGTGCCTGAATATGGCTGCTTAGAAGACAGAAAAGAGCGGGAAATAACTGATGAAGAAGCTGTATTAAATCGTATATGGGCATTAGGTGGAGAAACAGGCTGGTATTACGGTAACTTTTTATGGAAAACCAGAGGTTTTCTGGATAAGATATTTGGTGGCACAGGCTTACGCAGGGGCAGAACTCATGTTACAAAGCTACAGGCAGGAGATGCTTTAGACTTTTGGCGTGTACTACTGGCTGATAAAGAAGAAAAGCGATTGCTGTTATATGCCGAAATGAAACTACCGGGAGAAGCATGGCTGGAGTTTAAAGTAGGTAACGGTAAGTTATGCCAACGCGCAGTATTTCGTCCGAAAGGATTAGCAGGCAGGTTGTACTGGTATTCGGTATTACCATTTCATTATTTTGTGTTTAATGGCTTGATTGATAACTTAGCAGGGAATAACAAAAAGAATTCACAGTAGAATAGCGTTTTACTTTTCGTTAAACTGTTTATCTTTGCTAACCTTATTCAGTTTAAAACTCCCTGTATTTTGATAGCTAAAAGTACTATAGACGCCGTATTTGAAACCGCTCGGGTAGAGGAGGTAATAGGTGACTTTGTGCAGTTAAAAAGGTCAGGTAGTAACTTAAAAGGGCTCAGTCCTTTTAGTGATGAAAGAACCCCGTCTTTCATGGTTTCCCCTGTAAAACAAATATGGAAAGATTTTAGTTCGGGTAAGGGAGGTAATTCAGTAGCTTTTTTAATGGAGCACGAACATTTTACCTATCCTGAAGCAATACGCTACCTCGCTAAAAAATATAATATTGAAATAGAGGAAACCGAGCAGACTAACGAAGAAAAGGAAAAAGCAGACGAGAAAGAAAGTATGTATCTGGTTGCAGAGTATGCTCAAAAATACTTTAGCAATACTATGATGAATACTGATGAAGGTCAGGCTATAGGTTTTTCCTATTTTAAAGAAAGAGGTTTTACTACCGATACTATTAAAAAGTTTGGTTTGGGTTATTCACCACAAGCATGGGATGCTTTTTCAAAAGATGCTTTAGGTAAAGGCTATAAGCAGGAATTTCTTGAAAAAACAGGCTTCACTATAGTAAAAGAAAACGGGAGTTTAATAGACCGTTTCAGGGGTAGAGTAATGTTCCCAATACAAAGTATGTCCGGTAGGGTACTGGGTTTTGGTGGTCGTATACTGGATAGTTCTAAAAAAGCAGCGAAATACCTAAACTCTCCTGAGAGTGATATTTACCATAAAAGTAAAGTGCTGTATGGTATATACCATGCTAAGCAGGCAATAGCAAAAGAAGATAATTGTTATTTAGTAGAAGGGTATACCGATGTAATACAGTTCCATCAAGCAGGTATAGAGAGTGTAGTGGCATCTTCGGGTACTGCATTAACGCCGGAGCAAATTCGATTAATAAACCGACTTACAAAAAATATAACGGTACTTTTTGATGGTGATGCGGCAGGTTTACGTGCATCCATACGTGGTATAGACCTGATACTGGAGCAGGGAATGAACGTAAAGGTTTGTACTTTCCCTGAAGGAGAAGACCCTGATAGCTTCGCTAAAAAGAACACGCATGATGAGTTGGTAAACTATTTAGCTACAAATGCTAAAGATTTTATACAGTTTAAAGCGTCATTATTAGTAGATGAAGCTAAAAACGACCCTGTGAAAAAAGCAGGACTTATACGGGATATGGTTACCAGTATAGCCAAAATACCTGACAGAATACAGCGGGAAATATACATACAGGAAAGTGCTAAAATAATGGATATATCCGAACAGGTTTTATCCAGTACATTGGCACAATTGATGCAGAAAGATGTTACCGAAGCAGGCAAAAAGCAAAAGCAGGAACAACAAAAACAAGCTATGCAGCCTGTTAAAGATGAAGTACAACAACCTCGAGAACGCATCAATATAAAAGATGCACTGGAGCGAAAAATTATAGAAATACTATTACTGTATGGCAATGCAGAAGAAGAGTTTAATGACGTATATATAAAGTATGATGAGTTTGGTAAGGAATACGAAGAAACCGAAACCAAATCATATAAAGTATACGAGCGCATTTACCTTAACCTGCAAGAAGATGAAATAGAGTTTACTAACCCTGTATTTCAACAATTGTATAACCTTATAATTAACCATTACCTGCAACACCAAACATTGGAGGTAAATACTTTTCTTAATGAACTTCCGCAAGAATTGCAGCAAATAGCTGCTGATATTTACATGCAGGACGAAAAATATAGCCTGCACGAGTGGGAAGAAAAAAAGCAAATACCGGTAAAGGAAAAAAAAATGTCGGTTGCTAACTACACAACAGAACATATTATAGACCTTCGTTGGCTTTTGTTAGGTAAATTGGTAGAGGACTTGAAGCAACAGGTTTCTCCTGAAGCAGATAATACAGAACTGTTGCTTTCGGTTAGGGATTATAACATGCTGATTAATTACCTTTCCAGAAAAATAAGCAGGATTAGGAGTAAATTTTACTAACCTTTAATGGGATGGAGCTTTCTATGCTTATATATAAGGTAACAACGTAATTTTTTACTATACTATTTCCAGTGTTTTTGCTTTATTAACCAGGTCTACCAAATTTGTAACGTGCAGTTTTGTAAGTAGTCTTAATTTATAAGTACTAATTGTTTTCTCATTCAGGTCAAGTAACTTAGCAATTTCTTTGTTCTTTTTACCTTCACTTAAGTAACGTAACACTTCTATCTCGCGAGACGATAGTTTACGGTACAATCGTTCAGACTTTTTGCCCTTGTTAAGTAAAGCAAGGTTCTTCTTTACAGCATCGCTGTATACTATTTCGCCATCCATAGCACGTTTTACAGCGCTTTCAAGTTCTTCCATTTTAGCCCCTTTATGTACATAGGCAGCTATACCCGCTTTTAATGCATTAGGGGCATATATTTGTTCCGAAAGGTTAGTAAACAGTATTATTTTTGTTTCAGGAAATTCCTTCACTAACGATTTTACGGAACTTATACTGTTAAGTCCTTCCAGTTCTAAATCTATAATTGCAGCATCTATACTTTTTTTGTGCATTGCATCGAGCAAGCTGTTAAAGTCATCCACAACACCGGTAAAATTAAATTCCGGTTTTTCCTTAAAATACGATTTCATCCCATAATGTACTACAGGGTGATTATCTGCAAGGCAAAGTTTAATCATAGTTTGCAATTTTATCGAGTTAAACACCAATAGTAAAGTTAAGGATTAAATTCCTATAAAATCTTAAAGTATTGTGAATGAAAGAATTTTATTTCAAATTTTTTGGAATTTTACAAACCGGAATGGGATTCATTTTGTGTTGGTTGGCAGTATTTAATCCTTTATAAATTGCAAAAACTTCCTTTTCACGACCTGTAA
Organism: Flavobacterium suaedae; assembly: GCF_014642915.1. Taxonomy (GTDB): domain Bacteria; phylum Bacteroidota; class Bacteroidia; order Flavobacteriales; family Flavobacteriaceae; genus Flavobacterium; species Flavobacterium suaedae. The sequence goes on from NZ_BMJE01000006.1 coordinate 100,488, forward strand.
AGTCTTCCATTTTACTTCCTTTTTCATCCTCTGTCATAGCCCACTCCAGTTCTTCATAAGTAGCCCCAAGTTGGTCTTCATCAGTACGATCGTCACCAAATAGCCCATCAGTAGGTTTTGCTTCTATTATACTCTGCGGAACTTGAAGATACCTGCCCAGTTCTCGCACTTCCGATTTCATTAAGTCAGCTATAGGGCTTAAATCTACGCCGCCATCACCATACTTAGTATAAAAGCCTACGCCAAAATCCTCTACCTTATTGCCTGTTCCGGCTACCAGAGCATGGTTTAATCCTGCCATATAATATAAAGTAGTCATGCGTAGTCTTGCTCTTGTGTTAGCTAAAGCAAGGTTATTAATGAAATCATCATCAGAAGAAGGTACTTGCCCCTGAAAAGTGGTAAATACAGGAGTTAAATCAACCACCGCTTCACTTACGTTACTATATCTTCCTTTTAATGCTTTTATATGCTCCTGCGCTCTGTCTACTTGGTTTTTTGCCTGATGTATGGGCATTTCTACACACAATGTAGGTAAACCTGTTTCAGCACAAAGCGTAGAGGTGACTGCGGAGTCTATGCCGCCTGATATGCCTACAACAAAACCCTTCATTCTTGCGTTAGTAGCATAGTCCTTCAGCCAGGCTATAATATGTTCGCTAACAGCTTGGGCATTAAATCCGCTATTGGTATTCATAATTAATTTGCTTTTAAATAGTTTTGGTTAATGTATCTTTGCAAGATTTACTTTATAGTATAACAAAGTTAACAAGAGGAGTTATTATTACTATTAAAAACAAAATAAAATAATATAGAAATGAAAAAGTTTTGTTTGCTTATTATTGCGCTTACTGCTTTAGTATCCTGTAACGACGGGGATAAAAAAGAGGGAGAAATTGCTGCCATACCTGTAGATGAGGTTAAAATAGATCGTTTTGATGAGAAGTTTTTTGGGGGCACACCACAAGATTTACCTCAGTTAAAGGATGAGTATGCTTATTTGTTTCCTCCCGGTAATGCAGATAGTGTATGGGTAAATAAAATGCAGGACCCGTTTCAGAATGAGTTATATAGTGAGGTGCAAAAAAAGTACAAGACTTTAGATAACCTTGAGGCTGACCTTGAAGATTTATTTAAGCATATAAAATATTACTACCCAAACTTTAAAGCTCCCGAAGTAGTAGCATTGGTGTCTGATGATATAGAAACAAAAGCTATTTATACTGACAATGTAATACTTATACCGCTTAGCCTTTATTTAGGAGCAGATAATTACCTGTATGAAGGGTTAACACAATATAAAGTAAAGCAATTTGAACAATCGCAAATTTTGCCGGATATAGTAAATTCATTTTATACCCAAAAGGCAATGCCGCCTAAAGACAGGAGTCTGCTTGGCTTAATGGTATATTACGGTAAAGAGTTATATATGCAGGACGCATTTTTACCAAATGCTACTGATGCTGCCAAAATAGGGTACACACAACAGGAAATAGACTGGGCAAAAGTTAATGAAGAAGAGATGTGGCGCTATTTTATAGAAAGAAACTTGCTATATAATACCGACCCTAAACTGTTTGACAGATTTATAGCACCTGCACCTTTTTCTAAGTTTTACCTTGAACTTGATAATGAGTCCCCCGGTAGGTTAGGGCGCTGGGTGGGCTGGCAAATAGTGCGTGCCTATATGGAAAATAATAAAGATGTAACTTTGCAGGAATTGCTGGAAACAGATGCAAAAACTATTTTTGAAAACTCTAAGTACAAACCTAAAAAAGAATAATTAATATTATAATGGCTGAAAAGAAACCACTTACTTCGCAAATAACACTTGATATAGAACTTGATGACAACCGCGTACCGGAAAAATTATTCTGGACAGCACCTGATGGTGGCGTGGAAAACGAGGAGTCAAAAGCAATGATGCTTTCTGTTTGGGACAACAATGCTAAGGAAAGTATGCGTATTGACTTATGGACAAAAGATATGCCTATGGATGATATGAAAATATTTTTTCATCAGACATTAGTTTCAATGTCCGATACTTTTGAGCGCGCTACAGGCGACCAAAAAATGAGTGCTACCATGAAAGATTTCTGTGATTACTTTGCAGAAAAACTGGAAATAAAAATGGATAAGTAAAACATAGGTATAGTAAATACTATGGAAATAAAGCTCAGGTATTATAGTGCTGCTGATATAAACAGTATAATAGAGCTTTTTAGAGGTACAGTACATGCTGTAAATAAAAAAGATTATACCGAAGCGCAGCTTAATGCCTGGGCGCCACAAAACATTCCTGCCGAAAAATGGAATCAAAAATTACTAAGTCATTACACTATAGTTGCTGAATGTAACGGTCAGTTATGCGGTTTTGGCGATATTGATGTTACAGGTTATTTTGACCACCTTTTTGTACATAAAGATTATCAAGGTTGTGGTGTCGCTACAAAAATTGTTACCGCAATAGAGACTCGTGCTCTTGAGCAAGATAATAAGCGTATTACTGTTAATGTGTCAATAACAGCTAAAACCTTCTTTTTAAAGCAGGGGTATAGTATAATAAAAGAGCAAAGCGTAGTGCATAACGGTGAGACTTTCACTAACTATGCTATGGAGAAATTAATATAGAGGGAAGTATTAAAAACCTTCTTGATTTTTAAATATATCCTGATTTATAGCATCTATATACTCCAGTACTTCGTCTTTACCTATTCCTTTTGATGATGAGGTAACAAAATAAGGAGGCATTTCTTCCCAGTTATTAGCATATAAAGAATCTTGGTATGCTTTTATATGCTGTTCAACTTTTGAAGAACCAATTTTGTCGGCTTTTGTAAAAACTATACAGAAAGGAACTTCTGTTTCTCCTAAGTAGTTAATAAACTCTAAGTCTATTTTTTGTGCATCATGGCGTATATCAACCAATACAAAAGCGCATATTAATTGCTCTCTTTGTTCAAAATAGTTAGTTATAAACTTTTGGAATTTCTGCTTTGTTTTTTTAGAAACCCTAGCGTAACCATAACCGGGTAAATCAACTAAAAACCAATTGTTATTAATTTTAAAGTGATTAATAAGTTGTGTCTTACCGGGTGTAGCAGAAGTCTTTGCAAGACTTTTTCTGCCGGTAAGCATATTGATTAATGATGACTTTCCAACGTTAGATCTGCCAATAAAAGCGTATTCCGGTATGCGTTCAGCAGGACATTTGCTAACTTCAGAATTACTTATTACAAACTCGGCAGAACTAATTTTCATGTTATAGGTTTATGAGGTTTCTTTCTAAATTTAAAGAAACCTTTATTATTCTTCGCTTTCCCCTTGCCCTTGTTGTGGTGTGTATGAGGCAAGGTCTGTTTTGTCTAACCATTCATGCATTAGGCGATTAAACTCATTAGGATGCTCCATCATAGCGGCATGCCCGCATTTATCTATCCAGTACAGGCTGGAGTTTGGTAGTAGTTCGTGAAACTCTTCTGCAACCTCAGGAGGTGTTACAGTATCATTTTTACCCCATATAATACAGGTTGGTACGTGCATTTTAGGTAAATCCTTAGCCATGTTGTGGCGAATAGCACTTTTGGCAATAGTAAGTGTTTTAACCAGTTTAAGGCGGTCATTTGCTACGGCATATACCTCGTCTACAATCTCCTTTGTAGCTACAGCCGGGTCATAAAACACATCGCCTGCTTTTTTCTTTATGTACTCATAATCACCTCTGCGCGGGTAACTGTCGCCCATTGCGCTTTCATAAAGTCCTGAACTACCTGTAATAACAAGTCCAAGCATTTTCTCTGGGTACATTTTGGTGTGGTATAATGCTATATGCCCACCAAGCGAGTTGCCCAGTAAAATAACTCTGTCAAAACCTTTATAGGTAATAAAATCTTTCACCCACTTTGCAAACGCCTTTACGTTTGTTTTTAGCAGGCTTTGTGTGTATATAGGAAGTTCGGGTATTACAACTTTGTAGCCTTGTTCAGGAAAGTATTTAGCCACACCGTCAAAGTTGCTCAACCCTCCCATCAGTCCGTGTAATATTATAATCGGGGTACCTTCTCCGGCTTCGTAATAGCTGTATTTACCCTCTTTATTAGTGCTTTGCATGTGTGTATCTAAACTAAATCAGGTAGCACAAATATATGACTTTATAGTTGATTTTAAAGTATTTTATATGCTTGCATTGTCTTTTTGTTATATCTCTGTGTTAATATGTTAATATTTAACAACTTAAACTGTGTAATGTTTATGTTAAGTTAAACCTGTATGTTTGCGGTTTATTTCTTTGAAAAATTTATATTTTCTCTGTTAAAAACGGTTAAAAAAATACATTTTTTAAACTCATTTCTTTTTTCTTCTGAAGATTTTCTATCCATTGCTAATTGCTTGATAATGTTGCTTTTTAGCGGTAGTGGTATACTTAAACTAAAACTTATTAACAAAGTGGTATGTAGTGGTAAAAAGTGGTAAATAATGTATATATTTGCTTTAAAAGCCATATAAACGTAACTGCTTGAACACCATTATAGGAACATATGAATGTAAGGTCGATTCTAAAGGAAGGCTCATGATGCCTGCTCCTTTAAAGAAGCAATTGGCTGTAAGTTTAGATGATGGCTTTGTGTTGAAGCGTTCGGTTTTTCAGCCTTGTTTGGAGTTGTATCCTATGGCTGAATGGCAAAAAATGATGCAAAAAATAAACAAGTTGAATCGCTTTGTAAAAAAGAATAACGATTTCATCAGGCGTTTTACGGCAGGTGTAAAAGTTATAGAGGTTGATTCTACCGGTAGATTATTGATACCGAAAGACCTTGTGGTTTTTGCAGGTATCGATAAAGAAATAGTTCTTTCTTCTGCAGTGAATATTGTAGAGGTGTGGGATAAAGATAAGTATGAAAAATCAATTGATGATTCAGTAGTTGATTTTGCAGACTTGGCTGAAGAAGTAATGGGAAATTTAGATGACGATGACGGAATATCATAATCCTGTATTATTAAAAGAAACAGTTGACGGGCTTAATATTAAGCCTGATGGTGTTTATGTAGATGTGACGTTTGGTGGCGGAGGGCATTCCAGAGAGATAATGGAGCGACTTGGTCCAAATGGGAAACTGTTTGCTTTTGATCAGGATGAAGATGCACAGAATAATGTAATTGATGACGACCGATTTATGCTGATACCTGAAAATTTCAGGTTTATAAAAAGGTATTTAAGGTTTTACGGAATAAAGGAGGTCGACGGAATATTAGGTGACTTAGGAGTTTCTTCACATCAGTTTGATGTGGCGGAGCGTGGTTTTTCTACTCGTTTTGAGGCTGATTTGGATATGCGAATGAGTCAGAAAAATGAAATGAATGCAGCCAGAGTCATTAATGAGTATAATGAAGTTGAATTAAGAAAAATGTTTTCTGAATACGGTGAGCTGAGAAATGCTGCTGCGTTGGCTGGTACTATAGTTTCTGCCAGAAAGGGAGGGACTATTACAAGTACGGAGCAGTTAAAAAAAGTGTTGGGGCGCTTTTTGCCGGCTCACAAGAGTAATAAAATATTGGCGCAAATCTATCAGGCTATACGTATAGAGGTAAACCAGGAGATAGAAGCGTTAAAAGATTTTTTATTGCAAAGCGAAGAGTTGTTAAAGCCCGGAGGGCGATTAAGTGTTATTTCATATCACTCGCTGGAAGACCGTCTAGTGAAACGCTTTGTGCGTAACGGAATGTTTGAAGGAGAACCAGAGCGCGATATTTTCGGAAATTTTGAAGTGCCATTTAAAATTATTGAAAAACTAATTGTGCCTACAGAGGAAGAGATAGCACAAAACAATCGCGCAAGAAGTGCTAAACTAAGAGTTGCCGAAAAATTATAGTGGTTAGTTAAGTAATACAGTTATGAAAAGCGGAGTATACAGTTTATTAAAAGCAAAATACCTGGTTGATGACGGGGCTATGAAAAACTGGGGATTCATAGTGTTTTTAATACTTATAGCTATGCTTATGATTGCTAATACGCACAACTACGAACAAAAAGTATATAGAATAAAGCAGCTTGAAAATGAAGTAAAGGTGTTGCGTTCGGAGTTTGTAGACAGACGTTCGCAATTAATGGAGTTGAAGATGGAGTCCACAGTGGCGAGAAAAATGAAGGAAAGAGAAATATACCCTTCGGATGTTCCGCCAAGAAAAATTAAAGTAGTTAAAAAAGAAGAAGAGAAAAGTATATTCAGCAAATTATGGGAGTAGAGAATAAAAAAATCTCTTACAGAATTTATCTGGTAGCCTTCGCAATTTTTGTGATGGCTATACTTGTTGCTGTAAAACTCTCTAATATACAATGGATACAGGGTGATTATTATCGCCAGTTAGCGAAAGAGCGTACTGTGAAACAGTTTGATATTCCGGCTAACAGGGGTAACGTGTATTCATCTGACGGTAGTTTGCTGGCTACATCTGTGCCTAATTATACTATTCGTTTTGATGCATTAGCACCTCAAAAAGAAGATTTTGATGAGAATGTAAAACCATTGGCAGATTCGCTTTCGGTTATGTTGGGTAAATCACCATCATACTATTATAGCCGATTCAGAAATGCAAGAGTAAACAAAAACAGATACCTGTTAGTTGCCAGAGGGTTAAGTTATACAGAGTATATACGTATTAAGTCTTTCCCTTTATTTGAAAAAGGCCCCTATCAAGGCGGAATCATAACCGAGCAAAAAACAGTAAGGGAGCACCCTATAGGTAAAATTGCTGCCAGAACAATAGGTTACGAAAGGATAAATAATAATGGAAGAGCACTAAATGTAGGTATAGAAGGAGCTTTTGCGGAATACCTAAACGGGACTGATGGCAAGCGCATGATGCAGAAAATCGCCAAAAACCAATGGAAACCGATTAGTGATAATAATGAAATTGAACCGGTTGATGGTTGTGATATAGTTTCCACTATAGATGTGTACATACAGGATATAGCACACCATGCCTTATTAAAACAACTGGAGTATTATGAGGCAGACCATGGTTGTGTAGTAGTGATGGAAACCAAAACAGGGTATATAAAAGCAATATCAAACCTTGGGCGTGCAAAGGATAGCTCATATTACGAAACGGTGAACTACGCAGTAGGAGAATCTCAGGAGCCGGGTTCTACTTTTAAACTGGCAGGGTTATTAGCCCTGTTAGAAGATAAAAAAGTAGACACCAGTATGGTGTATGATACTCAGGGTGGGGTAGTGAAATATTCAGGATATAAAGTAAGAGACTCTCACCGTGGTGGGTATGGTGAAATATCATTAGCTAAAGGCTTCGAAGTATCATCTAATACGGTAATGGCGCAGGCGGTTTACGAAAATTATAAAGATACCCCTGAGCAATTTATGGAACATTTAGAAGAGTTTGGGCTTACAAAGCCCTTAGGGGTTTCTATAATAGGCGAAGGCATCCCAGTAATGCCAAAACCAGATGAACCCAAATGGTCGGCACTCTCGCTTCCGTGGATGGGGTTTGGTTATGGTATTTCAATGACACCACTGCAAACACTGGCGTTGTACAATGCAGTAGCTAACAACGGCGAAATGGTACGTCCGCTTTTTGTGCAGGAAATAAGAGAGTGGAATAAAACCATAAAGCATTTTGATAAAGAGGTTATTAACCCTAAAATCTGCTCGCAGGAAACTATTGATAAAGCTAAGGAAGTACTTAAAAATGTGGTAAAACGCGGTACGGGTTCAAAGTTATATTCTCCTAATTTTTCAATGGCGGGTAAAACAGGTACAGCACAGGTAAATTATGGAGGCGGTAAAGGAGATAACATGTATTACTCATCATCCTTTGCAGGCTATTTCCCTGCTGATAACCCTAAGTATTCTTGTATTGTGGTAATACATAAACCAAGTATAAAAAAAGGCTATTACGGGGCTGATGTATCAGGACCGGTATTTAAAAGAATAGCACAAAAAATATTTACTGATGTTCCTTCAACCAACAGTGTTGATAAACTTCAGGAAAACATAGCAGAACAGGAAAGTTTATATGCTTCCTATTACGAGAAGGTACAGCAACCAGAAGAAGTAATGCCAAATTTAGTAGGCATGAGCGGTATGGATGCTGTAGCGCTTTTAGGAAACATGGGACTTAAAGTTCAAATTCATGGTGCGGGGAAAGTGAAAAAACAGTCGCTTGCACCGGGGAAAATATTTAAAAAGAATCAAACTGTAGTATTACAATTATCGTGATGATATTAAAAGACATATTATACAAAACTGCTATCGAGTCCGTAAACGGAACTACCGATATTCAGATTAGTAAAATAGAGTTTGATTCCCGAGAAGTTCAGTCGGGCGATGCATTCGTGGCGATAAGAGGAACACAGTCTGACGGACATAATTATATAGCAAAAGCAATTGAAAGCGGTGCTGTAGCAATAGTATGTGAGTCACTTCCTGATGCATTACAAAAAGGGATAACTTATATACAGGTAGAAAATTCAGCGACAGCTTTGGCACATATGGCGTCCAATTATTATGGAACACCATCACAAAGCATAAAGCTGGTAGGGGTTACCGGTACAAATGGTAAAACTACTATTGCTTCACTTTTATACCAGTTGTTTAAAAATGCAGGCTATAAAACAGGTTTGCTTTCAACGGTAAAGGTAATGGTAGGTGATACAGAGTATAAAGCAACACACACCACGCCTGACTCGCTAACCATTAACAAGCATTTAAGCGAGATGGCTGCTGAAGGTGTTGAGTATTGCTTTATGGAGGTAAGCTCGCATGGTATACACCAAAGCAGAACAGAAGGCTTGCACTTTGCCGGAGGGATATTTACAAACCTTTCGCATGACCATTTGGATTACCATAAAACTTTTGCAGAGTACAGAGATGTGAAAAAGCGGTTTTTTGACCAACTGCCAAAAACAGCTTTTGCTCTTGTAAATGTTGATGATAAAAACGGCTTGGTTATGATGCAAAATACAAAAGCTAAAAAGCTGACGTATGCATTAAAAACCTATGCTGATTATAAAGCGCAAATATTAGAGAATCAGCTTTCGGGCTTGTTGCTTAAAATAGACGGGCAGGAAGTATGGGTAAAACTGATAGGTACATTCAATGCTTATAACCTGTTGGCAATATATGCTACAGCAGTTAATCTTGGTTTGCAGGAACAGGAGGTACTAACCCTGATGAGTGAGCTGGAAAGTGTTTCAGGGAGGTTTCAGTACATAATATCAGATACTAATGTAACGGCAATTGTAGATTATGCCCATACACCTGATGCGCTGGAAAATGTTTTAAAAACAATAGAAAATATACGTACCCGTAACGAACAACTAATTACAGTAGTAGGTTGCGGTGGCGACAGAGATACAACCAAACGTCCGGTTATGGCAAACATAGCTTCATCATTTAGTGATAAAGCCATTTTTACCTCAGATAACCCAAGGACTGAGAACCCTGAGGCGATTATAGAAGATATGGAGAAGGGAGTAGAGCCTCAAAACTATAAAAAAACGATAGCAATAACAGACAGGAAACAGGCTATAAAAACAGCTTGCCAACTGGCTGAACCGAATGATATAATACTGATTGCCGGAAAAGGGCATGAAACGTATCAGGAGATAAATGGTGTGCGTAACCATTTTGACGACATGGAAACCGTAAAAGAATTATTAGCACAATTAAACAAATAAGCCTGTATGCTATATTATTTATTTGAATATTTCGACAAGCAGCTGGATATTCCCGGTACGGGGGTTTTTCAATACATAACCTTTCGTTCAGGTTTAGCAGTAATACTGTCATTGCTAATATCTACGGTATTCGGTAAAAAAATAATTAACTTTTTACGCAGGCAGCAAATAGGCGAAACAGTTCGTGAACTTGGTCTAGAAGGACAAAAACAAAAAGCAGGTACACCAACAATGGGCGGGCTTATTATAATAATGGCTACCCTTATACCGGTAATACTGCTTGCCAAGTTGGATAACATATATGTAATGCTGCTTATAGTTACCACTCTTTGGATGGGAACTATAGGTTTTATAGATGATTACATTAAAATATTTAAAAAAGACAAAGAAGGCCTTAAAGGTAAATTTAAAGTAGTAGGTCAGGTAGGACTTGGGCTTATAGTAGGTTATGTGCTTTACTTCCACCCGGGGGTTACCGTACGTAAAGAAACTTCTAAACCAGTAGTGTATGAAGTGGTAGATGGCGAAAGAACAGCGGTTAAACAAGAACCTATAGAAGAAAAATCGACTGCTACTACTATTCCGTTCTTTAAAAATAATGAGTTTGATTATGCCGAACTGCTTTCATGGGCAGGCGATAACTATAAAAGTTTTGCGTGGCTAATATTTATACCGGTAGTAATATTCATTATTACAGCCGTATCAAACGGTGCCAACCTTACTGATGGTATAGATGGGCTCGCGGCGGGAACCTCCGCCATCGCGGTGCTTACCCTCGGTATATTCGCCTTTGTATCGGGTAACATTATCTTTTCAGACTATCTGAATATAATGTACATACCCAACTCCGGTGAAATGACGGTGTATATCTCCGCTTTTGTAGGATCGTTAGTAGGATTCCTTTGGTACAATACCTATCCGGCATCTGTATTTATGGGAGATACGGGAAGCCTTACAATAGGTGGTGTAATAGCAGTATTAGCTATAGCAGTACGTAAAGAATTATTAATACCGATACTATGCGGAATTTTCCTTGCAGAGAACTTATCGGTAGTGTTACAGGTAAGCTATTTTAAATATACCAAAAAGAAATACGGCGAAGGGCGCAGGATATTCCTGATGTCTCCTTTACATCATCACTATCAGAAAAAAGGGTATCACGAAAGTAAAATTGTTGCCCGCTTCTGGATTGTAGCGATAATGCTTGCTATTTTCTCGCTGGTTTCATTAAAACTGAGATAAAAACAGATTGGTATGGCAAAGCGACTGGTAGTATTAGGCGGTGGAGAAAGCGGAGTAGGTACTGCTATATTGGGTAAGAAAAAAGGGTATGATGTATTTGTATCTGATTTCGGAAAAATAAAAGAAAATTATAAAGAAGTTCTTTCACTTAATAAACTGGAATGGGAAGAAGGTAAGCATACCGAAGCTTTGGTGCTGAATGCAGATGTAGTGATGAAAAGCCCCGGTATACCTGATAAAGCCCCAATAGTAAAACAACTAAGAGAAAAGGGAATACCCGTAATCTCGGAAATTGAATTTGCTTCCCAATATATGGCAGCAGATACCATAGGTATAACAGGGAGTAATGGTAAAACCACTACGACAATGTTAACCCACCATTTGTTGGAACAAGCAAGGTTAAAAGTGGGCTTGGCAGGAAACATAGGCAAAAGTTTTGCCTGGCAGGTAGCTGAAGGCAAATTTGAGAACTATGTGTTAGAGTTAAGTAGTTTTCAGTTGGATGGTATTGTGGAGTACAGACCGCATATAGCGGTAATAACCAACATAAGCCCGGACCATTTAGACAGGTACAATTATGATTATGAGCTGTACATAGCAGCAAAGTTCAGGATAGTAATGAACCAGACAGAGAATGATTATCTGGTTTATGATGCTGATGACGAAACAATAACAAAATGGCTTGAGAAAAACAGTATCAGGCCACAAAAAATACCCTTCTCGATTTCGGGTAACGTTACGGAAGGGATATATGTAGAAGAAGAAAATATTAAAAGCAATATTAATAACGACGGATTTATTATGCCAATAAGAGAGTTATCATTAGAAGGAAAGCATAATGTAAAGAATGCGATGGCAGCAACAGCAGTTGCGCAACTAATGCGTATAAGAAAACAAACAATCAGAGAGTCGCTTTCTGATTTTGACGGGGTAGAACACAGACTGGAAAAAGTACTGAAAATACAGAATGTACAGTACATAAACGACAGTAAAGCTACCAATACAAATGCAACCTTTTTTGCTCTTGACAGCATGACTGTTCCTACTGTTTGGATAGTAGGTGGTGTAGATAAAGGAAATGATTATGATGAGTTAATGCAATTGGTACGCGAAAAAGTAAAAGCTATTGTGTGCCTTGGTGTAGATAACCAAAAAATAATAAATGCCTTTGGTAATGTGGTAGATGTAGTTGTGGAAACAGGCAGTATGGTGGAAGCAGTACGAACTGCACAACAACTGGCAGAAAAAGGTGATGCGGTACTACTATCGCCTGCGTGTGCAAGTTTCGATTTATTTGAAAGTTACGAAGACAGAGGAAAGCAGTTTAAGAACGCTGTACAGAATTTATAGTTCAGATGTTGCGGGGAGTCGCAACGAGGAAAACTAAAAGAGAATAAAAAATGAAAAATTTAATCAAAAATCTGAAAGGAGATAAAGGGATATGGTCATTCGTGATGCTGTTAGCCCTTATATCGTTCATGCCGGTATTCAGCGCAAGTACCAACCTTGTGTATGTAATCGGCAAGGGATCTACTATCGGGTATTTGGTTAAACATCTCGTTCATATATTTATTGGTTTTGCACTAATATATTTTGTGCACAAAGTACCGTATCATTATTACAGAGCATTATCTCGAATTGCTTTGCCAATAGTAGCATTGCTATTGGTCTGGACATTTTTTCAGGGAACTGTAATAGATGGTGCTAATGCCAGCCGATGGATAAAAGTCCCGTTTATTGGGGTTACATTCCAAACTTCGGCACTGGCAATGATAGTGCTTATGATATACGTAGCACGTTATCTGGCAAAAATAGAAGGGAAGCAAATTACATTTAAATCCTCTTTTATAGAGTTTTGGGTTCCCGTGTTTATAATACTGGCATTAATACTTCCGGCAAACTTTTCTACGGCAGCACTTATATTTTCTATGGTGTGTATGCTGGTGTTTGTAGGAGGTTACCCTATACGCTACTTAGCAGCCATATTTGGTATGGGGGTAGTTATGCTGGGAATATTCATTCTGTTTGCAAAAGCATTTCCTGATGCCATGCCAAACAGGGTAGATACCTGGATAAGCCGTGTAGAGCGCTTTACAACCGACGCCCCTGATGAAGATGATTACCAAATAGAAAAAGCAAAAATTGCTATAGCAACAGGAGGTATATACGGGTTAGGTCCCGGTAAAAGTGTACAGAAGAATTTCCTTCCGCAATCATCTTCCGATTTCATCTTTGCTATTATAGTAGAGGAGTATGGTTTAGTAGGTGGGTTAGGAGTATTGTTCTTATACCTGATGCTGTTCTTCCGCTTTTTGGTTTCGGCACATAAAGCCAAATCATTATTCGGTAAGTTGTTGATAGTAGGGCTTGGTTTTCCTATTATTTTTCAGGCATTAATTAATATGGGAGTAGCGGTAGAGCTACTGCCTGTTACAGGGCAAACATTACCGTTAATCAGTAGTGGTGGTAGTTCTATTTGGATGACCTGTATTGCTGTAGGGATAATAATTAGTGTTACCAAGAAAGAAGAAGAAATTGCAGAAGAGCTTGAAGAAAAAGCAGCCAGAGATGCAGCACTGCAAAGCATAATAGATGAACATATACTTAGGGAAAAGCAAAAAGAAGAGGCTGGAGAAGCAGGTAATATTGCTAACCCGTCATACAGTATAGAGGGTGTTGATAAATAAAAAGAGGAACTAAAAAATAAAAGAGCATATAAAATGGGAAATAAAAAATTCATATTAAGCGGAGGCGGTACAGGAGGACATATCTATCCTGCTATTGCTATTGCGAATGAATTAAAAAAGCGTTTCCCTAATTGCGAAATACTGTTTGTGGGTGCAAAGGATAAGATGGAAATGCAGAAAGTACCACAAGCAGGTTATGAAATAAAAGGGCTTTGGATTTCAGGTATTCAGCGAAAGTTAACATTACAAAACCTAATGTTTCCTGTTAAGCTGATGAGCAGTCTTTTAAAGTCGCAAAAAATTGTAAACAAGTTTAAACCCGATGTAGTTATCGGTACAGGTGGGTTTGCCAGTGGACCGTTGTTACGAGCAGCGTCGTCTCAGCGAATACCAACCGTAATACAGGAACAAAATTCCTATCCGGGTATCACAAATAAATGGCTATCGTTTAAAGCGAGTAAAATTTGTGTTGCTTATGAAAATTTAGATAAGTTTTTCCCAGCGGATAAGATAGTATTTACAGGGAATCCTGTAAGACAAGACCTTATTTCGATAGATAAAAAAAGAGGTGAAGCAGTAAAAGAGTTTAACCTTGATCCTGAAAAGAAAACACTTTTAGTATTAGGTGGGAGTTTGGGTGCAAGACGAATAAACCAGCTTATAGCGAAAGAATTAAGCTGGATTGTAGCACAGGGTGTACAGATAATATGGCAATGCGGTAAGTTATACCATGAGGGATATAAAAAGTACGGTGAGCAGGAAGGTGTTACGGTACTTTCGTACATAGACAGAATGGATTTAGTTTATGCTGTGGCTGATGTAATAGTTTCTCGTTCAGGAGCTTCATCAGTATCGGAGTTATGTATAGTAGGTAAGCCAGTGATGTTTATACCGTCGCCTAATGTAGCGGAAGACCATCAAACAAAAAATGCACAGGCAGTTGTTGATAATGAAGGAGCAGTTATGCTGAAAGAAACGCAGCTTGATACACAGTTTGAACCTGAGTTTAAAGAACTTGTAGAAAATGAAGAAAAAAGACAGAAGCTAAGCCAAAACATAAAACAAATGGCTAAGCCAAATGCAACAAAAGATATAGTTGACGAAATAGTAAAATTGCTTAAAAAGTAAGAAGTAAAACAGATGCAGTTAGACAAAATACATAATGTTTACTTTATTGGGATTGGCGGCATAGGCATGAGTGCCTTGGCACGCTATTTCATGTTTTTAGGCAAAAATGTAGCAGGGTATGACCGTACGCCTACACAGTTAACAAAAGCATTACAGTCAGAAGGTATTACGGTACATTTTGATGATGATGTAGTGCATATAGAAAGTTTAAGTAAAGAAAAAGAAAATACACTGGTTGTAGTAACACCGGCAGTGCCTAAAAATCATTCACAATGGAATTATTTCCTTGATAATGATTTTGAAATTAAAAAGCGTGCAGAAGTATTAGGGCTTATAACCAAAGGTACATTTTGCTTTGCTGTTGCAGGTACACATGGTAAAACAACCACATCTAGCATACTGGGGCATATACTGTATGAAAGCGGGGTAGATGTTACCGCATTTTTAGGCGGAATAGTAGAAAATTACGGTTCTAACTTAATTGGTAACGGGACTACTGTAACGGTAGTAGAGGCTGATGAATTTGACCGCTCCTTTTTACACCTACACCCGAATATAGCTTGTGTAACCAGTATGGATGCTGACCATTTGGATATATACGGTGATGCCACAGCTATAGAGGCTTCTTTTATAGAGTTTGCGGATAAAGTAAAAGATAAAAAGAACTTGTTTACACCACCCGCAATACCGCTTGATGCTGTAACAGTTGGTATAGATGATGATTCGGTATATGTAGCGAATAACGTGCATATAGAAAACGGCTGGTATGTTTTTGATATAAAAACCCCAACCGAGGTACTGAAAAATGTAAAGTTTGGGTTACCGGGCAGGCATAATTTAACCAATGCTATGTTGGCATTTGCTATGGCATATTCGTATGATGTAGCACCTGAAAAAATAGTAAAAGCGTTAGCCTCTTTTAAAGGGGTAAAGCGTAGGTTTTCATATCAAATAAAAACGGATGATTTAGTGTATATAGATGATTATGCACACCATCCTACAGAGATTGAAGCAGTGCATCAAGCAGTTTCGGAATTGTATGCCGATAAAGATGTTTTAGTGGTGTTTCAACCGCATTTATTCAGCAGAACTAAAGATTTTGCACAAGGTTTTGCAGAAAGCCTTTCGAAGTTTAAAAATGTGGTTTTACTGGATATATATCCGGCAAGAGAAGTACCAATTGAGGGGGTGACATCAGAGTGGTTACTGGGAATGATTACAAGCCCGGAAAAACAACTGGTAAGTAAACTGGAACTACTGGAATTAATGAAAAATACAACTGCTGATGTAGTAGTAACTATTGGGGCAGGAGATATAGGAGAAATGGTTCCTGAAATTAAAAAAGTATTAAATGAAAAGAATTAACTGGAATAACATAAGGCTTGTGGTAATACTGCTCGCAGTAGTGTTTCTGTATTCTTTTTCAGGAAACAGAAATGAGACAAGATGGCTTGAAAAATCAGAGGTTTCATTTGTTCAGCCGGAAAATTTTATTACCCTGGATGAAGTTAATAAGTTGTTGATACAAAATTATGACACTGTTACGGACATAAGGAAAGATAAGCTAGATTTGAATAAACTGGAGAAGTCTCTCGACCAAAATCCAATGATTGAGAAGGCAGAGGTTTACACTACAGTTGATGGTAAACTTAAAGCAATTATCAGGCAGAAAACGCCTGTTGCACGGGTTTACAAGGGGGCGAAATCTTACTATATAGATACGGAGGGGGGTGAAATGCCACTTTCTTCAAGCTACACGGCACGTGTGCCGTTAGTAACAGGAGCGCTTGATAGTGTAGAGCCATCAAGGCTACAGCAGGTACTTCTGTATCTGTACAAAAACGATTTTTTAAAGAAAAATATTATAGGCATACAGGTAACGCCAAACGGCAACCTGAAAATGCTGAGCAGGAATTATGATTATGTTATAGAGTTTGGGAAGCCTGTAAGTGTAGAAAGAAAGTTTAAAAACTATATGGCTTTTTTGCAGGATGCTGTAAAAAGTAAAGCTATAGAAGAGTACAAGACAATAAATCTGAAATTTACACAACAGGTTGTGTGCACCAAAAAATAAAATATGGAAAGAGATAGTATTGCAGTAGGTTTAGACATCGGTACAACAAAGATTGTGGCGATGATAGGAAAGGAAAATGAGTATGGTAAAATGGAGATTTTAGGCGTAGGCAAGTCTAAAAGTCTTGGTGTTGCCAGAGGTGTTGTAAACAATATTACCCAAACCATACAGTCTATTCAGCAAGCCGTACAGGAGGCTGAAGCAGATTCAGGATATAAAATTAACGATGTGGTGGTAGGTATAGCCGGCCAGCACATACGCAGTATACAGCATAGTGATTATATAAGCCGTAACAACCCCGAAGAAGTAATAGGCGAAAAAGATATTGATTTGCTTATTAACCAGGTGCACAAACTGGCAATGTTACCGGGAGAGGAAATAATACACGTTTTGCCGCAAGAGTTTAAAATAGACGGGCAAACCGAAATAAAAGAACCTATTGGTATGTATGGTGGCAGGCTGGAAGCCAGCTTCCACGTAGTAGTAGGGCAGGCATCATCAATCCGTAATGTGGGTAGATGTATTAAAAGCGCAGGGTTAGACCTTTCCGGTCTTACATTAGAGCCTTTAGCATCGTCTGACGCGGTACTTAGCCAAGAAGAAAAAGAAGCAGGTATTGCTTTAATTGATATAGGTGGCGGTACTACTGATTTAGCCATTTTTAAAGATGGTATTATCCGCCATACAGCAGTTATACCATTTGGTGGGAATGTAATTACTGAGGATATAAAAGAAGGCTGTTCGATTATAGAAAAACAAGCAGAACTGCTTAAAGTGAAATTTGGTTCGGCTTGGCCGGGAGAAAACAGAGACAATGAAATTGTTTCTATACCGGGGTTAAGAGGTCGTGAACCGAAAGAAATATCGCTTAAAAACCTGTCTAAAATAATACATGCCCGCGTGGTAGAAATTATAGAGCAGGTGTTTGCAGAGATAAAAGCTTACGGGCATGAAGATCCACGCAAAAAACTGATAGGCGGTATAGTGCTTACAGGAGGTGGTTCTCAGTTAAAGCATATAAAGCAGCTTGTTGAGTACATTACAGGTATGGATACTCGTATAGGTTACCCTAACGAGCATTTAGCAGGCGATTCGGATGAAGAAATTTCAAGCCCGCTTTATGCTACCGCAGTAGGTTTGGTTATGAACAGTATTCGTAACAATACCAAGAGTGCTACGCCATTGGTAGAAATGCAGAAACCTGTACAGGAGCCTGTAACAAGTGGAGAACCACAGTTTGACCCTGTAACTAAGCCTGAGGCTGAACAAGAAGCTGAAGCTGAAACAGCGACAAATGAAAAAGAAGAAGTGACAGAGTCGACTGAGAAACGTGTAAAACGTTCATTTTTTGATAAGTATATAGATAAAATAAAAGATTTTTTAGATAACGCAGAATAAAAACCCTATGAATATGAGCAACTCAGAATTTGGAAGTATTTCGTTTGATTTACCTAAAAATCAGTCAAACGTAATCAAGGTAATTGGTGTAGGAGGTGGCGGTAGTAACGCTATTAACCACATGTTTAAGCAAGGGATCAAAGGTGTTGATTTTGTAGTGTGTAATACTGATTCTCAGGCACTGCAAAATAGTGCGGTACCTAATAAAATACAGCTTGGTGTAAACCTTACAGAAGGGCTTGGTGCAGGTGCTAACCCTGATGTTGGGCAGCAGGCTGCATTAGAAAGTATTGAGGACATTGAAAAAATGCTTGATACGAATACCAAAATGATATTTATTACCGCAGGTATGGGTGGTGGTACCGGTACCGGTGCAGCCCCTGTAATTGCACAACTGGCAAAAGAAAGAGAAATACTAACTGTTGCTATTGTAACAATACCTTTCCAGTTTGAAGGTAAGGTGCGTGCAGAGCAGGCACAGAATGGTGTTGAAAAACTAAGAAAACAGGTTGACTCTTTAATTGTTATTAATAATAACAAGCTGAGAGAGGTATACGGTAACTTAGGCTTTAAAGCAGGATTCTCTAAAGCTGACGAAGTGTTATCTACAGCTTCAAGAGGTATTGCAGAAGTAATTACACACCACTATACTCAGAATATTGACCTTAAGGATGCTAAAACAGTACTGGCAAACAGCGGTACAGCTATAATGGGTTCTGCTGTAGCCTCAGGTGAAAGCAGAGCTAAGGATGCTATTGTAGATGCGTTAGATTCTCCGTTATTAAACGATAATAAAATTACAGGTGCCCAAAACGTATTGTTGCTCATCGTTTCGGGTACTAATGAAATTACTATTGATGAAATAGGAGAAATAAACGATCATATTCAGGCAGAAGCAGGACACAATGCCAATATTATAATGGGTGTTGGTGAAGATGAGTCTTTAGATGAATCTATTGCAGTAACTATTATTGCTACAGGCTTTAATATAGAACAGCAAAATGATATTGTAAATACAGAGCCTAAAAGAATAATTCACGCACTTGAAGAAGAGCAACGATTAGAAACCAGTTTTGCTCAAAAAGCTTCAACGCCTTCATTTGATTTTTCTCAGCCAGCAAAGGAAACTCAAAATGAGGAAACACAGCCAACTGCAGAGCAGGAGGATGAAAAAATAGTGTACTCACTTGAAGATGATGTAACTGAAAAAAAGCAGGAAGTTCAGGCGGTAGAGAATGACAAACCTGCGTCTGAAGAGTATATAAATGACCTTGATGTTTTCTTTGAAATTGTTTCTCCTGAACAGGAAAAAGCAAAACAGGAAATAAAAGACGTAAGAGATATTGAAGTTGTAGACCCTGAATTTGTTGTAGCACCTAAAAAAGAGGAACAGGTTACTTTTTCTTTTGATATTGCTAATGAAAGCCCAAAAGCTGAAATAATACATGAAGAACAGCCACAAAGCCGACTTTTTGAAACTACAGAGGAAATACGTAATATTCAGGTAAACGAAGCTGTACAGGTAAAACCGGAAGTTTCGGCTAAACAAGAAGCAGAGGTTATACGTTACTCATTAGAAGATTACTTAGAAAAAGAACAAGAGTTATTACAATCCAAGCCTGCTGCTAAAAAGCAAGAAGAGCCTGTAAGCGAAGAGCTAAACATAACGCTTAAAAAGACAGATGATGTTGAAACAGCTTCAAATACAGTAACTTCACACGAAGAAGTTTCTCCTGTAGAAATGACTATTGAGGAAACATTACGTATGAGGGCAGAGGAGCGTCGTAAAAAAATGAAGGACTTTAACTATAAATTCCATAATAATTCTTCATCTAAAATAGATGAGATAGAGAAAGAGCCTGCATATAAAAGAATGGGGATTGATTTAAATGAATCACGTACTGATAATACTAAGTCGCGCTTTTCTTTAGGAACAGATAGTAACGATGATTTACAGTTACGTTCTAACAACTCTTTCCTGCATGATAATGTAGATTAACTAACCCAAATACTATAATGTAAACCCGGAAATAGAATGTATTTTCGGGTTTATTTTTTTATCTTCGCTGGCAAATTTATAAAAATCTGTACCTATGAGTTTACAAACACAGATAATGGACGCTATGAAAAGTGCAATGAAGTCTAAAGACACTGTGGCACTTGAAGCATTAAGAGCGGTTAAATCAGCTTTATTATTAGCTAAAACAGAGAGTGGAGCGCAAGAAGAGCTTTCGGAAGTGCAAGAAATAAAAATATTACAAAAACTGGTAAAGCAACGTAAAGACAGTGCTGCCATATATGTAGAACAAGGACGTGAAGATCTTGCAGAACCTGAAATAGCACAAGCTAAGGTTATAGAGCAGTTTTTACCTGAACAAATGTCTGAAGAGGAGATTGAAGCTGTAGTGAAAAAAATTATAGCTGATAATGGTTTCTCCGGTATGGCTGATATGGGTAAAACCATGGGTGTAGCCTCTAAAGAGCTTGCCGGTAAAGCGGATGGTAAAACCATTTCTGCTGTTGTAAAAAAATCATTAGCATAAATAACTTTATACTAGGCCCCGTAGTTCAACTGGATAGAATATCAGATTTCGGCTCTGAGGGTTGGGGGTTCGAATCCCTTCGGGGTCACTTGATGGGACAAATTCAAAAATGATGAATTTGTCCCTTTTTTATTTCTATTTAAGTCTTTGTCTATCAGTGTGATATACTTGATTGCTTCATTAACTCGGGTGGTTCGATATTCAAATCCGTCAAAAGTTAGATTTTCAGGAAAGACCGAACCAATGATCTTTCTTTTTTGCGTAATTGTCCCTGTTTCATACAAATAGCCCAATTGTGAAAGATTGCTGATTGCCTTACCCCACAGGGGTTCCACGTTTTGCGTGTCTGTAATCGAACTTGTGAGTTTGGCTTCCAGCCTGTTTATTTTTTTATCGGCATCCGCTTTCATCATTCGGTAATCGTCCGCTTCAATATCACCACATAAAAGCAGTTCCCTGGCTTTACTCAGTTTATTGTTTTCATCCTGTAAACGAATTTTTAACTGCTGTATATTTCCGATCCTGTCTCTGGTTTTTGATTTATATACGGAAGTAATGACTTCTTTAAATAGGTTGAGCCTAGGAATGAAATACACATATTTCCCAATTTCGGAAATGATCTTTTCATTCATATCTTCGGCCTTGTGTCTGAATTTACAGCCACCAGAGCAATGGTAATAGTAATAATAATGGGAACGCCCTTTCGACTTGCTACCGGTCAGCATACGTCCGCAATCCGGGCAAATCACAAATCCACGTAATGGAAAATGAACATCCTCCTTCATTTTAGCCCGCATTACTTTTTTACGACCGTCGAGCACATCCTGTACATCATAGAACAAAGCTTCGGATATCAAAGGTTCATGTTGCCCCATCACCAGCTGGCTTTCTTCATCTTTGTATTTAGGTATAAATATTTTACCGCAATACATAGGATTACGGATAGCTGTCCAGAAATTATTCTTACTGCATTTCAGCCCCTTTTCCTTTGCCATTTTCCATACCTGCTCGGTACTGAACATATTTTTCGCCAACTCTTTGAATGCCCATTTCATAACATCGCTTTGGACTTCCCTTGGGGCAATATATTTTTTACCGCTTTCGTTGGATTTATTGATGTATCCAACCGGTGCCGTTCCCATCCAACGACCTTCTTTTTTAGCCCTGCGCATTCCATGAAATACATTCAATGCCCTTCTGTCATTTTCCACTTCAGGGGCAGCCAGATAAAAGGCAAGCATCATTTTATTTTCAGGAATGGATAAATCGAGCGGTTGCTCTACCGCCTGCGGTTCTACCCCCAATCGTCTCAATGTACCGATCATCTGATAAGCATCCCCTGCATTTCGGCTAAACCTGTCCCATTTGGTAAACAAGATCAAATCGGACTGTCCTCTGGATTTACGAAGGATGCCCAACAGTTTTGTCCAAGAAGGACGTTTTGGGTTGTTGTTGGACCACCTTTTTGAAAAGTTACTCATCAATAAAAATGGTATCAGTGATTTTGACCGGTCAGTCTACCTTCAACACTATAACCACAAGGAAAACATAAGAGCTGCCAATGCATGGTACCAGACCTTCGGTGAAGATATTGCACATAAGAAGGACTATACTAAAATTAAGAATCCCACAAAAGGAATTGCGTCATCGGCTAATTTTAAAATTTTGGATAGTTTTCTTTCCAATAACGTTGACGAACATGAAATGACGGAAATAACGGAATGCGGTCATTTTCTTCAAGAGGAGAAACCCGAACAAATTGCAAGGGAAATCTCGGATTTCTTGAAATAAAGTAACATAATTCAAAAAAAGCTGTATCAGACACATCCAAAAAATAATAACTGACCAGAATTCAAGCCTAATATTTAAAACCTAAATAATCAATTACAAAAAAACAATACTATTATGACAGAAAATAATAAAAAAATTCTACAGAAAGCAAATGAAGCTGTTTCTAAAGGCAATTATGAGGAATTTCTTCAATATTGCACTGATGATACTAAATGGACATTTATAGGTGATCAGGTTCTTAATGGAAAGGAATCCGTCCGAAAATGGATGTTCAATGAATACATTGAACCCCCAAAAAATGAGGTAAAAAATTTGATTACCGAAAACGATTACCTTACCGCAATCGGTAAAATCGCAGTGATGAATGAAAATGGAAAAAGCACTACATACTCTTACTGTGATGTATGGAGGTTTCGTGATGGAAAAATGGCTGAACTAATGGCCTTTGTAATCGAGCACAAGGATTAGAAAGACGGCAAATAATAAAAAAATTAACTAAACTTGAATTTAAAAACGTTTATCCTTGATTTGAAAACTATTTAAATTTACGTGCCATGTAGTTTTGTAAAAAACAAATAATATGAGCACACAGAAAGTCTGGTTTATTACAGGAGCCTCAAAAGGAATGGGGCTAGAAATTACAAAAGCCGTTTTAAATGACGGAGGAAATGTCATCGCGACAACCAGAAATACGGAACTACTTTTAGAACAAATTATAGATCACAAGGATCATTTATTTCCTGTAGAATTGGACATCACCAATGAAGGGGACATTGAAAATGCAATTTCCAAAGGCATTGAAAAATTCGATCGAATAGACGTAGTGGTCAATAATGCAGGTTACAACCTTTTGGGAAATATTGAAGAACTAAGCGATAGCGAGTTTAGGAAAACAATGAACGTAAATGTTTTTGCAATGGCCAGTATCATTAGAAACGTTTTACCACATTTGCGCAGGCAAAATTCCGGGCATATCATTAATACTTCCTCTATGATGGGCTATATGGGCTATGCTGGTAATGGAAGCTATAATGCATCAAAATTTGCCGTTATAGGACTGTCCGAGGCTCTTGCTCAAGAGGTTGCTCCTTTTGGTATTAAAGTGACCATTTTGGCTCCAGGAACCTTTCGGACAAATTTTATGAATGAGGAAACCCTTAATGTTGCGCAATATAAAATCGATGAATATAAGTTAGAGAAGCAGGTGGAACAGTTCACGGGATTTGATGGCCAACAATTAGGTGATCCCAAAAAATTGGCAGAGGTATTACTTCAGATTACGGAAATGTCTAATCCACCCTTGCATCTTCCATTAGGTTCTGATAGCTACTATGCTATTTTGGAAGTTCGTAAAAAAGAAAGGGAAGAAATGGAACAATGGAAAGATTTATCTTTATCTACTGATTTTAAACAAGCATAGTGTGAAAAAAGCTGCTCCTTATAAAATTAAGTCAATTTCTGAACTTCATAAGTTATTTGGACTGTCAAAGCCCTATCATCCATTGATAAGTGTGATAGATTTTGAACTTCTGAAGTTTGATGATAACAAAATTTGGAGCAGCTTTTTCTATGATTTTTATTGTGTAGCCTGTAAAAAAGGATCTTCTGGAAAATTCAGGTACGGACAAGGTAATTATGACTTCGATGAAGGTGTGATGAGTTTTACCAAACCTGGTCAAATTTTTTCAGTCACCAATCCTACAGATGACCCAGTATCGGGTTATATGCTCGTCTTCAAACCTGAGCTCATTCGGCATTATGAGTTGGGAAAGGTCATTGGAAATTATGGGTTCTTCTCTTATTCCACTGCGGAGGCCTTGCACCTTTCTGAAAAAGAGGACAAAATAATGATGAATCTTATGCATCAAATTCAGGATGAACTGAAAAACAATATTGATCATTATAGTCAAGATCTAATTGTTTCCCATATTGATCTGCTTCTCCATTATGCAAAGCGTTTTCACAATCGGCAGTTTCTGACACGAAGTGCAGTAAATAATGATTTAGTGGCAATGATGGAAGAATTAATTGATTCCTATCTAAAATGTGACGCTGCCCTTTCGGGTCTGCCCACAGTTAAATGCTTTGCGGAAAAGCTCAACGTTTCCCCTGATTATTTAAGTGATCTGTTGAGAAATGTGACAGGTAAAAATGCTAAAACACATATCCAAGAATCTGTAATTGATAGAGCTAAAGAACTACTCTCAACTACCGATTTAAGTGTTAAGGAAATAGCTTTTGATTTGGGCTTTGAGCATCCCCAATCATTCAGTACAATGTTCAAAAAGAATACCCAAAAGACCCCAATGCAATACAGGGCATTATTTAATTAAGGAAATTACTAGCCCATTACATGGAGAGGCATAAGCAATAAAAGAATGGATGTCTTGCTCAACTCAAATGCCGCTCCATAACAATTTAACTACAATAAATACCAATCTGATTACTTTTTAGGAAACGACAACTAAGAACTTTGCAACAGATTTAAAAGATAATTTAGTATGCAGAATCTTAAAGAAAAAGTAGTCGCTATCACTGGTGCAAGTAGCGGAATTGGAAAAGCCATTGCCACAAAGCTGGCTGCCGCGGGAGCAAAAGTAGTACTCGCCGCTCGCCGTGAAGAAAGACTAGTGGAAATTGTATCAACTATTACTGAAAAAAATGGCGAAGCAATTTATGTAGTGGCAGATGTTTAACATAGGGCAGACTTAGATAAGTTGGTTGAAAAAGCCGTAGCTGACTTTGGAAGATTGGATGTAATGGTGAACAATGCAGGGGTTAGTCAATTAAGCCAAATTGATGAACTTGATGTAGAAGGTTGGGAACAAATGATAAATGTAAACCTGAACGGTACTTTGTACGGAATGGCAGCAGCGATTCCCGTATTTAAAAAACAACAATCCGGACACATTGTAAACATCATTTCTACGGCAGGGCTTACCATAACCCCCACGATGGGTGTCTATGCCGGAACTAAAAATGCGATAAGGACAATTTCCGAAGCTTTTCGGCAGGAGTCTGATGGAACTGTCAGAATTACGGGTGTTTCTCCCGGTTTTGTCGATACGGATTTTGCCGAAAATATTAAAAACGACCAAATGCGAACTGCCATTTTGAAAAGTCGTGATGAAATTGCCATAAGCCCTGATGCAATTGCAGGTGCTGTAATCTATGCGATCAGTCAACCTAAAGAAGTGGAAATTGGTGATATTGTGATTCGACCAGCGGTTCAAAACTAAAAAATAGTTACCTTCAAGGTTATGGGAGCGAGTAACTCAGAAATAAAACCATTTAAAAGCATATCTGCATTAATGCGATATTTGGGGTTGCCCGCCCCACAACATCCCTTATTCACACTGGTAGATTATAATAAAACACCGCAACTGGAAATAAACAGTGAACAAAAATTAACTATTGATTTTTATAAAATTTCTTTTAAAAATAGTTTTAGTGGAAAAATAAAATATGGGCAGGATTACTATGATTTTGACGAAGGTGGACTGGCGTTTTTAAAACCTGGTCAAATTGTAACTCCCTATGAAGATATGGAAAGTTATGAAGGCTATGCTTTATATTTTCATCAAGATTTTATTCGCAAGTTTCCGGTAGGCACTGAAATTAAATCCTATGGTTTTTTCTCCTATAATGTTTCCGAAGCACTTTTTTTATCGGCCAAAGAAAAAGCTATTGTCGAGCAATTATTTCAAACCATAAATGCTGAATCCAGAGAAAACATCGATCAATTTAGTCAGGAGGTATTGGTATCACAATTAGCTTTATTGTTAAGCTACAGCAAGCGTTTTTATAACCGTCAATTTATTACCCGAAAAGAAATAAACCACGAAATTATAACCTCGTTGGATCAAATTTTGGAGCGGTATTTTCAAGATAAAAGCGGACTGGATAATGGCTTGCCTTCTGTAACATTTCTTAGCAACAAACTCGGTCTTTCCCACCGCTACCTGAGTGATTTGTTATGTTCTCTTACGGGACTAAACACTCAGCGATATATTCAGAAAGCTATCATAGAAAAGGCAAAAGAAGAACTATCAACAACCAATCTGTCCGTAAGCGAAATAGCCTATAATTTGGGTTTTGAATATCCCCAATCGTTCAGTACAATGTTCAAAAAGAATACCCAAAAAACCCCACTGCAGTTCAGGGCACTGTTCAATTGAAAAATACCGCTGGTACTGGAGAAGCAGTTGATCATTGGTAGATGTTCATATTCTCATCATAAATAGGACTTTCTATTGCTAAGAAATTCAAAATACTATGAAGGACATGGTGTTATGATAGTGTTTTATTTGACTTCAACTTTTTATAGTCATCTGATAACCATACTATAAAAATCCAATTCTTTAAACAACATTCCTTAAGTATTTCCAGTAAAAAATTTCCTCTAGATACTGTTCCACAGACACGGGCTTTCGACCCAATAGTTTTGCCATTTGTAAACTGTCACTATCTAATTCACCATGTCTTGTAGCCGAGGCAAAACCTCCTATTACTTTAGCACAAGCTTTAGGCATCCCCTGATCAATAACAGTTTTAAGAAAGGTATCTAGGCTAGGACTTAAATAAGTGATGTTTTTGCCAGTGATTCGAGAAATATATTCTGCTATTTCTGAGAAGGAATAACTATTTTCACATACACTATAGATCTTATTTTTGTGACCATTAGAGATTAAGACCTTGGCTGCGGTCTCGGCCATTTCACTCCGTAGTGCAAGACCTATTTTCCCATTACCGGCTGGCAGGTAAATTCCATGTAAAAAGATTTTGTCCCCCAAAAATAAAGGCAATATGTCCATGTAAAGTCCATTTCGCAAAATGGTATAATTTAGACCACTTTCTTTAATGGCATTTTCTGTTGCCAAATGAGAATTTAGTACAGACTCGATAAGCGAGAAATTTACTTTTTTATGATCCTGGCTTGTGTAAAGAATATATTTGACATTAGATTCTACAGCTGCATTCACAACTTGAATATGCTGCATACTGCGGTTTTCTAGTTCATTACTTGAAACAAAAAGCAATTTGTCAATACCAGAAAAGGCCTTTAACATTGAACCGTAATGATTATAATCGCCAAACACAATATTTACGTTTAAGGACTTTAATTTCTCAACTTTTGTATCGTCTCTAGCCATTGCATAAATCAAACTTTCATTCACCCCGTTTTCGATTAAAGATTCAACAACTGCATACCCATAATATCCGGTAGCTCCCGTTATTAATATTTTATCTTTTTTTTTCATTTGTTTTTAAGTAAGCTTTCTCAATTGATCTTAAAATTTGTAGGTGAAACCTATAGTAGGTGTGTTTTCGATATAGTCCGAAGAAATGGTCAACTTCTTTTTTCTTTCATAAGGTTTGGTAAACAAATAACTCATTCCAACACCTATTACAGCACCTGCTAGCACATCCCAACCATCGTGCTTGGTTGCTTTAATCCTTGTATATCCAACATATCCTGCCAAGAGGTAAGCAGGAACGCCGTATTCCCAACCATATCTTTTTTGTACAAATGCTGCACTGGCAAACGCAACAGATGTATGACCGGATGGAAAACTATTGCTATTTTCTCTATTCGGCCGCTCTTTGTTTATGGCTAGTTTTAAACCATACGTTAATACAATAGTGCCTGCCAGCGCTTTGGAAAATTGGTAAGTTCCTTTCTGACCATCTTTCCAAATGAATGTAGAACTCATAGCTAAGGCTGGCATTGTAACAAGCAAAATATCCCCTGCTGTCTTATGAGCATTTTGGGATGGAGTAAGGGGTTTTACCTGTCCATACGCTAGTGACGAACTCAAAATTACAATAGCAGCTAGGGCTTTAAAGCCGCACAGACTTTTTAATGAAATTGTGACGTTACGCATAAGTTTCAAAATGATGTATTTAAATAAGGATAAAGAGCATTTTCAACAAGAACCATCAGCGTATCGATTTTCACCTCCTTGGTATTTACGGCAATACTACCTTCGTTATAAGGCTTATATTTTTCTATGTCTGTAATTGAGAATAAACCAATGACAGGGGTGAGGGAAGAGCTAGCCAGATGCATTATTCCAACATCGGCTCCAATGAAAACATCTGTGCTTGCAATCATCGCTGCCAATTCCCGTATGTCGGTGAAATACAAAACAGGGATTTTAAAACTAATTTTAGAGACAGTTTCTTTCGGAAATACTTCAATGATGTTTACATCTGGAAATACTTTCTTTAAGTGTTCATATAAATTAAGCCACCATATTTCTGTATAGCATTTGGTATCGGTGGTATGGGTGTATAAGCAAATAGTTGGTTGTGCATTTTGCACTATATCATATACCAAACTACCGCCATTTATCAGTTCCTCATTCGCAAGTCTCAAATCCAAGTTAGCTGGGATCACATCATTTGACTTAAGCCCTATAGTGGGCAAAAACTCCCGCAAAGAATAGATCACTTGTTTTGCGATATGACTTTGTTTTTTATTTTTATGGCTATCTCCTAAAAACTTGAATGTTGCATTTGAGATTTTCGTAAATAATCTTCCAGAAAAAGATTCCTTGACGGCATTTATGGCCAAATCATATCTCTTGCTTCTAAGCTGTAAAATTGTTCTTATGTATTTTATGAAGTTTTTGAAAGGTTTCTTCGGAAATTCAATAACCTGATGAACATTTTCATAATTTTGATATAGCTGGATAGCACAAGATTGATTTACCAGCAAATCGATCTCACTATTTGGGAATGTGGATTCTAACTCCTGAATCAACGGGGAAAGCAACAGTAGATTTTCTAATCTATGATTAGGTCTACATATTAGGATTCTTTTTATATCATCATTGTTGCGGAGCGTTTCACTTATCTTATTTTTAAAACTGGAAGTAAGATATCTAAATGCCTTCCACTTTATAGCGTTAATGATTTTTTTCGGATTCATTTATAAAATTTTTGTGTTGAGCTTTCAGGGAGTTCATCAGTGCGGAAAATAGTAGGAAGAATAAAAGTGGTTCGGGGGTGCGTATTCAAAATTTATTTTTATGGCTAAATTTGATTCATTTAATCATCAATAATTTAAGGGTACTAAAACTAAATTTCATAAGTAAGTAATTATAAAAAGGTCGAAAACGACAATAAAATAAGGCTCTCACAGTAAATGAGGGCTTTTTTTGTGCGCAAAACAAACGTTCGCTTTTGTACTTTTTATTACCATTTAACTACCATTTAAAAAAGGTTTAAATAAGCTTTTAAAGCCGTTACTACTATATAGCCGGGCAAATATACCTGTTATTACCATAAATGCTGTAAAAACGCCTGTTTATGGTAGTTTGCGATGGCACTATGCAGGCATTACTGCAATTCATTTTAATACTACGCAATATGTTTAAAGCGAAATTTTAATATATATCCGTTTTACTATTGGGTTGGCAAATGGGTTGGCAAATGGGTTGACAAATAAAAGCATTAATATTTACTATAAATAACCCCGTAACAACGTTTAAAAACAGTTTAAACGCTAAAAAAAGGGTTAAAACCACCCCCAAAAACGCTATTTAAACACCTTAATACTATTTAATTAACTGATTTTAAGTTATTTAGTAATTTAACTCATCGAATTAACCCGAATACTGGCTTTTACCAATGCTAAAGCCCTTACCCGGCTCAGTTCTATATCCCTGTCCGGGTGGTGCTGGTTTTCGCTAACTAGCTTTATCCAGTCGTCACCCTTTTCGCTTTTTTGCAGCCATTTCACACTAACAATTTCGTCACCATCATAGTCAATACTTATAATGTACATTTCACCATAAATCAGTCCGTTTTTAATGTCGTGCATTTGTTTATACATCACAATATCGCCGCTTTTTAATAGCGGGTACATACTATCGCCCGTTACATAAACAGCTCCATCACACTTTGGCAGGTTTGGTATCTGTATATGGTCTATCGGCTTAGTTTCTTTACTATCCCTAAATAAAGTTACAACTCCAGCTGTAGCTTCCAAGTTGTATAATGGTATTGATTGATGCTGTTGCATGTTGTCAGTTTTAAGACTGTATACACTTACAGGTTCACTCATATATTTTTCAGAAATATCGGCATTTTTAATCATACTGCCTTTACCAGTTAAAAGCCAATTTAAATCCACTTCTTCAAACAAGTTTGACAGGTCTAAAATAATTTGATAAGAAGGGCTGTTATTTTTATCCCTTTCCAGTCTGTATAGCTTCTCTGCTGATTTATAGCCTAGTAATTTTGACAATTCCCCCATATTCTTTATGCCTTTATAATCGCATAACTGAATTAAATTGTCAAAAAAGTTTGTTTTTTTACTCAAAATAGTTTGTTTTACTCAAATTTGTTTGTATGTTTGTCCTGTACAAAAGACAAAAAATGAAAACAAGCAAACCTACAAAAAAAAGAAACAACTACAATGAGGATATCCTTAACTCATTAGCAAAAAAATTCGGCTATTCTGTAGACTATATAAGAAAGTGCTTGAGAGATGACCGTAAAGGAATTATGCCTGATGTAATTAAAAAAGAATACAAGTATTTAGAAAATATTGCTAAAAAAGCAGTTGAAACTAAAATTAATACCTCTGAATAATTATGAAGCCTACACCATTTGAATATTACGAGGGTAAGCTTGGTGTAAAAATCAGCTTCTTAATTTGTGACAGGGATTTTCACATGGATAGTTTAAAGGTTATTGCCTACAATACACTTTACTATAGAACAAAAAGGAAATCAAGCCCGGAACAGTTTTTACGCAGAGCTTCATTAAATAATGATGCGTTAGTACTGTTTTCATCTCTTTGCCAGGAATGGCGGGACAGGCTTACGGTAAAGTTTGGAAGCCCCAAGCAGGAAGTTAAAAAAAGCTGGTTTGCCCAGCATTACGAAGCGGATAAAAAAGCCTTTGATTTTTACATGGCCCACCGTTACGGAGAGGAAAACCGAAAACTTGATACTTCGCTGATTGAGCGATACACTTATAACGCTTCGGTGCTTAATACGGTTATACGTGTAAAAGCCAACCGCAAAGCCTACTGCCGAACGTTAGGATGTACTAAAGTTGATATTTGGGACAGCCTGAGTAAAGATGTAAATGCCTTTAGAGATGTAGAACACACGCTGCCCACTACTAAACGCGGTTTACAGATGAAAGTGAAAGCGTACCAGGAACAGGGTTACATCGCTTTAATTTCCGGTAAGTTAACCAACCAAAACGCCGCCAAAGTAAAAGAGGACACCCAAACGGCGTTACTTGATGAACTGCTGGCAAAACATACTAACCTTGATAATACACAGGTAGCCAACATATATAACAGTGTTGCAGGTATACAGGACTGGAAAACCATAACCCCGCAAACGGTGGCTAACCGCAAACAGGAAAATAACCTGGTTATTTATGCCGGGCGTAACGGAAAGGCGAAGCTGTTAGACCATAAGTTAATGCAGGTTAAACGTAAAGCCCCGAGTAAACCGATGCTTTACTGGACAATGGACGGGTGGGATGCTGAATTGCTTTACCAAAAAGCAACAATAAACGCACAGGGCAACACTGTTACCACCTACCATAACCGATTGACGGCTGTAATGGTGTTAGACCCTTATAACAAGTATATAGTAGGTTATGCCATTGGGGAACGTGAAAGCCCTGCACTTATAAAAGAGGCATTGCGTAATGCGATGCAGCATACTAAAGAACTGTTTGGGGATTATTACCGCCCGTACCAGTTGCAAACGGACAGGTACCAAATAAAGCACCTTACCCCAACCTATGAAGCCTGCACGGTACACTATACCCCGGCTAATGTAAACAGCAAAAAAACAAAGGTTATTGAGCCGTTTTTTAATCGCTTTAATAAGGAGTATTGCCAACTTTTTGACAATTGGAGCGGGCATAATGTGGATAGCGGCAGTAAAAACCAACCCAATGACGAGGTGCTGAATAAAATAAGAAAATCATTTCCTGATGAAAACGGATGCCGCCAGCAATTGATTGGTTCAATAGAAGCGGACAGGGCTAAAAAAGTAGCGGCCTTTGTTGAAAAATGGCAAGAAGTAGCGGAGGAGCACAAAAGTATAATGAGTTTTGAAACCTACCTGCAATACTTAGGCGAAAAAACAGGCTATACTAACAAGCTAAGCCCTTCCGGATTGTTACCCACTATTAACGGGATAGAGCGTTGTTTTGACAGCTTTGACATCAACTTCCGCAAACTATTCCATATTGATTGGTGTGTAATGTATGACCCTGCCGACCTGAGTAAAGTACTGGTAATGGATGCGGAAAGCAAAAGCGGCAAGTTTGTAAAGCTGCTGGGGAACTACTCCTTTGTACTTGATGAAATATACATACAGCCTATGGCACTTGCCGACCGTGTGGAAGGCGATGCAGCAGAAAAACAGCGTATTACTGATTACAACGATAATGTAATGAAATACATAACTAATGAGCGTGCTGATAATGCTGATGTGTTACACGAATTTTTAAGTAAACCCCAACTACAGGACACCCTTGCAAAACACTTGCTAGTTGACAGCTTAGGACACCACAAA
The DNA here is from genome assembly GCF_014642915.1 of Flavobacterium suaedae. Lineage (GTDB taxonomy): Bacteria > Bacteroidota > Bacteroidia > Flavobacteriales > Flavobacteriaceae > Flavobacterium > Flavobacterium suaedae. Next base: position 133,604 of record NZ_BMJE01000006.1, read on the forward strand.
GACCATAATAACAGCCATAAGATTAATAAAAAAGCGCAAAAGGTTTTGGAAGTACAGGAAGCAAGAACGGAAAAAGCCGAAGCCAGTGACTGGCGCACCCAACAAAACGACTACCACAAACAACGCATTAACCTTAACGACTATATATAATGACAACGGAAACTAAAAAACAGATTATAGAAGCAGCTTTAAGTTATATGGATGCGCACCAACTAAGCGCAAGCCAGCTAGCAACCAAAGCAAATGTAAATAAAGGTTACCTGAGCAAAATGTTACGTTTTGACTTTACGTATGAAGCAGGCGGAAAACAGGGTGACATATCCGCTCAAAATTTTATAGCCCTTGCCAACTGCATAGGTTTACCACTAACAAAGCAGTATTGGGAAATACGGGAAACCGAACAGCTTATACACGCCCTTAGTAATTTGAAAGATGCTAAAGAGCATGGTGCTACTAACGTAATAATAGGCGAAACCGGTTCGGGCAAAACGTTTACCATAGGCATTTTTGCAAAGCAACACCCGCACGACACTTTTGTAGTTAAGGTGGGCAGTAGCGACAATTTAGGCGACCTTATTGACAAATTGATTGATGCACTTAAAATTACTACCGGGAAAACCAAGAGTACAAAATTAAGAGCCATAGCAAAGCACCTGCACCACCTTAAAGGGCAGGGCTACAAACCCCAAATAATTTTTGATGAAAGCGAATACATGAAGCAGCCGGCACTATGTGCCATTAAGGAACTATACGACAGCCTTATTACGGTTTGCAGTATTGTACTGGTAGGTACTAACCAGCTACAGGAAAATATAGACAAACTGCGAAAGCGTAATAAGGCGGGCATACCGCAGTTTTACCGAAGAATAAAATTTGGCTACAGGGCATTACCGCATATTGACAGGAGTTACAGGAATTTCCTTACTGATATTGAAGACAGGGCATTGCGTGTTTTCCTGCAAAAAAATTGCGACAATTACGGAGAGCTACACGATGCGCTTGTACCCGCCATGAGAGAGGCAGACAGGTTGCGGGAACCGCTTACCGTGCAACTGGTTACTAAAGTATTAGGAATACCACAAAACATGCTGGCGTAATGAGTAAAAAGTTACCAAAAGTAATAACGGTAGCCAATGTATTGAACCAAAGTGTATCGCTTATTGATTTAAAAAGTATTGACACCGCATTATACCAAGCCTTCGGGAACGTTCAGAAACGTGGTGTTTGGTTTATATACGGCGGCAGTGGTAGCGGTAAAAGCAGCCTTGCACTCGCCATAGCAAGAGCGTTATGCCTTTCGGCTGATTTAAAAGGTATAATTAACGAACTGGAAGAAGAACTGGACGATTTAGACTTTATAAACCGCATAAAACTGTACAAAATGCAGGATGTAAAGTTTTTTAGCGCCGGATATGATTATGAGCAGCTTAACGAATACCTGGACAGGCGTAACAGCCCCGAAGTAGTAATTATAAACTCGGCAAGCTACTTTTTTAAAAAAGTAGAGCAGTATTTGGAATTTACCCGAAAGTACAAACGCAAAAAGATACTGATTATAACAGGGCATGCCAAAGGTAATAACCCTTACAGCGAACTGGAAGTAAAGATAAAATACGATGCCAATAAAAAAATATTTTGCTACGGCTACTTAGCCAATTGCCAGGGTCGGACAATAGGCCCTAATGGCGGTAACTATGTTATTTGGCAGGAAGGCTATGAAAAGGTTAGGGGAACCGAAATAAAAGAGGAAACTAAAAAGTAAGGATATGAAAGCAATTTATGAAATACTGGGGCTAACCCCACAACGTTACGAGGAGCTTGTAACTGACCTTTTTGTTAACTGGGCCGGAAAGCATTGCATTCGCCCTACCGATTATCAGCATATACTTGCCAACCCTGCTATTTCTAAATGGTTTCGTTCGGAGCTTAGTTTTATTGAGGAGGATTTAAAAGAAGATATTTCAGATTATGGAAGCGAAAAAATATCTCCCTATAAAGGTGAAAAAATATATGCAGTAGGTACCGAGCGTATTTTAAACCATTACCCTAAATCACTTTTAGAAGCTGCGCAACCGCTTAAACGAGGTGTAACACTAACAATACAAAGAGGCATTCCTATTTCATATTTAAAACTCAACTGATATGGATATACAAAGCAAAATACAGGAACTAAACGAGTGGTTAAAAAACAACCCACACCACCAAGACAGTACAGCAGTATTACAACAAAAGTGGGAACTGGAACGACAAAGTGAATTACAAAATGAGAGAGAAGGAACACATAATTAGCAGGCTTGCAGAGCTACATATAGCACTGCAATGGAGTACCCAACACGCCACTATGGAAGTTAGCACTGCATTAACCGTTGGCGAGCGAATTATGGTAAACCAGGAACGAGCCGCCCTTTTCAGAGAACTGGAAAACGATGCGAAAAACTTTAAACAAAGCCCCACGGTAGAAGAAAAAGTAACCGGAATACTATACCTGATTAAACGAATGAACTGGCAACCTAAAGATTAAAACCTATGACACGATTAAAAACAAAAAAAATAACAGTGAATTTTTTACAGCGAAAAAGTGCTGATTTTTTCAGAGGAAAAAGAGCAATAGTAAAATCAACACTTTTCAATGGACGAGGAGAAACATTAGCAGAAGGCACTATTGTGTTTATAAGAGGGAAAAATCATGATTTACCTACAAGCTGCCTTGATATTAAGCATGATGAAACTAAAATAAAAATGGATTGTGTTTTCTGCGAAAATTTAGAGCTAATAGAAAACCCCGAAGAAATAGAAGTAAACAACCCCGAAATTTTACAATAACATGGCAGAAAAACCAAAAACAGCAGCAGAGCTACGGCAGGAACTAGCTGAAGCAGAAGCACGGGAGCGTGCCGAGAACGAAAAGAACCGCAAAGCCTACGAAACCCTGAAAGATGAAACCGTTACCACCCTTTGCCGAGATGCTATAACACTTAATGCTGCCTTAGCAGATTTTAAAGAGCAGGCATTTACCGACACACAGGAAGTGTACAAACTGTTACAGGAGTATAGCGGGCGACACCGAGACGGTAAAGGTAACTTTACCATAGAAAGCAAAGACGGGCAGTATAGAGTGAGTTATAAAAGGCAAGGCAAATCGCACTTTGACGAACGAAGCCATCAAGCCGAAAAACACATTATCGACTTTTTCAACTCTAAATACGAGGGCGACCAAAACACCAAAGAAATGATAATGGCATTACTGGAACGTAAAAAAGGCGCACTTGATATAAACCTGATCCAAAAGCTGTATCAGTTTGAAGACAGGTTTGATGATGTTAACTGGAAAAAAGGAATATCACTCCTTAAAGAAAGTTACTCCTATAACCACAGCAAAGACTACATCAACTTTGAACATAAAGACAGTCGTGGCGAGTGGAAATCTATTGTATTACAATTCACAAACGTATAGCATGGCAGTAGAAATTATACAAACACAGGAAAATGTATACCGTGTTAATAATAAGTGCGTGTATATCGACAGCTATGACAATGCGAAGGCATTACAAGAATTAACCACCGCCGAAAATGAAGCATTTTTAAAGCACATAAACAGTAAAAATAAGTTGAGTTAGGTTAATGACGGTACCCGGTTGGCTGAGTTGGTTAAGCCCCTATAATCCCCCCCCCTTTAGGTGTACGCAGGTTCGAGTCCTGCACCGGGTTCTAAATTTTAAAAACAAAGTTTATGGATAACATTACCGAAAAAGTAAAAGAAGTAGTAGGCGGTCTTATAGACCAACGCCATAACTGCCGAGTAAAAACAGATGGTACAGAAGCCACAATTGAAATTAACATGATTGGAGCTTTAACCGATAAGCAAATTAAAGAATTACAGCCAATGGGGTTAATGACAATTAAACGCTCAGGCGCGGGGCTATCAATAACAATAAAAGGTAAAGTGGAAGCCTTAAAAAAACTATTCCCTTAAACCCGTAGTGGCACTTACTCAGGTTCGATACCTGAGACGGGGCGAATTTTAAAACAAAAGTTTATGCAAACAATTTATAGAGACAGTACAAACCACGATTTTGAGAAAACCAATCTTGTTACAAAGTATTCGAGAAAAGGTAATTATGATGATTACAAATGTACAAACTGCGGTATGAAAGGTAAATCGTATCGCCTTAATGAAATACAGGTTTCAGATACCTATTCGTCTTCTAATGTAGCGAATTGCAAAAAAGCTCCTTTATTCCAACCGCCAAAGAAGATTAAAATTACCCAATGCACAGCATCAGGAGAGGCGTTCAAAAATTTAACTAATGGTTCTGTACACGATGTTGTAACACCGCCCGAAGGTTATAAAAATGACTACAGAGGTGTTTGGGTAATGGGTGTTGGCGAACCTGTTAAAGTACTTAATAATGAATTTGAAAAAATAGAGTAATGAGTAAAGCAACATCAGTAGTAAGTATAGACTTTTTAGGGCTGTTAACAATAGTATTTATAATACTAAAACTAACAAATGTAATTAATTGGTCTTGGTGGTGGGTTACATCGCCTTTATGGCTGCCAATAGCAGGGGTGTTGGTAGCAGGAATAATAGGTTTTTTAATTGCTCTAATATTCAGTAAATAATGCAAGCAACTAAAGAACAAAAACAGCTAATACACATCAACACGCCCAACCGCGATACAAAAGAGGAATTTGTGCAATGGGCTACTGATGATAACGCAAAAACAAGCTGTAACGAGCTTTCGTTTGACGAGGCTAACAAGATACTGGTGCAGCTTAATTTAACGCCCCATAAGCCTAAAAATTACGCTGTATTTGATAAAAACAACAAACAGCACCGCACCATCCTAAGCCTGTGTATACAAAACGGGTTTTGTAAGCCCCACCCAAAGTATGGCAGGGTTGCCGATTTAGATGCTTTAAACACGTGGATGCACTCGGCAAAATGCCCGGTGCAAAAGCCCCTTAAAAAAATGGACGCAAAAGAAGTAAGCCGAATAATAGGCGCGCTTTCCGCAATGTTAAAAAAGAAATACAAATAATCATGACAACAGATATAACGACCATAACAGCAGTAGTGTTAATAATAGCTGCCTTTGTTATATTCCTAGTATTAGGAATATTTATAGGCGTAATACTGCACCGAAATAAAGATGTTGAAGACCCTACACTGAAAGGCTACCCAAAGTGCAGGTGTACCGATGGAACACACTGCGATTTATGGTGCATTGCTAAAGAAGTTTTTAAACGAAATTCCTAATGGCAAACTTAACACCCGCAGGAGGAAAAAACACTAAAACCTGCACGCACAGCAAACGAGTTACGCGAGTAACCTACGCAAGCGCAGGCTGTGAAGAAACAGCAGAATACTGCCGTGCCTGTGGTAAAAAATTAACCGATTATAAAATTGATTGCAGATGAGTACAGAAATATATTTTGCCTTTACTGGCGACAGAGGGCATAAAATAGAAATTAGAGAAATGAACGGTTTACAGCACTTTTTAGCCATGCAAAAATCAAAAGGCGATACCAATAAGCTAATGGAGGTATTACTTGAAGATTATGTCCTTATAAACGGCGCATCGGTTACTGTACCTGATTTAGAAAATATAAGCTGTGTTGATGTGCAACGAATATTTGAAGCCCTTGCAGCCCAAATACAGCCTATTAATGTAGGTAAAAAATGAAAGTCGAATTAAAACTAAAGCCCGGTAACCTTTGGTACTTGTCTAGTGTTTTAGAGCCTTTAACCAATATTACAAACAGTGATTTTGTACAGAAAACACACGACCAACGCACTATTACAAGCATACTTATTCCGGTGGCAGATGTTTTTACTAAGAAGTATAAAAACATAACCCGAAAATCTAACCTTTTTGATGCTGCTAAAAAGTATAAAGTAAGCCTGCTTTACCATGAGTGTAACGCGCTTAACCTGTTTTTAGCCGAAGCATGGAAGCAAGAAACAGACGATTACCGAAAACTACAGGCACACACTATAATGCTACAAATGGATAAACATTTTACGTAATGGAATTAAAAGACGAATTAATTACTGATTGGGAAACCATCATGTCAGGCATAAAGCAAACCGCCTCAAAAGTACCGGGGTGGAAAGTTAAAGTTTTAAAGGATAAGCATATAGTTATTAATAAGGATTGGAAAGTAATATGCCACTTTATAAATAATCAGTTTGTTGAAGCTGTAGTGTCTTATCAGGACGAAGACTATCTAACCGTACGGCATGTAAAACTATACACCGTAACCATCAATATAGTTTTGAACTATATAAAAATGAATACTTAGCTATGGAACAATTAACCACATACTTAGTTGAGGGCAGAGAAACAGGTGTTAAATTCCTGTTTAAATACGATTTAAACGGCTTTATAGCATCATTTCAGGTAACAGGAACACTAATGAACGAACAGCAAGTAAACTGGCTGTTTAAAGTACCCGAAGACGATGTTTGCCCGCGCTTTCCTGCAAAAGAAGCCGAATTTAAAATGCGGTGGATAGAAAGCAAGGAAATGAAAAAAAAGTTTGTAATAACCGTACAACCGCCCGATTTGAGCTTTGATGCTATGTGGCTTTTATACGACCACAAAGTTAGCAAACAGGATGCGCTTAAAGCCTATAAGAAACTTGCAAAAAACGAAGGCGACCTAATAAAGTGTTTTACTGCCATACCTGTTTACAATGCCTATATAGCAACAAAATCAACCGCCAAGCTCCACCTTTCCACCTACATAAACGGGCGCAGGTACGAAGACGAACTGCCAACACCAGTACCAAAATATAATAAACCAATTATCGGTAAAAACTTCAACCCGGTTATAGGCGATTTAGCAACTAAAAAAACAGATAAGTGATGAAAAAAATTAAAAGGATGCTTGCCTTTATGCTTAAAGACGAGTTAATAGAACTAGTAGAGCATAAGCATGTAAAACCCTACATACAAGTAGTGGAAGTAGCAAAAGAGTTTAATACTTTAAAACTTGAATTTGCAGTAAATGCAGATATAACTACCAACCAATTTGAATATGAAAACGCCTTAAACCAAGCCAAACAAAAGATGTTTAATGAGGTTGAAAAATGTATTCAGGTTTCATGTGCTCCGCTAATATCACATGAGTTTAGCCACCGCCGATTTGTGAGATTAACATTAAGAGTTCAAAAACCAAGCGTATGATACTACCATTCAGCACACAGTTAAACGGAAAGCCTACATACTTTCCTGAAAAGATAATAGCAGGGCTAAATAATTATAGCCTTATTGATGCGGAAACAGCCCATAAGCTAATGCTTGACTGTATTCTTAAAAAGAGTGGCATTTCTTACCCTATAAATTTTAATAGGGTATTAACACATACTCCAAAAAAGCACACAATACGTACCGACAAAAACAACCGTTGGCGTGCCGATATGCCAATACACTTTTACATTAATAACAGGCAACCGGATATGTTCCAGTTTGCGCCCGTTGTGCGGTGTGCAAGCGTGCAGGATATTCAAATAAACTGGTTTAGTGATATTCGTTCAACAGACCCATCTAAAATATCGCCTTTGAGGTTTAATTATGTTGATGTAATAGTTGACGGAAAATTAAAGAACATTGCGCAGGTAAAAATTTTATCACTTAACGATGGCTTTGAAACTATAGAAGATTTCTTTGCCTACTTCAATACCGACTTTACAGGCAAAATTATTCACTGGACAGACCTAAAATATTAATGATATGACAAAACAAGAGAGAATAAAAAAGAACCTTGAAAAAGTAGTTACACTTTTAAACAAAAATATTGATTTAGAATACGCTTTAATGCTCGAAGCTGCTGAAAGGTTTACCCACGAAGAAATAAATGTAGGCACGAAAAAAAAGCCCGTCATCAGGAAAGTAAAAATAATGCACTATACCGAAAACTTTACAGACGAAGATACAGGCGATACTGTACCAATACAACGTAAATGGATATGTGAAGTTGACGGCAGAAAGAGCGACGGTTGGGCAGTTATTAATTATCATACATTAGAAACAGTAGAAAGGATATGAAAAAAGATATTATAGGGAAGCAGGCAATTATTGATTGCCTCACAGAACAGTTAAGAGGGCTTGGTATAAAAGATATGTTACCAGGCAAAGAAGTAACAATCATTAACTACAACGGAAATTTAGAGCAGTTTGGCGACTGTTACGAGGTATCGGACGGTATGTTTCAAAACATTGGCTATGTAGTTCCATTAAGATGGCTAAATATTATTGAATAATGACACAAGAAATACAAAACACCGAAGCATTTAAAAAGCTCGCAAAGTTTCAGCAAACATTGCTAATAAAGCGCGATAACCGCATCCAAATACAGGATGCCATTATACAAGCCCGCAACATAGGTTACTTAGAGTGGGAAAGCAACAATAAAACCTTTCCACCCGCATGGAAAGGTATTGTAAAGGAGTTGGCACCAATAGAAATTAAAACACATGATGCAACAGCTTAACCTTTTTACCGAAAAAAACTGTTCCCATTGTGGGGAACCTATGGCACCCAACCCCAAAGCCCCGCACTTGGCTAATGGCTTTTACGACCAAGACACGCAGGAACTCGTACACTGGCACTGCAAAGCTACCCATTATGAAAAGAAGTATAAAAAAGGCATGGACGGCTTATATAGCGAGGTACCATTATTTTTATAAGTATGGAAACCCGTAAAAAATAAACCTATAAGTTTACTAGCTTCGCTCAAAACAAATAATCATGGATAACGAAAATGTAGAATATATAGATGCGGAAGGCAACCTATTATTTAAAGAAGTGATACCGTATGGTAATATCCCGCCCGTTGGCAGGCATGTAAAATGGCATACTTTTAAATGGGTAGTTTCGCACATCTTAGAAAACTGGGACAGCAAAAAAACAATAGTGACTTTGCAACTATTAACCGAAATTAATTAGCTTTGGTGTAATTAACATCAACTAAACAATTATGGGATTTTTAGATAAACAAATTAAAAAAATCGAAGAGAAATGTAAAGAAGAACTTAAAACTTTACTTTTAGAAGATGAAACTTTAGAAAAATTTTACCTAGTAAAAGAAGACTACTGTGCAATCACTAATTTAAGATTAATATTTGTAGATAACAGTTTTACAAGTAGTAAAAAAGCAACTACGGGAGTACCTTTTAATAAAATAAGTTTTGTTTCTTTAAAGAAAGGTGGAACTTTTACAATTTCAAAAGATGTAATAGTTCATGTAGGGAATAAGGATATTGAGATTGACTTATATGATACAAATCAAGCAATAGAAATATTTAAAATTATATCTAAAAAGATACTGTAATGAAAAAATTACTACTGTTTGCATTATTAATTATAAGCCTGTCATTACAAGCTCAGAACAAAGGCTATATTACAGGGCTAAAAAAATTGACATTGCAGGAAACATCTGAAATTGCCTCTGAAATTGCTTCATACTCTAATATGAAATTGCGGTTATATGAAGTTAAAGAAACCCCTGCAATACAAACATTATCATATAAATATGTCCCTGCTGAACTAACCGATGAACAGGTAAGTCATTATAAGTATTCTGCTGAGCAGGCTAAAAGCTTTATTATTGTTGATTTTTCGTTTTACATGGATGGCGAAAATAAAGATTTAGGCAATATAGGTGCTAAGCAATACAGGCTCAACGAGGTAAAAGCAAAATACAAAGTTGTTTTTACATATTGGAAAAAATACTTTCGACCTGATGCAGAACTTGTAACAACTATAAATAGTTATAAACACCAAAGATTTAAAGACTATGAAAGTAAAATAGATAGCTATATACGTAAAAATGGCGATATATGGGAACTCCACAATAATTAAATAAAAACCTCCTTTTCGGGAGGTTTTTTTATATCTGAAAAAATGTTATTTTTGTCATTATGTCAGGTTCAATGGATAAGAGTGTCAGTATAAATACATTAAGGCGTTATAAACTCATAGTAGAGCTTTATAAAGAGCATAAAACGGAGGATATACCTACTACACGTGTACTGAGAAAATACATTTATCCTAAATACCCTATTTCCCGCGCTACCCTATACACTATTTTAAACACTCCTGTAGATAAGCTAATTAAAGATTATGAAGCTGGCAGAACATTAAAAATGAGTTTTTAAACATTGTTTAAACCAATGGAATAGGTAATTAAATATTCCTGTATACCATCGTCGCGCCTTACCTTTCTTAAATTTACCCTTATTAAATTGTCATGTCCCGGCACAGGTCGAAACCCGTGTATTTTTTTGTGGACCTGCTCAATAATTCTATGTATTTTAAATGCTTTCTCTTTTTGAAAAACAGGTGCTTTAAGGCTTGAATTTGTTAACTTTAAGTTTGCCACCCTTAATACAATTGTACTTATTCCCTGCTGCCTGTTTTGCGGTTCTGCACTCCTGTCCCTGCCAATATCCGAAAAATCGGAACTCTGTATATCAATTATACAGCACGGCCATTTAACCGGGCAGTCATTCCCGTAGCTGTCAAGTTGTCCCCAGTCTTCATCTATATAGTTTAATTCCTCAACTGTATTAAGCTGTTCGTATAGTGCCTGTAATACTTCTATCATTTTTTAAATTGTTTAGCAAGTTCATTATTAAATTCTGCCATGTTTCTGTCAATAACATCTTTTACAATACCTGCTACCTGCGGGTGGTTACCAACCATTTGCCTTTTGGTTACTTTTATTTTATGCCCTACTTTCATTAAAGCAAGTGCTTTCCATTGTGAAGCCTGCACCCCTTTAGCCTGTTTATACATTGCCCAAAAATACCGTTTCATTTTTTCGGTTACGGTAATTTCGCCCCCCTCGTTATGTATAGCTGCGTAAGGCAAAGAGCTTGTAAAACTAATAGTGTTCTTTTTTACATCATATTCTATGCTCCTTCGCAGGTTCCCGCTACGCATCATTAAAGAACCTTTATTATTTATCAGTTTTGCTTGTGGCCACTTATCAGTAAAAAAACCTTTCCGCTCAAAATTTCGGTCAAACTCGTCGAGCAGGTCAACAGCCAGGTCTTGCGCTATGTTGTTTTCAAGTTCATCAATTTGCATTACTAATACTGTCTTTTACCTGTTTTGCTCCTTTAACTTTACTGTATGGGTGCTGTGGCGGAAATATCACTTTTTGCATACCGGGATTAAAACGGAATATTTCCAATTTGTTTTTATTGTCTTTGCCTATTTCGGTTGTAGCAGCTTCGCCTGCTTTATTTGCTGTTTCGCTGTTGCTTGCTTCATACTTTTGTTTAGATACCTGCACGGCATTACAACGGCATCGCCACCCGTTAGGAGGGTAATAATACAGCCAAAAACTATCGTCAACAGGTAGTGTAATACTATCCAGTGCCTGATGCGATTCTCTTACTCGGTCATCTTTAGCTGTTCGGTATTGTAAATAATAGCGGTCGGATGTTTTTGCCCACTTTGCAGCCATTTGTGATGATGTAACTGCAAACTGATACTCTGCCTCCAAGTAAGTACGGTTATAGTCTTCTTTCATTGTCGCAACATCTTTAGCAAAAGCCGAAAAGGGTTTAACGGTTCCTTCATCAGTTAGCAACTGGCGCGATGCTTCAAATAGCTGTGCATGTGTTTTAAAAGCTGAAAACAAGTAAATGTCATCCTGTAAACGTGTAAGCATTTCATCAGGAATAACATTATCGGTAATAGCTGCTTTAAAAATTGTAGCTGTTTCATTTATCAGGTCGGCATATTCCTTTACTTCTGTAATTGTATCAGGGCTATATTTACCGTTTTTATGCAGCCGTTTAAATGCTTTTTCAACAGTGATTAAAAGCCGTTTAAATTTGCCCGGTGCCAGTGTGGCTTTTACAGGTGCAGCTTTGCAGGCATCGCAATTACAATCGTATAAAAAAGATAGCCGGTCGTGCAATGCCCCAAAGTACCCGTCCCATACTTTGGGGCTTACAAAAAATTTGCCCCAAAATTTAAGGTTTCATTTTTTTGCTGCTTTTTTGCTTCTACAGGTATGCCAAATTTATCGGCTATCCAGTCAACAGGTATATCATAATTGTTTAATAGCCCCTGTGTCATTTTCCATAACTGCGCAATGTCTTCCGCTTTATCATACACAAAAACAGCATCACCTTTTACTATTCCTAACGCCTGTACTGCAGGTATTACGGTTGTGTTCCACTCCTGCTCAAGCAGTGTTAAGTCACTATCGGTTAAATCTTGTAATACCTCCTGTGCGCTTTCGTCTTTGCTTCGGTTTCCGTTTTTAGTGTCCTGCCCAATAATAGCACCTGATATTACCATTGATGTTTCATTGTTACAAACTTGTATAAGGTTATTATATACATCACCATTTGTAACCACACCTTTAGCAAACTCAAATTCCTCCATAGTATCAATAATGAACCATGCAGCAGACCCCATATCCTGCATCATTTTTTCGCCCCGTCTTAACATAGACAGGTCCTGTGTGTTTGTTTTCATTACACGTGGCGGAATACCTACTATTTCGCAAAGTTCACTCCAACAACTTTGTGCAAATCGTTTCATTAGCACATGCGGAACACAGGAGTTTAATATACCTAAATTGCCTTTTTCGCCAAACTCTAAAATCCATTTACCGTATTCAGGTAATTCGCGGTAATTATAATGTTTGTCCTCTTTATAATCAGGGTAAAACTTGCCGTTAACAGGATCTATATTGGTACGTTCAAAAAGGTTGCATACAAGTTGTTCGCCTTTCCATTCAAACTCTGTTACAGAATGACCGTAAAACCTGCTTTCAAGTATATAGCGGTTAAGTTCTGCCACCCACTTAGCATTTTGTAATAATGCTGTTGCTTCCTCATTTATATTGCCTTTACTGTCTTTAATGGTAAAAGTGGCTGCTAAGCTCTTATTAATCCTGTTTTGTATTTGGGACTGTAAAAGTGCATCCATAGTAATTTCCAAATACAATAATTGAAGTGGAAAAAACTTAGGGTCTTCGCCTTTTCTTGCCATATTAAGAGCGTTGTTCCAGTCCTTAATATCCTTACGGGTACGGGGTATGGTTTGCGGTGCAATACTATGATAAAGACCCGAACCTGAACTTTTATTAGTACCTGTTTTGGCTTTTAACTGTTGCTCTTTTTGTTTAAATCCTATTTGCTCCATTATATGCCGTGATTAAATTTTTTGCGTGAGCCGTAGCTCCATGTAGGTGTTGTGCTTTCGTCGTTAATAGTGACAGTAGGCAGGCTATCCAGTATTACTTCGCCTTTTGCTACTCTTACAAGCCATGCCGTAGCGCGGTCGTAGTTGCTTTGCGCCCTGTCAAACAAAATATCAGCATTACACAGGTGTACCAAGTGAAACTTGGCTATTGTTACTGCGTGTTGTACTATTATAGCATCGCGGTCGCTTCCTGTGGCATTAAAAATAGTTGCCACATCATAAAGCGGTCGTCCGTCAAAGCTGTCTCTATTGTTTAAATTAGGGGCTAAATAACCTCTTGTTTCCTGTTCTGCTGCTGCCAATGCCTGCAAAACAAGGTCATTATTTCCCTCTGTAATTTGGTCTATTTGATAGCCGTATATTACCTGTTCTAAATCGTCCGGCTGTAAATACATACTAATTGGTTTTTACTGTTAAATCCCAAACGCTCGGGTTTCCTTTTACACTTTTGGTTACTGTATAATGCCATTTGGTGGCTGTGATATATTGGCAGCCCTATAATATCTACACCTATGCAATAGGTTACAGTAAGCAGTTTTACAAAAAATCGTTTTTTCATTAGTAGTGATAGTTTTGTCTTGCACCTAAACTGTATCGTGTTTCGGCACTCATAGTTCTGTTTTGTATAATCCAAACGCCCCCTTCCAAAAGGTCGGGACCGTCCATAAATTTTGAGTTTGGTGCAACCCCTACAAACTGCTCTTCCATACGCTGCATGTGCGGGTTGTTTTTTTCGTCAATATTAAAAACAAGGTCGCCCCCTCTCCATATAGGTTCAAGGGTTCCCTCTATACGTGTAAACTTGTCGCCTTTCGGGCGTGTATCTAGCGAAACGGTAAGCCTTTTGTTTCGTTCCCTGCCAACGGTTAAAATGAGTTTTTTTAGTACCTGCTCATAAAAAGGATTTTGCAGTGAGTTGTTTTCAAGCCAATGCCTGCATGTATCGATATTGTTTTTTAAACACCAGTCTTTTGCATCGTACATAAAACCTACAAAACGGCTTTGGCTCATTATATCCAACCAAATTTTATACAGGTAATACTTGCCGTCTTTATAGCCTATAACACCAACCCCCTTAGTTGAGCCGGACGATGTAGTACTGCTTTTATCTTTATTTGATGTCGCAGGGTCGGCATAGGTTAAAACCTGCTCGCATTGCGATAATGGCGGGCATTTACCCCAAACGGCATTTTTAAAAATGTCGCCAATTAAAACAGGGTTGTTGTAATACTCTTTTTGTTGGGAACTGGTAGAAAGAGGCTTTAATGCCCGGTCTATCATTTCCTCTGTATTTTTACTCGGCCATGTACTTTTACCGTTCTTATCTCGTATGTTAATAATTTCGTGTGTATCAGCTTTTTTGCCCAGTTCGGTAATACAGCAGTATTTAGCTATAATGTTACCGCAGGCAATAATTAAAAGCGGTACCGATATGGAACGTGTAGGTATTAAAGCCTGCTCTATCCATTCAATTTTAGCTTTTGTAATTTCAGGATTACGGCATTCTTTATCCGTATCAATATCATCAATAAGTATAACATCAGGTCTAATAGCCTCGTTACGGGTACCACGTGGCGACTGCCGTGCACCTAATGCGCGAAAAGCAAGACCGGAACGCGTTTTAAATTCGCCTTCCTCCCAACTGCCTAAATTCTCCTGTATGCCATAATCGTTAATTATACGTTGGTTGTTTTCCAATGTAAGGCGGTAAGGTTCCAGTAGGCGTGCAGCATCGTCCCGCGTTGCCGAAACCATTAATACATTCCTTTTTTTACCTGTTAAACCTAAGTAAAGCACCTCCATCATGGTACGGACAGATTTTGAAAGCTCACGCGACCAGGAACGCACTTCGTAATATTCAGGGTTATTTAACACCCTTTTAGTTGCTTTTATATGGAATAGTTCAGGTTCTGCCGTATAGTAGTTAGGAAAGTAGTATTTAAACCACTTTTCGGGGTGCTTTTCCAGTTGCTCAATACGTTTTGCTTTTTGCGCTGCTGTTTCATTAAGGTCTATAGGGGTGGCGCGCTTGGTGTTTTCTTTAAACTCCTGCCATTCGTTTAAAATAACCTTATCACTTTTTTTAGCCATACTATTTTAGCATTGAGGTTATGTAAGCATCGGCTATATCTGTTATTTTCTTTGCAAGCTCATTATCTATTTGCTGGGCAAACTGTATTAGCTTTTTACAAACTTCAACAGTATCGCCCAAACTGGCTTCCGTTTCCAGTCTGTTTATTGATGCTGTTATTTTAGCAATAACGTCTGCATCTTTTGTAGTAGCAACATTGCCCACTCGTATAGGGAAGTCTTCCGGGTTAATAGGTGGCAGTTCCAGCTTTTCATTCCCTTTGGCATCTTTAACCTTTACAGGCTTTAATAACACATCAGGAATATCGCGCTGTATAGGTCGTGTTAATATTTCGTTGTTAATGTTTTCAAGCTGGTCGTATAATGCCGATAGCTGTGATTCCTTAGTGGTAAGCATTGATTTTTTAAGAGTTTGCCAACTCTCCTTTTTAATCCAGTTGCTTAACGTTTTTTCGGTAACACCAACACGTTTAGCTATTTCTTTTTGTGTGAAATTATTGTTTACAAAGAGTGTTTTTGCATACTCTTTTTGTACCTCTTTTGACCTTGCCATATACTTCTATTTATAGCAAAATTCACGTAACAGTACCCGCCTGCAAAAAAGGTGTATTAAAACTGTACAAGGTTGTAAAGTTTTAATACACAGTTGTTCAGAAGCTGCACAACTAATTTTTTTAATGCTGTAGCGCACTAATCTTTGTCACTCTAAACGAATAACCAAGATGGCGAAAGGCAGCAAACCCTTTGTTCTTAACGACGAAAACACAGTTAACTCTTACGGCTTTAAAGTCAGTACCGATGGCATTGATTTATCACGCTTTGAGAAAAACCCCGTAATGCTGTCCGACCACAACAACAGCAACAGTGCTGTACTGGGCAGGTGGGCAGAGTGGAAAAAAGAAAACGGCCAGTTAACCGCCTATCCTGATTTTGACAGTGATGACGAAGATGCTAAAAAAGTAGAGCGTAAAGTAGAAAACGACTTTATAAAAGGGGCATCCATAGGCATACTGTTTAAGGTGGAAGACCTTGTTTTTGCTGATGATATGGTACTGCTTAAAAGATGTGAGCTTATAGAAGCATCTATTATTCCTGTACCCTCAAACAGCAACGCGCTGCGCCTTTATGTGGAGGGTAAAGAAGACAAACCACTTTCTGAGAAAGAAGTAAAGGAAATGTGCCTGAGCCTACAGGGAACCGAACCAAACTTTAATAATGAAAATGAAATGAAGAAAATCATTCTTAGCGTAGGAGCGTTAGTTGCTCTTGGACTTGAAAACGCATCAGCTAAAGACGGTATTGATGAAGCCGTGCTGGAAGCTAAAATAATGGAACTTTCAAACTCTAAAAAAGAGTTAGCAACTCAGGTGCAAAACCTTACAACTGCCAACAAAGCATTAACCGATGCACAGGAAGCTGCTACACTTGCTGCTACAACAGAGCTGGTAGATGAAGCTATAAAAGCGGGTAAAATAACCGCCGAAGCAAAAGAACAGTTCCTTTCGCTTGGTAAGGCAGATTTACCCCTGTTAAAATCAACGCTTGGTGCTATACCTGCAAAAACATCACTAGCGGGTAAAACACAGCCGGGCGGAACTGCCCACGAGGGTGTAAAAACAATGGAAGACTTCCAAAAGCTATCGCATGCGGAACAACTTTCATTTAAGAATGAAAACCCTGACGAGTACCAAAAAATAATAACAACCATAAAATAACAGAACATGCCAGCAAATTTTCCAGAAATATGGGAAGCACAGGTACGCAAAATACTAACTACGCAGGATATAGCCCCGTGGTTAGACGGTATACCGGAGCTTGATGCAGAAGTTTATACGCTTGGGGCGGGTACAAACACGGAGAAGAATATTATACATATTCCTATCGAGACAATGCGCCCCGAGGTTTTAATCAACAATACTACCTATCCTTTAGAAGTACAGGAACATGAAGATGGTAGTTCCACGGTAACACTTGATAAGTACCAAACACAGCCTACAAGTGTTAGTGACGATGCTGTAATGGGCGCATCTTACGACAAGATAGAAAGTGTTACACAAGGGCACCGCAGGGAGATAGCTATTGCTAAAAACAAAAAAGCAATACACGCACTAGCCCCGGCAGCAGACAGTGAAACTACACCTGTAGTAAATATTGTTGATGGCGATGTATACGGTGCTTTAGTTGACCTTAAAAAGAAATTTGACGATGCCGAGTTCCCTATGGAGGGGAGGCGTGTAGTACTTTGTTCAGACCATACAACTGTTTTATTAAAAGACAGGCAGCGTTTTGCCAACCTGTTGGTAGACCACAACACAGGAAAACTAAACCAGGTAATTGCCGGTTTTGAAATATACAGCTACTTAGGTATGCCGTATTACGACACCAACGGTAATAAAAAGCCTTACAAGGCAATACCTGTAGAAACAGATAAACAGGCGAGTATTGCATTTTGTGTATACAACGTTGCTAAGAAAACGGGTAATACAAAACAGTATTTTGGAAAATCTGAAATCGACCCAATAAACCAAACCAACTTGTTAGCTTATCGCCACTACTTTATTGCTACCCCTGTAGAGGATAAATACATCGGCGCAATACTGTAAAAATGTTAACAGAGGTATTAATATCACTAGCGACAGCAGTAATTACTGCTGCTGTCTCCTGGTTTTTTGCAAGGCGTAAAAATAACGCTGAGGCAAAAATAGCGGAACTGGATGCAGCCAAAGCAACAGCCGGTGTATATGAGAACCTTTTAGATGCAGCCACTACCCGCCTAAACGAACAGGTAGAACTAAACGAAAAGCAGCAACAGCAAATAAAAACTTTGCTGCAAGCAAGGCGGGAACAGGATAAACAAATAAACACCCTGTTGGCAGCACTGGAAGAACGCGACCGAAAAATAAAGGAGCGGGACACGAAAATAGACCACTTGGTCGATGAACTTGAAAAAATAGCAGCTAAGCTGAAACAATACGAAAAGAAACCAAAACACCAATAGTATGGGAAAGTGGAAAATCGGTTATACCGAAGCAAAAACAGTAAGCTACGCAGCCAGTATGGATGCTGTAGTAAAAGAAAGCCGAACGATTTTAAGTGTTGCCCTAACCGGTAACGGAACCTTAAACATAAGCAGCGATGCACGACCGTTTATTGGTGCCGAAATAATTGTAAAAGCAACAAGCGATGCAACCGCTCGCGATTTAACCTTTGGTACAGGGTTTACAGCCCCAACGCTTACAGGCGTAATAAACAAAACTAAAGTACAGCACTTTGTTTATGACGGGTCTGCATTTGTACCCGTAGCAACAGCAATACAAATAGACTAAACCAACAGTAATGATGGAGGCCATATTAAAAAGACAACAGTCCGACGATAAACAAACATTAGGCACGCTTGAGGTCTTTGATAAAGGCAGGAAAGTATTTGAGTGTAAAACGCTCGAACTGGACTGGCAAAATAACAAACGCCGAGAAAGCTGCATACCCGTAGGGGTTTATAACGTGGTTACACGCACATCGGCTAAATATGGTCTTCATTATCATGTTACCAATGTACCTGCTCGTAGCTTTATTTTAATACATCATGGGAACTACAATAAAGATATACTGGGTTGCATTTTGGTTGGCTCGGCTCATATTGATATTAACGGCGACGGTTATAAAGATGTAACTAATAGCCGTAACACCTTAAAGAAGTTACTAAAAGCATCTCCAAACGGATTTACACTTACAATACAATGAAACTAGAGCGTAATTGTTGGGCATTGTGGTTTTCGGTATTACTAATACTGTTTTTTGCTACAAGCTGCCGAACTATAAAAAACACGAAGCAAGTACACGAAACTATACAGGACAGTACTTGGGTAAAAAAAACCATTAAACCTGTAGATACCACTATAACAGTACCGGCACAATATGCCCGAATAGCTGTAAACTGGGATGCGCTAACCGAAACCCCTGTAATTAATAAACAGGGAAAGCTAACAGCCAAAGTAAGCAGGCAGGGCGATACTATAATAGCCGAATGTAACCAGGAACAACTGGAACTAACTATACAACTGCAAAATGAACTACTGGAAGTATATAGGCAGAAAATAAAAAATACTACTAAGCAAGAGGTAAAAACAATTACTACAACAAAAACCCCATGGTATTGGTGGCCATTTATAATACAGGGCATTATTGCCTTTATAGGCTTGCTAATTGGAGGTATAACACCATTTATAAGAAAAAAACGAAAACAAGATGAAAGATAAAGTTTTTGAAAGCAACCCAAAACTGCAACACTATTTTAAAACAGCCGACGGACAGGCGTTTTACAATGAACCTGATGCAAAAAACCACGCTAAAACGCTAACTGATAAAACGGTTACACCCGTTAATCGTGCTGACTATAATAGCGAAGAAACTCCAAAGGAAGTAATTAAAATATATGTTGAAGAAGCTGTCGAATTAATCGAAAAGGCGGAAACATTAGAAGACATTAAAAAGTTTGAAAACGATAAGCGCGTAACGGTTAAGGCTGCGTATGAGGCTAGAAAAAAAGAGTTTGAAGAAAGCGTTAAACAACCACAAGACGAAAAAACTGATTAACAATGGCACGACTACCGGGAATAGCAATAGAATTTCAAAACGGGCAACTGGGGCAGATAGTTGAAACGCCCGACGGTGTTTTTGGCTTGCTTGCCAGTGCTGCTGCCGTTGCCGATACTTTTGACCTTAACACACCTTACAGCGTGCGCG
The DNA here is from genome assembly GCF_014642915.1 of Flavobacterium suaedae. GTDB lineage: Bacteria > Bacteroidota > Bacteroidia > Flavobacteriales > Flavobacteriaceae > Flavobacterium > Flavobacterium suaedae. The sequence goes on from NZ_BMJE01000006.1 coordinate 153,675, forward strand.
GTATGGTAGATGTTGCTGCGCTTGGCATAACCGCAAGTGTTGATAACTATGCACTATATAAAACGCTGAAAGAGTTTTATGCCGAAGCGGGCGAAGGTACAGAGCTTTGGTTAATGGGCTTTGCCCGCGATACTAAAGTTAGTGACTGGTTTACACCGGATGCAGGTACAGGCAGAACTCCTGCCGAAGACTTACTGGATGCAGCAAACGGAAACTTAACCATGCTGTTTACAACCTTTTTTCCTGATGGCGATTACGTGCTTACACTTGATGAGGGTATTGATGCCGATGTTTGGGCAGCTATGGCAAAGGCGCAAACCTTAGCCGATAACTACACAACGCAAAAATTCGCACCGTTCTACACATTATTTGAAGGGTACGGTTATGACGGTAATAAAGTAACGCTTAAAGACCTTACAGAACTATCGTATAACCGTTGCCAGTTGTTACTGGGCGATACAGAACTAAGAACAGGAAGCCCGGCCAGTAAAGGTGCTGCGGTAGGTGTATTAGCAGGGCGCAAAGCAAAAAGTCAGGTGCATGTAAACCCGGGTAAAGTTGCAGATGGTCCGCTAAGTAATATTACAGCCTATATACTTGACACGCCTGTAGAGCAGACAGATATAGCAGCGTTACACGATAAAGGTTATGTAACCTTTAGAACGCACACAGGTAAAAGCGGTTATTACTTTACTGATGACCCTTTGGCAACAGAGCAGGATGACGATTACCGTTATGGAACTAACCGAAGGGTTATTGATAAAGCCTACCGAAATGCACACCTGGCATTAATTGATTTCCTTTTAGATGATACAACCGTAAACAACGACGGAACCATATCGCCTATATATGCCAAAACAATAGAAGGCAAGGTTATCAATACCATTTATACCGCCATGACTGCGAACGGCGAATTGTCGTTTGATGTTACCAACCCTGCCGACAGGGGTGTAATTTGTAAAGTAGACTTAACACACAATGTTACTTCTACCAGTAAACTTAAACTTTCACAACTACAAGTTAGAGCAAAAGGCTATAACAGGTATATAGATGTACCGCTTGGCTTTTTACCTGTAACTGCAAATAATTAATAAATATGGCATTTGACAGCAGAGAGTATGGTTGGGGCGATGTAACCGTAATATATGGCGGTCGTGACCTAACACGAATAAGAGGTATAAAGTGGAGTCGCAAAAAAGAACGCGAGGAACTATATGCCAAAGGTAATGACCCTATTACAATACAGGACGGTAACAATAAATATGATGTTGAGCTTACAATGACACAGGCAGAGTTCGATGCCATTGAAGCAGCAGCAGGAAACGATATTTTTTCTATAAGTGCTGATATTGAGTTTTCTTTTGGAAACCCGCTTAACGGCGATGCGATGAAAACCCACCGTGTTATAGGTTTCCGTGCAACAGAGGACACTTTAGAATTAAAACAGGGCGATAAGTACGGCGAATATACCGTGCCGGGTATTGCACTAAGAATTGATAAAAACGTATAAACACATGCAAACAAAACCAACAGAAGTAACACCGGAACACATTGCCGACTGGAAAGCCAAGCATGGCGATGTATATGAACTTAAAATTACTGATGAAGACGGGCAAACAAAAAAAGCCTATGTAAAAAAGCCCGGACGTAAAACTCTAAGTTATGCTTCTACATCAGGACAAACAGACCCGATGCTGTTTAATGAAATAGTACTGAAAGAATGCTTTTTAGGCGGTGATGATGTGCTTACCGATGATGATGACTTCTTAGCTGCGTCTTCTCAAATAGGAGAACTAATAAAATTTAAGGAAGCAGAGCTGGTAAAGCTCTAAGGGCTGCGGAGGTAAAAGAAGACGAATTTGTAAGGATTAGTAACGCACAACTGCGTTACTATTTCCATATACAAGACCCCGACAGCCTTACGGATAACGAGTGGTGCTCACGGATTAAAGAGTTGGAATATATACGCAAAAAAGAAGCGGGAAAATAGCCATGTCTAACAACCTATTTAATTACATATTTAAAATAACAAGTAACGGCAATGCTGTAACTGCCGAAATGGGCAAACTTCGCTCAGGAGTAGACAAAGTTACAGGGGCTGTCAACAGGTTAGACAATAATTCGCAAAAAGCATTTAACAAAATGCAGCGTGATATTAAGGCTATAAAGCTCGATGCTATACTTAATCAGGTAGACAGAGTAGCTACCGGTTTAAATACCCTTAACGCTCCCGGCTTGGCACTTAATGCCAATATGAAGGAACTGGAAGCCATTACAGGCGTAACCGGAAAACGCTTAAAGGAGATTGAAGGGTATGCCAGGCAAAATGCTAAAACCTTTGGCGGTTCGGCATCACAATCCGTAGAAAGTTATAAACTCCTGCTTAGCCAGCTCACACCCGAAATTGCAAAACAGCCGAAGGCGTTAAAGGCTATGGGTAGTCAGGTTTCAGTTCTCTCTAAACTAATGGGAGGCGACCAGGTGGCAGCAACCGAAGTGTTAACAACAGCACTTAACCAATATCAGGTATCACTTGATAACCCTATTAAGGCATCTGCCGAAATGGCAAACATGATGAATATTATGGCTGCTGCTGCTCAGGAGGGTTCAGCAGAGTTACCACAAATAAAAATGGCTTTGCAGCAGGCAGGATTGGAAGCCAAAACTGCTCATCTACATTTTGCTGAAGCTAATGCAGCAATACAGGTACTGGATAAAGCAGGTAAAAAAGGAAGCGAGGGCGGTGTGGCATTGCGAAATGTTTTAGCTTCTTTAAATCAGGGGAGATTTTTACCCAAAGAAGTACAAACGGAATTACAACAAGCGGGCATTAATATTAATATGCTTGGTGACAAGTCGCTTACGCTTGCCGAGCGTTTAGTTCCTCTTAAAAAAATAATGAACGACCAGGCACTTGTTAGTAAAACATTTGGTAAAGAAAACAGTGCAGCAGCTATTGCATTAATATCGGGTATTGATGAAATGCAAAGGCTTACGGGTGCTATACAGGGTACAACTTCTGCATACGACCAAGCCAACAAAATAATGGAAAGCCAGGAGGAAAAAAACGCCCGCCTAAAAGCAAGTATTGACGATTTTAAAATCTCAATGTTTAATGCTACAGATGGTGCGATAGGTTACGCCTCTGTACTGGGTGATGTTGCCCGCGATGTAGGAAACCTTATGCCAATATTGGCAGGTGCCGGAAAAGTAGTAAGCACATTAACCAACTCACAAAAATTATTGGCCTTATGGACTTCTGTTGTTTCAGGAGTTACAAAGATATGGAGCGGTGTGCAGGCTGTGTTTAACGCTATTATGGCTATGAACCCAGTTGTGTTAATTACACTTGCTATTATAGCCCTTATAGGTGTTATTTATTGGGTAGTTACCGCTACTGAAGGTTGGGGCGAAGCGTGGAAGCATACCGTAAACGGTGCAAAGCTCATCTTTAAAGCGTATGTGGAAAGTGTGAAGCTCTACTTTAACACAATGGTTAACGGTATAATGATAGGTCTAAACTATGTTAAAAAGGGTTGGTACGAGTTTAAAAATGCTATGGGTATTGGCGATAAAACCGAAAACAACAAAATAATAGCCAAAATTAATGCTGATACCGAAGCCCGTAAAAAAGCGATTGTTGACGGTGCTAAAAAAGTAATGGATTATGGCAAACAGGCAGCCGAAGAATTTAAGCTAGCCACCATGTCTATTAAATGGAAAGAAAAGGACGAAAAAGACGGCATAGGTGTTCCCGGTATACCCGGTATGTCGCCACAAGCAACAAACGGAAACGGTGCAGGAACTAGCGGGCTTGCAAACGAAGGTAAAAAAACAAATTCAGCTATTGCTACAGGAGGTACAAAGCATAATTATATAACGGTTACGGTTAAAGAAATGATAGGTATTAAAGCTAATACTATTACTGGCGACCGTAAAGCAGCAGAAAAAGCAGGCGAAGGCACAATTGATGAATTGCTACGTGTAACAGCTATGGCAACAACAGCAGGTAGTTAAAAATGGGATTAGATAATACAGATATATTATTCGCATCGTTAGTAGGCAGTAAGTTAGCCGAGCAAATACCCCGTTTAAATGTGGTGCAAAATGAGCTTGGTAAGCATGCATTACCGCTTATACCTTTTCTGCCAATTAAGAAAGATGTAAAGGTTACGCAGCATGAGTATTCCCAGTTTGACAATCAATGGAAATCAGATGCTGCGCTTCCTGAAGAAAAACAATTTTTTCCGCTTTCCTTTTCTGTAGATGAAGGAAACACATGGTATTTATTGCCTTATGAAACTATGATAAATATTTCAGGTAGAAATAACTTAGTAAGGCGTAATGTAGCAAAATGGAAAAAAAGCGCAGATTTAGAGGACAGAAAAGGAACGGTAAAGGAGCGATGGAGTTATGACGATTATGAAATAAACATTACGGGGATTCTTATAGGCTCCCTAACTACTGGTAATGTAGAAGACTGTTATCCTATTTCTGATTTTTTAAGGTTAAAGGATTTAATAGCTAATTGTAAAGTGAGGATTAAGTGTACCCCTTTAGAGCTATTAGGAGTTAATTATATAGTAATAGAAGATTTTTCACTCCCTTTTACAAAAGGCGAAAATGTACAGGCCTATACTATAAAGGCTTATTCTGATTACAAATTCAGTCTAATACTTACCTAGATGTACTTTGAAATGGATTTTGATATAACATTTTTAACAAACGGCATAGAGCATAAATTGCTAACACTTGCCGAATGTGAAATTGTTAGCAGTGTTGATAACCTTGCAGATACCGCTACTATAGTATTACCTGAAGCGGTATTAAATGAGGTTGTTTTAAACGATGTACAAAGTAAAATCGGGCGCGGTTCTGAGGTGGTAATTAAGTTAGGGTATGATAATAATTTGGAAACTGAATTTACAGGTTATGTAGATAACATTACCACGAATGACAGTACATTAAAAATAATTTGCATTGATGCGCTTTTTCTGTTTAGGGCAGCAGTACCAAATATTGAATTAAAACCAACCGGTATTAAAAGCATAGCGCAGTATGTAGTTAATAATATAGATAGCTCATTTACGGTTAACTGTGATTATGATATTAGCTACGAAAAATTTACAATATATCAGGCAACCGGTTATGATGTACTTAAAAAAATACAGGAAGAAACCAAAGCCAATATTTTTTTTGATACGGCAAACAAAGTACTGCATATACACCCGCCTTATGTTGAAAAGGGTGGCGATGTAAAGTTTTCAATGCATCACAATATAGAGCAGTCCTCGCTTGAATATAAAAGGGCAATTGATAAGCGTGTTGAAGTAACAGTTGAAAGTACTGATTTAAACGGTAATGTAACAAGTATAACCACCGGAACAACAGGAGGCGATAAGGTTACTATTAAAGTGGGTCCTATGAGTAAAGCTGATATGCAAAAGGTAGCGGATGCAGCTTTAGTAAAAAATAGTTTCGACGGGTATGAAGGTACTTTTGACAGTTGGTTAATACCTGTTGTACGACCTACTTATACAGCCGAAATAATAGACCTTGATTATGATTTTAAAAACGGTAAATATTATGTAGTTGCTGTAACTACTTCTTTTAATGATAGTGGTGGCAAGAGAACAACAACACTCGGTATAAAACTAAGCAATGGATAAACTGTCACAACTAAAAAAGCAATTACAACAAATAGTTGGGGCTAATCCTAACCTGCCTATAAGGGGTGTTGTTACAGCCGTAAACGGGCAAAGTTGCTCGGTTAAGTTGGCAGGAGGTTTAGTAATTACAGGCGTTAGGTTAAAAGCAACAATAGGTAACGGCGCAGATTATATGCTTATAACTCCCGCTATTAATACTAATGTGTTATTGCTTAGCGGAAACGGCACACTGGACGATTTGAGTGTAATAAAAGCCGACAGCGTACAAAAGGCAGAATTTAGTATAAGCGGTCTAATAGTATTACTGGATGGCGACGATGGAAAGGTACAAATACAAAATAATGAGGCAAGCCTTAAAGATATTTTTTCAGATTTAACGGAGTTGCTTAGAGCTTTTAAAGTGTATACACCGATGGGACCATCAGGAACAGCATTACCTGATACCGCAACTGCTATTGATGAATTTGAAACAAAGTTTAATAACCTTTTAAAGTAGTTTTAAATGGCATTAAATACAGAAGGTTATAAAGCCGAAATATTGGCTTTAATAACAGAAATGCGGGAACGTACAGAGATAAGCGATGAAGAATATGCTGACCGATGGGCGCAAGCAACAGAGCAATATATTAAGAGCGCAACAATAAATTATTTAAGTGGTCTTATAGCTCCCACAGGGGCAGTAACAGGAACGTTTAACGGAACTATAGAGTAATGGCAAAACAAACAGGTATACAGCTTACAGACGATGCAAATACAGGAACTGTTCTCGATTTAAAAGTACAACCTAAATATGATGCATCAGGTAAAATAATAAGCGGTCTTGTAATAGGTAATACACTTGAGCAAAATAAAGCACTTATACTTTTAATGAAGCCCGGCGATTTAAAAAGTAAACCCGATTTGGGTGTAGGTCTTGAAGATATGCTTTTAAGTGATAATTATTTGGAGTTTCGTCACCGTATAAGAGAACATTTTGCAAAAGACGGGCTTACTGTTACCAGGCTGGATTTATATGAAAATAAACCTATAGTAATACAGGCAAATTATGACAGTTAAGCAAGGACAAAATTTTTTAGATATGGTATTGCTTGGCACAGGCAGCATTGAAAATGCCTTTGCAATGAGCCTGCTAAATAATAAAAGTATTACTGATGAGCTTGTTGTTGGCGAAACTATAGAACCAACACCGATAACTAACCCCGCTGTTGTAGCTATATGGGGTAAAAAATGGCAACCTGCATCAGCGTTGTCAAATGCAAATACAGCACTAATTATACCAGCAGCAGGTATTGGAGCTATGGCAATAGAGATTGATTTTATAGTAAGTTAATATGGCACGAACAATCACAGAAATAAAAAACACTATTACAACTGCGTTTATGGCTAATGAGACGATTGCCGGCTATTATGGTTTTGCTGTAGGTGCTTCGTTTACTGAAACTTTTTCGCTTGTTAGTTTTGAAAATATGCTATTTGATGTTATTGCTTATGCACACTACTTTCATGAGCAAATTTTTTCACAACATACTACAGAGATAAATGAAAAAATAAGAACCCAAAAAATAGGCAGGCTGCCTTGGTACAGGGAAATGGCTCTACTATTTCAGTATGGCTATAACCTCGTTCCTGACTATGACTACTATGATAATACAGGTCTTACAGTTGAACAAATAGAAACATCTAAAATAATAAAGTATGCAGCAGTTGCAGAGGCAGAACAAAGTAATACGGTTATCATAAAAATATCGGGCGAAAACGCCCCTGTAACAGATGAACAACGAGAAGCCTTTGAAGACTATGTAAACGAGTGGAAAATAGCAGGAACGGATATACGTATTATTAATTATTTGCCGGATAGACTGTATTTAAACATACAAGTAAAACGCGATGCAGAAATATTAACAGCCGAAGGTATGAGTGTTGCAAATGGTAACTACCCTGTACAGGATGCTATAAATGAATATTTGACCGAGTTACCATTTAACGGCGAATTGAAACTCTCTGCACTTATAGATAAGCTACAGGTAATAAATGGCGTAATTGATGCAACCGTGTTTAGTGCGCAAACTTCTTGGATAGACCCCGCAATCGATGATTATGGCACGCCTGTAGAAGTTACCGTAAGCACTATACCGGAGAGCGGTTATTTTGAAGTAGTAACCTTTGATGATATAGAATATGTGGTATAGTGTAGATATGCCCCGCCTTGCGCTCATGCTATTGCCTTCTGCCTTTAGAAAGCCATTTTTGGCAGCAATGGCACAAATAAACATTAAGCCAACCGAAGCATTACACTACAATTGGAAACTATGGCGAAATGAAAATATATACAAACTGGAACACACGGGGCAGGTGTGTTATTTACGCAAAGCCCTTAACGATAAATACGACCAGTCATTAAGGCGAATATATATAGGCAGCGGAACACTTTATAACACACCATACCTGCACACCGAAGCAGAAGCACAAAACAAATATGGCAGTACTGAAAGCGAACCGGGTACAATATGGCTAAGAACAGAAGCCGAAACAGCCGAAACGGGCGTTGACTTTATTGTATGGGTACCGCCCGATGTTTACAATACAGAACTGGCAGGCTTAGAGGCAACAACTGATTTTTATAAAGCAGCCGGAAGGCGTTACAAAATAATGATTATACCATAGAAAATGAATACAACCGATTTTATACAAACGGGCGGTTTTCCGCTAAAACTGGAACGCTTAAACGAACTACAGCAGGACTACCAAATATTACAAGTGTTTGGCGAGCTTGCAGGCAATTACACCATATTAAAAGGCTGTGAACAGGTAGGCAACATAATAAAGGAAGGTTACCTGTACATAAATGGCGAGGTTGTTAAGTTTAATCAGTCATATTTGCCTGTTGCACCTGCTACGCCTGCAATAGTAATAACCGAAACGGAAATCTCTCGCGAGTTTGAAAACGGCGAACTTAAAGCAATAAGAAAATTGCGTACTGCCACTTTTGGCACATCGGTAAACAGTATTTTATGGTCGGCATTTAAACGTGTAACGGCAATAAAAGATTTACAAAGTCGCATTTTACCGCCCGGTACCAACCCGCAATTATTTTCAGGTAGTATAAATGCAATACCTACAGGTTGGCAACTATGTGACGGCACCAACGGAACGCCAGACCTTACCGGGCGTTTTATAGTAGGTTACGACCCAAACGACACGGATTATAACACTATTGGTAACACAGGCGGAGCAAAAACAGTATCGCTAACCGCAGCACAGAACGGACAGCATACCCACACGGCAACGGCTAATAGTTCCGGAGCGCACACGCATGGGATAGATTTAAATATTAACAGCGCGGGCGATGGCATACCCGCTTTAGAGCGTGGTAACTCAGTACAAAATCAAAATTATACTACTAAACAGGCAGGAGAACACTCGCACTCTATAACTGTACAACCTTCAGGTGAAGGTGCACCCCACGAGAACCGCCCGCCTTACTATACATTAGCTTATATAATATATACAGGATAATATGGCAACACTATCAGAAATAAAAAACTGGTTTAAAACAGGCTTAAAACCCACACAGGCGCAATTTTGGGCAACTTGGGACAGCTTTTTTCATAAAGACGACGTAATACCGCAAAGCAGCATTCAAGACCTTGATAGTACACTTGCAGCAAAAGCAGAAAAAAGCCAAACAGATGGGCATGCTGCCGACTTAGATGCGCACAACCTTAACGCCCGCCTTTCAGGTAAAGCAGATGCGGTACACACACATGAAATTGCCGATGTAAACGGCTTGCAGGACGCGCTTGATGCGCCGAGTTTTGACAATACTAAAATACCATTACCTGCTCAGCTTCCCGCAAGTGAAGAAGTTGTTAAACTTGACCAAAACGGTAACTCTACCACTATACCAACGTATGAATTTTTTAAAGTAGACCCAACGAATACAGAATATGCCACTATTGATGAGTTAGTTAATATTGGAGGGCATAGCATAGCAAACGGCATTATAAAAGGCGTGCAGATTATGTGCCCAAATATTAATCCACCTAGAATATACGTGAGATATGGCGATAATGAAACCGATTGGCAAGTGATTAATTTAACTATAATACCTGTTTCGTAATGATAGCAAAAACAGCCGATAAAATAAATACGATTGGAGGCTTCATACCTATTATAACACCCGATGGCGAAATCATTTTAAAGTTCCGTACGCATGGAACCTGTTTCCCTGCACGTGCGGATGGCTACACCACCCGTCCATCGTATTTTCAAGTGCTTTCATACCCCACTGTAGATAACAAAGTATATATTGATTACAGTGATGGCACAGGCGAACACGAATATACATTTAAGCCAAATAACGATTTCAGGGGTATTTCTTTTCGATGTAATAGTACATCAGACCCGACCCAAGTTGCTGTTAATACAGGTGTGTACGGAGTAAAACCAAATGATGGTTTTGGCGGAGGCGAATTTGGTTTACACTTTTACCAAGACTTAGCCAATGCAGAAAAAATAAACACGGTGGACCATGCTTATACACAGGAGCGCGATGTATATATACGCTTTGAAAACACAGCACAAATACAAAGTGTAATATTTTACAATATAGTATTACTGGGTACATTTCCATCATTGGCAAAGCTCCGTAACTTAACCGAACAAATGTTGATTTTAATGCCTGGTATAACTGCTTTCGAAAATCAGGCTTTAAGCACACTGTTACAGCGTATTTCATTAGCCGATTTAGGTATATCATCAAACACGTTGCCATTATGGATAAAGAACAGCCCCGTTAAAGATTTGAATATTGACAGCTATTTAGTTACCAATACCGCGCAAGAGTTTGAAACCGAAGTTATAGAACCCTTAAAAGATACCCTTGAAATTTTAAGCATGGATGGCGTACCTATGAACTATGCCCTTCCTGAAAGTTTCTCGGAAATGACTAAATTAAAAAGTTTCTCATTAGAGCGTGATTATGCTGCTGAAAACTTCGCGTTCCCGGCAGACCTGTCAACACTTACAGAATTTAAAATACTTAGCCTTAGTGAAAGGATAAAACTTCCGTTAGCACAGGTTAAAAGGTTTATACATGAAGTGCCGACAACAGGTAAAAATATAAATATCCGCACATTTGGCGCAACACCTACAAGTAAAGATTTTGTTCTTGATGCTGATGACTATTCCGTTGAAGAACTTAACGCTTCTTACGGTAGGTGGAATAATGGTATACCGCCAACGTGTGTAGGACAAATGAAAGCATTAAAAAGAGTTACTATATATGGGAGTTATAACTATACAGTAGCTACCAGTTACAACCTAACCGGTTGGGGCGACTTTTCAGGAGCTACAGCACTTGAAAGCATATATTTTGACTGGCAACAGAAAATGAACCTTAATTTCCCGGCTTGGCTCACTAACCTGCCAAACTTTAAAACATTTAGCTGTACCGCATCATTTGAAACACAGCAGGCGTTTGATGACTTTGTTGATAGTGTTTACAGCTTCGTTACGGCTAATGCTTCACTTGCAGCAGGGAATACACCCTTTAGGTATATGAATATAATTGCTTACGACAGCAGCCGAGCAGTTAACAGTTGGACACCTAGCGGAGTGTATCAAGAACCTGCGGGCTACGCGCAGAACAGTAGCAACGGAACCCCGACCACACCAATGGAAAAAATGTATTGTTTAATTAATAATTATAATCACTCATGGAATGTCAAACCTACATGATTACCCACTACCAAAATGAAATAATCTCGGTAGTGCCTTACAATGGCGGTACCATTTATGGTAACCCCGACAATTACAAATTAAAGACCAAGTGTGAAGCACTTGACTACTTTGCAGGCTTCGATAATTACGATAAGATTGAAGCACTGCCGGACGACCAAAACTGTCCTTGCTAAAAAGTTGGGGGATTTAAAAAGTCCCCCGACAAATTAAAAAACTTCTCACGGTAATTTTAATTTAGCAACAAAGCCACAGTCGGAGGACAAAAGTCTTCTGGTTGTGGCTTTGTTATGTCTAATAATTACCGTGAGAGGTGCAAATATAATCAATCATCAATCAATAAACGAAATGAATAAAAAAGTGTTTACAAGTGCTCCTTTGCCATTTATGGGGCAAAAAAGAAGATTTATTAAAGAATTTAAAAGCATATTAGAAACATACCCAAAATGGTATATATGTTGACCTGTTCGGCGGTAGTGGCTTGCTTTCGCATACTGTAAAAGCCAAATACCCTGATGCTACAGTTGTTTATAACGATTATGATAATTATAGTGAACGTCTTGCAAATGTTTCTAAGACAAACAAACTGTTAAACGATTTACGTGCTATTGTAGGAAGTTTTAAACGAGAAGCAAGGCTAACACCCGATTTAAGGGTAAAAGTTTTAGAGAGAGTAAAAAAAGACGATGATAGCGGTTATGTTGACTACATAACACTATCTAGTTCTTTAATGTTCAGTATGAAGTACGTGCTGAACTATGAACAACTGGAAAAAGAGGCACTCTACAACAACGTTAAAAAGAATGATTACGTTGTTAAAGGCTATCTTGACGGCTTAGAAGTGGTAAGAGCAGATTATAAAGAACTATTTGCTCAGTATAAAGACTGCGATAATGTAGTATTCTTGGTTGACCCTCCGTACCTATCAACAGAGGCAGGAACGTATAAGAATTACTGGAAATTGGGCGACTATCTCGATGTGCTTAACGTTTTAAAATGTAATAATTACTTCTATTTCACATCAAATAAATCGCATATACTGGAACTATGTGAATGGGTAGAAACCAATACAGGTGGTGTAAATCCTTTTAACGGTGCTACTATGAGTACAACAGCGAACCAAATGAGCTACACAGCTAGTTACACGGATATAATGTTGTATAAATAAATAAAAAGCCCCTTAGTAGGGGCTTTTTTGATAATACGTGTCGCGGTGCATAGCGTTATCCTTAACGGCGTGTTGATGTCCATACGGTATTATTCTATAGCAAATATAGTGTTTAAATAATTTATATATTTGCATATACTTATCCCATAAGGGTGCGCTGTAGGTTGAAAAGGAAAAGAAGGCGTTAAAAAGTATTGCTCTTTGCCACCTGAATACTTAAGGAACAATACATAAGTATAACAGTATATAGTAAAACCGCCACAGTGGCGGTTTTTTTATGTTTTAAATACAGTTTAAACGCTGATTAAATTTAGTTATATTTGTGTGAAAAAAGTGAAATTTGGTTTTTAATTTAGTGAAATTTCGATTTTGCGATTATAAATTCCAAACACGCACTATCATCCCTTAAACCGACTTTCTATACTATTCAATCGTATATGATGTAGTATCAAATTCGCTTAGCCTAAAATATCCCAATACTTCTTCGTTGGGATCATTGACATTGATACAATTTCCCTTTAACTGTACCGGAGTAGTTGGAAAAGGTCCGTTGTCCTCACTTCCAGATTGTTGGATGAATATGTTCAAATAGTCATAATAACGTTGTGAAATACCATACACATTTATATCTACAGTTGCTCCGGTTACATAGTTATCATTATCGTTCTCAATAAAATTTTCATTGCCATCTGTAAATTCATCGCTAATCACAGCAAGGGACGGTATTGGTAAATTGGACGGAATAAATTCACCCAAATAATAGTTTTCAACACCTGCTGGATCATCAAAAAATACTTGAAGTTGAATTTCTGAGTCATCACCAGAACCTTCAACTCCTTGCTCCACTCGATTAATATCTGATACTGCAATCAAGGTTTCGGTTGCCGTGTAGGAATTTCCGTTGTAAAGAATTTCCAAAGTGTAGGATGCATTTAATTCAGGAACGAAGTCGGTTGCCGTGTAACTACCATTATTCTGGTCAAAAAACACAAATATGGATCCGTCGTTCTCTTTCGTTACCGTTACTGATGCTCCTGTAACAGGGACATCTCGATTGTTATCAAAATAAGCAGTTGATTCTCTTAGATAAATAGTCTGTGTTTCTCCCGAAGTGCCTTTTTGCCAGTTAATAGACGCATCAACCACTAATCGTGCGCCGCCGTTTGGAACATCTACATCTATGACATCGGTACAAGAGCTTAATAATCCTATTAGTATGAGGAGTGCCCCTAATTTGTTATAAAAATTTATACGTTTCATTATTTTTAGAATTTAAAGTTGTAGGTTACTGAAGGAACAATACCAAATATGGAAGTACGAGTGGCTTCATTAATGCCTGTCTCCTGGTTTTGGCCAAAGGAAATAGAGGCTGCATTCATTCGGTTATAAGCGTTGTATATACCGAATACCCATTCGCCTTGCCATTTTCTATCTTTATTTTTTCGAGGTGTTAGGGTTGCGGAAAGATCTAACCTGTGGTAGGCCGGCAGTCGGTCTGCATTCCTTTCAGAATAAGTAGCCACGGATAATCCGTTATATATAAACTGTCCGTTAGGATAGGTAACAGGTCGTCCTGTCTGGAATACCATATTGGCCCCAAATCGCCACTTTTCGTTGAGTTTGTAACTTCCGGTAAACGAAAAGTCGTGAGTTCTGTCCCAGTTAGAGCTATACCATTTCCCATCGTTAATGCCCAATCCGCCTGCTGCTCCGCCTGGTGTACGCTGTTGTGATTTTGACAATGTGTATGAGATCCAGCCTGTAAAATCGCCTTTATTTTTTCGCAATAAAAATTCTAATCCATAGGCACGGGCTTCACCAGTTAAAATTTCGGTTTCAATAGTGTTTTGGGCTATAAGTTCTGCGCCATTGATATAATCTACCCGATTGTCAATTGTTTTGTAATAGGCTTCAGCTTCAATCGAAAACATATTTTCCTTGAAATTTCTGAAGTAACCTACAGCATATTGATCTGCAATTTGTGGTTTAATAAACTTTCCGCTAGGTGCCCAAACATCTAATGGAGTAGCTGATGTGGTGTTGGAAATTAAATGCAGGTATTGAGCCATTCGGTTATAACTGGCTTTCAAAGAAGATTTCTCATTTAGCTGATATGAAAGTGCCAACCGAGGTTCTAAATTGTTGAATGTAGCTATACTTTTTCCCTTGCCGAACTCGGTACTCGAAATAGGGTCGGCACGTTCATAAATGCCCAACTCTTCGTTGTAAACTACTGGTAAATTATTAGCGTAATTGTTTAAGGTTTGCTTTCCTAGTCTATTGAAGTAACTGAAACGTAAGCCATATTGAGCGGTGAGCTTATCAGAAATTTTATGTTCTAAACCTGCATACACTCCAGCTTCTAAAGCAAATTTGTTATCTAATTTCTCTGGATTAACGCCTGATTTTTCATCTAAAGGATTAAGTTTTCCTGGGTTAAAGTTGTAATAAATACCACTTACTCCAAAATCAAATTTTAATTTTTCGCTTGCATAATACCCTAAATCATAGCGTATATTATAATTGTTGATATCCGACTTCCAATCAATTCCTTCAATGGGAATTTCCAGGTTGTAATTATATCGACTGTATATTAAGGATGCATTGGAGAATAACTTGTTATTGAAGATATGGTTCCATCTCAAGTTTCCTGAGAGATTTCCGTATGAATTCGTAAAAATTCCTTCCAGGTCAAAGTTGTCATTGCCCAAATAACCAGATAAATATAGTCTGTTTTTTTCGTCGATTTCATAATTTGTTTTCAGGTTCAAATCGTAAAATCCGGCTCTACTATCTTCACCAGCTAAGGCTAAAAATATATTGGCATAAGCAGCTCTACCGGCCATTAAAAACGAGCCTTTGTCTTTAAACATTGGCCCTTCTGCCGCCAGACGACTGGAAATAGCACCAATTCCGCCAGTGAGTTCATATTCTTTACTATTTCCGTCTTTTTGACGTATATCCAATACCGAAGAAGCTCTTCCTCCATAGCGTGCAGGAATGCCCCCTTTATAAAGTTTAACATCCTTAATAGCATCAGCATTGAATACGGAGAAGAAACCAAACAAATGGGAGGCGTTGTAAATAATAGCTTCATCCAAGAGAATTAGGTTTTGGTCTTCTGCACCACCGCGTACATTGAAGCCCGAGGCACCTTCGCCGGCGTTAGTAACACCGGGTAGCAATTGAATGGACTTGATCAAATCTACTTCACCCAAAACAACAGGTATTTGTTTAATATCCTTCGTTGAGAGTTTTGCTACACTCATTTGTGGTGTCCGAAGGTCTACTTTCTTTGATTCTTCGGATGTAATGATTACTTCATCCAATTCAGTGGCATCTTCTTTAAGTTCAATGTCTAACTTTTGGTCAGCGTTCAAGTTTATATCCCTTTCAAAAGTTGTAAATCCTAAGTAGGAAATGATTAAGGTATAATTACCTTCCGGCGCTGTGATAGAATAAAAACCATACTCGTTTGTAGTACTTCCAATTGATGTACCTTTTAAAAGGACAGTTACCCCCAAAAGTGTTTCACCGTTGGCAATATCTTTAACTACACCACTAACTGTATGTTTTGTTTGTGCAAAAAAGATTACCGGACACAACATCATCATCACAAATAAGGCAAGTCCTTTTCTTGACCTTAAGGGGTTTAATTGCTTTGTTTTTGTCATAATTATTAAAAATTTTTAGATTAAGGTTTTCATTCAACCGGGATAAAATTAGACTTGTATGCATAGCAATTAAAATGAAGTAGGTTTTGAATACGCTTTCAGTACTTGTTCATTATAGTTTTTAGATTAAATAACTGATTTTCATATTTTTAAGTTTTAATTATTGTGGGTTTTAAAAGGTTCTAAATGCGCTTTTCGTACTTGGAAAAGCCCTAATTGAAGAATTTGTGGCTTTTTTGCTTTTGAAGTGGTGATGATTTGTCAGTTGAAGTTTTGGCTTAAAAAACTAGGCTAATGCAATTAACCCATTGCTTATTTGGCAATATTATTTGAAGCTATCCATTTCCATATACCCACGTTCATACTCCCATTATATTAATATTTAGGAAATGTATGTAAGTATATAATCCGATACCCGGTAGAAAGAAGAAGCTTCTTTTAATTTCTAAAAGATTTTTTGAAAACTGATTTGCAATGTGATTCTTCTTTGAAGTATGGAATAAGGAGAAAAGGTAAGATCTAAGCGATTGAAGTTAATGACTTTTTAAAATCACTAGGAGTAACCCCATATATTTTTTTAAAGGTAGTGTTGAAAGAAGATTTAGATTTGAAACCAACTTCATTGGCAATGCCCATAATAGAATAATTCTTAAACTTATCATCCTTTAGACATTCTACAAATTCTTCAGCTCTATATTTATTCATACAATCCTGAAAATTGGATTTTAAATACACATTCAAGACTTCAGATAAATATTGTCTTGGAATACCCATTTTTTGAGCTACTTGGTTCACCGTTATATTGCTATTGGTATAAAGCTTCTCATTCTCCATAAGCCTTAAAAATTCCCTTTTATAAGCCTCTGCTTTGGATTTACTAAGACTTGAAGTTTTATAGGTCTTGGTATCGGCCTTTGGTAGTACAGATTTTGGTGATACAACAAGCTTAAATAAAATCATATATAGAAGTACCGCTGATAATCCGATTAACCCATAACTTTCGAAAAATGAGAGATTATTATGATCGTTCGTTATGATAAATGAAATTTCGTGTATTAGATGCAATAAAGCATAAGGCACTATAAAAAATAGCATCCATCTTTCCTTTTTGTTTTTGATGATGTCATAAATAGTATAACCTAAATAAATCAATAGGGTGACGCCTGCCAGAATTTCTCCTATAATTAACCATATGTTTTCGCCAAAGTCATTGAAGTCTTCTACAATTTGAAGCGTAATAAAAAATAAATAAGGGATAAAATATAGAAAATCCCTGAGTTGAAATTTATCCTGTTTTGAGTTGTGATACTTTATAAGTAAAAAGAAAAGTGTAATTATTAATGGAGACTGGAAAAAATACCAATTGGCATTAGGAAGAAAAAGGTTAAAATCATCATCTCCAATTACATTTAAAAGTAATGAAATGATTGTTCCTAAAAGCAATAAGAAATTTACCCGCTTGTAACTTTCTTGTTTAACAATCAGTACGCTTAAAAGAAACAATCCCTGCGTAAGGGCGATTATTTGAATTATTTCTAACATAAATAATAGAACACTTTCTCCGAACAGGCTAAAATAATTCAATAAAACTAAAATCGATTGAAAATGTTTTTAAAATAAGTGAAATCAAACATTCCATCAAAAACTTGATTATCAATCTATTTCCTTGAACTATTATATACATTTTTCAGATTCATATCTATTAGGTAACGGAAATTTTGACGAATGATTATGATTGGCTTTTAATATTTTGCAACTTGAACTTAATTTTTTGTCTTTAACATCTACAAAGGCAATAATCTGGTTCGTATGTTTTCCTAGGGTTTGAAAAATCCTCTTTTATAGCTGGAGCCACAATAATGAATGACAGTAGCCTTATATCTTAATAATTCAGTTAAACTATTCATTTATATGACTGAATTGGTTGATTTTTTCTGTTACGGATTCTGAAAATATTATTACAATCTGCCAAATTAAAATTCCAAGTAACCTCTTTTATTAATAAGTTCAAATACCTTGTTAAAGTTTTAAACTTATTTTCCTTTGTATTTATGGGAAGAGAATTGTTTTTTGCGTTATTTTAATTTCATTAAACAAAAATAATTTTTGTTTAAAATAGTGTCATTCAAAAGTATTTCATAAGATTTATCCCTTATTTATATATTTAGCTAACTTTACAAAAAATATTCTTGAAGCGTTTTGCTTTAAGTCCGGCACTGAAACTTAGGAACTTTCGATAACAGCAGGACAACAAGTGAAGAACGCTCATGCTACTGCGTGGGCGCACTTATTGTTGTTGGGTTTCCTAAGACCTCAGTGCTATAAGTTGCTGCCTGCGCTATTTTTATCAGGCGGCCTTAATCTAAAAATAGTATTGATATGAAAACCACCGCCAAACATTTCCCGGGATTTCAGTATTCAGCTTCGGAACTCCTCAAATACATTACCGTAGCAAAAGATTTTACCTTAATGCTATCATCAGGAGAGTTTATTAAATTTACTCCCATTAATGATTCTTTATTTGAAGATTGGCTCATAGCCAACAAGGTTCAAAATATCAGAAAAGAAGAAGGCTGGATAACCGAATAACCAGCCTGAATACTTTACTTCCCTTTTCCTAACTCATTCAACTTTTCATTGAGTTCAATAAGTCCGGCTTTTTCGAGATACTGACCGGCAATACTTTTCAATTCTTCCAGATTTTCTTCGGGCACATTAGATAGAAGTCCATCATTTTTCTCATCATCTTTCACTACCAATCCACGCTCAATTACATGGTTTAGTAATAGCACATTTTTACGTGAGATCCTCAAATCAATCTTCACTGTGTCATTCATGCCAGGGATACTTAATATCGTATCATAAACTTTGGCTACATCATTTGTTGTCAACATAATCACACGTTTTTAAATTATTCAACATTCATAACAAAAGTATTAAGAGTAAAAGAAATCATCCTCATCGAAATATGGAGGAAACAATTATCATAAATAAAGAAATAAACAGAGCACTACAATTATCAAAACAGGTTGTGAGATGGGAAAGAATTCTGTGACAGTACAACTTTCAGTTTTGAGATATCATTCCGATAAAGAAATGTTACAACCGTCTATTCCGAGAACAAGATTTAGTTATTAAAAAATACTTATAAAAGTCTAGTTAAAGCCAGCCCGAAATTCTACCGGGCTTTGACGAGTCTTCTGTTTGAATAAACGGCTGAAAGATTGTGGATGCTCAAAACCTAACTCATAAGCGATTTCACTAATAGATGAATTGGTACTGGAAAGTTTCTCTTTAGCAATTTCTATCAGTTTATGATGGATATGATGTTGGGCACTTTGTCCCGTAATGGCACGTAGCATGTCGCTCAAATAACTGGACGATAAATTTAATCGTTCTGCCATAAGTTGAACGGTGGGCATTCCGTGAAGTAGTAACTGCTTTTCTTGGAAATCCCTTTCTAAAAAGGCTTCAAATTTTTCTAATAAGTCATTATTTACTGCTTTTCGGGTGATGAATTGACGTTTGTAAAAACGATTGCTGTAATTCAATAAAGTTTCTATCTGAGAAATAATGACATCTTGGCTAAAATCATCAATTCTATTTTGCAATTCTTTTTCGATGTTTTGAAAAATGGGAATAATAATTTCCTTTTCTCCCGTGGACAGGTGCAGGGCTTCGTTAGTAGTATAGGAGAAAAAACCAAATTGCTTTATCTTTTTCGCTAAGGGATATGTTAACAAAAAATCTGGATGTACAATGAGCGTGTAACCAGAAAAATCTCCATTGCTGTCGCTACTTTCGGTGACTTGGTTAGGAGCTACAAAAAACATTCCACCATCTTCAAAATCGTAATAATGCTGTCCATATTTCAGCTTTCCGTTTAAGTTGCTTTTGAACGAGATTTTGTAAAAGGCCGAAGTGCGTAAACTTTGTATTTTACCTGCAACCAATTTATTGTGTTCATTATTTATTAAACTAACCAAAGGATGTTGAGGCTTGGGAAGCCCCAATATCCGATGTAATTCAAAGAGAGAATCGTAATGATACGGAAGATTTTTATCCTTTTTCATCTCATAAATTTAATGAATTATCACCAGGGAATCTCCCCGGTTTCCGGATTGTTATCTTCGCAGAAAAATTTACCCGTCGGCCCGTCATTATCAAGTAAAGTATATTTCAAAATATGTTGTGCTCCGGTTTCTACTGTTGCCGTCCCTAAATGATGATTGAAATCTGTAGCGGTGGAAGGCGGACTTACCGCATTTACTTTGCAATTGGTATCACGCAGTTCAAAAGCTAAAACAATAGTGTACATATTGAGTGCCGCCTTTGATGACTGATAAACAGCTCCTTTGTACTGATAGTATTTATAGCTTGGGTCGCTATGCAACATCAAAGAACCTTGACTGGAACTCACATTGGTAATACGCGGTTCCGGAGATTTTTTCAACAAATCGATAAACGCTTGTGTAGTTCGAATAACTCCATAAACATTGACATCAAAAACTTCTTTAAACTTTTCTACCCCTGTTCCGGTTGCCGTATGCATAATTGGTTTTTCATTTACAAATTCAATCCCGTTGATTCCGGCATTATTGATGAGAATATCCAAAACATCTGTTTTTTTTCCAATTTCGGTACGGGCATTTTGAACCGATTCCTGACTGGTAACATCTAATTGGATGGCTTCCACCTTGTCGATTCCCTGTGCTTTCAATTTTTTTACTGCCGCTAATCCGTTTTCCAAATTTCGACTTCCCATATACACATAATAACCCTGTTGCGCCAATTGTTTGGACATTTCAAGACCAATGCCTTTATTGGCTCCTGTAATCAATACTTTTTTCATCTGATATTGTTTTAAATTTTGATACTACAAAGTTCAAAACACACGATGATAAAGACTTAACTGAAATGAGGAATTCCGTAACGAAATTACTGTAGTGTTGGAAGTATTATTAATCAATATACCTTGAGCAACCCATGAGAGATTAAATTTTCACAATTGATTCTTAAACGCCTTTAAATGTCCTATTCAAAATATATAGAGGATAGGTAGGTGCCATATCACTTGTTTAACTTTACGTCAGTAAACTGAATAGTGAAAATGAAAACGTGCGGTTATGGATTTCAGGAAACAAAAACTTTCCATTGCGGAAGCAAAAGAAATGGATATGGTTAACTACCTATCCTTATTAGGTCATGAACCTTCAAAAATCAAGGGCAATGACTATTGGTACCGTTCTCCGCTACGGCAGGAAAAAACACCCTCTTTTAAGGTTAATCGAAAGCTTAACCGATGGTACGATCATGGACTTGGTAAGGGGGGTAATATTATCGATTTTGGGATTGCATATTTTAGTTGTTCCGTTGGAGAGTTTCTAAACAAACTGCATGGTGGATTTTCTTTTCAAAAGCCCTTAAAAAATATTCCTAAAATAAAAAATGAACCGGAGCATCAACTTAAAATTTTAAAAGAGATTGAGCTTAGTTCTTATGCACTCATCCGCTATTTGGAACAGCGAAAAATTTCTATTGAAATTGCAACCCATTATTGTAGGGAAGTACATTATGAACTGAATGCCAAAAGCTATTACGGGATTGGTTTTAAAAATGATTCTGGTGGATTTGAAATACGTAATCCTTATTTCAAAGCAAGCAGTTCTCCCAAGGACATTACCACTATAAAAAATGGCTGCGATGAGGTGGCTGTATTCGAGGGCTTTATTGATTTTCTTTCGTTCAAATGTATCAGTAGAAATGAGCTAAATAAGACTCCTGATTTTGTCATTTTAAATTCCCTTTCCCTGTTCGAAAAAGCACGTCCATTTCTGGAATCGCACAAGTCAATAAACCTGTATTTGGACAATGATGCTGCCGGGAAAAAAGTTGCTAGGGAAGCATTGTCTAATAGCAAGAAATATAACGATCATAGCAAGCTTTACCAAAACCACAAAGACCTTAATGACTGGCTTGTGCATATTGGAAAGCAGCAGAAGAAACGCTTAGGGAATAAACTGTAATCGTGTTGCTAAGCATTTTTGAAAACTTCACTATTTAGAAAATTGCCAAAATCCCTGAAAGTGAATAATAAGCATCTGGGAGACTTTGGCAAAACGACGAGTTTGCAACGTTCCTGCAAACGGCAAGATGAACGGTTGTTAAACAACCGACATCTTGCTGCCTATCACTCGGAACTCGTGGGCAGGGCGTATAGAATGAATTTTTGAGTTTGATAATAGGATAAAGGAGAATGAGATGGAAGGAAAAAAATCAAACAGGACACGCATTATCGGGCTGCGGTTAACACCCGGTGAGTATGAAAAAATCGAAAAGAAATGGCAAAACAGCACCTGCCGAAAGCTAAGTGAATATGTTCGTCACAGCCTTTTTGATAGGCCTATTGTAACGACGTATCGCAACCAATCTGCCGATGATTTTATGGCAGAAATGGCTCAGCTTAGAAAAGAACTTAACCACGTAGGCAACAACTTTAATCAGGCGGTAAAAAAGCTCCATACACTTCAAAAAGTTACAGAATTTAAAAGCTGGCTGATTGCCTACGAAGTAGAAAAAAGAACCCTGTTCAATAAGGTGGATGAGATCAAAAAACACATCCAAAAAATGGCAGAAAAATGGTTGCAGTAATCAAAACAGGGCACTCCATTCACCGCATTTTAAACTACAATGAGAACAAAGTAAAGCAGGGAGTTGCGGAATGTATCGGGGCAGGGAATTATCCGGTTGACCCGGATAAAATGAGCTTTACGATGAAGCTGAACCGCTTCTTAAAACAGATGGAATTAAATGAAAAAACAAAGCGGAACAGCGTCCATATTTCACTCAATTTTGATGTTTCAGAGAACTATTTATCAAAGCAAAAACTGCTTGAAATAGCCGATAGTTATCTGGATAAAATCGGTTTTGGTGAGCAACCTTATCTGGTCTATCAACACCACGATGCAGGACATCCGCACATCCATTTGGTCACTACCAATATTGAAGCGGATGGCAAACGAATTGACTTGCACCATTTGGGCATTCGTAAGTCTGAACCCGCCCGAAAAGCATTGGAAAATAAGTTCGGTTTGGTGCAGGCCGAAGCTCAAAAAAAAGATAAAAATTATCAGTTAAAACCCATAGCTGTCGGCAAGGCTATGTATGGTAAATCGCAAACCAAAATGGCTATCCAGAACATTCTGGAAAATGTGTTGATTCCCTATAAATATACCAGCCTTCCGGAGCTGAATGCAGTACTCAATCAATACAATGTAAAAGCAGAACGGGGAACGGAAAATTCAAAGGTGTATCAGACTGGCGGATTGCTATACCGGGTACTGGATGCTGACGGGAATGCGGTAGGTGTCCCCATCAAAGCCAGCCTGTTTTATAATAAACCAACCTTGAAATTTCTGGAGCAGAAATTCAAAGAAAATGTGGAGAAACGAACACCTTTTAAAAGGCGGATAAAAAATGCTGTGGATAAGGAATTGTTATCAAAAAAGCTATCCATTCCAGAACTAATATCTGCATTGGAAAAACAGGGTATTCATATCGTACTCAGGCAAAATGCTAACGGAATTTTATACAGGATCACTTATGTAGATCACCAAACCAAATGTGTTTTTAACGGGAGCGCTTTAGGCAAAGCCTATAGTGCCAAAGCCATTCAGGAAAGGTGTTTGTCGCAAGGGGTTTCAGGACAGGATTTGCTATGGCATCCCGACCCGAAACAAAACATTGGGTTACAGCCACAGACTACCGCTGCGGCAGAAACCAAAGAAGCTGGTGAAAACTTTCAATATGCTACTATACCAACAGGAAAAGAAAATGTATTAGAGGTGTTGACCCAGGCAGAAAACACCTCGGAGTACCTGCCCAATCAGCTTAAAAAGAAACGTAAAAAGAAGAAAAAAAGAAACCTGAATAATAATCAGTAAAAAAATAAAGCTATGGCTATGCACACCGGAGAAAATGAACAGGCGCTGAGAAAGATACTGGATATGACCAGGCTCATCAGTATTACCATATTAATCATCCATTTCTATTATTACTGCTACAGTGCTTTTGAACTATGGGGATGGCAAAGCAGATTTAGTGACCGTATTTTAAGCAACATTTATAATACGGGATTGTTCAGCAATTTTCATAAATCGAAATTAATTGCGCTAAGCTTTTTGGGTATATCCCTTTTAGGAGCTAAAGGGAAAAAGGATGAAAAGCTTAACCACAGAACAGCTTTTGCTTACCTGCTTACCGGATTGCTTATTTATTTTATCAGTTACCTATGTATGAAGTTGAATACTCCTATAATAACGACTGCTATTTTGTACATGGCACTAACTGGAATAGGCTTTCTGCTGGTGTTGACCGGAGGAACATTACTCTCACGAATCATCAGGGATAAAATTAATAACAAGGATATTTTTAATAAGGAAAATGAAACCTTTCCACAGGAAGAACGGCTTTTGGAAAATGAATATTCTATAAATCTTCCTGCCCAATACCAATTAAAAGACAAGCAACGGAAAAGTTGGGTCAATATCATTAATCCATTTCGGGCGATTATGGTATTGGGAACTCCCGGTTCCGGTAAATCCTACTTTGTGATACGTCATGTGATTACCCAACATATCCGTAAAGGGTTTACCATGTTTGTGTACGACTTTAAGTTTGATGACCTTTCCAAAATAACCTATAATACCTGGCTGAAAAATCAACATCGATATACCAAGCCCCCGGCATTTTATGTGATTAATTTCGATGATCTTACTCGCAGTCATCGTTGCAATCCCTTAGAGCCTTCAGCGATGACCGATATTACAGATGCGGCAGAAAGTGCCCGTACTATTTTGATGGGATTAAACAGGGAATGGATTAAACGTCAGGGAGACTTCTTTGTGGAATCCCCTATTAACTTTCTAACGGCTATTATCTGGTATCTAAAAAAATACAAGGATGGAGAATTCTGTACCTTACCACATGTGATAGAATTAATGCAGGTAGATTATGATAGCCTGTTTACTTTGCTTCGTACAGAAAAGGAAATTGAAGTACTGATAAATCCTTTCGTTAATGCATATCTGAATGATGTTATGGAACAATTGGAAGGTCAAATTGCCTCAGCAAAAGTGGCAATGGCAAGGCTTTCATCACCACAATTATACTATGTGTTATCAGGAAATGATTTTAATCTGGATATTAATAATCCGGATGATCCAAAGATTGTATGTATGGGAAACAATCCACAAAAAATACAGATTTACGGAGCAGTATTATCGCTATATGTAAACCGGTTAATTAAGCTGGTGAACAAAAAAGGAAAGCTAAAGAGTAGTCTCATTTTTGACGAGTTCCCAACTATCTATCTGAACAATATGGACAGCTTGATTGCGACTGCCCGGAGCAATAAAGTTTCTACCTGTTTGGGTATTCAGGATTTTAGTCAGCTCCGCAAAGATTACGGTCGAGAGCAGGCAGATGTGATTATGAATATTACAGGTAATATCGTTAGCGGTCAGGTTACAGGTGATACTGCCAAACAACTATCGGAACGCTTTGGGAAAATTATGCAGGACAGGGAAAGTTATTCCATCAATAGTGGGGACACTTCGATTAGTCGATCCAAACAATTGGAAGCAGCCATACCACCTTCCAAAATATCGGGGTTAAGCTCCGGTAAATTTGTGGGTATGGTTGCCGATAATCCAGATTGTAAAATAGATCTGAAGGCTTTCCATTGTGAGATCATTAATGACCATGACAGCCTTAAGCGTGAGGAGCAAAATTATAAGGACATTGAAGTCATCCGAAAGCTGGATTCGGGTATGGTACAGCGCAACTACTTCCAAATCAAACAGGATATTCAGGACATTATACAATCAGAAATGGAACGATTGCTGAATGATCCGGAGTTGAGCCATTTGATTATAAAAAAGATATAACGAAAAGGAGAATTCAACAAATGAATGAAATTCAACCTACAGTTGAAACATTGCTAAGTATAGATCAAAAATTGAACTAATTGATTTGATTCTATGAATTTAATTGTTTGAAAATTTTCCTTCAAAATATTTTATAGATTTTAATTGATTTTTATCGTCTAACCAAATGATATATTTTCTAACTTTTTGGCTGTGTTCAATTTCTTCAATTTTCTTGTTTAGAGGATTTTTTTTAATAAAGTGAGTTGCCATCCAAAATAATTTCATACTGTTTTTATTTAATTCATCAAGTAAGATATTTTTATCAATCAAAATCATGGATTGATGATCTCCATAGCTAAATCTTTCGGTATTAATTTCATGATAAAATCCTACTATATCTGAATTGATATTTAGATAACTATTATTATCTAATTCTGAAATACTAAGTAGTTTTCTGATTTTTTTAGACGGTATGATAACTTCTTTTTCTCCATCAACGGTATCTTTCATTACTCTGGTGAGACAAGTAAAAACATGTTTACCCCCATAAAACTCAGTTTGATTATAATTTTCATCAATCCAATCCATCCAGAACAAATTTGAAGGATTAGTGTAAGTATCGGTATCAGGACTTCCAAAATTATTTAAATGGATAGATTTTGAGTTTTGAGAAATTTGTTTTATCAATAAATCAAAATCTTTCTCATTTATTAGATAACCGTAACAATCAATAAAGGAATTAATTGTTTCTGATGAATTGGTTAAACCTGTACTTTGGTATATAGACAAGTATTCTTTTTCAATATCTGAATTAAAGTCTAGATTATTGTACTTAAGCCAACTGTTAAAATCTATTGTAGGGTTAGTATCTATAATTTTATCAATCTCAATTCCGATATTTTCTAAATTATTGATTTCAGGTGCTAATTCCTCTTTTATTATCCATGATGGCGGGTTAAAATATTCATCGACCTGGTTTTCAAGATTGGTTTGTAAATCTTCCACTGGATTACTGATATGTACAATTTTAGAATAATCATCAATCCAATTAAATTCCCTGTTTTCATCATCGTATTCATAAGGTAAATAATCAGATAGGTATCCTTTTAAATAATGAACGGCTAACCAAACATATTTTTCTTCAAAAGTAAATTTTTCACTCTTACTTCCGTGCGTTGCATCAGTATTAACATATCCTGTACTCCTATTAAAACCTAATGATTTTATATATGCTATTGCCGTAGCCATTCCCCATGTTCTTGCTGATGTACTGTTATTGATTAATAGGCTATATTTCTGGTAAAAATCTGTGATAAAAGGATTCTCTTTATCATAAGAAAGCGAATTAAATCCTGTATCAATCGACAAAAAATCATCGTACGCTTTTTTTATTACATACCATGATAAATCATGACCAATTGGATAAGATTCTTCTTTAGGGTTATTTATATATTTTTCATCAACTCCCAAAAGGATTAAATTATCTTTATGGGCAGGACGTGATTTTTCAACTTCTAATTTAGAAATTAAATTATACTGAAATGCTCTTTCAACTATAGCTCTGAAACCATATCTTACTACTACATTTCTATATTTATCGGTGTTACTGAAAATATTATTCAGGCTCCACAAAGCAAGTTCATGAATCGCACTTTCGTTTTTACATTTAGTTGCAACTCCCAAAGTTATTGAAGCTAGATCTTCGAGGATTTGTGACTCGTCAACAGGTAACATTAGGTCTAAAAGTTTTTTAAACTCTGAAGGAAGAATTAGTGCCCATTTGGTTAGTTTACCTCGTAAGTTTTCACGTAATTTTTGATCAAGAGTCGTAAATCCCCATGTGTATATTAACGGAAGTCCATCAAACATATTTGTTTCATCTAAATCGAAGTTATCATTAAGAATAGAGGTTAATGACCATTGTGACAATCTATATTTACTTATGTTTAATTTCTTAGACATTATATTACTTTCATAATCGTCGAATCCAGACCAAAACTTATCTCTTTCAAAATGATTTGTAATATTTTTAAGAATATTGTGAAGGTACATTGCGTTAAACGAACTATCCTTATCGTATGAAAGCGGTATAATCAAATCTTGTAAAATTTGAAATCTTTTAATATAATTCTTGTGGAAAATTTCTGTAATCCAGTTTTTATATGTACAACTTATTTCATTTGGTACAGCATATAAAGCATTTAATTGAAGTTCAAAAATTTCATCTTCTGTAAAACCATTAGTTAAAAAATCATCAATTCCGATTAATCTGTGTTTTTTAATAAATATCTCATTTATTATATCCTGAATTATTCTTCGATTTGGAATAAAATCCGAATGAGGATTATAGTATTCATCATCTAATTCTGTTGAAAGCGGAATTGGATTAAAAAGAGAATCGGGTAAACAATCAATTTTTCCATTTATTATGTTGCTACTTATTTTACTTGAAACTATAATTTCAAGAATTGATTGATAACTGAAAGTATAAAAACTTTCTTTTGTCTCTAATATGGAATCAGAGCCTACATTTCTCTCATATTTTATGAGGATTCCGTTATTAGATAAAAACTCAATTAAAAGTTCTATCTCATTGCTATCTAAATATTTTAACTGGTTTTCAATTTCTAAATCTAAAATTTGAGTATGACTTACTTCAGAATTATAATAGAATAAATCGGATATTGTGTTTAAAAATTCTAAAACAGCATTTCTCGATTTTGCTTTTCTTGAATCTAATGATTCTAAGTATTCCTTATTTATTCTATCAATTTTTAAATTGATAAGTTTAGAAGTGGTTGTTTCAACAATTTCGGTTCTTTTAATAGTACTGCCTTGATATGTTTCACAAAATAACTTTAAAGCAAATAAACTATCCAGTCCTTTTATAGATTGATAATTTTCAATGGTGATGTTATATTTTTCGAAATATTTTTTAGCAACATCTTCAACTTTTACATCACCCTCTCGTTTTAGTCTTAATTCCTTATAGTTTTTTTGGTAATTGGGTAACCTTTGATTATTATAAAAATATTCTCTGGCACTGAAAACAAACCGAATTCTTTTGTATTTTCTTGTTATTTCAAGGGCTTCATTAATTCTATCATACCAATTTCCATCATTCAAAATATCTTCTTCAAGCCCATCAATACAAATTAATACATTTGTATTTTCAAAATTGGTAACATTTTCTGAAGCTAATTGACCATCTTTCCCAATAGCTAATATTTCAAGAGCATTGAAAATTTCATTTTTATTCCAATTACTCAATTCTAATTCTTGAGATAGTAATTGTGTCCAATCTTTTGAATTAGCTCCCTTAGCCTGAATTAATATAGCTGGTGCAGATTTATTTACACATTCTTCTACTGCGTAAGCTAATCCAAGTGTTTTTCCTGTTCCCGGTTTACCTAATATTAAGCTGGTTGATATTGTTACTAATTTATTTTCAATTTCAAAATATGAATTAATAACATCTGTGCTAAGTTCTCTCAAACTAATTTCCAATTTATCATAAATTGGTTTTAGGATATTAGTGGGAGTTACAGATTTAAGTTGTTCAACAGTATCTTCAATAGTATTTATAATTGGAATTTCTTCATCCGCATCAATCGTTAAGTTAGGTTCAGTTCCATTTAGTAATTTTGCTTCTAATTCAGAAGATTTCACCATTAAATCTTCTATAAAAGAATTAATTTGTTGAAGTTTTTTGGTTAATTCATCTGACTTTAAACTCTGATTGATGAATTTTTCAGAAATGCTTATAGCATTATTCGCTTTATTTTTAAAGTCAAGAATTTTTACAAGGATTTTTTTTCTAAAAGGTAGGCTATAAAGCTGGCTTTCTATTAAATTCTGAATATCACCTTTAGTATGTAGATCTCCAACATATCTTTCTTTTAACCAAAAATTAGTTTTTTGTAAATTAAATTTGTCTTTTAAAAATTTAGAATGGATTATTTCTTTTTCAAACCAATATTTATGAACTCCCTCATTTTCGGTTTTTTGTAATTCTTCTAAAATAGAATGCTCAAACCACCAAGTGATTTTAAGATTTGGGTAGGAGTTTTTTATTTCTTTTTCAAAACTTTCAATTCTTACATCTTCACTATTTTGTGTAGGTTTTTTTCCTTTCCCAATTTTAACCGAACTAACATTATGAGGAATGCAAATAATATATTCAATAATACTTGATCTTATATTTAAAGCAGTAGTTATGGACTTTTTTATTTGATTTAATTCATTCCTATCTAAAGCCTGTTTAAACCATTTTGATTGAATGGCAATAAAATTACCATTTGATAATTTACCATAAGCTTCAATTCCTCCATCACCACCTGCGCCATTTATTACTTTAAATTCGTCAATCGAGTTTGGATATTCTTTTAAAAGGAATCTTTCAAAAAGTTGATTACATAGCGTTTCAAATGAATTTTGATAACTTCCTCCATAGGTATTAAATGAATCCCACATACATTTTATTATATAATTATGATACCCGTTGGGTATTTAGAAAAGGGTGTGCAAACTGTTAAAATCCAGTAAATTGTAGTAATCACACTATAATTTATATGCACAACTTTTAAGCAAATTACGACAAAATACTCAAGGTTTTAAAAGGATTGGATTGTAAAATGGATTATTTAAATCAAATACGCAAACTTAAACTGAGTGATAAACAACTCATTGCCATTGACCTAACATCAGAGTGTATGAGCTACTGAATGATCCGAGATTGAGTCATTTGGTGGTCAGGAAACAGAATATGAGGTTTGAAGTTTTTTTAATATATCCATAGAATTATAAAATTTAATGAGTAATATCAGATTCAAATATATTTTTACGAGAATCCGTATAAGTTTTTAATAAATAATTCTAAATTTATAATTCTAACCGTTAAACTGTAAATGAAATACTTTACTTTCTGTAAATAGTTATTGTTTCAGCTAAAATAGAAATATTCCCCTTAAGAGTTTTAATGGATTTTGATTCAACTTGTTAATGTATTAGTAAAGAGAAGAAATTAATATGAGTTTAAAAAGTGATATTGAAGGAATTTTTAGAAAAAATACAGGCTATGCTGAACCTGAACATGCAATAAATCAGGCTGAATCATTAAAATCTTTATCCGTTGATCTTTACACTGATTCAAAAAGGTTTGTTTATGAATTACTACAAAATGCTGATGACTCAGTAATACCAGGAGTGTCAGTAAAGGTGGGAATAAGGCTTTTTGATGATTTTCTAGTTGTAGCACATACTGGTAAACCTTTTGACAAAAGAGATTTAAGAGGCATCTGCGGTGTTAGTGATGGAACTAAAAAAAAGTCAATTGAAAAAACAGGTTATAAAGGTATAGGTTTTAAAGCTGTATTTGGGCAATCAGATAAAGTAGTTATTTATTCAAATGGAGATTATTTTAGATTTGATTCAAATTATCCTTTCGGGTGGAATACTAAATGGGGAGATAGTCAGCAAAATTGGGAAAAAGATAATGATAGGTCATTTTATTATCCTTGGCAAATTATACCAATATATACCGAACTCGAAGAGGTTGATGAAAGAATCAACGCCTTTATAAGTGATAGTGGGTTTACAGTAGCAACTATTATTTTATTGTCAAAGGGCAAAGATGATGTAAAAAAAGCAGTTGAAGAATTATCATCAAATGTCAATATGTTTTTATTTCTTAAAAACATACAAGAATTAGACTTTAACATAGCGACTCCAAATATTATTACGCTAGATAGAGAGCAAGATTCTACATCTGTTGAAATTAAACACAATGGAAATACTAAATTTTCATGGATAATTAAATCGGTTAAAATACAAGTTCCAACAGAAATAAGCTTAAAATTAAAAGAAGAAAAGAATATCCCAGATAAACTTTTGAATGCTACTGAAACAGAGTTAACATTTGCAGCAAAAATAGATCAAGATACAATTCAAAAGTTAAGCAGTGATGAGAGATTACTTTATTCATATCTTCCTACAGAAGAAAGAAAATATACTTTTCCCGTCTTAGTCAATGGTAGCTTTGTGATGAGTGCAAGTCGGGAAACATTACACGAAGACTCAAAATGGAATAATTGGCTCTTTGAGAATATTCCTGCTGAATTATTAAATTGGATTTCAGAATTGGTACGTGAAAAATTTGGACAGAGTGCTTATGAATTGATACCAATAAAATCATCTATCAGCAATCTTTTAACTTCATCTTATCAAAATGGTTTATCAAGAGCACTCAATTCAATTCCTTTTATTATTTCGAATAAAAATGAATTAATTAGAGCTAATCAAGCAATAATCGACATTACTTCAATGTCAAAAAGAACTTTTATCACCGAAAGTGCTACAAGAGAATTTGTCATTGATAAAAATAACATTCAAACAATTCATACAAATCCTTTTTTACCTTACACCGGATATGTCCAAATTTTGAAAAATAGTGGTGTTTCTGTTTTTGATTGGGAAGATGTGCCAAAATTGTTAGAATCTAGTGCTTTTCAAAAAAGGCATTCGAGTACTAATAATATTCAGCTAATTCAGTTTTTTAAACAACAATGCGAAATAGAGAATCCAAAAAATATTAATGAAAATAGAATAAAGAATTGGTCTTTTATTCTCGATCATAAAGGGAATATTCTTCCTCCATCAAACATTTATTTTCCAACACCTGACGATGAAAATTGGGATGACCCCGACAGTGAAATTTCGTTTTTGCATGCCGATGTTCAAAATTTTTTACTCCAAAATCCTGAAACACGGAATTGGTTAGAAAAGATAGGTGTAACTGAAAAAACAGATCTTTCTTATCTCAGAAAAACTATCATTGCTAATGCATCTGTGTATAGTACTCTCGAAAATACATTGGGTACAATAGCGACCATTTTTAGTCTCTATACTAAAAATGAAATTGGCAAAGATGAGCTAGAAAAACTATCTGAACTAAAACTATTAACCACTAAAGGCAGTCTACTATCAGCAAGACTCTGTTACTTTTCCGACACCTATAATCCAAGGCTTAAATTACAGACGGAGTTCCATGATGATATTTTTATTAGTGAAAGCTATTTGTCTGATAATGCTGAAAAAGACGAGTTGAGACGTTTCTTTAGAATGATGGGTGTGAAAGATGGTATAACAGCTATATCATATCCTAGAACGAGCAAGTTAGAGTTAACTCAACAATATCAATTTTTAAATGATTATTTCGAAGAAGAAGATAAATCTTTTACGCCTTATCTATCAACATTTCAAGCCAATGAATATTCAGGATTAACAACTTTACTTTTTCTTGCCAAATCCAATGACATCAATTTCTTAAAAGTTTTCTGGTCAGATATTATTAAATATATAAGTATTGAAGATTTTAATACACCTGCAATAGCATATTGGGGGCAACAAGGAAAGAGAGGAAGAACTGAAGGTAATGAAGTGGAAAATTATTTAAAATGGTATATCCAAAATAATGATTGTATTCCTACTCTGATGAATTCAACCGAAAAAGCAAGTGAGGTATATATTAACACTGAAGATATTCTGACTGTATCAGGAAGCTATTTACCAATATTTTTTGAGAATGAGCTAACTCAGGATTGGAAAGCCTTTTTTAATTTCAAAACGAAATTATTATTAGAAGATTACTTAGAAATATTGACGAGGATAGCTTCTGATACTAACAAGGATGGTAAGGTAAAGAAAGAGAACGTCACTCGCATTCAATCCATATATAAAATTCTATTAGATCAATGCAATAATTGGAGTCAGGAAGATATTTTAAAAGTTGAGGAATGGGCAGATAATGGCTATCTACTAAGTACTAAAAATATTTTTGTTGAATGTCACAAGCTTAAATTTTTCATAGATGGCAATGAATCAATTTTTCAAGATCAGTTTTCTTTTTTAGTGATTAACGCTGAAAACAAGCAATCTTCCTCTTTAGAATTTTTCTTAAAGTGTCTTAAAATAAAAATACTGAGAGAAGGTGATTTTGAATTGATACATTCCGAAGAAGAAACTTGTTTCAATTTGATTGATAAATTGAAGTCAATTGTTCCTTACTTCAAGGCATGGCTTGAAACTCAATCAAACGAACACAGTACTAGAGATTCATTAGAAAATCTTGAGCAAAATATTAATGTGCTAAATGTTTTTCAAGCTGATGAACTCAAAATCAAATATACTGATGTTGATTTTATAAAGAATGTAAATGTACATTTTAATAACTTAGATCTTTTTGTTACAACTCCTTGGAATAGCAATAGTGTCTTATTGAAGTTACCTGAAATCTTATGCCGATATTTTTATCTGTGGGGTCACGACAAGAAATTGGACTTTTTGCTAAGATCAAGCGAGAACGAAATTCAACAACATTTTGCACAAGAAAATATCAGTATTCCTGAAAATAATGCAAATATTTCACCTAGTACTGAACATAATCACAGCGAAGATGATTCTCAGCTAGTAGAAGGAACAGCTGGTAAGTCTATTATACCTTCTAATTTCTATCATTTGTCAAAGTCTGATTTTGACTCATTAAATTATGCCAAAAATATTATAGATAGAGCTGTAAAGAACGTTATTAAATATCTACAAAACCTTCCAGAATATGATTGTGATAATCTTTATATAATAGCAGAAAGTGTAATAGGTGGTATTAAAAAAAATGGTAACGAAATAACAGTTGTAGCAAGACCGTCTGATGATGATTTTATTTTGTTATACTATACATCAGAGTTTGATGTTCTTGAATACGTCGACGCTGAACTATGGTGTGAAGATGGCTTACATACACCTAAACAGTTAACATTGGGTCAGTTACTAAAGAAAACAGGTATTAACAAAATTCCTGTGAAAAATATTCATGTTTCTAACTCAGAACTTGATGCACTACTAACCACTCCCAAGAATGAGGAATTAGAATTTAATGCAGTTCCTTTTGTTCCGCAAAAGATAGCTCAAATTATTTCATCATTTGCTAATACCAATGGTGGATTATTAATATTTGGAATTAAACAGTTAAATCCTAGTAATAATAAAATAGTTGGTCTAAGTGATGATTTCAGAATTGATAAGATAACTAAAAAAGCGATTTCATTACTTCAACCTATTCCTACCGTTGAATATGACTGGGTACAAATGGAAGATAAATCTATTTTTATGATCAAGACTACTAAATCAGAAACTGATATCTTACTTGATAATATAAAATATATAAGAAAAGAATCTAAGTCATTAGAGGAAACATCAACCAAATCTAGCACGACATTACATGTTCCAAGCTTTGATAAAACTATTGCAATTATTATCGGAATTGAAAACTATTTTCCAAAGAATAATATATCATCTGTTAAGTATGCAAATGCTGATTGCCAAAAGTTTAAAGAGATACTAATAAATAATTTAAGGGTAGAGGAAGATGCAATCTATATGTTTATAAATGAAGAGGCTCTTAAAAATTCCATAGAATATGAATTAAAGCAACTATTTTATAGCTTAACCGAAACTGATAGATTGATTTTTTATTATGTTGGACATGGTTTTCACAATGGTATAACTAATTATTTATCGACTTACGATATGCACAGAAGTAATATATCAGAAACAGCAGTTTCATTGAGAACAATTTTATTAGATCCATTACAAAAGTCAAAATGTAAAAATGCACTTATTTTTATAGATGCCTGTGCACAAAGTTTTCAAGATGAATATGAAAGAAATCAAATTTCTAATATTAATGAGGAAGAATTACTACTTTTTTCCACTGATTTTCCTCATTATGCCACTTTCTTATCCTGTCAGACTGGTCAAAGCTCATTTTCAAGTGACAATTTAAAAAATGGTATATGGACGTATCATCTCGTGGAAGGTATAAAAGGTAATATCCTAGAAGTAATTAAAGCTAATAAATATATTACGGATAGGTTACTTAGCGATTATCTTTCGATAAGTGTAGCCGAATATACAATGAATGAACTAGGAAAACATCAAAATCCAAAAACAATATTAGATTCAAGTTATGAAAATGTTATTGTAGAATTTAATCTTTAAAGCCGGTTAACCGGTATCTTCTAAATTTTATAGCTCTAATTAATAAAAACCGATATTAAAATTTTTTAATGAAAAATAAAGAACTATACACCAAATACGACCTCCTACTTCCCTCAAAATTTGACGGAGGCTATTTGATTATTGCTCTTTATGAAAAAATTAAAAACCGTGAAATAGAGGAATACTTCACTCAAAATGAGATTAACGAAATTTTAGTAGATATAAAAGTTGAATTTAATCTGGATTCAATTCGTCCATGGACTAATATTAAAGATAACCTTTTCCATTACTTCCTGCGAAGTCATCCCGATGAGCCGTGGAAATATTACCTGACAGACTACGCTAAAAATGTAGTGGATTTAATGGTAAGTAAATTAGAAAATCCATATAAGAATCATCCACTCAAAAAAAGTGTGCAAGCCTCATTTACCATACTGCATGGTGAAATCAATACTATTGAAGAGCTTGAAAGAAAATTTGGGAGAATATTTATACAAGGCTCAAAGAAAATAATTACAGATCATTTAGAAGCGTTGGAAGATGAATTGCGTGAAGCATATCAAAAACTAAACGATATTCTTCGAAAAGAGGACCAGCAAAGTGCAACTATTTTGGTTAGAGAGTTTACTGTTATATTTAGAAAGTTTGGAGAAAGAGCGGAAGATATCACAGAAGCTATTATTTCCAAAGACAAGTTTCTTGATGACTTACTAAATGTCGTGGATGAATTCTATAGAAGGATGGAAGATGATGGCAAATTTGATATCAACAATTTACAGAAAAGTAAAAATGACTGGGTAAAGGCTCAGGAAATATATATGGATATCAGAGATTTTTTCAATTCGGTAGACCAAAAAGTACATATTATCCGTAGACAAATCAATCACGCAAGTGAAAAACTAACAGAGTTACAGGAACAGTTTTCTGCCAGAGCATTTTTTAGATTACAAATAAAAAAGCTACATCGGATAGTCTTAGAAAGTTCTCAATACACTAGTGAGGGAGTCAAGTTTAGTAACAATTTTCCACTAAAACAATTGGTACATGAGCCTGTCCGAATGCTGTACCCAAGATATTATGAGTCTGAGCCTCCCAAACCTAATATCATCGTGAACGTTGAGGTTGATGAAACGTATGAACGTAGTGAAAAGCAGAAAATAGCAAAAGAAATTAACCGTCAACAAATCATCAATCAATGGGTTGATAAAGCCAAAGATATTCTAGAAAATAATGGTCAGTTGTCTATAGCTGAACTTATGAATAGTATCGTGGATGAAGAAAAAGACTTGTCTATCGCTTATCAGGTAGCATCCCTTATGACAGCTTACACTTCGGAGAGTAATGAAGTGTTTATCGATGTAGAGCAAAAAATCATTTCCTTATCACAACAAAACCTATCCTTATGGAAAACGAAAATCATGAAATAAACGATTATACTTTTCTATCAGAAGAAAGTGTAGAAAAGCATTTTGCAGACATCAATATTCTGTTGTTATCAGGAAAACATATTGATCACAAGTATTATTTGGAATATACCGTACTGGAAAGCTATGAATCACATTGGAGAAATTTTTACAGCAGATTATACAAGCTTAATCTTGTTGCTGATATCTCTGATAGAAGTAGATACTATTATCTCGATTTTACAGAAAATGGGAAAGGAAAATTAAGTGATGCAAGCCGCAATAAAGAGATAACGGAATTACAAACATTGATTGGATTAACACTTTTGGATATGTATTACCAGAAGTACTTTGATGAGGAAAAGATCATTTACTGGAACGACATTAAAATACAAATTCTAGAGAGTGACCATCAGGAAGCATATAAAAGGATTTTATTCAATGATATAAGGGATTCTTATGATGAAAAAGAATGGAGTACTGTAGAAAACAAATTTGGTAAGACGATAGACAGTTTTGATAAATTAGGCTGGGTACAAAAGCAATCCGGACGGAATGAAGAATTAGTCTTTGAAATAAGACCAGCCATTCACCGTTTAGCCAAATTGTATCCGGAGGAGCTTCAGAATTTTGAGTCATTTAGCCAACAACTTAAAAATGATGAAGTGCTATGAGTTATCCTAGAATTTACTCCATATCTACCGTCGGTATTCTGAAACACTATATACATGACTACCTCTTTCATCCAACAAGAACAGATTTTGTTGGTGCAAACGGTGTTGGAAAATCCATTATTGCCGATTTACTTCAAATGATTTTTGTCTATGATAAAGACCTTATCAAATTTGGCACTGATGGAGTAAAGAAAGAAGAACGACAAATCAATACACTTCCGTATAAAACTAAATGTGCTTATTGTTTCTTGAATATTGAGATAAACCCAGGTAAATTTATAACCATCGGAATACAGTTAAACAGTCTGAAAGGCAAGCGAATCGTACCTTTTGTTATTACGAAACAGGCGGATATAAACTTGAAAATACATGAATTGACGCTTGAAAAGGAAGAGCTGATTTTCGCTAAAAACTTATTAAAAGAAAAAGAGAATGGACATAAAGAAATAGTAGATATACAGGATTTAGCATTATTTCTTTATGAAAAGCATGGACTTCGATTGAATTTCTTTAGTAATAATGAAAGTGTTAGTACATATTATAAATTTCTTTATGATAAAAACATATTACCTCTCAATCTTAGCCAAGGTAAAAACTTAAAAGCTTTTGCTAAGGTAATACAGTCCTTTTCAAAAGCTAAAACACTAAATTTAAGCGGTAATCAGGCTTCCAGAAACTTAAAAGAATTTCTCTTTGAAGAATCTGATGAAGACATTCTTACCAACTTTCAAAAAGAGCAATCCGAACTGGAAAAGATATTAAGAGAATATGAAAGCCTGAATAAAGACATTCAAAATTTATCCGATAAACAAAAAAGATTAACCAATTTAAGAGAGTTGGAGCTGTCTCACAAAGTAAGATTTAAATCTTTTAAAGAAGCTGAATTGCAAAACGTCTATATAGAATTAAAAAAACTACAGGATAGAGAATCGGCAGGAAAAGCACTGATAACGAAACAAGAAACTGAATTTACCGAACTAAAAACGGCTATTGAAACTCTCCCAGCTGAAGAAGAAATAATAAAAAAGAGTTACGAGAAAGCGGATGAAAATTTTAATATGTTTAACCGATATCAAGACTTATCTAACAGTATAGAAAGGTTGGGTAGAGAAGTCGATGAACTTAAAATGTTTATCCGTCCTGAAGTAGATGATAGTTGGAAGAATGAGATACAAAGAATTGATATTTTAAGTAGAAACAATGAGGACATTAAAAATGAAATCACTTTTGCACGACCTTATTTAGAAAAATACATAACACTTGAAAAAATTGTCCAAACCCGAAAAGAACAATCGGATATTCTAGATGAATTAAAATCATCCTTAAAAAATGATAAGGCAACCAAAGAAAAACTATTAGCATTACTGCGGAACAATGATGAAAAAGGTCTTTTACATTGGTATATCAAAAACTTGCCAGCGTTAAATGATGAGCAATTACATGCTATTTTGTATTACGCCACCATACCTGTTTCTGAAATTGATAACCCAGACAATTCATCTCAGTATATCAATCCTGATGAGCTGGTTAATAATTTTAAAACTATCCCATCTAAAGAAGGTCTTTGGTTAAAACTGGGGGCATTAAACCAATTTATACAGTTTAATACAGATGCAACGCTACTGGGAGACAAAGCAAATCTGGAACAATCTGTACAACAGTTAATTCAAAAATGGAACAG
Source organism: Flavobacterium suaedae (assembly GCF_014642915.1). Lineage (GTDB taxonomy): Bacteria > Bacteroidota > Bacteroidia > Flavobacteriales > Flavobacteriaceae > Flavobacterium > Flavobacterium suaedae. The sequence continues at coordinate 193,665 of NZ_BMJE01000006.1, forward strand.
AGAAATCAGCTCAATAAATACCAAACTGGAAGCATTTGAGAATATAGTAGATGGAAAGCCTTACAATGTAACCTTATTTGACTCTTTTTTTGATGTTTCTATCGCTGCATTTAGCAATATTGAAAAATTAAAAAATGCTGTAGCCTGTATTTTACAGATTGATGAAAAGACCTCTCAATTGCAATCACAAAAGAAAGAAGAAGAAGAAGAACTATTGCAAATTAAAGATAAATTTAAGGTTGAATATGATGAGCCAGATGTAGTAAAAAAGGTGTTGCTGAAGGTTCGTAAAGAATGTGACCAAAAGAGAGTTCAGTTTTATCAAGAACAAGGAGCAAAACAAACAATGTTCGAAACTTTGGAAAGTAAAATAAAGCGTGATAAACAAGACTTGCAGATAATTATTGACAATCTGACTACGAAGGAAACAGAATTCACTACGCTCAATAGTACTTATTACGAGTATTTCCAAGAGAATGTAACAGACTTTCCTTTAACATTTAAAAATACCGAGGAATTGGAGCGTGCCTCTAATGATTTCTGGGATGAATATAAAACAGTATTTATCGGCATTTCGAATTCATTTGAAGAAACGAGTGATGAGAAGAATCCGGCAGTACAATTAACGATTAAAGACAAGGATTTTTCATTCAGGGTTTTGGAAGAAGCATTATTAGGGAATAAAATCAAATCTACTGATGATATCACTACTGCTTTAGACGAAGCTAATCAAACCCGAACAACCATAGCCAATGGTATCAGGGACAATATGATTAAGATATTTAGTAGAACTACTGAGCGATACGAAAAATATGATGATCAGGTGAAAAGAATAAATGCATTCTTTGTTGATCGAAAGATTAGTAACAAGTTTTATTTCAAACTCGATTTTGATAGGAATAAAGAACTAAAGATAGATTATATCAAGCAGATAGCTTATGAGGTTCGTAATACAGCTACAAAAGGAGAATTACAGTTTGGACAATCTATAGTAGATTTTATCGAAGATTTTTTTAGGAAACAAGCAAAAATCAGAAACAAAGTTCCCATTGATAAATTACTAAATCCCAAAACATACTTTGAACTGTCCGCTAAGCTCACGGATCAGTTTGGAACAGAAGTTCCTGGTAGTACCGGAGAATCTTATTCAGCTATTGCGCTACTGGGGATAGCAAGACTCTCTGCTGTACAAAAGGAAAAGCGTAATGGTTTAAGATTTATTATTTTAGAAGAATTGGGAAGTCTTGATAATACCAATTTTAATACTTTTCCTGCAATTGCAGAGGAATTCCAATATCAGATAATAACAATGGCTCCTCATACATTCAATATCGGATTGTCTGATGAATGGTATGCCCACCACTTGATTAAAGGAAAAGAGGATGACAATATCAACTATTGCCCTTCAGCTTCCTATTTTAAAACAAAAGACAATAACGAAGATTTGAATATCTATATAAACAGAATGTAAAATGAATTGGATTGAGTTAAGAGCGTTAAATAATTTATATTCAAACGGTGAGGTGAAGATAAATGATACTTTAGCGAAAAGTGGTGAAATTAATTACCTTATTAATTCTCTCAGAATACTTGACAGAACACATAATAAGCTTTTTGTTTTAGAGGGTTTTGCTGAGATATATGAAAAAGATTATTTGGAGGAATATCACCGCTATGAAGCTTTTTTATCAGATAATAAATTATTAAAACCTCAGCTTCGATTTGAAGAATCTGATATTCAAATCCTAATTGGGATAAAAGAGGATATGGACAATGGCAATTTAGAGCCATTGAGGGAACAGATTATAAAGAATGAAGCTACTGTTAGAATTGTATCCCTTATGTTTTTCAAAAATGAAAAGTATTTGATAGGAAAAGACGCTTTAATCAATGCTGTGAAATTACTTTTGGATATTGATGAATTAGCTGATGATAAAGATCTACAATACAAATATGTATTGGAGTGTGTCAATCCGAAGTGCATTGTACTATGTGAAAATATCGATTTTTTAAAGCGTCCTACGTTAGCCAGAGCTAATAACATAGAACTCTGGTATGCTGGTGGTAAAAATGTAAACAAATTGGATTTTGTCGATACAAGGGGACTTACTATTTACTATTCTTGTGATTGGGATTATGATGGTCTATATATAATTTATCCATTAGTAAAGGAAAAAATACCAGATATTCGACTACTTACTCCCAATGCTATTCCAAAAGGAATTATAGAAACAGAGCATAATAGTAAATGGGAGAACATTAAGGATAGAAATATAGATTATCTGTTAACTCCTAAGCAAATAAGTGTTTTGGAGGAGCTTGTGGTTAATAACCAATGGGTTATAGAAGAATCTAATAATCTAATTGATATGCTGAAGACTCGAAAATCTATATTCTAACTCATATGTAGAATAGTAAAATATACTAAGAAGTAAGTGATTTATTGATTTTTTAAAAAAAGTTGAGCCTACCCTACCATATTTTGAGTAGGATAAAAAAGTTCTTAATAAATAGCTTTGTATTTGACAAAATGCAGAGCGAAAATGGAGCGAGGAGAAACTCAGAATGTAGAATATAAACAGGCTTGGAGAGATGAATATTTGAAATGGATTTGTGGATTTGCCAATGCAAAAGGCGGGTATATTTACATTGGCATTGATGACAATGGAAATATTACCGGTGTAGATAATTATAAAAAGCTGATGGAAGACATTCCAAACAAGTCTGTTAACCATTTAGGACTTGTGGTTGATGTGAATCTGCATGCGGATGAAGGAAAAAACTATCTTGAAATTATTGTTCCGATTAGTAATGTACCAATTGCTTATCATGGAGTTTATCATTATCGGAGCGGAAGCACCAAACAAGAACTTAAAGGAATTGCATTGCAAAACCTGTTACTCAATAAAATGGGAAAGAAATGGGAGGATATGGCTGTTGAAGGAATAACATTTTCTGACCTTAATGATGAGAGCATCCAAACATTTATTATCAAGGCGATTGAGAAAGATCGTATTCCCCCAAATACCCTAAACATTGGCAAAGAAACACTATTCAAAAATCTCGGCCTTCTTACAGAACATGGGCAGCTAACAAATGCCGCCGTTTTATTATTTGGGAAAAATCTAATCAAGGTATCAGTAACAGCAAGTTTCAAGATTGGACGATTTGGAAAATCCAGCCATGATCTTTTGTTTCAAGACATCGTTGAAACTAATATTTTTGAGATGGCTGATAAAGTAATCGAAATCCTTAAAACCAAATATTTGGTTAGACCTATTTCTTATAAAGGATTGGAACGAATGGAACCTTTGGAATATCCGGAAACAGCCTTAAGGGAAGCGATTTTAAATGCTATTATTCATAAAGATTATTCCAGTACTTATACCTTTCTTAGAGTGTATAATGATCGATTACATTTATGGAATCCGGGAACTTTGCCAGAGGAATTGACAATTGATAAACTAAAACAAGAACATTCGTCCTATCCAAGAAATCGAAATATAGCCAATGCTTTTTTCAAAGCTGGTTATATTGAATCCTGGGGACGAGGAATAAACAAAATCATTGATGCTTGTAAAGAGGCAGGATTGCCTGAACCGATTATTGAGGAAGATCAAGGTGGGGTAAGTGTTACTTTTCTAAAGGATATTTATACAGAAGAAATTCTGAAAACATACAATCTTGAATCTCGACATATTAAAGCTTTGTTATTTATAAAAGAGAATGGTCGGATTAATAATAAACAATACCAAGAACTTTTTGAAATCTCCAAGAGGATGGTGTCTTATGATTTACAAATGCTTGTTGATAGGAATTCTATAACCAAAATAGGTTCTACCGGAAAGGGAACCTACTATGTTCTCCAAAGGGGCAATAAAGGTGCAAAATCACCTCTAAAGGGGCAATAAAGATGCAATTGCACCAAAAATCTATGTTTAACCATTGGTAAATAAGTGATTTGATTTTTTTTAAGCAGCTAGTATATCAGCTAAAAGCTTTAAATCTTCTATTAATTGGTTCGAGTTTTGTACCATATCGTTCACAATAGTATAGTAAGAAAAGAAAGCTCAGTTTTTTACTGGGCTTTTTTGTTTTTACATACACTTTAAATTACTTTTTTATAGAGTATTGTTTTATACAAAAAATCTGACCATGAATTATGGAGCATTTTCCTAAAACTCTTCAAAGTTTTGGTTTTCAGTTTAAAAATATCTTTTTACATATACATTGTATAACTATGTATTTTATAATACCTTTGCAAAGTGAATATAGGTTTTTTACATAAATGGAAATCTCAGGTAAAGAAAGGAACACTTGCCTTTATTGCCTTGAATGTTTTAAAAGATAATGAATATTATGGTTATGAATTGATTGAACAAGTAAAAAAACATACAAAAATAGAGATTGCAGAAGGAACTTTATACCCCTTGTTGAACCGGTTGAAAAAAGAGAATTTAGTTACTTCCAAATGGGTAGAACAAGAGTCCGGTATCCCCAGAAAATATTATACACTAACACCTACGGGAGAAGAAACCTTGCTGCAAATGCGAACATTTTGGTTTGATCTGGAAAAATCTATTAAAAAAATATCAAAATGAAACCTATAAAATTTACCCATACAACAGCTCAAAAGATTTATGACGACTATATATCGAGAATTAAACGAGTCACGGCTCCTTTAAACAAAACAGATAGGGAAGAAATTCTAATGGAATTGAATAGTCATATCTATGAAGGGATGATAGATAAAACCGGTGAAAATGAAATTGAAAATTTAGTTAATCTAATTGAGAAATTAGGAGCTCCGGAAGAAATTTTAAAGCCTTTGGTTGCTCAAAAAAAACTGGAACAAGCTACAAAAACATTTAACCCCACACATATATTTAAAGCCCTGCTCCTGAATATTTCCAATGGGGTGGTTTATGTATTTTTTGCCTTGTTATATTTAACGCTATTTGGTTTTGTATTTCTAATCATAGAAAAGATAAAAAATCCTGATAATGTTGGTTTATTTTTCAAAAATGGACATTTTCATTTATTGGGGACAAGAAAACCTGATACGTTGCAGGTACTAGGACTTACTGAAGTTTTGGGGGACTGGTTTATCCCTGTAATGCTACCAAGTATTATTGTACTTTACATCTTAATCACCCTGCTACTCCGACTTAAACGAAAAAGTAAAAAAATTTGATTAATTACATCGTATAACAATGTACTTAGTTAAACTATTAAATCATAATTATGAAAAGTATAACATTAACACTCATTCTGTTTTCATTTTGTCTCATTACATATTCTCAATCCGGTCTTCAAGACATTAAAGACAAATATGAGCCATACTATAAGGCTACAAATATTAAAATGGGAATATTACTTAAAAAAGATGGTCAATTTTGTTCACAACGCTTAAATTTTGAAAATAATGATAACACTGTTTTCAATATAGGGAGTGCCACAAAAACCTTTACTGCTGTTTTAATTTTGCAAGAGGTTGAAAAAGGAACGCTAAAACTATCAGACAGCATAGGGAAGTTTCTAAGTCCTATTAAAAATATTCCTTCTGATATAACCATTGAGCAACTATTAAGGCATCAAACAGGACTCGCTGAAACAGTAGGTGACCAAGAATGGGATAGTTATAATATACCTAATGATAGTTTGTTAAGAAGAGACGTTTTAAATAACGTAAAACCTAGACATAATAATAAAATTGGAAAGTTTGAATACACCAATACCAATTACATTTTGCTGGGCGAAATACTTGAAAAAATTAATGATAAAAGTTATTTCGACTTGCTTGAAGAACGGATTTTTAAACCGTGTCATTTAGAGTATACTTATCCCTATGTTTCCAAAAACATACCTCAGTTAGTGCATCCTACAGACGAGAAAAATGAATCAGACCAGTTTAATGGCATTAATTATAAGTTTTTTGCTGATTATGCTTTTTCAGCAGGAAGCATAGCATCTACTTTAAAGGATATGGCAACGTTTTACGAAAATCTTTTTGAAAAGGAAACATTGATAAGTAAAAGGAGTCTTCAAAAAATGACTGGTTTTAAAGGTGGAGATTATGGTTTAGGACTTCAAAAATTAAAAGTGAGCGGAATTGAATACTGGGGGCACGGGGGTAATAATTATGGATATGCCTTTCGTAACTATTATAACCCCAAAAGTGGGGAGATGATACTCTATTTTATAAATCGATTTAGGGTACCGATGAAAAATAGCCTGCTAAAAGATTTAGTTGCTGTACTGGATAGTCGACCTATACAGCAATTCAGAAAAAATATAGTTGATGAATTTAAAGATTTTGAAGGAGATTATGTATTAAAAGGTCCGGATTTACCATTCACTATATTCGAGAGGGACAATTTACTATACTTTCAAGTCGAAAATTTAAAAGTTCCGCTAGTAAGCTATGAGCCAACTATTTTACTGGATGTCTCTTCAGGAATCAAATTCACTAAATCAGAAAATAATCCAAATCAACTTATATGGTCACAAAGTGGACAAAAACTGAAAGCTGTAAGGCAATAAAAATAAAAACCTCCAACTTTAAAGTTGGAGGTTTTTATTTTGTTATAGTAGTGTAATTTATCTTCTGCCTACAGCAAGCCTGTATAAGATACCAATAATTGCAAGTACTAATAATATGTGTATTAGTGAGCCTACTGCATCACCAAACCCGAAAAAGCCTACAAGCCATCCTATAATTAAAATAACAACGATTAACCAGATTAAATCTCTCATAATAAATGTTTTTAATGTTAGTAGTATAAAATTACTTAATATGTTTGGAGCTATCTGTTTAATTAAGAAGTCTTTAATAGTCAAAGTTTTCTTAAAGTTTTCAATAGCTTAAATAAATTAAATAATACGGGGGTAATAATTTATTAATAAGTATTTTTGCATAACATTATATTATTTCCATGCAAACTCCTTTAAAAATTGCAGTAGTAGGCTCGGGTCTTGTAGGATCGCTATTAGCAATATACTTAAAAAGAGCAGGTCACACAGTACATGTTTTTGACAGAAGTGAGGATATTAGAAAAGTAAGATTTTCCGGAAGGTCTATAAACCTTGCCATGTCACACAGAGGTTGGAAAACCCTGGATGACTTAGGGCTGGGAGACGAGATAAGGCAAATAGCTATCCCTATGGAAAAGCGTGCTATACACTTGCTGGGTAAACCGCTTACCTATCAATATTATGGTAAAGATGGCGAAAGTATTTATTCCATTTCCCGAGGGGTATTGAACCGAAAAATGATTGACTTGGCAGAGCAAGAAGGTGTTGAGTTTGTTTTTGGTACTAAAGTATGGGATGTTGACTTACCTACTGCTACACTTCATTCAGGCGAGAGTGAAAGAGGAGAGTGGCAAGACCATGATTATGATATAGTGTTTGGTGCTGATGGTGCTTTTTCACGAATAAGACACAGAATGCAGCGTCAAAGTTTATTTAATTACTCTCAGGAGTTTTTAAATATAGGATACAAAGAGCTAAATATACCGCCAAATCCTGATGGTACACATAAGCTGAATAAAAACTCATTACATATATGGCCGAGACAGGACTTTATGCTTACAGCATTGCCTAACCTTGACGGGAGCTTTACATGTACTTTATTCATGCCTTTTGAGGGAGAAAACTCTTTCGAATCACTTACAGATAAAGAATCGCTTGAAAAATTCTTTGCAGAGCATTTTCCATCTACTATAGAGGTAATACCGGAATTGGTGGAAGACTTCTTTAAAAACCCTACCAGTACACTTGTAACAATGAAGTGTTACCCATGGACGTATAAAGATAAAGTAGCTTTAATAGGCGATGCCTGCCATGCTATAGTTCCTTTTTACGGGCATGGAATGAATGCCGGTTTTGAAGATATTACAATACTTAACCAGTTGATTCAGGAGCATGGAGACGACTGGAGCCTTATATTTAAAGAATACGAGAAGAGCCGTAAGCCTAATACTGATGCAATAGCAGAACTGTCTTACAGGAACTTTATGGAGATGAGCTCTAAAACAGCTGATCCTAAGTTTTTACTACAAAAGAAAATTGAAAAACATTTCTCTGAAAAACATCCTGACAAATGGATTCCTTTATACAGTAGGGTTACCTTTAGTTACAGACCCTATAGCGAAGCATTAACTATTGGTGACAGGCAAAAGGCTATTATGGATGACGTAATGCATATGGATAATATAGAGCAAATATGGGATAGTCCGGAAATTGAGGCTAAAATTTTAAAAATGTTATCTGAATAAATAAGCTAAACTTATACTTCCTTAACTTTTTCTTCTCCTTTAGGTAGTTTTAAAATTACTCTTAAGGTGGAGTCATTTGTAAAGTAACTCATAACCCAGTTTATAAAAATAACTAATTTATTTTTAAGGTTTAGTATAAGCATTATATGTACCAGCATCCAAAAGAACCATGCAAATCTGCCTTGAAAACTAAATTGAGGTAAATCTACTACAGCCTTTCTTTTACCTATAGTAGCCATGCTTCCTTTATCTTTATATTCATAAAACTTAAGAGGTTTCCCTTTTAGTTTTAATTTAAAGTTTTCAGCAAGGTGCACTGCTTGGCTTATAGCAACGCTGGCTAGTTGAGGGTGTCCCTTAGGGAAATCCCCGGTTTCCATGTATGCTATATCGCCTATGGCATATATATCAGGAGTATTAATAAGTTCATGCAAGCGGTTAACCTTTATCCTATTTCCCCTAACTAAAGCTTCTTCAGGAATTCCGTTTAGTCTTTTACCGGTAACCCCTGCAGCCCATATAACATTTTTAGATTTTAATTCTCTACCGCCTTTAAGTTGTACCGTTTCACCGTCATAACTTTCAACCATAGTGTTAGTCTCTACAATAACACCTAAATCTTCCAAATACTCCTGTGATTTCTTTTTAGAAGCATCACTCATATTGTTTAAAGTATTTGGCAGTCCTTCCAACAAGTATACTTTTAAATCAGAGAAATCCATATCGGGATAATCCTTCGGTAATACATTTTTTTTCATTTCAGCTAATGCCCCGGCAAGTTCTACCCCTGTAGGACCTCCGCCTACTACTACAAAATTCAGCATAGCTTCAAGGGCTTTAGGGTCAGCTTTAATAGAATCTTCAAAAGTTTGCAGGATGTGGTTTCTTAATTGTAATGCTTCGGGAACAGATTTCATAGGGTAAGCATATTTTTGTAGCCCTTCATTCCCAAAATAATTAGTACGCGTGCCAAATGATAGCACCAAATAGTCATAACTGAAATTACCAATAGAAGTTGATAATGTTTTTGTATCTGGGTTAACTTGTGTTATCTCCGCAATTCTTACTGTGGTATTTTTATACTCTTGAAATATTTTTCGTAATGGGAAAGATATGCTTGTAGGTTCCAGCCTTGCAGTAGCAACCTGATACATCAATGGTTGAAATTGATGATAATTATGTTGGTCGATAATTAAAACTTTGTAATCAGTGTTTTTTAACTCCATTGCAAGCCTTAAACCTGCAAACCCTGCTCCGGCAATTACTATTGTTTTTTGCGTTTCTCTTTCCATTTTTCCTGCTGATTTTTTATACAATTTCTTATTCTTACTGCCTTTTAATTAAAGAATTGAGAAAATAGTACAGTGTATACTATACAAATTTACCGATATGATAGCGTGATTATGTGAAATTAGTTATAAAATAAGGGGGTGAATAAAAAATATAATGCTTGCACAATAATTATTGTATAATTATGTTATTTATAAATAATCTATTTTAAATTAATAACATTCTTAATTAATAGTGGATTCTTGTTGTAAAAAATAATTTATTGTGAAAAAGACAGGCATTTGTAATGAAAACGTTTTCCTACATCAGTAATAAATTACTGTTAATAACGGACAAAATATTTTTTTTTATTTTTTTTTATTGCTTAAAAAATTAAATTTGCCAATCTTATATTAATAAGTTGTTAAACAACACGAAACTATTATTTAAAAAAAATCAAAAACTAAATTTTTTAGAAAATGGCAAACGCATCTATTCAGAAGGTTGAAAAAAAAGGTGGATCATCTAAGGGGTCTAATTTATTTGCAAGTCTCGCTATAATCCTATGTCTTGTAACCGCTGCACTTGTATGGAAATATGTAATGGGAGACCCTTCAAATTTCCAGCACGGTGATCCTGAAGGACACCCAAAACCAGGTAACTACCTTGCAATGGTATATAAAGGAGGATACGTTGTACCGGTACTTATGGGGTTATTCTTAATGTCGATAGTATTTTCAATCGAGCGTCTGTTTGTTCTTAACAAAGCTAAAGGTAAAGGTAACGTTGAGGCTTTCGTTCAAAAAGTACAAACTCAAATTGCAGCAGGTAACATTAACGAAGCTATGGCTGAGTGTGACAAGCAACAAGGTACAGTTGCTAACGTTATAAAAGCTGGTTTAGTAAAATATGAAGAAGTGAAAAGAGAAGGTTTTGATAGTGAAAGAGCTGAAGCTGCTATACAGCAGGAAATAGAAGAAGCTACTTCTCTTGAAATGCCAATGCTGGAGAAAAACCTTGTAGTTATCTCTACACTTGTATCTATTGGTACACTAACAGGTCTGTTAGGTACGGTAACAGGTATGATTAAGGCGTTCTCTGCACTGGGTGCTGGTTCTACACCTGACTCTGCTGCACTTGCAAACGGTATTTCTGAAGCACTTATTAACACTGCTACAGGTATTGCTACTTCTACAGTAGCGGTAATTGCATACAACGCATTTACATCTAAAATTGATAAATTAACTTACTCTATAGATGAGGCTGGTTTCACAATCACTCAAACGTACAGACGTTTCAGAGCTCGTGCTAACAACGCATAATTAGAGTTTTAAGTTAAAATATAAATCATGCAGAATAATGATTTTTAAAAATCCCTTTTCTGCTTTATACTAAAAATATAATGGCTAAAGTAAAAGTATCTAAAAAGAGCACAAGGATAGATATGACCGCTATGTGTGACGTGGCGTTCCTACTATTGTCGTTCTTTATTATGTCTGCTACTGCAAAACAGCCAGAGCCACACCCTGTAGATACTCCTAACTCTACTGTAATAGAAAAACTTCCGCCGGAAGTAGCTGTTATAACAGTGGGAGACGGGCAGGCATACTTTAATATCCCTGGTAAAGAAGTTAGAATAGAAACGCTAAAGCGTATATCTAGCGAATACAATGTTGCTTTTACAGAGGAAGAGTATGAGGCTTTTGGTAACCTGCAAGGCTTTGGGGTTCCTTTAAATCAATTAAAAGGGCTTTTAGCTATGGAAGCTTCTGAAAGAAATAGTGACAATATTCAAAAAGGTATTCCTTTTGATACTGTAAATAATCAGTTAGGGAGCTGGGTAAAACAAGCCCGTGAAGCTAACAGAGCTATTTTAGATGAAAAAATTGCAAGTGGCGAAGAAGTAGAAGAATATAAAGACCTTGATATTGCAATTAAAGGTGATGCGGAAGAAGATTACCCAACTGTAAAAAGGGTAATTGATATACTACAGGAACAGAAGAAAAACAGATTTTTTCTTGTAACTGGTTTACGAAACGAAGATTTCTAATAAGAAAAAAGATATTATAAAATGGCAGAATTAAATACTGGCGGCGATGGCGGTGGCAAAGGCGGCAAAGTAAGGAGTAAAAAAATGAATCCTGCTGTTGACCTTACGGCAATGGTGGATTTAGCATTCCTTTTAATTACTTTCTTTATGCTTACCACAACGTTATCTAAGCCGCAATCTATGCCTTTGGCAATGCCGGATAAAGATCCTAAAAAAGATACACCTGAAGACGTACTGAAAATTGATGAGTCTCGTTTGATGACTATTCTTATAGGTAAAGACAATACTTTATTGTGGTACGTAGGTAAATTTGGAGAGTATATTGTAGAGCCGGAACAAGCAGAGTTTGGTAAAGATGGTATACGTCAGATTTTATTAAAGCAAATAGCAAGAGCTAATGCAATAACAGCGAGAGAAGGTAAACCTGATGAAGGCTTAATTGTTAATATAAAAGCCAGCGATAAAGCTAACTACAAAAACCTTGTAGATATACTTGATGAAATGGCTATAACACACCCACAGCTTTATGCTATAGGTGATATTACAGATCCGGAAGTTGAATTGTTGCAAGAGAAAGGTTTATACTAATCTATTGCGAATCTAAAAAATATAACTATGTCAAATAACATATTCAAAAAGCAATGGGTAGACATGGTGTTTGAAGGACGTAATAAAAAGTATGGAGCCTATAAACTTCGTACTGATAGTCCTAAAACAACCGTTCGAGCATTGATTATTGGTATCATTCTTTTTGTGACTGCAATATCAAGCCCTAAAATATCAAGTTGGTTGGGTGATAACCTTAAAAAAGGTGATAAAAAGGATGATGTAGATAAAATAATTGAGGTGGTAGACATACCGCCACCACCACCGGAACCTGAATTACCACCGCCACCGCCACCAGTGCAGGAGGAGGTATATCAGGCACCTAAATCAGTAGTGGAAGAAGTTAAGTTTAAGCCTCTTGAAGCTGCTAAAAAGGAAGAAGTTCCGGAAGATCCACCAAAAACGGAGCAATTTAAAGAAGCTGACCCGAGTTCAAGAAACGCGGAAGCCAGCCCGACAGGTGATATAAACATTGGTAAACCATCAGGAGATTTAGATAAAGGTGTTGAAGCACCTGACAATGCAGTATACAACTCTGCAGGTCTTCAGGTACAGCCGGAATATCCGGGTGGTATGACAGAATTCTATAACTATGTAAACAGAAACTTCAGAATTCCGGATATTGATCAGGATATGACTGCAAGAATTTATGTTTCTTTTGTTGTAGAAAAAGATGGATCTATGACAGGTATCAAGGTTCTTAGAGACCCTGGTTACGGTCTTGGTAAAGAGGCTGAGCGTGTACTTAGATCTATGAAGAAAAAATGGAGTCCTGGTATACAAAACGGTAAACCGGTAAGAGCTTCATACAATCTTCCTATAACTATTAATATTAGATCTTAAGCAAGATTATATAGTAATGCTTAGAGACAGAAAACCTCAATATGAACGACAGAAATCGCTACAACAGCGATTTCTGTTTGTTTTAGGATTAGTCTTTTTTTTACTCTATTTAGCTTTAGGGCTTATGATTATTTTTTGGAAAGACCTTCCTTTAAATATTACCTATAACGGCAGACTGGCTTTCGGAATAGTATTGATAGTATATTCTATTATACGTTTTATTCGTTTGTTAAGGAGGCGTTAATCTTTAAAGTTTATGAATTACAGGTTTAATATTTTTGCTTTTTTTGTTGTGTTGTTTTTATCATCTTGTAAAGGTGATAAAACAGTTAACGAAAACCCTAAAGAAATTGAAGAGACTTTTACTACGGGTTATACTACCATATATGTTGATAATAGTATAATGCCAATAGTAGAAGATGAGCTTGCGGTTTTTCAGAGTCGTTATCAAAGAACAGAAATTAAACAGGTAAATAAGCCTCAAGATGACGTAATAGCAGCTTTATTGAGTGATTCAACCGAGGTTGCTGTAATGTCGCGAAAGCTTACTGAAAAAGAAGAGCAATATTTTAGAGATAAAAATGTTGAACCTGAAGTTACAGCCTTTGCTGTTGATGCAATTGCTTTTATAACTAATCAAACTTCTAATGACTCGATAATAGAGCTTGAAGAAGTATATAAAGTTTTAAAAGGTGACAATTCAGCCAATATAAAGAGCTTGGTGTTCGATAATGCTAAATCAAGTATTTTAGAACACCTATTAGACAAAGCAGGAGTTAAAGAAGTGCCACAGGAAAAAGTATATGCTTTTAAAACCAATGAAGAGGTTTTAAAGTATATAAATGATAACAAAGGAGCAATAGGTGTTATAGGTGTAAACTGGCTTGTACAACCACCTGTAAAAGTAAAGCCTTATATAGATAGCGTTAAAGTTTTAGCAGTTAATAATACTAATGCTAAAAAAGATGCAGAAAAAGGATATTTCAAGCCTTCTCAAAGCAATATTGCAGCAGGTTTATACCCTTTAACAAGAACACTATATGTGTTAAATTATCAGGGTAAAGATGGTCTGGGCACAGGTTTTGCAATATATGCCAGTGCAGAGGATGGTCAGCGTATAGTATTAAAATCGGGTTTAGTGCCTGTTACAACGCCTACCAGAGACATTGAGATAAGGAATGAATGGTAATATATTTTAAAAATTATATATAATTAAAGAATAATAAAATGACTAAAATGAACAAACTGAAATACGTTGGTTTATCGTTATTGTTTTTCGGTGTGGCGAATGCCCAGGATGCCGAAGGTGCAAAAAAGGCAATTGATGCTGAGAAATATCAAAAAGCGAAATCAATTTTAAAATCTCTTATTAAAGAAAACCCTGATGAAGGGAAAAACTATTTTCTTTTAGGAGATGTTTACCTTAAGCAGGAAGAGAAAGACTCTGCTGCTATGTACTTTAATAAAGGTAAAGGAGTAAAAAAGGATGAAGAGTACAACCTTATTGGTTTAGCACACATTAAACTAAATGAAGGCAATACTGCTGCGGCAGATACTCAGCTTAAAGCAGTAGAAGATGAGCTTAGAAGAAGAGATGTAGAGCAGCTTGTTTATATAGGGCGTGCTTACATCGAGTCAGATAATGCTAACTACAAGAAAGCTATATCGTTTCTTAACAAAGCAATTGAAAAAGATGATGAGTATGCAAAAGCTTATTTAGCATTGGGAGATGCTTATGTAGGCGATGAAAACTATAGCGAGGCGTATAAAGCATACCGTAACGCATTTAGGCTGGATAGTTCATTACTTAGAGCTAAATTACAACTAGGTGTGATTACAAAAAATACAAGAGCAGCTTTCCCTGAGGCTGTAAGTGCTTTTGAAAATATTTTATCAGCAGACCCTAACTATGGTCCTGCATACAGAGAGCTGGCAGAAACATATTACCTGTGGGCTAATACTGATACTTCTAAATATGACCAGTACATAAATAAGGCACTGGACTATTATAAAAAGTATATGGAGTTAACTGATTACTCGTTAAACTCTCGTATGAGATATGCAGACTTTTTAGTACTGGCAAGAGATTATAAAGCGCTTGAAGAAGAGGCTAAAAAAATGCAGGAACTTGATGAAGTTAACCCAAGAATACTGCGTTATCTATCATATTCAGCTTATGAAAATGGTAACTATGAGGCGAGTATGAAAGCAATGAATGAGTTTATGTCTAAAGTTGAAGATGACAGACTTATTGCAAGGGATTACCTTTACTTAGGTTTAGCAAAACTAGCTTCTACAATTAGCACTGATGCCGAAGGAAACTCAATTGTTAGTGACGAGGAAATGTTTAACGGAGCTATAGAAGACATTAAGAAAGCAGCCGAAATGGATATAGAAATTACTAATGAGTTTAACGCTATTGGTAAAAAGCTATTCGGTCAGCGATTATACGGTCCTGCTTCAATAGTATTTGAAGTTGCAGCTGAAAACCCTGATAACAGAAATGCATTTTATGATAACTTTTATCTTGCTTATTCAGTTTACTACGATCACGTAAACAAATCGGAAGAAGACAGAGCAGAAAATATTGAAAGATTAAAAGTGGCTGATAAAGCATTAGACAGAGTAATTGAACTTTCACCTGATGCTCAGGATGCTTTCCTTTTCAAAGCGAGAATTAACCAATTTATGAAGTCTGAAGAAGCCTATGCTGAAATGGCAAAAGCTTATGATGAGTATATAAGAATTGTAACTGAAGCAGGAGCTGAATCAGTTGAGGAAAACAAGAAAAAGCTAATAGAAGCATATGAAAATGCAGGAGCTTACTACCAGGTACTTGATAAAGAAAAAGCAAAAGAATACTTTACACAAGCACTTGAACTTGACCCTGAGAACGAGTATGCTAAGCAGCAGTTAGAAGGTTTGGAATAAACCATTTAAATTATATTTATAACCGCTGCCATAGTGCAGCGGTTTTTTTATTGCCTTGATATTAATATGTATCTTTGCAGCCTATTTTTATAAAGATGTTGAAGAAAGAAATACAAATAGCAGTAGATAAAGGAGAAATGCTCCCTTTAATGGAAGAATTCTATACTATACAGGGAGAAGGCTTTCATACCGGTACTGCTGCCTATTTTATTCGTGTAGGAGGATGTGACGTCGGGTGCCACTGGTGCGATGTAAAGGAAAGCTGGAATGCCGAGTTGCATCCGCCAACAAATACTGATGTTATAGTAGAAAATGCAGCTAAAAATGCTAAAACTATTGTAGTAACAGGAGGGGAGCCTTTAACCTGGGATATGAACCCTTTAACTACAAAACTTAAAGAGAAAGGTTTAAATGTGCATATTGAAACATCAGGCGCATATCCTGTAACGGGACATTGGGACTGGTTTTGCCTTTCTCCTAAAAAAACAAAGTTACCTGTTCAGGAGGCTTATGATACAGCACATGAGTTAAAGGTTATTATATATAATAAGCACGACTTTTTATTTGCTGAAGAGCAGGCAGAAAAGGTAAATGAGAATGCTATACTTTTCCTGCAGCCGGAATGGAGTAAAAGAGAGCAAGTTACACCACTTATTGTAGATTATGTTATGAATAATCCGAAATGGCGTGTATCTTTACAAACACATAAATACTTAAATATACCATAAATTTAAATCGTAGAACATGAAAAAATTACTATTAGCGGCAGCTTTCATTCTTATGGCAAACTTTACTTTTGCACAGAGTGATGCTTTTAAAGCCGACGTTAAAACGCTACTTGAAGTTTCAGGAGGTATGGCACAGATTGAAGTAGCTAAAAAGCAGGTTATAAGCATGGTTCCTGCTGACAAACAAGAAGAGTTTTCTAAAGAGTTTGAAGCTTCTATACAACCAATTCTTGAAGCTCAAAAAGATTTTTATCTGAAAGAATTTACTCACGATGAAGTTAAGCAGATGATTAAGTTTTACCAATCGCCTGCGGGTAAAAAACTTGCTGATAAATTACCAAAACTTACAGAGTCTACAATGCCTGCAATACAGCAATGGACAATGGAGCTACAAAGTATACTTATGAAATATCAATAATAAGATTGATAAAATAGAATTGTAATAGCAAAAGCCCTGAAATATAATTTTAGGGCTTTTTGTTTATATTTAGTTTCCAATTTAAAGCATTCCTAAAATGAAGGCTATTTTACTATCCCTATGTTTCCTATTCTGTTTTTCTGTGGCGAATGCCCAAATAGACGAGAAAATACACAGCTTAATTTCAATCACTACTGATACAGAGCGTTTAGAGGGTATAAAAGAATTAATGTTGTATGATGTGCTGGATATTGAAAGGGAAGCATTTTCTAAAGAATTTGATATAATAGTATTTAACTACTACAAAAAACTCCAAGAATATTACAAAGCAAACTATACTGAAGATGAAATAGATCAATTGCTGAGTTTTTATGATTCTCCTGCAGGTAAAAAGCTAATGGCTGACCAAAGAGAATTATTACATGGAAATTTACTACCAAATAATGACCTTAATGCAAGAGTAAAAGAAATAAAAAAAGATAAGTAGCATTTATGGTA
The DNA here is from genome assembly GCF_014642915.1 of Flavobacterium suaedae. GTDB lineage: Bacteria > Bacteroidota > Bacteroidia > Flavobacteriales > Flavobacteriaceae > Flavobacterium > Flavobacterium suaedae. Next base: position 211,287 of record NZ_BMJE01000006.1, read on the forward strand.
CGGATTGTTATAATAATACTATGTTTGGTTTCGGTTTCACTGCAGGCTCAAAATAAAGAAGTGGAACTGCTGATTAAGAATTTAGATGTGAATTACTTTTTAGAATTGGAAAAGGAGTATGAAAAAATGTGGGTGCAGCCTCAGCATGAAGAACAATTCATAAAAGAATTTGATGCGATGACTCCTGAATATTTAAACGATATTAAAAAGTACTTTAAAGAAAGGTATACAGAAGAAGAACTTAAAGAAATTACTCAATTTTATGATTCAGAATTGGGTAAAAAAGTACTTAATAATAACCAAGGGTTTATTGATGTTGCTAAAAAAGCTTACAGCGAATGGATTGATGATTATATGGAAGTTAGATCCAAATTAATGCATGGTGATTATCAAAGGCAGTAAAGTTTAGCTAAATAATCATAATGAGGTCCTTCCATAACTAATTCGCATTGCAATCCGTTGGCTATAACAGCATTTTGTAAAGTATTATAATCAATATACATCCAGTTAAAAGGTTCTTCGTGTTCACCTTTGTAACTAATATTAAAAACTACTTCGCCATAATAATCATTATCAGTAGGAATCCAGCGTCCGCCATCTTCATCCTCGTCAAACATATATATAATATCAGAAGAGTCAAGTAAAACCTGCCCGCCATCATTTAAAAGCGATTTTATTTGCTGTAAAAAATCAGAAATTTTATTCAGCCTGCCACACATACCCGCACCGTTCATTAAAAATAAGATAGTGTCAAATTTTTCACCTTCCATTTTCATTACATCCTGAGTGATAGCTTTGTTTACGCCACGTAATTTACACGCTTCTATAGCATTAGCAGATATATCAACAGCAGTAACATCCAGTTTTTTTTCATTTTGCAGGTATAAGCTATGGCTACCGGCACCACAGCCCACATCAAGCACTTTCCCTTTAGCCATTTGCAGGGCTTTTTGCTCCAGTTTCGGCATATTATTGTAATCTCTGAATAAATAAGCAACATTCATTTCATCTTCTTCGGAGATTGATGTTTCTGTAATAAGATCTTGCGGATTGTTATTGGTTTGGTAATCCAGTATGGCTTTGCCGAAAAGGTCTTTCATATTTTTATAGTACTTTTACGCCTTGAAAGATGATAATGTAAACCATGATGGACGATTTTTTAAAACAGCTTCCAAAGCTTGCCAAAGATAAGCATAACGAGAACAAAAAGTTTTTTGCAAAGCTAAAAAAGAAGGCTCCTAAAAACATGGACTACATTATGCAGGAATTACATGAAGAGGAGTTTGAAAGGACAGATTGCCTTACTTGTGCTAATTGCTGTAAGACTACAGGGCCGTTGTTTACAAATGCTGATATTGAGCGTATAGCAAAACACTTCAGATTAAAGCCACAGCAGTTTATTGACCAATATTTACGTGTTGACGAAGACAACGATTATGTTTTGCAGGAAGTTCCTTGTACTTTTTTAGATAGTGAGAACTACTGCATGATTTATGATGTTCGCCCGAAAGCATGCCGCGAGTTTCCGCATACAGATAGGAAGAAATTTCAACAGATAAGTAACTTAACACTTAAAAATGTTGCTATTTGTCCTGCGGCTTATAATATTGTGGAGGAAATGAAAAAAACTATAAAATAGCAAGTGATTACATTTGGCATAATCACTTGCTTTTATTTACTTAAAATAAGGATAGAGTTAAGCGGCAGCTTCTTCAGTTCCGCCGTAATGCTTTAACTCTTCTATTATACCTTGTATGCATTGCATTTTAACTTCTATATAATCTAAAAGTTCGTCAATTTTATCTTTAATAAAATCTAAAAAGTCAATAACATCTTCTATATAATCTTTTACTTCATGTATAAAGCCAAGTATATAGTCAATTACTTTATTTATTGTTTCAGGAATATTCATAGCGCTGCTTTTTTATTTACATGATGAAATTACAAAAAGTACTACATACAAAGAAAAACTTTGTAATAACATTAAGAATCTGTGTAATTAGGAACTAATCATAAATAAGATATTTTTTTCGCATAGCTTTAAAATCTTTTAGTCCGTTACCCCAGCTTTTTCTTATTTCTTCCTCTGTTTTCCCTTCCTCTATTTGTTTTTGCAAGGTAGTAGTGCCGGCTAGTTTAGTAAAAAAGCTATTAAAGAATTTTGACTTTTCTTGTGTAACCGCATATGCATTTAATAACCACTTTAATTCTAACTGTTTTGGTTTTTTTGCTTGTGTAAGGTTTACACCATAGCAAACCTCTCCGTTATACAAAGGATTCTTTGCTCCTTCGTTAGGTTGTGGGGTAAAGCTAAATCCTGATTTAGGTAGATATGGTGAGCCATATACCTGAAACTGCATATCAGTCCCCCTGCCAACACTCACATTAGTACCTTCAAAAAAACAAAGGCTAGGGTATAAAGCAATAGATTGATCATTCGGTAGGTTAGGGGAGGGTTTAACAGGAATATGATATTCCGTATCACGACTGTAGTTAAGGCAAGGTATTACAGTTAACTGGCAAAGTATGCCATTGTTAAGCCACTCTTGTCCGTTTATCATTTTAGCATATTCACCTATAGTCATGCCATGCAAAACAGGTATAGGGTGCATGCCTACAAAACTTTTATGCTCTTTTTCTAATATAGGACCATCTACAATTCCGCCATTCGGGTTAGGTCTGTCTAATACTATAAGTGGAATATTGTTTTCAGCACAAGCTTCCATTACATAATGTAATGATGATATATAGGTGTAAAAACGTGCGCCTACATCCTGCAAGTCAAAAACCATTATGTCTATACCCTCCAGTTGTTCGGGCTTTGGTTTTTTATTATTGCCGTAAAGCGAAATTATTGGCAGTCCGGTTTGGGTATCCTTACCGTCTTTAATCAGTTCTCCCGCATCGGCAGTTCCGCGAAAACCATGCTCCGGCGCGAATATTTTTTTTACGTTAACCTCTTTACTTATTAAAAAATCAACAATACTTTCACGGCGATACTGTATTGTAGTTTCCGAAGAATTGGAAAATGTCGTGTCAGTAACCACTATAGTACCTGTCTGGTTAGTAACCACTCCAATTTTTTTACCTTCCAGTAAAGGTAAATATGCCTCGTAGTTTTCAGCTCCTGTTTTTATAGGTTTATTTTCTTGTGTAATTATATTACCTCTGTTCTCTTGGCTAATGGCTAACGACTTTTCATTTTTTACAGAATTTCCGCAAGCAGCTAATAATATAAGTGAGAATAAAAATGTATTTTTGAACAAAGAATAAGATACCATATCAATTGAATTTAGAATATTTTATTGCCCGCAGGCTGGTTACTGCCAAGAACCATAAAAGTAGCATATCCGCACCAATAATAAAAATAGCAATTATTGCTATTGCTATTAGTGTTATGATGATGATAATTGCTGTTGCAACAGGTGTGGGGCTGCAAGATAAAATACGTGAAAAAGTATCAGCGTTTAACGGACAGATCATTATATCAAACTATGATGATAATATGTCTGAAGTTAGCGTGTCTCCTATACCTATAGAACAAGATTTTTATCCTGAGTTTAAATCTGTAGAAGGCATAAGCCATATACAAGGCATAGTGTCAAAGGCAGGAATTATCCGTACAGAAGAATCTGTAGAAGGTATTATATTTAAAGGAGTAGGAAAAGATTACCGTTGGAATGATATAAAAGAATATATAACATCGGGCAGAATACCCAACCTACAGGATAAACTGAATAATGAAGTTATACTTTCTGAATACCTTGCTAAAAGGTTAAAATTAAAAGTAGGAGATAAGTTCAATACTTTTTTTATGAAGGAAGATGCTAATAGTATGCCCAACATGAGAGTTTTTGAGTTGGTTGGCGTTTTCAATTCAGGGTTTCAGGAATTTGATGCTACTTATGTAATAGGCGACATTCGCCATATACAGCGCATTAATAAATGGAGAAATGGCGAAGTAGGCTCTTTTGAAGTTTTTATAGATGATTTTGATGAGTTAGAGAAAAAAGGATTCGAAGTATATAACGCCATTCCTTCTACACTTAACAGCAGGACCATATCAGAGAAATATTATACCATTTTTGAATGGTTAAAACTTTTTGACTTTAATATATTCCTCATAATAATAATAATGGTAGTAGTAGGTACCATAAATATGGTAGTAGCATTATTGGTATTAATATTAGAGCGTACCCAAATGATAGGCATGCTAAAAGCACTCGGAGCTAATAACTGGAGTATGCGAAAGGTGTTTTTGTATAACGCATCCTACCTTATTATAAAAGGTTTGCTTTGGGGTAATGCTATTAGTTTAGCATTAATTTTAATTCAAAAGTATTTTAAAGTAATAAAACTACCACCCGAAAACTATTATGTAACCGTAGCACCGGTAACTATTGATGTTCCTGCAATATTACTGATAAATGCAGGCACTGCAATAGTGTGCTTACTGCTGCTACTTATACCATCTTATATAATTACAAAAATATCACCTGTAAAAGCCCTAAGGTTCGACTAATAAAAAAGCCCATACAATTGTATGGGCTTTTAATTTACTTAACTATATTAAATTATTGATTTTTAGTCTCTATTCTTTAAGAAGGAATTTAGTATCCTTAATATCACCATTCACTACCAATGCTACAGTATAATAACCGTTAGCCAGGTCGCTAATATTTACACTCGTTTCATTACTGCCGGGATCAATTTCTACCGTCATCACTTCGTTGGTTTCATAACTTCCGTAGAATACTAATTGTGCGTATTCAGCATTATTTAATCCGTAGTAAACAGTAACTTCATCAGATGCAGGGTTAGGAGACATTGTTTCTATAAAGTTTCCTTCCTCCGCTTCATCAGGACTTCCGTTATGGGTGTTGATTATATAAGTTTCTCCACCTGTAACTTCTTCTGATTCCGCATCCCGCTGCACTACATGATAAACATATCGTGCTTCTTCAACTTCTTGTCCGGGTTCAAAATTAAATCGTAACGCCATAATTCCTGTTTGTTCAGGTTGCAGTTCCAGCACTATCTGAGCAAAATCGCCATATATAACACCTTCGCCATTATCCATCATTTCAATACCTTCAGCTTCCTGTCCGGCTGCTGCCCAAGCTTCAACTAGAGCTTCGTTCATTTTGATTCTCACTTCTGCCTGCTCAAAAATAGAAGGATTTCCTATTGCTTCATTTTCTTCTACATTTTCTTCATCAGGTAATAACTGAAGTATAACCCTTTGAGGTTCTTCTGAATAGTTTTCAACAACAACAGCACCGCCAATTTCCACTTCTACAGGTCCCGGATCTACAGGTCCCGGATCTGCATAGTAGTCAACAATTGAAATATTTTTCCATGCAATGTTATTATTCTGTTTTACATTATACGCATGGCTTGCTGTTTCAGGGTATGTCATAGGGTCGCCCGATGCTTCAATTCTGCTTAATAGACAGAAGTGCCATTTGTCATTAGGAGTAATAGAATTGTAATCGGCAGGGTTAGGTACTACCCACGGTACAGAAAGTATCACCTCCTGATTAGGTGCTAAAGGAGGTATAGTAACCGCCCCAATTTCATCACCTCTTAACTGTCCTCCACCAAATGTACTTCCGTTCCAGCTTGTAGGCCATTGCACCGATGTTCCGGCTTTTGTCCAGTACAACCGTACCTTCTCAGTACCTGTAGAAGTAAGGCAACCTCTGTTTCTTACTCTTACATATACAGTGTTAGGATTTCCTACAGAGCTATACTCAGGATTTTGGTGTGTTAAACCATTATCCGCATTTTGTCTTACCCATATATCAGGACTTCGCCATAATTGAGTTGTAACAGTATTTGGCTCAATTCCTGTGTCAGCAGCAGAATCTTTTGTGTATAGATCTAAACCTGCGCCATAACCATAGGTGTTAATAGCTATTTTAAGAGCAAGATAAGCATCTATAAGTCCATACCCCATTTGGTTATTCCATACACCATTGTTTCTTCCGGGAGTTGCACTATAGGTATAACCACCTATTTTTTTAGTAGCAGTTTCCAATATATCTCTTACTTGTGCACCACTTAAGCAGTTGTTTACCGAAAGTATAAGAGCAATTGTTCCTGTAGCATGTGGTGCAGCCATAGAAGTACCATTCATGCTACTCGTACCATTAGTAGGTATGGTTGAAAGAATATTACTTCCCGGAGCAACAACATCAAGCATACCTCCATATCCGGAAAAAGCGGAACGAGTTCCTGATGATGTTATGGAACCCACCGTAACAATATCTTGATGGAAATTACCAGGGTAATCAATTACAGCACCTGAACCACCATAATTACCTGCAGCAAAAACAACAAGCGTACCTTTACCGCCTCTACCAAGATTTATGGCATTCATTATTGCATTTTCAAGTATTGCACTTTGTAACTGACCGTAGAAGGCACCACCTTGGTCTCCCCAGGAATTATTAATAACATCAGCCCCGTTTTGCCAAGCCCAGTTCATACCACTTGCAAGTTCAGCCGAAACATTAGGGGTTAAACCCAAAGTGTGACTAACACTCATTAACTCTGATTGAGGAGCTACACCTACAACCTGTAAATTATTATCTTTAACAGCCGCAACAGTCCCACCTACGTGAGTACCATGACTTCCACCACTATATACACTTGGTGAAGTACCTGAATTACAATCAAAACTGGAAGAATGAATGTTTGCAGCTAAATCATTATGAGATTTATAAATACCTTGGTCAAGTATAGCCACGTTAACACCTTGCCCTTCTGTAACAGTCCAGGCATCGCAGGCACTAATATCAATATTAGGATTAGTAGAATTTTCAAGACCCCATAAACTACCAAACTGAGGGTCGTTAGTACAAGAGTGCTTAAAGTTGAAAACAAAAGCAGGATCAATGTCCGCAAACTTATTAGTCTCATATATTAAGTTAGCAGCCTGCACAGAAGTAATAGGTTTTTGCGCCTCTACAGAAAGAATATACCATAAAGGCATATTAGGCACCTGCTTTACAATTTCCACATCAAGTTTTCTGGCAGTCCTTTTTAAAGTAGAATAATCGCCTTCATTTTTAAGCTTTACATAAAAATAATTAGAAGTACCTATTGGCTTAGCATCACCCCTCTCAAAGTAAGGAGCAACATGCTTTACATTTTTAACAGCCCTTAAAGCCTGCACTGTTTTTGCATATGCATTATCGTCAGGCATAGACTCAAATTGAAGTTGGATGAACTTTTGAGGTTTGTTTCCCGAGTTGTCCTCGTGTACATTAATAGCTGTAAACCCAAGTTTTCTTAATGCATCAGTATTAAAATCTGTTTCAGTTGTAATGTTTAAAAATTGCTTATTTAATGTTAAAGGTATTTTTTGTCCATTATAATAGTAATAATTATTGTTTTGAGCATTGGCGTTGGAAAGACCAAATACCATTAAAACCACGATGAATAGTAATTTTTTCATAATGTATAATTTATGTTAATAATTTTTTTGTGGATGAATAGCGAGAAATCACCTCAAGGAGGGTGAGCAGAAGTAAGTTTTAAAAAACTAAAAGAAGATATTATTACGTATTTATATGTCATAGTAAAAAACTAAAATTAAATCAGGGTAATAATATAAAAGGAAGAACTTTTTATACTAAAAGCAGTATAAATTTATATCTAAAATCATTGATTTAAGACTTTAAAATGCTTATTAACACATATTTAACTTAAAATATTTAACATTTATATTGTTATGTAATATATATTTGAGAGTATTCTTATCTTTTTAATGAAAAAGCTGTTTACTATAGGATTTTTGAGCTTGTATAAAAACAACAAAAAAAACTTCAGCATCTAATATTAGGTAAATCAACAAGTTGAGCTAAAAGATTAAAAAAAGGTTAAAAAAACCTTAGCAAAACAGTTGCAAAAGCCAAAAAGAGTATTACATTTGCACCCGCTTA
>NZ_BMJE01000007.1 GCF_014642915.1 Flavobacterium suaedae
TACGTTCATGTTGTACATGTACTGGGTGTAGTGTGGGTCTTGCTGGGCAGTCATGTCCGTGAACCCTAACAACGCCAGTAAACTGGCTAAGTATAGTTTTTTCATGCGGTGTGGTTATTTCTTTTTAATAATTTAAAGGCATACTCCTGCGTATTTATGCAAGAGTATGCCTTTTACTATTTTATATTATTGTTCTCTGTTGATGTAAACCCATCCTGTTTTACTTTCTCCGTTTGCTCTCTTAATAGAGTAGAAGTAAGTACCTGTAGGTAGTTCATCACCCTCACTGCTTTGACCGTGCCACTGATCTGTATAAGCTCCGTAACTGAATACTTCTTTACCGTAACGGTTAAAGATGCTTATTTGTGTTACACCTAGCGATGTAAGATCAAAGGTATCGTTCATATCATCATTGTTTGGTGATATACCTCTAGGAATGGAACAACTTGTGTCTATAACATTTACTACAGTACTGCCTATACAACCATCTTCTGTAGTTACTGTTACAGTATAGTCACCTGCTTCCGGTATAACAACTTCCTGAGTGGTTTCAGAGAATCCGTTAGGACCTGTCCAAGTGTAGCTTGCTGTATCAGGGTTAAATGAACCGTCAATATCCATAACATTTACCATGTATATTCCGTCTTCACAACCTTCTTCAAACATTATTGCCACAGCATCAGTATCCTGAGTTAATGCTATACTTTCTGTAGCAGAACAGTTGTTAACTGTTACTGTCACTTCATAAGTACCAAACTCTGTACCCTGGATGCTTGAACCTGTTTCTGCTGAAGCTACTCCGTTAACTGTCCATGCATAGGTTGCATCTGCAGTATTAAAGTTATTAGCGTTTACAGCAATAGTAACATTGCTTGCCACACATGCGGTGTATGGACCGCCAAGGTTAAAGTCCGGATTTGGTGTAATAGTTACAACAAAGCTACTTTCATCTGTACATGCTGAAATTGGATCAGTATCTGCAAGTATATAAATAGTTTGAGTTGTAGTTATTAAATCGCCTGCTGCAAGCATATCTCCTGTTCCGTCAGGACCTGTATAGTAATTATTATCAGGGTCAAGAGCAGGAAGTTCATAGCTGTCACATTCTGTTACATCGGGTAATACCTGAGCTACAGGGCTGTCAATTATTGTTACCTCAAAACTTTCTTCACTGAAACATACAAATGAAGCATCAGTTGAAGCTATATTCTCGCCATACACATAAATTGTTTGTGTAGTAGTTATTTCATCACCTGCATTTAACATAGTACCTGCTCCGTTAGGACCATCTACATCAGTGTAGTATGATAATCCTGCAGATAATGCCGGTAAAGTATAACTATCACATTCTGTTACATCACTCTGCGGAGCAATGTTCGGAGTTCTTACAAGTGTTATTGTAAACTCATTATCTACAGTACAGTTTGGTGTAGTTCCCGATTCAGCATATACATATAGCGTATATGTTGTTTCATTAACACCGTCAGGAATTGTAAATGTATCACCTGCTGCATATGCAGTTCCTGTACCTCCCGGTTCACTAAAGTAGTTACCATTAGTTAAAGCAGGTAGTACATATGGGTTAGCATCATCACTACAAACTAATACATCATCCGGAGCATCAGCATCTGGGGCTTCGTTTATAAACAAGTCAAAAGACTCCGTTACGTAACAAGTGTTATTATTACCTCTTGTTATTCTTATATAAATTGTTTGCTCTGTATCTGTAGTGTAGGTTTCAGGTAAATTATCATCATCGCCTATGTCTGCTGCATCCTGAGAGTCGTAGAACATAAAGTTATATTCACTAAGATCAGGGAACATGCCTACAAGGCTCTCTGTTAAGTCAAACGTTCCTTCATTAGTTCCTTCATCAATACAAGCATTTAAATCTTGTGGCTCTTCAGGAGTTATAGGCTCATTAACATTTATTGTAATATTATTTTCTTTTACAATTTCTTCACCTGTACAAGCTGTATATGTTGCACGTGCAGTTAATGATGTTTGTTCTGTAGCACAAAGCGTAATATCTGAATCACTTGAGTAGAACTCACCATCTTTAAGCCATTCGAATACAACACTTAAGTTATCTCCACTTGGTACAAATCTCCAAGCTTCGTTAGTAGCAGTCCAAGCACCCGTGTTTCTGTCCGCAGGTGTTATACCTTCAGTACCATCAGCGTTTTGTATACCAATTACACCAACACCACCTTGCCAAGTTGTACAAGGAGTTCTTGTTTCTACATAAACTTCAATAATGTTAGATATCTCATATATTACTATCTGGCTTGTTTGTGTTCCCACACCAAGACCACAAGAGAATTGAGGTACATCATAATAGTTAACTACAAGCGCTCTACATGGGTAACTACCTAGTACTTGATAGTTAATATTTACATCACTACCATCAACGTTAGGGTTAACATCTTGGTAAACACCATATATAGCGTTTAGTATAGGGAATGCAGGGTCTGGTACAGACTCGTCGTATGACCATGGGCAGAATCCACCGTTTGTCATATTGTTACCAAGTTGTACAACACCGTTTGAACCTACCTTAGCTTGGTTAAATGTTCCGCCATAGAAGCAGAAATCAAAAGGAAGATCTACAACAGGTGACCAAATATCATCAGTTTCTATATTTAATTCTGTTCCTCCAAGGAAAGGATAAGGAGGGTTGTATGCTATAGATTCAACCTCATAAGAGTCAGTTTCTTTTAACTCATAGTAGTTTGCACTGAAATCAAAACAGTTATCGTCACCAGGACAGATATTTATTTCAGAATCAGGAGCTACAACGTCAAGGTCAGCACCTTCAAATACATCAATTGCAGCACAACCAGGAGGGCTGAATATACTAAATTCGTAAGGACCACTCCAGAAGCTCTCATCACCTTCGCCACATATTGCTCTTACATAGTACTCATAGAATAAGTCAGGGTTAAGACCTGTAACAATGTATGAAGGCTCATCTTCTACAGATATTACAGTTGTTGGGTTTTCTCCGGGGTAACCGTTATCAGCAACCTGAATTACAACTTCCCACTCTGTTTCTGTTCCTCCAGGAGTCCAGGTTAATTCAACACCATCAATACCATAGTTTTCAGAAAGTAAATCTGTTGGCTGCGGACATGTAATAGGGTCACAGTTAGGAATTCCTTCATATAGTAATGAGTTTTGTGCACCTGAACCCGTAGGGTGGTTAAATATTTCTTCATTCTGAGCGTTTTCAATAGATACACCTACTTCACCCGCAGAGAAACCTCCTGAGTTCCAGTAAAGTTCTAATGGTACACCAGGACAAATGTTTACAAACTGAGATACAGGGTTTGTATCATCGGCTGCTGTAGGACCAGTCAATTCAGCAATTGCAATACCACCTTGGTATACTGTCATGGTATTACCATTCCATCCGTCACCCCAAGAGTCAACCATTATAAACTCGTAAACACATTGGTCATCAAGAGGACAGAAAGTAGTATTAAAGCTATAAGGACCAGACCATAAACTCATATCGTCAGTATCACATACAGATCTTACATAGTATTCATAAGACAGACCTGCACCTAAACCATCGTATGTGAAAGGATTAGTATCAGCAGCAGTACCAACAGTAGTGTCATCAGGAGCAGGGTCACCTGCATTTACAACATATACTTCCCATGCTGTAGCAGAACCTGTTTCAGTCCATTCAAGTACAACTGAATCATTACTTACATCACTTACAGCAAGATCTATAGGCTGTGGACAAGTAATTAATGATAGTGCAACGTTATCAATAGCACCTGCAGGCGCAGTACCTACACTACCATCATTTCTCCATTCGAAAATAAGTCTTAATGTTTGACCTGCGAAAGATGAAACATCTACTATTTCGTTAACTGTTTGCCAGTCTGAATTGTTATTGTAGTTACCACCAACTTGTACTCTGTCAGCAGCAGCAGTAATAAGCGTACCAGGAGTTGGGGAATAGGTTACAGGAACCATCCATACTCTTACGTAGTCACAACAGTTTTCTGCTTGGGCTTTCCAGTCAAAAGAAAGGTTAGCTTCTACACCTGTTGCAGGTATAGCAAGGTCTCTGTATGCATGCACTACAGAGCTTACATTATTAGTATAAGTGTTATTTGCACCACCATCGTTAGAGATGTATAAAGATGTATCCGGGCTGCTGCTTGTAGCAGTACCAAAGTACCATTGGTTTGTTTGGTCACCGTTACTAAGCGTCCAGCTTATTGTATCTTCAAAATCATCTTCAAAATCTAATTCAGCAGGAACCTGAGGTGTAGTAAACTGTACAGGACCTACCCAGAAGCTAGTGTCACCAGGACCACAGTTACTTCTTACCCAGAACCAGTATGCAGTTGATGGCGGTAATGAACCAATTGTTACCGTTTCGTCAGCTACGTTATCTGTTGGTACTGTAGTATCATCAGGAGTGTCAGGGCTTGTTGTAAAATAATAATCGAAAGTTGGCGATACAGATGTAGGACCAGTCCATTCGAAAGTAGCTTCTTCATCCTGAAGGTCAGTAATTGCTAAATCAGTAGGAGCAGGACAAGTTATAACTGAAAGGTCTACATTATCTACAGCTGCAGGAGGGTTAGTTCCTGTAAATGCGTTGTTTGTCCACTCAAATATAAGACGAACTATTTGCCCTGAGAAATCAGCTGCTTCAATAACTTCATTTTCAGTTTGCCAATCAGATTGTAAGTTATGGTTACCACCTATTTGTATTCTGTCGGCGGCGGCAGTAATTTGTGTGCCTTCAGCAGGAGAATACGTTACAGGAACCATCCATACTCTTAAAAAGTCACAACAACCTTGTGCATTTGCTTTCCAGTCGTACGATAGTAATAACTGATCTACAGCTGCAGGCATTTGTATATCTCTATATGCGTGTACTATAGATGCAGAGTTGTTAGTGTAAGCATTACTCACACCACCATCGTTAGTAATATATAATGCAGTATCAGGGCTGCTACTTGTTGCTGTACCCACAAACCATTGGTTTGTAGCATCACCATTAACAAGAGTCCAGTTTACGGCACCTTCAAAATCATCCTCATAATCTAACACAGCAGGAACCTGAGGTGTAGTAAATTGTACAGGACCTACCCAGAAACTAGTGTCACCAGGACCACAGTTACTTCTTACCCAAAACCAGTATGGTGTAGATGGAGGAAGAGAACCGATTGTTACAGTTTCGTCAGCTACGTTACCTGTTGGTGTTGTAGCATCATCCGGTGCAGTAGCATCAGTAGCAAAGTAGTAATCGAAAGTTGGTGATACAGATGTAGGACCAGTCCATTCGAAAGTAGCTTCGTCTTCCTGAAGATCAGTAATATCTAAATCAGAAGGAGATGGACAAGTAACTACAGAAAGCCCTATGTTATCAACAGCAGCACCGGGTGGAGTACCTACACTACCATCGTTTCTCCATTCAAAAACAAGTCTTAAAACTTCTCCTGCGTATGCAGAACCGTCAAATATCTCTGTAACAGTTTCCCAGTCAGAGTTGTCGTTATAGTTACCGCCAATTTGTATTCTGTTTGTTCCTGCTCCTATAAGCGTACCTTCAGTTGGTGTGAAAGAACCCGGAACAATCCATACTCTTAAATAGTCACAACAGTTTTCACCGTCTGCAAGCCAGTCAAAATTAAGAGCAAGCTGGTCTACAGCTGCCGGCATTTGTATATCTCTGTATGCGTGTACTACAGAAGTAGAGTTGTTTGTATAGTTTGTAGTAGCACCACCATCGTTAGAGATGTATAGTGCAGTAGTAGGGCTGTTACTTATTGCAGTACCAATTACCCACTGGTTTGTAGCGTCACCGTTACCAAGAGACCAGTTTGCAGTACCTTCAAAGTCCTGAGAGTAGTCCATTGTAGCAGGAACTTGTGTAGTTGAGAAAAGGAAAGGACCCGCCCATACACTAAAGTTACCATCGTTACAATCAGCTCTTACATAAAATTCGTAAGCAGTAGCTTCGTCTAAACCTGTAGCAGGATAATTAGAGTTTGAAGCAACTGTTGTACCTGCACCTGCAGGTAAACCTCCTCCTGCTTCCTGAACTACTATTTCCCATGATGTAGCACCACTTGGGTTACCCCATGATAGCTCAGCAGAATCATTATCAACTCCAGAAGCAGAAAGGTTATCTGGAGCTTCACAGAATACTTGTTGTATTGTTAGTGTATATGGTGCTGTTTGTGGAGAGGCCCACGTAGAAATTACTATGTAGTAGGTTTGTCCTGCTGTAACAGCAAAGTTCTCTATAGAGACAGGGTTTCCTGCGAAACCACCTACACCACCTGCTACACACGCCACGCCTATATCGGCACAGTCCTCATAAACAAACATTCCTGAATAACTACCGTTCTCAGTCATATCAATGTTTATAGTTCCGTCAGCAGCAGCAGTATATTCATATACTACATCGTCTCCGTTAAGGTAGCCAGATGTACTACCACAGCCTGAAGCACCAGGGCTTCCACTGTAATCATCTCCGTAACCATCAGTATTATCTGTAGTGGTATATGGTAAAGATGTAATTTCTATAGCAGCATCACAAGTAGCTCCTAATGCAACTGTGCTAAAATAAAAAGGTCCAGCCCATTCGCTGGTACCACCATCATCGCATATTGTACGAACGTAATACTTGTAGTCAGTACTTTCAGTAAGTCCTGTAGCTTCATACGGTAAAGTACCGCTGTAAACTTCTCCGGAACCTGAAGGTATATCAAGAGCTTCAACTACTTCAATTTCCCACTCACTAGCCCCGTTAGGATCAGTCCAGGTAAGGTTAGCTGTGTCAAGACCAATACTATCAGTATCAAGATCTGTTGGCTCTAAACATTGCTGAAGTACAGACACGTTATCTATTAACCAACGGTCTCCGTTGTCTCCTACTAAAACAAAAGCAAGATACACATCTTGTCCTTCGTATGCCGCAGGAATATCTAAAGCAACTTCAACATAATCATCCTGAACAGGATTAATTTCAAACTCAGTCCATTCCTCTACTTGATCATAACCTGCAAGGTCAGTAGGGTCTCCCGTAGTAACCATTATTCGGTATAATGATCCCTGATCTCCCGGTTGTGTCAATCTTGAGAAGAAGTGAAGTTGTGGGTTTGTTGGTACAGTAAACTGAGGGGTGATTAACCAGTCCTCAGGAATGCCTGAAGCAACATTTTCTTTGTTTACATACGCTGCATAATCGCCCTCGTATGGGGGTTGTAGTGGGTTGCCAAGTTGGCTTTGTGTCCACAATGCAGCCGGTCCTATGCCATTATCATCAATGGTCCACCCGGCAGGCGGCCACGTACCCTCAAAGTCTTCTTCGGCAAGCTGCGCGAAGGAGCAAAGAGGTATTAATGACATGAAAAACAATAAGGTAATTTTTTTCATAGAATATAGGTTTAGCTAATTTTAATCTCCAAATTTAAAAAAATATAACTTATCCATAACATTTTATTGAAATTTAACACTAAAAGTTCGAAATACTTTTTTATAAAACAATCCTGTAAACAGTCTTGTTTTTCTTAAATTTGTTATATACTTACGAAATTATGCTAGAGAAAGAAATAATAAATTTTGAAAAAACAGTTCTTGCAGGTATTATTACCCTTGAACAAGATGAAGATAAGCTGGAGGAATACTTAGATGAACTTGAATTTTTAACGTACACAGCAGGAGGAGAAGTTGTTAAACGATTTTCGCAACGTATGGAACGCCCTAATCCTAAAACTTTTTTAGGTACGGGTAAAATAGAGGAGATACATACTTACATTAAAGAAAATGATGTAAAAACCATAATATTTGATGATGAGTTAAGCCCTGCACAGCAAAAAAACCTGAACAAGATATTAGAGTGTAAAGTTCTTGACAGAACCAACTTGATACTGGATATTTTTGCACAAAGGGCGGAAACTTCCTATGCGCGTACACAGGTAGAGCTGGCGCAGTGTCAGTATTTATTACCGCGACTAAGCGGCATGTGGACTCACCTTGAGCGACAGCGAGGGGGTATTGGTATGCGTGGTCCCGGTGAAACGGAAATTGAAACGGACAGACGTATAGTGCGCGACCGTATAGCGTTGCTTAAAAGTAAAATTAAGACTATTGATAAGCAAATGTCTGTACAACGAAGTAACAGGGGTGCGTTAGTACGCGTTGCACTGGTGGGGTATACCAATGTGGGTAAGTCTACCCTTATGAATGTAATTAGTAAAAGTGAGGTTTTTGTAGAGAATAAACTTTTTGCTACGCTTGATACTACTGTACGCAAAGTGGTTATTAAAAATTTACCGTTTTTATTATCTGATACTGTAGGATTCATCAGGAAGTTGCCAACGCAGCTGGTAGAATCGTTTAAAAGTACGCTTGATGAAGTTAGAGAGGCTGATTTATTATTACATGTTGTAGATATATCGCATCCTGATTTTGAAGACCATATAGAATCGGTAAACGATATATTGCAAGATATTGAAAGTATAGGCAAGCCTACTATTATGGTATTTAATAAAATAGATGCTTATAAGCCTTTAACTATTGATGAAGATGATTTAGTTACTGAAAAAACATCTCGTCATAATACGTTAGAGGAATGGAAAACTACCTGGATGGCGAATGTAGGTGAAGATAATGCTTTGTTTATTTCGGCTATTAACAAGGAAAACATGGAAGAGTTTAGGGAAAAAGTTTATGAAGCGGTTAGAGAAATACACGTAACACGTTTCCCGTATAATAACTTCCTGTACACGGATTATAAAGAAGGAGATTTAGATGAAGAAGAATAAAATAGTAGTGCTACTATTTTTTTAAGCTTTAGTACTATAATAAAAACAAAAAAGCGGAGCAATTGCTCCGCTTTTTTTTATATGGTTTGCTAACTATAATTATTAGTTACCACTCATTACAAAGTTATCTATTTGGAACGCTCCGCTAAGTTCAGGTTCTACATCAGTTCCTGTGTACTTAAACGCGATGTGTATCTGCCCTGTATAACCTGATAGGTCTATAACACCAGAGTTTACAAATTCATACCATGCAGTGCTGCTTGTTGGTAATTCAACCTGACTTGTAATGTCAACTTTAGTAGCGTTAACAATATCAGTACCGTCAAACGCAGTTACAACAAACACTTCAAGTTTGTTTAAGTCTCCATCATTTTCAAGGTGGTGTTGCGCTGTTTCAAAAGTCATAGTAACGTTAGTGTTAGCGTCAAGATCAAAAGCAGGAGTAACTAACCATGCTACGTTATCTACACCAGAGTTATATGCACTAAACTCTACATAACCATTTCCTTGGTATACTTTTTCACTCCATCTCCAGTTACCTTCTTCAGCAATGTTGTACCATCCTTCAAAGTCAAAAGTAGTGTTATGCTCAGCAGCCTGGAAATCTTCAGTAAAGAAAGGAGTTCCCGGGTCTACAGGCTCACCACCTATACGCTCTTCCGTAAGGTTAATATCACTTTCGTAACGTGATACAAACTGGTAAGTACTGCTAAATTTAGTTAACACACCTGTTATGCTACCACTGTTAGAAGGAACTTCAGTTCCTGCATAATCAGCAAAAGAACTTGTTCTGAAAGGTATTAAGTTTGTCTCTTCTTCTGATTGTGTGATGTATGTAAGTGTTTGACCACCACCATCAACGTTATCAGCGTTGTAGAATGTTTGGTTTAAAGACTCGTCAGAGAATTGTACACCTTCAAAACGGATTAATTTACCTATGTAACTATCATTAATTGCACTAAGGTCAGTAACAACATTTACAAGGTTTTCTTCCGGTATAATAGTACAAGATCTCATTATGTGGTCTTGATATTCTGTAGTAGGAATTTGCCCAATGTTACCGTTGTAAAGTGCACCTATTTGTAGAGTGTTGCTTCTTATTTGAGTATAAAGACCGTTTAGGTTAATAAATACTCTTCTACCAACATTATAGTCAGTAAATAAGTCAGCTTGGTTTACCTGTACAGAGAAACCTATATCTCCTGCAGCAAGTTCACCCTCGCCATTAGTAACAATGTTGTTTAAGTATAAAGTTTTGTAGAAGTTACCTCCTTTATCGCTTGATACTACTACTGCCTCTATAATATCTTCACCTTCGTATAAAGTAGCTGCAGGTGTAGCAGCGTCATATATTTCTTGTACAGTTTTAGTAGCAGCAATATTTGGCTCATCGCACTCCAGTTGAGGAACTGAATAATCATCATCATTAACACAGCTGGTTAGCGTACCCGCTGCCATCGCTAAGAATAAAATCGATTTTACAAAATTTGTTTTCATATTAATTTTTATTTATTTTAAAAGTTTACGTAAAGGTTAACGAAGAAGTTTCTCCCGTAACCGTGGAAGTATTTAGTACCGAATGAACGTGTAGGTCCTGCTAAATCCTGAGTTAACTGTCTGTAGTTAGCATTACGAGCCTGTTCAAAACCTCCTGTCTTGTAAGTTACATCAAATACATTATTTACCACAGCAAATAAACCTATTATTTTATCTCCTACTTTCCAAGATTTACCACCTTTAAGTGTGAATAACGTTACAGGATCTAATTTTTCCTGCTTTAATAATGCTCTTGCACCTTCTTCAGTAGCTTCCGGGAATGGGTAACCGTCAGGGTCATCATTGTTAATAAAGAAGTTCTGTGTTCTTAATAACGGAGAGATATCTACGTAAGCATCTGCAAGATAGTTTATGTTAGCACCTATCCACCAGTAATGAGGGTCTCTGTACTCAAGTCCGAATGAATATGCTTGTTGTGGCATACCTGCTTGCTTGTAATCTTTAAGTGTAGCCTCTCCAAAATCAACAGTAGAACGGATGTTGTCTACATTAAGTTTTACATTCGGGTTACTGTCAAAAGTATACTGTCCGTAAGCAGCAGCAGCAGTAGCTGTAATAGTAGAGGTAACTTTATATTCAATACCAAGTTCTCCACCCATATTCAGTTTATCAAGACCTGTTACAGTTTCTGATACGAATGCGTTACCGTTTTCAGATATTTGAGTTCCTTCGGCAGTTAATACTCCAAGACCTTCAGTAAAATAGAATCCTATATCAGTTGCATCAGATATTTTAGAGTAATAAGCTGTTACACGAGCTTTAAGTTTAGGCGCTCTTATAATGTAGCTAATATCACCACCATATATGCTTTCACTTTCTAAGCCTTCGGTAAACTTGTTGTTTAACCTTGCATTAGGGAACGAGTTTCTTAATGTTGGAGCTTTGGTCATGTATAGTGCATTAACATCTATCATATGGCGACCTGTAATTTTGTAAGTAGCACCACCTTTAAAGCCAAAGTTATTAAATTCTTTTTTATCGCCCTTACCAAATGAATTATCAGAGTAGTTACCATTACGGTATAAACCTTCTCTTTGGTATTCTGAACGTGAGTAGTTTACTGCTGCGTAAAAGTCTACTTTATTGTAGCTGAACCTTGATTGTACGAAACCATCAAGAACATCGGCAAATAAATTATAGTTGTATCCAAATTCATCTCCTACACCTACAACTCTGTTAGGGTTATTAAGGTCAGACTGTCTTGCATCTCCAATAAGGAAAGGATCTATATCAAGATAACCGGAACCACCTAGTAAGTCAAGTAAGTTTTGGAAATTATGGGATTTAAGCTTTCTGTATGTTACACCTGCATTAAGTATAACATGGTCAGACAGGCGAGAGTTTAAAATAGAGTTTGCAGTAAACAGTTTATCATCAGTTCTGTCTTCATAAAGTACAGCAAGGCTTTCTCCGTTTTCTATGTTGTCCTCATAAAGGTCATCCCAGTCTATTTGCGGGCTGGCAAGGAACTGCGCTCTTGCTGCTGCTGCATAGTTCAGGTTATCTTCAGAGTCTCCTACATATACATCATTATCATGCATAGTAGTATAGAAGCTAGGTAACTTTCTGTAATAAGTAGGATCAGGGTTTCTTGTATAGTTAAAGTCTAACCTACTGTTACCTATTTTACCAAACTGGTATGATATGTTAGTAGTTAAAGAGTTATTTTCGTTAATAGTCCAATAGTGACTTAACATTAAAATCGGCTCCTCTACATCTTTATCGCGAGAGTTTCTCTTTTTACCATTCTGGTAACCCCAGTATGAGTTATAATCCCAACCTACAAGGTCTATAACCTCTTGTGTGTTAGGAGATGTTTTACCACGCTTGTTTTCAGCATAAATAGACGTGAAGTTAAGGCTGTGGTGGTCGTTTATTTTCTTTTCAACACTTGCAAAGAAAGAGTTAGCATCATAGTCAGTTCCTTCAAAGTGACCTTCTTCCGCCCATCTTCTTGAAGCTGATATTACGTAAGCCCAACCGTTACTGTCCATACCGGAGGCATGCGTACCCATTAATCTCCAGTTATAATTAGTATTAGTTGAAGAAAATGAAATTCTTGTACCCGGTCTGTATAAAGACGCTCTTGTGTTTATTTCCTGAGTACCTAATAAACCTCCGAAAGTATAATCAGAAGCATCAGAACCTATTGTAAATTCCTGATTTCGGGTAGCATCGTTAAGACCACCCCAGTTACTCCATTGTGGTCTTCCGTCATAAAGCTTATCCATAGGTACACCATTTACCATGGTTTTACCATAAGCATTGTCAAGACCTCTTACCCTAAATCTTGCCTGCCCAAAGTTATAAGCGGCAGCCTGCATAAATACATCTCTCGATGCCTGTAGTAAACCTGCAGTACTTTCAGAGTTACCATTGTCATCACCTAAATCATTTTCAGTAATAGTAATAAGGCTAAGTTGCTGTTCTGTAGTTATATCCTGCTCCAGGGTAATAACTCCTAAATCAACATTTTGTCCTTTTTCTACTTCAAGAGAAAAAGACTGTGAAACATAACCTGTGCTGTTAACATCTAACGATTGTTTTCCATCAGCAACATTTTCAAAAACAAATACCCCTTCTGCATTTGTCAAAGCTGTTTGGTTTGTGCCCTGCAACGTTGCTACAACGTTTTGCATTGGCTGCTGCGATTTTGAATCGACTACTTTACCTGTTATCGATGCTGATTGCTGCGCCCATACAGCTACTACCTGCATCATACATAAAAGGCTGAATACTAGTTTTTTCATAAATAAATTTAGAATTTTTCTTACACTTGTTAAGTTAAATATTTCTTAACGGCTGCAAATGTACAGCATTTAAAATAATTAACTACTTTTGGCGTCCATTTTGTTATAAAACTTGATGTTAAATTAATATTGTTAAATAATGATGATGAGAAGAATTCTTTTGGTTGTTGTAATGTTTACTGTACTAGCAGGTTATGCTCAGGAAAAGCAGTACAAGATACATACCGTAGCATTTTATAATTTAGAAAATCTTTTTGACGCTAAAAACGACCCAAAGATTAAAGATGAGGAGTATTTGCCGACAGGTAAACAAAAGTGGACTGATGAAAAGTACCACCAAAAATTGAAAAACCTATCAAGAGTAATTGCTGATATAGGTACAAAAGCAAACCCTAACTCACCTACACTTTTAGGAGTATCGGAAGTTGAAAACAGAGGCGTGCTGGAAGACCTTGTAAAAGAACCAAGCATTGCCGATAAAGATTATGGTATTATTCACTTCGATTCTCCTGACAGAAGGGGTATAGATGTAGGGTTACTGTATCAAAAAAAGTACTTTATACCTACAAGCTACAAAAACATACCGCTTATTATATATGAGAGCGACAGGGAAAAAGAAAAGAAAGAAGAAGAAACTAACGGTGACCAGACCGAAGCGGATGATTCTGGAAGAATTTATACACGTGACCAACTGTTAGTAACAGGATTGCTTGATGGCGAAGAGATAAACGTTATAGTAAACCACTGGCCCTCGCGTTACGGAGGTGAAAAAAGAAGTAGCCCGTTACGTGAAGCAGCAGCAGCACTAAACAAAAAGATAATAGATTCGCTTTACAAAATTAACCCTAACGCTAAAATTATTACAATGGGCGACCTTAACGACGGTCCTTATAATAAAAGTGTAAAAAAAGTACTGGGAGCAAAAGCGAAAAAAGAAGATGTAAAGAAAGAAGGGCTTTATAACCCTATGGAAGAAATGTCAGACAGAGGTATAGGTACACTGGCATATCGTGATGCCTGGGACTTATTTGACCAAATGATTGTTTCTGAGCCATTAATACGTAAAGACGATTACAAAACCTTTACTTTTTGGAAAGCAGGAGTATTTAATAAAGACTACTTAACCCAAAAATCAGGACGTTACAGGGGTTACCC
This sequence comes from Flavobacterium suaedae, assembly GCF_014642915.1. Lineage (GTDB taxonomy): Bacteria > Bacteroidota > Bacteroidia > Flavobacteriales > Flavobacteriaceae > Flavobacterium > Flavobacterium suaedae. Next base: position 14,267 of record NZ_BMJE01000007.1, read on the forward strand.
AAAACGTAACTGGAACGGTGTACCGGGGTATAGTGACCACTTCCCTGTTTACCTATACCTTATTAAAGAAATGTAAGGTAAAAAAAGAGTAAAAAACACTAATAATATAAAGGCTGACCTTATGGGTTAGCCTTTATTATTTAGTACCTTTAGTACAAATTTTAAAGCACAAATTTCATGGCTATAATAAAACCTTTTAACCTTAATAAATGGATAGAAGATAACCGTCATTTATTAAAACCACCGGTGGGAAATAAAAACATCTATCCACTGTCAGACGACTATATAGTAATGGTAGTAGCAGGACCTAATGCCCGTAAAGACTACCACTATAATGAAACCGAAGAACTGTTTTACCAACTGGAAGGCAGTATAAAAGTAGTAGTACAGGATGAAGGTGAACGAAAGGAAATGGAATTACATGCAGGCGATATGTACCTTAATCCCGGTAAAGTACCACATTCACCATCAAGAAGTGAAGGCTCAATAGGGCTGGTAGTAGAACGCAAACGTGCCGGCAAGGGCTATAACGATGGCTTACTTTGGTTTTGCGAAAAATGTAACCACAAATTACACGAAGTATATTTTGAACTGCACGATATAGAAAAAGACTTTTTACCTCACTTTGAGCGTTTTTATACTTCGGAGGAATTAAGAACCTGCGATAAATGTGGTACTATTATGGAAACCGACCCGAAGTTTGTGAAGTAATACAAGAATAATATTTTTTGCTTTTTGCGGGTATTACTGCGAAATAATCATTTCCTAACATACTATAGCGCATTAAATTATCAAAAAAGCAAAAAAGGACTATATTTGTAAAATATAACATTAAACAGTATAAAAGTTAAAATATGGCAACACTAACTGACCAATTTGGTATTCAGGAAGCCCTAACGCAACTAGGCATACAAGAAGTAAACAAAGGATCATCTACCGGAAGCGAATTTTTTGCAAACGGAGAGATTATAGAATCATATTCACCGGTTGACGGTTCATTAATAGCTAAAGTACAGGCTTCAACTAAAGAAGATTACGAAAAAGCTATGGAAAAAGCAGGCGAAGCCTTTAAAACATGGAGACTTATGCCGGCACCAAAAAGAGGTGAAATAGTACGCCAAATGGGTGATGAGCTACGTAAGTATAAAGAACCACTGGGGCAACTTGTTTCTTTCGAAATGGGTAAAAGCCTTCAGGAAGGTTTAGGTGAAGTTCAGGAAATGATTGACATTTGTGACTTTGCTGTAGGACTTTCACGTCAGCTTTACGGACTTACAATGCACAGCGAAAGACCACAACACCGTATGTACGAGCAGTACCATCCGGTAGGAATTGTGGGTATTATATCAGCATTTAACTTCCCTGTAGCAGTATGGAGCTGGAATGCTATGATTGCATGGGTATGTGGTGATGTTTGTATTTGGAAACCAAGTGAAAAAGCACCACTTTGCGGTATAGCTTGCCAAAACATTATAAAAACTGTTTTAGAAAGAAACAACGTACCGGAAGGTGTTAGCTGTTTAATAAACGGTAGAGAAAACGGAGAATTATTGAATAACGATAAGCGTATACCATTAGTATCGTTTACAGGTTCTACAAAAGTAGGTCGCCACGTATCTAAAACCGTTGCAGAGCGTTTTGGTAACACTATCCTTGAACTTGGTGGTAACAACGCTATCATTGTATCAGAACACGCTGATATCAACATGGTATTAGTAGGTGCGGTATTTGGTGCAGTAGGTACAGCAGGACAGCGTTGTACTTCTACAAGAAGACTAATTATACACGACAGTATTTACGATAAAACGGTTGAAGTACTTAAAAGTGCATACAGCCAGTTAAAAATTGGTAACCCGTTAGACAGTAACAACCACGTAGGGCCACTTATTGATAAAGACTCTGTAAACAACTACCTTAACGCTATAGAAAGAGCGAAAGCAGAAGGCGGTAAAGTACTTGTTGAAGGTGGTGTACTGGAAGGCGAAGGTTACGAAAGCGGATGCTACGTTAAGCCTTGTATTATAGAAGCTGATAACAGTTTTGAAATTGTACAGCACGAAACATTTGCACCGGTATTGTATGTAATGAAGTACAGCAACCTTGAGGATGCTATTGCAATGCAAAATGATGTACCGCAAGGACTATCATCATCTATCTTCACACAGAATATGAGAGAGATGGAATTATTCCTTTCTCATGCAGGTTCTGATTGTGGTATTGCCAATGTAAACATCGGTACATCGGGTGCTGAAATTGGTGGTGCATTTGGTGGTGAGAAAGAAACAGGCGGAGGTCGCGAAAGTGGATCGGATGCTTGGAAAGCGTACATGAGAAGACAAACGAACACCATTAACTATGGTACAGAGCTACCATTAGCACAAGGTATTAGTTTTGATATATAAGACGCATTATCTTTTTAATTTATAAAGTGTTTAAAAAAAGCAGCCTGTTAAGGCTGCTTTTTTGCTTATATATGTTTTTTATTGCTGAAGTTACTTCACCCAAAGGCTATCGGTAAAATAGTGTTTGCAGTCCATAAAGTTATGCACTACACTAAAGCCTGCTTCTTCGGCTACATTATTTATTTCGTTTAAGCTGTATTTTTTAGAAAGCTCTGTCCAAATCAGTTCATCTTTCTCAAAGTGGAAGGTAGTATTAAGCACCGTACTATGGAAGTGTTGTTTTTTAAGGCTCACTAAGTAGCTGTTTACCTCTCCGTTTTCGGGGTTGTAGTTGCTGTAAAAATCAAACTGGTCTAACGCAATATCAGCATCCAGCTCATTATTTATTCTTTTCAGCAAGTTTATATTAAACGCTTTGGTGATACCATGAGGGTCATCATAAGCAGTTTGTATAACACGCGGATTTTTCCTTAAATCCATACCCATAAGCAGCATATCGCCCTTATTCATACCCTTGTGGAACTTTTTAAGCAGGTCTAAAGCCTCTTCAGGTTTATAGTTACCAATGTTACCCCCTAAAAACAGAAATAGCTTAGGTGTATCACTTTTAGCAAGTTCATCCAGTATTTCAAAATAATCACCTGTTTTGGGTGTCATTTTTATATTGGGTAGTGTAGCGGTTATATTTTCCTGTAAAGCATCAAGTGCTTCCTGAGAAATATCAATAGGCACATAGGTAAAATCTGCCTGATTTCTTAAAAAAGTAGTTAGCAGTTGCTTGGTTTTCACACCATCGCCACTACCAAACTCTACAATATCAAACCTTTCTTCAAAGCATAATTTTTTCAGTATGTCCTGAGATTGTTGCGATAGTATTTCAAATTCACACCCTGTTGGGTAGTATTCCGGCATTTTCATTATTTGCATAAAAATGCGACTGCCGTTATCATCATAAAAATATTTAGAGGATAAATGTTTTTTCTCTCCCGAAAGCCCTTCCACTACATCGTGTGCAAAGGCGGTATTAGGTGCAGTTGTAGTACTCATAATTTTTTAGTTTTATTTTACAAGACGGATGCCGTTAAACTGCCACCGCTCATCAGGATGGAAAAAATTACGGTACGTGGCGCGCCCGTGTTTTGGGCTTGTTGCACACGACTTTCCGCGTAATACCATCTGGTTAATCATAAATTTTCCGTTGTATTCTCCCACTGCACCCTCAGGTTTTGTAAACCCTGGGTAGGGTAGGTAGGCACTGTTTGTCCACTCCCAGCGTTGCCCCCAGTTTAATTTTTGTGCAACAGCTTCCCACTCAAACTCGGTGGGCAGGCGCATGCCTTTCCATTCTGCAAATGCGGCAGCTTCATAAAAATTAATATGGGTTAGTATGGCATCAGGGTTAATTTCCTGCAAACCGGAGAGTGTAAAATGCATCCACTTTCCGTTTATTCTGTGCCAGTATAGCGGAGCTTTAACTTGGTTTTCGGTTACCCACACCCAGCCTTCGTCAAGCCAGTAGTTAAAATCTTCGTAACCGTTACTTTCCATAAACTCCATGTACTCGGCATTAGTAACTAAGGTATTGGCTATTTCGTAATTGTGCAGGTACACTTTGTGCCTGCCATGTTCATTGTCGTAAGAAAAACCTTCGTCGTTAAAACCAATTTCATATACCCCTTCATTTATTGGAGTAAAACCTGCTTCGGTTTTGTTTTCCTGGTTTTCCCATTCAATGTCTTCGTTATATACAGGGAAGGTAGGGTTACAGCCCAGTATATATTTTATATCGGTAAGTAATAGTTCCTGATGTTGTTGTTCGTGGTTAATGCCCAGTTCTGCCAGCTCATGTATTTCATCATCTTTTAGCTGTAGTGCCAGTTCCATGTGCATGTCTACATAACGGCGGTATTCGTATACCTGTTGCACGGTAGGGCGGGTAATAGCACCTCTTTCTGCCCTAAAAGTTCTGTCGCCTACATTGTTGTAATAGCTGTTAAACAGAAAGCAGAAATCTTCGTCAAAAACTTTATAGTCAGGTAAATGCTTGGTTAAAATAAACTGCTCAAAAAACCATGTAGTGTGTGCTAAGTGCCACTTGGGTGGGCTTACAAATGCTACAGGTTGCGGAACGTAATCTTCGGTTTGTAGCAGGCTGCATAGTTCTTCGGAGTATTGTCTGGTAGTATGATAGTGTTCTAAGAGGTTCATTTTTAAAAACTTGTTCCCCTAAATTACAAATAATATAAAGTGACTCTTTTTTTGACTCTTTTTTTAACCAAATTATAACAGTTACAGCTATGCATAAATGTTGCTGAAAATAACTAATTATTAGCAATGTTAAGGTATTGTTACGCTATTGGTTTGATATGTAAATAATTAGACTTATTACAAATTAACGCTTGTTTTTGGTTTATTAAGAATTTACTTTACATTTGCAGCGCAATTATAGCAATAACAAGAAAAATTAAGTAAAAATGCGTTTTATAAAATCTACATATCAGCTACACGATGCAGGAGAAAATATCCTTGCATTGGCGCCGGGTTTTATAGCGCAGTTTAGTTTTAAATAGATAATTTATAACTTAAAATATATAAGCCCGGAACCTAAAAGCTCCGGGCTTTTTTTATGCCATGATTTTAAACAGAGCACAACATACAGTAGTTAACAACATAGGGTGCAACTTACCATTTGGTGAGATGGACATGCTATGCCCTGAACCGGATATTTCCTCTTGAAAGGAAGGAAATGACTTTGCAAACGCAAGCCCGGTTCTGTTACAGAGCCGGGCTTTTTTTATGCTGTACAGTAAATAAAAACAAGTAACAGATTAATAAATATTGAATGAAGAAAATGAACTTAGGCTTCACCTAGAACTTAGAATAAACCTTAGAATGTAAAAGAGGAAAAGAAAGGGAAAGTGCTGCCGCAAAACAAGCACAATTATGGAAACACTAGCACAAACACTGGCTTTACCAACAGCCAAGCAAACAAAATTTGCCGATATGGTAGAAAGGGCTTCTACAAAAGCCCCCGGATTAACAGGTTACAAGGGTACATACGAAAGTGTTATAGAAGCACAGTTTACCCGAATAAGTGCAAGCAATTATACTAAAAGGGAAACCTTAAAGCGGTTGTTACTTCACTTATATAACCAAACTTGTTACACCATAATAAAAACACCTGATTATTTAGATGTATTGGCTAACATGAGTGCTTTTGGAGGCAAAATGGTTAGGGATATAGAAAGCTGGGAGAAAAAAGGCTTTGTTGCCGAAGACCAGTTAACATCGCTAATACAGCATTGCTTTGCAAAGTACCCTGTACCACAGTTTCTTGAACCTGCCTTTGCAGGCGATAAATTACTGTATATGGTTTGGTACGTACAGCTTGGTGCCGGTAAAAGTGTTATGGAGCTTAGTAGTTTTCCTGTAGTGTTTACCAAAAAAATGGCACACTACTTTAGGCTTACCCCTCCCGAATATAAAGTGGAACAAGCCATAAGGAGGGCTCAGGCATTGGGTTATGGTGCAACTATAGAAAATGCCGAAGCCATAGCGTGGTCAGTACTTTCAGCAGGTTTTGAAGATGAAGCGTTTTGGGATAAGGTTATAAAGTTCGTAGCTAAGGTTAAACAGTCAGTACCGCTTGATGAGCTTCAGATAGTATTGTACTTCTTAAAGCAATTAAAGGAAAATCAGCCTGATTTAACCATGAAAGGCAGAACCTGGGATGCTTTATTAAGGCAGGCACAGGAATGGAATATTGAAATGAACCGACGGAGTCATTTTGAAAATTATTTGGAATGGAAACCGGCTGATATAGGCAATTTCACTATAAAAATAAACAATGTAACCTATGCTATAGTACAGCTTGTAAACTCCGAAGAGCTATATGTAGAAGGTTATGAAATGAGCCACTGTGTAGCTGACTATGACCAAGACTGTGCAACCGGAGAGATTGCAATATTCTCTTTAAGGAAATATGCTGAAAAAAAAGCAATGGAAAGAATAGCCACAATTGAGGTTGACATTATAGCTAAAGAAGTTACACAGGCTAAGGGTAAGTATAATGAATATACAACCGATGAAGCTGACAAGTTGATAAAAGAGTGGGCAGACAGAGAAGGTTTGACTATAGAATACAGTCCTGAATATTATAATGAAGCCCCTCTGCCTCAGCAGGCGCAACATCAGGGAATAGCACAAGCAAACCCTCGCCCGGTTGATTTAGATAATTACAGATATGTGCCTCCAAGATACAGGCAGGATACTAAAATTACAGAAAATGAGCTTATGTTAATACTAAGACTCTCATTACTTATACTGTTTGCTTTGGTACGAGCATGTCACTAAAACTAGGATAACAGGGCAGTCATACTGCCCTGTTTATCTAATTGAAAACAAACAAAATGGCAAAATTAAAATTACGAGGCAAAGACCTCATAGCAATAGGATTTCCGCAAAACAAAGCAATAAGCATAGCTATGGAAAGCATGCAAAAACACTACAAGCGGGAAACTAAAGAAAGGGTACTGGTACTTTTAAAAGAAGTACTTAAAGACCCTGAACAATTTTTAAACGATGGGATATTCGGTAAAATAGCCGAAGCCTTATTGAGCGATACAAAAACAGAAAAGCAGAAGCTGAAAACCAATCGTGCGCCGTATACCATTTTTGGTGAAAACGATATTAAAGACGAAGCCAAAAACCAGTTATACACAGCCCTAAAGCTGCCTATTGCAAAAGCAGGCGCGCTTATGCCGGACGGGCATTCGGGTTACGGTTTACCCATAGGTGGGGTACTGGCTACCGAAAATGCTGTAATTCCGTATGGGGTTGGGGTAGATATTGGTTGCCGAATGTGTTTAAGCGTGTATGATATACCGCCATCGTACCTATTGGGTAGTAAGGACAAGTATGTAAACATACTGCAAAAACACACCAAATTTGGTATGAAAGAGGTACACAGTAACCCTGCCGACCACGAAGTTTTAGAACGGGAAGAATTTAAAACCATTCCGTTTGTAAAAAAACTAAAGGACAAAGCCTATGCACAATTAGGTAGTTCGGGTGGGGGTAACCACTTTGTAGAATTTGGTATTGTAGATGTCCCAGCTAACGATGCAGTATTTAACATACCTCCCGGTAAGTATATAGGCGTGCTATCGCACAGTGGTTCTCGCGGATTGGGTGCGAATATTGCCAAACAATATACCTATTTGGCAATGAAGCAAACCCCGTTACCCAAAGAGGCAAAGCACTTAGCATGGTTAGACCTCAACACACACGATGGGCAGGAATATTGGTTAGCCATGAATCTTGCGGGCGATTATGCTTCGGCATGCCACCACGATATTCATAAAAGGATAGCAAAGGCATTAGGTGCAAAACCGCTTACAGTAGTAGAGAACCACCACAACTTTGCATGGAAGGAAATAGTAGATGGCAAGGAGTTAATAGTACACCGCAAAGGAGCAACCCCCGCGCAGGAAAATGTGTTGGGTATTATTCCCGGCAGTATGACGGCTCCCGGATTTATTGTAAAAGGCAAGGGCAGTGAGTTATCGTTGAGTTCTGCGTCGCATGGTGCAGGCAGGCTGTTTTCACGCTCAAAGGCTAAGCAGTCGTTTACACGAAACGAGCTTAATAAAATGTTGACAGATAACGGTGTTACGCTTTTAGGTGCAGGTATAGATGAGGCACCTATGGCATATAAAGACATTAATAAAGTTATGGCACAACAAACAGAGCTTGTAGATGTAGTGGGGACTTTTACCCCGAAAATAGTAAGAATGGACAGAGCATAAACTCTGCAAAACGTAAAAACAAATATTATGGGAATTGATACCTATGAAGTAATGTACATTCAGGCGAGGGATAATTACCCATACGATATACATGAATGTATAGAGAAACTACAATATGTTATTGCTGCCGATGATGAGCATGCGGGAGCCCATTGCCTGTTAGGGCAAATATATGATGAGCAGTTGGAAGACTATAAGCAGGCAGAGTACCATTACAGAATGACACTTTACCTCAACAGGGAGTATACCCCTGTTTACTACCAGTATATTTGGCTGTTAATACGCCATAACCGTTTGGAAGAAGCACTAAAAATAATAGATATAGGGCTTACGGTACAAGGTATAGAGGAAGCAACCATGATGTACTTTAAAGGTGTTTTATACGAAAAGTATGAAATGTATAACACTGCTATAGAGTATTTTAATGAAGCTAAAAAGAAATGCTTTAATAATGGTTTTATGAATGAAATGGATGACCATATAAAAAGGGTTAAGGATAAAAAAGCCCTGATTAAAAAGTTATCTAAAAAAGGAGATTCAAAATCGAAACGTAAAAAAAGTAAAAACAAGAAAAAGAAAGCTTCATAAATAAAAACCACCTCTTAACGGGGTGGTTTTGTTTTTTATCTTAAAGCATTTAATTATAATGCATTTGATTTACTTTCAGTAATGTTATCGTGCCTTTTTCATGTTTAAAGGTATAAAGGTATCGCGCGCCAAAACTTGGAGCTTCCGAATATTTAAGCGAGCGTTTTTTAGTGGTATAAAAAACTTGTGCGAAAAAGAGATTGTCACTTTCTTCTGTAAAGAAAATTTTTACATTCCCCCGTCTTCTTTTATTAAGCCTTAATAATTCTTTGTCTGTTCTTGTTACAAATTCTTCATTATAATTAATTTGCTTAATATATTTCTCCATGTTATGCACTATAGCAAAATCAGCAAAAGGGAGTATTTCTTCGGACACTACATAGTTTTCATCGCTAATATTATAGTCAATTTTATATGATTGATATTCAGTAGACTTTATGATTAAGTTAAGTGCTTCGGAATATTTCTCAACATTAGTATTTGTGTTTAAAGTTAAACAAGTAATAAAAGAGATAATTAAATTCAGGTTTATCATAAATGCTTTATTTACTGTTTACTACTTAATTCCTTCCGCTTTCATTTGGGTACAGTAGATGTACAGGGTCGCTTTGCCAATATTCTTTAGTGTCAGCATCTATTACCGTAAGCGGACCTTTAAAAGCAGCTCCCGTGTCTACATTCCAAATATTAGCTTTATTTATAGGTGTGGTTTCACCAATGCGTGTTACGGGGGTGTGTCCTATGTATATTTCGTTATAAACAGTAAAGCGTTTTGGGTAGTGCGGGTGGTCGGTATCTATATTTTCATCCAGCGCAAGGGCAGTTTCCCAAAGCGTTCTGTCCCAATACAACATTCGGGTATAATGTTCTCTGCTCACTCCGTGGTGACTTGTAAATCCGGCGTGTAAAAACAGTCGGTTACTCTCATCTAAATAATGGTTTTGCAGGTTCTCTAAAAACTGTGTGTGTAATTGTAACTTTCCTTTAGGTATGCTGCTGTATACTTCAGAGGTTAATTTGCCACCGTGGTTTAACCATTCTTGGTTAGGAATACCTTTTTTAAACCATTCCAGTAAAAGTTCATCATGGTTACCCAGTATAAATATACAATTATAGCTGTCTTTAATTTTAATAAGGAAATCAATCACCTCCGGCGATTCACTCCAGCCATCAACATAATCTCCCAGAAATATAATTTTATCGTTGGTTGTAACAGCAGCACGGTCAAAAACCTGCTCCAGTGCTTTATGTGCACCATGTATATCGCCTATTACCAGTGTTCTGCTCATGTTATTTTTTTGGTTAGATAATTAAAAGAAATGAAAAATATGCATTTTTTATGTAAGTTAGTAGTCTGTACAAAAAACTCTTATTAAAAAAAGGTTAAAAATATATCCTCAAACTAAAAAAGTAAATTATGAAAAAGAAATTACTACTGGCATTAGTATGTTTAATCTCACTGGGTAGCCATGCCCAAGAGTATGTTGAAGGCTTTGAAGGCGAGTTCCCTCCTGAAGGCTGGATTGTAACAGATAACGGAATAGGAATGGAGAAAACATGGGAAAAAACAGAATTAGGCGACCCTATTTTACCCCCTTATGAAGGAAATTATGCTGCATATATAGATAAAGAAGATGTAGCAACCGGCACACCGGAAGACTGGTTGATTACCCCTCAGTTTACAGTGACCCAAGATTATTTGTTGAGGTTCTATTCCAGATTAACCCAACCGGGGGATCAAGGGAGTATTTATCGTATTATGCTTACAACAGGAGACGCTACTGATTTAGGAGCGTATGTCCAAATTCAGGAATGGACAGAACTGGAAATTAACCCTGTTCAGGATGATTATATTGAAAAAGTAGTAGCGATACCTAATAATTACGTTGGGTTTGATGTACACCTTGCCTTTATAATGGTAGGTGATAATGGGGACAGGTGGCTTATAGATAATGTATCCTTGGCTACCGGATGTGAGACTCCTACAAATTTAGCTATGGAAGCTTCTGACCCTACAACTTTGGATATAAGCTGGGATAGTGACCCTTCTATAACTGAATTTGAAGTTGCTGTACAGTCTGTAAATGAGCCTTTTACAGGAGCAGGCGCTTATACTGTTCAAGGGAATTATTTTGTTATTGACGGTGTAGATGAAAATGAACAGTATTTGGTATGTGTAAGGAGTTTGTGTCCTGATGGGGGTACTAGCGAGTGGGCTTGTGTAGGCGGTGAGCAAAATACTTTAACAGGGGTGGTTACTTATGATGCTGATAACGATACTAATTGTGATGCTGAAAACATAATGCCTTTTTTACCTATAGAAGTAACTATAAACAATACAGCAGTATATACAACGTATACTAATTTTAGCGGAGCGTATACTATTTATAACGTAAGCAATGGTGATGAGGTAATATTGCAACCAGTATTACCAAGTGCTTTTCCTGAAGTAGACGCAACAAACGTAACTATAAGCCTTGAAACTGGTGAGACAGTTGAAGTAGCAGATATCTGTTTGCCACAACCTGATAATGCTGTTAATGACATAGAAGTTGTGTTGCTACCGGTAAACAATGCCCGCCCCGGGTTTACTGCAAACTATTTATTAATAGTAAAGAACAAGACTGCTAACCAAGCTGAAAACGTAACCGTTACTCTCGATTTTACAGAAGAAAGAGTTGAAGTAAATACATTAGATGCACCATATACTACAACTGATAGTAATACTATATTAATAACAGTAGGAACTATTGCTCCTTTTACTAGTGGTACTGTAAATGCTGTTTTTGATGTATTTGAGCCTCCTGTAAATGAGGGGGGAGATCAGTTGTTTTACACTGCTTATGCAGCAATGGACGCTGAGGATAATGATGTGACAAATAATTATCACTATTTAAATCAAATACTGGTTAACTCTTACGACCCAAATAGTGTTGTTGTTGCTGAGGGAGATATGATACCGTATGATGCTAACCCTCCGGAATTGCCTTATATACACTACACTATAAATTTCCAAAACTTAGGTACAGCAGAAGCTGTAAATATAAGAGTAGAAAATGATTTAGACGGAAACTTTGACTGGTCTACGTTTGAAATGCTTACAGCAAGCCATGAATATAGTTTAACTCGTACAGATGGACATTTAGAATTTCAGTTTGATAATATTAACTTGCCCGATAGCACTACAGACGAACCGGGGAGTCACGGTTATGTAATGTATAGAATTAAACCAAAAGAAGATATTAATGAGGGTGATATTGTGAATAATACAGCAGATATTTATTTTGATTTCAATCCTGCTATTGTTACCAATACAGCTACATCAGAGTTTTATTCTGTTTTATTAAGTACTAACATGTATCAATATAAAGCTATACAACTTTACCCTAACCCTGTAAGCGACATACTTTATATAGATACTAAGCAGGAAATAATAGCTATAAATGTTTACGACATTAACGGCAGGTTATGTGTTATAGGTAAAGAAAGTACCGTAAACGTACAGGACTTAAAGCAAGGATTATACTTCGCAGAAGTTATAACCGATAGCGGAAAACAATTCTATAAAATAGTAAAGGAATAACAAGAATAGTGTAGTATAAAAAAGGCTGCATTTGCAGCCTTTTTGCTTTTATTCATATTTCATTTTGCGCAATACACGCATCGATTCTTTAAAAGAGATGTAGGCACTCTTGTCAGGGTATGCCCTTAGCAAAGGCTTGGCTTCGGCAAGTCTTTTTTTGGCATCATCAAACCCATTGAGGTAACATAACATAAGTGTGTGTGGCAGGTTGCTTAAATCGCGTTCTTCCCTTGCCGATAATGGTACATTATGCTCCAGTTTTTTTATAAGTGCAAGATTGGCGTTATAAATGTGGTGCATCATTTTAGGGTTATACTGCGGCGGTTCAAACAACAGTGTAGACTCCATTTTATAATATCCGTTATCATGAAAACGAATGGTTACTTTTTCTAAGGGATAGTAACTTGTTCTGTCGTTTAACCCTAACGATACATATTCAGTAATCGAAAAAGTATCATCATCATATTCAATACTAACCTCATCTAGGGCAGAATAAAATAGCTTAATCTGTTCATTAATTAATTCTATATCTACACGAGAGTAATATGTTTTGCCTTTTACCGTTTTTTTATTTCCTGCCCAGCACACCACAAATAATTCTTTGAATACTTTATACCCTGATGCCATATCTCTGTGGCGATTGTTCAGGAAATCGATAACCCCTTCCAGCGTATAGCCAATACTATTTCGGGAGTTGTTTTCAATATCAATAACCGTAGCCGTGTTTTGGTAGTTCATTTGCTCGTCGCGGTCTACCGGAACAGAATTACTGCCACGACGCATAAAAACAGCACCATACGGAATATTATGAACAGGTTTTTTAAAGAATGATATTTTGTTATTCGGCTTAATGGTTACCAGTCCCACTACCTTATGTTTTGGCAGTTGCGGGAAGGGTATGTTTTCGTACTGAATTTTTGGCGGATTCTCTAAATAGGCATTTACCAAATTCTGGATTCGGCTGTCATCATAAAAATCAGTACCTCGTATTTCGTTGTCTTTATCTTCAACCCCTACAACAATATAAGAGTTGTTGGAGGGGTTGGAGTTAGACAGCGCACAAATGTGCTTGGCAAACTTGCCTTTACCTTCTTTATTATGCAGGTTTAACTGACGCTTTTTGTCATAAAAACTGCTCTCATCATTGTGAGCCAGTAAGTTTTTTATGAGCAAGCGTTTGTTAATCATAATTTACAGATTCGGATTTTTCGAGTTGCGGGTTATGGGTTGCGGGTTACGAGTTTCGGGTTGTTGTAAATTTACTGCCTTTTATGTCAGATTTATTAAGATAGGATATTAAAGCACCAAGTTTTTTACTCTCCAGTTCTGTTTTCTCAATTAAAGATTTAAATTGTTCCTGAGTTATATGTTTTCTGTCAAAAGCTCTGTACAACTGAGACCTAACCTCGCCACAAGAAGCTTTTGCAATACTTAAAAACTGTATAAATTCTCTGTTACCGTTACGCTCAACTCCTTCTGCAATATTATCCATTATAGAACCCGAAGAACGATTTATTTAGTTTCTTAAAGCAAAATCGTTTCCCAAAGGTGTTTGCTCAATCAATTGCCATACATCTAAAGCAATTTCTCTGGCAAGTTGCCAAGCCTGTATTTCCTCAAATCTCTGAAAACTTGCCATGTGCTTTTATTTTTAACTTACAACGCGAAACTCACAACCTGTAACTCGTAACTCTAAACCCGCAACCCGCAACTACATTTCTTTATTCAAAATAGTAGCACTTGCCTGTGCAGTAGGTAATACTGTTAAATCCGCTATGTTTACATGATAAGGGCGTGTTACTACAAAAGTGATAATATCGGCAATATCATCTGCTTGTAGTGGTTCGTAACCTTTATAAACATTAGCAGCTCTTTCGCTATCACCTTTAAAACGTACTTCACTGAATTCTGTTGCTACCAATCCCGGATTTATTGCCCCTACACGTATACCATATTGGTTTAAGTCCATACGCATACCCTGGTTAATAGCATCCACCGCATGTTTGCTGGCACAATACACATTTCCGTTAGGGTACACCTCTTTACCGGCAATAGAACCTATGTTGATAATATGCCCGTGTTTGCGCTCAATCATGCCCGGTATAACCTCACGAGATATGTAAAGTAATCCTTTCACGTTAATTTCTATCATGGCATCCCAGTCATCAGTGCTACCGCTTTCTATAGGGTCTAAACCATGTGCGTTTCCGGCGTTGTTAACCAGTATATCTATATTCATTAAATCTTCGGGAATTGATTCTATAGATGCTTTTACGGCAGCTTTATCGCGCACATCAAAATTAAGGGTATGTACACGGGTTAGCGGAGCAAACTCATCTTGTAACTGTACCAAGCGGTCATCTCTGCGTCCGCATAATATTAGTCTGAAATGGTTTTTAGCAAAATATTTTGCAGTAGCCCTGCCTATACCACTGGTTGCTCCTGTTATTAATGCTGTTTTCATTTTTTAATTCATTTAAAATTTAAAACTTTCTAACTTTTGACTTTACGATTTTCGACCTTATGACTTTAGGCTTTACAATTATTAAGGCACCTTATTCCCCATGCTCTCTGTCCATATAGCAAACCAGTCTTCCAGTTCCAGTTCTGTTCCTACTGCTTTCATTTGGCTTTTTAACCTGTCCGGGTTGCTCGAACCGGTTACAGGAATAATACCTGAAGGGTGGCGCAATATCCATGCTAACAGAATAACATCGGCAGTTACTTCATATTTCACTACCATTTCCATTAATATGTTTTTCAGACGTTGGGTTTGCTTGGTGTCCTGCTTAAACACGCAGCCTATAGGGCTCCATGCCAAAGGCTTTACATTGTTTAAAGTCATATAGTCCAAAGTACCGTCAAGCATAGGCTCGTAGCAGGTAGCGGAAAATTCTATCTGGTTGCAAAACACTTCGGTACGGGAACGGATAAGTTCTGTTTGGCTGTTGGTAAAGTTAGATACCCCAAAGGTTTTTATTTTACCTTCACTTTTCAGCTTTTCGGCAGCTTCGGCAATTTCATCAGGCTGCATTAACGGACTCGGACGGTGCAGCAACAATACATCCAAATGGTCGGTCTGCAAATTTTTTAGTGAACCCTCAGCAGATGCGATAATATACTCCTTAGAATAATCGTAGTGTTTTATTTTATTAGTACGCTTTTCGCTAAGGTGTTGAATACCGCATTTTGATATCAGCTGTATATGGTCGCGGTGAATGCCACTCTCTTTAAAAGCTTTCCCGAAAGCCTCTTCGGTACTGTAATCGCCATAAATATCGGCATGGTCAAAAGTAGTAATACCATATACCAAACAGGAGTTAATAAGCGAAGCCATTTCGGCAGTGTTGAGGTTTTTACCAAGGTTTCCCCAGTTCATTACTCCTGAAATAATAGGCGATAAGTTAATTTCCATTCGTTTGTGTTAGTTATGTTATTTGTGTTTTTAACAAGAATTTTAGATTTATTTTTACTGACATGGCATAGCAATTGCGGAATGAAATTTTGGCTTTTTTTACCGATATCCATAACGTTCTTTATAAAGCTTTTACCGAAAAATTTCGGCTATAAAAAATATGCTGTAGTTGCAAAAATAACAGGGTATACTTATGTAGTATATGTTATTATTGTTGCGATGCTAAAAATAGCAAAAAATAAGTAATATAAAGGCTTTGTGTGCGTTAGGTTTACGTAATAATTAACAAGTCGTTAACAAGAGTACTATATGAAATTTCAATTTGCACCGTTAATTTAACATTATTAATTTCACGCTACCAAAACACGAAAATTATGGAAGAAAATACTGCTGCTGTAGACATCAGGGCGATTAATGAAAAAATAGAAAGGGAAAGTGCTTTTATAGATCTCCTTATGATGGAGATGAACAAAGTAATAGTAGGGCAAAAATATATGGTAGAGCGCCTGCTTATAGGTTTACTCGGTCAGGGGCACATACTTTTAGAAGGAGTGCCGGGGCTGGCAAAAACCTTAGCTATTAATACACTTTCGCAGGCGGTACACGGTAGCTTTAGCCGTATACAGTTTACGCCCGACCTGCTTCCTGCCGATGTAGTGGGAACTATGATTTACAACATTAAGCAGAATGAATTTTCGATAAAAAAAGGACCTATATTCGCCAACTTTGTACTGGCAGATGAGATAAACCGTGCGCCTGCAAAGGTGCAAAGTGCACTACTGGAAGCCATGCAGGAAAAGCAGGTAACCATAGGCGAAGAAACTTTTAAGCTGGAAAGACCATTCCTTGTAATGGCAACCCAAAACCCTGTAGAGCAAGAAGGTACTTACCCATTACCGGAAGCACAGGTTGACCGTTTTATGCTGAAAGCAGTTATAGACTACCCAAAAATTGAAGACGAACGCATTGTAATGCGTAACAACCTGAAAGGTGCTTTTGAAAAAGTGAATCAGGTAGTGTCGCTAGACCAAATACTAAGAGCGCAACAAGCCGTTCGTGAAGTATATATGGACGAGAAAATTGAGAAATATATACTGGACCTTATTTTCGCTACCCGTTATCCTGAACAGTACAAACTGGAAAGCCTGAAACCGTTAATTAGTTTCGGTTCATCACCAAGGGGTTCTATAAACTTGGCTACGGCTGCAAAATGTTATGCATTTATAAAGCGTAGAGGTTATGTAGTTCCGGAAGATGTACGAGCGGTAGTGTATGATGTATTACGCCACAGAATAGGAGTAACCTATGAAGCCGAGGCAGAAAACATCACATCCATGGACATCATCAACAAAATAGTAAATCAGGTTGAAGTGCCTTAATGGTCATAAAGTCAAATGTCGTAAAGTCGAAAGCAAACCCGTTACCGACTTTAGGACTTTATAAATTTTAGGACTTTAAGACTTAAACTATGGATACAAAAGAGATACTTAAAAAAGTACGTAAAATAGAAATCAAAACCCGAAGGTTAAGCGACCACATTTTTTCGGGGGAGTACCACACGTCGTTTAAAGGGCGGGGTATGACCTTTAGTGAGGTACGCCAGTATCAGTTTGGTGATGATATACGGGCGATAGACTGGAATGTTACCGCACGCTACAACGAACCCTATATAAAGGTTTTTGAAGAAGAACGCGAGCTTACCATGATGCTGATGGTAGATGTGAGCGGTTCGGAGAGTTTTGGTACACAAAATGCCTTTAAAAAAGACATTATTACCGAAGTGGCAGCTACTATGGCATTTTCGGCAACACAAAATAATGACAAAATAGGGTTAATACTTTTTTCTGACCAGATAGAACTTTTTATACCACCAAAAAAAGGGAAGTCCCACGTGTTGCGTATTATTCGTGAGCTTATCGAGTTTAAACCGAAAAGCAATAAAACGGATGTATCGCAGGCATTAAAATTCCTTTCGGGCGTACAAAAAAAGAAAGCAATAATATTCCTTATTTCTGATTTTATAACCGAAGGTTACGAGCATACCCTTAAAATAGCAGCCAAACGCCACGATATTACAGGCGTTAGGGTGTACGACCACAGGGAAGAGCAAATGCCTAATATTGGTATGGTAAACATGACCGATGCCGAAACCGGGCAAACTATGCTGGTAAACACAGGCTCAAAAAGCATACGCAGGGAATACGAAAAATATTACAGGGATAAGGTAAATTACTTTACCCAGACCTTTAGCCGCTGCGGTGCGGGGGCGGTAAGCACACGCACAAATGAGTCGTATGTAACCAAGCTGCTAAGCTATTTTAAAGCAAGAGGCTAAACAAAACAAACAGGAGGTTAATATGCGTTAATAACCATGAAACGAATGAATATTAAAAAACTAGTTACTTTTTTACTGCTTATACTTTCCGCTGCTGTTTTTGCACAACAACCGCAGTTGGAAACCAGTATGGATTCTACCAGTATAAAAATAGGCTCACAGGCAAACCTCATCCTTAAAACTACTGATGTTGATACTGCCGCTACAGTAAATTTCCCCGAAGGGAAAAACTTCGGGCAACTGGAAGTACTGGAGTCTTACCCTGTAGATACTGTAGTAAAAGGAGCTAAATATGACCTGATAAAAAAATACGGACTTACACAATTTGATTCCGGTAGGTATGTACTGCCAAGGCTATCGGTTTTTATTAATGATAAACAATTCCGCACCGATTCTTTAGCGTTAGTGGTTAACCCTGTGCAGGTTGATACCCTTAAGCAAAAAATGTACGACATTAAAGATGTTTCCACAGCCGAAAGTAAAAGCCTGTTATGGCTTTGGATATTGATAGGTGTTGTAGTAGCTGCAGGTATTGCATTTGGTGTATGGTTCTTGATTAAAAAGAACAGAGAAGCCAAAAACAAACCTAAAGAGGAAGAAGTACATTATGAAAGCCCTATAGAAAAGGCGACTACGCATTTAAAATCTTTAGAAGGTAAAGCATTACTGCAAAGAGGAGAAGTTAAAGATTACTATAGCGAACTTACTGATATTGCCCGAACCTATATTGAAGAAGCGATACACATACCGGCAATGGAAAGCACAACGGCAGAGCTCATAGAAGCAATGAAGCAAGCTGTACGTCGTAAAAATATGGGGTTAAATCAGGAGACATTTGAAGAGCTTGAACGCGTATTGCGTAATGCCGATTTGGTGAAGTTTGCCAAAATGCGACCTTTAGAATATGAAATTGCCGAAGACCGTAACCGTATAGAAAAAACTATAGTGGTTATAGACCAAAGCATACCCGAAGAAAAAGAGGAGGACAACGAGCATACCCTTGCATGGCTGGAAGCGCAACGCAAGAAAGAAAAACAAAAACGTAAAAACCGTAATATAATAATAGCAGTTGCTACGGTAGTGGTGGTACTGGGTGTAACTTTCTATTTTGTGGGTAGGAACGTAATGCGCAATTATATAACAGGAATACCTACTCAGGAATTATTAGAGGGCGACTGGGTAAAAAGCTCTTACGGTAATCCGCCTGTAACTATAGAAACACCAAAAGTGTTGAAAAGGAGAGATGCATCTGAAATGATACCTGATGATGTTGCCGCCATGATAAAAGAGATGCAAATTTTTATATACGGGGCTATGTATGATAATTTGTATGTAATGGTATCTACAGCCAATTACAATCAAAAAGTTGATATTGACCTTGATTTAGCTCTTGATGGCGGAATTAAAACAATGGAATCACGAGGAGCTACCAATATAATTGTTAAAAAGGAGGTGTTTGCTACCGAAAGCGGTTTGCAAGGTGTTAGAGGTTATGGTAATTTATCTATGCCTAATCCGGTTACCAAAAGCCCTGTAAGGATGTATTATGAAGCATATATGTTTAAGCATGCAAACGGTTTGCAGCAAATATTTATTATGTACCGTGAAGGCGATGAATATGCTCCTAAAATACTGGATAGGATTAAAGAATCGATTGAAATTACAAAGCTGAATAATTAAGAAATGGGAGACGTTACCTTTTTACATCCAAAGTTTTTCTGGTTGTTTCTGTTACTGCCTGTTGCCATAGGTTGGTATATATGGAAACGCAGGCAGCAAACAGCAACGCTCACCATAAGTACGCTTAATGGGTTTAAAACCTCATCATCAGTACTGGCAAAGCTAAAGCCGTTACTTTTTGTATTGCGCTTGCTGGCATTAAGTGCGCTAATAGTAGCTTTGGCACGACCACGAACGGTAGATGTAAGCAGTAAAACCAAAACTACCCGAGGTATTGATATTGTTATGGCAGTAGACGTTTCGGGGAGTATGTTGGCAAAGGACTTAAAACCAAACCGACTGGAAGCGCTTAAAGAAGTAGCCACCCGATTTGTAGACAATCGCCCGAACGACAGGATAGGTGTTGTGGTGTATGCTGCGGAAAGTTATACCAAAACTCCTGTTACCAGCGATAAAGAACTAACAAAACGCTCTATAGAGTCAATTGAATATGACCCAAGCGTGTTGCAGGACGGTACCGGTATAGGTGTAGGTTTGGCAACAGCCATTAACCGCCTTAAAGAAAGCAAAGCAAAAAGTAAGGTTATTATTCTCCTTACTGATGGTGTAAATAACGCAGGGTTTATAGACCCTCGCATGGCTGCCGATATTGCTAAGGAATATGGAATAAAAGTATATACCATAGGCTTAGGTACTAATGGTAACGCACAGTTCCCCTATGCTAAAACAGGAAACGGGCGTATTTTATACCGCATGATGCCTGTAGAGATAGAGGAGGACTTAATGAAAGAAATAGCAAAAAAAACAGATGGTAAGTACTTTAGAGCTACAAGTAACAGTAAGTTAGAGTCTATTTACGATGAAATAAACCAGCTTGAAACTACCGAGATAAACGAATTGAAGTTTTATAACTACGACGAAAAATACCGTCCGTGGGTATTGGCAGCATTAGGTTTGTTATTGTTGGAGGTACTATTACGTAAAACCATTTACAGAAGTTTCATTTAATTATGTACGAGTTAGACGAATCAAAATATTTATACCTGTTGGGCATATTGCCCGTACTGGTGCTTATATACCTCATTAACCTGTGGTGGCAACGTAAAAAGCAGCGCGAATTTGGTAATGCCGATTTGGTTAAAAAATTGGCACCTACACGTTCGGTATTTAAGCCTGTATTAAAACTGGTAGTGCTTTTACTGGCACTATCGTGTATAGTAATAGCACTGGTAAATCCTAAAATAGGCACTAAAACCGAAACAGTAAAGCGTGAGGGGATTGATATTGTTTTCGCTATAGACGTATCTAAAAGTATGTTGGCGGAAGATGTTGCTCCAAACCGATTGGAGAAAGCAAAACAAATAGTATCGCAAACTATAAACCAACTGGGTAACGACAGGATTGGTATAGTAGGGTATGCCGGCAGTGCTTACCCCGTGCTGCCTATAACATCGGATTATAGCGTGGCAAAAATGTTTCTGCAAAACATGAATACCGATATGGTATCTTCGCAGGGTACAGCTATAAGCGATGCATTAGAACTTGCCGCTACTTTTTTTGATGACCCGCAAACCAGTAAGCTGGTAATATTAATATCAGATGGAGAAGATCATGGTGAGGGGAGTGCCGAGGCAGCTAAAGCAGCCGAAGAAAAAGGAATAAAAATAATTACCGTTGGGGTAGGTACTAAAAAAGGAGGACCTATACCAATAAAACAAAATGGTATTACACAAAGCTTTAAGCGCGATAACCAAGGCGAAGTAGTAGTTACCAAAATGTACCCTGAACAGTTAAAAGAAATTGCTGAGATTACAAAAGGGGGCTATGTGTACGGTAACACCAGCCGAGAGGTCACAGAGTATGTAAAGAATGCTTTGGAAAACATAGAAAAAACAGAATTTGAATCGAAAGAAGTATCGCTGTACGAGTCGCAATTTCAGTGGTTTTTAGGCGGAGCATTTTTATTACTGTTTATAGAACTGTTTATGCTGGAACGCCGTACAGAGTGGATACGAAAATTAAACCTGTTTAACGAAAAAGAAGAACAATAATGAAAGTGAGCGTACTATATACTTGCCTGTTGTTATTGGCTACGGCAACAGCTTTTTCGCAGGAAAAAGATACAGAAACAGAAAAAAAAGACAAATATTTGCCAAGGGGTAACGAAGCCTTTGCAGAGGAACAATATGCCGAAGCCGAAGCCGACTACAGGATATCGCAGTCTAACAATCCTGCTAAGGCAAAGGCTGCTTATAATTTGGGTAATGCTATTTACAGGCAGGGGCAATCGGCAGAGTCTATATTTCCGTATCTGAAAGCTATTGAAAACGCACAGGATAAAAGCGACAAGCACAAGGCATACCATAATTTGGGTAATGCATTAATGAAGATGAAAGACTATCAAAACGCTGTAGAGGCTTATCGTAATGCATTGCGAAATAATCCGTATGATGAAGAAACCCGTTATAACTTTGCATTGGCAAAAGATATGCTGAAAAACAATCCGCCACCGCCTCAGCCTGAAAATCAGGATGACAAGAATAAGGAGAATAAAGACGACAAGAGCCAAAGCCCTAAAGACCAAGGCGACAATAAAAACCAAGGTGACCAGCAAGACAAAAATGATAAGGGTGACGATAAGGAAGATAAGAAAGACGGTCAGGGAGATAAAGATAACAACCAAAATAAAGGCGATAATAAAGACAAGCAGCAAAAAGGCGGAGAGGGTAATGAAGACGAACAGGAAGCCCCAAGCCCCGGCAAGCAGCGTATGGAAAACTTGCTTGATGCCATGAATAACGAAGAGAAAAAAGTTCAGGATAAAATAAATGCCAAAAAGGTAAAAGTACAACCTAAAAGGCAGGAGAAAGACTGGTAGCAAACCGGTAGTTATAATGCGTAACAGTTATACCGTTTGCTATACTAATTATTTTAAAGCGCAGGTAAAAGCGATTAAGTAATTACAAAAAAATGAAGAAATACCTTTTATTATTAGTATTACTTTCCATTCAGGGTTTGTTTGCTCAGGTAGAGTTTACAGCAAAACCCAGTAAAACCACTTTGGGTATAAACGAACGCCTTAGGGTAGAGTTTATAATGACCGAAGACGGCGATAACTTCAACCCGCCTTCCTTTGAAGGTTTTGAGGCAGCAGGACCCAGCCAGATGATAAGCAACTCGTGGGTAAATGGAAAACGTACCTTTAGTAAAACGTATACCTATGTGCTAACACCTACCAAGCGCGGTACATTTACCATTGGGCAGGCAACTATAGAAATAGGAGGAGAAACCTATAAAACCCTGCCGTTTAAGGTAACGGTTACCGCAGCAGTTAAAGGTGCCGATGGTTCAACCGACGGCAGTGGACAAAGCGCAGGCGAAGGCATACATGTAGTTGCCGAAATAAGCAATGCTAACCCATATGTAAATGAGCCTATAAGTGTAGTGTATAAATTGTATGTTAGCCATAACTCCAGTGTGGGGAGTACACGACAGCTTGATGTTCCGCAATTTAATGATTTCTGGAGTCAGAATATAGATTCAGGTAATAAGGGCGTACAAAACGGAACGTATAATGGCGAAAGTTATCGTTATGTTGTTATACAGGAAGTATTACTCTATCCACAAAAAGCAGGAAGGCTGGAAATAGAGCCGCTTTCTATGGAGATGGATGTGGAAGTGCCTACTAACCGCAGGGATTTCTTTGGCAGACCGCTAATGCGTACAAAAAGCATTGTAAAAGCATCGGGCAGAAAATATATAAACGTTAAGCCATTACCGGAAAATGGTCGTCCGGCAGATTTTAGCGGTGCGGTGGGAGATTTTGATTTTAAAGTAACGCCATCTAAAACCACACTAAACAACGGGGAGTCGTTACAGCTTACTGTTGAGGTATTGGGTAAAGGAAATTTAAAGCTGTTTACACTGCCTAAGCCTGTAGTGCCATCAGCACTGGAAATGTACGACCCTGAGCATAAAGAAAAAGTATCTGTACCGCTTTCGGGTATGCGAGGCAGTATTTCCGATATATATACTATCATTCCGCAAAACAAAGGGAAATACCCTATAAAACCGCTTTCGTTCTCGTATTTTGATTTATCGGAGAAGAAATATAAAACCTTTACATCTGATGAAATAATGATAGATGTACAGGGTGGTCCAGTAGCGCAAAGTGATGCTACCGAAATGCAGCAGGGAGCGCAAAAGCAGGCTGTACAAACTACAGAACAGTTTAGGTTTATAGACCTGGATACTACATTAAAACCAATGAATAGTGAGGACTTTTTCGGTTCAGGACGTTTTTACCTGTTCCTGTTCCTGCCATTCTTGCTAATACCTGTAATTGTTTTACTGAAGAAAAAGAAACAAGCACGTGATAACGATGTTGCCGGAAACCGAATAAGGAAAAGCAGTAAACTGGCTAAAAAATACCTTTCGGAAGCGAAAAAGCAACTGGGTAATAAAGAGCTGTTTTATGTAGCATTGGAAAAAGCCCTGCATAACTTTTTGAAAGCAAAACTGAATATTGAAACTTCGGAAATGACAAAGCCGAACATTCAGGAACTACTGTTATCAAAAGGAGCAAAACAGGAAACTGTTAGTGAGTTTATACAGATAATGAACAACTGCGAGTTTGCCCGTTATGCACCGTCATCGGGTACGGCAATGCAACAGGATTACAACCATGCCGTAAGTGTAATAACAGCATTAGAAAAACAAATTTAGAGAAAGCATAGTACTAATAACCATGAAAAAGTTACTGTATATAGTTACTGTTGTATTGCTAAGCCAAGTTACCTGGGGGCAGCAGGCTTTTAAGGAAGCTAACAAGCTGTACCAAGAAGGTAAATATGCTCAGGCTGCCAAAGGTTACGAGGATATACTTAAAGGAGGCGAGGAGTCGGCAGAGTTGTATTTCAACCTGGGTAATGCCTATTACAAAATGGATGAGGTAGCCCCTGCCATATATAATTACGAAAAATCGTTACTGCTAAAACCAAATGATAAAGACACTAAAATAAACCTTGGCTACGCCCAAAAAATGACTATAGACCATATTGAAGCTGTACCACAGGTAGGCTTTAGTAAAATACTGTACAATTTTACAGGAGCATACCATTACAATACGTGGGCATGGGCAGCAATAGCGGGTGCTGTTTTGGTTTTATTGTTTTTTGTAGGGTACTATTTTGCAGGCACTACATTGCTGAAAAGAGTATTTTTCGGCGGAATGGTAGTGGCATTGCTGGGTATTGTAGTATGCGTGCTTTCGGCAATGTTTGTAAAGTCAGAAGGGGAGAAACTACGCCCTGCCATTGTGTTTAGCGAAGTAGTTTCCGTAAAAAGTGAACCGAACGACAATGCTCCTGATGCTTTTATTTTGCATGAGGGTACAAAGGTATTTGTACAGGAAACACTGGGCAATTACAAAAAAATAGAACTGGAAGACGATAGCGAAGGCTGGATTGAGAGAGATGCTATTAAGGAGCTTAAGTAGTCTTAAAGTCTATAAAGTCGAAAGTCATAAAGTTTTAAAGTTGGATGTTGGGTGGTCTGATGTCCTAAGTTGCTAGACCTATACACTTCGTCATTACGAG
This sequence comes from Flavobacterium suaedae, assembly GCF_014642915.1. GTDB lineage: Bacteria > Bacteroidota > Bacteroidia > Flavobacteriales > Flavobacteriaceae > Flavobacterium > Flavobacterium suaedae. The sequence continues at coordinate 39,674 of NZ_BMJE01000007.1, forward strand.
GAGTCACGACGAAGCAAAATCTTTTTATAGTCGCTTTTCAATTACTAATGCCTATTGGCTAACTCCTAAATTACTTGACTTTAAGATTGCCACGCTCCATTGCACTACACTCGCAATGATATTATGTTAGTTATTTAGAGTATAAGGATAGGTTTTGTCATTACGAGGAGGCACGACGAAGTAATCTTTTTATAGTCGCTTTTCAATTACTAGTACCTATTGGCTAATTCCTAAATTACTTGACTTGAAGATTGCCACGCTCCGTTGCACTGCGCTCGCAATGGCGGACGGAAACTTAAATACTCCTGTTTAACCCTTCAATAAAGTTATTGTTCTCTTCTTCGGGTAAAGTATCCTGTTCTTCCTCGTTGTTTTCAGAAGGATCTTCATCAGGACTGTACTCATCCAAGTTAATATCCGTACCTTCTTTAAGATCACTAAACCACTCTGTAAGTGTTGGGTAAATAGTACTTGAAACTTTTAACATCGGGTAAAAAAAGATAGATTCGTCCAGCGATTTTTTATCGGCAATACTGTAGTTAAAGTTTACTCTTATAAATATATGCAGCAGTATACTAATAATTACTGCCCACTTTAAAAGCCCGAAAACACCGCCCAACAGTTTATTCAGCCAACCCATCATGGCATACTTAGCCAGTTTGGTAAAAAACTTACCTAAAAAAATAACCAGTAAAACCGCTGCTGCAAAAGTGATAATAAAAGCCGTGATTTTTATGGTAGTTTCGTTCCAGTGCAGGTTACGGCTTAGCGTACCACCCACATAGCCCGAAAATTTTATGGCAGCATATAAACCCAGCAGTAGCGACAGCAGTGTCGCCAGTTCGGTAAAAAGCCCTTTTAACACTCCACGAATAAACCCGTAGAGTAAAAACCCGCCAATAATAATGTCCATAACAGCCATAAAGGCAAAGTTAACCCTCCCGTGCAATTATCCAAAAAAATAAAAGCGATGGGGTTTTAAATTTCAACTCATTATCTTTGCGCGATAAATATTAAACATGTCCAGAGACGAACAATTAAAAGAACGGTGGGAGCAGGTGGTAACTATATTGTCGGATAAGTTTGCCGATGGCGATACGCTTGACCTTGATGCTATTATATACCTTATAGGCGTACAGGAATTAGGAAAATTTAAACGCCGATTTAAAAAAGACGATAAAGTAAACTTAATGCATATAGCCATTTGCAGGCTGTTAGAGCCGTACGGCTATTATGAATTTGATTATTTTGATGCAGACGGCTGGCCACATTATAAAGTAAAGGAACAATTACCATCGCTTAAAGCGGGAGAGCAGTCTATATTAATGAAAGGTGCTATAGTAGATTATTTTATAGAAAAAGGTGTTATAGAGTAAACAAAAAGTTACAAAATTATAGCAAATAAATAGGTGGCATACCATTTTTAAAATACCTAAATTTGCACTTCATTACCATTAATTGACAATGATAGAAGATATTAAAGCGCATATTGCGGAGGCAGCAGCTTTTACAACCGAGAGTAAAGACGAACTGGAAGCGTTCAGGATTAAATATTTAGGTAAAAAAGGTATATTAAATGGCTTTTTTGCTGAGTTTAAGAGTGTACCGAAAGAGCAGAAAAAAGATTTTGGGCAGGTAGTAAACCAGCTTAAAAAAACTGCTGAAGAAAAAGTAACGTCTATACAGGAAGCATTAGAAAGTAAAGAGGAATCTAAAGGAGTGTATGGTGACCTTACACGCCCTGGAGAACCGTTTACTTTAGGTTCGCGTCACCCTATATCGCTTGTTAAAAATCAGATAATTGATATATTTTCAAATATTGGTTTTAACGTATCCGAAGGTCCGGAAATTGAGGACGACTGGCATAACTTTACTGCGCTAAACTTACCGGAATACCATCCGGCGCGCGATATGCAGGATACCTTCTTTATTCAAACCAATCCTGATGTGTTATTGCGTACGCATACCTCATCAGTACAGGTGCGTTATATGGAGGAAAACAAACCGCCTATCCGTACGATATCTCCGGGTAGAGTGTTCCGTAACGAGGCTATATCGGCACGTTCGCACTGTATTTTTCACCAAATTGAAGGTTTGTATGTAGATACTGATGTTTCTTTTGCAGATTTAAAACAAACGCTTTTATATTTCACGAAAGAAATGTTCGGTAAAAGTAAAATACGTTTACGCCCGAGTTACTTCCCGTTTACAGAACCAAGTGCAGAGCTTGATATTTACTGGGGACTTAAAACGGAAACCGATTACCGTATTACCAAAGGTACAGGCTGGCTGGAAATAGGTGGTTGTGGTATGGTAGACCCTAACGTACTTAAAAACTGCGGTATAGATGAAACTAAATATACCGGATTTGCTTTTGGTATGGGGGTAGAGCGTATTGCTATGCTGTTACACCAAATTGGCGACATCCGTATGTTCTATGAAAACGATGTTCGTTTCTTAGAACAGTTTAAATCGTCTATTTAATTTATAAAGACATATAAAACAAAAGCCCTGCAATGCAGGGCTTTCTTTATTCTTGCAATTTTTCTTTCTGTAAAAAATATCGTTTATCAGGCTTATCGGTAATACTGCTTTCACCTTCATTTTTTTCTACTCTTTTCAGCATACCCTCCATTACTTTAAAGCGTAATGCAGTGCCATTGGTATCCAGCACAATAGTATCACGCTGTTTATTCCAAACAATATTGCCCTTATATCGTTTAGTTCTTGTCGGTTTATTTTTTACTGGAGCAATAGTCTGACTCAGAGTATAAGTACTGTCTGCTGCCAGGTAAATAGCTGTCCTAATTCCTTCACACCCTTCGCCACAGGGCAGGTTACCTGTATATTTCCCTGTCCAATCAGCAAACTTGGTGCTTTTTTTTATTTCTTCTGCGGTAGGAGCAAGTATATTTTGTGGCGACTGAGGCTCTAAGTCGGTAGTATCAGTTACATCCGTATTAACTTGTTCCGTAGTTATTTCGGTTTCTTCATTATCTGCGTTATTTTTGCATCCGTAACTAAATGCAATAATGGCTAATAGGGTTATTATTTTATGTGGTAACTTCATTTTTATTATTGGGTTGGTTTTATTCTTATTAAAAAACAGTATATAAAAATATGAAAAAAGATATTCATATCCCTCCTGTTGAGGGAGTATATGTAGCAGCCATGAAGGAGTGGAATGATGATTTTATGCAAAATACCTGGTATGCCTACCTTATTAACGATAGTAAAGATGTTTTGGAAACAGCAATAATAGTTTCCAGTGCAAAGGGCGAAATAAACGGAGAGGAAAAGAAAACCTCTATGCTTCGCCATGCTTTTGTAAAGGTAGAACCTGATACTGCCGTACGCATAGAAATGATAGAGGATAGTGTGCTACAGCTTAATAACAGCTTTATGGTAACCTATTTTATAGGCAACACCCTGTACGATAAAAATTATGTATTCCGTGCGAATACTATTAATGACGATAATACAAAGCTATTGCCTGTAATTCATAAAGAAGGTATTTTGCTTAAGTAAGCATTACCACTTGTCATTACAAGGATGCATGACGAAGTAATCTCTATTTAACGATACTTACTTCTGTTTAGTTAGATTGCTTCGTCGTACCTTCTCGCAATGACTTTGTAATATATATTACACAAACTTCCTTATGCCCAGCATACTCCCTAAATGTACCCCTTCGTGGTAGTTGTTAAACTCCATACCTTCTTCTACAGAGTGTAGCGTATAACCAAACTCGGTAGTATATTCTTTAAAATGTTCAAACATACCGTTGTTATAATCTTCCTCAGTTTTATCAATGGTAGTAAATAAAAGCTTTTTAAGTTCTGTTACCTCTTCCGCTGTAACATCGCGCATTGGTCGCGTACCTTTCATATAGCTTTTTACAAGTTCGTCGCTTACCAGCATTTCTTCAGGCTTACCCGAAAGTGCATATACCAGGCGTTGTTGGCTTACCACTACATGGGCAATATTCCAGTATAAATTATTATTAAAGCCTTCCGGTATTTTATTAAGCTGTTCTAAAGAGTAATTATTTAAGTAATTAAGCAGTATTTCTCTGCTTTTTCGGGTAATGCTAAATGTACGTTTCATTGGTAAGTAATTTTATGTAAAAATAAGGTTTTTTGTACAGAGTACGGGTAACGTCCGCCATATAAAAACCTTATCTTTATGCCGATTTTAGGGAAAAACACACAAGAAACACAACACAAAAACATGAAAATTATTTTTTACTTGAAGACTTGCGATACCTGCAAAAGGATATTACGCGAGCTAAAAAACATTGAGGGCTATACCTTACAGGATATTAAAAAAGACCCTGTTACCGAAGAGCAACTTGAAGAAATGAAACGTTTAGCGGGGAGTTACGAGGCGTTATTCAGCCGTAGGGCAACACTATACAAACAACGCGGGCTAAAGGATGTAGCACTTACTGAGGACGACTTTAAAAGCCTTATTTTAGAGCATTACACTTTTTTAAGCCGCCCTGTTATTATAGATGGCGAAACCATTTTTGTAGGCAACAGTAAAGCTACGGTACACGCAGCAATAAAGTATTTAAGCAGTAAGTAACAGGTATATATAAAGTTAAATGCTGTAAATGGTAAAAATTTTTAACTTTGTGCCTTTAAATTTTTTCCATGATACAATCTATGACGGGCTTTGGTAAAGCCTCTATACAATTACCCAATAAAAAAGTTACGGTAGAGATAAAATCGCTTAACAGCAAAGGTTTAGACTTAAACGTACGTATGCCTTCTGCTTTTCGCGAAATGGAATTAAAACTACGTAATCAGATAGCCCAAAAGCTGGAAAGAGGTAAGGTAGACTTTTCTATATATGTAGAGGTTACAGGAGAAGAAACCTCATCTAAAGTAAATGTGCCTATAGTAAAAACTTACATTAGCCAGTTACGTGAGGTGGTAGACGGCGATGAAACCGAACTGCTTAAAATGGCAGTGCGTATGCCGGATGCTCTTAAAACCGAACGCGAGGAAATAGATGAAGAAGACTGGGCACAAATGCAAAAGGTAATAAACGAAGCACTTGAAAATATTGCAGAGTTCAGAGTATCGGAAGGTAAAGCACTGGAAAAAGAGTTTACAACGCGTATAGAAAACATACGCACACTACTTGCCGAAACAGTAGCGTATGAAGAAGAACGTATAGAAAACGTAAAGAAAAGGCTTAGTACCGCTATAGAAGAGCTACAGGTAAATATAGATGAAAATCGCTTTGAGCAGGAGCTTATTTACTATTTGGAAAAAATGGATGTTACCGAAGAAAAAGTACGCTTGGAAAACCACCTGAGCTACTTTACAGAAACGTTAGCAGGTAACCAGGCAAACGGACGTAAGCTGGGTTTTATTACTCAGGAAATGGGGCGCGAAATAAACACTATGGGCTCTAAAGCCAACCATGCCCAAATGCAAAAACTGGTAGTACAAATGAAGGATGAGCTCGAAAAAATAAAAGAGCAGGTACTAAACGTTTTATAAAAACAACAAGCATAACAATATACAGCTAAACCACCCGTTACCCAAGTTTTTAACTATTGGGGCGGGGAACAACAACACAATAATAACAGAATGAAAAAAGGAAAGCTAATAGTATTCTCAGCCCCGTCAGGTTCAGGTAAAACTACCATAGTAAGGCACTTACTGGGTAAGGAAGAACTGGATTTAGAGTTTTCTATCTCGGCAGCAACACGAGAGCCAAGAGGAGAGGAAAAACACGGGAAGGACTACTATTTTATGTCGACAGAAGAATTTAAAAAACATATAAAGGCAGAAGACTTTGTAGAGTGGGAAGAAGTATACCGTGATAACTTTTACGGAACCCTGAAAAGCGAAGTAGAGCGTATTTGGGCAAAAGGCAAAAATGTAATTTTTGATATTGATGTAGCAGGCGGGCTTCGTATAAAAAAGAAGTTCCCCGAAGAAACCCTTGCCGTTTTTGTAAAACCACCAAGTATTGATGAACTTAAAATACGCCTTAAAAAACGCAGTACCGAGAGTGATGATAAAATAAACATGCGTATCGCAAAAGCATCGGTAGAGCTTGCTACTGCACCGCAGTTTGATACCGTTATAAAAAATTATGACCTTGATACGGCTAAAGAAGAAGCCTATAACTTGGTAAAAGATTTTATAAAAAAATAGGCAAACCAAAAAAAGGATATAGTAATTAGTTATGAAAATAGGGCTTTACTTTGGGACATTTAATCCTGTACACATTGGTCACCTTATCATTGCAAACCACATTGCAGAGCATACCGATTTAGATCAGGTTTGGATGGTGGTAACACCACACAACCCGCACAAAAAGAAAAGTTCCCTGCTGGATGACCGCCACCGCCTTGAAATGGTACATTTAGCAACAGAAGAATATGATAATATCCGCCCTTCGGATATTGAGTTTAGCCTGCCGCAGCCTAATTACACTGTAAACACACTGGTACACCTGTATGAAAAGTACCCCATGCACGATTTTGCCCTTATAATGGGCGAGGATAACCTTTGTTCGCTGCACAAATGGAAAAACTACGAAGTACTTTTACAAAACCATGATATTTACGTTTACCCGCGCATAAGCGACAGGAAACCGTCGGAAGAGTTAGCATCGCACCCTAAAGTGCATTATGTTGGCGCACCTGTAATAGAAATATCATCTACTTTTATCAGAGATAATGTTAAAGAAGGTAAAAATATAAAGCCATTACTGCCTTTAAAAGTTTGGGAATATATAGACCACAACCTTTTTTATAAAAAGTAAGAAAATACTATCTTTCGGAAAGAATGTAAAAAGCACTGTTTTAAATTTATAACAGTGTGGTTTGCAGTATTTCTTAACATTATGTTACAACCTGCACAGGTGTATAATTTATACCTTTGCGCAAACTTTACTTTTATGCTTAATTTTGAATATTATAACCCCGTAAACCTTGTTTTTGGTAGGGGGCAAATTGCTAAAATTTCTAAACTAATTCCCGAAGGAGCTAAAGTATTAATGGCTTACGGAGGAGGAAGTATTTTTAAAAATGGTATTTACGAACAGGTAAGTACAGCACTGGAAGGACATGAAGTAACCGAGTTTAAGGGTATAGAACCTAACCCGCGTTACGAAACCCTGATGAAAGCTGTAGAAATTGTACGCGAAAAGAATATCGATTTTATACTGGCTGTTGGTGGCGGTTCCGTTATCGATGGTGTAAAATTTATTTCGGCTGCGGTTAAATTTGAAGGCGATACCAAAGAAATACTTCATAAAAGGCTTCGAATAGAAGAAAACACAGTGCCTTTTGGTACAGTACTAACCTTACCCGCAACTGGTAGCGAAATGAACTCAGGTTCTGTAGTAACTATCGAGGAAACACAGGAAAAGCTGCCTTTTGGCGGCCCTGCTTTATTCCCACAGTTTTCAATATGCGACCCTACGGTAGTGGCAAGCCTTCCTACGCGTCAAGTGCAAAATGGTGTTATAGATGCTTTTACTCACGTAATGGAGCAATACCTAACCTATCCGCATGATGCAATACTGCAAGACAGAATTGCCGAGGGTATACTGCAAACCCTTGTGGAAATAGGACCTAAAGTAGCTAAAGACCCATCAAATTACGAAATGGCAGCCAACCTTATGTGGAGCTGTACAATGGCGCTTAACGGGCTTATACAAAAAGGTGTCCCTACTGACTGGGCTACCCACATGATAGGGCACGAACTTACAGCTCTGTACGAAATAGACCACGCACGTACACTGGCTATTGTAGGACCAAACCTATACCGTGTAATGTTTGATAGTAAAAAAGATAAACTGGCGCAATACGGGCAACGTGTTTGGAATATAAATGCCGATACTATTGAACAAGGAGCACTTGAGGCTATAGAAAAAACGGTTCAGTTTTTCCACACTATGGGTATGGATACTAAGTTGTCTAACTATACGCCTGAGTATGAAAAAACAGCCGATTTTATCGTAAAACGTTTTGAAGAAAGAGGCTGGAAAGCACTTGGCGAAAAACAAAACATAACTCCGGAGAAAGTAAGAGATATTGTAGAACTTAGCTATTAATAATACAGGAAGGATTATTTAATAAAAAGAAAAAAGCATGCCCGGCTGTAACGCCGGGTATGCTCTTTAAAACACCAAAAACAAAAAATTTAACTAACCTTGTAATCATTCTGCACCAGGCAAAATTCTATATGATAACGCCGGTGATATAATGTAAATTGCCGTAGTAGTCTTAATTATATGTTAATCTTTTTAAGTGTGCATCTTTTATAGTAACTTATGGCTGTTAATGAAAACGATTGCTTTTGGCACATCCTGTAAATTTTGAGTATTTTTGGCATTCAAAACGACAAACAAAAAGATGAATGAACATCCTAAGTTCGCTGTAATAGGTGGCGGAAGCTGGGCAACTGCTATTGCAAAAATGCTTTGCGACAATGTAGACGAAATTGCCTGGTACATGCGCAACACCTATGCTATAGAACATATAAAGCTCCAAAAGCACAACCCCAACTATTTAAGTTCGGTAGAATTTGATACCAAACAGTTAAAGCTAACCAACGATATTAACGAAGCGGTGGCTTATGCTGATTATATAATATTTGTTATTCCTTCAGCATTTTTAGCTACAGAGTTAAAAGACCTTACTGAAAGCCTTGAAGGAAAAGTAATATTTTCCGCCATAAAAGGTATAGTTCCCGAAACAAGTCTTATTGTAGGCGAGCACTTCCACCAGAAGTTTAATATTCCTTACGAAAACTTTGGAGTAATTACAGGACCTTGCCATGCGGAGGAAGTAGCACTGGAGCGTCTGTCTTACCTTACCATTGCCTGTGGCGATGATAAGAAGGCTAAAATAATGGGTAAACACCTAAACAGCCACTATATAAATACAAAAATATCTGATGATATTGTAGGTACGGAATATGCCGCAATGCTTAAAAATATTTATGCTATTGCTGCCGGTATAGCACATGGCTTAGGCTATGGTGATAACTTCCAGGCACTGCTTATGAGTAATGCCATACGCGAAATGAAGAAGTTTATCCGTAAAGTGCATAAAATGAAGCGTAATATTAATAACTCGGCATACTTGGGCGACCTTTTGGTAACAGGCTATTCTACTTTTTCGCGTAACCGTATGTTTGGTAACATGATTGGCAAGGGGTACACAGTGAAATCAGCCATGATGGAAATGAGTATGGTTGCCGAAGGCTATTATGCCACTAAAAGTGCTTATACCATTAACCAGGAACATAAAGCCAAAACTCCGATTATAGATGCGGTTTACAGTATACTATATGACGGTAAGGATGCTAAAAATGTATTTAAAAAGCTAACGGAAAAACTTGATTAATACACACATTACATAGAATAGAAATGGATCACTTGATTAACCACCCCGGTTTAATAGCCGGATTTTCGATTGTTGTTATTATAATGTTGTTGCTGGACCTTGGGGTGTTTAATAAAAACAGTCATATAGTTTCCAATAAAGAAGCTTTAATATGGTCTATAGTATGGATATCACTTTCTATGATATTCAGTGGTGTAATCTATTATATGGTAGGCTGGGAGCAGTTTACCCAGTTCCAGAGTGCCTACTGGATAGAAAAAGCCCTTTCAGTAGACAACCTTTTTGTATTTATACTGGTTTTCAAGTTTTTTAAAGTACCCAAAAAACTCCATCATAAAGTACTGTTTTGGGGTATTATAGGTGCGCTTGTTTTCCGGGCTATATTTATATTTACAGGGGTAGAGCTTATAAAAGCTACATACCTGCCGGATATGGAACTTTTCGGTGTAACAGTGAGTATAAATGTAGTACTTACCATATTCGGGCTGTTCCTGTTTATTGCAGGTATAAAATCATGGTCGGCACACGAAGAAAGCGAAGAAGACAAAGATTTTTCCAACAGTCCCGGTGCAAAGCTGATTTATAAGCTGTTTAAAGTAACCAAAGACTTTGAAGGCGATAAGTTTTTCATCATCAGAGAAGGGAAGCGTATAGCTACACCATTACTGGTAGTAGTGGCTGTTATTGAGTTTACCGACCTTATTTTTGCGGTAGATTCTATCCCTGCCATATTTGCCATAGCTCCTGACGATCCTTTTATACTGTATACATCGAATATATTTGCTATTCTGGGGTTAAGGGCTTTATACTTTTTGCTGGCTAACTTTATGTATATGTTCAGCAAATTGCACTATGGGCTGGCTATCATTTTAATTTTTATAGGCACTAAAATGCTTATAGGGCCGTTTTTCCATATCCCTTCTCCTATATCGTTAATGATAGTGGGCGGAATACTCGTTATTTCAGTAATAATTTCGTTTATGTTCCCTGCCGAACATGATGAGCCTAAAGAGGAACTGGAAGAGGAGAAATAGTTTCGTGTTTTGAGTTACGAGCTAGTATTGCCTTTTGCCTAATTAACTATAATTTTTACTCTACTTTTTTGTAGACAGCTAAGTTGTATTTAAACTCATGCTCATTATGAGGTAGATGAGATATAATAATTAATGTATCATTAGTTATTTTATGTATCTCCCAACCGGTTTCCGAATATTCTACTACAAGACCTTGTTCTTTAGCTTTTTTAAGTAATTCAGGAGACATCTTATCTGGGGGAGGGCTGTATTGCGTTTCGTTGTAAATAAAAACTAACACTTTTTCTTTTTCATTATACTTCCATTTACCTTCATCAACACTTTCATCAAGGTTAAAAATTCTGGCGCTCTTAGATTTTTTGAATTCTAATGATGGACGATTTGGTTTTATTCTAGTCTGAACAGAGTTCCCAAGTGTTATTGTTTGTGTATTTATCTCTTCTCCTTCGGGAGTAGTTAGTTTTTCAAATTTCCAGTAACCAATAATGTTTTCTTCAATGAAAGCTTTACCAGCATTGGTTTTAACCTTATCTATGGTTGCTGTATTTGGTTTTGCTGTTTGAGAATAAGTGTTTACTGCTATCAGTATCAGAATAATAAAAGTGTATATTCTTCTCATTTCTTTTTTAGGATTACTTCATTAATGCTTTTGCCTAACTACTAATTTTAAAGATTGCCGCGCTCCGTTGCACTGCGCTCGCAATGACAGTGTGTCAACGATTATAAATATAAGGGTTTCGTCATTTCGAGGAGGTACGACGAAACAATCTTTTTAAGGGCTACAGGGTTCGTGTTGCGGGTTTTTGCCCTCATGCTTAAGTATGTAAACAGTATTCGGTCGCAGTATTGTGGCTGCCTATTGGGACTTTACTACTTTATAAACTTTCAACTTTAAGACTATTCCACTATTATTTCATCAATAAAAATAAATGCTTCACCGCCTTTACCCTGATGCCATTCCGGTAATGTACCATAGTTATAGGCTTTTACTTTTATATAGCGTGCGGTAACCTCATCACTTTCATTTTCCTTGGTGCTTTTTACAGCGGTTTCCAGTGTTTGTATTTGTGAGGTATAGTTTTTAGGGTTAACAGTATTTTCAACCGTGCCAATCAGCGTAAAGTTTTTATTATCGGTAGATGCATAAAACTCCACTTTGGTAGGCATTAAAATCCATGAACGGGTATCTTGTAAAAAGCGAGCACCAATATTTGTAATAGGTTTTTCTTCTTGTAAATCAACCACCGCTTCAAAATCCTGATTTTGGTAACCCTGCCAGTCGCCTTTACGCCAGTTTTCAGTGCCGTATATCCCATCCAGTAATCCTTCAGGACCACCTGCCGTATATTGCGAATTGTACTTTGATTTTATCTCAATAGTATAGTCATTCGGCTTTTTTATAAAGTTAGCTGTAATTACATGGCTCATTATTCTGTCCTTTTCGGCATAAGCACGTATTTCACAGGTTTCGGCAATTTTAAAAGGAGCTGTATACTCCTGAAACATTCGGCTTTCATTTTCGTTAGATGGGGTATTGATAATATAATACATCTTGTCCGCTCCGAAAGGCGCATTCATAGCTACAGTCATACTATCTTTAAACGATTTTCCTCCTGCTTCAATAACAGGTACAACAACTATGTCTTTATATAAGTTTTGTATAGTGTCGCTTACCGTTTTACTGTCTTTTATATAGTTTGTATTTATGGCTGCAAGTGTGCTCTTACTTGTTTTAGGAGTGATAACCTGATTACTACCATTTTCAAGGTGGATAACAGCCTTATCAAAATAGGGTGTCGTGGTACTCCAACCTTGTTTACCCGGTGTGACGGAGTATATACCCATACTGCTCAGTACATACCACGCACTCATTTGCCCGCAATCCTCATTACCAATTAACCCGTCAGGGCTATTTTTATAAAAATTATTGAGAATGTAGTGTACTTTCTCTTTTGTTTTTTCGGGCTTGTCTACATAGTTATATAAGTAAGCCATGTGGTGACTTGGTTCATTACCATGCGCATATTGCCCTATCAACCCCGTAACATCTGCCTGATCGCGTCCTGTGGTTTGGCTTGCGGCATTAAACATCTCGTCCAGTTTGGCTTCAAAGGCTTCCTCACCGTCGTAGGCTTCAATCATTCCCGGAATATCCTGCGGTACAAAAAAGCTATACTGCCAGCTATTGCCTTCGGTAAAGTTGTTGTTTACCTCACGCGGGTCAAAAGGCTTGTCCCATCCGCCATTCTTTTTAGGACGCATATGTTTGGTTTCAGGGTCAAATATGTTTTTCCAGTATTGCGAACGACTCATAAACAATTTGTAATCATTGATTTCGCCCAGTAGTAATGCCATTTGTGCAATACACCAATCGTCATAAGCATATTCCAGTGTTTTCGATACACTTTCGTGCTCATCATCTATACTGATGAATCCCTGAAACTTATAAGCCTCTAGCCCAAAGTGATTAAGCATAGCACTATGTCGGGCAGCTTCAAAGGCTTTTTGGTAGTCGAAACCTTGTATATCTTTTGCCATAGCATCAGCAATTACCGAAACGGAGTGATAGCCTATCATACAGTCGGTTTCATTACTGGCAAGTTCCCAAACAGGCAGTCGTCCGCCCTGTTCATACTGTTTAATGAATGTATTGATGTAATCCGCCGTACGTTTTTTATCGATAAGCGTATACAACGGGTGAGCTGCTCTAAAGGTATCCCAAAGGGAGAATACAGTGTAGTAATCAAAGCCTTCGGCAGTGTGTATTTCGTTATCTCTGCCACGGTATTTACCATCTACATCCATAGCAATATTAGGCTGCATCATGGTGTGGTATAGTGCAGTGTAGAAAATCGCCAGTTTATCCTTATCAGATGAAGTTACTTCTATTTTAGAAAGCTCTTTATTCCAAAGTTTTTCGGCAGCTCGTTTTGTTCTTTTAAAATTCCATCGGCGTAGTTCAGCCTCCATATTTTTGGCTGCACCTTCATAGCCTGTAGGGGACAGGGCTACTTTTATTTTTAGCTTTTCATTCTTTTTAACCTCGGTACTAAAACTGATGGCGAGTAGTGAGCCTGCAAAAAAAGGATCGGTAGTTTTAGCGGGTGCAAAAGCGTTATTGTTAACCCCAGTAACCGTCATGGGCTTGCTGAATTCTATACTGGCATAAACGTACTGGTTGCGTGCCCATGCTTCGCTACGTCGCAGTACTTCTATAGTTTTGCTGTCTATAATGCGAACTTCGCCCATAAGCAAGTCGTCGCGGTGATTAAGGTCGAGAATAATATTTGCCTGTCCTGCTTTGCTAAACGTATATTGATGCATACCCACACGTGGTGTAGTGGTAAGCTCTACTTTAATATTATCATCATCGAGTTGTACAGCGTAATACCCAGCCGAAGCGGTCTCATTATCATGTGAAAAGGTTGATGAGTAGGCTTCTTTATCCAGATTGGGTTCACCCATAGTAGGCATCAGCATAATATCGCCGTAGTCCGATACGCCTGTTCCGTTGAGGTGCGTATGCGAAAAACCGTAAATAACATTGTCCGAATAATGGTAACCACTACACCCGTCCCAACTACCGTCTATACGGGTATCGGGGCTTAGTTGTACCATACCGTAAGGTACGGTAGCACCGGGGAAGGTATGCCCGTGCCCGCCTGTACCAATAAACGGGTTTACATGCTTAGCATATTTTTGTGCAGAAAGGGTAAACGTACTTAATATAACGAGCAGAAATAGTAGCTTTTTCATTGTGTTGCTGTAATTTCAGCTAAGATAATAAAAAGCATTACAGTATATATCAGGCTTTCCGGTTATGGTAGCAGATGGTAAGAATAGCTTTTATTTAATTATAAACTGGTCGTATATATTTTTATGCTTTTTGTTTAGTAACCTTAAAAGGCTTGAAAAGTTTTCGGAAACTCGTATGTCGTTATCAACACCGTGTCTGGTAGATTTTATTTTATTATTACCACAACCAATACTTAATACTAGTTGACCACTATCTGTAAATCGAGGTCTTTTTACTAATAGGCTTTTAGGCTGCAGATCATCACTAACCAGTTTTTTTATTGCAGAAAGTGTTGCCTCTTCTGCTTTAATTTTGCTGTTTTTTTGATTTGTATAAAGGTAAATAGTATCATTATTATCAAATACTACCATTTTTGCAATGCAGTTATAATTGAAATAACCTACTTCATAACTTTTCTCAATTTTATTCTCAAGTTGATTTGAACCTTGCTTACAGCCCGAAAAGAGAAATAAAATGAATAGTATTGATAATGCTGTGTGTACTTTAAATTTCATTGGTTAAAAGGTTTTAACTAACATTTTTTATTCTTTAAATTTCAGAATGCTATTTTTTATTTCAATTGGTAAATCTTCTGTTTTCATCCCTTTGTATGTAATTTCTAACATATCAGCCCCATAATATAAATAAAAAGCTATACTGGACTTGTTGTCTTCTGTATATTGTGTACTATATGCATTATCAAAGTTCATTTGTTTTTTAAAGGCTTTAATAAAGTTGTCAATTTCATTTGGACTCAATTTAAGGTTACTCTTGTCACCTGAAGTATGATTATCATATTTTAAAACAGAAATATCTTTTTGATTACTTTCAATTGAAAAATATTTTATTTCATCATGATCAACAATTCTAATAATATAGTCAAACTCAGTTTCCTCATAATAAGCTTCCATAGAAACCTTATCTTTTTTATGGCATCCACTTAAAAGAATTATAATAGCCAAAGAGAAAATATATAAATATGCTTTTTGTTTCACTTTCATTGTGTTGCTGTAATTTCAGCTAATATAATAAAAATAAAGCCCTGCGTTTTGCAGGGCTTGTATGTGTTACATTAACTTATAAATCATTAAGGCTATAACTACTATTGTGCCGAGGTGGATTAGTAAATTTTCTTTTGGGTATTTTCTTTTAAAACTTTCCTTATCGTTAAAATAGAGAAGTGCTAAATAAGACACCAGCAGTGGTATTACTAACAGCAGGAAAAGGTTAAACAACCCAAATGTATTTATACGTTTCACAACGGCTATGCTATTATCCATGTGAGGAAATAATAATGTAAAAGCTATAACAACAATAAGTAATGCTTTTATAACTTGTAGTATAGTTTTCATAGTTATAAGTTTATAAAGCTTGTTTAACAAGCATTTTTACACCTGTTTAAGGCTCTTACGCAAGTTCTTTGAGCATTGTTATACACCACTGTAGCATATACAGCCGCAGCCGCAGCAATAATAGGATTGAAGAATGACGATACACCGCTTGCACCTATCCCTGCCGCATAATTACTTCTTGCAGATCTGTCGCAGGCAACAGCATCATTAATACATTCAAAAACGCAGTTGTCATAAGGTGTTACAGGAGGGGTATCTATAGGATTAAAAGGACTACCTATTACCCCTATAAGTTGTTCCCTAAAGTCAGGGTTATCAACTGTTTCTTTAAAAAAGTTTTCATTTTCACTAAAAACGGCAAGGTAACTTGTTTCTAATTCGTCAAGTTGTTTTTCTGCATCAGGATAATCAATAAAAGTTGTTGTAGAGATATTTTCTCTTAACCATTTTTTTAATCCTTCCTGATCTTCTAAAGTGTATAAGTCATATTCTTCCGCATGTAGATTATCTACAAAGACCTTCATTTTCAAATCAAAATCCTTATAGCTTTGAGATTCCAGCATTTCATGGTAATAAATTTCTAAATTAGATTGCGGGTTTCCCTTTAACACAATACTTGTTTCTGTCTGACTTTCGCTTGTTTTAGCGTCATCATCGCTACAGGCTACTAATAATAGCGAAGCAATAAAAAAAATGCTTACGTTTCTAAATACATTTTTCATAATAAAAGTAAATTTTTTAGTGAATAAATTTCAACCTGTTTTTTGTGCACAATTAAACAAGTGGTTCTGTAAAAGCCGGCTTATTCGGGAGCAATATTATATAATAATTTAGCAGGTTGTAATTACTTTAAAGACTATTTTAGTTGCTTAGTGACTATTTTAATTTGTGTGTTAAATGACAACTATTTAACATAAATATTAACGCTTTCTATTTACTTTTGAGGTTATCTAACTTAAATTACAATGGAAAAGAAAATTCTCGACATATTATGGAGAGCAAGGGTGAATCAAAAAATATCGCAGGAAAATATTGCAGAGTATTTAAAACTTACTCAAAGTTCCTATGCTAAAATTGAAAGGGGTGAAACGACCTTAACACTAAGTAACTTTTTAAAAATATGTTCCTATCTTAAATTAAAACCTCAGGAAGTTTTTAATATAGCTGAAACAGAGGGTAAGTAACACAGGCAGAAATAAAAAAGTGGAGTATGATTCTATAAAAATCATGCTCCGCTTTTTATGTATTATAGCTATAACTTTACTTATTTTACTTTTAAGTACTCTTCAATATCTTTATAAGAAAGTTTTAGTTTTTTAGGACCATCAGCGTACGATGAAATTTCGTAAGTATTGTAAAATAAGAGTAAACCGTCTTCTTCAAAAAAGATGTTGTTTGGCAATGCAAATTTTTCATCTTCAAACATCAACCCATCATCATTAATAGGTGCCATTTCTGATATTTTAAATTCCTGTCGGAATCTTTTCTCTGCATAATCGGTAAAACCATTTACATCGTTAAAAAGGTCTCTGTATTCAAGAGGCTTCCCGTTATTAGGGTCAAACAGTAAAGAGTAGTCGCCTTGGTTACCATGAGCACCACCAGTATATACATAGCTGCTCAAGGTTATGTTTAAAACCTTATCACTACGGTATGAAACATCACCTTTAACAGTCCCTTCCCATCCCATAGTTTCTTCAGGAAATTCTTTTTTCAGCTCTTCGTACGACTGCATGAACGATTTCATCAACTCACTATAAGTAGTAGCATTATATGGTTTTTCTCCAAAATAAATAAGTTCTTTTACTTTACTAAAAACAGAGTCGTTAATAACTCTTGCTACTTTTTTATTTCCGCCGGCTTCCGGCACTTCAATTTTTACAACAGGGCAATCTTCCTTACATGGTATAGTACTGGTTTCCTGGTAGTACTTTTTCTCAAAAGTAAGTGGGGCAACCTCTTCAGTTTTAGTTATTACAGGCTCTTCATTTTCTTTTTTATCTTTTCCGCAAGCCACAACTAAAAGGGCAGCAAAAACCAATGGTAAAAATCTTTTCATCATAAAATGTTATTGTTTTGTAAAAGGGCGATATCCTTATGCAAGGATAAACAAAATCCAGTACATTTGTTTTTAAAATAAATACAAACGAATTCAAAATTACATGAAATTTAACACAAAAACTATACATGGCGGACAAAAGCCGGACCCGAGTACAGGAGCAGTAATGCCCCCCGTTTATCAAACCTCAACATTTGCACAAAGCAGCCCCGGTATACACCAGGGATATGAGTACAGCCGTGCGGCAAACCCAACGCGTACCGCGCTGGAAGATGCACTGGCAAGTATAGAAAACGGAGCAAAAGGTTTAGCATTTTCATCTGGTTTGGCAGCTATAGACAGCGTTATGAAGCTGTTAAAGCCAAACGATGAGGTTATTGCTATGGATGACCTGTATGGTGGTACATACCGTATGTTTAGTAAAATATATTCGGAGTACGGTATTAAGTTCCATTTTGTAGATATGAACGATTTGGAGAAAGTAGAATCGTTATTTAACGAAAATACTAAGCTGGTTTGGGTAGAAACACCAACAAACCCGTTAATGAAACTGGCTGATATTGCCAGAATAGCCGAGCTTACCAAGGAGAAAAATGTACTTTTTGCAGTAGATAACACTTTTGCTACACCATACCTGCAAAACCCGCTTGATTTGGGTGCTGATATTGTAATGCACTCGGCTACCAAATATTTAGGAGGGCACAGTGATGTGGTTGCGGGAGCATTAGTAGCTAAAACCGAAGAGCTTGGCGAAAAACTACACTTTGCACAGTTTGCAACAGGCGGAACGCTGGGACCAAACGATTCGTATTTAGTACTGCGTGGTATAAAAACATTACACCTGCGCATGCAACGTCACAGCGAAAATGGGCAAAAAGTAGCTGAATATCTTGAAAATCACCCGAAAGTAGAGAGAGTATATTATCCTGGGTTAGAAAGCCACCCATACCACGAAATTGCTAAAAAGCAAATGCATGATGGTTATGGCGGTATGGTAACATTTACATTTAAATCCGGTAAGAAAGAAGACTCTATTAAATTTTTAGAAAAGGTAAAAGTATTTACCCTTGCCGAATCACTTGGAGGAGTAGAATCACTTGCCAACCACCCTGCTATAATGACGCATGCCTCTGTACCGGAAGAAACCCGAAAAGTTTTAGGGATTACAGATGATATGGTGCGCCTGAGTGTAGGGGTAGAAGATGCTGAAGATTTAATTAAAGATTTAGAAAAGGCATTAAGCTAATTAATATAAATTAATCGTGTTTTTGTAGGCGTAAAAGTGCTGAAAAATAAAGGATTATCAATATAATCGAATTAAAATAAAGTATCAATAAAAATATATGGCTGAAATTAAGAAATGCTATATATTTGCTTTGTAATCAACGAAAACGTTTTCTTAAACACAAAATTCTTTAAAATATGAGCGTAAGTGTACAGTCTTTTATGGACGCAGTTGCCCAAAAAAACCAGAATGAACCTGAGTTTTTACAGGCAGTGCATGAAGTTGCAGAAACTATAATACCGTTTATAGAAGAGAACCCAAGATATCAGAACAAAATGCTTTTAGAGCGTATGGCTGAGCCGGAAAGGGTTATAATGTTCCGTGTTACCTGGCTGGATGACCAGGGTAATATACAAGTGAACAGAGGATACAGAATACAAATGAACTCGGCTATAGGCCCATATAAAGGTGGTTTACGTTTCCATCCATCAGTAAACCTTAGTATTTTAAAGTTCCTTGCTTTCGAGCAAACGTTTAAAAACAGCCTTACTACGCTGCCAATGGGTGGTGGTAAAGGAGGTTCGGACTTTGACCCTAAAGGAAAATCAGATAACGAAATAATGCGTTTTTGCCAAAGTTTTATGACAGAGCTTAGCAAACACATAGGCGCTGATACGGATGTTCCTGCCGGAGATATAGGTGTAGGAGGTCGCGAAGTAGGCTACATGTTCGGTCAGTATAAAAGGTTACGTAACGAGTTTACAGGAGTACTTACCGGTAAAGGTTTAAGCTTTGGTGGGTCGTTAATACGTCCTGAAGCTACCGGTTACGGTTGTGTATATTTTGTAAAAAATATGCTTGAAAAACAAGAAAAGAGTCTTGTAGGTAAAAAAGTAGTTATATCAGGTTCCGGTAACGTAGCACAGTATGCAGCAGAAAAAGCAATGCAACTGGGTGGTAAAGTACTTACTATGAGTGACTCTTCAGGTTATATTTATGATGAAGAAGGGCTTAATGATGAAAAGTTAGCTTACATCATGGAAATTAAAAATGAGCGCAGAGGAAGAATTAAAGAGTATTTAGATAAGTACCCTAATGCTAAATATACTGATGGTGGGGAGCCATGGGAAGTAGCTTGTGATATAGCTTTACCATGTGCTACACAAAATGAAATAAGTGAAGAAGAAGCTAAAACACTTGTGGCTAATGGCTGTATATGTGTAGGAGAAGGAGCAAACATGCCTTGTACTCCTGAAGCGGTTGCTGTTTTCCACGAAGCAAAAATACTTTTTGCTCCGGGTAAAGCATCAAATGCAGGTGGTGTAGCTACATCAGGACTGGAAATGTCGCAAAACTCACTGCGTCTTAGCTGGACAAGAGAAGAAGTTGATGAAAAACTTAAAGCTATTATGGCTGATATTCACCATGCATGTGTAGAACACGGTACTGATGCAGATGGTTACGTAGATTATGTGAAAGGTGCTAATATAGCAGGCTTTGTAAAGGTAGCTGAAGCTATGCTTGCACAAGGTGCTGTATAGTATTTTTACAGTACAACATAGTATATAAAAAAAAGCTCACGTTTTGGCGTGGGCTTTTTTTATATCACTTTATACAAAAACGACTATATATTCGTTTTAGCTTATATTTGTTCTTCAAATTAAACTACTTAATGAAACGTTTTTTTCTCCTATATTTTTTTCTTTTAGGTTACATACTTTTTGCCCAAAACAATCAGGGATGGGTGGGGCATTTCTCGTACAATAATATACAGGATATAACGCAGTCATCAAACAGAGTGTATGCTGCTGCCGAAAGTGCTATCTTTTCTAAAAGTACTATTACTTTTGAACTTAAAACCACTACTTCGGTAGATGGGCTTAAACCTGAAACCATAACCGCTATATATTATAGTGAAGTTTACGACCGTACCATTGTGGGGAGTAGTAATGGTTTACTCATAGTGGTAAACGGAGATGACAGTATAGTAAATAAAGTAGATATTATTGAGGAGACTACTGTACCGCCCGGCACTAAAAAAATAAACCATATTTATGAGCATGATGGCAAAGCGTATATTTCCTGTGATTTTGGTATTGCAGTTTTAAACTTGCAAACCCTTGAGTTTGGAGATACCTATTATTTAGGGCCTAATGGTACTGAAATAGCGGTAAACCAAACTACGGTATTAAACGGTTATATATATGCAGCTACAGAGAATAATGGTATAAGTAGAGGATTTTTAAACAACCCTAATCTTAATGATTTTAATCAGTGGACAGAGGTTTATGGCGGTAACTGGAGCGGAATAGTTTCTTTTTCTAATACGTTATTTGCAGCAGATAATTTAGGAACAGTATACAGGCTGGACAATGGTACTGCTATACCTTTTAATACTACAGGAGGAGTCATAACTGATTTAAGAGTAGCAAATAACCATCTGGTAGTAACTAATCCCTTCCGCATTTTGGTATATAACGATTCATTAGTTCAAATACTACAGTTGTTTGAAAATGCTTTTGAAGGAGGGGTTATATTTACAGCGGCAACAGTAGTTTCGGGTCAGTTATTTATAGGAACTAAGGCGCATGGAGTTATAGAAACCTACTTAAATAACAGTATGGTAAAAAATAATATTACCCCAAATGGTCCGCTACGAACTAATATTTTTTCAATAGAAAAGACATCAAACTCACTTTGGGCAGTTTTTGGCTCATACAATTTTTATTTTACTCCTGATGAGCAAGTTAAAGGTATAAGTAAATTAACTCAGGAAGGATGGATTAATATACCTAAAGATGACGTTTTGGGTGCAGCATCAATAGGAGATATTGCCGTAAACCCAAATAATGAAAGCGAGGTGTTCGCATCATCTTACCATAGAGGCTTATTGCGCATAGAAGATGATACTCCTGTACAGCTCTACAACGAAACGAACAGCCCTTTAGAAAGTCAACAATTAGTTGCAAATTATTATAATATAAGGGTTAATAGTTTAGCTTATGATGATTCGGGTGCACTATGGATGACAAATGATATGACAGAAAAACCATTAAAAGTTTTTCGTAATGGGAACTGGTCATCATATGATTTTACAGATGTACTAAATAATGCTATATCGAATAAATACCAAAAAATGATCATCGACAGGAATGGTACAAAATGGATACCTTCCATTAACGAAGGGCTAATAGCTTTTAATGAAACGCTGGGGGATAAGTTTATAGTAATAGGAGCTGATGATATAGGAAACTTGCCATCGGAATATGTTCGTTCTGTAGCTATTGATAACAGCAACAGGCTTTGGATAGGAACTTCGAGAGGGTTAAGAGTAATGCCGGGAATAGACCGTTTTTTAACTGAGAATATACTTACTACAAATGCAATAATTATTGAAGAGGACGGACTTGCACAAGAGCTTTTATATGATCAGGATGTAACGGATATTGAAGTAGACGGTTCTAATAATAAGTGGTTAGGAACTTCGGGTGCGGGTGCGTTTTTAGTATCGCCTGACGGACAAAGAACCCTTTTCCATTTTACCAAACAAAACTCACCGTTACCAAGTAATACTATAAACGATATTGCCATTGATAATGCAACGGGAGATGTATATTTTGCTACTGATAAGGGTATGGTTACTTATAAAGGAACGTCTACCGAGGCAGCAGGCGATTTAAGTAATGTATATGTGTTTCCTAATCCTGTGCGACCTGACTTTAATGGCGATGTTAACATAAGCGGACTTATTGATAATGCTAATATTAAAATAACCGATATATCAGGAAATCTGGTTTACGAAACTACCTCCGAAGGCGGTACAGTACTTTGGGACACCCGTGCTTTTGGTAGTTACAAAGTGGCATCAGGGGTGTATATGATATTTATAGCTTCTGAAGACGGTACTGAAACCAAAGTAAAAAAGGTAATGATTATTAGGTAATTATTTATACAAAAGCAATTAACAGAAAGGAGTTTGTGGCGTGCGGGTTAAAACAAAAGCAATTGTAATCAGTTCATTACGGTATCAGGAAAAAGGGCTTATTGTAAAATGCTTTACACAGTCCGATGGGTTAAAATCATACTTTGTGCGCGATGCTTTTTCGTCTAAAAAAAGTGCCCAAAAAACAGTTTATTTTCGTCCGCTTACTATTTTAGAAATAGAGGCGACCCATAAAAATAAAGGTACGCTGGAATATTTTAAGGAGATAAGGTTGGCACACCCTTACCAAACACTTGCTACTGATATTATTAAAACAACCATAGCTATTTTCCTGTCGGAAGTTTTACATTATTGTATAAAAGAGGAAGAGCAAAACGAAAACCTGTATGCGTATTTAGAAACTTCTTTATTGTGGCTGGATACGCACGATGAGGTAGCAAATTTCCATTTAATATTACTACTTGAAATTACAAAGTTTTTAGGCTTTTATCCTGATACGGGAAACCAACAGCACTCTTATTTTGAAATGACGGAAGGGATATTTATGCCATATCCTTCAGCAAGCTGTCTTTCGGAAGACGAAACCATGTTGTTACGCCGACTGATGACTTTGCGCCAGGGGGATGGAGCGAAGTCTTTTCATGTTTCCGAAAGGCAGGCACTACTAAAGGTTTTAATTGATTATTATTCTTTTCACCTTGATGGTTTTGTAAAACCAAAATCAATAGAGGTTTTAAAAGAGGTATTTAGTTAGCCACTAGTATACCGCCCAAAATACCTACACCAAGCCACACATACCATTTTTTATAAACAGGTGTGGGTACTTCTACCTCCGCAGCTTTAAGCTCAGTTACTTTTATATAAGGGTTGGTACTGGTAACATCGGTAGTAATAGTCTGTTTCCCTAAAAACCATTTACGCTTTACTCCTGTAATAACGGTTACTTCGTTAGGTATGGTTAAACTATCTAAAGTAAAACCATCGTTCATAGATTTATAGCGAAAAGAATACCACTTATTTTTAATCTTGCCTGTGCGTTCAAAATCAGGATAAGGCAGTGTGTCAGTATAGGTTACTTTTATGGTATCTATTACAATACGGTCTTTATATTTAACCACATTTTTTACTGATGCAAATTCTTTTATCAGTTCCTGTAGCTCTTTATCTTTGTCAGTTAATAATACACCCAGTGTTTCTTTATCAGCTAGTAGTGTTTTTATAGTAGCTGTTTGGGAGCCAAGCCTGTTTTTATAATAGCTTATACTATCGTTTAAAGCTTGGTAATTTGTTTTTATTCTGGTTTCGCTATTACAGCGTGGCTGCAGGAGTATTACCAGCAGCACGCTGCATAATAGGTAAGGTATGTATTTCTTATAAGTTAACCCATGTGTATGTTTTTCCATCTACTACTTCTATAAAAGTATCGCCTGAATCGTATTTTCCTTTCAATGCTCTCCAGTTATGGTCAAAAGTCTTTTCAAGATGTGGGTAGTCTTTAAATGAGTTCCAGTCGCCTCCCCATGTCCAGCCAATAGATTTAAAGTAGTCTACTACTTCCATCCAGTCGGCTTTTCTGTCATTATCAAAATCAGCATGTATGTTCCAGCTGGCTGTTTCAAATGTACGGTTGTTATCTCTGTCTAATAAAAGAACAATGTCAAAAGCTAAACCGTAATTGTGAATTGACTGACCTCCTTTTGCATTGGTTACTTTATTTCCGGGAGTTGTTCTTCCCTGTGCATATAAAGCATCTTGCTCTGCAAAGGTTCTAAGGGTATACGCAAAGCGTAGTCGTACCCCTTTACCAAGTAGTTTATTGTTAACGTGCATGTATGCATCGCGTACTTCTTGTCTTACGGCTGGGTGAATTAGTTTAATGCGCTTAAGTGTAATGCTGTCTGCTGCCATTGTATGTAGTTTTTAGTTGAAAACTTGTAATTTTTTAGTTGTATTATATGTTGTTTAGTAATGAAAAAATGGATGTAATATTTTGTATATCAAAAGTATAAAACATGAAAGCATTGCAACGGTATGCAATTTATTAATTTTTTGCCTTTATTTTTTTCGAATACCTGTTTTTTTACACCCACTTTTGTAGCTATTGCTTTTTGTTGTCTTTTATTTTATCTAAATCAAGATCTTGATTAAAAGTTTTAATTTTCTGAATCCAGCCTATTGGAGGAAATACACCATTGGTTAGTGCGCTCATATTCATAAATGCCGAGCCGGCAGGGTAGAGTATAACCATTAATCGGGTGAGCGATTTTAAATAATCATATATAAAAGTTGTTTCTTTTACGGTATGCTGTATTATTTCGAACAATATAGCGGCTCCTGCACAAAAGGTTAGTTTGGTTATAAGCCCTATAAGGTTTTTTTTAATAGTAAAGTCTTTTAATTTAAAAGCGTGATAAGCGCTGCCTATAACGTGGTCTATAGCTATGCAGGTAAGTACTCCGGCAATAAAATCTCCATTTGATATAGTCCATTGGGAAATTGTTGTAAAAAACCATGTAACAAAGCTAAAAGGCAGGCTTAATGCTATAACTGATTTTATTTTAAGCACCAAGCTGCTACTGTGAAGTAGCAGCAGGTGTTTAATGGTAAACGTCAGTAAATAGTTCATTTTTTGCCGAGTAGGGAAATATAAGTTTTATGCTATTTGAGGTAGGTTTATTTTTTCTAAATAGTTGTTGTATAAAGTTCTAAATATTTGTGTTTCAGCATATGATAGTGATTTTCCTGCAAAAAAGCAGCATATCCCTGCATCTCCATAGCTATCCAATCTTCTTAACAGTTTTTGGGTGTCGTTCCATCCATAATATATATTACTTTCTACTTGCCTTTGCTGTAAGTTGTCTCTGTTGATGTATGAGCAGTCAAATTCTCCATATCTAATCATACTTTTTAAACCAACACCAGAAAAGTCTACACTGGTATCAGGATAATATCCTGTATTTATTCTGTGCGATAAGTTGTCAGCATTTCCTATCCAGTTGTTTGAATTTATTGTAAGTCCAGTCAAGTTTGTTCTTCCCGGTATTGTATATTCTTTATGAACAACAAGGCTTATAGAAGCATCGTTTAGTTGATACTTATTAGTATTTATATGGCTGGGGTTAAATTGTGTATCTATATATCCATCATTTCCATCGCCTTCCCATCCTATAGAAGTATAACTACACCCTCCATAAACTGTAGCAAGTTCTGATTCAGGTTTTTTCCAGTTTATTTTACTAAACTCATACATGTCATATTTAAAACCTGTAGGCATATCTCCTGATTCAATTTTAGCTCCCCATATATACCAAATATCATTACCTAATGGTTCTGGATCAGTTCGTCCGTTATATAGCCAAATATGGTCTCCTTCTGAAGCAGTAAAAGTAAAACTTAACCTATACCAGCCATCTCCAATATACTCTACAGTCCATTCATTACCGCTTGATGTAAAGATTTCTCCTGTTGTATAATCAAGTCTTACTATTGGAAGAGCTTGCCCTAATGTGTGATTTCTTAACCTGAACCTTCTTTGTGAGGTTCCTGTTCCTGCTTTTGTATATATTGAAAATACATTATTGTTTGAAGGAGCTTTGTTATTTATTTTAACTATGTTAGCAGGCTCTTCTCCTACTGCATTTGTGTCATCAAATTTACAAGCACTATATGTTCCGTCAGGAGCAGTTGTCTCAATAGTGTTGGGAGTTTTTGTTGCATTTCCTGAAGGCCAGCTATTACTTGCAAAATTAGAGCTGTCAGGTATATAGTTGTTTTCATTATTATATGAATACTGAAAAAAATCATCCAATTTATTCCAAATCCCATTTTTAATCTGTTCTCTTATTAATACATTTATTCCTGCTATAGTATTATCAGAAGGTAAGGCAAATCCTTCTGATTTTGCTCGATCTAAAATTTTCTGAGTTTCTTTTAATAAAGGGTATTTATTACTATACCCTTTATTTTGATGACTTATTTGATACTTGCTCGATATGTGATTGTTCATAGTTATATTGCTTTATGAATTCTACTTACACTCCAACTAATATCATATATATTACAGCTTCCATTACATCTTGCATATAATGTGCCTCCGTTCACATCCCAATCACTCGAAAGAATAGCAGCTATAGAAAGATTTATATGTCTTACTTCGCCCATACCTTTTGGAAATGTAAACATGTGTTTGTTTTCCTGTCCTGAACCATCATTAAACCATAGCTCTATATAACTTGCAGAGGCATCTGTAGGAATTGATTTTAGGTTAATGTCAATTGAAAGATTATCATTTTCGCCACCTAGTATTTTGCTGTAGTCATAACTCAATCCCGATGCTACACTATCTATAAGTTCAGTAAATGTAGCGACGTCAGTAGGGAGTTGATTTTCATTTACTAAGTTACTATTATTAGGAACTATTGTGTCAGTATCTGCTGTAATAGAAAAAGGAGTTCCTGAAGTATATTGAGAATCAGAATATTTACCCCAGCCGGTTTCGCTAACCCCTTCTTTTAAATATAATGTTCCTGAATTCTCTGAAGTTAAAGCCTCATATTCAGCAAGAGTACCAACCCATACTTTATTTATAGTTTGAGGTGAGGTTTCATCTAATTCAATAAATGGAATATCGTCTATATATTTTTTTTGTACGTAGTCTAATGCAGTAATGTTTGCAGTAAAGTCTTGATTACCTGATAACCCTTTTGAATTTGGTATACTACTTGATATTGTTACTGAGCTATTATAAAGCCCTTCTCCATTAGCTATTCCTACAGACGTTGAGTTTCCAAAAGAATTAATTGCAGAAAAATTAATATCATTAGGAGTAAATTCTAATTTTACTTCAGTTCCTGAATTATTATCTTTATTAGATAGTACAAAGTTATCTTCATCTAAAAACTCTATAGATTTTATTAAGTTATTATAATAACCATCTTCATATTTCGCAATTATTTTTTTAGTACCATTCAAAGTATTTTCAAACTCTATGTCTCCAGTAATAGGTTTTCCTGCTTCTGTACCGCTAAGTAATAAAACATTACTTGCAGTTCCGTCATTAACAGTTATACCCTTTACTTCAATGTTGTTTGTAGTAATATTACCATTATCAGTTATTTGTTGTAAGGTAGTATCAGGGATTAAATTACTATTAGTACTACTCACAAGGTCACTTTCAGCTAAATCACCATTATAGATTGATGGAGTACCAACAAATTGCACAAAATAAAGTACTTCGTTTTGAGTATAACTAAAGTAATAAGAAATTACATTTCCTTCCTCATCAAGCTGACCTGATAAAGTAAAATCACGTTGAGTGCTATTAGCTGCGTTTAAATAATCACCATCAGTTAATTCTCCTAAATCAATAATTGAAGTGCCTGGTGTATTTTCAACATCTTCGCTGGTATATGTTTCGTAGTTTATAAATCTTAATTGGTCATAGTCTACACTTGTATAAGTACCCTTACCACTTAAGAAGAAATAGGAATACAGTCGAGGTGTATCATTAACAGTAATAACTGCATATACTATAACAGGGGTTTCAGTGGCGGTAATAGTAAATGGATTTTCACTCATTTTTTGAGCTACTGAATACCTGTAGTTAGTAGAGTCTGCTGTGGTATCAACCCCTGCAATTTCTGTATGTCCTACAGAGATAACTCTCGCTCTATTATTATGGTCAAAAACGCCTCCTTCACCAAGAGTAGTTCTATCATAACAAATACTCATTATTGCTGATTGAAGTTCCTCGATACTGTTGTAGCTTGTGCCGTTTACTGTGAATTGTGAATACTCTGTAAAAGGGATTAAAACGTCTTTGTTATCATATACGTTATAAATTATAAGCTTATTCCCTGCTATTC
The DNA here is from genome assembly GCF_014642915.1 of Flavobacterium suaedae. Classification (GTDB taxonomy): domain Bacteria; phylum Bacteroidota; class Bacteroidia; order Flavobacteriales; family Flavobacteriaceae; genus Flavobacterium; species Flavobacterium suaedae. Next base: position 68,329 of record NZ_BMJE01000007.1, read on the forward strand.
GGGTAATATAATTCCTAAAATACTCAACTCCGTTTAGTATAAACCTTTTGTCGGTGAAACTATTTACTGTAATCATTTTTATTATATAATTTTACTAAATCTCATACTGCGGTTTGTGTTTTTGCCACAGTATTTTTTGTATTCGCTATTTCCAGTTCTTATAAGCCAAAGCGCTACGTTTTCCCATATTTTAAAAGCAGATTCTCTGTTTAGCTGGTATATTGTTTTTTTGGTAGTACCCTCTACCGGTCTACTGGTATCGTTATTTATTTTTTCGACTACTGAAAAAGGAGTATCAGTAACCAATGAAAACATCATGTATCGGGCATAGGTAAAATAGGCTATAGCCATTTTTAGCCCATAGTTGGTATAAGTAGTACCTTCATACTCGTAAGAGCTTCCATCCAGTAAATCCGGGTAACTTTCGGGAGATGCTATAACAGCATTGAATAGTTTTTCACCCAAAAGCGGCTGAATATCCAGTAACTGCGCATCCAAAATCATTTCATTGAGTTTACTGTCGTTTGGGGTTTTTGATATTTGCCTGTATTTAGCAATATCATTCCTCGTAATTAATGCCTGCATCGTCTGTAAGTTTTATAGGTTCTACTTTTATACCTGATAAGTCCTGAGACCATTCCAGCAACTGATTAATAACCGAAGTAAGCATGTTACGCTCTTTGGTAGTGTTCTCCCAATACGTGCGTTTCATTTCGCGAATTGCCTCGCCTGAATTACCAAATAAAGATGCTTCATTGGTTTTGATAAGCCCCGCCGGTAAGTTGTTGAAAGCGACTAAAATATTTTCCCGAACACTGCTTTCAGTATACTCGAAAAGCTCATCGTCAATTTTGCTTTCAATCTGTTTGATTAATATGGCGTCATCCAGTTTTTCGCCTGCAAAATCCATTTCAAGGCAAAGTACACCACCAGTATTCTCTGCACCTAAGCTGTCTTTAATGGCTTGTTGAAACCTGTCGCGCTCGCTTTCAGCATCTATTAATGCTTTGCTTCCGGGTTCTAAACCTTCTTCAACCAATGGGCGTGTTACAACTAAGGTGTTACCAAAAAAGCCTTTGCGTAGCAGACGGTTTTTGTAAACGGCTGCTTGTGCCTCGCTGTCGCAATCATCAGCAACACTGTCAATACGCGATAGGGGATAGCGCAGCTTGGTATCCATATTTACAAACAGTACCTGCCCTTTGTAATGTTCCCAACCTCCTGCTTTATTTACCTGTGCATCAATTACTTTTTTACGAGGATTAAAAACATCAATAAGCTGGATGTCGGAACGTTTTGGGTTGAGCCATTCTTTACTTACGGCTATTTTGCCTGCATAGTCGTTACTATCTGCTTTACCTATTCTGCACCATTCATAAGGAATTACGCTGAAGTCGGATATTTGATAAAGTGCATTCCAGTTAACGTGGATAAATACCCCGCGCTGTTTTACAAGGTCATCGGCTATATCATCAGCAAAATCAATTAATGTTAAGTCTTTCTCTTTGTTTACAATAAGGCTGTCATTTTCCTCTCCGTACCCTTTACCGATGAGATATTGCAGCATTATACTGGCTGCCGATTTTGCTGTTACGCTGTTATTAATAAGCCTGTCCATACGTTCGGGGTAGGCATTATCAGTATCATTAGCATAAACGTCGGCGCTTTTATTCCAGGGGGTTAGTCTTTTCCAAACATCTATTAAAAGTGTTCTCATTGTTGTTCTGCATTAGGCAAACCTTCTTCTTGTGCTTGTTGTGCTTTAGGTTCTGCCTGCTGCTGTGCTGCCTCATCAACAGTTGTTTTTTTCTTTGCCTGTGATCTTTTTTTTCGTTGAGGTTTCTCCTCTTTTGGTTCTTGTATGGTTGGTTCAGGCAATTGTGAGAAAAAGCGTTCGCCGTTAGGACGGGCTAAGAGTTCTTTGGCATATTCTTCGGTAATATTACTGTTGTTGACTAAAACTGATGAACCGAACCGTAAAGGGATATTCTCGTACTTTGGTTTTAGTTTGTATTGTGTTTCGCTTGCCATTTCGTTAAAGTATTTTTTGTACTTGTTTACACAAGTAGTTAAACATATAGGACAACCGGGGTTGACTTTTTCATTAAAAATTGAGGTATACTCCTGCCAGAATAACTGGAGATACCGGACACCATCGCTACGCTTTCCGGTAACGATGGTGTTGATATCCATTTTTGTGAAATCAAGCATTGTTATTAGGCTTCAACAAATGCAGCATCAAATACTGTTTTGGTAGTAGCGTAATCTGTTTCAAGAAGTGTTTTAGGCATTGTAGGCTCTTCAAAACCATCTACCGATGCAAGCTCAAAAACAATCATGTTGTCGTTTTCTTTAGAGCTGTTTGTCATGGTACTGATTTCTAAACCGGATTTAAGTCCTAAAATTTCAAAAGCATCTGCATTTCCTGCACCTTTCCAAAGTTGTTCTACCACTATTACGTATTTAGCACCTTGAGAAAGGCTATCTGCCTGCGTTTTATTATCCAAACTTGGGTTAAAAATTACGCCGCTAAATGTATGTTTAAATTTATCAGGAGCGTTTTCTTTCTTTACAAGTTCCCAAGCTTTACCATTAGCTTGTTTAACACCGGTTAATTTGTAACCTGTTTTCCCTGATTTCAGTTGAAGGTTAGTTACTAATAAACGGTTACTTGCATCATAAGTAGTAGCTGTTGTATCAATATCATCCTTGTTGATTAATACAATGTTTTGTTCTATACCACCTATTGGTGCGTTAGCACAATCAAAAGTTATATCGGCTGTTAAAAGCCCTGTGCAATCTACTGCCATTGTTGTTTTGTTTTAAAAAGTTGAAGTATTGTGTTTAGATAAAAGTTGAAAACCCGAAAGTTGAAAAAGAGATCAGCCAAAAGCCATTAGGCAATAGTTTTTTATTTAGTCGAAAGTCATGCGTCGAAAGTCAAAAAGTTGATGTTTTTAGTTTGTGAGGCAATTGCCTACTGTGACTGAGTACTGCGACTTTTTACTATGGAATATTGCCTATTGCCTAATTACTATTGCCTCAAAATTAATAAGCTGCTACCGTCATATACGGTTCAAGGTGTTTAGCATCAATAGTATAGGATGCGTCCATGATGTTGGTTTTTAGCGTTCTGTCATAGAAAGCATCCAGCTTTACAAGGTCTTCCTCGCTAAGTGTACCAATTGGGATATTTGATTTTGTAGTGAATACCGCCCTATGTGGTAAGTTCCAGGTAGTACCGTTGTCCTGATAGGTTTTTATATACCTGTCCCAGTCATAACGTACTTTTACCTCAATACCGTCAAAGTACAGTTTTGGTCTGCCTTCTTCTACTACTTCAAGGAAACCGGAACCTAGGTTTTTGTTTCTTAAGGTAGCACGGTAGTTATCAGCAAGAGTACGTGTAGTTAATATAAAGCTGTCTTCGCTGTCTACCAGTCTTTCATCAGCAGCGGTAACCATTTTTTCAAAGATGTCTATAGCGGCATCTTCTGCTAATGCTTGTGCGGAGTATGATGCTCCTTCGTTTGCAGTTATAGCAACATAGTTACCTTCACCTGAAGGAACTTCCGCCATAATTTGTTTAAACAAGCCGTCGAAAGAGTTAAAGTACCCTAAATCAGTATTGTTTGTAAACACTCCTGAATTATCTACAGTAGCGGCAGCGGTATCATTAAACCATACTTTACGGTGGATGTTTTCTAACAATGCCGATTCTACAGCAGAGATGATAACGCCAAACTCCTGAGAGCCTACTACATCGTAAAAATCAGGGTTAATGCGTTTTGATTTTTTAAACAGTTTTAATAAACCGTTCATATCTGCCTGGCAGTGCGATAACCTGAAATCCTCTAACGCAGGAGTCCAGTATTTTTCAGTAAGTACAAAACCTTCGGCTTCGTTTGGTGTACATCCACTGGTTTTTTTACCTAAAAGCCCCAGTCTTTCGGCAAATGCAATTTGAGTTTCAACATCAATACCCGTTTCAATTTCGTGGTATTCAGCAAGGTCACTGTCGTTAAAAACCCTTTCAAATATTACCGCGCTTACCGTTTCGGCTTCACGTGGGTTTAGTGTTAGTCCGTCAGCTTTAATTAGTGCCATTACTTACTGCTTTTATTTTGCAAATATTGTTTCATACCGGCTAGCCTGTCGCGTTCGCTTGGTTTGCGTTTTGCTACTTTTTTGCCGTCCAGGCTGTAGCTGCTGCCTACTTGTCTTTTTAGTGCCATTACTTCGCCTTTTATGGTGCTAAGCTGGCGTTTCAGCATTTTGTTTTCGGCACGTAAGGCTGCGGTAGCTTCTGTGCCTGCATCTTCGGCTTCTATAATTTCGGTTAACTCTCCTGCTTCAAATACATAAGCAGTACCGTCAGGCATCAGGTATTCACCTTCTGCGGGAACGCCGTCTACTGTTGCTATCGCGCCAAGTTCAATAATAGCGTCGTTGGCAAGTTCAGTAAAGTCAAGCTCCACACCGGTGGCATCTTGTACTACTTTGTTCAGGATTGTGTTGTGCTTGAATTTGGCAAGCACTCGCTCAAACAGACCTTCCATCCAGTGTCTGTCTTTTTCGCTAAATGTTCCTCTCATAGTTAAATTTGGATTAATAAATGCTTTTGCTACGGCTTTTACCTGCCGTGAAGTTGTAAAGCCCAATGCGTTAAGCTGGCTGGGCGTGAGCCATGTTTCGTTTTTTAGCAGTGGCAGTATTGCCTGTTCCTGCACGTTTAGCTCTTTTTTGTAGAAGCTCACCAGCTTTTTTTCTATGGCACGGAGCTGGTCTGCAAATTCTTCCAGTTCATCGGCGGTACCCATAGAGCCTCCCCAGGGCAGGTGAATCATAAAAGAGGTATTCTCTTTTAGTATTCTTTTTTTACCTGCCATAAATATTACGGTGGCTATACTGGCTACGGTTCCGCTGCCTATGGTGGTAATGGGTTTGCCTAATGAACGCAGGTAGTGGTAAATATCGAACCCTACATCTACCAGTCCGCCTTCGGAGTTTATATGCACGTTGTATGCGGTGGCGTGGGGTTGTTTTTTTACCTGACTGACTACATCGACCAGCGATACGCCTGTTACCCCGCTAAATGTGCCTATTTGCCCGGAGATATATATGTTTCCTGTCATTCGGTAGGGAATGAGTGAAATATTTGGGGGGAAGTATTTTAGTTAATAGGGAATAGGCAATAGCAGTTAACCATTAGTTTGCCTTGTTAACTATTTGCGTGTTGCCTTATGGCTTTTGGCTAAACAAACAGCGCTGTTGTTTTTTGTTGATACAAAGATACGGCGGTAAATAAGGTTTTTGCTGAAATGGGGTTTTCAGTGGATGTTATAGGAATAAATATTAGTTGTTCCCAACCTTTTCTCATCTAAGGTTATCCATAATAGTATAACCTTAAATTATAATTAGATGAAAATTTATTTACAATTATTAATTGTTTTTATAGGAGTGTCGCTTTATGCGCAACAACAAACTACACTAAACCAGCCCTATATTGAAACGATTGTCGAAGCTGACAGCCTAGTAGTTCCTGATAGAATACATATATCTGTTTTATTGAATGAGGCAGATTTTCGGGGTAGAAAATCAGTTGAGGAACAGGAACAGTTACTCAAACAAGCTCTTATTAAAGTAGGGGTTGATGTTGAAAAAGATGTAACCCTCTTAGATTTTGGCAGCAACTATAAAGGATACTTTCTGAAAGGAAAAGATGTTATAAAGAATAAATTATTTAATGTTTTAGTGCGAGATGCGTGTACGGCAGGAAAAGTATTGGTTAGACTGGAGGAGGTAGGTATATCTAATGTTATGATAACAAAAACGGAATATTCGGGAGCAAAAAATTTAGTACTTCAGTTAAAAGGTCTTGCTGTTAAAAGAGCAAAGCAACAAGCAGAAGCCTTAGCAGTACCCCTTAATCAAAAAGTAGGGAAAGCACTTCTTATAAAGTGTATGGATAGACCTAATTACACTTCTTCCTATAATGCTCCGGGAACTGTTGTGTTGAGGGGCGTAGGTACTATTAACAATGACACTACTTTAAATTCTTTTGATGTTGATTTTGACAAAATTAAATTCGTGTCAACTGTACAAGTTGTTTTTGTGTTGGAGTAACTACTAACTCCCCTCCATAAAAGCAATAATATTAAACATAGTGCGCTCGGTAATTTTGTATTGCTCGGCTACACAGCCGGCAGCATGGGTTTTGCGGGGTTTTTTAAAGTGTTTTTTCTGGTATTCCATTTCTTTCAGGTAGGCTTCATAATACACCTTCCAGTCCAGTATATGTACAGGTATAAGGCTCTTGCCCATTAGCTTCATAAAGTTATCGCCAAGGCTTACAATAGTTTCATAACGGTTCATTTACCATTTTTTTTCGGGGCAAATATCATTTGAGCGTATTTTGGCACTAAGCGGGCAACCGCATTTATTGCAATAGTAGCCTTCTACTTCTTTCAGTTCATCTTTTACAAACGTTAATAGCATGCCTTTTTTAGCATGGGGGCAGGCAGCGCATATTGTTGCACGTTGTTTTGCAACGGCTTCGGTTACTTCGTTTTTATCGAGGTAATTTTTCCAACCGTATAGTATATTTCTCACATCCATAACTATTTATTAAAGTTTAAAAAGGGTTAATAGTTTTATTTTGGGGCACCCAAACAATAATTGAATAAAAAATTATTTCCTTATGAAGACAGTTGCCACCATTACCATGCTATTTGTAATGTTAACTGCATTTGCGCAGTTTCCCAGAAAAGACCCTGTGCTGCTAAAAGGACATCAGTTAGAGGTAAAAGTATTATCAGAAAACGTATTGAAATATGACTCGGGGTATGAGCATTTTTTTTTCAGACCTGAATTGCACAAAAACATATATGGATAACGGTGACAGGCGTACTAAGCCTGATGCTTTAGGCGGGAAGGTGTTTACTGTTGTTGATGTTACCTCTGAAGAGCCATACCCCGGCAGTGGGACGCATTATACTTTAAAACTTGAAGGTAATGGTGAAACTATCTACTATTCTTATAAAAAAGGGAATGCTGTATATGTAAACCCAATTAACTTTACGTTGCCTGATGACTATTACTGTAGTTACATAACTGAAAATAAAGACAGTAGCGGTAATAAACGTTTTATTGGTGAAAAACGATTTCTGTATAGAGTATATAAGGTTTATTTAACGGACAGTTATGGTTACGGTATAGAGCTTATGACAGCAAAAGACAGTAAAGAAACAGGTAAAGGTGTAACCATACTACTGGATAATGGTGAAAAAATTGTAAAGCCTGATGCAGCGATAAAGATGGATGACTCGCGAAGTACATCCAGATTTAATGCTATTTTTACGCTTACTGATGAAGATGTACATTTACTTGCCAACAATAAAGTTTTAAGTTATACACTTTACAAACATGAGCAAGCGGTATATAACCCAGAGGTTTTACAAGGAATGTTTAAGTGCCTTTTAACTAAAGAGTAATATAGTTTTCTCTAGAAGTTAGCACCTTCTCTTACCTGTACATAGCTGTCGCCTTCGGTAACAATGTCTTCTACCGCTACCCTTGGTGCAGGCAGGTTTTGATTGGCTTCGGCTATTTTAGCGGCAAGCTCGTCAGTATTCATTCCCGGTGTGGCTATAGCGCGTGATACAATACCACCGCTTTCAAAATAATTAGCAGATGAAGCTGAGCCACCTCCGGCAGGGAAAGCATTATTAAATGCCATAAAGTGTTGTGCTGCGTTACGATTCATTACCCCGATAAGTTCGCCCTGTTCCGCTTCAAATCGGGTACCGTCTTCTCCTGTAAAGGTGGTTCCGCCCTGGCTGTGTCTTTTACCGCCTATATCGAATAAAGCACCTTTTTCGGCTTTTGGGGCTTTTGCAGCTTTTGTCCCGGCTATTTTTTTTACATTTTTAGTCCCGGCTACAACTGCAGCAGCAGCAGCGGTGGCTCCTAATGCAGGGCCTACTATAGGAATAGTGGCCATAGATCCATAAGCAGAAACAGCACTTTTAAATGTATCTATAGTGGCTTGTGCTATTGCCATAGCTTTACCGGCCTCACTTTCTTTACCTAATATGGTTGCCATATTAGTATAAGTACTTTTCGCTAACTCCAGTTTATTGTTAAAAGCTGCTTTTTTAATCTCAGAGTTTGCTTTTTCATGCCTTTGTGTTTCAGCTTCGTATAGTTGATTATATTCCTGCTCTGTAATTAAACCTTCGTCTTTTTGTTGTTTTAATTTTTCAACTTCTTGTATATGACGATCATCTTCAATAATTTGTTGCTTTTCATATTCTGTATTAGCCTTTGCAAGTTTTTCCTGTAGCTCTTGCTCATGTTTTGCAGCTTCTTGTACTTTCTTTTGTTCCTCAAGGGCTTTATTGTTTTCTTCTGTTTGTGCTTTGTATTCATCTTCAATAGCTTTTTTCTGTTCCAGATATTCAATATCAGCTTCGCTTAAGGCTACGTTTCGGGCTTTTTTATCTTCAATAATCTGGTCACTGGTGTTTTTTTCTATAGCCAGAGTTTCCAGTTGTTTATTTTTAATACCTTCAAGCCTTTTATTTTCTTCGGCAATAATTTCATTAGTTAACTCTGTTTCTGCCGTAATTTTACTTTTATGGTTTTCTATATAGTTGGCTAGCTCTCTGTTTGCATTTTCTATGGCAACATCTGCCTGCTCTTTAGCATTATTCATTGTTATTTCGCCAACTTCCAGTTCAAGAGCCAGTTTATCATTTGTTGTTTTTTCCGAGGCTTCATATTCAGCCTTGGCAACAGCAATTTTTCTGTTTTTAACTTCTTCCAGATAGTTAAGTTCTTCTTCGGCAGACATTTCTTTTTGGCTTTGCACCTGCATAAACTTTTGCAACTCTAAGTCCAGTTGTTTGGCATATTCTGCCTGTCGTTCTTTTTGTTTATCCCGCCATTCCTGTGCTTTTGCTGCTGCATCAGCTTCTTTTTGTTCTCTTTCTTGTCTTGCTTCGTCACGTATACGGGCTTCTTCATCAACTGTTTGCCGGGTAAGGGCTATTTCTTCGCTGCTTAATCGCATACGTTCCAGTTGTGCTGCTTTTAGTGCATCAATTTCTTCTTGGGTAAAGCCTTTTACTTTTCGTAGTTTTTCCGCATAGGCAACCCCGCCTTCCTGCAATTGCTTTAATTCTTCATCTGAAAGGTACTTGCCTTGTGCTGCTTGCCTTACCGCAATATTATACGTTTCATCAGCATTTTTTTTACGCTGATTTAAATTGTCCTGTTCTACTTTACTTCTTTTTTTAAGGACTTTTATTCGCTCTTCCTCAGTAAGTGTTTGGTCGTTTATTTTTTTATTGAGTTCATCTATTTGCTGTTTGGCTTTTTCGTTAGCTATTTCCTGAATGGAACTTTGTGCGGCAAGGTCTTCCTGAGCGTTTTTCAGGTTTTGGGTTTCTTCGGCATTTTTCTTTACCTGCTCTGTAAATTCTTTTACATCTTCGGCAGCATCGCCAAAGCCTAAAAAGCTAAGCCCATCACTAATCCAGCCTATAGCAGCTTCGGCAGCTTTACCAGCCAGCTCAAAACCTGCTGCTATACCATCTATAAGGAACTCGCCTAAAGGTTCTAGTAGTTGCATTAACCCATCGGTTATAGCAGAGAAGGTGTCGAATATTTTGGTGATTTTTTGGGCGGATGCCGTGCTCCTGTCCATAGCGTTTTTTACAAGCCCTATAACTAAGGCTATAGCTGCAATTACAGCGCCTATAGGTGTAGCGATAAAGCTAAGCGAGGCATTGGTCATGCCCATTATCCCGCTGGACATGCCTTCGAAAGCACCTTTTACCATTGGTCCTGTACCACCGGCTTCTTCGGCACGGGTTATAAAACCACCCAGTCCGCCATTGAAAATATTTATCTGGTCGAACGATTCTTTAAATAACTCTTTTGATTCTTTGAAGTTGCTTTTTAGCTTCTCTGTAGCAGAACTACTACTCTCCGAAGCCTTTTTGTTTTTCTCTATTACTCCTGTAAGTGTACTTAATGATTTTGCGGTGTCTTTTGCCCCATCTTTTACATCTTCCAGCTCATCAGTAACGTCTTCCAGTTCGTCCTCCAGCTTGTCTATTCCTTTTGCGGCTGTTTTAGCACTTTTTTCCAGTTTTTCTAAGTCTTTACCAGTGCTTTTTGCCTGCTTGGCGGTTTTGTCAAGTTGTTTATTTAGTTTTTTAGTGCTTTTTTCAGCATCTTCCTGACTTTTCGCCAGGTTTTTGTTTTTTGCTTCCAGTTGTGCTATTGCTTGCTGCTGCGCAGCATATACTTGCGTGAGTGCTGTGAGTTGGGTTTCTAAACTTTTAAAGCCTTCGGAAGCAGAAAGCCCTGCTTTTTTTAAGCTGCTTAGTGCAGCTTTTATTTTGTCTATTTCTGTTTTTGATGTTGCTGCTGCTTTAATTAACCCCTGCATGTCTAAGTCAAGCGAAGCAAGCGTTATTTTCTCATTTGCCATTTTATACTACTGTTAGTGTTAAAATATTACTGGTCAAATCTTTTTGGTTTGCTGTTGCTTTAAGTACAGCCGAAATGGTATAACTACCCGGAGTTATATAGGTTAGCTTGTGCTGATAGTTAGAAAGACTTTGTTTTGTACTACAGCCTTCGGCTACTAAATTGTAGGTGTAATTTTGCTCGTTATACTGCCCTGATAGCCATACGGTAACACTGGTGTTTGCAGTAACTGTTTTTTTAGTTTTGCCGAATCCGAAACTGAGTTTTGGAGGGTTGTTTTTTATTGCTGCTATCATAACGTAAAGACATTTGAGGTAATCTCTGAAATATTGTTCTTGATTCTTATATAATTTGCACCGTTAAAGTCAGAAAGGTTTACGGGAGTAGTTCCGTTATGAGACATGGTGGCATTATCACTATCATACCAAGTGTACCCGTTAAAGGAAACCTCTATTCGGTATGCTGTAGTTACAGGACTTGGGGTATAGTTGGAGTTGTATGTTATTTGGTAAAGGTTATTACTTGTGTTTTGTACATCGGTTATTGTTATTTTCCTGAAGTTATAACTGTTGGATGTTACCCCGTTGCTTATATCTATCATTCTTAAATAGCCACCATCATAAGCATTTAGATTTTCCAGCACTAAAGGGCCACTATAGTCGGAGGTTTGTGATACTATTCCGAAGTCAGTTTCTGACCAGTTTACGCCGTCTGTTGATATCTGGAAGTTTATCACATCAGGATATTGTGGTGCATAGCTTAAATCATAGTCTATTAAGTAATCATTGTCTTGTTGTGTGGCGTTGGTAATGGTTATGTCTTTTATTTTGTAAGGCTCAGAGTATACGGAGGAAACGTTATCTTTTATTCGTATATAAGCAGAACTTTGTCCGCTAAGGTTAATGGTAACAGGACCATTATAGTTTAGTGTGGCACTATCATCTGCCTCTTCCCAGTTTATGGTGTTTGATGATGATTCGAATTTTAAAGAGCTGCCATATTGTGGGGTATAGCTTAACTCATACTCTACTTCGTAATTGTTGTTTTCCAATATGTTTACATTGGTAATTTTTATTTCCTTATAATCAGAAATTAAGTTAGGAGCTTCGCCATATATTACTTTTATGAGCTCTACTTTAGTAGATTTACCCGGCACATAGTTGGTAATTTTATTTACTATAAAGTAGCTGCCCAGTTGTTCTATATAATATAGCTTTATGAAATCAAAATTAGCTATATCCGTTTCGGTTAACCACAGTTTGGCATTTACTATAACTGAATGGCTTAAAATTCTGCTTAACGGGCTGTAATAATCTTGTATAATTTCTCCGAAGCTAAGCCTGTAAAAGCTTTCTTTATATATGCTGCTTACGGTTGTACTTTCAGTAAGTTTATCCGAATAAATACTAAAGGGCGCATTAAAGCCTAAATCTCCGTAACTTGCAGTATTGGCGCGTAAAAAATAAAAGCGTTTATCCAGCGATTTATAGCTAACCTGGTCATCGTCATCAATTTCTTTTTCCCATAAATTGTACCTGTGAGAAAACTCATTTAAGTACACCACATTGTTTTGCTGCGGGCTGTATATTTTAGATTTTATTACGTCGCGCTTAGGGGTAATGTTTACATTATCAATACCTATATAGCTGTCATTATAATCACTTTCCTTATCGTTATACTGGTACCTGAAGAAGTTTTGTTGTGCATACTGCCCGTATATATAGTTTTCGTTTTCGATGCTTATGTATTTATCACTCCAGTCTGCAGTGGGGGCGTTTTGCAGCTGCTCTTCCAGTGTTATAAAGTTATATACACCTGTGTAGCTGTTTTTTACCATGGTAAGCGCAAAGCGGTGTACAATTTCTTTAATAAAATCTTTTATGCTGAATTCACTTAACCCGTTACTAAAATCTATATTAGTATCATTTAGCTTTGTAATGCTTACAGTAACAGCAGAGTTATTATCAATATGGAAATTACTTGTAGGGTTTACACGCTGTATTAGCAGTGCCAGAGTATCATTAGCATTTAAGTTTACCAAAAAGGGCGGAATTGTAAAATCACTATTGGGTGCAATATTGTTTTGAATAGTACTGTAGTTGTAAACAGGCACATTTCCTGCCGGTGTTCCCTGTACATTTTTAGCATAAAATATTTTAAAAGGATAGGGCGTTACAGATGTGCCGGTATAACTATATGCATTTATATTTCCGCTAATATCTATACGGTATAAGCCTGTTTCTTCAATTTGTAAGTGAAACTGCTCTTCATCGGCAAATTCAAGTTCATTTGTTACGGCGCTGTTACATTTTATATAATGGTTTGCACCATTCCTTGCAAAGCTGTTATCATCACATTCATATAGTACAGGCGAGTTGTCCTCTATACTTACACCTTTAGGGAAAGTCATCCACAGGTTTTTAAAATATTCGGTTTCAAAAACGCTGCCTGTAAAGGTTAGCCCAAACTGTTCCTGTATTTTATCCCATAAATACGAAACGCTTACTGAAGGAACCAAGTAATCTATATTCACTTCACCTAAATAGGTTTTACCCGTTTTACCGCCATAATCGGCTAAAATATAACGGTAAGGAGCATCAGTTCCTACCCAGCTTTGGGTAACTGTAGCTACATTTTTGGTATGATTTAGCTCACTAAGGTCTATATCAGAAAATTTTTTGTTCTCAATTATTTTTTGCAGGTCTATAATACCATCATATATAACTACATCAAAATTATCGCCTGCATCAGTAATTTTAGCCCAGCCTTTATACACAAAGCATTCGCCTGATTCGCTGTACAGGAAGCATTCATTTTTTTGATAGGGTGTAGTAGTATTACTGCCGGGCAGGGATAAAAACCCCATTATTTTTATGTTGTTAGCGGTTTTAGGCAACTTAAACCTGTTGGTGTAATTAGACTGCCTGTTACTAATGCTGTTAAGGTCGTTTATCTGTTTGGTTTGGGCAATGTGTTGCTTAGAGTCTAAGTCTGTCAACTGCCCGTTAATGTACAGTAATAAAGACATTTATAGGTTAAAATTTAGACAAATATTGGATTAGTCTTGAAGTTTGTAAAGTCATAAAGTTTGAAAGTCACAAACCTGTAGAGTTTAAAGAAATAGTAATGCTTTAAGACTTTGTACATTTGACTTTGTACTTTAAGACTTTATAGCTTTCGGCTTAAAGGGTTTGTGTATAACGTTCCGGTAACTCCAACTCAAAAGAAAAGTTAGTTAATTTATTACGCGGATTTTTAATTGTTGCACTACTGGTTTTAAGCGAAACTTCTATCCAGTTGTTATACCCGTTTTGGGCAAAAGGCTGACCTGTAAACAAGTATACCTTAGGGCTGTCCAGAATGCCTTCTATAACCGATCTTTCATCTTCAGTAAGCAGTTCTGCAACAACCTTAATACTGTCCTGGCTCTCTTTACCGGTGCTTACACTTCTTGAGAAGGTTTTATTTATATTTTCGAAGTCATTATCTATAGTACCCAAATGTTTCGTTTTTCGGGTTATACTGTAGGTGTCTTCAAATAACCAGTAGTTAAAGCCCCCCATTACATTAAACCATTTTAAGTAAACGCCACAAGTATAGGGTACTTTTTCTAATGTCAGCATTTTTTCATTTCCTGAAAAAGTTGGAGAACCGGGAAGCATTCCTGATGTTCTTTGTGTAAAAGTAAGTTGGTTAACTCCATTCGCCAAAGGGAGTAAATCCTCCAATGTTATATTAGTACGCCCATCAGAAACTACCAGTCTTGTACAATAACTGGAGCTATACCCAGAGGTATCGAACTCTTGAGACAATAAATTAGTGTTATTAGTTACCAACACCCCATTTGTATTATTAAAATAAGGAATATCAAAAGGGTAACCCTCCCAATATTTCATATAATAGTTATTGGCTGTACCTGGCTTAAACGGAGATAATATTAAAAAATCAGTTAAAGAAAACTCCTTAAAATCCCCTGGTTGCTGTACCCCGGCCAGCCATGATAGTACATAACTGTCAGTATCTGTAGTACCGTCAGAAAATTTAATACTAAAAGCAATATTACGTTGTGTAAACCTGCCATTACTGGCAAAGTAAGTAAAACTTGATGGCGAACCTGAATCTATATCAGGCTGCATGGTATCTTCAAAGTTTTTGGTGTTAACAAGTGTACTTATATAAGGCTTAAAATTAAAATAAAACCTACTCTGAGGGTTAGGGTAGATAGTGGCATATACTGACCCAAAGGAATCGGTAATGGTACACGACTCTACCTCTGCCTCAATATTCAGGTTGCTGTAAAAGCGCACAATATCGTTATTATATGCCATACGCAATGCATGTGCATTTATAGATGGAGAAAAAACAATCATGCTGCAATTTGTTTTAAGAAATTAATAATATCATTGCAAAACTCGTTAACCAGTGGGGTGCTCACACGGTCTATAACCTGCTGAATGCGTTGAGGAGTTACCACTTCGGCTACTATATCGCTGCCCGTTTTTTCGGGTTGCCACCCTTCACGAGCTATCTTTCGGGCAATTAAAAAAGCAAGGCTGGTAATACTGATTTCGTTTTCTAATTGCGTAGCAATGCCTTTGGCTTCAATCCAGGTTATAATCGCTTCACTTGGCGGTTGCTTACCCGGTGGGCGACCTTCTAAGTAGCCTGCCCCCAAAAGGCTTGCGCTTGTTTCGGTAGCAGTAACCTCCAGTGTTGTAGCCCAGTTGCCCGAAACGCTTAATCCCGACTCTTGGTATCGGGTAATTACATCAGCTTTTATAGCTTCAAACTCGGCAGCGAGTAGCGCTCTTATATTAGTTGTAGCCATACGGAATTACAATTTTGTAGGAGCATAACAGCCCGTCCATATTAGCATCCAGCGCATCGGTAACATCAACATTATCCCACTGGGTAATGGCAAGCCCCATGCAGGCAAGGCTGTTGCCCATTTGGTTGAAAACCCCCAGCAACGGCTCTATATTGGTTACATATTTACTGGTTGCCTGTGTGCCACGCTCTTGGAAATACTGTTGGTCGAAATCGCTGTGTTTTACAAGGAAGAATTTTCCCTCGTACTCGGTTGAGTTAATTTGCGTACCACTGTCGTTATACACGCTTTTACGCTTGGTATATTCGTGCAGTAAGTAGGTTGTGCCTGCCTCGGTAGTGCCATCCAGCAGGTTTAGGGCAGCTTGTTTGCCATAGTGGTATTCCAGGCCTTTATCAGTAGCAAGGTCTTCCAGTATGCGTACAATGTCTTTCATTAAAGGTTGTTTTGTGGAAATCTTTTTTCAGTCGCAGTTATCGGTCACAGTTTTCAGTTTTATATAGTAGGTTTTACTGCTCACTGCGACTGTAAACTGTGAACTTAAAACTGTAAACTACTTACTCTGCTGCGAAGCCAGTTTTCGGTATTCTGCTTCTACCTCGTTTTGCAGTTTAGTTTGTACTAACAGGTTAAAAATTTCATTATAAGGCTTTCTGCCTAAGTCAAACGGATATTGCCCTAACAGTTTACCCAACTGCATAAGCGGTAGCGTATCGTTATACGGATTTAACTTTTCCGCGCCTGCCATTTTCCATAAATGCCCATCGGTACTAACAGATGATAACAGTTTGTTCTCCGTTTCAATGACCTGCTTTAGTTCTTCGATTATAAACTTTCGGGCAGCGAAATATTCCGTTACGGTGCCACGCCAAAAAGCCTTTTCGGTTACCTCAAAACAAATGGAAAACAGCCTGTAAATATCCTGCCAGTCCTTTATTTTACTTAACAGCCTGATGCAATACTTTACATTGGCATAGGGCATATTACCGATGTTTGCCTGCTTTTTAGCGAAGCTGTTTTTAGGTTGTAGATGCTCCAGTACGGCATCATAAACGATGCTTTGGGCTATGGGTAACTGTATATATTTTTTTAGTGTGATGTTTCTCATATTACTGTTTTTTAGTTTCGGGTTTTTAGTTTCGGGTTTTGAGTTTCGAGTTGAGAACTGTGACTGCCCATTGCGACTGAGAACTGTTACTGCGACTGAAAACTTAGAGATTAAGGGGCTGCCACCCGAACCCGAGCGCGATAATCCTTACGCAGGGCAAACCAGTAGCGCATCATAATACTGTCCCATTCATCAGGGCTGCGACCGATTAGTTCCTTAACCCGTTCTTTGGGTACAATGCTTTGCTTGCCGTCTTTATCAATATCCCGAAGTTTTACCTGTTCCATTTCCTCCATAGTTGCCTGTAGCACCTCGTCGTTATCGCACAGTTCACCAGCCAGTCGGGCGGAAATCATTTCTGCCATTTTAATACTGCATTGGCTTTTAAGGTTTTCGAAATTGGGTTTTATATATACCCCGTTCTCTTTCATTTCCAAGGGTGAACTGTTATTTACGAAGCCCTTACATTTCAGGAAGTCGACCACACCGCCACCCACGCCATCCTCATCGGCTATGGTGTTGCTGAGGGCTATGTTGTACTTTTCCTGTAGCTTGCGGGCGTGGGTTACCACTTCGTCCAGTCCGCTGCGGGCTATGGCGCTACGGTGAACGCACAGCCAGCCATGCCATACCCTGAAAATAGTTTTGTCCTTACCCTTACGGGCAACATCAATAGTGAGGTATTTTAAGCCTTCGGGCTGTATGTGTGCGGGGCTGAAATAATCCGCAATAGCGTCGTGGTCTATCAGCGCAGCAGGGTCATCGTCATACTCCCAATTGCCGAAATACAGCCTTTCCCTGCTGTTTTTATCCAGCCGCAACAAACTTTTCAGGTAGCTGGGGTGCAGGTGAGGGTTATCAGTAGGGAGGCTTTGCACAAACCTGCGGTAGTGTGGCAAGTTATTTTCCCGATAGGGTTTGTAAAACTCTTTATACGTCCAGTTTTTAGATGGGTTGCAACTGCCCAGTATTTTAGGGATGAGCCCGTGCTGGCTTAACTTATAGCGGATTCGGCTTTTAACGATTTGCCAGGCGTAGTAATTTACCTGATTGCATTCGTCTATAAACGCACCTGTTATTTCAAGCGAACCCAAACTGTCAAAATTCGGGTCGGAAGGGTAGTGGAATAAGTCTTTAAGCAGGATTTCGCTGCCATTGTTCCACTTTATAGTATTTTCCTGTGCTTTATACTGAAATTGCTTGTGTAACTGTAGTTTA
Source organism: Flavobacterium suaedae (assembly GCF_014642915.1). Classification (GTDB taxonomy): domain Bacteria; phylum Bacteroidota; class Bacteroidia; order Flavobacteriales; family Flavobacteriaceae; genus Flavobacterium; species Flavobacterium suaedae. The sequence goes on from NZ_BMJE01000007.1 coordinate 85,983, forward strand.
CCCGAAAGCTCGAAAAAGGTGTTAAGGGTGGTTTCCTTTAAGTTTTTGAGTTTACTTCGCCCCAACAACCAGCGTGTGCCGGGATATTTTTGGCACATTTCCATTAACCAAAGGCAACCGAGGGCACTTTTACCACCGCCCGCAGCCCCTCCGTAAAGGACTTCTTCGGTAACGGTATCTTTCAGGTAATAAATAGCGTGTTCCTGCTTTAGCAGCAGCTTCATGGTGTTTCGGGGTTGTGGCCATTGCCCAAATCTAGTATTATGTCCTGTTGCGGTTCGGCGGAGTCATCGCCTTTGTCGTTCCACTGGTTGGGGTTGCGGTTTTTAAGCCAAAATTGCTGACTCCTGAAATCGGCTGGGATGTGTTTTTCTACTGCTACAACTTCTACGCGTTCTTTTTCTACCCGTTTGCCGTTATCGTCGTAATACACCTCTTTGCATTTTATGGGTTGCTTGGTGGTCACAATTCGGTCGATACTGGCTTGGTACAGCGACAGGGCGACTTCCATATCGGCGGCTTTTTTGCCTTTGGTTATTTGCCTGCTAAATGCTTCGTGGTTTTTCTTCCAGCGGGTGAGTACCTCCGGCGTTACATCGAAAAACTTAGCGAGTTCGCTATCGGTTGCGCCAAGCAAACAGAGTTTGTATGCCTGTTGGGTGTATTCTTTTTTAAAACGGGGTTTGCGTAGTTTGGTTGCAGAAGCAACGGTTTGTGCTTCTTTCATTTAGTTGAATTTGGGAAATATTTGGTTATTTGTTGAATTCCTCTAATTTTTGTGCAATAACCTCTACAGTAGGTTTGTTTTGAACTTTTGCAAATAAATGAATATAATGGTCGCCTTGATTGACGTCTTTAATTATTATTTTTTCATTGATATACTTCTCCTGATTTTGCTTTTCGAACATTTTGGTAAAAAGCATACTTCTAAATTGTTGATTGCTAATATGCTCTTTTCCTTTGCGCTTTTGTATAACTCCTTTATCGCAATAACAGTACAATATTACTTCTTTGTCATCTGCAAAACGATTTATTTCAGATGCTATTTGAAGCAGGGTTCTTATATTATTAATTTCGACAACTTCGTTAACAAGTTCAATGGTAATGTTTATTACAGGAACAGTTATATCTTCCGGTAGTATATTGGGCTGAAATGACTCTAACTTTATAAGATATTGATGACCTTCTTTGGTGCTAAGCGGAATAATCTTATCAACCATTTATTTATTTTTTCTCAGGGAAAAATAAATGTGCCTGCTTGCGTAACTCTTCTTTTGTAGCCTCTTTGTCGGCTTGCAGCTTACGAGCAATTTTTAATAAACCCTCAGAAGGTTTTTTTATATGTAGTGTATTGGTTTTCATTACAGTGCAAATATAAAGTATTTTTTATAAATGAAATGTTATTTAACAATGCAGCTAGTGCTTTTTATTTAGTTGAGGTTAGGAAATATCAATTATAAGAGTGAATGCTTATCTGTCAAATTTTTCTCAATATCAAATATCAAATGAAAAACATAATCATAATATGATAACGCATTTTCTTTAGAAAACATAAAAACTTCTAGTGCTTGATTTTCAGAACTTTTTCTTAATAAAGTTCGTATATCATTTGGTTTATGAGGTGATTCGAAATCTTTTAAAATTAATCTTCTTGAACTGTGAGAGAATCCATTTCTGTATTTTTCTTTAAAGTTAAGCAGTTGTTTTTTCTGTTCTTTCGAAATTAATGACCTAGCACAACAAGCATTTATTGTTTTTTCTAATGCCCAAGAAGTATATTTATCATCTAATTTTTCAAGATTCTCACCCCAAGGAGCTTCAATAGGTAAAATTTTTTGTTCATCTTTCATTAAAGCTATTTTGAGTAAATTTTCTAACAGATAATTGGTTAAAGTAATGGTAGCCATATTGGCTCCTACTAATAAACACCGATTAATTTCAAACGTAAGAAGAATTAATTCTTCTAAGATAATAGGTTTCTTTTTGTAGTAAGGAGCAATACTTTCATAATTTTTATTAAGATGATTTTTTAAACCATCAGCTAATCTTTGTTTTTCCATATTATGAAAGCATTATATAAAGAGGAACTACTTCCCTCTCCCCTTAAAAATATCGTTGAGTACGATTATCATTAACCCCAATACGTTAAGGGTGGTGGTGCCTAACAGCGTTACCATAACCGTATCCGAAAGTTCCAGCAGTGGCATTCCTGTTGCTATGAGGATTAAAATAACGCATGCGAGCCAAATGTTTATTAGTATGGTTGCCCACTTTACCAGATTTTTGCGGTGGCGGGAATCATCCTGATAGCGTTGCAGTTCAGCTTCCTGTTGCTTTTCTTCCAAGGTTTTTTCCTGAAATTCGGCTTTGGTTAAGTCGTCTTCGTCAAAGGGTTTTTCCGTACTGTTTTTTTGGGAAATTTTCTGAAACTTTTCAAGACCTTGTTGTATAGCGTCGTTATTATTGCTCATCTGTCAAAAACATTTCGTGAATATTACTGCTATACTCTAGGAAGCGTTGTCCAGCACTTCTTCGTTCATTTTAGCTTCGTAATGCTTTTGTATAAGGTCTTTAGGTATTTTAAGGTTGTGCCCTTTCGGGTAAGTATCTTCCCAAGGGGAACCTTTAGTGTGTGTAATGGCGCTTAGCTCTATACCTGAATAGTCGCCGTACTTATCCCAAATCATATCCAGGAATTTAGCGTCTATATCGGTAATCATATCAGCGTTTGCCCTAGTGTAACTTATAGGTTCTATAACTTTATTGCCGCCATATTTTTTTAGCGTGTGGTATAGCGTAGGCATAACAGGACCTAAATCCCAAGCCTCCGGTTCTTCGCTTACTAATGCGTCGCCTTTGCTTATAGCCAGGTACCACCCGTATGCAATGTAAGTTAGTTTTATTAACTTCATTGGGGTTAGCTTTTCATCTTCCTGATGCTTTTTAATAAAGTAGTTTGCTATGGTTACCGGATTATACATAGGGCTTTGCATTTAACTAGCTGTTTTTTAGTTGGTACCACAAAAATACCAAATTTTTAATTAAAAATACTATTTATAAATTTACAATAATTATACCATGTATATGGTTTTATGTTTTTGATTATCAGTTGTTGTGTTTCAATATTTCAAAGAGCTTTTTGTGGTGTTTTACCACTAACTTTTAGTGCTTTTGCCCTGCCATATTCGCTTTAGGTTTTGGGAGTAGTTAAACTCCTCGTTACTGCTAAAGTCGGCATGGTGGCGATGGCTTTCTTCTTCTGCGATTTCGCAGCGTTCTTCAAAATAACTGCGGAAGAACGAGAGTACTTTGGCTATGGTTAGGCTTTCGTAAAACTCGCCGTATTGCCCTGATATTATTTTTTTGAACAAATAGGTAAGGTCGCTCATTTTAAGGCTGTAGTACGTATTGTTAATTTCCTGTGCGCACAGTTCAATCTGGTCTTCCGTCATGGGTTTGTTCAGGTTTAGTATATCGTTCAGGTATACCAGCCACCCCATAGTTAGCGCATGTGCAAAGGCATAGTTTTTATCCCGCTGAATGGTGCCCAGTGTGGGGGCGGGGGCATTCATTGCCTGTGTAACGGTAGCCAGTTTGTTGGCATGCTTCATGCAGTTAACCGGACTGTAAACCTTCAGCAATTTTTCGCCTGAAATTGTCGCTATACTGTGCTCTGCTTTTTGAATTTGGGTGTTTTTTCCCGTCATTGTTTTTCAGTTCAAAAAATCCTTTCCAGCCATTGCTCATACTCTGGCGGATGATGTTTGCGGCTGTGGCCTGGTCGCCTTCGGCTAAATTGTTTAGCTGGGTAAGTGCTGCCTGTTCGCTTTGTTCGGAACGGTAGCTGAAACTGTGTTTAGTATGGCGATAGTCTTTCCAAGCCTGCCACAAAGCAGAAAACTCAGGGTTAGGGTAGGGCAGCGTTATTTGTGCTGCCGTGCTTTGGTTGGTAGTAGCTGTATTTTCATTTTTAGTTATATTTCTATTTTTAATTTCATCTGCATTTACATTTTCTAAATGCTTAAGCAATGCTGCAAGCATTGTTTTAGGGCAGGTATATTGTGTTATCCAGTTTTGGTAAAGTTCCTGATTGTTAATGGATAGGCTGCTTATGGTGGCTTTTAGTTTTTTAAGCTCCCGGACGGTTAATTTTTTGGCTGCGGCTTTAAAAAACTGCCCCACCTTTCCGTTTACCGATTGTTTCTGGCTAAAGCTGGCACGCTCTTCCATTACCTGTTGTAACTTTTGGTTGTACCAACCCTTGTCGCTTAGCTTAAACTTAGCTTTAAGGGTGGTGGTAAGGGTATCCATGCTTATGCCGGAACAGTACATGAGTACCCTTTTTAAGTCATTTGGTATATACCCGCCGTTTTGGTGCTGGTAAATCATGAGGTCTACGTAACACGCGCGTTCTTCGGGGAGCATGGTACGGGTTGCCTCATAAAAATCTTTGGCATAAAACAGGAATGCGGGGTCTTTCATAAAATGGTTATACCCTTACAAGGTTGTCTATAATTACGTTGTTATACGTGCCTTTAGAGCCTGATATGTGGAACTCCAGTTCTGCTACATCTCCCGGTAGTAAATCGCCCAGTAGGTCTATTTTAGTGCCTAGTGCGCTTGGGTATATTACCCTGCCGGTTTCTTGTTCAAAATGTAATTGTTGTACTGCTGTGCCCAGTTTGGTTGTTTTTACTTCTCCTACTGCGGTTACGATTCCTTTAATTTTAAATTGCATGTTAATAATTTTAGGTTGAAATATTGATGGGTTTACAATAGTATTGGAGGGATATTATTGTATAAGGGTTGGTTTGTGTTTAGTTGTACTTAGCTGGTTGTTAGTCAGTTTTTAACTTAGCATTCTGGAAGCACAGCCTGTTGGCTATTTGGTTAAAGTCCAAACTGCCCACGCTTTTTTGCGTTAGTTTGTTATACACTACAGCAGGAGCAAGATTTGCCAACGCATGAAAAAAATCAGAAGCGTTGCTGTTATCCTGTAGCTCTTTTAAATCGATGCCGTTTTCGGTTTCTTCTTCAAAAAGGTTTTGCAGTTGGCCCAGTATTTTCTCGGTATATTCTTGTTGCTTGTTTTCAGCGTTATCTACTGCGTTTTTTACTTCTCTGTTTTCTGTTTTAGTTTCCATTTTAATGTGTTTTTTTAGTTGGCGTATTGGTTTTTTAATTCAAGGGACTGGGCTACAAGATTGTTATACTGTATGCCGCTGTTTTTAGATATTTTACCTTCCAGCGTAACGGTTACTTCAATTTCGTCGTTTTCTTTAAGGTTATCAAGCTCAGCCATACGTTTGCCTCTAAATTCAACAAATGCTTTTTGCCTGTATCCCGGTAAAATGGTTACTACTTTTTTTTCGTGTCCTGCAGTGTTGCGGTACTCAATGCTTTCAATGTTTCCTGTAATTTTCATGATAAGGAAGGTTTAAAGATTTAATAAATTGAATAATTGAAGTATTGATGTGGCGCTTTGTTTAATAGTGCCTAACTGTGCTGCAATTGTGCAGTAATTGATAACTGTTCGTTATTAGCGTAAAGTTTTAAAGCTTCGAGTGTTTCCAGCTTTTGCTGCAACAGGTTGTTGAGCAGGTCGTGTAGTGTAGCGAGGTCCTTTTGTTGTTGTGCCTCCTGATGAAATATAGTGTAAAAGGGTAATTGCTTTACCTCCTTTATCTCTTTTTTGCAAGCATTTATACGCTCATTTATTTCGTGTAATTTTTCATATGCTTTGTTCATTTATTTAGTTGATATGGAAAACTTATTCAGTTATATAAAATCGTTTATCATTATTAAAGTGTAATATTGCACTAACTTCATAGCTGTTACTGTAATGCTTCAGTTTTTTAGGTGTTTTATTAAACTTTAAAGCATTATCTGTACTATCCTCATAAAGATTACTATATAATCTTTGTAATATTTTTTTTATAATTTTCTTATTTTCTTCAGCCCATGTGGTATTTTCAACACATCTTTGGGTGTCTAAATCATTAATAAAACGAGTATATGTGAATTTTATTTCCTCTAACTCTGTAATTTTCTGTTTTATTTGTTGTTTATTACACATTTATTAGTACCTTTGTTCTGAATACGAAGCAAAATTAAGTGTAATATTCAACATTTCAAAATTAAAATGCGTTAAATTTTCAACACTGGTTGTTTTTTGGCGTTCTACAGTTAATTAAATATAACGTTATGAATGGTTTAGCTATAAAGCAAGGTCGCGAAAAGTTAGGGCTGACTCAGAAGCAGCTTGCAGATTTGATAGGTGCGAGTAGGGAAACAATAATAAACTACGAGAAAGGAAGACCTATACCTAAGTCTAAAAGTGAAATATTACATAAAGTGTTAGAATCAAAAAACATTTTTAACCAAAGAGTATCTCATGAGGTGGTAAAACCTTATCCTGATGCTTTTGAAAATAAAAATGGTAACCAGTTTATAGAATTACCAAATGGTGAGTATTATATGCTGATGCCTTTGGCTGAATTTAAAGTTCAGGCAGGTTTTTTAGGTAATTACCAAGATGCGGATTATTTAATGGATATGAGTCAGCATGGTATACTTGTAGATAAACCTTTGCAAGGACGTTATGTTGCCTTTCGTGTAAATGGCGATAGTATGGACGACGGTACCAGCCAGGCAATAACCCGTAACAGTATTGTAAGTACACGCGAGTTGCAGCGACACCATTGGGTAGATAAATTACGTTACAGGGATTTTCCGTATTGGGTAATATATACTACAGAAAGTAAAATGCCTTTAATAAAAGAAATAATAGAGCATAATACTGAAGAAGGGTATATACTGTGTCATTCTTTAAATGACAGCCCGGAATTTACTGATTTTAAACTGCACCTTAATGATGTGCAGGCACTTTTTTATGTTATAGATGTAAACCGCCCGGTAAGTAAAAAAATTAGTTATTAAAAAGCAATCGCTTAACTATTGTCCTATGGAGTTTTACTATTTCAATTGGCATAAAATATGCTGTTTAAAACTGTTTAGGAATATATTTCGTATATGTTTTGGTTTTATAATTGTAGAATTATAACCATGGCTTTTATATAAAATTATATGGAGCCCTCAAGTATATAAGAATTTAAAAGGTGTTATGCTTTAAGTAAAATATGTGAAATAAAGTATATTCTTACATTTAAAACGTTGTGTGAATAACTTTACTAATTTTACGTTAAATTTTATAAAATTAGTTCTTTCATATTTCATTTATTTTGCTTCCTACTAATACTAAAAATATACTATAGAGTTATTTTATGATGATGGGGTACGATAAGTTTGAACAAGATCTCGAAAAAGCATGCGGAAGAGTACAGCAGGAGTTTTTGAAGCGTTTTAAAGATGGTGTTTACCTTTCTGCCGGGGGGTCAAACCTGGAAACATTCATCAACGATTTGCAAAAAGAGTATGAAGCACTTGCCGCAAATTTTATTAAAACAAATCAATTGGAAAGTGATTCCGCTGCCCGAAAAAGGGTGTTAACGGTTGCTAAACAATACGCCAAAAAGTGTACTGAAGAGTTTAGTAAAATAAAATAACCTTAACTTTTATTTTACACTACTTTTCCTATAATTGTAGCTCACAATTATAAACCCAAAACATCCTAAAACTAAAATGAAAAAAATTACTCTGATTTTTGCAATGTTATTTGCAACAATTGTTAGTGCACAAAATTTTGAAGAAAAGCTTTGTGAAGGAAAAGTAACCTACTTTAAAAAAGCAAACGGAGAAATACGTTATATTGCTTTTATTGATAATATTGCTTTTATAGTAGGAACCACTGTAGGTAGTGATAAAATGAATTATTACGCATCGTTAAAATATACCGGAGGTGATACACCGATGGTAAAAAAGAAGGGTGCTAAAATTATTATGGAAAACGGAGAGGTTATTAATAAGCCGGATGTAGAAATAAAAATTGAAGTTAATAAAAAAGCACAGTATGAATATAAAGCTTTTGTACCGCTAACGGAAGATGAAATAAAAATGTTGCTGGATAATAAAACATCTAAAATTCAACTTTATGTAATGGAGAGTAATGTTGTTAACCCGGAAGAAGTGCAAAGTATTTTTAGCTGTATATATAACCACGCTACAAAATAGCACATATTATATAAATATAAAAAGCCACCTAACAGGTGGCTTTTATTTTATGCATTAAACACTTTATAAAACGTTTAAATAAATTTTACAAGGTTGATTTTTGTAGTATATTTGCTATAATCTTTATTTAGAATACATTTAAATAATACTCAAAAACACTTTACATGCCCGTTTCAATTGTTTGGTTTAAAACAGATTTGAGGCTGCACGATAACGAAGCGCTTATAAAAGCAATACAACATAGCAGCAGTGTAATACCGGTATACTGCATAAACCCAAATGAGTTTACAGAAACAAAATTCGGGTTTAAAAAAACAGGAAAATACAGAGCAAAATTTCTGTTAGAATCGTTAAAAGACCTCGATACCCAACTAAGGGAATATCGCTCCGGCTTGGTAGTAGTACAAGGAAAACCCGAAGAAGAACTACCCCGTGTGGCACGCCTGTATAATGCCAAAAATGTATACGCAAAAAAAGAAGTAACTACCGACGAGAAGAAGGAAGAAGAAAGAGTAGTTGCTGCACTATGGAAGCAAGGCTGCCTGGTAGAAACCTTTAGTACCAGCACCCTATACCATGCCGAAGACTTACCATTCCCGCTAAGAGGAATACCAGATGTATTTACCACCTTTCGCAAAAAAATAGAAAAAGAAGCAGGCATACGCCCTGTATTTAATAAGCCCGAAACCATACCATCGCCCATAATTCCTGATATGGAATTACCTACCCTTGAAGCACTGGGGCTGGAAAACCCTGAACCCGACAGCAGAGCGGTAATGGATTTTAAAGGCGGAGAAACCGAAGGCTTAAAAAGACTGAAAGAATATATTTTTGAAACCCGAGCCATAGAAAACTACAAAGAAACCCGTAATGGAATGGTGGGTAAAAATTACTCCTCAAAATTTTCCGCATGGCTGGCAATGGGCTGCCTTTCGCCAAGAGAAGTATACCACGAAATAAAAAAATATGAAGCCGAATACGGTGCAAACAAAAGCACCTACTGGATGATATTTGAACTACTTTGGCGCGATTACTTCCGTTTTATGATGAAAAAGCACCGCGAAAAGCTATTTTTAAAACAAGGCATAAAAAAACAAGCACCCGAAGACCAAACCCATAACGCCGAAGCACTCCAAAAATGGGTAAATGGCAAAACCGGTCAGAATTTTATAGACGCCAACATGCGCGAACTAAAATTAACCGGATTTATGAGTAACCGGGGCAGGCAAAACGTAGCCAGCTACCTGTGCCACGACCTGCATGTAGACTGGCGTTACGGAGCTGCCTATTTTGAAGAAACGCTTATAGATTATGATGCTTCCAGCAACTGGGGCAACTGGGCGTATGTAGCAGGGGTAGGGAACGACCCGCGCGAAAACAGGCACTTTAACCCACAGAAGCAAGCTGATGATTATGACCCGAAAAATGAATACAGAGATTTATGGTTGAAGGAGGAAGTAAAACAGTAACAGAAAACAGAGTAATCCCTGAAAAGGAACACGAAACATTTACCGAAAGGGAACTTGACAGAATAATTGAAATGGCGTGGGAAGACCGCACTCCGTTTGATGCTATTACCTATCAGTTCGGGCTTACCGAAGATAAAGTAAAAGCCTTAATGAAGCGCGAACTAAAGCCGCGCAGCTACAGGCTTTGGCGCAAACGCGTGGAGAACTGCAAAACCAAACACGCTAAAAAACGTAACGAAAACATCGGGCGTTTTAAATGCAGCAGGCAACGCGCTATTTCCAACAATAAAATATCTAAAAGGGCTTAGTTTTATAGTCATAAAGTTTTTAAAGTCATAAAGTTTATAAAGTTACGGGTTACGAGTTGCGTGTTACCAAAAACTGTGACTGCGACTGAAAACTATAGGGTTACCCACAACCCGAAACTTGCAACCCACAACCAGTACCCGTTTAATAACTAATTTTTAAGAATCGTTCAGTGGTTTAACCTTATTATAAGTAGTAAATTTATAGTAACCAAATACTTATATAATTATGGCTACTTATATATTTGCAGGAGCATCGTCGGCTATGGCGGTGCAGGCTGCCAAAATACTACAGGAACAAGGGCACAGCGTAATAGGACTATCTACAAAAGAGGATAACGGTAACTATACCGAATGGCATACTATAGAGAGCTACACCTCGGGCAACTTCCCTGAAATTGAAACTACTATAGACGGCTTGGTGTACTTTCCCGGGACTATAAACCTAAAGCCGTTTAACAGAATAAAAGAAGAAGATTTTACAAAAGACTATCAGGTAAATGCACTGGGTGCAGCAAGCTTTGCGCAAGCCTACCTAAATAACCTAAAACAAGCCGAAAACCCTGCTATAGTGTTTATAAGTACGGTTGCGGTAACAACAGGAATGCCTTTTCATGCATCAATAGCTATGGCGAAAGCTGCGGTAGAGGGGTTAACCCGTTCGCTTGCTGCGGAGCTTGCGCCTAAAGTAAGAGTGAATTGTGTAGCACCATCGCTTACTGATACGCCATTGGCAGGGCGTTTACTGGGCTCAGATGATAAAGCTGAAGCAGCCAAAACCCGAAACCCTATGAAGAAAATTGGTACACCTGATGACTTAGCGCAGTCCATAACATTTTTACTGAGTGATAAGGCAAGCTGGGTAACAGGTCAGGTACTGGCGGTAGATGGCGGAATGAATGTATTAAAGCCGCTGTAATACGACTGAAAACAGTATACTTTAACCTAATTGGTATATTGGTAATCTGAGGGTTTTACAGGTTTATCGCTGTCCTGAAAACTGATAGGTTTTATTAGGTGTTACACATAAATCCAGTTGAATATCCGTAGGGTCGTTAGGGATAGTTTTTGGTTCGGCATCAAAAAAGCTAAGCCCTATTTTAATAACATCTTTTCGGCATTTGGCTAAAAATCGGTCGTAAAAACCCTTACCATACCCCGTTCGGTTGCCGTAAATATCAAAAGCCAGCATGGGTACAAAAACCACATCCAGCTTTTCGGTAGGTACTTCCAGTCCGTCAATAGGTTCGGGAATACCGTATTGGTTTTTCATAATGCGCGTGTTATCCGTAAGCAGGTAATGCGTCATGCTGTACGTCTCAAAATCTGACCTTGCTATCACCGTTTCCTTATCCTTACCCGCTAATATTTGTAGAATAAAATCGGTATGCACTTCTTTTTGTTCTTCTATACTTAAAAATAAATGGTAGTAGGTTTTATCCCAAATAGGCAGCTTAAGCAGGTTATTGGCAATAATAAGGCTTTTCTCCTCTACCTCCTCAATACTCATGTCTTGGCGTAGTTTACGGTACTTAGTGCGCAATTCTTTTTTAGTCATGCTGCAAAGGTAGTGTTTAGTTTATAGTTTAGGTAGTTTTCAGTCTCAGTCTCAGTTTTCAGTTGTACTGCATGTTGAAACTGAAAACTGTTTACTTTAACTATTTACAGTGACTGTTAACTGCGACTAAATTTTATTCCGCCAACTTTTGCGAGATATGGAAAATAGCATCGCCCTGGTACACTATAGAAGCATCGTTACTGTTAATAATATACCCCGCGTTAGGTGCTTTAACCAAGTGTTCAAACTTACCGAAAGGGTCGGTTATTGTGGCGATAGGCTCGCCTTTTTCTACCAGTTTGCCTACGGGAGTATGATTCTGAAACAGCCCTGAGTAATTCGCCCTAACCCAACCCGAGCGTTCTATATAAACGCTTGGTTTATCGGCAGGTTTTACTTCTTTTTTCGGGTTAAGCATATCTAAATGTTCTAAAAAGCGTTTTGTGCCGCGTACCCCTTCCTGAGTGATGTCTTTATCAATATCCATTGATTTTCCACCTTCAAATAAAAGTATTTTAACGCCAAGTTTACCACAAGCATTACGGAAAGACCCTGCAATGTTTTTAGAGTACAGCGTAAACGGTGCGTTAAACACATCCGAAAGTTCTTTAAGTTCGGGATTGTTGGGTACTATGCGGATTTGTGCTGCATTAAATCGGCTTGCACCCCCAGCGTGGAAGTCAATACAATAGTCAACACTTGGCATTACCTCTTTAATTAAGTGCCATGCAAAACGCGAAGCAAGCGAACCCCTTGCACTACCAGGGAACATCCTGTTGAGGTCACGCCCATCGGGGAACTCTCGGCTTTTATTTACAAACCCGAAAATGTTTATAACGGGTATACAAATGATAGTACCGCGCTTCGGTTTATTTATTTTACGCACTATAATTTGGCGTACAATCTCGGTTCCGTTTATTTCATCGCCGTGCAAACCGGCTGTGAGTAATACTACAGGACCATCGTATTTAGAGCGTTCTATAATAATTGGCACTTTAAGCCTTGTCATGGTGTGCAGGCGTGCAATTTCCATATTTAGGGTTATGCTCTCGCCGGGATAAATGGTTTCGCCCAGTACGGTTACCTTTTTGTACGACATAAATTTACAGTTGCGTTAACTGTGTAAAGATAGGGTATTTCGTGTTTTTTAGTTCTCAGTCGCAGTATATAGTTTACAGTTTAGTGTTGCGGGTTTTAAGTTTTGTGTTACGGGTTAAAAGTTACGTGTTTCAGTAAACTGTGACTGCAACTGGAAACTTTATATAGTTTCGTGTTACGAGTTACGCGTCATTGCGAGCGCAGTGCAACGGAGCGTGGCAATCTTTTGCAGTTTTATGTATATTTACAGGAATATTGTAATACTATGGAAGATATTCTTAAAGCAAGGCAATTAAAGGAAGAGTTAGATGCATTACGTCCGATTGATAAGATTCAGGAAGATAGAATAATGCAAAAATTCCGACTGGATTGGAATTACCATTCTAATAACCTTGAAGGAAATTCGCTTACCTATGGCGAAACCAAAGCATTGCTTTTGCATGGTGTTACAGCACAGGGTAAACCATTAAAAGACCATTTTGAAGTTACAGGGCATAACGAAGCTATTAACTGGGTGCTGGACATGGTTAAGGGAGACAGACCGCTTACAGAAAATTTTATAAGGGAATTACATACTTTATTGCTTAAAGAGCCTTATGAGGTAGATGCCATTACCCCTGATGGAAAACCCACGAAGAAAAAAATAAATGTGGGGAGCTATAAAAGCAGCCCAAACCATGTGGAAACTAAAACAGGTGAAATATTTTATTTTGCTACGCCGGAGGACACTCCTGCAAAAATGAGTGACCTTATGCAGTGGTATAACGATAAAATTGCTCAGGATGAGGTAACTTCTATACTTTTAGCAGCAGAATTTCATTACAGGTTTATATTAATACACCCTTTTGATGACGGTAACGGGCGTACAGCACGTATACTGATGAACTTTATTTTAATGAAGTTTGGTTACCCACCAGTAATTGTAAAAACGGAAGATAAAGAAAACTACTATAGAGTTTTACGACTTGCAGACACGGGTAATTTACAGGCTTTTGTTGATTATATAGCACAAAACCTTGTGCATTCTTTGGAAATAATGATTGCTGGAGCTAAAGGCGAAAGCATTGAAGAGCCTGATGATATTGATAAGCAGATAGCATTATTAGAGAAACGATTGGCAGGTTATGGAGATCAAATTGAAAAGGAGAAATCACTTGAAACAATAAACGATATTTATCAAAATACTATTCTAAAATTAGCAGAGAGGCTTCAACTTAAATTACAGCCTTTTGAAAAGCACTATTTAGAGAAAAATATTTTTTTCATTATAGATGATGTTTCTTACTCCTATTATTTAAATCAATGCCCTCTCTTTTTTACAGAGCAAAAAAGAGAAATAAGATTACATGTTAGTTATCGTTCAATAAATAAACAAAAGTTACACGGTTTTAGTTTTTTTTCTGATATTGTTTTTGATTTTAAGCAATATAATTACTCTGTTCACTTACATGATAACCGAGAGTTTTATACCAAATTTTATGAAAACTTAAATGATAGTGAGATTGATGAGATAATTAAATTTGTGATTAATCAACATAATAAATCTTTAGAAGAAACTCTAAGTAGAAAAAACTAAAAAAGATTGCCACGTCGTACCTCCTCGCAATGACGTAACCCTTAACCCTATAAAGTTTGCAGTCGCAGTCACAGTTTGTAGAAACCCGCAACCCTTAACCTGTAACCTTTAACCCGCAACCAATACCTTTTGCCTAACAACTAACAAAAACTTTATAAACTTTCAACTTTAGGACTTTACAAACTTTAGGACTTTAATACTAACTTTGCACTATGCAAACGCCGTTGGAACTTCAGGTACAAACCCTGCCGGACAGCCCGGGGGTATATCAGTATTTCGATAAAGATGATAAACTGCTCTATGTAGGGAAAGCCAAGAACCTTAAAAAGAGGGTGGCATCGTATTTTAATAAGGTGAATGACTCAGGGCGCATACGGGTAATGGTACGTAAAATAGCCCGTATAAAACACATTGTCGTGCCTACCGAAAGCGAAGCCCTGCTACTGGAAAACAATCTGATTAAAAACCTGCAACCCCGCTACAACGTACTGCTTAAGGACGACAAAAGTTACCCTTGGATTTGCATTAAAAGAGAACCTTTTTCGCGTGTGTTTGCTACCCGAAATGTAATAAAAGACGGTTCGGAGTATTTTGGTCCTTATACCTCGTTTAAAACCGTAAATACCCTGCTCGACCTTATAAAAGAGCTATACCCGCTACGTACCTGTAATTACGACCTTAGCCCCGGTAATATCCGTTCAGGGAAGTATAAGGTATGTTTGGAGTATCATATTGGCAATTGCAAAGGACCTTGCGAGGGGCACGAACCTTTATCCGAATACCAACGCCATGTAGATGCTATTCGTGAGATATTAAAAGGGAACTTTAAAGACAGTTTAAAAGACTTCCGTACCCACATGCAGCAACTGGCTGCCGATATGAAATTTGAGGAAGCTCAGCAGATAAAAGAAAAAATTGAGGTGCTGGAAAATTATCAGTCGCGCAGTACGGTGTTTAACCCTCGCATTAATAACCTAGATGTGTTTAGTGTTATTAGCGACGAGAGTATGGCGTATGTCAACTTTATACAAGTGTCGCATGGTGCCATTGTGCGCTCGCACACTATGGAAATTAAAAAGAAACTGGACGAGCCCGATGATGAACTGTTGCAAATTGCTGCGGTGGAACTCAGGGAGCGTTTCAATTTACAGGCAAAGCAAATACTGGCGAATCACCCGATTGACTTAGGCGAAAAAATACAAGTTACCGTGCCCAAGCTGGGCGATAAAAAACAAATACTTGACCTGAGTGTGCGCAATGCCCGTTTTTACAGGATGGATCAGCTAAAACAAATAAAAATAGTTGACCCCGAAAGGCACACTAAGCGCATTATGGCGCAAATGAAAAAAGACTTGCGCCTGCCCGAAGAACCCCGCCATATAGAGTGTTTTGATAACAGTAATATTCAGGGTACAAACCCTGTTGCGGCATGTGTAGTGTTTAAAGATGGTAAGCCGAGTAAGAAAGATTACCGCCACTTCAATATAAAAACAGTAGAAGGTCCTAACGATTTTGCCAGTATGGAAGAGGTAGTTTTCCGCCGTTATCGCAGGCTATTGCAGGAAGGCGAGCCATTGCCGCAACTTATTATTATTGACGGTGGTAAGGGGCAATTATCTTCTGCGTTAAAAAGTCTTGAGGTTTTGGGGTTGCGTGGTAAAATTACTATTTTAGGCATTGCAAAAAGGCTGGAAGAAATATTCTATCCGGGGGACTCTGTTCCGCTGTATTTAGATAAGAAATCCGAGACGCTGAAGGTCATCCAACACCTGCGTAACGAGGCACACCGTTTTGGTATTACACACCATCGCGATAAGCGCAGCAAAAGTGCTTTAAAAACATCGGTAGAAGAAATACCCGGTATTGGCGAAAAAACAATGGTGTCGTTATTAAAACAGTTTAAATCGGTTAAACGATTAAAAGAAGCCACCGAAGAAGATATTGCCAAAGTAATAGGCCCTGCCAAAGCAAAAAAAATTACAGACTACTATAAAAAACAGTCCAACTGATGAAAACTAAAATCCTCCTGTTATTATGCTTACTATTTTTTGCTACAATAACGGCTCAGGCGCAGGAGGAGGATGAGGACAGACCTAAAATAGGTTTGGTACTTAGTGGCGGTGGCGCCAAAGGGTTAGCCCATATAGGCGTACTTAAAGTACTGGAAGAAGCAGGTATAGAAGTAGACTATATAGGCGGTACCAGTATGGGTGCTATAGTGGGCGGTTTGTATGCCGCAGGACATTCGGCACAGGAGTTAGACTCTATTTTTAACTCGCTGGATGCCGATGCCTTAATACAGGATTTTACTCCAAGAGGTTCCAAGAGTTTTTTCGAAAAACGTAACGATGAGCTATATGCGCTTACACTCCCGTTTAAGGGGTTTAAGCTGGGTATCCCTACGGCTATATCCAAAGGGTTGTATAACTATACTACCGTAAACCGCCTTACGGATAATGTGCGTCATATAAGGGATTTCAGTTGCCTGCCTATACCTTTTGTGTGTATTGCTACTGATGTGGAGACAGGGGAGGAAATAGTGCTTAATCATGGGGTGCTTGCCGATGCTATACTTGCCAGTGGGGCATTCCCGTCATTATACTACCCTGTAGAAATTGAGGGCAGGTTGCTTATAGATGGCGGTGTAACCAACAATTACCCTGTAGAAGAGGTAAGAAAAATGGGTGCCGACATTATTATTGGGGTAGATGTACAAGATGGACTTAAAGACCGTGACCATATAAAAGGAGCTACGGGCATACTGGTACAGATTAATAACTACCAGATGATTAAAAAAATGGAAGCCAAGCGTAAGGCAACCGATATTTATATAAAACCTGATATTTCAGGATATACGGTTATTTCATTTGATGAAGGAAGGGAAATAATAGATGAAGGAGAGAAGTCCGCACGAATGATTTTAGAACAACTTAAAACACTGGGCACAGGAGAGCCTTTAAACAAAAAAGCTATTCAGGTTGCTGATTCTATTACGGTTGAAGCTATAAATATTGATGGTATTAATAATTATACAAGGGCTTATGTAATAGGTAAGCTAAATTTTAAGCCGGGTACTAAAATATCGTACACTAAGTTTAACAAGGGGATAAGCAACCTTAATGCTACCCAAAACTTTACTACCATAAGTTATAATTTTACCGAAGGCGATTATGAAGATGAGGGTGATGTTTTAAACCTCAATTTAAAGGAAAACCCTATAAACCGCTACCTGAAATTCGGTATGCATTACGATGGGCTTTACAAAAGCGGGGTGCTGGTAAACGTTACCCAAAAAAACCTGCTTTGGCGAAATGATGTAGCCTCGGCAGATGTTATACTGGGCGATAACTTCCGTTATATATTTAACTATTATATGGATAACGGTTTTTATATCAGCTATGGGCTTCGTTCCTCCTTATATGGTTTTAATCGTAATATAAATGCCGATTTTATAGATGAAAGCTTGGCAATTAATGCGGTAAATGTTGATTTTACAGATATAACGCATCAAGCATATGTGCAAACCATATTTGCTCAAAAGTTTATGCTGGGTGGCGGTGCCGAGTTTAAACGCCTTAAAATAAAATCGGAAACTGTAGGTACTGCCAATGTTTTTGATGACAGTGATTACTTGTCTGCTTACGGTTATATTAAGTTCGATTCATATGATAATCGCTATTACCCTAACGAAGGTTGGTACTTTGCAGGGGAAGCAAAATGGTATTTGTACTCAAGTGATTATACCGGTATGTTTGACCGCTTTAGTATTTTAAAAGCACAAACGGGTAAGGCTGTAAGCTTAGGCTATAACTTAACGGTAGAGCTTGAGGCAGAAACAGGACTTTCTATAGGAGAGGAAACGGTAGGTTTCTTTGATTTTATACTGGGGGGTTACGGCTACCAACCTGTAGATAATATACGTCCGTTTTTCGGTTACGATTTTTTAAGCGTATCGGGGAACAGTTACCTGAAAGGTGCTGCTACTTTAGACTGGGAGTTTTACAAAAAAAACCACATTAATTTTGCTGCAAATTATGCCAATTTAGGTAATAATTTGTTTGAAGAGGGGGAAATACTATCGATACCGCAATTTAGCGGATATGCTGTTGGGTATGGCATGGAAACCATTATTGGTCCTATTGAGATTAAGCATACATGGTCTCCTGAAACAGACAAGCACTATACCTGGTTTAGCGTTGGCTACAGGTTCTAGTGCTTGCGGATATAAATGGTTTTGATTGGTGTTCTTATGTTGCTTTATTTTCTTCTTTTACTTTAATTCTAAAGAAGAAAGTAAATGTATATCATTACCGATTATTTAGCGACGTGTATAACGCAGTAATTAATCGTTATGCTGTCTTTCCTTTTCCTCATCATTTTCAGAATAAGAATCCGGCTCCGGTTTTGGCTTTGTGTTTAAAACCTTATAAAAAAAGTATATCATGGCGCCTGTTACAATACCCTGTGCCAGTACCATTGTTATTATAGCTTCTGTTTTCATGAGTGTATCCTCCCTTCTTTTCTTCGTTTGTTATAAGCAGCATATACTACTCCGCATATAAATAAAAATAGTCCTACCAACAGTAAACGCCCTAAGGTTTTATACATTACTTTGTTTGTAAACTTACCTTCGGCAATTTTATCATTAGGCTTTATAACATCGCCTACGGCTACAGTGGTTTTTTGTCCTTCTTCAAAATTATATACTATATAGTCGGTAAAACTCTCTGTTTCTACTTTATCACTTTGTTTGTTAAACTTCTGGCGTTCGTTAGTAAAGGACAGTTTTATAGAGCTGTCATCTACCGCTTCAACTACGCCGCTTTTTTTACCTTCACTATCAAAGTTTTCGGCATAATAAGCATCAGCAAACCATTCTTTATTATTAGTATCTTTATTAGTAACCTTATTAAACATATCCGGTATGCTGGCAAAAAGTACCCATCCCAGTAATAGCGGTGTAACGGTTACTATCATATATTTAAATATAATCGGCACTTTAATGTCGGCACCCATATTAATTTCAGCCCATCCCTTTTTAATACCAAATATCCAGGCAAAGAGTACGGTTTCTAAAAATGCGAATACTACAAGGCTTACAGTTCCTGCCCAGTAATCATATTCATCAAAAACACCCTGATTGTAAAAGAAAACTGTTGGCAATCCTACAATAAGTGCAATAAGCCCAAAAGACCATGCGCCTTTTTTACCGCTCCAGTTAAACTCATCGCGCATAAAGCCCATCCACGGTGTACCCATGGCCAGTGATGAGGTTATACCGGCAAAGAACAGCAGCCCGAACCAGAATACTCCTGCCAGTGTTGCGAGTACTCCGCCCCATTGCTGGAACAGGTACGGCATGGTTTGGAACGCCATACCAAAGCTGGCATTTTGTAAAATCCAGTCTAAACCAAGGTAACCGGCAGCAATTGGTATTACGATAAGGCTGCCCAGTACTACCTCCACAAACTCGTTCATAAAGCCTGCCGAAACAGCATTAAGCGCAATATCGTCTTTCGATTTCAGGTAGGCAGCGTAACAGTGTACGGTACCCATACCTACGGATATGGTAAAGAATATTTGCCCTGCGGCGGCGAGCCATACTTTCGGGTTGGTGAGGGAGTCATACTGTGGCGTCCAGAGGAAGTTAAGCCCGTCCCAGGCGTTAGCGTTCGGGAACATTTCCGAGGCTCCGTCTGTACCCAGTGTTAAACCTCTTACGGCAAGTATGCCACCAAACAATAATAATAGTGGTACGCCTATTTTTGCTACCTTTTCTATACCGCCAAGCCCTTTAGATAGTATGTAGGTGTTTAGTAATAAACACACTACGTAAAATATTACCGACTCATAAGGTATACCTGTAGTGTTTTTACCTATTGTGGTATATCGGTTAAAGAAATCGGTTATTTGTGTCTGGTCAAGTTCGTTAAATGTACCTACTATAGAGTGGTACACGTAGCTCATTGTCCACGATTCTATATAACAGTAGTACGATGCTACGGCAATATTGGTAAAGATACCAAATACGCCTATGTACTTCCATATACGGCCTTTTGCCATGGTATCCAGTATATAAGGTGTACTGTGATTACCATACCTACCGCCATAACGCCCTGTAGACCATTCTATGAAAAGTAATGGAATACCCATTACCAAAAAGCAAACAAGATAAGGAATTATAAAAGCTCCTCCGCCATTTTGTACTGCCTGTACCGGAAACCTTAAAAAGTTACCTAAACCTACTGCATTACCGGCCATAGCGAGAATTAGACCTACCCTGGAACCCCAGGACTCTCCTTTTGCTGACATAAAAATTTGTGTTTTTGTGTGTTATGGTCACCAAAGATAGAAAAACATCTATAATTTCAAACAAAACGGAGGGTATATCAACTTAAAAATAAAAAAGCGTAAAGTGTTTTAACGAAATAGATGAGGATTTGGTAATTGAGCCGGTTGAGGGTTAAGGGTTTTTAGAGTACAGTAAAGGTTTTGTGTTGCGGGTTGCATGGCAATCTTTATTTAGTTTGCAGTTCTCAGTCTCAGTTTTCAGTTTAGTGTTGCGCGTTGTGGGTTATGCGTCATTGCAAGCGGAGTACAATGGAGTGTGGCAATCTTTTTAGTTTATTTAGATTGCCACGTCGTACCTCCTCGCAATGACATCCCGCAACTAGCCACACAAAACCTGTAACTTGTAACCCGCAACCCGCAACTTTACGACTTTATAACTAACAATATTACCAAATATTAAATTTTCCATATAAAATATGGGCTAAAATTTAATTTTTCCGATATTTGTTACATGAATATGCAATGGCAAGGCTTATTAAGCTATTTAAAATTCCTGATTAAGCGCAACCCCGAGTGAGGCGGGTTAACATTTTGTCTGCAATAAAATGTTTAACTATTAAAATTCAATTATGCCTATATATCACAAACTTGGAAAATTTCCGCAAAAACGTCATACACAGTTTGAAAAACCGGACGGCGGTATATATTATGAGCAACTTTTCGGTACAGAGGGCTTTAACGGGCACTCGTCGTTACTGTATCAGGTGCACAGGCCAACACAGATAAAAGAGATTGTAAAATCGTACTCTGTAGAGCCTGAAATTGCTGAAGGAAAAAATATAAAATCATTATTGTTAAAAGGTTTTGAAGTACAGCCTACAGATGATTTTCTGGAAAGCCGTACCGACCTTTTGGTTAATAACGATTGTATTATAGGGGTAGCAGCCCCGAAAAAATCATTTCGTGAGTATTTTTACAAAAATGCTGATGCTGATGAAATGATTTTTATTCACAGAGGTACAGGAACACTACGTACCTTTATGGGTAACATTCCGTTTGAATATGGTGACTACCTTATTATACCACGTGGTATGATATATCAAATAGATTTTGATACGGAGGATAACCGCCTTTTCTACACCGAATCTATTGCGCCAATATACACACCAAAGCGTTACAAAAACGCCAGCGGTCAGTTGCTGGAACATTCGCCATTCTGCGAGCGTGATTTTAAACTTCCGCAAGAGCTGGAAACGTACGACGAAAAAGGTGATTTCCTTATAAAAGTTAAAAAAGAGGGAATGATGCACGAGATTATATATGCCACGCACCCGTTTGATGTAATAGGGTGGGACGGTTATAATTTCCCGTATGCATTTAGTATTCATAACTTTGAGCCTATAACCGGTAGGGTACACTTACCGCCACCAATACACCAAACGTTTGAAACAACTTCGTTTGTAGTGTGTTCATTTTGCCCAAGGTTATACGATTATCACCCGAAATCAATACCGGCACCATACAACCACAGTAATATAGACAGTGATGAGGTGTTGTATTATGTAGATGGCGACTTTATGAGCCGTAACAATATAGAGCAAGGACATATTACCCTGCACCCTAAAGGAATTCCGCACGGACCTGCACCGGGTGCAACCGAGCGCAGTATCGGCAAGACAGAAACAGAAGAACTTGCCGTAATGGTAGATACCTTCCGCCCGCTTAAGGTAACTAAAGCCGCTATGGGTATAGACGATGGTAAGTATTACAAGAGCTGGGTAGAGTAACCTCACCCAAACCCTCTTAAAAACGGAGGGCTTACTTATTTTCAAATAAACAATTAACAGATAATCAAATAACCATTATACAGGTTTACAAAATATAACGATTATGAGCAGAGAAGTAAAAAGCGTAGACTACGGTCTCGAAAAAATATTTGAAGGAGCACAGGATTTCCTTCCCCTTTTAGGAACTGATTATGTAGAATTTATAGTAGGTAATGCCAAACAGGCAGCCCACTTCTACAAAACCGCTTTCGGATTCCAGTCGCTTGCCTATGCAGGGCTGGAAACAGGCGTTAAGGACAGGGCCAGTTACGTACTGGTTCAGGATAAAATCCGTTTAGTGCTTACCACCCCGCTTACGGCAGAATCGGAACTTAACAACCACATCGTTCAGCATGGCGACGGCGTTAAAGTAGTAGCCCTTTGGGTTGAAGATGCCCGCAGCGCATTTGAAGAAACCACTAAGCGCGGTGCAAAACCATATATGGAGCCAACTGTTGAAAAAGACGAGCATGGTGAAGTAGTGCGCGCAGGTATCTATACCTATGGTGAAACAGTACACATGTTCGTAGAGCGTAAAAACTACAACGGCGTGTTTATGCCTGGGTTTAAAGAGTGGAAAAGCGACTACAACCCGGAGCCTGTTGGTTTAAAATATGTAGACCACATGGTAGGTAACGTGGGTTGGAACGAAATGAATACTTGGGTTAAGTGGTATGAAGATGTAATGGGCTTTGTAAACTTCCTTTCGTTTGATGACAAGCAAATCCATACGGAGTACTCTGCTTTAATGAGTAAAGTAATGAGTAACGGTAACGGACGTATTAAATTCCCGATTAACGAACCTGCCGAAGGTGCTAAGCGTTCACAAATTGAGGAGTATTTAGATTTTTATAATGGTCCGGGTGTGCAGCACATTGCTGTAGCTACTGATGATATTATTAAAACCGTATCGGCTATGAAAGCAAGAGGTGTTGAGTTCCTAAGCAGCCCGCCTCATACTTATTATGAAGATGTGCCAAACCGCCTTGGTGAACACATGGAAATAATGAAAGAAGATATATCTGTACTGGAAAGTTTAGGTATTATGGTAGATGCCGATGAAGAAGGGTATTTACTACAAATATTCACCAAGCCGGTAGAGGACAGACCAACACTTTTCTACGAAATAATTCAGAGAATGGGTGCTCGTGGCTTTGGTGCAGGTAACTTTAAAGCCTTGTTTGAGAGTATAGAACGTGAACAAGAGTTGCGAGGAACGCTATAAATTTGCTCTATTTTTACGAATAATAAAATTTTAAGCTTTTCAAAAGACTATTTTTTGAGGATAATGTGTTAAAGTTGATTTTTCATAAAAAAATCTTCAATAATGTAAATACATTTGCACTCGCAAAAAAGAGGTGGTCTCATCACTTACAATTTGTGATAAATTTTTCATAATTTATAGTTTTTTGGTTGGTTAATAGCATAAAAACCCCGTCATTAGTTTGACAGGGTTTTTTTGTTTTCATACATTTGGAACAGAAATTGCTTTTATTAGGGTAAAACACCAAAAAATAATAAATTTTACTATGAAAAAGATATTAGCAATGCTTGTACTCTTTGTAGCAGGCAGCACGTTTTCGCAGGAAAGCGCATTTGATACAGGGGAGTACTTTAAATTTCGTATTCATTACGGAATTGTAAACGCGGGGTATGCCACACTTGAGGTAAAAGAAGCCGTGCGCGAAGGGAAAAAGGTACACCATGTAGTAGGAAAAGGCTACACCACCGGAATGACAAAATTCTTTTTTAAAGTAGAAGACCTTTATGAAAGTTATTTTGATAAAAAAACAGGAAAACCCTATCAATTTGTAAGAAAAATTGATGAAGGCGGTTATGAGAAAAACCAGGAAGGTTTTTTCAACCAGTCAAACAATACCGTTTTAGTTAAAGACTATAAGCATAACAAAAAGAAACTGTTTAAAGTGCCTGATAATGTACAAGATATAGTTTCTACATTTTACTACCTGAGAAATCACCCGGAGGTAGATAATATGCAGGTAGGAGAATCTATTACGGTAGATATGTTTTTTGATGATGAAACCACACAGTTTAAACTGAAACTTATAGGAACAGAAACGATAGATACAGAATTTGGTGATATTAAAGCTAAAGTATTTCGCCCGTATGTACAGGCAGGACGAGTATTTAAAGAAGAAGAAAGTTTAACTGTATGGATATCGGATGATAAAAATAAGATACCTTTGCGAATAAAAGCAAGCTTAGCCGTAGGGTCGCTTAAAGCAGACCTTAAAGAATACAGAGGGCTAAGCCACCCTTTAGTAGCTAAATAATAATTACATAATGGAGTTAACAAGCTCATTACAAGATAAACTGGAAGCGCTTGATGAGAAATTCAACGCTATAAATCAAAAAACAGAAACCCATCTTGAAGGGTTATTATGGTCTAAACCCATAACCTATTGGGATTATATTCAAACCGACGCATTACTCAACCTGCAAACACAGCGTACTACCTTGCCGGACGAAATGGTATTTATTATGTACCACCAGGTAAACGAGCTGTTGTTTAAAATGATACTTTGGGAAGCGGAACAGCTTTGTGCTAACGAAGCGCCTTCGGTAGATTACTTCAGAGAAAAATTAATGCGAATCAGCCGTTACTTTGATATGCTTACACAGTCGTTCACCATTATGGGCGACGGTATGGAAGTAGAGCAGTATATGAAGTTCCGTAATACACTTACTCCGGCAAGTGGTTTCCAAAGTGCACAATACAGGCTAATAGAGTTTATAAGTACCGATTTAATCAACCTTATTGATTACCGTTTCCGTGCTACTATAGACCGTAATACGCCATACGAACACGCTTTTGAGCACCTTTACTGGCAGGCAGCAGGTAAAGACCATAAAACAGGCGAAAAAAGTTACTTAATTAAAGAGTTTGAAAGAAAATATAAAGCAGAGTTTCTCCGTTATATGGAAAAATATAACACCATTAACATATGGAGAAAATTCAAGCAATTACCGGAGGAAGCACAGCAAGACGCTATGCTGGTAAAAGCGATGCGCCATTATGATTATACGGTGAATGTTACCTGGGTAATGGGACACTATAATACTGCTAAAAAGTATATAGAAAGCCAGTCAGGACCACAAGAGGCAACAGGGGGAAGCGATTGGAAAAAATATATGCACCCTAAATACCAACGCAGAATATTTTTCCCTGAATTATGGACAGAGGAAGAATTACGTACATGGGGTGAAAATGTATAACAGGCTATAATTAACTTAAATTGAGATATTTTACTTTACTTTTAGTTGCAACACTGGCAACACTTGCGTCATGCGGGAACGATAAAAATAACGATGAAAAAGAAACTGCTAAGCCTATAGCGCAAAAGCAAAAAGTAGTAAAAGAGTTTGGTTTTGTGCTGGACGATTATGTTGTAGTGCGCGATACTATAAAAGGTGGAGACACCTTTGGCGGACTGCTGCAAAAAGAAGGTTATAATGCCGGCGATGTTTACAATATAACTCAAGCAATAAAAGACAGTTTTAACCTGAGAAACATTCGTATAGGTAAACCGTATACATTACTTAAAAATAAAGATAATCCTGATAGTTTAGAGGTGTTTGTATATCAGCCGGACAGGCTGAGTTATTATGTTATAGATCTTCGTGACTCTATAGCCAAAGCATACAAACAAAAACTGCCTATAACTATAAGGAGAAGAACCATTGCAGCTAATATAGAAGGCTCATTGGCACAAACAGTACAGGAAGCAGGAGCAAGCCCTGCCCTTACACACACACTTTCGGAAATTTATGCATGGTCAGTAGACTTTTTTAAAATACAAAAGGATGATAGCTTTGCTGTAACTATAAACGAACGTTACATAAGCGACAGTATTTATGCAGGAATAGAAAGTATAGAAGCTGCCGTTTTTGAAACCAGAGGCGTAAAAAAATATGCCTTTCCTTTTAAACAGGACGAAAAGGCTACACGACCAAGTTTTTATGATGAAGAGGGTAATGCGCTAAAAAGTATGTTCCTTAAAGCGCCATTAAAATTCAGCAGGATAACATCACGCTATTCTCCAAGACGTTTTCACCCGGTGCAAAAACGCTGGAAAGCCCATAAAGGTACAGACTATGCTGCTCCAAAAGGTACACCTATTATGACGACGGCTTCCGGTACAGTAATAGCAGCAGGTTACACAGCAGGTAACGGTAATTATGTAAAAGTGCGTCATAACGGTACTTATACTACCCAATATTTACACATGAGTAAGATAAAAGTGCGCAAAGGGCAGTATGTAAGTCAGGGCGATGTTATAGGGCTTGTAGGTAGTACAGGGTTGGCTACCGGCCCGCACGTATGTTACCGTTTTTGGGTAAATGGTAAGCAGGTAGACCCGCTTAGGCAAAAAATGCCAACCTCTAAGCCTATGGAGGAAAAGTATAAGCCTAAGTATATGGAGTACATGAAACCGCTTAAAAAAGAACTAGACAGCATCTCTAAAATCAAAATTAATAAGTAACTGATTATGGCACTCGAAAACATCAATCCTTCAGGCACTGTAGCCTGGCAAAAGTTAAGAGAACATTTTGCAGAAATGCAAATGGCATCTATGCCCGATATGTTTGCTGCTGATAATGGCAGAGCAGAAAAATTCCACATTACGTGGAATAATTTTTTAGTAGACTATTCTAAAAACCTTATTACCGACGAAACGCTGGCTTTACTGCAAGACCTTGCAAAAGAGGTTAACCTTAGCGGAGCTATAGAAAGTTATTTTGGTGGTGAGGCTATAAACCGTACCGAAGACAGAGCAGTATTGCACACCGCTTTACGCGCACCGAAAGACGCCGATATTAAAGTGGATGGTAAAAATGTAATGCCGGAGGTATATTCGGTTAAAGAAAAAATAAAACAATTTACGGATGAGGTTATCAGCGGTAAGCGCACAGGTTACACCGGTAAAGCATTTACCCATGTAGTAAACATAGGTATTGGCGGTAGCGACTTAGGTCCTGCTATGGTAACTGAGGCACTGGAATATTATAAAAATCAGCTTGAGGTAAGATTTGTATCAAATGTTGATGGCGACCATATTGCTGAAAAACTTAAAGGGCTAGATCCTGAAACTACCCTGTTTGTAATAGTATCTAAAACTTTTACAACACAGGAAACACTAAGCAATGCTACTACAGCAAGAGACTGGTTTTTACAATTAGGCTCTCAGGATGATGTAGCCAAGCACTTTGTTGCGGTAAGTACCAACATACAAAAGGTAACAGAGTTTGGTATTGCCGAAAGTAATATATTCCCAATGTGGGACTGGGTTGGCGGTCGCTTCTCATTATGGAGCGCCGTTGGGCTGTCTATAGCATTGGCAATAGGGTATGATAATTTTGATAAGCTATTAAAAGGTGCTCACGATATGGATGAGCATTTCCGCACGGCACCGCATAGTGAGAATATACCTGTAGTACTGGCATTATTAAGCGTTTGGTATAACAATTTTTACGGGGCAGAGAGTGAGGCACTAATACCTTATACACAATACCTGCAAAAGTTAGCCCCATATCTGCAACAGGGTATTATGGAGAGTAACGGTAAAAGCGTAGGGCGCGACGGTAACCCTGTAAACTACCAAACCGGTACTATTATATGGGGAGAGCCGGGTACCAACTCGCAACATGCATTTTTCCAGTTAATACACCAGGGTACTAAATTAATTCCTACCGATTTTATTGGTTTTGCTAAGTCGTTACACGGCAACCAGGACCATCATGATAAATTGATGTCTAACTTTTTTGCACAAACTGAAGCGTTGCTAAACGGTAAAAGCAAAGCACAGGTTAAAAAAGAGTTTGCAGAGAAAGGTGTTGAAGGCGAGCAGGCAGCATTTTTAGTTCCGTTTAAGGAGTTTAAAGGTAACAAGCCTACAAACACCCTTTTAATTGATAAACTAACACCGGAGGCGCTTGGTTCGCTTGTAGCGCTATATGAGCATAAAATATTTGTTCAGGGTGTTATTTGGAATATATTTAGTTATGACCAGTGGGGTGTAGAGCTTGGTAAGCAACTGGCTAACTCTATTTTAGGCGAAATACAAAGCGGAGAGGTTAAGGAACACGACCCTTCTACCAGCTTTTTATTAAAAACTTTTTTAGAAAAAAGATAGTTTAACTGCTGCATAAGTAAAGTAGTAGTATAGCATAATAAAACGTTTAAAACCCTTATCAGCATTAAGCTGGTGAGGGTTTTTTCTTATAAATAATTTTGTTTTTGTTTTTAAAATTGTAGGTTATTTCTTTAAAAATTTATTTTTCGAAATTGGGTGCAATTTCAATTTTAGAAAAAGGTTAAATAAAAGTGTTTCTACGGTTTACAAAAAGTGCTTTTTCGGTCTTAATTTTAAGTAAAAACGGCTAAAAGGTCAACTTTTCGTAACCTGTAGTGTTCTTAATATTCACTTAACTTTTTTCAGTGTTTGTTGGGGGAATTTTGCATCACTCTAATAAAAACACACAAAGCACAATGAGAAAAACTACACAACTTTTGTTATTTGTTTCTATGCTGTTTGTAAGCGCGTTTACAATGGCACAGGAAAGAATTACAGGTAAGGTTACCGATGGGCAGGCGCCCCTAACTGCTGCAAGTATTACAGTAAAAGGTACTGCAGACAGTGTTACGGCTAATACTGATGGTATGTTTACAGTTACTACTGATAAAACATCTGGTGAATTAGTTGTATCGTTTATAGGGTTTGACAGTAAAGTAATTCCTTTTACTATTACTCCCGGGCAAACACTTGATGTAGGTACTATTGCACTTACAGAAAACGCTGAAGAGCTTGAAGCTATTGTAATTGTAGGTAGAGGTGTAATTGACCTTGAGCAGGACAGAAGAACGCCTGTTGCAGTATCTAACATCAGCCAGAGAGAAATAAAATTAAAGTCAGGACAAAACGACTTTACTGAGGTAATGAAAAATACGCCTTCAATATACGTTGCAAGCCAAGCAGGAGGTTTTGGAGATACGCAAATGTATGTTCGTGGTTTCGACCAGACAAACACAGCTTTCTTACTTAACGGTCAGCCAATAAACGGTATGGAAGACGGTAACATGTACTGGTCTAACTGGAGCGGTATGACAGATGTTGCAAACTCTGTACAGGTACAAAGAGGTCTTGGTTCATCAAAACTGGCTATATCATCAGTAGGTGGTACAGTAAACATTGTTACTAAAGCTACAGAGATGCGTAGAGGTGGTTTTGCACAGTCTATGATTGGTAATGATGATTACCAAAAAACTACTGTAGGGTACAGCACCGGTTTAATGGAAAACGGCTTTGGTGTTAGTACCATGCTTACTAAGTGGAGTGGTGACGGTTACAACCGTGGTACTTTTGGTGAAGGTTATAACTACTTTATATCACTAGGTTATAAAGCAAACGAGAAACATCTTTTTAACTTCTTACTATTTGGAGCACCACAGTGGCATGACCAAAACTTTACTAAGTCAATATCAGACTACTTAAAGTATGGCAGAAAGTATAACAACAACTACGGTTTCTTAGATGGTGATTACCTTACTGAAAGAAGAAACTATTACCACAAGCCGGTACTTAACTTAAACTGGGATTTTGATATAAATGAAGCTATGGAGCTTTCTACAGTACTTTACGCATCATTTGGTCGCGGTGGTGGTACAGGTAACTGGGGTAATGGTAGAGTTCGTACAGATGACGATCATATAGATTTTAATGCTATAAGAGATAATAACATGATGTTGCCTGGAAGAATAGGTACAGTTAGTAGAAATGACGGAGAAAAAGCTTATGCTATTCGTAACTCAGTAAACAACCACGCATGGTATGGAGTTATATCTAATTTTAATCATGAAATAAACGATGAGTTTAGTTATAACGTAGGTCTTGATGTAAGAAACTACAAAGGAACGCACTACAGAGAGATATCTAACCTTTTAGGTTTAAGTGGTTTTGAAGTTACGGATAACGTACAATACCCTAACGGTTACGTAGTAACGGAAACGTATAGCCCAAACCCTTGGAGCGCATTTACTAATGATCCTGCTGCTAACCAAAAAGTAAACTACGATTACGAAGAAAGAATTACTTATGGTGGTGTGTTCGGTCAGGCAGAATATGCTACAGATGATTTCTCTGTTTTCGTTCAGGGAGCTGTTTCTACCCAATCACACATCCGTTGGGATTACTTCCAATACACTGCTGCAGAAGAAGAGTCTGAAACAGTAAATAACGAAGGGTTTAACATTAAAGGTGGTGCAAGCTATAACATTGCAGAAGGACACACTGTTTTTGCAAATGCAGGGTACTACTCAAGACAGCCATATCACGATAATATTTACCTAAACTATGGTAACGATGTTAACCCACTTACTGAAAACGAAAAAATTACAGGTTTAGAGGCGGGTTATAGATTTAGAAGTGCATATTTTAATGCAGACCTTAATGCATACAGAACAAGCTGGAAAGACCGTGTCACTACAAACACTAACGTAGCTGACGATGGTACAGAGCTTTTCTATAACAATACAGGGGTAAGCCAGTTACACCAAGGTATAGAACTTGAATTTATGGCTAAGCCACTATCGGTACTTGATGTAAAAGGTTTCCTTTCGTTAGGTAACTGGGAATACGATGATAACGTATACAAAAGAGTATTTGACGAAAACCAAAACCTTGTTGCAGATGGCGAATACCAACTTAACGGTAACGACGTAATAGGTGAGGTAGTTGAAGAAGTTGACGGTGGTAAAGTAGGTGGTGGTGCCCAAACTACTTTTGGTCTTGGTGCTGTATACAGAGTTGCCAAAGGACTATCTATAGATGCTGACTGGAGAAACTACGATAACTTATACTCTACGGCTGTAGTTAAAGATAATGTAGAGCTGCCTTCTTACGACTTAGTTGATGCAGGTGTTACGTATACAATGAATTTTGTAAAATCATCATTAACATTCCGTGTAAACATTTACAACGTGTTTGATGAGGTTTACCTTTCTCAGTTATCTACTGCTGATGCTGTAGAAGAAGGAAGCGTTACTTACAAAGGTGTAAACGTAAGCAACAGAGGTTACTTTGGTAACGGTAGAACTTGGAACTTTAGCATGAGATACAACTTTTAATTAATTGAAACATATATAATAGGTTTCATCTCATACTTATTTTATTTTGTGTTGAAAGCCCCGATTTATTCGGGGCTTTTGTTTTTATATTCAATAACAGTTTGTTTATAGCCTATGTTATTACAAATTGTTTATTTTTGTAGGAAACACAAAGCTGAAAACTTATGTACGAATCTATCTTAGCCCTGCACTCATACTGGGCATTTGCAACACTGGGAATATTACTAATAGCAATACTTAATTCACTTTCGGGTATTAGCGGTAAAAAACCATTTATAAAAAGAGACAGACAAATTGCACTAATAGCATTGGCATTTGCACACACACAGGTTGTATTAGGTTTTATTTTATACTTTACATCGCCATTACTTTCTACAGCTAAACAAGAAGGTATGAGTGAAGTAATGGGGAATTCGTATATGAGACAAATGCTTGTAGAGCACCCTTTAACCAATATAATAGCGATTATTTTAATTACAATAGGTTGGTCTAAACATAAAAAAGCAACAGAAGCAGGAGCTAAGTTTAAAAAAATATTTTTCTTATACTTAATAGGTTTAATACTGTTACTGTCAAGAATACCATACGACCAGTGGTTAAACTAACAGAAAAAATTATACAGCCCTTACAAAAAGGGCTTTTTTATTTTAACAGCTATATAAAAAATTCGCTCTATGTATAAGCGTATATTACTGTTTATAGTAACATCATTACTACTTGTTGCTTGTTCCTCTTCAAACAAAGCATCAGGTTCCTATAAAGTGTATAATAAAAGGGCAGTAGCCAGTTATTATGCCAATAAATTTAACGGCAGGAAAACAGCCAGTGGCGAAAGGTTCAGTAACCGCAAGTACACCGCAGCGCACAAAAAGCTTCCTTTTGGCACAAAGGTAAGAGTGACTAATAAAGTTAACGGAAAATCAGTAATAGTAACTATAAATGACAGAGGACCATTTGTAAGAGGCAGGCATATAGACCTTTCTAAAAAAGCCTTTATGGATATTACTGATAACAAAAACAAAGGACTTCTAAATGTAGTAATTGAAGTAATGAAATAATACTGATTTTAAACAGTCTGCACAATAATTACTACTATAATAAATTACTTTACACACACTTCACGAAAACATTTTAGTTAGTAAACAGATATATTTCAGCTGTTTATAGCTAAACTTCGGCTTTATTCTTATTAACAAAACCTTAACATAAATTTTAGTTCGGTTTTTACCGAACTAACCGAACTAATATATATCTTTGCATCAAATTTTACGGAATTATGGATGATGTGCAGAAAGAAAAAGGGGAATTGATAGAAATGTTTGGGGTTCATTTTGAATCGCAATACAACCTTCCTCCACTGGCAGCAAGGATACTGGGAATGCTAATAATTGACAGTTGTAAGCAAGGGTTAACCTTTGAGGATTTATTAGAACGTACAGGGGCAAGTAAAAGCTCGGTATCTACAAACCTTAACCTTTTGCTTAAACTGGGCAAAATAAAATATTACACAGTTCCGTGTGACAGAAAAAAATATTACAGACCGGCACCACTAAGCGAAAGACTGGCCAATTACCTGAAAATAATAGATTTTGAAAAAGAAATTATAGAACGAATGCTTTGCTATCGCGAAAAAACAGCATCGTGTGGCGCAGAACTTTGCAATTTAGAAAACACCAAAGCCTATAAAGAACACGTGCTGGAAGTAGAAGAGCTATTAAAACGTACTATAGAAAAGTTTAAAGTAATAGAGAACAATAACCAAGTATAAATAAATCACAAAAATTTAAGAATAGTTAAATAATGAAAAGGATATCCGTACTAGGCGCAATGCTCGCCTTATTATTAGTTTCTGCCTGTGGTAAAAAAGAGCAACAAGCTCCGCAGGCGCAAGGGCCAATGCCGTTCCCTGTAGAAACTGTAAAAAGGCAGGATGCCACCATCTACCAAGAATATACAGCAAACCTGGAAGGTCAGCAAAACGTAGAAATACGACCAAAAGTAACAGGTTTTATAGAAAAAATATATGTAGATGAAGGGCAAAATGTAAAAAAAGGGCAACTTTTATTTAGGCTGGAAACCCAAACCATTTCTCAGGATGCAGCAGCTGCAAAAGCAGCAGTGAACGCCGCACAGGTTGAGGTAGACAGGCTAAAACCCCTTGTAGAACGTAACATAATAAGTAACGTACAACTGGAAACAGCAAAAGCTAAACTTGCACAGGCAAAAGCAAGCTATAGCAGTATAGCTGCAAATGTAGGTTATGGTACTATAAAATCGCCTGTAAATGGTGTTGTAGGTTCACTGCCATATCGCGAAGGTAGTTTAGTAAGTACCACAAGCCAACAGCCGTTAACTACGGTTTCAGACAGTAAAATAATGCGTGCTTACTTTACTATGAACGAGAAGCAGTTACTTGATTTTACAAGAAACTTTGAAGGGCAAACACTTCACGAAAAGCTAAAAAACACTCCGGAGGTTACGTTGCTTTTAGTTGACGGTAGTGAGTATGAAATAAAAGGAAAACTAACTGCCGTAAGCGGACTTGTAGACCCAAAAACAGGTACTACAGAGTTTAGAGCAGAGTTTCCTAACCCTGATGGTGTTTTAAGAAGCGGAAGCAGTGGTGTAGTGCGCTTGCCAATACAAAAGCAGGAAGCCATACTGGTACCGCAAAACGCAGTTATGGATATGCAGGGTAAAAAACTTATTTACGTAGTAGATAAAGAAAACAAAGTTGCTACCCGCGTAATAGAAACCAGCAACAATACCCAAAAAGAATATATTGTAAAAAGCGGTTTAGAGCCGGGTGAAGTTATAGTAACAGCCGGAGCAACCAAGCTAAAAGATGGTCAGCAGATAGCACCGCAAGAAGGTGGAGATGATGCACCACAACAAGTCCAGCAGGAAGCAAAAGGCGAAGCAGCACCAAAAGCAACAGATGAAGCTAAAGGAGCTGAAACAGGCGAAGCACAACCGGAAAACAATACACAGCAAGAAAAATAATGCAAGAAAAATAATAAACAGAAAAGATGCTAAAAACATTTATAGAAAGACCGGTACTATCTACCGTAATTTCGATAATAATAACCATATTGGGTGTTTTGGGGCTAATGTCCCTGCCCGTGGAGCAGTATCCTGAAATTGCTCCGCCTACCGTGCAGGTATCGGCAACCTATACCGGTGCCAATGCCGAAACGGTACTGAATAGTGTGGTAACACCACTGGAAGAAGAGATAAACGGGGTAGAGGGTATGACGTATATGACCTCTACTGCGGCAAACGATGGTTCTGCAAGTATAAACGTATACTTCGAGCTTGGTGTAAACCCTGATATTGCTGCGGTAAACGTACAAAACCGTGTGGCGCGTGCAAACAGTAAACTACCTTCGGAGGTAGTGCAGACAGGGGTTACTACTGTAAAAAGCCAGAACAGTGCCTTAATGTTCCTTTCGTTATACTCTGATAACCCTGAGTTTGACGGGACGTTTGTACAGAACTATGCTAAAATAAACCTTGTACCTAAATTACAAAGGGTAAACGGGGTAGGGCAGGTAAACGTATTTGGTGGTATGGACTACTCGATGCGTATTTGGATTGACCCTGAGAAAATGGCGGCATACGGTATTGTACCGAGTGATGTACAGGCAGCACTCCGTGAGCAAAACGTAGAAGCAGCACCGGGTAAATTTGGTGAAAATGCCGAAGGTGTATATGAATATGTAATTAAATACCAAGGTAGACTTGGCGAAGCAGAACAATATGAAAATATTGTAATTAAAGCAACGGGCGACGGTAACTTCCTTCGCTTAAAAGATGTAGCAAAAATAGAACTTGGCGCACTTAGCTATACCTCTAAAAACTTTGGTATGGGTAACCCGGGTGTGGCAATGGGTATTTTCCAAACATCAGGCTCTAATGCAAATGATATTATTGAAGAAGTACAGAGTATACTGGATGAAGCAAAACCAAACTTCCCTAAAGGTATAGACTATGTAATACCGTTTAACACTAAGGCTTTCCTTGATGCTTCTATAGATAAAGTGGTACACACCCTTGTAGAAGCCTTTATACTGGTATTTATTGTAGTATTCCTTTTCCTTCAGGATTTGCGTTCTACCTTAATACCGGCTATTGCAGTACCGGTAGCTATTGTAGGTACATTCTTCTTCCTTAACCTGTTTGGCTTCTCTATAAACCTGCTAACACTGTTTGCAGTAGTCCTCGCCATTGGTATTGTGGTGGATGATGCCATTGTGGTAGTAGAGGCGGTACACGCCAAGCTGGACGAAGGCGAAAAATCAGCTAAGAAAGCAACCCTTTCTGCCATGAGCGAAATTACAGGGGCTATTGTATCTATAACCTTAGTAATGTCTGCCGTATTTATCCCCGTATCGTTCCTTCAGGGACCATCAGGAGTATTCTATCAGCAGTTTGCCATTACTCTTGCGGTAGCAATTCTTATATCGGCAGTAAACGCATTAACACTAAGTCCTGCATTATGTGCTTTATTACTTAAACCGCATGATGATGAACACCATGGTAAAAAGAAAAACATTAAAGACCGTTTCTTTAATGCCTTTAATGCCGGGTTCGATAGTATGAACCGTAAATATACCCGTTCATTAGGCTTTTTAGCACGTAAAAAATGGATTTCTGTAATAGCATTACTTGCCTTTACAGGTGGGGCTTATTATTTAATGACCACTACACCTTCAGGGTTTATACCAAATGAGGATAGAGGTATTATTATGAGTGACCTTACTATGCCTCCGGGTACAACGCTTGAGCAAACTCAGGAAGCAGTAAACCAACTGGATAGTATTATTACCAGTATTCCTGAAGTAGATGCACGTATGAGTGTGGTAGGTTTCAGTTTATTAAACAGAGTAAACGGTGGTTCGTATGCGTTTACCGTTATTAAACTAAAAGACTGGTCGGAGCGTGAAGGCGAAGGACAATCAGTTGATGCTATTGTAGGGCAATTATTTGCCCGTACAGCAGGATTTAAAGATGCCCGCCTGTTATTCTTTACCCCGCCAAGTGTACAAGGTTTTGGTACAGCAGATGGTTTTGAACTGAAACTGCAATCTACAGGCGATGATGACTGGGCAACGATAAGTAAAACAGCCAATGAATTTTTAGGAGCGTTAAGCCAACGACCTGAAATACAATATGCCATAACCAACTTTAACCCTAACTACCCACAGTACCAAATGGATGTGAATATAGAAAGGGCTATGGATGCAGGGGTGTCGTTAAGTACTATATTCAACACTATGCAGGGTTATTATGGTGGATTATATACTACAGACTTTAACCGTTTTGGTAAACAATTCCGTGTAATGATTCAGGCAGAACCAAGCGAAAGAGCTGACCAGAAGTCTATAAATGATATTTACGTTCGTAATGCCGACGGGCAAATGGTTGCTATTAACCAGTTTATCGACTTTAAGAGAATATACGGTCCTGAGGCAGTAGCAAGGTTTAACATGCTAAAAGCAGTTAACGTAAACGGTAAGGCAACCCCGGGTTACAGTTCGGGTGATGCTATTAAAGCCATACAGGAAGTTGCTGCACAGCATTTACCACGAAACTACACCTACGAATTCTCGGGTATGACACGTGAAGAAATTATAGCAGGCGACCAAACCATATTGGTATTCCTGTTAAGTTTAGTGTTTGTTTACTTCCTGTTAAGTGCACAATACGAGAGTTATATATTACCGCTATCAATTTTGCTTTCTCTCCCTGTTGGTATAGCCGGCGCCATTGGTTTTGTAAACCTTGCCGGGCTGGAAAATAACATTTATTTCCAGGTAGCGCTTATAATGCTTATTGGTCTTTTGGCTAAGAATGCCATACTTATTGTAGAGTTTGCGCTACAGCGCAGGCGACACGGTATGGGCTTGGTAGATGCTGCTATTGAAGGTGCAAGAGCCCGTTTACGACCAATATTAATGACCTCGTTTGCCTTTATATTCGGTCTGCTTCCGCTGGCATTAGCCAATGGTGTAGGGGCTGTAGGTAACCGTTCTATAGGTATGGGTGCCGTAGGCGGTATGCTTGTAGGTACCGTATTCGGGGTATTTGTAATACCAATACTGTTTGTAATCTTCCAGTCGTTACAGGAAAGAATTTCAGGAAAACCAAAGGAAGACGAAACTGAAAATACTGTAGCATAAAAAAGTATGAAAATGAAATTAAAAGGAATATATAAAATACCTGTTGTTGTAATAGCCGGGCTGCTTATGCAGTCTTGCTTTACAGCAAAAACATACAAGCGCCCCAACGTACAGGCAGAAGACCTGTACCGTACAGAGGTGGTAGCGCAGGACAGTGCCTCTATGGCAGATATTTCCTGGAGAAATATGTTTACCGATCCTGTTTTGCAACAGCATATAGAAAAGGGGCTTGCTAATAACTTTGATGCCCGAACAGCTATACAAAATATAGCTGCTGCCAATGCTTACTTAAAGCAGGCTAAAGCGGGCTATGCTCCGGCGCTTAATGCTAATGCAAACTGGACGCACCAGGAATTTTCAAAAAACAGCCAGTTCGGGTCATTCTTTAGTAGTTTAGACCAGTACCAGCTAAGCGGAGAACTTTCGTGGGAGGCTGATATATGGGGGAAAATACGCAGTAATAAGCGTGCAGCAAATGCTACCTACCTGCAAACCATTGCTGCCAATCAAGCAGTTAAAACGCAGGTAATAACCAGTATTGCCGACACCTATTACCAACTGCTTTCGCTTGATGCAAGTTTAGAAATAGCCGAAAAAACACTTGAAAACCGAAATGAAAGCGTAGAAACAATACTGGCACTAAAAGAAGCCGGTAGTGTTAATGAAGTAGGTGTAAAACAAACCGAAGCACAAAAATACAGCACGCAGCTTATTATAGAAGACCTTAAAAACAATATTGTTTTAATGGAAAACTATATGAGTCTGCTACTGGGCGAAGCGCCGCATGAAATTGAGCGTACTACACTGGAAGAGCAGCAGCTTAACCCTGAAATAAAACTGGGGTATTCAGCATCGTTACTACGTAACCGACCTGATGTTGTAGCTGCCGAGTATGGTTTGGTAAATGCTTTTGAGCTTACTAATGTAGCTCGTAGCAATTTCTACCCATCACTTACACTTACTGCTTCGGGAGGTTTCCAGGCATTAGAGCTTAAAGACTGGTTTAGTACCAACTCATTATTCGCTAATGTAGTTACAGGGCTTGCACAGCCAATATTTAACAGAAGACAGATACGCACGCAATATGAAGTGCAGAAAACTGAGCAGGAAAAGGCGTATATAGAGTTTGAACGCTCTTTAATAACAGCCAGTCGCGAGGTAAGTGATGCACTTGCTAATTATAACAACGAAACCCGTAAACTGGATATAAGAGAAAAGCAGGTAGACGCTTTAGGTAAAGCTGCCGATTATTCTGATGAGTTATTGGATTATGGTATGGTAAACTACCTAGAGGTGCTTACTGCGAAAGACAATGCGCTTAATAGCCAATTAGAACTTGTAAATAATAAATACCTGCAATATCAAGCTATTATAAACCTATATAAGGCGCTTGGTGGCGGATGGAAATAAAAGCATTTTTCCAATAGGATTAATAATTGTTAGTTTAGTTGAATTATCCCCGATGCATTTTGTGTCGGGGATTTTTTGTTATTTCTCTTCCTGTTTTTAGTAATTGTATTATTCTAGCTGTAGTTATCTGAATTTTGTATCTTTTTACCGCCTAATTTGCAGTATACATGAATGATAATGATAACGGAATGAATCCTGTACAATTGCCGCAACATAACAAGCCTCTGTTAATTGAGCCTTTAGACTATACTAACCCCTATAACTACCACAAACCGCACAGGCACGATTATTTTGAAGTAATACTGGTAAAAAATGGTGAGGGCAGGCAGTATATCGATTTTCAGGAATATAAGATGTCAGGCGGGCAACTATATGCCATATATCCCGGGCAAATACACCTTATGCAGCGCAATTCGGCAAACGGCTTATTAATACAATTCAGGAAAGATGTTTTTAAATACCTGCAACCCTTAAAACACTATCAACTTTATTTTCCCGAACAGGTTTTTAACTTAGACGATGAAAATTTTAATCACTTGTATGAAGTAGCCGAACGCATGATGCGCCTGCTGGAAAATAAGGAACTAACAACTTTTGCGCATCATAAACTGTACAGTTATTTGCAAATAATACTAATATCGTTACCGGAACTGCACGATGCGAAATCAACTATGCTTACTACCAATCTGGCAACCGAGTTCCTTTCACTATTGCCCCAGCACATTACTACACTTAAAAAAGTATCAGATTATTGCAGCCTTATGAGTTGCAGTACCGATAAACTTAACGAAGCCTGTAAAACAGCTTTGGGCAAAACACCACTTAAGTTAATACATGAAGAGTTGATGCTGGAAATAAGAAGGCTTATGCTACTGGATAAACTGTCATTAAAAGAAATAGCTTTTGAACTTAATTTCGACAGTCAGGCGAATTTTAGCAATTTTATAAAAACACAAAGCGGTCTTACGCCATCCGGTTTGCAAGCCGCTACACTTCAAATTTATAAGTAATTCAGGTTTTTTCATAAATAGCTGGTAATGTGTAGGTGTTATCTTTACATTATTGCTAATTATAAAAATACATGCTATGAAAAAAATTATTTTAATACTCAGTTTATTTTTGTTGTTTAATTACAATGCAGTTGCGCAATGCAGTGAGCCTACTGCGCTGCCTTATGTAGAAAATGCAGAATCTGCTACTGTGCCGGAACTTCCGGAATGTATGTATAGCGCTAATAGTACTTTTGCTTCTGACGAAAATTTTGAAACAGTACAATCGGTAAACGGATTTGATGGAAATGTGTTTGCTTATAGCAGCGCTATTGCTGAAGGAATGCCCGAAGATATAGAAACCGGAGTTATTTTAGGGCTTACTCCTGTAACATTTAATTCTGCCAACTCGTATACCATTTCGTATAAATACGCGATGAGTACTGCCGAAGGTACTATTAAGGCGATTAATGTTTTGATACGCATGGGAGAAGAAAGTTTCTACCTTCCTGCACATGAAAATGTAGAGGCGGGATTAACCCCCTCTGTCTATACTTCAGCGCCCTTTACAGTAAATGAAAGTGGAATATATACCATTGCATTACAAATACAAATGGCCGGCGACCAGGGCTACCTTTATATGGATGATATAATAGTAGAGGAAGCACCTGCCGCATCAGCTAATCAAAATGTTTCGGAAAGTTTAAAGGTATATCCTAACCCGGTGCAAAATGAAATATATATTAATAACGCTGATGGTATTAATACACTGGAATTGTATACCGTTACAGGGCAAAAAGTACTTTCGCAACAGGTTGTCGGCAGTACTGCAAAAGTAAATACTGATGGTTTGAGTGCAGGCATTTATTTATTAAAAGCTCTATCAGGCGAAGCCCATAAAACCATAAAAGTTATAAAGAAATAGAGATTTAAATAGTTTATTTATTAAAAGCTCCGCAATACTCTTGTTGCAGAGTTTTTTTGCTTTAGCGTTAAAAAACCCAAAGTATAAGCTGCATAATAAGTACCATTATAAAAATACCTACAACCATGTGGATAGTTGATTCTCCCTCAACATGCTCATCTATAAGCTGTCCGTTTTTACGGAGTTGTATTTTTACGCCAATGGTTTTCCAGAACACAAAAGAGGTTAAAACTTCGTAATTATCCTCTTCTAAACTAAACTCGTGGCGTGTACCGAATAATGAATACTTTTCCGATACTGTTTTACCGTTTACAGTAATAGTTTCTTTACCTGTATTACTATTATAAACAGTAATATTGGTTTGGTCTATAGTAAAATCAGTAGCCGTCATAGTTCAGTTAATTGTTATTCAAAGTTAGTAATTTTAGGCTAAAAATTAATCTTAACATAAAATATCTCTGAATGTTTTAGCAGATAGTATAAGGTCTTCGAATTTAGATAAAAACATATTGCTTTTTCGGTGTTTAATAAATAAAGCTTGTAGTTCCTGTATAGTTAGCTTTTTGCCTGTATACTCAAAAACCAATTGATAACTACAAGCAAAAGGGTTTACACGTTGCCAAAAACCTCTTTTCCTCACGCTTTTTGCTATAAATACATATCCCAGTTTATCAACAAATTCATGGTTAAAATAAAATACTTCAAAATACTTTACTTTAGTTATATATGGAACATCAATGTAAGGTTCGTTACTTTTAGACCAAGTTTTGAAAGTAATATCAAGCGCAGGGTAGGTAATTTCTTGTTTTAGCATACTATGTTTAAATCGCTCTAAAAATAATAATTATATTTTCCCCGTTGTATAATAAAACCAACCTTTATGAGAAACCTGCTTACATTGCTACTGTTTTGCTTTACACTGTTTTGCACTGCCCAAACAAAGGGGGAGTTAATAAAGGAAATTTCCAAAACAAATTCCTTTCACGATAAGCAAATAGGTGGAGCTTCAGGTATTATAAGCCCTCAATACAGCAACTTTAAAAAATTAAGAGGGATGATTACCGATGAAGAGTTGGAAGCGCTTACCCATCATGAAAATGCAGTAGTAAGGCTATATGCAAAACAATGGATGATTAATGAAGGCAAAGGAGACTCTGCACAATTTTTTTTGGAGGAGATAGAAAAAGATGAATTTGTAGAAACTTTTAGTGGGTGTATTTTGAGTGATGATAAAACCTATTCAATAGTGTATCATAAATATTGGGGTAAAATCAGGATGGAAGCTTTAGAACCCTTTGATTATGACTCCCAACAAGGAAAAGCAGCAGTAACAGAAGTTTTTAAAGAAGATAAAAAAATGCAGGAGTTGGACAGTATAGTCCTATATACTGATAAGCCTTTGTTTTGGTTATTGTACATTAGGGCTTTCGAGAATAGAAAGTTTAATGAAAAGCACTTACCCCAAATAAAGAAACTGGCTTTTGAAAAGCATAATGGTTATGCATTTAAATATTTATTCAACTACTATATGCCTGAGCTAAAAAGTGAAATGGATGATTATTTTAATGGTGAATTTCTTAAACATACATTTGAAAGTAATGATGAGGTTTTTTACCTGAATGAAATATTAGTTTTATTGTTAGAAACAAAAGATAAACACTACAGGGAAATAGCTGTTGCCAAGTTAAAATCAGATAAGTCTTGGGAGCAAAGGAGCGCTTGGTTTCATAACAATATAATCAGTTATTATAATATTGAATTATAATTAGCTTACTATTTTCAAATAATTATAAGAAAATAATCTTATAAATTATTATCTTGCACCTGTAAACAAGGAGGGCAGGATTATGAAAAAGGAAACTATAAAAGGGCAGGGTGCAGTAAACAATGTACACAATCACTTTAACAAAAACCGCTATGAGCAAAGCATTTACCAAGATGATTTCGAGGAAGACATAGCCAAAACACAGGTTATAGAAGTGTACCCCAAAAGCATAGTAAACAAGGTAAAAAGTCCTGATCTTTCCATGGCATATTCCATGAATCCCTACCAAGGGTGTGAGCATGGGTGTGCCTACTGCTATGCCCGCCCCACTCACGAATATTGGGGGTACAGCGCAGGAGTAGAGTTTGAACGTGTAATACTCGCCAAGAAAAATGCTCCCGAACTATTGGAACAATTCTTTAAAAAACGAGGTTATGTGCCTGAACCGATTATGCTGTCGGGCAATACCGATTGTTACCAGCCTGTAGAACGTAAACTACAAATTACCCGTAAGCTACTCGAAGTGTTTTTGGAATACAGACATCCTGTGCATATACTTACTAAAAATGCGTTGGTAATTCGGGATATTGATATTCTAAAACCCTTAGCCGAGAAAAACTTAGTAACCGTATCACTCAGCATACCCACTATAAACGAAGATTTAAGGAGAAAGCTGGAACCAAGAACGTCATCGGCTAATAACAAACTCAAAGCGATAGAAACCCTTACCCAAAACGGCATACCGGTACATATTATGGTTGCCCCAATGATACCGGGTTTAAACACTATGGAAATACTACCCATTACCAAAGCCATAGCCGAAAGGGGGGCGTTGGCTTTCGGGTACACGCTGGTGCGCCTTAACGATACGGTAGAGCCTGTTTTTAAAGATTGGGTAACGGAGCATTATCCCGACAGGGCAAGTAAGGTATTAAACCAAATAGCATCGATGTATGGTGGTAAACTGGGCGAAAAACAGGTTATTAAACGCCAAAGGGGAGAGGGTAATATTGCCAACATGATACACACTACGTTTAAAATAGCCCGACAAAAGTATTTCGCTAACAGGGCGTTACCAAAAACCACCACAGCACTTTTTGACGGTACAAAAGGAGAGCAGTTGAGGTTGTTTTAGTTACTGTAAACTGTATATTTGGAAGCAGAAATAAAAATTCCATCTTTATGGACAAGAAAAAATCATCAAAAGTAGCCCTATACTTAATTGCTTTATCATTAATTCTTTTTGTTGTCAGGTTAATCCTAATGGCTACTCCTTCAAAATCAACAACAATTGAAGACGACTTACACAGATTAAGAAACTTTACTCAACAAAATAGTGTCAATGATGATATTTATAATTCAGACAATCTTTTATCACAAATTCCTGACCAATTACCAACAGACTCTTTGTCAAGAAATACATTTATTAAGTTGCCCATTTGTGAAAGTTTGGAAGGCTTTGATGTTAAAGGACCTATAAAAGAGCTTATGATTTATAGTCTGGGGAGTTGGGGCGATAATGCTGATAGTGTAAGAGATAAACAAGGAAATGTTTTCTATTTATCAAACAGAGTTATGTTTCATCATACGGGTCGGGTTATGAGCGAGTCAAAATATGGATATAAATATTTTTTTGACGCTAATGATAACATGCTAATGGCTGATTTAAATGGAGATGTAAGGAGGTATTATTATAACAAAGACCATTTGCCTCTTTATTGTGTTATTTATGATAAAAATTGGGAAGATCTTCATTTTGAAGAAGTCCATTTTTTTGAAAATAATTATGCCACTGACAGGACAGAAGTAAAGACTAAGATGTTTTTTTATGAAGATGCAGAAGTATACAGTGATTATGCTATATATAATTTCAACGGAGATGTTGTATACCAACGATTCTCTTCATTAATAGATAACAATGACTTAGAGTCCTTATACGAATACCAAAAAATTAATCGAAAGCAGTTTTTAAAAAAAGAAATTCAAAAAGCAAGAGAAGGTCGGGCAAAGCTTAATGAACTTTATGAATATGATAGTAAGGGCAATGTACTTAAGAGTTATATAAATATGGGGCCTGCTGAAGGAAACCTAACCGAAATAACCTATTTAAATGACAATGAATATAAACAAACATTGTATAGACTGAAGGGTTCTTCCAT
Organism: Flavobacterium suaedae; assembly: GCF_014642915.1. GTDB lineage: Bacteria > Bacteroidota > Bacteroidia > Flavobacteriales > Flavobacteriaceae > Flavobacterium > Flavobacterium suaedae. The sequence continues at coordinate 130,811 of NZ_BMJE01000007.1, forward strand.
TACTGACCCTTTTGTTTATCCTTATAGAATTTATTTATCAGAAACAAAAGTGACCCTCGATAATAAAGGAAATATACTTACAAGAGAATATAAAGACAGTGATTCGCATTCCTTTGATGAGTTTGAAAGTGAATATGACCAGTATGGCAATAAAACATTTTTAAAGCACTACCAAAGTAACATTAGTTCAAATGATACCGTAAAAGCTGAACGTACTCTAAAGTCATCTTATATTTATAAAATAAAGTACTATAAAAAGGGAGAAAAAGCCAAGCCTTATATTCCTAACTTAAATAACAAGCGTGAAATGTATAATAAACGAATTATTGACAGTATTCAAAAAGTAATATTATAACGGTGTTTTTATCTTTGAGGACTGCTACTGTAAACTGTTTATTTAGAGATAATATCCTCAACAATCATATCCGCATGTACACGGCTGTTTTCTATAAACCATTTGTGCGTTTCCAGCCCGCCGCAAACCACACCAGCAAGGTAGAGCCCTTTTACGTTGGTTTCCATAGTGTCGGGGTTATATTCAGGCGTGCAGTTAATACCCGATGAAATATTTACACCTGCCAGTCGTAAAAAGTCAAGGTCAGGGCGGTAGCCCGTTAAGGCAAGAACAAAATCATTCACAACACTAATAGCACCTTCAGGGGTTTTAATGTCTACTGAATTTTCATGTATTGCTGTTACTTCCGAATAGAAATAAGCTTTAATACTGCCTTCCGCTATACGGTTTTCAACATCGGGTTTAATCCAATACTTTACGCGGTCGTTAATCTCGCCTTTGCGGATAACCATAGTAACATCCGCCCCTTTTTGCCAGCATTCCAGCGCAGCATCAACTGATGAGTTATTAGCACCAATAACCAATACTTTTTTAAAAGCATATTCATGTGCTTCGCGGTAGTAGTGGCTTACTTTGGGTAAATCTTCACCCGGCACATCAATATAAATGGGTATATCATAAAAACCTGTTGCAATTACAACATTTTTGGCGGTATAGTCCCGATTTTGAGATGCTATAGTAAACGTACCATTTTCCTGTTTTTTAACACTGTTTACCCTTTCGTATAAATGGATGTTGAGATTAAAATGACGTTGTATGTTACGGTAATACTCCAACGCCTCCTGCCTGCCCGGTTTGGGGGCAATACAGCTAAACGGAATATCGCCTATTTCCAGCTTTTGGGCGGTGGAGAAAAATGTCATGTACAATGGGTAATTGTACAGGCTGTTAACCAGTGCGCCTTTTTCCAGTATCAGGTAGTTGAGTCCTTTTTGTTGTGCTGCTATGGCACATGCCATGCCTATAGGTCCTCCGCCTATTATAATTAAATCGTATATCGTAGTGGGATTTATTTGTTTTTCCATGTGTAATATGGGGTATGGCTAAGGGAAGCGTTATAATAGCGTTCATCGCCTGTTACTTCCTTACCCAGCCATTGGGGTTTTGTGTACATTTCGCCTTCTGTTTCCAGCTCTATTTCGGCAATAACCAGTCCTTCGTTATCACCAAAAAACTCATCTACTTCAAAGGTGTGTTTACCCTCTTTTACCTCATACCGAATTTTATCAATAACACCTTTCTCGCACAGGGTGAGGAGTTGTTTTGCTTCGGCTACGGGTATTTCGGTTTCCCATTCCATGCGGGTAGTACCGCTTTCGTTGCTTTTGCCTTTTATGGTAAGGTAACCTTTATAGCCTTTTATGCGTACACGCACAGCACGCTCCGGGTGCGAGTTAAGATACCCTTGGCTTATTCGACTCTGACTAAAAGCTTCTTGCTTATAGCTGTCGTTTAGTACTAAAAATTTGCGTTCTATTTCGTTCATAAAACAGGGTGTAGAAAAGTAACTGCAAGTTACGGATTTTAGCTTATTTGATTAGATGTTTGTACGCTAAAATTGTAATAAATTTATTACGCTTTTCCAAGCTTTTGTATTACATCACTGGTTATTATAGTATCCAGGTATTTGTTGTTGGCAAGCCATAGCATAGCTTTGGCTATAGTGGTATCAGTAATACTTCTATACTTTTTAGCGCTACCAAAAAGTAAAGGGTTGATAAACTTCATAACAGCAGTACCAATTTTTTCCATAATGCGGGTTTCTTTCCGCTCCGCCACTATTAACGATGGTTGCAGTATATAAGTATGATGTATTCCTTCATCCAGAACCTCATGTTGCATTTCACCTTTAATACGGTTGTAAAAAATAAGGCTGTTTTCATCTGCCCCCATTGCCGAAATTACAATGAAATTGTTTATACCGTTAGCTTTTGCCAGTTTGGCTGCTGTTACAGGTATACCGTAGTCTATTTTCCTGTATTTTTTCTTTTGTGGTGTTTTTGACTTTGTAGTGCCTATACAGCAAAAAACGTCATCTCCGGTAAATATATCGGCATAATTTTCCAGTTCAAAAAGGTCTATTAAGTGCTCCTCTATTTTGTTGTGGTGTATGTCACACCCGCTTCTGGAAAACAATTTAACTTTACTGTACCTTTCGTCTTTTAAAAGGAGTCGTACCAGTTTACTTCCGGTAGCTCCTGTACCCCCTAACACAATTGCTTCCTTTGCCATCCGCTATTTCATTTAATATATAAATATACAGTATTTTTGTAATATGGAAACCCAAATGCCTCAGCGTAAAATAATTCATGTTGATATGGATGCATTCTATGCCTCTGTAGAACAGCTGGATAACCCGTCGCTTAGGGGTAAACCCCTAGCTGTGGGCGGGGGTGAAAAGCGGGGGGTAGTCTCGGCAGCCAGTTACGAAGCCCGTAAGTATGGCGTGCGCAGTGCTATGAGTGGTTACCTTGCTAAAAAGAGGTGTCCGCACCTTATTTTTGTAAAACCGCGCTTTGACCGTTACCGTGAAATTTCGCAACGCATCCGTAAGATATTTTTTGAGTATACTGACCTTGTGGAACCGCTTTCGCTGGATGAGGCGTACCTTGATGTTACCCAAAACAAAAAGGGAAACCCAAGCGCAACTATGATAGCGCAGGAAATACGTAATCGTATTTTTGAGGAAACAGGGCTAAGGGCATCGGCAGGGATTTCTATTAATAAGTTTATTGCTAAGGTGGCGAGTGATTTTAACAAGCCTAACGGGCAGAAAACAGTAACGCCTGATGAGGTTCCTGCTTTTTTGGAGGAATTGGCTATTAATAAATTTCATGGGGTAGGAAAGGTTACTACGGAGAAGATGTATAAACTGGCAATTTTTACGGGTGCTGATTTAAAAGCGAAAACGGAGGAGTTTTTAGTGCAGCATTTTGGTAAAGCGGGTTCGCATTACTACAATGTGGTGCGGGGTATACATAACAGTCCTGTAAAACCTGACAGAATTGCCAAGAGCGTAGGGGCAGAACACACCTATGGTGAAAACCTTGTTTCAGAGGTTTTTATGGAGGAAAAGTTACAGCAAATTGCTGCGGAACTGGAACGCCGACTGAAGAAGAAAAAAGTATCAGGGAAAACAGTTACGCTAAAAATTAAATACAGTGATTTTACGGTGCAAACCCGAAGCAAAACATTGTTATATTTTATTAACGACAGCAGCCTGATTATGGAAGCTGTAAAAGAATTATTGTATCAGGAAAAGCTAAAAGAGTCGGTGCGTTTACTGGGTATATCACTCTCTAACCTGAATACTGATGTGCGGGAAAAAGGTAACGATAAAAATAAAAAAACAGTAGCAGTGCAGTTACAGTTTGAGTTTTAAAGCATAAAAAAAGCTGCCAAACAGGCAGCTTTTTACTATATATGTTTTTTGTTTTAGTCTCTTAGTTTAGAAAGCAGTCTTAAAAACTCAACGTACAGCCATACAAGCGTAATCATTAACGCCATTCCGCTAAACCACTCCATGTATTTAGGCAGCCTTTGTTTTGCACCTTGCTCCATTAAATCAAAATCAAGAAACAGGTTTAATGCTGCAATTACTATTACCAGTATACTAAAGCCGATACTTACTAATGATGTATTATAAATAAATGCCTGAATACCAAAGAAAGACATTATCCATGAAAGCATATAAATAGTAAATATAGCAAATGTAGCTGCTATTACTACTGACCTGAATTGTTGTGTTACCTTAACTACTTTAAAGCGATATAGTAAGAAACATACGGCTGCCGTAACAAAAGTACCTGAAACTGCCTGCATTACAATACCCTCATATCGCGTTTCCATAAATGCAGATATTCCGCCTATAAATACACCTTCCATAACTGCATAAGCAGGAGCAAGGTAAGGGGAGTAGTTAGGTTTAAAAGATGCTATTAGGACTGTTATAAAACCGGTAATAGCACCACCTATCATATACGGAAAGATTTGCGGAGATAGTTCTCCTACGGCATTAAACGCCATTTGCCATATAAAAAAGGTACTACCTACAAGCAATAACAAAAGTATAAGGCTTTTGTTTATTGCCCCGTTAATAGTCATTGTATTGTTGAAATCAATTATCTCTACAGGGCGACCGTCAGCATCAAATACTGTGGTAGCTTCTGCTTTTGAAAATGATTTACTTTTAAAAAAAGGATTGTTGGATTTTAAATTCATAGTTCTTTAAATAGAAATAAATAATACGTCAAATATAATATAAAATTATCCAAATAGGTAGTAAGCAAAAAGTGTGCCTGATGTTTGTTGGTTCGGTTTTTTGGAAATTTTTATATTTACCACAAATTTCTAACTAAAAAATATACTTATGAGTAAGTTCTTGACAGGAAAAGAGCTGGAAGAAGCTATTTATGACATTATTTGGGATGCTAAGCAAAAACTTTTAATTGTTTCCCCTTATATAAAGCTTGATGACTACTTTAAAAAATTATTCGATAAGCATGAAAATAATCCGAATATTCACTTAATGCTAGTGTTTGGTAAAAATGAAACAGAGGTTAGAAAAAGCATGAATAAAGAAGATTTTGAATATTTTCAAAAATTTCCAAATGTTACTATTATTCATGTACCTCATTTACATGCTAAATATTATGGTAATGAGTATAGTGGGATGATAACTTCTATAAATTTATATGACTATTCTTTTTTAAATAATATAGAGTTTGGAGTATATAATTCATCTTCAGAAAAATCATTTTTTAGTATATCTTCCTCTACAGCAGATGATGCTGCATGGGACAGGTGTATTGATATAGCAAAAGAAAGTAATGTAGTTTTTATTAAAAGACCTGTTTATGATGTTAAAAGAGGGATTTTAAAAACTTCTAAAAACTATATAACATCTAAGGTTTTACATGACTCTACAGAGTATTATTAAAGAAAGGATAAAAATTTTGTAGAGAAACGGGTTGATGATTTTCCAGACGAGTTGGATATAAATGCAGATATTGAAAGACCAAAAAGAGAAGAGGTTAGGGTTGAAGAAAAATCTAAACATGGTTATTGTATAAGGACAGGTCAGCAAATTCCTTTTAATCCTCAACAGCCTTTAAGTCGAGATGCTTGGCGTGTTTGGAATGAGTTTGGAAATGTTGATTTTCCTGAAAAATTTTGTCACAAAACTGGAGAAAAATCTAACGGAAAAACTTCAATGCGAAACCCTATTCTTAAATAGCTATAACAACTTACTATCCTCTTGCTCGTAATACTCATCTACGTGCAGGTTGGGCTGGGTTGCTGCCATAACAGCAAGCTGGTCGCAACGTTCGTTTTGCGGGTGGTTGTTATGCCCTTTTACCCATTTAAAGTCTACTTTGTGCTGACGGTATATTTTAAGGAAACGTTTCCACAAGTCAGGGTTTTTTTTGTCTTTAAAACCCTTCTTTTCCCAGTTAAATACCCAGCCTTTGGTAACAGCATCTACCACATATTTAGAATCAGATGTTACTAAAACAGTTGTGCCGGGGTTTTTAAGTTTTTCCAGCCCTACTATTACTGCCAGTAGCTCCATACGGTTATTGGTGGTTCTGCGGAAGCCTTCGTAAAACTCTTTGCGGTAGTTAGAGCCTGTAAGTTCCATAACTACGCCATACCCACCGGGACCGGGGTTACCTTTGGCTGCGCCATCTGTATATATTTGTACTGTGTGTTGCAATTTTTTGATTTGTTAGGTCGATTTATCGTTAATTTCAACAAGTAGCCATTTGCCTTCTTCCTGATGGAAAATAAAATCAGTATTTATTCCACTTTCCATACCTGTAATGTTATAGTGAACAGAGTCGTTGTTTTTTCTTACTTCTATTTCAATATCATTGAAAAGTCTATTAGCCTTATTAATATTTTCCTTAAAATTGAAAAACATATAATTTTCTATAGTTAGGTCTTTTCGTATTATGTGATTTAGGTTATTGTCTATCTGCGTTCTTTTAACAGGGAATTTAAATCTCGATTTTTGAAAAGTACTGTCGGAAGCGAACTTTATAAAAAATGCTTCAAACTCCTTATCGTTAAAAAAATTACTTATAATGTTTAAATGTATTTCTTCGCTAGGGGCGACTTTAGTAACATTATCACTTTTAATTGTTGAGGTTTTTTCAACTTTTTTCTTGCAAGCAATAAGCGTTGTTAATGTTATTATTAGTATAAAATACTTTTTCATAAACGCTTTAATAGTTACTTATCTTCGACTGGTTAAAAGGGTTTGGCGCATAGGTATGGTCATCAACTATTGCAAATAAATGCCAACAGTTGTCTTTATACATAAACCTGTAGTTTATGTTACGTATGCCGGAGTTATAAATACAGTTCATAGTATCTTCAACTCTTTCAATGGTTTTTGTAATCTCATTAGAGTAGTATTTAACCCCCTCTTTTTCAACTTTTTTCTGCTCATCCCTTTTCATATTTAGAAAGTGGCGGAAGTTCCTCTCACTAACATATTCCATAACCTCACTGGTTGTGCCATTCATTTCGTTTTCTATGTAATAGAGTTTTAGCGGGAATGTCACATGATTTTTTTGATACAGGCTGTCGTTAGCAAACTTTTCAAAGAACACATCAAACTCAGGGTTACAAAAAAGCTCTTCCTGTTCTTTTTGGCTGTTGCCTTTACAACTTATAAATACTACTACGCAGGATACTAAAAATAATAAAATATGATTTTTCATAATAATGCAGCTTATTTGTTAAGTAACTGTGTAATCACTTTCGGGAAGTGCTCATGCTCTAAAGCTAGTACTTTTTGTGCTACTTCTTCGGGCGACTGGCAGTTTTCTACATTCACTACCTGCTGAAATATAATATTCCCCTCATCGTAATTATTGTTTACATAGTGTATGGTAATACCGCTTTCTTTTTCCTTATTGGTGTGCACAGCACGGTGCACATTCATGCCATACATGCCTTTTCCGCCATAGTTTGGCAGTAGTGCAGGGTGTATATTAACCACTTTGTTAGGATAATTCGTAATAATATCGGCAGGAAACTTCCATAAAAAGCCTGCTAAAACAATTAAATCAGGTTTTATTTCATTTACCCTTTTTAATAACGCGCCGTCTTCCATTTCCTCTCGGGTAAAAACAACTGCAGGAACATTATATTGGGCTGCTTTTTGCAAAACTCCGGCTTGCGGTTTGTTAGTAAAAACCCCCGCAACCGTATAGTTTCCGCTCAATTCAGCATATTTAATTATCTGCTCGGCGTTAGAGCCGCCCCCCGAAGCAAAAAGTATTATCTTTTTCATTAAAACAGGTATTTTATACTGCAAAAAAAAGAATAATAATCCTCAAAAACAGGGCTTATTTCAATATTTCTAAAATTTATTTTATATTTTAGTGGTCAAAATTTTTTAGAAGACGCGGTTTTATAAATAAGTTTTTTATTTTTGCCATTCAATTTAAATTCTAAAATTAAAGATTATGTCAGACATTGCATCAAGAGTAAAAGCGATTATCGTAGACAAATTAGGCGTTGACGAAAACGAAGTTGTGGCTGAAGCTAGCTTCACTAATGATTTAGGGGCAGATTCACTAGACACTGTTGAGCTTATTATGGAATTTGAGAAAGAATTTGATATCCAGATTCCGGACGATCAGGCTGAGAACATCTCTACTGTTGGTCAGGCTATTTCTTATATAGAAGAAGCAAAAAAGTAATAAACGTATAACATCCATGTATAATAGTTACATGGATGTTACGTTTTTATTGAAACTTTTAAGCCATGTTGCTTAAAGGTAAACGGCTTTTACACATAAGTACAGTCTTAATAATAATATTAATGCCCATGTTTCTTAACATATATAAAGAAATGCATGGGTATTTTTCTATAAACTGAAACTATAAAATTGACTTTATGAAATTGAGAAGAGTAGTAGTTACAGGCCTTGGAGCCCTTACCCCTATAGGTAATACCGTTGAAGAGTATTGGAATGGTCTTATAAACGGTAAGAGCGGTGCAGCTCCTATTACTTATTTTGATACCACTAACTTCAAAACTAAGTTTGCCTGCGAAGTAAAAGGTTTCAACGTTCAGGATTTTATAGACAGAAAAGAGGCAAGAAAAATGGATCGCTACGCGCAGTATGCCGTAGTAGCCAGCGATGAAGCCGTTAAGGATGCAGGATTAGATCTTGAAAAAATAGACCATGACCGTGTAGGTGTTATATGGGGGTCCGGTATTGGAGGGCTTGAAACTTTCCAGGAAGAAGTAATGAATTTTGCTGCCGGTAACGGTACACCAAAGTTTAACCCTTTCTTTATACCTAAAATGATTGCTGATATTGCCGGAGGACTTATCTCTATGCGATACAACTTCAGAGGACCAAACTTTACTACAGTATCTGCCTGTGCATCATCTACCAACTCGTTAATAGACGCTTTTAACTATATACGCCTTGGGCATGCCGATGCTATGGTAACAGGTGGTAGTGAAGCTGCGGTAACCATTGCTGGTATGGGTGGCTTTAATGCTATGCACGCACTATCTACCCGTAATGATGATCCTACAACGGCATCCCGACCAATGGATAAAGACCGTGATGGCTTTGTACTTGGTGAAGGTGCAGGAGCATTAGTACTGGAAGAATATGAACACGCTGTAGCCAGAGGTGCAAAAATATATTGCGAAATAGGCGGTGGCGGTATGAGTGCAGATGCGCACCATATAACAGCACCACACCCGGAAGGGCTTGGCGCGAAAAATGTAATGCTAAATTGCCTTCGCGATGCGGGGCTTACACCACAGGATGTAGATGGTGTTAATATGCACGGAACATCTACACCGCTTGGCGATATTGCAGAATCTAAAGCAATACTTGAAGTGTTTGGTGAGCATGCTTATAATTTAAATGTAAACTCAACTAAGAGTATGACGGGGCACTTACTGGGAGCTGCGGGAGCCATAGAAGCTATAGCCTCTATACTCTCTATAAAGCATGGTATAGTACCACCTACAATTAACCACTTTACGGATGATGAAAATATTGATTCTAAGATCAATTTCACATTTAACAAAGCTCAAAAAAGAGACATGAAGGTGGTTATGAGCAATACATTCGGTTTTGGCGGACATAATGCTTGTGTGCTGGTTAAAAAACTGGAAATGTAATAGGGATGCTATGGGCATAGTCAAAAAAATATTTAAAAAATCCCGTCACACTGAAGAAGACGGGATTTTTTTTGATGAAATGAAAAAACTCTTAGGTTTTAAGCCCGTAAACCTAAGTCACTACCGGAGAGCATTTACCCACCGCTCTTCCAATAAAACAGACGCAAACGGAAACCCTATAAACTACGAAAGATTGGAGTTTCTTGGCGATGCTATGCTGGGAGCTGTTATAGCAGCACACCTTTTTACCGAAGCACCTACCGGTAACGAAGGGTACCTTACTAAAATGCGCTCTAAAATAGTGAGTCGTGAGCACCTTAATGAGTTGGGGCGCGACCTTAGCTTAATACAGTGGGTAGAAAGTAAAGTTTCCGAACAGCATTTTGGTGAAAACATACACGGTAACCTTTTTGAAGCCTTTATAGGCGCTATTTACTTAGACAGAGGATTTAATTACTGCGAAAAATTTATCTATAAAAAAGTAATAATACCCTATGTTGATATTCAAAAACTGGAAGGCAAAGTAATAAGCTATAAAAGCCTGCTTATAGAATGGTGCCAAAAAGAAAAGAAGCGCTTTTTTTATGAGGTTTATGAAGACAACGGTGCAGAAGGGCAAAAATATTTTGCAGTTAAACTTCAAATAGGTGATAAAGTAGTGGCAAAAGCCCGTGCAACATCTAAAAAAAAGGCAGAAGAAAAAGCCTCCCAAAGAGCATATTTTGCATTTCAGGAAAAAATTAACAGAAAATAAATCAATAATACAGTTTTCTCAAACGTTTTCGTGATTAATTTATTGTAAACTTACTTTTACGGCTGTATTTTGTGCGTTATAAATGCTATATTTACGGCTCATATTTACAGATGGGTATGGCAGTTCACAAACTTCAAATTGATGATTTTGTTACAATTGATTATGAATTAATTGCCATACATTCTTCTCTGGAAGATTACAGGCTGGCCTATTTTTTAAATAAAAATTTACGCCTGCTTTTAGAAAAATGTCCTAATGATATTGAGGTAACACAGCGTGGAGCGGAAGGAAGTTTTTCAAGGTTTATTTATGAAGACCCTGAAAACGAGATTGTGTGGAATTTAATGCACAATAAAAGCGTTGTGGTAACCACACAGCAAAACGAATCTTCCTTATTTGGCGAAACAGGTATAGATGTAGCAACAGGAGTGTACCTGCTGCCTGAATTTAAAAAGGTAGATTATATACTTAAAGTAGAAAACACATCATCTTTTTTTAATACTAAAGAAGTTGTTGAAAATTTACTGAAAGTAAGCCACATAACAACAGCCTACACAATTAACCATAATAAACTAAAGTCTAAAAACAACTTAATTTTTTAATAGAATGCCGACAAGAAAAAAAACCAAAATTGTAGCAACACTAGGTCCGGCCTGTAGCAGCAGGGAGGTTATCAAAAATATGATAGATGCCGGTGTTAATGTATTCAGGATTAACTTTTCGCATGCTGAATATACTGACGTAAAAGAGCGCATATCAATAATAAGGTCGCTAAATGACGAGTTTGGTTATAACACATCTATACTAGCCGATTTACAAGGACCTAAACTACGTGTTGGGGTAATGAAGGAGGATGTAGTAGTAGCTCCCGGAGATATTGTTACTTTCCAAACAGCTGAAGATGTACCGGGTACTGCAGATAAGGTTTACATGAACTACAAAGAATTCCCGAGAGATGTAAACCCGGGAGAAAGAGTACTTCTTGATGATGGTAAACTAATATTTGAAGTTAAGGAAACCAATAAAGAAACAGAGGTTAAAGCAGTAGTAATACAAGGAGGTCCTTTAAAATCTAAAAAAGGAGTAAACCTGCCAAATACCAACGTATCGTTACCTGCACTTACCGAGAAAGATGTTAAAGACGCTATTTTTGCCGCTCAGGAAAAAGTAGACTGGATAGCACTTTCGTTTGTAAGAACACCAAAAGACTTACAAGAACTACAAGACTTATTAAAAGAACATACAGACCATAAAATTCCAATTATTGCCAAAATAGAAAAGCCGGAAGCAGTAGAAAACATCGACAAGATAGTTGCGTATTGTGACGGGCTTATGGTAGCGCGTGGCGACCTTGGGGTAGAAGTTCCTGCACAGGAAGTACCACTAATACAAAAGAAGCTTGTACACACTGCCAAAGCAGCACGTATACCTGTAATTATTGCTACCCAAATGATGGAGACAATGATTACAAGCCTTACGCCTACAAGAGCAGAGGTTAACGACGTAGCCAACTCGGTTATGGATGGAGCTGATGCCGTAATGCTTTCAGGAGAAACATCAGTAGGTAACTACCCTGTACAGGTTATCGAGAAAATGACCAGTATTATTGAAGCGGTGGAAGATTCTCCACTGATACAAGTACCGCAAGATGTACCGCAAATACGTACTAAACGTTACATAACAAAATCAGTATGTTTCCACGCGGCACAAATGGCAAACGATATTAAGGCAAAAGCAATTAGTACATTAACCAACAGTGGTTATACAGCTTTCCAAATATCAGCATGGCGACCAAAAGCACATATATTAGTATATACATCAAACAAAACAGTACTAACACAACTTAGCCTGCTTTGGGGTGTAAATGCTTTTTACTATGATAAAATGCTAAGTACTGATGAAACAGTAGATGATGTAAACGCAATGGCAAAAAACCATAAATATGTTGCCAAAGGTGATATGCTTGTTAACCTTGTAGCAATGCCGGTATTTGAAAAAGGTATGGTAAACACGCTTAGAATTAGCGAAATAGAATAGTTTTTAATTTATTATACAAGTGTAAAAAGCAGCCACTATTTAGTGGCTGCTTTTTTTGTTGAGATAATTAGTTATATTTACCATAATCCAAACTTTAAAATTATTATGGCTGTTAAAAACAGACTATTAGTACTTTTATTCACGGTATTTGTTTTTCAAATTTCTGAAGCGCAGACAATTGTTTTAGATGAAAATGATTCTATAGAGAATGCAGACTGTGCAGCCAAAATAAAAAAAGCAAAAGAAATGTATGCTGAAGTATTTAAATCAGAATCTTCGGTTGCTTATCGAAAAATTAAAAATGATTTTTACTCTAAGCTATACAAAGGAACAGATTTAAATAATGCCGAAGGTGCAACTTGTATTGAAAGAACACTGAATTGGATTGAGAATAGCATTGAGCAGACAGCCTTTCAAAACTTTGAAGAAGCAAAAAATATTTGGCAAAAGAAAACGGAAGCTCGAGAATTATTTGAGAAAGAAAGTGCTGAATTACATAAGTACTTGAAAGAATTAAATAAAACCTGCCCCAAGCAAGATTGTCAACAGCTTTATTTGGATTTAATGGAGGAATATGGTAACGAGTTTTTCTTGTAACGGTTAGATAAAAATATTCTTAAAAAAAGCAGTCACTATTTAGTGGCTGCTTTTTTATATAGAAAGTTTTCAACAGTCTTAAAACACACTATTTATATAGAGATTTCCCTAATGATGGGTCAAGTCTCAATCTTGAAAGTGTTAATAACTCAAAAAAAGAGTGCATTTAAAATTGTCGTATATTTGTATAAAATAAAAAAGCCATGAGTTGCAGCTCTGGCTTTTCTTACATTTTAATTATAAAATGGATAGTATTGTATTATCCCTCTTACTAATCTATTTAATTCTACGAAAAGTAGATTAGTGAGTTAAATATCGGTAAAGTATAGTAGCCGATATTTGTAATTCATTTAACCGTCTGTTAGTAGCAGGCGGTTTTTTATTTTAATATAGATACAAAAGTAATAACAAAAACAATAATAAGCAAAACAATTTATAAATCATTCATAAACAAAAAGAAGTTTATAAATTTTTCATAAACAATATAAACCCTTATCAATACAGGCTTTTCTTGTTTGTTTTTAAGTGAGTTTATGAATTTATGAAATTTTATCTAATTCTGTTGGGTAGGTTTTTTTTGTGTTTATTCACTTATTCTAAACATATTGCATCGCTCCATTTTAAGCGTTATCTTTGCCGTTTAATTTTTAACCCACATTATGAATAAATTACTGATTGTAGGCACGGTAGCTTTTGATGCAATAGAAACTCCTTTTGGAAAAACAGATAAAATACTGGGCGGTGCAGGAACCTATATAGGGCTTTCGGCATCATTCTTTAAACTTAATCAGGCAATCGTTTCGGTTGTGGGCGAAGACTTCCCTCAGGAATATATAGACTTGTTAACCGACAGAGGTATTAACATAGACGGTCTTGAGGTGGTAGAAGGCGGTAAAACTTTCTTTTGGAGCGGACGTTACCATAACGACCTAAACTCTCGCGATACACTTGATACACAACTTAATGTACTGGCTGATTTTAAACCCGTAGTACCACAGGATTATAAAAATGCTGATGTAGTACTTTTAGGTAACCTACACCCAATGGTACAAATAAGCGTGTTAGACCAAATGGAAGAAAAACCAAAACTGGTAGTACTTGATACTATGAACTTTTGGATGGATTGCGCTTTACCGGAACTTAAAGAGGTTATAAAACGTGTAGACGTTATTACAATAAACGATGAAGAAGCACGCCAGCTATCAGGAGAATATTCATTGGTAAAAGCAGCAGCTAAAATACGCGAAATGGGTCCTGAGTATGTAGTGATTAAAAAAGGGGAGCACGGTGCTTTACTTTTCCACGACAGGCAGGTATTCTTTGCGCCTGCACTTCCGCTGGAAGAGGTATTTGACCCAACAGGGGCAGGTGATACTTTTGCAGGAGGTTTTGCAGGATACATTACCCAAAGCGAAAACATCTCTTTCGAGAATATGAAAAACGCCATTATATATGGTTCAAACATGGCATCATTCTGTGTAGAGAAATTTGGTACAGAGCGAATGTTGCAACTAACAAAAGAAGAAGTGCTGGAACGCCTGCAACAATTTAAAGCGCTCACACAGTTCGATATATCATTGGATGACGAAGAATAAAAATTAAGGCCTCATTGTGGGGCTTTTTTTAATACATAAACAACAACACAACAAACGAATACAGGAGGAATTTTTATGAGCGACGCTATTAAACACGAATGCGGTATCGCAATGCTTAGGCTTTTAAAGCCATTAGAGTATTATCAAGAAAAATACGGTTCAGCTTTTTACGGTATACAAAAAATGTACCTGCTTATGGAAAAGCAACACAACCGTGGGCAGGATGGTGCCGGTTTTGCCAGCATTAAAATGGATGTTGAGCCCGGGCAACGCTACATAAGCCGTATACGCTCTAATCAGCAGCAGCCCATTCAGGATATTTTTACCCAAATAAACGGCAGGATAAGCGAGGAGATTAAGGCACACCCTGAGTATAATGATGATATGAACCTGATGAAAAGCCAGGTGCCTTATGTAGGTGAGGTATATTTGGGTCATGTACGTTATGGTACATTTGGTAAAAACAGTATAGAGAGCGTTCACCCTTTTTTAAGACAAAATAACTGGATGCACCGTAACCTTATTGTGGCGGGTAACTTTAACATGACGAATGTTAAGGAGCTTTTTGACAGTTTGGTAGAGTTAGGGCAGCACCCTAAAGAACTTGCCGATACGGTAACGGTAATGGAGAAAATAGGTCACTTTTTAGATGATGAGGTGGCTGAACTGTATAAGGACAGTAAAAACGAAGGCTATACCAAGCAAGAGGCTTCAAGAATTATATCGGACAGGCTTAATGTAGCCCGTATATTAAAACGAGCGTCTAAAAACTGGGATGGCGGTTATGCTATGGCAGGACTTTTTGGTCATGGTGACAGCTTTGTGTTTAGAGATCCTGCGGGAATACGCCCTGCATACTATTATAAAGATGATGAAATTGTAGTAGTAGCTTCAGAGCGCCCTGTAATACAAACAGCATTTAATGTACCTTTTGAAGAAGTAAAAGAGCTTGAACCGGGTAATGCTATTATTGTAAAACGCAGCGGAGATGTTTCAGTTAACGAAATTATCCCGTCTACAGGTAAAAAAGCATGTTCTTTTGAGCGTATTTACTTTTCTCGCGGTAGTGATGCCGAAATATACCAGGAGCGTAAAAACTTAGGTAAACTGGTATGGCCGCAGGTGCTTGATGCTATTGATAAGGATACCGATAACAGTGTATTCTCCTATATACCGAATACTGCTGAAACATCGTTTTACGGAATGGTAGAGGCAGCACAGGATTTCCTTAATGAAAGGAAGAACAATGCCATACTGGAAAACAGGCATACATTAACTGAAGAATCTTTAAAAGAGTTACTTTCGGTTAAAATACGTACGGATAAAATTGCTATTAAAGATGCAAAGCTGCGTACGTTTATTACGGAGGACAGTAGCCGTGACGACCTTGTTGCACACGTGTATGACGTTACCTATGGCGTTATTAAGACGGAGGACAACCTTGTTATTATAGACGACAGTATCGTGCGCGGAACAACGCTTAAAAAGAGTATTATTAAAATGATGGACAGGTTAGGACCAAAACGTATAGTAGTAGTGTCATCGGCACCACAAATACGTTACCCTGACTGTTACGGTATAGATATGGCTAAGCTGGAAGGTTTAGTGGCATTCCAAGCAGCTTTAGCGTTACTTAAAGAGCGCGGAATGGAAAATGTTATTGAAGAGGTTTATCAAAAGTCTAAAGCGCAGGAGAACCTTGCGGATAATGATGTGGTTAACTATGTAAAAGAAATATATGCGCCGTTTACCGATGAGGAGATTTCGGATAAAATATCGCAATTATTAAAAACGGAAGAGATTAATGCTGAGGTTAAAGTTATATTCCAGAGTGTTAGTAATTTACATAAAGCGTGCCCTAAAAACCTTGGTGACTGGTACTTTACCGGTAATTACCCCACACCGGGCGGTAATAGGGTTGTAAATCGTTCATTTATAAACTTTTACGAGGGTAATGATGCAAGAGCATACTAATTTGTGTATTTCACCGATTATTTTGTGCTTTTTGTCTATAGCGTTTGTAGAGTAATATATGTTGCTATACATTTGCTTCAAATAGCATTAGTAAAAGTAATTTTACGGTATTTTTTGGGGGCAAGAAAGCGAAAACTATCCGGTTTTCGCTTTCTTCATTTTTAGGCGGTTCTGTTCCGTTATATCCTTTATATATTAAAACTTCCGATTTCTGCGCATTTTAACGGTTTTATCAGTTTATTTATCGATTAAATATTACATATAAATAATGCATAATTATATTTACTGTGAATAGCAAGTAAAATTAATTTTTTACGATATTTTAGGGATAATAAAAGCGGGAACAGAGTTTCCGCTTTTTTTTATTTAAGGCGTCTTCAATACTTATCTTTATAGTAAATTCACGTTTTATCGTTTTTTATAAACAACTTATCTAAAATAATTGTAGCGCCTTAATCAGAGTTATATTTTTAAATTGGTTTAAGTATAGAGGCAAGCTATAATAATAAGTAGTGAGTTAAATTTTTACATTATTTTTGAAAATAAAAAGGGCATAATTTGGTGAAACAAATTTTGTCCTTTTTTATTGTTATTATATTTTACAGTAAATTATAAGTTTTTATAACCGTTCGTCTACAGTAAAACACATCTTATCGACAGTTAACCGTCATTCGTCTATACTTGGCAAGTACTTTAACGTGTATTTGTGTAGTTCATCTAAAAGAATTGTGTGCAGTATTATCAGCATCTATATTTGTCCTGAATAAATAGCACTAGTAAATTAATTTTTACGGTATTTATAAGGGGGATAATAAAAAGCGGAACCATGCTAAATGCGTTCCGCTTTTTTATTGTTAGCCTGATTATATAACTACTAAACGGACGGTAAATACCAGTCATCCCTTTATTATGGTTAATAGTCTATAGGATTTGTGTACTTTAACGATTTTTACAAGCTGTTAGTCTAAAAAAATTGTGTACAGCATTATCAGCATCTATATTTGTCTTGAATAAATAGCACTAGTAAATTAATTTTTACGGTATTTATAAGGGGGATAATAAAAAAGCGGAGCCATGTAAAATGAGCTCCGCTTTTTTGTTGTTTACTGTTTTATATTTCTTCAAAAGAGTTTACCAATTCAAAAGTACAACTTCTCTATAGTAAACGCCTGTTTAACTGTACTTTTTACGTGCTTTAACGTGTATTTGTGTAGTTCATCTAAAAGAGTTGTGTACAGTATTATCAGCATCTATATTTGTCCTGAATAAATAGCACTAGTAAATTAATTTTTACGGTATTTATAAGGGGGATAATAAAAAAGCGAAACCATTTAATATGAGTTTCGCTTTTTTATTGGTCTATTTTCTGACAGAAAATTCATTACTAAAATAAATAAATATTTGTAAGTTAAATACTTTTAATCTACTTTTGCAAGTAATAGTATTGGTAAAATTTATTTTTTACGGTATTTTATTGGGGGAGAAAGCGGAGACATTTGTTTCCGCTTTTATTTAAAAAATAAATGTTTATATATCTGCATAAAAAAGGGAGCCTTATAAGGCTCCCTTTTTATTTATAAGTATAAGGTTTATTACTTCTCGTTAGCATATCTTCTTGCTACTTCTTCCCAGTTAATTACATTAAAAAATGCTTCAATGTAATCAGGTCTTTTGTTTTGGTAGTTTAAGTAGTAAGCATGTTCCCATACATCAAGACCAAGTATTGGTGTACCACCGCAACCAATTTCCGGCATTAAGGGGTTATCCTGGTTAGGAGTAGAGCATACTTCAAGTTCACCACCTTTGTGTACACAAAGCCACGCCCAGCCCGAGCCGAATTGTGTAGCGGCAGCTTTAGCAAACGTAGCTTTAAATTCTTCAAAAGAACCGAAAGCTTTATCAATAGCAGCTTCAAGGTCACCTGTTGGTTTACCGCCGCCGTTTGGCGACATTACCTGCCAAAATAAGTTATGATTGTAAAAACCACCACCGTTATTTCTAACAGCACTGTTAGAAGGGTCAAGGTTTATAAGTATGTTTTCAATAGTCTTTCCTTCAAGATCAGTACCTTCAACAGCATCATTAAGTTTAGTAGTATATCCGTTGTGGTGTTTAGTATGGTGTATTTCCATAGTACGTGCATCTATATGAGGCTCAAGGGCATCATAGGCGTAAGGAAGTTTTGGTAATTCAAAAGCCATAATATTAGGTGTTTTTAAAAGATTAATATTAATTTTAATCCAAATTTAGAGATTTAACTTGTAAAAAAGGATAAGATTTTGTTATAATTTCTCTTACTAATATTAAAAATAAACCTTCAATTTGAGTAAGTCTGCATTTTCCGTTTATAATGCCTCAGCAGGTTCCGGTAAGACCTTTATGCTGGTAAAAGAGTATTTAAAAATACTACTGCAAAGCCCGGCAAATGACACCTACAGGAAGATACTGGCTATAACCTTTACCAACAAAGCCGTAGAGGAAATGAAAGGGCGTATTATAGCAAACCTGTCCGATTTTGCAAAAGAGAACCCTGCCGAGCGGAATGAAGGCTTGATGAAAGCCATTTCGCGTGAAACAGGTTTATCACTGGCAACCATTCAGGAAAAATCAAAAGCCATAATAAAGCATATTATTCATAATTATGCCTCGTTTGATATTTCTACAATAGACCGTTTTACCCATAAGGTAATACGTGCCTTTGCGCACGATTTAAACCTGTCCGTTTCCTTTGATGTTTCGCTGGAAACCGAGAATCTTTTAAAAGAAGCGGTAGATGCTATTATAGCCAAAGCAGGCGATAATGAAGAGTTAACCAACCTGCTGGTTGAATTTTCGTTAGATAAAACGGATAATGATAAAAGTTGGGATGTAACCTATGAGCTTTTTGAGACAGGTAAACTACTGGTAAACGAAAATAACCGTAGCGAACTGGAACAGTTTCATGAAAAAACCATAGGCGAATTTTTAATTATAAAAGATAAGCTCAACCAAGCGGTAAATAAACTGGAAGAGGAAAGTAAAACACTGGGGCATCAGCTTACTACTATGCTGGAGCAGGAGGGTATAGACCCTGCATCGTTCTCCCGTCAGGATTTCCCAAAGCATATAGGTTACATTATAGCAGGCGAGCTAAAACCTACCCATAAAAAGTACTACGAACCCGACGATATAAAAATAAAAAAAGGCGCGAAAGATACTGCCGCTATAGAAAGCCTTACGCCACAATTACTGGCAACCTTGCAAAAGGTGTATAAAAACTACGAGAAAAAGAATTTTTACGAAGCCTTCCTTAAAAATATTACACCGCTATCATTGCTTAACTCTATAAGTCAGGAATTAAACCGCATACAGGAGGAGCAAAACGTACTATCCATATCCGAGTTTAATGCCATCATCCATAAAGAAATTCAAAACCAGCCCGCCCCTTTTATATACGAAAGACTGGGCGAGCGGTACAAACACTTTTTTATAGATGAGTTTCAGGATACCAGCCAAATGCAATGGCAAAACCTTATTCCGCTTATAGATAACGCCTTGGCAGGACAGGATTTAGAGGGTGTAAAAGGCTCACTTATGTTAGTGGGCGACCCTAAACAATCCATTTACCGTTGGCGTGGGGGTAAAGCCGAGCAGTTTATCGATTTAAGTAAGGAGGCTTTCAACCCCTTTTCTAACCCTGATAAAGAAGTTATTAATCTCGGCATGAACTACAGGAGTTACAACAATGTAATTCAGTTTAATAATGAGCTGTTTAGTTTCCTTTCTACCGAGTTTGATAATGAAGATTACGAAAGCCTGTACCGAAACAGCGAACAGGGCTATGTAAATAAAGAAGGCGGTTATGTAAACATCTCTTTTATCCCTGAATTGGAAGGTAAAGAAGTAAAATCGGGTGATATTAGCGAGAAAGACGAACTGTATTTGGAGGCTACGCTGCAAACCATACAGGCGTTAAAAGCAAAAGGCTTTCAGTACAGGGATATAGCCTTGCTTACCCGTAAACGCCGACCGGGAGTACTGCTGGCAAACTACCTTACCGAAAAGGGGGTGCCAATACTATCATCAGAAACCTTATTGATAGAAAATGCTGCTGAGGTAAAGCTGATAATCAACCTGCTGCGCTATTTAAAAAGTAACGAGAACAAAGAAGCAAAAGCGCAGTTCCTGTACTTTGTAGCCGACACCCAACAAATGGGTACAGGCAAACATGCTTTTATTGCCGAAGGTATGGAACAACCCAACGAGCAGGAACTTGAAAAATGGCTTTCGGGCTATGGCATACACATATCGTTTAAAGATTGCAGAAAGAAATCGCTTTATGAAGCGGTTGAAAGTATAATAGATGCTTTTATAAAAGATAAAAGTAACCAGAGTTATGTGCAGTACTTTTTAGATTTGGTACTGGAACGCGATATCAGGTTACAATCAGGTATATCTGATTTTTTGGAGTATTGGGACAACAACGGTTCTAAATTCAGCATACCCTCACCCGAAGGGAACGATGCCGTGCGTATTCTTACCATACATAAATCTAAAGGGTTGGAATTCCCTGTGGTAATTTTCCCATTTGCCGAGGAAGATTACTCCCGTTCACCACAAAGTAAAATGTGGCTGGAACTGGAAGATGAAACCATTGAAGTGCAAAAAGCCTTAATAGATAGTAATAAAGGTGTAGCCGAATACGGCGAACGCGGCGCGGAACTGTACGGTATAAAAGAACAGGAAGAACTGCTGGACAACATTAATATACTATATGTAGCCCTTACCCGTGCCGAAGAACAACTGTATATTATTACGGGCAGGAACGTAACTTCACGCGGAGCGTTAACTAATAATATGTCGTCTTTCTTTATACGGTATTTAGAGTTTAAAGGCCTTTATGATGAAGGTAAAAATGTATATGAGTTTGGCGAGGCACAACGCCTTTCAGAACCTGATGAGGGCAGTGCACAACAACCCACCATACAAGTAGTACAGGAACGGTTTAACCCGCGAGCGGTAAAAATTGCACAGCGCGAAGCCTTAATGTGGGGCAGTACCCAACTGGAAGCCATCGAGTTTGGTAACATTATTCACGAAATACTATCGTTTGTAAAAACAACTGATGATATTCCGTTGGCAGTAATAAAGGCTATAGAATCAGGGTTAATAACCCAAAGCCAGAAAGAGGAAGTGAGTGCCATGTTGTTTAAAGTGGTAACCCACCCCGAACTGGCAGTATTTTTCGTCGAAGCCACAACTATATTTAATGAGCAAAGTATAATTGCACCCGGTATGCAAACCATTAAACCCGACAGGGTAGTGGTAAAAGGTACTAAAGCCTACCTGCTGGACTATAAAACCGGAGTGCACCTAAAGAAATATGAAAACCAATTACAAAATTATCAACTGGCATTAACCGAAATGGGTTTACAAGTAGCTAAAAAAGTGTTAGTATACATTGGAGAGGAAATAAATGTGGTAAATTTGCCGGTGTAAAAGTTATGGTGAAGTCACAGTTCACAGTTGCAGTTGGCAGTCACAGTTGGCAGTAGCAGGAGGCACACAGTTATCAGTTTAATTAACTATATATGGATTTTAGGCAGTTAACAGGGTATAAAAAAGCGTTTGAAATATCGATGGAAGTATTTCATCTTTCTAAATCGTTCCCTACTGAAGAAAAATACTCTCTTACTGACCAGATAAGACGTTCTTCACGAAGTGTATGTGCTAACTTTGCTGAGGCTTACAGAAAAAGAAGATATGTTAACCATTTTATTAGTAAGCTAACAGATTGCGATGCTGAAAATTCAGAAACAAACGTTTGGCTGGAATTTGCCCTAAAATGTAACTATATAACAGAAGAACAATATATAAGTTTGATACAAAAAAATAATGAAGTTGGAAAAATCATCAACTTTATGATAAACAACCCCGAGAAATTTGGGTGTAAAATTTAATTTAAAGATTTTTAAAGAGAATTACAGCAACTGAACACTGAAAACCGAGACTTAATTATTGAGGTAGTAACTGAAAACTGAGACTGAACACTGCGACTGAACACTGAGTACCGCGACTGAAAACTGAAAACTAGATAAAACAACAACAAACAAACTATACTATGTACGGAAAGATTAAAGATTACCTTGCTGAAGAGCTGGAATCCATAAAAGAAAACGGACTGTTTAAAAAGGAGCGTATTATAGCATCGCCACAAGATGCTGAAATAACCCTGACTGACGGGAGTAAAGTATTAAACTTTTGTGCTAACAACTACTTAGGTTTATCATCGCACCCTGAGGTAATTCAGGCAGCTAAAGATACTATGGATACTCATGGCTTCGGTATGTCATCAGTACGTTTTATTTGCGGTACGCAGGATATTCATAAAGAATTAGAGCAAAAAGTAGCTGATTTCTACGGAACAGAAGACACTATATTATATGCAGCCGCTTTTGATGCTAACGGTGGAGTTTTTGAACCATTATTAAGTGCCGAAGATGCTATTATATCAGATAGCCTTAACCATGCCTCTATAATTGATGGTGTTCGCCTTTGTAAAGCGGCACGTTACCGTTATGAAAATAACAACATGGAGGATTTGGAGCAGCAGCTTATAAAAGCCAATGAGGAAAACAGAAGGTTTAAAATTATTGTAACCGATGGGGTTTTCTCTATGGACGGGCTTTTAGCGCCGCTGGATAAAATATGTGACCTTGCCGATAAATATGATGCGCTTGTAATGGTAGATGAATGCCACGCAGCAGGTTTTATAGGTGCAACCGGTAAAGGAACACTGGAAGCTAAAAATGTAATGGGCAGAGTAGATATTATTACAGGAACACTTGGTAAAGCCCTTGGTGGTGCAATGGGTGGTTATACAACAGGTAAAAAAGAAATTATTGAAATGTTAAGACAACGTTCAAGACCGTACCTGTTCTCTAACTCGCTGGCTCCTGCTATAGTAGGTGCATCTATAAAAGTGTTTGAGCTTTTAGAAAAAGATACCTCATTAAGAGATAAACTGGAATGGAATACCAACTACTTTAAAAAAGGTATGAAAGAAGCCGGTTTTGATATTATAGATGGTGATTCGGCTATTGTACCGGTAATGCTGTATGATGCTAAATTATCTCAGGAAATGGCAGATAAATTATTAGAAAAAGGTATTTATGTAATAGGGTTCTTTTTCCCTGTTGTACCTAAAGATAAAGCACGTATAAGAGTACAACTTTCTGCAGCCCATACTAAAGAGCATTTAGACAAGGCAATAGCTTCTTTTACAGAAGTTGGGAAAGCATTAACTATTATTTAACGGGATTTTATGGGCATAAGTAAGATAATTTTTAATAAATCGTTTTGCCATTAGCTTTTAACAGAGTAAATTTGCTCTTGATATAACCTATTTGTAATTAAAATAAAAAAGTATGAAACATCTTAACAAACTGTTCGTTGCTGCCCTTATGGCATTGGGTCTTAATGCCCATGCGCAGGACGAAAACAACCCTTGGGCCGTTTCCTTCGGTGCCAATGCAGTAAGTACACGTTTTGGCGCTGCATCTGATTTCGGAGGTCAATTTGGCGACTTCTTTAAAATGGATGAGCAATGGAATATAATTCCTTCTGTATCTTACCTTAATGTATCTAGAAATATAGGAGATAATTTTTCTTTCGGGCTTACAGGGTCTGTAAACAAAATTGATAAAGTAACTACTCGTGTAATGGGAACTGATGACGAGTATATGGTAACTGATCCGGGAGACCTTACTTACTACGGTGCAGATGCTATCATTAAATATAGCTTTATGAATGCTATAGGTACTTCATGGTTCGACCCATACTTACATATAGGTGGTGGTTACACTTGGATTGACGAGAAAGGTAACGGTACTGTAAACGGTGGTCTTGGTTTTAACTTCTGGTTAACTGAGCAAATGGCACTTTCAGTACAATCTACTTACAAGCACACTTTCGAAGACCAGGCAGAAGCAAACGTACCAAGACACATACAACACTTTGCAGGTCTTACTTTCAAATTTGGAGGTAAAGATACTGATGGTGACGGTATATATGACAAGGATGATTTATGTCCTGAAACACCGGGTCTTGAGAAATTCCAAGGATGTCCTGACAGTGATTCAGATGGTATCCAAGATAGCGAAGATGACTGTCCTAACGAAGCTGGTTTAGCTGAATTAAACGGTTGTCCTGATAGAGACGGTGACGGTATTGCTGATAAAGATGATATGTGTCCGGATGTTGCAGGTCTTGCAAATATGATGGGATGTCCTGACAGCGATGGTGACGGTATAAAAGACAGTGAAGATGAGTGCCCTAACCAAGCTGGTCCTAAAGCTAACAACGGTTGCCCATGGCCAGATACTGACGGTGACGGTGTTCTTGACAAAGATGATCTTTGCCCGGAAGTAAAAGGTACTAAGTCTAACCGTGGTTGCCCTGAAGTAACTGAAGAGGTTATGAAGCAACTTAACGACTATGCAAGAACTATCCTGTTCAACAGTGGTAAATCAAGCTTTAAAGATGGTACTGTTCCTGTACTAGAGAACATGAGAGATATCCTTAAAGAGTACCCTCAGGCTAGATTCTCTATCGAAGGTCACACAGATAGCGATGGTAGTAACCAACTTAACCAGGAGCTTTCTGAAAACAGAGCTGCTGCTGTACTTAACTTCTTAGTAGAAAACGGAATCTCTAAAGACAGATTAATGTCTACTGGTTTCGGTGAAACTAAGCCAATCGCTTCTAACAAAACTGCTGCTGGTAAAGCACAAAACAGAAGAGTTGAAGTTAAGCTTATTAAAGAGTAATTAATACTTTTAAATATATTTAGAAAAGCCTCCGCAATGCGGAGGCTTTTTTTATAAAAAAAAATGTAAACTTGTGTAGTAGTATCTTGCTTTAAATCAACTATAAAACTAAATTATTATGAAAAAAACTATCCTAATTTTAGTAATGCTGTTTCTGCTTGTTTCATGTGCCCGCCACACCTCCTGCGACTTCCCTACTGAAGAACAATACGGGTTTTGGAGTGGATTATTGCATGGTATTATATCTCCTATAGGTTTGGTAGGTATGTTGATATATGATGATGTAGCTGTTTTCGCCCCTAATAACAATGGAGCATGGTATGCTTTCGGATTCTTATTAGGTTCAGGAGGTTGGGGTTTTTTAGCTTCCAGAGGTTCTAAAAAGTGAGTTGATTATATAAGGGTTGACAAGGGTTTTATTATTTTTACATTATGCCAAACGAAACCTTTTTAGATAAGCTCGCTATACAACTCACAACCGATTATGGTAATTCCCTCGCAGGGGTAACGGTGATACTGCCCAACAAACGGGCAAAAATATTCTTGTTAGAAGCGCTGAAAAGGCAAATCAGCGGGACGATATTCGCTCCTGAAATAATCAGTATAGAAGATTTTATACAAGACGTAGCCGGCATACGCAGCGTAGATGCTATAGAGCTACTCTTTGAGTTCTACAACATATACATAAGCCTTACCCCGAAAGACAAACAACAACCTTTTGAAAACTTCGCTAACTGGGCAAAAACCCTGTTGCAGGATTTCAATGAAATAGATAGGTACCTGCTATCGCCCAATCATATACTTTCGTACCTGAAAGATATTGAAGATATAAAGCACTGGTCGGTAGATGTAGACAGCCATACAGAGATGATTAAAAATTATCTTGAGTTTTGGGAGTTGTTGCCTACCTATTATCATACGCTATACAAGCATTTACAGGAAAAAGGAGTAGGCTACCAGGGGCTTATTTATAGGGAAGCGGTAGATAACATCACTCACTTTTCCAACGCTTTTGAAGGGAAGCAACTCATATTTGCAGGCTTTAATGCCCTTAATGCTGCCGAGGAGCGAATAATTCAGCACCTTACTTCCAGCGGTCAGGCAAAAGTATATTGGGATATCGACTATACTTTTTTAAATGACCCTTACCATGATGCAGGGCTCTTTATCCGCCGTTTTAAGGAAAGTTGGGGAAAGTATACCTCGCAGCCGTTTGAGTGGATTAGCCACAGTTTTAGCGAGGCAAAAAACATAAATATTATAGGTACGCCCAAAACAGTAGGTCAGGCAAAAATAGCCGGGCAAATTATAGAGCAAATACAGCAATCGGGGCAAAGTTTAGATAAAACGGCTTTGGTACTGGGAGAAGAAAACCTTTTGATACCCATGCTTTACAGCTTACCGAAAAGTGTGGGCAGCCTCAATATTACTATGGGGTACAGCAGCCGAAACAACCCTGCCCAAATATTGGTGCAGAAGTTATTCAAAATGCACACCAACGCCCTAAACCGCAGCGAAAAAAGCTATACGTTATATTATAGGGAGGTGTTGGATATACTTACGCACCCGTTAGTAGAACCGTATGCCAAAGCCGATAAACTGGTAGAGGTCATCAACAGGAATAATATTACGTTTCTGTCGCATGCCAAACTGTTGGAGATAAATAAAAACCCTACGCCGTTTTTTAACTTATTGTTCGAGCGTTGGGACGAGAATACAGGCGAGGTACTGCAACGCCTTTCCCGTATATTGGTACAACTAAAATCGTTTATGAGCAACGATGAAGAAGAAGATAAAATTACCAAAGCCTTTTTATACTCCATTTTTAAAGTAATCAACAAACTGATTAATTATTACGAAGAGCATCCGCAAATGCAAAACCTTGCCGTATTGCAGTCGGTGTACAAACAGGTAATAGACTTAGCCGAAGTATCATTTGAAGGGGAACCGCTTTCGGGCTTACAGGTAATGGGAGTGTTGGAAAGCCGTGTGCTGGATTTTGAGAATGTGATCATAACATCAATGAACGAAGGGAAATTCCCAGCAGGGAAAACACAAAATTCGTTTATTCCGTATGATGTAAAAAAGGAAAACAACCTGCCGACGTATAAAGAGAAAGATGCTATTTACAGTTACCACTTTTATCACCTGCTGATGCGGGCTAAAAATGTGTACCTGCTTTATAATACCGAAAGTGAGGGGCTTGATGCCGGAGAGCGCAGCCGTTTCCTTACCCAGCTTGAAATTGAAAAGCAACCTGCCCACAACCTGAAAACAATGGTATATAATGCCTACCTGCCCGAAAAAGCATACAGCCCTATGGTAGTACCAAAATCGGAGAAAGTGGCGGAGCGTTTAAAAGAAATAGCTACTAATAAGGGGTTTTCGCCATCGGCGTTAACGGGGTACATTCGTAACCCGATGCAGTTCTATTTCCAGAGAGTATTACGCATCCGTGAAGTAGATGAGGTGGAGGAAAGCATCGCGCTAAACACGCTGGGAACTATTATTCACGGTGCTTTAGAGGAACTGTACACCCCATATATAGATAAGTTCCTTTCGGTTGAAGATGTAGCGACCATGCAGGCAAAGGCTGATGATGAGGTAATGAATCAGTTTAAACAGGTCTACAAGGAAGGGGAAATACGTAAAGGGCGTAACCTACTAGCATTTGAGGTGGCAAAACGCAACGTGCAAAACCTTTTAAAGCAGGAAAAGCAAAACCTTGAAGATGGTGATGCCGTAAAGGTACTTGCCTTAGAAAGAAACTACGAACGTTGGCTGCAAGACGACCAGTTGCCGTATGCCGTGAAAATATCAGGGAATATAGACCGTATAGAGCAGCGCAACGGGAAAATCAGGATTATAGACTACAAAACGGGTAAAGTAGATAAGTATAACCTTGTTTTAAAAAGCTGGGAGGGGCTTACCGCCGAAATTAAAAACGATAAGATAATTCAGTTACTAACGTATGTATTTATGTATGAACAGCACGCTAACGGACTGGGAATTGAAGCGGGAATTATATCTTTTAAAAACATGAAAAGCGGGTTTATGAATTTCAGTTTTAAGGAGGGTGACGGCAGAGGTACACCCGCTCACGATATTGTTACCCCCGAACTTTTAGAGGAATACAAAACACAATTGGTCACGCTAATTAACGAAATACTAAATACCGAAGTGCCTTTTGAGGAGGTTGTTTAGTTTTCTGAAAAACGATAAAATAAAAAGACTATTTTGATAGAGCTAAAAAATTAAAACCATCCAAAAAAATGAAAAAAATACTATTCTTATTCTTTTTCTTTATCACTTTTTTTCTGTCATGTGCAGATAAACAAAATAAAAAAGGTTTTTTAGCAGAGCAAGAAAGTTGCCCTGAATGTAAGGTTGAGTATATGAAATGTAGTGAAGCTATATTTACAACTTATGGAGAAATAATAGTTAAAGCATCTGATAGATTTAAAGCTGATTCTATTACCAAAAAAGAATACCAAAAAGTAAAAGATGAAGCAAAGTCAATTAGAGATAAAGAGCTTAAAGTATGCGATACTGATTATATTAAATGTTGCAAAAAAGAAACGCTTGATAATTTAAACAATCAAAAAAAACCTAAAGTAGCCGACCCTGAAACAATAATGTAATTACATTTATATCAGATTATTACTCTTGTAGTGTGCCATCCTAACACTGCTTAATAAACTCCAATAACTGCTGTAGGTAGTCGTCGCGGTCTTCAATATGGCTCATGTGCCCGTCGGGGTAAGTAACCAGTTTTACATTGGTACCCTCTACCTGGTCGGCATGGTTTTCGTATACCAAGCTTAAATCTTTTCTACCTAAAACCAGTAAAATAGGGTAGGGTGCAAAGTGCAATATTACTTCACGGTCTTTACGGACTTTCATGCCCTCCAGTGCGGCAATAATACCCTGTACAGGGGTTTTTAGGGCTTCGGTACGTAAGGCTTCTATTTCTTCTTTAAACTTATCTCTGTTTTCTTCGCTAAACAGGTTGCTTATAGAAAGCCGAACGTAATTGGTGTGTTCTTTTTTCAGAGTTTTTATGGCGCGCTCGCGGTTCTTTTTCTTCTCGTCGTTATCCGGTCGGGAAGTGGAGTTTTGTAACACAATGCCTTTTACCATGTCGGGGTACAGCTCTGCAAACGCAAGCGATACATAACCACCCATAGAATGCCCTACTAATATTACTTTACGAATGCGTAACTCCTGCAGCACGGCGTGTACAGCATCAGCCATATCTTCCATAGTGTGTATGTAGCCGAGGCAGCCTGTTTCACCATGACCAAGCTGGTCTATGGTAATAACACGGTATTTTTTAGTGAGTTCGGGCAGGAAGCTGTTCCACATGGTTTGGTTTTCCAAAAAACCGTGTAGCAGCACTATGGCTGTGCCTTTGCCCGTATCGGTATAATTAATGCTGATGTTTTTGTAGCTTAAAAGCAAGTCGTAAAGTTTTGCTGCAAAATTACATCATCTTCCTAACAGGGGCAAAGGGGTTAGATTAAATAATTTATATTTTGTTTTAAAACAGGATTAGTGCCTTTAATTTATTTTTAAATGAACAATATATCCATCTTCTATTTCGAAATGATATTTCAATTCTATGGGGCTTCCGGGAAAAGTCCCTGAAACAGCAACTGATAAAGTCATGTTATCAGCATCATTATATAGATCAAGAACCTTGATATGCATGTTGTACTTATTATTAGTTTCTTCATTCCATTGTCTGATTTCTTCCCTGCCTTTATAGGTTTTTCCTTCATCTTGTACTATTGCATTTGTTGAAAAACAGTTAGCATAAGCCTCGCTGTCGAAGTTTTTTTGTGCATGTAATAAATGTGATATGATATCTGGTAATTTCATTTTTGAAAATTTTTATAATTAAATAGTAGGTATAGTTCCGCCATCTATAATATATTCCGTTCCTGTTAGGTAGGCTGCTCTTGGCGATACCAAAAAGCCTACTAATTCAGCAATTTCCTTAGGTTCTGCCGGTCTTCCCATTGGTATTCCTCCTAATGCATTCATAATGCTTTCTTTTGCTTTTTCGGTACCGCTTCCGGAACTTTTAGCAATTCTTTCCACCATCTGCGTGGAACTATCTGTCATAATCCAGCCCGGTGAAACCGTTAAAACACGTATTCCTTTAGGTGATACTTCATTAGAAAGTGCTTTACTATAATTGATTAGCCCGGCTTTGGCTGCGGCATAAGGTAAAGTAGAATCATATAACGGTAATTTACCTTGTATGGAAGCGATATGAATAATTACCCCGGATTTTCTTTTTATCATATCGGGCAGTAATTCTCTGTCAAGCCGTACTGGCGCTAATAAGTTTAATTCAATTGTTTTTACCCAGTCTTCCTCTGTTAGAGCTTCATACCCTCCGCCCGGAGTTTCCGATCCGCCAAGATTATTAACAATAATATCGACAGTTTTAAATTTTTCTCTTACCTCATTTACCAGTGTTTTTGTTCCCTTTGGTGTGGTAAGGTCAGCCGCTATAAAATGTATATTACTATTTTCTTCGGGTATGTTCCTTGCTGTTGCTATTACGGTTGCCCCTGCGTTAAGCAACCTTTCAGCAATAGCTTTTCCTGTGCCTTTTGTGCCTCCTGTTACTAAAGCGATTTTACCTGAGAGTTCGTTATTAAAACTAAATTGTTGTTCCATATTGCTTATTTTTAGTACAAAATTGGGTACTATAAGCGTTTTATACAAGTACGGAAAATCGAATTGCATAGGGATAAATTTATCCCTATTGTAACTGATGTTATATTAAGTTAACTTTGTTGTATGTATGAAAGAAAGATTCCTTTAAACCTTAATTGCGGGCTTGACCTTATAGCCGAAGTGCTTTATGGGAAATGGAAAATAAGGCTTTTATGGTTTATTAATGAAGGGTATAAACGCCCCAGTGAATTACAACGGAAAATTCCTGAGGCTTCCAGAAGAGTTTTAAATATTCAGTTGAAAGAACTTGAGGCACATGAACTGGTTTCAAAAACTATCTATGCACAAGTTCCCCCTAAAGTTGAATATAACTTAACAGAATTCGGGGAAACATTACTGCCAATTATTAGTATGCTTGGTAAATGGGGCGATGAAAATGAAGAAAGGCTCCGTGCAGTTATAGTAAAACAGACAACCTCTCCTTAACAGGTACAGGTTACTCTTGCTCTTCTTCCATGCGCTTAAGCATCGCTTTCATTTGGGCTATTTCTTCTTTTTGGGTTTCTATAATATCGGTAGCCAATTGTCGGGCTTCCGGGTCGCTTATGTTGGCTCTTGTACTGGTAAGTATAGCAGAGGAGTGGTGCGGAATCATGGCTTTCATCCACTGTTCGTCTTCTACAGGTATTTGTTGGCGTAACCCGAAAAGGCATAGTATAAATATAAATGCCGCTCCGCCCATAATACCGTAATTTACTTTTTTGTTAGGATACATTTTCCACATAAAAAGCATCATGGATATTGCCATGGGGCATATCATAAGGAAAGTCATATACGTTCGGGTGGTGCTCAGGTAAATATGGTCGGTTTGGAAAACGTTTAAAAACATAACAGCATACATTAACACAAATGATACTGCCATCATCAGGAAAAACTTTATGTATGCACCGGTTTTTGAATTGTGTTTGTTATTTGTTTCCATTGTAAAATTTTTAGGTTAAGTATAAGGTGTTTACCTAAAATTACTTTTTTCGGTATGCCTTTACAAATAAGGGTTTGTTTTTTGTAATAATATTAAGAAATAAAAAATGCCTACCCAGTGGGCAAGCATTTTTTAACTATAGATTGCTTCGTCATGCTTCCTCGCAATGACCTAGCTATTTGAGAGAATTTTGTCATTACAAGTGTAGTGTGGTAATCTGGAAATTTTTAGGTTGTTTTTTAACCACCCCGTCCTTCGGACACCCCTCCAGAGGAGGGGAATATAAGCAGTGTTACAACTTTCGACTTTTTAACTTTATAAACTTTACGACTGAATTATTGATTCATCAACGCTTCAATCTCGTCAGCTTCAATCGGTATGTTGCGCATCAGGTTGAATGGCTCACCGCTTTCCTGTATTACTACATCATCTTCCAAACGGATTCCGAAACCTTCGGCAGGGATGTAAATACCGGGCTCTACGGTAAATACCATATTGGCTTGCATTGGTTCGTGCAGTAATCCGTAATCATGCGTATCAAGCCCCATGTGGTGCGATGTACCGTGCATAAAGTACTTTTTATAGGCAGGCCAGTCAGGGTTTTCGTTTTGTACATCAGCCTTGTCAAGTAAACCAAGACCTAATAGTTCCGATGTCATTAATTTACCTACCTCTACGTGGTACTGCTTCCAAAGTGTACCCGGAACAAGCATTTTTGTAGCTTCGTTTTTAACACGAAGTACAGCGTTGTATACCTCTTTTTGTCTGTCGGTAAACTTACCTGATACGGGTATACTACGGCTCATATCACTGGAATAGTTCGCATACTCTGCACCTACGTCAAATAAAATAAGGTCGCCGTCATTACATTGCTGGTTGTTTTCTATATAGTGTAATACATTCGCGTTGTTACCCGATGCTACAATTGGCGTATAGGCAAACCCTTTAGAGCGGTTACGTAGAAATTCGTGCATAAATTCTGCTTCAATTTCATACTCCATAACACCCGGTTTCACAAAGTTTAATATTCTGCGGAAACCTTTCTCGGTAATATCACAGGCTTTTTGTATTAAGTCCAGCTCTTCGCTTTCTTTTACAGAACGAAGGCGTTGCAGTATTGGGTTACTTTTCGCTACCTGATGTGCAGGGTATTTTTCTTTCCACCATTTTACAAAGCGTGCTTCACGGGTTTCGGTTTCCACATTGGCGCGGTAATGCTCATTTGTATTGATGTACATAGTATCGCAATACGTCATAATTTCGGCAAGTACCTTTTCGAAATCCTGTAGCCAGTGTACATTTTTTATGCCTGATACTTCAAGCGCGCGTTCTTTAGTTAGTTTTTCACCTTCCCAAACGGCAATATGGTCGTTGGTTTCTTTAAGGAAAAGTATTTCACGCAGGTGCTCATAAGGAGCGTCAGGGCATAGTAATAGTATGCTTTCTTCCTGGTCAGCACCGGTCAGGTAAAAAAGATCACGATTTTGCTGAAAAGGCATGGTACTGTCGGCACCAATTGGATAAATATCGTTAGAATTAAATACCGCCACGCTTTTCGGTTTCATTGCATCCATAAATTTTTTACGGTTTTTAATGAACAGGTTGCGGTCTATTTGATGGTATTTCATGATGTTGTTTTTTTATTGTCCCTCAAAATTAGTGAGAATATTATGAACTTATGGTATTTTCGCCGAAAGGATTTTTTTAAAACTAAATATATTAAGTGTACCATGAAAGATTTGGTAAAAAGATTCAATTTTTTAGGCGGTTATCAAGTTATTGGGGCAGGGTTAAGTTTACCAATCCTTCTTTATCATATTCTGAATAATTTATCCATAGGCTCTATTATAGTAGTCTTTATAATTCTGGGAATTTGTGCATTCTCTTTTTATTGCGGATATCTCCTTTTAAAGGGGAATTATGATAAGGGCTTACGATTATCTGTTATAAGTCAGTTCCTGCAAATATTCAGTATAGCTATAGGTGGATATTCGTATTCTTATGCAGCAGGTATAGGGGTGTATACTTTGTTGGATATTACAAACGATGTCCAGTTTGTTATGGATATAGATTTCTTTAATTTCGATTTCTCCTTAGCAGGAGGGGAGAATACAGCTATAGTTGGAGTTAATATTGTGGCTATAATTTTGATGAATAAAATTTTTAAATGGCAAAAAAAGCTGGAAGAAATTAAAAAACGAATAGCAGATTTATGATACTTGCATTTGATACCTACTACTATAACGAAAAGGCAAAAACAGTTTGCTTGCTTTTTGATAAATGGGATGCAGCAGAGCCCAAACAAGTATTTACCGAAATACGTGATAACGCAAATGAATACATACCCGGAGAGTTTTATAAAAAAGAACTGCCGTGTATAACCGCCTTACTGGAAAAAATAGACTTAACGAACATTAAATATATAGTAGTTGACGGTTATGCTATACTGGATGATGAGGGTAAATATGGTTTGGGCGGACATTTGTATAATTATTTGGAGGAGAAAATTCCCGTAATTGGTGTTGGTAAAACTAACTTCCAAACGGTAGAAGAAAGAAAAAGAGAAGTTTTACGAGGAGAGAGTAAGAACCCTTTATATGTGACCGCTGTAGGAATAGATGTTGATACCGCAGCGGAGTATATTAAACAAATGTATGGCAAATACCGTATGCCTACTTTACTTAAAAAATTAGATACACTAACAAAAGAAATATAGTATATTAGCTACATGCTAAATTGCTGATTATGTCTAAGAAAACTCTATTACTTTGTTTAGTGGTACTTGTGCAGAGTTGTGCTTTGATGCCCAAAGAGGACAGACAGGCTCGTAATGATGATTTCTTCAACAGATTTTCTAAACATACCATTACTGCAAAACATACGGGTAAATTTGGAGATGATTACCTTGTATTGCGCAAAAACGGAACGTTTATCTACCGAAATAATGTTTTCGGGGTATTTGTTAACTACTACTGCGGAACGTATAGCCTTGAGGGCAATACCTTACAACTTAATTTTGATTATGACCGGATTTCCCCGGAAACAGGAAATACTTTAACAGTAGCTACCGATAGTGATGGTGATGCTTGCTTTAAAGCGGGCTACTATACCTTTAGTATTACTGATAAAAACATGTACAGAGTTATTGCGGGGCTATAACCTACTTCACCCATTTATAATATCGTGCTCCTATAAGGTTAGGGGCTTCCTTTTCAATACGCTCTAAAACCCACTCGTTTTCAGGTTGTTGTATACTGGTACGTTGTTCCTTTTTATGTAGTTTTTGGTAGGTTTCAAAATCTATTTCACGGCTTTGTTCCAGTGTTTCAAAAAGATGTGCTTTTTGTGCAGCTTCTGCCCAGCCTTTCTGTACTGTACCTTCAAATACTTTTGATTTTGAACCGCTACCATAAGCAAGGAAACCAATTTTTTTATCGGTTACATCCGTTCCGTTTTTAGCATGCTGCGCTAAAGCACTTAGTAATCCCATAAATATAGAACCGGTATATAAATTACCAATTAATGACGAAGCCGGTTCAGCAGCTTGCAGTTTGTCAGCAACAAAAGTTCTGTACGCATCGCTTTTGCTTACCTCTTTTACTTTTGCAGTATACTCTTCCGCAGATTCTTCTCCTGTCAGTAAAGGCTGTTCGGCATCGAGAGCAAAAATCTCGGCAAACATTCGACGCCCCTGGTAGGCATAGGGTAGGTGCATAATAATGTTCTCCCAACTTTCGTAAAGTGAGCCTTTGGTCTGCATAAGCTCTTTAAAGCGGAAGTAGGCTTCGCGGGTACGGTCGGTATAGCATTGGTTGCTATACTGTCCGTCAAAAACAGGTTGATCTTTGTGAATTTCAATTACATTCTCTAAATGCCCGAACCAAGGGTCGTTAAACTCAGTGCCCATAACCTGCCATTTGGTAACGGTACGTGTAGGTTTAAAAAAATCGAAAACGCCTTGTGTGCTCACTGCCCACTGGTTGCTAATGGCTATAATGCGAGGGTTAGCGGTAATAAGCATAGCCAGTGCGCCTGCGCCTTGGGTATATTCCCCTGTCGATTCTAAATCGTACTTGGCAATATCAGTAGTTACTACTATTGCTTTTTTATCAGGGTTCAACCTGACGAAATCAAGGCAGTTTTGCATAGCATCTACCCCACCAATACAGGCAAAGGTCATATCTACAGCATCGCAATGGCTAAAACTGCCTTCGCCATGCAACTGCTCCATTAACCCTACAAGGTAAGAGCCTATAGGTTTAGCGTTATCCACTCCGCTTTCGGTACCCACATATATACGGGCAATTTCGGCAGGGTTAAAGTTGTTTTGCTGTATTAGTTTTGTAAGGGCATTTGCACCAAACACTACCGCATCCTGATGTGTATCGGGCAAGGTCATTTTTAGTAAGCCCAATCCTTTTTCCAGTTTATCAGGCTCTATATTTCGGGCTTTGGCAAGTGTTCTTATCGGTAGGTGTAGTTTAGCCACATCAAAGGCTATGGCATCTATTCCGGTCTTCATTCAGAGTGCTTTTAAAGTATAAAAGTAGTTACATAAGGCGTTCGGGGCATAACAAAAATCACTTTACGCTGCATTTTTGCCAATGTGAAAAAAATAAGGCTTTAATTTTTTTATATCAGCAATGTTGTCTCCTTGTTTATGGTTATTTTAGCAGACAATAATTATTACTCTACCACAATGAAATTATACTATATACTTACTGCTTTTTTAGTTGTTACTATTGTTAACGCTCAGGATAAACTGCCGTACCAACTGTACAACCCAAAAGGTAAAAAAACGACGTATAAAAAATTATTGAAAGCTGCCGAAGGTGCCGATGTTGTACTTTTCGGGGAACATCATGATAACTCTATTAACCACTGGCTGGAATTGGAGCTTACTAAAGATTTAAGCGAAAAGAAAGAGTTAATAATGGGGGCTGAAATGGTAGAAGCAGACAACCAAGATGAGCTTGACCAATACCTAAAAGGCGAAATAGACCAAAAAGCATTTGATACTGTTGCCCGCCTTTGGAATAATCACAAAACCGACTACAAACCTTTGGTTGATTTTGCCAAGGATAATAATATCCCGTTTATAGCAACCAACATTCCGCGTCGTTATGCCAGCATGGTGTATCGCAAGGGATTCGGCGTATTGGATACGCTTTCTGTACAGGAAAAAGAATGGATAGCTCCGCTACCAATAGCGTATGATGCTACTTTACCGGGTTATGTAAAAATGCTGGAAATGATGGGTGGTCACGGTGGCGAAAACCTGCCGAAAGCACAGGCAGTTAAAGATGCTACTATGGGCTACTTTATTGCGCAAAACTTACAAGAGGGTAAAGTATTTGTACATTATAACGGTACCTACCACAGCGATAATTTTGAAGGTATTAACTGGTACTTAAAGCGTGAAAAACCAGGAGTTAAAATTATAACTATTGCAGCCGTATCTCAGGCAAATGTTAGTAAACTGGAAGAAGAACATCTACAAAAAGCCGATTTTATTTTAGTGATTGATGAGGATATGACCAAGACATATTAATCATTTTTTAATACCTGTATGAAAGAGCTTTTTGAAGAAATAGCTGAAAAATATAATGGCTCACTTAAAGTAAGTGAAGACAACTCGCATAAATAATTACAATCACTTACCTCGGCATGTGTATGGTGTGAATTTCTTTTGTAAGGGATGGTGTTTTGAAGTTAGGAAAGAACTTCGCTCTATGGGAACTTCAATGCCTCATATTCCCTCTGCCGAACCCTTTTCTGACAGAAGTGTCTTTAAAATAACAGCTACAACAACAAATGCTACGTTTTCAAATTTTGAGGTTGTTTCGCTTTTTCTTCTGTATAAATGGATAACAAAAAATAATAAAGGCTTTAAAGTAAAAACCAAGAATAAGAAATTAAAGCAACAGCTTGAACATATGCCGGAGCTTAAAGCCGTTTATAAGTTTACCGAAATTGACGGCGAGTTTACTCCTGAACTTTACGGAGTTAATAAAAACGGAGTTTATACACTTACCATGAACTATGTTACAAAGCAAGAGCGAGTAGGGCTGCTAAGAAATGTAGTAGACTTTATTACTAAAATTCCCGAAATTAAAACCTGATTAATATCATTACTTTATACTGATTATAAATTACGCCGAAATGGTTGTAGCTATTCGGTTTTAGCTTTATTTTTGTTTAAATTTTTAAAGAACTCTTTATTTTAAACAAATACTATGGCAAAATCTGCACTATTAAAGTCCTCTCTGGCAAAAAAATACTGGATGGCTTTAACAGGTTTATTTTTGTGTCTGTTCTTAGTAGGACACTTATTAGGTAACCTTCAGTTACTGGCAAGCGGTGACGAAGCAGCACTTCATTTTAATGAATATGCTTTTTTCATGACAACCAACCCGGGCGTAAAAATACTATCATACGTAACGTATTTTTCAATTCTTTTCCACGCTATTGACGGGATAGTGCTTACCATACAAAACCGTAAGGCAAGACCAAAAGGTTATGTAAAAAACAACGCAGCTGCCAATACTATATGGGCATCGCGAAATATGGCAGTTTTAGGAACACTTATATTAGTATTTATTGTTACGCACATGGTTAACTTTTGGTCACGTATGCATTTTGATGAAAACATACCACTGCAAACAGTAAGTATTGATGCAGGAGATGGCATACAACAGGAGTTTTATATAACTACTGATGGTTCATACGTGCCTAAAAAGCAGGTAGAAGACGGAACTCTTGAAATAAGAAACAGAACTGATTTTTATGATGCAAGAGCAGGAGTAAAGTATAAAGAAGGGTATAAAGACCTTTATAAAATTACGGTAGATTTCTTTAAAAACCCTGATTACGGGCTAATAGCTACAATACTATATGCATTAGCAATGCTGGTACTGGCATTTCACCTTTATCACGGTTTTGGTAGTGCATTCCAGTCTATGGGTTTAAATAACCCTAGCTACAACGGTTTAATTAAAAACTTCGGAAAAGCGTTTGCAATTGTTGTACCGCTTATGTTTGCTTTAATTCCGTTATATATTCATTTCATACTATAAAAAGTATTAAAACATGGCTTTAGATTCTAAAATACCAAACGGTCCTATTTCAGAGAAATGGACTAATCATAAAAATCATATAAATCTGGTAAACCCAGCCAACAAACGTAATATTGATGTTATAGTTGTAGGTACAGGTCTTGCCGGAGGTTCGGCAGCAGCAACGCTTGCAGAACTTGGTTACAACGTAAAAGCATTTTGCTTTCAGGATTCCCCTCGTCGTGCGCACTCTATTGCAGCACAAGGAGGTATTAACGCAGCGAAAAACTATCAGGGAGACGGTGACTCTGATTACAGATTATTTTATGATACTGTAAAAGGAGGTGACTACCGTGCACGTGAGGCAAACGTTTATCGCCTTGCGGAACTTTCTGCAAATATTATAGACCAGTGTGTGGCACAAGGTGTACCATTAGCAAGAGAATACGGCGGACTTTTAGATAACCGTTCTTTTGGTGGGGTACTTGTATCACGTACATTCTACGCAAAAGGGCAAACAGGGCAGCAGTTACTTTTAGGAGCATACTCAGCCATGAACCGCCAAATAGGTCGTGGTAAAATAAAAATGTACAACCGTCATGAAATGTTAGACCTTGTAAAGGTAGACGGTAAAGCAAGAGGTATTATAGCACGTAACCTTATAACAGGAGAGCTTGAGCGTCACTCGGCACACGCTGTAGTAATCGCATCAGGTGGTTACGGTAACGTATTCTTCCTTTCTACCAATGCAATGGGTAGTAACGCTACCGCAGCATGGAAAGTGCATAAAAAAGGAGCTTACTTTGCTAACCCTTGTTATACACAAATTCACCCGACTTGTATCCCTGTATCAGGCGACCACCAGTCGAAACTAACCCTAATGTCTGAGTCATTACGTAATGACGGACGTATTTGGGTTCCTAAAAAGATAGAAGATGCGCAGGCAATTCGTGAAGGAAGATTAAAGCCGACACAACTTGCTGAGGAAGATAGAGATTACTACTTAGAAAGAAGATATCCATCATTCGGTAACCTTGTACCGCGTGACGTTGCATCTCGTGCAGCAAAAGAAAGATGTGATGCCGGTTACGGTGTAAACAAAACAGGCGAAGCAGTCTACCTTGACTTTGCTTCGGCTATAAACCGTTACGGTAAAGAGCAGGCAAGAATAAAAGGTCTTGATGATAATGATGCTGCTTTAGTGAAAAAACTGGGTACAGAAGTTATCGAAAACAAGTACGGTAACCTGTTCCAGATGTATGAGAAAATTGTAGACGAAAACCCATACGAAACCCCAATGATGATATACCCTGCGGTACACTATACTATGGGTGGTATATGGGTAGATTATAACTTAATGACTACTGTAGAGGGGTGTTACGCTATTGGTGAAGCAAACTTCTCAGACCATGGTGCTAACCGTCTTGGTGCTTCGGCACTTATGCAAGGTCTTGCCGATGGTTATTTTGTACTACCATACACTATTGGCGATTACTTAGCTAAAGATATTCGTACCGGTGAGATTTCAACTGACCTTCCTGAATTTGCAGAGGCAGAGAAAAACATCAGAGAGCAACTGGAGCGTTTAATAAACAATAACGGTAAGCACAGTGTAGACCACTTCCACAAAAAATTAGGTAAAATTATGTGGAACAAAGTAGGTATGGCACGTAATACACAAGGTCTTACCGAGGCAATACAAGAAATTGCAGCGCTTCGTGAAGAGTTTTACAGAGATGTAAAAGTACCGGGTAAAATGGACGAGTTCAATCAGGAACTTGAAAAAGCGATGCGTGTAGCAGACTTCCTTGAATTAGGAGAGCTGTTTGCTAAAGACGCACTACACAGAAATGAGTCTTGTGGTGGTCACTTCAGAGAAGAGTACCAAACCGAAGAAGGAGAAGCACAGCGTGATGATGAAAACTTTGCTTATGTAGCAGCATGGGAGTACAAAGGAAAACCAAGCGACGCAGTGTTACACAAAGAAGACTTAGTGTTCGAAAATATTAAACTGGTACAACGTAGTTATAAATAAGATTTTAGTACAGAGAATTGAGATATAAGATATTAGGTCTCATTACTCACTACTCATTACTTAATACTAAAAAAGATGAATCTTAAACTTAAAATATGGCGTCAGAAAGACGCAAGAGATCAAGGGAGAATGGTTGATTATAATATCAGCGATGTTTCTCCGGATATGTCTTTCCTTGAAATGCTAGACGTTTTAAACGAAGATCTTAACAATAAAGGAGAAGACCCTGTAGCTTTTGACCATGACTGTCGTGAAGGTATTTGTGGTATGTGTTCACTATACATTAACGGTGAAGCACACGGTCCCGACAGAGGTGTTACTACCTGCCAGCTTCACATGAGGAAGTTTAAAGATGGCGATACTATATATATTGAACCTTTCCGCGCAAAGGCATTCCCTGTAATTAAAGATTTGGTTGTAGACCGTACGTCTTTTGACAGAATACAGCAAGCAGGAGGTTTCATATCAGTAAACACATCAGGTAATACACAGGATGCTAACGCAATTCCAATTAAAAAGCACAATGCAGACCTTTCTTTTGATGCCGCAACGTGTATTGGTTGTGGTGCTTGTGTAGCAAGCTGTAAAAATGCATCGGCTATGCTTTTCGTTTCGGCAAAAGTATCGCAATTTGCATTACTGCCACAAGGTAGGGTAGAAGCTACCGAACGTGTACTTAACATGGTTAAGAAAATGGACGAAGAAGGTTTTGGCGCTTGTACCAATACCGGTGCTTGTGAGGTGGAATGCCCTAAAGGTATTTCGCTTGAAAATATTGCTCGTATGAACAGAGAGTATTTAGTAGCAAGCATGAAATAAAATAGGAAATTGATATTTCTATATA
Organism: Flavobacterium suaedae; assembly: GCF_014642915.1. Taxonomy (GTDB): domain Bacteria; phylum Bacteroidota; class Bacteroidia; order Flavobacteriales; family Flavobacteriaceae; genus Flavobacterium; species Flavobacterium suaedae. Next base: position 172,703 of record NZ_BMJE01000007.1, read on the forward strand.
TTTAAAAAGCGTATCTCAACGAGGTGCGCTTTTTTGTTATATTGCAAGAGGTAAATTTGTAGTACTAATAGTATAAATTTCATATATTGTTTATTCGTTGAGACAAAAAAACATATGAGATGAGAATAAAACGTTATACAGTAGTTTATTGTCGCTTAGAGCTTTTGTTGCGGCACTAATATTATCTGTAATTATTATTTTAATGATTTTGAAAGGTTATGATTTACTATGAATAAAATTCTTTACATATCTGCCAAAGGGTTCACATATTTAAAATCAATAAAGTGCTTAATTGTTGTGTCAATAGTACTTTCATTAACCGGTTGTCGTACACAGGAAGAGAAAATGATTGATGTAGCTTATAGTGCTTTTGAATACCATAGGAATGACTTACTACTTGATAATATTGACTTTCAAGGTCCTATTTTAAAAAATAATATTGAGTGTTTTAAACCTGATACTAACGTTGTAGTATATGCATGGTATTATACCCATGAGAACGATACATTTTGGATTTATACAGAAATAGATAAACAAATTAAAAAAGATGTTTCTGTCCATTTTTCAAAAAATATTGATGTGCTAGTAGAGAATCGAAAAAAATGGGTATTAGAGCAGGCTAAATACTGATTTTTAACTTTAAATTATTAATCACTAGAGATATAATGAAACAAGTTGTATTCTTGTCATTAGATTTTATTTTAGCTAAATTTATAAAATAAATTCCACGCATGACTACAATGAGAATCTCCCTTATACAAACACCACTTAGTTGGGAAGACCCAAGAACAAACCGAGAAAACTTTACCGAAAAAATAAACAGTATTGAAGAAACCGACCTTATACTGCTACCCGAAATGTTTGCTACAGGTTTTACCATGCAACCCGAAAATGTAGCGGAAACTATGGAAGGGGAATCGGTAACGTGGATGCGTGAAACAGCACAGGCAAAAAACTGCGCTATTGTGGGGAGTTTAGTTATACACGAGCATGGAGATTACTATAACCGTCTTGTTTTTGCTTTTCCTGACGGGCATTATAAAACTTACGATAAACGACACCTGTTTACGCTGGCAGGGGAGGAGAAGCATTACACTGCAGGCAGCAACAGACTTATTGTAGAGTACCGAGGCTGGAAGATTTGTCCGCTAGTGTGTTATGACCTTCGTTTTCCTGTTTTCTCTCGTAATACCGAAGACTTTGACCTTTTACTGTATGTTGCCAACTGGCCACAAAAAAGAACGCAGGCGTGGGATGTACTGCTACGTGCCCGTGCGGTGGAAAATATGTGTTATGTAGCCGGCTTAAATAGAATAGGGCAGGACAGTAACAAGCATAACTATTCAGGGCATTCTCAGGTGTTAGATAGTCTGGGTAACTATTTGCTGGAGCCTTTTTCGTATGAAGATGTTATTACCGTGACTTTAGATAAAGCGCACCTGGAAAAAATGCGTAATAAACTGGGCTTTTTAAACGATAGGGATAGCTTTAAACTGCTATAGCATTTTTATACACCATACTATCCGCCAAGATTAAAAGGCTGCTCTACATCCCAAAGTGCTCTTACATCAATTGGTTTAGGGAAGTAAATAACCTGTTCGGGCTGGCGTTTTTCCAGTACATCCCCTGTGTCCCATTCGCCGTTTCCATTGTCATCATAAATAACCCGAAGTATATAACTGTCAGGCAACATAGACTCGAAAGTTATATAAGTTTCCCCTTCTGAGTAGTATTCGGCTTTTATATCTTCCTGAGTATTTAATACTTGTAGTATTAAAGGGAAACGATTTACATTTTCCAGTTGTACGCGCAGGTTACCATAATCGTTAAAGCTGCGGGTGCTAAGGCTGTAAGATAATGTGTCGTTTTGCTTTTCATAAAAGTCTTCTAAAGCACCGGGTAGTAATGTAAAGGTGTATTTCTGCTCTTCTTCTTTTTCAAAATTAAATACTACTTTTTGTTTAAAAGCGTCATATTTGGTAGAAAAAGGTACATTGGTAGAGTCCTTACGGATAAGGCTTATTTTAGTACTGTCTATCTTTACAATAGGGGTAGTAGTGTTTAGCGTAAACTTCTCTCTAAAGTGAATACCTCCTTTTTGCTCTGCTGTTACAGAAAGCGAGTCGGCAGCTTTCATTTCCTTAAAGCGTATGGTATAATCCTTTACAGAATCTTTGTAGGCTATATTTACATTAAGCGAATCAACTTCCAGCTTGCGGGGTAGCCATACCTGTACGGAGTCTTTATCTTTTATATTGGTGGTTATGCTTTCTATAGCCTCGTTGGTAACAGGGTTGGTAACTTTAACAGCTATATCTTCGGCTTTAGCATAGCCTTCATAGCCTGCTATAAGTCTGTTTGAGTTCTCCTGTTTAGGTCTTTTAGTATTAAAAGCTAGTTTTTCCTTAAATAATTCCAGTTGATAAATAGTATCGTTAGGTACGGTTATAGGGTCTTTTAAAAAGGCTATTTTATCTGATTTAGGGTCGTATTTAAAGTTGTTGTTTTCGTCTTTTACAGCAAAAAGGCGATAGCGTCCCGCTTTCAGGTTTTGTAGGGAATAATACTCCATAGTATCCAATGTGTTGGTTACATAACGCGGACGTTTGTTAAACACAGTAGAGTCGTTATAGGTTTCGTTATCCTCATACAACATAACTGTTACAAAATTGTCTGCTTCACGGCTCAGGGCATCCTTAATACGTCCGTTTAGCATAAGCGAATCTATATAAGTACCTGTAGAGAAAACAAATTTAAACTGCGAGTAGGGGTTACCCTCGTTATTATCGGTAATACTTTGCCCGAAGTTAAAACTGTAAGTAGTATCAGGTGCTAAGGTATCTTTAATTTTTATCTCAATGTACTTGCTTGCGCTACCCATAGGGGTAATAATGGGTCGTGTTTCCATAGGTGGCGAAATAATAAGCTGCTTGTTTACATCTTTAATTTTAATGTACTCATCAAAATCAATACGAATTACATCTCCGTTAAAGCTGGTAGCCATATTACGGGGTGAACTGCTTACCAGTACAGGCGGAATAGTATCTTTAGGACCACCTGTAATAGTTCCTCTTTTAGCACAACTTGTTGCCAGTAAAGAAACTGAAACTATAAAGAAAAACAGAAATGTAAGCTTTAATATATACTTAGGCATGGCTTATTATTTAACTCCACAAAATAACAATTATATTCAGTGTAATTAAAATTTTTTTGAATTTTAAGAGTGTGTGTATGCAATAGTAACAATACTCACCTGAGTATTGGGTATTTTAAGTAATGCTCGCCCGCACGATTCCAGTGTTGCGCCCGTAGTAATTACATCATCAACCAACAGGAAATGATTATTGCCATCATTTTCAGTAAACTGCACATCGAATGATTGCCCTATTATAGCGGCCCTGTTTTCGAGGTTCTTTTTGGTTTGCGATTTGTTGTAAACTGTACGTACCAAAATATCATCTCTGTACGGGACGTCAAGCCCTTCGGCAATTGCTTTGCCAAATTCCGCTACCTGATTGTACCCACGTGTTCGTAGTTTTTTTGGGTGGAGTGGTACGGGTATTACGGCGGTAACATTTTGCAATGCAGTTACTTTTTTCAGTTTTGGGGCGTACCATTGCCCCATTAGTTTACCGATGTCCTGTTGCCCTTTGTATTTCAGTTTATGAATGAGCTGCTGCACAATACCTTCTTTATTAAAATACAGTAGTGCCGAGATATGCGTTACGGGCAGCCTGCCGTAAAAGCGTTTAAAAATTTCGTTTTCGGGTATTTCGTGGTGTTGGGTGTACGGCATGTTATGATTGCATGCGGTACAAACTACCTGTTCACTTTGCAGTAAAACCGAATTACACCCCGGGCAGGTTTCGGGGAAAAGTATAGCAGCGAGGCTTTTTAGCATTAATAGTTGGATAATTAGGGGGTAAAAATATAAAAATTACCCATCCCGAAGGGAAACTTAATGTAATGTACGGGTTAAACAAAAGAAAACATACTTTTATTTGTAACACACTGTTATTATATACAATCGCTTTTTATATTTTTGCATTATGGCAAAACAAGAAGACATTTTTAAGAACGTAATTTCGCATGCAAAGGAGTATGGGTATATATTCCCTTCCAGCGAAATATATGATGGGTTAAGCGCTGTGTATGACTATGGGCAGAATGGTGCTGAGTTAAAGAAAAACATCCGTGAATACTGGTGGAAAGCAATGGTACAAATGCACGAGAATATAGTGGGTATAGATGCTGCTATATTTATGCACCCTACCACTTGGAAGGCATCGGGACACATAGATGCGTTTAGCGACCCGCTTATTGATAATAAAGACAGCAAAAAAAGATATAGAGCCGATGTGCTTATTGAGGATTATGCCGAAAAGCTAAACCAAAAAGCACAAAAGGAAATAGCAAAAGCTAAAAAACGTTTTGGCGATGCTTTTAACGAGGAAGAATTTGTTACTACTAATGCCAGAGTAATAGGTTACCTTTCTAAAAAAGAAGAAATACTAAAGCGCATGGCGCATTCGCTGGAAACAGAGAACCTTGCCGATGTAAAAGCACTTATTGAAGAGCTTGAAATTGCCGATCCTGATACCGGTAGTAAAAACTGGACAGAGGTACGCCAGTTTAACCTTATGTTTGGTACTAAACTGGGTGCAGAAGCTGCCAATGCTATGGATTTATACCTGCGTCCTGAAACGGCACAGGGTATTTTTGCCAACTTTTCTAATGTGCAAAAAACAGGAAGAATGAAAATACCGTTTGGTATTGCCCAAACCGGTAAAGCTTTCCGTAACGAAATTGTAGCACGTCAGTTTATATTCCGTATGCGTGAATTTGAACAGATGGAAATGCAGTTTTTTGTTCGCCCGGGAGAAGAAATGAAATGGTATGAGTATTGGAAAGAGGCACGCCTTAAATGGCATATGTCCTTAGGGCTTGGCGAAGAAAACTATCGCTTCCATGACCATGATAAATTAGCCTTTTATGCTAATGCTGCTACAGATATTGAGTTTAACTTCCCATTCGGATTTAAAGAGCTTGAAGGAATACATAGCCGTACCGATCATGACTTAGGTAGTCACGAGAAATTTAGCGGTAAAAAGCTACAGTATTTTGATACTGAGCTGAACAAAAACTATGTGCCTTATGTAATAGAAACCTCTATAGGTCTTGACAGAATGTTCCTTGCGGTGTTCTCTAACTCATTAAAAGAGGAAACGCTGGAAGATGGTTCTACACGTACCGTATTGAGCCTTCCTGTGGTGCTTGCGCCAACAAAAGCTGCGGTATTACCGTTAGTTAAAAAAGATGGACTGCCGGACATAGCACATGAAATTATTGAAGACCTTAAATGGGACTTCAATGTTGCGTATGACGAGAAGGATGCTGTAGGGCGCCGTTACAGAAGACAGGATGCACTGGGTACACCTTTCTGTATTACGGTTGACCACCAAACACTGGAGGATAAAACAGTAACCATTCGCCACCGCGATACTATGAAACAAGACAGGGTTGCTATAGTTGACCTGAGAAAAATAATTAACGATGAGGTTTCGGTAAGGAACTGGTTGTTAAAAACGAAATAGAAATTAAAAGCTCCCAATTGGGAGCTTTTTATATAATAATATAATAATGAGAAAATATTTTATTCTTTTAATTTCTTTTTCCTTATTTGGCTGCTTATCAAAAAAAGAGAAGGAAGAAGGTTTTGTTTGTGAACAGGAAAACAGAGTGGTAAAACTGCAGTTTAAAAACGGGCAAGAATATTTAAAATTAAATCAGCCTACTGAGTTAAGAACTTCTTTTAAGAATATAAAACGTGCAGAATCTAGTATATATGGTATAGGCATTAGAATGTTAGGTAAGAAATGCGGAGATAATTGTTTTTTGTGTTCTGTAACCGTTAATGAAAAATCTGTAGTTGACGGTAAATATGAAATAGTAGTTAACTATAAAATAGATGATGACAAGGAATTAAAGAAATGTAAATTTCTTATTCCTGTAGAAGAATAAGTAAGATTGCCGCGCTCCGCTCGCAATGACTAACCTGTGTCATTACGAGGAGGTACGACGAAGTAACCACATAATTTATAGGACTAAAAAAGCGTTATATAATAACCAAACAGTTATATATGAAGTCATTCCTATTGTCTATTCTTTTATTTTTATTACTGTCGTGTAATCAGCAAACAAAAGCACAAACAGAAAAAGCCATAATTAAATCATCAGAAATAAACTCACTGAAAAATGAACAGGAGGTAGAACACTTCATTAGAAAATCGGATAGTTTATATAGGAAATTTACGCTTAAAAAGGTGCAGGATTTAACTTGTATAGGTTGCGATAGCTCGCTTGTAAGCCTTGCCAACAGGTTGAATGTAGACTATACTTATATAAAAGCAGATTTTGATAATAACGGATATATGGATATTCTTGCCACAGGGGAGAACAAAACATATACCAGTGAAAATTTTAATCCTGATTTGGATGTTGCATATTCAAAGAGTTTTAATGCTTTTGTAATAATGGATTTTGGAGAAGGCAAAACAAAGCTGTATGACCTTACCGAAGAAATTTATCGTGGTATAGTACCGATGGTGGAATATCAAGATGATAAGGCTTTACTAATAGTGTATACTCCTAAATACGAAACTAAAGTAGTACGCAATAAAAGGAAAGGGGTCAAGTCTGAACTTATATTTAAATTTAGTGATTTTGTAGAATATAATCCTTTGCCTAAAGCATATAGTATTGAAAAAATTGAATACAATACAGAGGGCTGCTTTGGACAATGCCCTATATTTTCAATGGAAATTAATAAAAATGGTACTTCTGTTTTTATAGCTAAAGAATATAATTATACTAAACCTTGGCAAAAAGGAGAGTTGCTGGAGGGTGTTTATAGCGCAACTATTAAAAAAGAAAATTTAAGCGAATTAACAGAGGTGTTAAATTATATTGATTTTCCAAGTTTACAGGACCACTACAATGTTATATGGACAGACGACCAAACAGCTGTTTTAAAAGTAACGTATAATAACGGAAAGGTAAAAACCATAAAAGACTATGGGTTACAGGGAACATACGGAATGAGAAAACTTCATGAAATGTTTTTTAATTTAAGAACTAATCAAAATTGGGAATAAAAAAAGCCTGCTATAAGCAGGCTTTTTTATTATTTACTCTTCGTCGGTATCGTTTTCATTCATGCCATCCCAGCCACGCGCTTTTAACGGAATTTTAGTCGCTGCTCGGGTAATCAGGTGAGTGCCTTCGCTTTCCTGCGTCATGTGACCGATAACCGTAAAATTCGGGTTTCCTTTTATCTTATCGAAGTCCTCCATTTTTATGGTGAAAAGTAATTCGTAATCCTCACCGCCGTTTATGGCTACTGTGGTAATATCAATATCAAACTCCTCGCATGAGCTTATCAGTTGCGGGTCGGCAGGAATTTTCTCCTCATACAGGTTACAACCCACGCCACTACTTTTGCAAAGGTGCAGTATCTCCGACGACAATCCATCGGATATATCAATCATGGACGTTGGCTTTATTTCCAGTCCTTTCAGTATTTCTTTTATATCCTTTCTGGCTTCCGGCTTTAACTGACGTTCTATAAGGTAGGTGTACGCTTCAAGGTCAGGTTGGTTATCAGGGTTCACCTGAAACACCTGCTTTTCGCGCTCTAATACTTGTAAGCCCATATAGGCTGCACCAACATCACCAGTTACTACCAGTAAGTCGCTTTCGCCTGCACCGTTGCGGTACACAATATCCTCTTCTTCCGCTTCGCCAATAGCGGTAATGGAAATTATCATTCCTTTTTGCGATGAGGTGGTATCGCCACCCACAATGTCAACATCGTACACTTGTGCCGCCAAACGGATACCTTGATACAATTCCTCTAACGCTTCCAGCGGAAAACGGTTGGACACCGCAATAGATACTGTTATTTGCGTAGGCTTGGCGTTCATGGCGCAAATGTCGCTTACGTTTACTACTACGGCTTTGTAGCCCAAATGCTTTAACGGCATGTACGACAAATCGAAATGTACGCCTTCCACCAACATATCGGTAGAAATTACAGTTTTCTTGTTTTTAAAATCGAGTACGGCAGCATCGTCGCCCACACCGGTAAGGGTTGAGGGTTGTTTTACTTTTATATCTTTTGTTAAGTGGTCTATCAGTGCGAATTCGCCCAAGCTGGAAAGGCTGGTACGTTCTTGGTTTTTGTCTTCTAACATAGTCGTCCGAAAGTCATAAAGTTCTTAAAGTCCTAAAGGGCAAAGGTACAACTTAGTTAGAAAGTCTTAAAGTTATGTAGTCATAAAGTCTAAAGTCGTAACGTTTGAAAGTTGAAAGTTTGTAAAGTTATGTGAGATTGCTTCGTCGTGTCTCCTCGCAATGACGTGGTGTGTGGGCTTTGTAGTTGCAAGTTTTAGGTTTCGTGTTATGAGCAACCGCACACTGTTACTGAACTTTTTATACGTTACGAGTCATTACGAGCGTAGTGCAACGGAGCGTGGTAATCTTTTTAACCACCCCGTCTTTCAGACACCCCTCCGGTGGAGGGGAATGTTATGCTTTAAACTTACGGAACGCTTGTATCATTTCATAAATACCAAAGGCGATTACTATTTTACCTAGAATAAATATTAACCAGCTTAAAGGCTCAGTTAAAAATTCTCGTTCTTTTATTAAAGGATTATAAAAGTCAGTTATTAATAGAAATCTAAAATAACCGGAGAAGAATTCTTTTCCTTTATAAACCTCAAAAGAATTTAAATAGTCCTCAGAAATTAAGAATAAGCAATAAAACAGTAAACCGGATAATAATGTAAAAACCATTGCTCTTATCCAGCTATGGTCAAACCCCGTTGAAAACCAGGTTGCGCTTAGAATGAATTTGTCTTTAAAGTTGTCTTTCCATTCTATTTCTTGATAATATGTTTCTAATTCATAACTTTTAAAGCGGTTATAGTCAATTTTATTATCTGTTTTTTGGAGAGCATATTTAATTTGTCGGATAGTTTTTCTTTTACACTTATTTATATTCTTAATTAAAACTTGATCAAAATAAGTGTTGCTAATAAAGTTTGTGTCTTGAAAATCTATGGATGAAAATACTACTTCCTCAAATGTGAGATAATTTCTAAACTCAGTACTCTGAATATGGAACTTTACGAAAGAGGAATTTTCAAAGTATAATTTTCCTTTAAAATCACAAGAATTAATTTTAAACAATGAATTTTCGTCAAAATGTACTGATTTAAATTTCAGTGTATTTTTAAACCTCGACATGTTTAGATAAAAATTTGTTTTCAACATATTCTCTGAAAAGAAAAATTCATTAATACTACAATTTAAATATCCACAATCTATTGAAGATATAAAAGTACTTTTATAAATGTTAACCTTAGAAAAGTGAGAGGTTAAGTTCCAGAAAGTAGAGCAGTATGACTTGCTAAACTCAAAAAGATGGTTTTGTAGTTTTTCAAAGAATATCCCTTCAAAAAATTTAGAGTTTGAAAGTAGAATTTCATTAATATTTCCTTTGGAATTAAAAAGTTTATTTAATATAGTCTCTTCTATTTCAAGCGTATTGATGTCTAATCCTATAATATTTATAGGGCTATCAGAACTTACTTCACTAAATATTAATTGTTCAATAGCGATATTGTTAAAAACTGTATTGTTATTAGAAAAATGAGTATTCAGAAAAATAATATAACTTTTATCCATTCTCTTGTTACTATTAGAAAAGAAAGTGATTTTTTCGCCTTTAAAAAAGACTCTCTGGAATACCAATTCACTAGATGCTAAATTTAGATCAACAGTTATAGGATTTTCAATTCTGATATCATACCCTTCAAATTCTTTCTGATTTTGATATAATAGTCTCAAAAACGTATTTTCATCAATTACAATCATATAAATAAATTTAACTACCTAAAGCTAAAAAAAACCCGACACATTATCTGCATCGGGTTTTGTTATCTAAAAATCTGTTATCTCAATTCTCAATACTAAAATTTAGTCATTTAGCTTGAGCACCGCCATAAATGCCTCTTGTGGTATTTCTACGTTACCAACTTGGCGCATACGCTTTTTACCTTTTTTCTGTTTTTCCAGTAGTTTACGTTTACGCGATATATCACCACCATAACATTTTGCGGTAACGTCCTTACGTAGTGCTTTAATGGTTTCACGGCTAATAACTTTAACCCCGATAGCTGCCTGAATAGGGATATCAAACTGCTGACGTGGTATAAGCTCTTTTAGCTTTTCGCACATTTTTTTACCAATATTATAGGCGTTATCAGCGTGTACCAGTGCCGACAGGGCATCTACCTGCTGGGCGTTAAGCAGTATATCCACTTTTACCAGATTAGAGGTACGCATCCCGATAGGATGGTAGTCAAACGAAGCATATCCTTTCGATACGGTTTTAAGCCTGTCGTAAAAGTCAAATACAATTTCGGCAAGCGGCATATCAAAAATAAGCTCTACACGTTCCGGTGTTAAATACGTTTGGTTTACTATTTGCCCACGCTTTTCAATACAAAGGCTCATTACCGGACCAACAAAGTCAGCCTTGGTAATTATAGTAGCTTTTATGTACGGCTCCTCTACATGATCCATTTTACTTGGTTCGGGCAGGTCGCTTGGGTTGTTTACCGTAATAGGCACTTCCGGCTCCTTTTTGCTGTAGGCAAGGTACGATACGTTGGGTACGGTAGTAATAACCGTCATATCAAACTCACGCTCCAAACGCTCCTGAATAATTTCCATGTGTAGCATCCCTAAAAATCCGCAACGGAAACCAAAACCAAGTGCAGCGGAACTTTCGGGTGTGAAAACCAACGAGGCATCGTTAAGTTGTAATTTCTCCATAGAGTTACGAAGCTCTTCATAATCCTCTGTGTCTACAGGGTAAATACCTGCAAACACCATTGGTTTTACGTTTTCGAAACCGCCAATCATGTTTTTGGTAGGCTCTTTGGCATCGGTAATGGTATCACCCACTTTTACTTCGCGGGCTTCTTTAATACCTGATATCAGGTAACCAACATCGCCTGTTTTTATTTCCTCTTTAGGAACCTGATTAAGTTTTAGCGTACCAATTTCATCGGCATAATACTCTTTGCCGGTTGCCATAAACTTAATTTTCTGGTTTTTCTTGATAGAACCATTTATTACACGGAATATTACTTCGATACCTCTAAACGGGTTATAAACCGAGTCGAATATAAGTGCCTGTAGCGGTTCATCTTCCACACCTTTTGGTGCAGGAACACGCTCTATAATTGCTTCAAGTATTTTATCCACTCCTAAACCGGTTTTACCACTGGCAGGAATAATATCTTCGTAATCACAACCTAATAGCTCAACAATATCATCGCTTACTTCTTCAGGGTTAGCACTTGGTAAGTCTATTTTATTTAGTACGGGAATAATTTCAAGGTCGTTTTCCAGTGCTAAGTATAGGTTACTAATGGTTTGTGCCTGTATGCTTTGTGCAGCATCTACAATTAGTAAAGCACCTTCGCATGCTGCAATAGAACGTGATACCTCATACGAGAAATCTACGTGTCCCGGAGTGTCAATAAGGTTCAGGGTATATTTCTCACCATTATGGATGTAGTCCATTTGTATGGCGTGACTTTTTATAGTAATACCACGCTCACGCTCCAGATCCATGTTATCTAAAAGCTGGTTTTGCTGCTCGCGTGCTGTTACGGTTTGGGTAGCGTCCAGCAGGCGGTCTGCCAGTGTACTTTTACCATGGTCTATATGTGCAATAATGCAAAAGTTTCTAATGTGCTTCATCGTCAATCGTATGTCTTTAATCAGGCTAACCCGTTGCGTTTTGGTAAAGTTACCAATTAACCGGCAAATATAATTAAAGTTAGTGAGTTACAAAGTAGTTATATAGGCAATAAATGCTATATAATAAAGGTATAAAAAATAAAAAGCGCATGAATAGGGATTTTCATGCGCTTAATTTTACTGTAGCAAGTAAAACAATAGTTGTAATATTATTTTTTAAAGCAGGGCAAGATATTAATAATGGAGTAATAAAACATTGTTGTTTAATTATTTAACAATTGTTTTATATAAAAAAACACTTGTTCGAGGGGGCTGCGACAAGTGTTGTGAAATAATAGCAATGGTAATTTGAATTATTCTTGGGGGTCGAGTAATTCTCTTTATTTATAGTACAAATGTAGGCGCAAAAAGTAGGGTTTTTATAGTTTGTTAATTGTATTAATTTATGCTGATATAGAAAAATAGTATTAACTATTACAGAGGCTAAATACTACTATTAGAAATTGTTGTAATTTTGCAGCAAATGAAGAAGATGGTTACGATAGGAAATATAGAATTGCCGGAATTTCCGTTATTACTGGCTCCTATGGAGGATGTAAGCGACCCTCCATTCCGCAGGCTTTGTAAAGAACATGGCGCCGACCTGATGTATAGTGAATTTATATCATCGGAAGGGTTAATACGCGATGCTATGAAGAGTCGCCAAAAACTGGATATTTTTGATTACGAACGCCCTGTGGGGATTCAAATATTTGGTGGTGATGAGGAAGCAATGGCAATGTCGGCAAAAATTGTAGAAACTGTAAACCCTGATATTGTAGATATTAACTTTGGCTGCCCTGTTAAAAAAGTGGTATGCAAAGGTGCTGGTGCCGGTGTGCTTAAAGATGTAGACCTTATGGTGAGGCTTACCGAAGCGGTGGTAAAAAGTACATCGTTACCCGTAACGGTAAAAACCCGTTTGGGCTGGGATGAAAACTCTATTAATATATACGAAGTAGCCGAAAGGTTACAGGATGTAGGTATACAGGCATTAACCATACACGGGCGTACCCGCTCGCAAATGTATAAAGGTGAAGCCGACTGGGAGCCTATTGCCAAAGTAAAAAACAATCCGCGTATTCATATTCCTATTTTTGGGAATGGCGATATAGACAGCCCTGAAAAAGCATTGGAATACAGAGATAAATACGGTCTTGACGGTATGATGATAGGGCGCGCCGCTATTGGCTACCCCTGGATATTTAACGAGATAAAACACTTTTTTAAAACGGGAGAAGTACTACCTGCACCAACTGTTGAAGACAGGGTAGAAGCAGCCCGAAATCACCTGAAATGGTCTATAGACTGGAAAGGGGAGCGCGTAGGGGTATTTGAAACCCGCAGGCATTACACCAATTACTTTAAAGGTATACCGCATTTTAAAGAATACAGGCAGCGTATGGTTACACATGATAACCCTAACGATGTATATGCTGTTATGGATGAGGTGCTGGAAAAATTTGCCGATTATAAACCAGCGTAACGGTGGCAGCAGCTTCATTAAAAAACAAACGGAAAGTTGTAAAAGCCAAGCAGGAATTAAAAAATATTGTTTCGCTAAACGATAAACCCTGGCGTTGGCGTGTAGGTATAGAAGCTGCTTTTGCTATGGGTATTCCGTTACTAACTGTATACTTTTTAGGCAACCAAACCATGGGGTTTATTGCCGGCTTGGGTGCGTTAACCGCATTACATTGCCCGCAACTCAGCCGAAAAGAACGTTTGGTTGTACTCCCTTTAATTTTATTGTGTATTACAGCTTCGGCTGCACTGGGTGCTTACATGGCAGGAGCTGTTTGGCTTAAAATGCTGTGTGTATTACTGGTTACTGTACTGAGTAGTATATTTATGTTGGGGTACAGGCTGGGACCTCCGGGACCGTTAATGATGGTTTTGGTAGCTGCCGTAGTAGGTAAAATAGCATCGACCCCAATTCCTGATACTGAAGGTATACCAACCATAATGTATCCTGCGCTTGTAGGATTTGGTTCCGTTGTAGCCTATTTGGTAGTGGTTATTTCTACATTGTTATTTAAAGAAAAAAAGCAAAGTGATACTGCTGATAAACCCTTTTCTGAATTGTTTTCAGGATTAAAGTTTGATGAAACCTCAAAAGGAATTACCGTTCGTACGGTAGCGGGGGTAACACTGGCCGTTTTACTGGCATGGGTGTTTAAAGAAGAACGTATTTACTGGATAGTACTTCCAGTAATAGCTATATTGCAGGTAAGTTACTCGGTAAGGCTTACAGTAGTAAAGGCAATCCACAGAATGGGAGGCTCCTTACTGGGAGTAGTACTTTATGGGTTTATACTTATGGTTAATCCGCAAGGGTTAGGGCTTATATTTACAGTACTGTTATTACAATTTGCTATTGAGGTTGTAGTAATGCGCCATTATGCTTTGGCACTTATGTTTATTACACCCCTTGCGTTAAGTATAGCTTCTATAGGGCATAAAGGCGATATGATGGCAACTGTAAATACCCGAATTATAGATACACTTATTGGTGTCGGCATATCATTATTAGTCTTTTTTGTTTTTGAAAGAACTAAGTTTAAAACAAAATAAAAGCCTGATGTTTAATCAGGCCTTTATTATTATATTTGGATTACCAACTAAAAAAACACTTAAAATGTTTATCCGATTTCTTGTTTCTACAATCTTTTTATTAGTAGGCTTGTTTAATTCTGCTGATGTTGTTTTTAAATCAACATTAATAGCAATTTATGTAATAAGTTTAGTTTACTTTGCCTATAAAAAATTATCAGTTAAGAAGGAAAAACAAGTATAGATAGCTACACTTTAGTTTCTTTCCATTTTCCTCTGCGGAAAAGTATAATACTGGTTACCGTTATTGTTGTTTCCGAAACCGGTATAGCTATAAACACCCCCAGTGGTCCTAAGTCTAAAACTTTTGCCAGTATATAGGCTAGCGGTATCTGGAAAAGCCAGAAGCAAACAAAGTTAACGCGGGTAGGGGTTTTAGTATCGCCTGCCCCGTTAAAAGCATTAATAAGTACCATTCCTACACCATAGAATACAAAAGCAACACTTAATACTTTAATAGCTTGTACCGCTATATCATGTACATTGGCATTGTTGGTAAAAAACCACATAACAGGCTCGGCAGCAAGAAAGGTAACAACGGTAATAACAGCCATGTATATAACATTATACTTTGCCGTTACAAATACCGAACGCTCTGCACGCCCTACTTGGTTTGCACCTAAGTTTTGCCCTACCAGGGTAGCGGCAGCATTACTTAGCCCCCATGCGGGTAGTAAAAAGAACATCATAATACGCAGTGCGCTTTGGTACCCTGCCGAACCTTCATCGCCACCTGTAGTAGCTACCAGTTGCGCCAAAAATATCCAACTGCACGATGCTATTACAAACTGCATTACCCCAGGGGTTGCAATTTTTATCAAGTCTTTAATCAGTTTAAAGTCAGGTTTAAAATAGGATAAAGCAACTTTTAAAACACCCTTACCGTTAAACAAGTTGTACAGTTGGTAGGCAACGCCAATGCTTCTTCCTACAGTGGTAGCTATTGCAGCACCGGTAAGCCCATACCCTAATACATTAATAAAAACAGGGCACAGTATAATGTTGCAAATATTAGCTATCCAAAGGCTTTTCATGGCTATGGCGGCATTACCCGCTCCCCTGAAGATACCGTTAAACAGAAACAACAGCATAATTATAAGGCTGCTACCCATCATAATACGAACGAAGCTAGTACCAAACTCAGCCGATGCCTGAGAGGAACCCATTATAAGTAGTATTTCGGTGGCGTATATAAAACCCAGTGTAGCAATAACAAGGGTAACGGCTACGGCTACTATTATAGCCTGCATACCTGCACGCGATGCTGCTTCGGGGTTTTTCTCACCAACCCTTCGGGCTACTACTGCGGTGGCTGCCATGCTCATACCTATGGCTATGGAATATATTACGGTAAGTACCGACTCGGTAAGTCCTACGGTTTGTACCGCAAAGCTGCTGTTTTCCAAGTGTCCTACAAAATAAAGGTCTACCAGTGCAAACACCGATTCCATCATCATTTCGAGCATCATGGGTATGGCAAGTAAA
Organism: Flavobacterium suaedae; assembly: GCF_014642915.1. GTDB lineage: Bacteria > Bacteroidota > Bacteroidia > Flavobacteriales > Flavobacteriaceae > Flavobacterium > Flavobacterium suaedae. The sequence continues at coordinate 188,678 of NZ_BMJE01000007.1, forward strand.
AGTACCGCCCTGCGTATGCTGCCCTGTGTAAAGTCTATATTACCGCCTTTAAGCGATTGTTGTAATAATATAAAAAAACGGGAGATTTTGCCTTTCCCCTGAATGGTTTGTGACATTGTATAATTGTTGAAATAAATTAATAATAGTATACAGGACAAGTAAAGTACAGTTGCCCTAAAATGTGTTTTGCGAAAAGTGGTTGTCCCTTAATTGTGTGGTAACAAAGCACTCAATTACTTTGTGCGGACGGCAAATACTATCATAATTCGTAAGCGTATGGCGCAAATATAAAACAAAATGTTTTAGTTCAGTATGAACTTATTATGAATTTTCAAGCAGTTTTTTATTAACTCTGGCAGCAGCCAGCCAAGATGCCAGCACACCCAATACGTATATAGTAGCAATTACTATAAAAATATTCATAAAATTAAACTGTATAGGGTAGGGCAGTGTAGGCGTAAGCATAATAAGGCTGAAGTGTTGCTGAGCCAGTACTACCCCGATGCTTATTATTAAACCGATTACAACACCTATAGTAGTAATAAATATACCTTGGTATAAAAATATATTACGAAGTTCTTTAACCGTAGTACCTAAACTAAACAGGGTTTTAATGTTTTCTTTTTTATCCAGTATAAGCATAATAAGCGCACCGGCAAGGCAAAAAAGCGTCATTATAACTACCAGCGAACAAAACAGGTACGTAACAAGGTTTTCCGCATTTAGCATTTTGTATAACGATGCGTTTAGCTGCGCCCTGTTTTTAAGGGTTATTTCACCGTTAAAAATAGTGCTTAGCTTTTCTCTTATTTCGTTTTCATTTGCGGTTTCGGTTAAAGAGAATTCTATTGCGCTAATTTGGTTTTTCTTGAATTGCAGCAGCTCCTGAGCCAAGCCTAAATCCATAAAAACATATTTACTGTCAATATCATCGTTAACCGAGTAGAAGCCTATAGGTGTAAGCGCTGCTTTTTTAAATCCGTCTTCCGCAGAGTTTATAAGTCCTTTGCCCGGTTTTGGTACGTAAATTTCCAGTGGGTTATTAAAATCGAGTAAACCAATAGACAGTTTTGATGCTGTACCGTAGCCTACTACCGCCTGAGAGGTTTCGGGCTCCATCCAGTTGCCGGCAATAAGGTGTTTTTTTATCGGGGTTACATTAGGGTAAACGCTGTCTACCCCTTTCATAAAGGCTACGTGTTCTTTTCCTTTAAAAAAGAAAAGTACACGTTGTTCGGCTGTTTTGCTGTAGCCTGTAATGCCTTCTATGTTTTTAATTTTGCTTTCCTGTTCGGGTGTAATAGTAAACGATTTACCCATTGTGGCTGTAGCCCTCAATGAAGGGTCTATAGCGTTGGTAAACGACACTGTAAACTCCCGCAACCCGCTAAACGCCGACATAATAATAAACAGTGCGGCAGTACTTGCCACAATACCTATTGCTGCAATTATGGTGATAATATTTACAGCAGAACTTTTGCTTTTGCTTATAGTATATCGTTTAGCTATGTAAAGAGGAAAACTCAAATTATACGGCTCTTATTATAGTTTTTTACGACGTTCCAGTAGGTCCGGGTTGGTAATTGGGTTGTTCTCTCCCTTAAGCTCCTTGTCTATCTTTTCTATTTTATCCAGAGAGTCGTCTACATAAAATATTAGATTTGGTACTTTACGCAGTTGCGATTTTACGCGTTGCGATAAATCGTGTTTTATAAGTGGCGCGTTAGAGCGTATTCCTTCCAGTATATCTGCACTTTTCTCAGAAGGGAAAATACTAAGATAAACCTTAGCGATAGAAAGGTCGGTTGTTACACTAACTTTTGATATTGATATGATTAGGTTGCTTATGCCGTTTTTACGTACTTCACCTTGTAGTATATCTACAAGGTCTTTTTGTAAAAGGTTGCCTATTTTTCTTTGCCTGTTCGTTTCCATACTGCAAAAGTACTCATTTTATAGTTGTACCGTGTTTTTTTAAAACGGCGAAGTATGTTTTTAGTATATTTTTTACGCTATTTCCTGGCAAAGCTCTACCAATACGCCATTTGTGCCTTTTGGGTGCAGAAATGCTACCAGTTTGTTATCGGCGCCTTTTTTAGGTGTTTCGTTAAGTACGGTAAAACCTTCTTCCTTCAGGCGTTTTATTTCTGCTTCTATATTTTCAACATCAAAAGCTATATGGTGTATGCCTTCGCCTTTCTTTTCTAAAAATTTAGCTATAGGGCTATCAGGGTTAGTAGCTTCCAGTAATTCTATTTTGTTAGGACCATTCATAAAAAATGATGTTTTAACCCCTTCGCTGGCTACTTCTTCTGTTTTATATGCAGGTGCTCCAAATAGTTTTTCAAATAACTGATTAGATGTTTCAAGATCTTTTACGGCAATGCCTATATGTTCTATTTTTCTCATTGTGGTTGTTTTGTTTGCTGGTTTGTAAAAATAGTAATTTTAGCAGGCATACTGTTTATAAAACCTTATATTTGAGAATTCATGGTTAACGACAGTCGTTAAACTTCTACTAAACCTTTAGCAAATATTCTGTAAGTTATTTATAAAATAATAACTTTATAAAAATTGCTATAACTAACATTTAATCTTTTAATGGATTTTACAAACCCTTTAGTGTATGGAGTTCCATGCTTTTTAGGCTTAATATTACTTGAGCTAAGCTACAGTAAACTTACAACCAAAAAAGACCTTTACAACTGGAAAGACCTTGGTTCCAGCCTTAGTATAGGTTTAGGTTCGGCTATACTTGCTGCGTTGCTTAAAACAGTAACGGCAATTGTGGTTTTTACTTTTGTATATGAGCTTTTTAACCCTGTTGTAGATGGTGTTCGTACCAATATTTTCGGATGGGAGTCTTTTGGGTATGCATGGTATGTGTGGTTATTGTGTCAACTGGCAGACGATTTTAGTTACTACTGGTTCCACAGGCAAAACCACATGGTTCGCTTTTTTTGGGCAGCACATATAGTACACCATTCCTCGCATAATTTTAATTTGGGTACTGCGGTGCGTAACGGTTGGTTTACACTGTTTTACAAACCGTTATTTTATATGTGGATTCCCGCTATAGGGTTTCCGCCGGAAATGCTTGTAGTATGTTTAGGTATAGAGTCGTTATGGCAATTTCAGTTACACTCGGTATATGTGCCTAAACTGGGCTTTATAGAGAAGGTATTTAATACCCACCGTATGCACCAAGTGCACCACTCTAAAAACCTTGAGTATATGGATAAAAATCATGGGGGGTTCCTTAACATTTTTGATAAAATGTTTGGTACATGGAAAGATTATGACGAGAATATAGATATTGAGTTTGGGGTAACTACTCCACCTGAGTCCTATAATCCTTATGTGATATTAACGCACGAATATGCTAACATTTGGCAGGACATGAAAAAGTCTAAAAACTGGAGGCATAAGTTTATGTATGTTTTCGGACCACCGGGATGGAGCCACGATGGCAGTACCAAAACGGTTAAGCAAATGAGGGAAGAATTAAAACAACTTCATTATACTGCAAAGAAAACTAACGAACAATCTAAAGTTAAATTAAAAACCAGAACAGAAACGGTTGAGGTATAGCTTAGACAAGCCAAGAAAATTATTGTTGTGTATTGAAAACAAGCCCGGAGGTTCTGGCTGCATAAACCAATTCCCCTTGTTTTTTCTTTTTGTCTTGTGGTGTTTTCCAGTCTATACTGTTGATAGCAGTACTGTTTTTGTTGTAAAAAGATTTAGTTATACTTTCTTTTTCTGATCTGCTTAATAGTTTTGAGTTGAGCACAAGCGAATAAAACTCATTAATAGCAAATAGGTTGTTTTCAACGCTTAGTTGCTCATTAATAAAAAACAGTTTTTGTTCTTCCGTACCTTCCTTAAACAGTTTGTCTTTTAGGATAGCAAACCACATGTTTTTAAGGTTGGTCATGTATCCTTGTTCTGCTGTGCTAATGTCTTTTTTGTATAAATTAATCAGATTTTCCAGTGATTCAGTTTCAATTTTAGAAAAAGTATTGTAAACTATTCTGTCACGTGGAACTTCACTTTTTACTGTTTCAGTAGCGATAGCTTTTCCTGTTGTATTAATATTTCCTTCATCGTCTTCCGAGCAACTAATTAATAATACTATATATATGAGGATATAAAAATTTTTTCTCATGCTTAGCAGGTTTACTTATTGAATACCAGAAATTTATTGTTCTTTTATTCAAAGAATTAATCTTTTATTAAAACTGATAATATCTTATCAAAAATATTAATATTTAAATCTAAAATAGACTTTAATGCAAATATTTTTGTGATTTTTATGCTATATATAAATCAGTTAGCTATATAATCCGGGTTTCAATAATTAAACCTAATAATTAAAGGTTTAGCAATATAAGAAGCACTTTTAGATAGGTATAAAAACAAAAAAGCCTTTACAGCAATGTAAAGGCTTTTTTTTCTGTGGTGGTCCCACCTGGGCTCGAACCAGGGACCACCTGATTATGAGTCAGGTGCTCTAACCAACTGAGCTATAGGACCGCTTTTGAGGTTGCAATATTACTACTATTTTTTATATGGTGCAAATATTTTTTGAGGATAATTTTATAGTAATTTAAAATAATTGATAAGCTGTTGACATACAGTGTAAAAAAAATAGAACTCATAGTCGGGTAATTTACTCAGGTAATAGTTTTTCAGCAATAGGTAGCCATTGCTTGCCATTGTGTTGTAATAAATACTGTTAACAGGAAATTTGTTGGTGTAATCTTTATTTTTGAATTCTTTCCATGCCTTTTCAAACTGTGTGTAGTCTAAATCACGATAGGCAATTGTAATGTGGGGGCTAAAGTTTTGTTCAGTATAGGATATTTTTAAGTCGTTATACTGTTCTTTAAAAGCAAGAATTATATCCTTTTGAAGTAAAGATAGAGAGTTGTTTAGCAAAGGCTTTATATAAATAACAGGATTCTTTTCATTAATAAAAGCCCCGAAACCTTTTAAAGACACTGTAAAAGGTTCAGGGCTTATAGTTGTGTTTTTAAACCACGTTAAAACATTTTTATGCTCCGTTACGGGCAAAGTAAACGGCGCTTTTAGTGTTATATGTGGCATAACGCGCAACGCCCTTTTGCTGTTATAGTGTTGTGCTATGTAGTGCTTAAAAATATTAATTTCTTCAGCCACAGCAAAGGGCGGTAGCAACGCTATAAAATAAAGGTTGTTGTCCATATAAATACTTTTTAAAGGTAAATATACTTAAACAACCTGAGGGGTGGGCGGCGGTGTACCGCCCGAAAAGGGGGCTATATTGGTTTTTTTCTAATTCCTTACTTTAATTTCTTCCTCCAATTCTTCTATAAAAGCAGCTAAATCATCTGTTTCTACATGATCCATCACTACTATTTTATACCATTTGTTAGTAACATCGTGCTTTTGCGGAACAAGGTTAAACTTCTCTGCAATATTTTCAGGGATATATTCAGCATGAATGGTTACAATATTCATGTTTGGTTCTCTGAAATATTCAATATTCATTTCATCAAGCTTTTTACAAAGCCAGTTCGTGCGCATCAGTAAGGTATTTACTTTTTCTGCCCAGCCATGTGGTCCGTAGGTGGTAAGTATTACCCAAACGGCAACAGCATTTGCACCCGAGCGACTTCCGCAGAGTGTTAAGTCCATACCCTCTACATATTCAGCTTCTTTAGTTAACACATTTTCAATGAGCCCTTTCTTACAAACAAAAATTCCTGTTCCGTAGGGTGCCTGCAACATTTTATGAGCATCTATAGTAATAGAACTTACAGCATCATTTTCAAAGTTCATACTGTTTTCTTCATTACTAAAAGGGTATATAAACCCTCCGTAAGCTCCATCAACGTGAAGTTTATAATTAAGGTTATACTTCTCCATTACATCAGTATAATCTTTAATTTCATCAACTGAACCAAACATAGTAGTAGCCATGTTAGCTACTATTATAAAATATTTTTTACCTTCTGTTTGCGCTTTCGCAACTAAACCATCTAAAGCTATTGTGTCAATGCAACGGGTTTTAAAATCAACCGGTGCTTTAAGCCACTCTGTCATTAAAAGGTTAGATCCTTTAGGGATAGAGTAGTGCGTGTCTTCAGAGGCCAGTATTGCTATTTCATCAGCCTTAGCATTATACTTGTTTATAAAGTAGTTACGATAAATCCAAAGGGCTTGTATATTAGCTTCCGTTCCCCCCGGAGAAATATACCCATCAAAATTATCGGCCCCCGCCTTAAATATATCTACTGCTATCATTGACAGTACTTCGCGCTCAATTTCCTGAGTACCTTTAAATGCTTTTTCTGATGTACCGAAAGTGTGACAACCTATATGATTAGGATTTGCTACAAAGGTTTGTAATACAGGAGCATCTGCTAAAAAGGGTGCGTCTTCATTAAAAACCTTTCCGTCTAGTTTTGAAGCAGGGTACCCTAAAGACACATCTGTAGAGAAGTTTACATTCTCGCTTAGTGCCTTTTGTATATGTTCAAGCCTTTTTTGTCTCGTTAATCTTTTCCAGTATTTCATTGCTCTTTGTTTTAATTTGCATGCAAATTAAAGAGTATAAAGGTTTTAAATAAATGATTTATATCATATTTGCCTCTATTGCTGAAATAGTTACTGTTTTATGCTTTTATTTTTGTGTGACTAAAAAGCTTTTTATCACTTCTGTTTTTAGCGGGAATGCAAACACCCGGTATGTATACTTTATTATTTTTTACTATTACAGTATATATTTTTTGAGTGAAAAAACCTTTTACTGTTATTGTTACTATACTTTCTCCTTTTTCGGGTTTATAAATCGCAAACCGCTCTTTAGTTGTTCTTTTCCCATTAATTTCGTACCACAAAGCATTATCAAAATTATACCTGATAATTAAGGTATCTTTACTCTCAACATCTTGCAGATATGTAAAACGGTTTAGCTTAATTGTCCGTTCCATTCTTAACAATATACACATACTCCGCTTTAAAACTTCAGTACGAAACAAAAGAGACATTAGTTTAGTAATATTAAAATTGTAATTTTCGGGAGGGAGTATTTATAGTTGCAATTTAAGCAAGATTAGCTGATTTTTGTTATGAAATGTTGTGTGTCTATACTTTGTCTATAATTATTAACTGAATTTTTATTAATATTTTAACTGTATAGTTTTGATTAGTATATACTTGAACTTCCTTTAAAATAAAAAATCCCTGCTAACAAATTGCAGGGATTTTTTAATGGATTACGCAGTTAAGTGCTATTCTCTTATGAGTTTTATAGTTTTATGACTGCCTGAACTGCTCTGTAGGGTAAGTAAGTACCAACCTGAAGGCAAATTACTCATGTTGATTGCAGTTTGTTTTTCGGTGGTAGTACCGCCTAATATTTTATTTCCTAAAACAGTATGTATAGTATAATTTATTTCCTCTTCGGCTGTAATTATAAAAATATCGGTAACCGGATTTGGGTATATTTCTATACTTTTTTTAGAAAACGAATCATGTAAAAGGGTGGGTTCAACATCTGTACAGTATTGTTCACTTCCGCAACTATTGGTTACAGTAACACAAACATTATAAGTACCACCTTCGCTATAGGTGTAACTCGGGCTTTCTTCAGTTGAAGTATCTCCGTTGCCAAAGTTCCATGAAATACTCTCATAACCGGTAGAGCCTGTATAGGTAAAGTTAACCATTCCGCTGTTTTCATCTTGTGGTGCATACCCGAAAGATGGGGTAGGTAATTCACAATCGCAATTATTACTGCCGTATTTTGCTAAGAAAAAGTCCCAGCCCTGCGCATTTTCTGTTAAGGTATCGTCACCTACATATAACTCAGCATCAAACCTGCCTCCTAAATAATAATTTCCATAACTATCAGCGGTTAGGGTAGTAGCATAGTCAAAAGCACCGAAAGCACCGGTAATTTTATGCATGTCAATCACTTCTCCGTTTTCTTTATTAAAACTGGCAAAGTAAGCATCACTACCGCGATTTTCTTCTGTCTCGTAAGTATACTCGCCCCATTGTACTCCGTTTTCATAACCGGCTACTGCTACTTCGTTTCCGTTTATGGTAATAGCAGTTGCAGGGTACCCTGCACTATTCTGAGTATTTTTAACCCATTGTATGTCGCCACTGCTATTAAATTTTATTAAAACAGGATATTGTCCGTTACTATTATTGTCAGGACCAATAAATTCGCCTGCCATAGTATCTCCGCTATTTGTTTTTCCTGTAACATATATGTTTCCTGAATTATCAAGGCATATATCGTTTATTTGTCCCACTTCATTATTATTGTTTTCGTGTTTCCAGATAAAATTTCCCATATTATCAAACCCTGCTATAAACATGGTGTTTTCTACAGGTATTCCGTTTATAGTAGGTGCTGTAACACTAAAAGGTAAAGAACCTGCTATGTAATAATTACCAAGGGTTTGGCTATACACCATTTTTAAATAAGGGTAACTGCCCGATGTATTAAAATCTATAGGATGAGCACCCGTAAAATTTCCTTCGGAATCATATTTAAAAATAAGCATATTATTTCCTTCTGTTTCATTGTTGTATTCTCCTCCGTATAGTCCGGGAGGGACAAGGCAAAGCCAGTAGCTGTTGCCGTCAGGGTCTGCCTGAAAATCCATAGAGTGACTGTTTGCTAAAGCGTCAATAAAACTTATGTTTTCCGGTTGAGGGAAACGCACCCAAAGTAATGTGCCTTCAGGACTGTATTTAACTAAGAACAAGTTTTGCTTTTCTGTATCTTGTGTAGAAGGTGTACTGGGCAGTACCAAGTCAAAACCCGTTTCTCCTCCAAAATAAGCCTCAGATGTTCTGCTTATTTTACCAACAGCATATATATTTCCATCAGCATCTGTTTGCAGGCGTTGTATTTCGTCATTACCCTCACCACCTATTATTTTAGACCACCTGTAAGTTCCGTTGCAGGAAAAACTGGCTATGGCAAAGTCTTTACCACCATACGCTTCTTTATTTATACCATCTATCTGCAACCCGTTAACACCTACCGGAGCAAGTAAATAGTTGTTCCCTTCACTGTCAGTAACTACTGATGTGGTTTCTTCATTGTTCTGAACATCTTCAAAACTGCCACCACTTTTACCCCACTGCCATGATTGTGCCTGAGTGTTTAAAGAAAAAAGTAAACCTGCTACTAAGCAATAAAAAGCTGTATGCCTTTTATTTAGGTTAAAGTAATTTTTTGTCATAGTTAAAAGTTAATAAGCCGGAGCACTAATGTGCCCCGGCTGGATTAATTATATTACAGAATTTGTTTTTACTCCACAATTAATGCTTGCTGGGTAAGAACGCTTCCGTTAAGTTTCATAATTACAATATACTGTCCGGCAGGGAATCTGCTTAATTCGGCAGACCATGAACCTTTAACATTTTTAAGTTCCTGGCTGTTCATAAGTACACCCATAAGGCTGTATATTTCTATTGTACGGCTATCGCCATCCAAGCTGCTTGCAAAGTCATAATGAACATCAACTTTACCTTGTGCAGGGTTTGGAGATAGTAGTAAGTTTACTTCTTTACCACCTTCTTCTACAGCAAGACGTTTACCACGGTTAGGGCAGTCAGGGAAGTCATATTTTCTCATAAGGAAGCAATACTTGCCCTCTATTGTTGTTTCGAATAATATTTCTACACTTCCTCCTGCAGAACCTGTAGGAATCATTATTACAGAATATACGTTTCCTCCTGGTGCTGCCGTTATTGATGATGGTATAAATATACCGTCTCCGTTAGGTGCTGTTATTGTGATTTGGATAGGGAACGGGAATGGGTTATCTATAAAGAAGTCTACCGCATAGTAACAATATCCTTTCTTATCATCGTAAATAGGTTTAATGTCTTTTACTTCAACCTTGAATCTACATTCACGACATCTTTCGCTGATTTCTATATTAACATCACCACTTTCCTTATCACAATAACCGTTATCTAATACTAAGCTATAAGTACCTGAACCGTATGTGCCAAGATTTACAGGAGCAACAAGACTATTACTTCCAGACATTATATCGTTTCCGTTTCTGTACCACACCCATTTCTCATATGGTGTGTTCGGACCTGAAAGTATAGAAGCATCCTGAAGGAACTGCTCACAAATACTGTAACAACCTGTTGGTACAGTCCAGAAGTGAATAGCAGGATCATAAGGTACATCTATATTACGGGTAGATGAACATCCTGATTCGTTGGTGTACCTTACTTGGTACGGACCTCCTTGGTTTACATATATAATATTTCCATCCATACCGTTACTCCATGTAAATGTACCGGGAGCGGAAGCTGTAGCTTCAAGCTTAAACACGTATGGATCACAACTTATAAGTGTTCTGGTTATACTTGGTGGTAATGGTAATGGGTTAATAGTTACAGTATGCGTATCGCTATTTGTACAGTAACCACCATTTCCGTCAGGTATTTGTGCAACAACCTCGTAAGTATATGTTCCTGTAACAGACTGTGTTTCTGTTATACTAACTTGGTTGTTATACCCAGGCTGAAGTGTACCGTTTCTATACCAACGGTATTCTGTAGTTGGGTCACCCTGGTCTGTAGTAAGTGTATACTCTTCATATAAACATACTTCATCAGGACCATCAATATTAGCAGCCGGCGGCTTAATAAATGTTACTGTTTCTCGGTCAGTTTCATAAGTACAGCCGTTAGCACTTTCTACTTTAACCCAATAACTACCTCCTGCGGTTGCAGTATAAGTAACAGATGGGAAAGTTGTAGTTGCTACTAAAGTACTACCCCTCATCCACTTAAGTGTTTGCGGAGTAATAGACCCTGTATTTGTATAGGTAAGCGTAATTGTAGAACCTTCACATGCTGATGTTCCTCCGCTTAGTACACCTTGTAAATTGTTAGGTGTTACAGTTATATTCTGAGTAACTGTAGAGGAACAACCGTACTGATTAGTAACTGTAAGTGTAACAGGGTAAGTGCTATCTGGGTTATATACTCTTTCAGGTTCTACCTGTAAGTTAGGTACTCCGGGTTCAAGCTCCCATGCGTAAGTATAATCAGGATTTATAGTAGTAGGGTGGAAACTTATAACTGCATCTTCACATCGTGGTGCATCATGTGTAAAGTTAGCATCAGGCATATTTGGTAAAACTAAACTAACAGATGGTGTACTGCAAGCAGGGTAACCACTACCTTGTATAGTTAAATCAAGTGTATATGTACCAGGTGCAAGTGTTACTGTTTCAGAATTTGAAGTACCTGAGCCTTGTTGGTTCCCGTTTACATAGAAATCCCATGATGTAATTGGTGTAGATGGGAAATAGTTAGAGTTATCAAGCAGAGTAACATCATATGTGCCCGGTGTGCTGCCACAAGTAACACTATATCTCAGTTCCGGTATATAGGGTACTGTTACTGTTGTGCTACGGGTTGTAGTACAACTACCGTAAGTTGCTCTGTAATAAATAGTATATTGTCCTGCTTCGCTGTATACAAATGTACCTGTAGTATTATTTGTAGTTTGAGAGTCAGGAATTGATGGAGTAATCCATGTAATATCATCCGGTGTTGGAGATGCACTACCTGTTGCTGTAATTGTACCACAGTTATTAACTGCCGATACTGATACAGTAGGGGTCGGGGTTATTGTACAAGGGTTACCGCCACAATTTCCTTCATATCTTACAGTGTTTGTAGTAGTTGTACAATAGTCAGGTGCCGGTCCTGTAACTACAGCGTAATATGAACCGTAGCTTGTAACTACAATGTCCGGATCCATATTTGGTCCCTGTATTGATGTGCCGTTTCTAAACCATTCAATACTTGTAATACCACTTAACCCGCCTTGAATGTTTACCGTTACAGTTTCGTTTAGTGAAGATTCAGGGCATATTTTATATCTTCCTGCCGGAGTAATACTTGCTACAGGAGCAGGAATTACATTTATAGTATGGTTTAAAACCAAAGGAGTAAGACAGCCGTTTGGTCCGTCAATAGTAGCAGTTACAGTATGGCTTACTGAAGGGCCTCCTGTATTGCTGTAGTTATGGCTTACACTTAACCCGCCCGGAGCATAAGTTGTCACTTCAGGAGAACCATCTCCGAAATTCCATGTTATAGTACCACTTGTAAGTCCTGAACTAAGCTGGAAGTTAGCAGTGTTACCGGCACATATTTGTGCAGGTGCACTAACAAAACTAACGCTAGGTGTAGTTAACACATCTACTAAAAACTCCTGTGTATACGTTTGTCCGCATTTTTCAACCGCTACAATAACCTTAGCGCCAGGATAGTTAAACTGGTTCCAAAGTATTTCAGCTTGTGTAGTTCCTTGTCCGCTACTAACACTACCTACTGTAGCAGGGTCAACACTCCATGTATAAGTGTCGCCATCAGTAAAGTCTACTTCATAGTTTTCATAGCTACTGGCACATACTACATTAGAACCATCTATATTTAATGTTATGTTTGGAGCAGTAACTGTTTTTGAAATTTTATTTGAAGGACAATTCGGCTCTTTTTTACTTTCTCTCCATGCTCTTACAATATAAGGTCCCGGACCGGTAAATGTAACTGAAATCGCATCTCCGTAAGAGCTACCGTTAATAGTTCCGTTTACAACTTCCCAGCCGATTACAGTACCGGGAACGGTATTTAAAACGAAATAATCTATAGGAGTTCCTGCGCATGCCTCATCAGGACCTATTATCGCATCAGGAGCAGGTTCTTTATCAACTACGGTAATTTTATATGCTTCCGGTTCACAGAAAGTACTTCCTGTTACAGAAAGGCTGTACTGCCCTAAGGTATTAAATGTATTACTGAATGAGTTACCCGAACCTGTAACAGTACCGCCCGGTCCTGTTAATACCCAGTTACCGCTATAACCGGCAGGAAGGTTGTATACTTCGTTACTGTTTAAGCATACAGCATCCGGTCCTGAAATTTCAACACGAGGTCTAATGCTTATAGTTAATGTTGCTGTACCACCACAGTTTAATAATGTGTTAGTATATGTAGCATTTAATACTACAGTACCCGCATTACTATCTGTTTGTAAAACAATTTCATTTCTGTTCTGGTTCTCTATAATGGTAGCACCTGTGCTTCCGCTTGCAAGCGTCCAGTTAAAGTCAGTAGAAGGCCATTGTGGTAACTTGTATACGTACTGACCGTTAGTACAAACTACTGTTTCACCATCAATAAATCCGTTGTTTTTAACCACAGGAACTTTAATAGTAAATGGTCCTTTACAAGGTATCTCACAGTCAGAGCCATCAAATATTATATACCCAAAGCCGCTGTCGTCTACATTATCCCATACTACATCAATAGTAGGTCCGTTTGGATTAGACGAAGGAGAAAAGTTTCCTCCTATAATATGCCAATTAAAGGCATGGCATTTTTCGGCAATGTAGTCAGGTACAGAATAAGTAGCAACTTCGCCTTCACAAACTACACTGGGACACTCAATTTCAAAGCCCCCTTCTACAACTTCTACCTTCATGGAGTAAGTAGAAGTACAGTTACAAAGGTTTGTTACTGTAAGTGTTACTTCATACCCTCCGGTGTTCATATACTGGTGTGAAGGCTCAAATTCCGATGATGTTGTACCGTCACCAAAATCCCAATAGTAGGACATTAATGCAGTACCACCGTTAGTGTTAGAAAGGTTAACGAATTCGTGTACGTCTTCAAGACATACCTCCACAATTTGTTTGCTGGTATCCGGCATTAAACCAAATAACGCCTCAGGCGAGGTAATGATTTCAATACAAACCTCTTCTTCATACACTTGGGTGCCGTCAGTAACAGTTGCACTTACAGAGCCCCATCCGGCACTGCCCCAGTCTACTACACATTGTGTAATATTAGAGCTTACTACAGTACCGCCGGATACATTCCATGTAGTGTTGGTCCAGGTACTGCTGTTACCCGTTAAGGTATAGGTAACGGTACTGCCTTCGCATACGCGAACACAGTCACCATCTACAATTTCTTCTTCGACAAATTTTTCTCTTTTGTCATCATAAACGAGACATCCTGTCTCTGAATCCCATGTAATTGTGATTGCTTGCTGAGCGTAGGTTTTGCCCGCAAAGGTCATTAGCCCAAAGAGGGCGCACAAAAACAGCATACACTGCCGTTTTCGTGAAATAACGTCATGTTTTTTCATGAAAATAATAATTTAGTTGGACAATTATTTTATGTGTAATCGTTTATAAAAATAAATATTATGATATAAAGTAAAAAACACAAAATTGTGAATATTCTTCATAAATTTTATTAAAAATGCTTTTTCTTTAAGCTTAGTAGGGGTTAAGCTTAGTTATAACATTTTAATGTTATATTGTTATATTTTTATAAAACAAAATGTTTTTTGTTTTTTATTGAAGTTTTATTTTTCGGTTTTTAATATTTAAACGTCTGATATTCAGTAAGTATTATTGTTTCGAATTTAATTTTCACCTTCTTTTTCGTTAAGGTATTTCCAATATCGTTTTGGTACGTGTTGTAAATGCAGTTTTGTGTTTTTTCGTTCGGGAATGTTGGTGCTCTTAAAGTAATCTTTCCATAAAGTAGATGAAAGTAGCTCTGTCTCATCTATTACCTCTTCAGGTAATTTTATTTTAGATGTATTTATTCCTGCTATAAATTCGTAATTAATTTGGGTTACGGTTTTTAAATTATAATATAAGCCGTACTCTCGTTTTATGTCGTAAATTACCCAGTGTTGGTCTGCATATCTTTCTTTAAAAAAAGTAGCTATTAACGGGAGTACATTAAAATCGGGCTCAATAGGAGCGTAATAAACATTATCCGCTGTTTTCTGAAAGCGTATAAAAGCTTTCATTCGATGCTTTTCCCGGTCTACTTTTCGGGTTGCATTAGCAATAGCTAAAACATAAGGGTTCCCAAAGTTATGTTCTGCACCTTTAGGGTTGTCAAAAATATAACGGGCAAAGTCAAATAGTTTTTGTAAAACCTCAGGCTGTTCAGATAGGTATGCTTTATAAAACATTTCTAAACCTTGTTTAGATAATTTTTTTTCAAGTCCCTTCCATACCCGTTCCGCTTTAGTATCATCAGTATATACTAGAGTGCTTTCATCTAAAAGTGCCGGTTGGTGATATTTTTGCCATACCAGTTTTACTGTTTTTGGTTTACGCTCGTAAAACTCGAAAACAGCAGATAGTAAACCATTAAATGAACCATCGAAAACAAAAATTATCATTCCTAAAAAAGACTGAGTTGGTTTTGTGCTATTTTTAAATATTTGCTATTACTTTCGGCTAAAATTTGATTCTTTATAATTAACGGGTCAGGCTCGTTAAGTGAGTATGGGGAATCAGCACATTTTATAAAGTGTTTGGCTCGGTTATAAGCAATTCCAAGTTTTTGAAGTTGGTAGCTGCGTAGCCTGCCAAACTTTCGTGCCTGAACTATTTTTTTTGCTGAGGTTACACCAATGCCGGGAATTCGGAGTATTAAATTATAGTCAGCTTTATTAATATCAACAGGAAAATGCTCCATATTTCGTAATGCCCAGCTTAATTTTGGGTCTATATCGGTGTCCAGGTGTGGGTTGTTAGGGTTAAGCAATTCCCTTACATCATAACCGTAAAAACGCATTAACCAGTCTGTTTGGTATAATCTGTTTTCACGTAATAAAGGAGGTTGGCTGCCTATGGCGGGCATACGGTTATCGTGGCTTATGGGTATGTAGCCGGAATAGTATACCCGCTTAAGACTGAAGTTTTTGTAGTAAGTAGCAGCACTATACATGATTTCCATATCTGTTTCAGGTGTTGCGCCTATAACCATTTGGGTGCTTTGCCCTGCGGGTACAAATTTTGGAGTACTTTTAATAATACCTGTTTTCTTTTCGTTTTTATATTGTGTTATAGTGTTTTGAATGTAGCCTAACGGTTTTTTTACATCTTCATGCGATTTATCCGGAGCTAAAAGCTTAAGCCCTGTTTCTGTTGGCATTTCCAGATTAATACTCATTCGGTCTGCATACAAACCAGCTTCTTTAAGCAGTTCTTCGCTGGCACCTGGTATAGTTTTAAGGTGTATATAGCCGTTAAAGCGTTCTTCGGTACGTAGTTTTTTTACTATTCTAACTAAGCGTTCCATAGTAAAATCGGCATTTTTAAATATACCTGAACTTAAAAATAAACCTTCAATATAGTTACGGCGATAAAAATTCATAGTAAGTTCTACTACTTCCTGAACGGTAAATGCAGCTCTTTTTACATCATTACTTTTTCGCGAAACGCAAAAAGCACAATCATATATACAATGGTTGGTAAGTAGTATTTTTAATAAAGACACACATCTGCCATCTTCTGTATAGGTATGGCAAATACCATTACTACTGTTACCTATGCCTTTGTTAGTGTTTTTTCGGTTGCCTCCGCTGCTTGAACATGAAACATCATATTTTGCTGCATCGGCTAAAATACTTAGCTTTTCTCTTATTCTGTCAAACATAATAGTATTATTTTCTTCAAAAATAAGAAAATAATCTTAGTTAATCTATAGTTAACGATTTAATAAATCACTAAGGTTAGGGAATTTTGTTATTTAGCTGTTATAATTGTGTATTGTCGATTTTACTGGGTGTTAAATGGTGTAATGGCTAGCTTTGCGCTTTAACAAAGCGCTTTAGTATTTAAATGGTGAATTTTTGTTATTGGCACAGAGTTGTTAATTTTTTCAGAAAAAACATTAACTTAGGTTACAATTGTAAGGTTAATACAACTATTTCGCCGAAATTTAGCCAAAACTCACTGGGAAAGGCAGTTATAGTATTTAGTTATATATTTGCCGCTCGTAAAATCTCAGGTAGACAATAAAAACATTATGTTAGGGGGGTAGGGTGCTAAAGCCCTACCTAATATATAAATTAGGTGTATAAATAAATTATGAAAAGAAGTTTACTCTTTTTAGCAGTTTTAGTTTGTTCTTTAAACGTTTTTTCACAGGGTATATCGGTTACGCCGCACCCTCAGAATAACGCTGCGGCAAACAATCAATTAGTTAACAATACCTTGCTGAATTATTCTTGTTTGGCTCAGGTTTCTAATGTTACTAAAAGTACAGGAACTGATTTTGGTTACTCACAAGGTAATGGTATTGGTACGTTTAACAACACTAATGGTGCTTTTCCTTATGGCTCCGGTGCATTATTAACTTCCGGTAACGCGGTTGGGGCACAAGGCCCTAATACTAATACATCCAGTTTTAGTTCACCTGCATGGGTTGGAGATGCAGATATAAGTACAATTCTTGGTATAAACTCTAAAAATGCCACCGTACTTGAGTTTGATTTTATCCCGGCAAATTCTACTTTTTCTATAGAATACATTTTTGCTTCAGAGGAATATGGTCAGTACCAATGTGAGTCTAACGACGGTGTGATTATATTGCTTACTAATACAACAGCAGGTACACCAACACAAAACGTAGCTGTTTTACCAAACGGAGATCCTGTTTCTGTAGGTAATATAAGAGACATGATAAACAACTCTGATTGTACTTCAGTTAATCCTGAGTATTTCGGAACTTTTTACGGGGGTGGAGCAGGAGCAACGGCACCAATAAATTATGAGGGACGTACAGTTGAACTTACAGCTAATGCGACTTTAGTGCCGGGTGATACTTATCATCTAAAAATAGTAGTAGCTGATGATGGTGATACTGACGGAACTGATGGGGAGTATGACTCTGCAGTATTTTTCCCTCAGGGAGGTTTTAATTTAGGGCAGGTAGTATTAGGTTTAGATTTAACATCTAATAATAATACAGCATTATGTGAAGGAGATACCTTTACACTTGATACAGGACTTAGTGATAATGAATCAGACTATACATTTGCTTGGACAAGAAATAATAACCCTATACCGGGCGGTGCTGTTATAACAGGTGACGAACCGGGTACTTATGCCGTTGAGGTAACTTTAAACGGAACAAGTTGTACTACATCCCAAGATATAGTAATAGAATATGTTTCCCAATTAACTCCGGGAGCACCAAATGATTTATACGCATGTAATGATGGAAGTGCCTCGTATACCTATGATTTATCACAAAATACACCTGTTGTAAAACAAGGGCTGCCACCAGCAACTATAGTAACCTATCACGCTACTGAAACAGAGGCAAATGATGGTACAGGAGGGCTTGGTACAACTTATAATAGCCCGGCAGGTGAAACAGTGTGGGTGAGGGTAAAAAGCCATAACAGTAGTTGTTATGTTATTATGCCTTTTGACTTATTAACAGTTGAAGCGCCTACTGCAAATCAACCTACTGATTTAATGAATTGTGAAGAAACTCAAGGTTCGGGAGAAGCAATTTTTGATCTTTCAATATTAAACGGAACAATATTAGGGTTGCAACCTGTAAATGAAAATACAATACTATATTATACATCTCAGCAAGATGCTGATGACGCTGTAGATCATATAGAGAATCCGAGTGGTTATGTGGGTACAACCCAAACAATATATGCACGTGTACAAAGAAACTCTAATGAAGACTGTTATAGTGTTACTTCATTTGAACTTACGGTAGTGCCACTACCTGATTTAGAACAACCTGATGATGTTTTTGCTTGTAACAGTTATATATTACCTGCCCTTACCACAGGGAGTTATTATACAGGAACAGGAGGAACAGGAAGTATGATTGCTGAGGGAGAGGAAATAATAGCTTCACAAACTATATATATATATGCTGAAAACCAGCAGGGAAGTACTACATGTGCCAGCCAGGTAGAGTTTGATATTGAGATAGTCTCGGTAACTTCAACTCCTGAAGATGTTTCAGTTTGTGGTAGTTATACTCTGCCCGATCTTCCTTCAGGACAGTTTTATTATAACGGTCCTGATGGTACAGGAGGAGAAATTCCCGAAGGAACTGAAATAACTGCTACACAAGTTGTTTATTTCTATATACCTACAGCAGCAGAATGTACAGGAGACAGTAGTTTTACTGTAACAATAACAGAAGAGCCGGTTATTAGTAATCCTGGAGATATTGAAGAATGTGGTTCTTATATATTACCTGTGTTACCTGCAGACCAAAACTACTATACTGAAGCAAACGGAGGTGGGACACAACTTACAGGAGGGACTGAGGTAACTACCAGTCAAACAATTTATATATATGCTGAAAATACAAATAACCCTGCCTGTAATGCAGAGGAAAGTTTTGAAGTAGTAATAAACGATTTCCAAATAGATGAAATTTTAGATGTTACCCGATGCGGTACTTATGTACTACCTGAGCTTACAGTAGGTAGTTATTATACAGGAGCTGGTGGTACCGGTACACAGCTTGCAGAAGGGACTGTTCTAACATCTTCACAAACTATATATGTATATGCGTCAAGTTCAGATGGAGCTTGTTCTGATGAGGAAAGTTTTGAGTTGACAATAAATCCTTTACCTGTTATAGATTTTATTCCGAACGTTACTACATGTACGAGTTATATTTTGCCTGATAACTTACCTTCCGGAGCTAATTATTACACTCAGTCAGGAGGGCAGGGGAATATAATTCCTCCGGGCACCGAAATAACAGCTTCACAAACAATATATGCTTGGGCTACTAATTCTTTTGGCTGTGCAAGGCAACGTATTTTTCAGGTTGTTATAATAGAAGCCGATGATTATAACCCGGGTTATATAGAGGTGTGTGAAAATGACGGATATGAATTAGCAGCAATTCCTGCAGGGGGGTATTATACTCAGTCAGGAGGGGAAGGTACACAGCTTTCTCCGGGTACGGTCATTACAACTTCACAAACAATATTTATATATATAGAATCTACACAAGCACCATTTTGTAGTGACGAATCCAGTTTTGAAGTAGTAGTGTATCCTTCACCGAATTTAGATTTTATTCCTGATGTTGTTGCTTGTGGTAGTTATACTTTACCGCCATTAAATGCAGAAAGTAATTATTATACTGATCCTTTAGGGACAGGTACTTTATTGCCGGAGGGAACAGAATTAACTGAAAGTGATTTTATATATGTTTACTCAGAAGCAGGAGGTACATTAAACTGTACGGCTCAGCAGAGTGTAAATATAACAATCATAAATGGTTCTCTTGCTCCTGAAGATGTTGATGCTTGTGATAGTTATGAATTGCCTGAATTGGATTTAGGGGATTATTATACACAACCTGGGGGAGGGGGAACACAGCTTGCACCGGGAACAGAAATTACTACTACCCAAATAATATATGTGTATGTAGAAGTGACTTCTGGAGCTAACTGTACCAATAATGATAACTTTACAGTAACAATAACCAACACTCCTAGTGTCGATGGTCCTGAAGATGTATTTTCATGTGTGGAATATACCTTGCCGCCATTATCAAATGGAAACTATTATACAGGAGCAGATGGTACAGGTACAATGCTTAACGCAGGAGACATAATTACGGAAGATACAACTTTATATGTGTATTCTGTTAATTCTGATAATCCTAACTGTTTTGCAAATAACAGTTTTGATATAGTAATTAGTGACTTTGAACTTGAAGAGTTTGAAGATGTTGAGGTTTGTGAGTCAGGTTACGTATTACCGGCTTTAACTATAGGGAACTATTATACAGAACCAGGTGGAACAGGAACGCAGCTTTTTGCAGGAGATGTAATAGATACAGACCAGACAATTTATGTTTACGCAACTACCAATACAACTCCCGTATGTACAGATGAGGAAAGTTTTACAGTAACGATTAAACCTTCTCCTGATATTGATACTCCGGGTAATGTAGGTTCTTGTGGCACATATACACTGCCTGCGCTTTCTGTAGGAGAATATTATACAGGACCTGGCGGTACCGGTACTCAACTTGCAGAAGGACAAGTAATAAGTGGAACTACAGATGTTTATGTATATGCAGAAACAGGGGGAGATCCTAATTGTGCTGCAGAACATATGTTTACAGTGTTTATTAACCCTCAGGCACCTGTTGATGTAACAACCTGTGATAGCTATGAGTTACCGGAGTTACCTGTAGGAAATTATTATACAGGTCCTGCAGGAACAGGCACACAGCTTTTTGCAGGAGATAATATAACAACAACACAGGATATTTATGTTTATATAGAAATGAATTCCCCTGTAAACTGTACAGATAATAACTTTTTTACAGTAACTATAAACAATACGCCTGTACTTGCACCTGTACCTGTTTTGGATGCAATGTGTGATTCTTATGAGTTACCTGAAATCTTAGTAGGAAATTATTATACTGAGCCGAATGGTCAAGGAACATTATTAAATGCAGGTGAATTAATTACATCAACTCAAACAGTATATGTATATGCAGAAACAGGAACGACTCCAAACTGTGCAATAGAAGATAGTTTTGATGTAGTAATATATGATACTCCTATTGTAGATGCCCGTTCTACTGTAGAAAGATGTGATGAATATATACTAGATGCATTAGTGGTAGGTGATTATTACTTACTTTCAGGAGGACCTAATGTTGCAGGGCAACAGCAGTTCTTTGAAGGAGATGTGATAACCGATTCTATGACAATGTATATTTATGCAGAATCGGGAACTACACCAAACTGTTTTAGTGAAAATAGTTTTGATATAGATATATACAGTATTACCGCTGATAATCCTGAGGATGGTGCAGTATCCGCATGTGATAGTTATACGCTGCCCGAATTAGAAATAGGAGATTACTATGAATTGCCGGGAGGTCCTGATGAGCCTGGTCAGGTACTGCTTGAAGCAGGTGATATAATAACAGCTTCACAAACTCTTTACGTATATGCTGAATTAGGAGGAAGAGTAAACTGTAATGATGAGAATGAATTTGTAATAACAATATTCGAAACCCCTCAGGTAGATACTTCAATACAGGATGTTACAGAATGTTTTGAATATGAGCTTCCGCCACTTGCAGTAGGTAATTATTACACGGGTACAGGGGGTACAGGAACAATGCTTAACGCAGGCGATATAATTACATCATCACAAATAGTATATGTATATGCAGCTACAGGAGATGATGAGGTAACCTGTGCAACAGAGCATAGTTTCGGAATAACTATAAATTCAATATATGTTGACGAGATAGCAGATTTCCCTTCATGTGATAACTATGTATTAGAGCCACTTGCAGTAGGTAATTATTACACAGGTCAGGGAGGTACAGGCACAATGTTACCAGCCGGAACAGTAATAACAGAAACATCTCTTATATATATATACGGAGAAACAAATACAAACCCTGTTTGTACAAGCGAAAGTGATTTCGTAGTAACCATAGTAAATACACCAACCTTTAATCAACCTGCACCATTATATGTTTGTGGTATTGATGATTTAGGACATGGAATATTCGATCTAGACCCTGCAGTACAGGAGGCGTTAGCAGGTCAGCCAAATGTATCAGCATCAGTACATGAAACAATGATTGATGCAGACTTTAATAATGATCCTATACAAAATACATCAGCCTATGCCAATGTGCAAGCTAATGTTCAAACAGTGTATATAAGAATACAATCAGATATATTAAATACTTGTTATACAGTAGTAGAGCTACAGTTAAATGTAAATCCTCGTCCGCAAGCTTCAACACCCACCGACTACGAGCTGTGCGACAACGGCAGTGACGACACCGACGGAGAGGCAATCTTTGACCTAACCATCAAAGACGGAGAAGTACTCGGCACCGATTTAGACCCTGGT
>NZ_BMJE01000008.1 GCF_014642915.1 Flavobacterium suaedae
CGGTGAGGGTTACGGTGAGAAGGAACCGGCTGTGGATTGTGCGCCGAATTGTACTGAAGAGCAACATGCGCAAAACAGAAGATCGGAGTTTATTATTGTAAAGCAATAACTAACACATCACCAATAAAGGACTTAACAAACCAAAGTCTTTAATACTATAATAAAAAATCCCGCTCAGTGAGCGGGATTTTTTATTATAAAACGTAATGATTTTTTTTAATTATCACTTTGATACCATTCAGCAAAAGAGCTTTCGGTTTCCTGTAATTTCAAAGAGTGTAAAGCTATATTTTCAGGTAATCTGCTTTTAATTTTATCAGCAAAATCTATAACCATGTTTTCGCTGGTTGGCTGGTATTCTACTAATAATACATGATGCCCTCTTACTTGTAATTCTTTTGCGAGTTCAACATGCGGGGTGTTTTTATTAAAAACGGTAGCGTGGTCAAAAATCTCTACAATTTCTTCCTGAACTATCTTCTTTAAATCGCCAAAATCTATAACCATTCCATATTTTACATTCTCTGTATCGGTTATAGGGCTGCCTATTACGGTAACTGATAGTTTGTAACTGTGTCCGTGAACATTTTTACACTTTCCGTCATAGCCATATAGTGCATGTCCGGTTTCAAATGTAAACTGTTTTGTAATTCTTATTTTGCTCATTTCAGGAGTTTTAAAGTTGCAAATTTACTAAATAAAACCCCTCGATATAATTTATTGAAAACGTATTGATTTTTAGTCTACATTTGCTCACTTTTTTTAATACTATGCAATGAGTGATTTTGTGCTTAACCCGCTCTATGAAAAGGTGATAACTGACCTTATGGAACAACAATACAGTATAGTTGAAAACTTCTTTTCTACGGAAGAAGTATTGGCTTTAAGGGAGAGTTTGCTTTTTAAATATGATGAGGACAAGTTTAAAAAATCGGCTATTGGCAATTTTGTAAATGAGGTTGTAGTTGAAGAAGTACGTGGTGATTTTATTTTTTGGTTAGACGAAAGTAAAAGCAATACCGCAGAGGGTACTTTTTTTAGCAAAGTAAACCACTTTACAGAATATCTTAATCGTACTTGTTTTATGGGGATCGCCGAAA
Organism: Flavobacterium suaedae; assembly: GCF_014642915.1. Lineage (GTDB taxonomy): Bacteria > Bacteroidota > Bacteroidia > Flavobacteriales > Flavobacteriaceae > Flavobacterium > Flavobacterium suaedae. The sequence continues at coordinate 1,101 of NZ_BMJE01000008.1, forward strand.
AGGAATTTCATTATGCGGTATACCCAAAGGGAACGTATTACCACAGGCATTTAGATACTTTTCAAAATGATGACAGCCGAAAGCTTTCAGTAGTATGCTATCTTAATGATGAGGACTGGCTACCGGAGTATGGAGGAGAACTTACCTTATATCTTGATAAAAACGGGGTAGAAACACCACTTAATGTTTATCCTATGCAGGGCAGGGTAGTAGTGTTTGAAAGTCAGGTGCTGGAACATGAGGTAAAGCCTGTAAAACAAGAAAGGTTGAGTATAACGGGGTGGCTTAAATCGAGACCGGAAATAGTGTTTTAGTAGTGTAATATATTCAATGCTAGCATATAAAAGTTACATAAATAAACTAATAAAGTTAATTTGTTAGGATATTTTATAAAGCAATAATTCTTTTCAGGGTTGTTAAGTTTTTTTCAATATTTGTAGTACAAGAATTATTAATATAATTAAAAATTATCGTTTTTATTATATTAATATTTTTTAACTGGGGTTTTTAATTTATACCTAATCTTAAAAAATCTTAATTTCATGAGAAAAAACTACTTCTCACTTTCTGATTCCCTTCTTGATATTTCTCAAGACACAGAAAGTGAAACCCACAGAAAAACCTCTGCAAAAACGAAAAGTATTTATAGCTTTTTAAGTGCTGCCGTTTTTGCTTTTATGTTCTTTTCGGCGCAAAGTTTTGCACAGTGTACAGATGCTCCTCTTATAGCAGGAACCAGTAATATAACCGATACGTCGGGTATAGTGCACTGGGTAGACGTTTCGGGCGAAGCAACACCAACTTACACATTAGAGGTATATACTGATGCAGCATATACCAATCTTTATGATGATTATACCGGTATTTCAGATACCTATTATTCAGTTACAGGACTTACTGAAGGAGAAGAATACTTTTACCGTGTAAAAGTAGATAACACTACTTGTGGTGATTATGGCGAGGGCAGTTTTACCGCTCAGTTAAGTTATACTCCGCTTGATGTAACAGGTTATAATGAAGACGTTATTGCAAACGGGGTAGGTATTGCTTCCGGCTCTACAACAAGCTCTGTAGATAACTCTGTTAGCGGAGGTGCAAATTTTGCCTATATGTCATTAGACTATAAGCTGAATAGCGGCTCGGCTGACCTTACGTATGGTTTACCTGTAGACAGAAGTCTTACAAGCCCTACCAACTCTAATGTAAAGTATATACTGAATAACTATTCAGGTAACAACTCATTACGACTACCTAATCAGAATGATTTCGGAGTGCTTACATTAACAGAGCCTGTATCACTTTCTGAAGTTTACTTAGCAGTATCATCAGGAGATGGTTCTTCAGTAATTTCAGTAGAAGTACAGTTTACAGACTCCAGTTTTCAGGAAGTTACAGGATTAAATGTTATTAACTGGGATAGTGGCGCAACTACCGAAACTCCCGCTATTATTACAAACATAGGTCGTGTTAAAAGAACTACAGGAGTAACATCAACAGGAAACTTTAAGCTATTCCAGATAATGGTGCCAATTGAATTGGAAAACCAATCAAAGTTGGTAAGTGGTATAAAAATTACTAAAACAGATACAGGATCTGAATCTAAAATACCAAACATATTTGCTGTTTCAGGAACTCTTATTAGTGCTTGCCCTACTTTGAGTGCAGTGAGTGCAGATGCTGTTTCGCAAACTTCGGGAGAATTTAGCTGGGAGCTTGGTTCGGAAGGTGAAGCAACAGGTGATATTACTTATACGCTGGAGGTGTATACCGATGCTGCTTATACTACTCCTGTAACAGGCTCTCCGTTTACAGGTATTACAGAAACATCTTATGTTGTTGAAGATTTACTATTAGATACAGAGTATTTTTACAGAGTTAAAGCTAATAACGGAAACTGTGATTCAGAATATCTTGACGGTTCATTTATATTAGGCTATTGTATTACCGAAAAAACAGGACCGTATACTTCTTATGCAATTACTAATGTTACTACAGAAGGCGGATATACTAATATTGATAATGCTACAGCTAACGATGTAGAGGAACAGTATACTAACTACAGTGGTACGCAAATAGTGAGTAAACCGGCAGGAACTACTTTTTCTTATAGTATTACCCGCTCTAGTGTTTATGCTACAATAGGTGCTTGGATAGACTGGAATAATGACCTTGATTTTGATGATGAAGGCGAAGAAATAGTTATCTCTCAGGGAGGTTGGAATTCTAACATTACCGTTAACGGAGAAATTACAATTCCTGCTGATGCACCATTGGGTAACTACAGGCTAAGAGTTCGTTCAACATATTACTGGAATACTACCATTGTTCCATGCGGACCATTAGCTTATGGTGAAGGTGAAGACTATACTATTGCAGTAGTAGAGCAGCCGGGAGACTGTGATACGCCTGACACACCAACTTTAGCATTAAGTGATGTTACAGTTTCGGAAATTACAGGAACAGTAACTCCGGCAGGAGATAGCCCTTCAGGTTATATTTTAATACGCAGTACTTCAGCATCATTAACAGAAGAGCCTGCTACAGGTGCAAGCTATGCACTGGGTGCAGAATTTGGTGGCGGTACTGTTGTAGCAACAGGTGAAACTATAGAGACGTTTACGCACTTTTTAGCAGCAAACACACATTACTACTATTACTTATATGCTTATAACGAAGGTGGTACAGAGTGCTTTGGTCCTGCCTACAGCGCAGCAGGTACTGCTGATGCTGTAACTTGTGCAAAGGCTGTTGTAAATGCAGGTGCAAGTAATATAACAGCTACTTCGGCTTACCTTAACTGGTCATCAGTTGCAGGAGAAGGAGGGAGCGAACCAACATATACAATAGAGTTATATAGTGATGCAGCATTAACAGAGCTTGTAGACACTTATACTACAAGTGATGCAGGTTATGCACTTAGCGACCTTGAAATAGGTGCTACATATTACTATCGCGTTAAAGCGGAAGCAGGTGATTGCGGAGATGATTCATGGTCTGCAATAGCAAGTTTTACTGCGGAAACAGGTTATACACCGCTAACAGTAACAGGATTTAATGCCGATGTTATTGCAAATGGTACAGGTATAGCAAACGTTTCTACTACTAATTCAGTCGATGCTGTAAATAACAGTTATATTGCTTTAGATTATGAAAATGTAAGCGGTTCGGTAACCACTATTGGTTTACCTCTAAACAGAATGCTTACAAGCCCTGTAAATACTAATATAGACTTTTTATTAGCAGATTATACCGGTAATAACTCTTTGCGTTTACCCGCACAAAATGATTCAGGAACATTAACGTTAACAGAGCCTGTACAGGCTTCAAGTATATATCTTGCTGTTACATCAGGTAGTGGAACATCAAACATAAATGTAGAAATTTTATTTGATGACAGTACAAGCCAAATTGCAGCAGGAATTTCAGTTGCAGACTGGTATAATGCAGGTACAGGTACACAGCCCGCAGTAATAAGCGGTATAGGCCGTGCAAACAGATCGAATACTACAGGAGCTGTAGAAACAGGAAATTCAAAAATATTCTACATAACAGTAAATATAGATGAAGATAACCAATCTAAAACCATCACTTTAATAGATATTACTAAATCATCAGCAGGTACTACAGAGCCTGTACCTAACATTTTTGCCGTATCAGCATATACATTAGGCTGTCCTTCTTTAGCAGGTTTATCAGCTGAAGCAACAGGTGATGGTGCAATGTTTAATTTTGGTGCTTCGGGAACATGGGAAGATCCGGATTATTCGATAGCAGTATATACAGATAGTGAAATGACTACGGAAGTAGATGGTTCACCATTTACAGCTACGGAGGCAGAATATACCCTTGAGGGTTTAAGTGCGCTTACTACGTATTACTATACTGTAGAAGCAGCTACAGATTTTTGTACTGAAGATATCTCGGGTGAGTTTACAACATTATGTGTTGCTCCTTATGCTCCTCTTGCAGAGCCGCAGGTATTTTGTGGTGAAGCTGTTTTAACAGATTTAAGTGCTACCGGCGAAGACGGTGCTACCTTAAACTGGTATGCTACTGCTGATTCAGAAGAAATACTTGGAGATGAAACAGTACTTGAAACAGGTTCTTATTTCGTTTCTCAGGAAACAGGAGGATGTGAGAGTGAAAGAACAGAAGTGGCAGTAACTGTAAACGTTACAGCTATACCAACGTCAGAAGCGCAATCGTTATGTAACGGTGCAGTTGTATCAGATTTAATAGCTATCGGTGAAGTCGGAGCTACCTTAAACTGGTATGCTACTGTTGATGCAGGGGAAACACTTGGAGATGAAACCGTGCTTGAAACAGGCTCTTACTTTGTTTCGCAAACAGTTGAAGGGTGTGAAAGTGAAAGAGTTGAAGTAGCAGTTACAGTAACTATAACTCCTGTGCCGGCAGCAGCAGAAATACAATCTGTTTGTGGTGAAGGTACTATTGCTGATTTAGTAGCTGAAGCTGTTGAAGGTGCTACCTTGAACTGGTATGCTACTGCCGATTCAGAAGAAACACTTGGAGCTGAAACAGCGCTAGAAACAGGTTCTTATTTCGTATCAGAAACTCTTGAAGGTTGTGAAAGTGACAGAGTGGAAGTTAGTGTTACAGTTAATGCAATACCGGATGCTCCTACAGGAGATGATTTACAAACTTTTGAGGCTGGAGAAACTATTGCAGACCTTGATATTATTGTAACAGATGGAGCAGTAGTAAATTGGTATGTAATGAATGAGTCGGAAGAATTAGTCGCTGTAGATGCGAGTACCGAACTTGAAAATGACGTTACGTATTATGTATCGCAAACTGTAGCAGGCTGCGAAAGCGAAGTGCTTGCTATAGTAGCAGAGATAACAGCAGATGCTGCTTCATTTAGTATTGCTGATTTAAAAGTATATCCTAACCCTGCCAATAATATAGTTACTATAGCAGGTAAGCAAGTAATAGAAAGTATAGAAATTGCTAATATGTTAGGTCAAAAAGTTTTAAGCCAAAAAGTTCATGCAGACAATGCTCAGGTAGATGTATCTGCATTGGCAGCAGGAACATATATACTAAATGTATATGGTACTAATGGTACAGCAACATCAGTAAAACTGGTTAAAAAGAATTAATTACATAGGTTGTTATAAATAAAAGAGGGGTAGCCGTTACGGTTACCCCTTTTTTTATTTTATATTATAAAAGTTTATTTTCGGTAAGGTGCTAAGGCTTCTTTTGTCGCGTCAGATAATACTAATTTGCCGGATATAGCAGCTCTTTCGCTTAGCAGGCTGTCCCAGTTTTCAGTACCTTCCCAAAGCACCTTTTTCATGGCTTGTAATGCTTCCGGGTTATACCCTGCAAGTTTAGTGGTAAGTATATCAATTTCTTTATCAAGGTCTTTAGTATTTTCAAACACTTTAGCATAAAGCCCTTTTTCTTTAGCCCAATAGGCATTTTTCCATTCATCGGCAGCAATCGTCATTTCTGCCAAAGCAGCAACACCCATTTTTCTTTCAACGGCAGGTGCTATTACAAAAGGTCCTATTCCTATAGTAAATTCTGATAGTTTTATAGCACTGTTTTCGGTTGCTAAAGCATAATCACAAGCAGCAGCAAGCCCAACGCCTCCGCCCACAGCTTTACCATGAATGCGCCCTACAATTAACTTACTGCATTTGCGCATAGCATTAATAACATTGGCAAACCCCGAAAAGAAAGCCCCGCCTTCTTCAAGGTTACTTACTTCCAGTAATTCATTGAATGAAGCACCTGCACAAAAAGCTTTTTCGCCTTCGCTTTTCAGTACAATAACATGTACATCGTTATTTTCGCTTAGTTTATTAAGTTCATCAGTTAAGCGTTGTAAAAGCTCTGATGGGAAGGAATTACTGGCAGGATGTCCAAATTCTACAGTAGCAATATGGTTATGTATGTTGGTGTAAAGAGAACCGTTTGGTCGGGTTGTGGTTGTCATAATTATAATTTTTCAGGTAAAATTAAAGTAAATATGTAGTTACTTAAACAATTTTACAAAGATTATAACGCTATTTGTAAAATAAGCCATAATTAAATTATATTTGTTGCTGTATTTCTTACTTGGGGATGTAGCTCAGCTGGCTAGAGCGCTTGACTGGCAGTCAAGAGGTCGTGGGTTCGACTCCCATCTTCTCCACATATTTTAAAAGCCCCTGTACAGGGGCTTTTCTTTTATCACTATTTTTGCCATTATGGCAACAGAAAAAAAACAAGAAGAAAAAGAAAGAATGCACCCCCTAAACAAGAATAGGGGAAGGTATGACCTTAGTGCATTAATAGATACAGTATCCGAATTAGTCGGTTATGTAAAACCTAATAAATATGGGGTTGATTCTGTAGATTTTTCAAATCCTGTTGCTGTAAAACTTTTAAATAAAGCATTACTTAGTTATTATTACGGTATAAAACATTGGGACTTTCCTGATGAAAACCTTTGCCCACCTATTCCGGGCAGGGCTGATTATATTCATTATATAGCCGATTTGTTGTGCGAAAGTAACTTTGGCAGGCATCTGCTTGGTAATAAAATTACGTGTTTAGATGTTGGGGTAGGGGCGAGTTGTATTTACCCTGTAATTGGAGTTACAGAGTATAATTGGAATTTTATAGGTTCGGATATTAATGAAAATTCAATAATATCGGCACAGCATATAATTGACACCAATGTACAGCTTAGTAACAAAATTGAACTTCGACTACAAAAGAACCGTAAGGATGTATTTTATGGGGTAATAACCTTAGAAGACAAAATAGATATAACCCTCTGCAATCCCCCTTTTCATGCTTCTGCTGAAGAGGCACAAAAAGGAACGTTACGGAAAGTAAAAAATCTATCGGGTAAGCGTATAAAAAATCCCGATCTCAATTTTGCGGGTATTAGTAATGAGCTTATTTGTGATGGTGGTGAACGCAAGTTTATACATAGTATGATAAGAGAAAGTAAAAAGTTTGCTACAAACTGTTTTTGGTTTTCAACTTTAGTGTCTAAACAATCTAACTTAAAAGGAGTTTATAAAGCCTTAGAGACTATTGGGGCAACTGCCGTAAAAACAATAGCTATGGGTACAGGTAATAAATCTACCCGAATTGTAGCTTGGTCGTTCCTTTCTAAAGAAGAACAAAAAGAATGGAGGATAAAAAGATGGAAGAGTTAGGAATAGATTTACACTATACTCAATTCTAATTTTTCTTTTAAATCATTAAACATTAGCTGGATAGTTTTTGTCTTTTGGTCGAGATACTCCTTAAATTTCTTTTCGGTAACTATATCGATACTAACATTTTTTTGGAGACTGTCTTCATAAGGGATTTTTAAACGATAATAATCAACAGGATTTATATCAATTTCACAGTTGTTTTTTATTTCAAGCATATCGCCTTGGAGCACAATAACTGGAATTAAAAGATCAAGTCTAGCCATTTGAGGTCTGATTCCATCCCAATTATTGCTTATTTTTTTTAAATCGTGTTTTAAGTATTGAGCAATTTTTTTTAAATTATTATGAAAATCATTAGGATGACATGCCATCCATTCGTCTTTACTTTTGTCCTTTTTTTTAATGAAACTACAATATTGTCTTGATGGTTTTGAAAGTAATATTTTTGATTCGTATTTCGAGATTGATGAAGGCCAGTTAATAGAGCCTTCTTCTCTTAATATATTCGATCCATTAGTGAACATATAAATCCAGTCAGTCGCTGTTTCATCCATGTCTCCAATATTTTCAAAAAGACCTAGAGGTACAGGGTTATTAATACATTCAACTATGAATCGTACCGTTAAGGTCAAACTTTCATCTTTAAAGCTTATGTTGTCTAATGTATTAATGGCTATTACATCTACTTCTCGATACTTTTCTTCTATAGTGTCTAAAAAAAATACATGACTTGATTCTGTAGCAAATCCCTTATTAATAAACATATTCATTATACGGTTTTCAAGTAGATACCCTGACCGAGATAGTGAATCTTTAACTTGTTGTAATGTTATTTCTTCCATGGAGATTAAAATTCATTTTCAAAGATAATGAAATGAACTCTTTTTATATTGACTGTAAGATTGTAGTTTTTCTATTATAATCAAATTCTCACTCTATCTACTCAAATTCTAATCCATATATAAGGTTTATCCTTATTCTAAGTTAAGAGGGACTTTGTTATTTACTTTTGTTAAAATGAGTTAAACACGTAAAAGTTGTTTTCTTTTTTAACATGAATAGGAAAATTATAATAACACTTCTTGTTGTAGTTGCTTTTGTAGCAGGTGCAGTATACTTCTATAACGGTTATTTGTATAAAGATGCCAGGGATATAGCCTCAGAAGAAGTAACCCATACTTTAACAGCGCAGCAATTACTTGCCGATTATGAAAATAATATGGCAAAAGCAGACTCTATGTATCTAAATAAAACTATAGCAATAGAAGGTAAAGTAACAGAGGTAAAAGATTCTTTAGCAATTTTAGATGCTGTTGTAGTATGTGCTTTTAGTACTACTCCTGAAATAAACAAAGACGATAAAATTTCAGTAAAAGGAAGATGTATTGGTTTTGATGAACTTTTTGGAGAAGTAAAGTTAGACCAATGTAGCAGAAACGATTAATAAAAATATGAAAAATATAATACTGGTAATAAGTTTTTTCTTTGCAATCTCCGCTAGTGCGCAAGATGATTTGCTGGCGGAGTTAGATTCTGTACAGGTAGATACAAATAGTGATGTTTCTGCAGTTTTTAAGGGCTTACAGATAGTAACCCTGCAAACTACTAAAATGCCTGCTAAAAAAGAATTCTATTTTGTGGTGTCACACCGCTTTGGTACGGTTAAAGATGGTATATCAGAGTTTTTTGGATTGGATATGGCTACTACCAAATTAGGTGGAGTATATGGTATAACGGATTGGCTTTCGGTAAGTGCTTCGCGTCATACTTTGCTGAAAGTATATGAAGGTGGCTTAAAGTACCGACTGGCAAGACAAAATGATAATTTTCCTTTTGAAATTGTAGGTTATAATACTATAGATATAAATACCTTTTTAGAAGAGGAAAATTATCCGAAACTAGAATTTACAGACAGGCTATCATACATTACACAAGTATTGATTTCCAGAAAACTATCGGAGAAAATATCATTAGAGTTAGTGCCTTCTTTTATACATAAAAATCTTTATGAGCCTACTATAGAGAATGATGACCAATTTTCGGTAGGAGCAGGGGGAAGAGTAAAACTTACTAAAAGACTCTCACTTAACCTGGAATACGTATATAATGTTGATAAACCTGATTTTTATAAAAACCCACTTTCGATAGGGGTTGATATTGAAACAGGAGGACATATTTTCCAGTTACTGTTTACTAACTCTCAGGCAATGACAGAAGCGGGTTATTTAACTCAGGCAGCAGGTGACTGGGGCGATGGTGATTTTTTCTTTGGGTTTAACCTGTATAGAGTATTCTAAAATGATGAAAATGAAGAACATTACAAAAATAATAGTAGTACTTACAGTTTTCGGTTTGTATAGCTGCGATAGTAATACGTATGAAGATATAGAGGAAGATAGTATTACAGATGATGACATTCCTGTAGTGATAACTTATGATGCACATGTAAAACAGATAGTAGATGCTAATTGTGTTACCTGCCATTCAGCAGGAGCTACAGCATCATTTCTGCCGTTAACAAACTATATGGAGGTTAAAGATGCAGTAGAAAATACTGATTTGCTGGATCGTATTCAAAGGCAAAACGGGCAACCGGGATTAATGCCGCAAACAGGGCGTATGCCAATGAATAACATAGATGCTATACTGGAGTGGAATATGGATGGACTTCTTGAAAATTAGAATTATAAAAAAGAAAGTTGCTATGAAAAAGATAAAATATTTTACCCTGTTATTATTATTTATGCCTTTGGCATTTTATGCGCAAAAATACAGTACGAGAACAGGTACTGTAAAGTTTGAAGCATCTGTAGCCTCTTTTGAAGAAGTAGCTGCCGAAAATAAATCAGCTTCTGCAATAGTAAATGCTGCAAATGGCGATATGGCTGTACTGGCATTAATGAAAGGTTTTCGCTTTAAAGTAGCTTTAATGGAAGAGCACTTTAATGAGAACTATGCTGAAACAAGCAAGTACCCTAAGGCAACTTTTAAAGGAAAAATTGCTAACTTTAAGGTAGATAGCTTAACCGCCACTCCTTCGGAATTTACAATTACAGGACAATTAACCCTGCATGGTACAACAAAACAAATAACCAGTAAGGCTAAAATTTCTAAATCGGGTAATACCATTACCATTACAGGGAATTTTAGTGTAAAGCCTTCTGACTTTGATATAGAAATACCCAGTGTAGTGAGTAAAAAAATAGCAGAAACAATAGTTATTTCATATAACTTTTCACTCAACTAAAACAAAACGACATGAAAAAAATTACCTTTCTTTTTTTATTGATTTCGGTAGTGTGCAGTGCGCAAATGAAAGCAGAAAAAGATGTTTTCGATACCGCACGATATGGCACAGTAGCCGAAATGAAAATGCTTCATTCTAAAGATAAGAACAGTATTAATGCTACCAGTAAAATGGGTTTTTCTCCGCTTATACTGGCATGCTACAGGGGCAACGATGCTGTAGCGGAATATCTTGCTAAAAATGTAAAAGACATTAACTACGCCAGTGATAATGGTACTGCACTCGCTGCCGTAGCGGTAAAAGGTAATGCTAAACTGGCAAAAGTACTGTTGGAAAACGGTGCAGACCCAAATATAGCTGATGCTATGGGAGTTACACCACTTATTTATGCAGTACAGTTTGAAAACGTAGCACTTATAAAATTACTTATAAAACACGATGCTGATCCTAACAAAGCAGATAAACAAGGGAAAAGCGCTATAGATTATGCTGCTTTTACAGAGAATCAGGATATTGTTAACCTATTAAAAAAATAAATATGAAAAAACTATTACTAACAACATTAATCTTTTGTACATCTTTAGGGTTATATGCACAAAGTAAAACTACAGGGGTAGTCACGCTATCGTCTAACATGACGGCGGAAATGCTCCTGAATGACAATGATGATACCGTTACACTTACCTTTACAGGACCATCGGACAGGTGGTATGCATTGCAGTTTGGTAACTTTAATACCGGTGCAGGTATGCAAAACGGTACAGATGTAGTGTATTATAACGGTACAACGCTGGTTGATGCAGTACAAAATAACATAGGTGCAGCTCCAACTACAGATACTAATAACTGGACAGTAAGCTCCAATACAGTTTCAGCAGGTATACGTACCATAATAGCTACAAGAGCCTTTAATACAGGCGATTCAAACGATTATACTTTTAACTATAGCGATACAAATGTTGATTTTGCATGGGCAAGAAACAACGGAGCAGCTTTCGGTTTATCAAGTCACGGAGGTACTAACAGAGGATATAGTATAAATAACTTCTTTGAATGTGTAGCACCGGATGCACCAACGGCATCAAGCCAGTCTTTTTGTGATGGTGCAACAGTGGCTGACTTAGATGCTACAGGTGAGGCAGGAGCAATACTTAGCTGGTATGCTTCGGCAACAGGCGGTACAGCTTTAGCCGATGCAGCAGTACTTGCTACAGGAACATATTATGTAGAACAGGATTTAGGAGATTGCCCAAGTGACAGAACTGCGGTTACTGTAACAGTTAATAGTGTTACAGCACAGGAAATACAAGATTTTTCTATGTGTGATATGTATGTATTACAATCGTTAAATGCTGGTAATAATTATTATACTGGTCCTGGGGGTACAGGTACAATGCTTTCTATGGGCGATATAATAACAACAACTCAGGAAATATATATTTACGCAGAGTCCGGTACTACACCAAACTGTACTGACGAAACGAGTTTTACAATTACAATAATTGATTCTCCGGAAATAACTTCTCCGGGAGACCAAACAGTATGTACAGAGTATGAATTGCCTGTACTTGCTGAGGGTAATTACTATACAGGACCTTCGGGAACAGGGACTATGTTAACAGCAGGTGATATGATAACCAGTAATCAAACAATTTATATTTATGCAACTACAGAAACTTTCCCTGCATGTCCTTCAGAAGAAGCTTTTGATGTAACTATAACTTCTGTAAGTCCTACCGCTGATGCTGTGCAAAACCTTTGTGAAGGTTCTACTGTTTTCAACTTAATGGCAATGGGAGCAACCGGCGCAACACTTAATTGGTACACTACCGAAACAGGTGGTACAGCTTTAGATGCTAATGATTTATTAACTTCAGGCACCTACTATGTAGAGCAAACACTTGATGGTTGTACAAGTGACAGAACTGAGGTAACAGTAAACATTTCACCACTTAGCAACCCTATTGTAGAAGACCAAGAGTTTTGTGGTAGCGTAATAGTAGGTACTATAGATGTAACTTTTGTTGATGCCAACCAAGGATTCTTTATTGCATTAGTTTATGAAAATGAAACAGGAGGAGAGCCTTTAAATGTAAATTCGGTAATTACGGAATCAGGTACCTATTATGTTTCTCAAAGCAATGGATTTTGCGAGAGTGATAGGGTAGAAGTTGAAATAACAATAAAAGATGTGCCAAACGCTCCTACAGGCGATGCTATTCAGCAATTTGATGCAGGTGCAACAGTTGCAGATTTAGAAGTTACTGCCGAAGCTGGTGCAACAGTAACATGGTATGTAATGAATGCAGCAATGCAGTTAGTAGAAATAGAATCGACTACTGCTCTTATTGATGGAGGAGAGTATTATGTAACTCAAACAATTGATGGTTGTGAAAGTGAACCATTTATGGTTACCGCAAACGAGAATTTAAGTTCAGCTACTTTTACAGGTAGCAGCTTTAAAATATACCCTAACCCTGTAGATAATATGTTTACAATATCAGGTAACGAAACTATTGCTGAGGTAAGAGTAGTAAACCTTTTAGGGCAGGAAGTAATGAGTAAACAATTTAATTCAGAAGAAGTAACAGTAAATATAGAGCAGTTGCCACAAGGAACTTACATAGCACAAATAGCTACAGTAAGTGGGGCAACGTCATCATATAAAATAATGAAAAAGTAATACAAGTTGTAATACAATTTTTTCATGTTGGGTGTTTAAAAAAGAGGCTTTCTTAGAAATAAGGAGGCCTCTTTATAGTTTTATAAACTAACTATTTGTAGTACAGTTTTGTAAAAAGGTATGGATTTTGAAATTATATTATTTAATTTGTTGATTAATATATACCAACCCTGTAAAATTATATGAAAGTATTTTCACTATGCCTGTTGTTGTTTGTAACAGTATCGTACCCCGAACTGGAAAGTGTGAGGCAACATTATATTGATGCTGCACAATCAAAACAAAAGGCAGACAGTTTTTATAATACTTTTAAAGAACAGGATTATGATGATAGTACCCTTATGGCATATAAAGCAGCCTCTTTGGTATTATTAGCAAAATATGAGAAAGGATTAATTTCTAAAACAAGGCTTTTTAATCGCGGTACAGACCTTTTGGAGGAAACTATAGCCGATGCACCTGATAATTATGAAGCACGCCTTATACGCCTTAATATACAGGATAATGTGCCTTGGATAACCGGTTACACGTCAGAAATTGATGAGGATAAAGAATTCCTAATAAAAAACTACCAAAAGCAACGGGAAGACTTAAAAGCATTTACCAAAAAATACGTAAAAGTATCAGAAGCTTTTACTGACAAGGAGAAAAAGCTGTTCAATTAAAAATAAGCCCTTAATTGTACACTGCCGGTGTGTATAGCTTTACTCGTCTCACTTTTCCTGCCTTGGTAATTTACATTCACATCCAGAAAGCTGGTAAGGTTTTTTTGCAATAATAACCGCCACGTTAAGTTTTCACCTGCCTGTAATCCCTCAAGCATTTGGAAAGCGGCAGGAGTGGTTGCGTCGCCTGTAAAATCATTCTTGTAAAACGAAAACTCTCCGCTTGCGGTAAAACCTTTTTCGGAAGCATAGTTAAACGATGTTCCCAAACGTTGCTGATTAAGCAATTCGCCTTCTCCTATTTGATTTTCTTTGTTTTGGTATTCATAAAAAATATCCCAACTGGCATTACGCGAAAAGATGTACGATATTTTAGGTTCGGCACTGTAACCATCAATTTCAAAGTTTTTACTACTGTAATTATCCGAATATGATGATGATTGTAACGTTTGCCCTGTTGCGCCAAACAACCAAGTGCCTTCTACAAGGTGGGCATATTGCAATTGGTGTGAGTTACTCCTGTTTTCCTGAGAACCTACTGTTAACAATGTTTTAGCCCTGTTATTGATGTAAGTATACGTAACGGAGTGGTTTTGTTTTCCCCTGTTATAAAAAAGGCTATTGCGAATGCCGGAGGTAAGCCCCAGTAAATTATCTTCGGAAGTAGAGAAGGGGTTGAGGTCGAAATTGTTACCGTTACGCTCTATTTTTCGGTCTATTAAATAGGACGTTTGATTGTAAAAATGCGACAAGAATTTTTTAAACCCGCTTTCATTCTGCCACTCTATAGGGTTTAAGTTAACCGATTGCGAAAACTTATTTTGGTGGGTTCGCACAAATACCTGGTTGGGTAAAAACACCCGTACATATTTTGCCTGGTCAGGAAACGGAGCTACTTCAAACTCCTGTAGTTCCTGTATGCCGTTACCATTATAATCATTCCAGGTATATACACCCTGACCGGGTTCAACCTCTATGTAAGTAAACTCCTGTTGTGCTATAGTACCCGATGTAGTTTCGTAGGCAGTAGTAACCTGTACCAGTTGCCCCCAGTAACGGTCGTTATACACCACACGCGAGTTTAACGATGGTTCGTTTTCAATATCAGGGTCTTCAAACTTTAGGTTACGGTAGTTGGCAAAAACGGTTAAATCGCTTTTTTTGGTTTTTATTAATCGGGATTTAAGGTAGTAGGAACGCGAAGTGTTTACTTTCTGTAACGCATTGTTTACAAGGCTGTCGTTAGCGCGTTGCAGGTAGCCAAACTCTACATATACACTGGTACTGTCTCCGCGACCAATAAAACCGCCGAACTCTGTAAATCGCTGACTTATGGCAGATAGTTCATCGGTAGCTTTAATGCGTTCGGTATTATCTTCCATTCTAACAGAACCACCTACCCAGTTTTTACCGAAATGATATTTACCAACGGTTTCATTTCTAATAAAAGATGATTTGGAATAATTACCGTCACTTTCCAGCCAGCTACCTTGTTCGGAAACGGTTACTTTACCATTATTGTATGTACCCTGTACTACATGGCGCGTTCCTGAAAAAGCATCGCTGAAATCAAGTTGTTCTACCTGATAATTAATTATTCCTTTTTTGGGCAGTTTAAAACTCAAACCCGATATAAGATAGCTTTGGTTATCATCCGTCGTAGTTATACCGTTTAAATTCCAGTCACGGTTAAACTCTATATTAAACAAACGCTCTATCGTCCTAAAATCTTTTTGAATAAACTGATAGTCTGCAAATACATCAAGCTCCCATGCTTCGGTAGTATACAGCCTCTTTTTGGTATTTATTTTACCCGCAACACCATTATTGTTTTCATCATCAATAGGGGAATACAGGTTGAGGTCGTTATTACTTAGCCCCACTTCAAAATCTACATAGGTTTTTTCGTTAGGATTATACGTACCTAAAACAGTTGCTATTTGTATTTTGGTAGGAGGCGTAAGGCGTGTTATAGGCTCGTAATTACCCTGCGGAAAGCCGTTAACGGGTGGTACATATTCGTATATTTTACCCACAGCGGCAGCGTTAGCGAGTATATAATTACCCTGATTATTCCCTACAAGGCTAAAGGTAACATTAAACAACGTGTCGTCAGGGTTATTGGAGTATTCAAAAACCTCTATGCCGTTTACCAGTGTTTTACGGTATAAAATTCTGTTTTCCGAATAGGTGTCCTCATACGCCGATGGAGCAGTCATTAAACTGCTGTTATCGCCTGCCTGTTGTAAAATAGCAACCTGCTCTTCCGAAAGGTTTTGCTGTAACGGCTGGTTTTTAACATCGTTTTCATTGTACACATATCCGGCTAAACTCCAGTTGTCCGTTTCGTGTTTTATACCACCGTAAGCCACCAGTCGTGTAAAGCTACGTTCCGAATATTGATATTCCACATTAATACGCATCTCCGAAGTAATAGGGAACAACGGCGTAAATATTATTTCTCCTGCGTTGTAATCTATTATATAATCGTTGTTTTCGCCGCGTTCCAGTAGTATACCGTTTACATATACCCGCTCAGAACCGGATATTACCAAAACATATAGCTCACTGTTTGCTCCGCGTAATTTGTACGGCCCCTGGTTACCTTCTTCTCCTGTAAAAGTACTACGGGCATACTGCCCCCTAACCAAGGCAGCAGCAGCACTAATAGTGGTGCGTGAACTTGAATTTCCAAATGAAAAAGAGGAGGAAATACCCTGCACTTTTTTATTGAAGTTAAGGAAACGCGACTCTCGGTTTTCTAAAAACAAATCGCCTGCGCGAATGCTCCAGTTGTCGCCGAACATTTCTATAAATATCTGGTCGAACTCATCTAGTTTTTGGGAGTAACCGCCTTCCTGTAATGGAATGTTACTATCCTGTATAGAGGCCCGTAGACTTACTTTGTCGGAAATTTTACCGGTTATTTGCAGGTCTAAGTTAGAGTTTACTACCGCATTTTGGTTATTACCAACGGTAACCCCTCTCGTTATACTCCCTGATGTATTCAGCCCGTCAAACGGTTTAAACGTTTTTATGGTTTCGGGGTTTACGGCATAGCGCGCGCCATCGTCAGCATCGTTTGCTACCACACGAGTTTTATCGTAAATACTGTATTGTTTAGTAAGGTAATCGGGGTATTTAAGGTAACTAAGGGTTAAGCTGTCTGTGCTTTTGTAACCATTTTTAAATAATATAAGTTTAGCATTACGGTAATCTACCTTGTAAAAGCTGGTGTCAATGGCTTTTCCGCTTTTATTTTTCAGTTCAAAGTAGGAATTGTTTATACTAACAGAATCTATTTGTATAGTGTCGCGTTCGGGAGCTATTGTACGGGTTTTATAGGGCGTGTTGGTTTCCTGCGCAAAAACTGCGGAAACACAACACAAAAACACCAATAACACTCCGTTTTTCAGCATCACACAACTATAACTCCAAAAAGGCAAAAGTAGTGTATTTCAGTTTAATTAGTTGGTGAGTAGTGGTGCTACAGAAATTATTAGTATCTTTGTAATCTCAAAAATAGTCAGACGTCGACTATCCACTCAAGATTTCTTTTAAAATAATTTTTCTCTTCAAGATTTGTATATACTTAACACGTACCTGTGTTTGGGTATTTTAAAAGGACTTTAATTTAATCATGGATTTTACCGATTTAAACTCAGGAGGGTCTGTTATTTCCTTTGATAATTATAATAATGATGCTTTTAACAATTTAGCTTCTCAAGGAAATAGCATTCAACAAACCTCTAATGAGATAGCACTGGATTCCCCATTTGGTAGGGACAGTGTTTTTTATGAACCGGATTATGCTGAAGAGCATATTGATTTTCCCACGTTAATAAATTTTCTTAAAGAAGGTAAAGATACTATTTTTGATTACCGCAATTTTATTGGTATTTCTAAAAAGGATGTCAAAAAAACACTATCTCATGGAAAGGATGCTATTTTTGACCGTATGGCAGGAAACTCAACAAGCATTACCGTTACAGAAATATATAATGAAGAAAAGCCTATAACAGATCGTCTTGCTTCGAGATATTTACAATTGGATGGGAAACTAAATAAAGAAACAGGAGTTATAAATCTTAAAAAAGATTCTGAAGATGATGTAACTGTTGGGCTTGATTTTGAGTTTGATCCTTTACGCAGAAAAGTTAGCTATAAGCTATATTTTTATTATGTTAGGGCTACCCGCTACGTTGTTGAAGAAGACAGTAAAGGTGAAATTGCTGTTATTATAACATCTTCTGTTTATGATGATTTTGAAGAGTTATTAAAATTGTGTGGTCGTACTAGCAACAGTAATTTTAAAAATAAAATAAAGAATGCTTTTCTGGATGCTTTAAAGGAAACAGAAGAGCTTGAAGATAAAGTTTTATATAATGGTTACAGGAAAGAGTATAATAATGTAAAGTTTTTCAGACTAAATTGGCTTTACCAATATATACCTAGGTTTGTTGCACAAGAACTAGATTTTTGTAAAACACTAGGGAATGTATTTAAACTTAGTAAGTTTGATCGTAAAGATGGTTTAGGTAACGATACAACTTCCGGAGTAACCGGAATATTAACAAAGTTAAACCCTGTAGCAGCCTACGAACACTTTTACAATAATCCTGATGATTTAATAGAATTATATAGTGGTTTTGATGATGAGAACTCAATAAAGGAATTTTGTACCTACTTTACAGCTCTTACATTCCTTATAGCGGGTGAAGATATAAAACCAAGAACATTTACTGTTAGTGAAGATGGGAATGCCCATATTGAAAGTAATATTTTGTTTGGTGATGAAGAAGGAAAAGTAAAAATTACAAATGAGCTTCAATTGCCTGTTGTAGGATTTGATTCACTTTCAATATTTAGGTATCTTTTTGGAAAAGATATTGAAATAAATAATCCTGATAATGAATCAAACCAATTTCATCCATTAGATATTATTTATATTAAAAAGCTTGATTCTGATTTAAATGAGGTAGAAACCATACCCACTATTGCATTGTACGGTAAGTATTTGGGAGATACCAGCGAATGGAGCGATGTAACAGACGCAGCATTGGCTGTAGTAGATGTTATTGGTATTATAACCAGTGGAGGTGCACTCTCGGCAGGGATACGCGGTGCAGCACGTTTATTTGCCATACTTGATGTTGCCGTTAGCACAATTAACTTAGGGATGGCAATACCGGGAGCTAAGGGAGCACTAAGTAAAACAGAAGCTGGAAAATGGTTTGTAACGCATTGGGGGTTGTTAAGTTTTTGTGTAAGTATGGGAACTATTTCTTATTATCTTGCAAAGGGAATAGTAAAGTATGGAGCAAAATTTAAAGAACAGCTAAAAAATAAAAAGCTTGCTAAACAAATAGATGATTTAATAGAGGAGAGTAAGAAGGTTGTCAATGCAGCAGATATTTCGAATGTGAAAGCAATAGGTACAGGTGGGTTTATAGAATATTTATCTGTTCTTTCAAGGAATATGTTTGGTCAGGAAGATTCTCTTTCTTGTGCAGTTGCATGTATAAGACAATTGGCAAAAGATAGAAATATTATTATAACCGAAGAAAAAATCAGAAAATTTGGAAATATAGTTAAAGGAGGTCCTACATATGAAAAACAGATGGTTGCCGCATCAGAGAAAATATTTAAAAATAAATCATTTGGAGAAGGGATATTAGAACATGTTGAAATGCCAGTTCTTGATTTGAGTCATATTTTAAGTGAAAATGGATCGTGGGTTGCATGGGTGAAAAATAGAGAAACAGATAGAATATTCCATGCTATTATCATTGATAAAATTGAAAATGGTTTTGTTTATGTTCGGGACCCATGGCCAATAAATGGTATTAAAGGAATAGATAGTGGAGAGCCAGGGGTCGAAGCGTATTTGAAACTGGATGAATTTGAAAAAAGATGGAATCTATCTAATAGATATGCTTTTTGGTTTAAAAATTAAATGAATATAATATGAACAGAAAAATAGTAAAAGAAAAATTGTCAAATATAGGCTATCAAGTTTTTGACAAGGATAGTCATATCTGGGGAGGTGTAAAAGGTGAAACAGGGCCACTGCCTGATACATTCGTGATTAATAAAGGGTTTGAAATTTTTTTTAATGACGATAAAGCGACTGTTGTGCTGATTAATTCTATTGTTAATGAATCAAAAGATTTTAATACAGAGAATGAGTTGATTGACTTTATTAAAGATTATGCACCATTAAAAACATAAACGTTAAACTTTTAAGCAAAAGCCCCAAATTTGGGGCTTTTTTATTTATACTGTTTCCTGTTTCGATTCCCTTGTAATTAGCTGCATGGTTTCACGGCTTACTTGATATTTCTATTAGCCCAATCAACCTAAGGATGGCAATACCGGGAGCTAAGGGAGTACTAAGTAAAACAGAAGCCGGAAAGTGGTTTGTAACACATTGGGGGTTGTTAAGTTTTTGTGTAAGTATGGGAACTATTTCTTACTATCTTGCAAAGGGAATAGTAAAGTATGGAGCAAAATTTAAAGAACAGCTAAAAAATAAAAAGCTTGCAAAACAAATAGATGATTTAATAGAGGAGAGTGAGGAGGTAGTTAGAGAAACAGGGAATGCTGCTAAAAGAGCTAAACGTCTTGCTAGAACAGCTAAACAAGGAGACATTCATAAGTCATTTATTGAAAATGCTGGTTTGGCATTAAGAGCAGAAAGTACAAGCAAATTAATTTCTGGACAAACTAAAGATTATACTTGTGTAGCTAATTCGTTGCGAATGGCTTTAAGTGATTTTGGAATAATAAAATATGAGAATACCATTGCTGCTGCTTTAAAAACTACAGAGAAGGGAGCTAATATTTTGGATATTCCAAAAGCATTAGAAAATTTATATGTAGAAGAAGGTTTTCAGTTTATAGCAAGAGGAGGGACAATGGATAAGAACATAACCTTAGGTACTTTAGAGAATGCGTTAAAAGGTAATAATAAAGTGTCCATTGTAGGTATAAGAGCCCCAGATATAGGAGCTCATGCTGTAGTTGTTGATAAGATTGAGAACGGGAGAGTGTTTTTGAGGGATCCATTACCCTTAAATGAAGGGTCATATTATAGTATTAGCTGGGCAGATTTTGAAGAAGTATTTAATGACAAATTTGTAGTTTTAAAAAAATAGCGATATGATAGAATTAGAACGAATTAAAAATAATATAGAAGGGGAATTACCCGAAAGCGGTAAGTATGGTTACTTCATTGTTGAAAACATAATCAATCCTCAACATGAACTGAATGTTTTTAAAGAAACGATTTCGGTATTGATTAAAAATAAACATCTGTCTCCTGATGACCCGAAATGGGAAAATTTGTTATCAAAACAAATGGTAGCATTTGTTAGTCAACTTGATGATGAAGATTTTCATAATGATTATATTTTGCATAGTCTGCCTAATGTTGTCGGTAGCTTTATGGTGAGGAAATGGGAGTGGTATAGTTCTGAAGTGTTGGAAAATGGGTTTGAAGTAACCTTTCTTGGTAGAGATATAGGCATGGTCGGAACTGTATTACTTCATCATCAAGGCTTGCCTTATTCTAGCTTGTTTTTAGAGCAAAATGGTAATTTTTACGAAACTAGAAATGTAGGTACTGATGTTTTGTCTTATAAGACATTTGATAGAAAAACCTTGAAATTAAAATAATAATGAATTAAGGTTCCAAAAATAAAAAGCCCCAAATTTGGGGCTTTTTTATTTATACTGTTTCCTGTTGCAATTCTCTTGTAACCAGTTGCATGGTTTCGCGGCTTACTTGTTTTACTAATATTTCTTTATTGTCGGCTACAGCGTTAACCGATTTTTCAGTAAAGTGGCGTATGGTATATAGCGATACATCTTCGTTATATGATACTTTGAATTTTTGAGCCAGTATATTTTTCAGTTCTGCAAAGTTGCCAAACTTGTCGTCTACACAAACGGAGAAACTAATAGCAGAGTTCTGTATCAGGTGTACCTTCATTTTGTATTTGTGCAGCAGTGCAAAAATTTCGCTAATGTTTTCCTCCATTATAAAAGAGAAATCAAGCGAGGAAAGCGATACAAGCAACTGATTCTTTTTAACAATATAACAGCTCATGTGCGGTTCTAAATCGGCACCTTTGCTTACACTTGTTCCCGGTAGTAACGGCTCGGTAAACGATTTTACAAATAGCGGAATTTCTTTACGCTGTAATGGCTGTAATGTTTTCGGGTGTATTACCGATGCTCCGTAAAATGCCAACTCTATCGCTTCCCTGTAAGATATTTGATTGAGTAGCTTTGCATTGTCAAAATACCTTGGGTCGGCATTAAGTACCCCTTTTACATCTTTCCAAATAGTTACGTTTTCGGCATTAAGGCAGTAGGCAAAAATAGCAGCAGTATAATCAGATCCTTCTCTTCCTAAAGTAGTGGTAAAACTGTTTTCATCAGAGCCTAAGAACCCCTGTGTGATGCTAAGTACTTTTCGGTTTACCTTTTGGGCTATATTTTGTTGGGTTTGTTCCCAGTCAACAACGGCATCACGATACGTAGTGTCAGTTTTAATATAATCGCGAACATCAAGCCACTGGTTGTGTAAACCCATAGAGCTAAAGTAATGACTCACTATAGCTGTAGAAACCAGTTCGCCGGTGCTTACTACTTGGTCGTAAATAAAGTTATAGTTAGGAGATTTATTTTTCTTTAAAAAGTTCTCCATATCATTAAACAACTCTTTTACGGTATTGAAAACAGGATTGTTTTCATCTTCAAAAAGGTCGAGCAGTATTTGGTTATGGTATTTTTTTACTTCCTGTATAGATGCTTGCAGCTCAGGTGATTTTTCTCGGTAGTTTTTTACCACTACTTCCAATGCATTGGTGGTTTTACCCATAGCCGATATTACAATAAGCACATCATTATAGCCTACTTGCTGTAATACATTGTATACATTTTTTATACTGTCAGCATCTTTAACTGATGCTCCTCCAAATTTAAATACTCTCATAGTTCTTTACGCTCTTATTTGGCTGATTGGTTTACTGCTATAGGTTTGCCGTAAACTTGGTAATCCCCTCTTCATCCATTTGTACCGTAAGCCAGTCGTTAAACACTGTAGCTCCGCTACGCTTATAAAAATCAATAGCATGGGTGTTCCAGTCCAGTACTACCCATTCTACACGGCGCACGCCTTGTGCTTTAGCAAATTTAATCACTTCTTTGTATAAAGCACTGCCCGCACCTGTACCACGCATACTTTCTTTTACTACAAGGTCTTCCAAATGTATGGTTTTTCCTTTCCAGGTAGAGTAGCGGTAGTAAAATAATGCCATACCTATAATTTCCCCGTCTTTTTCTGCTACAAATGTGTAGAAAAGCGGGTCTTGCCCAAAACCATCTTTTATAAGGTCATCAGCAGTTATGCTAACGGCATCAGGTTCATTTTCAAAAACAGCAAGTTCGGTAATAAGTTCCAGTACGGCAGGCATGTCGTTCTTAGTGCCTTTACGGATGTTCATAAGTAGTGAAATTTTGGCAAAAATACATTCTATTACCTTATTTAATAATAAATTATTGTGTTATCACAAAAATTTAGATATTTGTGCCACAACTCAACTATAACGTTTTAGTAATGGAAGGACGCAACAAGACCTTAGGGGAATTTATCATTGAAAAACAGGAAGATTTTAAGTATTCTTCCGGAGAACTTTCCCGATTAATTAACTCTATTCGCCTGGCGGCAAAAGTAGTAAACCACGAAGTAAACAAAGCGGGACTGGTTGATATTATAGGAGCTTTCGGAGAGCGAAACATTCAGGGTGAGGATCAGCAAAAACTGGATGTGTATGCAAACGAAATTTTCATGCAAACACTTATTAACCGTGAAATAGTTTGCGGTATAGCTTCTGAAGAGAATGATGAGTATATAACTATAAAAGGACAGGATGGTTGCCATAACAATAAGTATGTGGTAATGATGGATCCTTTAGATGGTTCTTCTAACATAGATGTAAACGTATCGGTAGGTACAATTTTCTCTATTTATCGCAGGGTAACACCTGAAGGTACACCGGTAACAACCGAAGATTTTTTACAACCAGGTATAAACCAGGTAGCGGCAGGATATGTAATTTATGGTACCAGTACAATGATTGTATATACTACGGGTAACGGTGTTAACGGGTTTACACTAAACCCTGCTATTGGTACTTTCTATCTTTCGCACCCTAATATGGAGTTCCCTAAAGATGGTAATATTTATTCTATAAATGAGGGGAACTATGTACACTTTCCACAAGGAGTAAAAAATTATATTAAGTATTGCCAGCGTGAGGAGGAAGACAGACCGTATACTTCACGTTATATAGGTAGTTTGGTTTCGGATATTCACCGTAATATGATAAAAGGCGGTATTTATATTTACCCTACCAGTGCCAAAGCACCAAACGGTAAACTGCGTTTACTTTATGAGTGTAACCCTATGGCATTTTTAACAGAGCAGGCAGGCGGTAAAGCGTCTGACGGGTTTAACCGTATCATGGAGATAAAACCTACTGAACTGCACCAGCGTGTGCCATTCTTCTGTGGTAGTTATAACATGGTAGAAAAAGCAGAGCAATTTATGCGAGAAGCAAAAGAACAAGAATAATTATTATAGTTTTTGTGTTATTGGTTTAAATAAAAAAGCCTCTGTAATTACAGAGGCTTTTTTACTATATAATATTTTTTACTATCGGTTCATGTGTTGCATTTCATACACAAAAGTATCAACATCAACTTCCATAACCTGTAGTGAAAGTGCTTTTTCTACAATAAGGTTAACGTTACCTGGTGTAAAACCAAGTGCAAGGGCAAAACGTTTTAAAATTTCTTTTTGTTTTGGTCCTAAAACATGGTCTGCATATACCATTTTAGATAAATCGTATAAACGCTCCAGTCTTTGTAAGTAAAGGTAAGGAGGGTTTACAGGATATTTGTTCGGGTTGGCTAATATTTCCTCATATTCGCTCTCCGATATATCCAGTTGCTTAGCCAGTTTATCTAAAAACAGTTTCTCTTCAGGACTAATATGTCCGTTTTCCATTGCAACTCTAACAATAGATGAAAAATGACCTTTGTTTCTCTCTTTAAAACCGCTATCAAATAAATCTGAAATTGACATAGTTATTTTGTGTTATCTATAAAATATCGGCAAATATAAATTATATATTTTCTCATATAAACAATTTGATGAAGATTTTTAGTATATTTTTTACACTTATCGTATTACAACAGGGAAATACCATTTTTTCTATAGGTTAAAGCATGATATTTTGAGCTTACAGACAAAAAATAAGAGTACTGTTTGTATTATTTACCCGATAAGGTTATTTTTAATACATAATTGTAGTAATAAATTTTTTGTGCCTGCCGTTTTAAAATGATGAAACCTTAACTTTGCATCTTACTGTTTTTTATGGAAATGAAAGAAGAAAAATTAAATAAGTACGATAAGGCTTATTTGAGAATAGCAAGAGAATGGGCACAACTGTCGTACTGCAAGCGCAAAAAGGTTGGCGCAATTATTGTAAAAGATAGAATGATAATATCTGACGGGTACAACGGTACACCCTCAGGTTTTGAAAATTGCTGTGAAGATAACGAAGGCTTAACCAAATGGTATGTATTGCATGCCGAAGCCAATGCCATTTCTAAAGTTGCCCGCTCTACCCAATCATGCGAGGGAGCAACACTCTATATAACCATGTCGCCATGTAAAGACTGTAGCAAACTTATACACCAGTCTGGCGTTACACGTGTAGTATACCAAAGTAGTTATAAAGACAATTCGGGGATAGACTTTTTAGAACGTGCAGGGGTTAAGGTGGTTTGTGTGCCCGAACTGGATTAATATATGAAGATAAAAAAAGCATATTTACCTATATTACTGGCTGCCTTTATGGTAGTGGGACTTTTATTGGGCAGTTTTTTAAACTTTCCCGAATCTAAGCGCAGTGCTTTATATTCCAATAAAACCAAGCTGAATAAGCTAATTGATTTTATTGACAGTGAATATGTAGATGATGTAGATGCAGACTCTATTGTAGACCTTACCGTGAACAGCATACTGGAAAAACTGGACCCTCATTCAGTTTATATTGACAGAGCTCAAATGGAATCGGTAGCACAAAGTATGAGGGGGGATTTTGTAGGTATAGGCATTAACTTTTATATGTATAAAGACTCGGTTGCGGTTATAAAACCCATTCCGGGAGGTCCTTCGGCAAAAGCAGGTATAAAATCGGGCGACCGTATTTTGTATGCCGATAATTATCAGCTTTATGGTAAAAACCTGCCTAATGACAGTCTTTTTTCTAAACTAAAAGGAGAGGAAGGCTCTAAACTAACCCTTACAGTTTACAGAAAAAGTGAAGACAAAGAGTTTAAAGTAAACATTACCCGAGATGTAGTGCCTATACAAAGTGTAGATGCTGCGGTAATGGCAGATGATAATACTGCATACATCAAGATAAACCGTTTTGCCGAGACTACTTATAAAGAATTTGAAACTGCTTTAAAACTGCTTAAAAAGGAAGGTGCGGATAACCTTATTATAGACCTTCGTGATAACGGAGGGGGCTACCTTGAAAAAGCGGTTGATATTGCCGATGACCTACTGGAAGACGGTTTAGTTATAGTAAAAACCAAGAATAAAAAAGGTCGTGAAGATATAACTTATGCCCATGATGACGGAATGTTTGAAAAAGGCAAAGTATATATACTAATAAACGAGAACACCGCATCTGCCAGTGAGATATTAGCCGGAGCTATTCAGGATAATGACAGGGGTACTATTGTAGGCAGGCGCTCCTTTGGTAAGGGGTTAGTACAGCGAGAAATGCCTTTAGGCGACGGTAGTGCTGTGCGTTTAACCGTAGCACGCTACTATACGCCATCAGGCAGGTCGATACAGCGCAGCTATGCCGATGGAGGCGAGGCGTATTTTGATGATTTTGCCAAACGTTATGAAAATGGAGAACTTTATGCAGCCGATAGTATTAAAATAGCGGATACCTTAAAGTACAAAACCTTAAGGGGGCGTACGGTATATGGCGGTGGCGGTATTATACCGGATGTGTTTGTTCCGCTGGAAGGGGAACATGGTGACGAGGCTTTACTTATGGTAATGAAATCAGGTATTGTAAGCTATTTTGTTTTTGAACAACTGGATAACCACCGTAAAGACTTTGAAGGACTTACTCTTGATGCTTTACAGGAAAAAATAAAAAACTCAGACAAGTATTATAATGCATTTGGAGAATACCTTGCCAATAGTGGTTTGGTATTACCTTTAGAAAAGCATAAAGATGAGGTTAAGTACTACTTAACTGCTGAATTTTCAAGACAACTGTTTAGTGAAAAAGTATATTACCAAATGTTGCTTAAACGCGATACTATGGTAAAAAAAGTGCTTGAATATGAAAGACAACTAAAAAAATAATTTATAACTAACTAACCTAAATAAATTATAAAAAATGAAAACAATAATTAAATCTGGCTTGCTACTAATAGCATTATTTTGCTTTAGTATTACCGCAAGTGCACAAGACAGAAAGATTCAGACAGTAACTATAAAAACAGCTATTGCTTGCGATCATTGTAAGATATGTGAGACATGCGGACAATTATTTGACAGGAAGCTGTTACGAGAGAAAGGTGTGCAAATGGTAAGTCTTAATGAAGAGAAAATGACTATACAAGTAACGTATAACACCAAAAAGACTGATTTGGCAACCATAAAAAAAGCGATTAGCCAATTAGGGTATGATGCTGATGATGTTAAAGCAGACCCTGAAGGGTATAAAAAACTAGACGGATGTTGTAAGGTGTAAGGTATAACTTTACCATCTCATTAAAATTAAACAAAAAACGGAGCTCTTATAAAGCTCCGTTTTTTGTTTAAAGTAAAGTTTCTATTTACTTCTTGTACTGTCGTGATATTGTGCCGGCACACCGTCATTCCAAAGCGTCATAATATCAGTAGCAACCGCAGCGCCACTACCGGCAGCAATAGCTACCTGGCTGCGCCAGCCTGCAAGTGTTCCGGTTACATAAATACCATCATCAACCAAATGGTCATCATTCTTTAACTGTATGCGGTTCTTTTCGGGTAATGCTTTGCCGTGTGGTTCTATATAGTCCATTAAGCCCTCTATATTAAAAGTAGGAGCAGAACCTACCGCTACTACAATAGCTTTGGTAGTATAACTGTTTTTGTTTGTAGTAACAGTAAAGTTTCCGGCTTCGCCTTCCACTTTCATTACTTTCTCTTTTTCTATTTGTTCTACATGCGGGTAAAGGTCGGTAAGCTGTTGCAGGCTTTCGTCCATTAAATCTTTACCTAATTTACCAGCCGGAATACCGTAAGCATTATTAAAAACAGCATCACGCAGTGCCGATGCTTTTTGGTGTGTAAGTATACCTATTTTTTTACCTTCTGCATACGGTTTGTTTTGTGCAGAACCTAATATAAGTGCGCAGGAAACGCCCGATGCGCCTCCGCCTATTATTAAAACGTCAAACATTTTGGATTGTTAATTACGGGTTTTCTCCTCTATTTGCTTTGCCTTTTTAAATATAATAAGTATGCATACAGCACATAACGATGCTATTATACCTATTAATGCAATAAGGCTGTCGCCTTCAAAAAGGTTGTTAAAGTCCAATAGGGTTATATTAAATATAATAAGCCCTATGGCTATAGCTATTAGTGTATAAATAAATGTTTTCATTGCAAAATTATTTTAAATAATGGCTTTTATTTGGGGAGCCTTGTTTTATTATAAAATTACGTAAAGGGTTGTTAAATAAATAGTTGTTTAACATTAGCCGCAAATAATTTAACAGCTATAGCCAGTAATATTACACCAAATACTTTACGTATTACCCCAAGCCCGTTAGCCCCTAATACTTTTTCTATTTTAGCCGATGACTTTAATACACCATATACCACAGCTACATTTAGTATTATGCCGCCAATAATATTTATTTCGGCATACTCTGCACGAAGCGATAGTATAGTTGTCATGGTACCTGCCCCTGCAATAAGCGGGAACGCAATAGGTACTATAGATGCTGTATTTGGGTCGTCATCTTTATATAAACGTATGCCCAGTATCATTTCTAAGGCAAGGAAAAACAGTACAAACGAACCTGCTACGGCAAACGAGCTGGCATCTATACCTATAAGGTTTAAAATTTCTTCCCCTACAAACAAAAAAGCAACCATAATTATCAGGGCAACCAGTGATGCTTTTTCCGACTGTATGTGCCCTACTTTATTGCGCAAGTCTACTATTATAGGTATACTACCCATAATGTCTATTACAGCAAAAAGTACCATGCTCACTGTAAATAATTCTCTCCAGTCAAATGCCATACCCTGATGTAATTAAAAAAATTTAAGCTGCAAAATTACCTTATAAATTAAACACTGCCACGAAAAAAGACTAAAATTTTATTCAGGCAGTTTTTAACCTAAGTTTGTTTTATCTTTGCAGCATGTTTCAAATAGGTAAGACAATAGTTTCTGAAGAGGTTCTCGAAAAAGAGTTTGTGTGTAATCTTTCGGCATGTAAAGGTGCATGTTGTGTAGAAGGAGATGCGGGGGCTCCGGTAACAGAGGAGGAAACTAAAATAATGGAGGAAATATACCCGAAAGTGAAACCTTTTTTACGAAAAAAAGGAATTGAGGCTATAGAGGCTCAGGGGACTTGGGTAGTAGGTGAAGATGGTGAGTTTGAAACACCACTTATTGACGGTGCTGAATGTGCCTATGTTATTTTTGATGGCAAAACGGCACTTTGCGGTATTGAACAAGCATATAATCAAGGCTTGGTTGACTGGAAAAAACCTGTTTCCTGTCACCTATACCCTATACGTGTAAAAGATTTTTCGGAGTTTGCTGCGGTAAACTACAGCCGTTGGCATATATGCAGTGATGCTTGTACACTGGGCAAGGAATTAGAAGTTCCTGTATACAAGTTTGTAAAAGAGGCATTAATCCGTCGTTTTGGTGAGGACTGGTATGCAGAGCTTGATAAGGTTGCCGAAGAGTTTAAAAAACAGTCAGGAAACTTGTAAAGGTTTTTTCTTTAAATTTCTCATTATAGCCTGCTGGCTGAAAATGGCTATATGGTTTTTATGATAGTGATAACAGAGAATGAATTTGGGAATTACAGATTGTGTGAAGTAACTACTATTAATGAAAATTATCCGTTCTGTTTAATTAAATGCAAAAAAGAAATAACAAGTTAAAAAATAACGGGTTAAAATTTCATCAAGTTCTATAAAAACATACTTTTCTTACGACTTTTTTAGCTATAAAATACATTTATATCCTGTAAAATATTTTGATTAAAAATAGCTCTTACCACTTGTAAATACAAAGGTTTTTGCGTATTTTTTAAAGTCCTTTAAAAGCGGTTTATTTTTTGTAAATAACTAAAAAACAATATTTTGTGATTTTTTAGCCTTGTTATCCTAATATTAAGTCGTTGTTAAAAACTATTGCAGATTGTGAATAAGTTTGCCTTTCATTTTCTCTCACAAATGGCAATCTTTGTATCTCCCTTTTAGCGAAAAAGAGCATTATTCTAATACTATAAAAGTCAAAAAATTATGTCTTCAACAGAACCGATTTTACAGGAAAATAAAAATAGATTTGTAATATTCCCGATAAAACACCACGATATTTGGGATTGGTACAAAAAAATGGAAGCCAGCTTTTGGACGGCTGAAGAAATAGACCTGCACCAGGATTTAAATGACTGGAATAACAAGTTGAGTGACGACGAGCAATACTTTATAAAACATATTTTAGCATTCTTTGCAGCATCTGACGGGATTGTAAACGAAAACCTTGCAGAAAATTTTGTAAACGAAGTACAATATGCCGAAGCAAAGTTCTTTTACGGTTTCCAGATTATGATGGAAAACATACACAGTGAAACCTACTCGCTTTTAATTGATACGTATGTAAAGAATGAAGAGGAAAAAGATAAACTTTTCCGTGCTATAGAAGTATTTCCTGCTATTATGAAAAAAGCAGAGTGGGCTTTAAAATGGATAGAGTCTGAATCGTTTGCTGAAAGACTAATTGCATTTGCAGCGGTAGAAGGTATCTTCTTCTCAGGAGCATTCTGTTCTATATTCTGGTTAAAGAAAAGAGGACTTATGCCGGGCTTAACCTTCTCTAACGAATTAATATCGCGTGATGAAGGTGTACACTGTGACTTTGCAGTACACCTGCACAATAATCACTTAGTAAACAAAGTACCGAAAGAAAGAATTAAAGAGATTTTAGTAGATGCGCTTAATATAGAAAGAGAGTTTATTACAGAGTCACTTCCGGTAAGTCTTATAGGTATGAATGCTAAGTTAATGACGCAGTATTTGGAGTTTGTAACCGACAGACTTTTAGTAGAACTTGGTTGTGAAAAACAGTACAATGTTACCAATCCGTTTGACTTTATGGATATGATTTCACTACAAGGTAAAACAAACTTCTTCGAAAAGAGAGTTTCAGAATACCAAAAAGCAGGAGTTATTAATAAAGATGATAACTCACAAAAAATTAGCTTCGACGCTGATTTCTAAAAAAAGACCAAACACACAAAAACAAAATAATAAAGTTAGTGGGCATTTTTGCCCGCCATTAATAACCTTAAAATATTGCCTATGTATGTAGTAAAAAGAGATGGCCGAAAGGAGCCGGTAATGTTCGATAAGATAACGGTTAGAGTAAGGAGACTGTGCTATGAACTTAGCGACCTTGTAGATCCGGTGAAAGTAGCAATGCGTGTTATAGAAGGGTTATATGATGGTGTAACAACTTATGAACTGGATAACCTTGCTGCGGAAATTGCCGCTGCCATGACGGTTAGCCACCCTGATTATGCACAGTTAGCTGCCCGTATAGCGGTATCTAACCTGCACAAGAATACAACAAAGTCGTTTTCGGAAACAATGACCGAAATGTACGAATATGTAAACCCAAGAACAGGACAGCCTTCTCCGCTGCTTTCTGATGAGGTTTACGAAGCCATTATGGCAAATGCCGAAACATTAGATTCGAGCATTATATACAACCGTGACTTTAACTATGACTATTTCGGGTTTAAAACACTGGAAAGATCATACCTGTTAAAAATAAACGGTAAAATTGTAGAGCGTCCGCAACACATGCTAATGCGAGTATCAGTAGGTATACACCTTAATGATATTGATGCGGTACTGGAAACGTATGAGTTAATGTCTAAAAAATTCTTTACTCATGCAACGCCAACGCTTTTCAACTCAGGTACGCCAAAACCACAAATGTCGTCGTGCTTCCTGCTTACTATGAAAGATGATAGTATAGACGGAATATATGACACACTTAAAAATACAGCAAAAATATCACAGTCAGCAGGAGGTATAGGTTTATCTATACACAATGTAAGAGCTACAGGTTCATACATTCGTGGTACAAACGGTACATCAAACGGTATTGTGCCTATGCTGCGTGTGTTTAACGATACAGCACGTTATGTAGATCAGGGCGGAGGTAAACGTAAAGGTAGTTTTGCGATTTACATTGAGCCTTGGCATGCCGATATTTTCGACTTCCTTGAGTTAAGAAAGAACCACGGTAAGGAAGAAATGAGAACACGTGACCTGTTTACAGCACTTTGGATTCCTGATTTATTCATGAAGCGTGTAGAGGAAGATGCAGAATGGACGTTAATGTGTCCTAACGAGTGTCCCGGTCTTTACGACGTACACAGTGAGGAGTTTGAGGAAATGTACCTAAAGTATGAAGCAGCCAACAAAGGAAGAAAAACGATTAAAGCCCGTGACCTTTGGGAAAAAGTACTGGAGTCTCAAATAGAAACAGGACTGCCGTATATGCTGTATAAAGATGCGGCTAACAGAAAATCGAACCAAAAGAATTTAGGTGTAATACGTTCCTCTAACCTTTGTACAGAGATAATGGAGTATACTGCACCTGATGAAGTGGCAGTATGTAACCTTGCTTCTATATCATTACCAATGTTTGTAGAAGATGGTGTGTTTAACCACCAACATTTATATGATGTTACCAAGCGCATTACCCGTAACCTGAATAAAGTAATAGACAGAAACTACTATCCGGTAGAGGAAGCACGTAACTCAAACATGCGCCACCGTCCGGTAGGTTTAGGAGTACAGGGGCTTGCCGATGCATTAATACTAATGCGTCAGCCATTTACCAGTGATGAAGCAAAACAAATAAATCAGGAAATATTCGAAACCATTTACTTTGCTGCTGTTACAGCGAGTATGGAAATGGCTAAGGAAGAAGGACCATACTCAACATTTGAAGGTTCACCAATATCGCAAGGAGAATTCCAATATAACCTTTGGGGCTTAAAAGATGAAGACCTTAGCGGACGTTGGGACTGGGCTTCACTTCGTAAAGAGGTTATGGCAAACGGTGTAAGAAACTCACTGTTGTTAGCACCAATGCCAACGGCTTCTACATCGCAAATATTAGGTAATAACGAAGCGTTTGAGCCATATACATCAAACATATATACAAGAAGGGTACTTTCAGGAGAGTTTATTGTAGTAAACAAGCACCTGTTACGTGACCTTGTAGACCTTGGTTTATGGAATGATAACCTAAAGCAGGAAATAATGAGAGCCAACGGTTCCATTCAGCATATAGATGCTATTCCTCAGGATATAAAAGACCTGTACAAAACAGTGTGGGAACTAAGTATGAAGGATATTATAGATATGTCCCGCCAAAGAGGTTACTTTATAGATCAATCGCAGTCGCTTAACTTGTTTATGGAAAATGCAACCTTTGGTAAGCTTACTTCAATGCACTTCTATGCATGGAAGAGCGGACTGAAAACAGGGATGTACTACCTGAGAACTAAGAGTGCTGTAGATGCTATTAAGTTTACCCTTAATAATGACAAAAAAGCGCAACCGGTAGCTGCTGCTGCAACTGCTGAAGATGCTAATACAGAATCAATGTCTACAAATGAGTTCCAGGCAATGTTACAACGTGCCCAAAACTCTGACCCTGATGATTGTGAAATGTGCGGTTCTTAAAAAAGAAAAAGTAATATATTAGCAGAATTAAAATAAGGAGCATAATGCTCCTTATTTTAATTATATCAACCACCACCTTTTAATACTATAATTATGGAAAATCAAATTACTGCTGTTTACGTTGATGAAACCATGTACGCTTCCGGAGGGAAACGTTTTGCAAACCTTCTTTTAGATTTTGTGGTTCAACTCGTGTTAGGCTTTTTGTTAGGGCTTTTTGCTTCGCTATTATATCTTGCTTTTGGAATTGACGGACCTGCTATATGGATAGCGGAAATGGGAACTCTTGAAGAAAGGTTTCTGGGGGTGGTAATATTAATTGTTTATTATGGTCTTATAGAATCGCTTACATCGCGTAGTATAGGTAAATATATTACAGGAACAAAAGTGGTAATGTACGATGGATCTAAACCTGATGCAGGGACTATATTACTACGTACAATATGCCGAATTATACCATTTGAAGCATTTTCATTTTTAGGTTCAAAAGCAAGAGGCTGGCATGATAGCCTGAGTAAGACGTATGTAATTGACGTAAAAAAATATGAACATGCTGTAATGATGAAACAATCGTTTGAACAAATAGGGCAGGAAGAAACAACAGAACTTAATAATTATTAATATGGCAAAAGAAAAAAAAGCCGTTTATACGGGAGTGATAGCGCAAGATGAGGACGGTAACTACTTTTGTGGTGAGTACCTGTTAGACTATAAAACGGTAGCTAAAGGTTTTAATCTTAATGATAAGATAACTATAAAATCGACAATAGAAAACTCCAGCGATAAAAGTAATGAGCAATACCCAATGAAATCGAAAGATTTTACTTTGGTAAATAAGCAAGAAGGAGATGATGACGCTCCTAAACCTGAAGAAGACTAGAATATAAAACCATATACTAATATGATGCAGTGGGAACAACTACTGTCTTTAAAAAGGCAGGGGGATACAAGTAAACGTTTACGAAAAGAGCAGGATGATACCCGTTTAGGTTTTGAGGTAGATTACGACCGTATAATCTTCTCATCAGCTTTTAGGAGCTTGCAGGACAAAACACAGGTAATTCCGCTTTCTAAAACAGACTTTGTACATACCCGTTTAACCCACAGTTTAGAGGTATCGGTAGTAGGACGTTCACTGGGTAGGCTTGTAGGTAAAAAAATACTGGAAAAGCACCCATATCTGCAAAACATACATGGTTACCAAATGAATGATTTTGGTGCTATAGTTGCTGCTGCTGCATTAGCGCATGATATTGGTAATCCGCCTTTCGGACATTCGGGAGAAAAAGCAATAGGAGAATACTTTAAGACCGGTAACGGTAAAAAGTACAGAGATCAACTAACGGATAAAGAATGGCAGGATATAGTAGACTTTGAAGGAAATGCTAACGGTTTTAATCTTTTAACAGCATCACGCCCCGGTATAGAAGGCGGTGTACGGTTGTCATACGCTACTTTGGGAGCATTTATGAAATACCCTAAGGAATCACTACCCAAAAAGCCAACTAAAAATATTGCTGATAAAAAATACGGTTTCTTTCAGTGTGACAAAGCATTCTTTCAGGATGTAGCAAATGAATTAGGACTTATACCTAATAAAACAGGTAATGATATTGGCTTCGAGCGTCATCCGCTGGCTTACTTAGTTGAGGCAGCCGATGATATTTGCTACACTATCATTGATTTTGAAGATGGGATTAACCTTGGCGTTATCTCTGAAGATTTTGCACTGGAGTACCTTATAAAACTGGTTAAAAATAATGTGCAGGTAGACAAATATAAAAGTCTTACTA
Source organism: Flavobacterium suaedae (assembly GCF_014642915.1). Classification (GTDB taxonomy): domain Bacteria; phylum Bacteroidota; class Bacteroidia; order Flavobacteriales; family Flavobacteriaceae; genus Flavobacterium; species Flavobacterium suaedae. Next base: position 36,794 of record NZ_BMJE01000008.1, read on the forward strand.
CAAAAGAAGACAGGGTAAGCTACCTGCGGGCATTAGCTATAAGTAGTCTTATTAATGATGCCGTAAAAGTGTTTCTTGATAATGAAGAAGCTATACTGGCAGGTAAATATCCATACTCATTAACAGAGCAGGGTAAATATACTGCGCAAATGAGAGATATTATTAACCTGAGTATTGAAAATATATACCAAAGCCGTGAGGTGGTAGAAAAAGAGGTTATAGGCTACCGAATAATTAATACATTACTCGATACTTTTTGTACTGCTTACAATAACAAGTTTGAAGGTGTAGAAAATAACTACGACAAATTGGTGCTAAAATTATTACCTGAAAAGTTTGTTACCAATAAAACGAGCCTTTATGACAGGCTATTGCATATTTGCCATTTTGTTTCCACACTAACAGATGGCAAGGCGTTATTATTATATAACACTATAACGGGTAATAAATAAAGAGTATTTCAGGTTTAGGATAGTAGCAACAAGGAATTAAAAAGTATAAGTAAGCCCAAGCCCAAGCATTTGTTTTAGCTGTATTTTTGGTCCTACCTGTACTACTTCGTCACCCACTTCTTCCGTAGCTTTAATATCATCGTCATAAATTATATGTAAACCTATATTAGCCCTTACATATTCATTTACAGTCATGTCCAGCTGAAACTGCCAATCCACATCAATATTACCAAACTTATTAATGTAGTCTGTGTAGAAACTAATACGATGGTCTAACATTATATTTTTAAAAATCTGCCTTTTAAAGCTGTTGGTAATTAATATACCTATTTCCGTTCGTGATGTTTTTCCTTTTCTTAAAAGGTTTCCTTCTTCATCATATATGGCAGGGTCAACACCAAAAGCACCTTGGTCAGCAAGTGCATGGTTTAATACCAATGTGGTTTTATTAGTTAACGGAGATAAATAAACATTAAGCCCTAAGTCTTTTCGTATATACTCACTACCAACCCCCAGAAAGATATAAGCAGGGGAGAAAGGTCCTGAAATTTCATCTTCGGTATTTGGGTAAGCATAACCGTTAGAGAACTGCGTATTAAAGTTAAATTTGGCACTATAATACCAGTGTGATATAGTATCTTTTCTATAACCAAAGGTAGAGGTAAATTTTATCTGGTCGTCGGTTTTTCGTAATACCTGGCCTTCCTGGCTGTTAAGCCCGTATTTTAATAACAACTCATTATCCCAGTTAAGATTGCCTTTACTGTAGTTACGAGAAAACTCTCCTTTACCCAATATGGTTACCGAGTTATTACCACCCACACTCCAGTTAACAAATGCAATTTCCGAAATATCCAGCCCCAGTTTGTTGTTATTTTCCCAATAAGTAATAGAATCGGGTAATGTAGTCGCAATCATCTGCGAATAACCATTATATATATAGCCTAGTAGCAGCAATGCTGTTAAGAGGGATTTTAACTTCATTAAAATTGATGTTTAATAGAATAATAGATGCGCTTGCAAAAATCGTTAATTTTCGTAAGCTGAAAAAATTTCTTCTAGGCTTTTAACGTCTATACCACAGTATTGTTGTAATTCGCTTACTTTTCCATGTTCAATAAAGCTGTCAGGTACACCTAAATGCTTTATAGTGTGTGTGTAGCTGTTTTCCGTAGCGAAATTACTTATACTACTACCAAAACCACCTTTTATAACTCCGTCCTCTATAGTGAGTATAGTTTGGTGGGTTTTAAAAATAGTATGGAGGGTATTTTCATCTAATGGTTTAATAAACCCGAAATGATAATGAGAGAATAAACTACTGTTATCCACCTCATCAAAAGCTTTAGTCACATTGTTACCAATAGTACCTGTAGAAAGTATAGCTACTGTATTACCTTTTTTCAGTTCGGTAGCTTTTCCTATTTCAATTTCCTCGAAAGGCAGTTGCCATTCAGTACTTTCACTACGCCCTCGAGGGTAGCGTATCGCAATAGGGTGTTCTAAACCAAGCTGAGCGGTATATAATATATTTCGCAGTTCCTTTTCGTTTAGCGGAGCAAAAATAATCAGGTTAGGTATCGGGTTCAGGTAAGCAATATCAAATATGCCATGATGCGTTGCGCCATCTTCGCCTACAAGTCCTGCCCTGTCTAAACAAAAAATTACAGGTAGGTTTTGCAAAGCAACGTCATGTATCACCTGGTCGTAAGCACGTTGCAGGAAGGTAGAGTATATATTGCAATATACCGTCATTCCCTGAGTTGCCATGCCTGCTGCAAGAGTAACGGCATGTTGCTCGGCAATGCCTACGTCAAAAGCCCTTTCTGGGAAAGCCTCCATCATAAATTTTAAGGAACTCCCCGAAGGCATTGCAGGGGTAATGCCTATTATTTTTTCGTTTTGTTTTGCCAGCTCAACTAAAGTCAATCCAAAAACATCCTGATACTTTGGGGGTAAATTATCTTCTGTTTTCGGTAATATCTCTCCGGTTACTTTGTCAAACTTACCCGGTGCGTGGTATTTTACCTGATCTTCTTCCGCTTTTTTTAACCCTTTACCTTTTGTAGTTATTATATGCAGGAATTTAGGACCTTTTTTATTTTTAAGGCGTTCCAGTTCTTTTAGTAGTGCGTTGATATCATGTCCGTCTACAGGACCTATATAATCAAAGTTAAGGGATTTAATCATGTTGTTTTGGCGTGGGTTGCGCCCTTCCTTAACTTCGGTTAAATAGTTTTTTAAAGCCCCTACACTAGGGTCTATACCAATGGCGTTATCATTAAGGATAACTAAAAGATTAGTATCCGTAACACCTGCGTGGTTAAGCCCTTCAAACGCCATACCCGATGCAATACTCGCATCGCCTATAACAGCTATATGGTTTTTTTCGGCTTCGCCTTTAAGTTTTGAAGCGATAGCCATACCCAACGCTGCCGAAATGGAAGTAGAGGAATGCCCAACTCCAAAAGTATCATATTCACTTTCGTTACGTTTTGGGAAACCGCTTATGCCACCCCATTGGCGATTGGTATCGAATTTATCTTTGCGTTCGGTTAATATTTTATGTCCGTAGGCTTGATGTCCTACATCCCAAACCAGTAAATCATCAGGAGTGTTAAAAATATAGTGTAATGCAATGGTTAGCTCTACCACACCTAAACTTGCACCCAAATGCCCTTCTTTTACCGAAACAATATCAATAATAAACTCCCGTAATTCGGCAGCCAGTTGCGGTAACTGTTCAGGAGTTAGTTTTCGTAAATCGGCAGGCGATTGTATAGTGTTAAGTAACTTTTGCATGAATGCAAATTTACAATATTTACTCTTGATTTATTATTGCTTGGTTGTTATAATAGTATCTCCTGTAATGTGATTGTTTTCTTTTTTTTCATCCTTAATGTCTAATGTAACCTTACCTACTGTATGCGTCGTTATTTGTTTTATTGTTTTGCATTCAGGAGTGGTGTCTGGCGCTATAGCGACCTCTCCGTCTAAAAATTCTACTTCTTCAGGGGGTGGAGGAGGTAAGTTTTCAAGAATATCAATACCTTCAGGGACTATCACTTCTTCTTTCTCAATCACCACATTCTCTATTTTTTGCTTATTGCCTGCTTCATCGGCACAACTCAATAAGGTAGTACCCATAGTAAATAATAAAGCCAGCAGAAATATTTTCCTGAATTGCGTTTGTGAGGATAAAACCTGTCGTGGAATTTCTATAGTAATAGCGTCAAGCTGTTGCTTTCTGAAATGCCCGCACACCCTTTCTTCTTTTTTAGTAATCAGGTAGTTTTTTATTTCTGCATCACTCATATTAGTAAAATCGACAACATTTTTAGCGCATGCGGAGCAAAACTTACCTTTGTCGGTTGGAGTCATTGTATTCCAATCTTCATGACAAGGTTTTGGGATTGATATTTTATATGTTTTCATAAGCTAGTGGGTTGGTTGTCTTATTATAACGTATAATTTGCTGAGAATCGTATTTTTGCTTTCTATGGAAAACATTTTTACCGACGAATATTTTATGAAAAAAGCCTTACAGGAGGCAGAAATAGCCTATGAAAAAGGCGAAATACCTGTAGGTGCTTTAATAGTGGTAGATAACAGGGTAATAGCCCGTACGCATAACTTAACGGAATTACTAAACGATGTTACTGCCCACGCCGAAATGCAGGCAATAACCTCAGCGTCTAATTTTCTCGGAGGTAAATATCTTGTTAATTGTACGCTGTATGTTACACTGGAACCCTGCCAAATGTGTGCCGGTGCATTATATTGGAGCCAGATACCCAAGGTTGTTTTTGGTGCTGCCGATGAACACAGGGGGTATAGAGTAATGGGAGGTAAACTACACCCTAAAACAGAAGTGAAAGAAGGTGTGTTGGCTACCGAATGTGCTGAATTGATGAAAACCTTTTTTAAAGAACGAAGAAAGTAAAAGCGTTATGAAGAATCTTCTGTATAAATATACATTTTCTCTGTTTGTAGTGTTTATTGTCTCTATTTCTCAGGGGTATGCACAAAATGAGCTTAAGGTTAATATAGTTTTAATTGTTGATAATGAGTTGGTAACAAGTGGTGTAGAAATGAACTTTGTAAGTAAAGAAGGTGAAGTGTTATTAAATCATTCATATACTGTAGGAAAAGAGTTAATTGCAGATATTGAAACTTTTTATCAGGAAGTGTATTTAGAGTTTGATTATATCGGTAAAGATTCTTCTAAAAACTTTGAGACATATCATTATAAAATTGAGTTTCCATTAGGGTATATTTATAATACAAAGTTTGCTGTTATAAGAATATATAATTTAGATAAGAAAGAGTTTAAAGAAGCATTTTGTAAAAGTGCTAAAGATTATATAGTCAATATTGAAAATCAAGTTTATACTCAAGGGACTATACAATGTAAAGAGTTTAAACAGTTTTAGTATTACACATAAAAACACAAAACATATAAGTTCGCTCTTTAAAAAAATACCCTTATATTTAGAGGAGTAAAAGCAGTTTTGTTTTTCTTCCTGATATCATATACTTAATTTATAGCATTAACCAACTAAACCATCCGTAGCAGCTTATGAAAGCCTCTAAGTTCTTACTGTTTTTTGCAGCAGTATTGTTTATCACGTCATGTTCTAAAGAATCAAGAGAAGAATTTGTTTCAGACCCTTCACTTTACAGGGAATATATAACCGGATTTACCTCCGGGGTTATCTCTGCGAAAGATAATATAGAGCTGGGTATAGCCTTTTCAAATGAAGGCTGGGAGGCTGATGCAGAACTGGACGACGATTTATTCAGTATCTCGCCCTCGGTAGATGGTAAAGTAATGCTGCGGGGGAACCATACTATTGTATTTCAACCCGAAGAACGTTTAAAACAAGACCAAGAGTATAGGGTTACTTTTCACCTTTCTAAAGCTGTAAATGTTCCTGATGAGTTAAAAGATTTCAATTTTATTGTAAAAACACTAGAGCAGGATTTTATGGTTACTACCATGGACTTGCAATCGTATGATAAAAACTGGCAGTATTTAAATGCGGAAATTAAAACCAGTGATTATATGGATGCTGCTATAGCGCATAAACTGGTTTCGGCAGAGCAGGACGGTAAAAAGCTGCCTATTCGTTTTGATGTTACAGAAGGAGAAGCTACAGATTTTTTGTTTGTTATAGACAGCATTCAGCGTAAGGAAGACGATAGCAAGGTTACAATTAATTGGAGTGGCGATGCTATTGGTATGGATAAGTCCGGTAGCGAAGAGTTTGATATACCGGGTAAAAACAATTTTAAAATTATAAATGTTGAAGTACAAAGGCAAGGAGCTTTGGCATTACTGGTAAACTTCTCTGACCCTTTAAAGAAAGACCAAAACTTTGATGGTTTAGTAGCAGTACAGGGCGTTAAAAAACTAACCTATGCTGTAGAAGGAAACTTGCTAAAAGTTTTCCTTAACCAGCAAGTAACAGGTACGGTAAAAGTAGAGTTGTTTCAGGGAATACAAAGTGAGGATGGTTTTAAAACAAGAAAAACCTATGAGGAGCGGCTTGTTTTTGAACAATTAGAACCGAATATACGCTTCCTGAAAAGCGGAACAATACTGCCATCATCAAGTAACTTAAAATTAAATTTTGAAGCTGTAAACCTTAGCGCGGTAGACGTAAAAGTATATCGCATTTACGAAAATAATGTATTACAGTTTTTACAGGATAATGAGATTTCAGGACAACGAAACTTACGTAAGGTAGCCTTACCTGTTGCCAAGAAAAAAATAACACTTAAAACCAGTAACCTTATCAATTACAATAAGTGGAACCCTTATGCATTGGATTTAGCTTCAATCATTCAACCTGAAAAAGGTGCTATATACAGGGTAGAGCTTTCTATGAGAAAGTCATATTCATTATACAATTGCGGTAACGGAGATAGTACTGACGATGATGAAGAAGAGGAAGATGAAAATGAAGATACTGAGTTTTACTCCGGTTTTGACGACTATTATTATGAGGATTACTACTATTACGATGATTATAACTGGAGAGACAGAGAGAACCCTTGTACAAAATCATACTTCTACGGCAAAACTGTAGCAACAAATGTCTTGGCTAGTGATTTAGGCGTTATTGCCAAAGGAGGCGAGAATAACAACTACTTCTTCTCTGTAAACAGCATTACAACTACAAAGCCAGTATCAGGCGCAACAATAGAGGTATATAACTATCAACAACAAAAAGTAGCCACTGCCGAAACTGACGGAGAGGGTACAGCGACTGTGTCGCTTGATAAAAGAGCCTTTTTTGCTGTAGTAAGCAAAGGTGATAATACTACCTATGTAAAAATGGCTGATGGTAACTCACTATCGGTAAGTAATTTTGAAGTAGATGGTACTAAGCTCCAAAAAGGCCTTAAAGGTTATATATATGGCGAAAGAGGTGTATGGCGTCCGGGTGATACATTGTTTATTGGTTTTGTATTGAACGACAAAGAAGCTAAACTACCGGCATCGCACCCTATAAAATTAAAATTGAGTGACCCTAATAGTAAGTTAGTGTATCAGGCAGTACAAACGTATGATGCCAAAAACCACTACAAATTTGTAGTCCCTACCGAAAGCAATGCGCCTACAGGAAACTGGCAGGCTGTAATCAGCGTGGGGGGTGCTAAATTCTACAAACGAATTAAAATAGAAACCATAAAACCGAACAGGCTTAAAATAGATAACGGTTTTAACGGAGAGATACTTTCAGGAAGAGAAAAGAATACATCAAACATAAAAGTGGCATGGCTGCATGGTGCAAAAGCAAGAAATTTAAAACTGGAAATGCAAGCCAAGTTCATGGAACAGAAAACAACCTTTAAAGGGTATTCTAATTACGTGTTTGATGACCCTGCTAAAAATTTTAAAACAGAAGAAATAAACCTGTTCTCAGGTGCGGTAGATAATAACGGGGAAACTACGGTAAGTATTCAGCCATCATTAAAGTCGGCTGCACCGGGTATGCTAAAAGCGGCTATTATTACCAAGGCGTATGAAAAAGGAGGCGATTTCAGTACCGATGTTGCTACGGCTACCTATTCGCCTTATGATGCCTATGTAGGTGTAAAATCACCTGAGCCGAATAAATATGGTATGCTGGAAACAGGAAAAGAACAAAAGTTTAGCATTGTTACACTGGGCGAAGATGGTAAAGCTAAAGGCAACCGAAAAGTAGATGTAAGGGTTTATAAAGTAAGCTGGCGTTGGTGGTGGGATGCCACCCACAACAACAGATCATCGTATAACTCGGCACTATCTAAAACGCCGTATCGTTCGCGCACTACAGTTACCGATGATAATGGTAAAGCAAGCTTTACTATGAATGTAAACGAAAACGACTGGGGGCGTTACCTTGTAAGAGTAACAGATGTAGAAAGCGGACATTCATCAGGGGAAACAGTACTGATAGACTGGCCTTACTGGTCAGGGCGTACCAAAAACTCGGGAGGAGAAGAAGCTACAATGTTAGTATTCACTACCGATAAAGAAAGTTATTCGGTAGGCGAAAAAGCAGTAGTATCATTTCCTTCGGGAGAAGGAGGAAGGGCATTAGTTGCTGTAGAAAATGGTTCGCAGGTGCTAAAAACGTTCTGGACAGAAACAGCAAAAGGCGAAACCCAAGTTGAGGTTCCTATAACTGAAGAGATGGCTCCGAATGTATATATCAACATAACGCTGTTACAACCGCACGCCAATACAAAGAACGATGCACCTATACGTATGTATGGTATTGTGCCGATTGAAGTAATAGATAAAGCAACCAAGTTAGAGCCACAAATAAAAATGCCTGATGTGTTACAACCGGAACACAAGTTTACGGTAAAAGTAAACGAAAAATCAGGCAAGGCAATGACCTATACACTGGCTATAGTAGACGATGGTTTACTTGACCTTACCCGATTTAAAACGCCAAACGCTTGGGATGTTTTCTATGCTAAAGAAGCACTGGGTGTAAAAACATGGGATATTTACGATGATGTTATCGGTGCGTATGGCGGTAAGGTAAATCAGGTATTCAGTATTGGTGGAGATGAATATATAGGCGGTGGTAAAGCTAAAAAAGCGAACCGATTTAAACCTGTGGTTAAATATTTAGGGCCGTTTACTTTAGGCAAAGGCGAAACCCGTTCGCATGCTATAACATTACCCGAATATATAGGGTCAGTACGTACTATGGTAGTAGCTGCGAATACCGATAACGAAGCCTATGGTTCGGCAGAAAAGACTACCCCTGTACGCAGTCCGTTAATGGTATTGGCTTCGTTACCGAGAAAAATTTCTCCGGGTGAAAAAGTTACGCTTCCCGTAACGCTTTTCGCTATGGAAAAACACGTTAAAAACGTTTCGGTTAAAGTAGAAACCAGTAAAGGAATAAAAGTAACAGGAGGTTCAACCCAAACAGTATCGTTTAGCGAACCTGACGAGAAATTAGCCTATTTTAATCTTGAAGTAGGTGAAACCACAGGTATAGGTACAATAAAAGTAACCGCTACCTCAGGTAAAGAAAAAGCAAGTTACAGTGTAGAAATTGATGTGGTAAACCCTAACCCTGTTACCCAAAACTATGAAGAAATAGTATTGGAAGCAGGTCCTAGCAGTACGCTGTCTTGGGCAGCTTTTGGTACAACAGGAACAAACAAAGCAAGACTGGAAGTGTCCTCTTTCCCTTCAATAGACTTCAACAGAAGGTTAGATTACCTTATACGATACCCACATGGTTGTGTGGAGCAAACTACATCAAGTGTATTCCCACAATTATATTTAGCGGATATAGCAGATATTGACGATGCCAGAAAACAAAAAATACAAAGCAATATAACAGCAGGTATAGAACGCCTGAAAGTTTACCAAAACGGTAGCGGAGGCTTTGTGTACTGGCCGGGTAATTCAACTCCTGATGAGTGGAGCAGTAGCTATGTAGGGCACTTTTTACTGGAAGCAGAGCGTAAAGGCTATGCCTTACCATTAAACATGAAACAACAGTGGCTGCAATACCAAAAGAAAACAGCCAGACAATGGCGTTACAGCGAGCGTTATCATAACGATTTCTCTCAGGCATACCGTTTATACACTTTAGCATTAGCAGGTTCACCTGACTTATCCTCTATGAACAGGTTGAGGGAAACACAGGGTATAACGAATGATACTAAGCTGAGGTTAGCGGCAGCCTATGCACTGGCAGGGCAAAAAAGCGCGGGTATGGAATTGCTTAATCAATCGTCGCTTGATGTAACCGGTAAAAATTATTATTACTATGGTTCGGCATACCGCAACAGAGCGATGATGCTGGAAACATTAATTCTTTTAGAAGAAAAAGAAAAAGCATTTCGCATGGCAAAACAAATAGCAAAGGAAATGTCATCATCAAGCTGGATGAGCACCCAAACTACGGCATTCTGTTTATTCTCCATGTCAAAATTTGCACAGGCAAATAAAATGGATGGGCTGGATGTAACCTATACCGTTAAGGGTACATCAAAAAATATAAAAACAGGAAAATCATTTGCCAGCAGGGTATTGCCTGTAGCCAATAATAATGCAGTAACGGTAAACAATAATGGTGAAGGTTCGCTATATGTAAAAGTAATTTACAGCGGAGTATTACCTGTAGGAAAAGAGCAGACAGAGCAACGCGGGTTAAGTACCCGTATTGTATTTGAAAGCAGAAATGGTAGTGTAATAAACCCTTCGTCAGTTCAGCAGGGAACCGAGTTTGTAGCAGAAGTTACCGTAACCAACCTTACAGGTGAGTATGTTGATAATGTAGCACTAACGCAGATAATACCTTCGGGTTGGGAGATTATAAATACCCGATTTACCGATTATGGTAGTGCAGGTGATAACAAAGCCGATTATATAGATATTCGGGATGACAGAACCAACTTCTATTTTAATTTACGCGCTCGTGATACTAAGACGTTTAAAATACAATTAAATGCTTCCTACCTAGGGCAGTATTACCTGCCGGGCGTACAGTGTGAAGCAATGTATGATAATGAGTACCTGTCGCGCACCAAAGGGCAGTGGGTAAAAGTTGTAGAGTAATTTAATGAAGAGGTAAAACATCCTTTGGATGAAGTTAATACGCTGGATAAAAAAGAACAGAATGAAATCGGCTATAGCAGTTGTGCTGCTTATTTGGTATTATTTCTGTTTGCCGAAGGAACTGTTTAAAGAACCTTACGCTACGGTTATTGAAAGTAAAGAAGGCGAATTGCTTTCTGCTCGCATTGCTGCCGATGGCCAGTGGCGTTTTCCTGCCCAGGATAACGTGCCGTATAAATTTAAACAATGTATTACCCATTTTGAAGATGAATACTTTTACAAGCACCCCGGTTTTAACCCTGTGTCTATAGTAAAGGCAATTCAGGATAATTATAAAGCGGGTAAAGTAGTGCGGGGTGGCAGTACTTTAACGCAGCAGGTAATTCGCTTATCCCGTAATAAAAACCGAACCTATTGGGAAAAACTGGTCGAGTTAGTACTCGCTACCCGTTTGGAACTCCGCTATAGCAAAGATGAAATTTTAAACCTGTATGCTGCTCATGCGCCCTATGGCGGTAATGTGGTAGGGCTGGAAATGGCATCTTGGCGGTATTTCGGTGTGCAACCACATCAATTATCGTGGGCGGAAACCGCTACACTTGCCGTATTACCCAATGCTCCGGGGTTAATTTACCCGGGGAGAAATCAGGATGAATTGGTAGCAAAGCGCAATGGCTTACTAAAAAAACTGTTTGAAGAAGGTGTGATTGATGCAACTACTTATGAACTTTCCATACAGGAAGAGCCACCTCAAAAACCTTTCGATTTACCCCAAACAGCACCACATTTATTACAGAATATTACCATTAAAAGAGGTGAGGGGCATCGGGTAAAAACTACAGTGAATGCTGCTTTACAACGTCAGGTCAATCAAATAGCCAAGCGCTATTATAACGAATACCGCCAAACAGAAATACATAACCTTGCTATACTGGTTGTAGATGTAAAAACCCGAAACATTGTAGCGTATACCGGTAATGCCCCGACTGACAGGGTGCATCAAAAAGATGTAGATATTATTACCGCACCACGAAGCACCGGTAGTGTGTTGAAACCACTATTATTCGCCTCGATGTTAGATGCAGGAGAATTGCTGCCAAATACTCTAATTGCGGATATTCCTGCTCAGATTGCAGGTTATAGCCCTAAGAATTATGATATGACCTATGATGGAGCTGTACCCGCACAAAAAGCATTATCCCGTTCGTTGAATATTCCTGCGGTGCTTATGCTTAAAGAATACGGTATAGAACGTTTTTACGACCGGTTACAGGACTTTAAGCTAAACGATGTAAACAAAGGCGCAAACCACTACGGGCTTTCGCTTATTTTGGGCGGTGCCGAATCAAACCTTTGGGATTTATGCCAAACCTATGCAGGGATGACTTCTACTTTAAACTATTTTACCAAAAACGATGCAAAGTACCGAACCAATGAGTTTGCCGAACTGAATTGGGACAGTACCCGAAAGCGAAACTTTGGAGAGGAAACCTATAACAAACCTGAACTTGGCGCAGGAGCAATATGGCTTACCTATAATGCCATGAAAGAGGTAAACCGCCCTGAAGAAGATGGCGCATGGCGTTTTTACGATTCCTCTTTGGAAATTGCATGGAAAACGGGGACCAGCTTTGGCGGGCGTGATGCTTGGGCTATTGGTACAAGCCCACGTTATGTGGTAGGTGTTTGGGTAGGTAATGCCTCAGGAGAGGGGCGACCTTCGTTAACAGGGGTAGGCAGTGCTGCACCTGTACTGTTTGATGTTTTCCATTTATTACCACACCAACCTTGGTTTAAACCACCATTAAATGATTTAGAAGAAGTAGCGGTATGCAGTAAAAGCGGTCATTTGGCAGGAGAGAATTGTACTGCTGTAATGCAATGGGTTCCACCAGCAGGTAAAAAAACTACGGTATGCCCTTACCATATGTTAGTGCATTTGGATGCTTCATTACAATACAGGGTGAACAGTAATTGTGAACCTGTTGCAGCTATAGTTAATAAACCTTGGTTTGTATTACCGCCTGTTATGGAGTGGTATTATAAAAAACTACATACGGACTATATGCCATTGCCTCCTGTTCGGGAAGATTGTAATGAGGGTAGTGATACGGTTATGGATTTTATTTACCCAAGAAATAACAGTAAAATATACCTGACGAAAGATTTTAACGGAGAACTACAACCTGTGATTTTTAAAGCAGCCCATACGCATACAAATGCCAAGCTCTTTTGGTATATCAATAATGAGTATTTGGGTATGACACAAACCTTTCACGAAATGCCTGTTGAGGTAAAAACCGGGCAGTACTATATTACAATAACCGATGAGTCGGGGAATGAAATTACCCGAAGTGTAGAGATAATATCAAAATAAAGCCGTTATTGTGGCTTAGCAAAAGCTTTTTTGTTGAATAAAATAAGTATAGCCACTCCAATAGAAATAGCAGCATCAGCTACATTAAAAACAGCATTGAAAAACAAGAATTCTTCTCCTCCCCATATAGGTAACCAAGATGGTAGTGTGCCACGCCAAAGAGGAAAATAAAACATATCTACTACTTTGCCATGAAAAAAAGTTCCGTAATGCTCATCAGCAAAAAGAGTTGCAACTTGTGAAGCAGTACTTTCATTAAAAATTACTCCATAAAAAACAGAGTCCAGGATGTTACCGAAAGCTCCTGCCAGTATTAAAGCTATAGAGAATATAAGATAAGACGAATATCCTCTTTTAACCGAGTCTTTAAGCCACCATCCTATAGCTATTACAGCAATAATCCGAAATAGCGTAAGTATTAGTTTACCATAAGAACCGGGAATAGTAGCGCCCCAAGCCATTCCTTCGTTTTCAATGAAGTTTATTTGAAACCAGTCTAATCCTAATACTTCTATAGCTTCGTGGAGTTTGAAGTTAGTTTTTATATATATCTTAGAAATCTGGTCAATTAATAATACAATTATAGCAACTAGGTAGGCTTTCTTTAATGACATTACAAAAATTTTACCCGCAAAAATAAGTGAAATTATTAAATAATATCACTTTAGGGTATTTAAACAGGTAATTTATATAAATAAGATGAAGATAAAAAAAGCCATTCTTAGTACAGAATGGCTTTTTGTTTTATCGTTGCATATTTTTAGCTTCTATACTCATGGTAGCATGAGGAACAAGTTTTAATCTTTCTTTGTTTATTAGCTTACCTGTAACTTTACAAATACCGTATGTTTTATTCTCAATACGGATAATTGCATTTTTAAGATCGCGAATGAACTTTTCCTGACGGATAGCTAACTGTGAATTTGCCTCTTTAGACATTGTTTCGCTTCCTTCTTCAAAAGCCTTAAAGGTTGGCGATGTATCGTCAGTACCATTATTAAGGTCGTTCATGTATGCGCTGCGAATAAGTTCAAGATCGGCTTGAGCTTTTTCTATTTTCTTTGTAATAAGTTCTTTGAACTCTGCTAATTCAGCATCAGAGTATCTTATTTGCTCATCTACCATATTCCAACTATTTTGAAATTAATATTAAGGTTTTTATATCATCAAATTCTATTTCAGTTCCGTTTTTAACTTCACTTTCAAAAATCAATTCTTCTGTCAGAGTTTCTGATTTGATGTAGCCTTCATTTGCACTTACAGCATTTCGCAGCGTTTCATTTGCTTGTAGATGAACTTTTATTTTATCGGTAACCTCAAAACCTGAGTCTTTCCTTAAATTTTGTATTCTGTTTACAAGCTCTCTGGCAATACCTTCGTTCTTCAATTCCTCCGTTATTGTTATATCCAGCGCTACGGTTATACCGTTTGCATTTGCTACCAGCCAGCCCTCTATATCCTGTGAAGAAATCTCCACATCTTCAGATGTTAAGGTAATACTTTTTCCTGATATTTCAACGTCTATGCTGCCGTTCTTCTCTATGGTATTGATTTCTTCCTGTGAGAATTTATTTATCTCACTGGAAACCAGTTTCATATCTTTTCCGAAGCGTGGCCCTAACATTTTAAAGTTAGGTTTAATTTGCTTTACAAGAACACCCGAAGCATCGTCTATCAGTTCAATTTCCTTAACGTTAACCTCTGCTTTTATCAGTTCTGATACCGCCTCTATTTCAGCTTTTTGCTTCTCGTCAAGTACCGGAATCATTACCTTTTGCAGTGGTTGGCGCACTTTTATCATCTCCTTTTTACGAAGTGACAGTACCAGTGATGATACTGTTTGTGCTTTTTCCATCCTGCTTTCCAACGACTTATCAACAAAGTTATCATCATATGTTGGGAAGTCGGCCAAATGTACACTCTCAAAACTTTCTTTTTGTGAAGCCTGTGTTAAATCTTTATAAAGCCTGTCCATAAAGAAAGGAGCAATTGGAGCACATAATTTTGCTATGTTGACCAAACAAGTATATAGGGTTTGGTAAGCCGCTATTTTATCCTGCGCATATTCGCCTTTCCAAAAACGTCTTCTGCACAGCCTTACGTACCAGTTACTAAGGTTTTCCTGTACAAAGTCTGATACTGCTCTTGCAGCTTTTGTAGGCTCGTACTCGGCGTAGTAACTGTCTACATCCTTTATTAATGTATTAAGTTCACTAAGTATCCATCGGTCTATTTCAGGACGCTCATCCAGCGGAATTTCATCTTCAGCATAGCTAAATCCATCAATATTAGCGTATAACGCAAAAAACGAATAGGTATTATATAGTGTTCCGAAGAATTTTCTTCTAACTTCTGCTACACCTTCTATATCAAACTTAAGGTTATCCCAAGGGTTAGCATTGCTTATCATGTACCAACGGGTAGCATCAGGGCCGTACTCGGCAAGTGTAGTAAAAGGGTCTACGGCATTGCCCAGTCTTTTACTCATTTTATGTCCGTTCTTATCCAGAACTAAACCGTTACTTACAACGTTTTTATAAGCTACTTCATCAAACACAAGGCTTGCAATAGCGTGCAGGGTATAGAACCATCCACGTGTTTGGTCAACCCCCTCAGCGATAAAATCAGCAGGGAATGCTTTATGCGTATCTATTAATTCCTTGTTTTCAAACGGGTAGTGCCACTGTGCATAGGGCATAGAACCACTATCAAACCAAACATCAATTAGGTCAGCTTCGCGCTTCATTGGCTTACCTGATGGTGCTACCAGCGTAATGTTATCTACTACGTTTTTATGAAGGTCTATTATGCTATAGTTTTCTTCACTCATGTTGCCTGCTTCAAACCCTTTAAACGGATTTTCCGTCATTACTCCCGAAGCGATAGCTTTTTCTATTTCATTGTAAAGCTCCTCAACCGAACCTATCATCATTTCCTCGGTTTTGTCTTCGGTTCTCCATATTGGTAATGGTATACCCCAGTAACGAGAGCGCGATAAGTTCCAGTCGTTTGCATTTTTAAGCCAGTTACCAAAACGACCTTCTCCTGTTGCTTTTGGCTTCCAGTTGATGGTTTCATTTAGCTCGAACATACGGTTTTTTATATCAGTAACGCGTATAAACCAGCTATCTAACGGGTAGTATAATATAGGTTTATCGGTTCTCCAGCAGTGTGGGTAGCTGTGAACGTATTTTTCTACTTTAAATGCCTGGTTGGATTCTTTAAGCTGTATTGCAATTTCTACATCTACAGATTTTTCAGGAGCTTCGCCATCAGTATAATATTCGTTTTTAACGTATTTATTACTAAGGTCGCCTAAGCCATCTCTAAATTTACCTTGAAGGTTTACCAGTGGTACAGCATTTTCATTTTCATCCAATACTAACATTGGCGGTACTTCCGGTGTAGCTTCTTTTGCTACTTTGGCATCATCTGCACCAAAAGTAGGGGCAGTGTGTACTATACCGGTACCATCTTCGGTAGTAACGAAATCACCTGATATTACTCTAAAGGCATTTTCAGGGTTTTGGTATGGTAGTGCATATGGCAACAACTGCTCATACTTTATACCCACCATGTCTTTACCTTTTATTTCGGCTAATACTTTATATGGTATCTTTTTATCTGATGAACTATAGTTTTTTTCAAAGTCAGCATCGTCTTCGCTTGCAAAGAACTTACCCGAAAACTGCTTGCCTAAAAGTGGCTTAGCCACCATTACATTTATAGGCTGAAAAGTGTACTGGTTAAATGTTTTTACCAATACGTAATCAATATTTGGTCCTACAGTAAGGGCAGTGTTACTTGGTAGCGTCCAAGGGGTAGTTGTCCAAGCCATAAGGTCTACTTGCCCAAAGCCTTGTAAAACTTCCGGTAAGGTATCTGCTATGGCTTTAAATTGTGCTACTATAGTAGTATCGGTTACATCTCTGTACGCACCCGGTTGGTTTACCTCGTGTGAGCTAAGTCCTGTACCTGCTTTTGGCGAGTACGGCTGTATGGTGTACCCTTTGTATATTAAATCTTTGTCATATATCTGCTTTAATAACCACCAAACCGATTCCATGTATTTTGGTTTGTAGGTAATATACGGGTCATCCATATCTACCCAGTAACCAATTTTTTCGGTAAGGTCATTCCACACGTCTGTATAACGCATTACTGTGCGCTTACATGCCTCGTTATATTCTTCTACTGATATTTTTGTACCGATGTCTTCTTTGGTAATACCTAGCTCTTTTTCGGTACCCAGTTCTACAGGAAGCCCGTGGGTATCCCAACCTGCTTTACGTTTTACCTGAAAGCCTTTTTGGGTTTGGTAGCGGCAAAAAATATCTTTAATGGCACGTGCCATAACGTGGTGTATTCCCGGAAGCCCGTTTGCCGATGGGGGGCCTTCAAAAAATACATATTGTGGTTTACCCTCTCGGGTAGTTACGCTTTTTTCAAAAATGTTCTCTTTTTTCCAGAAATCAAGTACTTCATCTGCCAGAGACGGTAGGTCAAGTCCTTTATATTCAGTAAACTTCATACTCATTTTGTTGCAGTCTATAAAATCAATTTGCGAAAGTAATGAATTTTTCTATGTAATGGTAGTTATTGCTGTGTAGAGGACAGATTTAAGGATTTGGTAAAAGAGAGATTACCTGTATGTTAAATTATAAATAATTCCTTTTTAGGCCAGCTACAGCTTTAAGTAATATTCTAAATTTGGCAACATTTAATTATTAAAAAATTTCAAATAATGAAAAAAAACTATTTATTATTGTTATTGCTAATATCTGTATTTGCATATAGTCAAGAAAGAGAAAATGCAACTTTACCCACTATTAATCCTATTGCAAAAGGGAAAATAACAGAAGCAACAGGCTGGCTACAGAATGATGATGGAGAGTGGTTGTCAAGAAAAAACAGATTGCCATGGAACCTCTCAGGTCAGGATAAGAAGCTTATCGATTATCAACATTATGCTTTAGGTGAAAACAGGGAAAACTTTACTTATATAGGGTTACATGATGTGACTATAGATGATGTTAATTATACTATCCTTATTAAAAAAGGGAAAGAAGGCCACTATAAATATGAATCCATTAGTAAAGGATGGATACCTCAGGATGTTATTGTTTATTATGTTTTTGAAAGCCAAGAGCTTGAAAAGCTGAAAAATTTGGAGGGAGATAAGAATCATGAAATAAAGATAAAAACAATTTATGCTAACAGAATTGATTTTCTTACACCAAGTTCTTCGCTGGATGTAAATGTTGTTGAAAAAGATTTGTATAAGTTTATGAAAAAGGGTAGTAAGTTTTTAATGCCTGAGTTAGTGGTGTACTTAAAGTTATATAAAGACAAAGCAAGATTTGTAGTTCAGTCTTATGAAAGTATTGAATTTCTTAGGCCAGATCTTGATAAAATGTATTATGAGACTACAAAAGAAAAATTTAGTAAGTTGTTTACTCTTGAATAAAATAAAAAAGCCCTGTTGTAGAACAGGGCTTTTTTATTTTGTAATATTAAGTTTATACTGTTTGGTCCTCTATTTCAGCATCGGGAGCATTTTTCTTTACTGATTCTATACCATTATCGCGACCTGATACACTTTTGTACATTTGGCTTGTACCAATTATAAGTCCGTTAGCGGCTCTCAGGTTAAAGAAAGGTTTCCCGTTTGAGGATTCATTACGATCGAAATTAGCATCATCCTGAGAGTTAACTCTTACTGATTCTATTCCGTTTTGGCAACCTGCTTTAGATGCATACCCCTGGCTGGTTAGTATTATTTCGCCATTAGATGCTTTCAGGTTAAACTGGTAATCATCATTTGTTCGTCTTAAAATTTCAAATTTACCCATTTTTGCGTTGTTTTTATTTTATAATCACAATTTATTAATTTTTAGTGAAAGAGTATAGTGTGCAAAATTTTTTGTGATGCAAAATTTAACCATTATTTATTAGTCTTTTCCTGTACTCTTCTTCTAATAAAAGCCTTTTTTGTTTTATAGTCCTTCTCCCTTTATTATATACAGCTTCTTTTTCATCTTGTTCTAATAGTTGGATTAAATACTCAATTTCGTTGATAGTGAGTTCAGGAGGCTGTTTAAAATGTATATTATCATCAAATAAAGGTGCTTCTGTAACTTCATTTTCCATTTCATATAAGCGCTCTTTGGGTACTTCGGTTATTATATCAACAAGCTCATAGTCAGAGATATTTAAAGAACTTATGCCTATTTCCGTAAGGTAATTTTTTACAGCTCTTTTTTCAATAAATATTTTGCCGCCACCAGCCCAGTGTCTGTCAGTCATATCTTTTTTTACCCCTGAAATCCAGTATTCATCACCCGTTTCACTATCGTAATAATTGCCTTGTATTCCTGCTCCTTTACATGATTTAAAGCCCTTACCATTAAAATAAATTGTTTTCCCCCGATTTTGATAGTTGTATATAGCCAATCCATGCGGGACCATTATCACTATATCCTGTTTTTAGCTCAATATATTTTAATTGAAGTTTCATAGATACTATTTAATTAGGGATAGGGTTTTGATTATCCTGCGTGTTTTCCTCTTTCCATTTTAAATAGTTTTTAACCTCTGTATTTGCTATTTTAAGGCACAGGGAGAAAATAGTAGCATCATCTATATAACCAACAAACGGGATAAAATCAGGAACTGCATCTGTAGGTAACAGCACATAAAGGAGTGTAGCTCCTATTGAGGAGATAATATACCATGGAACTTTTTTATAATTGCCTTTATAATAGTCTTTAACCATTGCAAAAAGCACCTTAAAATCTTTTACAAATTTTGATAGCTTTTTACGGGTTTTAAATTTATTTTTTAAAACATCTCCTTTAGCTATAAGTTTTGCAAAATCTTTAGGTGAGAATTTCTGTTGTTTTCTATTCAGTTCTTCTTTGGCTTGTTCTTCTGTAAACTCTTTCATTATTTTTTAGTTAGTACAACTAAAATACAAAAATAGTAATGACAGTGTGTTTTTATTATTCTGTAAAATACCTATTAATGGGTATAGTTTTGATTTACAGTTATTTGTATTTTTGTAATGTTGTGTTTAACCTTGGGGGGCTAAAGATTATTACACAACACTACAAAAAAGCCAATAAGGTCTTGCTGGCAAATAATATTTATTTAGGTATTTAAATTAAAAAACCGCCTTAACATCTTGTTAGGCGGTTTTTCTTATTCTGTCGCGATAGCGTTTCCTTTGCTATCATAAAAGCGGTATTCTAAATACGTGTAAGCGTCACGTGGTATAACTTTTACCCATTTTTTATGCTCAAAAAACCATTTAGAGCGTATAGAAGGGAAACCTTTAGTAAGGTATGCGGCCACAAACGGGTGCGCATTAAGCACTATTTTTTTGTGCTTTTTTATAATTCTTTCAAGGTCAGCCGTTATTTTATCAATTATAAGAATAGGAGCTTCAATTTCCCCGTTGGTTTTATTAGGGTCTTCCTCTCTTGTTTTGATGTTTACTTCCGGTCTGACACGTTGCCGTGTAATTTGGATTAACCCAAATTTACTCGGAGGCAGGATCTTATGTTTAGCCTTATCGTCGCTCATTTCCTGTTTAAGGAAATCGTACAGTTTCTTTCTGTTTTCCGGGTTAGACATGTCAATAAAATCAATAACAATAATTCCACCCATATCCCTCAATCGTAACTGTCGTGCTATTTCAGCCGCTGCAATCAGGTTTACTTCCAGTGCAGTGTCTTCCTGGCTTTGTGCCTTATTAGAGCGGTTACCACTGTTTACATCTATAACATGCAATGCTTCGGTATGTTCTATAATAAGGTATGCACCTTTACTCATCGATACAGTTTTACCAAACGATGTTTTAATTTGCCTTTCAATGTTATATTTTTCAAAAAGTGGCAAATCCCTGTTTTGGTATAGCTTAACGATATTCGCTTTATCCGGAGCTATCTCCTGCAGATAGTCCTTCGTTTGGTAAAATAAGTCCTCATCATCCACATAAATACCGGTAAAGGTATCATTAAAAACATCGCGAAGTATAGAAGAAACTTTGTTTACTTCGCCCAATACTTTTGATGGGTGATGCGCGCTGGGAATTCGTTTACACATAGTCGTCCACTTATCCATAAGATTATGTAAATCTTTATCAAGTTCGGCTACTTTCTTTCCTTCAGCAACTGTTCGTACTATTACACCAAATCCTTTTGGCCTGATAGATTGTACCAGACGCTTTAATCTGTCTTTTTCTTCCTTAGATTCTATTTTTTGAGAAATTGATATCCTGTCAGAGAAAGGCACTAATACTACATAGCGTCCTGCCAGTGAAAGCTCAGAGCTTATACGGGGACCTTTTGTAGAAATAGGCTCTTTTACAACCTGAACCAATACAGACTGGTTGGCATTTAACACATCGGTTATAATACCATTTTTGTCAATTTCTTTCTCAAACTTAAAATTTTTAAGAGAGAAATCTTTTGTTTTACCTGCGCTTACAAGTTTTATGAATTTCAGTAAAGAAGGTAGGTTAGGGCCAAGGTCATGATAATGCAAAAAAGCATCTTTTTCAAAGCCCACATTAACAAAAGCAGCATTTAATCCTGCTACGGGTTTTCTGATTTTGGCTATAAAAATATCGCCAACCGAAAACTTCTTTTTGTCTTCCTGTTCTTTATGTAATTCAATTAGTTTTCCATCTTTTAATAAGGCAAAATCTACCGCATCAGAATCTGACCGAATAATCAGTTCTTTGTTCACGCTGTACATTTTTATCCGCTAAAAGTTTCGAGTTTCAGGTTTAGGGTTACTCCACACCTTTTTAACTTGTAACACGGAACCAGTATGCAGATGGATTAAACATTAATTTACAGGTATTTAATACCCTGTGTTTTTATAACAAAATGTCGTGTAATTGTAGTATTAAAGCTTAAATTAAGCCTAAAAGAGTAATTATTCGTTATAAAAACAATTTCAATGAACGTTGTTTAAAAAAGAAAAAGTAGTGCTAAACTACTTTTTCTTTTTGTGACGGTTAGCTCTCGCTCTTTTCTTACGCTTGTGAGTAGCTACCTTATGTCTTTTTCTTTTTTTACCACTTGGCATAGTGTATAAGGTTTTTTAATTAATAAATTAGTTCTTTACTTCTGTATTCATTTTAACACCGTCTACAAATATTTTAGCAGGCTTAAATGCCGGTATATTATGAGCAGGTATTTTTATAGTGGTGTTTTTGGAAATATTTCTTCCTGTTTTTTCAGCACGTGTTTTAATTATAAAGCTTCCAAAACCTCTCAAGTAAACATTATCACCGGTTTCCAAAGAGTTTTTTACTTCTTCCATAAAAGACTCAACTGTTGCTTGCACATCTCCTTTTTCCAACCCTAGTTTCTCAGAGATTTTTGCTACGATGTCTGCTTTCGTCATTTTCTTTCTTAAATTTATATTTGTGTATGTGTTTTTTTCAAGTGTGCAAATATATAAATTAAATAGACAATAATTCAAGGTAAAACATTAAAATTTAACCACATAAACTTTTAAATTTGCCGACTTGATTATAAATATGAATTTTTCTAAGCAGTTAATAGCGTGGTATTTACATAATAAGCGAGATTTGCCCTGGCGCAAAAACCCCCATCCGTACCCTGTTTGGTTGTCCGAAATTATGCTTCAGCAAACGCGCGTATCACAAGGAATGCCGTACTTTTTTGCTTTTACGGAGGCTTTCCCGAAGATAGAAGATTTAGCTAACGCATCCGAAGAACAAGTACTTAAGCTGTGGCAAGGGTTAGGGTACTATTCACGAGCGCGTAACCTGCATGCCACTGCAAAATATATCACAAATGAACTTGATGGTGTTTTTCCTGAAACCTATAAAGAGTTGCTAAAATTAAAAGGAGTGGGGGAGTATACTGCTGCTGCAATAGCCTCTATTTGTTATGGGGAGCCTGTGCCTGTAGTTGACGGAAATGTATACAGAGTACTTTCCCGTTACTTTGGTATAGAAACAGATATATCATCGCCCTCAGCAAAAAAAGAGTTCAGGGAAGTAGCAGCACAGCATTTGCCGCCAAAACAAGCATCGGAGTTTAACCAGGCAATGATGGAGTTTGGTGCTTTGCAATGCGTACCAAAAAGTCCTGATTGCGAAAGCTGTATTTTTAATGAAGACTGTGTGGCATATAATACAGGTAAAGTATCGTCCTTACCTGTAAAGCTGAAGAAAACTAAAGTTACCAAAAAGTACTTTAATTATTTAATAGTAAAAGATGCTGAGGGGAATAGTATAGTAAGGAAAAGAGAAGCTAAGGGTATTTGGCATAACTTATATGAATTTCCGTTACTGGAAACAAAAGAAGCACTCCCTGAAAAAGAAGTAGGTGTATTAATAAAGCAAAGTGATGATTTGTTAGGCTTTACACCTGAAAACATTACGCTTTTAGCAGACAGTATAGTGCATAAACTATCGCACCAGCACCTTCATGTCAGGTTTTGGGAGGTAACTTCCAATTCAAAATTAGAAGAAGCACTTGCGATAGAAAAAATTAAAAAATATCCTTTCCCTATAGTTATCCATAATTTTATGGAGAAGCATTGGGATTGACTTTAAATTTTACTATTTTTGAGTAAACACTAAATAAAGCCAATAAAGAAAAATATGAACGGAACGTTAAATAAAGTAATGCTGATAGGGCACTTGGGCGATGATGTAAAGATGCATTATTTTGAGGGCGGTAACTGTATAGGTCGTTTTCCGCTGGCTACTAATGAGGTGTATGTAAACAAGCAAACCAATGAACGTGTAACCTCTACCGAATGGCACAACATTGTAGTGCGTAACAAAGCAGCAGAGGTTTGCGAAAAATACTTAAACAAAGGTGATAAGATATATGTAGAAGGACGAATTAAAAGCCGCCAGTGGCAGGGTGAAGACGGTATTACCCGATATACTACAGAAATTCAGGTGACCGAATTTACTTTTCTTACCACCAAGAATGATGTTGAACCTAACGCTGCACAACCACAGCAACAACAATCGCAATCGCAGCAAACACAACAAAATTCACCTAATCAGCCTGCACAGGAGCAGAGTGCAAACTACAATGTAAACACTCCTGAACCTGATGATGATTTACCTTTTTAATTGTTAAATAAATTCTGTATTATTTTGGATCCTGACCCCTCCAGTATATTGTTATATGAATACGGCCTTATTATAGGTTATGCCGGGATTGCTTTCCTGTTATTTCTTTCTGCTTTAATATCAGGTGCCGAAGTAGCTGTTTTCTCGCTCACTCCCGGAGATATTACTGTAATAAATGAAAGAAACCCCAAAAAAGGCAGATTGCTGGTTTCATTACTGGAAAAACCTAAAAAACTTCTTGCTACTATAGTAATAACAAACACTTTTATTAATATAGCTATGATTGTGTTGTTCTTTCAGCTAACCCATAGTTTAGCAGAGCAATTTATTTCGCCATATTTAGGTTTTACTTTACAAATAATAATTATAACCTTTTTTGTGTTGCTGTTTGGCGAAGTCGTGCCAAAAGTATATGCAACGCGTAATACTAAGTCTTTTTCTTCAAGAGTAGCAGGGACGCTGTACGTACTTAATAAAATACTTACCCCTTTTAGTGTACCTATGCGAGAAGTTACACTTGCGTTGCACAAAAAATTTAATGTACAACCAACAGGTATTTCGGTAGATCAGTTATCGCAGGCATTAGAGCTTACCGATTATGGCGATGCTACTGCCGAAGAACAAAAAATACTGGAAGGTATTGTTAGTTTTGGTAATACTGATGTAAGGCAGGTAATGAGCCCGCGTATCGATATATTTGCTATTGATGTTGAAGAAACCTTCGGGGAGATTTTCCCTAAAATAGTAGAAAGCGGATTCTCACGTATTCCCGTGTATAAAGAAAATATAGACCATATTGAAGGGGTACTTTTTGTAAAAGACCTTATCCCTCATGTGGATGGCGAAGCTGATTTCAACTGGCAACAACTGGTTAAAGAAGCCTTTTTTGTGCCTGAAAATAAAAAGTTGGATAACCTGCTTAAAGAGTTCCAAGGGAGGAAAAACCACCTTGCTATAGTAGTTGACGAATATGGCGGTACATCGGGGTTAATATCGCTTGAAGATATATTGGAAGAAATAGTAGGGGATATAAGCGACGAGTTTGATGATGAGGATATTATTTACTCGCAAATAGATGATAAAAACTATTTGTTTGACGGGAAGATAAGCCTTAAAGACTTTTACCGTATAACCGATGTAAATGAGGAAGATTTCGAAAATTCTAAAGGAGAAGCAGAGACCTTAGCAGGCTTTATTCTGGAAATTTCGGGAAACTTTCCTAAAAAGGGACAAAAGATTACCTTTAACGACAATATTTTTACCATAGAATCGGTTGATACAAGAAGGGTAAAACAAATAAAAGTAACATTGCAATAAATGAAGCGCATACATAAAATTATATTTCAACTGTCATTAACTGTTTTTTCTGCTTTAGCTTTAATTTCCTGCGGAGATGACGATACTATACCAAAGCCTAAAGCTTATTTAAGGCTGGATTATCCTGTTGAAAATTATGTAACCTACGAAGGAGTTTGTCCTTTTTCGTTCTCCTTTAATTCGCAGTCCATTATAAAAAATAAGGGAAACTGTAACTTTACTATAAGTTACCCGAAAATGAAAGCCACTATTTACTTAACCTACAAACCGGTAAATAATAATATTGAGGTTTTACTGCGCGATGCACAAAAACTAACGTATGAGCACGTAATAAAAGCAGATGTAATAGAAGAATCTCCTTTTATGAATGAAATGCAGGAAGCCTACGGTATGTTTTATCAGGTAGGGGGGGATGCAGCTACAAACGCACAGTTTTATGTAACAGACAGTATAAAACACTTCCTTACGGGGTCTATGTATTTTTATGCTAAACCTAATTATGATTCTTTAATGCCTGCTGCAAGCTACATTAAAGATGATATGCGTAAGATTATGGAAACGGTAAAATGGGAGAAGTAATAAGCTAGCTGTATGCTATAATGGTTAAAACTTCAGAAGTTAAAATATCTAAAAAAGAGTATTGTAAAATATTCTTGCTTTTGCGCTTAAGAAAAAGAAGCTGGATTTTACTTTTATTATTGTTAATTAATAATTTTTATTTTTCGTTAAGCATAGTCTTCATATATTTTCTTACCCTTTTTTTAGATTTGTTGATGTATGTGAATCGTAAAAGTAATTGGGATATTTTCGAAATAAAGTATTATGAAATGACTCAAGAAACTTTGACTATTTGTTATGATGATGGCTCCCATAGGTCAGTTAAACTTGATGATGTTCGGAAAATTAATAAAATTAATGGTTATTATATTTTCTTCTTGAAAAGAGGGCATCTTGAAATAATACATCAAAAAAGCTTTCAGTTAATTGCAGAACTAAAATGGTTTAAGGATTATATTTATAGTTATAAATAAAGTATATAAAATAAAAAAGCAGCCAATTGGCTGCTTTTTTATTATTTGAATTTAAGGTTTATACTCACTATATCAGAGTCTAACTCTGTAGATCTTGAGTAGTGCCCGTATCGAACTTCTATCATATTAAAGTATTTCATACCAAAAACGCCGTTAATAGGGGTAAAGTGTAAACCAACCCCCATAAAGTTACTGTCAAAGTCAGACAGGTCGTAGTTACTGGTATAAAACTCATTAGCTGCGGTATGCTGCTGATGGGCTTTAAAATATTTAATAGCCGTTTGCTGGTAATACCTGTAAAACGGACTTATAGAGAAGAAAGGCGATATTTTAACCGGCACTTCAATATTAGCAGTGTGCGAGTTTAAATCCCAATCATCAGTATAATAACGGTAGTACGCCCTTATAATAATGTTATCTCCTAAAAAGTAACTGGCACGTACCGCCATAGGGAATTTAAGGCGACTGTCCGGTAACTCTTCCTGATGTACAGAACCATCAGTAAAATATACCCTGTGGAAAGGCAATGCTAAGTACCCTTGTTGCGATACAATATCTGCCTGTACTAATACCTGAAAATTACGGTTAATTATTTGGGAGTAGCTTAATGACCCTACAAAAGTATTTCGGGATTCTGTTCCTGAATCTTTTGCATTTGGTGTACCTCTTAGCTCTATGGGAGCTATCATTTTAACCTGGTCAATAAAGGTCTGGAAACGTGCTGTAAACTCTCCGTTACGGTCTTTTGTTTGCTTCGAGTAGCTTATATTTCCTCCGAATGACTGGTAATCGTATTCTGTTGAAGATGAAACGCCTATTCCAAATGTATTGCCTTTAGCTTCATTTTCCCTTACATAGTTAAGAGAAGGGTAAACGCGGGTATCAGCAGATGATGCAGAAGAGTTTGCCTGAAGGTCAATCTTATCAGATGATGCCGAACTGTAATGGTCAACACCCACTTCAATATCAAAATTATGCTTAATACCATTTTCGCCCTGTTTAACCAGTTTTACATCAATAGCATTAGAAACATCGGTAAGTTCCTCTGTTCCTATACCTCCGGTTACTGATGCATTGTTACCATTTTGGCTGTAATAGCTGGAAACAAGGTTTATTTCTTCTATTTTTAGTTTTTTGGCTTTATAGTTGGTGGAGTCTGTTTCTGTGCGGTTTTGTGCACTAAAGCGCATAATGCCCAGTAGTGCTAAACCTGTAATGAATATACGTTTCATTCTTTACTTTGTTATAAGGTTAGTTACATCCGCACCCGCCACCGCTTTTACCTGCGTTGGCTCCTGATGCTCCTTCTCGGTACGATTGAAAGTTTAGCTCTGTCTTTTCAATTTTTCGGTTAGCCAGTACCATTTCCGAGTCGTTAATTTTGTTTTTCTGGTACTCTTTTACAGGAGAGCATGAAACTAAAAACATACCTCCTAAAGCACTTAAAAGTAAATACTTCATCTTTTTTAATTTAAATGAATTTGTTTTGAAGTAAACAGTTTATTGTTGTCATCTATAATAATACAGTGCAGGTTTGGTATTTGGTTTACTAAATATAGTCCTGCTTTTATGCCCATTACGGCTATTGGGGTAGCCATAGCATCAGCAAACTCTGCATTTTCACTTATTACCGTTACGCTTTTTATCCCTGATATGGGCAAGCCGGTTTGAGGGTCTATAGTATGTGAATATTTCTTTCCGTTTATCATCACATACTTTTCATAATTACCTGAAGTGGCTACTGCCTTACCTGATATATCTACATAAGAAAAGATATTTTCAGGATGTTCAGGATCTGATATACCAATTCGCCAAGGCTTCCCTGATGGTTGCATTCCCCATGCAGTAAGGTCGCCACTGGCATTTATTATTCCGCTGGTTACGTTTTGCGCTACTAACAGCTTTTTAGCCATTTCGGCAGCATAGCCTTTACCAATACCGCCAAAACCAATTCGCATTCCTTTTTCTTTCAGGTACACGGTACAGTTTTCAGGGTTAAGTACTATGTTGTTATAATTTATTAAGTGAACACTTTTTAAAGCCTGTTTCTTAGTTGGCAACACTGTCATTGACTTATCAAAATTCCAAAGGCTTTTATCAATACCGCCATAACTAATATCAAATGCACCTTGTGTAATTTTTGATATGTTGATGCTGCGCTCAATTAAACTATATACTTCTTGGTCTACTACCACAGGTTTTATACCGGCATTTTCATTTATCAGGCTGGTTTGGCTGTCATCGCTAAATGTAGTCAGTAACTTTTCAATCCTTTTAATTTCGTTTACAGCAGCATCAATATATTCCACACCCTTTGGCTCATTTTCTGCAACAACAGTAATAGTAAAGTTGTTACCCATTAGCTTTAGTGTTTTAGAATAGTCCTTCATCGGCTGTTATGCTGGTGATTTATTTAGGGTGATTATTTATGCTTTGCACAAATTCCTTCAACCTCTTTTACCCACTCTTCAACTGATGCAGTAGGTTTGCCTTGCCATTCTTTTATCACTTTGCCGTTAGCGTCCATTAAAATAGTTAAAGGGAAGAATCCTTTTTCATTGTATTTTTCTGCCAGAGCTTCGTTCTTTTTAACTTGTTCGGCAGGCAATTGGTTTTTCTTTCTTCTCGGGAAGTCAGCATTTACTAATACTAAGTTTTTTTCTGCCATCTTTTTAAAAGCATCACTTTCAAAGTATTCTCTTTTGGTTAGAATACAAGGAGCACACCAATCAGAGCCTGAAAAGTTTAATAGTATAAGTTTATGTTCTTGTTTTGCAGTTTTTTGAGCTGCATCAAAATCAGTACCCCACTGTACAGGCAGGAGTGTTATGAATAAAATTGCTAAAAATTTCATATTGTTACTTTGTGTGTTACAGTATTTAATAACGTATAAATATACTTACAAAGTATTATGTAGAATGCTTTTTGGAGTAATATTAATTTAGACTGATTCCTGTATATAATAGTAGAGGAGAGGGAATAAAAAAAGCAGCCTATAGGCTGCTTTGAATTTTATATTGAAAACTTTAAAGGGTTAAGCTTTTTTCTTGTCGCAAGATTTTTTAGCATCTTTAGAGCAACAACCTTTTTTCTCTGCTTTAGTAGTAGAACAACAAGACTTCCCCTCTTTATCACACTTCTTCTTGTCCTTTTTCTTTTCAGGTTCTTGGTCTGCTTTAAAAAGTTCCGCTTTATCAGCAGAGTTTTTTACGTTAGCTACTTTATAAGCACCTTCAGCAATGCCTTCTACAGTTTCTACAATTTTTTCAGGAGATTGTTGTGCAGCATCATACTGAATAGTAGCTGTTTTAGAATCAAAGTCAACTTTAGCTTCTGATACACCGTCCATTTTAGCAAGTTTGTTCTCTATAACTTTCGCACAACCTATTGCACAAGTCATACCTTCAATCTCAAAACTTGTAGTTTCAAGGTTAGCAGCAGTTTCATTACTTGCTTCAGCTTCTGTTGTAGTTTCGTTGCTGTTTGCAGCATCCGGTTCTTTAGCTATCTCTTTACAGCTTACAAATAGCATTGCCGCCATTGCAAACATTGCTATACTTTTAGTTATTTTCATAGGGTTAAATTGTTTAATTCTGTTATAAGGTTCCTCTATAGTAGAGTGTTACAAATTTATAAAAAAACGTTTGTTATATGGTTTTATTGTTAGAATTTTAAGTCCTTAAAATTTTAGGTATGCAGGCACAAAAAACCAAATGGTATTTACTAATAACACTCTCGCTTATTTGGGGAAGTTCTTTTATATTAATAAAGCGTGGTCTTGTAGGACTTACACCCTTTCAGCTCGGATCTTTGCGTATTATATTTTGTGCGATATTCCTTTTAATAGTAGGTTTTAAGAGCTTAACAAAAATTCCGAGACATAAGTGGAAGTATATTGCTTTAACAGCATTATTCGGTACGTTTTTGCCGGTATATTTCTTTTCTATCGCTCAAGTAGAAATATACAGTTCTATTACAGCTATAATAAACTCAATAACGCCTTTAAATACGCTTATTATTGGTGCCGTAGTTTTCGGGTTGCAATTTCAGCGCAGGCAGCTTTTCGGGGTGCTTATAGGGCTTGTGGGGTGTATATTGCTTATTTTTAAAGGTGCTTTAGATAATCCTGAACAAAACTACTGGTTTGCACTTTTTGTAGTGGCAGCTACTGTATGTTACGCTACGAATATAAATCTGATTAAAAAATACCTTTCCGATTTAAGCCCGCTTAGTATTTCGGTTGGGAATTTTGCAGTAATGATTATACCTGCCACAATAATATTATTTCTTTCAGGCTTCGGGGATGTTTATTGCAAACCTGCGGTGCAAAATTCCATGCTGTATATAGCTGTATTGGGTATAATAGGTACAGGACTTGCTAATATTATATTTTTTAGAATGATACATTTGTCATCGCCTATATTTGCTTCATCAGTAACCTATTTAATACCTGTTGTTGCTTTTGGTTGGGGTTTAGTTGATGGTGAATCGTTATCGCCAATACAAATAGTTGGTGCAGCAATAATACTGGTTGGGGTTTATTTTTCTTCTAAAAAATAAGGACTATTATTATACACTACAAAATAAAAAGGCTGCCCAAAACGGGCAGCCTTTTTTATATAAAAGTGCTTTGTAACAACTTATTATTGGAAATCAGCATCAGTAACACCTTCGTTAACTTTAACTTCGTTAACAGTAAGGTTAATTTCAATACCTACATTCATTACTATATTGTGAGGTATTTTAATACCTTTTACTTCTTTATAGTCATTGTAGTAAGTATTCTGAACTACTGTTTGTCCCATTTGCTCAGACTGTACACTTTGTCCTAATTTGTAACCTGTTTTGGTATCATAGTAAAGTGTAGTTTCTCCGTTTTTAACAGCATAAGCATCAGAACCATTCATAGTTTCAATACCTGTAAGTGTTATTTCTGAACTGTTTAATAGGTCTACCTCTTCAAATGGCACAGCGCTTTCTCTCATGCTTTCAAGCTCTTCGCCTTCTAAAGGTATTTTTTGACCTTGTTGTACCATGTAACCTTCCTTATTATTAACAACTTGCTTCATCATGGTATTACCCATAACGTTCATTTCAATAAGTTGTTTATGGTCAGCAGATACTTTCATGGTAAGTTCAACAGGTGCTCCCTGTACAGTAGCTGTAGATTTTGTGTATAATGTTTTTACACCTTTTACAGCTTTCTCACCACCTATAGCTTTAATATAGTCGTTAAGTACGCTTTTAGCTGTTACACCTTCTGGGATTGGTTTATTAAGTACCGGCTTATCAGTTTTTTTACCCCACTTGTCAAAGTAAAAAACAGGAATGTTTGTACTTTCAAGTCCAGGTAATACATCAGCAGCTTTACCTACTACTATAATACGTGCATTATCCGCAGAGAAATATTTTTTAGCTGCATTCCTTACATCTTCAGGAGTTACAGCGTTTATATTCTTAATGTAGTTTTCGTAAAAATCTTTAGGTAAGTTTTGTGTTTCTGTTCTAAGCGCATAGCTTGCTATTGTAGATGGGCTTTCCATCTGCATAACAAAGTTACCTACATATTTAGCTTTTGCATTTTTAAGATCTTCCTCATCAACAAGGTCAGTTCTTATTTTTTTAATTTCATTAAGCATTTCTACAATAGCACTGTCAGTTACAGTGTTTCTTACAGATGTTTTAGCTCTGAATGAAGAAATGTATTTACCTGCTCCTACAGAAGAGTATGCACCATACGTCCATCCGTGAGCTTCACGAAGGTTAAGGAAAAGTCTGCCTTCACCACCGCCACCAAGTATTTGGTTAGCAAGTAATGCAGCAAAGTACTCCTTGTCTGTCATTTTAAGATCTACCACATTCGCTACAGAAATTTCACTCTGTACTGCGTTTGGCATATCAACAAAGTTTATTTGTGTATACTGTACATCTTTAGGGTCGCTGTAGCTAATGCTAGGCGCTTTATTAGGAGTCCAGTCACCAAATAACTTCTTTACTTTTTTCTTAACATCTTTAAACTTAACATCTCCTACTACTACAAGGTATGCTTTAGCAGGAACAAAGTAAGTATTGTAGTTATTCTTAACATCAGCAAGTGTTACATTTTTCAATGTTTCTTCTGTAACGTATTCTCCTCTCGGGTGGTTTTTACCGTATATTAAAGCACTACCAACTCTTGAAGCTACTGAAGTAACACTTTTTTCATCAGCTTTTAAACCTTCAATCATTTTGTCTCTTTGGTTCTCAAACTCTTCCTGAGTGAACTTAGGGTTAAGCGCACCGTCAGCCATAAGTTCTAATATTCTGTCAGAATATTTAGAAAGACCGTTAGCGCTTGCACCATCTGCCCAGAAATTAATGTTTGCACCTAAAAAGTCTACTTCCTCGTTAAAAGCATCTTTTGATATGGTTTGAGTACCAGAGCCCATTACTGCGCTTAATAAATCTGATACTCCTTTTTTGTTACCTTCTGCATATGGAGCGTTGTCCATAGTAAGTGTGTAAGATACTCTAGGTAGTTTATGGTTTTCTACCACCAATACTTTTAGTCCGTTATCCAGCGTAAAAGTTTCCGGTTCACCTATGTTTACCGTAGGCGCAGGTCCCGGTTTTGGCATTGGTCTTTCTTGTGCCTGCATAGTAATAGTTAAAAACAAGCCGGCTAATAGATATATAACTTTTTTCATGATTCTTTGTTACTTAGTTTTGTGCTTTGTCTTTAGCTGGTACATAATCCAGTACTAACCTTTGGTTAGGGTTAAGGTACTTTTTAGCTACCTCTCTTATTTCTTCTCTGGTAATAGAACGATAGATGTCAATCTCTTCATTTATTAAGTCAGTATCACCGTAAAGCATGTAGTAAGTAGCAAGGCTACTTGCAATACCCTCTACACTAGAGTTACTGTTTACATACTGGCTTTCGTATATGTTTTGAAGTTTCTCGTATTCCTTCTTAGAGATAAGTTCTTTTTGAAGTTTTTCAATTTCTTTATCAGCTTCAGCAAGAAGTTCTTTAGTAGTATGTCCCTGCATTGGTATACCATATACTATATACATACCGTAATCTTCCTGACTGTAGTTGAATGCACCCATTTGTAACGCCATTTTTTCTTCGTCAACAATTCTCTTGTACATTCTTGAACTTTTACCATCACTTAATATAGTAGAAATCATATCAAGAACTCTTGCATCTCTTGTTGTCATAGATGGAGTTCTGTATGAAGCAACCATCATTGGTAACTGTATGTTAGGATCTTCATACGTGGCATGAATAGTTTCTGTAATAGGAGCCTCTGTATATGTGTCGCGTGTAACAGGCGTTCCTTTTGGTATAGGTCCAAAATATTGCTTAATCCATTTTTTAGTTTGGTCAATATCAAGGTCACCGGCAACTACTAATACAGCATTATTTGGTATATAGAACTTT
Organism: Flavobacterium suaedae; assembly: GCF_014642915.1. Lineage (GTDB taxonomy): Bacteria > Bacteroidota > Bacteroidia > Flavobacteriales > Flavobacteriaceae > Flavobacterium > Flavobacterium suaedae. The sequence goes on from NZ_BMJE01000008.1 coordinate 70,615, forward strand.
TTGTTAAATGCCTGAAACTCTTCAAGAGTTGCAGCATCAAGGTGTTCCATAGAACCAATTGTTGTCCATCGGTAAGGGTGGTTAACAAACATGTTCTTTTTAACCTCAGCTATAAGGTTACCATAAGGCTGGTTATCTACACGTAGTCTTTTTTCTTCTTTCACTACTTCATTTTGTGTATCAACTCCTATTTGATTAATAACCGGATGCATTAATCTTTCAGACTCCATCCAAAGACCTAATTCTAGGTTGTTTGAAGGGAAAACTTCGTAGTAGTACGTTCTGTCATCAGTAGTGTTGGCATTGTTGTTACCACCATTTGCAGTAACTATTTTAAACCACTCACCACGTTCAATGTTTTCAGTACCTTCAAATAACAGGTGTTCAAAAAAGTGTGCAAAACCTGTTCTTTCAGGGTTTTCATCTTTAGCACCCACGTGATACATTACCGAAGTAATTATAACAGGAGCAGTTTTGTCCTGATGCAGGATAACATGCAGCCCGTTGTCCAAATCATATTCCTCAAATGCTACTTCCTGTGCTGATGCTACTCCGCCAAGCATGAGAAGAGAACCCAAAGCCATTAAAGATTTTTTCATAAAAGTTATTAATTATTGATTTTTGATAATTGGTATGCAATTTCGGTATTTTGTTACAATAAATCTAAGTTTTTTTCTGTGAATTGATTCTCAGGTTATTATAATTGCTATTTTTGCGCAAAATTTATTATTTTATATTGGCTGATAAAGAAATAGTTGTATATTTGCAGCCTTGAAATTTTTAATTAAATTAATAATATTGTTATGTACGCAATCGTAGAGATAGCAGGGCAACAATTTAAAGTTAGCAAAGACCAGACAGTTTATGTTCACCGTCTTGAAGGTAACGAAGGAGACGCAGTTTCTTTTGACAAAGTACTTTTACTGGATGATAACGGTAACATAACCCTTGGCGCCCCGGCTATAAGTGGAGCTTCTGTAGAAGCCAAAGTGCTTAAGCACTTAAAAGGAGATAAAGTAATCGTTTTCAAAAAGAAAAGAAGAAAAGGTTACAGAGTTAAAAACGGTCACCGCCAAGCTTTAACTCAAATAAGTATTACCGGTATTAACGGTGCTGCTAAAAAGAAGACAACAAAAAAGGCAGAAGCTGAATCTGCAGAATAATATTAACAATTTAAAACTATAACATCATGGCTCACAAGAAAGGTGTCGGTAGTTCTAAGAACGGTAGAGAATCAGAATCGAAACGTTTAGGCGTTAAAATATTCGGTGGTCAAGCTGCAATTGCAGGTAACATCATCGTAAGACAAAGAGGTTCTAAGCACAACCCGGGTGAAAATGTGTATATGGGGAAAGACCATACACTACACGCTAAAATTGACGGTGTTGTGAAATTCCAGAAAAAGAAAGATGACAAATCTTACGTTTCTGTAGTTCCGTTTGAAGCTTAAGACTTTAAAAACGAAATGATATAAAAAATCCGTACTGAATTTCAGTACGGATTTTTTATTTTAATACACTTTTTCTATACTTAAACAAAGTTTAATAAAGCTGATATTAGTAATATCATTATAAGGTGAAGTAAAAATGGATTTCGTTGCTCATCTTTAATTAGGGCATATATCATAAAGCCTACATTAATAATTGCCAAGCCATAAAGCATAGTACTAAGCCCGCTATAATTCTTGTCGTTTACTGCCAGCAGAGAAACGCCAATAATTGCAGCGATTATTATAGATGAAATTACTTGTACACCTCTATGCTCAATTTCTGAATTGAATATATTAAAAGCAATGCGTAGGGGTACAAAATAAAGCGCAATTGCAGCAGCTGCAATAAGGTAGGTGTTACTGTCAAAAACCTCGTTTCGGAATAGCACAAAACATAATAGTACAATTACAAGCAGAAATGCTTCGTAATACTTTTTTATTACTCTTGTCATGGGTAAAAATAAATTTTTAATTGGTTACTATTTTAATAAACTCACTACGATCTATTTCCCGTGCCCCCAAGCTTGCTAAATGATCATTATGTACCTGGCAATCCAGTAACCGATAATTTTCTTCTTTTAACTTTTTAGTAAGTGCTATAAAAGCCATTTTACTGGCATTTGATACTTTTGAAAACATACTTTCTCCGCAAAAAATATGTCCTAAATCTACACCGTATAAACCGCCTACCATAACATTATCCTGCCACACTTCTACTGATTGTGCATACCCCATTTTATGAAGTTCGAAATAAGCATCAATCATTTCTGGTGTAATCCAGGTTCCCGGCTGCCCTTCCCTTTTTATATTTCGGCAATTTGTAATTACCTCTTTAAAGGCAGTGTTGAATGTAATTTTAAACGTATTGCGATTAATTATATTACGCATACTTTTAGAAATTTTTAATTCATCAGGATAAAGAACCATTCTTTGAGGAGGACTCCACCATATTATCGGTTCTTCATCATCAAACCAAGGGAAAATACCGTTCTGGTATGCTAGTACTAATCTTTCGGGAGATAAATCTCCGCCAATAGCAACAATACCTTCAGGAGAGGCTTCTGTTACAGGAGGGAAATATAAATCACGAGAAAGATAATACATTGTTTATTTAATATTTAGATAATATAAATTTATAAAATATTTTGATTGAATTTATATAAATAAATCTACTTTTCTAAAGGTTATATAAATTTATAATTAACCTTTAGAAACTATGTTTAAAGTCTTTTTTATCTGAAAAAGCGTAGATAGGATTAAAAATGAAATAAATACAAAATAAAAAAGCCCCGATTTATTTCGGGGCTTTTTCTGTTCTTATGCTTTATTAAAAAGGAAGGTCGTCGTGGTCTTCTTCTTTATAATTAGTAGCCGGCTCAAAAGAGTCTTGCGGAGATGCTGCCGGCGGCGGTGTTTGGTAACCACCTCCTGCCGGAGCTTGTGGCTGTAATTTTTCTATTCTCCATCCTTGTATAGAGTTAAAATACTTGGTTTCTCCTTGTGGGTTTACCCACTCTCTGCCACGTAGGTTAATAGATATTTTTACAGGCTCACCTACTGTATAACTGTTTAAAAGTTCACACTTATCTTGTGTAAACTCTACTAATATATGCTGAGGGTATTGTTCATCTGTAGTAACTACTACTTCTCTTTTTCTAAAACCATTATTACCATAGGTTTTAGTATCGTCAATCATCTTAATTCTTCCTGAAACTTCCATAAATTCTCCTTGTTATTTTCTGCCTGTTGTGGCAGCAATCGTTGTTAGTATATTAAAAATCTTTTTTAGCCAGTAATATTTTCCATGCCTTTAGCACTTCGTTTTTATCAAGGTACTCTTTAGCCTTCTTGTACTTCTTGTCGTCATCATCTGCACTAAGTAATCCTTTTATTTCAAAGTCTTCTTTTATAAAAGCACTAATTTCTTCTTCTGTAGGTAAAGTTTCTACATTACCAAGTTTGCCCAAGTCGTTACCGTTAAATACACCGCAGGTTTTTACAAAATCAGGAATTGAATCTACCCCAATACCTAAAGTTGTAAGTGGTTTCTCTACTTCAAATAATCCCATGTTTGCACGGCTGTACCAGTTACCGCCCATGCGCGATACAAGGTCTATTTTGTTTTGATCTATAGCGCCATTTTCATCCAAAATAGTTTCATCTACATGAATTTTAACCACCTCACATATTACCAAATTTCCTGCTCCGCCTTCATCACCCAAAGCAATAATATCTTTTACCTTACATTCAAATTGTACAGGCGATTCTTTCACACGAAAAGGTTTTACAACATCCGAAGCTATCATGGTAAGCCCTGATTTTTCAAACTCGTTTACTCCATCTGCATATTCAGTGCTCGATAGTGATGCCTGTTGTACAATATCATAATTTACAACATTAATAACCACTTCTCTGTTAAGTTCTACATTAATTAATGTATGTTTTGTAGTGTTGTTTCGTACCCTGCGTGCCGGTGAAAAAACCATGATAGGCGGGTTCGCACTAAATACATTAAAAAAACTAAAAGGCGATAGGTTAGGAACGTTGTTTCTGTCTAGTGTACTTGCAAAAGCTATAGGTCTGGGACCAACGGCTCCCTGTAGGTAGCCTTGTAGCTTTGCTGTAGGTATTTCTTTAGGATCAATACTAAGCATTACAGTAGTGTTTTTTACAAAGATAATTTTTCTGGTAGTACTAAAAAACGGCTTTGATAAATTTAACCTCGGTTGTTAATAAATAATAATAACGGTATTTTTTATACGTTTTACAAATGCTTTAGTTTACTGGTACCATCGCCGTTTACAGCGTAAGTTTTAGTATATTTAAGCCTTAAAATATAGTTATATGCAGTTTACTGATAAAAGGAGTATAACCCGTTGGGTACTTATAATAGCTTCATTTTTTATTATTGTAGCCATAGTATTTAATACCTATAATTTTTTTCAGATTTTTAAAGGGGATGAAAGAAAGAAAATGGAATTATGGGCAGATGCTCAGCAAACTTTAAATAATGTACAGGGGGATGTTGATGTTGAACTCCCACTTAAAATAATTAGTGAAAACCAGACTATACCGGTTATACTTGCCACGAGTACAGATAGTATAATGAAGACAGGCAACATTCCCTATGAAATAGAACGGGATGAAGCCAGATTAAGAGATTTTTTTTATGAGTTAAAAGAAGAAAATAGCCCTATAAAAATAGAATTGTCTGAAAATAACTACCAGTACTTATACTATGGTAACTCTCCGCTGCTTAACAAGCTAAAGTATTACCCTATAACTTTATTGTTGATTATAGTGCTTTTTGCTGCTTTGGTTTACATATTTTTCAGGGCAACTAAAATGAGTGCTCAAAACAGGCTTTGGGCGGGTATGGCAAAAGAGACCGCACACCAGATAGGGACACCGTTATCATCATTATTAGGTTGGATTGAAATACTAAGAGCAGATAATGTAGATGAAACTGCCGTAAGTGAAATAGAGAAAGATGTACACAGGTTGCAAACTATTGCAGAGCGCTTCTCTAAAGTAGGCTCAGAGCCTGTGCTGGAGAATAGAGATATTGTACAGGAAACAGAAAAGTCTTTTGAATATCTGAAGTCAAGAGCATCAAAGCAAATAGCATTTACTTTTACAGCACCTGATTACCCTATAAACGTAATGCTTAACCCCGAACTGCATAGCTGGACAGTAGAGAACCTTGTTAAAAACGCTATTGATGCCATGAAGGGTAAGGGTAAACTGGAAATAGTGCTGGAGGATAAGGATAAGTTTGTAAAAATTAAAGTAACCGACTCCGGTAAAGGAATTGCGAAAGGACAATATCGAAAAGTTTTTGAACCGGGTTTTACTACTAAGAAAAGAGGATGGGGACTTGGTTTATCATTAACTAAGCGTATTGTGGAAGAATACCACAAAGGAAAAATAAAGGTACTGCACTCAGAGTTAGGGAAAGGGACTACTATGCAGGCAAGCTTCCCTAAAGTGTAAACAGAGGGGGAACTTATTTTTTTAGTATTCCTAAGTACTCAGTCCAAGGGCCTACTTCCGTTTTATACTGTTTAGCCATTACTCTTGCTATTTGTGCAATATGCCCTAAATCGTGCACTGCCCAAGTGGCTATTAATTGTTTTAAGGTAACCGTTCCGAATTCAGGGTGTATTCCTGTTTTGCTAAAATCATTCTCTGTAAGGTTAAATGATTTTAGTTCACTCAGATTGTTTTCGCGCAGTTTTTGAAATTCTTTCAGCAGTTCAGTAATACTTTTTGCAGAGTCATCCTCTAAATGAGCAAATCTGTCAAAAGGTCTGAATGCTTTATTTTCTGTGTCGCTAAGAATAATTTTTATCCTTACTAACCAATCTGTTTTCTCACCAACTATTAAATGCTGTACTACATCATAAGGGCTCCATGTGTTTTCGCCTTCATTATTATGCAGCCATTCATCAGATAAATTACCTAAAAATGTATTTAAGGTATTTGGAGTTGTCTTTAATATTTCGATTGATTTATTTAAAGAAAACTCCATAATAAGTGCTTTAAAGAGTTTTTACAGAGAGTTAGACGTGTTTACTGATTTCAGCAGCTAAAGCTTCAAACTCTTCTTTTTCAAGTTTTGTTTTGTTAATGAAACGCATATCATCCATTTCATTAATCGGGATAAGGTGTACATGCGTGTGCGGAACTTCAAGCCCTACTACAGCAACACCTACACGTTTGCATGCAACCGTTTTTTCTATTGCTTTTGCAACTTTATACGAAAAAGCCATCAGGTCAAGATACTCCTGTTGCTCCATATCAAAAATTTTGTCTACCTCTTTTTTAGGTATACACAGCGTGTGCCCCTTAGTATTTGGGTTAATGTCTAAGAACGCTAAAAATCGGTCGGTTTCCGCTACTTTATAAGCAGGGATTTCGCCATTTATAATTTTTGTAAATATAGAACTCATAGCTTGATGGATTTTTAAAAGTTACTTTTTACTGTCCTTTTTTATTATGCTCGGCTAATTTCCAGTACTTCAAATTTAAGTGTTCCGTTTGGTACATTTATCTCGGCAACTTCACCTACTTTTTTTCCAAGTAACCCTTTACCAATAGGAGAGGTTACTGATATTTTACCTGATTTAAGGTCAGCTTCACTTTCTGCTACCAGTGTATACGTCATTTCCATGCCGTTAGCCTGGTTTTTTATTTTTACTGTAGAAAGCACTAACGCTTTAGATACATCAAGCTGAGACTCGTCAATAAGGCGGGCATTAGCTAAAAGTTCTTCCATTTTAGCAATTTTCATTTCCAAAAGTCCCTGTGCTTCTTTTGCAGCATCATATTCTGCATTTTCAGATAAGTCACCTTTGTCCCTTGCTTCGGCAATAGCCTGAGAAGCTTTAGGTCTTTCTATGCTTTTTAACTGGTCTAGCTCTTCTCTCAGTTTTTTTAGCCCTTCTGCTGTGTAGTATGATACTTTACTCATAACTTCATCGTTTATATAAATAGAAAAAATCCCATACGCAACGGGATTTCTTTCTACAAAGATAATATTTTTTTAATACGTCTGTTTATTTCAATACGTGCTATAGCACTTGTCAAAGTTAAATAATTTAAATTTGTTTCATAATTATTAAGCATAAATTTATGAATATAACTAAATATGTTTTAGTCCTTTTAGTAATGCCTTTTTTGTTCGGATGTAATAGTGATGACTACCAATATCCTGATAAGTATTTACCCAATTATAACTTTTCTATAGATATTGATATGAGCCTGCCGTTATATACTCCTTTACAGTTTACGGCAAACCCTGTTTATATAGACCAGGCAGGTATAGGGATTAATGGTATTATAGTAATGAACACCGGTGGGGGCTATGTAGCTTATGAGGCAAGTTGTCCTAACCAAAACCTAGATAGCTGCTCTAAGCTTGCTGTAGACGGTATTATGGCAATATGCCCTTGCGATGAAGCGGAGTATAACCTTTTCAACGGGCAGGCAGAAGGGAAAGAATACCCATTAAAGCCATACAGAATACAGGTAACAAGCGGAACCTCTATACGCGTTTATAATTAACACATAAGTGTAACTATGCCTGTTATAAAAATAGATACTTATATTAAGGCTGATATTAAAATCGTTTTTGACCTTTCCCGTAGTATTGACTTGCATTTGGTTTCGGCAGCACAAACGAATGAAAAAGCTATTGCAGGGAAAACATCCGGTTTAATGGAGCTGGGTGAAACTGTAACCTGGCAAGCCAAACATTTTGGCGTTACACAAAAACTTACGGTGATTATAGCTGATTTGCAATCACCTGATTATTTTGCGGATGAGATGATTAAAGGTGTTTTTAAAACAATGCGCCATGAACATTTTTTTAAAACAATAGGGAAGCAGGTAAAAATGACAGATGTGTTTGCTTATACCAGCCCGTTAGGGATTTTAGGTAAATTGGCAGATGCACTTTTCCTGAAAAACTACATGAGCAGTTTTCTTAAAAAGCGAAATGAAATAATAAAAGAAATAGCTGAAGACCTTGAGAAGTATAAAAAAATCCTGCCACTGTAAAGTAGCAGGATTTTATAGTACATAACAATTGATATAACCTAGAATTTAAGTGTAGCACCCACTAAAAAGTTAATGCCTGCTTGCGGATAATAGTACGGGTCTCCCCACATATATCCGTTTGAAGCGTACTCAACATCAAACATATTATTTACAAGTCCGTTGAATACTATAGACTTAAATATAGTTTTGGTTTTAAGCTCGTAAGTAACATTAAAGTCATTTACAAAATAGCTGTCCAGTATAGCGTTGTCAGACTCGTAATTGTCCATATACTGCTCACCAACAAATTTAGAAAGCAATGCTACCTGAAAGTTTTTAAACGGCATGTATATTAACTGGTTACCACCTATTATGCTTGGGGAGAAAGCAATTTCAGTATCACCTAAGTTTTCAGGACCATTATCTCCTTCATTATAAAAGTCAACGTTTTGGTTTTGGCTCAAGGCAATGTTAGGACGTACTATCCACTTATCTGTAATAAATACAGTAGCATCTGCTTCAAGCCCCAAGCGGTAACTGTCACCACTATTAGTATATACAGGAGAGCCTACATCGTTTAAAGCTCCTGTAAGTACCAGTTGGTCTTTATACTGCATATAGTACCCGTTTACGTTCAGGTAATTTTTACCCGATTTGTAACGCCATCCTAACTCAAAATCGTTAAGTGTTTCAGCTTTAGTACTTCCGCTTTCATAATCGGTACGGCGTGGCTCTTTGTTAGCACGCGCATACGAAAGGTAAATATTATTATTGTTGTTTACACTATAGGTAATACCCGCTTTAGGGTTAAAAAAGTTGAAAGTATCATCAACAGGAATTGGGGTTGCAGCACTTTCCAATACATTTGATGCTTCGTAGCTTACATTTCGGTACTGCATATCGGCAAATACGTTAAACTTGCTGTTCAGCTTATAATTTGCTTTTGCAAACACATTGAAGTCGGTTTTAGTAGCATCATTATCATAGTAACGGTCGTCAGGACTTACATTTGCCGAATAACGTGCCCAGATGATATTACCAAAGTGGTCACCTTCATATTTGTTCCATGCACCACCAAATACCACATCCCAACCGTCGTTATTGTAGTTTGCAGAGAAAGTAGTACCGTAAAAATCGTTATCTAACCATTTTTGGGTAATAAGGTCTTCCTCTGTTATAAGTGTACCGTTAACGGTAACCTCTTCAAGGTCGTAATCAGCATAGGCACTGTTATCACGGTAGTTTTCATAATATCCTTCGCCAATAGTATAGTGTAATGCAATATTGGTATTCCAGTTATTATTTATTTTTTCATTCCAGTGTAACTGGTAGTGGTCCTGTTTGTAGTTATCAGTTTCGTTATCATAAAAACGAATATTACCCTCTGCATCAGTATACATACCGGAATAGTTAAACTGTCTGTCACTTTCCATAGTTTCAGCATCAATACCGTTCCATGCCTGGTAAGTACGCTCTTTACCTCCAAATACTAATGCTTTAATAAGTGTAGAACCATGTACATAAGTACCTTGCAGGAAGTATGACTTCAAGTCTGATTCTGCACGGTCTATATACCCGTCAGAAGCTATATTTGAAACTCTACCTGCAATTTCAAAACGGTCGTTCATTAAACCGGTACTGAATTTTACAGTATGCTTTCTGGAATTGAAGCTACCAAATGAGTTTGATATTTCTCCGCTTGCTTCCTGGCTATAGCTATCTGTAAGTAGGTTAAGGCTGGCGCCAAAAGCACCTGCACCGTTAGTAGAAGTACCTACACCACGCTGTAGCTGTATGTTTTCAGTTGAAGAAGCAAAATCGGGCATATTAACCCAGAATGAACCATGCGACTCTGCATCGTTATACGGTATACCGTTTACCGTTACGTTAACACGACTTGCATCAGCACCACGAACACGTATTCCTGTATACCCTATACCGTTACCGGCATCGGTAGTAGTAACAACCGAAGGCAAGTAGTTTAAAAGTACAGGGATATCCTGACCAAGATTACGCGGAGCAAGTTCTTCTTTGGTTACGTTACTGAAAGTTACCGGTAAATCAGCAGTTGCTCTTACAGCTTGCACCAATACTTCTTCCAGTTTGTAATCATTCATGGTAATTGAGTCCTGCTCAGTTTCGGGAGTGTTTTGGGCTGCGGTTCCTAAACTGATTAGACCAACAGCAACAGGTAAAATGTTTTTCTTTTTCCTGTAAATAGAAGCGAATAAAGTTTTCATCCGTAAAAAAATGTTTACGAATAAAAGGGGTAATTATTCCTTTAGTTAATAATTAATAAAATGATATTTCGGTAAAAAACAACAGTGTGCACTTCTGCTATTCTTTGCCTTTTCCCTTGGCAGCATTACCCGCCCAGGTTCTTTGGGTATGATCTCAGCCCGATATAGTAGGCACCCCTTTGAGACGGCGCAAAAGTACTAAAAAACTTTTGCCTGTATAACTATTACGGCAGTTTTTGTAAAGAGATTAAAAAAGTGGCTCCTGAGTCTTAAAAATCAGGGCGTTTTCTCATTTGTTTTTTCTCTGAATTCAGTTTTTTATTTTTAAGCCTTTTTTTAATTACTGCTTTAGGTACTTTAGTAGGTTTTCGTTGTTTGGGTTTTATAACAGCATTGTCAAGAATAGTAAAAAAACGGTCGGTTACAATTTTTTTATTTCGTAACTGGCTGCGGTCTTCATCACACTGTAAAACCAAAACACCTTCATTACTAAGTCGGGTAGCAATATTTTTACTTATAGTTTGTTTTTCATCTTCGGTTAATCCTTTTGATTCGTTTATATTAAAACTAAGGATAACTTTTGTTTCTACTTTATTTACATTTTGCCCACCGGAACCACTACTTCGTGCTGTTTTATAGTTGAGTTCCTGTTGCAATACTTCTTTATTCATTATAATTTTTAGCTCGGTTGATGAGCCGGTTTTAAAAGGTCGTTTACATTTTTAACAGGGTTAAAAGTAAGTAATGGTACTTCGGCGAAAACGGTTATCCAGCCTGCCATGGCACCATTCCATAACCCCGGTAACTCATACGATTTTACATCTGTACCGAAACGGTTTTTGGTTACAATAAAGCCTGTCGTATTATCTATATATTCAGTTAGGTTAAAAGGTTCCCCTTTGTAGTTTTTTAATCCGCAAACAAGGTCTACAGGGTTAAAATGTGTAGACTGAGAAAATATCTCTTTTTGAGCTACATCTTTCATATCTATCTGAGAGCTTTCTACGATTTGCAGTGATACTTTACCATCTTTATCTTCTACCCAAAACGGACCACCTCCTGGTTCGCCTTCGTTTTTAACCATACCGCATACTCGTATAGGTCGGTTAAATAGTTGTTTGGTGTATTCAATTTTTTCTTCTTTGCTAAGGCTTCTTACACTTTCAGGAATGTGTTGTAATAGCTTGTTGTTAGCAAAGCAAAGCATTTCATCCAGTTGTTCTTCGGTAACTGTTCCTTTTTCTATTTCTTCAAGGTGAGTATAAACTTTTTCCTGTAGTTTGATAAGTATACCTCCCAATGCTTTTTTGTAAAGCGTAATAGTAGGTTGCTCAATATGGCTTACGTTGTCAATATTTTTAATAAAAACAATATCAGTATCAAGATTGTTTAAGTTTTCAATAAGCGCACCGTGACCTCCCGGTCTGAAAAAAATATTACCTGTATTATCTCTAAAAGGTACATTCTTCATATCAACCGCAATAGTGTCTGTCTTTTTATGCTGATAGGAAGTGCTGATATCAATAGTTACTCCTGATTTTTCTTCTACAGAGGTTTTTGCCTCATCAAAAGCCTTAGTAAAACCATCTAAATGCTCTTCGGATATAGTGAAGTGTATGTTGGTTTTATTTTGTGATGCTGCATAGGCTACACTTTCTTTAAAGTGTTCTCTTACCGGTGTTGCGGTACAGTTTTTATATTCATGAAAAGGTAATATACCTTTTGGTTTATTGGCATAGTCAAACTTTTCATCCTGTAGCATGGTTTTAATATAGTGATAAGCAAAATCACTTTCACTCCATTTATTATAATCAGGGTTTTGTTTTAGGGTATCAATTATAGCCTCAGAGAAAGGAAATTTATTATAGTTATCTAAAAAGGTTTTTAAGGCCGTATCATTATTTTTAGTAATGTATTCCTTTACAGTTTCCTTTTCAGGGTTATAGTTGGCTATAAACTCATTTAAAAATTTAAACATGCGGGTTGCAGCACCCGATGCCGGAATGAACTTAGTTAGTTTAAAGTTGTCTTTTTTCCTGTCAAAATAATCAGCATATTCTTTAACGCTTTCATCAGGGAGCTGTACTATACCATCATTTACTATAGCAGGCTTTTTAAGGTTGATTTTTGTATTACCTTCCTTAAATATATTTAGCTGCTCTTGTAACTTATCCGGACTAATACCTCTTTTTTTTATCTGGTCATAGTCTTTCTCAGTAAGTCCTAAATCAATTATTTCTTTAAGTCCCTCCAAAGTTCTGTTTTTTTAAGTTGAATTTTAATGCCTGTTAATTTATACAGGCAATTTTATTACTGTTATTTTTTAGGTTTGCAACGAAATAATTAAATTATCATTTCGAAATTATTGTAGTTGCGACGTTTTAATTCTGGCAGATAACTTTTTCTTCCATTCATAATAACCTATAAAGGCAACAGTTGTTAAAAATATATAAAATATACTTGTTAAGGTGGCTCCTTTATAAAAAATTAGCGGTATCGCAATAATATCTCCAATAATTAAGAAAATCCAGTTTTCTATTTTGCGTTTTGCCAATAGCCACATACCTACAAAGAAAAGTCCTGTTATAAACGTATCAACATAAGCCCACCAGTAATTAAACTTTTCAGTATAAATAAATACGGCAGATACAAATATAACCGAAAGCACAAATATCTGTATACACTTTATCGTATCTTTTGTAGTCATTTTCTCTATCTTTAATAGTGCCGTGTTATCGTTTCCTTTACGGCTCCATAACAACCATCCGTATACGCTCATTATAAAGTAATATACATTAATAATCATATCGCCGTATAAGTTCCATTGGTAAAACATATAAGTATATATAATGGTGCTTATAATGCCTGTAGGATAAACAAAGATGCTGTTTCGGGCAGAGAAAACTACGCTTAAAGCACCAAAAACAGAGCCTAAGGCTTCAAGCATAATAAAAGTAGTGCTGTAGTCTTTGTATTGACTAAACAAAAAGTCGAATAATTCGTTCATTTGATTGTGGGTGCTTATAGGGTAGTATCTTTTTCAAAACTATACACAAGTGTAAAGCCTTCTATTTCCTTAAAATGAAAATTATAATTGGTGCAGGAATCGTTAAAGTTTAGCGTAGCTTCCCCTGAATTGTTATCCATTGAAAAGGCAGCAACGTCTATATGGTCTTTAAAACTAATGCCTGGTAACGAAACCATTTTAAATATAGCTTCTTTAACACCCCATATCACCGTTAGGCTGCGTATGTAGGTAGCCTCATTTTTGGGTTCAAGGTAAGAGAACTCCGTTTCGCAATATTTACGCGCTATTTTAGTAATCTTATCCCGTTGCATTTCCATATCAATACCCACATTTTCATTACTAATAATTATAGCCGAAAAATTATGAGAATGTGTAATTGATATGTTTTTACCATCCTTTAAATGTGGTTTGCCATCTTCGGCATAAAACATATCCATATCAGTATAACCTGCTTCCTGTAACAACATACGTACACTTAAAAAACCTCTACGGTGTTGTTCACTTTTCATGCCTTCAAGGCGGGTAATGCATACATCCTTCAGGTTGCGTGTTCGCTCCCAAAGCTCATCATGGCTCTCGGTTATTTTCCAAACGTATACTTGTGTATTGCTTCCTGCGGTAAACGATGTATGTAAAGGCATTGAAGGTGATAGTTGTTAGGTAAAAAGTTTAAGTCTTTTGTTTTTAAAAGTTTATAAGGTTGAGCAAAGTTTAAAATAATCTTAAAACTGGCTCGTTCTACAGGAAATCGCTAAATTTGCATAAATTTTTGCTAATACAAATATAACAATATTCATGAGTACTAAAACAGTGCCATACGTGGCTTATAAAGTAAAAGACATTTCCCTTGCAGAGTGGGGTAGAAAAGAGATAGAGCTTGCAGAAGCAGAAATGCCTGGGTTAATGGCGCTTCGTGAAGAATATAAAGAAGAGCAACCACTTAAAGGTGCAAGAATAGCAGGATGCCTGCACATGACAATACAAACGGCTGTACTTATAGAAACGCTTGTAGCACTTGGTGCTGAAGTTACATGGAGTTCTTGTAATATATTTTCAACGCAGGACCATGCTGCTGCTGCAATAGCTGCTGCGGGTATACCGGTATATGCTTGGAAAGGTTTAACAGATGAGGAATTTGACTGGTGTATAGAACAAACACTTTTCTTCGGGGAAGACCGTAAACCACTTAACATGATTCTTGATGATGGTGGTGACTTAACAAACATGGTGTTTGATAAATATCCTGAACTTGCAAAAGGAGTTAAAGGACTATCAGAAGAAACAACTACAGGCGTACACCGTTTATACGAGAGAATGAAAAACGGTACACTTGTAATGCCGGCTATTAACGTAAACGACTCTGTAACGAAGTCCAAGTTTGATAACAAATACGGTTGTAGAGAAAGTGCTGTTGATGCTATCCGTCGTGCTACCGATTTAATGCTTGCAGGTAAAAGAGTAGTTGTTTGTGGTTATGGTGATGTTGGTAAAGGTACAGCAGCTTCTTTCAGAGGGGCAGGTGCTATAGTAACCGTTACTGAAATTGATCCAATATGTGCACTACAGGCTGCAATGGACGGTTACGAAGTTAAAAAACTGGATACAGTAGTAGGTAACGCTGATATTGTAATTACTACTACAGGGAATAAAGATATTGTTGTAGGTCGTCACTTTGAAATGTTGAAAGATAAAGCCCTTGTTTGTAACATCGGTCACTTTGATAACGAGATTGACATGGCTTGGTTAAATAAAAACTACGGTGATACTAAAGTTGAAATTAAGCCACAGGTTGATAAATATACCATCAACGGGAAAGATATTATCCTTTTAGCTGAAGGTAGATTAGTAAACCTTGGTTGTGCTACAGGTCACCCAAGTTTTGTAATGAGTAACTCGTTTACGAACCAAACACTAGCACAAATAGAGCTTTGGAATAATAGCGACAGCTATGAAAACAAAGTATACATGCTACCTAAGCACCTTGATGAAAAAGTGGCAGCATTACACCTTGCTAAATTGGGTGTAGAGCTTGAAACACTTAACGAAGAGCAAGCTAAATATATTGGTGTTGAAGTTGAAGGACCATTTAAACCTGAATATTACAGATACTAATACCTAATAGAATATATTTTACAATAAAGCCCGCTTTAAGCGGGCTTTTGTTATTTACGTGTGTGGCAATCTAAAATATGGTCATTAACCATGCCCGTTGCCTGCATGTGTGCGTATATTACTGTTGAGCCTACAAACTTAAATCCACGTTTTTTCATGTCTTTACTAATAGCGTCTGAGAGTGGAGTAGTAGCTGGTACATCACCCAGTGTTTTAAATTTATTATCTATAGGTTTACCATCGGTAAAAGCCCAAAAGTATTTGGAGAAACTACCAAACTCTTCCTGAACCTTTATATACGCCTGTGCATTGCTTACTGCAGCGTTTACTTTTAGCTTGTTTCGAATAATACCCGCATCTTGCAATAGCTCATCTATTTTATCCAGATTATAGTTGGCTATTTTCTTGTAATCAAAATTATCAAAAGCTTTACGGAAGTTTTCTCTTTTTCTCAGTATAGTTATCCAGCTTAACCCGGCCTGAAAAGTTTCCAGTAATAAAAACTCAAACAATGTGTCATCATCATAAACGGGTTTACCCCATTCCTCGTCATGGTATTTTTCATATATCGGGTCACCTATGCACCAGCCGCAGCGGGTTATATTATTCTCAGTAGTATTAGCCATTGTTTTCGTCTTTTTCTAAATACTTGTCAATTAAGTAATGCCCCAAATATATTAAAGGCGTTAATAATATGGCTACAACCAGCTTAATAGTATAACCTGTAAGCCCCGAAGCTATATAGGTAGGTGTATCCATTTTTCCGGTAAGCCAAAAAGCAATACCTAGTACAATAAAACTATCAAAAAACTGCGATATGACAGTAGAGCCTGTAGTACGCAACCATATCATTTTTTTACCTGTTTTCTTTTTAAAGAAGTGAAATATAGTAATATCTATAAGCTGAGAAACTAAAAAAGCAGTAATACTCCCTACAATAATCCATAAGCTCTGCCCGAATACAGCATTAAATTGTGAGTCCGTTACATTAGGTAAATCAGTAGAGGCAGGTATCCCCATTGATAAATACAGGATTACAAAACAGTATGCTATTAAACCTGTAGTTATATATGATAGTTTTTTAACGCCACTGCGCCCAAAATATTCATTAATAAGGTCGGTAGTAACAAAAACTACTGGCCAGGGCAAAATACCTATGCTGACAACATAAGGACCTATATTGATTAGTTTGCTGCCTATTAATTCGGCAACAATAGCATTGGTTATAAATATACCGGCAAGGATTACATATATGATGCCTTTGCGGGTTTTAAACATTTGTAATGTATTTTTTGATGTAAAAAATCAAAAGTAAACTATTTTTTACTTTTAGTAAGTTGAACAATTTTTAAAAAAAGCATATTGTTTTTTAGTAATATCAAATTTTAAGTATGCTAAAATAAAATACACGTAATAGTTAGGTGTACCCCTTTTTATTTTGGGTTTGTGTTCTATATTTGTTTTAAACAATAAGGTAATTATCGTGAAAACAGGGAATCCTAAAGAGGTTGAATAGCGTTTGCTATACCTATATAGTTTATAATTTTTGTTTCGTTTGTTGAAAATAAAAATCCCGTTCTGTTTGAGCGGGATTTTTAATTTAGTACAATCTGATAATATATAATTCCCTCAGGAATGTATGCAATAACTATTCTGGAGTTTGAACTGAAACAAACGGGTTTGGAGTTTGTTGTCCAATTTTCTTTTCTGTGTCTGATTAATTTCTCTGTCCAGTCTTCATTATTTTCATCACAATCTGTTTGATTATGGCTTTTAGTCCATAAGACTACATCATCTGGTTTTACTTTTACTACATATTGATAGTAGTAATCAGTAGGACCTAAGGATTCTGAGCTGTTCCTGTTATTAAACCCTCCTGTTTTAAAAAGATTATATTCAGCATCTAAAATTTCTGAGTGCAGGTTTATATTCTCGCTCAATGTTTTTATACGTTCTTCTTTTGATAGTTCTTTACTATTGATGGTGTTATTGCTTTCAGAGCATCCAATTAATGTTACGGATAAAAATAATACCGCTAAAAAGCCTAAGAAATTATGCTTAATATTGAAATTAATTTTTTTAATAGTATTCATATTCTCTTTTTAATGAGTAAACTACATTTTTGTTTCCATCTAAATACTCACAATAAACAGGATTACCTTTATCATCGGTTTTTTTATTAGCAAGAGTAATTTCATTGCCTCCCGGTTTCATTTCTTTGTTTTTTATGATAAGTTTTTTTAACCCTTTTTCAGAATATATAAAATCAGTTGATGACTGCATTGTGACTAAATCATGTTTTGTATTTATAACCTTAGTAGTTGTTTTTATTACTCTATTTTCAGCATCTAGCTTTTGCTCTAATTCCGAAAGCGTAGTACTATTATGAAATTTATTTTTTGCAATAATTGTATGGCTATCAACAACACGATATGTTCCTGTGTTAAGAGTGTCTTTGCTGTTTTTCTTATACGTAACAAAGGTTCTTATAGAATCATTTTCAGGGTAGTTGTAATACGTGATTTGAGTTAAATTAAAACTGTCGTCAGTCTGGTCATATTCATTATATTCTTCTGTTTTTACTAAGTTTCCCGATTCGTTGTAATACGACACCTTTTTTGCCTGCATTTGATGTGCTGCATAACTGGAAAACTCTGTAATTTTTTTAGGTTTACCGTTTAATTCTTCTATAGCCCAGTCTTGAGGGAAATTACTTTTAGTAGAACAACTGATTATAAATAATGATGATACTAGTAGTAGAAATTTAATTTTCATTTTGAGGAAAGAGGTTATAGGTTTGTATATAGTTCATTATAAGCTAAAATAAAAAATCCCGCTCAATATGAACGGGATTTCTTTATTTTTAAAACGTTTGGCTTTTAATTAACCAAGAGCAACTCTTTTAAATCCTGTAACAGTTAAATCACCGTTTACAGATTTTACGTATTCGCTAACGCTTTGTTTGTTGTCTTTAATATATGCTTGGTTAACAAGAGTGTTATCTTTAAAGAAACGACCTAATTTACCTTTAGCAATGTTATCAAGCATAGCTTCCGGCTTACCTTCCTGACGAAGTTGGTCTTTAGCTATCTCAATTTCTTTCTCAACAGTTTCTGCATCTACACCTTCTTCATTAAGTGCTAGTGGAGCCATTGCAGCAGCCTGCATAGCAACATTACGAGAAGCTTCTTCAGCACCGTCTACATTTGCAGAAAGGCTTACTATTGTAGCTATTTTGTTACCTGCGTGTATGTAAGAACCTACGTAAGCACCATTAAGAGTTTCGAAAGAACCTATTTCTATTTTCTCTCCTATAACACCTGTTTGCTCAGTTAGTTTTTCTTCTACTGTAATACCGTTAAAGTCAGCAGCAAGGAATTCTTCTTTAGTACTGTAGTTAAGCGCAAGCTTAGCAAGATCAGTAGCCAGAGTAGTGAAAGACTCGTTTTTAGCAACAAAGTCAGTTTCACAGTTAAGAGAAATAACTACACCGTGAGTGTTGTCATCATTAACTACAGCTATAACAGCACCTTCTGTAGATTCTCTGTCAGCTCTTTTAGCAGCAACTTTTTGCCCTTGTTTACGAAGTACTTCGATAGCTTTATCAAAATCACCATCGGCCTCAACAAGTGCTTTTTTACAGTCCATCATACCTGCACCTGTAGTCTGTCTTAATTTATTTACGTCTGCAGCAGTAATATTTGCCATTTTGAAAAGAATTTATTTGTTAAAAATGAAAGTCGTTATGTTAGTAATGGCTACAAAAGTAAACATATACCAACACAACGACTTTATTGTAATGTTATATTTTATTCTTCGGTAGCAGTTGTGTTAGCTTCTGCTTTTTCAGTAGCTTTTTCTGCCTTTTGTTCTTGCTGTTGTTGGTCTTTTTCAGATTTTCTTTCAGCAAGACCATCTTTAATAGAATCTGTTACTAAAGATAAAATCTTGTCAATTGATTTAGAAGCATCATCATTTGCTGGTATTACATAATCAACCTGACGTGGGTCAGAGTTAGTATCTACCATTGCAAAAACCGGAATGTTTAATTTGTGAGCTTCTTTTACTGCGATGTGTTCAGCTTTAATATCTACAATGAATAACGCAGCCGGTAGCCTTGTCATGTCAGCTATAGAACCTAGGTTTTTATCTAGTTTTGCACGTAGACGGTCAACCTGTAAGCGCTCTTTTTTAGATAGCGTGTTAAATGTACCGTCTTTCTTCATTCTGTCTATCGAAGCCATTTTCTTAATAGCTTTACGAATAGTAACGAAATTTGTTAGCATACCACCTGGCCATCTTTCTGTAATGTATGGCATGTTAGCAGCAGCAGCTTTTTCGGCAACTATGTCTTTTGCCTGCTTTTTAGTAGCAACAAATAATACTTTTCTGCCTGATGCAGCAATTTTTTTAAGCGCTTCGTTAGCCTCTTCTATTTTAGCTGCAGTTTTATATAGGTTGATAATGTGTATTCCATTACGCTCCATATAAATATAAGGAGCCATGTTCGGGTCCCATTTTCTGGTCATGTGTCCAAAGTGTACACCTGCTTCCAGTAAGTCTTTTACATCTATGTTATTTGCCATTTTTGTAATAGTTTACGTTCTGTTGAGTAAGCAATGTTCAGGTGGCGATTTTTTCGGCCCTGCCCATTTAGATGCTAAACTAACCTCCGCCTCGGCGAAGCAACAATAACTAATTTTTTAAATTTTAATAAAAATAAATTGCTCAGGCTTGGATTATTGGTATCCTTGCCAAAAGCATGTAATAAAATATTAACGTTTAGAGAACTGGAATTTCTTACGAGCTTTCTTCTGACCGAATTTCTTACGCTCTACCATTCTTGGGTCTCTTGTTAGTAAACCTTCCGGCTTAAGAGTTCCTCTGTTTTCAACGTCTACTTCACACATAGCTCTTGCAATAGCCATTCTTACAGCTTCTGCTTGCCCTGTGATACCACCACCATATACATTTACTTTTACATCAAAGTTTTCCAGGTTCTCTGTAAGCATAAGAGGCTGTTTTACCTTGTACTGTAATGTACCGGTAGGGAAATAAGTTTCTAATTCTTTTTTGTTAACCGTGATTTTCCCTGAACCTTCTGTTAGGTATACACGGGCAACAGCGGTTTTTCTTCTTCCAATTTTGTGGATAGTTGCCATTACATCAAGTCGTTTAAGTTAACGGTTTTAGGACTCTGTGCCTCGTGCTTGTGCTCAGGACCTACATATACATTTAAATTGCGGAATAGCTCAGCACCTAATTTGTTTTTAGGAAGCATTCCTTTTACAGCTTTCTCTACTAAAATTGCAGGATTTTTGTCCTGAGCCATTTTAGCAGTTAAAATTCTCTGACCACCTGGGTAACCTGTGTGGCGGATGTATGTTTTCTCCTCCAGTTTGTTACCAGTTAGGTTGATCTTTTCTGCGTTAATAACAATTACGTTATCACCACAGTCTACGTGCGGAGTATAATTTGGCTTGTATTTGCCTCTTAAAAGTTTTGCAACTTTTGTAGCAAAGCGACCTAAATTATGACCCTCAGCGTCAACAACAATCCATTCTTTCTGAACGGTAGCCTTGTTAGCTGAAATTGTCTTGTAGCTTAATGTGTTCACAATAAATAATTTTAATTAAACATTCCGTCCCCAATAAAGGGAGTGCAAAATTACAATTATTTGTCAGATATTCAAATAGGTAAATAAAAATTATTATTTAAAAGTTTATTTTAATATGTTGAAGTTTAGGTGAATTTATTTAAAATAGACTTTAAGGAGCTAATTTTTACTCGCTCAGTTCTTTAACTAATTTTAAATATTGTGGGTAATTGCACTTTCCGTTTTTATTGATATAACCTAAATTATTAAGACCGAACTCTAAATCATAAAGTATAGATGTTCTTTTTTCTATATTCTTAATATTTTTTATTTCTCTGCTTATTACTTTTGGTGAACAAACAAAACACTTGCCTAGTGCCCAAGAGGGTACTTCGCTAGCAGAAGCCCTATCTGCCCATAATACGGAGAAGAAAAGTTTTATAATTTCAACATCATTAGTTTTACAATAATATATAGGTAAGAGATCTAGTGTGGGTAGGTATAGCGCTTCATGATTTATTTCTACTTTTCTCCTTAATTTTTGTGAAGAAATATTTTTATGAAAAGCTAATGCATAATCTCTTTGTTGGTAAAACGCTTTCGATATAATTTGTTTTTGTTTTATTGTGTTTAAATTCTCAAGAAGTGAAATTCTACTTTTATGTATGTAGCCTTTTCGCTGTTTAAAAGACTTATCTGTTATTGTTTCAAACATTACAGCAATCCATTCCTCATTCGAGGAATAATTACAATAAAATATTTCTCCATTTTTTACTGTAGTGACTATTTCTGATGTTAGTTTAGCCTCTTTACGAATGTTGGTGTAACCGTCTTTATCTTTAATTATAGCAGGTTTCCATTCAGCATGAATAATTGAGCTGAATAGAATAAATACAATTAGTAAAAATTGTTTAGTATGCATAGTGTGTTGAATGTTTAATCAAACATACGAAAACTTACTCTAGAGGTCGTAAAGTGTTACTGTAAGTAATTGTATAAGGTGTTTTACTGCCCGGATTTTTCTTTACATATATAAACTTATGTTTTTGGGCATCGTCAGCCTCAACAATAGTTTCTTCTTTGGTGTAGTTATCGCGTATTGTAGTGTTAAGCCTGTTATCCATACGCAGCGTTGCTGCAATGCCTGTACCTAAGTTGGTAACAGCGTATTCACTATATAGTCTTTTTTTATTGGTATCGGTTATTATTATTTGTTGCCCTTTATAGTTTTGAGTAAGTATTATAACAGAATAGTTACTACCTTCTGCGCTTAGTTTTTGTAAAAGGTCTTTTTTTTCAGCATCGCTTGCAGCCATAAAATCGTCTCTATATTGTACACCTTCTTTTTTGTCGCTTCCTGTTATAGACTTTACGGTATTACAACTAATAGTTAATAATGATGCCAGTATTATTAAAGCTATTTTTTTCATGCTCTCTTTTTTTTATATTTCAATTTTTTCAAAGATATATGCTGTGTTGTTTTTCGGGGAGTAGTTTAAGATATATATAACATTATATAGGTATAGGGGTAAAAAACAAAAGGTCTCCTATGACAGAAGACCTTTTGCACTTAACATAAAAAAACTAACCCAACAAATTTTTACTCTCTTACTAACTTTGTTGTATTAACAGCATTGTTGCTGTCAGTTATTTTTACAAGGTACATACCTTTACTTATATCATTTACATTAAAAGGAGTATTTGCAGGTGCAGCATTATAGGTTTTAACCAGTTGCCCTGTTATGTTGTACACTTCAACTTTTTGAGTTGCTGTGTTTACCATAAACTCATTGTTAGCAGGGTTAGGATAAAGCGCTAATTTTTGGCTGTTAGCTTGTGGTGTGCTTAACGCTGCAGGCTGGTTACCAAATATCCTGAATTCTCCCGGTTGTAAGGTTACTGTTGTAGTTGTACCGCTTATGGTTGTATTGTCCATAAGATTATACCATTCATCAGTACTAGGGAAGAGGGTTTCTACAGTTTGTGCTGTAACATCAAAGTTTGCCAGTACAATAACACTGCTTAATTCTCCTGTACCAAGACTTTCATTCCAAATATCAATTCTCGGAGTTAAGCTACCCGAGGCTATTGTAAATGTTTTGGTGTGGAATACAGGATTGTTTAGTCTTATTTCTATAAGTTTAGCCCATGTGTTGTACAGTGCTGTACGGTTGGCATCAGTAGTATAACCTATTTCCGATGGTATTGGCTTAGGGTTTGTACGGCATCCGTTTTCAATTGTTCCGTTTTCACAGTGGTTAATACTGTAGTCATACCCCAGTTCGCCAAATTGCCAGAACATTTTAGGACCCGGTATTGTAAATAATACAGCCCCTACTGCCCCCATTCTGTTAAGTGCAGTAGCTTCGTCAGTTACATCATAGCCACCGTCACTATTACCATAAGCAAGGTTTTTAAACATTAATCGTTCTTCATCATGGCTTTCTGCAAATCCGACAAGCCTTGGTTCTTGGAAAGTTTTGTTTTCAAAGTCCATGCTGTTAAAATTACTGTTTTCAGCATAACCCATACTGTTTTGGTTGTAAGGGTCTGTAAACTTACCCCATAGCATAATACCTTTACCCTCGTCAACACGGTAATCTGCCCATTCTTTTTCTTCCTGGATACCACCTAAGTGTTCAAAAATTACATAAAAGTCAGGGTCTATTGCCCATTGTATATCAGCATACTGTTTTAGTATAGCAACCCTGTCTGCTTGATAAGCATTTGTACAACCATCGTCACCGGGACCACAGTTTTGGGTGAACCCTTTAGTTAAATCCCAACGGTAACCATCTATATTAAACTCGGTCATCCAGTATTCAACACTTCTTTCAACATAATACTGTGTTAGTTCGGATTGGTGGTTTAAGTCACTACCAACGCTGTATGAGTGTGTTGCTGTTACATTACAGTAAGGATTTTCTGTGCTGGGATTTCCAAAACCATCTCCATCAGGGTCATCCATCCACATACGTGCTAATGGCGATCGACCATAAACGTGGTTTAGTGCTATATCTAGTATAACTGCAATACCATTTTCGTGGCATACATCTATAAAGTTTTTCATAGAATCAGCTGTACCATAAGCTTTATCTAAAGCCATGTGGAATGCTGTATTATAACCCCACGAAATATTGCCTTCAAACTCCATTACAGGCATAATTTCTATGGCGTTTATATTTAGGTTTTTAAAGTAGTCAATTTGGTCTGTAAGAGAGTTCCATGTTTTTTCACTGTTGAAGTCTCTTATAAGCAGTTCGTATATAATAAGGTCTTCCTTAGCAGGTTTTTCAAAATCAGTTACCTGCCAGTTGTAAGGAACTTGTGCAGTTTCTAATACCGATACTTCAAATGATTGTCCTTCAGGATAAACAGGCATATCAGGGTACGTTGATGCGTCTATCCAAGGGTCATCATAAGGAGAAAGTACAAGAGTAGAAAAAGGGTCTGCTGTTTTAACCATTACAGGAGAACCTGCTACTGGTGTTTCATCAATTACCCAATATTGGTAAGTATATTTTTCTTCCGGAGTAAGCCCTGTAAGTTCTAACCAAAACTTACCTGTATCCCCATCTTTTTTCATTGCATGCGCTGTACCCGGTTGCCAGTTATTAAAGCTACCTGCTACATATACAAAATCTTTACCGGGAGCATTTAATACTAATGTTGCAGTTGTATTATCTACATCACTATAAGTAATACCGTCTCTTACACCGACTGGCATAGCTTCGGTTACAGTATTTGGGTTAACAATTACTGAAAAGGTGCGGGTTATAACATTACTTCCCTGAGTAACTGTTAGCTCGTAATTTTGATTTTCTGTAATATTAGCATGTACATAAGTATAACTGCTAATATTGTTTTGAGTGTCTATAACCCCTCCGTTAGAAAGTAATGCATAGTTTGCACTACCACCTGTGTTATTAGCCGCTATGCTTAATGAACCTCCTGATGTTAGTATAGTAGTACTTTCATTTTCAGGTGCAGAAAGGTTCACTTGGAAAGAACCAATAGCTGCAAATAAGTCTGAAGATTGCGGAGACCCTGTTTCAGCTCTGAATACCACACATATTTGTGATATAGTGCTTGATGTTGGTACACCGAAGTAACTGTATAAATCAGGGGTTATTTCCAGTTGATATACTGTTCCGGAAACAGGAGTAAGTGCCGGTTGTACATCATTCTGTCCCCAATCGCCTATTACATATTGCCACTGCTCATCGTCTACAGTTACCCCCATATGTGCATATATAGTACCTGTGTAACTTTCCAGCGGAGTTCCTGCCGCATCAAAATATAAAGTTACAGGACCCGTTGCCACAGCAGGGGTTGGTGAGGTTGTAAGCTGTGCAAAACCTGTATAACTTATTATGAACAGAAGTAAAAAAGTAATCTTTTTCATAATTTAATATTTATATATGTAAAGAAAGGGCTGATGAAAATCAGCCCTTTTTTTATTAATTAAAGTCCTGATACTGTAGCAGTACCGTCAAAACCAATTTCAAGGTCAATTGTAGTTTCTCCGGCAGTTACAGCAATATTTCCAGCACCAGTATTGTAAACTACAGTGTCATCAGCTCCTACTTGGAAAGCCCATTGGTCATTATAAATTGCATCACCGGTATTTTTAGATCTAAACTTCATCTCTTCTGTAATAAGCGTTACAGTAATACTGTACTTGTTTTCTGCAAAGTTATAAGTCATCGGGGTTTCTGCGTCCCATCCGCTTGGTGTTGCGGCACCAATTATACCCCAATCCATTTTTACAGCCTCATAAGTAAGATTATCAATGTCAACCCATACGTAATAGAAACCATCTCCATCAGTTTCGGCTATTTTAATGTCGCCACTACCCGGTGAATTTTCAAGGTTTCCATCTTGTGCTCCGCTAATAGTACCATAATTACCATCAATATCACCCCAGTCAGCTTGTGCATTTACAAATTTAAATCCGTCTGCGGCACCAACTTTTACATACGCTTCAAATACTTGTGTAGTACCATCGCCTATATAGCGCATAGGTATAGCATTTGCAGGGCTCCAAGCATCAAGCTCATAATATGCTTGTGGTGCGCCTACCATGTAAAGTGCAGGTTCGGTTGGTCCTTCTCCTCCGCTTGCAAATACTATAGTAAGTGTTATGCTGTTAGATGTCATTGGCAAATCACTATTGTCACCAAGGCTGGCAATAACTCTTGCTTCTATAACAACCTGCTCAGCATCTTCGGCTACGTTTAAGCCGGTTTCAGACATTAATTTAGTTTTTAAATTTCCTCCTGTTACAGAAGCAAATCGATTTGTAGTGTTTGCCAGTTCTACCGGTTCGGCAAAATCAGTTTCTGCTAATGCAATTTCTACTGAGTAGTTGATTTCTGTATTTTCACTATATGCTGCGTGATCCCAAACGAATGTAACAGCAGCGTTGTCTGCTGTGCTTGGTGTTAGTGTTACTACACCTCCGTCATCCGGAGACATAAGTACAGGATCTGTAGACTTTTCAATAACAATTTGATTGTCATCGGTACTACATGACATTATTGATAAAAGCAATAATGATAAAATTGATAGATTAAATATTTTCTTCATTTGTTGAGTATTAAGATTAGTAACCTGAGTTTTGATTTAAGTTTGGATTTGCCTGTAGTGCGCTTGCCGGGATTGGGAATACTTTGTAATCGTTAGATATAGAAACTCCGTTTACATTGTTACCTTTCCAAGGCCATAAGTAGCTTCCGCCTGCAAATTTTCCAAAACGAATAAGATCTGACCTTCTGTGTCCTTCAAGATTAAGTTCACGAGCTCTTTCGTCAAGTATAAAGTCAAGTGTTAATTCTCCTGCTGAAATAGTTGAAGCATTAGATCGGGTTCTTACAGCGTTAACATAGTCTAAAGCTGTAGACGCTGAACCTCCACCGCCACGAAGTACACATTCTGCATACATCAAGTAAGCATCAGCTAGTCTGTATAAAGGGAAATCAGTAGAAGAGAACGATGTTGCTATAGGCGCTCCGGTAAAGTTTGTGTTTCTAAACTTAACCGAAGGGTAGCCATCTTCCCACTCTTTATAGTCTTCCATTTCATAATTATGTCCTTCTGTCCAGAAAAGTTTTGCTCTGTCATCAGTAGAAGTTTCTAAATCTCCATATAAACCATACCATGCTTTAGTAGCTCTGTGCCCTGTCCATGCGTCTATACCACCAAATTGAGCTATTGGCATTGTCTCTGTACTTAATGAACCGTTAACTATGTAAGTAGTATTACCATAACTCTGGCTTACTACAGCATCAGCAATAAGCGGGAAAATAATTTCGTTAGAGTTATAGTTGTCTGCAGAGAACATACTTACAAAGTTTTCGTCCAGTGTATAACCACCTTCGTCAATTACTAAGCTAGTGTAATTTAAAGCCTCGGTATAGCGTGCCTGACCAGTGTAAACTTCTGCATTTAAGTATAGTTTTGCCAGTAGCATGCGTACTACCGATTTGTTTGCTCTGCCATAGTCATTAGTCATAGGCATAGTAGGCTCAATAGCAAGTAGTTCACTTTCTACATATTCAAACATTTCCGTTCTTGTAGATTCTTCCAGTGGTGTAGTGTTACCATAATTACTTTCATTTACTATAACACCTTTGCCAAAACAATCAATCATATAGTAATATGCTAAAGCTCTGATAAAGCGTAGCTCACTTACTATCTGCTCTTTGTTTTCAACGTCAACAGTTTCTAATATAAGTATAATATTGGTAGTTTGCGGTACTACATAATATACCCTGTCATACAAATATTTAAAGAACTTGTTATTTTCGTCCCAACTAGATGTTGTTGTAAGCTGGTCAAGACCATCATCTCCCCAACGGTTTTTCATACCATCGGCAGTAAAGTCTTGTAGATTAATAATACCTCTTAAAAAGGCTGTTTCACCGGGATCAGGTCCGCTAATATCTGAACTTCCAGGTCCGGTTGGTCCGGAAAGGGCAAATGCGCCGTACATTTTAGATAGCAGACCTTGTACAGCATTAGGGTCTTGCGCCAGAAGGTTTTCCAGCGATAATTCAACCTTTGGTTCTGTATTCAAATCGTCTGTACACGAAGCGAATAACAGCAATATAAAAGTGCTGATTCCTAAAATTAATTTTTTATTGAAATTTTTCATATACAATGTTTTTTTATTTAAAAGTCAAGGTTTACACCGAAACTGTAAATCCTGGGACGTGGATAAAAGTTGTTGTCAATTGCTCCGAAGTTTTCCGGATCCTGACCTGAATAGTCAGTTATGATGAAAGCATTGTTTACTGTAGCATATACACGTAAAGATGCAGACTCCATTATGTCATTAAATCTATAGCCTAATGTAATGTTATCACACCTTAAAAAGGCAGCATTTTCAAGATAGTAATCAGAGAAAGGAACATTTCCGTTAACAGTCTGGAACCTAGGGTCAGCTGCCCCACTATAAAAGTCAAGTACGTTGTTAAGACTGTTTGTATTATTGGGCAATGCCCTGTCTGTCCAGCCTCCTGCAAGTTTAATGGCATTATATACTTTACCATCAAATTGTCCGTGGAAATTAGCAGATAAATCGAAGTTTTTGTAGGTTACATTAGTACCCAAACCAAATGTCCAGTTAGGGCGTAATGCTTCAAAATATCTGTCATCGTTTGTTATAACACCATCTTCGTTACGGTCTCTGAAAGCTCCCGGTATAACATTGCCATCAGCATCATAAAGTTGTTCGAATACCCATGCGGAATAAGGTTGTGAACCAACATTATGGCGTGCCAAATTATTACCTGTACCAACAGGGAGACCTCCTCCCGCATCTGTTATACTGATATTTTTAAGGTCAGTAACTTGCCCAAAGTTATAAGCTAGGTTGCCTAAAAGCTCCCAACTCCAATCTTCAGTATTAATAGGATTTAAGTTTAAGTCAATTTCAATACCTTTATTTTCCATAGAACCTATGTTTTGGATGATGTTATTACTAAGGTATTGTCCCGGTGGTACAGTTGTGCTTACCAGTAAGTCATCAGTAACTTTTTTATACACATCTACACTACCGCTTAATAATCCTCTTTTAAATAATGAGAAATCTATACCGGCATTATAAGTAGTAGTTACTTCCCATGTTAATTGGTCATTAAAAGGATTATCACTATATATATTTACGCCTGGTAAGTATTGGCTGGTTGAGCTTCCCGGGCTAAATATAGCTGAACTAGGGTAATAACCAACACGCTCTATAGAAGCTATGTCCTGTTGACCTGTTTGGCCGTAACTTACACGAAGTTTTAGGTTATTTACTACTTTACTATCTTTTAAGAAGTTCTCATCTGTCATTCTCCATGCAAAAGCAGCAGCAGGAAAATACCCCCATCTATCATCCTTTTTAAAGTAAGATGAACCATCTGCTCTTAATGTAAATGTGAAAAGGTATTTGTCGAATAAATCTACATTAGCACGACCAAAGAAAGATTCTAATACACTTTTATTATAGTACCTATTATTTGGGTTTTGCTCATTTGGTTGTACTTCCCTTAAGCCGGTAAGGGTATTATATCTGTATTCTGTTTTATACCCATCGTTTACAAAGCTTTGGTACGAATGACCTGCTTGAGCATCTATTCTTGTAACAGGGCCATCAAAATTTTTTGTATACGCTAAGTACGCATCCATTAGTTTATTGGTAATGTGTTGCGTTTCTCTGTAGTGAACCCCCGGGTTAAATACCCATACACCGGTTCCCTGTTCTTCGCTTGCGGTAACATCTTTTTGGTATGTCGCAAAAGCATATTGACCATATTTTTCTAAAATATCAGCACGAGAAGCATCTATACCAAAATTAACAACAGCTCTTAATTCCGGTAAGAAATGCATTTTGTAATCAAACTGAATATTACCTATTAATTTGTTTACCTTTTCAGGTCTTCTTCTTTCATTTAAAAGGTTAACAGGGTTGTACTGCCCATCTAAATCAAGAGGGTCAGCATCTGTAGTGTTTTGGTAGTAACCACCAAAGTTATTAGTGTCTGCTGTAGTATATACAGGTTTAGTAGGATCCATATTTAAAGCTCCTGCAAGAACACCACCTTCATCTATAGCATTTTTATCTACCCAAAAACCTTTGGCATTTACATCTACTTTTAAATGGTCATCAAAAAACGTAGGAGTAATTTTAACCGAAGCAGTATAACGCTCATAATCATTTGTTTTTACAAGACCTTCGTTGTTAGTATATCCTATAGAAGCACGTGCAGGCACTTTACCAAACAGGTTAGCACGAGCACTAAAGTTATGGTCTGTAAATAAAGAACTTCTTAAAATTTCATCTTGCCATTTAGTGTTGTATAGTATACGTCCTTCAATTTCTTCAGTTGCAGGGTTGTCTACTGCATCAGTTGTCGGATCGTCTATTCCAAGCTTATCCGTTTGAGTAGGATGATACTCTCTTATAAATCTTGCAAAGGTAGGACCATCCATAACATCAACTAAGTCTTTGGCTTTACCAAAACCAACGCTTGCATTGTAATTGAATTGAGGTTTTCCTGATGCTCCTTTCTTGGTAGTAATAATAATTACACCATTAGAAGCTCTTGAACCATATATTGCTGTTGCCGAAGCATCTTTTAATATTGTAAACGACTCAATATCGTTAGGGTTTACCAGAGATAAAGGGTTGTTTACACCTGCAGGATTCACAATACTAAGAGGAACACCGTCAATAATAATAAGTGGACTGTTATTAGCGTTTAAAGAACTTCCTCCACGTATTATAATGTTTGGTGCAGCGTCAGGCTGTCCACCTGCACTGGTAATACGTATACCCGGTGCTCTACCTGTTAGTAACTGGTCTGCTGTGGTAATAGCACCCTTGTTAAACTCATCAGAAGTAACAGCGGTTAAAGATCCTGTTGCATCTTTTTTGGTAGTAGTACCGTAACCAATTACAACTACTTCTTCAAGCTGTGTTGCGTCTTCCTGCAAAACAATATTTACAGTGCTTTGTCCGTTATATTCTACTACCTGATTGGCAAACCCAATAAAGCTAAACACAACACGATCTCCTGTGTTTACGCTTAGCAGGGTATACTTACCATCAATGTCAGTAGTAGTACCGTTAGTCGTGCCCTCAATCATAACATTTGCTCCGGGAATAGGCAGTCCGGAAGTATCACTAACAGTACCTGTTAAAGTGTTCTGAGCCAGAATACTAAATGGTAACATCAGCAATAAAAGCAAGAACTTTTTATACATTGTTTTCATACAAGTTGTTTAGGTTAATTTTGCGTTTTGTTTTGCTTATAAGTTCACTTCGTATGTTAAAATTATGTAAAATCTCTTAGCAAAAAAACGTTTTCGTGAATGATAGCTACCGAAAACGTTTGCGTGTTGAAAACTTTTCTTATTTTGCTCAATAACAGTAAGAAAATTGCTATATCTGGAAATTAAAGCTATATTTATTCTAAATTTAATAGTTTGATGCTTTTTTAGATGAAAAGAAAAGTTACCCTAAAACAGATTGCAAGAGAACTTGATGTCTCTATTTCTACCGTATCAAAATCGCTTAGAAACAGTCCGGAAATTAGTGAAGATACCCGTCAAAAAGTACAGGCTTTTGCTAAACTTTACAACTACCGTCCTAATAATATAGCCTTAAGTTTAAAGAATAAACGAACCAAAACCATAGGTATAATTATCCCTGAAATTGTTCATCACTTTTTCGCAACAGTTATTAGTGGGATAGAGCATGTTGCTAACGAAAATGGCTATAATGTAATTGTTTGCCTTTCTGATGAGTCTTTTGATAAAGAGGTAATAAACATGGATATGCTTGCCAGCGGTAGTACGGATGGTTTTATTATGTCACTATCTAAAGAAACCCAGCAAAAAAAAGACTTTCACCATATAGAAGAGGTAATAAATCAGGGAATGCCTGTTGTAATGTTCGACAGGGTTACTAATGAAGTTTTATGTGATAAAGTAATTATAGACGACCAGTTGGCAGCCTACGAAGCCGTTGAGTTTTTTATTAATAAGGGTTGTAAAAAAATAGGTCTTGTTACTACGGTAGACTATGTTAGTGTAGGTAAACTACGTACAGATGGCTATATAAATGCTCTTAAAGATCATGACATGAAAGTAAATGAAGACATGATTGTAAAAATAGAGGATATAGATAATTGTGCCAGTAAAATTGAAAAACTGCTTGAAGAACAAAAACCTGATGCTATTTTTGCTGTGAATGAACTTTTTGCAGTTACCACTATTAAACTGGCAAACAAAATGGGGGTTAAAGTTCCCGAAGACTTATCGGTAATAGGGTTTACTGATGGCATTATATCTAAATTCTCAACACCTACTATATCAACCATAAGCCAAAATGGGATAAAAATGGGCGGAAGAGCAGCAAAAATGTTAATAGAAAGGCTGGAAATGGAGGAAGAAGATGAGCTTTATAAGACAGAATTAATAGAAACTCACCTTGTTGAAAGAGAATCTACGGCAACGTTGTAGTTTATTTTAAGATACTAAAAATCAAATATTTAAAAATTTAAATCTGTCCTGCGTGGCAGATTTTTTTTATACAAAATAAATTTTCAGACTAAAATATGTATATATTTGCTACTGATTATCAAAGCTTATAACTTCACTTCACACAATAAGTTTTTGATAAGCCATAAACGCTTATCGTATTTATAAATTTTAAATTACGATAATGGAAAAGCGTAAATTAAGTTTCTGGGAAATCTGGAATATGAGTTTCGGTTTCTTAGGAATACAAATGGGTTTTGCTTTGCAAAACGCCAACGCAAGCCGTATACTCCAGATTTTTGGTGCCGATGTACATGAACTTTCATGGTTTTGGATTATTGCTCCGTTAATGGGGTTAATAGTACAACCCATAATAGGACATTACAGTGATAACACATGGGGCAGATTCGGCAGAAGAAAACCTTTCTTTCTTGTCGGGGCGCTATTAGCATCAGTAGGATTAATACTTATGCCACAGGCATATATATTTATTGCTCTTATGCCTGCTTTGTGGGTAGGTGCAGGTATGCTCATGATTATGGATGCCTCTTTTAACATTGCAATGGAACCTTTCCGTGCATTAGTGGCTGATAATCTGCGTACTGACCAACGTACAATGGGTTTCAGCGTACAAACGGCATTAATCGGTTTTGGCGCTGTAATAGGTTCATGGTTACCGTATGCACTTACTAACTGGTTTGGTATTCCCAATACTGCTACTGAAGGCAGTGTACCGCAAAACCTTATATGGTCTTTCATAGCAGGTGCGGCAATACTAGTTATTACTATTTTAATTACTGTTTTTACTACAAAAGAATATTCTCCTGAAGAGTTGGATAGCTTTGATAAAGCGGAAGGTGTAGCACCTGAACCTGTAAAAGAGGCAAAGCTAACCGATATTTTTACCGATTTCAGAAAAATGCCTGAAACCATGCGACAGCTAAGTTGGGTACAGTTTTTCTCTTGGTTTGGTCTTTTTGGTATGTGGGTATTTACTACTCCCGCTATAGCACACCACATTTATGGGCTGCCATTAGAGGACACCAAGAGTCAGGCATATCAGGATGCAGGGGATTGGGTAGGAGTATTGTTCGGAGTGTATAACGGAGTTTCGGCACTATTTGCTTTTTGCCTTCCATTTATCGCTAAAAAAATAGGCAGAAAATTAACGCATACTGTATCACTGCTTATAGGTGGTATAAGCCTTATGGCGATATACATAGTACCCGATCAGTATTGGGCTACAGTACCTATGATAGGCGTGGGTATTGCTTGGGCAAGTATATTGGCTATGCCCTATGCAATTCTTGCAGGCTCTATTGCTCCCAGAAAAATGGGGGTATATATGGGGATATTCAACTTCTTTATCGTAATACCACAAATTGTAAATGCACTTATTGGCGGGCCTATAGTAAAATACCTGTACAACGGTAATGCTATTTATGCCCTTATAACAAGCGGTGTCAGCTTTATAATAGCGGCATTATTAGTAGCTAAGGTTAAGGATGTGGATGATACCAAATCCAAATCAGAAATTCTATAATAAAACAGATGAAAAAGAAAGCATTCATATTCGATCTTGATGGTGTTATTGTAGACACTGCAAAATATCACTTTTTAGCTTGGCAAAAACTGGCAAAAAATATCGGGATTGATTTTACACATAAACATAACGAACAGCTTAAAGGTGTAAGCCGAGTACGCTCATTAGAAATTATACTGGGTATAGGCAATGTTACAGCAACGCCCGAAGAAAAAGAAACGTGGCTGATACAAAAAAATGAAGACTACCTGGAGTACATAGGTAATATGGATGAAAGCGAAATATTACCGGGAGTAGTACAGGTATTACAGTACTTAAAAGAAAGCGGGCAGCCTATCGCACTGGGTTCTGCCAGTAAAAATGCCCGAATAATACTGGATAAGGTAAACATTACCAGCTACTTTGATGCTATTGTAGACGGTAATGATGTAACGAACGCTAAACCTGACCCTGAAGTATTTGTACAGGCAGCTAAAAAGCTAAATATGCCTGCGGAAGGAGCTGTAGTTTTTGAAGACTCGGTAGCAGGGGTACAGGCAGCAAATATTGCGGAAATGATAAGTGTAGGTATAGGTAATAAAGCCATACTGCACGAAGCCCAATATAACTTTAACGATTTTACAGAAATAGAAATTACATTTTTAGAGAACTTACTAAATAAGTAAAAATGAACCAAGATTATATAAAACCGGACAACTGGTCAATAATAGAAGAAGGATTTGATGCAGAAAGAGTAAAGTCTTCCGAAAGCTTATTCAGTATTGGTAACGGAGCTATGGGGCAACGTGCCAATTTTGAAGAAAGCTATTCAGGAGCGACTTTTCAAGGAAGTTATATTGCCGGGATTTATTACCCTGATAAAACAAAAGTAGGATGGTGGAAAAACGGTTACCCGGAATACTTTGCAAAAGTACTTAATGCACCTAGCTGGATAGGAATTAATGTAACGATAAACGGGGAAGCATTAGACCTGAATGCTTGTAAAGAAGTAAAAAATTTCAGGAGAGAATTGAATATGAAAGAAGGTTGGTACAACCGTTCTTTCGAGGCGGTATTGCAAAACGGGACAGCAGTAGCAGTTAATGTAACCCGGTTCCTGTCGCTTACTGAGGATGAACTGGGTGTAATAAAATATGAAGTAAAACTTGTAAATGGTAGTGCTACTATAACCTACAGCCCTTATATAGATGCCGGTGTAACCAATGAAGATGCCAACTGGGAAGAAAAATTTTGGGAACCTCTTGATGTACAACATGAAGGCGATAGCGCTTTTGTAACTGCACGTACCTTTAAAACGCATTTTACAGTAGCCACCTACATGCACAATAGCCTTTTCGTAAACGAAAAGAAACAGGATGTTACTCCGCAAAATATTGAAATAGGTAACGATAAAATACAATTTTGTTATACTGCCGAAGCAGCACAGGGAGAAACAGCAGCACTGGTAAAATTTGGCGGTTATACCGTTTCCTTAAACCATAAAGAAAGCGAATTAATTGATGCTGCTAAAAATGTAATCGCTTCAGCACAAATTAAGCGTTATAGTACATTGCTTGAAGAGCAAAAAGAAGTCTGGGCTAAAATATGGGAAATGGCAGATATTACCATTGATGGCGATGTAAAAGCACAACAGGGTATCCGTTTTAATATTTTCCAGTTAAACCAAACCTATTTAGGTAAAGACCCACGACTGAACATAGGCCCTAAAGGATTTACAGGCGAAAAATATGGTGGCAGTACCTATTGGGACACCGAGGCATACTGTATTCCTTTCTATATGGCGACTAAAGACCAGCAGGTAGCACGTAACCTGCTTACCTACCGATACAACCATTTGGAAAAAGCTATTGAAAACGCAGCCAAACTTGGCTTTACTAACGGTGCGGCATTATACCCTATGGTTACCATGAATGGCGAAGAATGCCATAACGAGTGGGAAATTACTTTTGAGGAAATCCACCGGAATGGGGCAATAGCTTTTGCCATCTATAACTACTACCGTTTTACAGGCGATTACAGTTACATCCCCGAAAAAGGACTGGAAGTACTTATCGGTATAGCACGTTTCTGGCAGCAAAGGGCAACATTCTCATCCCATAAAAAAAGATATGTGATACTGGGTGTTACAGGACCAAACGAATATGAGAATAACGTAAATAACAACTTTTATACCAACTATATAGCCAAATGGTGTATTGATTATGCCATAGAGCAAATAGCAAAGGTTAAAAGCGACTATAATGAAGACTACAGCCGAATAATGGCTAAAGCCAACCTGAATGACGACGAAATTAAGCAATGGAAGAAGGTGGCTGATAACATGTACTTCCCATATTCGGAAGAGCATGGCGTGTATTTACAACAGGATAACTTTTTAGATAAAGAGCTTATCCCGGTTAGTGAATTAGACCGTAGCCAACGCCCCATCAACCAAAAATGGAGTTGGGACAGAATACTACGCTCGTGCTACATTAAACAGGCAGATGTATTGCAGGGCTTCTATTTTTTTGAAGACCACTTTAGCAAAGAGCAACTGGCGAAGCATTTTGATTTTTACGAACCGCTTACTGTACATGAATCATCACTTTCGCCCTGTGTACACTCCATACAGGCAGCCGGGCTGGGCAGGATGGAACAGGCCTATACATTTTACCTGAGAACATCGCGCCTTGACCTTGATGATTATAATAAAGAGGTGGAAGAGGGGCTGCATATTACCAGTATGGCAGGGACATGGATGAGTATTGTAGAAGGTTTTGGCGGTATGCGCGTTAAAAACGATACCCTTCATTTTGAGCCGAGAATACCGGAGCAATGGCAGGGCTATTCATTTAAAATTAATTTCAGGAACCAGATATTAAAAGTATCCATACAGCAGGGGGAAACCAAGTTTAACCTTGAAGGAGATAAAGAGCTAACCGTATTTGTAAACGGTAAGGAAGTTAAAGTACAACCAAACGCATTGGTAACAGTGTAATTTTTTAGCCTGTGGGAAATATATCCCACAGGCTTTTTTAGCAACTACTAAAACAGGCTTTACAGTAAGCAGCAAATAATGAAGAAATTATTTTATATACTCCTTTTTTTCAGTGTGGCAGTTTCCGCACAAATTGACAGGGTAGAACCGCCTTTCTGGTGGAGCGGAATGAACCACAGCGAATTACAAATAATGTTCTACGGGAAGGGCATAGCACAATATACCCCTGTGGTATCAGACGATATTGTAATAACTAATGTGGTAAAAACAGAGAACCCGAACTATGTTTTTGTTACCATAGACACTAAAGATATTCCTGCCTCTGATTTTGTTTTCTCATTTAAAAACAAAAACAAGACAGTTTTTACACACAAATATTCTTTAAAACAGCGTAGGGAAGGCGCTGCGTTAAGAGAAGGTTTTGATTCGTCAGACCTTATTTATCTAATAATGCCGGACCGTTTTGCTAACGGTAACCCTGATAACGATAATGTAAAAGGAATGGAAGACAAAGCTGACCGAAACGAACCTTTCGGCAGGCATGGCGGCGACATTCAGGGCATAATTAATAATCTGGATTATATCAATCAATTAGGCGCAACCGCAATATGGAGTACACCGCTTTGCGAGGATAACCACGAAAAGGGTTCCTACCACGGCTATGCACAAACCGATGTGTATAAAATAGACCCGCGTTATGGGACAAATGAGGATTACCTGCAACTTTCTCAGGAGCTGAAAGAGAGAGATATGAAACTCATTATGGATTATGTAACCAACCATTGGGGCAGCGGGCACTGGATGTATAAAGATTTACCGACTTACAACTGGGTACACCAGTTTCCGGGCTATGCGCAAAGCAATTACCGTATGACGACGCAATTTGACCCGAATGCATCTGAAATTGATACCAAATATTGTATGAATGGCTGGTTTGTGAGCGATATGCCCGATTTAAACCAGAGCAATCCGTTAGTGCTAAATTACCTGACCCAAAATGCGATTTGGTGGATAGAGTATGCTGATTTGGATGGTTTTCGTGTAGATACCTATTCGTATAACGATAAAGAAGGCATTGCCAAATGGACAAAAGCCATTATGGATGAATATCCGCACTTCAATATAGTAGGCGAGGTTTGGATGCACGACCAAGCACAAATGGCATACTGGCAAAAGGATAGTAAAATAGCAGCCATACAAAGCTATAACTCCTACCTGCCAAGCGTTATGGATTTCACGTTACACGATGCTTTTGGTAATGTGTTTAATGAAGACAAACCGGGTTGGGATAGTGGTATGCAAAAAGTATACGACAACTTTACAAACGACTTTCTATACTCTGACATCAATAACATTCTGGTATTTGCCGAAAACCACGATACAGGCAGGTTTAATGAAATCTATAAAAATGATTTCAACAAATATAAAATGGCAATGACACTGCTGGCTACCGTTCGTGGCATACCACAAATTTACTATGGTACCGAAATAGGCATGGCAGGCGATAAGGGTAAAGGCGACGGCGACATCCGCAGGGATTTCCCGGGTGGTTGGAACGGCGATAAAAACAATGCCTTTACACAAAGCGGTCGTACTGCCGAGCAGCAAAAGTGGTTCGATTTCTCTTCTAAGCTATTCAATTGGCGAAAAAGCAAAGAGGTAATCCATACAGGTAAAACCACACACTATCTGCCTTGGAATAATGTATATGTATACTTCCGCCATAATGATAAAGAATCCGTTATGGTATTGATAAATAACAGCGACGAAGCACAAACCGTAAAAACAGACCGTTTTGCCGAGAGCCTTACCACACATAAAAAAGGTAAATCTGTATTAGAAGGCAAAATGATGGATGTGACTAAAGATATTACCATGCAACCGAAATCGGTTTTACTACTGGAACTACAATAATTTATGAAGCATATAGCATACATAGCGTTTCTATTTCTTACTGCGGTTGTTTCGGCACAAAATGCTGACAGGCAAATACAAAGTACACAGTATTTTGAAGACCGTCTTGAATTGGTAATGACTGACGGGTTTTACATTATAAAACCATATTCTGACAATATCATTGAAACCTCATTTATTCCGAAAGGGGAGGAGTATAATCCGCAATCGCATGCGGTGGTTATGCAACCCGAAAAGGTAAAATTGAAATTTAAAGACAAGAAAGATAAAATAACCTTCGCTACAAAAGGCGTTGAAGTGGTTATTGAAAAATCACCTTTCAGGATAAGCTATTATTACGGAGATAAACTCCTGCTTTCCGAAAAAGAAGGCTATGTAAAGAAAGACAGTACCGAAGTATTGCAATTTAATCTCAGTACAGAGGAAGCCTTATATGGTGGTGGCGCACGTGCTTTAGGCATGAACCGAAGAGGGAACCGATTGCAACTATACAACAGGGCACATTATGGTTACGGCGATAGGTCGGAGTTATTAAACTTTACCATGCCGTTAGTATTATCATCAAAAATATATGCGGTACATTTTGATAATGCTCCAATCGGCTGGCTCGACCTTGACAGTAAAAAAGACAATACGCTGGAGTATGAAACCATTAGTGGACGCAAAACCTATCAGGTAGTAGCTGCCGATAACTGGTACAAACTTATGGAAAGCTACACACAACTCACAGGGAGGCAACCTATGCCTCCCCGGTGGACGTTGGGTAACTTTGCCAGCCGTTTCGGTTATCACAGCGAAAAGCAGGTTAGGGAAGTGGTACAGAAATTCCGAGAGGAAAAAATACCACTGGATGCCATAGTGCTGGATTTATATTGGTTCGGTAAAGAAATAAAGGGCACAATGGGTAACCTTGAGTTTTATAAGGACAGTTTCCCTACGCCTGAAAAAATGATAGCCGACCTGAAAGAGCAGGATGTAAAAACGGTATTAATAACCGAGCCTTTTATACTTACTACCAGTAACCGTTGGCAGGAAGCGGTAGATAATAACGTATTAGCTACTAATGA
Organism: Flavobacterium suaedae; assembly: GCF_014642915.1. Taxonomy (GTDB): domain Bacteria; phylum Bacteroidota; class Bacteroidia; order Flavobacteriales; family Flavobacteriaceae; genus Flavobacterium; species Flavobacterium suaedae. The sequence goes on from NZ_BMJE01000008.1 coordinate 110,653, forward strand.
AAATGGCAAGCCTTATACCTATGAATTTTACTTTGGTACTACAGGTATTGTTGATTTATGGAAACCCGATGCGCGTAAATGGTTTTGGAACATTTATAAAAATTATATCAACATGGGTGTAGCCGGATGGTGGGGCGATTTGGGCGAACCGGAAGTACACCCTTCATACGTACAGCATGCAGGAGGATTATCTGCCGATGAGGTACATAATATTTACGGTAATGAATGGGCTAAATTGGTAGCAGAAGGCTATAAAAAAGATTTTCCTAAACAAAGACCCTTTATACTAATGCGTGCAGGCTATTCGGGTACGCAGCGTTATGGCATGATTCCCTGGAGCGGCGATGTAGACAGGAGTTGGGAAGGATTACAGTCGCAACCTGAAATTGCCATGCAAATGGGGATGCAGGGTGTTAGCTATATGCATAGCGATTTAGGTGGTTTTGCAGGCTATAATGATGATGACGAATTATATGCCCGCTGGTTGCAATATGGCGTGTTTCAGCCTGTATTCAGACCACATGCACAGGATACCCTTGCTTCCGAACCAATATACAGGAGTCCGAAAGCAAAAGCATTAGCTAAAAAAGCTATTGAGTTACGTTACCGTATGCTGCCGTATAACTATACTATGGCTTTCAAGAATAATTACAGGGGCTATCCGTTAATGCGTCCGTTATTTTTTGAAGAACCAAATAACAAACAATTATTCACTGTAGCAGATGAATATTTATGGGGCGATGATATACTGGTAGCGCCGATACTGCAAAAAGGTATAAAACAGCGAAAAGTATATTTCCCGAAAGGCAGTAATTGGTTTTATGATAATAAAATGTACGAAGGAGGTTCTACTGTAATGGTTGACACGAAAGAAGATTTTATTCCTTTCTTTTTCAGGGGAGGTTCTTTTGTGCCGTATGTAGCTGATGATATTCAATCTACGGAAAGATATGCTGCTGCCAAGCTGGAAGTAGAATATTATTATGACCCTGATGTTAAGGAAAGCTGGGGCATATTGTATGAAGACGATGGTAAAACTGCTAACGCTTATGAAAAAGGTATGTATCAAATATTCCATTTTAAAAGCAAAGTAAAAAAGAATAAAGTAATCATTACAATAGATTCGGAGGTAGGATATGGTTACTCTAAAAAGGACAGAGAAGTAATGTTTTCAGTTATTACTAATGGCGTGGACTATAAAAAATCAGTAGTTATTAAAGCCAGAGAAACCGCTAAAATTGAATTTGAATTACAATAAACAGAAACAAAAACGATAATGAAAAAAACAATCCTTTTAGGTGTAATGCTTGCAGCATTCATTAGCTGTAAAGACGATAAAAAAGAGCAGGATTCTGTTGAAACGGCTCAAACAGAAACAAAAGACGAGCTTGCCCCAACGATGGAAAACAGCGTGATATATGAAGCTAACATCCGCCACTATTCGCCAGAGGGTACTTTTAACGCTTTTGCGAAAGACATTCCGCAGTTAAAACAGTTGGGAGTAAAAGTAATCTGGCTGATGCCGATTTACCCTATCTCCATGAAAAACAGAAAAGCGACAGGCGACCTTTCTATAGAGGATATTAAAGACCCGAAAGAGAAAGAGAAATATTTAGGCAGCTACTATGCTATTACTGATTATACCGCCGTAAACCCGGATATGGGTAGTATGGAGGATTTGGATAATCTGGTAAAAACAGCCCATGATAACGGCATGTATGTAATACTGGACTGGGTGGCTAACCACACAGGCTGGGATCATAAATGGATTACCGAGCACCCTGAATATTATTATAAAAATGATAAAGGGGAAGTAACCGACCCGATTAACCCTGTAACAGGCGAAAGCTGGGGATGGACAGATGTAGCGCATTTAAGCTATGAAAGCAAAGAGCTGTATGAGCCTATGAAAAACGAAATGCTTTTCTGGATAAAGGAGCATAATTTAGATGGTTTCCGTTGTGATGTGGCGGATAATGTCCCTACAGAGTTTTGGGAGTACGCCGTACCGGAATTTGAAGAGGTGAAGCCTGTATTCATGCTGATGGAATCGAACAAACCTTACCTTTTTAAAGGAATATTTGATATGGGCTACGGTTGGGATTTACACCACATAATGAATGATGTCGCCAAAGGAGAAAAAACAGTTGCAGATATTGATGCTTATATGGTAAAAAAAGACAGTATGTATGACAGGAGTGATATTATGATGAATTTTACCAGTAACCATGATGAAAACTCCTGGAATGACAGCGCAATACAGAGATTAGGAGAAAGTGCGGAAACTTTTGCAGCCCTTACGTATATGGTTCCGGGTATGCCTTTGATTTATACAGGACAAGAGTATGATGTTGACCGTCGACTTAAATTTTTCGAGAAGGACAGCATTCCGAAAGAAAAGAAAAAAATGTATGCAGTATATGAAAAACTGGGTAAGCTTAAAAATGAAAATGCAGCCCTTAATGGCGGTAAAAACCCTGCGGCTTACAATCGTATAAAAACATCAGACGATACTAACATATTGGCTTTTGAAAGGAAAAAAGACGGTAAAAAGGCATGGTATATAGCTAACCTTTCTAAATCAGCTAAAACATTTACGCTGCCTGTAACCGGTACTTATATCAATTATATGACAGGAGAGAAAATAACTTTTGAAGAAGGGCAGCAGCATGAGTTTGCGCCTTGGCAATATATTATAGTAACAGAATAAACATATAACCCCGTGCATTTGCACGGGGTTATTTTTTACTTATAGTCACTTATTTATTAACTAAAATTTTATTTTTTATGATGAAAAGAGTACTTTTTTTAATGGCCATGTTTGCCTGCACAACTATAACGTTTGCGCAGTTTGACAACATTGGAATGTTAGGAGGTTCTACCGCTACAGGGTGGGATTCAGACACAGACATGATGACTACCGACGGAGTAGTTTATACACTTAATGATGTAGAGATTGTTGTGCCGGAAGAAGGTTCAGGAATTGATCCCGGCGTAAAATTCAGAAAGGATGATGCATGGACAGACAACTGGGGAGGAAACGGCTTTCCTTCAGGTACTGCATCACCGGGCGGGGCAAATATCCCTGCTGTTAATGGTACTTATGATGTAACTTTTAATTTAAGCACATTGCAGTATAGTTTTGTAGCTACAGGCTTTAGCGAAGTTAATATTGAGATAGATGCAGTACCTTTAGAAATGTTTACTACTGACGGGATTACTTATAGTGCGAATAATGTTGCGCTTGATGCAGGTAATGTTGCTTTTTCGGTTGATGGTACTTCTTGGGGAAGTTCGGATTTCCCTTCAGGTACAGCAGTAGAAGGTCAGCAGATACCTGTTTTAGCAAACAGTTATAACATTACTTTCAATTTAGATACTAAAGCCTATAGTTTTGATTTTGTTACTATAAGTATGATAGGTGATGGTATTGTAGACTGGAATACAGATGTTGATATGGCTACTACCGATGGTATAAATTATACCTACACACTTACCTCTGCAGGAGGAGATGGTAAATTCAGACTTAACCATGACTGGAACCCCGGGTGGGGTAGTACTGAGTTCCCTTCAGGTGTAGGTTCTACAGAGGGAGGAGCAACAAACATTCCTATTCCAGCAGGAACTTACAATGTAAGTTTTAACAGAGAAACAGGGGCTTATAACTTTGACGATGTAACTGCTGGCAGAGAAGGTTTTACTGTAAATAAGCTGTCTGTTTATCCAAACCCTTCAGCTACTGTTTGGAATTTCGAAGCAGTAAACCAAAACATAAGCCAATTAGAAATAGTTGATATTACAGGTAAAACAGTATACAATACTGCTGTAAATGCGTCAGCTACTACTGTTGAAACAAGTAGTTTTGCTTCAGGGGTATACTTTGCAAGAGTTTATACAGGTGCTTCAGTACAAACGCTTAAAGTAGTTAAAAAGTAAAGAGTATACGTTTATATATCCTAATAAAAGCCTAAGCGTATAGCTTGGGCTTTTTTACTTTTTTAAAAGTATCTTTACCAAAACTTTTATATGGCGGACATTTTAAAAATAGGGCATAGAGGAGCAAAAGGTCATGTTGCTGAAAATACACTGGCATCATTTGCAAAAGCACTTGAGATGGGAGTTGATGCAATAGAACTCGATGTGCATGTATGCGCTACAGGGGAATTGGTAGTATTTCATGACTTTACTGTAGACCGTACTACAAACGGAACAGGAGAGGTGCATAAATTATCGCTGTCAGAACTTAAAGAGCTGGATGTTGAAGGAGAGCATAAAATAGCTACGCTGGAAGAAGTTTTAAAACCAATAGACAGTCAATGCTATGTAAATATAGAAATGAAAGGTAGGCATACCGCAAAACCATTGGCAGCATTATTAAAAAAGTATGTAGATGAAGAAGGCTATAGCTATACTGATTTTATAGTTTCCAGTTTTCAGTATGAAGAACTTAAAATAATGAGTGAGCTAAACCCTGATGTACATTTAGGTATACTTACACAAGCAAGTGTAGCGCAGGCATGGGAGTGGGCAGAGGAGTTTTCTGCAAAAGCAATACACCCGCATTTTTCGCTATTAACTAAAGATAATATGAAGCGTGCCCACAATGCAGGGCTAAGAGTATATACCTGGACAGTTAACGAACCGGATGATATAGCCCGTGTAAAAGATTATGGAGTAGATGGTATTATATCTGATTATCCTGAACGTTTATGAGTAAGAGTTTTGATGTAGTTATTGCAGGAGGCGGTGCAGCAGGTTTTTTTACGGCTATTAATATTGCTGAAATCAATCCGAATTTAAAAATAGCCATACTGGAACGTGGCAGCGAGGTGTTGAGTAAAGTCCGTATTTCGGGTGGCGGGCGTTGTAACGTTACACACGCCTGTTTTATCCCGAATGATTTAGTGAAGTTCTATCCGCGTGGCGAAAAAGAATTGCGTGGACCATTTAACCGTTTTTGCAGTGGCGATACTATAGAGTGGTTCGAAAGGCACGGAGTAGAACTAAAAATAGAAGAAGACGGGCGTATGTTTCCTGTAACCGATAGTTCGCAAACCATTATTGATTGTTTTTTAAAAGCTACAGAGAAATTAAAGATAGAAGTAATTACAGGCGAAAGCATACAGTCTGTATTCAAAGCAGATGATTATTGGAAAGTAGAAACCAAAAAGGAACATTACTATTGTACTGATTTGGTAATGGCAACAGGCAGTAATCCTAAAATCTGGGAACTGCTTAAAGGTGTAGGACATACTATTGTGCCGCCTTTACCGTCACTTTTTACCTTCAATATAAAAGATAAAAGAATTAAAGGGTTAATGGGGCTTTCTGCCTTAGCTTCGGTAAAAGTAAAAGGTATGAAGTTGGAGGCATCAGGACCATTATTAATAACGCATTGGGGGATGAGTGGTCCCGGAATATTGCGCCTTTCAGCATGGGGAGCAAGAGAACTCGCTGAAAAAAACTATCAATTTGTTTTACAAGTTAACTGGTTGAATGATGTTGATTATGAGGACTGCTTAGAACAGTTAAAAGATATAAAGCAGGAACAGGCTAAGAAATTAGCAGGGAAAAAATCACCGTTTGATTTACCTAACCGACTTTGGGAGAGCCTTGTTACAGCAGCAAATATAACAGATGATTTACGCTGGGCAGATATTTCAGGCAAGCAACTGCAAGCATTAGCAAGTCAGCTTACGAAAGGAGAATTTCAGGTAAATGGTAAAAGTACTTTTAAAGAAGAGTTTGTTACTGCCGGTGGTGTAGAGTTAAAAGAGGTTAACTTTAAAACAATGGAAAGCAAACTCGTAGAAAACCTATACTTTGCAGGTGAAATTTTAGATATAGATGCCATTACAGGTGGCTTTAATTTTCAAAATGCATGGACATGCGGATTCATTGCAGCACAATCTATTACAGAAAAAAATAATGCATAATACGCAACTTTTTTACTAATAGTGTATCTCATTATAAAACACTTAATTAAAAAATTGTATTATGAAAAATTTTATCTTATCACTTGGGCTGGTAGCCCTTTTAGCATCATGCTCGTCAGACGATTCAAACCCTGTACAGGAAACACCTACTGCTAATAAAGTAGTAATGCTTAAAGTAGATTTAGAAACAAATGTTTTTGAAGGAGGAAAAGAACTTACTTTTCCTGAAGCAAATAGTTTTACTATCAGTACCATTTATAATGAGCCGGGCGACTTTGGAGATATTACATTAAAATACGAAGAAGTTAATGAAACTATTTTTGCAGGTGATATAGTTTGGATGGGATTAGGAGAAATGACCTACCCTGAAACACTTAATACAGCAGATGATTTTCTATCTGTTGATGAAACAGTTGCGTTTCCTATGGAAGATAATTTTCAAATTATAGAATATAGTGAATATAATTACTACCCTGAATCGATAGACTATTCTGCAATATGGGGTGCTATTGATAATCTTCAAATAGTACAAGAATACCGTGATAGCAACCCGGATTCAAAAATTAACCTGTTTTTATATACACCAAGTGTGGGTGTAGGGAACCCTGCCGAATGGGACTGGTATGTAATATTAAAGAATTAATAATAGCATTTATAGCTTATTAAAGTCCCTGATAAAGGGACTTTTTTTGTTGGTGGGGTAAAGTATTTAAAAAGTAAACTGTTATAATGTTAAAAATTCAAGGCAATAAAAACTTTAACACAACTGTTTTTAAAGTATTGCATCTACATAATACTAAACAATTAAACTTGCTATGAAAAAGTTTTTACTGCTATTTTTATACTGGGCTTATTTAGATTGTAAACGACTTGCATTAACAATACGAAAAATAAGCCATAAAGAATAATTTATTTATCTGTTTAACCACCATATTGATATGTTGAGTATCATAGCAAACGATACCCAAAGCAGATAAGGCACAAACAAGTAACCGGCTACTTTATTAACTTTTATAAAGGTTGTAAGCGTTAAGTAAATACTTATCCATAAAATAACAATCTCTATTAATGCCAATAATGGGTTTTGCATTCCGAAAAACAGGTAGGACCATAATGAGTTCAACCCAAGTTGAACTATAAATAATAAGAGCCCTTTTTTAGCCAATTTAGGGTGTGCATTTATTTTGTTCCATACTAACCCTGCGGCTACTCCCATAGCAATGTAAAGCGCTGTCCAAACAGGAGCAAACACCCAGTTTGGCGGATTAAAAAACGGTTTTTGTATAGTAGTGTACCAAGTGGTTACGCTTTCTTGTGTTACTTTACTGCTAATATAACCTACACCAAGGCATATCAGTACCATTACTACTATTCTCCAAGCTTTTTGCATATACTGCTGTTTTTATCAAAAATACTAAACAAGTTACAGCAAAAAGCTATCTTTGCATAAATTTTTAAGATATGCTTTCCGAAAAGGATTTTATCCCTTCAGGGTATACCCATAGTGCTGATAAAGCAAATTTTAAGTGGAGTGCTCCCAGTAATATTGCCTTAGTAAAATATTGGGGTAAAAAAGACAATCAAATACCGGCTAACCCTTCTGTAAGTTTTACTTTGAATAATTGTAAAACTATTACAGAACTATCTTTTGAAAAAAGAGATAATAATTCAGGTTTTTCTTTTGATTTATTGTTTGAAGGGCAACCAAAGGAAAGTTTTCGTCCTAAAATTGAAAAGTTTTTTGAGAGAGTAGGGGCTTATCTGCCTTTTTTAAAAAACTATCACTTTACTATAGATACCCAAAACACTTTTCCGCATAGTTCCGGTATAGCTTCATCTGCTTCGGGTATGGCAGCATTAGCTATGAACTTAATGAGTTTGGAGCAATTACTTAACCCCGATATGACTGATGATTATTTCTATAAAAAAGCATCTTTCCTGGCAAGGTTAGGTAGTGGCAGTGCATGCAGAAGTGTAAAAGGTAATGTAGTAGAGTGGGGAGCGCATAACGATTTCTTGGAAAGTTCAAATCTGTATGGTATAGCATTTCCGTATGTAATACATGATAACTTTAAAAACTATCAAGACACTATTCTGTTGGTTGATAAAGGCGAGAAACAAGTTTCCAGTACGGTAGGGCATGGTCTTATGCATGGTCATCCGTTTGCTGAGCAGCGTTTCACTCAGGCACATGACAATCTTTCGGCTATAAAATCAGCATTAGAAAGCGGTAATATTGAAAAGTTTATTGCAATAACAGAAAGTGAAGCTTTAACCCTGCATGCTATGATGATGACTTCATCGCCATATTTTATATTAATGAAGCCTAACACACTGGAAATTATTAACAGAATATTGGCGTTTAGGCAGGAAACAAAAGCACCTGTTTGCTTTACACTTGATGCAGGAGCTAATGTGCATGTATTATATCCTGAGAGTGTAAAAGAAAAAGTTTTGGAATTTATTAAGAATGAATTAGTTGCATTATGCCAAAACAGTCAGTACATTTGTGACAGTATTGGTAATGGTGCCGAAAAATATTAAATTTTAAGGTTTATTGTTTTTTGATTACCTTTAATAAAAATTACCTCGATGAAAGGACCTTTGTTTTACTCTAAAATATTACTCTTCGGAGAGTATGGAATTATTAAAGATTCCAAAGGGTTATCTATTCCCTATAACTTTTATAACGGGGCTTTAAAGAGAGATGAAAATACAACCGAGCAGGCAGTTAAATCAAACGAAAGTTTAAAGCGTTTTGCAGCATATCTTGAAGAGTTACAGCAAAACCAACCTGACTTAGTTACGTTTGATATTGATGCTTTAAAGCAACACGTTGAGGAAGGGATGTATTTTGATTCTACCATTCCGCAGGGGTATGGAGTAGGTAGTAGCGGTGCGCTTGTAGCAGCAATATACGACCGCTATGCCCACAATAAAATAACGGTTCTTGAAAATTTAACCAGAGAGAAATTAATACAGCTTAAAGAAATATTTGGGCAAATGGAAGCCTTTTTCCATGGTAAAAGCTCAGGGCTTGATCCACTGAATAGCTATTTAAGTATTCCTATACTTATAAACTCTAAAGATAATATTGAAGCAGCAGGTATACCCAGCCAGATAACAGATGGTAAAGGAGCTGTGTTTTTATTAGATTCGGGGATAGTAGGCGAAACTGCACCAATGGTTTCTATATTTATGGAAAACCTGAAAGAACAAGGCTTTAGAGATATGCTTAAAAAACAATTTGTTAAGTATACTGATGCTTGTGTGGAGAACTTTTTACATGGTGACTTTAAGTCGCTTTTCTCTAATACCAAAAAGCTGTCTAAAGTAGTATTAAACAACTTTAAGCCGATGATACCGGAGCAATTTCATGAGCTATGGCAAAAAGGAATTGAAACTAATGACTACTATTTAAAACTATGTGGTTCCGGTGGCGGCGGTTATATACTTGGTTTTACCGAAGACCTTGAAAAAGCCAAAAAAGCCCTTGACGGACATAAACTGGAAGTAGTGTATCAGTTTTAATTAGCTTTTATTTTTATCACTTAAAAAATCACGGTACCAATACCCTGAGTTTTTTACGGTACGCTTTTGTGTATCGAAATCTATATGTACTAACCCAAAGCGGGCATGGTAACCTTCTGCCCATTCAAAGTTATCGGTAAAAGTCCATATAAAGTAACCATCTATTTTTAGTCCTTTTTTATGCGCTTTCATTACTTGAGCAATATGCTCCTGTATGTATTTAGTACGTTTAGTGTCATTTACTGTTCCGTTAATTACTTTGTCAGGAAAAGCAGCACCGTTTTCGGTTACAATTATCTTTTTTATTTGCGGATAAGCATTAAACTTTTTTAGCATATGGTAAAGGGATGGCGGGTGTATCTCCCAACCCATTTCGGTAGTAGGTAAACCACGCTTTTCTGCACTTACAAGTTTTGCTCCTATATAGGGTGTAAAAAATGATGATTTTATTACTTCGCGTGTATAACATTGTATCCCTATAAAGTCGAAATCAAACTGCGTTGCCTTTTCATCTTCGGGCAGCATATATTTTTTTAACTTCCGTAATACTTTAAGGCTTTTCATGGGGTAGCCTAAACCCAGTAAAGGCTCTACAAAAGCCCTGTTTAAAAGTGTGTCTATACGTTTTGCAGCGGCTATATCTTTCTTTTTTGCAGAAGCAGGCTCTATATTAGTACACGATAGAGTAGTACCTATATTGGCATTGGGCAAATGCTCTCTCAATATTCGCCCTCCCGTTGCTGTAGCTAAAGTTGCATGGTGCACCGCTTTTAAAAAATTGCTGAGACCTTTTTTACCCGGGGCATGTATGCCTAAAAAATAGCCCGCACCTGTAAATACTGAAGGCTCATTCATTACCATCCAGTTTTTTACACGGTCACCAAATTGTTTAGCACATATTGCCGTAAATTCACTAAACCAGTGTATAACCTCTCTATTAGTCCATCCTCCTTTGTCTTCAAGTGCTTGAGGTAAATCCCAATGGTATAGCGTAACCCAAGGTTCTATATTATTTTCAAGCAGATGATCTATAACATTATTATAGTAGTCTATGCCTTTTTGATTAACCTCTCCTGTTCCGTTTGGTAGTATACGTGTCCAGCTTATAGAAAAGCGAAAGTTAGGTATGTTTAATTCTTTAAGTAAATCAATGTCTTTTTTGTAGGAGTTATAAAAATCGCAAGCTATTTCAGCACTATGGTTGCTTTTTACTCTGCCTTTTTTCGCGGTAAAAGTATCCCATATAGAAGCACCTTTACCATGTGCATTACAAGCACCTTCGGTTTGAAATGCTGCCGTAGCAACACCCCATTTAAAATCGTCTCCAAAATGTGATTGATGTAAATCGGAGGGTTTGTTATATTTCATACTGCGCAGAGCTATACAGTGCGACAGTTATTAATGATGGAAGAATGATTGCATTGCCCTAAGGAAAAGCCATTCTCTCAATCGGAAGAAATTGAATATTTTTAGGCTGAAGATTTTCATAACTAACTGTTTGATAACAAAAAACGGCTATTAATATTACTATAAATGCTTTTTGCTGTTATCAAATTATTAATGTTTTGCCACAATACTAAAATAAATTATACTGAAAAGTGTTTACTGTTCGTTTATTATTAAACAAGAAAGAGTGTGTTAAATGTGAGAATTTTAAGCGGTATAGTTTTATATATTTACACTATTAAATAACCATAACACAAGTAACCCGAAAATATAGCTTTATGGCATCAAGAAAAACCAAATTACTTTTGATGAAAGTAGTGAGCCTTTTCTCAGTAGTGCGGGGCTATAATATCTTGGTTATTGCAATGGCGCAATATATTTCGGCTGTATTTATTTTAGACAGGGAACGTCGTGCACTTGATGTTATTTTAGACTTCAATTTATTTCTTATTGTTTTAGCCTCATCGTTAACAATAGCCTCAGGATATATTATTAATAATTTTTACGATGCACAGAAAGATTTAATCAATCGCCCTAAAAAGTCGATGTTGGACAGGCTGGTGAGTCAAAAAACAAAGTTATATGTATACTTTACTTTAAACTTTGTGGTTGCATTCCTTGCGTTGTTGGTTTCATGGCGGGCGTTTATTTTCTTTTCAGGTTATATATTCCTGATATGGTTTTATTCTCACAAACTGAAAAAGTACCCTGTAATTGGCAACCTTACCGCTGCATTTTTGGCAGTGTTACCTTTTTTCGGAATATTAATGTACTTTAAAAATTTTTACGAGGTAATTTTTGCACATGCTACTTTTCTTTACTTATTAATTTTAACCCGTGAGCTAATAAAAGACCTGGAAAATGTAAAAGGAGATTTTGTAAATAATTACAGAACCATACCTGTTATGTTTGGTGAAAAAACATCAAAACAAATCATTACCCTTTTAATATTCTTTACTATTATACCGGTGTATTTGCTGGTGGCAGAATATGATGTGGGTTACATGGATATTTACTTTTATGCGGGTATGATAGTAATTATATACTTCCTTACCAGATTGTGGAAAGCAAAGAGCAAAAAACAATATTTAGAACTGCATAATATTTTAAAGTTTTTAATAGTTGCGGGTGTGTTTAGTATAGTACTTATAGAACCTTCAGTATTAGTACACGGACGCAGACTTTTATCAGTTATTTAATTATATCTTTGCAAAAAAGTTTTGTGCAGATGAGTAATAACGGAAGAAGAAATACACAGGGAAAAGGAACCCCGGGTAATAAAAGAAACGAAAAGCAATCAGGTTATAATAAAGGTAAGGCAGGAAGCACTTACAATAGTAATTATAAAACCCCAAAAGGGGAGGGTAAGCCCTATAGCAAACCAAAAGCAGGAGGTGCTAAGCCAAAAACTAACTCTGATGAAATAAGATTGAATAAATATATAGGTAACTCCGGAATGTGTTCCCGTAGAGATGCGGATATTTATATTCAGTCAGGTAATGTAAAAGTAAATGGTGAGGTAGTTACCGAGATGGGGTATAAAGTTAAACTTAGCGATAAGGTTGAGTTTGACGGTGTAAACATTACTCCTGAAAAGAAAGAATACATTTTAATAAATAAGCCGAAGAACTTTGCTACATCAGGCGATGGGGAAGCGGGTATGCGCAATATAGTAGAGTTGGTACGCAGTGCTACAAATGCAAAGCTTAGACCTATAGGGCGTATGGATAAAAATACTACAGGTTTATTATTATTAACTAATGACAGTGACCTAGAGCGCAAGTTTTCGCAACCCAACCAAAAGTCATTTAAAATATACCAGGTTACACTTGGTAAAAGCTTAAAGTTTGAGGATTTAGAAAAGCTGAATGGCGGAGTTGTTCATCTTGGCGAACACAGATTATTTGTTGATGAGGTAAGTTATGTAGAAAACGAACCAAAAACTGAAATAGGTATAAAACTAAGAACACCTAACGTAAAAGTAGTGCGTTCTATTTTTGAAAGTTTTGGTTATGATGTTGTAAAGGTAGACCGTGTTGTTTTTGCAGGGTTAACAAAAAAGAACTTGCCAAGAGGTAATTTCCGTTTTTTAACTGAGCAGGAAATAATAAACTTGAAAAACATATAAGTTTAAGTTTACATAAAAGTAAAAATCCCGCTACTGCGGGATTTTTTTATGTCTAACTGTTTCTAAACTTAAAAATGTGCTTATCCGTTAAGTGCTTCAACAGTAATAGCGTTATCGTTAAGCATATCTTTCAACATGTTCTCTATACCGCTCTTTAAAGTAAAGGTACTGGAAGGGCAACCGCTACAAGCACCTTGCAGGGTTACAGTAACACGTTTTTCTTTTTCATCATACCCCTCAAAAGCAATGTTACCACCATCACCTGCAACAGCCGGTTTTACATATTCTTCAAGAATATTTACAATACGCTGTGAGGTTACATCAAGCGCATCAAAATAAGCATCTTGGTGTTTCTCTGCCTGAGATGATTGCTGTATTAATGACTCATCTATAACAGTACCGCCATTTTCTATAAATGTTTTTATAAACGAGCGTACTTCTCCGGTAACTTCATCCCATTCCGTAACATCATATTTGGTTACAGACACGTAGTTTTCATCAATAAAAATTTCCTTAACAAAAGGTAATTTAAAAAGCTCTCTTGCCAGCGGAGACGCTCCTGTTTCATCTATATTTTTAAACTCAGCAGGAATTTTAGTAAACAGCCTGTTATACACAAACTTCATTACCGATGGGTTTGGTGTAGTTTCTACATATATAGTAACAGGTATTTTTTTCTTTTCAGAAGTATCTTCGGTAACTATAATACCGCCATTATTTACAAACTCTTCTATTTGTTGTGCAACATCTTCCTGTACATCAGCCCACTCTACAATAGAGTATTTTTCTATAGCTATAAAGTTACCTGATATGTATACTGATTTTACAAACGGAAGATAAAAAAGCTGCTTTGCTAATGGTGAATTAGTAGCCTCATCAATATTCTTATATTCATAATTACCACTCTTAGCTATAAAGTTCGAAAACTCAAACTTTACAATAGCAGGATTTTGTGTGGATTTTATGTTTATTTTTTCCATGTCTTAAAAAATTTTAAACAAAATTAAAATAAAAAAAACGTATTGGGTAAGTAGGGTATTTAAATATTCGGTTGTTATATAGTATAAATCTGTCTTTTAATGTAAAAAAAGTGATAGATTTTGTTATTTTTTAAAAAATAATAACTAAAGTGTTGTCGATTATTTATATTTGGCTCTTTGTTGCTATCTAACATTTAATTTAGAAAATTTTTATATTTAATTAATAAAACTACTTTCAAAAATCGCTATACATGAAAAAACTATTACTCACTCTGTTGTTAGTTTTGAGTACGGTTGGGCTTTATGCACAGTCCGATATCGTTGTTTTCAGTACTAATCCTGATAATGAATACATAGCAGGAGAAACCCTTTCCTTTTCGGTTTTAGTTACAAACAATGGACCAAACCCTGCACAAAACGTTACTGTTTATTATCCTATTCCTTCAGGGATTACAATTCCACCGGGAATTACCAAATTTTGGTGGGAGGGTACTAATAGTTCTTCAGGAACTAATGTAGATCTTAATAATACCATTCCTGTTTTAGGGGTTAATCAAACAGTTACTTATACCATAAATATTAAAATACCTAATGACTACGTAGCAGAACTTCCTGAATTTGAAGTTAACTACGACTTACAGTCAGATTTACAGGTAGAATATACAAACAATCAGGATTATTATACACTTGGTTCTCAGTCAGTATATACAATATCAATATTTAATAATGGTCCTGAAGCTGCACAAAACGTAACAGTAAACAGTCCTCTGCCTGCCGGTATTACAGCTTCTTCCTGGAGTGGTAACGGAGCATCAGGTACAAATCAAGACCTTAATGATGTTATTACTGAAATAGGAGTTGGAGAAACAATAGAGTATACATTTACTATAGATATACCTGACTCTTACTCAGGCCCTGTAACAGGAGAGTTGTATATAACGGGAGATTTTACAGACCCCACACCTGCATGTAATCCATGTACAGATATAGATCAGCCCGTACAGGCTGATATTGTTGTTGAAAGTACCGATGGTGTAAATGTTTACACTCCGGGAACAGCATCAGTTTATACAGTAACTGTAACTAATAACGGACCGGAACAAGCGGAAAATGTAGTTGTAAACTTTGTTCTTCCTGTTGAGGTAACTACGGCAACATGGACAGGAGATAATGGTTCTTCAGGAACTATAAGTGATTTAAGTGATGCAATAGGTTCTCTTGCTGTTGATGAAACAATTACATATACGTTAACTGCTGATGTACCGGCAACTTTTACAGGAGAATTTGTTTTTTCTGCTGAAACACAAAGTGATACTGAAGATATTAACCCTGATTGCGGGGAGTGTAGCGATACAAATTACCCATTAGATACTGCTGATATTGTTGTAGTAAATACAAACGGACAAGAAATATACACGCTGGGAACAACATCAGTATATACAGTAACCGTTACTAATAATGGTCTTATAGCAGCACAAAATGTAGTGGTGCAAAATGCAATACCTGCGGGTATCACCTCTTTTTCATGGACAGGCGATAACGGTTCTTCAGGAACAGACGTTGCACTTGATGATACTATAACCACTTTAGCAGTAGGCGAAACAGTAACCTATACTATTACTATAGATATTCCTGCCGGTTACACAGGGCTTTTAACAAGTGAAACTTCGGTTACAAGTGATACTCAGGATTCAGACCCAAGTTGTGAAGCATGTACAGATACTGATTATCCTGAAGCTCAGGCTGATATTGTTGTAGTAAATACAAACGGACAAGAGGTATACACGCCGGGAACAACATCAACCTATACTGTTACAGTTACCAACAACGGCCCGTTTGATGCACAAAATGTAGTAGTACAAAATGCAATACCTGCTGGTATTACCTCTTTTTCATGGACAGGCGATAACGGTTCTTCAGGAACAGACGTTGCACTTGATGATACTATAGCTACTTTAGCAGTAGGCGAAACAGTAATCTATACTATTGCTATAGATATACCTGTGGGCTATACAGGACTTTTAACAAGTGAAACTACAGTAACAACTGACACTACAGACCCTGAGCCAGCTTGTGATGAATGTACAGATACAGATGGGAATGCTACAGAAGCAGACTTAGTTATATCTCACACATTAAATTCAGGTACTACATATACAGCAGGAACAAATGCTGTATATACTATAACAATAACTAATCAAGGTCCGGGAGCAGCTGAGAACGTATCAGTAGAAGATATTATTCCTGCAGGGCTGGATGCTGCAAGTGCAAGTTGGTATGGTAGTAACGGTTCAAATGGAACGGGTAACCTTACTGATTTGATTACACTACTTGAAGCAGATGATTCGGTTACTTATTACCTAACGATTCCGATACCAAGTGATTATGACCAGGCAGCAGATATAACAAATGAAGTAACAGTAACTTCAGATACTCCGGATCCTAATCCGGGATGTGCGGAGTGTACTTTAACTGCAACACCCGATCCTCAGGCAAACATAGTTACTTTCAAAACAAACTTTCAGGATGAATATGTGTCAAATACACAAGTTCAATACACTATAACAGTAACAAACCCGGGGCCTAGTGATGCGTATAACGTAGTACTTTATGACCCGAAACCATATCAAATTCAATTAATGACCTGGGAAGGCGATGGCGTTGGCGGTAGTGGTGTAATGAATACTGTTATACCTGTATTACCGGCAGGGGAGTCTGCGCAATATACAGTTACTATATTTGTGCCGGAAGATTATCATAATAGTGTAGGACCACTACAAAATCAAGTTTCAGTACAAAGTGAAACTCCTGATCCTGAACCGGATTGCCCAGGTTGTACTGATACAGATTTACCTGCTGCTGATTTTGTAACAGTAGATAAATATGCTTATACAATTCCTGAATTAGTTGAAGATGTACTAATTGAGGCAGAATGTGTAAACGTTTCAAACATAATATGGCAAGCAGGTAATATTAACGGAGATTTTGGTATAGCATATTTTCAGCGAAACAACTCAAACTTCCCTATAAAAGATGGAATAGTTATTCGTAACGGTAACGCTGAACTTTGTGAAGGACAATATAATAACCCACCTATTACAAATAGTTCAGTAGCTTCAGGAGCCGGAGATGCAGATTTGTTACAAGTAAGTCAGGATAATGGAAATGGAGGAACTATAAATGATGTAAGTTATTTACAGTTTGATTTCGTACCATTAACCGATACTATGAGTTTTGACTTCTTATTTGCATCAAATGAATATGGTGTTTTCCAGTGTAATTTTAGTGATGTGTTTGCTTTTTTACTAACAGACCTTACAGACGGTAGTGTAGTAAATGCTAATTTAGCCGTGATTCCGGGAACAAATATTCCTGTTTCAGTAACAAATATTAGAGATGCAGCTTATAATGGTGGTTGTGGTTCTGTAAACGTAGAATACTTTGGACAATATAACCCTGATGATCCTGCAAATTCAGCGATAAACATGATGGGGCAAACAGTGGTAATGACAGCATCATCACCTGTAGTGCCCGGACATAGTTATAAAATAAAACTTGCAATAGGGGATTATAACGATACAGCATTTGACTCTGCTGTATTCCTTGAGGCAGGAAGTTTTGATATAGGTCAGCCACAACTACCGGGAGATTTAACAATTGCAAATGGTTTAGCACTTTGTCCTAATGAGGAATATGAACTTTCTGTAGATGCGGGAGATGCAGACTTTATATATGAATGGGAGAAAGATGGACAAGTTATAGTAGACGGTGACGGAAACCCAATTGATTCATCAACAATAACAGTTACAGAGTCTGGAAGTTATACCGTTTTAGCCTCTTTTGTATCTGACCCTGATTGTCAGCTTACAGATACAATAGAGATTGAAGTTCGTCCTGATTTTGAAGCAGATGAGCCTGCGGATATACTTGTTTTTGACGATGGAACAGCACCATTAACTTTTGATCTTACTTATAACACCGCTATAACAACAGCACCTCTTTTACCTTCACCTGCTTATTATGAAGTTTACTATTATGATACAGATGAAGGAATAGATACAGGAGAAGCAATACCTTTATTCCCTGATTATGAATATGAAGGCACGGATGGAGAAACTATATATGCAGCCATATCAGGATTTGCAAACGATTGTTATACAATTAAACCGTTTAATCTTTATGTATTAACGCCACCGGAAGATATAACACTATGTAAAGAAGCTCCTCATAATGTTCCGGAGGTTATAGACCTTACAGCCCAAAACGGGGATAATATGCTTAGTACATTATTAGACCCTGCTAATTATACAATTACATACCACGAAACAGAAACAGGAGCAGAGGATGGAAGTGAAGTTATTGGCGATCCGCAAAACTTTGAGACAGACCCTTTAAATTATGTTGATAATACCAAAACAATATATGTAAGAGTACAAAATAATGAAGATGATGATAGCTATGCTATATGGACTTTTGATATTATTGTAACACTTAAACCTGCCGAAGTAGTTCTTGATCCGATATCAATATGCGAATTACCGGATGATGATAATGAAGTTATAATTGACATTACCAATCAGGAAAATCAAATAACTGATGCTTCTCCTGATGTTAATCTATTAATGACAATACATCCTACACTGGCAGATGCTGAAAATAATACAGCCCCTCTTGATTATCCATATACTATAACAGAGGACCCTGCGCAAACACTATATTTTAGAGTAATACAAGATGGAGCTCTGGATGAAACGTGTGTTACGTATATTCCATTAGAAATATTTGTAAGTCCTGCACCATCTCCAACAGCACCGGAGAATACTCAGGTATGTGATACAGATAATAATGGAAGCCAGGAGTTTGATTTAACATCTTTTGACGGTGACATCTTACTAGGTCAAAACCCTAACTTGTTTACAGTCACCTACCACGAGAGTTTAATACAAGCCGAAGACAACCAAGATGCGATTACAACCCCTGAGACCTACACCGTAGGACTAGGCACCACCACCATCTACGCAAGACTAACCAACAACACCGACGAAGACTGCTACGGCACCACCAGTTTCAACCTAACCCTAACCCCAACCCCACAAGTAGCCGCCCCAGAAGACAGCTACGCCTGTAGCGACACAGGCTACACCCTACCCGCACTAACAGCAGACGGCAACTACTACACAGAATCCGGCGGAACAGGAACCATGCTAAATGAAGGCGATGTAATCACCACCACACAAACCATCTACGTATACGCCGAAAGCGGAACC
>NZ_BMJE01000009.1 GCF_014642915.1 Flavobacterium suaedae
ACGTGGTGGAATATTAGCAGAAGAAGTAAGAATAAGAACTTATGCTACTTGGGCAGACTATGTATTTGCAGAAGATTACAAGCTACAACCGCTTAGTGAAGTAGAAGCTTATATAAAAAATAACGGTCATTTACCTAATATGCCATCTGCAGAGGAAGTGCAAAAAGAAGGCTTAGCTGTAAGTGAAATAATAAAATTGCAACAGGAAAAAATAGAAGAACTTACATTACACCTTATAGAGCAGGAAAAGGAAATGAAGCTTCTAAAAGAGCAAGTCCAACAATTACTAAATAAAGAATAATATGAAAAAATATATAAATACAATCTTTCAAGTGGGCTTTTTGCTTTTAGCAGGAGTCTCAATGGGGCAAAATGTATATGTATGTGATAATGGTGGTTTTGAATCAGGAAACACAACTAATTATAAATTTACTACAAAAGGACCTATAGATGAAGTTTATTGTACTGAAACGATAGGTACTGCATATACAGCAACTATTTCTTTAAATGATTTTACAGTCCCTGTAACACTTGTAGATAATAGCAATTTATCATCAGGAATTTATGACCCTACTTTGTATGCTGATGGAGTAAATATTAAAAGAGTAAATACAGGTAATTATGCTATTAAACTTAATGATAATAATGCTGATAAGGGATTGACCTCTATGAGTAAAATTTTTACACTAGATAGTGAGAAAGTAAATTTTTATTACTCTATTGTAACAGATCATAGTAGTAGTAATACTAATAAGGAGTCTCGGTTTATTGCAAGATTATATAATGCTTCTAGCTTAATTTATCAGGAATGTATTATAGTAGAAAATAGTAATACTTTATTTAGTATTACATCTTCCAAATCATTATATACAGGTTGGCAATGTATGGAGTTTGATACATCAACACCAGAGTTTGAAGAAGGAGATGAAATAACGCTTGAGCTTATAGTAATTGATGGAGGAAATGGGGACTATTATACTACTGTATATATAGATGATATATGTGATGGTTGTTGCCCTAATTGTCCAACTTTAAATACAGATGTGGGAACAAATCAGGTAGACTTGATGCAGGCAGTAACTTGTATTAATGCATATAATACAATACAGAGTGATGCAACCGGAGCTATATATCATGCAGGTGAAGAGGTTTTACTACACGATGGGTTTGAGGCGCTATATGGTTCTACAGATCATTTTTATATTGAAGGTTGTACGGATGAATATGTTTATCGCCAAGCAGCTACAGGCAGTCAAGATAAAGATGTTAAAAAACCTTCAAATCCGAACTCAAATGTAGTAAATGGAGTGCAAGAGTTTAAGGTTTACCCTAACCCTGTACAGAATGAGTTATATATAACCCCGGCGACAGATATGGAGATTGCTAAGCTGAGTTTATATGCAATAGATGGTAAAATGATTATGGAGTATATTCCTGAAATAGATTCTAAAGCTTATACATTAAATATAAGTTCTGTTACTCAGGGAGTTTATATTCTTACTGTAGAAACTACATCAGGAGAAGTAATATCATCTAAAGTGGTTAAAAATTAATTTTAGAGAATAGTATAAATAAACAAAAGCGGGATTAAATTTAATCCCGCTTTTTTATTTTAGTTACCAATTAAGCCTTCATCTTGCTTTTGGTTAGTATCATTTAAAATATTTGATTCCTCTTTCGCTAGCTTGTTTTTAGAAGGTATTTTGTAGCTTAAAGAAAAACCAATTCTTCTGGAATCATAACCGCTATTATACACAAAATCAGTGTCTATAAGGCTGAATTCTTGTTTGTTGGTGTTAAATACATCATTTATATATAAAGAAACAGATAAGTTATTAGATAAAAACTTTCTTGAAAAAGTTAGGTCTAAATGTTCATTAATTGGTCTTTCCGATTTGTAGAAGTAGTGATTTCCTCCCGTGTTACTGCTATTATAGGTCGCTGTAAATTTTACATTTGCAGGTAAAATAATTTGAGACATAAGGTTATAATTCCATATGCTTTTGCTTTCAACACCCGGTATATTATGCATTTGATTACCAACATACACATATAAAAAGTTAACCTCATCAGGGTTGAAATTGAATTTTAAAGTTTCATTTAGTCCCTTTGTAAAAAGCATATAAGGTATAGGAATACCAAAGTTGAAGTTACGTATAGTTATATTGGAGAAGTTTTCAGTAATATTGGCTGCTGCTCCTTCCGGTGTGTTTATTACACGATCTATTATTTGATTATCAGCATCAGTAACAGAGTAGCCTATAAAGAAGTACTCAAAGGCATTAAATTCAATTTCATAATTATTATAAATAGTAGGCTCTAAGTAAGGATTACCAAAAGCAGTTACATTAGGATTTTGGTATGATGTATTATTAGGATTTAACGAAGATGTATTTGGTAGTCTTATTTTTTTATTATAGCTGGCATTTATATGCATTTGAGGCATTATATTATATTGGACCACACCATTAGGAAAGAAACGGGTCTGTTTAAAAGGGCTTAGCTCATCAGTATCTGTATTACCGTCTATATCATAAGACTCCAATCGTCCACCTATAATAAACTCAAAATCTTTATAAGTTGCATGTGCTTCAGTATAGGCTGCTAATGAAGTTCTGGTATAGTCTAAGTTTCTCAGCCCAAAACTTTTTGTCTCAAAATCTAATAAGTTACCTAATACACCTGCACTTATTTTTGTTTTATCAAGGAATATTAACTCTTTAGAAAAATCAGATTTAAACTGATAGAAGTTTTGGTTACTGTTATTATCTAAAACAGGGGTTGGGTTATTTGTTGAGTTTAAATCTAAGTTACTGGTATTATCATTAAAGTTTAACTGAAAGTCCAGTTTTGTAAAAGGGTCTTCAAATCGTTTTTGATATGTTAATACAACATCATGATAAAAGTATTTAGACTTACTCCTATCGTTTGATGCGAACCCTAAACCATTAGCGTCAATGTAAGAACTGTTGTTATTAGTATTAATATCATAATTTACTAATAACCTATCCTTCTTAAAGTCAAACTTTAAACCTGTTTTTAAGTAGTAAAAGCGGTTATACCTGTCGGCTTGGGTTGCAGATAGTGTTGTATTATTACTGCTGTCATAAAACTTATTTTGCCTGTAGCTTTCGGTATAACTTTGCCCTCCTTGTACCTGCCAACTGAATAATTTATTGGCAGCACTAATTGTAACACTATTATTAAACCTGTGTCGCGCCTTGTCATAGTTTGTAAAACTATACCCATTAGCGTAAGTTAAGCTTAAATATTTTTTCGCTTTTCGGGATGATACTATATTAATAATAGCTCCGCCGGATGTTGCAGGGAACTCAGCACCTGGGTGGGTAATAACTTCAACCTTTTCAATAGCGTTTGCAGGCATTCCCTCTAAATAAGCAGAAAGTTCGTTTGAGTAGATATTTAAGGGACGACCATCCATATATACTTCCAGTTGCTTTCCTTGGTACATCATTCCTGCTACTTCGGAAATGATTAAGCCGGGAAGTTTTTTAAGTCCTTCCAGTAAAGAGCCTGAATTTAAATGAGATTGTTCTGAAAAATCGAATATTGTCCTGTCGGCTTTTCGTTCTACAGCTTTTTTCTTTTTACCGATTATAACTTCTTCTAATTCGGTTTTCATTTCTTTTATAGTATCATTAGCTGTTTCGTTTTGTGCAAATAAGCTAAATGAACTTATAAATAAAAGCGATGAAATAAGTAACCTCATAATTATATCTTTAGCGGATTAGGAATGGATGATGTAAAAATAGTTATATATTTTTATTGCAGGTATTTATTGTACTGCTTCTACCTTGTACCCTTGTTTTCGCAATAAATTAATTACACCGTTTTCTCCGGGTAAGTGTGCTGCTCCTACACCAAAAAAGGTAGGGTTATCCTTTACTGCTTTTTCAATATCTGCTATCCAGCTTTTATTTCTGTTATCCAGTAAAACATCACTATGCTCTTCGTACATTGAGTTATCTTCCTCTTTCATAAACTCGGCAATAGCTTTAAGGTCTTTGCTTTCGTATATGGCTATCATACGTTTGTACATCTCTTTACTTGATTCAATACCTTTCTCAGCTAATTTGGCTAAGTTTTCAGCCTGCTCTTCATAAGGTATAGCATCAAATATTTCCATTTGAGACTCTATTGTTTCTAAGCCATATACATCTTCATTTTGTTCTTTAGTTACTTTTAGCAGTTCGTTTTCTATAGACTGCATTGGGCAATCTAACATTGAAGGGAGTAACATCATCTCTACAAACGAAGGTTTAAAATTGTCCAGCATTTTTAAGGACATACCTATATTTTCAAGGAAAAGCATATTTAAAGCTTCGTACTGCTCAGCACTTACCATAGTGCTTATTTTTTTACCATCTTTCATCATCATACCCTGCATAGTTTTTACTTGCAGTTCAGGGTCATCCATGTCAATTTCAAGATATAGCTGATTAGTCTCATCCAGTGCCTTTAGTACTTTCTCGTCTAAAGTAGCATCGCAGGTTATGTGTATAGTTCCTAAAAGGTAAGAAGGTTGGGTTAATCCGTTACCTGATATTTTCCAAAGTAAGCTTTTTTCTTCCTGAGCGTTACTTACTAAAGATAGTAGTGCTGCAAGAGCCAGAAATATTTTTTTCATTTTTTTTAGTTATATAGATGAGATGGGGTTAAAAATCCAGTTTTTTTAGTTCATTGTAGTTACGGTTTAATCTCTTTAAAAGTAGTCCGTATATAAGTTTATAAAATAGCCAGAAAAGTAACAGTATTACGCCTGTAGCTAATAGTGCAAGTAATATATATAAAACGTAAAACCAACCTAAATTTCCATTCGCTTCAAACTTTTGCTCTGCACCTATAATATTAGGGTCATACATAAAGAACAACACAAAAAGTAACATCATCGAAATAAAGTTGTATACAATAACCGTTATAATATAGGTGGTTACAGCTTTTCGGGTTTTAAGTATACTTTGCATTAACCTTTTGGCATTATCGGTAACCTTTATTCTTCTGTAGTTTGTATAAAAAATAAACATAAAGTACAGAATAATTAAATAGTTAATTATCTCTAACGGAGTAGTAATATAATTAAGGTGTAAACTATTTATCCTTTTCATTTGTGAGCTGTCGCTTAATAAAAAAGAAATTACTAACCATAAAGTAAACTCTGTAATACTGATAACCAGTATCCATTTTACTATAGATGAAGAACGTTTATGCAACATTGCATAAATTTCTTTTGCAGAAAATTTAGGATAGTTATCCGTACTTTTCTTCCAGCTGTTTTTTAATTTATCTAAATCGTCCATAGTTTGTTATGGATTTAATATTTTTTTCAATTTTCCTTTTATTCTGTTCATTTTAACCCTTGCATTTACTTCGGTAATACCAAGAGTTTCAGCTATTTCTCCATAGTCCTTATCTTCCAGATACATAAAAACAAGTGCTTTATCAATATCATTTAGCTGATGTACTGCCTGATATAATAGCTTAATATGTTCTTCTTCCTCATAATTATATTCTTCCTGATTTATTTTGTGTAATTGATTGTCAAATTCAGTTGTTTTTACAGTTCTGCTCTTTTTTCTGTATAACGTAATAGCAGTATTAAGCCCAACACGATATGCCCAGGTAGTGAATTTAGAATCACCCCTGAATTTTGGGTAAGCTTTCCATAACTGTATGGTGATTTCCTGGAAAAGGTCCTTATGCGCGTCTTCGCTATTAGTATATAGCCTACAGATTTTATGAATGAGGTTTTGGTTTTCCTCAATTTGTTGCACAAAAGATTGTTCCAATTCTGAATTCATACTGTATAAGTGTGCAAAAGTTGCAAAATGTTACACAAGCCTATAAATCTTTTTCTTTATAGTAGTTAACTAAAAGCCCTACAAACTTACTGTAGGTTTTTAAGCCATCTTTTTGATGGTTGATTTTAAGGTAGTTATCGTAAAAGTATTTGAATATATCTTCTATAAACGATTCATACTTATCATGAAACTGCTCACTGTCTTCATAGTTAAGTAGTATACCTTTGTTTATTAATGGTAGTAAATCTTTTGCTTCCTGCTCATCAAATCGCTCTATATTACGTATGCAGTATTTTAAAGCGAAAGAATAACCGGAGTACTGAAAATAAATGTCATCATTATATATAGAAGTCATAAAACCGATAAAATTAGCCTCGCTTTCGGAAGCATAGCCCAACTGATGTGACATTTCGTGGCAGGCAGTAGTAGGCAGGTTATATAAAGGTAAATTACAGTTCACCTGAGCCTCATTAGTAAAAGGGTTAAGATAGCCACCAAACCCCATATAGGATAGAGGGGTGCTTATTAATGATGATTTTAAACTTTCATTTTTAAAAGTAAAATCAGGATATTTTTTAGAGAGTTTAGCATAACCATTTGGTGCAAGGTTGTAAATTTCTTCTACACTGTACGGGTTTACTACTTTAGCACTATCATTACTTGTAATTTGCAAGTGAAGGTTATTTGTTTTGTCAATTAGTCTTTTGGTGAAATCAATAAGTTCATCATGCGTATATTTTTTCTCTATACCCATTTTTTCGTGTAGCGGAACGCGATGGTAATTTACTGCCCACAAAAAATAAAAAAGAAAATAAAAAACAGAGAAAAAGCTACCTATGGTAAGCAGGTTAAATTTCCACTCTTTTCGCCATGTTTTACGGCGCCTCCATAGCCAGCGAATAATGAATATAATTACTATACCATAAATTATATCGCCTATAGAGAAACCAAAAATCCCAAAAATAATTCGTAATGTTTTGGATATGTAAGGATAAATGCCGTTACTGTAATAGTGCTCTACAAAATCAGGAAATAATGAAAGCAGGTTTATGATAATAATCTGGAGGATTAAAAACAGACACAGTATAATCTTTTTCTTCATTGGGTAAATAGATAGTGATTGTAAATATAAGTAGTATTTTTGTATCAGTATAATAGAGAAGTACCCGATGAAGAAGATTGAAGGAGCAGAAAAGGTTATTTTTATATGCGAGGGTAAAAAATGCGGTCGCTATAGTAAAGAACTGCGAAAAGCCTTTAAATCAGCTATAAAAGAAGCAGGTTTAAAAAAGGAAATTTTTGTAGCCCGAATGGGGTGTAGCGATAATTGCAAATGCGCCCCTGTACTATGTATACAGCCGGAAAACGAGTGGGTAGGAGAGGTGAAGAGCAAGGATATACCCGATATAATTAGCAAACAAACAGAAAATAATAATAAACAATAAACTACGAACGTACATGAACGAAGCAATAAGAAACCTGGAGCCAAAAGCACTATGGAACCAATTTGCAGACCTTAATGCAGTACCAAGACCTTCTAAAAAAGAGGAAAAGGTAATTGCTTTTATGAAAGACTTTGGAGAAAAGTTAGGATTAGAAGTAGTAATAGATAAGGTAGGTAATGTTATTATTAAAAAACCTGCAACTTCCGGAATGGAGGACAGGAAAAAAATAGTAATGCAAAGTCACCTTGATATGGTGCACCAAAAAAATGCAGATACTGAATTTGATTTTGACACTCAGGGTATTGAGATGTATGTAGATGGTGACTGGGTTCGTGCTAAAGGTACTACACTAGGAGCTGATAATGGGCTTGGTGTAGCAACTATAATGGCAATACTGGAAAGTACTGATATACCGCACCCTGCTCTTGAAGCATTATTTACTATAGATGAAGAAACAGGAATGACAGGTGCTATGGGGCTTGAAGGTGGTTTACTGGATGGTGAAATACTTTTAAACCTTGATACCGAAGAGGATGACGAAATTGATATAGGTTGTGCAGGCGGTGTTGATATTACCGCTACACGCGAGTATAACGAAGAAGACGTACCGGAAAACGCTGTAGGATATACCATTACTGTAAAAGGGCTAAACGGAGGTCACTCCGGTATGGATATTAATAAAGGCTTAGGTAATGCCAACAAAATAATGAACCGTCTTTTCTTTGATGGTTTTGAAAACTTTGGTTTACAAATAGCCGAAATTAATGGCGGTAGCTTACGTAATGCTATACCAAGAGAGAGCTTTGCAAAAGTTATAATTTCAGAAATTTTTGATGAAGCATTCCAGTTTGATATTCAGCAACTGATAAACGATATAAAAACAGAGTTTAAAACACTAGAGCCTAACCTTGATATAGTAGTAGAAAAATCAGAATTGCCAAGCAAAGTAATGGAGCTTGGCGTTCAGGAAGGTTTTGTACGTGCTTTATACACAGCTCATAATGGTGTGTACCGTATGAGTGCTGATATGGATGACTTAGTGGAAACATCTAACAATATTGCAAAGGTTACCGTAAAGGATGGTAAAATACACGTGGGTTGCCTTACACGCTCTTCTGTTGAAACTTCTAAGTTTGATTTAGCTAACTCTTTACGTTCAGCATTTGAGCTTATAGGTTGTGAGGTTACCCTATCAGGTGCATACCCGGGCTGGACTCCAAATGTAGATTCACCTATACTGGATGTACTTACTGATATTTACGAAAAACAAAATGGAGAGAAACCAAATGTAGTGGCTTGCCATGCCGGTTTAGAATGTGGTTTATTAGGTACTCATTACCCTGATATGGATATGATTTCTTTCGGACCAACAATTAAAGGCGCACACAGCCCTGATGAAAGAGCAAGTATTTCATCAGCGCAAAAGTACTGGAAGTTTGTACTGGAGATATTAAAAAATATACCAAAGAAATAAACTTGTAATACATAAAATAAAAAACTCCGCCACCGGCGGAGTTTTTTATTTTATAACAATATCATATTTATCCAATAATCCTGTTACTGCTGGTAATGAGAATTTTGCTTTTTTAATACGATTTATTTCAGGGTTTATAGAATAATTAATAGCGGTACGAAAATCAGCTTTTTCAATATTAGTATAACTAAATACAGCCTGTGCTAAATTGCATTCCTTAAATAGGGAATTAGTTAATGTAGCTTCAGTAAAGTCTACTTCACGAAGGCTACAGTTTATAAATTGTATACTTTTTAATGTTAATTCGTAAAAAGAAGCTAAATCTAAAGTACAGTCATTAAAGGTAAAGCCCAGTAAAAAGGTATCACACTTACTAAAGTCTATTCCTAATAATTTGCATTGAAAAAATAAAACATCTCTAAAAGCTGTTTTGTTAGCGGTTACCATGCTAAAGTTACAATCAGTAAAAGAGCATTCTGTAAAAACAAATTCCGAAAGGTTACATTCGGAAAAATCACAACCTGTAAAATTACAATTATCATACTCCGCTTTAGGTAAATCACCTATTGTAAAATCTTCATTTGTGTAATCAACACTATCAGTTATTTGCATAGCTTTGTTTATTCCTTTTTCTTTACCATTGGGAATTCAATAATAGTAGTTCGTCCTTCATTTTGTCCTGATATTTCTGCCAATAAAGAATCCTCCGCAATTTTATTATAAATAATTCGGGTAGGAAAATCATGGTCAGGATTTTCAAAAATATATTTATTTGCAGCAAAACCGGTAAGAGTAAATGCCACAGGCTTATCGTTATTTTGATTACGGGCATTTATTACCAAGTGTAAAGAATCTCCTCTTTGATCAAGTATCATTTCTTCAGACATTATAGTGTCTTTATTAGGGCTTAAAATAAAAGAATAGCCTGTAAAAGTAGAATCATTTTGTTTTTCCCATACCTCAGTAGTTTCATTTTCTGACGAGTGACCTTCCCAATGTCCTACAAGCCAGTCAAACTCTTTTATCTGGTCATATTTCTCAGTAGTTTTTTCTTCCGAAAGTAATTTTTCCGTTTCTTCTTTCTTTTCCTCGCCTTCTTTACAAGACATAAAAAGAGCTAAACAGGTTAAGCTAGTCAAGAAAATAGTTTTTGTTTTCATGTTTTTATTGATTTTTTTAGGTGTGATTCCCAAAATAATAAAAACATCTTATTTATACATATAAATAACTGTTATAATTTAAAATATTTCTTGACACAGGTCACCATTTAACATTGCTCCTGCCTTTGTTCCCGATGCAATTGCTGTGCTAACGGTTCGTAAAGGTGTAGTGCAATCGCCGGCTGCATATATACCTTCAATATTTGTTTTTTGCATTTCGTTAACCGCTATATAGCCATTTTCATCCAGTAGACCGAGTTTTTTAGGAATGTCATTATGTTGCTCTGCCATTGGTCGGGCATAGGCAACATTATATTTATGAATGTCTCCATCTTCAAGTATTATTTTTTGTAATGCACCATTTACATGTTCTACCTGCTTTATACGTTTTTCAACAACAGGAATAGTATGCTTTTTAAGTTTTAATAGTTGTTCATCTGTAAAATTGCCTTTACCATTGCTAAATATAGTTAAATCATTAGTCCACTGTTTTAATAAAGAAGCATAATGGTATGCTGCTTCTCCATTGGCTATAATAGCCGTTTTTTCTCCCTTAAATTCATAACCATGGCAGTACGGGCAATGTATTATTGTTTTACCCCAACATTCTGTTATGTTCTCAATTTCAGGCAATATATCTTTTATACCCAAAGCAAAAATTACTTTTTTAGCTGTAAATGAGTCTTCACTTTCGGTTATTACAGTAAAGCCATTTTCATTTCTAACCACATCGGTTACTTTTCCCTGTTGGAAAGTTATGCTTGGGTATTTTAATACCTGATCTTTACCTGTTTGTGCTATTTTTTGTGGTGTTTCACCATCTTGAGTTAAGAAATTATGAGAGTGCGGAGTGTATCTGTTACAAGGTTTTCCGCTATCAATAATTAGTGTTTCTCTTGATGCACGGCCTAATGCCATACCTGCTGAAAGTCCGGCATAACTACCGCCTATGATAATTACTTCAAAATGCTTACTTTTCATGACTCTAAAAATCTATTTGTTAATAAGGTATTTGTTGTCAAAGTTAATTAAAATTAATATTATTGCAATATAGTTGCATTAAAAGAATTATGAAGAAACGATCAACTCCTGCAAAAAAAGAAGTAATAAAGCTGCTAAAGTCTTCTGAATCAGCAATGAGTCAGGAAATGATAGAAGAGAAAGTAAAAGGTAAGATGGATAGAGTAACCATATACCGAATATTAAACAGCTTTTGTGAAGACGGTATTATCCACCGTATTCTTTCGGATGAAGGAAAGTACTATTTTGCGCTATGCATGGATTGCGAACCGGAAGAACATACACACGACCATTTTCATTTCCGTTGTCTTACTTGCCAAAAAGTGGAATGTTTGCCGGAACAAGTAAATGTTGAGCTACCCGAAGGTTACAAAAAGAAAAATGCCACAGGCTGGATTACGGGCTATTGCAACAATTGCAATTAAAAAGGAACGGTTGTTGATTACTGTTTTAGTATCAAATTTTTACGTACTTTTGCACGGCTAAAAAATAGGAGAAAATAATATGTTAGACAGGTTACAATATGTAAAACAGCGTTTTGATGAGGTGTCAGATCTTATCATCCAGCCGGATGTTATAGCTGACCAAAAACGTTATGTGCAGTTGAATAAGGAATATAAAGACCTGAAAGCGCTGGTAGAAAAGCGTGATGAATATATACAGCTTAACGGAAATATAGAGGAAGCAAACGAAATTATTGCTGACGGTAGTGATGCTGAAATGACAGAAATGGCAAAAATGCAGCTTGAGGAAGCAAAAGAAAGATTGCCAAAACTTGAAGAAGAAATTAAATTCATGCTGATACCAAAAGACCCGGAAGATGCCAAAAACGTAATGGTAGAAATTCGTGCGGGTACCGGTGGAGATGAAGCAAGTATATTTGCAGGAGACCTTTACAGAATGTACACTAAATACTGCGAAAGCAAAGGATGGCGAACTTCTGTTGTAGATATGAACGAAGGTACATCAGGAGGGTTTAAAGAAGTTGTATTTGAAGTATCCGGCGAAGATGTATACGGCACACTTAAGTTTGAAGCAGGTGTACACCGTGTACAACGTGTACCGCAAACGGAAACGCAGGGGCGTGTACACACATCAGCCGCTACAGTTATGGTATTACCAGAAGCTGAAGAGTTTGATGTACAAATTGATATGAATGATGTACGTATTGACCTTTTCTGTTCATCAGGACCTGGTGGGCAGTCGGTAAACACTACAAAATCGGCAGTACGTTTAACACACGTTCCTACAGGTTTGGTAGCGCAATGTCAAGATCAGAAATCACAGCATAAAAATAAAGATAAAGCCTTACAGGTATTACGTTCCCGACTTTACGAAATGGAACTTGCCAAGAAACAGGAAGAAGATGCGCAAAAACGTAGCTCCCAGGTAAGTAGTGGTGACCGTTCGGCTAAAATACGTACGTATAACTATCCACAAGGGCGTGTTACAGACCACAGAATTGGCTTAACACTATACGACCTTGATGGTATTATAAACGGAAACATACAAAAAATAATTGATGAGCTGCAGCTTGTTAATAATACAGAGAAGCTAAAAGAAAGCGAAGTTTTCTAAAACAATAAAAAATCCCGCCAATCGGCGGGATTTTTTATTACCATTAATTAAGGTATATTAAATACACTATATTGCTTATTTTTGCAAAATAGCTACACGACAACTTTACAACATGACAACACAACAATTATACGAACAAATACAACAAAAACAATCTTTCTTGTGCATAGGGCTGGATACCGATATGAATCGTATTCCGGAACACTTACTACAAACAGAAGACCCCATATTTGAATTCAACAAAGCTATTATAGATGCCACTCATGATTTAGCTGTTTCCTATAAACCCAATACAGCTTTTTATGAAGCACACGGGCTTAAAGGGTGGCATTCGTTAGAGAAAACTATTAATTATTTAAACCAAAAACATCCTGAAGTATTTACTATTGCTGATGCTAAACGTGGCGATATTGGGAATACTTCGGCTATGTATGCAAAAGCATTTTTGCAGGACATGAGTTTTGATTCGGTTACTGTAGCGCCATATATGGGTAAAGACAGTGTTTCGCCATTTCTTGCTGTAAAAAATAAGTTCACTATTCTGCTTGCTTTAACTTCTAATGAGGGCGCTTTTGATTTCCAAACACAGCAGGTTGGTAATGAAGAGTTGTATAAAAAGGTAATAAAAACCTCTCAAACTTGGGAGAGTAGCGAAAACCTAATGTATGTAGTGGGGGCTACCAAAGCAGAATTTTTTAAAGAGATAAGAGAAATTACCCCTCATAGCTTTTTACTGGTACCGGGAGTAGGCGCACAAGGTGGCAGCTTACAGGATGTTTGTAAGTACGGAATGAATGACAAAGTA
This sequence comes from Flavobacterium suaedae, assembly GCF_014642915.1. Classification (GTDB taxonomy): domain Bacteria; phylum Bacteroidota; class Bacteroidia; order Flavobacteriales; family Flavobacteriaceae; genus Flavobacterium; species Flavobacterium suaedae. The sequence continues at coordinate 13,302 of NZ_BMJE01000009.1, forward strand.
GGCTTACTTGTAAACTCATCACGAGGGATAATATATGCATCACAAGGAGAAGATTTTGCACCAGCAGCAAGGGCAGCAGCACAGAAGTTACAACAGCAAATGGCAAAGCTTTTACATGTTTAATTGTTTCGTGTTACGGGCGGGGAAGCCAACCCGTAACTTGCAACTCGCAACTTATATGAATGAAAACATATACTGACCAGATAGGGAATACCATAACACTAAACGGAGTGCCAAAGCGTATTGTATCGTTAGTGCCTTCGCAAACGGAGCTACTATTTGATTTAGGTTTAGAAGATAGTATAGTAGGGATTACCAAGTTTTGTGTACATCCTTATCACTTAAAATCGACTAAAAAAGTTATTGGCGGTACTAAAAAAGTACATGTAGAGAAGATAAAACTTTTACAGCCGGATATTATAATTGCTAACAAAGAAGAGAATACAGAAGAGATAGTTGCTGCTATGCAGGAAATAGCTCCTGTTTGGGTTAGTGATATAGTTACCGTTCAGGATAGTTTGGATATGATAGAAGAGTTTGGAAAAATATTCTCTGCTCGCACACAAGCCAGACAATGGGTTGATAAAATAAACTATGCCCTTTCTGATTTTCAAAACTTTATGAAAAACAGAGAGCCGCAAAAAGTAGCCTATTTTATTTGGAAGAACCCTTATATGGCAGCAGGGGGAGATACTTTTATAAACGAAATGCTGAAGCTGAATAACTTTATTAATATCTACGAAGAAAGAGGACGTTACCCTGAAGTGATTATACAAAAAATGAGAATTCAGGGCGATCCTGATTTGGTTTTACTGTCATCAGAGCCTTATCCTTTTAAAGAAGAGGATGCTTTTGAGATAGGGCGCTTTACCCATCACGCCAAAACAGTATATGTAGATGGCGAAATGTTTTCGTGGTACGGAACGCGAATGGCAAAGGCTTTTAACTACTTTAAACAATTACAGCAACGGCTGGATTAATTCACTATCAAACTATTATAAACAAAAATGCCGATACGTACGTATCGGCATTTTTCTAACTAACCCTAACCAAATGTGAGAAAACCATTTTATTTTATCTCACTGCAAATTAAAGCATTAGTTCTCATTTACAGGTTAAGGCTGTGTTATGTATGTGTTATTTTGACAGATTTATTTATTATCCTGTAAAGCAAACACTTTTTTAAGCAGGGTAGATGTTCTTTCGTTTATATTGTGGCGTATTTCTATCTCTTCTTTAGCAATCATAGTAAACACACCTTCTAAGGCTTTATTAGTTACATAATCCGTAAGGTCAGGATTTACATCCTCTACTAACGGAAGTGTGTTGTATTTAGTAATAATGGTATTCCATATTTTATCAGCACCCACTTTATCAAAAGAGGATTTTATAACAGGGTTAAACTTTGTATACAGTTGTGTTGAAGTAGTGTTTTGCAAATAGTTAGTTGCAGCATTATCGCTACCTAACAGGATGTTTTTAGCATCGTTAAATGTCATGTTTTTTACAGCATCTACAAAAATGGGTGTAGCTTCTTTAACAGCATCTTCTGCGGCACGGTTCATCATTTTTAAACCTTCATCTGCAAGATTTCCTAAACCTATTTTCCGCAATGCGCTGTCAACTTTTTGTAATTCTTCAGGTAGTAGTATTTTAACCAGTTCGTTTTTATAAAATCCATCAGTTTGTGTAAGCTTACTAACCTGTTGGTCTATACCTTTGTCAAGAGCCTCTTTAAGTCCGGCAGCTATATCAGCATTGGTTATTGCCCCGCCTGCATTTGGCAGCTGAGAAGCAATTTGTTCCAGTTCAGCACAACCGGATAGTGTAAATAAACTTGTAGCCAGTAGAAAAACAAAAAATCGTTTCATTTATAAGTGTTTTTATTTAATCCTGTAAAGCAAACACTTTTTTCAATAAATCGGAAGTTCGAGATGATAAATTTGCTCTAATATCTTTTTCTTCAATAGCAATCATGGTAAAAACACCTTCCAGCGCTTTACCTGTTACATAATCGGTAAGGTCCGGGTTTACATTTTTTACTAACGGCAGGCTGTTATATTTGTTTATTATAGTTGCCCATATTTCGTTAGCGCCTACTTCATCTAAAGAGTTAGCTACTACAGGGCTAAATTTATTATATAAAGGTTGTGTAGTGGTATTTTTTAAATAGGTTGTAGCAGAGTTATCATCGCCCATTAAAATATTTTTGGCATCAGTAAAGCTCATATTCGTAATAGCATCTACAAAAATAGGGGTAGCTTCTTTAACGGCATCTTCTGCTGCACGGTTTAAAACTAGTATTCCTTTATCTGCCAAATCACTCATTCCCATTTTGCGAAGTGTAGCATCTACTTTTTGCAGTTCTTCGGGTAATACAATTTTTACCAGTTCATTTTTATAAAAGCCATTAGTTTGGGTAAGTTTCTCTACTTGTTCGCTAACCCCTTTTTTTAATGCTTCTTTTAGTCCTGAGCCTATTTCGGCATTACTTAAGCTACCTGTTCCGGTTGTATTATTTATTTTGTCTTTTGCTTTATTAAGCAAATCTTTAAACTGTGCATTAACAGTTAAATGTGTTAATACTGTACATAATAAGGAAAGAATTAGTTTTTTCATTTTTTTAATTTGTGTGTATGCAAACTTTACAAAAATCATTCCATAGGTTTTATATAATTGTAATATAATCGGTTAGCGTTAAACTATCACTATTTTTAGTTAATAAGGAGAAGGGATACAGAAGAATTGAGTAACTTGCTTGTAGATACAAAATTCATTTACATGAAAATAGTTGAATTGGAGCTTCTTACAGATGATATTTCGGATACGGAAGCATTTTACGAGAGTGTATTAGGTTTAAGCCCATATCATAAAGATGATAAAACGTATCTTTTTTATAAAATTGGTTTTACAAAGCTCATATTTAAAAAGACTGAAACAGCAATAACTCCGGTTTACCACTATGCTATTGATGTACCGAATAATCTTTTTAAAGCTTCACACGAATACATAAAGGAAAATACTAAAACCATTCCTGTTACTGAAAACAGTGACATAGCTGATTTTTCAAATTGGGAAGCAGAGTCGTTTTACTTTTCTGATAATAATGGCAATATACTGGAGTTTATTACTCGTTATGCTAACCAAACCTATAAAGCACCTCCTTTTACTAATGAGTGTTATATAGCGGTAAGTGAAATTGGGGTAGTAACCAAAAATGTTCCTGACCTTGCGGACAGGTTGCACGAAAAGTATGGTTTGCCGTTTTTTCACAGGCAGGAAAGGGGAGACAAATTTACTGTTATGGGTGATGATGAAGGGCTTTTAATTATTTCAAAAAGAGGCAGGGAATGGTATCCTACCCATGATAAAAAAGCGAATTCATTTTTTACCCGATTAGTTTGTCTTCATAAAGGAAATACACTACATTTTGCCTTTGAATAAACAAAACACAAAATGCTTAAATATATATCTCGATTTGTTTTTATAGCAGGTGCTGTACTTATAATTTACGGTTACCTGGCTACCGATACTTTTTTTACCATAAACATTCACGACAGTTACTATGTAATAGCATATCGGCATTTAGGAATGTTTATAATACTACTTCTGATTTTAATTTATTTAATAAACAGGCTATTTAAACAAATAAAGAATAAATAGCAGCCCCTTTTTATGGGAAATTTTATGATATTGCGTAAATTGCGGGCTTAAAATTGAATATTATTCATAATGGAACAAGCTAAACCATATACTCCTAAAAATAAAGTAAGAATTGTAACGGCAGCATCGCTTTTTGACGGACATGATGCAGCTATAAACATCATGCGTCGTATTATACAATCAACAGGTGTTGAGGTAATACACCTAGGGCATGACCGTAGTGTGGAAGAAGTAGTAAATACTGCTATACAGGAAGATGCAAATGCTATCGCCATGACTTCTTATCAAGGTGGGCATACGGAATACTTTAAGTATATGTACGACTTACTTAAAGAAAAAGGAGCAAGCCACATCAAAATATTTGGTGGTGGTGGCGGTGTAATACTACCGGAAGAAATAAAAGAACTTCATGAGTATGGTATTACCCGTATCTATTCGCCGGATGATGGCCGTGAGCTTGGGCTGCAAGGTATGATAAACGACCTTGTACAGCAGGCAGATTACCCTATAGGGGACAATCTTAATGACGAAATTAATCATTTAGAAGATAAAACGCCTACAGCTATTGCAAGAGTAATATCAGCAGCAGAGAATTTCCCTGAAACAGCGAAGGATGTACTGGATACTATCCACAAAAAGAATGAAGATTCAAAAATACCTGTATTAGGTATAACCGGTACAGGTGGGGCAGGTAAATCATCGTTAGTTGATGAATTAGTGCGTCGTTTCCTTATTGATTTCCCTGAAAAAACAATAGGACTTATTTCGGTAGACCCTTCTAAACGTAAAACAGGCGGTGCATTATTGGGTGACCGTATCCGTATGAATGCCATTAATAACCCAAGGGTTTATATGCGTTCATTAGCTACAAGGCAAAGTAATCTGGCACTTTCTAAATATGTAGCAGAAGCCATACAAGTGCTTAAAGCTGCAAAATATGACCTTATAATTCTTGAAACATCGGGTATTGGGCAAAGTGATACCGAGATATTAGACCATTCTGATGTTTCATTATATGTAATGACACCTGAATTTGGTGCAGCTACACAGTTAGAGAAAATCGATATGCTTGATTTTGCCGACCTTGTAGCAATAAATAAATTTGACAAACGCGGTTCGCTAGATGCGTTACGTGATGTAAAAAAACAATACCAACGTAACCACCAGCTTTGGGATGCCAATCCTGATGATTTACCGGTTTTTGGTACTATAGCATCGCAGTTTAACGACCCCGGTATGAATACGCTTTATAAGCGTATAATGGATAAATTGGTAGAAAAAACAGAGACGGAACTGGAATCTACCTTTGAAATTACTCGTGAAATGAGCGAGAAAATATTTGTAATTCCTCCAAACCGTACGCGTTACCTAAGTGAAATTGCAGAAAATAACCGAGGCTATGACGAAACAGCTAAAACACAGCAGGAAGTAGCGCAAAAACTTTACGGTATATTCAAAACAATAGAATCGGTATCAGGAAAAATGCCTGTACTTACTAAGTTTGGTCTTGAAGCGGATAATGATTGGGAGAATAATGATTTCTTAAAACTACTTGTTGCAGAGTTTGACCGAGTGAAAATGGATTTAGACCCATACAATTGGGAAATAATCCTTACTTGGGATGAAAAAGTAAACAAATACAAAAGCCCTGTTTATACTTTTAAAGTAAGGGATAAAGAAATAAATATAAAAACACATACCGAGTCACTTTCGCACTCGCAAATACCAAAGGTAGCCTTACCAAAGTATGAAGCGTGGGGAGACATTTTAAGATGGTGTTTACAGGAGAATGTTCCCGGAGAATTCCCGTTTGCTTCCGGATTATATCCGTTTAAGCGTGAAGGAGAAGACCCAACCCGTATGTTTGCAGGAGAAGGAGGACCGGAACGTACAAACCGTCGTTTCCACTATGTGAGTTTGGGTATGCCTGCAAAACGTTTATCTACAGCGTTTGACAGCGTAACCCTTTACGGTAACGACCCTGATTTCCGCCCGGATATTTACGGTAAAATTGGTAATGCAGGGGTTTCAATCTGTTGTTTGGATGATGCCAAAAAACTATACTCAGGTTTTGATTTAGCCCACCCTATGACATCAGTGAGTATGACGATAAACGGTCCTGCACCAATGCTGTTAGGCTTCTTTATGAATGCTGCTATAGACCAGCAATGTGAACTTTACATTAAAGAGCACGGACTGGAAAAAGAGGTAGAAGCCAAGATTGAAAAAATATACAAAGAAAAAGGGACTGAACGCCCAAGATATAATGGGCCACTACCGGAAGGTAACAACGGTTTAGGGTTAATGCTGCTCGGTGTTACAGGTGATTTAGTATTACCTGAAGATGTGTATAACGAAATAAAAGTACGTACACTAAGCCAAGTACGTGGTACAGTACAAGCCGATATATTAAAAGAAGACCAGGCACAGAACACATGTATTTTCTCTACGGAGTTTGCCCTTCGATTAATGGGGGATGTACAGGAGTATTTTATTCAGAATAAAGTAAGAAACTTCTATTCGGTTTCTATTTCAGGATACCATATTGCAGAGGCGGGAGCTAACCCGATTACACAGCTTGCGTTTACACTAGCTAACGGTTTCACATACGTGGAATACTACCTGAGCAGAGGTATGGATATTAACGATTTTGGTCCTAACCTTTCTTTCTTCTTTAGTAATGGTATAGACCCTGAATATGCTGTAATTGGTAGAGTAGCACGTAAAATATGGGCTAAAGCATTAAAGAATAAATACGGTGCAAATGTAAGGGCGCAGATGTTAAAATATCACATACAAACATCAGGTCGTTCGCTGCATGCACAGGAAATTGACTTTAATGATATCCGTACTACGTTACAGGCACTATATGCTATATATGATAATTGTAACTCACTGCATACTAACGCTTACGATGAGGCAATTACTACCCCTACAGAAGAAAGTGTACGCCGAGCTATGGCAATTCAGTTGATTATTAATAAAGAGCTAGGTCTTGCTAAGAATGAGAATCCAATACAAGGTTCATTTATTATAGAAGAGTTAACTGATCTTGTTGAAGAGGCTGTATTAACAGAGTTTGACCGTATTACCGAGCGTGGAGGTGTACTTGGTGCAATGGAAACCATGTATCAACGTAGTAAAATACAGGAAGAGAGTTTATATTACGAAACCTTGAAACATACAGGTGAGTTCCCAATTATCGGGGTAAATACCTTCCTGAGCTCAAAAGGTTCGCCAACGGTTGTACCTGCTGAGGTTATACGTGCTACGGAAGAAGAAAAGCAGTTCCAGATTAAAACACTGGAAAAACTGCATACTACTTATGCTAAAGCTGTTGAAGAACAAATAGGTAATGTACAGGAAGCTGCTATACAAAACGAAAATATATTTGAACACTTAATGGAAGCTACTAAGGTATGTTCATTAGGACAAATTACTTCGGCATTGTTTGAAGTAGGAGGACAGTACAGAAGAAATATGTAAAATGCTTACAGGTATAAAACAAAAAAGCCTTCCTGCTGGGGAAGGCTTTTTTGTTTTAGAATAATTACTAGAAAATTTTATACCCTAGTATTATATCAAATGTCTTTAGTTCGGAGTCCCAATAATTATAGTTTTTTAATATATCTTTAACTATATGAAAGCGACCTTCTATACTAAAGTTTTTATATGCGAAACCTGTACCAAAAGCAAAGGTAGTTGTTCTTTCATTACCTATAGGCAATTCTAAAATAGTTTCACGGTTATTGATGGCTGTATATTCCAGTTTTGAAGAGCTTAGAGAAATGGTGTAATTTACAATTGGATTTATATAAAATTTAGTATCAGTATTTAAGTAGAAATAATATCGTATACCAAGAGGAAGTTCAATATTATGATATTTAACAGAGAAATCAGATCTGCTATTAGAGCCATCTCCATTAAATGAGTAATAATTTGGATTTAGAAAAATAGCCCATTTATTCTTGTTAAAAGGCATTATATATTCTACCTCAGTACCTATTCTAAAAGATGTTTTATTGCCAAAGTCGAAAGTTCCGTAACTTATAACATTGTTATTAACCGTAAGTGAAGAAGGAACTAAACCTGCAGTAATTTTCACATTAAGACTACCGCTAAATTCCTTTTTAGATAAGTTTTTAGCTTTATCACCATTATATTCTAAAAAAAGCTTTGTTAAGGAGTTCTTTTTGTATGAAATATACTCAAATCTGCTTTTAGAGTTAATTCTATCTTTCATTAAATTATACAGTTGCTGTCGATAGTGATTATTTTTACGGATACCATCAATCACTTTATATTCCCTGTACATTAATTGCTCTGCTTTTTCGTGTGTATCGGTGCTAAAAAAGTACTTTTTAATATTACTGTCTTGATATTCATATAAGTTAATATCTCCCTCTACCAATACTTTTAAGAAAATAGTTTCAGTAGCCCATTCCGGGTTAGGACTTTCACTTAATTGATTCATTAATGTACTTGACTTGTCTATTGCTACAGTAAAGCGTTTAAACTTAGCTTCATTACTTATATAGAACTCTTTAACCTCTTCAATAGTCTTAATTTCTTCACTACTATTTTCATTAAATTTATATCTAAACTGTTCAGAGTTATTTTGCCATGCTCCACTTCTTATCAGGCACTCTGTTTTATTATTGTTGTTGTCAATGTAATATCCTTGATTATAAGTTGTTTGTGCTAATGCAATAGAATGAATAGCGATAAATAGGAACAGGAATAATTTTTTCATAATTAGTTTTATGGAGTGTATATATTTAAGCACTGCGAAAATAAAAATGATTTTTTAAATTAAAGTATTCTTTTTTCATAATTCACAACCCATCCCTAAAACATTACAGTTCAGTATTGTTTTTTATGTCGCGCTGTAATCCTTGTGCATCTTTGCCTTGTAAAAACAAACCAACCAAAGGCATGAAAGCACTATTTACATTCACAGTTTTAGTATTAACATATTTTACAGCTAATGCACAACATGTAATCAGCGGAAAGATAACTGACGGTAAAGGCAACCCGCTTATGGCAGCCAATATTTACCTTGATGGTACTTATGACGGCGCAACCTCAGGAGAAGATGGAAGTTTCTCATTTGAAACTGCCGAAACAGGAAATCAGGTATTGGTAATTTCGTTTATTTCTTTTGAAGATGTACGACAGCCGATAGTAGTTGAAAGTTATAAAGCGCAAACATTTAAAATGCGAGAAAGTGTAAACACTCTTGATGCAGTAGTACTTTCTGCCGGAACGTTTGAAGCTGGAGATAATGCAAAAGTAAATGCTTTAAAACCACTTGATATTGTAACTACAGCAGGCTCTATGGGAGATATAGTGTCAGCATTGCAAACCTTACCGGGTACAAATACTGTAGGTGAAAGTGGAAGGCTTTTCGTTAGGGGTGGAGAAGCTGACGAAACGCAAACTTTTATTGATGGTATAAGGGTGGCGCAACCTTATGGTGCAACGGCAAACAACTTACCTACACGCGGACGTTTTTCTCCGTTTTTGTTTAAGGGAATGACTTTTTCTACTGGTGGGTATTCGGCAGAATATGGTGAGGCTTTATCCAGCGTACTGTTATTAAAAACAATTGATGAACCTACACAGAACCAAACTGATATTTCTTTAATGACATTGGGGCTTGGTTTGGGTAATACAAAAATGTGGGATAATAGCTCATTAAGTTTTAATCTGTCGTATATTAACTTAGAGCCTTATCAGGAATTAATACCTCAAAATATTACATGGAATAAACCCTATCAGTCTTTAGCAGGGGAATCAGTATACCGTTATAAATTTACTAGTGGATTATTAAAAGTTTATGCAGCTTTTGACTATGCTGATTTTAGTATAAATCAGGAGGATGTAAATTTTGAAGAACCTGTGCGTACCGGTATTGATAATAATAACTTTTATACCAATGCATCATACAACGGTATGTTACCTAACCAATGGGTTATTCATACAGGGTTTAGTTACGGGTATAGCCATAATGATATAGGAATAAATGGTGTTGATGTAAAAAACAGAGAGCACAGTTCGCATATTAAATTAAAGTTTAAAAAGAAAATTACTAACCGTTTTAAACTGTCTTTTGGTAGTGATTATTTTTTAACGGACTTTAATGAGGATTATAACGACCCAAATATTTTTTCATTCAACAGTGAGTACAATAATTCTATAAGTGCCGTATATGCTGAAGCCGATATATTCTTTTCGAAAGATTTAGCTTTAAAAGCAGGGTGGAGAAATTCTTATTCCGAGATAGTAGATAATACTACCATTGAGCCAAGAGTGTCTTTAGCCTATAAAGCAGGTAAAAAAGGACAGTTTTCTTTAGCGTATGGTGATTTTTACCAAACTCCTAAACAAGATTACCTTAAATATTACAGTACACCTGATTACGAAAAAACATCACATTACATAGCTAATTACATGTATAATAACGAAGGTAAAGTTTTTAGGGCAGAGGCTTATTATAAAGATTATAAAGACCTGATAAAATACGACACGCAATCGCCACAATACAACAGTACTTATAACAATTTAGGAGAGGGGTATGCCCAAGGCGTAGATTTATTCTGGAGAGATGAAAAATCTATAAAGAATATGCAATATTGGGTGTCATACTCTTTTATAGATAGTGAACGTGATTATAAAAATTATGAATATCAGGTAACCCCATCATACATTGCAAAGCATAACTTTTCGATAGTTACAAAGTACTGGATAAATGATTTAAAATCACAGTTGGGGGTAACATACTCGTTCAACTCAGGGAGACCGTATGATAACCCGAATGAAAGTACATTTATGAACAGTCAAACCAAAGCATATAATAACCTTAGCCTTAGTTGGGCATGGTTATTAAGTCAGCAAAAAATACTATTCTTTTCGGTATCTAATGTTATGGGGAGTGATAATGTGTTTGGTTATAACTATGCAAATACCCCTAATGCTAACGGGCAGTATATGAGGCAGGCAATTACACAACCGGCAGACAGGTTCTTTTTTGTTGGTTTCTTCTGGACAATTAGCACTGATAAGAAAACCAATCAGTTGGATAACCTATAATTTTATACTACAAATTGGTCAACTATTTGTTTACAACTGGTAACATAATTACCGCCAAAAGCCCAGGCATGGAAAAGCAAGGGGTAAAGCTGTGCATAAGGTAAACGTTTTTCCCATCCTTTTTCCAGAACATAGGTATTATTATAAGCTGCATAAAATTCAGGAGAAAATCCGCCAAACAGCTTACTCATAGCAATATCCATTTCCCGGTGTCCATAATAAATGGCAGGGTCTATTAAAGCCGCATCCCCTGATTTGGTAATTATGAAATTGCCACTCCATAAGTCACCATGTAATAGTGCCGGCTGTTCAACAGGGAATATATTATTTAGTTCTTTGCAGAAGTTTTCGGCAGCTTTTACAGTATTGGTGTCAATTTTACCCTGTTGGTAGATTAATTTTATCATGGGCATAATACGGTGCAGTCCGTAAAACTCACCCCAGTTTTTGTTTAGTGTATTTTGCTGTATATAAGTACCTAAATAATTATCTTCTGCAAAACCAAAAGATTTTTCAGATTGCTTATGCATAAAAGCCAGCTTTTCTCCAAAGTTTTGCCACGTATTTTTTTCGGGTTTGCCTTCTTCAATCCATTCTAAAAGTAAATATTGGCTTTCTTCATTATTTCCGTAACCTATTACTTTAGGGATATAAAATGTTGAGGTTTCCTGAAGCGTTTTTAAACCATTGGCTTCTTTTTCAAAAAGTTGAGGATATTTGTGAGTATCGTTTACCTTTAAAAAATAATTACCCTTAGTAGTATCTATCAAATAAGCAGAGTTAATACTGCCACCATGTACAGTGCTTAGGTTGTTCACTTTAAAATCAAAGTCGTTTTCCAGTATATTAACTAGTTGCATAATATGGTTTTATTATTCCTTACTAACAAATCTAATTAAAAAACACAATTCGTCATGTAAAACTAACAGTTCAGTAATACACTTTTTATTAGGTGCTTAATACTTACAATATTTGTACTGTTAAAAAAAGAAAAACAATTTTTAAATTTACAGAGATATGATACGATTATTTACAGCATTAGCAATATTAGTTTGTGGTATAATAACCGCCCAAACAAAATATGAAGCAGGAATGGAAAAAGCCTTTGCTTTATGGAGCGAAGACAAACCAACAGAAGCTGTAGCACTTTTTGAAAGAATAGGTGCTGCGGAAAAAGATAACTGGTTACCGTATTATTATATAGCTTTAGCTAATACTACCGAGGCTTTTACAACAAAAGACAAAGAGAAAATAACAGGGTTATTAAACAAAGCGCAAGAGGCACAGGACAAAGCCACTATGCTGTCGCCTGATAATGCAGAGCTTTTGGTAATGCAGGCAATGATACACACAGCTTGGATAGCCTATGACCCTATGACGAATGGTATGAAACTATCAGGTATTGTAAACCAAATTTATGAAAAAGCACTAAAACTGGCTCCTAACAACCCAAGGGTTGTGTTTTGTAAAGCAGAGTTTGAATTGGGAGGAGCGAAATATTTCGGTACGGATACCGCTCCTATATGTGAGCAGATAAAGAAATCCCTTGTGTTATTTGAAAATTTTGAACCGGAATCGCCTTTTCATCCAAAATGGGGACTTGACAGAGCAAAAGCTATAGCAGCGACTTGTAACGAAGAATAAAAACAAAACAAATGATTAAAGCATTATATAAAAACCTTTTTAAAGCTATAGGACTCGGTTTTATAATTTTTATAGTACTTGTAGTAATGAAGGTTGCAGCGGGTGAAGAAGTAAGCTGGAGTAAGCATGTTGTACCGGGGTTCTTTATGACAATGCTTTATACATTATCGCTATATTCTGCAAATACAATGGTGTTTGCAGGAACAGAAATATTGTTTAAAGAAAAACGTGTATTACCGGTAGTACGAATAGCGGTAGGTTTTCTTGCTTCGTTCATTATTTCAGTAATTATAGTAATTCTTCTTAGAGTTTTTGAAGATATTATTATTGAAGGCGAAAGCTGGCAGGAGTTTATATCGGAAGAGAGTATCTCCATGTACTATATCCCGGTAATTATAACACTTATTATGAGTGTACTGGGGCATGTGTTTTACTTTTATAAAAAAAATCAGGAGAATAGGGTAAAACAACAAAAAATAATAGCGGGTACTGCCTCAGCAAAGTTTGAGTCATTAAAAAACCAGATAGACCCTCACTTTTTGTTTAACAGTCTTAATGTATTAACATCATTAATTGAAGAAGATACCGATGGAGCCCAACGCTTTACAACATCGCTTTCTAAAATATACCGATATGTACTGGAACAGCGCGATAAAGAGCTTGTAAGTATAGAAGAAGAACTAGCATTTGCAAAGACATATATGAGCCTGCTTAAAATGAGGTTTGAAAACAGTATTTTCTTTGAAATGCCGGAGGAGGTTATAAACCCAGAAGCCAAAGTAGTTCCGCTATCGTTACAGTTGTTGTTAGAAAATACCATAAAACATAACGTAGTAAGCGATAAAAAACCACTGCACATAAAAATATTTGAAGAAGGTGGTTACTTAGTAGTACAAAACGACTATAGGAAGAAAGAGGTATTAAGAGACAGGAAAGGGGTAGGCTTGCAAAATATTATAAGCCGTTATGCAATATTAACAGATAAGCAGGTAGCAATACAGCAGACAGAAAAATATTTTACTGTAAGGCTGCCCATACTTACTAAACAAGTTACAATAATGGAAGAGCCAACGTATGCAGATAAAGAGAACAGTTACTATAAAGCCCAAAAAAGAGTAGAAGAAATAAAAGGCTTTTACGGTCACTTAACATCATACATTACAGTAATGACAGGGTTAATGGTTTTAAATCTTGTTACATCGCCCCATAGTATTTGGTTTATATATCCTGCAATGGGTTGGGGTATAGGTGTATTAATACACGGAGCCACGGTATTTAAATATATGCCGTTTTTGGGGAACGATTGGGAAGAACGAAAAATCAAGCAGTTTTTAGATAAAGAAAAAGAGAATAGTAATAAGTGGAATTAAAAAATGGAAAAAGATTTTAATAAACACGCATATAATAAGGCTGTTGAAAGAATAAAAACGATAAAAGGTTTTTACTTTAACTTACTTATATATATAGTTACAAACGCCATACTTATATATATAAACCTTAAATACAGTCCGCAATTTCAGTGGTTTTGGTACTCTGTGGTTTCATGGGGAGCAGGGCTTTTAATATACGGTATAAAAGCATATGGCTATATGCCGTTTATGGGTAAAAGCTGGGAAGAAAAAAAGCTGAAAGAACTACTGGGAGAAGAAGATAAAAACACGCCCAACACTACAGCAGAGCCAATAAGCAAAGCAATGCAGTACGATAGAGTGAAAAATAAAGTACGTACTTTAAGAAACTTCTACAGGCACCTTACTGCCTATGTAATAGTAATTATTATTCTGGCAGTACTGTTATGGGTAGGTATAAAAGAAGAAAATGATGTATTTGTATACATAGCATACGGTACTGCATTCGGTTGGACTATAGGTCTTATTATTCATTTTTTTAAACTGTACAGCAGCTCACTATTTATGGGGAAAGGCTGGGAGCAGCGAAAAATTGAAGAATTAGTACAAAAAGAGCAAATCAACAATAAAAAAAACTAAATAATTATAGTTATGGAAGATGATTTTGACCGTAAGGAAGCATATAAAAGAGCCGAAAAAAGAGTAAAAGAAATAAAAGCTTTTTACATTCATTTAGCTTGTTATTGTATAGTTACTCCATTAATTATTTATATAAATCTGGAGTTTTCTCCGCACTATTACTGGTTTGTATATTCAGTTGTAGGTTGGGGTATAGGTATCCTAATGCATGCTTTAGCTACTTTTGTAATAAACAATAAGCGCTGGGAAGAAAGAAAAATAAAAGAATTAATGGAGAAAGAATATGAAAGAAAAACAAAATATGAATAAAGAGAACTCCTTTATTGAGGATTACAGATATGAAAGAGCTAAAAAAAGAGTTCGAAGTATAAAAGGCTTTTATATTCACCTTTTAGTATATGTGTTATTCAATTCAGTAAGTTTAATAATAAAATGGGTAAGCAAAGATTCAGTAGATGATTTTTTAACCATTAATACTTTTGGGACTCCAATTTTCTGGGGCTTTGCAGTGCTTTTTCATGCTATTGGAGTTTTTGCTTCTACGTTGTTTTTAGGGAATAACTGGGAAGATAAAAAACTTAGAGAATTTATGCAGGACGAGGAAGATAAATCAAGTAAATGGGAGTAATAAAACTTCATTATAAATTATAAACGTAACCAACTTACCAACTATGAATGTTATAATTATTGAAGACGAGAAACCGGCAGCAAGACTTTTACAACGTAAATTAAAAAAGCAGGATATAGAAGCGGAAACGCTTTTACACTCTGTTGAAGAAGCTATAAATTGGTTCCAAAACAACCCGCATCCTGATTTAATATTTTTAGATATTCAGCTTTCTGACGGGCTTTCGTTTGAAATATTTGATGAGGTTACTATAAACAGTGCCATTATTTTTACAACAGCTTATGATGAATATGCACTGCGCGCATTTAAATTAAATAGTATAGATTACTTATTAAAGCCTATAGATGAAGATGATTTAACGGTAGCTATTAATAAGTATAAAGAGAACAGACCACAACCGCAGAACCTGTCAATGGATTTTGAACAGATAAAGCGTATGCTGGTAAACCCAATTGATAAAAGCTATAAAAAGCGATTTACTATAAAAATGGGTCAACGCCTTAAAGTGGTGAATGTTGATGATGCCGAATGTTTTTTTAGTGAAAATAAAGGGACTTATATTCATACAACCGAGGGTAGGGATTACCTTTTAGATACTACTTTGGAGCAGCTGGAAGGAGAATTAGATCCCGATAAGTTTTACAGAGTAAGCCGAAAGTATATTGTTAATATAGAAACAATACAGGATATAGTTGTATATACAAACTCCCGTTTAAAAGTTATTTTACCTACTTATACTGATGAAGTTATAGTGAGTAGGGAACGTGTAAATGACTTTAGGGAATGGTTGGGCAACTAGCAATAAAAAACTGTTTTATAAACCATGTATTTCTTAGAGTGAATAGCATGCAGGTTTATAAAACAGTCTTAAAAAGTGGTTTTACCTAAAAACAGATTATTCAAAAGTAGACATTATCTCTTTTTTTGTTTTACCTAATTTTTTTTGTAGGCGTCCCCACATTTCATCTTCTTTACCTTCTTCATAGGTTAAATCATCCTCAGTAAGTTCTCCGTATTCTTGTTTAAGTTTTCCTTTAAACTCGTTCCAGTTTCCTTTAAATTCTTCTTGATTTGGCATGGTGTATAATGTTTTTTAGTTTTTATTACATTATAAAATTACCACTCCAAATGCAAAATTACTGTCAAAACAGTGCTAAGGTTATCACAAAGTTTATTTACTGATTCTGTGCAATGTATATGTCATTGCAGTAAGTAAAAAGAATGCTACTACCTGGTGTGCCAACCCTAACCATAGCGGAACCCTTAACAATAAAGTAAATACCCCTAGAGCAAACTGTATAAATACAATTACTACAAGTGCGTTAAGTCCGTTTTTCTGCTGTACATCAAGAGCGAATTTTTTACCTTTGAAGTATAAAAATAAAATCATACCTACTACAACATAAGCCATAGTACGGTGTACAAACTGCACCCCACTTTGTCCTTCAACCAAGGCAAGCGGTAATGAACTTTTTTCTATAAAAATACTGTCGTGCATAAACTGCCCATCACTCATTAAAGGCCAATGGTTATGTATAAGCCCCGCATTAAGCCCGGCAACAAAACCTCCGTATATAATTTGCAGTAATAATAGTATTAGCGCAATACGTGCAATTTTCTTTAAAGGTATAATAGGGTTTTTGCGTTCAGGGTAAATTAAATCTAAAGCTACCCAAAGGGTATAAGCAAAGGTTACAAAAGCAAAGGTAAGGTGTAACGATAACCTGAAGTGGCTTACATCAGGATGGTCCACCAAACCGCTTTTTACCATAAACCATCCGAAAAAGCCCTGTAAAGCTCCCATACCTAAAAGGATGAGGCACTTACCAATAGTAGCTTTATCCAGTTTTTTACGAATAAGGAAATAAATAAAAGGTATGATGAATACAATACCAATTACACGGCCTATAAGGCGGTGAAACCATTCCCAAAAGTATATGAACTTATAGTCCTCAAGAGTAAAATCATTATGGATGTTGATTTTTTGGTATTCAGGGAACTTTTTATACTCTTCAAAAGCCTCACTCCATTTCTCTTCACTCATAGGGGGGAAGGTATCGGTAACCAAATGCCAGTCCGTCATCGATAGACCGGAATTTGTCAATCTAGTTATACCACCTACTACCACCATGATAAATACAAGCAGGCAACCGGAAAGTAACCAGATTATGACAGCTCTATTTTGTTTCATATTTGTGTGTGCTATTGTTGTTTTCTAGTCTAATTTTTTCAACCCCATTTTTTCAGCTCTTTCCATCATATAGGCATAGGCAGCTTCACGTTCATTAGGTATAACCCCTTCCAGTATTGCCTCTTTTATAGCTTCTTTAAGTGTGCCTATTTCCCTTGATGGTTTCAGGTTAAAGGTTTCCATAATTTCCTCTCCGCTAATTGGTGGCTGAAAATTACGCACGTGATCACGTTCTTCTACCTCTACAATTTTTTGGCGCACTATCTGGAAGTTTTTATGGTACTTTTTATACCTGTTAGGATTTTTAGTAGTAATATCAGCTTCGCAAAGTGTCATTAAATCATCAATATCTTCACCTGCATCAAAAATCAGTCGTCGTACAGCTGAATCGGTAACAATATCCTGAGCCAACACAATAGGGCGGGAGCTTAGCATTACCATTTTTGCTACGTACTTCATTTTGTGGTTTAACGGCATGTGTAGCCTTTGGAAAAGTTTTTTAACCATTTTGCCACCTACAAATTCATGCCCATGGAATGTCCAACCTATTTTTTTACTGAACTTTTTAGTAGGTGCTTTACCAATATCGTGCAGTAGTGCAGACCAGCGTAACCAAACATCATCAGTATTTGGGGCTATGTTATCTACTACCTCAAGTGTGTGATAAAAATTATCCTTATGGGTTTGTCCTTCTACTTCCTCTACACCTTGCAGTGCGGTAAGTTCAGGGAGTATAATATCCAGTAAACCTGTTTCGTATAATAGTTTAAACCCAACAGAAGGGACATCTGCCATTAATATTTTATTCAGCTCGTCTACTATACGCTCTCCTGATATAATACTAATACGCTCTTTGTTTCGGGTAATAGCATTTAGTGATTTGCCTTCTATATCAAAGCCCAATTGAGCCGCAAAGCGTATAGCACGCATCATTCGCAAAGGGTCATCCGAATAGGTAATATCCGGGTCTAGCGGTGTGCGGATAACTTTATTTTCAAGGTCTTCCACACCATTAAAAGGGTCAACCAGCTCCCCGAAGTTATCTTTATTAAGCGATAGTGCTAAAGCGTTAATAGTAAAATCACGTCGGTTTTGGTCGTCTTCCAGTGTTCCTGTTTCAACGTGTGGTTTACGGCTTTCCCATTGGTACGATTCCTTACGTGCGCCTACAAACTCTACATCAATAAAATCATCGGGTGCATTTTCATAACGAAGCATAGCTGTACCATAGTTTTTAAAAACCTGTACTTTGGGTTTGTTTGGTAGCAGGTTTGCTACCTCTTTAGCAAGTGCTATACCGCTGCCAACAGCAACAATATCAATATCTTTTTTAAAATTTCGTTTTAAAAGAAAGTCTCTTACATAACCGCCAATAACATAGCAATCAACGTTACTATTTTGAGCGGCTTGCGAAGTAATATCAAATATTTTATTACGTAAGGCTTCTTTATATGAAGTTTTCTCTCTCATTAATTCAATTAAGGGCGGATAATTTTAACCTGTAAATCATTGCCTATCTTTATAATAGTAGATGGTTTTGCAGCGATTTTTTCGTGGTGCAAATTTACGACATAGTCTACGCCGTCCAAAATATGATGGTCTATTTCTTTAAAAGAATTTGGTGTAGGCATACCGCTAACGTTGGCAGAGGTGGAAACTAACGGTACTTTCATTCGCTCCATAAGTTTATAGCAAAAAGGTTCTGTTACCAACCGAACGCCTAAAGTGTTATCATCAGCAACCAGGTTAGGTGCTATGTTTTTAGGTTCGTCCAGTATGAGGGTAGTGGGTTTGTCGTTTAGCTCCATTATATCCCAGGCTACTTCCGGTATTTCTTTAAACACTTTATACAGCATGCGGTCGCTGTTCATGAGTACAATCATACTCTTGCTTTCTTCACGCTGTTTTAGCTCGTATATTTTTTTTACAGCTTCGGCATTAGTAGCATCACAACCAATACCCCAAACGGTATCAGTAGGGTATAGTATAATTCCACCTGCTTTTATAGCTTCATACGCGTTGTGAACCTCTTTATTTATATCTTCGTTACTCATCTTTTATTTAAATTGATTGATAACTTTTACTACTTTTTGTGTTTCCTCATCGGTTAAAACAGGGCTTATAGGTAAACTCAACACTTCGTTATGTATTTGCTCTGTTAATGGGAATGATAAATTATTCCACTCTTTGTATGCTTCCTGCTTGTGTGGCGGTATAGGGTAGTGGATAAGCGTTTGAATATTGTTATCCGTTAAAAACTGTTGTAATTTTTCTCTCTGCGTACAGCGTATTACAAATACGTGCCAAACGTGAGCCAGCTCATCTTTTGGTGGTTTTGGTAATGTAATATTGGGGTTTGTAATGTTTTCTATATAATACTTGGCAATTTCCCTGCGCCGTGCATTTTCATTATCAAGATGAGGTAGCTTAACATTGAGTATGGCCGCCTGTACTTCGTCAATACGGGAATTTAATCCCTGATATTTGTTTACATATTTTTGCTCTGAGCCGTAATTGGCAATAACCCGAATTGTTTTAGCTAATTCATTATCGTTAACTGTTACTGCACCTGCATCGCCTAAAGCTCCTAAGTTTTTGCCGGGATAAAAACTGAAACCGGCGGCATCGCCTAAATTTCCTGTTTTTATACCGTTCCATTCCGCACCAATAGCCTGAGCATTGTCTTCTATTATTTTCAGGTTATGCTTTTTCGCCAGTTGTTTTAATTTCTCAGAAAAAATAGCCTGCCCATATAAATGGACTATCAGTATGGCTTTGGTTTTGGCTGTAATTTTCTCTTCTATTTTATGGATGTCAATATTATAAGTATCAGTATCAGGCTCTACCAATACAGGGATTAAGTTATTATCGGTTACTGCTAAAATTGATGCAATATAGGTGTTGGCAGGTACAATAACTTCATCACCCGGCTTCATGATTCCCATTTCTCTATAGGCTTTAAATATAAGCCGTAAAGCATCCAGTCCGTTTGCCACCCCAATAGCATGCTGGCAACCAATATATTCCGAAAGGTTTTGTTCAAATTCTTTTACTTCTTCTCCAAAAAGATACCACCCGCTCCTGAATGTTTTTAACAGACGGGTTTCTATTTCCTGCTGATGTTGCAGGTTCACTTTTTGGAGGTCAAGAAATTTTATCATGAAATACAGATTTAAAGCAAAAATAATGAAAGTTACTGTGTTATTATATGCAGGTGCTATGCTTTAGTTTTTAATATTTACATTTGTGCATTATAAACGCTATTATGAAAGTATTACACGTATCAGGTGCCAGAGGTTGGGGAGGTAATGAACAACAACTTATAGATTATATCCCTGAACTGGAAAAACTGGGAACATCACATGTTGTATTTGGGGTGAAAGACTCTGTATTACATAATAAATGTAAAGATTTAGGAATAGCGTTTATAGAGGCTAAAAAGCACAAGCTTAATAAATTTGCTAACTATTTATATTTAAAAGAAGTAGTTAAGGGTGTAAAGCCTGATGTAATTCATTTACATACCAGTGATTCACTTACAGTGTATACTATTGCAGATTTATTAACCCGATTAAAAACAAAAGCGGTTTTTTCTAAAAAGGGAATGGGTAGCCGTAGTAGCTTGTTGAGTAAGTATAAATACAATTATAAAAATTTAGCAGCTATTATATGTGTATCTAAAAGAGTACAAGAAGAATTTTCAGCTATATTAGATGAGGCTACTAAAAAGAAAACAATTGTAATACACGATTGTGTTTCTCCTAAAATTTTAAATACTACTGATAAAGGTGAAGATATTAAAACAAAGTTTAATATTCCTGATAATGCTTTTATAATAGGAAATATAGCCAACCATACAGCTGCGAAAGACCATTTTACGCTTATTGAAACAGCAGATTACCTTATTAATACTCTGAATAAAAAAGATGCTTATTTTGTGCAGATAGGAGAGTACACAAAGCTAACGGATGAATTAAAAGAGCTTGTAAAACAAAAGGGGCTTGAAAACAGGATATTCTTTACAGGTCGTATTCCTGAAGCATATAAATTCAATCATCAATTTGATGTTTTTGTAATGACTTCGCAGCGTGAAGGCGGACCTACTTCTGTTTTGGAAGCTATGCTTTTAGGCGTACCAACGGTCTCTACAAATGTAGGTGTTATGCCTGAAGTTATTGAAAATGGAGTAAATGGTTTTATTTGTCCTGTTAAAGATTATAAAACTATTGCTGAGAGTTTAAGTAAACTTACAGATAATGCACAATTACGCGAAAACTTTTCCGCTAAAGGTAGTGCTGTTATAAAAGAAGGTTTTATGGCAGAAAAATTGGCGCCGCAAACCCTTAAGGTTTATAAAGCAGCAGCGCAGTTTAAATAGTTTTATTTTTTAAGGTATTGGTCTATACCTTTATCAACGTAAGTTATTTTTTTTGCAGTAGTTTCTTTTTCTATTTTTTTATTTATTTCCAAGTTGTTTTTAGGCTGCTCTTTATGATAAATGTGGTAAGCCAATCCTGTATATTTAAGTCGCTTACCCAATACGCCGTTATTGTGCATACGTTCTATCAATTCAGAATCATCCATACCCCACCCAACAATATTTTCATTATACCCATTGATAGCAAGAAAATCTTTTTTCCAAAAAGACATATTACATCCTCTTAATTTCTTAGAACGTAATGCTACAGGCTTTATAAAATTCATAAACAGAGGTATACGTAGTGTACGCCCTCTTTTTTTAATACCACTTGAAGAGAAATTAAAATGTATAAGCTTCTTTTTAAAAAGTTCCGGTAGTTTTTCTTTGGTAATAGTAGCCCTAGAGCCAAATAAGTACATACCCTCTTCAGCAAAACGCAGATGGTCTTCTATAAAATGTTTTTCCATTATTATATCACCATCTATTTCTATAATGTAATCACTTTTAGACTGTGCTATGGCTTTATTTATTATTATAGATTTTCTAAAGCCTTTATCCTCATGCCAAATGTGAAGTAAAGGAATACTAAGCTTTTCCTTGTATTTATCAATTAGTTCTTTTGTTTCTTTTCCAGAACCATCATCAGCAATAATTACCTCATCAGGCATTTTTGTCTGTTTAAGTAAACTCATTAAAATCAACTCTAATGCTTCAGGCCAGTTATAGGTTGTAATTAAGAGTGTTGAGGAAGGTAATTTTTGCATAGTAATGTTTTTACAAAAAACTATTTTTTTAATTTATATATACCCAATGCTTTTTTCAGCATTTTGTTGAATAAAACCCAGTTAACATAAAGCCCGTTTTTAAAACTTGTCCATGCCCATTTGCTGTGTGGTAATATATTTTCGGTAATGGTAGTTTGCATAGCAGACGAAAGCATAAAATCATTTTTAACATCCTCCCATTTTACATTGCCATAGCCGTCAAACTCATTTACTTTATTCTTTTCATGAATTATAGACATCCATAACCTGCGGTGGGTAACTTGCGTAATTCGGGTTTCTTTTTTCCAGTGGTTATGGTCGTTTAACCAAACTGTTTTAGGATTATCATTTTTTTCTATAAGGCTGATAAAAGGGTTAAAAATGTGCTCCTTTTTCCCCAGCATTATAGTTGGTTTTATTTGTAATGAAAACCCCCTAATCACATCAATAGCCATGTAGTCCTGCTGATTAAATTGCTTTTGTACTTCGGCTATAAAATCTTTGTGTATGCAATCATCATTATCAATGCGCGATGTAATAAGATAAGGCTGATTGCTGCTTTCCGCTTCAATCAGCTTTTGTATTTCAGGGTAAAAAGCAGGCATACCTTCTATATAAAACAACTTTATATTATCATGACCGGATAAAAGTTTTTCAATTTTCTGTCGGTAGGTTTCAGGTGTAGTAACATCAAAATAAATCAACCAGTTAAAGTCACGGTTGGTTTGTGCTACAACAGATGGCAGACAGAAATTTTCAAACAGCCATAGTCTATGTTCAAGCCATTCATCATTAAGTAGTGTTTCATTATTTTTAGTAACATCCCACTTTGGGTTTTTTAAATTAAAACGGGTAATAAGGTAATGATTGAACATAGGTTTATTTCTGTATTATTCGGTAAAAATAAAGCAATTATTTGAAGTCTAAAACGCAATTGGTTACTTTTGCTTAAAATTGCATTAGCTCATGAACAAAGTGATACACCCTGATTTTAGTAAATATGAAAAGGAAATTACTGATATTGTTGAAAACTTCTCTACTAAGGGTGCTTTGTTTATAGATGGCAGACGTAACAAAATTAAAACTTTTCCTTTAGGTGATATTACAGTAAATGTAAAATCGTTTAAAGTTCCTAACCTGATAAACAAAATAGTATATCGCTTTTTCAGGAAATCTAAAGCAAGACGCTCTTATGAGTTTGCTAACCGATTACTGCAAGAGGGGGTAGGTACACCACAGCCAATAGCTTATTTTGAAAACAGGAGCGAGGGAGTGCTTAAGGATAGTTACTACATGAGTGAGCAAATGAATCCCGATTTAACTTTCAGGCAATTAATTGAAATTCCTGATTACCCTGAGCATGAAATTATATTGAGGCAGTTTACTCAGTTTACCTATCAGCTACATGAAAAAGGAATTGCTTTTTTAGACCATACTCCGGGTAATACACTAATAAAGAAGGTAGGAGAACAGAATTACGAGTTCTTTTTAGTAGACCTTAACCGAATGAAGTTTTGCAATACCATGAACCTTGAAGACCGTATTGTTAATATGGCGAAACTTACGCCTGAAAAGCACCTTATAAAGGTAATGAGTGATGAGTATGCAAAGCTGTACAATAAACCGTATGATGAGGTTTATAAGCTAATGGTAAAACATACAGAGTACTTCGCTAACAGATTTCACCGTAAAAGAGCCATTAAAAGAAAGCTGGGATTAAGGAAAAATTAAAAAGTATTACCTTTGCAGCTATTCTTTTAAGAAAATACTCCACACATGAAAATATCAGTTATAATAAGTACCTATAATGCCGAAGAATGGTTAGAAAAGGTGCTTATAGGCTACAGCATGCAAACCTATAAAGACTATGAAGTAATTGTTGCAGATGATGGTTCACGCCCTTCTACTAAGGAGCTTATAGATCGTTACGCAGCAAACTATCCTGTACCTTTACGCCACCTATGGCATGAAGATAAAGGTTACAGAAGGCAGGAAATACTTAATGTAGCTATTGTAGAAGCCGCCAATGAGTATATTATTATGACTGATGGTGATTGTATTCCAAGAGCAGACTTTGTAGAAGTACATGCTAAGTATGCTGAAAAAGGCAAGTTTTTATCAGGAGGGTACTGTAAACTACCCATGAGTACCAGTAAAGCTATTACTAAAGAAGATATTGAAGCGCAACGTTGTTTTGATGTTAAATGGCTGAAAAGCATTGATAAACTGGGCTTTTCTCAAACTTTAAAGCTGGCATCAGGTTCTGTATTGTCTACAGTTTTGGATAGTATTACTACAACCAATCCTTCATTTAATAATTGTAACTCTTCAGGGTTCAGAGAAGATATGATAGCTATAAACGGCTATGATGAGCGAATGAAATATGGTGGTCCTGACAGGGAGTTTGGTGAACGCCTTGAAAATTATGGTGTTAAAGGCAAGCAGATAAGACATAAGGCTATTTGCCTGCATTTAGACCATAGTAGGGGGTATAAAACACCTGAATCGCTTGCTGCTAATTTAGCAATACGAAAAGAAGTAAAAGAAAAGAATATTAAATGGACTCCTTACGGTATTGTAAAGGAGCTTGATCTTCCGCCTGTTTCATAACATGCAGAAGAAATTTTTCCAGTTCTTTTTCAAATAAATTAAGGGTAAGTTTTTGGTATAATTCTAAAGACTTATCCTTAAATTCTTTAGGGTGTTTATCCCCGTAAATTTCAGGGAAATAATCCTGTAAATGTATTGCAATGTGATTGTTACTTTCCGTAAGCATGTTCCATGAATTTTTGTTAATCCACGGAGAGAAAATAGTGAAAGTAGGTATACCTAAAGCTTTCGCCATATTAACAGAACCGCCCTCGTTACCAATTAAGGCATTACTGAAAGATAGTACTGCTAAAAACTCCCTTAAACTCTTTACATAAAAGTCAAAAGCTATTGCTGCTTTAGCCTCAGGGCTGCAAAGGTTGTATATTTCCTGTGCCTTTTCTTTTTGTGACGGCAAATAGTTAAATACCAGTTGAACACCATTACAAGTGCGGGCTATTTTATTAATAGTTTTAGCCATTTCGGAAGCAGGCAGGCTTTTAATATCATCACTACCCAACAAGCTTATTATAAAGAAAGGCTTGTTGATATCCAGTTTTTCAGCTATTAAATGTACTGCTTTGTCTTTTTCCTGTTCGGTAAGGTATATTTTAGGAAATGTAACAGGGTGCTCTTTACCTGTAACAGCTTGTGTAAGTTGCATTCTGTGGTATAGCGCAGAGTTTGACACATCCTTTTTAGGAACAACTGTTTTACTATAGAAGAATGAAGTATACCATTTTTTATAACCTACTTTAACCTTAGCACCTGAAAAGGAGGTTATAATGCCACTTTCCCACTTACCGTAGGCATCAATAACAATGTCGTATTTTATTTTTCTTATCTTTTTAAGAAAACTGAAAAACTCCCACTTACTTTTTCGGTACTCCTCCTTAAAAGGAATAATTCTGTTTATGTTTGGGTTGTTTTCTACAACAGGTAAAGTAAAATTATGTATAAGGTAATCTATTCTTGCACAAGGGTATTCCTGTTTTAGTGTATTGCATATACTACTGCTGGCAAGCACGTCACCAATCATTTTTTGCTGAATAACAAGTATTTTTTTGCATGCTGCATTCATTTCGCGCAGGTACACATAACGCATATATACGTGGTACCCAAGTATACGTGCAATTTCGTAACCGCGCCTGCCGTTTATAAACCCGAATTTTAAAACATAATATTTAAAAAATCGGAAAGCCGGTCTTACCGTAAAGTGAAATATATTGGTAGATATTCCCTCATTATAAAACTCTTTCGCCTTTAAGCGCGAGTAGTGAAGCCTCTTTTTAAGGAAGTCTTCTTTATTTATAAAGGAGTAGTGTTCTATAGCATATTTAAGTACACGGCTTTTTCCGTCTATAACCAGTTTTTCGTGTACCAGTTTATCGGAGTAACGACATTTGGATTTTCTGAATATTCTTGCAGTTCTGTCTTCGTTAAAGTTGCTGTTTACAAGCGGTTTTCCTTGGTAGTAAAAAACTCGTTTTACCCATAGTGCTACTTCCTCAGGATTACTGTTTACAACATCTACAAGTTCGTCAATTCCTTTTTGTGTTACTCTTTCATCAGCATCAAAAAAAGTAACCCAGTCATGCTTAGCTAAATCAAGGGTATAGTTACGCTGCGAAGAAAAATCGTCAAACTTACGTTGGTAAAATCTTACTTCGGGAAATTCTTTTTTTATAATATCAGGAGTACCATCGGTACTAAAAGAATCTACAACAACTATCTCGTCTGCAAACGACATGTTATGTAAATACTCCCTTATATTTTGCTCTTCATTAAAAACAATGGCAAGAGCAGATATTTTAGCTTTATTTTCGCTCATTGTCACTATTTAAACCGCTACATTATATTCTCTCAAAGCATCGTTAAGTGAAGTTTTTAAATCTGTTGAAGGCTTGCGTTTCCCTATAATTAATGCACATGGAACCTGATATTCTCCTGCGGCAAATTTTTTAGTGTAACTACCCGGTATAACTACCGATCTTGCAGGCACCACACCTTTGGTTTCTACCGGCTCGCTACCTGTAACATCAATAATTTTTGTAGAAGCTGTTAAACAAACATTAGCACCAAGTACCGCTTCAGTTTCTATTCGTACACCTTCTACAACTATACAACGCGAACCTATAAAGGCATTGTCTTCAATTATTACAGGTGCAGCTTGTAAAGGCTCTAATACACCGCCGATACCTACACCGCCACTAAGATGTACATTTTTACCTATTTGTGCACAACTGCCTACAGTAGCCCAAGTATCAACCATAGTACCTTCATCTACATAAGCGCCTATGTTTACATAGCTCGGCATCATTATAACACCTGACGATATGTACGCACCATGGCGTGCTACAGCATTTGGCACAACTCGTATTCCCTTTTCGGCATAATTATGTTTTAGTGGCATTTTATCATGATATTCAAAAATACCTGCTTCCATAGTTTCCATTTTTTGTATAGGGAAGTACATTACCACAGCCTTTTTAACCCATTCGTTAACCTGCCATCCGTTTTCGGTAGGTTCAGCTACTCTCAGTTTACCTGAATCAAGTAATTCTATAACTTCACGAATAGTTTTGGCTGTTTCTTCTTGTTGTAAAAGTGTTCGGTTTTCCCAGGCGTTTTCTATAATGGTTTGTAAGGTGGTCATGGCAATTCTTTTAAAGGCAAATATAGTAATATGGTTAAACTATTCTTAGAAAATAATCGAATCAAGTTACAAATCTTTTCATTCTATTTCCAAAATGTGATGTATTTCTTTAAATTTACTACAAAAGTTTGTTTTTAGGAAATGAAAGATAATTTTTCGATACAGGCTAAAGGCTACTCACAATACCGACCTCATTATCCGCAAGAGATGGTTGACTGTATACTATCTCATACTAAAAGTCTGGATACTGCGCTTGATGTTGCTACAGGAAATGGGCAGGTAGCAGTAATGCTTTCTGGTTATTTTAAAGATGTACATGCAATTGATATTAGTAGTAATCAACTGCAAAATGCAACACAAAAAACTAATATTACTTATACTGAGCAGAAAGCAGAGGCTACTAATTTTAAAGATTCATTTTTTGATCTTATTACTGTGGCCCAAGCTATACACTGGTTTAATTTTGATGTTTTTTATAAAGAAGTATACAGGCTATTAAAACCTGATGGAATTATTGCAGTAATGGGGTATGGCTTATTTAAAACAAATTCAGCAACTGATAGAATAATAAGTCGTTTTTACCATGATATTTTGGGACCATATTGGGATGGTGAGCGAAATTATATAGAGGAAAACTACAAAACAATACCTTTTCCATTTGAGGAAATTTATCCTGAGAAACAATTTTTTAATGAGTTTACATGGAGTTTTAAACAACTGAAAGGTTATTTAGAAACATGGTCGGCAGTGCAACATTATATAAAAGAAAATGGTAGTAATCCTTTTGATTTAATAGAGGAATCGCTAAAAGAAACATGGCAAAAAAGCGACAAACGTGTAACATTTCCGTTACTTTTGCGCATAGGGAAAATGTAAACAATTAAGTTATGAGTAGTGATTTATTCGCAAAAGCAAACAATCAAAAAGGGAGAATACTGGCGATAGATTATGGAGCTAAACGAACGGGTATAGCCGTAACTGATGAAATGCAAATGATAGCTTCAGGACTTACTACTTTGGCAACTGCAGAGTTATTGGGATGGTTAAAAAATTATTTCGAAAAAGAAAAAGTAGAACGTGTTTTAATAGGAGATCCTAAGCAAATGAACGGCGAGCCTTCGCAAAGTGCTCCACTCATAAATGCATTTGTTAATAAATTTAAAATTTCTTTTCCTGAAGTATCTATTGAGGGGGTTGATGAGCGTTTTACAAGTAAAATGGCATTTCATACCATGATAAATAGTGGGTTAAAAAAGAAACAGCGTCAAAATAAAGCGCTGATTGATGAGATTTCTGCAACAATAATGCTTCAGGATTACTTATCACGAAAAAATAACCTTTAAAAACTTTATTTTCGGTAAAAATTACTTTTTTTGATTTTTATCATACTTTATTAATAAAAGTTTTAGACTACGAGAGTTACCTTTGCATTTTAAACTTTCGCAATGTCTCAAATTACCCAAACAGAACCCGATGTTATATTAATTGGCGCGGGAATAATGAGCGCCACGCTGGGCATGTTCCTAAAAGAATTAATGCCTGAAATGCGAATTGATATTTATGAAAGGCTTGATGTAGCTGCTGCTGAGAGTTCAGATGCCTGGAATAATGCAGGCACAGGACATTCTGCCTTTTGCGAACTTAACTACACTCCGCAACTTCCAAACGGTGAAGTAGATACCCAAAAAGCTGTGAAAATTGCTGAATTCTTTGAGCAGTCAAAACAGTTTTGGACGTATTTAGTAAAACAAAACCGTATAACAAACCCTGAAGATTTTGTAAACAGTATACCGCACATGAGTTTTGTGTGGGGCGAAGAGAATGTTAACTTCCTTAAAAAAAGGTATGAAGCATTACAAAAGTTTACCATTTTTAAAGGAATGGAGTATAGCGAAGACCCTGAAAAAATAAAGGAATGGATGCCTTTAGTAATGGAGGGGAGAGAGAACAGTACCGAGCCAATAGCTGCTACCTGTATGAAAATAGGTACAGATGTAAACTTTGGCGAACTTACCCGAGATATGTTTGACTGGTTGGGGAAACAACCGGGAGTGAATATGCATTTTGGTCATGAAGTACGTGATCTTCGTCGTTCGGGTACAGGTAACGGTAAATGGAAAGTAAAAATAAAAGACTTAGAGCAACGTGAAAAAAGAAGTGTTTACGCTAAGTTTGTATTTATAGGTGCAGGAGGAGGATCATTACACTTACTGGAAAAATCAGATATTCCTGAAGGAGAAGGTTTTGGAGGTTTCCCGGTAAGCGGGCAATGGCTGCGATGTACTAATGAAGAAGTAATTGAAAAGCACCATGCTAAGGTATATGGTAAAGCATCGGTAGGAGCACCACCAATGTCTGTACCGCATATTGACAGTCGTGTGATAAACGGAAAGCGAGAGCTTCTGTTTGGTCCATATGCCGGTTTTAGTACTAAGTTTTTAAAACAAGGTTCTTATTTTGATTTAGCTACAAGCATAAGACTAAATAATATAAAACCTATGCTTGCTGCGGGGTATCATAACATACCACTTACTAAATACTTAATTGAGCAGGTAACACAGTCTAAAGAAGACAGGTTGGAAGCATTACGTAGCTATTTGCCGGATGCCAAAATGGATGATTGGGAACTGGAAACAGCAGGACAACGTGTACAGGTAATTAAAAAAGATCCTGAACAAGGAGGTAAGTTGGAGTTTGGTACGGAGGTTATTACAAGTGCCGATGGTTCACTGGCTGCATTGTTAGGAGCATCTCCCGGGGCAAGTACAGCAGTATCTATTATGCTTGATGTTATGAAGCGTTGCTTCCCTCAAATGGTAAGCTCTGATGATTGGAGAGAGAAACTGGAAGAAATGATACCTTCATACGGTAAGTCATTAAATAAACACCCGGAATTATTACGACAAGTACGCCATGAAGCTGCTGAAATATTAAAACTGGATAAACTTGATGACAAGTATTACGAATAACATAATTTTAGCTATATAATAAAAAAGCCACTCAATTGAGTGGCTTTTTTGTATTAACGATTTTTTATTGTTAAAAATACTATGATATAAAAAAGTTCGTTTATGTATGCATAGTTTCCAATTAATTAAAAATACTAAACAATCATGAAAAACAAAATTAAGTTTATAGTTGCTTTTGTAGCTATAGGTCTACTTTTTACATTGACAAACTGTCAAAAAGATGATGATATTTCATCAACAGAAACTTCAGGTAAACATGTTAATGGTATTAAAATAACCAAAATCTCTTTTGAGGAGTTTAAAAATAATGCTGAAGCGTTTTCAGAATTTCAAAATGCAATTTCACAAAATAGATTAGCAAAATCTATGGTTAAAGATACAGTGGGTGGTTTTTATTATTACGGTAGTGAAGTAAGCCGTATAGAATATAATAAAAACATAACCTATACTTTTGAAATTTTTAATAGAAATGCCAAAAAAGACCATTATGAAAATTTAGTGATTTTTGAAGATGAAAATCAAAAAACAGAATCATATATTCTGGATTATCATTTTGATGCTACTGATTTAGATAACTTGTCTAGAGATAAGGAGATAGTAAATTTTTCAGATAAATTTTCTGTAAAGAATATAGGAGGACATGAAAGTGATTATTTATTTCGAGGAGAAGATGGAAATTGCTATGTAAAAACTTGGTATGATCCTGAAACTGGTCGTTATAGAGGAGATGAAGGAATATATTATATTGTAAGGGTTGAGTGTCCATCTTCTTTACAATATAGCGAGGGCGGTTCTAATGGAGGTGGCTCACCAGGAGGCGAATCGCCTTTTCCAATTAATATAAATATTTTAATTCCCGGTCCGGTTGATGGACCAATAACAGATCCCGGAGGAGTTGTTGGCGGAAATTACGATTATCCTGATCCAGTTGTAATCCGCCCTGTTGTAAATTTTAATTATAAGATATATAATGATTTAATGGTAGAAGAAAATGATATTTATATATGGTTATTTGATAATCTTGATTTAAAAGATAAGTTAGATGATTTTTTAAACTCTCAAGAAGTTTCATTTCAAGATAAACAAGATTTTGCAGATAAACTTATACATTTTGCTTATGAAGATTTAGACAAGAAAGAGCAGGCAATACAAATTCTAGACTTTTTAGAAGAAGAGGAATATTCAGAAGAGAGTATTGAAGCAGCAGAAAACATGATTTATTTATCTAATGTTTTAGATGTTAATGCAGTACAAGTATGGAATGACCGTTATAATTATGAAACCCGAATGTCTGAAGAGGAGTTACAAATATTTAATTCAATGTTACTAAACAGAAGAATGAATTATTTAATAGCAGCGTATAAAGCAGAAAATAAAGCAAGTGAATTGTTTCCTCCCACTGATGAAAACCCATGCAACAGTTATAATGGCAAAGGTGATGCTTTTAGACATGCTTTATGGAATGGAATTTCTTCTTTACTTATAGGAAGCAATTTAACAGAGCAACTGACAACAGCACATGAAAATAGACCGTCAGATCCAGACTATCTGTTTCCATATAAAGAAAAAGAAATGGATTTACATAATAATTGGCAGGGTAGAATTGTTGCTTCATACTCTGATTTGTTTAATATAACAGATGATGTATTACAGCGACATCAACAAGGGGACTTAAAATATTTATCAAATTTAAGTAGTTCTAATTGTAGAGCTACAATTTCTTCACAGTTATTACCCACTAACCAATAACAAAATATAAATTATGAAAAACAGTATTATATTACTCTTAATAGTAATAAGTTTTATTTCATGTACCAGTGATAAAGTTTGCCATAAGCACAAAATAAATGAGTTTAATAAAAAAATAACAGATACTCTATATCCTGTAAAAGAAGGAAGTTATGCAGTAAAGGTTATAAAAGTTAAAGGTTATGCTAATGACTCTATATATATTAATGGCTATAAGCTTTACTTTAAGCATAGTGTAGATACAGTACTGCAAGGGGGGGATTATTATGGTACACATCCTGCGGTATTTGAGTTCGATCCATATAAGGCAAAAGAGGGAGATTTAGAAATAGAGTTTTGTATTCTGTGATTTTTTATATAATATAAAATTAAGTTGCAATGAAATTTTTTATTTTTCACATATTAATCATTTCATCAAATTCTACATTTTCTCAAAATAAAGATGATGATCAGATATTAGTTAAAGAAATTTTAAATAAAATATGCTTAGTAGAAAATAATGGAGTTTTTATATCTCAAAAAGCTGATAATGAATATTTTTTAGATATTTATAAAGAAAATTTAAACGATAGTGTTTTACTTAAATCGTTTAAAAAAACTGATACAGTTACTTATATAAATAGAGAAGTTGTAAGAGAAATTTTCACACCTGCAAATTTTGAATATGTAAAAAAACAAACGGGAAAATATACTTGGAATAAAGATAAAATTAAACTACCTCCTAACTGTAATATCAGTTTTGAAGGAAAATATAAGAACAGATTATTTATTTCTAAACCTGTTTATACAAAAAATGATTATGCTCTTGTTTATTATACATACAAGAATATGATAGTACTATTGATTTTCAAAAGAGAAGGTGAAGAATGGTTAGAGTTAGAGTTTATTCCAATAGGAATGGTATAGGCTATATACTAATACTTTTTTACTAGATAAAAATATTGAGAATAAATAAAAAGTCACTCCATCAAGTGGCTTTTTATTGTTTTTAAATACGAACTAAAAATATTATGCGATTTACTTTACTACTAATATCATTCATTTGTTTACAAAGTTGTTGTCCTACAAGAGGCTTGAAAAGAAATAGTGATTATATAATAACTGAAATGGCTTTAGATAATTATTTTGAAAGAGACCAATATCGTTTATTAAAGAACCCTGATCAATCATCTGTTGATTGCTATTATGGAGGCTTCAATGCCGGAGATGTATTGTTGGACTATCGATTTACTTATAAAGGTACAGGTAGAGAAGAATGGAAAAAAGATGCGTTTACAGAAGGAGATATAAAAAATAAAATCGTAATTATTGATAACTTTAAAGAAGTACCAATAGTAAGAAATGCAAAAGAAGCAAAAGAGTATATGTCAATATCCAGACCTCTTTATTCCCCTGATGGTAAATATGCTGTTGTGGTGATTAACTCTTTTTATAATACAATAGGTGGTTCAGCTACAGGCTATGGGTATGTTTTCAAAAAAGAAAAAGGCAAATGGAAACTATATCTGGAATATGTACCATATGTTTCTTAGCAATAAAAAAGCCACTCATTTGAGAGGCTTTTTTATTATTTTTAAATTCTGACTAAAGAAATTATGAGAACTATTTTAATATTAGTATCATTAATGTGTTTACAAAGCTGTTGTTCTGTAAAACGAGGCTTAAAAGAAAATAGTGATTATAAGCTAATCACGATAGCATTAGAAAAATATTTTAAAAGAGAACAATATTGTATATTGAAAAAGCCTGATAACTCTATGACTGATTATTACTATGGAGGTTTTACAGCAAAAGATGTATTGTTAGATTATCGATTTACTTATAAAGGTACAGGTAGAGAAGAATGGAAAAAAGAAGCTTTTTTGGAAGGTGATATAAAAGATAAAGTTTTAATTATAGATGATTTTAGCAAAATACCTAAAGTAAATAGCGATAAGGAAGCAAAAGAATACATGTCAATATCAAGACCTATGTACTCTCAAGATGGAATATATGCAGTTATAGTAATCAATTCTTTTTTTAATATAGAACTTAGTCCGGTTACAGGTTATGGCTTTGTTTTTAAAAAAGAAAAAGGCAAATGGAAACTATATCTGGAATATGTACCATATGTTTCTTAGCAAGAAAAAAGCCACTCAAATTAGTGGCTTTTTTGTTATTTTTAAAACCTGACTAAAAAATATTATTAATGAAAAATTACTTAGCACTAATAATTCTAATTATAATACCTTCTTCATATTGCATAGCTCAGAATAGTAAAAATATTTTGCTTGAACGAGATCATGAGCAAATAATTGAAAGGTTAGAACTTATGAATTATCTTAATGATATTACAATGAAATTGAAGGCTACTTTAAAAAAAGACAACTCATCATTTAATTTTCCACACTATTATAGAGATAGCATTGTAGGGAATAATCCGATTTCAGTTTTAGATATTTCTTCTTATCTTGATTATAAAGAAAATGAAATTCCAGTTAGTATAAAAGGCTTCATAAATAGAGTTTACGAAAAGAATGCCTTCACTTTATTTAATATTATAAGGGGATATGGTTATCCGTCAACTTCAAGACTTAATAAGTTTGAAAAAATAGACCCATATAGAGCAACGTTTATAATAACTATGGCTTCGGATAAATGGAAGCAGATTTTATACCCTATCATCGAAGAACAAAATAGAGTGGGAAATATAACAGAGTTAGAATATACTTTTTGTAAAGTTGCTTTTAAAAACGGTATACTAAATGAAAAAGAATCTATAGCGACAGATAAGGTTTTAAATGCTCATGGCTATAGGGGCGTTAAAGTTGATTAAGATTTTGCGTGATAAATTTATTTCTTTATTTAACGACTTCGAGTTGCTTGGCAGATTTTACAATGTTTTCGGATATATTATTTAGCCATACCAATTGCTCGATTATTAATTGGGCTTCCTGCATTTTAGTCCGGAAGTTTTCTTCATCAACTAAATAGTTTTCTTGTAATTCTTTTGCTCTTATTTCTTTAAGTTCTGTAAATCGGGCTTTAAGTTCTTCTTTCTCTTCAGGGCTAATTTCTGTACTATCTGTATTTTCAAGCAGGTTAACCGCTAGCTCAAGGTTTCTTATAACGGCTTGCACTACTACATTAAAAGCTTTTGATGCTTTAGTAGTTTTATGCGACTGTGTATAAGTTCCTAAAGAAGCTAAAGAGGAAAGCAACGTGTGGTTAAGTACAGCAAGTTTGTATATCTGTGGTTGCTGTTTTTGTTTTCCTTTCGGCTCCTGCATCATTCGCTGGTAAGAGGCGGTAAGGTTACCCAGTTCTATAAAAGCATTTTTACGAGCTACTCTGTAGGATGTTGGTACAATACCTTTTTTATTATACAAGTCGGTAATCTCTTTTAAAAACGCTACATTAGCTTCAATAGATTTTTTTAGGAATACCCGTATTTGTATAAACTCCCAAGATGGGAAAAAGAAATGGTTTGCCCCAAAAGCTAAAGCAGCACCTATTGCAGTATCCAGCAGCCTGTATTTTATTACATGGATTATATCAGGGTTTAGCATACTGTATATAAATACCACAAATATGGTTACAAATGTGGCACCTATACGGTAGTTAATAGCTGTAAAGGTAAACCCCAGGAGCATTAAAATTATTGCCAGTACAGCTATTACTATTGGCTGATGCAAAACTGCCAGCACTCCAAACGCAATAACACAACCTGTTGCAGTACCTACTATACGCTGGTAAGAACGTTGTTTAGTGAGTCCGTAGCCGGGACGCATAATTACTATTACAGTAAGTAAAATCCAGTATACATTTTGTAGGGTAAAAATGTTACCTATTATAAAACCGAGCGCTATAGTTACAGTAAGCCTTAGCGATAGCCTGAAAATAGTAGAAGATAAACTAAGGTTTTCTTTTAGTATATGGAAGGGGTAATACTCAGGAGTAAGGAATTTCTCTACATCCCTGTCACGCCCCTGCATGTCTTTAAAACTCATATTTGTAGTAAAGGCACGCTCAATTACTTTTACTTTTTCGGTTTGTTTTTCAGCATAATGCAACATGTTTCTAAGTATAGAAATAGTTTCTGCTGCATTTTTATTATCTACAGTTTCTTCATACTCTTTAACAGCCTTTGCAAAAGCCTCTAAATCTTGTAATAACTTGTGTTTAGAAGTATATTTCTTCTTCTTGTTTAAACTCTTTGCTATCTTTTTTAAAGTAGAAGACAGGTTGTAAACTAAGGTTTGATAGTTAGCCAGTACTTTGGGGTGATCACTAAACTTTTCCTGTAAAGTATTATGGTCAAACGATGTTGAAAGTGCAAGTTCTAATACCTCTACCAGAGAGATAAACACCAAGAGCATTTTGCGGTTTTTGTTAGAGTTCCCCGCGTTAGACCTGTTTCTTAGTAATACTTCTCTCAGGTTCTCGTGTTTGGTATTTAGTTCTACCTGTAGGTATAGCTGTTTTTCAATAATTTTTTCTCTGTTGGCATCAATATCCCATAAATGCCCTCGTTGTTTAAGGTATTTACCGGTTAGTTTCAGGCAGTCTGCCATTTCCAGTTCGGTGTAACGATAAGGACGCAGGTAATTAAAAATAACGGAAACGAGAGTGTAAAATAAACCTCCGCCAAGTATTAGCCCGCAATATTGCAGTATATTATCGCTTGTTTGTACATGCCCTGTAGAAAGTGCTATTGCCAACAGTCCTGAGAATGATACCATAGTAGCCCTTTGCCCGTATACAGAAATCATGGAAAGGAAAAATACCATGAGTAACACTATAGGGTAAAATACAAACGGGTAGACTGTCGCGGTTGTTGCGTGTAGTATGTTTATTATAAGAGTGCAGGTGGTTACTATGCAGGTAGCTGCCAGCAAACCTTTTGCTCGGTGTTTCAGGCTACTGGGTATATCAGCAGGGTAGGTAAGTACAGCACCAATAGCTATAGCAAACCCTGTTCGGAATAAATCAAATTGTGCCAGAATAATAACAGGCAGCACTGCTGCAAGTGTCACAGTAAACGCTTTGTTAAAGTTAGTGCTGTCAGTAAACTGTTTTATTCTTTCTATCATTCCATGTCTAATTCTTTTACAAAGGTAGCAAATGAGGATGCCTTTATTTATACTACAAGGCAATTCTCACAAAAATTTAGCATTTAATGCATGGAATGATAAAATGCTAATTATATTTAATTTATTAATTTTGCGCACGCCTGAGTAAGCAGCTTTAATAAGTTGCAGTAGCAGCAATAATTTAAAAGAGAAAGAATGATATTACCGATTGTAGGATATGGAGATCCTGTTTTAAGAAAAAAAGGAGCGGATATAAGTAAAGATGACCCTAAGCTTAAGGAGATTGTTGAAAACATGTTTGATACCATGTACAATGCCTATGGGGTAGGGCTGGCAGCACCACAGGTTGGTCTTTCTCTACGTCTTTTTGTTGTAGATACGACACCTTTTAGTGAAGATGAAGATTTATCTAAAGATGAGCAGGAACAGCTTAATGGTTTTAAAAAAGCCTTTATAAACCCAACCATAGTTAAAGAAGAGGGAGACGAGTGGGCTTTTAATGAAGGCTGCCTTAGTATACCTGATGTACGTGAGGATGTTTTCCGTAAGGAGAAAATTACAATAGAATATTATGATGAGGACTTTAATAAGCATACTGATGTGTATGACGGATTAGTTGCCAGAGTAATACAGCATGAGTATGACCATATTGAAGGTATACTGTTTACAGATAAAATATCGTCACTAAAGAAACGTTTGATAAAAAAGAAACTTCAAAATATAATGGAAGGTAAAGTTAATGCTGATTATAAGATGAAATTTGTTGCCAAAAAAGGCAGATAATTTTTGTTTTTAAAATCAAACATTAGATATTTGTGACCTTTCAAAAAAATGATATATGAACATAGATAAAATATTAGCAATATCGGGTAAACCGGGATTATATGAATTAAAAATGCAAACGCGTACAGGGTTTGTAGCAGAGTCTTTAATTGACGGAAAGAAAGTAACTGTAGGTCTTAGAAACAACGTAAGCCTTCTTTCAGAAATCTCAGTATATACTTATGATGGTGAAAAGCGCCTTGCAGAAGTATTTGAAGCTATTGCAGAAAAAGAAGACTACGGTAAATCAATTTCTCATAAAGAAAGTAACGATACACTTGTAGACTACTTCCGTGAAGCATTACCTGACTTTGATGAAGACAGAGTTTATCCTTCTGACATTAAGAAAATCATAAGCTGGTATAATATGTTAGAAGCTAAAGGTTTAATAGTTAAGAGTGAGGCTGAAACTGAAGAAACTAAAGAAGAGGAAGCTGCAACGGAAGAAAAAGAAACTAAAACCGAAGAATAAAAAGATAATAACTTATTATTAATAATTATCCTGCTGTTGTATTAAGATAGCAGGATTTTTTATTTTTACACGAAACCAAATACACTACTATGAACACAAGACAGCAACAACTGGACGCTTTTAACCGACTTTTGGATATAATGGACGACCTTAGGGAAAAATGCCCCTGGGACAAAAAGCAAACGTTGCAAAGTCTTCGCCATCTTACTATTGAAGAAACCTACGAACTGGGTGATGCTATACTGGATGATAATCTTGAAGAGGTAAGGAAAGAGTTAGGTGACTTATTACTGCATATAGTATTTTATGCTAAAATAGGCAGTGAAACCAATGATTTTGATATTGCAGATGTAGCAAATGGTATTTGCGAGAAATTAATACACCGCCACCCACATATATATGGTGATGTTGAGGTAAAGGATGAAGAGGAAGTAAAACAAAACTGGGAGAAACTTAAACTTAAAGAGGGGAAAAAATCAGTGCTGGAGGGAGTGCCAAAAAGTTTACCTGCATTGGTAAAAGCCAGCCGTATACAGGATAAAGCAAAAGGTGTAGGGTTTGACTGGGAAGAACCGCAGCAAGTTTGGGAAAAGGTAGAGGAAGAACTGGGAGAACTCCAGGAGGAGGTTGCTAATGGCGATAGTAATGCAATAGAAGCCGAATTTGGGGATGTATTGTTCTCCATGATAAACTATGCCCGATTCTTAAAAATAAACCCTGAGGACGCTTTAGAGCGTACTAATAAAAAGTTTATTAAGCGTTTCCAGTATTTAGAAAGTAAAGCGGGTGAACTTAACAAACCATTATCGGAAATGACACTTGCCGAAATGGATTTTTTTTGGAACGAAGCCAAAAAACTGTAACCAAAAAGTTATTGGAAAGGGTAAATAGTATTAATAACTCCCCTTCCGCCTGTTTTGTTATTGGTATATTCTATAATTACTCTAAATGTCTCGTCATTATTCATTATCAAATCAAAGCCGGTAATACTAATATCATTTTCATTAAGTCCTAATCGATTATACATATTCACTATCTTGCCATCGGTATATAACGTATGGGTTCGCTCGCTTTCATTAAAAAGGCTGCCTGTGACTTTAGCTACAATTTGTTTTTTGTAGTAATAAACGGCTGAGTATTTATTTAAATTAGGTTCATAATGTTCTTCAAAAGTCAGGTTTCCGTTTTCATCATAATACTTCCATTTTCCAACCTTTATATTAGTTATGTAACTTCCCTCTGTTTTAAGCTGTCCGTTATCGTAATAAGCTAAATATGCACCTTCCTTATAACTATCTTCATAATAGATTATTTCTTTTTGGTTTCCATCTTCATGGTAATAAATTTCTTTTCCCTGCTTATAACCATAATTATTTCTGCTTATTACATGTTCTGTATTACTATTTTCAAAAAAGTAAGTCTCCGTACCTATTATGCGGTCATTACTATAGTTTGCTATATAAGCAGTATTGCCGTTGCGGTAGTATTCTTTAACAGTCCCGTTTTTTTGATTATTAGCATAGGTTACTTCAAGCTCTATTTTGCCATCGGGGTAGTAGCTATACCAAGTACCTGTTCTAATTGATTTTTTGATATTACCTTCTCTATACGCTTTAGACTCATAATCTACTACATCATAATGCTCCACGTTTTTTATATTTCCATTTGCATAATAATATTTATGTGCACCGGTTCTGTAATCTCCCTTTTTTTGTATGGAATCATACTCAAACATTCCTTCAAATTGCAGTTGCCCGTTTTTGTAATAACTTTGCCATAAGCCTATTTTACCACTACGCTTGTAATTACCTTTCTCGGCTATACTACCGTTTTTATAGCGTGCTGCGTAAAGCCCGTCTTTATGCCCTTTCTTCCATTTATAATGAATAATAGTATCGCCTAAGTATTCCGTAGTAGAATAGAGCCTGTAATCTACCATACTGTCTATTCTTTGTACGATACCAGCTTCATCATATTTTGTTTTTATAAAATCATCTGTTTCACCTTTTATAGTATGTACTTCTGTTTCTTCAGGATTACCATTTTCATAAAACTTCTTTTGCAGTATTATTTTTTTATCTTCAAGTTTTAAGTACCGCAAAACAGAACCATCAGGATAGAAGGTAGTATATTCTCCATTTCCGGTTTTAGGATCAAAGTGATTTACCCTTAGCTTTTTTCCATCCTTATAATATTCAAATTCGTCGGTAACAATATTGTCTTTATTATAAGTTACTTCCTTTCTTACATTATGGTTTTCCCAATACATAATGTGTTTTCCAGTCCCTTTCCCGTTTTTAAGCCTACCTTTTTCCTCAATATGCCCGTCGGCGAAATAAGAAACCAGTTTGCCGTGTAACTGTTTATTTTTATACTTTTTTTTTAGCTTAAGCTGTCCGTTTTCGTAATACTCTTTAAGTGTACCGTAATTATCGTCTCCATCTTTATATTCAGCGATTTTTAAGAGTTTCCCACTGCTATAGTAATACTTCCAAACACCATCCTTTTCATTATCCTTGTATTCGCCTTCTGCTTTCAGGTTTCCATTTTCATAATAGTACTTCCATTCTCCTGTTTTCTTTTTGTCAGTATAGTTGCCGGATTCTTTTATACTACCGTTATGGTAATACCGTTTTTCTTGCGCGGAAAAAGATAAAGTAATAAATAATGTAAGCAGGGTGATATAAAACTTCATTGGTAGGAATTAATGTTTACTAAATGCAACGCAATGTGCAAAAGGCTTGCCAAATGTATTGAGTGTAGTGTAGTATTAAAACAAAAAAGCCATCAAATTTTGATGGCTTTTTTGTTTATTCTTGGTCTTTGTTTTCCTCTTCCTGGCTTTCCGATTCTTTTGACTCTTCCGGCTCTTGGTTAAAGTTTCGGAGTTTTGTAAGCTTTTCTTTCCAGGTATTTAATTCTTCTTTATGGCGGTCTATATTTTTGTTTATTTCTTTTATGAATGGGTTATCTGCCTTTGCGTTAGAAATAAACTGCATATTGTTTTCCAGTTGAAGTATCTCGCTTTTTACCTCGTCAATTTTTCTCATAATGAAAACTTGTTCGTTTTCAAGTCTGCGAGAATCATCACTTTCGGCAAGGTGCTCTAAACGGTTATTAAACTTAACCATTTCCGTTTCTTTTCTCGAAAGGTTAAGCTGGTCAAACAATCCGTCCAGTACTTTATTAAATTTACCTTCTATATGCCTTCTGTTTTGTGGTACTCTGCCAATAGCTTTCCAGTTATTAATATGCTCCTTAATAGCATTAAGGTCTGTTTTATGGTCACCTGTAAGCTCAAAATCTTTTAAAGAATCAAGGTAGTCTTTTTTCTTTTCAAAAGCCTCTATACCATCTTTATTCATTTCATCTCTGTGAGCATGAAGTTTATCAAAATAATGGTTACACGCTGCTTTAAAGTCTTTCCAAAGCGAATCAGAGTACTTTCTCGGTACATGACCTATTTTTTTCCAATCCTCTTGAATTTGTTTCATTATAGGAGTGGTAGCAGCGTAGTCTTCACTATCCTTTAGTGATTGCGCTTGCTCTACCAATGCCTGCTTTTTATTAAGGTTTTCCTGTTGGCTTCTCTTTATTTCTTTATAGAAAGCATTTTTAGCACTATTAAAGTTTCTTACAGCTTCTTTAAAAGCAGCCCATGTTTCTTCATTAACTTCAAGAGGTACTTTGCCTGCATTGAAAAACTCATTGCGTAATGTTTCAATCTTTTTTATTTGGTTTTGCCAACCATTGTGACTGTTCACATCTTCGGCAGCTACAGCGTTTATTAGCGCTATAATTTCATTTTTCTTTTTAAGATTGTCTTCCTGGCGTTCTCTTAGCTTAGCATTATGAGCATCGCGCTTTTCATGCATTTGCTTGGTTAAATCACTAAATCGGTTCCATATTTCTTCACGGTGTTCGCGAGAAACAGGTCCTATCTCCTCCTTCCACATTTTGTGTAG
The DNA here is from genome assembly GCF_014642915.1 of Flavobacterium suaedae. Classification (GTDB taxonomy): domain Bacteria; phylum Bacteroidota; class Bacteroidia; order Flavobacteriales; family Flavobacteriaceae; genus Flavobacterium; species Flavobacterium suaedae. Next base: position 55,986 of record NZ_BMJE01000009.1, read on the forward strand.
TGACTGTAACTCACGGAAGGCTTTAATTATATCCTCTTCGTCAAGCAACTCTTCAACACGAGCAATTATTTTCTGCTTTTCTTCAAGGTTATGTTTGAAATCTACATCTCTGGCTTCACGATCCATATGCAGGTGGTCGTAAAAACGCTCCATGTGGAAATGGAAATTATTCCAAACATGGTTATACTTATCACGAGGAATTGGTCCTGCATTTTTCCAACGTTCACGAATGTCGCTTATGTGTTTTAAAGCTTCCTTCATGTTTTCGTCGCTGTCTACAAGGTTTTTAAGCTCCTCAATTAACGCCTCCCTGTTTTCAAGGTTGCTTTTTAAATCACTTTGCATTTTTTTAAAGTGATTATTCTTTTTATCCTTATACTGGTAGTATATATCGTCAAACTGTTTTTTTAACGGGAAGTTAAATTCAAAACCTTCTGTACTACCTTCGTTTTGTTCGCTGTATTCCTCTTTTTTCTCACTTAGAAGATCATGAAACTTAGAATAAAATTCCCTCTTAATATCTTCAACCTTATTTTTAACAGCCATTACTTTTTCTGCTGCTGTAGTTTTTTCCAGCTCAGCAGTAAGTTCTTCCATTGAAAGAGCTTCGTAATTTACTTCAGGAGAATCGTCAGATGAATCATCATCATCTTCATTTTCGTCTTCAGTATGTTCTTCTTCTTTATTTTTGAGAACAATTTCCTCAGGAGCAAAAGGCATTTGTCCTTCGGTTTCTTTTACATTAGTAATGTCCTCCCTATCTTCAGGAAGTTCACTATTGTCTACTAATTTATTACCGGGTATATATCCGTTTTCAAAGGTATCGCCGGCTCCGGTAATTTGCCCTCCATCTGCTTCTTGCAGGTTGTCATTCTTTTCTTCTAACATTGTGAGAAATGCTTAAGGTTTTTATAAATACTTTAATGCCGAAAGATAGTAAAGCCTGCTTAAAATTCAAAAAAAAAGATTAAATCCTGTTGGAATTGATATTTTTTTAATGTAAAGGCAATAAGTTTATTAAATTTCGCTGTTACTTATATTCTCTGTTCCATATGCTCCATGCTTTCTCTGCTTGGTAAACCAGCATATCATAACCATTTTTTATAACCGCCCCATTAGCTTTTGCAGCTTTTAAAAAAGCTGTTTCTTCCGGGTTGTAAACAAGGTCAAAAGCAATATGTTTTTTGGTAAATAAATTGTAGTTGAGTGGTGGTAATGCTTCTACATTGGGGTATGTTCCCAAAGGGGTAGTATTAATTATTATTTGGTATTCTTTAAATACCTGCTCATTAAGCTCGTTATAAGTGAATATATTGTCTTTCCCATTTCTGGAAACAAAGTTATACTCTATACTAAGTTTACGTAGTGCAAATGCCACAGCCTTTGAAGCCCCGCCTGTACCTAATATAAGTGCTTTTTTATGGTAGGGGTATAGTAAGGGTTTTAATGAGTGTTTAAACCCGTAATGGTCGGTATTATACCCTTTAAGTTTATTGTCATAAAAAGCAATAGTGTTTACAGCACCTATTTTCTTTGCTTTTTTTGATATGGAGTCGAGTAGAGGGATAACTTCTTCTTTATAGGGTATGGTTACATTAAGCCCTTTTAAGTTAGAAGTGTTGGCTATTATGTTTTTAAGTTCTTTAATATCGTCAATATCAAAATTTTGATAAGAGCAGTTTTCCAGTTTTTGTTTAGAAAACTTCTTCGCAAAATACTCAGCAGAAAAGGAGTATGATATATTTTTACCGATTAAACCAAAAACTTTTTTAGTGCTCAATTTCCTTGTATTACTGTTTTATAGTTAGTGTATATGGAATTTTTACTCTTACTCTTGCAGGCTTACCATCTACCTTACCGGCAACCCAGTTAGGCATTTTTGCCATAGCTTTTTTTATCTCGTCTTCAAGCACATCAATGTCACTATAAAGTGAAATGTCAGTATTCGTTTCTATATTAGTAATTCTTCCGTTCTTTTCTACCACAAACGAGATTATAACGCGTATTAAATTGGCTTTTTTTCTAATACTATTAGGAACCCATAGCTTTTTATGAAACAGTTTGTAAAACTCATTCATTCCTTCTTCATAATAAGGGTAAATATCAGCATCGTTAAACTCGTATATTTTATTAGGGTCTGCTTTTTCTTTTACAGGTGAAGTTTTAGGAACCGAATAGCGTTCAAATAAACCGTTTTGTGCAAAACTTACTGTAGAGTAAAGAGTTACTAGTAATAATAGAAATAATTTCATAGACTTATAAAAAAATACCCGACAAAGTTAACATTTCTGCTGACTTTGTCGGGTAAGGTTAAATTAAACTATAGTGAAGTTTATTTATTTCTATATTCGTTTATAACATCCTGCACAACTTTTAAGTTCCAAACCGTAGGGAAAAATTCTTCAAGTAATACATGGTTACGATAGTTATGTCTTAAAGCATTACTAAGGTGATATATTCCTTTTTCGTTTTCCATACGCATGAAATATAACCCTGCAAGGCGGTATTCTATTTCATACTCATCAGGGAAATACTCTAACGATTGTAATAAGGTTTGTATAGCAGTATCATCTTCACCTAAAAAGTGTAATGTATCTATCCAGAATAACCAAGTATCAAGCTGGTAGTCGCCATATTCTACCGCTTTACGGTAGCCTTCTTCTGCTTCCTCGTAATGTTTAAGCGTTTTATTGATTAAAGCATAACGTTTCCAGTACAGTTTATTCTCATTATCTATACCTATTGCTTTGTTTACATAATAAAGTGCTTTCTGGAAGTTTTTACGACGTACGTAAAAATCAGTTATAGCAATCCAGGCTTTATCCAGTAAAGGATCTTCGTGTACCGTTTTCAGGTAATACTTTAAAGCCTTTTCATGGTTGCCTAAACGCTCATAACACTTACCGACACGCAGTAGTGCAAAAGAGGTAGGATCATCTAAATCCATAGTAATGTTATAGCACCCAATTGCCTCCTCATATCTTTTTAGCCTTTCTAAAGTTTTAGCCTTTTCAAGAAATGCACCTAAAAAGCTATCATCAATAAGTGTGGCATAATCAAAAGCGCGTAGTGCTAATTCATACTCTTTAAGTGTATAGTGTTGCCTGCCCAGTTGGTGCCAAGCTACTTCGCTATACGGTTCTTTATCAATAAACTTGTTTAAAAATTCAACCGCTTCCTTGTTCTGGTCTAAAAAGTCAAAACAGTAAACTACATTATATAATGCAGAGTGGTCTTCAGTATCTTCTTCAAGACATTTAATAAAGCTGTCTTTAGCAAGCTCCAAGTTATCCATAAACAGGTATTCCATACCCATTAATGAATATACATCGGCATAGTCATCAGTATATTGTAAAGCTGTTTTTAACGATTCAACAGCTTTTTCATGCTGGTCGCGTTTCGATAAAATATTAGCTTTTTGTATATAGATTTCCTCATTTGTAGGCTCTATAGCATAAAGCTCATTTAAAAGTCTTTCTGCTATTTCAAGTTTATTGTCGAATACCAAAAGTTCTACCTGAACTAGTTTAAGACCTGTAGATTTAGGATGTTGTTCCTGTCCTAATTTAAGGGCTTTACGGGCAAGATTAATTTTTCCGGTATCAAGATAATGAAGAATAATATCTTCAAATTCTTCGGAGTCAAAGAAGAATACTTTGTTGGTTTTCAACATCGATTCGAACTTTGATAAGGATAAACTGTGGTTTTCTTCTTCGTGACTCAAATTCATACTCCTTCTTTTTTAAAATTCTCCTTCTTAAAGTTACTAAATGTTTTGCTTTTAAGGAATTTACTGCATATTGTTTTAAACAACTTATTAACAGCTTTTAGCTATATATATTAGTTTCTTTCTTTAAGAAGCTCATCCATAACTTCAATAATAATGCCACATCCTTCCTCGATTTCTTTTTCAGAAATAGTAAGCGGAGGGGTTATTCGTATAGCAGTACCTTCAAATAACAGCCAAAATAAAATCAAACCTTTTTTATGGCATCGTAATATAACTTCGTTAGTAATATCAGCGCTTTCAGTCATTGCAGCAAGCATTAATCCTTTACCGCGGACTTCCTTAATCAGTGGATGCACTAATAACTTTCTGAATAACTTTTCTTTTTCCAGCGCCTGCGCCATAATGGCAGTTTCTGTAATTTCCTGTAAAGTTGCCAAACAGGCAGCCGCAATAACAGGATGTCCGCCAAATGTAGTAATATGCCCCAGTTTCGGGTCATGGCTTAGTAAATCCATCATTTCAGCAGATGCTGTAAATGCACCTACAGGCATACCTCCGCCCATACCTTTACCAATTATAATTACGTCAGGAACAACATCATAGTTTTCAAAACCGAACAGTTTACCTGTACGACCAAAGCCGGGTTGTATCTCATCTAAAATCATTAGCGTACCGGTTTCATTACAGCGTTCTCTTATTTTTTTCAAGAAGTTGTTTTCAGGCTGTATAAAACCTGCACCTCCCTGAATAGTTTCCAGTACTATACCGGCTGTCTTTTCAGTAATTTTATTAATATCTTCCTCATTATTGAAAGTAATAAAATCAACATCAGGAATAAGGGGGCGAAATACTTGTTTGCGTTCTTCAAACCCCATTATACTCATAGAACCCATCGTGTTACCATGGTAAGCATTACGGCAAGACAGTAGCTGACTTCTGCCTGTAACCCTGCGTGCCAGCTTTATAGCACCCTCGGTTGCCTCTGTGCCGGAGTTGGTAAGGTAGGTTTTATTAAGTTGTGGTGGCAGGTGTTTTGCCAGTAGTTTACAAAATTCTGTAGCGGGATGTTGTGCATATTCGCCATATACCATTACATGGGTATATTTATCCAGCTGGTCTTTAATAGCTTGGTTAACTCTTGGGTTTTTATGCCCCAAACTTGTAGCCGAAACTCCTGCTACAAAATCAAGGTATGCTTTATTATCGGTATCATATATATATGAACCCTCGGCGTGTGAAACTTCAAGCCCCAAGGGGTGAGGCGAAGTTTGCGCCTGATATTTATAAAAATCTTTAATCATATGTATACTACTGTTGGGGAATAGAATAGTGGTTATAATAACATAACGAATAATCAGCCTTATTTATTTTCAGGCTTTTTATCACTGTTTTTCTCACTTTGTTCTTTGTCGTAATTAAGCGTTTCAGGAAGAACCTCCATAGGTTTGTCTTCCTTTTGTTTTTGCTTTTTACTTTGTTTCAGTATTTTTTCGTGCAGTTCTTTTTCTTCAGGAGGGAAAATGTCTTCTTTTGTTTTAATCCGCTCATCGCCCCGCCATACAAAATTCCTTAGCTTTCTTACGTTTTGAGGGAGTTCATCAGGAGGGTAGGATTTACTTTCTATTTTATTTATAGAACGAACGGAAACTATTTGATTATCCCGCAGCTTCATTTTTATTTGGCTGCTTACGCCTTTATCAATACCGATTAGTTCATCTTCATCATTATACATATAGTATATTTTCTCAGTATTTTTAACCATATCTACTTCATACAGCTCATTGTCTTTAAACTTACCGTAAAGGTTTTGTCCTTTTACTTGATTGTAGCCTGTGCCTAAGGTGTCTTTTTGTATTATAAACGCTTTGTTTAATACTTTTAAGGAATCAATTTGTTCTGTTTCAGGATTCGATATAAGGTGGATAACCTCTCCTGTCATTTGGTTTACACCATTCCATACTACAGGTTTGCCAATTAACTGTGTAAGTCCTGTAACTTCTTCAGAATGTATAGAGTCACATTTTCCACTCATATCCGTTTTATAGAAACGAGCATTATTATAACCTCTTATTACTCTTTCTCCTTCTTTACCCGTAATAACTATTCGCTTAGCATGGGTGTAAAGCGAATCGGTTTCAACCAGTGTGACAGCAACGGCATGCTTGGTTATAAACAGGGAATCTTTATTTCTGTATACCTCGGCATAGTGCCCGCGTACATTAAATTTATTTACAGTATCGGTTACTTTTACATTATTAGTAGCCGATGAAAACTCTCTTTTCCGGTCATAGTAAATACTATCTCCTTCTATAAGCTGCGTGTCATATTTTATATAGGAATTAGTGAGGAGTTTTGCAAAATTTAGCTTGGTATCATAGAAACCTTTCTCGGTATAGATAAGGTTCTCATCGCTTGTTATAGTAGTAGGGCCAAATACATAAGCATGTCCTGAATTGGTGTAATAATCTAAATGGTTAGACTTCATTACATACTCAGGGTTTGTTAGGGTAACAGCGGTTAAAAACTGATATTTTTGCTGATTTATATAATAACGCCCCGACCGACTTTTTAGGGTGTTATCCTCATTAACTATAGTGCCGTATGAGTTATAGTATGCCTCCTGTTTTCTCCGGTCAAAATAAATAGTGTCAGTTGTAAGCCTCATATCAGGAGAGCGCATTACTACATTTCCACTGGCAAAAGCTAAGTTTTCATTTCCGTTATATTCTGCATAACGGCTATCCATAAATATAGTATCCCCCTGATTTATTTTTACGTCACCAAATGCTTTTACATAGTTTTCATCAGGATACTGGTAGGCTTTATTACAAAACATTTTTACACCGTCGTGTACTATTTTTACATGCCCTGTAAAAACAATAGCCCCCGGTATTTCGGTTTGGTTACGGTCTGTAAAGTCAGCGTTTTCTATAATAACAGTCTTCTTTTCCTGTGCCTTAAGCATAGCAGGCATCAGTATAAAGCAACTTATAAGGAAGAAAAAAAGTTTTTTCAAAAGAGTTTAAATTTTAATGCAAATTTAGGTAAAATACATTAGAATATATTGTAGCTGTACAAGCATATAATTTAAACTTAAAATTTAGGCTTATAGTATTTATGGGGTAATAAAAAAAGCCGCTATTAAGCGGCTTTTTTTATATTATTTTATTATTGTTTGTTTTCTGTCAGGACCAACTGATATAACTTTAATTGGTACTTCCAGTTCTTTTTCAATAAACTCAATATATTCTTTAAATTCAATAGGAAGCTCGTCAAAACTGGTCATTTCTGTTAAGTCGGCTTTCCAGCCTTTTTTCTCAACATATACCGGAGTAACGTTTTCAGGCTCTATGTTATACGGTAGGTGATCTATCTTTTCACCTTTATACTCATAAGCGGTACATACTTTTAGTGTTTCAAATCCTGAAAGTACATCACCTTTCATCATGTATAGTTGTGTAACACCATTTACCTGTACTGCATATTTTAATGCAACAAGGTCCAGCCATCCGCAACGTCTTGCACGCCCTGTAACAGCACCAAACTCATTACCTACTTTAGCCATAGTAGCACCTACTTCATCAAAAAGTTCAGTAGGGAAGGGGCCACTACCCACACGAGTAGTATAGGCTTTAAAAATACCGAATACATCTTTTACTTTGTTAGGTGCTATACCTAAGCCCGTACAAGCTCCGGCAGCAGTAGTAGTAGATGAAGTTACAAATGGGTATGTACCAAAATCAATATCAAGCAAAGAGCCCTGAGCACCTTCTGCAAGTATTGATTTTCCGTTTTTCATTGCATTGTTCAGGTATTCTTCACTATCAATAAATGTAAGCTCTTTTAAAGCTTTAACAGCAGTAAAGAATTCATCTTCAAGCTCTTTTAAGTTGTATTGTAGGTCTACATCATAAAAACTAATCATAGCTTGGTGCTTATCTGCTAAAGCTCTGTAACGTGCTTCAAAATCAGCTAATTCAATATCACCTACACGAATACCGTTTCTGCCGGTTTTATCCATATATGTAGGACCAATACCTTTAAGGGTAGAGCCTATTTTAGCTTTACCTTTAGAAGCTTCTGATGCAGCATCTAAAAGACGGTGTGTAGGTAAAATAAGGTGTGCTTTTCTCGAAATTAAAAGTCTTGACTTAATATCAATATTAAATTTTCCAAGCCCTTCCAGTTCTTTTTGGAATACAACAGGATCCATAACTACCCCGTTACCGATAATGTTTATTGAATTTTCATGAAATATACCGGATGGTATAGTGCGAAGTACATGTTTAATACCGTCAAATTCTAAAGTGTGACCTGCATTAGGTCCACCCTGAAAACGGGCAATTATATCATATTTAGAGGTAAGTACATCTACAATTTTACCCTTACCTTCATCACCCCATTGCAATCCAAGCAGCAAATCTACTGTCATTAGTTTATGTTGTTTTGTTTATATGTAGTTGTTGTTTAGTTCTTATTCAAAACAAAAACCAATCCTTTTCAGGGTTGGTTTGCTGTTATTTTATAAGTCAGCTTAAAGATTTAATTTTCCTCTTCTGCTGTTTCTTTCTTTTTACTTCCGTATAAGTATAAAGAGTGATTGTGTATTTCTATACCAAAAATTTCTTCTATTGTTTTTTTAATAGATTGTATTCTTGGGTCACAAAACTCTATAACCTCTCCGGTATCAGTCATTATAATATGGTCGTGCTGTTTGTCAAAATAAGACTTTTCGTAATGTGCCTGGTTTTGCCCAAACTGGTGTTTACGAACTAAACCGCATTCCAATAACAATTCTATAGTATTATATAGTGTTGCACGACTAACACGGTAGTTTTTATTTTTCATTTTTATATACAGCGACTCAATATCAAAATGTTCTTCGCTATTATATATTTCCTGGAGTATGGCGTAGCGTTCAGGTGTTTTCCTGTGTCCCTTATCCTCCAGAAATTTTGTGAAGACATTTTTTACAATCTCCTGGTTTTTATCGTTATCCATTATCATAAATATGAAAACACAAAGATATATTAATTTTTGTGAAGTTAAAGACCGTTTTTATAAACCCTTACTTTTTATGCATTTGCAATTCGGGTAACCTTATCAATACCATCAATTTTTTTGATGTTTTCAATAAGTTTTTTCAGTATAGTATTGTTTTTTACCACAACAGTTAAATGCCCGTTGAATACCCCGGCATTACTGCTAAGCGAAATACTTTGAATGTTAACCGTCATGTTGTTAGATACAATTTTGGTAAGCTCGTTAGTAAGCCCCAGTGTATCCATACCTGTAATTTTAAGGGTAGCTTTAAACTCTTCCTGAGAGGAATCTATCCATTTGGCAGGGAGTATTCTATATGCGTAATTTGACTGTAACCTTATAGCATTAGGGCAGTCTTTTTTATGCACTTTTATACCCTCGTTTATGGTAATAAAGCCAAAAACTTTATCTCCCGGTATAGGGTTACAACAGTTTGCCAGTTTGTAGTCCAGTTTATCTTCATCTTTACCAAATACAAGCTGGTCGTAATTACGGCTGATTTCTTCTCTTTCAATTTGCTCCTGTGGTACAGAAGGCGAACGTTTAATTTTATTTTTAAAGAAGTTAACCAGCGTATTGTTTTTCTTAGCGGCGTAGTCCTTTAGCTGTTGGTTGTCAATAGTACCAACACCAACACGATAGAATAAATCTAAACTGGTTTTTAGCTTAAAGTAATTAACCAGTTCATTAACCACATTTTCATTTAAAGTAATTTTCAAGTGGCGTAGTTTTCTTGTTAACAACTCTTTACCGTCAGAAGCAATACGTTTAGTATCTTCATTCAGTACATTTTTAATTTTGTTTCGGGCGCGTGAGGTAGTTACATAATCTAACCAATGCGGGTTAGGTTTTTGGTTTTGCGATGTAATAACTTCTACCTGATCACCACTATTTAAAACATAGTTTAACGGTACCAGTTTACCATTTACTTTTGTACCTCTGGTATGCGTACCTACCTCTGAGTGTATACTAAAAGCAAAATCCAGAGAGGTAGCTCCTTTCGGCAGCGATTTTATTTCACCTTTTGGAGTAAATACATAAATTTCTTTAGAGTATAGATTTAGTTTGAAATCCTCTACAAAGTCTACTGCGTTGCCGGATGTAGTTTCCAGTGCTTCTTTCAGTAAGTTTAACCAAGTTTCCAGTCCATGCTCTTCTGTAACGCTGCCTTGTTTGTATTTATAGTGCGCTGCATAACCTTTTTCGGCTATTTCGTCCATACGCTCACTGCGTATTTGTATCTCTACCCAACGTCCTTTGGGTCCCATTACGGTAATATGCAGTGCCTCATACCCTGTAGACTTTGGCGAAGAAATCCAATCCCTCAGTCGGCTTGGGCTTGGGCGGTAGTGGTCAGTTACAATAGAGTATATTTTCCAGGCAAGAAATTTCTCTTCGCTTGGTTTTGCTTTATAAATTATGCGCAGGGCAAACTTATCGTACACTTCTTCAAAGCTAATACCCTGATTAAGCATTTTACGACGAATAGAGTAAATAGATTTAGGACGCCCTTTAATGGTATATTCAATGCCTTCGGTATCTAAAGATTCTGAAAGTATTTCGGATATATGTGCTATGTAGGCATCCTGCTCTTCCTTACTTTCTTTTATTTTACCTAAAATCTTGTTGTAAACACCGGGTTCTGTATATTTTAAACCTAAATCTTCAAGTTGATTTTTAATGTTGTATAGCCCTAGCCGGTGCGCTAAAGGGGCATATATGTACAGTGTTTCAGAAGCTATTTTGGCTTGCTTATAGTCTACCATAGAATCCATGGTCTGCATATTATGTAGTCTGTCAGCAATTTTAATGAGTATTACCCTTACATCGTCATTAAGAGTAAGCAGCATTTTACGGAAATTCTCTGCCTGTAACGATATTTCCTGATCGGTTTTTACCTTGGCTATTTTGGTTAACCCGTCTACAATTGTAGCAATTTTAGGATTAAACATTTTTTCAATTTCTTCTACCGTAATTTCAGTGTCTTCTACCACATCATGCAGTAAAGCACTGGCAATAGAGGTAGCACCTAAACCTATTTCGGCAGCTACAATTTTTGCTACAGCAATAGGGTGGAAGATATAAGCCTCTCCCGATTTTCTCCTTTGGTCTTTATGTGCTTCTACAGCAACATCAAAAGCTTTGCGTATAAGTTTTTTATCATCGTCGCTAAGTGTTTGATAACTGATGCGTAAAAGTTCTTTATACTCTTTTGCAATTGCTTTGTTTTCCTGCTCTATATCTATCTCTGTCATATACGGTATTCAATATAGATTAAAATTAGTGAAAAGTTTTTTCAGTAACAATAACGCATTACTGTTTGTTTAAGGAATAGCGGTAATTTTTTAAGAATATTTTTGTAACAGTACTTTATCTGTTCCTTTTTTTATTGCAGAACGATAAAACCACTCCGCAAAAGGTTTTATAACTTTAAAAAAAGGCGATGCGGGATGTGTGTCGCCCCACCTGTATAATAGTGCAGCGTGAAATGGATTTTTAGGGATTTGATTTTTAGAAAAGGTTTTGCCATCTCTTACTAAACCAAATAGTACCTTTATAAAATTTTCAAAGTCGGGTTGCCCTTTTATCAATCGTACTCTGAAAATTATTTCTTCATCACTATCATTAAAAAAACGATGAATATGGTGCGGCGGAACTAAAAAATGTTCTCCGGGTTTTAAGTAGAGTTTCTTTTTATTGTAAACCACCCCGAGGTTACCTTTTACAGCATGGAACTCTTCGCTAAAGCGGGTATGATAATGTAGAGGGTTTCCTCCGCCGGGTTTTAAACTTACTTCAAGAAAACTGTATTCTCCGTTAGTTTCATCAGAGGTTTTTAAAATACTGGCATATTCACCATTAATAGGGTTGTAATATGTTTTAGTTTTCTTCAAAACCGCGCTGCCTTTTCGCTTCAAAAATAAGTATGGCTGCTGCTACCGATACATTCATGGAGTCTATTTCACCCTGCATGGGGATTATAATATTTTGCTTGGCGGCATCACGCCATTCCTGTGTTAGCCCTGTTGCTTCTGTTCCTACAACTAAAGCGGTAGGGGTGGTGTAGTCTTGTGTGTGGTAATACGTCGAGTTTTGCAATGTAGCACAATACATATTTATCCCTTTTGTTTTTAGGTAGGCTATCACTTCATCAGTAGTGCCTGTGGCGATGTTATTAGTAAACAAACACCCAACACTGGAGCGGATTATATTCGGGTTATACATATCGCTCTTTGGGTTAGCGATAATAACAGCATCAACATTGGCAGCATCGGCAGTGCGGAGCATAGCGCCAATATTACCCGGTTTTTCAGGGGCTTCGGCCACTAAAATTAAAGGATTTTCATTCAGCGATAAATTTTCTAATGAAAGTTCTTTAGTTTCAGCTATGGCAATTACTCCCTCAGTAGTATCTCTGTATGCCAGTTTTTTATATACTTCTCTGCTTATTTCAATACGTTCCGCATTATACCCTGAAAGTTTTGTTGCTTCCTCTTCAGTAAGCATATCCTCTACAAAAAGTATGGTTTTTATGGTGTAACCGCCTTTTAAGGCAAGCATAATTTCACGTTGCCCTTCAATAATAAAAGTGCCTGTTTTTTTACGCTCTCTGCTTTTTTCCTGTAGCTGAACAAGTGATTTTATATAGGGGTTTTGTATACTGGTTATTTGTTTCATTACGCTATTTAAATTGCCTTCAGCAAAAGTAAGAACAAATTATAAAAGCCTATAGTATACCTCTTGCTTTAATTTCAAGGTATTTATTTATACTGTCTATAGTAAGGCTTTCAGGTTTTGTAAGTATTGAGTGTATACCGTATTTTCTTAGCTCATTTACTATAAGCCTTTTCTCAAAAGCAAACTTCTCGGCAATAACCTGATCATACACCTCCTGAGTGTTATCTGCTTTTTTATTTATAAGTTCTTCAAGCTCTGTGTTTTCAAAAAATACGACTACCAAAAGGTGGCTTTTTGCAATACCTTTAAGGTAGGGTAGTTGTCGGTTAAGCCCGTCTAAAGTTTCAAAGTTAGTATAAAGCAGAATAAGGCTACGCTGTGTAATGTTTCTTTTAATATCAGCATACAGCCTGCCATAATCACTCTCAAAGAAATCTGTTTTTATATTGTAAAGGTTTTCCAGTATGCGTTGCATTTGCGAGCCTCGTCTTTCTGCAACCACACGGTTTTCTATTTTTTTAGAGAAAGCAAATATCCCTGCCTTATCCTGTTTTTTTAGTATTACATTACTTAAAACTAGTGATGAATTTATGGCGTAATCCAAAAGGCTAAGCCCGTTAAAGGGCATTTTCATAACCCTTCCTTTATCAATAGCCATGTATACGCTTTGCGATTTTTCGTCCTGAAACTGGTTAACCATTAACTGATTTTTTTTAGCGGTGGCTTTCCAGTTTATAGTACGAATATCATCGCCCGAAACATACTCTTTAATTTGTTCAAACTCCATAGTATGCCCCAGCTTGCGTATTTTTTTAATACCATATTGATGCAGTTTATTAGAGAATGCTATAAGGTCATATTTTCGTAACTGAATGTAAGAAGGGTAGGTGGGAACCATAGTGCCTTCTTCAAAAATATAACGACGCGAAGCTAACCTAAGGGGAGAAGAAACATATATGTTCAATCGCCCGAAATGATATTCGCCACGCGCTACAGGGCGCAGGTTATATTCTGATGTATGTATTTTTCCTGCACTTACATTACGTTGTATATCAAAATCTCTTATTTGAAATTGCTCAGGCATTTCATCAATTATTTTTACCCTTAAAGGAAAAGAATAATTGTTTTCTACCGAAACTGCTACAGGGTTTTCATCTCCGTTAGAGAATTTTTCCGGTAATGTCCGCCATGCTTTTACACTTTGTTTAGTGGCAAAAAGCAATAGTATATCCAGTAATGTAAAGGCTGTAAAAACATAAAAGAGCAACCATACGGCATTATAAATTACCGGGAAAAAAGCAGACACGGTAAAGCATACTAAAATGCCGCAAAACACATAGAAAAAGAAATTGTTTAGGTATAAGCTCTTAATAAACTTCATTAACGCGGAATTTCTACAGAGTCAATTATTTGTTTTATAATATCAGGGCTTGTAAGTCCTTCCATTTCACGTTCCGGTGCTACTACAACACGGTGTTGTAATACAGGTACGGCAGCTTCTTTAATATCTTCCGGTGTTACAAAATCTCTGTTTCGCAGTGCAGCAAAACCTTTCGCTGCATTTAATATTGCTATTGAAGCACGTGGTGAAGCACCCAGATATAAAAAGGCATTTTCACGCGTGTTGGTTACTATTTTGGCAATATATTCTAGCAGGTGTGGTTCTACCATTATTTGCTTAACAATAGACTGGTATTTTACTATAGCCTCCTGTGTTAATACAGGTTTTATGTTTTCCAGCTTTTTACCGTCTTTCAGTGCATTTTCTCTTTCCAGTATAGTAATCTCTTCGTTTAAGTTGGGATAGTCTATACTAATTTTGAAAAGAAAACGGTCTAACTGTGCCTCAGGTAGTTTATAAGTACCTTCCTGCTCTACAGGGTTTTGTGTAGCAATGGTAAGAAAAGGTGCTTCCATTTGGTATTGGGTGCCCTCAACAGTTATCTGGCGTTCTTCCATAACTTCAAACAATGCAGCCTGTGTTTTGGCAGGAGCACGGTTAATTTCATCAATTAAAATAAAGTTTGAAAAGATAGGTCCTTTTTTAAAGTTGAATTCAGATTTTGAAAGGTCAAAAACAGATGTACCCAATATATCCGAAGGCATAAGGTCGGGTGTAAACTGTATTCTGCTAAAATCAAGTGACAGTGTTTTAGAAAGTAACTTGGCAGTAATAGTTTTAGCTACTCCCGGTACACCTTCTATCAGTACATGCCCGTTAGAAAGAATGGCAACTAAAAGCTGGTCTACCATTTTATGTTGCCCAACAATAACAGAGCCTATTTCCTCTTTTATTGCCACAATACTTTGCTGTAATTCAGAAAGGTCTATTCTGGACTGGAAATTAATGTTATCCTGACCTGTTTCAACAGTATTGTTCTCTACACCTGTATTTTCAGTTGTACTGCTCTCTGTTACGTTTTCAGAAGTGTTGTTTTCAGGGTTTTGCCCTGTTGGGTTTATATCTTCCGGCTTGTTGTTTTCAAATTCTGTCATAACCTTAATTTTTCAATTGCTTTGTTAATAGCTACCAAATCAGCTTCGGTAGTAGTAGGCCATTGCCTGTGTTTTTTAATCAGGTATACTGCGGCTTTAATATCTTCAATAGGTTTCCCTGTTTTTATGTGTAGTTTTTCTATAAAAATATCATCCAGATTATGAGTGTCAATCATATAGTCGGTTCGTACTTTTTCAAGAAAATATATAATTTTTTTATCGGCAATAGTATGGTGGTCACCCTCCTGATAGTATAAATTACCTATAGTTTTAGCAAAATCTATAGTAGTATTTCTAACAGGTGCTATTTCCTTCATAATACGCTGTTTTCTTTTCGCATTAAATATAATAAATATCAGTAGCGCTAAAAGACCAAAGTAATAAGCATTACGCAACCCGTCTTTAGACAGGATATATCGTAAAGGTGAGCCTGACAGCCGTTCGTTATGATTGCTGCCTGTATTCCAGTATATATTACCTTCAGGTAGGTGTGATAAGACTTTTTCTGTGTATTGGTAATGGTTACCTTTTAATAAGTGGTAGTTGGTAAAAACTACAGGCTGGTTATGCAGTAGGAAAGCTCCGTTACCGTAGGTAACTCTTATAAAGTTAGTTTTTTTCTGATGTAAAAAATCATGGTATCCTAAAACGGTAGTGTTTAAAGTGTCTACACTTTTAAAAAAGCTATAATTAGTTCCGGTTTTAAAGTAATACTTTTCTTTTTTGTTTGTTGAAAGATATAGGGGTATGGAATCGTTATAAAAATAGTTGTTTCCCATTTCTATTTTAAGAGTATCTAATATTGAAGAAGGAAACTCATTCATACTCAAAAAAACAGTATTTCCGTATTCGGCAAAATACATTAGCTCTCTTACAGATTCATCATCCATTGTATTTTTATCGCTAATATTTATTATACTGCCTTTTACGGTATAATTGTTTATATCATAGTCATAATGATTATCAAAGAATTCATAAGGTGTAATGTTAAACTTCTTGACTGTATCATTTTTAAATAAACCATCAATTTCCTGATCAAAAATATATAAACCAAAAGGTATTTTATCATTTACATTATAGGATAGAGACCAGTCAACAGGTTTAGGTTTAGAAGCATCAACAGCTATTATAATCCCCATAAGGATAACCAGCAACACGACATATATGGTAGCTTGTTTATTCATTGGTTATTATAATTTATGCAAGGTTTTTTTAAATGCACTTTGCACTTTGTTAAAAGCTTCTTCATCAATTGTAAATTCCCCATACCAAATGTAATCATACAGGTAGGACAGATAGCGGAACTCTTCTCTTAGTTCATTATTATTTATTTCATAATAGTAATCAGAGTTTGTTTTATCAGGATGCCATTTAATTACTTCACGTTCAGATAATTCTTTAAGTACCCATATATAGTAATAGCGAACGGCTAACCTGTAGTTACCTGATTTTATGGTTTTTTCAACCAGTGCCTTAGCATCCAGTTGTTGTATATTCTCTTCTGTTATGTCTTCTGCGGTAATTTTTTTACTTGATTTACCGAAAATCCATCCGCTTTCTTTATCAAGTATAGAGCGAACAATCATATAGACAGCGAAAATAACTATTACTCCGGCTAAAATATAACCAAGAATACTTAATATAGATGGTCCTTCGGATCTTCCTCTTTTTCTTCCAAAAAGGTCGTCAAAAAACTTAGCTACACTGTCCCAAAACCTATCCCATGCATTTTTAGCTTTTGTTTTAGGCTCATATTCAAACTCATCATCAGTATAATTATCCTTAATATTTTCTCCGAATTCCCTTTCTACATATACATCACTGCTATCTGCAATTGTGGTAACATTCACATTATTTGTTTCTTCTAACTGTAGAGCTTCTTCAACAGAGTTAACTACAGGTTGTGCAAATAATGTTACGCCCCAAAAAAGTAATATGTATAGTAAAGCTTTACTCAATGTCTTTTCCTATTAAATCAATGTCATCGTGAAGTGAGTTGTTTTCTCTTTGCTCAATATTACTATAGTAAATAACTCCTTGGTTTATCATAATAACATTCTGCATTAAAAACTGTATTATAGATGATATTATTAAGGTTATAAGTAGTACTATACCTAAGGTTGAAAAAGTTTCCTGTTGGTTAAATGAGTTAGGTTCACTACTGCTCATAGTAATAAAACTGCTAAGTGTAGAAGCAATAAATGTAATAGCAGTTTGTATTATATAACAAACAATTAAGAAAATGGCACTTGTACCTACATTAGGCCAAAACTTAGATGTTACCAGTGTATACCCCGTGCCAAACGACCAAAAATATCCTGTTTCTCTGTCGGTTGTATATTCATAAAAAGACTGGGATACCCAGTTAACCATAAGGGCGGTTACAAATATTATAAGTGGTATACCTATTAATATCAAAACGAGTAAACCACTAATAGCAAATAGTATAACTCCTATTGGCAGGAATGTTATACTAGAGAAAAGAATAAAAAGAATTACTTTCCAAATTCTTGCTTTAATACCTTTTATAATGTTTTTGGTAGTAATAGGCACTTTATCGGCTAAAAGTTTAAAGTATACTACAGGGAACAAGTAATTTATTGCAGAAATTAATAAAAGTACTAGTACGCATACTATACCAAATACAGCATAGTACCACTCATTATTACCAAAATAATTTTCCAGCATTTGCTCCTGCTGAAGGCTGCCTGTAAGGAAAATATTTTCAAAGAAAACATTTGAAAGCAGATATACAAGTAAAGCAAACAGCAATATAAAGCCACCTGCAATTTTTATATAATTACTAAAATAACCTTTTCCTTCTTGCCTGAAGAATATAAAAGTGTCATTAATTAAGTCGTTAAAATTTCTGTTTTTATAAACTTTAAACATTAGCCGGATGATTAACTTTTTTGTTTACCCTAAAAGGATATATTAAATAATAATAAGATATAAGTGCTAAGGTAAACAGTATAATAAATATATTTAAAAAGCGAGGCATGTCAGGAGAGTATCGCGTAACAAAACCTTCCAATATACCCGCAGCAATAGTAAAGGGCATAGTACTTAAAACTATTTTTAACCCGTTTTTAAGCCCCATTTTTAATGATGCTACACGAGAATATGTTTTAGGAAATAGTATAGAGGCTCCTAAAACCAGTCCCGCAGCAGCTTCTATAACAATTGCAAAAATCTCCATAGAGCCATGAATCCATATACCGCGTACACTTTCCCAAAAAACATCCTGTTCGTAAAAAAAATACTGGAAAGACCCAAGCATAATACAGTTCTGGAATAATACCCAACCTGTTCCTATACCTCCGAATATTCCCATTATAAATGAAAATATACCAACTCTTAAATTATTAAAAGTAATACCAAATGCGCTCCCCCAGTTACTCCCACTTTTATATACCGCTACAGGGTTGCCTTTCTCTATATTTTCTAATGTCATGTTTACATAGTGGTCGCCCATTATTAAACGAACAAAAGCTCCATCATTTGCAGCAGAGATAACCCCCATAGCTGTAAAAACAGAGAAGAGTATAAAAGCATATAATATATATCGCCTATTTTGGTAAACAATAAGCGGAGCTTCGGTTTTAAAGAAATAAACCAGCCTGTTAGTGTCCTGCCGCTTGGTTTTATATATTTTTTGGTAGATAATAGAAGCTAAGTGGTTTAAGTATACAACCGTCTTACTTTTAGGGTAATACGTTTGTGCATAGGAGAGGTCATTTACTAAATGGATGTAAAGGCTGGCAAGTTCGTCAGGACTTTTTTTTGATTTACCGAAAATAGCTTGCTCAAATTCAAGCCATTTTTCTTTATTTTGTTTAATAAAAGCAACCTCTCTCATAAGAGCAGCTAAAATAGGAAATATGTCACAACTTTCAATAAATACCACCCAAAATGTAAATATAAATTTTGAAGCAGCTTCCTTAGGTGAGCGAATATTAGCTTATCTGTTGGATTTGGTAATATGGATAGCTTACTCTATTGTGCTGAGGATTATTTTAAAATTAGCAGATTTTGATTCTTTATTATCAGGATTAGATAACTGGTCTGTAATGACAATATATATTATACTTTACCTGCCTGTTATATTTTATGCGCTTGTTATGGAAAGTTTAATGGAAGGGCAAACGCTTGGGAAAAAGATAATGAAGATAAAAGTTATTAAAATAGATGGCTATCAGGCAAGTTTTGGCGATTATTTAATACGATGGATTTTCAGACTGATAGAAGTTACCCCTCCGTTATCCTTTATAAGTGTTATTGCTATGATGGTTAATAAAAAAACACAAAGACTGGGCGATGTTGCTGCCGGTACGGCAGTTATTAGTCTTAAAAATAAGATAAATATTAACCATACCATTTTACGAGAGCTTCATAATGACTATATTCCCGTATATCCGTTAGTTATAAAGCTAAGTGATAATGATGTAAGGATAATAAAAGAAACGTTTGAGACCAGTATTAAAAATACTGATTGGGTTATGATTAAAAAATTACAGGATAAAATAGAATCAGTAACCGGAATAAAATCAACATCTGCTAACGCTACGTCTTTTATAGAAACGGTTCTGAACGACTATAACTACTATACTCAAAAAATGTAATGTTTTACCTGCTTGATATTTTAGGAACCCTCGCATTTGCTATTTCAGGTGTGCTTACTGCTATTAATAAAAAAATGGATTTATTCGGCGTTTTTATAATAGCCTTTGTAACTGCATTAGGAGGAGGTACTTTGCGTGATATGCTTATAGGGCATACTCCTGTAAGCTGGATGCGTGACCTTAACTATGTGTATGTAATTGCAGCAGGTTTTTTTATCGCTTTAATTTTCAGAGGCAGGTTAAGTAAGTTGCGTAAATCGCTTTTCCTGTTCGATACTATTGGGTTGGGAGTGTTTACTTTAGTAGGTTTGGAAAAAGGACTTATAGCAAAGCTAAATCCAACTGTTTGTATAGCACTTGGTACTATGACAGCTTGTTTTGGCGGTGTAATACGCGATATTTTATGTAACGAAATTCCTGTTGTTTTCCGCAAGGAAATATATGCTACTATATGTATTTTAGGCGGAACGGTATTTTTTATTTTAATGGAATTAGAGATTCCTATTAATGTAATATACTTAGTGACATCAGGCGTTATAATAGTAGTGCGGCTTATGGCTGTGTATTATAAATGGGCTTTGCCTGCTCCATACAAATACTAACAAGTATTATTTTAGCTATTAATACTTACTTTTTGTAGTAATTCATTAAGACCTTCTTTTTCAAAAAGTATTCTTCCTATTTTAATATCAGACCATCCCGGTTTTAATAAATAAGTAAACTTAGGCAGGTTGTTGTTTAGGTTACAATCTAAATAGTAACACGCTATTTTATTATTTGTTATTTCAGGAAGTTCTACCAGTTTGTGTAAGTGGCTGGATACTAAAAATGTGCTTTCGGGAAAGTTAAGCATTCCTTGTAACGTTGTACTGCTTATCTCTAAAGCATCATCTATATTAGTACCTCTAAACAGTTCATCAAATACAGCAAAGCATTTTTTGCTATTAGAGTTTTGTATTACTTTTTTCAGGTTTATAACCTCCGTCATAAAATGACTGTAGCCACTTTGCAAATCATCATTTAAGTTAATAAATACAGCAATTTCATTATATTTTGGTATTTGTGCCGCTTTTGCAGGTATGGCAAACCCTATGTTAGCAAGGTATACGCATATACTTATAGCTTTTAAAAGAGTAGATTTACCCGACATGTTAGGTCCTGTAAGTAAAGTGGTATTACTTGTAGCAGTAAAAGAATTTTTTACAGGGTTTTGGAGTAAGGGGTGATAAAAGTTGTTTATGGTAAAGGTGCTGTCAGTTATTTCCGGGAAGTTTAATTTATAAAAAGTTGTACCACGTGCAATAGATATATAAGCTTCAAACTGAGTAAATATTTTTTGAAAAGCATGTATTTCTTCTCGTTTTTTCTTTTCAGAAATAAGCGTGATAAACTCCTTTATTTCTTTAGCCTTAAAATTATTCTCTCTGATTAAGTTTTCATAATAATCTAAACGTAGTGTATTAAAAAACGTATCAATAAACCTAATGTCGTTTTTATATACTTCGGGGAACAGTGAAAGGTTAATGTTTTTAATATATAAATTGTGTAACCTGTGGTACAGTAATATAGTTTGTACACAATGCCCCCTGAATAAGTGAAATTTTCTTTTTGAAAAAGTTAGCTTTATTTTTAATCGTTTGGGCAAAAATATCTTGTCAGTATAGCTTTGCATAAAGTGATATACTTCGCGATAATCTATTTTAGAATAGGAATAACTTTCGAATATACTGATGTTAGCAATGAACCCTTTTAAAATATTTTGCCTGTCGATAATTTCCTGTTTTGCTTCAGGAACTTGAGTAATCATTTCTTTAACTCTTACTTTTGAATCTTCGTTAAGCGTAAAGTTAAAGAGGTTAAATATTTCAGAATCAATATTAAGGTCTTTTACCTGCATGGAATATTTTTAATTAAATATTCTTAAAGAACGATAAATAGCTGGAAAAATTATTTAGTTACATAAACCCACCCTACAATAGGTTCAGGATATTCAGGGTCATTTAATTCCAGTACAAAGTAGTATGTTCCTACGGGAACTGTGTTATTTTCTGCTCCTACTTTTTCAACACTAGCAATACCATCCCAATCTTCCTTATTATGATCACCTGTCCATACTAAATTGCCCCAACGGTTGTATATAGTCATTTTAAAATCGTAGAAAATATTACGCAAGCCTTCTACAAAAAAGGTGTCGTTATAACCATCTCCATTAGGTGTTACATAGTTGTAGGTAGTAGGAGGGCACTTTCGAGTGCTTAGTAAAAACGATGTAACAGTATAACACTCACCGTTGTCTATCCGCACATAAACTTGTTCGGGGTCTGTAGTATTATTATATGCTGTAGTGTTATATATGCGGTTTGCATCTGTATTCGCATCGGTTTCTGATGTGTAGAAGTACACATTTTCATTAGGTGTAGTTCTTAGTAAAGCCTCGTAATTTGAGAAGTCAAAAGTACTTATACCGTTACCTTCATTACATTCTATTAATGGTTCGGGTTCTACAGGCTCAGGTGAGAGTAATAATGAAATAGCTGTGACAGTTGAATTATTTTCTTCATCTGATTCGGTTACTATGCCTGTACCATCACCAATATCATCTACCACAAAAGTAAGCTCAAAATCTAATGGAATCGTATCAGGAATAGTTAGTGTTATAGTACTGTTTTCAGTTTCTCCTATGGCAATATCCAGTAAGGTTTCAGTGTAATCTATAAACTCTCCATTAGCAAATATGGAAACGGGAGTACCGGAAGGCAGTATGTCGAAACTATTAAAATTATTAATGGTGTAGGCTACAGTTATAATTCTGGAATTACATGATTTTGCTATATCAGCAATAGTAACAGTTCCATCAGGAAACAAGCAGTCTACAGCAATTAAGTCAAATTCTCCTATGGTATAACAACCATTTTCTCCTTCAAGGCGAACATATATAGTTTGAGGGTTTTCTCCGTTTGAGGTGTAACTGTCAATGTTGGTGATATCATCAACAGCATCATCTGCATTATCGTAAGAAGTATAGAAGGTTACCACATCCGTAGGACTGGTTTTTAAATCTTCTTCATAGGATGAAAAATCAAATACCCCTATGTTAGTACCATTATCAGTTTCGCAGGTTGTTATGTCTTGTGGCTCTTGCAGGGTGGGGGAAACGTATTGTGTTTCTTGTATAGTAACACTGTTATTTGTTTCGTCAGTTTCAATTACTATACCACCTGTTCCGTCACCAATATCATCTACAACTACCAGTATTTCATAGTCTACAGGTGTACCTGCCGGAATGTTTACTATAAAAGTACCACTTTCGCTATCGCCTATTGCTATTTCCTGACTGGTTACAGTTCCGCCTATATAATTACCCTCTATATAAAAAGCTATTGGTGTTCCCGCAGGTAGTACTTCGGTACTGTTTATATTATAAACCGTATAATCAATAGTAACAAAACCGGAATTACATTCTTTTGCAATGTTATCTACTATAATAGTAGCATCGGGTAGCTGGCTGTTTAGTTTTGTAACTATAGCATTTACCATTACAAAATCCTGCCCTGACTCTAAGGTTATTTCTGCGCTCTCATCACCTATTTGTATATTATTCTGAATGTCATAAATATCCAAATCCATATTGTATAACTCATTAGAGCCTGTTACAGAGTTGGTTCCATTAAAGGCATTGTTTATAGGGTTAAGCGCATTACTTAATGGATTTCCGTTAATACTAAGGGTTTCAGTAACAGCTAATGATGCGTCACCCTCCCATGCTAAAAAACCTATTTTAGCACCTGCATTATCAATCACATTAAGGCTTGGCAGTGTTACACTTATAAATGGCGGGACATACTGTAAACCATCATATAGGTTGAGTTGGTTAAGTGGTAAGTTAGGGTTTTGATAAAATACTATAATAGCCCACCCCCCGAAATTGGTTTTTATATTACAATATAAGGGATCTGTTACTATATCAGTTAAATCAAGCTCTGATACGGTATAGGTACCATTTCCCGTTGTTTGTACAAGCGAAGTAACATCAGCAAATGCGCTAAAGTATTCTCGGGTTAGTCCATCAGTATTTAAAGCACTTAAGGGAAAGTTGCGTTCTGCAGTTATAGGATTTCCGTTTAGTTCTATATCAAAATCTCCAGTTCCTGAACCTGCCCAATACAAATAAGCAGCAATTACTTGGTCTGCCGAATCTAAATTTAACTCAGCGGACGATGAGGTTAGAATATCACAAGTAGGGGAAGGATTATTTTCAACAGGGTTCAATGTATTTCCGACAAAAGTGAAATCATATCTGCCATTAAATTGCTCATAAAGAGAAATATCCTGCGCAGTAGTATATATAAAAGTAAAGCTGAAGAGAATTAAATAGAGTAGTTTTTCTTTCACGGCAATTTCTCTTTTTTGCTTAAAATTAGTAATTATTTAATAAAAGAGAATTTTTTAATTAAAAACAATACATGCTTAACATAATCGTTTACCAAAAACATATAGTTACATCCCCAGATTATTTTTATAATTTTACGCAATAGGTAAAACTTGGATTATTCTTATTATATGTACACAACAGAGCGTTACAGTAAGTTACATTATGATATTTGGAATGAGTTTGTAAGAAGCTCTAAAAATGGTACATTTTTATTTCATAGAGATTTTATGGAATACCATAGTGACCGTTTCAAAGACTATTCTTTAATGGTTTTTAAAAAGCAAAAGCTAGTTGCGGTATTGCCTGCACATATAAACGGAACAACTGTGTCTTCTCATCAGGGGCTTACTTATGGCGGTCTTGTATATGGTAATAAAACGAAGTTAACAGATGTAATAACAATTTACAAGGAAATGCTTAAGTTTTTAAATGAGAATAATATTGAAACTTTGAGTTTAAAACCTGTACCAAGCATTTATCATAAAGTACCTGCACAAGAACAAGAATATGTATTATTTTTATTAAATGCTAAACTTGTACGCAGGGATGGGCTGTCGGTTATTCAATATGATAGTAAGTTGCCTATAGTAAAGTCAAGAAGACAAGCTGCAAGAAAAGGTTCGGATAATAATCTTAAAATAGTAGAAGAATCAAACTTTAAACTTTTTTGGAAAGAAATATTAATACCAAATCTTAAAAAAAAGCATAATGCGTCGCCCGTGCATACCGTTGAGGAAATAGAGCATTTGCATAAACTATTCCCAAAGTATATAAGGCATTTTAACGTGTATAATGATAATGAAATAGTAGCCGGAACTACTATGTTCTTAACTGATAATGTAGCGCATCCGCAATATATATCGGGACAGGAAGATAAAAACGCTCTTGGTAGTATTGATTATTTATATTCTTTTTTGATAGAAACTTTTTCAGTTAAGAAATATTTTGATTTAGGACCTTCTACCGAAGAGCAGGGCAGGAAGTTAAACGAAGGTATTTTGTTTTGGAAAGAAAGTTTTGGGGCTCGTGTAATATGTCAGGATTTTTATGAAGTAACTACTGCTAACTATACTCTTCTGGAAGAAGTACTTAACTAATTTTTATTAGTGTCGGATAATAAAAACTCATATAAAAAAATATTTAAAACTACTTCGTTATTCGGAACGGTTCACTTTATAAATATGGTGATTTCTGTTATAAGGTCGAAGTTTTTGGCAGTGTTTATAGGTGCTGAAGGCTATGGAATTTATAGCCTGCTTAACTCTACTATTGAACTTATAAGAAAAGCGATAGGCCTAAACATAGAAACCAGTGGAGTTAAAAAAATAGCTCAAGCTAATACTGAAGGTGAATTACAGAATATTTCCGTTCAGGCTAATATCTTGTTATGGATAGCTGTTATTACAGGCGGGATAGGTAGTTTTTTTGCAATTGTTTTTTCAAATCAACTTAGTGTATGGACTTTTGGTGATTATGGTAAAGCTGTTGCGATAGGCTGGATTGGTATTACTATCTTAATTAAACAGTTAACAAGTGCTAAAACTGCTATTATGCAGGGTATGGCTAAATTAAATTTTTTAGCTAAATCAAGTTTGTATGGAAATATAATAGCACTACTGATTAATTTACCTCTTTTTTATTTTTTTAGATTAGACGCAATTGTTCCTGCTATAATTATAGCATCATTATTAAACTATTTGTGCTCTCTATTTTTCTTTAGAAAAATGAATATAAAAGTTACGCTTTATAAGCCTAAAAAAATATTTACTGAAGGAAAAGAGGTTATGCTATTTGGTACATTATTATCTTTAAGTGCCTTTTTACCTGTTTTAGTAAATTATTTAATACAGGTATTTATACGTTATAAAGGAGATTTAAACTCAGTAGGTTTATTTAGTGTAGGAATGGTGGTTATAAACGCTTATGTAGGTATAATTTTTACGGCAATGAGTACAGAGTATTACCCAAGGTTAGCCAGTTTTAATAAAGATAAAAATTTAGAAAGTGAAGCACTAAATCAGCAGGCAATAGTTTCATTACTAATTATAGGACCGGTTATAGTTTTATTTTTATTCTTTAAAGAATACATTATTCATTTTCTGTTTTCAGAAAAATTTGTTCCTGTTTTGCCAATGCTTAAATGGGCAATACTGGCAATGCTGTTTAAAGCTGTGTCATGGTCTATGGGGTATATAATAATAGCTAGAGCAGATTCAAAGGTTTTTACTAAAACAGCCATAGGATATAATACGCTTCATCTTTTACTTTGCGTAGGCGGGTATTATCTGGATGGTTTACGTGGTTTAGGAGTAGGGTTTTGTTTGTTTTACCTTGTACATTTAATAGGAAACTACATACTTGTTTTTTTTAGATATAAAATACAGCTATCAGTTCCGCTATTTAAAATTTTTGGAATAACTTTTATATTATGTTCCTTATCATTTTTATCCTCTGATATAGAGCATCTGGTGTATAAATATTTATCATTTATAGTTTTATTTTCACTTATTACCTATTATTCATGGGTAGAAATAAACAAGAGGGTAGATGCTGTTGGTTTTATAAGTAAATTTACTAAGAGAAAAGGGAATAATAAAAATGATTAAAAAGTTGAAAGACATATACCATAGGCTTAAATTTTACTCTAAAATAAACTGGGTAAAAACGCTGTATTTTAATTATAAAAAGTTTCCTTACTCTATAGCTAGAAAATTACCTGTATTTTTTTACGGAAGCATTAAGTTTCAAAATATAAAAGGAGACGTTGTAATTGAAGCTCCAATAAAGAGAGGCATGATTGGTTTTGGTCAGCCTTATGAAAAAAATACACGACATAAAGGAATAGCAGAAGTAGCGATAGCAGGAAAATTAGTTTTTAAAGGGCATGTACAGTTTGGTAAGGACTACTTTTTCTATATAAGTAAAGGTTCCTATGCAGAGTTCGGACACATGTCATCTATGGGAAGTACAGGTAAAATAATATGTACAAATAAGATTATACTCGGCGATTATGCTCGTATAGGTTCCGAATCTCAAATAATGGATACAAACTTTCACCAAATGATAGATACTGAAACCGGAGAAAGGTTTCCTATGACAGGGTCTGTAATAATTGGCAATTACAACTATATTGGTAACAGAGTGTCTTTAATGTCTAACACTGTTACTCCCGATTTTTGTACTGTTGCTTCTAATTCTTTATGTAACAAAAACTACTCTTCTTACGGAAATAATATATTAATAGGAGGTATACCTGCTAAACTTTTACGTAATAATATATCCAGAGATTGGGAGCTAGAGAAAGACTTACTGGATGAATGGCTTATTATTTAAAACTTTTATTTTCCTCATAGACTTTTATTTTAAAATCTATTTTTTTATAAGTTTCACGTTCTAAAATATCACACCCTTCATATATATAGCCTATATAATCATGAAAATATAGGTTAGAATATATTAGCTTCATACCTTTTTCAGGAATAAACTCTTCATAATAATTTATATCATCAACAGGGTAATAATAGCATGAGTTTGTTATGATGTAAGTCCTATTTACTTTTTCAGGACTATGCTTTTCATGTATATAATCAAGCATGTCTCTAATAGGCTTTTTGTATTCACAATACCCTTTAACTTCAATGCTGTTATCTTTTTCGATTAATCGCCATGCAGTATCTCTTGGATATGCGTATTGAGTTTTATAGCTTATGAAATTTATTAAAAAGCTAGTAATAAAAACAACAGCTAGGGTATAAGTAACTATAATTTTATATTTAGGGTTTTTAGATAAATATGTTATACTATAAGCAGCTAGTATAGGTAACAGAAAGAAAAATTGATGTAATAGCCTGCCATACCATACCATTTTATGAAAGAAATATCCCAATGAAGCATAAAATAAAAATAAAATGCAGGTTATTACAAACAAGTAATTAAGGCTTGTAAGTTGTTTTTTATTAATGATGGAATAAATAGTAATAAAGGTATAAGCTATTAACCCTAGTGTGATTAATATACCTCCAATTTGTTCAACATTGTATAGGTACTTAAACAGAAATGTATAACCTTCTTCAAAAGAGCCTTGTGTTATTGTTTTGGATAATATTATAGAATCTTGTATGTAAGAAGTATTACCTATCCTAGCGATACCTTCAAAAATAGCTAAGCACACTATACAACCCAATATATATATAATACTATGTTTTAATCGTTTTTTTGCACTCTCTATTTTAGAATTATTAATTACAAACATTAGGAATAATACTCCAAAAAGTAAAATATACCCAGGGTATACTACATACCCGAAAAATGCTGTTAAGCCTAGTAAAAAGCTTTTTTTATAGGTAAAGCTATTGTTTTGAGTGGTTTTAATGATATTAAATAAGGTAAACAATAATATTAGCAAGCTAGAGTCATAAGGCAGAGTATGCCTTAAATATATATAGCTGTTAACTAAGCAACAGTATATAATAACAGAAAGTAATGCTGTAGTTTTATCAGCCAGTATGGTATAGGCTATTTTATAAATATATTTAAGTACAAAGCAGTATATAATAAAGTTAAAAAGAAACAGTAAATAAGAATTTTGTCTCTCGTACGTTTCAAGCCCAAATAACTCAGCAGAAATAAATTGTAAAGCAGATGGTATGGTTTTAATAAGGGTTTCTCCCGGTCTTCCTTGTGTTTTGTTAAGATTAGCAGCAGCTTCAGTAATATTAAAATGAGATAAACTTTCCAAAACATGACCAGAAGCCATGTATCTTTGCTCATCAGGGAAAGCTAAAAAGCCATCTCCGGCTAATAACAATTTAGAAAGTGTTAGTATTATAATTACTCCTAATAGCAATTTATTTATACTGATTTTACCCATTTATTTTGCTTTAAACAATCCATACTTCAATATGCAGTATAATGCTCTAAAACCATCTTTCCAGTTTATTTTCTTTCCTTCATCATATGTTCTGCCGTAATAAGATATTCCTACTTCATATATGCGTATTTTCTTTATACGGCTTATTTTAGCAGTTACTTCAGGTTCAAAACCAAATCTATTTTCTTTAAGATTTACATTTTTAATTATATCAGCCTTAAACATTTTGTAACAGGTCTCCATATCAGTAAGGTTTAAGTTACTAAACATATTAGAAACGAAAGTTAAAAACTTATTGCCTATGGTGTGCCAAAAGAAAAGTATTCTGTGTGGATTTCCTCCCATAAATCTGGAACCGTACACTACATCAGCATGCCCATGCAATATGGGTTGTAGTAGGATATTGTATTCTTGAGGATCATATTCTAAATCGGCATCTTGAATGATGATGATATCACCTGTAGCTTCTTTTATACCTGTTCGTAATGCAGCACCTTTCCCCATGTTTTTTGGGTGTGCTACATATTCTATTTTTATATCTGAATTTAGTGTTATATACTCTTTTATCTTCTGTTCAGTATTATCTGTAGAGAAGTCATTAACAATTATAATTTCTTTATCTAAGTTACCGATTAAGTTTGTTAATTTTACTTTGTCTAGAATTAAATGGATTGTATTCCCTTCATTATAAGCGGGAATTATTATGGAAAGTTTTTTCATATTTAGGTTGTCCAAGCGTCTATATACTTTTCTGCAATTTTAATATAATTATGTTCTTTTTCAATAAAATTTTTAGTCCTTTTACTAATTTCTACAATTTTTTCAGGGTTTTCAATTAAAACAGAAAGCTCTTTTACTATGTCATTTACATTTGGTATAGCATTTATAGCTACAGACTCTTCTAGCTGATAATGCTTAATAAATTCGGTTTCAGCTCCTGTAAAAACAACCTTTCCTTTTGCCATAGCTTCTAGTGCATTATAGCCTTGGTCGTACCCGTATACCTGATCCAGTAATATATGTGCTCGGTCATATAGCTTTATATATTCGGCATAAGGAATATTTTCAGTTATAATAATTTCAACCTTGTCTTTATATTTCTCTTCAATTACTTTGAGGGCTTGTTCAAAAAAATGTATTCCCTTTTTTAAATAACTAAGTCTGTTAATACCTAAAAATATTATTATTTTATTGTTTATTTCAGGATGTATATAACTTATTTTATCAGTGTTTATTGGGTTAGGGATAAAAGTTGTTTTGTACTCCATCTCTTTCATAGGGATTTCATAATCTAAATCAGAGGTTATAAGCACTTTTGAATGTTCTTTAACCCACTCAAATAGTTTTTTATAGTTGTTGTTTAGGTATTTTAAAGAGTATAAAAATATGTTTTTCAGACTTTTATCTTCCATATAAGGACTAAGTACAGAGTACTTTAGTTCTCCCTTTAAGTTGTACTCAACAATAGGTGTTTCATCCCCACAAACCAATAAACTCATTTGTTTGTTTTGTTTGAGCAGTTTCTTGTATAGTTTTATTTGGAAATTGGGATGTGTTTCTAAAGCATCAGAATTAATTAACTGTATATGGTCAAATCCTTTTAGGTTAGGTAGTAAAGAGTTAAAACGTAATCCTTGTTCTGTTTTTTCTATATTAAGCTTAGTAAGCTTGTAAATTACTTTTTTAGCGAGTTTCCCTAATAGAGTATTTTTAGTAAGTTTCGGGTATATAGTATAGTCTACATTATATTTTTTAAAGTCATCTCCAGAGCCTACAACAGTTACTTGATGCCCTAGTTTAATAAGACCTTCTTTTAATGAGTTATGAAGCCTGCTATATTCACCTATTAAAAGTATTTTCATTAGCTTTTCTAAATCTATATATTTGTGTAAATATATAAACATTTTGACGGACATATTTAAAGAATCGGATATAGAGGTGCTTGTGGCCACCATGAATAGAGATAATCTTGATTTTTTATTTGATATGTTTCCGTCTATTAATTATACTTCTCTTAATCTTCTAGTTGTTAACCAAACCACTGAAGAAAAAAAAATACATTCAGAATATAATAATATCCGAGTTATAAATGTTTTTGAAAAAGGACTTTCCAAAAGCAGGAATAAGGCTTTAAGAAATGCAAAAGGAAAATTATGTATTATTACTGATGATGATGTTATCTTTAAACCGGATTTTCAGCATAAAATAGTAAAGGCTTTTAATGATAACTCTAATGCTGTAATTATCAGTTTTAGAGTTGAAGATGAAAATGGTAAATTATATAAAGAATACCCAGATTACACGAAAGATAATACCTCTATTTTTGATAGGCTCAATATAATGTCAGTTGAGATGGTTCTCAATAGAACTGTATTTGATAGTTTTAACATTGAGTTTAATGAAAATTTTGGCTTAGGAGCAACTTTTGAAATGGGCGAAGAGGCTATTTTTATTAATGAGGTATACACTAAAGGAGGAAAAGTAATACTGGAGCCTGAAACGTTACTGTCTCATTCATCAGCAGATACTAATAAAAAAATAGTAGTTGAAGATAAATATTACATACAGGGAGCTTTATTTTCAGCTCTTTTCAGGGGGAATTTTCTCTTATGGGTATATATTAAAATACTATTTGATATTAAACAAAAAAAAATTACGATAAAACAAATACCTGTACTTTTAAAAAGAGCTAAAGCAGGCAGAAAAAAATATTTACAACTGGATGAAAACAACGGTTAATACGGCTGAAATAATTTCACTTCCTAAAATAGAAGATCGTAGAGGAAACCTTTCCGTTATAGAAGGGAAGATTTTACCATACACTATAAAAAGAGTGTATTATTTATATGATGTTCCAGGTGGTGCAGAAAGAGGAGGGCATTCACACATAGAACAACAGGAATTTTTGATAGCACTTAGTGGAAGTTTTGAAGTAGTTATTAAGGATGGTAAAGAGGAAAAAACATTTATGCTGAATCGTCCCGATCAAGGATTATTAATTCCACAAGGATTATGGAGGGAGTTAATGAACTTTTCTTCAGGAGCAGTGTGTTTAGTAATAGCTTCAGGTGAATTTTTAGAAAAGGATTATATACGCGATTTTGATACTTTTTTGGAATCTAAAAAATGAATGTAGTTTATATAACAAATAAGGTAGCAGGGGCAGGAGGTATACAACGTGTACTTTCGGTTAAAGCGAATTATCTTGTTAAAGAACTGGACTATAAAATAACTATTATAGTTACGAACGCTAAGCCGGAAGAAAAACTGCACTATGATTTTGACCCTAAAATTAAAATTATAGAAATAGCTCCCGATAAGAAGAAAGGGTTATTTACCTATTTTAAGTCGTATAAAAAGTATATAAAAAGCGTATTACATACTTTACAGCCTGATGTTGTGGTAATGTGTGATAATGGACTTAAAAGTTACTTGTTGCCCTATATAACCGGTAAAAAATACCCATTGGTTTATGAATTACATGTTTCTTTACACATAGAACTTCAATCTATTAATAGCTTTAAAAAGTTTTTTAATAAAAATATTCTTCAGCCGTTTTTATTAAAAGTATTATCAAAGTATGATAAAATTATAGTACTTACTACTGCTGCTTTAACAGAACTTAAAATAGAGAATACAGAAGTAATTCCAAATCCATTATGGTTAAAAATTAAAGAGGAGGCAGAACTAAAAAATAAAATAGCAGTAGCTATAGGGAGGCATGTTTATGAAAAAGGTTATGACAGACTTTTTAAAGCATGGAAAAATATCCTGAAAAAATGCCCGGACTGGCAATTATATATTTATGGTAGTTTTAACCCTGAATATGATGTGCGACAAATGGCAAAAGAAACAGAGGTTAGTAACATAACATTTTATAAACCTACAAAAAACATACAGTCGGTATATCAAAATGCTTCTCTTTGTTTACTTACCTCTCGTTATGAAGGGTTTGGTATGGTGTTGCTGGAAGCAGCAGCTTGTGGGGTGCCTTCTGTCGCTTTTGATTGTCCTGTAGGCACAAAAGATATAATAAATAACGGAGAGAGTGGTTATTTAATTGAGGATGGAAACATAGAGGCTTTTGCAGAAGCTACTATTACTTTAATGCAAAACAATAAACTCCGAGGAGAAATGGGGCGAAAAGCAAAAGAAAAATCAGAAGAATACGCACTTGAGCCTATAATGAAAAAATGGGATGGTTTATTAAAATCACTTAAGCGTACAGATATAGCCTAGCCTGTAAATATCTAAAAAAAATAAGTTAGGTTTCTTTTTTAATATCATCCTTTTAAGGATAGGTTCTGTTATTTTAAAACCTATACCTACCACTTTTTTAAGACCTACTTTAGATAACTTTTTGTAATATTTCATTAATCCGTTTACAGCATCAATATCAGGTGTTTTATGTAGTAATTTATGTCTTACAGCTACAGCTTCTATTGATTTTTTAAAGAAAACCTCATTTTTCTCTAAACCTAAATGATAGATAGGATTGTCGATATGGATAACAGGAATATCATTTACATATAGGTTATAGCTGAAATAGACATCCATTCCGTAAAAGTTTTCATTTTCAGCGTAATTATACTTTATAAAAATAGCTTTACGGATTAGTATATTTCCTGAAAAAACATAGCCATAAGGAGTTTTATTACGTACAGAAGCGGGTTGCTCTTCTCTTTCTTTTCCATACATATAACGTAACATTTTATCACTTTCTGGCGGGTTGTCCGTATAAGCATACCCACCCAAAACAACTTCTGTCTTGTTTTCTATATATAATAGATAATCTTTTATAAAGTTTTCACTAACAGGTATAACATCGGCATCAAGAAACAGTAACATTTCAAAAGTTGCTGTTTCAGCTAATAATTTTCGGGATAATGTCCTTCCTAAGTTTTTAGTGTTTTCCAGTAGCCTGGAATTTTCAAGCATATTAATTGCTCTGTTTTCTTTAAGAAATGATTCAGTCGAGCAATCATCAATAGCAATTATCTCAAAAACAATATTGTTTTGAGTACATTGCTTATAAACCTCATTTACAAGTGCTGTAATACTATAATTGTATGTAGGTATAAGTATAGACAGCATTTTAGGAGTTACGTTTTTAGTAATGGTTGTTTTATAATTCTTTCTATTAAAGGTTTAAAAGTAAGTAATAAACTTATAATCAGTATAGATTCAAATGGGAAAATAAAGCGGGAATTTTCTCCAAAAGTAGACATAGCCTGTGCCACAGAGGCAGCAAAAACAATCATAACTATAATAAATTCAGGCGTAGTCTTTCTGTTTTTTATATACAGGAAAATATGATATGGTATTATTAATACAAAAAGTAATTTTAATATTTTCAGTATAGCACTTTCTATATACCAAATACTTAAAAATACCTTGTTGGTGTATTTAAAGTTGAAATCATCATAATTCCAATATATGTTAGTTCCCCAAAACCCCAACCAAGCCCGTAATACTTGTTTGCCGTATTCTATCGGGTTTTCTTTTACTGTGGCTTTACTAAATTCATTTAGTTTCTCAGAAATTTCAATGAGGTTAAGCCCTGTTTGTTCTTCCATTTTATACCTTACACGCCAGCCGGTCATAGCTATATCTCCATCATTTTCTACAATTTCCTCACGGCATTTAATATAAAGCTCTCGTGTTTCACTGTATTCATCAGGAGCTTTTTCTGCAAAATAGGTACATATTTGGGAGGCGTAAACACCATATATTGTAGTACACACAAAACGTCCTGTATTTTGGTAATTAATATAAGAACTGGCTAAAAATGCTAGTATAGGAAACACAAAAATAATAGCCATACGATCGATGATTCTACCTATTTTAAAATTGGTAATTGTATATAAACCATATATTAATAATGGTAAAAACATGTAAAAAGGCTTAATAAAAGCAAGATAACCCAGTAATAGTCCCAGTATTAAAAACTGTTTCCAGCTTTTACTGTCATGGAAAAATATTTTACATAAATTATAGAATACAAGTGTTACAAATAGTAATGTAAGTGTTTCAGTGAGTATGTTAGTTTCATAAAACAGTGAATGTATAAAACTACTTAATAGTAGTGTTACCGGTAATGCAATGCCTTTCCTGAAATTAAGCAACAACATTATTTTGTATACATATACAGATGTAATTATACCAATTACAAATTGTAAAAATATGGTAAGTGGGAGATGGCTGTTTGTTAAAGATATGAATGCAGGGTAACCTAATGTGCGTACACCATTATAGTCAGAAAGATCCATTTTTAAAATCTGCTGCGATGCATGTATATAATCATCAGAGTCAGGGAAAATAGTTACATGACAATAGAAACTTAAAAGTAATAGCCTTACAATAATACCAAATAGTATAATTGTAGTTATAGGTCTTTCAGAAATATAATTAGAAATGTTTTTAAAAGTCATGCTCTGCAGCAAATTAAACAGTACGCTGTACTACTTCAAATAAAGTCCCGCTGTCACACTTTAAAGTTTTAGAAGGGAACTTCATTAACAATGCATAATCATGAGTAGCCATTATTATGGTTTTACCATTTTGGTTAATTTCCCTAAGCAGGTTAATTACCTCTACACTGGTTTGTGGGTCTAAGTTTCCTGTAGGTTCATCGGCTAAAATAAGTTCAGGGTCGTTAAGCAGGGCACGGGCTACTGCAACCCTTTGTTGCTCTCCACCTGATATTTGATGTGGCATTTTGTGTACGGCATTCTTCATGCCTACCTTATCAAGTACTTCATTAATTTTAACTTCCATTTCCCTTTTATCGCTCCAGCCGGTAGCTTTTAGTACAAATAAAAGGTTGTCGTAAACCGTTCTGTCAGGAAGTAGTTTAAAGTCCTGGAAAACAATACCGATTTTTCTTCTAAGGTAAGGTATCTGTTTCTCTTTCAGTCTTTCAAGCTCATAATCTACTATAGTACCCTGTCCTGATTTTAAAGGCAAGTCGCCATAAAGGGTTTTCATAAAACTACTTTTACCTGATCCCGTTTTACCAATTATGTAAATAAATTCACCATGATTCACTTCAAGGTTTACATTAGTAATTACTGCATTATTACCTTGGTATACGGTAACATCTTTTAATGATAGAACAGGTGTAGACATATATACTGTACAATTTAGATTGGTAAAAGTAATAAGATAACGTTTCCTTTCAAAATTTTATTTTCTTGTTATCATAATAGTATATTTACGTGTTAATACCATACTAAAACGTAAAGAATACACGTTAAAAAACAATAAGAATTGATATATTTGGCTATTCTAAATAAGACAGGAAATATGCGTAAAATACACAAGCTGTCGTTAGCTGCACTGCTGCTATATGGCTTAAACGTTTCAGCACAACAATCTACTATTTATACTCACGAGCTTAAAGATTTTGAAAAAGGTGTAGACCTGTATAATCAAAAACAATATCAGGCAGCACAAATTTTGTTTGAAAAAGCAAAAAAAGAAAATTCCGAGATGGAAGTACAGGCAGACTGTGCTTACTACATAGCAAATTGTGCCATTCGCCTTAACCAGATGAATGCCGATGTGCTTATGGAAGATTTTGTAGAAGATTATCCTACCAGTACCAAAAGAAATCAGGCATATTCAGAAGTTGCATCATATTATTTTGAACAAGGTAAGTATGCGCAAGCATTAAAGTGGTATGATAAAGTTGACGCCGGAAGCATGACTAATGCAGAGCGTGAGCGTTATAACTTTCAGAAGGGATATGGTTACTTTAATAGTGGCGATAAAAAGCAGGCAGAAAAATACCTGAATAAAGTTGTTAACTCAAAAGAATATGGTTCGCAGGCTAAATACTATTTAGGCTATATAGCTTATGATAGTGATGACTATACTGAAGCTAATCAATATTTTGAGCAGGTGGAGGATAATGACAGGTATAAAGAAGATATGTCCTATTTTCAGGCAGATATGAATTTTAAGCTTGGAAACTTCCAAAAAGCTATTGATTTAGGTTTGGAACAGTTACCAAAATCAAATGCAATCGAAAAATCAGAACTGAATAAAATAATAGGGGAGAGCTACTTTAACTTAAAGCAGTACGATAAAGCTATTCCTTACTTAACAGAATACAGAGGTAAAAAAGGCAGATGGAATAATACTGATTTTTACCAGTTGGGCTATGCTTACTATAAGCAGGGCGATTATGAAAAAGCTATAGCAGAGTTTAATAAAATAGTAAACGGTAACGATGCTGTTGCTCAAAACGCTTACTACCATTTAGGGGAGAGTTATTTAAAAACAGGTAAAAAACAGCAGGCACTTAATGCATTTAAAAATGCGTCGGAAATGAATTTTGATGCTAAAATTCAGGAAGATGCTTACTTAAACTACGCTAAGTTAAGTTACGAGATAGGTAACCCGTACCAAAGTGTACCTGAGGTTCTAAATAGTTTTTTAGATAGATATCCTGACAGTCCGTTTAGACAAGAGCTACAAAACCTGTTAATCAGCTCTTATATTACTTCTAAAAACTATAAAGAAGCATTATCACTCTTAGAAAAGAATAAATCTCCTGAAAACAGAGAAGCCTATCAAAAAGTGGCTTTTTACAGAGGTATGGAGCTATATACTGATGGTGATTATCAGGCTGCTTTAAACCTGTTTAAAAAATCTATTGCAGAACAGCGTAATCCACGCTTTACAGCACGTGCTACTTTCTGGAAAGGCGAAACAGAATACGTTTTAAGTCAGTTTAACGAAGCGTTATTAAGTTTCAAACAGTTCTTGCAATTCAATGAAGCTAAAACAACTCCTGAGTACGATAATATTAACTATAACTTAGCGTATACCTATTTTAAGTTAAAGAATTACGACCAGGCATCGCAAAACTTTAAAACCTATGTAGAGTCAGGTAAGGCAGACCAAATAAGGCTTAATGATGCTTACTTAAGGTTGGGAGACAGTTACTTTGTTTCGGGTAAGTACTGGCCGGCAATGGAGGCGTATAATGAAGCGATAGCCATGAATGGGATAGATGCTGATTATGCTTTATTCCAAAAAGCGATTAGTTATGGTTTTGTGGCTCGTAACGAAAGAAAAATAGAAGACTTAGAGCAATTTATACAATCGTATCCTAAATCTAAATTTGCAGATGATGCTTTATACGAATTAGGTAATACTTATGTTACTGAAAATAATACTGCCAAAGCATTACAGGCATACGACAGGCTTATCGATAATTACAAGAATAGTTCTTACGTAAGTAAAGCTATAATGCGTCAGGCATTAATTTACTACAATGCGCAGCAAGATGATAAAGCATTAACGAAGTTTAAAAAGGTAGTAGCGGAATTCCCGAATACTCCTGAAGCTATGGAAGCGGTATCTACTGCAAGGTTAATATATGTAGACAATGGTCGTACGGATGAGTATGCAGCTTGGGTAAAAACATTAAGTTTTGTTGATGTAAGCGATGCAGATCTAGATAATACAGCATTCGAGTCTGCTGAAAAGCAATATATGCAAAATAACACTAAGCAGGCAATAGCATCGCTTAACAGTTATATCGCGAAGTTCCCTAACGGA
The DNA here is from genome assembly GCF_014642915.1 of Flavobacterium suaedae. GTDB lineage: Bacteria > Bacteroidota > Bacteroidia > Flavobacteriales > Flavobacteriaceae > Flavobacterium > Flavobacterium suaedae. The sequence goes on from NZ_BMJE01000009.1 coordinate 94,427, forward strand.
ATATCAGCCCTAAAAGCGCACTTCTATTTGGCACAGGCATATTTTGCTGATGATTTACCTAATAATGCAGTATCGCATTACGAGTATGTAATCTCTAAACCACGTAATGAGTTTACGGAGCAGGCGCTGGCAAGACTTTCGCAAATACACCTTAAAAATAAAGATTGTGCAAAGGCGACCCCTGTATTAAAAAGACTGGAAACAGAAGCAGAGTTCCCGCAAAACGTAACATTTGCACAAAGTAATTTAATGAAGTGCTACTATGATGAAAAGGACTATGCTAATGCTGTAGTATATGCCGATAAAGTAATGGCTAACAGTAAAACAGAAGACAGAATAAAAAGTGATGCACAAATTATAATAGCGCGTTCTGCTATAAAAACGGATAACGAGGAGAAAGCAAAACAGGCTTACGCTAAATTGTTAACCATTGCAAAAGGAGAGTTAGCAGCAGAAGCGTTATACTATGATGCTTACTTTAAAAATAAAGAAGGTAAATATGAAGCCTCGAATGAAGCAGTACAGAAACTTTCAAAAGACTATTCGGGTTATAAATACTTTGGTGCAAAAGCACTGGTAATTATGGCTAAAAACTTCTATGGGCTTAAAGACAGCTTCCAGGCAACTTATATACTGGAAAACGTAATTAAAAACTTTACAGCATACCCTGATGTGGTGGAAGAAGCACAAAAGGAACTTGATGCCATAAAGGCCCAGGAAGCAAAACGTAACTCTTCTGTACAAAACTAAATTTAAAGCTATCTCACATTGTTGACTATGAATATTAAAAAAGAATATAAAATAGCACTTATTATCGCCTTGGCATCGTTTCATGGTATGTATGCTCAAAAAGATGATGAAAATATAGGAACTGAGGTAATTAATGTAGTAAAACCTTATACCCCCACTATTTCAGATGCTTTTAAAGTAAAAGAAACTCCTGTTATAGAGGATGAGGAGAATACAGAGAAAGAAAATATAGAGTATAACATTTTTTCATTTCCGGTAGCTTCTACTTTTACTCCGGCAAAAGGTAAGGCAGCAGGAGTAGAGCGAGCTAAACGGGAAAAACTGTTTAATAATTATGCTTTACTTGGGGTAGGTAATTATGGTACTGTAAACGCAGAATTATTTATTACTGAAAATCTTGACAGAAATTCATATGTAGGCGGTATGCTACGACACCTTTCCTCTCAGGGAGGTATAGATGATGTAGCCCTTGATGATAAATATTACACTACAGGTTTAGATTTAACCTACGGAAGCAGACAACGTAGTTATAGCTGGAATGCCGATTTAGGTTATCAGAATCAAGCGTATAATTGGTATGGTTTACCAATTTCGATTGTAAACTTTACTGATGAGCAAATATCAGGTATTGATGAGCAGCAAACCTACCATACCATAAATGCAGGGGGTAATATCCTTATGAAAGATGATGGGATTTTTGAAGGTGCATCTCTACAGTTTAAACGTTTTTGGGATGCTTTTGATGCTGCGGAAAACAGGTTTATTGCAAAACCATCATTTGATGTAAGCGTACTTAGCGAAAAAATAAAACTTGACTTTATATTCGATTATGTAGGTGGTGAGTTCGATAATAATCAGTATGTAGGTGCTACTGATAATACTGCTCTGGATTATAACTATTTTAATGCAGGCTTCCAACCTAGCATATTATTCCAAAGAGATGAATTCTCTGTAAACATAGGTGCAGGCTTATTTTACAGCATGGGTAAGCTAATGGGGGAAAGTGATAACAAGTTTTATATATATCCGCAGGTAAAAGCATCGTATAAAGTAGTAGGTGACTTAATGGTGGCTTATGCGGGAGCAGAAGGTACACTGCAACAAAACTCATATGAGCAGTTTGTAGGACAAAACCCGTTTGTAGGTTCAAGTCTTATTGTAGCACCTACCGACCAACAATATGATATATATGTAGGTTTAAAAGGTAAACTGGCAGACAATGTAGCTTATAACGTGCGAGGTTCGTATATGAACGAAGATAACCGTGCTTTTATACGCCATAATAATTCTCTTATTGATTTTGATTCTGCGGATGGAAAAGGGTATGATTATGGTAACTCCTTTAATATACTATACGATAAGCTAAGAACAATAAGCTTTTTTGGAGAACTTAAAGCAGATTTTTCAGAAAAAGTATCAGCAGGAATAAGTGGTTCATATTTTAGCTACGATACCGATTTACAAGAAGCATGGAACTTACCGGAAATGAAATTTTCTGCTAATTTTGATGTAGATATTACTGAGAAATGGTATGCCGGAGCTAATCTTTTCTTTGTAGGAGAAAGAAAGGATTATGTGGCAACATCTTATGATGCGGATATTGACTTCCCTTCAGCTCCTTTGATTGTAACGCTTGATAGCTACTTTGATATTAATGCTAATGTAGGGTATAAGTATAACGAACGTTTATCAGGTTTTCTTAGGTTAAACAATATAGCCAATCAGGATTACCAGCGTTGGGTAAACTACCCGGTGCAAGGATTCCAGTTTATGTTGGGAGCAACTTATAAATTCAATTTATAGAAAAATATAAATAACGTATTTTTACAAAATAACAGCCTGCATGTTTCATGCAGGTTTTTTATTTAAACTATTATGCAAGAGTTAAAGCAAAAAGTAATAGCGTATTATAAGCAGCAAATACAAGATAAAGAAGATGCTTTCCGAGATATGATAAATGCCCTTACCGAAGGGGCTGCTAATGATGCTAAGGGTTCGGCAGGTGATAAGCATGAAACGGCACTCTCTATGATGCATTTAGAGCAGGAAAAACTAAATGCCAAACTTGCTGAAATATTGCACCAAAAAGCCATTTTAAACAAAATAAAAGAAGATGAAATTCACACTAAAATTGTTTTAGGTAGCTTAGTAAAAGCAAATACTATGTATTTGTTTGTAAGCGCAGCATTGCCTAAAATTACGGTAGATGGTTGTACTGTAATTGCACTTTCTCCGCAGTCACCGCTAGGTAGTAAACTTATAGGAATGGAGGTTGACGGTACTTTTGAAATAAGTAATACGAAATATCTTATAGAAAAAATCGTTTAAATTTTAAAGAGTACTAACCAAACCAATTATTACTTATGAAAACCTTGTATTTATTTATGGCATTGCTATGCGTAACAGTATCTGTTGCTCAAAGCGAAGAGTTTGAAGGTGAAAATGGTCTTATATATTCTGATAAGGCTATTAAAAAGTTGAGTCATATTGTAGACTCTCTTAATCTAAAGTTTAAAGTATGTGAGGCTAAAACTTTTTATTCTCCTTTGCAGGGAAATGCATCATATATAAACATTTCCGGAGAAAAAGCTGCAAAAGCAAAAACAGATATTGATAATGGGGTTGACTTTGCTGTAATAAAACAAAAGTACTTTGATGAGGCTGAAGTTATTGAAAAAGTATTAGTAGTACGAAATACTTATAAAGATTATGAAAATAAAGATGTCTTGTACTTTGATGTTTTAGGTAGCGAAATGCAAGATAGAAATGGATATGATGACTTTTATTATAGAGGGGATAACTTTAAGAAATATAAGGATAAAAACCAAGGTTGGCTATATACTTACTATGAAAAATCAAAATATTCAGAAGGTGGAATAGCCGCTATTTATATAAAATCACCGTTAAAGAAGACAGTTTTGGTTGATAAATATGCAAGAATAGTTCAATATTCAGAATGTCTTGTAGATACTACTGCTACAGTATATTTTAAAGATGCTGAAAGGTCATACTATGGAAGTGTAGAAGGAATTGTGGCTGAGTTTACAGAATACTTACACGAGAAGCTAAAAACGCCTACGTATAACTATGAAGAACTTTATACAGCTCAAACAGATACTATTGCTATGGATACAATAACATTGGCAGCAAAAGAGAGAGAGTTTGACGAGTATATTGAGTTGATGGAGATATGGGAATCTAAACGTTTATCAAAGGTTGATTCATTAATGCAGCATGATAAAAAATGCAAACAACTTTTCGATAAAGCTCTTAAAAGTGCTTTATCAGGTAAGGATGTTTCAAATGATGAATTTGAAGAATATGTGGGCATATACTCTTCTAAGAAAAATGAATTGTTTTTAAAACGCAGCAGAATTGTTGTTGGCGGGTGTAGTATGGATGACAGTCCTCGTATACACGCGTTAAGTATAGCTGAATTAGCAGGAGAAACGGCTAGTTGGGAAATATTTCTTAGATCTCATTTGGATATTATGAATGATAGGTTTGAACGGGTAAGTGACGGAAGTTATGCATGGGGAAGACGAAAAACATATATAAAAGAACTAGAAGTTCTGAATATTAATGTTAGTGACTTACTACTGGGAATAGTTTTAAGGGTAGATAACCCTTCTGAAAACCACTATTTCGGAAATGTTAGGAGGATAGGTCGTTCACTGTCTGAATCAAAAGACAGAGATATTATTGAGAGTGAAATGTTGAGTATGATTAAAAGTAAAGAGTTGGATGATTATAATAGGTTGTTAGTGTATTACCTGTTTTTAAACTACAATTATTATCTTGATAATGAAGTGGAGAAAGATGATAATAAAGCTAAGTTAAAAGAGGCTGTTGCATATCTGCCTAAATATATCCAACCTAAAGATGAACTTAATTAATCTTAAATAACATTTTATCACTCCTTATTTGTTTTAATAAAATGTTAATAACTTGAGTGCTAAAGTGCTTTGTAAATTGTATTTATCCCTTGTGTTTTCTTATATTTGTGTGTTAAACTTAAAAATTCGTTAACATACATTTTTTATGAGTGAAGAAGTAAAAAAGAACAATTATTCGGCATCTAGTATACAAGCTCTTGAGGGGATGGAACACGTTAGGATGCGTCCATCAATGTATATTGGCGATGTAGGAGTGAGAGGGTTGCACCACCTTGTATATGAGGTTGTTGATAACTCTATTGATGAGGCACTTGCCGGACATTGTGATACGATAAGTGTTATTATTAATGAAGATAATTCAGTTACTGTAGAAGACAACGGACGTGGTATTCCGGTTGATATACATGAAAAAGAAGGCGTTTCGGCACTACAGGTTGTAATGACCAAAATTGGTGCGGGAGGTAAGTTTGATAAAGATTCATATAAAGTATCAGGTGGTCTTCACGGTGTGGGGGTATCTTGTGTTAACGCACTTTCAGACCATTTAAAAGCAACTGTTTACAGAGACGGTAAAATATACGAACAGGAGTATGAAAGAGGTAAAGCCTTATACCCTGTTAAACAAATAGGAGAAACCGATAAAAGAGGTACAGTAGTAACCTTTAAGCCGGATACTTCAATATTTACACAAACGGTAGAATACTCTTATGACACCCTTGCAGCACGTATGCGAGAGTTATCTTTCCTTAATAAAGGTATTACTATAACTATTACCGACAGGAGAGAGAAAGATGATAAAGGAGAGTTTAAGGGAGAAATATTCCATTCTGATGAAGGACTTAAAGAGTTTGTAAAGTTCCTTGATAAAAGCCGTGAGCCAATTATTGCTGATGTAATAAGTATGGAATCAGACAAAGGAGATGTTCCTGTTGAGGTAGCTTTAACGTATAATACTAGTTATACTGAAAACATATTCTCCTACGTAAATAATATTAATACACACGAGGGAGGTACACACCTTTCAGGATTTAGGAGAGGTCTTACCAATACCCTTAAAAAATATGCTGAAAACTCCGGAATGTTGGAAAAACTGAAATTTGAAATTTCAGGAGATGATTTCCGTGAAGGACTAACAGCTATTATATCAGTAAAAGTATCAGAACCACAGTTTGAAGGGCAAACCAAAACTAAACTAGGTAACAGAGAGGTTGTAGCTCCGGTAAGCCAAGCAGTATCAGAAATGCTGGAAAATTACCTTGAGGAGAACCCTAACGATGCAAAAACTATTGTACAGAAGGTAATACTTGCAGCTCAGGCACGCCATGCAGCTAAAAAAGCTCGTGAAATGGTGCAGCGTAAAACCGTTATGGGCGGCGGCGGATTACCGGGTAAACTATCCGATTGCTCTGAACAGGATCCTGCAAAATGCGAAATTTTTCTTGTAGAGGGAGATTCGGCAGGGGGGACTGCAAAACAAGGTCGTGACAGAAACTTCCAGGCAATACTTCCGTTAAGAGGTAAAATACTTAACGTGGAAAAAGCAATGCAGCATAAAGTGTTTGAAAACGAAGAGATACGAAATATATTTACAGCGCTTGGCGTAAGTGTAGGTACTGCTGAAGACAGTAAGGCGCTTAACCTTGAAAAGCTGCGTTACCATAAAGTAGTAATTATGTGTGATGCCGATGTTGATGGTAGCCACATTGCTACACTTATATTAACGTTCTTCTTCCGTTATATGAAAGAGCTTATAGAAAACGGACACGTATATATAGCTACTCCGCCATTATATATGCTTAAAAAAGGGAATAAAAAAGAGTATGCATGGACAGATGACCAGCGTGATCAAACTAATGAAAGAATGGGCGGTGGTGCTAATGTGCAGCGTTATAAAGGTCTTGGTGAGATGAATGCTGAGCAGCTTTGGGATACCACTATGGATCCTGAATACAGAACACTACGACAAGTAACTATAGATAGTCTTGCAGAGGCTGATAGAATATTCTCTATGCTTATGGGGGATGAAGTACCGCCAAGGCGTGAATTTATAGAGAAAAACGCAGCATATGCTAATATTGATGCGTAAGCGTTTTAAGATAAAGCAGCTACTAGTATGTATATTCGCTTTAACGGCGGGTAAAACAGTAGCGCAATCAGACATAGAAGTTATGGAACAAATGGGGCATCTAATTAATGATGCCCTATTTTTTTCTGACCAATACATAACTCCGGCTACTGATGCTGCGGTATACCAAGCAGCCTCAGGATGGATAGCATCTCCTAAAAAGAGAGAGTTGTGGGATGTTTCTATAAGCTTGCGTACTAATGTTTTTTTCACCCCTCAAAGCGACAGGGAGTTTACTATTAATAATAGTGATTTTACATTCTTTCAATTAGAGGAAGGAGAGTCTGCAACTGTTCCTACCGCATTGGGGAATAAACATCAGGTATATTTATCGGGGCAGTTAGGCGATAGCGAAGTGCGTTTGGAAACCCCACAGGGTATAAATATGCAAACAGTGGCTTACCCGTACTTACAAGGTGCTATAGCCTTATGGGGCGGTACTGAGCTTATTGCAAAATACTCAACCAAAGTAAAGCTGAAAAAGAGTAATTATCAGGTATATGGTTTTGGTTTGCAGCATAACATTAGCCAATACTTTAAAAAGCTTGAAGCGAAAAAACTTCACCTTGCTGCAATGGTAGGATACTCTAATGAAGAAGTATCATTTAACTTTCTTGATATACAAACAGATTACGGTACGCTTGGCATAAGCGAAATAACAGGGCTTGTAGATACTTGGCAATTTCAACTGAGTGGGTCTAAAGAGTTTGGTAGTTTTGAGGTTATGGGTAGTTTTATTGTTAACACCAGTGGCGTAGAGTATGAAGTAGGTGGAGAAAAGGGGAGTATTGAGGAGATACTGCCACTACAGCAGGTAATAAATACCCGATTAAAAGAAATTTATAAAACAAGAGTGAATTATATAGGAGAAGCAGGGATTTCTTATAAATTTAATAATTTTTCTATACAATCTATACTTGCTTTTGGTAAATTTGTAAATACGAATATCGCTTTTGGATATTCTTTTCAATAAATTAACCATATAAAAAATATATTAATTATGAAAGTAACTATTGTTGGTGCCGGTAATGTAGGTGCTACCTGTGCAGATGTAATTGCTTACAGAGGAATTGCTAGCGAAGTAGTATTGTTAGATATTAAAGAAGGCTTTGCAGAAGGTAAAGCTATGGATATTATGCAATGTGCAACTACTACAGGTTTTAATACAAGAGTAATTGGCAGCACAAACGATTATACTAAAACAGCTAACAGTGATGTGGTTGTAATAACTTCGGGAATACCAAGAAAACCGGGTATGACAAGAGAAGAGCTTATTGGTATTAATGCCGGTATTGTAAAATCGGTAGCTGATAACGTATTACGGCACTCTCCTGAGGCTATTATTGTAGTAGTATCTAACCCTATGGATACTATGACATACTTAACACTAAAAGCCACAGGTTTACCTAAACACAGAGTTATAGGTATGGGTGGTGCTTTAGATAGCTCTCGCTTCAAATACTTCCTTTCTCAGGCTTTAGAGAAGCCGGGTAACGATGTGCAGGGTATGGTAATAGGTGGTCATGGCGATAAAACGATGATACCGCTTACAAGAATAGCATCATATAACGGTAGTCCCGTATCACAATTCCTTTCTCAGGATGTGTTAGATAAAGTAGCTGCCGATACTATGGTTGGCGGTGCTACATTAACAGGTCTATTAGGTACATCAGCATGGTATGCTCCGGGAGCTTCGGTTGCTTATTTAGTTGACAGTATTCTTAACGACCAAAGAAAAATGATTCCTTGTTCTGTAATGCTTGACGGAGAGTATGGTCAGAGCGATATATGTATAGGAGTACCTTGTATTATAGGTAGAAAAGGGTTAGTTGAAATAGTTGATGTTAACCTTGATGATAAGGAGAAAGATTTATTTGCTAAAAGTGCCGATGCGGTACGTAATATGAATGCTGACCTACAGTCAGTATTAGCATAATATAATAATTTTATTAAAAAGCTGCCATTCGGCAGCTTTTTTTTTAAGATATTATTTAGAAATAAATTGTTTAATCTTCGTGTAAATTATATATTTGCTCGGTTTTAAAAACTGGGATAATTAATATTTGTACTAATGCAAAACAAAGGACTCGTTAAGTTTTTCGCAATATTGATTGCGATAGTTTGTATCTACCAACTTTCATTTACGTTTGTTTCAAACAGTATTAAAGAGGATGCAAAAGAATACGCCGAAGGCGATTCTGCAAAAGAAGTTGAATACCTTAATATGATGAAAGACTCAGTTGTATATCCTGTATTGGATTATACATTTGATGAGGTAAGAGACAAACAAATCAACAAAGGGTTAGACCTTGAAGGAGGTATTAACGTAATTCTTCAGATATCAGTAAAAGATATTATTAAAGGACTTGCTAACAATTCTTCAAACCCTGTTTTAAATAAGGCTTTAGATAAAGCTACAGAGGACAGACAAGGTAATCAGGATTATCTTGATGCTTTCTTCATTGCTTTTGATGAAGTATCAAACGGAAGCGTTAAACTCGCTTCTCCTGAACTGTTTACTAACAGAATAATGGGAGATGATGTTAACATTAATATGACCAATGAAGAGGTTAAAAATGTTATCAAAAATAAAGTAAGCGAATCGGTTGATAGTGCTTATAGAGTACTTTCTGAGCGTATTGATAAATTTGGTGTAGTACAGCCTAACATACAAAAGCTTGGAGAGTCAGGAAGAATATTAGTAGAGCTTCCCGGTGCAAAAGATATAGACCGAGTTAAAAAACTATTACAAAGTACAGCACAGTTAGAGTTTTGGGAAACTTACAAGATAAGTGAAATTCAAAACTTTTTACTTGCTGCTAACCAAACACTAAGAGAAACTGAAAAAACAGCAGATACAGAAGAAATAGATACTACTGAAGAAACACCTTCCACAGGTATAGATTCACTTCTTACAGATTCTGCTACAGACTCTCTTGAAGCTGCAAGAGCAAATAACCCGTTATTCGCAAAATTATCTCCGGGTCAGTTTGGTCCTGTATTAGGTGTTGCAGCAGTAAAAGATACGGCAACAATAAATAAATGGTTAAAAAGATCAGATATTCGTTCATTACTTTCAGGTGAGCAACGTTTTGCTCGTTTCGTTTGGGGTAAAGAAGACTCTCAGAGAAGTAAAGGTTTCCTTGAACTTTATGCTTTAAAAGGTAACAGAAGTAATACACCTCCACTTAGTGGTAACGTTATTACAGGGGCAAACGAAGCATTTGACCAAATGGGTAAACCATCTGTTGAAATGCAGATGAATACTAAAGGAGCTCAGAAGTGGGAGGAGATGACAGGAAAAGCATTTTCTAGTCAAGGTTACATTGCAATTGTACTGGATAATGTAGTGTACTCTGCTCCGGGAGTAACATCAGGTCCTATTTCAGGAGGTCGTTCTCAAATATCAGGTAACTTTACAGTATCAGAAACAAAAGATTTAGCAAACATACTTAGAGCAGGTAAACTTCCTGCATCAGCAGATATTATTCAGTCAGAGGTTGTAGGGCCATCATTAGGTCAGGAGGCTATTGATAGTGGTATTATGTCTGCATTAGTAGGTTTATTACTTATATCACTTTGGATGATATTATACTACGGTAAGTCAGGTTGGTTTGCTATTATAGCACTAGCAGTTAACTTACTTTATATATTTGGTGTTCTTGCCAGTATAGGTGCAGTGTTAACACTACCGGGTATTGCAGGTATTGTATTAACAATGGGTACAGCGGTAGATGCCAATATTATTATCTATGAAAGAGCAAAAGAAGAGCTACGACTAGGCAGAACGCTGGATGAAGCTTTAAAAATTGCATATAGCTGGAAAGGTGCAATGTCAGCAATTACTGATGCTAACGTAACAACTTTCCTTACAGGTCTGGTACTATTAATATTTGGTACAGGTCCGGTAAAAGGTTTTGCAACTACATTACTTATAGGTATTCTTACTTCATTATTTACAGCAATATTCATTACAAGAATATTCTTAGATATGAATAAAAACGGTAAACTTACTTTTGATACTCCAATGTCTAAGAACTGGTTTAAGAACTTTAACTTTAACTTCTTAGGTAAAAAGAAAATTGCTTATGTAATTTCAGCTATCTTAATAGCTGTAAGTTTTGTATCATTCTTTACAAATGGTCTTGACCAGGGTATTGATTTTGTAGGAGGTCGTACATTCCAGGTTAGGTTTGATAAAGAAGCACCGGTTGAAGAAATCAAAGCAACGCTTTCAAGTCCTGAAGTATTTGATAGTGGAGTTGATGTAAAAGTATTCGGAGAAAGTAACCAGTTAAGAATAACTACTAAATATAAAGTAGATAAGCATGGTATAGAAGCTGATAAAGAGGTTAATCAGATGATGTATGATAACCTTAAAAAATACTACTCAGAAGATATTACTTACGATAACTTTGTAAATACTTACGAAGGCAAGCAACTGGGTATTATGCAGGCTTCTAAGGTAGGTCCTACCATTGCAGATGATATTAAGACTAACTCATATTGGGCTGTGGCAGGATCACTATTTATTGTATTCCTTTACCTAATGATTAGTTTTAGAAAATGGCAGTACAGTTTAGGTGCGGTAGCAGCAGTGGCGCACGACGTTATTATTGTGCTTGGTATTTACTCACTATTCTACAAGTATGCTCCTTTCCAAATGGAAATGAACCAGCACTTTATTGCTGCAATTCTTACCGTAATTGGTTACTCGCTTAACGATACCGTAATTGTATTCGATAGAATTAGAGAGTTTGTTACAGGTAACGAAGTATCAGGTAAGTTTGAAGATGTGGTAAACAAGTCTATTAACGCTACTATTACCAGAACAATAAACACTTCACTTACAGTAATATTTGTGTTACTTATTATGTTCATATTTGGTGGAGAGTCTATACAAGGATTTATATTTGCTATGTTAATAGGTATTTTTGTGGGTACATACTCATCACTATTCATTGCAACACCAATACTTGTAGATACTACACCTGAAAAGGAAAAGATTGCTGTTGAAGAAAAAGAAATTATTGCTGAGTAAGCATAATCAAAATATATAAATCAGAAAAGTCTGCTTATTAAAGCAGGCTTTTTTGGTTTAGGTAGTTAATGTATCGTAAAAGTGCCGTGTTTAGAAGCAATTTTTAAACTATATTAGCGTTAAATTTTTAAAACAAACTTAAAAGTATAATTTTCTATGCTAAACATTCAGGATGTTGACAGCCTATCAGTTGCTAATGATTCATTGCAGGAAGGCGGAGAATCTGTTGAGAAAACATTGTCTATTTGGGAGCTTTTAACCAGTGGCGGTATCGGAGGTCAAATTGTAATAGCAGTACTTGCAGTACTTCTGTTTGTAGCAATTTACCTTTACATTGAAAGGTTAATGGCGCTAAAAGAAGCCTCTAAAATTGACAAAGGCTTTATGAACCAGATAAAAGACCACATTACAAACAGGCGTTTTGATAGCGCTAAACTACTATGTCAACACACTAACTCTCCTGTATCTCGATTGGTAGAGAAGGGTATAACGCGTATAGGTAAGCCGTTAGAAGATATTAATTCGGCTATAGAAAATGCAGGTAAGTTGGAAATATACAACCTTGAAAAAAATACCAGTATGCTGGCAACTATATCAGGAGCAGGACCTATGATTGGTTTCCTTGGTACTGTGGTTGGTATGATAGTTGTGTTTTTTGAAATTGAAAAAGGTGGAGGTCAAATACAAATAGACCTTCTTGCAGGAGGTATTTACACTGCTATGACCACTACAGTAGTAGGGCTTATAGTAGGTGTATTTGCATATATAGGTTACAATCACCTTGTAGTAAAAACCGATAAGATTGTAAACAAAATGGAAGCTACAGCAGTAGAATTCCTTGATTTATTAAATGATCCCGTATAACTATGCAGTTTAGAAGTAGAAATAGGGTAACCCCTGAATTTAACATGTCATCAATGACGGATATTGTATTCCTGTTATTGATATTCTTCATGCTTACTTCTACCATGGTTACCACAAATGCGTTACAACTTAACCTGCCAAAAGCAGAAGGTAAAACAGAAAATAATCAAAATATATCTGTAAACATTACTAAAGATTTAGAGTATTATATAGACCAAGAGCCTATTAAAGAAGAAAATCTGGAAGTACAAATTACAAGTGTAATGGGCGGTGCAGAAGACAAAGCTATAGTGCTTCGTGTAGAGCAGGGAGTACCTATAGAAAAAGCCGTTACCGTTATGGATATAGCCAACAGGAATCGTTATAAAATAGTGTTGGCGGTTAACCCTAAATAATTTTAAGGTTATGAAGTTTTTAGAAACAGATCGTGAGAAAAAATCCTTTGGAATTACAACAGCAATTATTGCATTATTGCTATTGCTGTGTATATTCTTTGGGTTGAGCTATATGGATCCGCCACCGGAAAGTGGTATTGCTATAAACTTTGGTACTACCGATGCCGGTATGGGTGCAGTACAACCTACTACACCTATACAATCGGCACCACAACCAACACAGTCTGAACCTGAACCTACTCCTGTAGAAGACGAAGTAGTAACACAAGATGTAACAGATGCTCCTGTGATAAACTCTGAAGAGCCTAAGAAGCAACCTAAAGAGAAAACGGAGAAGCCTAAACCAAAACCAGACCCAAAGCCATCTAAAAGCACAGAAGATGCTTTAAATAACCTGCTTAATGGTCCCAAATCGGACGGTGAAGCTAACTCAGGACAGGGTGATGATTTAACTCCGGGTGATGAAGGTAAAATTAATGGTGAACTGAATGGTAATTATGGTAACGGAGGAAAAGGAAGTGGCGGTACAGGTGATGGAAACTATCAACTGGGTAATCGTAGAGCATTAGCTAAACCACAACCGCAGTATACCTGTAATGAACAAGGTAAGGTAGTAGTACAGATATCTGTAAATAAATCAGGAAAAGTAATATCAGCTACAGCAGGTGCAAGGGGTACTACAAACTCGGCAAAGTGTTTGTTAGACCAAGCGAGAGCAGCTGCAATGAAAACAACTTGGGAGCCTGATCCTAATGCTCCTGATAAGCAAATAGGGAGAATAGTGTATAACTTTACATTAACCGAATAAAAGAGAAAAATATATTAAGTATATAAAAAAGCAGGCTCTTAGCCTGCTTTTTTATTTATGCTAAACGCTTTTATTATAGCGTTTCTGTTTTGTTTTTAGAAGTAAATATTAAATAGATGCCTGCTAATATAAACGGTATGCTTAACCATTGTCCTGTTAACAGGATAGGGTTCTCACCTTCAAAGCCCCCTTGGCTTTGTTTTACAAACTCTACTAAGAAACGTACTGTCCATAATAATACTAAGAAAACACCGAATATAAGCCCTCTTCTCTTTCTTGCATCTGTTTTCCAGTACATATAGTAGATGATTAAAAATACTATTACATAGCCGGCTGCTTCATATAACTGTGCAGGGTGGCGGAAAGGTATATTGGCTAGGGTATCTGCAAACTGAGGGTCCTTTTCTATAAGATCATAGGCTTTATTATAATCCTTAACATTCGTTACCTTCATAGCTTGGTACTTGTTAAGGTTATCCTCACCACGAATGAATTTTACAGCAGTAGGGAGGCTTTCGCTTGTTTCTTTTCCAAGTATTTCGGAGTTCATAAAGTTACCAATCCTAACAAAAATTCCACCACTGGTTACAGGTATTACCACTCTGTCTAAAATCCATAGTAATGGGCGGTGTATAATTTTTTTGCTGTAATATATCATAAATAATATAATGGCTATAGCAGCACCATGGCTGGCTAAACCTGCAAAGCCTGTAAACTCAAAATCGCCGTTATCATTCCAGCGGAAAGGTAATAGTATTTCTGCCGGATGCTGGCTAAAGTAATCCCAGTCATAAAAGAAAACATGCCCTAAACGAGCACCAAGTAGCGTAGCTATTAAAGTATATATAAAAAGCTTGTCAAGGTTTTCCATGGATTCGCCTTCCCGCTCAAATATTTTCTTCATTATATACCAGCCTAAACCAAAGGCTACTACAAACATAAGGCTGTAATAACGAATCATAAAAAAGCCTAAGTCTATCCCTTCGGAGGGGTTCCATACAAAGCTTAAAGCGTGTGTCATTATATTTTTTTATTTATTACGTGGTAAATTTAAATAATTGATGAGTACTACCCATAAAAAAAGTATTAATGTTTATGAGAACATTTTTTCTCGGGTACAGGGTCATAGCCTCTGCCACCCCATGGGTTGCATCGGGCAATTCTTTTCAAGCCAAGCCATCCGCCTTTAAAAAGGCCGTGTTTTTGTAATGCTTCAATAGTATATTGAGAGCAAGTAGGGGAGTAGCGACAGGCAGAAGGAAAAAAAGGCGATATAGCACTTTGATAAAAGCGTATTAAAGCAATGAAAGGCGATATGACTATTTTACTCGCCTTCATTGTTTTATACTATTGAAAAAGTTGTTCCTTCTTTAGAGTCTTTTATTTCTATACCTAACTCTTTAAGTTGGTCTCTAATCTGGTCAGATAAAGCATAATCTTTATTGGCACGTGCTTCGTTTCTCATACCTATAAGCATATTAACCAAGCCTTCCAGTTTGTCTGATGTACTATCATTGCCTGCTAAATCATTTTTAAGACCAAGTACATCAAAAGTAAATTCTTTTAAAGTTTTGCTCAGTAACTCAAGGTCTTTAGCAGTTATAGTTTCTTTTCCGTCTTTTAAGAGGTTGATGAAACGTACGCCTTCAAAAAGTTGAGCTATAAGTATAGGGCTGTTAAAATCATCATTCATAGCATCGTAGCATAGCTGTTTCCATGCTGTAATGTCTAATGATGATTTTTCCTGTGTTTTTATAGTATCTAAACTATCAATAGCTTCCATTAAGCGGTTGAACCCTTTTTCGGCAGCTTCAATAGCATCATTAGAAAAGTCTAATATACTTCTGTAATGTGCCTGAAGTATAAAGAAACGGGTTACTGTTGGACTAAATGGCTTACTAAGTATAGTATTGTTCCCTGAAAATATCTCTCTTGGTAATATATTGTTACCTGTGGACTTAGACATTTTCTTACCGTTAAGGGTAAGCATGTTGGCATGCATCCAGTAATTTACAGGTGTTTGCCCTGTGCTGGCTTCATTTTGTGCAATTTCACATTCGTGGTGAGGGAATTTTAAATCCATACCACCGCCATGTATATCAAAATGATTACCAAGGTATTTGGTACTCATAGAAGTACACTCTAAATGCCACCCCGGGAAACCATCTCCCCAAGGAGAAGGCCAACGCATTATATGCTGTGGTTCCGCTTTTTTCCAAAGTGCGAAATCCTGAGGGTTTCTTTTTTCAGTTTGCCCGGCAAGGTCTCTGGTGTTCGCAATCATTTCTTCAATGTCGCGTCCGCTAAGTTTACCGTATTTATGGTCTTTATTGAATTTTACGACATCAAAATACACAGAACCTTCAGACTCGTATGCGTAGCCGTTGTCTATTATGGCTTTAATAGTTTCAATCTGCTCTATAATATGTCCTGTTGCGGTAGGTTCAATACTTGGAGGGAGTGTGTTAA
The DNA here is from genome assembly GCF_014642915.1 of Flavobacterium suaedae. Classification (GTDB taxonomy): domain Bacteria; phylum Bacteroidota; class Bacteroidia; order Flavobacteriales; family Flavobacteriaceae; genus Flavobacterium; species Flavobacterium suaedae. Next base: position 110,775 of record NZ_BMJE01000009.1, read on the forward strand.
AAAGCTCCATAATTTGATGAAAATCTATAGAGTATTGCTGAACAACCTCCATAGGTTCCAGTTTTTCAAGCCTGGCTTTTTTAGCAATTTTATCTTCACCGTCATCACCGTCGTCTACCATATGCCCTACATCTGTTATGTTACGGACATAACGCACTTTATACCCTAAATGTTTAAGATATCTGTACACAAGATCAAAAGAAATAAACGTACGGCAGTTACCTAAGTGTACATTGCTGTATACAGTAGGCCCACATACATACATGCCTATGCTGACTTCGTGTATTGGTTTAAATAATTCTTTATCTCCGTTTAGTGAATTGTATATCTTTAATTGCTGTTCCTGGTATAAGTGCATGGTAAATCAGTATCTAACTTTTTATCTGCAATATATATTAAAACTGAGTATCCAGCTTAATATAATCTAAAAATTCTCTTCGTACTTTATCCTCTTTAAACTTACCTCCAAATTCAGAAGTAACAGTACTGCTTTCAATATCACGTATTCCGCGAGAGTTAACACAAAGGTGTTTAGCATCAATCACACAAGCTACATCTTCAGTATTTAAAACCTTTTTAAGTTCTTCAACAATTTGTATAGTAAGCCTTTCCTGTACCTGTGGTCGCTTAGCGTAATAATCTACAATTCGGTTCATTTTAGATAGTCCCACAACAGTACCGTTAGATATGTATGCAACATGAGCACGTCCTACTATTGGTAAAAGGTGATGTTCGCAAGTAGAGTATACAGTAATGTTTTTTTCTACAAGCATTTCACCATACTGGTATTTATTTTCAAAAGTAGAAGAGCTGGGCTTTTTAGCAGGGTTTAAGCCGCCAAAAATTTCTTTCACAAACATTTTTGCCACACGGCTTGGGGTGCCTTTAAGGCTATCGTCAGTTAAATCCATACCAAGAGTATGCAGTATACTTTCTACATCTTTTCTTATAGATTCTATTTTCTCATCATCATTAAGTACAAAAGCATCTTTTCTTAAAGGTGTTTCTGCACTTGTAGCGATATGGTTTTCTCCAATTTCGTCTCTCAAATCTTCGCTATAAGTCATTATATCTAAATTCAATTAAGTGTAATTTACATCAAGTTGCAAAGATAGCTATAAAAGTTGATTTTACAGGATATACTTTAATTGTAAATTTTGCGTTTAACTATTAAATAATTTACGTTAAGTTAACATTGAAGTTTACGCATTAATTTACCCTCTAAAAGTTAAATTTCATAAATAAACCGAAATTTTTATGAATTTGAGGTAGGGGAAGGGATAGATGAATTGTTATATTATAAAAAAAATGGGCTAATTATGTTTTAATTGAGTCAATTTTATGTAAATTTCGCGTTTCAAAAATATCATAAAAATGAAGAAAAATTATTTGTTGCTGTTTTTAATAATTTTTGTATCTGTAGGAGCATACGCTCAGGCACCCGGATGTCCTGACGTGTTTGCTAACAGTGTTCAGCCAATATGTCAACCTGCAGATCCGGGAGAGGAATGTAGAACATTGTCGGCTAACTATTTCGAAACCGGGGGTACAACCTCTTATTCGGTTTCGTCAGTGCCATATGCACCTCCATTTCCATTTGTAGGGGGTACACAGGTTTCTGTAGATACAGATGATGTATGGTCATCGGCCGTTTCACTTCCGTTTGATTTTTGTTTTTATGATAATAACTATTCAACAGCCTATGTGGGTTCAAACGGAGTTATAGGTTTTAATACTGTTGCAGGTGGCAGTAACTGTCCCTATTCATTTTCGGCTTCTATTCCTAGTACAGGTTTCCCCATTAAAAATGCAATATATGGAGTGTATCAGGATATAGACCCAAGTATTAATAACTCTTTCGCTGACCCTAATATTAACTATCAGGTACTGGGAGAATATCCTTGTCGTACCCTTGTAGTTAACTTTTCAGAAGTAGCACAATTTGGAGGTTCATGTAATAATAATGCCACTATAGGAGCACAAACTTCACAAATTGTACTGTACGAAACAACAAACGTTATAGAAGTATATGTAGAAAGAAGAGTACCTTGTAATTCATGGCAAGGTGGAGTTGGTGTTATAGGTATACAAAATGCTGCCGGTACACAGGCAGTAACACCTCCCGGAAGAAATACAGGAAACTGGACTGCAATAGAAGAAGCTTGGAGATTTACACCAACAGGTCCTTCTATTGTAGATTTCGCATGGATGGAAGGTTCATCTGTAGTATCAACAGATACTAATATAACAGTATGTCCTACTGAAACAACAACATATACAGCAGTTGCTACTTATAACAGATGTGATGGAAGTACTGTAGTAAAAGAAGCTGACGTAACAGTAACTGTTTTAGATCCTATTGAACTTGGAGAACCAGAAGATTTAACAATATGTGATCCTAATGGAGCTCCGTACAGTTTTGATCTTACTGAGAATAATGAAGAAATTTTAGATGGGCTCAATGAGTTTACCAATATAATAACCTTCCATAATTCAGAATTAGATGCAACAGAAGGTTATAGCCCTGTACCTGATGCAGAAACAACAAACTATGTTAGCGATGGTACAGAAGAAGTTATTTGGGTTAGGGTAGAAGACTACTTTACAGGATGTAAAGCAGTAACTTCCTTTGTTATAAAAGCAAGTCCGGCTCCTGAACCGGGAACTCCTGATGATTATCAATTATGTGATGAAAATTATGACAATACTGAAATTGTAGATTTAACAACATTTGATGGAACTATATATGCAGGAGAAAATCCTAACGATTATGTTTTAACATACCATGAAACCTTAACACAAGCTGAAGATAATACAGGTGAAATAACCGCTCCTGAATCTTATTCAGTAGCTGTAGGTACTACCACTATATATGCTCGTCTTACCAATGTAGATGACGAAGATTGCTATGGAGTAGTTAACTTCAATATTACTTTAACAGAAACACCTGATGTAGTAGCTCCTGAAGATGGTTCAGCATGTGCCGATATAGGCTATACTTTACCTGTATTAACTCAGGGAGGTAACTATTATACAGGATCTGGAGGAACAGGTACTATATTAAATGAAGGAGATGTAATTACTACTACACAAACTATATATGTATATGCAGCCAGCGGTACTACACCAAACAACTGTGCAGATGAAGATAGTTTCGAAGTAACAATATATCCTGCACCGGTTCCGGGTACACCAATGGCTACACAAGTGTGTGATGACGACTATAGTGGAGATCATATATTTGATCTTACCACATTCGACGGTACTATATATGGGGGAATCGACCCAAATGAATATACAGTCACCTACCACGAGAGTTTGGTACAAGCCGAAGACAACCAAGACGCTATAACATCACCTGAGACCTACACCGTAGGCCTGGGCACCACCACAGTATACGCAAGACTCACCAACACCAACGACGAAGACTGCTACGGCACCACCAGTTTCAACCTCACCCTAACCGAAACCCCCGAAGTAGCAGCACCCGAAGACGCCTACGCCTGTAGCGATACCGGTTACACCCTGCCAGCCCTGACAAGCGACGGCAACTACTACACAGAATCCGGCGGAACAGGAACCATGCTAAATGAAGGCGATGTAATCACCACCACACAAACCATCTACGTATACGCCGAAAGCGGAACC
>NZ_BMJE01000010.1 GCF_014642915.1 Flavobacterium suaedae
TACGTTCATGTTGTACATGTACTGGGTGTAGTGTGGGTCTTGCTGGGCAGTCATGTCCGTGAACCCTAACAACGCCAGTAAACTGGCTAAGTATAGTTTTTTCATATTAATGTGTAACTAAATATTCTGTTTCATTTTTTCCTTTTTCAATTTAATATTTTATCAGTAAATACTAACACCTTCCTTTAAAATTTAACAAAAAAACAGGTTTTTAATTCCCATGACTTAAAACCTATAAATTTTATTGAAAAAAGGAGTTCAAAAAAAATAAATTAAAACGGAATTATTGATGATTTTAACTTTTAATTTTAATCGTGTATTGTAGAAATAACCATAAAACAACAAATAATTAATATTAAAAAAAAGCAAATAAAAAAGGAGAGCCCCCACCTTTACAGGTGGGAAACTTCCTTATTTAGCTTATTATTCTTTATTGTTCTCTGTTGATATAAACCCATCCTGTTTTACTTTCTCCGTTTGCTCTCTTAATAGAGTAGAAGTAAGTACCTGTAGGTAGTTCGTCACCACTACTACTTTGACCGTGCCACTGATCTGTATAAGCTCCGTAACTGAATACTTCTGCACCGTAACGGTTAAAGATGCTTATTTGTGTTACACCTAATGAGGTAAGATCAAAGGTATCGTTCATATCATCATTGTTTGGTGATATACCTCTGGGAATAGAACAACTTGTGTCTATAACATTTACTACAGTACTGCCTATACAACCATCTTCTGTAGTTACTGTTACAGTATAGTCACCTGCTTCCGGTATAACAACTTCCTGAGTGGTTTCAGAGAATCCGTTAGGACCTGTCCATGCGTAGCTTGCTGTATCAGGGTTAAATGAACCGTCAATATCCATAACATTTACCATGTATATTCCGTCTTCACAACCTTCTTCAAACATTATTGCTACAGCAGCAGTATCCTGAGTTAATGCTACACTTTCTGTAGCAGAACAGTTGTTAACGGTTACTGTTACTTCATAAGTACCGAACTCTGTACCCTGGATGCTTGAACCTGTTTCTGCTGAAGCTACTCCGTTAACTGTCCATGCGTAGGTTGCATTTGCAGTATCAAAGTTATTAGCGTTTACAGAAATAGTAGCGCTGCTTGCCACACATGTTGCGTATGGACCGCCAAGGTTAAAGTCCGGACTTGGTGTAATAGTTACTACAAACTCGCTTTCTCCTGTACATGCTGAAATTGGATCAGTATCTGCAAGTATATAAATAGTTTGAGTTGTAGTTATTAAATCGCCTGCTGCAAGCATATCTCCTGTTCCGTCAGGACCTGTATAGTAATTATTATCAGGGTCAAGAGCAGGAAGCTCATAAACGTCACACTCTGTTACATCCGGTAATACCTGAGCTACAGGGCTGTCAATTATTGTTACTTCAAAGCTTTCTTCGCCAGGACATAAACCTCCACCTGTTGCAGCATACACATAAATTGTTTGTGTAGTAGTTATTTCATCACCTGCATTTAACATGGTACCTGTTCCGTCAGGACCATTTACATCTGTATAATAGTCTCCTTCGTCAAGAGTAGGTAATGTATAACTATCACATGCTGTTTGGTCTCCCGGAGTTACTACTTCAGGACCATCAACAATAGTTACTACAAAGCTGTTTTCATCTGTACAACTTGGTTCTGTACCGCTATCTGCTAATACATAAATTGTTTGTGTAGATGATATAACATCTCCTGCCGCAAGCATATCACCTGTTCCGTCAGGACCTGTATAATAATTATTATTTGCAGATAATGCAGGAAGTGTATAGTTATTACACTCTGTAACATCAGCAGGTGCATCAGCTACCGGAGTAGGTGTTACAGTAACTGTTACTGTTGCTGTAGCCTCACAGCCTGTGTTATTAATAGTTACTTCATAAACACCTTCATCCTCTACAGTAATAGTACTTGTTGTATCAGGAAGCGGACCGTCATTCAATGTCCATGTATATGAAACATTAGGAGAGTCCGGGTCATAGTTCGTTGCTGTAATCTCTATTGTACCGGTTGTACCTTCACAAAGTGAGAAGTCTTCCGTTATATCAAACTCAGGGGTAAGATCTTGTACAATTAAATCAAATTGCTTAATACCAAAACAACCAGACTCTATATTCTCTATTCTAACATATATTGTTTGCTGATACTGTTCTTCATTAGTATATATTGCACCAATGGCATTACTAGCAGTTTCTGCATCTTCCTCTGTAAGGTAATATGTTATTTCATAATCCTCAGGTGTGTCTGAACCATCTAATATAGGTGTGTCATTTACTGATAAATCGAATTCACCAAACCCACTTGCATCACAAATAGTTAAATCTTCAGGATCACCTGTTATCTCTTCAATAGGATCATAATATTCAATTGTTTTAGAAGTTTCAACAGAACATTCTGTATTCTCATAAAGAACTTCTACAGTATATGTTCCGCCTTCTGTAACTGTTAAACTAGGACCTGTTTCTCCTACAAGCTCATCATCACCTTGATACCATGTAAAGTCATAAGTATCAGGATCCATTTGTGTATCTAAAACAATTTCTTCTCCTGCACAAGCTGCATTACCGCCTTCAATAGTAAGGTCACTTCCTAAATCAGGAGCACCTATTGCAAAACTACCTCCGTCAAGGAATACAGCAGAGTTCACAGCAGAGTCATTATAATCTGCAATTACTAATTTAATATGATATGTTTCTCCCGGTGTTACACTAGCTTGAGCTTGCATAACCTGAGTTTGACCATTATAACCTATTGGCGAAGCCTCAGGGTTATCAGGGTTGTACTGAGCAAAATAATCAGGGTTTTGAGAATCACAGTTACCATTATAGGCTTCATCGCGAATATTTACTACTGATACCGGTATTGTTGTACCTGGTATAACCGCAAGGTTATCTCCGTCTACTGCTGTGGTAGGACCTGTAAGTATAAATGCAAACGCATCAGAGAATGTACACTGGAATGTACCATACTCACTTGAAGCAAACAGGAAGTTAAAGCTTATTTCATCAATAAAAGGTACAAAGTCAAACTCCAATACAGAAGCATTGTTTAACGGTCCTGTGTTACCGCCTTCTGCAATAATAGCCGATAAATCAGCATCTCCAGGCCATCCTGTATTATCAAAAGTGGCATTTCCCGGCCATGGTCCCGGAGCTTCAGTAATACCTCCTGTAGCCATTACTATACCATTAGTGAAAGGGAAAGTTGAACCGTTTTGGTCAAAATAACCTATACTACTAGCCTGACCAAAATCAGAACCTGATACAGCTTCTACATTAGATACTATAGCACAGTCAATACCTATTAATACATCCTGAACTAACTCTTCCATTGTATACTCAGTATCATTAACTGTAATTGGCGGTACAGGTGTTTTAATACAAACGTCAAAACTTGTTACTGCTGTAGGGTCTGAGAAGAAAGTAGTATATACCATTACATAATATGTTTCTCCCGGTGTTAAACCTGTAATTGTTTCACTATTACCACCACACGATAGTTCTGTTAAAGTACCACAATCATCACCTTCAAATACTGCAACGTTAAACGTAGCACCTACCTGATTGTTTACGGTTACACTATGCGTACCTGTTTCTGCAACAAACGAGAACCAAGCATCATATTCAATATCCATCCATGTAACACAACTTAAATCTACTCCTGAACCTGTAGAACCTGTTAAAGTACCCGAAACAAAATCAACACACTCGGCATCAGGGTTTACAGGAACATCAACAGCTCCGTCACAATCGTCATTCTCAAGTTCTGTAACAAAAGAGAAAGGACCAGACCATGTACTGTAACCATCTTCATCGCCACAGTTTGCTCTTACATAATAAATATATGGTGTTCCCGCCTCTAAGTTTTCTGCTATATACGGGTTATCTCCCGTTACTGTACCCGGCTCAGTTGGCTCAGGTGAACCCGGAGGCAATACCCAAACTTCCCAAGTATCTGCACTACCCATTTCAGTCCAAGATAGTGTAGCACTATCAGTAGTAGTAGCATCTACAGCTAAATCTTGTGGTTTAGGACAAGCAGGAGGTGTACAGTTACCCATACCTGTATATAATAATGTATTTGGAGTGTTTACTCCGAAAGGTTTAGTATATACATCTTCAGCAAAAGGTGTATAAACTGTTAAACCTATTTCATTTCCGGCAAAGCCTCCTGAATTCCAGAATATTGTAAATTCAACATCAGGACACATTGATATTTCTACTGTTTCAGGTCCTGTGCCTGTAAAACCTGGTCCTATAGTAGCAAGTTCAACTCCACCCTGAGATATTGTCATGGTATTACCATTCCAACCCCAGAATTGCGATGTCATTTCAAACACATAAACACATTGGTCTTCAGGCTCACATACCTCTGTACTAAATGCAAATGGTCCTGCCCAAACACTATATTCATCTACGTCACATACCGTTCTTACATAATACTCATAGTTTGTAGCTGCTGTAAGACCTGTGGCTTCAGTAGGAACAACATCAGTAAATGTTCCTGAATCAGCATCTGTCGGAGCTGCTTCTCCTTCTTCAACTATATAATATTCCCACTCACCTGTAGCAGGAGTCCAGCTAAGGTCAGCCGTTGTAGTAGTTATATTATCAGCACTTAAGTTTTCCGGTGGTAAACAAGCAGGATTATCACAATCTACAGTACCTTCATACAGCATTGTATTTTGAGAGCCTTCTCCCGGTGGTTTGTTAAATAATGTTTGGTCAAAGTTATTTACTATACTTATACCTACTTCTCCTGCAAAAGCACCACCTGCATTCCAGAATAGTTCAAGCGGCTCGTTGTTACAAACCGAAATTTGTACTGTAACAGGGTTTTGGTCATCAGCATTTGTAGGACCTGTTAATGTTGCTATTGTAGCTCCGTTTTGTGTAACTGTCATAGTATTACCATTCCAGCCGTCTCCAAAACTATCTACCATTATAAATTCATATACACACTGGTCTGTAAGTTCACAAAGCGCAGTAGTGAAAGAGAATGAATCACTCCAGCCACTTGGGTCTGGGTCTCCAACACATATTGTTCTTACATAATACTCATAGTTTGTACCTGCTGTAAGACCTGTAGCAACTACAGGATTAGTATCTGTATACGTTCCTGAATCAGCATCTGTTGGAGCAGGAGAACCTGCTTCTACAATAAAGTATTCCCACTCACCTGTAGCAGGACCTCCCCAACCAAGTTGTACCTGGTCAGTTGATATATCAGTTACTGTAAGGTTTTCCGGCGGTAAACATGCAGGGGTATCACAATCTACATCACCTTCATATAATAATGAGTTTTGTGTACCTTCTCCCGGCGCTTTTTCAAATATTGTTTGTGCAAATGAGTTTTGTACAGAAACGCCTACCTCAGCAGCAAAACTACCTCCTGCATTCCAGAATAACTGTAAAGGAAGGTTATTACACACCTCTACTGTTACGGAAACAGGGTTTTGGTTATCGGCATTTGTAGGACCTGTAAGTGTAGCTATTGTTATACCGTTTTGAGATACTGTCATAGTATTACCATTCCAGCCGTCTCCAAAACTATCTACCATTACAAAAGTATATGTACACTGGTCTGCAGGTTCACATATAGTAGTATTAAACAGGAACGGTCCTGCCCATGCACTAAATGTACCGTCACCACAATCAGCTCTTACATAATATTCATAAGGTGTTGCAGGTGTTAAACCTCCTGCTTCATAGTTTGTATTTGTAGTAGCTGTAAGTCCGGCACCTGTAGGTATACCTGAACCCGGAGCTTGTACTACTACTTCCCATGCAGTTGCTCCACTTGGATTAGTCCAAGAAAGGTCAGCCGAAGTTTGCCCAATGTTTGTAGTTGGTAATTCTTCCGGCGGAGCACAGAACACTTGTTGTATTGTTAAAGTATATGGTGTTGTTTGAGGAGACGCCCAGGTAGAAATAACAATATAGTATGTTTGACCTGCGGTAACAGCAAAATCAGGAATTGAAACCGGATCTCCTGCAAAACCTCCTACTCCACCAGCTACACAACTAACTCCTATATCATCACAACTTTCATAAACAAACATACCGGAATACGATCCGTTTTCTGTCATATCTATACTAATTGTACCGTCATCTGTTGCAGTATATTCATATACTACATCATCCCCGTTAAGGTATCCGAATGTACTACCACATCCTGATGCACCCGGACTACCGCTATAATCATCCCCATAAGTAGAGGTGTTATCAGTAGTACTGTATGGCAAAGCAGCAATTTCTATAGCAGCTTCACATGTAGCACCTAATGCTACTGTACTGAAATAGAACGGACCTTCCCATTCACTTTCTCCTCCGTCATCACAAAGTGTTTTTACGTAGAACTTATATTCTGTATTCTCATCAAGTTCATCAACATTATAAGGAGGAACTCCGTTATATACCTCACCGTTACCGGTAGGTATATCTGCCGCCGCTAAAAATTCTATTTCAAACGAAGAAGCCCCAGAAGGGTTATTCCAAGTAAGATCGGCAGCATCAAGACCGACATTGTCTACACCAAGGTCTGTAGGCGGTAAACATTGTTCCACAACCTTAACATTATCCACCAACCAACGGTCTCCGTTATCGCCAAGCATAACAAAGGCAACATACACACTCTGGCCAACATATGTACCCGGAATGTCTACCACTTTTTCAGAATAATCATCCTGAATAGGGTTAATGTCAAATTCTGCCCATTCTTGTATTTGATCATAAGAAGAAAGATCAGTAGGGTCTCCTGTAGTAACCATTATTCGGTACAGAGAGCCTTGGTCTCCCGGCTGTGTAAGCCTTGAAAAGAAACGAAGCTGGGGATTATCAGGCATTGTAAACTGAGGTGTAATTAACCAATCCTCAGGTATACCTGATGCTACGTTTTCCTTATTTATATAAGCCGCATAATCACCCTCATAAGGAGGCTGAAGCGGGTTACCTAACGCACTCTGCGTCCACGACGCAGCAGGTCCTATTCCATTATTGTCTATTGTCCAACCTGTAGGGGGCCATGAACCCTCAAACCCCTCTTCCGGTAGCTGTGCAAATGCACACAAAGGCAATAATGATAGAAAAAACAACAAAGTAATTTTTTTCATAGAGATTTATATTTTAGTAGTTTACGTTTAAGAAGGGGGAAATTAAGAAAAAAATGGTAATAGAAGAGGGTGAAAAATAAAGATATTTCAATTTTATGCCAAAAAAAACAAAATTTATTTATTTTGTTAGGAATATAAAAAAGACTTTTTTTTAGTGATATATTCAATAGATAAATAGCAATATCAATTGAATTATCATTGTTATCTTTGATGCCACAACGATTAAAATGGACAAGAACAAAAAAATATACTTCGCATCTGACCAGCATTTAGGAGCACCAACGCCTGAAAAGAGCTTTATAAGGGAAAAAAAGTTTGTTAAATGGCTTGATGAAGTAAAAAAAGATGCTGATGCTATCTTTCTGCTTGGTGATCTTTTTGATTTTTGGTTTGAATACAAAACTGTAGTCCCTAAAGGTTTTGTAAGAGTACTGGGTAAACTCGCAGAAATAAGAGATTCCGGCATACCGATATATTTTTTTGTAGGTAACCACGACCTTTGGATGGATGATTATTTTGAAAAGGAATTGGATATTCCTGTCTATCATAAACCAAAAGAATTCACTTTTAACGGTAAAGAATTCTTAATTGGGCATGGTGATGGTTTAGGTCCCGGAGATAAAGGTTATAAACGAATGAAAAAGGTATTTATCAATCCTTTCTCTAAATGGCTTTACCGTTGGCTACATCCTGATATTGGTGTACGAATGGCACAGCACCTTTCTGTAAAAAACAAGTTAATATCGGGTGATGAGGATGTTATATTTTTAGGAGAAGAAAATGAATGGTTAGTACAATATTGCAAACGCAAACTAGAGACTAAACACTACGACTATTTTATTTTCGGACACAGACACTTACCATTAGATATTAAACTCAACGAAAAGTCTACCTACCTTAACTTAGGCGACTGGGTAAGTTATTTTACCTATGGTGTTTTTGATGGCGAAACCCTTGAACTAAAAGAGTACAAAGACTAATTGTTATCGGAATTACAAAGTTCGTCCAAATAGTTATTTAAACTAAGGTTAAAAAGCGTACCTTCCATTAAGTCTTTAATATTAACTAACTCAGTTTTTGTAACGGCAAGGTCTACTCCATTCATAGGTGTTTTAAGCAGTAACTTGTGGCAATCTTTCCCGCAACTGCACTTAGTGCAACTATAGTAATTTATAGTCCCTTCGGCAAGTTGTTTAAACTCCTCTACCTCATCGGGTAAAAGGTAGAACCCCATTTCTTTAAATATAAACTGAACACGGTTTTTTAAAACTGCACCGTCTTTTTTCCAGTAGAAAGCTAAACCAAAGTCGTTATTGTATAATTGCGCTACTTCTTTCATCTTTTTGCAAAGGTTTGAAAGCAAAAATACAATTTTATTTAGAATGATTCTATATTGAAATATTAATCTTCACACTTAATATCCCTAAGCCTTAATTGCAAGCTAGTTACACCATTCCAGGTATTTTCATCTACAGAATAAACAGCATCAAAAAATTCACCATTACAAGCCAAATCCTTCTTATTCGCCATACCAAAACCAATAGCCGAATAGCCTTTTTCATCTTCCCGTTTTAAAAACAGTTTTAAATGAGTGCCTTCTGCACCAACAGTTTTGCCATAACCGGAATCTTTTACATTTCGGGTAAGGAAAATAGGCGTCATGTTACCGGGACCAAAAGGTTCAAATTGCTTTAGTATCCTGTAAAATCTATTTGTAATTGCTGTAAAATCAAGCTCAGCATCAATAGTAATTTCGGGAGTAAGTAAATCTTGCGGAATGGTTTGCTGTACTACTTCCTCAAACTTATTTTTAAAGCCTAAATACTGCTCTTCTTTCAAGGTAAGCCCTGCTGCATACATATGCCCGCCAAACTGCTCTATATAGTCTGAACAAGCATCTAAAGCATTGTACACATCAAACCCTTTTACAGAGCGTGCCGATGCTGCCAGTTTATCACCACTTTTTGTGAAAACCAGTGTAGGGCGATAATACGTTTCCGTGAGTCTGGAAGCTACTATGCCTATAACCCCTTTATGCCAATCTTCATTATATACTACAGTAGTATACTTTTCCTGTTCGTTGTTTTGTTCTATTTGTTGCAGTGCTTCATCTGTAATTTGCTTATCAAGATTTTTACGGTCGGCATTTAGTGACTCTATTTGAGCAGCAAACTCTTCTGCCTGCTCCAAATTAAACTCTGTAAGCAACTGCACGGCATCATTACCGTGTTTTATACGCCCTGCTGCATTAATACGTGGCGCAACAGCAAAAACCACATCCGTAACCGTTAAATCTTTTCTGTTTAACTGCTGAATTAGCGCTTTTATACCCGGTCGCGGATTGGTATTAATAACCTCTAAACCAAACTTAGCCAACACCCTGTTTTCGCCTGTTATGGGTACAATATCAGCTGCTATTGCCGTAGCAACTAAATCAAGGTATGGAATTAAGACATCTATTGATTGCCCGCGTTGCGCTGCTAATGCCTGTATTAACTTAAAACCAACTCCGCAACCGCAAAGTTCTTTATAAGGATAATTACAATCTTCCCGTTTAGGGTCTAATACTGCAACGGCATCAGGCAAAGTATCCCCCGGACGGTGGTGGTCGCATATTACAAAGTCGATGCCTTTACTTTTTGCATAGGCTACTTTATCAATAGCTTTTATACCACAGTCTAATGCTATAATTAAAGCACAGTCGTTATCATCGGCATACTCGATTCCCTGATTGGAAACACCGTAACCTTCGGCATAGCGGTCAGGGATATACGTATCTACATTTGGGTATATGCTTTTTAAGTAGGAAGCCATTAATGACACCGCCGTAGTACCATCAACATCATAATCGCCGAAAACAAGTATATTTTCATTATTTGCAATGGCTTTTTCAATACGTTGTACGGCTTTATCCATATCCTGCATCAGGTACGGGTCGTGTAAATCGCTTAAAGAGGGGCGAAAAAATTTTCGGGCATCTTCAAACGTTTCTATACCGCGCTGCACTAAAAGTGTAGCGAGTATAGTATCTATACTTAATGATTGTGCTAAATGTTGTATTTTATCCTTTGCAGGTTGTGGTTTAAGTGTCCAGCGCATTTAAAAATTTCAAATTTCGGCGAATATAATCTATAATATACAAAGAACACAAAACAATATTCTATAATGGCTACTCTTTAATAATTTGCAGTACTTTATAACTAATTTCAGCATTCAGGTCACGCTTCTCTTTTTCCAGTATATATACTGAAATGGTAGTGTTCATATCCGGGATATACATAGAATCTGTACCCCAAAAACCACCATGATAGTAACCCGTTATGGTACGATAAAAAGATATGTTTTGAACACCTAAACAATATACCGATTCTTCTTTTGGAAGTACATAAGTATGCATTTGCTCTAAAAGCTTTTTATCTTTAATAATTTCACCCTCAAACAATAACTGAAAAAACATAGCTAAATCTTTAGTAGTAGCAGCTAAACCGCCACCGCCATATAAATCAAATGATGGGTGTAAATCACTCGCAGCCACATCATACTCTTTATAATATTGCTGCACTAAAGGAAGGACATTTTCAGGATAGTCTTCTAAGCTATACCACCATGTGTTATTAAGTTTATGCTTTTTAAAATCGAGCAATTGCCTAACAGCAGTATAAAAAGGCTTTCCTGTTTTGTTTTCTATAATTTCTGTAAGCAATAGATAATTTATATCTCCATATTTAAATACCTTACCTGCTTCGGCTATAGGCTCTTCTTTTTCAACCGCAAACTGTATTTGTTCATCTCTACTCCATTCATGGTCTTTATTCTCAAACACAAACGCAAAGTATTCGTCATTCACATAGTCGGCAATACCCGAAGTATGCGAAAGTAAGTGCTTTACTGTTATTCGTTTTACATTATAGTCATCTCCTATAAGAAGCTCTTTTGTTTTCGGGTTGATACTATTTTCTATAGACTGGTCTAAAGATATTTTACCTTCCTCAACCAGCTTTAAAATTGCGGCTGCCACATACGTTTTGGTATTGCTGGCAATAATAGCAGGCTGATTTTTATTTATAGCTTGTTGGGTTGATTTATCAGCATATCCTACTGCCGACGTCCATGAGATATTTTTATCGGGAGTTTCTACATGAATCATAATCCCTACAGCATCCTTATTGGTATTATAAACCGAGTCCAACACCTGCTGGAATTTATTTTCTACCGATTGGGCTGTAACTCCCGCTGATAGGGCTAAAAACAACGCAATCAGGAAAATCTGGATTGGTTTTTTCATACCATGTCTTTTAGGTTGTGATTTAAGTGTACAAAGCATTAAAAATTAAAAGCTTTTAAAAAGCCTATAATTCCTTATACATGTAATACTTAATACATGTAATACTTAGCTTTTAAGTCGGTTACCCTTTTAATATCACACCCGGAAACAAATGTTCTGTAAACAGGTAACTTTTCTCCATAATAAGGAATTTCATCCTGAAAAAAAGGAATATTCATTTCCTCTAACTTACTACTTAATTCAAATGATTTCTCTTTATTCTGAGTAAAACCTATACAATGTGCATTTGCCCACTTATCGGCAGTAATTTGATTATATGCGTATATTACAGCTTCTGTCTCAGTCGCAAAACACTTTAAATTTTCTTTTTCTCCACGTTCAGTATAGTACCACATAAACAACCCTCCGGAATTCTCAATACCATAACCTTCATGAATGAAATTACCATTGACAGAATAACTATCAAAATTAAAACAGTTATCCCTCATCCATTTTTCAAGTTCTTCGATTGTTTTTAATAACATTATTTAGAGTTGAAATTATCATTTCGGGTATCATATTCCGGTTTATATATCTTGGGATAAAATTTTTGGGACTCTTGCCACCTACAAAGATTTATTTTTATTGAATCATTATCCTTAATTATAGTATAGGAATCAGTGAGACACCCATTGCCTAAGCCAAAATGCGCTATCCCTAAAAGGTAAGCCTCAAATCTTTTTAATGCTGCTATTTCATCTTGAGATAATCTCCTTCTGCTTTGATTAGAAGATTCATAAAATATATTATTTTCTATTTTTGAAACCTTATAAAACCCTTCCATTCCTGCAACTCCTCCAAAATAACTCTTAACTATATATGATTTATCCTCTTTCAGTTTCTCAATAGGCGTATCTTTATAATATTCATCTATTGATATTGAGTCAGGTGCTATTCTGATATCTTTTACACAATTATCTTTAAGAATTGCTTTTTTAATTATTTCTTCTCCTAATATATTGTAATAATGTATCGTGTATTCGCCCTCTTGCAAATTTTTGAATTTCAATGTGTCTTTTACAGACCTATATAAAGGACTCGAATCCTCAAAAATTACGGAATCCTCTGCGTTAATTTTAATATATGGCACTACAAACTTTTCACCGTCATATGCACTCTCATAAGAAAAAGTAACGTTCAATTGATTATCAGGTTTACTGCAATTAGCAAGTAGTAACAGTAACAAACAACTAGTTAATAATTTTATGACAGCTTTCATATATTAAATCTAATAAATAAACGGCTACTTATCAAGCTTCCCTCCCACTACAGCTACAATTTCCCCTTTTGGCGGGTTCGCTTCAAAATGAGCTAATACTTCTTGTGCTGTACCGCGAACGGTTTCCTCATGCAGTTTACTCAACTCCCGCGATATTGAAACAGGGCGGTCTTCGCCAAAGTACTGTACAAACTCGCCCAGTGTTTTTACCAGCTTGTGCGGCGATACATAAAACACCATAGTACGGGGTTCTTCGGCAAGGGTTAGGAAACGCGTTTGGCGTCCTTTTTTTTCAGGTAGGAAACCTTCAAAAACAAATTTATCGTTAGGCAGTCCGCTATTTACCAGTGCAGGCACAAAAGCCGTTGCGCCCGGCAGGCATTCCACCGCAATATTATTTTCTACACAGGCACGGGTAAGCAAAAATCCGGGATCGGATATGGCAGGTGTTCCCGCATCGGATATTAAGGCTATTACCTCCCCCGATTCTAATCGCTTTACTATATTGTCTACCGTTTTATGCTCGTTATGCATGTGATGACTTTGCATATGGGTGGTAATATCAAAATGCTTCATAAGCTTACCACTGGTACGGGTATCTTCCGCCAGTACTAAGTCTGCCTCCTGCAATACTTTTATAGCCCTAAAGGTCATATCATCAAGATTGCCTATAGGGGTGGGAACTATATATAACTTACCCATTAATCAAACTTTTTTTCTACCAGTGACATAAAGCGCTCTTCATATTCTTCCTTACCTTCCCAGTTGTTATAATCAGGTTTAATTAAGGAGTTTACAAAGTTTTGAGCATCTTCAAAATTATCAAATGTATTTAGTTGCGACAGTACGCGGTTTAAGTCTTCGCTATTGCCTGCAAAAAGGTGTTTTTCAAAAGCAATACGGTCATTAAGCCCTAAGTTTATAGCTTTACCCAACGCATCGTTAAGAGAGCGTTGTGAAGGCTTAGCTGCAAACGATACTGCTGCATTTGGTGTACTAACGGGTTTTTCAGCAGGAGTATCAACAGGCTTATCCTCTTTCTCATTTGTTGGCATTGCCGAGGCTTCTGTAGTTGTTTTTGGTTCTTTGGCAGGCGTTTCTTCTTCACCTGTTTTAGGAACCCAACTTTGCCAGTCGTCCGATGTTGGCACTACATCCGGTACATCATCATCAACCTTTACAAATTCCGGTTCTTTATAGTTTTTAAACTCTTCGAATAAATCTTCTGTTTGCGCAACAGGTTTTTCCTGTTCCTCTTGTTTTTTATCAAAAACAATATCGTGACCGTAGGTTTCTTCTTTAATTTCCTCTTTCGGCGCTTCCTGAACTTCTTTTTTAGGTGCTTCCTTTACCGGTTCTTCCACTTCTGCATCAACCTGCTCTTCTTCTTGTTTAGGTTCTTCTGCTACTTCTTCCTGTGCAGTTTCGGCAACAGTTGGTTCTGCTACAGGAGTTGCTTCTTCTTTTTCTTCCTCTTGCATCTCATCAGCTTTTGGTGCCTCTGTAACTACAGGTTCTGTTTCTGGTGCAACAGGTGTTTGGTAGGCTTCTTCCAGCTTTTGTTCGGCTATGGCTTTAGCTTCTGCCTTATCAGGATTACCTAAGTTTTCTTCAACAAACTTAAGTACCGAAAGTTTTTCATAAAGCCTTAATGCTTCCTGCTGCAATTGCCCTATATCATCTTTATTTTTTAAGCGTAATACCCTGTGGGCTATACTTAATAACTCGGCTTCTAACTTTTTCTTCATAACTTTCGGGGTTAAGCAGCGTCTTACAATTGTTTTTTAATAAATTTGTTTCCTTACAAAGTAACAGAAAACATTTCTGTTTTACTGCCTGAAAATTACAAAATGTTTCTCGAAAATACAGTAAATCATAAAGAGCAATTTGGGTGGATTGAGGTTATTTGCGGTTCTATGTTTTCCGGTAAAACCGAAGAACTTATACGCAGACTCAAAAGGGCACAGTTTGCCCGCCAGCGAGTAGAAATTTTTAAGCCTGCGGTAGATACCCGTTACGATGACGAGTTGGTAGTATCGCACGACGCTAATGAAATTCGCTCTACTCCTGTACCCGCAGCAGCTAATATTAGAATATTGGCTCAGGATTGCGATGTTATTGGTATTGATGAAGCGCAGTTTTTTGATGATGAAATTGTATCGGTTTGTAATGATCTTGCTAACAGCGGTGTTCGCGTAGTTGTTGCAGGGCTGGATATGGATTTTAAAGGGAATCCTTTCGGACCTATGCCTGCGCTTATGGCTACTGCGGAATATGTTACCAAAGTACATGCTGTTTGTACCCGAACGGGCAACCTTGCTAATTACAGCTTTAGAAAAGGCAACAGTGACAACCTTGTACTTTTAGGCGAAACGGAAGAATATGAACCATTAAGCCGGGCAGCTTACTTTAAAGCTATGAAGGAAGCGCAAGAGAATAAAACTAATCCTGAAAAGAAAAAATAGTAGAAAAAGACTACCAACTAAACTAATAGTAGTTAATATAATGCCCCATAAGCATACCATCTGCTAAAATAGCTTCTCCCATATAAGCTATTTCTCCGTTTTTTCTGTACCAGGTAAGTCGGTATTGTTTATTAGTATCACTTATATCCTCTATTCGCTCTATAACAAGCTCACCGGTATAAGGTCCTTCTACTTCAAGCCATTGCGATTTATACTTACCTAAAAAAGGACCATCACCTGCCTCTTTCAGGTTTGCAATTTCCCAAGAGCGGCTGTATATATCATTATTTGTATATTCCCCTAGCAGGTTACCACCCTTTATCATTTTAAGATAAAAAGAACCTTCAATTCTGCTCATGTTATCTAAATATACTGTGAATAGTGTAGGTGTACAAATTTAAATATTAAAACAATACATGAAAGAATTTATGTATAAACAAATTTTTAAATTACTGATTATCCTTACTTTTACACTTAATTAAACCATGTATGTTTTGGGTATAAAAACAGAAAATATTACTACTGCTACAAAAGCTGTTTTTAAAGGATTACAGCCTGATACTGAAATAGACAATGTGTCTATAGACAGCCGTTCGCTACAAAATAACTCAGGGACTTTATTTTTTGCTTTACAGGGGCAAAATAAAGACGGGCATGTATTTATATCCGAACTCATCAATAAAGGAGTTAGTAATTTTGTAGTAACCAATATACCCAAAGCAGCAGAGGGTAAAGCCAACTTTTTTGTAGTTGATGACACCCAGAAAGCTTTACAGGATTTCGCCACCTATTACAGGCAGCTTTTTAATTTCCCTTTTATCGCTGTAACGGGTAGTAACGGCAAAACCATTGTAAAAGAATGGCTTAATTACCTGCTTAGCCCTGATTACGATATTATACGCAGCCCTAAGAGTTATAACTCACAAATAGGTGTCCCATTATCTGTAATCGGTATTAACCAAAAGCACAACTTAGGTGTTTTTGAAGCGGGTATTTCCACGATTAATGAAATGGAAAAACTGGAAAATATCATTCGCCCTACTATAGGAGTTCTTACTAATATAGGCACAGCACATGATGAAGGTTTTGCATCCCGCGAGGAAAAAATAACCGAAAAATTAAAACTGTTTAAAAATACTGATGTAGTAATCCTTCAGAAAAATGAAGCAGTTGAAAACCTGCTCCCTGAAAAAGCAAAAACTTTTACCTGGAATTACGAAGGTGAATCAGGGGCAGATGTAACTATTACTCCAAAAAAGGAAAAAGGAAATACCCTACTACAGGTTAACTATAAACAACCTTTTGAGGTAACCATACCTTTTACCGATGATACTTTTATAGAGAATGCCATTAATTGCCTTATGGTGCTATTGCATTTTAATTATGATGCTAAAACTATATCGCAAAGGCTGGCAACCTTATACCCTATAGAGCTTCGGCTGCAAATAAAAAACGGCATTAATAACTGTACGGTTATCGACGACAGTTACAGCTCCGATTACCAGTCGCTTAAAATAGCACTGGACTTTTTAGAGCAGCAAAAAACACATCAAAAGAAAACGGTTATACTTTCGGATATTTTCCAAAGTGGGTTTGATACCGATGAACTTTACTTAAAAGTACGTCAGCTATTAACTGATAATAACATTACACGCGTTATAGGTATAGGGGAAACCATTACCAAACAACTCGCCGATTTCCCAAATTTCTATCCGTATAAAACCACGCAGGAATTCCTTGCGCAGTTTAACCCAAATGGCTATCAAGATGAAACCATACTGTTAAAAGGCGCACGTAGTTTCCGTTTTGAGGAAATACTGGTATTACTGGAAGACAAAACCCACGAAACGGTATTGGAAATTAACCTTACCGCTTTAATACACAACCTCAACTTTTACCGCTCTCGGCTAAAACCAAACACCAAAACTATGGGTATGGTAAAGGCATTTGGGTATGGTAGTGGCAGTTACGAAATTGCTAAAGCATTATCGCATCATAAAATAGATTATTTAGGCGTAGCGTTTTCTGATGAAGGCGTTGCCTTGCGTAATGCGGGTATAAATACCGCGATTATAGTAATGAACCCTGAAATGAGTGCTTTCAGTGCTATGATTGCCTATAAACTGGAGCCTGAAATTTACTCTATAAATGAGCTACAGGCATTTTTAAATATCGCCCGTAAAAAGAACCTTTCAGAATATCCTATCCATATAAAACTGGATACCGGCATGCACCGTTTGGGCTTTGAGGAAAATCAACTGGAAGAACTCATAAGCCTATTGCACAACAACAATTTTGTAAGCGTAAAAAGCATCTTCTCGCACCTTTCGGCTAGTGATGATGGACAATTTAGCGACTTTACCCATCATCAGATTGACTTATTTGAAAAGTGGTCAACCCGATTAATGGAAGCACTGCAAATAAACCCTATTCGCCATATATTAAACACTTCGGGTATTTACAATTATCCCGAAGCGCAGTATGATATGGTTCGCATAGGTATTGGGCTGTATGGCGTGGGAAACGATGCCGAGGAAACCAAACGACTGGAAAAAATAGGCACGCTAAAAACGACTATCCTCCAGATAAAAGAAATAACAGCAGGCGAAAGCGTAGGCTACAGCCGTAACTTTATGGCTACCGAAAAAATAAAAATCGCTACAATACCCGTAGGTTATGCCGATGGTATTGCCCGTGCATGGAGCAAGCAAGGCTACGTTAGCATAAAAGGCAAAAAAGCACCTGTTACAGGGAACATTTGTATGGATATGATGATGGTTGATGTAACTAATATAGACTGTAAAGAAGGCGACAGCGTTGAAGTTTTCGGGAAAAACCCTAGTGTAATTGATATAGCAAAAGCCATAAATACTATACCTTATGAGGTGCTAACAGGTATTTCACAACGTGTTAAGAGGGTTTTTTATAAAGAGTAACCAATTTTTATTAAATTAGCTATAGAGGAAAAAAACAAACCAACCTTCTGTAAAACACATTAACAAAAACTTTTAGCGTATGGGATTCATTAAAGATTTTAAAGCCTTTCTTTTAAAGGGCGACATTGTAAATTTGGCTACAGCGGTAATTGTCGCTACAGCATTTGGTGCTATTGTAAAATCGTTTACTAACGATATTATTATGCCGCCTATTGGCGTGGCACTTGGCGGGGTAGATTTTACCGACCTTAAATATGTAATAAAAGAAGCCCAACCCGAACAGGTTATTAATGGCGAAACCATTGCAGCAGTAGAAGCCGTTACCATAAACTACGGTAACTTTATACAAGTAGTGCTTAACTTTATTATTATAGGTTTCTTTATTTTTATGTTTTTAAAAGCCTATGCTAAAACTAAGAAGAAAGAGAAAGAGTCTCCGGAGCCTGCTTCACCACCGGCACCAAGCGCGCAAGAGCAATTACTTATGGAAATTCGTGATGTATTGAAAAGCAAGCAATAAATCACACAATATAACGAGATAAACAAACTAGTGTCCGCTACACTATATATTCTAACCTTTGTATAATTTAAACCGCCCCATAGAGGGCGGTTTTTCTTTTCCTGTTCATCACAAAACAGTAGGGTTTAGGTTAAATTTACAACAATTTGTTTTTTTTGTTATTTTTCTCTCTTACCTCAACTACAACTCAATTTCTCATTACTTTTGCAATACAATTTAATACCTGATAATTATGAAAATCGCTGTTGTGGGCGCTACCGGAATGGTAGGCGAAGTAATGCTTAAAGTACTGGCGGAAAGAAATTTTCCTGTAACCGAATTAATACCCGTTGCCTCTGAAAAATCGGTAGGTAAGGAAATTGAGTTTAAAGGAAATAAATACAGGGTGGTAAACCTTGCCACAGCCGTAAGCATGAAACCGCAAATAGCACTGTTCTCGGCAGGTGGCGATACCTCTAAAGAGTGGGCACCTAAGTTTGCCGAAGCAGGCACAACCGTAATAGACAACTCCAGTGCATGGCGTATGGATGCCGACAAAAAACTGGTTATCCCCGAAATTAATGCCGATGTACTGACTAAAGATGATAAGATTATAGCCAACCCTAACTGCTCTACCATACAAATGCTGATGGCGTTAGCACCATTACATAAAAAATATACCATAAAAAGAGTAGTAGTTTCCACTTACCAGTCCATTACAGGAACGGGCGTAAAAGCGGTACAGCAGTTGGAAAACGAATATACAGGCGCACAGGGCGAAATGGCATACCCTTATCCTATTCACCGTAATGCCATACCGCAATGCGACGTGTTTGAAGACAATGGCTACACCAAAGAAGAAATGAAGCTGGTACGCGAAACCAAAAAAATACTGGGTGATGATACCGTAAACGTTTCGGCTACAGCAATACGCATCCCTGTAGTAGGTGGGCACAGCGAAGCCGTTAATATAGAGTTTGTAAACGATTTTGATGTAAATGATGTACGCCGACTACTACACGAAACACCGGGCGTAACCGTACAGGATAACACCGACACTAAAACCTACCCAATGCCGATATATGCCGAAGGAAAAGACGATATTTTTGTAGGACGCATTCGCCGTGACGAAAGCCAGCCAAACACCCTTAACATGTGGGTTGTTGCCGACAACCTGCGCAAAGGTGCTGCTACCAACACCATACAAATTGCGGAGTATTTAACCGCAAACGGACTGGTATAAAAGAATATACATTATATTTATAACCTGCAATGCTTTAATGTGTTGCAGGTTTTTTATTTTTCAACTAAAATTACTAAACACTATATTACTCCATTATGGAACAAACAAAAAGTTCAGATTCCCAAAAATTCAATAGTTTAATATCCCGTTACGAAAAATTAGGACTTAATATTTCACAAGCATTAAGTCTTTTACTAGAAGAAAATGACATCCCTTTTTTATCTATAAATTATAGAGTCAAAAAACATGATTCTTTTATGGAAAAAATTAAACGTAAAGATTATGAAAATCCATTTGAAGAAGTTGAAGACATTTGTGGAATCAGAATCATTTGTTATTACCAGAGCGATATTGAAAAAATAAAAGCCATAATAAGTAAAGAATTTAATACTCTTAATAATGAAAGTAAAGAAGCTTCATTAGATTTTGATCAATTTGGCTATCGATCATCACATTTTATAATAAAAATTAAAGATGATTGGTTAACTACTCCTAATTATCGTGGTTTGCAAGACCTAAAAGCTGAGTTACAAGTAAGAACAGTGCTGATGCATGCTTGGGCAGAAATTGAACATAAATTAGCCTACAAAACAAAAACTCAAATTCCTGAAGAATACAAACGTAAATTCTCCAGAATAAGTGCTAAACTTGAAGAGGCAGACGAACAATTTGAAGAAATTAAAAATAAAATTGAAAGTAAAAAAGCAGAATTAATCAAATCTGCTAAAAAATCCAACCAATTTAATTATGAAAACTTTAATCTTGATACACTGCAAGCTTTCTTAGATTATGCTTTTCCAGAACGTGACAAATCAATTAAAGAAACGGCTATATTATTTAATGAGATGCTAGAGCAAAATCTAACCTTTAAAGAATTAGTAGAAGGTTTTGAAAAATACAAGAATGTCTTAAAAGAAATTGAGAAAGAAATAAGTGAAGAATTTAATAAAAAAAGGAGAACAAATCGCGTCATAAACTGGTTTCAAACTGGAATTGCTAGGTGTGTTCTAGATATAGTAAATAAAGAATATTTTAAAAACAGAAATGATATTCCTGAATATAATATTATAATTGAAAAATATAGAAGCACAAAATAATTATTCAAACACTCTTAAATTTTTCACAACATATCTGCAACACAGTTGCAGTTAAATAAATTCTTTCATTACCTTTGCAGTTATGAAAAGAAAGTTTGCTTTATTTAATTTAGCATTAATGGCAGTTGTGTTGCTCACAACTGGCTATCAATCTTTTCATGCCTTTAGTCACGGGCACAATGCGAAACACACAGCGCACAGCGAGCATCATCACCATGAAGTAAAAAAATCAGCTAAGCAATTTAGCGCGGCAGATGTAGAGCATGAAGATGAGCACGATTGTTCGGTTTGTGATTTCCATTTCGACTTTTTTGTCGCACCACAGCAATTCTGCCTGCGGTTAGACTTCCCTTTTAAATCCATTCCTTACCGTTACAGCAGTATAGAAGGCTTTGCCTCTTTCGGTGGTAGCCTTTTTGCACTACGCGCACCACCTGCATTGGTATAAAAACACAGCAACATCCCGCTAAATCCTTTTCCTGTTTTACTCAGGGAAAGACGATACGTTTTTATAGCAACTTTATACAAAATACATGAAGTTTTATTATTTGCTGCTGGTACTTTTACTGTCAGTAAGCTGGAGTACACAGGCACAATACACCTTGAGTGGTACGGTGCAGACTCCTAAAAGCACCCCGTTATCAGGGGCGCATATACATAGTAATGCACTGCATAGCATCAGCGCACCCGATGGTTATTATGAAGTCCATAATATTCCTAAGGGTGAACAGCGTGTGGTGATATCCTACATTGGGTACAAAACCCTGGATACCGTTATTAACTTTCGGGATAACGTTGTACTGGATGTTACCCTGAAACCCCATGCCGAGCAGTTACAGGAAGTAGTACTTACCGAAAACAACGTGGTATCGCAAAACACCGTACAGGAAGACCGCCTGAAAACTGAAACCATTGAAAAATACAGCAGTGCCTCACTGGGCGATGCCTTAAAAGAACTACCGGGTGTATATGCCCTAAAAACAGGTACTAATATTGTAAAACCTGTCATTAATGGGTTACACAGTAGTCGTGTACCTGTAATAAGCAATAACGTACGGCTGGAAGACCAGCAATGGGGTATAGAACACGCCCCTAACCTCGATATTAATTCCGCCGGACGTATATCGGTTATAAAAGGAGCAAATGCCCTGCAATATGGTGGCGATGCCGTTGGCGGACTCATTCTGGTAAAACCGATGGAGGTATTGAAAGATAGCTTATTCGGTAAAAGCATCCTCAGCCTGAACAGTAACGGGCGTGGCGGAAATCTTGCCACCAGCCTGCATAAAGGCAACGAAAAAGGCTGGGCATGGAATGCGGGAGGTTCGTTTAAATATATGGGCGACCGCGAAGCCCCTGATTATGTAATTTCCAATACAGGCAATCGGGAGGCTAATTTTTCAGGCGAAACAAGATACATTGGCGATGATTATAACATAAGCGGATTTTACAGCTTTTACAGTGCCGAGATCGGCATAGCCAAAGCAACACACATCGGTAACACTGCCGATTTGGTTAATGCTATCAACAACCAACAGCCAAGCGTGATTGAGCCTTTTACCCATACTATTGATAACCCAAAACAGCAAATACAGCATCATTTAGCAAAACTGGACTATAATAAAAAACTAGGCAATGATGCTTCACTGAACCTGCAATATGCTTTTCAGTTGAACCGCCGTAAGGAGTTCGACCTGCGCCGAGGCGATTATAAAGATGTCCCCGCGCTTGATTTAACCTTAATTACCCATTCGGCACAAGCCAACTGGAAAAAATATTTGGGCGATGTAACGTTAAAATCAGGAGTTAGTTTCTCCCTACAGGAGAATGATGCCAGCCCCGACACCGGCGTATCCCCCCTTATACCTAAATACACCAAAACAGATGCCGGGGCTTATGGCATCGCTTCCTATCGCTTTTCAGATAAACTAACCGGAGAAGCAGGTGTACGTTATGACTTTACGAACATTTCGGCAAGTAAATATTATAAAAAAACAAGGTGGACAAGTCTTGGTTACGATGGTGTATATGACAACTTTATTACAGGAGAAAAAGGCTCGCAATGGCTTACCAATCCTGAGTTTACCTATCATAATATTTCAGCAAGTTTAGGCATACGTTACGGCATTACTAACAACACCGAACTGGTTGGGAATGCAGGCTTAGCCATGCGAAACCCTAACCCTTCGGAATTGTTTAGCGACGGACTGCACCACTCTAACGGAACAATAGAACTGGGCGATTTAGGTCTGGATAAAGAAACGGCTATAAAAGTATCGGCTACACTGTTACACAAAGGCAAGAATTTCAGCTTGGAGGCTACACCGTTCCTTAACAGTATTGCCAATTTTATTTACCTGCAACCTACCGCAACCGAAGTTACTATACGGGGTTCTTTCCCTGTGTACAACTACAAACAGGCTAATGCATTGCTTACAGGTTTCGATTTTAGTACCAAATGGCAGCCTGTAAATGGTTTGCAGCATAACTTAACGTTCTCTTATGTGCACGGTACCAATACCGATACAGATGAGCCTTTAATTGATATGCCTCCGCTAAACATAAACAATGCGGTGCGCTACACTTGGGCAAACTGGCACAACTTGTTTTTAGAACTGCGCAGCGAAGCTGTATTCACACAAAACCGTTATCCAAACTATAATTTTTATACTGATGTTCCGCAGGGCAACGAGCTTGTTTCTACTTTGGTAAATGTAAGCATACCGCCAAAAGGCTATCATTTGTTGAATTTCAGTTCGGGGATGCATTTCGATTTCGGGAAAACGGGAACTGATATCAACCTCTCTGTATATAATATTTTCAACACCTCATACAGAGATTACCTTAACCGACAACGCCTGTATGCCGACAATGCAGGACGTAACATACAATTACAAATTAAATTCACTTATTAATCCAAATACATTTAAACAATGAGAAAATTAAAATTTTCAGCTTTAGCACTAATTAGTTTTATCGGTTTTACATCATGTAGTAGTGATGATGAAGCTACATTTATTAACGAAGAAGAAGTAATTACTACTATTACCGCAACGTTTACCCCTATTGCCGGAGGAGAAACGGTGGTATTAACCTCTCGCGACCTTGACGGTGACGGACCTGATGCTCCCGTGCTTACTGTATTAGGCGATTTTGTTGTAGGTACTACCTATACCGGCGGTGTAACTTTTTTAAACGAAACCGAAAGCCCTGCCGAAAACATTACCGAAGAAGTATATGAAGAAGGCGATGAGCACCAAATATTTTATCAAACAGGTGGTGTAGGAACTGTTACTTATACTGACCAAGATATAAACAACAACCCAATAGGGCTTAGCTTTACATTTGTAGCTAACCAAACAGCTACTACAGGTAACTTTACTGTTACACTAAGACACGAACCAAATAAAGACGGTGAAGGTGTTGCCGAAGGCGATATTACCAATGCAGGCGGAAGTACTGATGCTACTGCTACTTTTGAAGTGGCTGTAGTAGAATAGCAAAACATAATTTTATATTATTCCCAACAAAAAGCGCACTTTTAAACGAATAATAGTGCGCTTTTTCTATTAATGATTAAAATTTAAATTTATTTAACATTTTTTAGTAATTTTAATACAGATTAACTAAAAAATATAGCTTATGGATTCAAATTTTACTAAAATCGCCAGAATTTTATTAGGTCTGGCACTTATTTTATTCGGCATAAACAAATTTTATTCTTTTATCCCTATGCCACAACCCCCACAAGATGCTGCAGAGTTTTTAGGTTCACTTGCCGAAACCGGTTACTTTATGACTTTTGTTGCAGTACTGGAAATTATTATCGGTTTAATGTTACTTTTTAAACTTTGGGTTCCCTTTGCATTATTGCTATTACTGCCTATTTCTATAAACATTGTGCTTTTCCATTTGTTTTTAGACTTACCTTCTATAAGTGCAGGGCTAATACTGGCTATTTTAAATGTTGTATTGCTCTACAAGCATAAACAGAAATACAAACCGCTTTTTATATAAAGCCTTGTGTTAATTTGTTATTTTTGTGTACCAAGCGATTAAAAAATTATGAAAAAATCAGCAATTATCCTGGCTGTTGCAAGCAGCCTGTCCTTACACGCGCAAATAAAAATGCATAAAAAAAACAGCCGCACTAACAAGCAAATAAACTATCCTGAAACCCGAAAAGACAACACTGTTGATAATTACTTTGGAGATGAAGTAGCCGACCCCTACCGTTGGCTGGAGGACGACCTTTCTGAAGAAACAGCAGCATGGGTAACAAAACAAAATAAGGTTACCTTTAATTATTTAAAGCAAATTCCTTTTCGTGATGCTATAGAAAAACGAATGGAAGAACTGTGGAATTACGAGAGGGTTTCAGCGCCTTTTAAGGAGGGTGATTACACTTACTATTACAAAAATGACGGCTTACAAAACCAGTCCGTTTTATACCGAAAAGACAAAAATGGTAAAGAAGAGGTTTTCTTAGACCCCAATACATTCTCTGAAGATGGTACAACCTCTTTAGGAGGTTTAAGCTTTACGAAAGACGGTAGCCTTTGCGCCTATTCTATTTCTGAAGGAGGTAGCGACTGGCGTAAAGTTTTTATAATGAATGCCAAAACCAAAAAACTGACAGGCGAAACAATTGTTGATGTAAAATTCAGCGGCGTTTCATGGTTAGGTAGCGAAGGCTTTTATTACTCAAGTTATGACAAGCCTAAAGGTAGTGAGCTATCAGCTAAAACAGATCAGCATAAATTGTACTATCATAAACTGGGCACACCGCAAAGCAATGATAAAGTAATTTTTGGTGACACCGAGAAACGTCGCTATGTAGGCGGTTATGTAACTGAAGACCAAAACTACCTTGTTATTACTGCTGCCAATTCTACGTCGGGTAACGAGCTTTATGTAAAAAGCCTTAAGCAACCCGAAAGCGATATCATTACCATAGTAAACAATTTTGATAACGACAGCCGTATAATAACTACAAAAGGGAATACGCTTTACATTTCCACTAATTACGAAGCACCGAATACCAAAATAGTAACCGTTGATGCTTCCGCTCCGCAACTGGAAAACTGGAAAGACCTTATTGCAGAAACCGAAAACGTATTATCGCCATCTACAGGAGCAGGATATATTTTTGCCGAGTACATGCAGGATGCTGTTTCGGTAGTAAAACAATATGATTATAACGGAAAGCTAATCCGTACTGTAACATTACCGGGGGTTGGTAGTGTTGGTGGTTTTGGCGGTAAAAAAGATGCTGAAACACTTTACTATTCGTTTACAAATTATGTGAGTCCGGGCACTATATATGCTTACGAGCCAAAAACAGGAAAATCAACTTTATATAGAAAACCTAAAGTAGATTTCAACTCAGAGGATTATATATCAAAACAAGTATTCTACACCTCTAAAGACGGTACTAAAGTACCTATGATAATCACCTACAAAAAAGGCACTAAACTAGATGGTAAAAACCCGACTATGTTATATGGTTATGGCGGGTTTAACATCAGCCTTACCCCTTCTTTCAGTATACCTAATGCAGTGTGGCTGGAAAACGGTGGCATTTATGCTGTAGCCAACCTTAGGGGTGGTGGTGAATATGGTAAAAAATGGCATAATGCAGGCACTAAAATGCAAAAGCAAAATGTATTTGATGATTTTATTGCTGCTGCCGAATACCTGATTGAAAACAATTACACCTCATCGGATTATCTTGCTATACGAGGCGGTTCTAACGGTGGGTTACTGGTAGGTGCTACCATGACGCAACGTCCTGACCTTATGAAGGTGGCTTTACCGGCTGTAGGCGTGCTTGATATGCTGCGCTACCACACCTTTACCGCAGGTGCCGGTTGGGCATACGACTATGGTACTGCTGAAGACAATGCAGCAATGTTTAATTACCTGAAAGGTTACTCGCCTTTACATAACATTAAAAAAGGTGTTGAATATCCGGCTACGTTAATTACTACAGGCGACCATGACGACCGTGTTGTACCGGCACACAGTTTTAAATTTGCTGCTACCTTACAAGAAAAACAGGCGGGGAATAACCCTGTTTTAATACGAATTGGGGTTAATGCAGGGCATGGTGCAGGAAAATCAATATCGCAAACTATTGAAGAGTATTCCGACATACAAGCATTCACACTCTATAATATGGGAGTGGCTCCTAAAAGAAAATAGTTAACAGTTTTCAGTCACAGTTGACAATTAGAGTAAATACTGTAAACTGGGACTGAGAACTGCGACTGAATACGTTATAAAAAATACCCTATCGCTATAGAGCCGTAGTAATACCCTGTTATTACATTGTTAGAAAGTTCTTTTCCGCGATAATTAAATGAGTAGGATAAATTCCACTTTTCACGTGCATACTTTACTCCTACCTCAGCATTAAAACGGAAAGGTATCAACGGGAATGTAACTACACTATCATCGTTAAACATACTGCCTTCTATAGTGGCATCGTATAACTGATAGTTAATAACAGGATTAATGTAAAGAAACAACTCTTTACGCCCTTTATATTCGTCTTTGTTATAGCGTAAAGCAGCGTTATATAAAGCAGAATTATATATTGGTGTGAGATTATTTTTATTGAGTGATATCCGCATCATAGGACCTACTGTTATACTATTCCATATTGTACCTGCTTTTAGTTCTCCCTGCATATAAAAATCTACTTTTTCACTGTAGTACTTTCGTAATATTTTAGCAGCGTATACTACTTCTGCCTGAACACCTATAAGGCTTTGTATTTGATATTGCCAGCCTCTTACGGTGTGATAGCCCAGCACTTTATGTAAGCCTTCCTGTACATCCTCAGCAAATGATTCAGGTCCTACCACCCCAAGCTGAAAATTCATTTTTAAAACATTTTCAAGCTTGTAGTAATTACTGATACCTGCTTCGCCAAATAAATAACCGGCATACGGGCGGTCATGGTAACGTATATCTTCCTCTATAACCGATTGCGGAGCATATATATATTGCCCTGCCCTGAACTCTGTTATTTTTTTAGCGGTAGTTTCCTTTCGTGGTGTAGAAAGGTAACGATAGTAAAATTCAATACCATTGGTGTAATACTGGTCATTTTTAGGAGAAGTATAAAGGTCGTTATCCGAAATAACACCTATCTCGGCAGGCTTTTGCGCCCATAGGGATGAAACGGTTAACAATAACAGTATTATATAATTTCTTACCATTAATACTCCAGTTTCACATAGCGCATGTACCGTACAATATGACCTTTGCGTCGGTTAATATATGCGGATGAATTGGCTGCTTTAAACCTTAACGGATTTGGCAGTATGGCTGCTATGCCTGCCGCTTCGTAGCGGGTAAGTTTATCAGCATCTTTTTTAAACCAGTGTTGCGATGCTGCCTGTGCTCCATATACACCATCACCCATTTCTATACTGTTCAGGTACACTTCCATTATGCGCTCTTTATCCCAAAGCAGTTCTATAAGTACGGTAAAGTAGGCTTCAAGCCCTTTGCGGATGTAATTCCTGCCATTCCACAAGAAAACATTTTTTGCTACTTGTTGCGATATGGTACTGCCGCCCTTTACTTTCTTCCCTTTTTGGTTATCCTTATACGCTTTGGCAATAGCATCAAAATCAAAACCGTGGTGTGTGAAAAACTTACCATCTTCACTGGCTATAACTGCTTTTTGGAGTTCGGGAGAAATTTCCTCCAGCGGAACCCAGTCATGCGATAATTTCATATCTTTTCCGTCACTTTTTTGCTGTACCGAACGTATTATCATTAACGGAGTAAACGGTACGGGTACAAACCGAAACAGTACTACCGAAAAAACAGAAAGCACTATAAACCACAAAAATAGTTTCAGGAAAAAACGGAATATTTTGCGCAACATACCTAAATGAAATTTACAGTAGCGAAATTACAAATAAGTTATCAATATTATACACAATAAATCTACATGGGTATTTGTAAGATTGATTATAAAAAAGGCTGCTTTTACAAGCAGCCCTAAATTTTATCTTGGAAAAATATCTGTGTCGTGGTCATCATCGTCTTCAGCTTCACGTACAGCTTCTTCTTCGGTAACTTTTTTACCTTTTACTGCATTAAGTATAAGCGGAACGGTAGTAATTAATACAATTACCAGTATTATAAGTTCTATGTGTGCTTTAAGGTCTATTCCAAGTGTTTTAAGGAAAAGCTCATATAAATAATGCCCTGCAAATATTATAGTTATTGCCCACATAAAAGAACTAAGTATGTTATAGAACATAAACTTCTTTTTGTCCATTTTTACTACCCCTGCAATAATAGGCGCAAACGTACGGATAATAGGCAGGAAACGGGCAAATATAATAGCACGACCACCATGCTTTTCAAAAAACTCATGTGACTGTATAAGGTACTTTTTCTTAAACCAGAAAGAGTCTTCTTTTTTGTATAAATAACTACCACTTTTATAACCAAACCAGTAACCGAAAGTATTACCCAAAATACCACTTAACGCTACCAGTATAGAAAGTAAAAACACATTAATAAAATCACCCTCTATAGGTATAAGGGTATTCATAAGCTCAGTACTGTATATACCCGCTAAGAATAATAGGCTGTCTCCTGGAAGGAAAAACCCTGCAAAAAGTCCCGTTTCAGCAAATACTATAAACAGCACCACATAAATTCCGATAGGCACACCCCCAAGCTCAAGAGTAATGTAAAACTCAGGGTTTATAAGCTGCATCCAGTCAAAATCCTTCATAGTTGTAATCTAATTTTTGCCGTAAAAAAGGCAGTTATTTTTAAGGTGCGTAAAGCTACTTATATTTTTTCAAAAGTGTAATAATAATGGTACTTTATAATTTGTTTTTGTTCAAAATTTAACCTTTTTGGAAAACTGATAATTTTTATTCATTATTTATTCCAAAAACTCAATAACGGCAAACATATTGTACCTAACAGAAAATCATTAATTTTAAGCCAACTTTATTTTAATGCAACACTAATGAAAAAACTAGCTTTTATAACCTTAATTTTTATGGGATTATCTGCCGCTGCACAACAGCACATGACACCCGAACTACTATGGCAACTGGGACGTGTTAGTTCCCTTGGACTTAGTAAAGACGGAAAAAACATTGTTTACAGGGTATCTGTACCTGATATGGATGAGAATAAAATAGATTCTTATTACTACACCATACCCGTAAAAGGCGGTAAAGCCACAAAAGTTGAAGAATATAAAGATTTACTGGACGATAGACTGGTTTCTCCTGACGGTAAATACATACTAACTCACAAAGAGGTTAAGGTTGATAAAGTAAACGGGAAAGATTACTACCCTGAACTGGAAAAATCTACCATGCAGATATATAACGAGCTGGACTATCGTCATTGGGACACTTGGAATGATGGCACACACAACCACGTAGGTTTTGCTCCTGTTAATGACAAAGATGACTTTACCGATATTATGGAGGGCGAACCATACGATTCTCCTCAAAAACCATTTGGCGGCGAGGAAGATTACCTATGGTCACCAAATGGCAAGAGCATACTATATGTAGCTAAAAAGAAAGCCGGTACCGAGTATGCTACCAGCACCAATACTGATATATACGAGTATAACTTAGAAAGCAAGGCAACAGTAAACCTTACACCAAACAACCCGGGTTATGACACGCAGCCGGCATTTTCGCCGGATGGTCACCTTACATGGTTACAAATGAAGCGCGATGGTTATGAAGCTGATAAAAATGATATTATAGTTCGTTTTAAAGGTATGGACATGAACCTAACTAAAAACTGGGATGGTACTGTTGATGCTTTTAACTGGAGCCCTGATGGTAAAAAAATATACTTTATTGCAGCGGTTGACGGTACACGCCAACTGTTTGAGGTAAACTTTCCGGGGTTAACCAAAATTGCCATTATAGTAAGGCAGGTAACCGATGGTTATTTTGATGTAAACAGCATAATAGCGTTTAAAGACAATAAGGTTATTGTTACCCGCAGTGACATGAACCATGCAAATGAGATTTTTAGCTATGATTTGAAAAAAGAAAAGTGGGAACAAATAACTAATGTAAATACCGCTTTTTACAATAAAATAGGTTTAAGCAAAACCGAAAAACGCTACGTTAAAACTACCGATGGTAAAAAAATGCTGGTATGGGTAATATACCCCCCAAATTTTGATGAGAACAAAAAATACCCTACCTTACTTTATTGTCAGGGAGGACCACAAGCAGCACTATCACAATTTTATTCTTTCCGTTGGAACTTCCAGGTCATGGCTGCGCAGGGTTATATTGTTGTTGCACCAAACCGTCGCGGTATGCCGGGGCACGGTGTAGAATGGAATGAAGCCATTAGTAAAGACTGGGGCGGACAGGTTATGGAAGATTACCTTTCGGCAATAGATAATGTTGCAGAAGAAAAGTATGTAGATAAAGACAGGCTTGGTGCTGTTGGTGCCAGCTACGGAGGTTACTCAGTATTTTACCTTGCAGGTATACACGAGAATCGTTTTAAAACATTTATTGCACACGATGGTGTATTTAACCTGAGAAGCATGTACGGAACTACCGAAGAGGTATTTTTTACCAATTGGGACGGCGGTGGCGCTTACTGGGAAAAAAATAACCCTGTAGCACAAAAAACATACAATGAGTTCAACCCAATAAACTTTGTGGATAAGTGGGATACTCCTATACTAATCTATCAGGGTGATAAAGATTTCCGCGTGCCAATAGGTCAAGGGCAGGAAGCCTTTCAGGCAGCACAGTTAAGAGGTATTAAAAGCCGTTTTATAGTGTTCCCCGATGAAAACCACTGGGTGCTAAAACCACAAAACGGACTGGTATGGCAACGCGAATTTTTTAAATGGCTAAAGGAAACTTTATAGAAATTTCATAAAGAGTTAACTTTTAGTAAATTTTATTTAATTTTGCCATCCCAATTGAACTTAAACTATAAACTAATGAAAAAGTATTCATTAAAGCAGTTTTTAGCTGTTTCTCTGCTTTTTGCAGGTGCGTATACCGCTACAGCTCAGGACTATTTAGTAAATTCACTTAAAAACAATAAAAGTGAAAACAGTAAAGAATCTTTCATCTTTACTGATGTAATTAATATTGAAAACACTCCTGTAAAAAGTCAGGGTTCATCAGGAACGTGCTGGAGTTACTCTGCAAACTCTTTCCTTGAGTCCGAAATGATTCGTATGGGTAAAGAGCCTGTAGAACTTTCTCAAATATATACTGCCCGTAACGCTTATATAGAAAAAGGTAAAAACTATGTGCGCATGCATGGTGCTATTACCCTTGGTGATGGTGGTGCGCTGCACGATGTTATTAACATGTACAAAAAGTATGGTGCTTTACCGCAAAGCGAATACACAGGGTTACATTACGGCACTACAAAAAATAAATTTGCCGAAATGGCAACTATTAACCAAGGCTTACTGGAAGCTGTAGTTAAAAACCCTAACGGCACATTAACACCAAGCTGGGAAAAAGCTTATGTTGCTGTTTTAGACAGCTACCTTGGCGAAGTACCTGAAACTTTTAAGTATAAAGGTAAGGAGTACACTCCGCAAACTTTTGCTAAAGAGGTAGTAGGACTTAACCCTGATGATTATGTAGAACTATCATCGTTTAAAGATTACCCTTACTACAGCCAGTTTGTGCTTATGGTACCGGATAACTGGTCTTTAGACTTAGTATATAACGTAAAAATGAACGACCTTACTGATATTATAGACCATGCTCTTGAAGAAGGTTATACTGTAGGTTGGGCAGGCGACGTTAGCGAAAAAGGCTTTAGCTGGAAAAATGGTGTTGCTTATATTCCTGCAAAAGAATACAGCGAAATGACTCTTGAGGAAAGAGAAGCTATTTTTAAAGGTCCGCAAAAAGAAATGCAAATTACCGAAGAAATGCGTCAGGAAGCGTTTGATAACTACGAAACGCAAGATGACCATGGTATGCACATTGTAGGGCTTAGTAAAGACCAAAATGGTAAAGAGTATTACATTATTAAAAACTCTTGGGGTGCAACTAACGATTACCAAGGGTACATGTACATGACTAAAAACTTTGTAAAGTATAAAACCACTGCTATACTATTAAACAAAGGTGGTTTACCTAAAAAAATTGCAAAAAAGCTTGACATAAAGCAGTAAGTGCAATTTTAAATAAAAATTAATAAAAACCCCATTGGTAATACCAATGGGGTTTTTATTTATATTCGCGCCCGATATTTATTTAACCATGAAACAACTTAAAATTACTTTAATCACTTTTTTATTAGGCATTATTGCAGCAACTGCACAAGGTACAGTAGAAAAATCATTCTTTAACTTCCAAACAGGAATGGTAGGCTTTTGGGGTAGTCATGAAGCAAGACTTAGCAATAAGTTTGCTCTACGCACCGAAATAGGGGTCGACCTATGGCAATATGAAACTTTTAGGGGTGAAGATGGCGTTGTACTAGTTCCCAGTATAAGTGCTGAACCAAGATGGTATTACAATATTGCCAAACGTGAACAAAAAGGTAAAGCCACCAGAAAAAACAGCGCTAACTTTTTCAGTATTAACTTTGAATATTATCCTGATCTTTTTGTTATTGGTAATATGCCAAACTTTATGTATGTGCCAAACCAAATTGATATTATACCTAAATGGGGAATAAGGAGACATATAGGCAACAGTAATTTTAATTACGAAGTAGGTATTGGTATTGGTTATAAAGCTTATCTTAATGAAGATGACAGTAAAACAATAAGCAGTACTACAGATAATGTAGCTGTAGATATACATCTGCGTATAGGTTATACTTTTTAACTTTTACAACATAAAATTAAAGCTCGTTATTAATACTAACCGGATTTTTAAAATACAAAAGCCGGAGAACTGATTCTCCGGCTACTATTAATTACTGTTTGTTTATTCTTGATACTTTTCCAGCATTTCCTGATTTTTAGCTCGGGTTGCAGCATAAGTACGGTATTGCCCGTCTGTAAGTACTGATTTCAGTTTTTTCTCCCTGCTTGCACTTATCATCTTAACCCGCTTATTTCTTACCGGTACTGATTTTTCCGTTTTATTTGCTTTTATAACGCTGTTTAAATAGTCCTTATTTATTTGCAATACCTTGCTGTATTGAGAATCGTTTAAAGACAGTTCTTTTTTCATTTGTACAGTTACAGCAACCGCACCTTCATCAGCTTTACTTTGTGCAGAAGCTGTTGTAGTAAATGCCAGTAAAAGCACTATAATTGTTATTGCAGTTTTTAAAATTCGGGTAATGTTTTTCATCAATATAGATTTTAGTAGTTGATTGCATGCTAATTATATGCAAAATGATTTCTACAAAAATATAAGTTTATTTCAATCACATACTATATCCTGTGTTAAGAACACAAAAAAAGCCTCTGAAATCAGAGGCTTTTTTAGTTTTATTTAGGTTCCTTCATTTTAAAGGTTTCCATAAACTTAGTAGTATAATTACCGGAAACATAATCCGGCTCATCCATTAACTGTCTGTGGAAAGGTATAGTTGTTTTAATACCTTCAATAACAAACTCATCCAATGCACGTTTCATTTTGTTTATAGCCTCTTCTCTGGTTTGAGCAGTGGTTATAAGCTTAGCAATCATAGAGTCGTAGTTTGGCGGAATGGTATAGCCTGAATATACATGTGTATCCAGCCTTACCCCGTGGCCTCCCGGCATATGCAGGGTAGTAATTTTACCCGGCGACGGACGGAAATCATTATAAGGGTCTTCCGCATTAATACGACATTCTATAGAGTGCATTTGCGGTAAATAATTTTTACCTGAAATTGGCACACCCGATGCTACTAATATTTGTTCGCGTATAAGGTCATAATCTATTACCTGTTCTGTAATAGGGTGCTCTACCTGTATACGGGTATTCATTTCCATAAAATAGAAATTCCTGTGCTTGTCTACCAAGAACTCAACTGTACCTGCACCTTCATACTTAATGTATTCAGCAGCTTTAACAGCAGCTTCACCCATTTTTTCACGAAGTTCGTCCGTCATAAACGGCGAAGGTGTTTCTTCAGTTAATTTTTGGTGGCGACGTTGTACAGAACAGTCACGCTCACTAAGGTGGCATGCTTTACCAAACGAGTCACCTACTACCTGTATTTCTATATGGCGAGGCTCTTCAATAAGCTTCTCCATATACATACCGTCGTTACCAAACGAAGCAGCAGCTTCTTGTTTAGCACTTTCAAAAGCCTTTTTAAGGTCTTCTTTTTTCCATACGGCACGCATACCTTTACCACCACCACCGGCAGTAGCTTTAAGCATTACAGGGTAACCAAACTCATCTGCCAGTTTTTCTGTTTGTTCATACGACTCTAAAAGCCCGTCTGAACCTGGTACACATGGTACACCGGCAGCTTTCATGGTAGCTTTAGCCGAAGCCTTATCTCCCATTTTTTCAATCATCTCGGGCGATGCACCAATAAATTTAATATTGTGCTCCTGACAGATTTTTGAAAACTTAGCGTTTTCTGATAAAAATCCGTAACCCGGGTGTATTGCATCAGCATTAGTAATTTCTGCTGCTGCAATTATATTTGACATTTTAAGATAGGACAGGTTACTTGGTGCAGGACCTATACACACCGCTTCATCAGCAAAGCGAACGTGTAAACTCTCAGCATCTGCAGTAGAGTATACTGCTACCGTTTTTATGCCCATCTCTCTACAGGTTCTTATTACACGTAGTGCAATTTCTCCCCTGTTTGCTATAAGTATTTTTTTAAACATCGCTTTTTAATTTTAAATGATGAAATTTTAAATTTTAAATCATTTTAAAGCTTGCAGAAGCATTTAAAATTTAGCATTTAAAACATTTAGCTATGAAGGATCAACCAGGAATAAAGGCTGATCAAACTCTACAGGCGAAGAATCGTCTACTAATACTTTTACTATTTTACCTGAAACTTCTGATTCTATTTCGTTAAATAGTTTCATAGCCTCAATAACACAAACTACATCACCTTTAGAGATTGAGTTTCCTACTTCAGCAAAAGCAGGCTTATCCGGAGATGGTTTTCTGTAGAACGTACCTATTATTGGCGATTTTATAGTAACATATTTAGAGTCTTCATCTGCTTTAGGAGCGGCTGCGGCAGGTTCTGCTGCTGGTGCACCTGGCGCTGCAGGCTGCGGAGCTGCTGCTTGTGGCAATGCTTGGCTAACAGGAACGTGCTGTACGAAAGTCGTTTCTGGCGTACCACTCTCTGTAGTAGTTTTTATGGTGATCTTTACATCATCCATTTCTAACTTTACCTCAGTAGCACCGGACTTTGCTACAAACTTGATTAGATTTTGAATTTCTCTGATATCCATAATTTTCCGAATTTTGTTTTGTTTGTTTATTTTTTGTCGTACGCCCATTTTAAGTAGATAGAACCCCATGTAAATCCACCCCCGAAGGAAGCAAAAATAAGGTTATCTCCTTTTTTTAATTGGTGTTCGAAATCATTAAGAAGTAAAGGTAGTGTGGCAGAGGTTGTATTACCGTACTTTTCAATATTTACAAGTACTTTAGATTCGTCTAGCTTCATCCTTGATGAAGTAGCATCTATAATCCTCTTGTTTGCCTGATGCGATACCAGCCAGTCAACATCTTCGTGGCTAAGGTTATTGCGTTTCATTATCTTTTCGCTAATATCGGCCATATTAGAAACTGCATATTTAAATACAGTTTTACCGTCCTGGAAAACATAATGTTGTTTATTATCTACTGTTTCGTGCGATGGTGGCAGTAAAGAACCTCCTGCTTCAATCTTTAAAAACTCTCTTCCTATACCGTCACTTCGCAATATTTCATCTTGCAGTCCATATCCCTCTTCATTAGGTTCAAACAGTACTGCACCGGCTCCGTCTCCAAAAATAATACAAGTAGCTCTGTCGGTATAGTCTATAATAGAAGACATTTTATCTGCTCCTATTAATAGTACTTTTTTATAACGTCCGCTTTCTATGTAGGCTGCCGCTGTAGACATTCCATACAGAAAACTGGAACATGCTGCCTGCAAATCATAAGCAAAAGCATTAACAGCACCTATTTGTGTTGCCACATATACTGCGGTAGATGCAACAGGCATATCAGGCGTAGCAGTTGCTAAAAGCACCATATCTATATCCTCAGGTTTTGTTCCTGATTTTTTTAGCAGGTCTTCTGCAGCTTTTATTGCTAAGTAAGATGTTCCTTTATCGTTATCTTTTAATATTCGCCTTTCTTTTATACCTGTACGGGTAGTTATCCACTCATCATTAGTATCTACCATAGTCTCTAAAACCTGGTTAGAGAGTACAAAATCCGGCACATATGCCCCAACGGCTGTAATAGCGGCTGTTGTTTTAGTCATAGGATAAGTTTTTCTGTTCAAACCTTTAGAGTTTGAAAAGTGGTGGAAATTACAAAAAAATTATAAAAAGGCTTGTAATTCCCTGCCTTAAATTAAAACATAATACTATTTAACAAAAAAACCCTCACTTAGTGAGAGTTTTTCCTCAATTTATATGTTTGTTAAGCTACAGTTTCTTGCTTATCAACAACAACCTGACCTCTGTAATATAGCTTACCTTCATGCCAGTAGGCTCTGTGGTATAAGTGTGCTTCTCCTGTTACCGGGCATGTAGCAATCTGCGGTACAGATGCTTTGTAATGTGTTCTTCTCTTATCTCTTCTCGTTTTCGAGATTTTTCTCTTAGGATGTGCCATTGTACTCTATTATTTATCCGTTAAAAGTTTCTTTAATTCGTCCCAGCGGGGATCTGTATTATCTTCTTGTTCGTTATTCTCTTCTTTTTCTTTGGGTGCCAGTTCATCCAGCTTTTCCAAAACGTCGGCACCCATTGTACCGTCTTCAATTCCGGGATGCACACGCTTAGTTGGTACCGAAAGTATAATCATTTCATATACATACTGCGATACATCAACCTGATGTTCTCCGTGTGGTAAAATAAGTATTTCATCATCTTCATCATTAAACTCCTCTCCAAACTTTACCACTATATCAAGACTACCCTCTACAGGTAAATCAAAATATTCGTTACTTACATCGCAAGGCACATTTACAGTTCCTTCATGCTTAAAATGAAGCTCCATCATAGTGCTTTGCTTATCTAAAACCATATCTACTTTAACGTCTACATCGTTAAATTCGTCATAGTTAAAGTCATCAAAGAACGATTTGCCTACATTAAATTCAAACTGGTGTTTACCCTGCTTTAATCCGGCAAAAGGGATTAAAAATTCTTTATTCACTTTCATCGCGCCAGTTTTTTAAATTATCAAAACTATATTTAAAACCGTAAAGCAGCTAAAACCACCCTGTTACAACAGTTTTGAGCGTGCAAAGATAATAAATTATTATAAATGCAAACTTGTTATCAACATTTTTTTGTGTATAACTACTTTTCTCTGGTTTTCAAAGGGTTCTTACTTATTTCCTTATACTCATTTCTGTTCCTAAACACTTCAAGCGCTAAAAAAACAGCTTCTTTAAATGATGTATTGTCTGCCTCACCCTTACCTGCAATCTCAAAAGCCGTACCATGATCAGGTGAAGTTCTAATCCCTTCAAGTCCCGCCGTAAAGTTTACCCCTTTACCAAAAGCAAGCGTTTTAAACGGTATTAAACCCTGGTCATGATAGGCTGCAATTACAGCATCATATTTTTCATGCTGCCCGCTGCCAAAAAAACTATCTGCCGAATAAGGCCCGAAAACCAATACTCCTTCATCAAACAATTTACTTAATACAGGTTTCACCACATCTTCATCTTCTCTTCCTATTACACCATTATCTCCACCGTGTGGGTTAACTCCCAGCACTGCAATTTTAGGTCGGCTTATTCTAAAATCCTGTTTAAGTGTTTGGTTAATAGTACCTATCTTTTTACGAATTAGCTCTTCAGTAATATGAGAAGATACTTCCTGCACCGGTATATGGTCGGTTAATAAACCTACTCTAAGTTTATCCTGAACCATCAGCATTAAAGCATCACCTTCCAGTTCTTTATCAAGATAATCAGTGTGCCCCGGGAAAGTAAATTCTTCCGACTGGATATTATACTTATTAATAGGTGCAGTAACCAAAACATCAATCTCTCCTTCTTTTAAAGCTGTTACCGCCGTTGCAAAAGATAGCACTGCATACTTACCTACATTATCATCAG
The DNA here is from genome assembly GCF_014642915.1 of Flavobacterium suaedae. GTDB lineage: Bacteria > Bacteroidota > Bacteroidia > Flavobacteriales > Flavobacteriaceae > Flavobacterium > Flavobacterium suaedae. Next base: position 39,147 of record NZ_BMJE01000010.1, read on the forward strand.
TCTTGCCAAAATCGATGTTCACTCCTTCCCGCCAAACATTAAGCACATTAATTTTACCATGCACTAATTGGTCCAGCTTATCTATACCATGAAAATTACAGTTAGCATTTAATGTCTTTTTTATAAAAGACATTAGCTTAACATTAGCAAAAATAACCGGAGTACAAAACTCCAGCATCCTGCTATCTTCAAACGTCTTAAGCACCACCTCGGCACCAATACCATTTAAATCACCAATTGATATCCCTACAACTGCATTCTCCGCTTTTTTTGTCATGACGTTCTTTTATTCCTACATTTGAAAACACAAATTTAGCAAAATAAATCAAGGATGTTTACAGGAATAATTGAAACCTCTGGCACTATAAAACAAATAGCGAAAGAAGACACTAATTTACACATAACAGTAAATTCAAATATTACACACGAATTAAAAATAGACCAAAGCGTAGCACACAACGGAATATGCCTTACCGTCGTAGCTATAAACAATAATAATTATACTGTTACTGCAATACAGGAAACTATCGACAAAACCAACATAGGTAACTGGCAGGAAGGCGATGAAGTAAACCTTGAAAGAGCTATGAAACTTGGCGACAGGCTGGATGGACACATTGTACAAGGGCATGTAGACCAAACCGCTACCTGCATAAATAAAGAAGAAAAAGACGGAAGTTGGGAATTTACTTTTGAGTACGATGCCGCAAAAAGCAATATCACTATAGAGAAAGGTTCTATAACAGTAAACGGCGTTAGTCTTACCGTAGTAAACTCAAAACCCAACCAATTTAGTGTTGCTATAATACCTTATACTTATGAACACACCAACTTTAAGCATATAGAAAAAAATACTACTGTAAACTTAGAGTTTGACGTAATAGGTAAATATGTAACCCGGCTACATGGTTTACATAAATAATACTTTCTAATTACTTAAATAAAAAGGCAGCCGATTGGCTGCCTTTTTATTTTATATCTGTTTGTACTTATAAAGATAGAATTACCTCTTAAGAGAGAAGTGCGCCTTAAACTCACGAGTAACTTC
>NZ_BMJE01000011.1 GCF_014642915.1 Flavobacterium suaedae
ATCATCATAATTAACTATAGTATTAGCAGGAAAATCACCAAAACCGGGGTCAGTTGTACCTTCGTAACCTATACCTACTTTTTGAGCGTTAAACTTTAATACATTATTATCAAATTCTCCATAAATTAAAGGATTAGAAGTATCAGAGTTATCTATATATAATCTATAGCTTGTTGCTGGAGGTACTTTATCCTCTTGTATTCTGCCAACATCATTACCTATAAACACATTGTCATGTCCTGTTAAAATATTCGATCCTGCATAGGTTCCTATAAAAATATTATTATTACCTTCTGTAACATTCTCTCCCGAGTGATTACCAAAAAAAATATTATTTCCTCCAGATAGTGGTATCTGTGAACTCTGACCTTGTCCAGCATAATTTCCTATAAGCAGATTATTAGTTCCATTACTATACTGCCCTGCTTTCCTACCTAAAAAGGCTCCTCCTCCTGTAGTACAATATTGTCCCGCACCTTCACCTATAAAAACACTATTATTAGCGGTATAACTCATACCTGCAGAAGAACCTATAATAACATTAGATTCTCCATCTACATTATCTTTACCTGCTTTATTACCTATATATACATTTCTATCACCTAATGTGTTACTATTTCCCGCATCCTCTCCTATAATAACATTATAGTTACCATCAGCGGTGTTTCCTATTTGTTGCAAATACGAACTAGAAGTTTGTGAATACCCAAATGCAGTAACTAATAGCCCTGCTGCTAAAAAAAAGTTTCTTTTCATGATTTAAAATTGTTAATTGATTAGTAATTCTTAAATATAGAAAAGAAATAAGTGATAAATATATACCATATAAGATTTTTCTTTATAATAATAAATATAAAACACTTTATTTACATAAAAAGAGAGGCTTTAAAGCCTCTCTTTTGTAATACTTTGTCTCAGGAAAATTAATAATCCCAATTCCTTTGTTTATTTAGTTCTTCTTCTGCCTGTATTTCTTCAGCAGGAATTACTTTAAGGAATGAAGGATGCTGTTCTATAGCATATTCCACTTTCTCTACTATAGACTCTATACTTTCGTTATCGTAGTCAATATCTAAAGGTTCTTTTACAATAAAAGATTGCAGTATGCCTTTTTTCTTCATACGAATTCCTTTTTTATCAAAAGAACGGCGGAAACCATCTATTACTATAGGCACAACAATAGGTTTGTGTTGCTTTATAATGTGGGCTGTACCTTTCCTGATTGGTTTAAAAGGTTTAGTAGTTCCCTGTGGGAATGTTATTACCCAACCATCTTCCAGCGCTATTTTTATATTCTCTGTATCGTTAGGGTTTACTTCTCTTTTTATTTCTTTTCCTTTTGCCCTCCACGTTCTTTCTACGGTTATAGCACCTGCATACGCCAATATACGTGGCAATAAACCTGATTTCATGGTTTCTTTTGCAGCTACATAATATATATTAAGCTTAGGATGCCATATATAAGCAATTTTCTTAATGTTGTCCTCACGCCCCTTAAGGCTTGCGTTAAAAACATGAAACATTGCTACCACATCAGCAAAATAAGTTTGATGATTAGAAATGAAAAGTACATTTTCCTGCGGTAAAGACCGTATAATTTCAGAACCTTCTACTTTAAGTTCATTAAACCCACGATAGCGTCTGTGAGTTAAAATACCAAAAAAACGTATTAACCATTTCTTTAAGAAAAGTATATGTCCGAAAGGATTTCGTTTAAATAATCCCATTATAGTAATTAATATGAACTACAAATTTACAAAATCGCTAATTTATAACACGTTTTTTATTGTTTCTTTAAGTTCACTCAATATCATTGCAGTAGCACCCCATATTACATATCCTGATGTTTGAAAGGCAGGTACCATTATATTATTGGCATACGAAGTTGTCATTTCTTTATGTATTATAATACTGTCATCCAAAACTGTTTCTAATGGTAACTCTATTATCTCTGCAACCTCTATAGGATCAGGAACAAACAAAGGCTCTTCTACAGTAATACCCAGATAAGGATACACTATAAAATTACTGGGCGGAATATAAAGCTCTGAAAATGGCATTACTAAATCTACCTCTTTTTCCACTACTCCTATTTCCTCTCGTGTTTCTCTTAAAGCAGTATCGGCAAAACTTTTATCTTCAGGCTCAGCTTTGCCACCCGGAAAAGATATCTGTGCCGAATGTACTCCAGGATAAGTATTACGTTTCATTAAAACAATATGAGCATTACCCTCTTTAGGGTATATAAGCATCATTACTGCTGCCTGCTTAGGGTTATTAGCTTTGTAATAGTTTAATGATTGTGCCTGAATTCTCTCGGCAGGAGCCATTTTTGCATGTGCAGCTAAAGCGGGCAACTGTTGTTTTTGTATTTTTGGAATGTATTTAATGAATTCGGTAAACTGCATAACTAATAATTACTGATAAAGATACTTTAAAAAACCTATATAATTATAATAAACAATATGTTTAGTAAAGCTGAAACGCAACAAATAAAGAAAGATTTTTGGACAGAATTTGCTAATGCATATTCCCGCAAATGGTTATTGTATAATACTAAAATTAAAGATGTAGCTTTTAAATTTTATATTGATAATAAAAAAGCAAGAGTTATGCTGGATATTGAACCTAAAGAAGACGATAAAAGAAAAATATATTATGAAAAAATAGTATCACTAAAAAATATATTTCTTGAGGAGTTTGTACCTGATGCTATTTTTGTAAAAGACTACACGCTTGAAAATGGTAAAAACATAAACAGAATATATACAGAACTTACAGGAGTGAGCCTTTATAATAAAGCTTCATGGGAACAGGTTTTTGACTTTTTCTATGAAAAGATGGATGCTTTTGAAAGATTTTTTTATGAACACGAAGATTACATAAAAGATTTAGATGTAAATACATAAAAAAAATCCCTTTCAGTTTTGAAAGGGATTTTTTGAAATTCACATAACAACGTAGTTATTATCTAAGCATAGCAAAATGCCCTCGTAATACTCTTCCATCTTGTCTTGTTACAACAAACCAATAATCTGTTGACGGTAGTTGTGCCCCTTCAAATGTACCATCCCACCCGTCACTTGTATGACCAAATGTAGAAACCATTTTACCATACCTGTCATAAATTTCAACATTAAAATCAGGCTCTAAAATAGCATGTTTTATATACCATTTATCATGTACTCCATCTCCGTTAGGGGTAAAATATTTAGGATAGTACATTATAACTACTTCTTTTACATCTTCACCGCAACCATACTTATCTTTTACATATACTTGGTAAACACCTATTGGTAAATTATTAAATGTATTGCTATCCTGATAGTTGAAACCATCTATAGAATATTCATACTCCCCTTCTCCTTTTACATCCACAGTAATAGAGTTATTATTTTCAGTCCAGTCCTTAACATCTATATGAAGGATTTCCGGTGTTTCCGATTCTTTTATTTCTATTTCATTATACCCATCGCAAACTGCTGTACCGTATGCTTTTTCAACAATTACCGTATACAAACCTGGTTCATTAACAAAAATTGTTCTGGTGGTTTCTCCTGTAGACCATAAATAGCTAACATAACCCGGAGAGGCTGAAAGCATTAGTTGGCCATCATTACATATTGTGCCGGTAGTAGCTATAACAGGCTCCTGATACTCTCCTATAAATAATCTGAATGAAGTTACACTATGGCAAATTTCTATCTCATTATGTATTAATCTCACATATATAGTTTGCCCATTGGCAATATTCTCATAATTGTCCGGTAATTCATTTACTCCTTCTTCTGCATCTTCTTGAGTTAAATGATAAGTAATAGTATACATAGAAGGGTGCAATGGACCTAAAATCTTATCATTTTGAGATGTTAAGTCAAACATATAACCTTCAGTTACAGAACCGGATTCACTACAAATTATCATATCTTGTGGCTGAGTTACAGCTGCAATTGAAGGTAATTCCTGAAAATTGAGCCACTGAGTAACTATATTTCCACAACCATCTTCTACACTAATTACATATTCTGCCGGTTCTAAATTTCTGAAAATATTACTTGTTCCATTGTCTAAAGTGAAATCAACTCCATCCTTCTTTATTATTTTATATGATATGGGATGACCCGAAACTTCTACATATACATCGTTTGGATTCCCTATGCAAGCTAATGTATAAGCCGTATTTATACTTAGTCCCTCATAATATTCCATTTGTCCCAGTTCACTTATACAGATTGTATTTTCAGCACTTCCGTTAGAAAAAGTTTGAAATTGCTTTAATATTCTAAATGTACCTGTGTAATACAAATTGTTTTTAACAGTATTATTTCGTAACCTTATCCCTGTATTTTCATTAGGTATCTCACCATCAATATAAGTAGTATTTGTAGAAGGATGCACCCAATTTCCTGTCAAATTATCAAACTTTTGCAACCAATATTTAGCTCCTTCTGTTCCGTTACTTGTATCAGTAACTTTAACAGAAAAAGAACCACAATTAGGAGTAAATTGAAAACTATCTTCAGGAAATAAGTATCCATCTAGTTCTATAGATATGTCGTCTGTAATACCACATATATTAGTTGCTCTAAATATATAACTTCCTTCAGGCAAATCAGTCATATAAAATTTACTATCAACAATATTGTAGCTTACATCAGTAGGAAGGCTCTGATTATACTCTTCGGGAGCAGATATTACTAACACCTCTGTTAAAATTCCATTTCCACTTCTTATGTTTACAGAACCTAATCCTTCATTACATGCCGGTAAAACAGAAAAAGCAAATTCCTGTTCCACAAAAGGAGGCACTTCTACATTAACTACATAATTAAACCCACAATCATCCGTAAACTCAATTGTATAATCCCCTATAGGTATATCGTATAATAATAAAATACCGGAAGATGAAATGTTTGCTGTTACATTTTGAGGAATTGATAAAGTGTAAGTAGATGGAGCATCAATTATAGTAGCATTAACCACCATACTCTCGGGTACTTCCGCTCTTATTCTTCCATACTCCGAGAAACATCCATTATTTCTACCATACACTAATGGAGTAGGCTTTTCAAACTCAATTGTGGCAGACTCAATTTTCTCTCGTCCACAAGCGTCCGTTACTTTTATAACATACTCTCCAAAAGGAACAGAATTATCAACATTACCATATTGAATACTGTCAGCTTCAAAAGGTCCATATGGAGTTGTATTATAATCTTCAGGATTAAATTCCGCAGGATAATTTAAAAACTCTACTGTATAAGGACCCACATATCTTTTTAGAGACAAAGAAAAAAACTTCTCTGCACAAGGTGCTTCAATTTCCAGCACCTCTATCTCAATATCAGGATCAACAACATTGTCATCCTTTTCGTATACAGAATTACAATAATCAGTCACTTTCAATTCATAAGTATATGACTCTGTAATATATCTCGGCAATACTGCTGATACTTCTAACTCATCCTCAGGACCATTTTCAAATATTTGATTGATGACTAAAGTATCTCCACCAATATCCATAGTATTTACTGAATGCTGAATAGCTAAAGGATACCTTATAGAACCTGATGTTGCAGTTATAATATTATTTACTCTTATAGAATCACAAACAATAGAAACTTCATCAGGATATATGGGGTCAGAAATTTCTATATCAAAAGTCAAAACAGTAATACTATGAGTTTTAACCTTAGCAACCCCACATTCATTAAATGCTCTAATATTATAAGTACCCGTTTGAAGTCCACTAAACACATTTGAAGACTGAAGAGGTCTAATTTCCGGACCTGAAATAATCTCAAAAGCAGAAGCAATACCTGATACTACATCTACAATAATCTCACCTCCTACAGAACAAGTCTCAACGTCAGATGAAATAGAAATTTCAAAAGGAACAATGTTCTCATTTATAGTTATATCAAATTCAGCCGAATTTGAAAACTCACCAAGAGCTTGTATAGCCTCTACCCTGTAGTTACCTGCCGATAATCCTCCAAGATAATTATCTGTTAATATTGAAACAGGGTTAGTCACATTTGGCAAAAGATAAACCTTAAAAATAAAATCTGAACCCTCTGTTTCATTACTAATCTCAAAAGTTAAAGAACCGTTACTCAAACAAGTTTCATCTGTCTTAGTAACTTCTAAATTGAAGTCATTAAGCTGTGCCTTAACTGTTAAAGAAAAAAACAGAAAAGCAATTGTCAAAAATCTAAATACTTGCATATACATCCAGTTAATTCAAAATTCATTATTTTATTATGCTTAGAAGTAGGTGCATAATAAAAATCCATTTTCATTTAATCACTAATGCAAATATCTAAAAAAAATCAACATAAAACATTGATAAACAAACAGTTAATGATGCTTTTCATCGATTATTTATGCAATATTTAAAATTTAAATATAATTTAATGTAGTAAAAGTCTGCTTTTTAAAGTGTTAAGAACAAAATCAAATATTTTTAAACAAAAAATATATCTAAGAAAGTAAATAAAGCTTTTCGATGAAAAGCAAATAAAATCAGTTAAAAAGCAAATAAAAAAATTAAATAAAGAATAAAATAATTAGTTTCTATATAAGATTATAGATATTAACCTAAGAAGAAAGTAGATAAAAACAAAAACCCCTTACTACTTGTATAGTAAGGGGGTTTAAAAGAAAGGCGATGACATACTCTCCCACAATAAGCAGTACCATCTGCGCAAGCGGGCTTAACTTCTCTGTTCGGAATGGGAAGAGGTGAGCCCCGCCGCAA
>NZ_BMJE01000012.1 GCF_014642915.1 Flavobacterium suaedae
AAGGAAGCGAACCCGCTGAACTGAAACATCTAAGTAGGCGGAGGAAGAGAAAACAAAAGTGATTCCGTTAGTAGTGGCGAGCGAACGCGGAACAGCCCAAACCAATTATGTTACGGCATAATTGGGGTTGTAGGACTGCGATATTTTATGTAAACAGAACTGGAATTATCTGGAAAGATAAGCGAGACAAGGTGATAGCCCTGTACAGGTAAAGAATATAATAAATAGCAGAATCCTGAGTAGGGCGGGGCACGTGAAACCCTGTCTGAATCTGCCGGGACCATCCGGTAAGGCTAAATACTCCTGAGAGACCGATAGCGAACCAGTACCGTGAGGGAAAGGTGAAAAGAACCGTGAATAACGGAGTGAAAAAGAACCTGAAACCATACGCCTACAAGCGGTCGGAGCCCATTTATTGGGTGACGGCGTGCCTTTTGCATAATGAGCCTACGAGTTACCGTTGCTGGCAAGGCTAAGCACTTAAGGTGCGGATCCGTAGCGAAAGCGAGTCTGAATAGGGCGCCATAGTCAGTAATGGTAGACGCGAAACCGTGTGATCTACCCATGGGCAGGTTGAAGCTGTGGTAACACACAGTGGAGGACCGAACCCGTTGACGTTGAAAAGTCTTGGGATGACCTGTGGGTAGGGGTGAAAGGCCAATCAAACTCGGAAATAGCTCGTACTCCCCGAAATGCATTTAGGTGCAGCGTTGATATTAGTTATATAGAGGTAGAGCTACTGATTGGATGCGGGGGCTTCACCGCCTACCAATTCCTGACAAACTCCGAATGCTATATAATATTGATCAGCAGTGAGGGCATGGGTGCTAAGGTCCATGTCCGAGAGGGAAAGAACCCAGACCATCAGCTAAGGTCCCCAAATGTATGCTAAGTTGAAAAAACGAGGTTTGTCTGCCCAGACAGCTAGGATGTTGGCTTGGAAGCAGCCATTCATTTAAAGAGTGCGTAACAGCTCACTAGTCGAGCGGACGAGCATGGATAATAATCGGGCATAAGCATACTACCGAAGCTATGGACTTTAAAAGTGGTAGGGGAGCATTCTATCGGCGCCGAAGGTGATATGTGAGTATTGCTGGAGCTTATAGAAAAGAAAATGTAGGCATAAGTAACGATAATGCGGGCGAGAAACCCGCACGCCGAAAAACCAAGGATTCCTCAGCTATGCTAATCAGCTGAGGGTTAGTCGGGGCCTAACGCGAACCCGAACGGGGTAGTGGATGGACAACAGGTTAATATTCCTGTACCTGCTTACAACAAAAGTGACGGAGGCGTATATTTGGTGCGTGCAGACGGAATTGCACGTTGAAGGGAGTGGTAACACCCCGATAGTACACTAAGACTACGGTTGCGGTGATAATCCAGAGAAGCGACTTCCAAGAAAAGCGAGTAAAGCAGCCCGTACCGTAAACCGACACAGGTGGTTGGGATGAGTATTCTAAGGCGCTCGAGAGATTCATGGCTAAGGAATTAGGCAAAATAGACCTGTAACTTCGGGAGAAAGGTCGCCCGCAGCAATGCGGGCCGCAGTGAAAAGGTCCAGGCGACTGTTTATCAAAAACACAGGGCTCTGCAAAATCGAAAGATGACGTATAGGGCCTGACACCTGCCCGGTGCCGGAAGGTTAAGAGGAGATGTTATCTTCGGAGAAGCATTGAATTGAAGCCCCGGTAAACGGCGGCCGTAACTATAACGGTCCTAAGGTAGCGAAATTCCTTGTCGGGTAAGTTCCGACCTGCACGAATGGTGTAACGATCTGGACACTGTCTCAGCCATGAGCTCGGTGAAATTGTAGTATCGGTGAAGATGCCGATTACCCGCAGTGGGACGAAAAGACCCTGTGCACCTTTACTATAGCTTAGTATTGACTTTGGATAAGTGATGTGTAGGATAGGTGGGAGACTTCGATCCTGCGTCGCCAGGCGTAGGTTAGTCATTGTTGAAATACCACCCTTTGCTTATCTGAAGCCTAACCTCTTGCGAGGGACATTGCTTGGTGGGTAGTTTGACTGGGGTGGTCGCCTCCAAAAGAGTAACGGAGGCTTCTAAAGGTTCCCTCAGCACGCTTGGTAACCGTGCGTAGAGTGCAATGGCATAAGGGAGCTTGACTGAGAGACATACAGGTCGATCAGGTACGAAAGTAGAGCATAGTGATCCGGTGGTTCCGTATGGAAGGGCCATCGCTCAAAGGATAAAAGGTACGCCGGGGATAACAGGCTGATCTCCCCCAAGAGCTCACATCGACGGGGGGGTTTGGCACCTCGATGTCGGCTCGTCACATCCTGGGGCTGGAGAAGGTCCCAAGGGTTGGGCTGTTCGCCCATTAAAGTGGCACGCGAGCTGGGTTCAGAACGTCGTGAGACAGTTCGGTCTCTATCTACTGCGGGCGTTAGAAATTTGAGTGGATCTGATTCTAGTACGAGAGGACCGAGTCGGACAAACCGCTGGTGTATCTGTTGTTCCGCCAGGAGCACTGCAGAGTAGCTACGTTTGGAAGGGATAAGCGCTGAAAGCATATAAGCGCGAAACCCACCACAAGATGAGATTTCTTTTAAAGGTCGTGGAAGATGACCACGTTGATAGGCTACAGATGTAAAGGCAGTAATGTCAAAGTCGAGTAGTACTAATAACCTGTAAGCTTATGTACAATTCGCTTCTGCGCGCTCCAGGGTGCGCAGGAGAGTCTTTCTAACAAAATTATACTCTATTATCTATCGCAGTATGTTACAATATTAGTCATTAGTTGATTAGGTATAAGGCAATAGCCAATAGTATTGATTAACTAATTACCCGAGCAAAAAGTAATGCCTATAGGCTAATTACTTTTGC
>NZ_BMJE01000013.1 GCF_014642915.1 Flavobacterium suaedae
ATGAAAAAACTATACTTAGCCAGTTTACTGGCGTTGTTAGGGTTCACGGACATGACTGCCCAGCAAGACCCACACTACACCCAGTACATGTACAACATGAACGTAATTAACCCTGCCTATGCAGGAAGCAAAGAGCACCTAGCCTTTGGCTTACTCTACAGAGCCCAGTGGGTAGACATAGAAGGCGCACCCAATACAGGAACCTTCTCCGGGCACACCCCCGTAGGTAAAAACGTAGGATTAGGACTATCAGCCATCGTAGATGAAATAGGTCCCGTAAAAGAAACCAACGTATACGCCGACTTCTCCTACACCCTTAAACTAGGCGGCGAGCACCGTTTAGCCTTAGGAATAAAAGCAGGAGCAACCTTTCACGATGTAGGACTTTACGATGACATCGGTAACGGTTTTGTACCTTCTCCGGAAGACCCTGCCTTCAGTCAAAACGTAAACAACACCTACTTCAACATAGGAGCAGGAGCATTCTATTACACCGACAACTACTACCTTGCTTTCTCTATGCCAAACATGCTGAAAAGCAAGCACCTTGACCTTACCGATAACGGTCAGGAATACGAATTCGGATCAGAAGTATCCCACTACTTTTTAACCGGTGGATACGTATTCCAGTTATCCGAAAACACCAAGATGAAACCATCATTCATGGTAAAATCATCATTTGACGTATCACCATCAGTAGACGGTTCCCTTAACTTCCTGTTCTTCGAACGATTTGAAATAGGAGCAACCTACAGATTAGACGACAGCTTTGGCGGAATGGTAAACTATGCCATCACACCAAACCTGAGAATCGGTTATGCATACGACCACATTGTATCAGACCTGGATGTAACCACACCATCCTCACATGAGATCATGTTATTATTCGATGTGAACTTCCCGAAAAAAGTATCACGTTCATCACGTTATTTCTAATCTAAAAGCGACATAATAAAATGAAGAACTTATATATTACCCTTAGTTTTATGCTCGCCGGGATGGCAGTAACGGCGCAGAACGACGACACTAAAACTGCAGACAAACACTTTGGCCGCTTTGAATACGTAGAAGCAGCAGAAGAATATAAAGAACTGATAGAAGACGGCAAAGCAAGCCCGTATGTATACAAGCAGCTTGCTGACAGCTACTATAACGTATTTAATTACAAAGAAGCTGTAAAATGGTATGAAAAAGCGGTGGAAGCAGGGAATGCATCAGCAGAAACCTATTACCGTTACGCACAAATGCTTAAAGCAGCCGGACGTTATGAAGATGCTAACAAGCAAATGCGCAAATTTGCCAACATGGCACCAAATGACCAGCGTGCGGTTATCTTTATGCAGGATCCTAACTACCTGCCGAAACTTCGTAACCAAAGTAAACTTTTTGATGAGAAAATACTGGATATTAACAGTGAGGAATACGGATCGTTCGGTCCTGTATTAACCGATGATAATACCCTTTATTTTACCAGTGCACGAAACGAATCGCGTAAAACATACGGCTGGAATGAGCAGCCTTATCTTGATTTGTATATGGCTACTTACAATGCCAACGGCACATTTAGTGAGCCAACTCCGGTAGACGGGATAAACAGTAAGTGGCATGACGGTCCTGCATCGGTTACCGCTGATGGTAAGACCATGTATTTTGCCAGTGAGAGTTTTAAAGAGAATAAGCAATACCAGAAAGACAAAAGCGTTAACGCTAAAATAGGACAGGTATACCTGTACAAAGCAACCAAGCAGGGAGACAGCTGGGGTAACATACAACCGCTTCCGTTTAACGATAAGCGTTGGAGTACCGGTAACCCGGCTATAAGCCATGATGGTAAAACACTTTACTTTGTATCGGACAGAGAAGGTTCTGTAGGAGACACAGACATCTGGAAAGTAGAAGTAAAAGGTGCTAACAGTTATGGTGAGCCTGTAAACCTTGGTAAAAAAATAAATACCGAAGGAAGAGAAAACTTCCCGTATGTAACCGAAGATAACAAACTATACTTTGCCTCTAACGGACGTTCCGGTTTTGGAGGGTATGATGTGTATGTAATTGATCTTGATGACACATCGGATGAGCCTATGAACTTAGGAGCACCTGTAAACTCACCTCAGGATGATATCTCTTTCTCGTTTAACAAGAGTAAGAAGATAGGATTCTTTGCCAGTAACCGTAGCGGTATTGACAAACTGTACAGTGCAACACCAATTTGCGGTGTGGAAGCTATTGTAATGGTGAAAGATGTGAATACAGGAGAGGCTATTGCTGCGGCAAGAGTTGCGATACTGGATGAGAAAAACAATGTTATAGAAACCAGAACGGCAGGTGCTGACGGCAGGGTTACCTATCACATTGATTGTGACAGAGCCTATACGGTTGAGGCAAGTGCGGATGGTTATGAGACCAGCAGCTTCCCTATTGCGAAAACGGATGATGAGGAAGTTGAAGTATCGGCTGACCTGAAACCTATCGAGGAGATTGTAATAGTAGACAAAGTAGAACTTAACGAAATCCATTTTGAGTTTGATAAGAGTAATATTACCAGAGAGGCGGCTACGGAGCTTGATAAGTTAGTGGCTGTTATGAAAGATAATCCTGAAATGGTTATTATGGTGAAGGCGTATGCTGATAACCGTGGTAGTGACCGTTACAACCAGGGCTTATCTACAAGAAGGGCTAAGGCTACGGTGCAGTATGTAATCTCTAAGGGTATTGCGAAAGACAGAATATCCGGTGAGGGTTACGGTGAGAAGGAACCGGCTGTGGATTGTGCGCCGAATTGTACTGAAGAGCAACATGCGCAAAACAGAAGATCGGAGTTTATTATTGTAAAGCA
>NZ_BMJE01000014.1 GCF_014642915.1 Flavobacterium suaedae
ACCACACTCACCATAAAAGTACTGCCGTTACCAACCCCGGAGACCAATCCGGCACCGCTGGTACTATGCGATGACAACAACTCACCGGACGGAGAAGAAGAATTTAACCTGACCGATGCAGAAGACGACATACGCAACAACGACAACAGCACCATAATCACCTACCACGAAACCCCGGAAGACGCGGAAGAAGGCATCAACCCGATAGCCAACCCCGAAGCCTACCAGAGTCCGAGCGGTACCATCTACGTACGCGTAGCCGCCAACACCGGCAACCCTAACGACCAAGTATGCTACCAGGTAGTAGAACTGGAGCTGATAGTAAACCCATTACCGGAGCTGGGTGAAAACGGCATAATAGCACCAAACGCCTATTGCGAACAAAACACCGATGGCGTACACACCTTCATCCTTAACGAACACACCCCATACATACTGGGCGAAGACGTAAACCCGGATGATTACACCCTAACCTTCTACTACGACCAGGCCGCCTACCAGGCCGGCACCGCACTGCCCAACCAATACACCAACGAAAGCAGTCCGCAAACCATACTGGTAGCCGTAGAAAACAACACCACCGGCTGTATCGCCACCGGCGAAGTAACCCTGTATGTAGAAGAAGCAGCGATAGCCAACCCTGTAACCCAGGAATTCTTTGAATGCGACTACGATGGAGACAACGACGGCGTATACACCTTTGACCTGACCCAGGTAGAAGACCAAGTACTCGGCACACAAGACCCTGCCCAGTACAGCGTAACCTACTACGAAAGCGAAGCAGACGCCACAGCAGGCGAAAACCCGATAACCGACCCGAGCCTGTACAGCAATGAAAACAACCCGGGCGAACAGGAAATCTGGGTACGCGTAACCAACACCGCCACCATAAGCGGCTGTTACGAACTAACCAGCTTCACCCTATATGTAGAACCGATACCCGAGCCACAACTGCAAGGCGGAACCATCTGTGTAGACTATGACACGAGCGAAGTACTAAGCCCGTTTGTACTTGATACCGGACTGGATGACACCCATACCTTTGTATGGTATCAGGACGGCGTACAAATAGCAGGCGCGACCGAGTCCACCTACACCGTAACCCAGGCCGGCAGCTACACCGTAGAAGCCATAAGTGCCAACGGCTGTATCAGTGACCCGATAGCCCCTGTAACCGTAGAACGCAGCGGACCCGCCAGCCAACAGCTAAGCAGCTACAATGTAAGCGGTGCCTTCAGTGAAGACCAGACCATAACCATCATCACCGAAGGATATGGCGACTACGAATACCAGTTAGACTACGGCCCATGGCAGGACAGTCCGATCTTTACCAATGTAAGTCCGGGACTCCACCAGGTACACATACGCGACAAAGGCGCCTGTACCGATTATATCGTCACCCTGGAAGACGTAAGCATCATCGATTACCCGAGATACTTCACGCCAAACGGAGACGGTTACCACGACTACTGGAACATCTACGGTTTAAACAGCCAGGGCGATGCGGAGATTTACATCTTTGACCGTTACGGCAAGCTGATCAAACAAATCAGTTCTCAAAGCCAGGGATGGGACGGAACCTTTAACGGTAATCCGTTACCGGCAGATGATTACTGGTTCAGTGTAACTTTCAACGAGTACATCATCCAGTTAGTACCCCTTACCAATCCTGACGGGACACCGATTGTAGACCCTGATAGCGGTGAACCGGTAATGGGTCAGGTGCCAACTGAAGTTAC
>NZ_BMJE01000015.1 GCF_014642915.1 Flavobacterium suaedae
TAGCTTTTACAGCCTTCGGGGCTGGTTACGGTTACATACAGGGTCTGCGCGTTATCGGTGTTCTGATAGGTTTCGGGGTTTTCGATTGGCTGGTCAGCTTCTTGCTGTGCCTGGCTTTCGTAGTAGACTACGGTGTAGCCTTGGCCTACGCCGAAGTCGCCCAGGATTTCGTTGTTTCTTGTGGTTAAATCGAAGGTTTCTACGCCGTCGTTTGGTAACTGGGTTTCACAGATGGTGTACAACGCAGGGGTTGTGAGTAACAACGGCTGGTTGAAGTGTATCGTGAAACTGGTGATACCGTAGCATTCGGTTACGGGGTCTTCTACGCGTACCCAGATTTCTTGTTCATCACTTGCGTAGTAGGTGCCCGGGTTGGTGATGCGTGGGGCGCCGGCTCTTGCAAAGGTTTCGCTGGTGAAGTAGTGGATGATGGCGTCGGGGTTGGCCGGTTCGAGTCCGTCGTAGATTACTTGGTCTTGTTGGGTCAGGTCTACTTGGGCTTGGCCGTCTTGTCCGTTATTGTCTTCATCGTCACACTGGGTGATGTCTTCTAAATCGGGTACTTGTGGTGAGGCGATTACGGTTAGCTCCAGTTGGTATGGGGTGCTGTTGTAACAGCCGCTTTGGGTGTTTGCTACACGGATGTAGATGTAGTCCTGGTAGGGTATGGCGTTTTGGTAGTTGCTCAGGTTGGTGATGGGGTTTAAATCGTTCAGTGCGTCCTGTGCGGTTTCGTGGAAGGTTACTTCCAGGTTCTGGCCATTGTTTTCCAGGGCTTCGATCATGGATTCCAGGTCGAAGGTGGCGATTCCGTCGCCGTCTTCGTCACACAGGGTGGTCAGCTCGGGATCGATGTTTTCGGGGTAGAGTACGGGTAGTGGTTCTACGCGTACGTCGAGTAGTACGATGCGGTAGCAGCCGGTGGCTTCTACGGTTACGCGTACAAACAGGGTTTCTACCGGGGTGGTCGACGGGTTGGTGTAGCTTTCCGGGTTGGTGATGGCGTTGGTGCCTGCTTCTGCGTCTTGATAGCTGTGGTGGATGGTGAATACGAGTCCGTTTAGGTCGTCGGCTATTTCAGTGTATTTGGTGGTTAAATCGAATTCTTCTTGTTCGTCACCGGGGTTGTTTTCGTCACACAGGGTGTAGGGGCTTGGGTCGTTTACCTCGGGTAACGGGTTAACGATTAGCTCTAGTGGTACGATGTCGTAACAGCCGGTTGTGTTGTTGGTGACGCGTACCCAGATGGTGGCGCTTGGGCTTTGGTAGGCGCTTGGGTTGGCGATTGGACCGGTACCTAGTTCGGCTGCGGCCTCTGTTTCATAGTAGCTTACGCTGTATAAACCAGGGTCTAAATCGGTGCCGAGTACTTCTCCGTCTTTGATGGTTAGGTCAAAGATTGCCTCTCCGTCGGTGTCGTCACTGCCGTTGTCGCACAGCTCGTAGTC
>NZ_BMJE01000016.1 GCF_014642915.1 Flavobacterium suaedae
TTATTAAAGATTTATCGGTACAAGATGAGCATGCGTCCCATTAGCTAGTTGGTATGGTAACGGCATACCAAGGCAATGATGGGTAGGGGTCCTGAGAGGGAGATCCCCCACACTGGTACTGAGACACGGACCAGACTCCTACGGGAGGCAGCAGTGAGGAATATTGGTCAATGGAGGCAACTCTGAACCAGCCATGCCGCGTGCAGGATGACGGTCCTATGGATTGTAAACTGCTTTTATACAGGAAGAAACCCTACCACGTGTGGTAGATTGACGGTACTGTAAGAATAAGGATCGGCTAACTCCGTGCCAGCAGCCGCGGTAATACGGAGGATCCAAGCGTTATCCGGAATCATTGGGTTTAAAGGGTCCGTAGGCGGTTTAATAAGTCAGTGGTGAAATCCGGCAGCTCAACTGTCGCACTGCCATTGATACTGTTAAACTTGAATTATTGTGAAGTAACTAGAATATGTAGTGTAGCGGTGAAATGCTTAGAGATTACATGGAATACCAATTGCGAAGGCAGGTTACTAACAATCAATTGACGCTGATGGACGAAAGCGTGGGGAGCGAACAGGATTAGATACCCTGGTAGTCCACGCCGTAAACGATGGATACTAGCTGTTCGACCGCAAGGTTGAGTGGCTAAGCGAAAGTGATAAGTATCCCACCTGGGGAGTACGAACGCAAGTTTGAAACTCAAAGGAATTGACGGGGGCCCGCACAAGCGGTGGAGCATGTGGTTTAATTCGATGATACGCGAGGAACCTTACCAGGGCTTAAATGCAGTATGACAGGTTTGGAAACAGACCCTTCTTCGGACATATTGCAAGGTGCTGCATGGTTGTCGTCAGCTCGTGCCGTGAGGTGTCAGGTTAAGTCCTATAACGAGCGCAACCCCTGTTGTTAGTTACCAGCGAGTCAAGTCGGGCACTCTAACAAGACTGCCGGTGCAAACCGAGAGGAAGGTGGGGATGACGTCAAATCATCACGGCCCTTACGTCCTGGGCTACACACGTGCTACAATGGCCGGTACAGCGAGCAGCCACTGCGCGAGCAGGAGCGAATCTACAAAGCCGGTCACAGTTCGGATTGGAGTCTGCAACTCGACTCCATGAAGCTGGAATCGCTAGTAATCGGATATCAGCCATGATCCGGTGAATACGTTCCCGGGCCTTGTACACACCGCCCGTCAAGCCATGGAAGCTGGGGGTACCTGAAGTCGGTGACCGCAAGGAGCTGCCTAGGGTAAAACCGGTAACTGGGGCTAAGTCGTAACAAGGTAGCCGTACCGGAAGGTGCGGCTGGAACACCTCCTTTCTAGAGACACGATCGTCAGGAAAAAAGAGAATACC
>NZ_BMJE01000017.1 GCF_014642915.1 Flavobacterium suaedae
ACGTGGTGGAATATTAGCAGAAGAAGTAAGAATAAGAACTTATGCTACTTGGGCAGACTATGTATTTGCAGAAGATTACAAGCTACAACCGCTTAGTGAAGTAGAGGCTTTTATAAAAAATAACGGTCATTTACCTAATATGCCATCTGCAGCGGAAGTGGAAAAAGAAGGTTTGGCTATGGGAGAGATTATAAAACTGCAACAGGAAAAAATAGAAGAACTTACGCTACACCTTATAGAACAGGAAAAAGAGATAGAAGAACTTAAGTCCCGCAATGCAGAGCTGGATGAATTAAAGGCAAAAGTTGAGAAACTGCTTAAAAAATAGTAATCAATTCAATTATATAAATTATGAAAACAAAATTTTTTTTAGCAGCAGGGCTTTTAGTTACTGTATTAGGATTTGCGCAAACCTATTCTGTTCCAGGTTCTGGTAATGGAACCAATAATACTTTTGTAGGATATGGTTCAGGGGAGCCTGATAGCACCGCCACTACAGTAGGTGATTTCAATTCTTTTTTAGGTTATCGTTCAGGACGATACTCACAAGGAAATAGTAATTCATTTGTTGGTTATTTTGCAGGCGAAAAAAGTAGTGGGGGAAATAATTCCTTTTATGGTCATTATGCTGGCAGTGAATCGACATCTGGAGAAAGTACTTATATAGGTTTTCGTGCTGGACAAAAATCAACAGGTGGACGGCGTAATTTTTTTGCAAATTCTTATGCAGGGTATAATTCACAAGGTGAAGACAATATATATATAGGTTTTAATGCAGGTAAAGATGTTATAGGAGACAATAATATTTTTATAGGGCGGAATGCTGGTTCATCGTATGCTACAGTAAATAATATATTATGTATTGCTAACACTTCAACCGTAAACCCATTGATTTATGGAGAGTTTGATAAGAATGTATTAAAGTTTAACGCTCAAAAAGTAGGTATAGGTTACGAAGGTACAACTGACCCCGGTTTTGGTGATTTTCCTGCTAATACTATAGTTAATTATGATGAT
>NZ_BMJE01000018.1 GCF_014642915.1 Flavobacterium suaedae
TTACGGGTAGTGGGTTGACGATGATGTCAAAGGACCCTATGCTGCGGCATCCGAAGTCGGATACGGCGGCTACCCAGATGGTTTCCCCGCCCGGGGTGGTGTTTTCATAGGCTTCGGGGGTGGTGATTGGGTTGGTGCCGTCTTGGGCGTCGTTTTGGCTTGTATAGTATTCGGCGGTTACGCCTGTTGCGCCGTAGGTGATTTCGGCTTCACGGGTGGTGAGGTCGAAGGTTTCTAAAGCGTCGGGTGAGTTGTTGTCGTCGCATAGTTCGTAGTTGCTCGGGGTTGGTAACTCGGGTCTTGGGTGTACGATGAGTTCCAGGGGTTCTACGCCGGCGCAGTTGGTGGTGTTGCCTTCTTCTGTGACGCGGATATAGATGGTGCCGGTGATGGCGGTGTAGTTGGCTATATCGGCTATTGGGGTGCCGCCAAAGGTTGCGCCGTTTTGGGTTTCGTGGAAACTTATGGTGTAACCGGGCTGGTTATTGGTTACTTCGTCTATTGCCGGGGTTAAATCGAATATGGTATATCCGTCAAAATTATCGTCGCATTCTTCCAGCGTCGTTACCGGGAAGGTTGCGGGACGTTCGTCTATTTGTATGTTGAATTGGTGTTCGTCTGTACAGTCTACTTCTATACCGCTGTTGGCGTAGATGTATAGGTCTTGGGTGGTGGTGATAAGGTCGCCTGCGTTTAGCATGGTTCCTGTTCCGCCTGGTCCTGTGTAGTAGTTTCCTTCTTCTAGTTCGGGTAGGGTGTATTCTTCACAGGCTTGTAGGTCTGCGGGGGTGTCTACTTCTGGTTTTTGGTAGATGGTTACTTGGAAGCTTTCTTGGTCGGTACAGTTGTTGGGTGTGGTTCCGCTTTCGGCGTATACGTAGATGGTTTGTGTGGTGGTGATTACATCGCCTTCATTTAGCATGGTTCCTGTTCCGCCGGATTCTGTGTAGTAGTTGCCGTC
>NZ_BMJE01000019.1 GCF_014642915.1 Flavobacterium suaedae
AGTAACATTAAGTTGGATTCGGATACACAAGATAATTCACATTATCTGAAGTACTTCACCAAACACAAATCTAAAAACTCTCAAAAGTCATTTCGTTCTTTCATGCTCACTTGCCGGGGACGAAGTTGGTGGCATAGGCCCAGGCGTTGTTGTTGACAGGGTCAGCAAGGTGATCGGCGAGGTTCTCCAATGGACCCTTTCCGGTGACAATGGCCTGAACAAAGAAGCCAAACATAGAGAACATGGCCAATCGTCCGTTCTTGAGTTCCTTCACCTTAAGCTCAGCAAAAGCCTCTGGGTCATCAGCAAGGCCCAATGGGTCGAAGCTGCCACCTGGGTAGATTGGGTCAGTGACCTCACCGAGGGGGCCACCAGCAATACGGTAACCTTCAACGGCACCCATTAGGATAACTTGTGTGGCCCAGATGGCGAGGATGCTCTGGGCGTGGATCAGGCTTGGGTTGCCCAAGTAGTCGAGCCCACCCTCGCTGAAGATCTGGGACCCGGCCTTGAACCACACGGCTTCTCCGAACTTCACCCCGTTGCGGGACAGCAACTCCGGGAAGACGCAGCCCAAGGCTCCGAGCATGGCCCACCTGGAGTGGATCACTTCGAGTTCACGGTTCTTGGCGAAGGTTTCTGGGTCTGCGGAAAGCCCAGCAGTGTCCCAGCCGTAGTCGCCTGGGAACTCACCGGTTAGGTAGGACGGGGGCTCGCCAGAGAATGGGCCCAAGTACTTGACTCGGTCTGGGCCGTACCATGGGCTTCCTGAGGAGACCTGCTTGGTGACGGTCTTCCTCATGCTCACCCTTCCCACTTCTGGGGCTGATGGGCCCAGCTTCACGGCCTTGCCAGCCAAGGATGGGGATGAGAGAGCCATGGAAGAAGCTGCTGCCATTTTTTAACTCAAGGATGAGCTTTGCTTTGTGCTTTGTGTTATGAGTGTTTTGA
>NZ_BMJE01000020.1 GCF_014642915.1 Flavobacterium suaedae
CATAACACAAGGCAGAAAGCAAGCTCATCCTAGAGTTTTAAAAATGGCAGCAGCCTCCTCCATGGCTCTCTCTTCCCCATCCTTGGCTGGCAAGGCCGTGAAGCTGGGCCCATCAGCCCCCGAAGTCGGGAGGGTCAGCATGAGGAAGACCGTCACCAAGCAGGCCTCCTCCGGAAGCCCATGGTACGGCCCAGACCGCGTCAAGTACTTGGGCCCATTCTCTGGCGAGCCCCCGTCCTACCTCACTGGCGAGTTCCCAGGTGACTACGGCTGGGACACTGCTGGGCTTTCGGCCGACCCAGAAACCTTCGCCAGAAACCGTGAGCTCGAAGTGATCCACTCCAGGTGGGCCATGCTCGGGGCCTTGGGCTGCGTCTTCCCCGAACTATTGTCCCGCAACGGGGTCAAGTTTGGAGAAGCTGTGTGGTTCAAGGCCGGGTCCCAGATCTTCAGCGAGGGTGGGCTGGACTACTTGGGCAACCCAAGCCTTGTCCACGCCCAGAGCATCCTCGCCATCTGGGCCACCCAAGTTATCCTAATGGGTGCTGTTGAGGGTTATCGTATTGCTGGTGGGCCCCTCGGTGAGGTCACTGACCCAATCTACCCTGGTGGCAGCTTTGACCCATTGGGCCTTGCTGATGACCCAGAGGCTTTTGCTGAGCTTAAGGTGAAGGAACTCAAGAACGGGAGATTGGCCATGTTCTCTATGTTTGGGTTCTTTGTTCAGGCCATTGTCACCGGTAAGGGTCCATTGGAGAACCTTGCTGATCACCTTGCGGACCCAGTCAACAACAATGCCTGGGCCTACGCCACCAACTTCGTCCCCGGCAAGTGAGCATGAAAGAAAAGGATGACTTGTGGACTTTTGAGAGTTTTTAGATTTGTGTTTGGTGAAGTATATGTTATTGCAATGTACTTCAGATAATGTGAATTATCTTGTGTATCCG
>NZ_BMJE01000021.1 GCF_014642915.1 Flavobacterium suaedae
GGGGACCCAAATTTCTAATATATAAAAATATAATGGTTCTCATACAGATTTTTCTGCTACACAGGTGTAGTTACATTAGTGAAAATGGAGTTAAACACAAGGGAACTGCAAAAGGGAGCAGAAGATTGCATTGCATGTAGGCATCCTCATTGTCCAGGGACAAAGTTAGTGGCATAAGCCCAAGCATTGTTGGCAACAGGATCAGCAACGTGGTCGTAAAGGTTCTGAATAGGGCCCTTGCCAGTGACAATGGCCTGAACAAAGAAACCAAACATGGAGAACATAGCCAAGCGACCGTTCTTGAGTTCCTTGACCTTCAACTCAGCGAATGCATCAGGGTCATCAGCCAGACCAAGAGGGTCAAAAGCACCACCAGGGTAGATTGGGTCAAGTCCTTCACCAAGTGGTCCTCCACCAACTCTGTAACCTTCAACAAACCCCATGAGCACAACCTGAACAGCCCAGATGGCAAGGATGCTTTGAGCATGGATCAGGTTTGGGTTGCCCAAGTAGTCAAGTCCTCCCTCCGAGAAGATCTGTGAACCAGCCTTGAACCACACGGCCTCGCCGAATTTCACACCATTCTTCTCAAGGATCTCTGGGAAGGTGCAGCCAAGTGCACCAAGCATGGCCCATCTGCTGTGAATCACCTCCAGCTCCCGGTTCCTGGCGAAGGTTTCCGGGTCAGCTGATAGTCCAGCAGTGTCCCATC
>NZ_BMJE01000022.1 GCF_014642915.1 Flavobacterium suaedae
ACAACGTGTCCTCCGACCTGAAGGCGTTCTCCGCCGCGCTGGCCCTCTCCTCCATCCTCCTCTCCGCCCCTCTCCCCGCCGGCGCCGACATCTCGGGGCTCACCCCATGCAAGGAGTCGAAGCAGTTCGCGAAGCGTGAGAAGCAGTCGATAAAGAAGCTGGAGTCGTCGCTGAAGCTCTACGAGGCGGGCAGCGCCCCCGCACTGGCCATTAAGGCGAGCGTGGAGAAGACGAAGAGGAGGTTCGACAACTACGCGAAGCAGGGGTTGCTGTGCGGCGGCGATGGGTTGCCGCACCTGATCGTGAGCGGAGACCAGAGGCACTGGGGTGAGTTCATCACACCCGGAATACTATTCCTGTACATCTCGGGATGGATCGGCTGGGTGGGTCGGAGCTACCTGATTGCGATCAGGGACGAGAAGAAACCCACCATGAAGGAGATCATCATCGATGTTCCTCTGGCTTCTCGCTTGCTCTTCAGGGGTTTCAGCTGGCCCGTTGCTGCCTACAGAGAACTCATCAACGGCGACCTCATTGCCAAGGATGTCTAGATAAGAGAGGGTGGATGGCTACATTGGAGGAAAGCCTGGAGAATTTGTATGTGGATGGGATCTTTACGCGCTCTTTTTGTAAT
>NZ_BMJE01000023.1 GCF_014642915.1 Flavobacterium suaedae
AGGAAGACCAACAATGACATTACCTCCATTGCTAGCAACGGTGGAAGAGTGCAATGCATGCAGGTGTGGCCACCAGTTGGCAAGAAGAAGTTTGAGACTCTTTCCTACCTGCCAGACCTTGATGATGCACAATTGGCAAAGGAAGTAGAATACCTTCTTAGGAAGGGATGGATTCCTTGCTTGGAATTCGAGTTGGAGCACGGTTTCGTGTACCGTGAGCACAACAGGTCACCAGGATACTACGATGGACGCTACTGGACCATGTGGAAGCTGCCTATGTTTGGTTGCACTGATGCTTCTCAGGTGTTGAAGGAGCTTCAAGAGGCTAAGACTGCATACCCCAACGGCTTCATCCGTATCATCGGATTCGACAACGTTCGCCAAGTGCAGTGCATCAGCTTCATCGCCTACAAGCCCCCAGGCTTCTAAGTGTGAAAAATTTGCAAAGCATTTGTAGCCGCCACCCCACTTTGTTTGTTTGTACTTAAACTACATTCCCATTTGTTTTTGCTTTTTGAGATTTCATCATCCTGTATTTTTGGTTTCTGTTTTCGGACTTCAATGGAAATTAATGGATGAGAAC
>NZ_BMJE01000025.1 GCF_014642915.1 Flavobacterium suaedae
CACAAACACATACATTGTAGTATCACTTTTGTCTCGGAATTTGTTCTTTTGAGTTATGGCAAGCTTAAAGGTTGCATGTGTGGTTTTGATGTGCATGGCTGTGATGAGTGCACCAATGATGGTGCAAGCCGTGTCATGCAATGATGTTTCTGTGAACCTAGCACCGTGCCTATCTTACCTGATGCAGGGTGGAGATGTTCCAGAATCGTGCTGTAGCGGAGTGAGGAACATTCTGGGTTCTGCCAGCACCACCTTTGACAAACAAACCGTGTGCAAATGTCTTCAGCAAGCTGCTAATAACTATGGCATCAACGACGAATACGCTCAGGCACTCCCCGCCCGCTGCAATGTCAGCGTCCCTTACAAGATCAGCCGATCCACCAACTGCGACTCCATCAAGTTCTAAAGGAGCGGGTAGCTTTGCCAATTTCTTCCGCGGGATAATGAGGCAACGTATGCTGTAACACTTGTTATCGTTATCATTAAAATAAAAGAAAGCGAGTGTGACTCGGGTTCCACTCATGTGAGCCTG